>NZ_LNYT01000022.1:208159-580697 GCF_001468125.1 Legionella rubrilucens | reverse complement strand
TATGGCTTTAAAAACTTTGAAAATTATAGAACCAGAGTTAGAGTACTATGCTGTTGATTGAGTGCCCCCGTAATTGGGAAAGACCCTCAATTAAACAATAAAGAAATAAATTTTGGAACCGCCCTAGATGCAGTGATGTCTTTTATTGAAAACCCTTATGGGGTATGGGTTAGAGGTGATTTAAAGCAAAAATATTTAGTTCATCGTCTGGTTTTTGTAAATCCAATCGTAATCCACCCTTCTGAACCAATTGGAACCGCAAATTTATCATTACCATTCAAGATGTTACGTGATTTTTCGAAAGAGAAATCTCAAGTGGTGGAGGCGGCGGGAATCGAACCCGCGTCCGCAAATCCTCTGCCGTCAGCTCTACATGCGTAGCCTTGTCTATTGATTTAACTGCTTCCCCTCCGACAGGCAGGATGGTCGGCAGCGATTCCCTGAATTTTGCATCCTGATTCGGGATAGACCAGGACACTAGCTTGTCTTCTATGACCGCTGAGTCGATACCGGCAAGCAGGCTCGGTCAACGGGACGCTGGTTTTATGGCAGCGCACAAGGTAACACTATCGAAGCGGATTAGGCAGCGATAGCACCACCAGCAAAGTTTTCATCGTTTGCATTTATGTTTAGTGAGTCTTATTTACGAGAGATCTCATTCTCGGCATGCACTTCAGGTTTCGCAACCCACGTCGAAGCCAGGTCGCCCCCAATTTGTACACTTACATTATAACATAAAATCGAAGCGGGGGTGCCCGCCTCGATTAAAAATTTTGTCTAGGAACGAATGCCATTGTGCAACAGCAGAGCATCGATTTTGGCATCCCTGCCGCGGAAGCGGTGGAAGGCTTCGCGGGCTTTTTTCGAGCCGCCGACTTCCAGGATATCCTGCAGGAACTTACGCCCCGTGCTCTCATTAAAAATACCCTCTTCCTCAAACCGCGAATAGGCATCACTGGACAGCACTTCCGCCCACTTGTAACTGTAATACCCCGCCGCATACCCGCCGGCAAAAATATGGGAAAAGCTATGCTGGAAGCGGTTATACGGCGCAATCGGCAATACCGTGGTCTGATCCCGTACATCGGCTAAAATCGCAGACACCCAACCGGGCTCATGCCCCTGGTATTCGCGATGAATGCGAAAATCAAACAGCGAGAACTCAAGCTGGCGCATCATGCCCATGGCGGATTGGAAATTTTTCGCAGCCAACAGCTTGTCATACAGGCTGTCAGGCAAGGTCTCCTGCGTCTCCACATGGCGTGTCAGCAATTGAAGCGCCTCCTTTTCCCAACACCAGTTTTCAAAAAACTGACTCGGCAACTCCACTGCATCCCACTCGACGGCATTAATGCCCGAAGCTCCCAGGTAATCGACCCGGGTTAACAAATGGTGCAGGCAATGACCCAATTCATGAAACAGCGTCAGCACTTCGTCATGCGATAAAGTGGCCATCTTGTTACCGGCGGCCTTGGCAAAATTGCAGGTTAAGGTGGCAATCGGCAACTGAATTTCGCCATTGGCCAAACGCCGCCGGCCCTGCAGCGAATCCATCCAGGCGCCGCCTCGTTTTTGCTGGCGCGCGTACAAATCCACGTACACGTAGCCGCGGGTCAGATCATGCTCATCAATCACACGGTAACACTTCACGTCTTCATGCCAGACATCCACGTTGCTCATGACTTCCATGCGCATGCCGTACAGGCGGCTCACGATGGTGAACATGCCCTTCATCACCGTATCCTCAGGAAAATAAGGCCGCAACTCTTCCTGCGATAAATCATAGCGGGCTTTGCGCATTTTTTCAGACACGTAGGCAATGTCCCAGGGTTTAAGCGCTGTCATGCCGTATTCTTTCTCAGCAAAGGCCTTAAGCGCCGTGAACTCTTCTTTTGCCTGGTGACGGGCCCGTTGCGATAAATCCAGCAGAAAATCCACCACCTGCTCCGTCGATTCCGCCATTTTGGTGGCCAGGGACAGCTCCGCGTAATTGGCAAAGCCCAGCATCCCGGCTTTTTCATGACGCAGCGCCAATATTTCGTCAATGATGGCAGTATTGTCAAATTGGCCGGCGTTAGGCCCCTCATCCGAGGCACGGGTCACGTAGGCGTGATAAAATGTTTCGCGCAGACCGCGATCATCGGCATAGGTCACCACAGCCAGATAGCAGGGAAATTCAAGATTAAGCATCCACCCGTCCATCTGCTTTTCCTGAGCCAGGGCCTTTGCAGTCAACATCGCATGCTCCGGCAAGCCCTGCAGCAGTTTCTCGTCCGTAATGTGCAGGCTGAAAGCCTGTCCGGCATCAAGTACGTTGTTGTCAAACTGGTTCGATAATTCAGACAAGCGCGTTTGTATGGCTTCAAACCGTTGTTTTTTCTCATTGGACAAGGCCACGCCCGACAATTCAAAATCCCGGAGCGTGTCGTCTAAAATTTTCTGCTGCGCTTCATCGAGTACGCTTTGGTCAATGGCACGGATGGCTTCGTACAGGCGCTGGTTCTGGCCGATGGCCGAATCATAGGCTGACAGTTTGGGTAAACAGGCCTGGTAACAATCGCGTAATGATTTGGAATTAACCACCGCATGCAGGTGGCCCAAAGGCGCCCATAACTGCTCCAGGGTATCGTCCATTTCCTCAAGCGGGTGCATGAGGTTGTCCCAGGTGAACGAGGTCTGGTTTAACAATCGCTCAATCTGGTCTAAGTGGTGTTGTAACAATTGGTCAAGCTGCGCCGGAAAGGTCTCGAGCTTAATCGCACTGAATTGGGGTAACTGTGGGGTTGCCATGGCCTGTTCTCTCGTAAGCAAATAAGGCAAGCATAGCATTGAAAATCCGTTAGCTCCATGGCAGCCGGCGATTCAGCTGGTGATCAATCCCACCGGCGGCGGAAGCGGGTTTTCGTCGTAGTCCGGGGTTTCAGAAGGCTTCTCGGGGATTTCAGGGGCAAACAGGCCCAGGCGGGTTAAGGTTGCCGCATGCGAAATTTCCAGTTGAGCCACTTTATCAGAAGGCCGTTGTTTCTCGAGGGCTGAAAAGGCTAAAAAACCGGCAATGGTAATAGTCACCAGCAGAGCGCCGGCAATCAAAGGGATAAACGGCCCGAAGGAAGCTAAAAAAGGCACGGTTAATACCATGGCCAAAAACAGAACTGTCGTATTGGCCACGCTCAGCAGGAGCCGCTTTTTTTCAAACAGAATGCGTGCATCGAGGTGCATGAGGTAGCGGCGTGCTTCTTCAGCATCCTCAGGCTTGTCCTCCTGTTCAAGCTGTTGGATATGCCGCACATGCTCCTGACGAAGACGTTCAAGGCGGCCAAGCTCGATCGATGCCCGAATCGCCGCAAGCAGGATATCATAGGCAAACAACACCGTAGTCATGTAGGCGCCCACCGGCGCAAGCGGTCCCACCAGCACAAAACAATTCAGCAATCCGGCAATCAGCCAGACAGAGTCATTCCCCAGTTCAAACCAGCGGCGCTGGAAATGCAATTGCATCCGGGTTGAAACACCGAGCGCAAGCTCTTCCTTACTCATCCAGCGATTGCTCGGATAAAAATGCTTGCCCATCACCAGCATGTTAGCGGCTAAACGGGGAATAAAAAACACCCAGGACAAGTAACTGAGTGCCGGATTCACGAATCGGGTGACGGGCTTGATGTCTTCAACCCGCTTAAGCACCTGAACAATAGCATCAATAAAACGCTTGGAACGCACAACAAAAAGCCTGAGCCAATTGGAACTTGCGGTCATGGTGCGCACTTTCTGGGTGAACGTATCGGGTTCGACCTGTTCGCTTAGCGAGGTAAACTGATACCCGCGAGCCTTGAGCAATTTCTGATAAAAGAGCTGATCTTTGCGTAAGCGTTCGACTTCACGTGGAACATTCAGATAGTGGCGGTAAAGATGAGCCAGCAATTCCGACATCATCAACGCGCTCGCGACCTGTTCGGTAATTTCCTCGATACTGGCATTTTTTCTCAGCAAATCAGACGACAATTGCGCGCAAAGCACACTGTACTCAATGGTAAGCACCAGATGCTTCTTCAGCAGGGGACGAAAAAATGCAACCGGCTGCTGGTTTAAATAGTCACTGAATGACCAGGACGCGCCATCCGGATTCGGCAATGGCGGCAGTGTTTTCATCATGGTTTGCAAACGATACATGAGTGCGGTCATACACTACCTTGCTCGAATGTGATGGTCACAAAATTGTCCATTGAGTGAAATTTTTGCAAAAATTTGTGCATTGTAATACATTTTCATCAATAAAAAAACATCCCGCCGTGCCCCTCAAGCGGCTTTATCCATGGCATAATTCAGGCCAATAATCTCAAAAAACCAGATTAAACTGCTTTTTTACTTCTTCCAAGCTGTTTAAGCACATTTTTTAAGCAAGAGCACACTGAAAGCAACTTGCTGATTAGCGGCTTCTGAGCGACAATACGCCCACTTCGATCAGCGATTTAAAGAGAGCGCATGAGTTTTTCAAATGAACTGGCCAATGCCATTCGCTTCTTAAGCATCGACGCCGTGGAACAAGCGCAGTCGGGGCACCCTGGCATGCCGCTTGGCATGGCCGATATTGCCTATGTTCTCTGGCATAAGTTTTTAAAGCATAACCCGCAGAATCCGCACTGGTTCGACAGGGATCGCTTCGTTCTCTCCAACGGCCATGGTTCCATGCTGCTTTATTCGCTGCTGCATTTAACCGGTTATAAGCTCAGTATCGATGATTTAAAAAATTTCCGTCAACTGCATTCAAAAACGCCGGGACATCCGGAACGGGACGACACGCCGGGTGTGGAAACCACCACTGGCCCGCTGGGGCAGGGGCTTGCCAATGCCGTGGGCATGGCCATTGCGGAAAAGACGCTGGCCGCGCAATTTAATCGCCCCGGGCATGAATTGATCAATCATCACACTTACGCTTTTGCCGGCGATGGTTGCCTCATGGAGGGCATTTCGCATGAAGCCTGCTCGCTGGCCGGCACTTTGGGCCTTGGCAAGCTGATCGTGTTTTATGACGACAATGGCATTTCCATTGACGGCAAGGTGGAAAACTGGTTTCGCGACGACACGGCCCTGCGCTTTAAGGCCTATCACTGGCAAGTCATCGGCCCCATCAACGGGCATGACGAAGCCGCCATCGAACAAGCCATCCTTGAAGCCCGCGCTGAAACAGCGAGACCCAGCCTGATTATCTGCAAAACAGTTATTGGCTATGGCTCGCCTGTCGCTGGCAGCGAAAAATCGCATGGCGCGCCCTTGGGCGCTGCCGGTATTGTCCAGGCCCGCAACACCTTTCACTGGCCGCACCCGCCTTTCGTCATCCCCGACGCGATTTATGCCGCCTGGGATCACAGCGAAAAAGGCCAGCGTGACGAGGATGACTGGATCACCCGCTGCCAAAGCTACCAGCAACAGCATGCGCAGGATTATTTTGAGTTTCTGCGCCGCATCAATGGCGATTTGCCGGATCAATGGCCATCGGTCAGCAACGCCTTCATTGAGCAATGCCGCCTCAATGACAAGGCGCTGGCCACGCGCAAAAGCTCGCAGCTTTGCCTTGAAGAATTCAGTAAACTGCTGCCGGAGTTCCTGGGAGGTTCGGCGGATTTAACCGGCTCAAACAACACGGATTGTTCCAGCAGCCGCCCCATTACTCATGAGCAGTTTAACGGCAATTACCTGTTTTACGGTGTTCGGGAATTCGGCATGGCCGCCATCATGAACGGCCTGGCCTTGCACGGCGGCTTTATTCCTTACGGCGGAACCTTCCTGGTTTTTGCCGACTATGCCCGCAATGCCGTGCGGTTAAGTGCTTTAATGAAGCAGCGCGTCATTTACGTGTTTACCCATGACTCGGTGGGTTTGGGCGAGGACGGTCCGACGCATCAACCCATCGAACAGGCATCCATGCTTCGCAATACCCCGAACATGCAGGTCTGGCGGCCGGCGGATCTGATGGAAACGGCTGTGGCCTGGCAGCAGGCCATTGAACACCATACCGGCCCGTCGGCTTTGCTGCTGTCGCGCCAGAATCTGCCGGCCCTGGCCCATCACAACGACGCCCACGATCGCATCGCTCGCGGTGGGTACATTCTTATGGATTGCGAGGGAGAGCCTCAGGCTATAATTATAGCGACAGGTTCCGAAGTTCAATTGGCTGTGGCCGCAGCCACCCAGGCCAACAGCCAGGGTCATCGTGTCCGAGTGGTCTCCATGCCCTGTTGTGAGCGCTTTCTTGCCGAAGAGGCTGCCTATCAAGAACAAGTGCTGCCCAGGACTGTCCGTAAACGCATTGCCATTGAAGCAGCCGCGACCTCGGATTGGTCTCGTTTTACCGGCCTGGATGGCGTGGTTATCGGCATTGACCGTTTTGGCGTTTCAGCCCCGGCTGCGCAGGCATTCAAGTATTTGGGTATTACCGTTGAGAACCTGTCAAACACGCTCAATACCCTGTTAAAAGCAGACTCCTTATGAGTCGCCAGTATTTTGGAGAAGTAAAATGACGATAAAAATTGCTATCAATGGTTATGGGCGTATTGGCCGTTGTGTGTTACGAGCCATTTATGAGTATGGCCGTCAAAATGAATTTGATGTCGTGGCCATCAATGATTTGTCAGGGATTGAAACCACAGCCCATCTGACCCGTTTTGACTCCACGCATGGCCGCTTTGCCAGCGAAGTCCGTGTCGAAGGTGACAGACTGCTGATTGACGGCCACCCGATTCGCGTGATTGCCGAGCGCGATCCCAAAGCCTTACCCTGGAAAGAATTGAACGTGGACATCGTGCTGGAGTGCACCGGTCACTTCACTAACCGTGATGCTGCCATGCAGCATATTGCCGCCGGCGCCAAGAAAGTATTGATTTCTGCCCCGGGTAAAAACGCCGACGCCACGATTGTTTACGGCGTTAACCACCAGACATTGCAGGCCACTGACATTATCGTATCCAATGCCTCCTGCACCACCAACTGCCTGGCCCCCGTGGTCAAGCCGCTGCACGACGCCATCGGTATCGATCATGGTCTGCTGAACACCGTGCATGCCTATACCAAGGATCAGATGCTGTTAGACGGCAGTCACAACGATCTGCGCCGCGCCCGCTCTGCCACCCAATCCATCATCCCGACCAAAACCGGCGCTGCCGCAGCCGTGGGCCTGGTATTGCCGGAACTGGCTGGCAAACTGGATGGCTTCGCCATGCGGGTTCCGACCCTGAATGTGTCCGTGATTGATTTTACCTTCACCCCGTTACGTGAAACCTCGGTGAGCGAAGTCAATGACATCATGCGCCGAGCCAAAAGCGACATCCTGCACATCAGCGATGACCCGCTGGTGTCTTGCGATTTCAATCATTACCCGGCCTCTGCCGTGTTTGATACCACCCAGACCAAAGTTTTAGGTAACCTGGTGAAAGTGGTGGCCTGGTATGACAACGAATGGGGCTTCTCTAACCGCATGCTCGATACCGCCAGTTGCATGATGAATCGTTAAGGACAGGATGATGAATTTAATCAAGATGAGTGATTTGGATCTGCGCGGAAAACGGGTATTAATACGCGAAGATTTAAACGTTCCCATTAAAGATGGACTGATTACCAGCGATCAACGCCTGCAAGCCGCTTTGCCTACCCTCAAAGCCGCCCTGGAAGCGGGCGCTGCCGTCATTGTCCTGTCCCATCTGGGACGGCCGGACGAAGGAAAATTTGACAAACGTTTTTCATTGGAGCCCGTCGCACACTACCTGGGTCAACATCTTGATTACCCTGTCCGCTTTTTCAGTGACTACCTCAACGGGGTGGAGGTAAAGCCGGGTGAACTGGTGATCTGCGAGAATGTCCGTTTCAATGTCGGTGAGACAGGCTATGATCACGTGCTGGCTAAAAAGCTCGCCGCCTTGTGCGATATTTTTATCATGGACGCCTTTGGCACAGCGCACCGTGCGCACGCATCGACGTATGGCGTAGCGCAATACGCCCCCGTGGCGGCTGCCGGTCCCCTGCTGGTGAGTGAACTTGAAGCATTGGAACATGTGCTTAAAGATCCCAAAAAACCCATCGTGGCCATCGTTGGCGGCTCCAAGGTATCGACCAAACTGTCCCTGCTCCGTGAATTGGTGGGCTTAGTCGATCATCTGATTTTGGGCGGCGGCCTCGTCAATACCTTTTTAAAAGCGCAGGGTCATGAAATAGGCATGTCCCTGTATGAAGAATCCCTTCTGGATGAAGCACGTACCGTCTTAGCCCTGGCGGAAGCCAAAGGCTGCAACATTCCCCTGCCGACGGATGTCGTGGTAGGCAAGTCATTCAGTGACAATTGCCCGGCATTCAACAAATCCTTAAACGGCGTTGCGGCTGATGACATGATCATGGACATTGGTCCGGACACCATCAGCCATTATGTCGATATCATTGAGGAAGCAGAGACCATTATCTGGAATGGACCTCTCGGCGTTTTTGAATTTCCGCAGTTTGCTTATGGAACCCGGGCCGTTGCCATCGCCATCGCCGACAGCAACGCCTTTTCCATTGCCGGCGGCGGCGATACCCTTGCTGCCATTGATTTGTATGATCTCAATGAGCAGATTTCCTACATATCCACAGGAGGTGGAGCTTTTCTGGAGTATCTCGAAGGCAAAACCTTACCTGCCGTAGCTATTCTGGAAGAGCGTGCCCATGAAACGTCGAACTAAAATTGTTGCCACCTTAGGCCCTGCCTGCAGTCAACCTGACACCCTGCGCGCCATCATTGCCGCAGGGGTCGATGTTTTCCGCGTGAATTTTTCTCACGCCGACAAAACCGTGCTTGAGACCATCAAACAAGCCAAAGCCATTGCATCTGAACTGGAGCGTCCCCTTGCTGTCATGGCTGATCTGCAGGGTCCCAAGCTTCGCATCGGCCGTTTTGAACACAATCACATTACCTTAGTCAATGGCCAATCGTTCATTTTAGACTGCGCCAATAAAAACCTCGGCAATGAACAATGGGTCAGCGTCGCCTATGAAAACCTCTGTTATGAAGTGAAGCCTGGCGATTTACTGCTGCTGGATGACGGCATGATCGAACTCAAAGTCACGTCGGTCGCTCCTCCGCAAATCGTTTGCGACGTGCTGGAAGGCGGTGTGCTTAAAAACAACAAGGGTTTAAACCGTCGTGGCGGCGGTCTGGCCGCCAAAGCCTTAACGGACAAGGATCGCGACGACATGCGTATTGCTGTCAGTATTGATATCGACTACCTGACGCTGTCGTTTGTCAAAGACAGGCATGACATTCAGGAAGCCCGGCAGTTATTGGCCGACTTTGGCGCACCGGATGTCCCCATCATCGCCAAAATTGAACGTACCGAAGCCTTGCATAATCTCACTGAAATTATCAATGCGGCGGATGCCGTCATGGTCGCACGCGGCGATTTGGGCGTGGAAGTGGGGGCTGCTGAAGTGCCAGCCATTCAGAAGCGCATCATTGAACAGGCCAGACGGCTCGATAAAGTGGTCATTACCGCCACACAAATGATGGAATCCATGATCACCCACCCGCAGCCGACCCGTGCGGAAGTCTCGGATGTGGCCAATGCCATCCTCGATGGCACCGATGCCGTCATGTTGTCTGCGGAAACGGCAACTGGCAAATTCCCTGTCAAAGTGGTCACCATGATGGAAAAAATCTGTCTAAGCTCGGAAAAGCACACGTCGTTTTTGTACACGGCGGACAAGGAAACCTGCCATTATCACCGCGCCGATCAGGCCATTGCCATGGCAACCATGCATGCCGCCAATCACTTCCCCATTAAAGCGATTATTGCCATGACGGAATCCGGTGCCAGCGCCATCTGGATGTCGCGTCAATTCAGCAATGTACCGATTTATGCGGTCACAGCCAATGAACGCACCGTGGGTAAACTGTGCCTGGTGAATAACGTCTTCCCCATCCTTCTGCCTTATCACAACATCCCTGTCCAGGAAGTGAATGCCTGGGTCGTCAATCAGCTAAAGCACAAATCACTGCTTAAAGCCCAGGGGTATGTGTTGTTGACCCGCGGCAGTACCATCGGAAAAGCGGGAGGAACTAACTGCATGGAAATTGTGCAGTTATAATGCGCATTCATGCCTAAACAGGCATATTCGCTTTGCTAATCGGAGCTATGGTATGATCCCGCTTCGATTAGCATGAACAGTTAAAGGTGGTGTGTGTTCAATTTCAAACAAGCTCATTTGCAAGGTATTGCTGCGTTTTTGTTTGTCTTGAGTATTTTTACCCTGCCGCTCAGCATGACCTTAAAATCCATCGCGTTAATCAGCGGCCTTATTACGTCCCTGTTAAGCCCCGATTTACGCCGGCAACTGACCAAAGTCGTCCGCGAACCCTGGTTTTATGGCATTATCCTCTTATTTGCCTTAGTCCTTCTTGGCGCGTTGACCGGCATTGCTGACCTGAAAAGCAAACTGATTTTCATCAACAAGTATTCGAAATTTTTATTTATCCCCCTCATTGCCCTTGCTTTTCAGAATGAGCGCCTTCGTTGGCTCGCGATTCACGCCTTTCTTGCAGCCATGACCCTGACCTTGTTAATTTCCTTTTTCAAAGCCCTGGGCTGGATCACCATGAATCCGGTCAATGATCCCGGAGCTGTGTTTCATAACCACATTGTGACGGGGTTTTACATGGCCTTTGCCGCTTTTTTAAGTGCAAATCTGGCCTTGAACCATAACAACACCGCACTGCGTTTAAGTTACACCCTGCTTGCCCTGCTGTTCAGTTATCAAACGCTGTTTATTAATACCGGCCGTACAGGTTATGTGATTTATTCCGTCTTGTTGATCCTGTTTTTATGGCAAAGCATCCCGGCACGTAAAATACCTTTGTATTTGATCATTATTTTACCTTTCGCACTGCTGGTAGCCTACCACAGCATGGCGCTTAACACGGGCTTTAAAGCCATAGTTCATGATGTGCAGAATTACCAGGAAGGGAATAATAAGAATACCTCCGTCGGTTTCAGGCTTCAATTTCACCAGTATGCCAAAAAACTATTTTTAGCTCATCCGATCTGGGGCACAGGAACAGCCGGGTTTACATACAGTTACCGACAGGAGCAGCCTATTCCTGCCTGGGGGAAAAACCTGCTGGATCCGCATAACCAGTATTGGCTGATGGCGGCTGAATACGGCATCATCGGCCTTGCCGTGTTATTTTACTTTTTCTTAGCCTTTTTCCACGCCAGCCAAGGCTTAAAGGACATGCGGCCGATGATGATTGCCTTGCTTTGCAGTTTCATCGTCGCCAACCTGTCGGACTCTTTCCTGTTATTTTCCAATACAGGGGATTTTTTGGTGTTTTTTGCCGCCATTGCCTTGGGCGAGTCTCTGGAAAAAAAACCTTCTCCACGCGAAAATTCCGTTGTTTCAGGTAGTATGGCATGCTAGTTGTTTTAATGTACCATCGTGTTTCAAATCCTTCGCTGCCAGGCGGCGTCCTGGCTTTCCAGCAGCATTTAAAGCAATTGGCCGGACAATACCCGTTTGTGATTCCCGGAGAGCCTCTGGACAGGCAGCGAGTAAACCTGTGTCTGACTTTTGACGATGCCTATTATGATTTTTACCATGAGGTGTTCCCTCTGCTGAAGCAGTACCAAATCAAAGCGGTGCTGGCTATTCCGGTAGGCCTTATTCTGGAAGACACGACACTCGATGACACAACCCGTCTTGGCGTGCCTTATGCAAAAGCCATGGCGTCTTATCAAAGCCATGCCACCTTATGTACCTGGAAAGAAATTAACGAGATGGTTTCCTCCGGCCTGGTTATTCCGGCGGTCCACGGCATGACCCATCAGCATTTGACAGCCGAAGACGTCTGCCTTGAGACCGAGGTGGTTGCCGCCAAACACCGGCTTCAGCAACAAACCGGTTACACACCCGACACCTTCATCTACCCTTACGGCAGCATGAATAGCCGCGTCAACCGTCATGTTAAAAGTCATTACCCTTACCGCATGCGCATCGGCTCTGCATCCAATTGGAACTGGCACAATGTTCATGGCCTTATCTACCGCATCAATGCCGAGGAATTCTGGCCTGACAATAAACCCCTGCTGTCAGCATCGCACCGTGTTTATTTAGGGGCACGATGTCTCTTCAATACCTTGCGCTTTAAATAACAGAAGCCGCCCGAATCGGCTCCTCCTAAAGCCTGCAGGCCGCTAATTGGCGGACTCTTTCTCTTCTTCGCGACGCGATAAACCCAGTTTTTCTTTCAGGCGGGCAACGGCCTCGGGGTCATAGGTTTTTTTGACATTGCGGTGTTTGACAATCACGGCCGCACTCCGGTTGGTTTGCATCACGGCCTCAGGACCCGATGCACTGTAGGCGGATAGACGCTCGGCATATTGTGACGCATAATCGGTGGCGTTTTGAGGGTACGGATACTGAGCATCGCTTTTCACCGGTGTGGCGGGTGCTGCTTTGGCTTCCGCCGGGTTGCGCGCATTTTTAAGCCCCTTTTCAATTCGCCGCTTGATTTTAGCCGCTGCACGCTCTGCTTCGTCTTCTGTAACAACCGACACGGGATTACCCTGCAAATCAACACGCATTTCCCGGGCTTTCAGGCAGGCCAGGTAATCGAGGCGGCGGGTAAAAATAACCACGGCTTCACGCAACTTGCTTTTGGATAAACCGGCTTCAGCCGCTTCCTCAGCAAAGGCAAGAATGTCGTCCATAATGCCGGTCTTCAGCGGTTGAATACGCTGGCTGTTATCGAAGACCTCCGGGAATTTTTTCGCCAGCCAGTTCAATGCCTCATGCCGGGCCCGTTTGGAATGGTTTTTTTGAGATTTGTTAATTACTGCTGTAAGAGGATGAAGTGCTTGCCTTCTCATGCTAAAACCTTGTTGAATAATCGAACAATAGGAACAATGTCGCCTGTTTGTCGAGAGACTGTATTGAAGTTGCGAGTGGCCTATTGCAAAACCAATTGAATACCACGTTCATTGCAAAATGCGCATGCAATGTACAATGTTTGGCGGTCAATTGCAAGACATTGCCCTGCTTCCTTAAGGATTCGCCAAATGAAATTTGATCAGTGTATACTTTATTTATCTTTGCTACAGAGTACTATTCGATGAAACGACTGTTTTTTTTCTTTTTATCAATGGCTTTTCCATGGCTTGTTCTGCTGATTAAGGATAACCCGGGTGGTGCCGTTATGGCTCTGATTATGCAGGCCTCTATCATTGGCTGGATACCGGCCGGCCTGTGGGCGATGCGTGTTCTTAACGAATCTGAAAAAAAGACGCCTTCTGCCCGCTGATCGTATACCCTTCTTAATATTTCCACGGAGAAACACATGACGGCTCGCGTTATTGTAAACGGCGCCCTGGGCAAAATGGGCAGCCTGGCCTGCGAAACCATTCGGCAGCACCCTGATTTTGAACTGGTGGGGGCACTGACGCGCAAGGATGATCTGCGCCGCGCCATTGTTGAAAAACAGGCCGCCATTGTGGTTGATTTGACCCGCGCCGACAGTGTGTTTGAAAACAGTCTGGCAATCATTGAAAGCGGGGCACATCCAGTCATTGGTACGTCGGGTTTACTGGATAACCAAATTGCAGCCTTGACTGAACTCTGCCATGCCCGAAAGCTGGGCGGCATTATCGCGCCCAATTTCTCTATCAGTGCTGTCCTGATGATGCGTTTTGCGGCCGAAGCGGCGCGTTACCTGGCCGATGTTGAAATCATTGAAGCGCACCACCCGCAAAAATACGATGCGCCTTCAGGTACCGCCTTAAAAACAGCGGAAATGATCGCTAAAGCCCGTGAGGCTGGTGTTGAACCTCCGGCCACCCATGAACTGCTTGCTGGTGCCCGCGGTTGTCAACATCAGGATGTCCGCATCCATTCACTCAGGCTGCCTGGCGTCATTGCTCGCCAGCAGGTGGTTTTTGGTTCCCTGGGCGAAACCTTGTCCATCACCCATGACAGCATTGATCGCGCCTGTTTTATGCCAGGTATCGTGCACTGTTGTCAAAAAGTCCAGCAGCTCGATGGCCTGTACTATGGCCTCGAACACATCCTCTGATGACTCTGACTTCAGCCACGCGCTGAAGTCAGAATCACGTGCCTATAATTTTACTCCAGTCGTGGCGTCGCTGCTCTTCGAGAAGGATTCCTCCTTGATGGAATCCAGCTTAGCCAGCGACAAATCAATAATCGACTGAGGGGATTTACTCACACAGAGTTCGCGGAGCAGGGCGTAGACTTTCTGCGTTGTTTCGTCGCGTTTGGTGTTTGTCATTGGTCTTTCCCTGACCACTGCATAGATCTCAGCCAGGATCGTTTCCGAGGCAGAGACATGCTGGCTGGGATCAAACCGGTCAAGGATGAGCGTGATCTGGTTAATTCCTGTCGGTGCACTCAAGCTCCACCACCCCAAACCCAACGTCGTTGTCCTCTCGTGCCAGAATCTCCTTTGACCCATTATCGCCTTTAACTTGTTTAACAGAGCCACGCGGTCACTTTCAGACAGTTTTTTTGCCGCTTCAATATCAATGGCTGCCTTATCACTGTGCTGTTTTGAGCCCAGAACCACCCGTTTGACTTCGTTATTGCTGGCCAGGCAGTCATCACGTGTCAGAATATCCGGCTGTCCCGACAATTCACGGATAGCCTGCGCTATATCTGCCGGTAAATAAACATCTGGCGTTTTCAAGCCTTCAGAACCAGGCGCATTTTGCCCGGCATGCATATGCTGGTGCCGGCTAAGATAAATTTTCGCAACCAGCTCCACAAACTGCCTGCGTTCAAGCCCTGTGTCATTGTAACTGGGCCAGTAACCGTAAATGTAGCGGTATAACAACATTGCATCCGTATGAATGGCTTCGATTGCCTTGCGATCTTTTCCGCTGACACAGGATCCATAGCTCACGCCCTGCATCTTCATCATCAGCAGGTTTTCAAGCGAACTTAAGAACAGTTCACGGCCATTGTAATCGAAAAAGGTTGCCGTACCCCAACCGGATTTCAGTGCGGCCTCGTATTCATTGGCCAACAGGGCCAGATCGCTTATATCCTCAATCAGGGAGGAAGCCGCTTTGTTCGTACTGCCCAGAGAGCGCCAATCAAGCTCTGCGGCAAAAAGAGGTTGCCAATCTGACCAGGTTAAATTGCTTTTTTCATTGTAGAGCAGATTAATCAAGGCCTGCCTGACTTGAACAGCCTGGGTCAACGGACCTGAAACAGCCGCTGGCGCCTGTTTTAATGCCCTGCTCTCCTCAACGGCTTGTTTAACCAGGTCCTGCCACTCCGAAGCGGAAAGATTCACCTGGCTTAGGTCCAACCTGGACGCCAGGGTCTTCAACACGGAGTAATCCTTTGAATTTTTATTGCTCTCACTGAAAGCGACACGCTGCCTGATAAGAGAGGCCAATGCCTGCTCTTCCCTATCCTTAAGTTTCAACTCGCCCAGGCGCTTTTCAAGGTGAGAAAACGTTAGCAATTCACGTGCACTGTCGAGCAGTGCCTGGCATTCCGGGTCCGTTGAAGAGGTCCATAAAACATAGCGGGCGACATTAAAAGGATGGTTGGAAGTGAAGATGTCAATACCCTTACCCTTGCTGTCCTGTCTTAGAGTTGACACTATTTTTTGACGCTGCGCTTCGAGATATCGATCCGGTATAAACCCATCCGATAAAGGAACCGGGCTGATTAGCGTTTGCAGCAGCATTTTTTTGTGGCCGCCTTTCCCAAGGGTTACTTCACGAATTTTTGCCCCGTTGCGCTGGGTATGCAGCCGGCTGACTTGTTGAGGATAGTCCTTCACCTCCCGCGAACCCCCGTGGCTTGAGCGATACCGTCCGTCAAAGGCTCGAACGACCTGGGCTTCCGAATTCAGGATCATGAATTGATGCTCACAAAAATTGGGCAACCCCGGCAGTGTTCGCAAACGGCTGGGTAAAAACGACGTGACTTCGGCTATATTTTTATTGCTTTTTAAGGCATGTTTTAATAATTGCTGTTCATAGGCCGGCAGACAAACATACCAGAATGGCAGCTCGGCAATGTCGGTTAAATGATGCGGATTGACGTGTTTTCCGGTCTGCATGTCATCAACCAGCTGATTGAGCCCGTTCAAAGCCTGACTGATATCAGCCGACGGATTCGAAGACGAACGAAGCACCGCCGTGATGAACTCCCGGCGAGCGGAAGTCAGGGAAGAAAACCAGGACGGAACCACCTCACTCTGGTTTTTGATTTTCAATAACTCGTTGTCAATGTTTTTATCTTTTTTAATGTCATTCCACAGTATGGTAAAATCATTCACACTGCCTTTTAACATCTCCAGTTTGGTTGGCGTGGGTTGCAGACCATGGAGATAAACCTGCTGCTGAACCGGCAAGGCACGGAACCAGTCCGGGGTAGTCGACAGCACCGATGCTTTTATTTTTTCAAGTTCTTCGCGTGTCTCGTCAGTCAGCGGAGGTAATTGCGTGTCCCATTGCAGAATAAAATGGGCTTCTCCATGAATATTGATGGGGGACAGCGTTGCCAAATCCGGACGCCCCGTCATCATGAGATGGTATTGTTCCGCTTTGTTAAGCAGTTCAATGGCTTCCTCCCAACGGTGTTCCGGCTTGACATGGCTGAGCCAGTGCGTGACCAACGCCTCAAGTAATTTACGCGTGTATTTTTTAAGGATTTCTTCGTATTGGTCTCTGGATAAGCCCTTTGCAAAAACGAACTCGCTTTTAGCCCAATCCAGATAAGATTCGCTGTTAAATGATGTTTTGGATTGTCTGGAAACGGACTTGACTATCAGAGAAAATGCCTCTTTGAATGAGTCGGCGCGAAGTTGATAACTGCGCTGCAAATCGGCTGTCAGTGAGGCCTCTTGAATATCGAAATCCCCGCCTGCTATTTCTTTTAAATTATTTAACTGCGTTTCGCTGAGCTTGATGTCATCCTCTACACGTAAGATTGTTTTTTTTCCCATCGCTATGATTCCTTTACCTGCACTGGTCCTTTATTATTGAATAAATCAACCGCATAAACAATTTATTGTTCATGTTTTTATTAAGAAAATCATTTTGTTCATGCTACACTGATCATCACTTCAGCAAACAGGCCTAAAAGGATGATCACAGTTAAAACCAACGATTTCACCGGCTACTCTGAATCCGGTTTGGACGATGCACTGGCTCAGGCACTGCAGAAAGCAGGCGAATACCAGCGTGTTGAAGTCATCGAGACACGCAGTTCCCACACCACTGACGACAAATCCTACCAGGTTACGATTACTGCTTACACAGACTGATTTTTGCTGACAAAAACAATGTTTTACAAGGAGTTTAATCATGGTTTACTCAGTCGATCACTACATCAATGGTAAAATTTATACTCACAGTACTGAAGATCAGCGCACCATTTACAATCCTGCTCTGGGCGAAGCCATAGGACAGGTGCCAATCGCCGGGCAAGAAACCTGTCATGCTGCCGTCCATGCAGCCCAAACGGCCTGGCCGTCCTGGTCAGAGACGACCCCGATCAAGCGGGCGCGCATACTGTTTAAGTTCAGGGACTTACTGGAAAAGAATCAGAACGAGCTTGCTCATGCCGTCACCCGCGAACATGGCAAAACCTTAGACGATGCCAAAGGGTCCATCGCGCGGGCCATTGAGGTCGTGGAGTTGCATTGCGGTATTGTCAGCCAGTTGCAGGGCAGTTTTTCTGCGAATGTAGCCGCTGACATGGATTGCCATACGCTCAGGCAATCACTGGGCGTCTGTGCCGGCGTATCGCCATTTAATTTTCCAGTGATGGTGCCGGTATGGATGATGATCCCGGCCATTGCCTGCGGCAACACCTTCATTTTAAAACCATCCGAACAGGACCCTTCAGCGCCGCTGCGTCTTGTGGAATTGTTATCCGACGCCGGCCTTCCTCCCGGGGTGGTCAACTGTGTTCAGGGCGATAAAACCACGGTGGATTGCCTGCTGCACCACCCGGATATTAAAGCCTTTACCGCGGTGGCTTCAACGCCGGTGGCAGAATACATTTATCGCACCGCCGCGGCCAATGGCAAACGCGCACACACCTTCGGCGGCGCGAAAAACCATTGCGTGGTCATGCCGGACGCGGATCTGGATCAGGCAGCCCAGGCGATTACCGGGGCGGCGTATGGGTCTGCCGGCGAACGCTGCATGGCCCTGTCGGTGGTTGTGGCCGTGGGTCATGAGACAGCCGATCGGTTGCTGCACAAACTAACGCCGCTTATTCAGGCCATTCGTGTGGACACCGGCGACAACCCCCACAGTGAAATGGGGCCGTTAATCAGTCAGGCGCATAAGCAGCGTGTCGTGACTGCCATTGATGCAGGAATCAATGAAAAGGCGTCTCTGGTGATCGATGGCCGCGCTTTCCGTCATGCCAAATACCCGCAGGGTTATTTCTTGGGACCAACCCTCTTTGACCATGTGAAGGAAACCATGTCCATTTATCAGAATGAAATTTTTGGACCGGTGTTGTGTATCGTTCGCGTTGACACATTGGATGAGGCGCTGGCGATCATCAATCGCAACCAATACGGCAATGGCACCGCCATTTTTACACGCGACGGTTACAGCGCACGCGAGTACAGCCAACGAGTGCAGGTGGGCATGGTGGGTATTAATGTTCCCATTCCTGTGCCTGTCGCCAACCATCCTTTTGGCGGCTGGAAGCAGTCTTCCTTTGGCGATACCAACATGCATGGGCTGGAAAGCATCAATTTTTATACCCGTCGCAAAACCGTCACCAGCAAGTGGCCTGTAAGCCCATTAAATACCAGCGCGTTTGTCATGCCAACACATGATTAATTAACAGTGAGCCGGCTTTCGGGCCGGTTGTTTATGAGGGAGAGAACATGGCACGGATTGGTTTTGTCGGTCTGGGTCATATGGGTTTACCCATGGCCATCCGTTTGATTCAAGCTGGACATCAAGTGACCGGTTTTGACTTGCAACAGGAGGCGCTCACGGCGCTGGCCAATGCCGGCGGTCTGTGCGCCGCCTCCATCAGTGACGTAGCGCGGGAAAACGACTGTTTGATTACCATGCTGCAAACCGGCGAGCAGGTCAAGCGCGTTTGCCTCGGTGATGACGGGCTTTATGCGCAGGCAAACGGCAGGCTGCACATCGATTGCTCATCCATCGATGTGCAAAGCGCCCGTTACCTGCATCAACACGCATCAGCCAATCAGGTACTGGCGCTCGATGCCCCCGTCTCAGGCGGTGTGGCCGGTGCAGAGGCAGGCACGCTGACCTTCATGGTCGGCGGTGAGATGGCTACGCTGAATCAGGCGATGCCGATTTTAACCGCCATGGGTAAAAAAATTATCCACACCGGTGAAGCCGGCAGCGGGCAGGCGGCTAAACTCTGTAACAACATGATTCTTGGCATCTCCATGATTGCCGTGTCTGAAGCCTTTGTTCTGGCTGAAAAGCTTCACCTCGCCGCCGATAAATTGTTTGAAGTCGTTAACAGTTCCAGCGGACAATGCTGGGCGATGAGCAAGTATGTGCCTGTCCCCAACCTGCTGCCGGACGTTCCGGCCAATCGCAGTTACCAACCCGGATTTACCGCCGCCATGATGCTTAAGGATTTAAACCTGTCCCAGCAAAGCGCCAAAGCCGCCGGAGTGGAAACGCCGCTCGCGGCAAAGGCCACCGCCTTATACCAGCAGTTTAACCAACAAGGGTTTGGCGAACTGGATTTTTCAGCCATCATTAAGTCACTGGAGTGCGTGGAATCATGAATAAATCCGTGATTAATACTCTGCCGGCTGAGGTAACGCGCTTCTGGGAACAGCAAGCGTATGAGCTGGTATGGCAACAGCCCTGGACAGAGGTGTTTACCGGCGAGTTTGGTCATCTGAGCTGGTTTGTCAACGGTCAACTCAATGCCTGCTACAATTGCATCGACAGGCATTTGCCGCAAAAAGCCAATCAGGCCGCCATTATCTGGGAGGGTGATGAAGAACATCAACAGCGGATACTGACCTTTGCCATGCTGTATGAAGAAGTCTGTCGGATGGCCAACGTACTCAAATCCTTAGGCATTCAAAAAGGCGATAAAGTCGGTATTTACCTGCCGCTCATTCCTGAGGCAGCCATTGCCATGCTGGCCTGTGCACGCCTTGGGGCAGTGCACACGGTGGTATTCGCCGGTTTTTCATCGCAGGCCTTAGCACAACGGCTTGAAGCGTCTGCCTGCAAACTGCTGATCACGGCCGACAGTTATCATCGAGGCGGCAAACTTTACCCGCTAAAATCCCAGGCCGATGAAGCCAGCCGCGGCCTGCCTTTGAAAACCCTGGTGATTCAACATAACCAGAGCACGGTGTTTTTTGATGAGCAACGCGATTACTGGTGGCATGAATTACGCGACACCGTGGATTCCCGCTGTGCACCCGAACCCATGGATGCCGAGGATCCTCTCTTTATTCTTTATACTTCCGGCAGCACTGGCCAACCCAAAGGGTTAGTGCATACCACAGGTGGTTACCTGGTGCAGACCGCATTCAGCCATCGCCATGTTTTTGCCTGCAAACCGCATGAAATTTTCTGGTGTACCGCGGACGTGGGCTGGATTACCGGTCACAGTTACGTGGTCTATGGCCCCTTGTGCAATGGCACGACTACCCTGATGTTTGGCGGCGTCCCTCACTGGCCCAATCCATCACGCTGCTGGAAAATCATTGATAAATACCATGTTCATGTGTTCTACACTGCACCGACCGCCATACGCGCCTTAAAAAGAGCCGGCGATGAATGGCTTGACAGCACCTCACGTCAGAGCCTGCGCCTGCTGGGTTCGGTGGGAGAACCCATCAATCCTGAAGTCTGGCTCTGGTATAAAGAGCAGGTTGGCCTTAATCGCTGCCCGATTGTGGATACCTGGTGGCAAACCGAAACCGGGGCCATCATGATTTGCCCGCAAAATCCTGAAACGGCAAAACCCGGTGCCGCCTGTCAGCCTTTACCCGGCATTCACCCTGTCCTGCTCGATGACGAAGGGCATGAAATCAAGGGGGCCGGGGAAGGCGCGCTGGCCATGAAATACCCCTGGCCATCCATCGCCAGAACCATCGCCGGCAACCATGACCGTTATTTGAAAGGTTATGTGGGCAATGGGTATTACATGACGGGTGACGGCGCACGCCGCGATACGGATGGAGATTACTGGGTTACCGGGCGCATTGACGATGTCTTGAACGTGGCTGGGCACCGTCTGGGGACAGCGGAAATCGAAAGTGCCGTTGTCGCCCATCCCTATGTGGCGGAGGCCGCTGCCGTGGGTGTGCCTCATGAGATTAAAGGCCAGGGCATTCACGTTTTTGTCACATTAAAAAGTGGTTTTCAACCCAGCGACGAGTTGTATGATCAGCTCATGGAGCAAGTCAAAAACAGCATTGGCGCCATTGCCAAACCGGATGTGTTGCAGTGGGTGTCGGATTTGCCTAAAACCCGTTCCGGCAAAATCATGCGCCGCATCCTGCGTCAGATTGCCTGTCGTAATGTCAGCCGCATGGAAGAATTAGGCGACCTGTCCACGCTTGCCAATCCTCAAATTGTCGAGGAACTGATGAAGGACTTGCTGCATTAAACTGCCCGGCTTCTTTTTTGTTAAGAGGCCGGCCATTCAAACCAGCTATCCAAGCGGGTAATCAACTCATCAACGCCCTCTTTTTTAAGCGAGGAAAAAACCTGAGCCGACACCAAATCGCCCAGCAACTGATACTGACGCTTGACTTTGGCCACGGCGTTTTTAGCTTCGCTTTTATTTAATTTATCGGCTTTGGTTAACAAGGCATGCACCGGAATTTCCCGATCCAGAGCCCAGTCGATCATCATTTGATCCAATTCCTTTAAGGGATGACGGCAATCCATGACCACAACCAACCCCTTTAAGCATTGACGCACTTCAAGGTAATGAGCCAGGTGTTTTTGCCAATCTTCCTTGACCTGCAAAGCCACTTTCGCATAGCCATAACCAGGGAGATCCACCAGCCGGCGGGATTCATCCAGGCTGAACAGATTGATAAGCTGGGTACGGCCCGGGGTTTTACTGGTGCGCGCCAATTGTTTGATGCCCGTCAGGCAGTTTAACGCACTTGATTTTCCCGCATTGGAACGGCCGGCAAAAGCCACTTCGTAACCGATGTCTTCGGGCAATTGATTGACACGGGCGGCGCTTTTTAAAAAGACAGCCTGGGAGTAACGATTGATTAACATTATTTTCAATTTCATTTTGGGATTTTTACTCAGGCAGTGTACCATTAAATGAGGAAGAACCCCCGGGGGAAACATGAAAAAAATGGTATTTGTTGTCGCATTACTGAGCTTAACCCTGGCTCAGGCTGCCCCGCTTTCGCCAGAAACGACCAGCACGACGACCACTCCAGTCAAAACAACCGCTGAAAAAGCCGCCGTTTGCGTGGCCTGTCATGGTGAAAAAGGAAACAGTGCCAATCCGGAATGGCCTAACCTGGCCGGGCAGCATGCCGGTTATCTGCTCAAACAGCTTAAAGACTTCAAAGCGGCAAAAACCCGTAATGTGCCAGCCATGACCGCGATCGTCGCTGGCATGAGCGAGGAAGATATGGCAGAATTAGCGCAGTATTATGCCGAGATGCCGCTGGCTGAGGCCAGTACCCCGGAAAAATACTTAAAACGCGGCGAACAGCTTTACCGCGGCGGCGATTTCAACCAGCACATCACCGCCTGCATTGCCTGCCATGGCCCTAAAGGCACAGGCAACGCCCAAGCCGGTTTTCCCGTGGTTTCCGGTCAGCATGCGCCCTATGTCATTCAACAATTAAAGGCATTTAAGGAACGTAAACGCACCAACGACTTAAACAGCATCATGCAGGACATCAGCGCCCGCATGAGCGATGACGACATGGCCGCTGTTGCCTATTACATGCAGGGCCTGTACTAATTAACCAGGAGAGATAGACGTATGTTACGACGTGTTTTAATGATGTTTGCTTTGTTATTGCCCTTAAGCGCTTTGGCGGAGGAATTTGTCGCGGGTAAAGATTATGAACTCATCAAAGGCAATGAGGCGGCGGCTAAATCAGGCCCCGTGACGGTGACTGAGTTTTTCAGTTACGGCTGCCCCTGGTGCTATCGTCTTGAACCCTCATTAAACCAATGGGTAAAACAACAGGGCGCGAAAATTCAATTTTCCCGTGTGCCGGTAGTCTTTAACAAAGACTGGGCTTATTACGCCAAGGCGTATTACACCGTCAATCTGCTGGGTCAGGGTGCCAAATTAAACCCCATCCTGTTTAAAACCATCCAGGCCAAACACGGTGCTTTAGCCAGCAATGACACCATGATTGATTTTTTAACCAGTCAGGGCATCGACAAGGCCACCGCAGAAAGCGCGTTCAAGCATTCCACGACGATTGACATGCAGTTGAATCAGGGCAGTGCGCAAATGGCACAGTTCCATGTTACCGCAGTCCCTGCCGTGGTCATTAATGGCCAATACAAAACGGATCTGCAAATGGCACAGGGCGAAGACCGGCTATTTAAAATCCTTACTTACCTGGTTCAGCAAGCCGCTAAAAAAGAAAGCCATTCTTAAGTAATGGCCCTGCATCAGGTCTTGATTTCAGCCTGATGCAGGGTTAACCCGCAAAACGTCTTTTAACGAAATGAAGCAATTCCATCTCAATTTTCTTGCAGAATTCGGGAAAATCAGGGTGGTTAACGACCGATTTATCGAAATGAATTTGCCCCCGTCGAATGGTCATTAACTTTTTGTTGTTAAAAATCACCTGGTAGGGATCATTACTCGCCTTCATGGTTTTTAAGACAAGCATCTCCACTTCCTCCCGCAAACGCTTTTCACCACAACCCCGTGCAATCAAGGGAGCCAGTCTGTAGAGCGCCTCGCGGTGGCTTTCGCCATGATTCAAGATGGAGCGTATTGCTGCGGCCGTACGGGCAGAGACTTTGGAAATATCACCAATGGCCTGCCACAATGTTTCCGGTATTTGCGAAAAAGCCAGGTATTGACTCAGACGGCTGCTGCTGATACCCAATTTTTCAGCGAGAATGTCTTGGGTCATGCGTTCCGTTTTAAGAATACCGGCATAAAAAAACCCTTTGGAATAATCCGAAACGTCCTCTTTTTCATTCTCGGAAACAAGGCAGGCAATGGCTTCATCAAAAGTCAAGGTTTTAATGACGGCCTCTACCGGAAGATGATGGGTTTTACAGGCCAGCCAGCGGCGATAACCGGCAATCACCACATAGTGTGCCCCGGGATTATTGCGAGGTTTGAATTCCTGAGAGGCTTTGACTACAACAATAGGCTGGGATTGGCCTTTCGAACGGATACTGTTGGCCAGCGCGGCAATATCGCCTAATTCAAACCCTTTTCGGTCACGAAACTCCCAGGTATCCAGTAAATCACAGTGCAACGAGACTATTTTTTCATCCAGATGGCATTCCTGCTCTACTTTATGTAACTTCTCATGCAACGTAGCCGACAAACAAAAACCCTTCATACTAAATCCTCTCATTTACCGCCCGAGATGGTGCTGTGGAATTCACTTTTTGCGTGTCCGTTTGCTTTTGATGATTAAAAAATGTTAATAATTCTTCAGCCAGTTTTCTAAATTCCTTATGGCTGTCACTGTTTTTATCAAAATCCCCCACCCACTTTCCTTCAAACGCCGCTTCAAGCACGGCTGTTTTCGATGAAATCATGGTTTTAAACGCAAGGCCCGACTTGTTTAACTCATCAATCAGCTGATCCGAAAGCCGTTGCCGCTTTTTAATTTTAACGCCTAAGATTTTAAAGGGTTTCTGAGACATTCTTGGGACGGCAATTGCGTCGGTTAAATTGTTTTGATCAAGAAAACTTGGGGAGCAGGGTAAAATGACGAAATCAGACAGCATGATGGCTTTGAATGCGGCCGGCATGTAGTTGGGCGGTGTGTCTAAGAGTACAAAATCGTATTGTTTACGCAGGTGCTCAATTTTATCCATGGGCTTGTCATCGAATAGCGGTTCAATGAATTTGATGGCAGTCCCCTGTTGTGCCCACCGAATGGCATCGGGTTTGTCTTTATCCATGTCCGCGACAATGACTTTATATCCCTGTTCAATCAGCGCTCCCGCCAGATTGACGCTGGTAGTCGTTTTGCTACTACCCCCTTTTGCTTGACTTACCGCGATGACAAATCCCATAGTTGCTCCTCAAAGAAGACGCTTCAATCAAACAATACCTCTTTGACATTGTTTTCGCCCGTTTCTTAATTAACTTTAGCAGAATCTTAAATGCCTGGATTTTCCAGACTTAAAATACCTGTATTAAAGTCATAAGCAAATATCTCGGCATATCGCCCCCAGTCAATCATGGTACGCAATACGCGTTCTGCCTCTTTTTCGCTTAAATAGTCTTCCAGCTTGGATAAAAAGCGCTCTTCTGACACCCGATGCCCGACTTTTTCATCCAGAACCCGGCGAATATAGCGGGCTAAAGGCACGTTTTCCAACAATCGGCGTGCAAACAGCGTCTTGCGCTCCTGCAAATCGGCCTCAGAAAACTGCTTACCCAGCTCGCTCAACTGGATATCGCCATGCGATACCTTGGCAAAACCTAAAATCTCCAGGGTTTCAAGAATAGGGAATAAATCGTCGATGTTCATCATCAACTCATCAGCCAATTCCGGCAAATCAATGCGCTCTTCAAACGAGGTCATGGTTTCAATCAAACCGGACAACTCCGATGGCTCAACGTCCGGCAAGCGGTAACCTAGACCAATTTGCCTCTCCCGCAGTGCACGCTTGGCTTTTTCTTTTGGACCCGTTGTCATTAAAGTATAGATAGTATCGACCAAATCGTGAAATTCCGGCGTTTCAGGA
Organism: Legionella rubrilucens; assembly: GCF_001468125.1. GTDB lineage: Bacteria > Pseudomonadota > Gammaproteobacteria > Legionellales > Legionellaceae > Legionella_C > Legionella_C rubrilucens. Next base: position 554,778 of record NZ_LNYT01000022.1, on the reverse strand, counting down.
TTTCGGGGTTGATGCAGAGGCACCTGCAATTCGGCACGGATATAGCCTGGGTCACTGCCAAAAATAACGATGCGATCAGCCAGCATCGCGGCTTCTTCAATATTATGGGTCACTAACAGGATGCCATTGGTATTGGTTTTTTTCTCCTGCCACAGCTCGAGCAAATCCGACTTCAAGTTCTCCGCGGTCAGCACATCCAGAGCGGAGAACGGCTCGTCCATCAGCAAAACGTCTGGATTAATCACCAGGGCCCTTGCAAATCCCACGCGTTGGCGCATACCGCCTGACAATTCCTTGGGAAAGGCCGACTCAAACCCATCGAGGCCAATGATATCAATGGCCTCGATGGCGCGCTGTCGTCGTTCTTCACGGCCTACCCCCTGGGCTTCCAGTCCTAACTCCACGTTTTCAAGAACGGTAAGCCAGGGCATTAATGCAAAGGATTGAAACACCATGGCGATGCCCGGTACAGGACGGGTCACGGGTTGTCCGCGATACGTCACCGTACCCGAGGAAGGGGGTACCAGCCCGGCAATAATGCGCAGCAACGTCGACTTACCAGAACCTGATTTGCCGAGCAAAGCAACGATTTCACCTTCCCGTAGGTTGAAATTCACGTCTTCCAGAACCAATAAATCCTGAGCGGAAGCCTTTTTAAAAGATTTGCGGCAATTTTCAAGGGCGATAATCGTTTCTGCCATAGGATGCCTCAGTTGAAATTAAAGCGCTCTTCCGCCAGCCGGTAGAGAGGTCGCCAGATTAATTGATTAAACGCCAGTACATAAGCACACATCATCATGGTTCCTAACGCAATACGGGGGAAATCCCCGGCAATGGTACTGGCCTGAATGTATTCGCCAAGGCCGGTGGCACGCAGGGTGGTATTTCCCCAACTCAGCCACTCAGCCACAATGCTGGCGTTCCAGGCGCCGCCTGCTGCGGTAATGGCGCCGGTAATGTAAAAAGGGAAAATACCGGGCAAGGCCAGACGCTTCCACCAGGGCCATCCTTTTAATCCAAAATTATCCGCAGCCAGGTATAAATCGCGCGGGATGGAGGAGGCACCGGCAATCACATTAAATAAAATATACCATTGTGTCCCCAAAATCATCAAAGGTGTGACCCAAATCTCAACGTTTAAATGGAATTGAACGATGGCAATCACAAACAACGGGTAGAACAAATTGGCAGGGAACGCGGCAGCAAACTGGATAACCGGTTGAATTTTCTGAGCAAGGCGCGGTCGAAGACCAATCCACACGCCGACAGGAATCCATAGCAGGGAACTGAAAACAATCAGAACAATCACTCGCGTACCGGTCGCGGCCCCAAGCAGAAAGACATGGGCCACATCGCTTAAATGCAGTTTAGCCAGAATAAAGCGCAGCAGGAACCACCCGCCGGCCACAATGGCCAGGGTGAGCAGGGTATTCCATATCCAGTCCAGGTGTCTCTGACGTCGGTAGTCAATTTCTTTAATGGCTTTCGGGCCTAACCGGCTAAACCAGCGGGCATTGACAAAATTGTCTTTGACGATGGCAATTCCCCGGCCAACCCGCTTCATCAGGCGGCTGCGGCGGATTAAGTCAACCAGCCAGGACTGATACTCTTCTTCATCAGGCGATTGTTCCATCTTAAATTTTTCCGACCAGGCAATCAGGGGTCTGAATAACACCTGGTCATAAAGAAAAATAACAATGACCATGGTCAGGATGGCATAGCCTACGGCATGCAAATCACGGCGTTCAATGGCCAAGGCGATGTAAGAACCGACGCCTGGCAAGCGAATATCCTGATGCGCCACCGCAATCGCTTCAGACAAAACCACGAAAAACCAGCTTGCCGACATCGACATCATCATATTCCATATTAACCCGGACATGGAAAAGGGAACTTCCACTTTCCAGAAACGCTGCCAGGCGGACAATTGAAACATGGCAGCGGCTTCCTTTAAGTCATGCGGCAGGGTTTTAAGCGACTGGTAAAATCCAAAGGTCATATTCCACACCTGGGCGGTAAAAATGACAAAAATCGACGCACACTCCGGTCCTAAAAGGCTGTTGGGAAACAACCGGATGAATCCGGTAACCGTAATCGATAAGAAACTCAATACCGGCACCGCCTGCAAAATATCAATCGCAGGAACAATGACTTTTTCCGCACGCCGGTTTTTAGCCGCTAAAGCCCCCACTATAAAGGTAAAGATAATCGATAGAATCAGAGCAATGAACATGCGCAATACTGTACGCAAAGCATAAAATGGCAATTTCTGCGGTGCAAGCGAGATAGGCAGGGGATCGCCCAACTGATAAGGACTCGCCATCTGCTGACCGGCCCAGCTTAAAAAATAAATCACGGAGAAAATGAGAATCAGCAGAAAAAAATCCCAGCGGTTAAAAAACCGGCTGACGTTTTCGCGATTGGCAAAATAAAAACGACTATTGCGCACGAAGTCTCCCCCGATTGATAACCTCATCAGTACTGCCTGAGATTAATAATCAATTAAATGACGCTTGTTTAGCGGATACACAGGTCTTGGTCGGGATTAAAAAAACCAAACCGTCACGTCCTTCTATTGTTATTGTCCCTCGGATCGGAATGAGACTGTCAATTTATGATCTGGCAATTTTGCGAGGCTGTCTCAGGGCATGAAACGACATGCTCAACGACAAGACAGCCTGGTGAAATTGCTGAATACAAAAACCGATTCTCCCTATCCTGCAAGCTATAAAATAGCATAAATGCCAAAAATCTCATAAACCCCTGAGCATGGGTGCAGGACTTTCAAAAAAAATCCCCGCCAGGGCGGGGATTGTCGGACTAACCCAGTAAGGTCCAGGCTTGAGACCAGGCAAGACCTACACCCGGCTCATAATAGGCGGCTGACTGCGTGCACCAGCCGGAATAAGGCCAGGGTTTGCACTGATAGCGTTTGTGATCAAGACGGCCTAAAACAATGGTACCGGCCGTGTACGTGCTGATTCCGTCCGGGTAGACCAAATCCGAACTGGTGGAAGGCTCGGTAAAATCAACCATCACGTGGTAGCTGCCCGTATCGGCATCGCTGAGATAAATTTTATTGGCCTGATTGGCTGCCAGCACCACCTGCCCGCTTTCCGGGTCGAGCTGACCAATACGCACCAGGGTAGATGAATTATTGACCACCGTCCCTAAGGCTAACGGCCACTGCGTCCCAGTGTGGTTGCTGTCATTGACAGTAATGCTGTTGCTTTCCACTTCCACTTCGTGTTTAAAAACCCGTAAAGTGACTTTGGTATTCACCGCAATGTCGCCAGTGCCATAAAAGTTCTCAAGTTCATGCCAGGTTGGCGCCTGCGCTGCGCCATCAATGAAAACATCGCTGCATCCATAAAACGCTTCAGGACTGTCTTCACGCTGCCAGATCATGTAAAAAATACGTTTTCCTGTCATGTTGGCAGGCAAAGGACAATCCATTTGGTAGCGGCCATTGGCCAGGGTCACGCTGGTGATCGTACAAAACGGGCTGGCTTCAAGATCAGACCATTTCAGCGGCGTATTGAAATCATAGCCGTCTTTGGTGGCGTAAAATTTGAAATACTTGGTCTTATGAGGTGCTGTCGCTACGAAAACGAATTGAAAATGACCGTTGGCGTCAGGATGCACTACGGAGGTGGTCCAATCGCTGCGCGCTAAATTAAATCCTTTAAAAAAATCCCTGCCGCCAGCACATAACTGTCCATCGGCGATCAATTCACGGTGCTGATCATTGGCCGCCCCCTGGTTCACCTCATGCCAGTTGTACAAAGGCTGCGTACCGCCTACCTGCACAGCCGCCTTACAGGCAGCGGACTTCGGGCTTTCCGGACCTTCCTTGTAGCATTGATAGGTTCTGGAAATGGGCGTTTCCAGCGACCCATGCGCGAACAGTGAAAAACTGGCCACTGCAAGACCAAAACTTCCTATTAATTTTTTCATTCTTTATCCTGTTATGAATTAAGTAAAGAGACAGGCGCCTCAGCGAGGCGCCTGCTTACATCAGTTACATACACCATTGATGACGCAATTTCTGAGGTCCGTGGCAAACCGGAAATTGTTACTTTGATCAAACGTCACTTCCCAGTTGAACACGCCCCCAATATTGCCATAGGCGCGGGGAGGAACATACGAGCCGCAACTGCTGCTGCCGGCCGTTGCGGTTTTCAGGCACTCAATGGCGCGCTTGATGGTGCTTGTCGGTATAACCGGCGAGCCGTCACCGCTGCCATTGGCATTGGCGGCCAGATAACCAATGACCACCTGCGAGGGATTGAGGTGGCTGATGTAGGGCTGAAACCCTGTGTTGCTGCCATTCGGTAATTGTGCCGGCCAGTTTTCCAGCAGATCGGTAGCCATCGCGACACTGAAATCGGGATTGCTGGTTGGCGTGGGACCGTAGCAAACCATGTCAATGCCGAACATGCAGCCGGTATTGTAAAGCTGAATACCAACCCAGGCTAAGGCATCATGTGTCTGCATAATGAGCGAAGCATAATTACCCCAGACCCCATCAAACCCGCTGGTTGCCGCGACATTGGCCGTTTGCGGCGCCATGGTAATCAGCAGATTAGGATTCTGGCTGTACATGGTATTGATGATGCTGGCTAAGACGGCGATGTCGCCCTGCGGGTTGGCAAACGTGCCGCCGCCATTCAACCCATGCTCGATGTCGATATCAAAGCCGTCAAACCCGTACTCGTCCATCAAGCCGCGAAGCGACGACATGAAGGTTTGTTTGAACGCATCCGGTGACGCGGCCGCCGTTAAAGCCTGATGGAAATCCACTGTCGTATTCGGCAGGCTGGTCAACGCACCACCCAAGGACAGAATGACCTTGATGCCTTTCTGATGCAGCGACTGGATATAGGGCTTGGTTACCGTATCAAACGCCGGTGTAATCTGGCCCGGATTACTGGTGCTGAACACTCCGAAAGCCACCATCATGTGGGTATAACCCGCATCGGCAAGCGCCTGCGCAGTCGGCGGCGTTTTCCAGCCTGGCAGATAGCCGATGATGCGCCCATTACTGACAGGGTTAGCCGTTAAGGTCACGGTTTCAATGGCATTCGCCGTGGCTGTCAGAGGCTGGGGTGAGAAACTTAAGGTGTAACCGGATACTGCCTGACCGGATACCGTGTAAATGACGCCATCAATTAAAGACACCACCGAAGAGCCACTGCCGTTCACCAAATCCACTGTCTGCACAATCGGTGCGGATTGGTTATTGGGGGTAAACGTAATCGTCAGTGTGGTTAATGAAGCAGGCGCCCCCTGGACATTCAAGGTCACTGAATCCTGTACCACCTGAACGCATTGATAGGTGAGGCTGGTGGTTGGAACAGTGGTTTCGCTGGCAATGACAGAAGCCGGCGTAAAGACAGGCTGGCACTGGGTATTGTTGAACGAAATGGGTGCTGTTGAAAACTGGTAGGACGCACCATTCTTCAATTGCGTTACCGTCGCCGAATTTCCCCAGGTCACGGTTTGCGCTTGCGAGGCGCCGGTTTGCGTATTGGTCAGTAATACCGAAGGATTTTCCGTATAACCTGTCAATTCAGCCGGCAGCGCTTGCAGATTGATGGCAATTTTTCCAGTCTGCGGTACCAGCGCGTAGCTGATTGTCGCATTGGCTGTCTGGTTAGCCGTAATGGCGACCGTGCTCGGAACAGCCGTACCCTGATAAACATGTCCGTCGGTGCCGGTGACTGTTTCAGCAGAGAGTCCATAGGAGCCGGCAGCAAGGCCGCTGATTAATTGCGTACCGTTCCAGGGAAGTTGCACATCCCTGACAGGCTGCCCGTTTAAGGTCACATGAACCAGCGCATAATTGTCAACCACATTCGCCGGTTTTGCCGCGCTGTTAGTTAACTGCAGGCTTCCAGTATTCACCGCTGTGCCCGAATACACATTCACCGTGCCTTCAACGTGACTGTCGGTAAAATCACCGTATTGAATGGTAATTGAGCTGCCGGCGGGGAGTTGGCTTTTGGCGCCAGGGAAGGTGGGGAAGTGCAGGGTCAATGTAGCCAGGTAATTGCCGCCTGGTTGCGGCTGGGAGCTGATATTCAAGGTGTTGTCAGGATAAGACAAAGGCCCGAAATCGCCCCAGAAAGAGGTATTGAGCGCGGTGGTCGTCTGAAATGTGACCGTTGAGTTTTGAAAATCAACCGCCTGCCCGCAACTGTTGGTTAATTTTAAGTTAATGGATTTCCAATGTTCGTTGCCTGTGGCAGTGAATTGAGAGGTAATGCAGGCGATGGGCTGAATGGTGGTCGGAGGAGGGGTAGAATACGCAGTGGCCGTTGAAATGGTAGTCAGCGCTCCCAAACCCAATAATAAGTATTTCATTCTCTCCTCCCTGTGATAATAGGATTTTTAATCTACCATAAATTTTCCTTATTTAACAAATAGGTAGATCAAAGCCTTTCTCATCCTGCTTATTTAGGAGAAGTATTTTTTATTTTCGGGAACTTTTGCTGAAAGGCCGTGTCTAACCCAGTGAGCATTTCCCCGAATGCTCATTCCCGCATTGCCCTCTTTTGCGGGAATGCGCTCTCTGAGCGCAATAACTTCCCCGGTATTTTTACCGGGGTTTTTTTGCTTTTAAAACCTGTCTATACTCCTCGTTAGTCATATGAAATTCTTCATGTTAAGGATAAATCATGCCGCGTATTGCCCCGTTCTGGCTGTTCGTACTATTGTTATTGCCGCTGACGTCACAGGGGGCCATACCTGATCAGACGCAATTGTCCGTCTGGGCCAATGAAGCCATTGTAGCCACCTATACCTATGATTATAAAAATTACCTGAATCAGCAGCGCGCCATTGCCAAATATTTCAGCGCGCAGGGATGGACGCAGTACAGTGCCGCGCTCAATGCCTCGGGTTTGCCGGAGGCCGTGCAGAAAAATGCCTATTTTGTCACTTCAGTGGCTTTGGCGCCGCCCACCGTTAAAGCCATCAGCGATCAGCAATGGCAAGCCGTGATGCTGCTGCTGGTGGTGTATAAAAATCCCCAGTATCAACAGAAGCAAACCCTGGAAGTCAGCATCACCTTCAGTCAGGCCCCCTCAGGGCAGGGGATCAGGGGATTAGCCATCAATACCCTGCAGGCTAAAATTAAAAAGCCAGCCTGCCGGTGCGACATGGAAGAGGAGGTTAACTCAGCCAGCGATAGCCCACAATCGTCAAATGGAGTGCAATAAAAAACAACAGCAGCAGAATGATAACATTCAGTTTCTTCGGCATTTCGATGTCAAGAACAGCCTGCTCGGGAGCCTCAGGATTGTAATAAACCTCGACGGTTTCATTACGCTCGAAAGCCATGGCTGCCCGATAGGCGACTTTGCGGGCATGTACACTGGAAAAGGTGGTGTGTGCGCTTTTCAACAGCAGGGATTCCCCAATGTATTCCCGCTCGTTTACCCAATAGGCATAGGTGATTTTCGGCCACAGCTGATGGCCTTCTTTCGTCCAGTTAAACTGAGTAATCTGACCGATGGTTTGCGGCCATTGAAGGCTCTTCTTCAGATGACGTCTTTCCTGCCAGAAATAAAAGAGCATACCCAGCAGGAAAAGCAACCAGATCAGATCAAGAACCGCATGTCCCAACACACCCATTGTTTTCCTTAATTTATGGCGCCTGCGACCCTTCGGGAGAGGGTGCAGACACGATGGCCGCTTTTTTGGCCCTTGCTTTAATGAGTAGGAAACCACCAACCACAAGCAAGGCAATCAAACCCACCGACAGCCAGGGCCGTGTCGCAAACCAGGCGATGGCGGTGACGAGAATCCACACTGAAAGTCCGAGCAGAAAGGCCACAAAACCCGTACCAAAACCAACCAATGTGCCCAAAAAGGGCAACACATCCGCTAAAACCACCAGCGGATTTAAAATCAGCGAAAAACCGCCAATCAACATGAGCAGTGTAACACCGCGAAGAAGCCAGGCCAGCAGAGTATTTTCTGATTGCGCCTGCTTAAACATCTGCTCAGGGGATTGCTGTCCGGTTTCCAGCAACAACACGGTTTCACCGGCAGGCGCCAGATAACCCTGCAGCGTGTTGCCCGTTTGTTGAGCCACAATACTGACTGACTGCGGGTAAACCGCATTGAGATTAATGCGTAAATCGCCGGGCTGGGGATTTTGTGGATCCTGCCCGAGATAAAGCTGGTCACCGTTGACATAGACCGGTTTGTTGTACCGGTTTTTCAGGGCATCGACATTCACCTGTTGTAAATCAATGGGCTTGCTGATGTCGATTTTGGTAATCAACGATTCCGGCAAGGAAAAATCCCCCACCTTAACATCGCCGGCGTATTGTTGCTGCGATGGAATGGGCATGGAAGAGGGGTTTTGATGCCCCTGCGGCTCTTTAAAGCGGCTGCTGTCAATGACGCTGTCTGACCAGGTCTTATTATAGGTGTAGGTCTTGATCGTTCGCTCCGAACCGCCCATCTGCGACTCGGTACGGGTTTCTGTTTTTTCCTGCCATTGGTACATCTCCACCTGGCGGTTGAGGCCTATCGCCGTTACCGTTATGCCCAGAACCGAATCCGTCAGCTTGTCTTTCGTCGTCGCCTCACCGCTTAAATAAACCACTTTCATGTTATTCTTTTCATCTATGGGAGCATTGGGTACTGAAACCAGTACCTTTTGCGCCTGCTCAAGCGACTGGGCTGTGTGCAGGCTATGCCTTTCATTCCAGAAAGACAGTGCAATGGCTGCCGCAATCAGCACAAAACCAATTAAAATACCAACCAGTGCGTCTTTAAGACGGCTTCCCCATGAGCGCGTGGTGATTTCTTCAGTCATGCAGGCTTTCTCCCTTAAGCGAATGAATCAGTGCTTTTTGCTCATGTACAAAATCGCTTGCGTCAACGCGTCATCGGAACAGTTTGTGGTCACCGATTCATTGCATAACCCATTGTGATGCATTAATCCCTTACCAATTTTAACATTGTAAAGCAGGTAATCCATCGGGGTTTTAAATTGTGAAGGGTTTTCTTTCGCTTTGACAGCCGCGCGTTCAAACACAGTGCCCCAGGCTTTTTCATCAAAAGCAGCCGGTGCTTTAACACCCCCTGCAAGATTCGGCGCATGACAGTTCTGACAGGCAGCCTCGTACGTTTTTTGTCCTAAATCATTCTCAGCCAAAACCAATGGGCTCATCGCCATGAACAAGACCAGACTCCATCCTCTGTACATATCCCTCTCCTTCTTTTTCTTTTATAATCAGTGTAGAGGGCTTACAGAAAATATTCCATGGCATCCAGAGACTGAATGAAACGGTTCGTTAAATCGCGTTCACGGATGTCGCGGCAATGGCCTGTTAATGCGCTATTTAAAGAGCCTGGGGGCAGGCAGCCAATCGCGGATTACCCCTAGAAACTGCATGATGTAAAGAACCAGCAGGGCTAAAAGAAACATGTTAAACAATAAATTAATCAAGGGGGCAATGACAACATAGCCATTCACCAGCCATAATAGCAAGGCGCAGATTAAAACCATGATGAATTGATTTGGATTAAACATGATCGCTGTCAGTCGTGTCCTTATGTTTAATTTTACGCCAATTATTCGCATTCTGTCATCCCTGCTTTACCCAACATAATATAGATATCACGGAGAGAATTATGACGAATCAAGCATCCGCTGCACCGGAAGGATACAGCACCATTACCCCCTACCTCATTGTCAACAATGCAAGCCAGGCCATTGATTTTTACAAGCAGGTTTTTGGCGCGGTAGAAGTGATGTGTATGGATAATCCCGACGGCAAGGTCGGCCATGCCGAACTTAAAATCGGCGATTCTAAAATCATGCTGGCCGATGAGTGCCCGGAGATGGAAATTCATGCGCCGGACAATTACGGTGGCTCCCCTGTCGGGATTCATGTCTATGTCCATAACGTGGATGCTACCCTGGGCGAGGCGATCAAGGCCGGCGCCACGCTCTCCCGTGAAGCAGCGGATCAATTTTACGGCGATCGCAGCGGGGCGTTTAAAGATCCATTCGGCCACACCTGGTATGTCGCCACGCATGTGGAGGACCTTTCTGAAGACGAAGTCAGACGTCGAGCCGCTGAATTATTCGGTAAACAATAGCCCATTGGCTTGGCTATACTAGATTTAAGGGCTGTTGGTCATGCTGCAACAGGGAAAAAGGGTCTTTTCCCTGTCCATGTTCATTGGCTGTACCTCTTGTTACCAAAACTGAACTGAGTATAATCATTCGCACCCCGTGCGAGAAAAGGAAGGAGTCACTATGATCGCAAAGACGCCGCTGCACGCCGCGCACCTGTCTTTAGGCGCCAGAATGGTTGATTTTCATGGTTGGGACATGCCGCTGCATTATGGCTCGCAACTCGACGAGCATCACGCGGTACGCAATGACGCCGGCATGTTCGATGTGTCTCACATGACCATCGTAGACGTGCTTGGCGCCGGTGGACGCCAATTTTTACGCAGACTGCTCACCAATGACGTGGATCAATTGCAGCACACCGGCCGTGCCCTTTACAGCTGCATGTGCAATGAACATGGTGGAATCATTGACGATCTCATTGTCTATCAACGCACATCCGATAATTACCGTCTTATTTTAAATTCAGCCACCCGCAATCATGATTTAAAATGGATTCGGGAAAAAAGCAGCGGCTTTTCCGTCGGCCTGCTTGAGCGTCCTGAGCTGGCCATGCTGGCCGTGCAGGGTCCCAATGCCATTGCCAGGGCCTTGAGTGTATTAACGCCTGCGCAAATCGATGCCATCTCCACCTTAACCGGCTTTGAATGCGTGGATGTCGATGATTATTTTTTTGCCCGGACCGGCTATACCGGTGAAGACGGCCTGGAAATTGTTCTGCCAGCCCGGCAAATCGGCCAGCTCTGGGACGCCTTACTGAAGGCCGGCGTCAAACCCTGCGGTCTCGCGTCACGCGATACCCTAAGACTCGAAGCCGGCATGTTGCTTTACGGTCAGGACATGGACGAAACCACAACCCCCCTGGAATCCGGCCTTGCCTGGACCATTAAATGGCAACCTGAAGACCGCGATTTTATCGGCATGGGCGCCTTATTATCCCAAAAGCAACAGGGGCTTAAGCGCAAAATGGTCGGCCTTATCCTTAACGACAAAGGCATTATGCGTCCAGGTCAACGGGTCGTTGTCCATGGCCACACCGACGGCGTCATCACCAGCGGCACTTATTCCCCTACGCTGGCACAATCCATTGCCTTAGCCCGTGTCCCTGTTGAAACCGGCGATGAGGTCATGGTGGATATCCGCGGCAAACTGATTCCCGCCCAGGTCACCAAACCCCGCTTTATCAAGCAGGGCAAACCAATCTGAGGTCATGGGCAAGGCTTGTATTAAAAAAAGGAAGAAGAATGAACGATTTAAAATTTACCCAGACCCATGAGTGGTTGAAACAAAATAACGAAGAAATGATTGTGGGCATTACCGATCATGCCCAACAGTTGCTGGGCGACATGGTGTTTGTGGAATTACCCGAAGTAGGGGATGAAGTCAGTGCCGGTGAGGAGCTCGGCGTAGTTGAATCGGTAAAAGCCGCTTCGGATTTCTACGCCCCCTTAAGCGGGACGGTCATTGCCGTAAATGAGGAAGTGAACAGCAATCCTGCCCTTGTGAATTCCGATCCTTACGGTGCAGGCTGGCTGGTCAAAATGAAAGCCAGCAATCCGGCCGAACTGGAGAACCTGCTCAATGCCGAACAATATCAGCAAGAGATAGCCGAGGATCATTAACATGCCTTATACACCGCATACGCAAGATGACATTCAGGCGATGCTTAAAACCATAGGCGACGCCGGTATTGAAAACCTGTTTGATGAAATCCCAGCCGAACTTCGTTATCAGGAGTTAAAAAATATTCCTCCGGGGCTGAACGAGATGGCCATGCTGAGGGAGGCTCATCACCTGGCCTCTAAAAACAGCAATGCCTGCTGCTTTATCGGCGCGGGCTGTTATGAGCATCACATCCCCGCCGCCGTCTGGGACATTACCTCGCGAGGCGAATTTTTAACCGCCTACACCCCCTACCAGGCCGAAGCCAGTCAGGGAACGCTGCAGTTATTGTACGAATACCAGACCATGATTGCCGAATTGACGGGCATGGATGTCGCCAACGCGTCCATGTATGACGGGGCAACAGCCCTGGCAGAAGCCGTGCTCATGGCGGTACGCATTAACAAGCGCAGTAAAACAAACCGTATTCTCGTGGCCGGCACGGTTCATCCCTTTTATCGTGAAACCCTGGAAACGGTGGTTCGCAATCAGCACATTGAAGTGATTACTCTGCCTTTTGACGACCAGCAGGGGATTACGCCGCTTGCTGCGGTTGAAAAGTACAATCACGAGGACATCACGGCGCTGGTGATAAGCCAACCCAATTTCTTTGGTTGCCTGGAAGAAGTGGATGAATTGTGCGACTGGGCTGCTGAGCATCACGTCATCAGCATAGCCTGCGTCAATCCGGTGTCGCTGGGTTTATTAAAATCACCGGGCGAATGGGGAAGCAAAGGGGTTGACATCGTCTGCGGCGAAGGCCAACCCATGGGATCGCCCATGGCTTCTGGCGGCCCTTATTTTGGATTTTTCAGCACCCGCCTGGATTACGTACGGCAAATGCCTGGACGCCTTATCGGCAGAACAGTCGATAAGGATGGAAAAACCGGCTTCACTCTGACCTTGCAGGCCCGCGAGCAGCACATCCGTCGCGGCAAGGCCATGTCGAATATCTGTACCAATCAGGGCTTGCTGGTTACTGCAGCCACCATTCACATGAGTCTGCTTGGTCCGGATGGACTTCATCAGGTCGCATTAAGTTGTCATCAGAATACTCAGGAACTGGCCGCCTCCCTGTGCCGCGTCCCTGGGGTAGAACGGGTTTTCTCCGCACCGTTCTTCCATGAGGTCCTGCTGAAATTCAATCAGCCGATCGATGACGTGCTCCATGCGCTTTATGCGCGGGGAATTGCCGGCGGTTATCCCGTAGCAAGCCATTACCCTGCGTTGAAGGACACCTTGCTAATCTGCGCCACCGAAATGCGTACTCCTGAGGAAATCAAACAGTATGAAGAGGCGTTAACCCAAATCCTGAGTAAGCGAGGCAGCTGATGTTTATTGTGCAATTGACGTATAAAACTCCGATTAGCGAAGTCGACAAATACCTGCAGGCGCATCGCGAATTCCTTGATTACCACTACAAACAGGGCCTGTTGCTGGCTTCAGGTCCCATGGTACCCCGCACCGGCGGCATCATTATCGCTGCCACAAAAAACCGGGAACACCTGGAAGAGGTGTTAAGACAGGACCCTTATTATCTGGCTGAAATTGCTGACTATAAAATCATTGAATTTACGCCCGTTAAGCACCGTGACGAATTAAAGGCGATCATTCAAAATTCGGAGGGAAAATTATGTTGATTTTTGAGCGTTCGCAAACGCATCGGCAAGCCACCGCGCAAGCCCCTGGACCGCAACAACCGGCTCAAGACATCCCGGCCCGATTTTTACGTAAACAGTTGCCCCGCTTCCCCTCCTGTTCCGAATTGCAGGTGGTCAGGCACTACACGCGCCTGTCGCAGAAAAATTTTTCAATCGATACGCATTTCTATCCGCTTGGGTCCTGTACCATGAAATACAATCCCCGTGGGGTTCACAAGGCTGCAACGCTCCCCGGGTTTAACAATCGCCATCCGTTGGTACCGGCAGAAAACAGCCAGGGATTTTTACAGGCGCTCCATGAGTTGCAAACCTATATCGCCGAAATTACCGGCATGCCCGGCGTATCCTTAACCCCAATGGCCGGATCCCAGGGGGAATTTGCCGGGGTCGCGATGATTAAAGCTTACCATCAATCGCGCGGCGATACGGCAAGGGATGAAATACTCATTCCTGAAGCAGCCCATGGCACAAACCCCGCTTCCGCGGCAATGTGCGGTTTTAAAGTAGTTGAAATTGAGACATCCAAAGACGGCGATATCGATCTGGACGTATTAAAAAGCAAGGTTGGTCCGCGCACGGCCGGAATTATGTTAACCAACCCCTCGACGCTCGGACTGTTCATGCGCCAGATTAAAGACATTGCCGCAATAATCCACCAGGCCGGCGGGTTATTGTACTATGATGGCGCTAATCTTAACGCCATTCTTGGCAAGGTTCGCCCAGGCGATATGGGCTTTGATGTCATGCACTTAAACCTGCATAAAACGTTTGCAACCCCGCATGGCGGCGGTGGCCCGGGTGCAGGTCCTGTCGCGGTAGGCAAGCGTTTGCTGCCCTATTTACCTCTGCCGATTGTTATGAAAGAGCAGGATCAATACCGCTGGGCAACGCGTGCCGATTACCCGCAAAGCATCGGCCGCCTCTCCACCTTCATGGGCAATGCCGGTATTCTGCTGCGCGCTTATTTTTATACCCGGATACTGGGTAAGGAAGGCCTGTCGGAGGTGGCTGATCTGGCGACCCTGAATGCCAACTATTTACTGGCTTCATTAACCAAAGCAGGATTTCAGGCAGCCTATCCTGGACGACGCGCGAGTCATGAATTCATCTTAACCCTAAGTCAGGAAAAGAAAAATTATGGCATTACCGCCATGGATCTCGCTAAACGCCTGCTTGATTACGGCTTTCATGCACCGACAACCTATTTCCCGCTTTTGGTGCCGGAATGCCTGTTAATTGAACCGACGGAAACCGAATGCCGTGCTGAACTCGACAGTTTTATTGCAGCAATGCAGGCTATTCGCGATGAGGCACAGAGAAACCCGGAACTTGTACGAAACGCACCGCATACCATGCCGGTTAAACGTCTCGATGATGTTCGGGCCGCCCGTGAACTGGATTTGAATTTTTACAGCCGGGAAAATTAATTCCCGGCGGCATGGAATCTTTTTGTTGAAAACCGATAGAAACTCTTTATTTGTCGATTATACTTAGCTTAGATGCGGTAGAAAAAATTGATGGAGCCAGTTCTGGGAACTTTATTTGCGCGACAAGAGATTTTTAATAGTTCCGGCACGGTATGCGCTTATGAATTGCTGTATCGTGATGGCGACAGCCTACACGCCAATCTTAGCCCGGCCAATTCCCTGGAGGGCGATAAAGCCACCTCCTTTGTTATTTCACATTTATTTGCTCACCTTGATCTGGAATTGATTATTGGCAGTTACCCTGCCTACATTAATTTCACACGTAAACACCTGATTGAACAAATCCCCAAATTATTGCCCAGCAATAAAATTGTCATTGAAATCCTCGAGGACACCTATGTGGATGAGGAGTTGATCGGGGTTGTTCTCACGCTGGCCAAACGCGGGTATAAATTTGCACTCGATGATTTTGTCTATAAAGACGAGTTACTGCCTTTAATTGCCATTGCGGATGTCATCAAAATCGACGTGTTGAATTTATCGGAAGCGGAGGTCATTGAGCAACTGACGCGGTTAAAAAATTTAAAATTCAAAGGCAAACTGCTTGCTGAAAAAATTGAAACCCGACAGCATTTTACCCGTTGCCAGGAATTGGGCTTCCACCTCTTCCAGGGTTATTTTTTCAACCGCCCCGATTTAATCCACGGTGAAAAAATTTCGGAAAACAAAACCCATCTTTTGCGCCTGCTCACCGAACTGCATAATCCCGACATTCACATGGAGCGTGTGGAAGAAATCATTCTGCAGATTCCCAAACTAAGCTACCGTATTTTAAGACTGGCCAATTCCGCTGCCCTTTACGCAGGAAAAAAGATTGACAGCCTGCTGGACGCCATTCAACAACTGGGGCTTATTCAAATCCGCGACTGGATTAGCCTGTTACTCGTTTCAAGTCTCGATGATGTCGCCCACAGCGTGCTCGAACAAACCTTGATTCGTGCCAAAATGTGTCAATCGCTCGCCCGGCAAACAGGGCTTGCCGCACCGCATCAGGCGTATACTGTGGGTATGTTGTCGACGTTAGATGCGATTTTAAATGAACCCATGCCCACCCTGCTTGCCAAAATTTCGTTAAGTGAAGAGTTAAATAAAGCCCTGCTGCATCGCAAAGGCGGTCTAGGGCAGATTTTGTCAGCCGTTGAATTTTATGAACGCGGGGAGTTTGAAAAACTGAGGGATTTCAATTTTCCGCAGGATAGTTTCATTTTCGCCTACCTGGATGGCATTGAATACTCCAATCACGTGATGCAATTGCTGGATTAACCACGTTAAGCGACACAACATCTTGGATAATAGTGAAAAAATTGCCGCCTTCAGGCAAAAACACTTTGCCTCTTAAAAAAAATAAGTTATAACAGATTAACCCTGTATCAAGGATTGACAGGTAAGTGGGCAGCGTCTTAAGGATGCTGGCAGAACGATTTCATGGAGTGAAGAATGAATAATAAAGTATTCTCACAACGTTTCAATCGTGAATTGGCGTTGTTGGATTTTCCAGAAGATATAACAGAAAAAACCAAGGCAGTAGCTAAAGTGTTCGGTGTGACCCGCCATTTGGCCAATGCCATGCTCTTTGGACACTTGCTGCCTTCTCCGGAGCAATTAGACAAAATTGCTGAAATTCTTGAAGTTTGTCCGCAATGGCTAAGCGGCGCTACCGATCGCAAAAAAGCGTATTCCGGCAGAGAAACGGCGGAGACCGAGTAGTTTATAAGCTTTTGCGGTATACTTGCAGGCAAGCCTGTGATTCGCCATGAATCACGGGTTCTGTTGCCATTTTGAGACCTTATTATGGAATGCCTAAGTTATTGTATCGGTAATACCATTGATCTGACGCGTCTGGATCATCACTTTAAAACAGCCCTGGTGGGTTATTCATCCGTTCGTTCCCGCGATGTGTTGAGGCTCAGCCCCATTGACGCCAATACCTACACCCTGTTTGTCTTTAAAAACGGGACGGTGGTTTCCTGGGGAATTAAACGCCATCGCATCCGCAATTACCTCGATACCATTAAACTGTTTGTCGACAAGCCGGTGCCCTTTCGTGTGCGTGATGAGTTCAGCTATCAGATCGGCGACCGAACCGCCATTGAGCCGCATGATTTTTTTGATGTGGATTGCCTGATCATCGAAGGCGACAACGAAGAACTGAAGCTCAGCCTTTCCTATGGTTTTTCACAATCGGTCAAATTGCAGTATTTTGAAACGGTCATTGAAGCCTTGATTGAGAAATACACCCCCATGATCCAAAGCATTTCCAACAAAGGCCAGATGCGGATCACCCGCAATCAGATAAGGCAGGTGATTGGCGAAATTTTAGGAACCATTACTGAAATGAATTTAATCAGTAATTTCCTCTACCATCCCAAGTATTTCTGGCAGCACCCGACCCTTGAAGAATACTACACCATGCTGGAACGCTACCTTCATATTCAACGGCGGGTTAATGCCTTGAACCATCGTCTGGATACCTTAAACGAAATTTTTGATATGTTTAACAGTTACCTGGAGAATCGCCACTCCCATGGCCTGGAAGTGATCATTATTGTTTTAATTACCATTGAAATTATTTTCAGCGTATTAAATCTCCACATCTGACATTGCCAAGCCCTCTGTTCCTTGTGTACGATTGCGTTTTACCCCACGTACCCTTAAACCATGGAAAAAGCCAAAAAGGATGTTGCTTCGGTTTCGATCACCACTGAAGTCATTGCCGGTATAACCACCTTTCTGACCATGGTGTACATTGCCTTTGTCAATCCAGCCATTCTGCATGAAGCCGGCATGGATCAGGGTGCTGTATTCACTGCCACCTGTTTAGTCACCGCCTTTGCCTGCGCACTCACCGGCTGGTGGGCCAACACCCCCATTGGCGTGGCCCCGGGCATGGCATTGAACATCTATTTCACCTACAGCGTGGTGCTCAGCATGGGCATTGACTGGCCGCATGCACTGGCCATGGTGTTTATATCCGGGCTTTTGTTTTTTATTGTCAGCCTGACGCCCCTCAGGCGTCTGCTGCTTGAAGCCATTCCGCAAAATCTGCAAATAGCCATTCTCATCGGCATCAGCCTGCTCATTGCGCTCATTGCCTTAAAGAGCAGCCAGATCATTGTCAGCGATGAACACACCATGATGCGCCTCGGTGACATCACGCGCCTGGAAAGCCTGCTTTTCTTTCTTGGCTTTCTGCTGATTCTCATTCTCGATTATTATAAAGTCCCTGCGGCCATCATCATCAGCATTCTAGGCATCAGCCTCTTAAGCCTGCTCGTCGGACTCACGCGTTGGCAGGGTATTGTGGCCTTGCCTCCCTCCATGAAGCCGACTTTCCTGGCGCTTGATTTTTCAGGCCTTTCATCCATTGCCGCCATCAAAGCGACCTTTACCTTTTTTCTCATTGCAGTCTTTGATGCGACCGGCACCCTGGTTGGCTTGCTGAATCAATCGCTGTTTAAAGAGGAAAAGGATTATCCGCAACGGTTAAGCCGCAGTTTAACCGCCGATGCGGCCGCTTCAACACTGGCTGGTGTGCTGGGTTCCGCGAGCACCTCCCCTTACATTGAGTCGGCCGCCGGTATTGAAAGCGGCGGGCGGACGGGCCTTACCGCCATGGTCATTGCCGTCGGTTTTCTTTTGATGCTGTTTTTCTTTCCTTTAGCACAGATGATCCCAAGCTACGCAGTAGGTCCTGCCTTGCTGTACGTTGCCTGCTGCATGATGAAACATGTCAATGAACTCACGCTTTCTGATCTCACGGAAACGGCCCCCTGCATGCTGACCATCATGATGATTCCGTTCACAGCGTCCATTGCGGATGGCATAGGCAGCGGTATTATTTTTTATACGGTGCTGAAATTAATCACACGACAGAAAATCAATGCCTGGGTCGTTGTCCTCACTCTGATTTTTGTGTTGTTTTTTATCATCAGTTAAGCGTTCAACTGGCTATAGCGGGCAAGAGCCCGAACTCGCGCTGCGTTATGTTCCACCAGCGGTTCAGGGTAATCCTTTGGCCGTTTCAACGCCGGCGCATTCCAGGGTTGATGAATCCACTGCTTATCAAGGCCGCCTAACTCTGGCAACCAGCGGCGTACGTATTCCCCCTCCGGATCGAATTTCTCCCCCTGAAGCACGGGGTTAAAAATACGAAAATAAGGCGCCGCATCCGCGCCGCTGCCAGCCACCCATTGTCAACTCGCCGAATTATTGGCCAAATCGGCATCCAGCAGCGTAGTCCAGAACCAAGCAGCGCCCAAACGCCAGTCAATGAGTAAATGCTTGGTGAGGAAGGAAGCAGCAATCATGCGCACCCGATTGTGCATGTACCCTGTCTGCCATAACTCCCTCATGCCGGCATCAACCAGAGGATAGCCGGTTTTCCCCTGTTGCCAGACTTTCAAACCGCTTTGATCATGATTCCAGGCAAAGGCATCGAACGCGTCTTTGAAATTGCGCTCGGGCAACCCGGGAAAATGGTAGAGCAGATGATAGGAAAATTCTCGCCATCCTAACTCGGACAGAAAATGGTCAACGGATGCCCCATCGCAGGCGGGATCCGTACGTGCCTGCTCAATGGCCCGTCCAATTTGCCAGGGACTTATTTCACCGAAATGAAGGTGCGGTGAAAGCCTGGAAGTCGACTGAGCGAGCGCAGGCTGATTGCGTCGTTCTTTGTATCCCTGCAAACCCTGGTCAATAAAGGTTCCCAGCTTTTGCAGGGCACCTTCTTCCCCTGGCTGCCAGAAATCGCTAAATCCCGAGGCCCAATCGGGTTTTGAAGGCAGCAATTGCCAGGCTTCAAGCGGCTCACTGCTCACCCCAGCCACCGGCTTTGGCCAGCGGCTAATGCTTGCCGGCACAGGCAGGTTGATTTGTTTTAAGCTTTGCTTCCAATAGGGGGTGAAGACTTTAAAATAACCCTCGCTTTGAGTTTTTACTGTCCAGGGCTCGTTAAACAGACTGCCATTCATGCTTTCAACATGAACTCCCATGGCCTGCAGCGCTGCTTTAATGACGCGATCGCGTTCGATGGCCGCTGGTTCGTAGCAACGGTTCCAGTAAACGTGATCAATCTGAAAATCACGGATCAGTTGTTGAAGCAGGGGCAGTGGGTTACCCCGGCGAAGATGCAGGGTTAATCCCTGACCTTGCAATTGCTTTTGCAGCGATGTCAGACTATGGTGCAGCCACCAGTGCTGTGCGGCGCCCAAATCAGGGTTTTCTTCATCCAGAAGATAGAGAGGCAGAAGATGGTCATGCTGGCAAGCTTTGACCAGGGCCGGGTTATCGCGGCAGCGTAAGTCTCTTCGAAACCAGATTAAAGCCTTCGACATGTTTTTTCTTATTGACCCGTAAGGAGAAATACCAGCATCATACTATAATGATTCTTGCCGCCAAACGCCATGAACAAACCGATTTCCCTGCATCGCATTGTGTTACCCGGACTGCTTGGCAATATTCTGGAATGGTATGATTTTGCGCTTTACGGCTATTTTGCCGCGACAATTACCCCCTTGTTTTTTCCCAATGATAATGCCACGCTGGCTTTATTGACCACCTATGCCGTCTTTGCTGTCGGCTTTATCATGCGGCCGCTGGGTGCGGTCATTTTTGGCTACATAGGCGATAATTACGGACGAAAAACAGCCCTGTCGTCGGCGATTCTGCTGATGGCCATTCCCACCACCCTCATTGGACTGCTGCCGGATTATCAACAAATCGGCATGGCAGCGCCCTTACTGTTAATTGTCTGCCGGCTTCTGCAGGGCCTCGCCGTAGGCGGTGAATTCACCGGCTCCATTGTTTATCTACTGGAACATGCGCCTCCAGATAAAGGCACGTATTATGGATCGCTGGCCATGGCCTCGGCCTTTTGCGGTTTGCTGCTCGGCTCAGCCACTGCGGCCGTGACCGATTACTTTACCGCCCCCTGGGCCTGGCGGGTTCCTTTTCTGTTCAGTCTGCTTCTTGGGGTAATTGGCCTGTATCTGCGCCATCACATGCCGGAATCCCCGGTGTTTGCCGAACTGCTGGCTGACAAAAAGGCGCAGAGGATCACGTTTGCCCATTTGTTTAAGAATCATCTCACCACCATGATCCAGGCCATTGGTCTCGTGATGCTGCCGTCAACCGGTTTTTATTTGTCATTCCTCTACTTAGCGACTTACCTGCATCATTTTTACCACATTCAATTGCCCCATACGCTGACCATTAATACCTTAACGCTGGCCGTCATCATTGTCTGCTGCCCGATCATCGGCCATGCGGCGGATAAAATTGGCCGCTATCGGGTGTTGATGATGGGGGCACTGGCGTTCATGCTGCTGTCTGCACCGCTTTATTACTGGCTTGGCCGCACAACAACCAGTGCCATTGTCATTTCCCAGATTCTTTTTGCTGTGATGGTGACCTTAAGTTATGCCGTTATCCCTGCGGTGCTGATGGCCTTGTTCCCGCCGGCCCTTCGCTACACCGGCCTGTCGCTGACGTATAATCTGGCCAATGCCCTGTTTGGAGGAACCAGTGCGTTCGTGGCCACTACCTTGGTCCATTACACAGGCCTTCTCATCATGCCCGGCGTGTATTTAAGCCTGCTTGCGGCGGTGACCTTCGGCATTATCCTTTGGCAGCGGGCGAATAGGCCCCCGGTTTAGGGACCCTGGCATACCAATGCGGTATCATTGGAAACGATGAGCGGCGGTAAGCTGCCGTTTAACTGGTAATGCCTTACCCGCTCATTTAACAGCGACCCCGGGGTGTTCAGGCAGGCGATTTCTTTCGGGGTGAATGAATCTGTCGAGCCATTAATCCAGTGCAATAATTTTCTGGCCGCGGTCAGAGCAGGGTTCTGGCTGCAAAAGAAAGGACTGTTTTTGCCCTCCTGGATGATCTGGCGCAACTCTTTTTTTAAATCGGCCATGGGCGTTAAATGAAAACTGGCATTGAAGGCCTCGGGTGAAACCGTAAACAAGGCAATCAAATCAATGGGCACAGCGCTTTCAGGGTAATCAAACTCAATGGCGAATGTTTCAGCGAGCAGGTGAATCATCATTTCAAGAATAGCCGCACTGCCGCGGACGCAGGGCATGGCATGAGCTAAATACCAGATGATTTCCTTTAACACCTTGCCGTTGCCCTCAACGTGGTCCACATCAAGCTGCTGGTAAAGGCCTTCTAACCGTTCAAAAATGGCCTTCAATTGCGTTCGCGGTGTATGCACCAATCCATACCAGCCAATGGGTGTTTGCCCTTCAACGCCAGTGACGGTGTAAAAACAGGTCAATTGCAGGCCATCATGCTCAAGATTTAAATAATTAACGGCCTTGATATCCTGCTCCTGTTTCGCGCCTAACAGAAGATAAGCAAGACCCACGCTTTCATGATCTAAGGGCAGGCATTGGCTTAATGCCTGATAACGATTCGCCAGGCAGGGGAAAAAACTGGCATACCGCCCGGCTCCTGGATGAAGCAGGGTGATCGGGGTGTCAATGTATTCGCAGTGCTCATCGCGCAGAATACCCAGGTATTCAAGCGACTCCTGCTGCAGGGTAACCGCGATTTGATGCCTGGCATCGGCAAGAAAGCGGTACAGCGTCATAAAGGAAGGTTTTCCTTTTTTGAAAAGGGCCTTTGCCGCAGCAATGGTTTCCTGTTTTAATACTTGCCAACTGTCCTGCTGTTCAGGATTCCAGGCATTGGTTAATGAGTTTTGTTTTTCCCACATGATTTCGGCACAAAAAAAAACCAACATTGTACAGGTTGTCTAACCATTAGTCATGTGTATTTTCCTTTCCTTTTTTTATTTACACTACGGTATTCATCCTGGCTAAAGGAATTCGATGCTCGAACAGACACTCCGCCATCATTACCAAACCATTCTTGTTGACCCCTTGGTTCGGGTTTTAAATCAACGCATCGCACCGCAGACTGTTACCTGGCTTTCCGGTTGCTTTGGCTTGGCTTTTATCCCTGCACTTTGCCAGGGTTATAACACCCTGGCGATTGCACTGTTGCTGCTTTCCGGCTATTGCGATACGCTGGACGGATCGCTAGCTCGTCATCAGCACCAGTCGTCGCCGATGGGATCGGTACTGGATATCATGATGGATCGGCTGGTGGAGTTCGCGGTGGTTTTCGCTCTTTACTGGGTCAATCCAGAACGCGCCTTGGCCATTATTCTGATGTTGGGCAGCATGCTCTTGTGCATCACCAGCTTTCTGGTGGTAGGTATTTTCAGCCAGAATGAGTCTCATAAAAGCTTTCATTACAGTCCGGGGCTGATGGAACGGGCCGAAGCATTCTGCTTTTTTATTGCCATGGTGCTGCTACCGCACTGGTTCAATGGCTTAGCGGCGGTTTTCACGGCCCTGGTTTGCCTGACTGCCGTCATTCGGCTTGTGCAGTTTGCTCGTGCAGAGGCTCTCTTTCGCTCTCAAACCAATCCCTTGCCTTAAAACTGCTAGACTTGTTGTATAAAAGTATGCAATGAGGCTCTCATGGTCAAAGGGTTCGTGTGTGCATTGATGCTTATTTTTAATTCAGCCTATGCCAAGGTGGAAGAAGCCATTTTTGCCGGCGGCTGTTTCTGGTGTGTGGAGGCCGATTTTGACAAGGTGAAAGGAGTACTGGCTACTGTCGCCGGCTTTGATGGCGGCACCAGCAAGGATCCGACCTACGCGCAGGTATCCGCCGGGGGTACGGGGTATGCCGAGGCGGTGAGAGTCATGTACAATCCCGATGTGGTGAGTTACAGGCAACTGGTTGATTTTTTCTGGCGGCATATTGATCCAACCACCAAAGATGGTCAGTTCTGCGATCATGGCCGACAATACCGCAGTGCCATTTTTTATTTAAATGACGAACAGAAAAAAATTGCTCTGGTCAGTAAAAAAGCCATGGAAAAACGATTCAAAACCGTGTACACCGAAGTGGTCCCGTCAACTCAGTTTTACGCAGCCGAGGATTACCACCAGAATTATTACCAGAAACATAACTGGCGTTACAATTATTACCGTTACCGCTGCGGTCGCGATGCGCGTATTCATGAGGTGTGGAACAATGTCAATCATTAAACCGCTGCTGTTATTCCTGCTTTCAACCAGTGTCGCTCTGGCAGCGCCGTCCTTCGACAAAGCCAGCCGTCTTAAACAATTAACACCCCTGCAATACCAGGTAACTCAGGAAAATGCGACTGAAAAAGCATTTGATAACGCCTACTGGAATAACAAGGCTGAAGGGATTTATGTGGATGTGGTTTCCGGCGAACCGTTATTCAGTTCCACCGACCAATACGATTCCGGGACAGGATGGCCGAGTTTTACCAAACCTATTTCTTTAAAGAACGTGGTCTTGAAGAAAGAGCGTTCCTGGTTATTTTTTCAACGCACTGAAGTGCGCTCCCGGTATGGCGATTCCCATTTAGGGCATGTATTTGACGATGGACCACAACCGACCGGTTTACGTTACTGTATGAATTCAGCCGCGCTGCGCTTTATTCCAAAACAGGACATGGAAAAGGAGGGTTATGGACAATACCTCTACTTATTCAAGCATTAAAACCTGGCTGTACCGCTTGTCACCTCTGTTGCTGCTTCTTGTTGCCGCAGGTCTGTTTTTCAGCCTGGGGCTGCATAACTATTTGAATTTTGAGCAGTTACAACACCATCATCAGACACTGAAACGCTGGACCTCGTCTCATTATGTTGTCGTGACAGCGCTGTTTATGCTTACCTACATTGTTACCGTGGCCATTTCAATCCCAGGTGCCTTATTACTCACGTTAACGGCAGGGCTGTTGTTCGGCACGGTCTTAGGCAGTATTTATGTCGCTTTCAGCGCCACCGCCGGCGCCGTACTGCTTTATTTTGCCGTGCGGTTTGCTTTTATGGATTTAATGAATAAAAAAGCCGGCGGCAACCTGGCTGTAATGCGTCAAGGATTTCAAAAAAACGCCTTCACCTACCTGCTGGTTTTACGCATCATCCCGTTGTTTCCGTTCTGGTTGGTTAATATTGTGCCTGCCTTACTGAATGTGCCAATCAAAACTTACATTGCCGCCACCTTTCTGGGCATTCTTCCCGGTACCCTGATTTATGCAAGCGTCGGCAGCAGTTTAAATTATTTATTTGCCCGCAATAAAACACCTGATCTGACGATCATTTTTCACCCGCACATTTTTTTACCCCTGCTTTGTCTGGGATTGCTTATTCTGTTACCGGTAGTTTACCGCTACTGGTTCACTAAAACGTCTTCTGCGCAAAAAGCCGCCAATGACGATACATTCGAGTAACAATGTGTTAATTTACCAGACCTTAAGAAACGATTGGCCGCTTTTGCTACGCCGCTGTGTGCAGTTGCGTCACAAAAAGATCTGAATTTGTGCAATAATTATTTTATTTTAACAAAGATTCCCATGTTAATTTGCAACCGTCATATCACTGGACAACAACTGAAAGACTTTGATCAATTGCTGGATGTGTGCAGGCAGGCTGATGGCGGATTGCCGGCTTTTTACCGGCATATTCTCACTCAAAAGAGAGACACGGAAAGCAACGTGCTCTACTATGAAAAGGACAGACTGGTTGCCTTTTTAAGTGTTTATTTTTTCTATTCCAATGCCTGTGAAATCAGCTTGCTGGTAGCCCCCTCTCACCGCCGTCAAGGATTATCCCGTTTGTTGCTGGAAACAATCCTTCCCCTGTTAACCGCCAAGCAGATGGATTTTGTCATTTTTTCCATGCCGTCTAACCTGAACGCATCCTGGCTTGCCAATTCAGGTTTTAGCTATCAGCAAACCGAATACCACATGCAGCGCAACGGGTATAAACCGATTCTGCTTAATCAACCCCGCCTGACTGTGAGAAAAGCGGAATTTAACGACGTCGAGACGCTGTGTGCCATTGACGATGCCTGCTTTAAAGAGGGGCAGATGAGCGTGCCGTCGCGATTCATTACCCTGCTCGATGATAATGATTACAGCATTTTCATTGCCCTGCTGGATGGAAAGCCTGTCGGGAAGGCCCATATCCGCTGGCAGGAAACCCATGCCCTGTTTTCCGACATTGCAATTCTTCCTGACTATCAACGCCAGGGCCTGGGCAGCGAATTGCTGGCATTTTGCATCAATCATGCCTTAACCCAGGGAAAAGACCGGCAGGAGCTGGATGTTGAAACCACCAATCGCGGTGCGCTTGATCTGTATCTTCGTCATGGCTTCAGCGTCCTTTATGAACACGACTACTGGTTTATACCGATTGATTCCTTGCGAATCATGCTGGTGTCGAGTATGGCTCGCGGTCAGCAATAACGGTTATAAAACAACGGGCTGCGTTCTGCCGCCTACCCCTCTGCGAAAGAAGTGTCAATTCGCTTGACAGGTTTTCTTGCCCCCCTTTAGTATTGCCTTTTATTGCTTACGGAAAGCCCTGAGGGTATGGAATGAAAAAGCGCGTGGTGATCACTGGCATGGAGATCGTGTCGTCCATCGGTAACGGATTAGACAATTTTTGGGCGGCAGCGGTTAAAGGCCAATGCGGGATAAAGCGCATTCAAAATTATGACCCCAGCCCCTACCCCACCCAGATTGCAGGCGAAATCCACGATTTTTCCTTAGCCCATCTCCCGGAATTTGATAAAAGCAAACGCTACCCGCGAGCCACTCAATACGCGCTTTATTGCAGTCATCACGCCATTGAGCGCGCCGGTTTAAACAAGGCTGAATTAGCAAAAGCCGGTACCTACATCGGTACAAGCTTAGGCGGAACGCCTGAACTGGAATCCGCTTATCAGGCTTTTTTTAGTGAAGGGTGGAAGAAAATCCCACCGTTGAGCGTCATCCGCGGCATGCCCAATTCCGTAGCCAATCACATTGCCATTGCGTTTGGTCTAGGCGGCCCCAATTCCACCATTTCCAATGCCTGTGTTTCGTCTGCGGAAGCCATTGGCAATGCCTATCAACAAATAGCCGAAGGCAGGTTAAGCGTTGCCCTCTGCGGTGGAACGGAATCCCTGTTGTGGGAAACCATCATGGCAGCCTGGTGCAAATTGCGGGTGATGTCAACCCAGAATGAAAATCCCGCTCTGGCCTGCCGACCCTTCGATAAAAATCGCAGCGGCATGGTGATGGCTGATGGCGCGGGAATCCTCATCCTCGAAGAATACCATCACGCCCGCGCACGGGGCGCGACCATTTGGGGCGAAATCATTGGCTTTGGCGCCAGTTGCGACGCTTATCATGTCACCGCGCCGGATTCTGACGGCCAGGTTCGTGCCATCCAGGCGGCGCTTGATGATGCCCGTCTCAGCATCAATGACGTGCAATACATCAATGCCCATGGCACAGGCACTGAACTAAACGACATCACCGAAACAAAGACCATCAAGCGTGTATTCGGTGAGCGTGCTTACGATATACCCGTTACCGCACAAAAAGCCATGACCGGTCATCCCATTGGTGCCGCCGGTGCCATGGAAATCATTGCCACTACGTTAAGCTTAAAGGAAGATCTGCTGCTGCCGACCATTCATCTCAGCGAGCCGGATCCTGCCTGCGATCTGGATTATGTCGCCAATCAAGCGCGCAAACAGCCGGTCGATATCGCCTTGTCGCAACATTTTGCTTTTGGTGGAGCCAACGCCGCCCTGCTGCTCAGAAGCGCTTCTTAATGGAGATATCCCTGAGGCCATGACGGGCAATAAAACATGATTCGCAACTAATCCCGCATCGCGGTATAATCGTGCTATTTTGCATGGTTTATATAGGTTCGTTGATGAAGGCATCTTTAGTTGAAATTGCAAATCGGGTACACGGTACGGTGGTAGGGGATGAACAATTACTTATCCAGTGCATATCCCCCATTGATAATATTCTTGCCGGCTCGCTGGTTTTTGCTGACGGGAATGACAATTTGAAGATTGCCGAGCAATCGGAAGCGGCCGCCATTCTGGTGAATTTGTCGGTCACCAGCGACGTCAAACCCGTTATCCAGGTTAAAAACCCGATTAAAGCCTTTATCCAGTTACTCAACCACTTTTATCCGCAACCGCAGCCCGTCCCCGGGATTCATGCTACCGCTGTGATTGCACCCGACGCCATCATTGGTAAAAATGTCTACATCGGCCCTTACGTGGTGATCGGCGCACAGACGGTGATTGGCGATGAGTGCATCCTGAAAGGCCATGTCCACATTGGCGAAAAAGTAACGATTGGCGCCGGCACCACCCTGCATCCGAACGTCACCATTTATGATGGCTGCCAACTTGGCCAGCGTGTGTGTATTCATGCGGCGACCGTCATTGGTTCAGATGGATTCGGCTATACTTTTGTTGATGGACAACACCTCAAAATGCCCCATCTTGGCAATGTAGTCATCGAAGACGATGTGGAGGTGGGCGCCAATACGGTGATTGACAGGGCCACACTGGGTTCTACAGTCATTGGGGCAGGAACGAAAATCGATAATCTGGTTCAGGTTGCGCATTCCGTTAAACTGGGGCAGCACAATATCCTCTGTGCTTTCACAGGCATCGCCGGCAGTACCACCAGTGGTAACCATGTCATTTTCGCTGCCAATGTCGGGGTCAGCGATCATGTGCGCATCGATGACGGGGTTATTTTAGCCGCGCGGGCCGGTGTTCCACCTAAAAAACATTTGCTGGAAGGCAATATTTATCTGGGCAATCCGGCACGTCCACGCGACAAAGCCATTGAGCAGGAACTTTCCGTGACGCGTATCCCGCTGATGCGGAAAAACTTAAAAGCCTTAAGCGAGAAAGTCAATGAGTTAAGTGAGCGTTTAGCTCAATATGAAGCGAGTGAATAATGACATCCCCTTTAATTCTGGTTGACGGTTCATCCTATTTTTTCCGCGCTTTCCATGCGTTGCCGCCCTTAACCAATTCCAAAGGAAAACCCACAGGCGCCATTTATGGGGTGGCCAACATGGTCAAACGCCTAATCAAGGATTATAAACCGCAGCATCTGGCGGTTATCTTTGATGCCAAAGGCAAAACCTTCCGCGATGACTGGTACCCGGAATACAAGGCTCACCGCGCCCCCATGCCCGATGATTTGAGCTGCCAGTTTGAACCCCTGCTGATGTTGCTGAAAGCCATGGGTTTACCCTTGCTCATTGTCGACGGAGTAGAGGCAGACGATGTCATTGGCACCCTCGCCGTTCTGGCCGCGGCCAAAGGCCGTCAAGTCATCATTTCCACCGGCGACAAGGACATGGCCCAACTGGTCAATCCGCAGGTGACCCTCATTAACACCATGACCAATCAATTATTAGACAGCCATGGGGTTTATCAGAAATTTGGCGTCAAACCGGAACAAATCATTGATTACCTGACCTTAATTGGTGACAGCGTCGATAACATCCAAGGCGTGAACAAATGCGGCCCTAAAACAGCCGCTAAATGGTTGGAACAGTATCAAACGCTCGATAACCTGGTAGCCAATGCTCATGCCATCAGCGGTAAAATCGGTGAGAATCTGCGGGAGGCCCTGCAGCATTTGCCGCTTTCCAAACGCTTAGTGACCATCAAAACCGACGTTGAATTGCCGTTGACCCTTGATGAATTGGTCATTCAGGCAGCCGAACAGCAGACACTCATCGACCTGGTCCGTGAGCTTGAATTTAAGGGATGGCTTAAAGAATTACTGAGCAGCAAAGAACCCCAGCAGCAATTGCAAATCGACATTCTCGAAGAACAACCGTCTGTCATTCACTATGCCCTGATTACTACTGCAGCCGACCTTGACGAGTGGGTTACCCAACTGAATGGCTGCAGCCAGTTCAGCCTGGATACGAAAACCGCTCAGTTTGATCCGGTGGATGGCCAAATCGTTGGGCTTGCCCTGGCTACGGATACGCAAGGTGCGGCCTATATTCCAATCGGCCATGCCAATCAGGACGGGCAACTGCCGGCGGATTTGGTTTTAAATGCCTTAAAGCCGGTTTTAGAAAACCCCATCATTGGCAAAATCGGCAAAAACCTCAAATACGATTACTGCATTCTTAAAAACCACGGCATTACTCTTCGCGGCCTCGCCTTCGACACCATGCTGGAATCCTATGTTTTAAACAGCAGCAGCAGTAGTCACGACATTGAATCGCTCTCATTGAAATACTTAGGCCACAAAACCATACACCTTGAGGAAATTGCCGGCAAGGGCAGCAAACAATTACCTTTTGACCAGATCCCGATTGCCATGGCAGCGCCCTATGCCGCCGAAGAGGCCGACATTGCGCTCAAGCTGCATCAAGCCCTTTATCCCCAACTGGATTCATCGCTTAGACAGGTTTTGAATGACATTGAAATGCCATTAGTCACTGTGCTTGCAGAAATTGAAAACCACGGGGTGCTTATCGATGAAAACACGCTAACACGTCATGGGCTGCGCCTGAAAGAGCGCATGGTTGCGCTGGAAGCGGAAGCAGTGCAACTGGCGGGACGGCCTTTTAATTTAAATTCCCCCAAACAGTTGCAGGAAATTCTGTTTGATGAATTGAAATTGCCGGTATTGACCAAAACCCCCACAGGCCAACCATCGACGGCCGAATCGGTTCTGCAGGAACTGGCTTTTGATTACCGATTGCCTGCCGTTATTCTTGAATACCGCAGTTTGAGCAAGCTGGTCTCGACCTACATTGATGCTCTGCCTAAACGCATTAACGCGCGTACCCACCGTGTCCATACCTGTTATAATCAGGCGGTGGCCGCAACCGGACGCCTGTCGTCCAGTGATCCCAATCTACAGAATATTCCCATTCGCAGTGAAGAAGGACGCCTTATCCGCAAAGCCTTTATTGCTCCCCCTCATCACCGCATCATGGCGGCTGACTATTCTCAGATTGAGTTGCGCATCATGGCGCATTTGTCGCAGGATCCCAATTTGCTTAAAGCCTTCGCTCAGGGATGGGACATTCATGCGGCCACAGCCAGCGAAATTTTTCAGGTCAGCCTTGACAACATTACTCAGGAACATCGCCGCCGTGCCAAAGCAATTAATTTCGGCCTGATTTATGGCATGTCCGCTTTTGGCCTGGCCAAACAATTAGGCATCGAACGTCAGGATGCCCAATATTACATGGAAACGTATTTTAAACGTTACCCCGGGGTCCTGGATTACATGGAGCGTACCCGCAGACAGGCTCATCAATCAGGCTATGTCGAAACTTTATTTGGCCGCCGTCTGCATCTGCCGGAAATTAATACGCGCAACATCATGCGTCAGAAAGCCGCCGAACGTGCAGCCATCAATGCCCCGATGCAGGGCACCGCCGCCGACATCATTAAAAAAGCCATGCTGGCGGTAGCCGATTGGCAAAATCAGCAAAAAGAACCTTTAGCCCGCATGATCATGCAGGTTCATGATGAATTGGTGTTTGAAGTGCATGAAGAGGCCGTTGAACTTTGCCGGCAGACTATCCCGTCGTTAATGGAAAATGTTGTACAACTTTCCGTGCCTTTGCAGGTGTCTGTCGGTGTGGGCCTCAACTGGGATGAGGCGCATTGACAAAAAAGGCGGGATAACCCGCCTTTGCACCAGATGAACCCTTTACCAGGATATCAATCCATAAACGATGGCAGAAATAGCAATCAAGCCAATCACGGTGATAAAGCCATCGGTAATTCTGTGGCGATAAGGTTTCATTGCCGGAACTTTTAACAGCGCATACATGGGCAATAAGAACAGAATCATCGCAATCACCGGCCCGCCCAGGGTTTCAATCATCCGCAAAATACTGGGGTTAATGGTCGCCACGATCCAGCAGGTGATAATGATGAAAATATCAATCGCTAAGTACAATTGATAGCGTTTGCCGTCGGCTTCGTGTTTTTTGGCCATGGATTTGACCAGTAAACCGTGCATACCTTCACTGGCTCCCAGGTAATGCCCCAGGAATGATTTGGAAATGGCGATAAAAGCAATGCAAGGGGCCGCATAAGCAATCAGCGGATTGTTAAAATGGTTTGCCAGGTAAGACAGAATGGTAATGTTCTGCCGCTTGGCTTCTGCCAAGTCCTGTGGCGACAAACTGAACACACAACTGAAGACAAAAAACAGCACCGTCAACACCATCATCAAGTGGCTGTAGCGTAAGATCTGGTTGCTTCGGCGATCCGCATCATGGCCATACTGTTGTTTCTGGTGGACCGCGAAGGAAGAAATAATCGGTGAATGATTAAATGAAAACACCATGACAGGAATGATTAGCCACAGGCACATCAGTAAACCATGCCCGTTAGGGTCAATCGCGGCGGATTGATTTAAAATGGCCCCATTCCAGTGCGGGATTAAGTAAAGCGCCAAGAGCATGAGCATGGTGATGAACGGGTAAACCAGAACACTCATGGCCTTTACCACAAACTGCTGTCCCACCCGGATAATGGCCATTAACGCCAGAATCAGGGTAATGGATAATACAGCCCGTGACGGCGGCGTAATTCCCAGCTGATTAATCAAAAAACTTTGTGTCGTATTGGTAATGGCGACACTGTACATCAGCAGAAGAGGGTAAATGGCAAAAAAATAGAGGAAGGTTAAGACTTTACCCGCCAGCGCCCCAAAATGTTCATCAACAACGGCGGTGATATCGGCTTTGGGTTTTGAGCCGGATAACACAAAACGGCAAAGGGCACGGTGAGAAAAATAAGTCATTGGGAATGCGAGCACGGCCATGATCAATAAAGGCCAAATGCCATTCATCCCGGCATCAATAGGCAGGAAAAGAACGCCTGCGCCAATGGCTGTTCCATACAGCCCAAGCATCCAGATCGTATCCTGCTTCTGCCACTCAGAAACTTTGAGCGAAGTCTCCGTTGTTACTACCCCTGCGTCATGAGAAGACATATAACATCCTTCGTTAATTACTGAAAATACGGGCTATCCGCCCTGTTGCCTGCTTGATCAAGCAATGTCTGTTTTTTATACAAACATCGTCCAAAATAACAAATTTAAGGGGGTAACGCAAGAGTAACCCTTACGTCTTTCAGGGAAAACCCGCAGCAAAACTGGATGGTATTGCAACAAAATGATATGCTTACGCGCTTTTTAGCAGCGCTTGGGTGGTAAAAATACCCTTTGATTTTACATCAAACCCTACGATATTTAGAAAAATAGATTATTATTTAACCAATAGAACTCGCCGTAATCCATGCCTATGATACCAGATCTAAAACAAGTCACTCGCCGCTTCAGTTTATTATTCACCCTACTTCTGAGTGTCACGTCTTACGCCGCAGAACAATCCCTGTGCAACTACCTGGGCACAGGCGTCCAACCCAATTTAAGCCTTCAATTGCAAGCCAATGGCGGCAAGTCCTGGGGGCAGTACCGGGCGGGCTATGGCAACTGCCAGCAAAATGCCGGCGCCGGGATCCCTACCCATGCCGAGGCGGACAAACAATGGAGCGTATGGAATATTTATGATGAAAACAATAACTACTATGGCACCCTGACGCTGTTGAATAATGGTTCGATTGTCAGTTTCCAAAAATACAGCAATGACGCAAAAAACGGCTATTACATTGATGGTCTTGAAATCAGGCAGGAGCCTGGCAACCCCCGACAATGGATCATCCGCGTGTCCGACAAAGGCAGCATTGTCACTCCGGATAAACCAACCGATGCCGGCCCCTTTGCTGATACACCGCGCGCCACGCCGGCCGTGTATTCAATTGATACATCGAAACCTTACCTGCTGAAGGTCAAGGGCAATCAAATTGTTGATAATGAGGGCCATGTCATTGTCATACGTGGAATGGCAAGACCCTCGCTCGAATGGAATAAACAGGGTCAGTTTCTCAGCGAAGACGATCTTCTGAACATGAAAAAATGGGGGGCCAACACCATCAGGCTCTCGCTTAAACAAAAGAGCTGGCTTGAGTCCAAACCGGCGGATGTCAAAGGTTCCTATAAGCAAATAGTCGACGCCATCATTTACCATGCCACGCAAAATGGCATGGCGGTTATCATCGATTTGCACTGGATTGACAAAGACGGCCAGGACCCCATGGCTTTTAAGGGATCGTCCGTTAAATTCTGGCAGGATGTCGCCCGTCAATACAAAGATTACGGCACCGTCATGTTTGAATTATTCAATGAACCGGTCATTGATAAAGACGTCTGGCTTAAAGGTAACGCCACCTACGCGGGCTATCAGGAGCTGGTTGATGCCATTCGGGCTGCCGGCGCAAACAACATCTGCATTGTGAATGGCACGGCGTGGGGATTTGATTTAAGTTTTGTGAATGCCGGCGACAATTACCACTATGCAATCAAGGGAGAAAACATTGTTTATGGCTCCCATCCCTATCAGCGGCCTTATGAACAAATCAGCGCAAGTTTACAGGGCGTTATCGGCAAATACCCGGTCATTTTTACCGAATTTGGCGATAACATGAGGGATCATTTCCCGAAAACCTCAAAGGACAGCGTTCCGGATACCTACAAGCAATCTTACGCCGCCATCCTGAAATACATTCATGATCATCAGGTTCATTATACTGCCTGGGCCTGGTGGGTAGAGGACACCAAACCCGACTTCCCGACCTTGATTGCGGACTGGACCGGCACACCCATCCATGGCGGGATACTGGTCAAACAGGCAATGGAAGCGAATCCAGGAACACCCCTTCTTATCACCAGCAGCGGTAAATTACCTGAACATTGAAAGGGTAAATCCCGGGTTGCGTTGTTTAAAACGCCCCGGGATTAAAGCTTACCGCTCATCGCAGACAGTAAAATAACCGTGACGATAAGGGTTACTGCGGGAACGGAATACATAATCGCGGCAGCGTTGACCATTTTCATCGGTGTAGCGTTTATCAAGGCGGAAAGCAAAATCAGCGAAATTCATGTCCTGTTGTAATTCACGCTGCTGATTGGCGCGATCTTCCTCTTCCATTTTCTTAAAATAATGGCTGAGTTTGCTGGCATACACGGATGAGAAAACCAGACTCATGATGATCAGAACGATTGTTTTTTTCATATCAAAAGATCCATAGTAAAACAACACGGGCAATATTAAATCATACATTGGCGCCGTTGACAAAATTTTAATCATCAATACGTAAAAACAGGGATATCTTCATTCGCATGAAATCGTTAAAATGAACCATTCTACCAACTGGATGGTAATCATGCCTCACGAACTGCCCAAACGGATTTTAAATCTCTTTTTATTGTTTGCTTTTCTTTATCTTTTGCTGCTGCCTTTTATTGACTACCCTCTGACCACGATTTTAAAACCGCTGCCCATAGTCTGCCTGATGATCCTGGTTAAAACCATGCCGCAGGATTTCATGATTAAGCTCCTGCTCACCCTGGCTCTTGGCTTTTCTTTAGCGGGTGATGTCGTTTTAACTCACCCAAGCCAGCTCGCGTTCATGATTGGGATGGTGTGCTTTTTATTGGCCCATTGTGTTTACATCAACCTTTTTTTGCGTGATTTTCAGTTTAACCGCAATCGACTGTTGATTTTTTTAATTCCTTTAAGTCTTGCTGTTAGCGGCTACAGCTATTTTCATACAGCCTTTGGACAGTTGGCCATCCCGATTTTGGTGTATCTCATTGCCCTGCTGACCATGGTTTTTTCCGCTTTCCAGGTAAAGCAACAGGCAGGAACGATTATTTCTGGCGCCTGCCTTTTCCTGGTATCGGACAGTCTGCTGGGCCTGGGCCTCTTTGTTATTCCTTCGCGCTGGATGCCTTTGGCCGTCATGCTCACTTATTATCTGGCGCAACTGTTTATAACCACGGGCGTGCTGAACCGACAACTGGAGACGTCGGCTCAGTCTGTGAATCCTTATCAGTCGGTTTAGCCTCAGACCCTGTTTAATTGCATACCGCGGCAAGCCGCGGTAAAGCAGTCAGGTTGGTATCGATTGCGCCACGTTAAACCGCAATGGGCGCCTTGATTGCCGCATGGCATTGATAATTTTCAAAGACAAAATCGTCGAACCGGTAATCAAACAGGCTGTCCGGGCGACGAGCCAAGTGCAGTTGCGGTAAAGGCAACGGCTCGCGTGCCAATTGCGTGCGGGCCTGCTCAAGATGATTTAAATACAGGTGGCAATCCCCGCCAGTCCAGATAAACTCCCCCACACCCAGATTGCACTGTTGCGCGATCATGTGGGTCAGCAGGGAGTAGGAGGCGATATTAAACGGCACGCCTAAAAAAATATCGGCAGAACGTTGATAAAGCTGGCAAGATAACTGACCGTTGGCGACATAAAACTGAAAAAGGGCATGGCAGGGCATTAAAGCCATCTTGTCGAGTTCGCCGACATTCCAGGCACTGACAATCAACCGCCTTGAATCAGGATTGTTCTTAATCTGCTGAAGCAGATCGCTTAATTGATCGATGGTACGGCCATCCGCCGCCGGCCAGGAGCGCCATTGCTGTCCGTACACAGGTCCCAGATTGCCTTCGCTGTCAGCCCACTCATCCCAGATGGTCACGCCGTTTTCATGGAGGTAGGCAATGTTGGTATCGCCTTTTAAAAACCACAATAATTCATGAATAATGCTTCGCGTGTGCAATTTCTTGGTTGTGACCAGAGGGAAGCCCTCCTGTAAATTAAAACGCATCTGGTAACCAAACACCGACAGGGTACCGGTACCGGTACGATCCGATTTTTTTACCCCTTTATCCAGCACATGTTGTAATAATTCAAGATATGTTTTCATGATTCAGCCCGCCACCACAACCAGAGTCCTAAAATAAGCATGGGAATTGATAACAACTGCCCCATGGTTAACCAACCCAATGCCAAATAACCCAATTGCACATCGGGTACCCGGAAAAATTCGACAAACATCCGGCTAATAGCATACCCGATTAAGAACAAAGCCGATACCCGCCCTGTCGGACGCGGTCTGGAGGCATACCACCAGAGCAGGATAAACAAACCAATCCCCTCAAGGCCCAATTCGTACAGTTGCGACGGATGCCGCGGCAGCCCATCAGAGTGGGGGAATACCATGGCCCAGGGGACAGTCGTTACCCGCCCCCACAGTTCACCATTAATAAAATTCCCTGCCCGACCGGCAGCCAATCCCAAAGGCACCAGCGGTGCGATGAAATCCCCCACTTGCAGGAAGGTTTTTTGGGTTTTACGGGCAAACAAAGCCAGAGCAACCATCACCCCCAGCAATCCGCCATGAAACGACATACCGCCTTCCCATAACTTTAACAAGGACAAGGGGTTGGCAAGGAGTTGCTGAGTCCCATAAAACAGCATATACCCTAAGCGGCCGCCTAGAATAACGCCGATGGCCGCATAAAAAATCAGATCACTGATTTGTTCACTGCTCCAGTCAAGCGAATACCGTTTCGCCCGCCAATGCGCAAGCAGCCAGGCCATGACAAAGCCAAAAAGATACATTAACCCATACCAATGCACCTGCAGGGGGCCAATGGAAAAGGCAACGGGATCAATGGAGGGAAATGGCAGCATGATAACCTCAATAAATTGGTGTCAGAACAGCAGGGTCAGCGCTGTACAAAACAAAATGACCACAAAACCGTAACGCAATTGTTTTACAGGCAGAATATAATTTAATTTTGCACCAAGGGGTGCAAATAACACACTGGGGATGGCCACAGCGACCACGGCCGGCCAATAAATAAACCCGGTGGCATAAGCAGACAGTCCTGACTCCCGGCTGCCGGTCAGAATAAAAATAAGGGTGCCAAGAAGAGCCACCGTTAGAGTGCATAAGGAGGATACGGGAGCAATTTTTCTCGTATCCACCCCGCAATAAGTAAGGTAGGGGATAATCAGCACGCCGCCGCCAACGCCTAACAATCCTGATTTAAAACCGATGATCCCTGTCACCAGGGCATTAACCCATCCGCGAGGGAATTGGCGATGCCGGGTTACTTTCTCTTCCCGAAGCATTTTAACACCCACTAACAACAAAAAGAGACCAAAAATAATCTCAAGCACCCGCGTCGGAATAAAATAGGCACTGACAGCGCCAGCAATCACACCGACGAAAATACCCGGCCATAAACGATGATAAACTCCCCATAAAATATCGCCCAGTTTAAAGTGTGAATAAATGGACGATTGCGAGGTAAATATCATCACGGCTAACGATGTCCCTGCCGCAAAATGCATGCTTAACGGAGGCGGGATCACGGCTTGCTGCTGGAAAATAGCAAGCAGGGCCGGCACCACCACAAGGCCGCCGCCAATGCCAAGTATGCCAGACAGCAAACCGGCAATTACACCGGCTACAGCATAAATCAGGGAGGTGAATAAAAGATCCGGCATCTAGGACCGCCCGGCCCGAATCAGGCCGCCCAGGCCTTCCGCTTCCAGCGCGCGCTGCAGGTGCAGGCGTATGGCCTGGGGGTGCTCAAACTCAAGTACCTCGGCTAAAATTTTACGGGCATTGGCTAACGAGAAATTGCGAATCACCCATTTGACGCGAGGTAAACTGACCGAATTCATGCTTAAAATATCAAAACCCATGGCCATTAATAAAATAACCGCCAGCGGATCGCTGGCCATCTCGCCGCAAATGCTGACCTCGACGCCCGCAGCATGCCCGCCTTCCACCACTTTCATCAAGGTCTGCAACATGGCCGGGTGAAACGCATCATAGAGGCCTGCCACCCGGGCATTGTTACGATCGACTGCCAATAAGTACTGCGTTAAATCATTGCTGCCAACCGAGAGAAAATCAACACGCTTCGCCAATTCGCGAGCCAGATAAACGGCAGCGGGAACCTCCACCATCACGCCAAGACGGGGTTTTTCAATGTTGCAGCCTTCTTCCAATAATTCACGATAAGCCTGCTCAATCAGCAAAATCGCTTCTTCCACCTCGCCCAGGGTTGTGACCATAGGCAACATGATTTTAAGGTTGTTTAATTCTTCACTGGCCCGCATCATGGCACGGATTTGCATCAAAAACACATCGGGATGATCCAGGGTGATGCGGATGCCCCGCCAGCCTAAATAAGGGTTATCTTCTTCGACCGGGAAATAAGGCAGGGTTTTATCGCCGCCAATATCCAGCGTGCGCATGGTCACATAACGCGGGGCGAAGGCCTTCAGGATTTGACGGTAGATAATGTATTGTTCGTCTTCGGAAGGAAACCTGTCGCGGCTCATGAATGGAATTTCAGACCGGTAAAGACCGACTCCCTCAGCCCCAACACTCATGGACAGGCCCGCATCCATCGCCAGGCCGGTATTCACCTGGAGAGAAATCCGATAATTATCGAGGGTTTCCGCCGGCTTGTCGCGCAGGCTGACTAAACTCTGATTCAAGGCTTCCTCTTCTTTGGCAAGCTTTTTAAACTCAGCCAATACCGATTTGGACGGCGAAAGATAGATATGCCCGAGAAAGCCATCGACAATAATGGCACGACCGCTTAACTGCTCGACTTTTAACCCCCTGACCCCCATCACGGTGGGCACATCCAGGGCACGCGCTAAAATGGCCACATGGGAATTATTGGCGCCGCGAGCCGATACCACACCCACGAGCTGCCCTTTGGGCACCTCAGCCAACGCCGAGGCAGGGATTTCCTCACCAATGAGCACCGTGCGGCGCGGGTAAGTGATTTCCTCACGCTGGCCGCGCTGCAATTCGGCCAGTACACGCCGGCCAAGATCGCGAAAATCGCTGGCGCGCTCGCGCAGGTATTCATCTTCCATGCTTTCAAATTGCTGCACGTGTTTTTTAATCACGACGGACAAGGCCGCCTGAGCGCTTAGTTTTTCCTGACGAATCACCTCTTCCACTTCCGCGCCCAGGCTTTCGTCATCGAGGATACGGACATACACGTCGAACAGAGCATGTTCTTCTTCCGCGACATTGCTTTTCATGCGCCGGCTTAAGCGTTGCATGTCCTCGCGGGCCACCTGCAGGGCGTCATAAAAGGTCGTCACTTCCTCATCGACATCCGCTTCCTCAACAGGGATACGCGGTACGGCGTCAATGTCTGCGGGCGGATAAACGACCACGGCACTGCCAATCCCGATGCCCGGCACGCTGCCTATTCCGCTTAATGAAGTCTGTACCACATCGGCCTTCTGGGCACCTATGGGTTTTGGCTGAGTGAGTTCGGCCAGTTCTCCTGTCGCCTCAGCATGGGCAATAATGCCGCCGAGCTGGGCGGCAAGCGTAATTAAAAACGCCTCTTCCGCGTCGTCGAAACAGCGCCGTTCAGACTGCTGCACGGTAATCACGCCGTATAATTTACGATGCTGAATAATGGGCACACCAAGAAACGCTTTGAATTGCTCTTCCTCCAGCAGCGGATCGTGGTGAAAATCAGGATGATTGGGCGCATCCTCGACATTGATGGGTTCTTCACGGCGCCCTACCAGACCAATGATACCGTTGTCCAAACCCACCCGTACGCGAAACTGGGCCTGTTTGTTCAATCCGTCAGTCGCAATCAGGACGTATTCGGCATGCTTGCTGTCAATGAGGTAAACAGAGACAGCATCGGTATCAACAGCCTTTCTGACCCGTTGTACCAATATGTCCAAAGCCTCTGTCAAATGGTTGGCTGTGGTGACGTCCTGTACGATGCGCTTGAGAATTTTTAACATTTATCGATTATGATTACCTCGCTTGCGGCGGTGGCTGAATGGGCTACGGCGTTTTTTTAATAAATACTCCAGTTCCTTCATGGCCTGGGCATACACTTGTCGTTTAAAAAAAATAACCTGCGCCGGCGGTTCGTTGTAATCAATCCAGCGCCAGCTGTCAAATTCGGGTGAATCGCTTAAATCCAGACGCACTTTCTGCTCGCTGGCGACTAACCGCAACAGGTACCATTTTTGCTTTTGACCAATGACTAAAGGTTCGCTGCCATGGCGCAAATATTGTTTGGGGAGGCGGTATTTAAGCCAGCGCCGGGTAGAGCCTAAGACTTCGATGTCTTCTTTATCAAGACCCACCTCCTCCCGCAACTCACGAAACATGGCATCCAGTGCGGTTTCCCCCTGCGCCAAACCGCCCTGCGGAAATTGCCAGGCATCATGACCGTGCCTTCGCCCCCAAAAAACCCGTCCAGAGTCATTAACCAGGATGATCCCTACATTCAGCCGATACCCGGCACGATCAATCACCATCTCATCACTGCTTAGACTAAATCACTAATGGCATAATTTTTCCATAAACTGCAAGACCTTGGCAAATAAATCTGCGATTATTGCTGACTTAACGAATAGGGGGCCAAATCAGACTGCTTCAAGGATTCCTCTGGGGCCGATTTTGCTGTTGGATTAAGGCACAAACCATACAGTGCATACAAGGATGGAAAATCGGATGGTTGGGACTCAGGCGTCGCCATCTGGATGTCGAGAGACACGTCCTTGATCGCCGCGTCCACTCGGAGCTTGGTCATCACCTCGGACGTCAAATGGAGAGCTCTACGCAACAGTTCTCCGCGATAGGGAATCTGGTTTTCACACGCAACCAGGTAAAATTGCATGATTTCAGCAATGACCGTTTCCATGAATTTAGGCAAAATGGTCAGCGTTCCGCCAAAAGAAGAATACGTGTATTGATTTTCGAATAAGTCAGCTGCTATGCCTTTAAGTAAACGCTGCCATTCAGAATCCATAGCAAAAAACAACAGGGAACTGTTCGGGTGTTTCTTATAGCAATCTTCAATGACTTCGGCAGCCAATTCAAATTGCTTAGCCAGATGAGCGGCCTGCAGTTTCATGGCATGATCGAAGTCCTCCTGCCCTTCTCGGATAGCCGCCAGCAAGGTTTTAATGACACGGGCATTGTCCTTGGCCTCATGAAAAATCAGAGCGGCATCGTATGAGGCCTGCTGTGTTTCCTTGTGGATGTCCGTTGCCTTTTCCAAACACTGTTTATGACTGTCCACTTTTAAAAACGGGTAATTGCAGCAATAAATTTCATAAATGTTTAAATACACACGGTAAATACTCAAAGCGCCGGCAAATTGCTGCATAAAAAGCTGAGCCTTTGGGGTATAAGGTTTTTCCGGTTTAAATTCATACCCCATTTTTACCCGTTGAAGCGATAGCCCGCTCTGGGCAACCTGGTAATCCAGCGCCTCGGTAATGCTTATTCTGACGGGCGACTGTGACTGCAGTTCGTTAGCGCGCTCTGCCAGAACTTGTTCTTCAGGCAAACAATTTTCCATACCGGGTTTGACGTCCTCCCAGTCAAACCATTGCTGCCCACTGGCCGCCCTTTCATGCAAATCCTGGTTTTTTTCATTAAAAAAATAGCTGCAGAGCTGTAACCTTACTTTTTTTAAGGTGCTTAAGTAGTTTTCTCTGCGCTTTTCCAGTGGCGAGAAAACCTTTTCCATTTCAAGTTGCAATTCTTCCAGTTTACTTTTGGTCATGCCGGTCTCCTTGACATCATCTCTGGCGGTAATTTCATCACTACGAATCGAAGGCTGTCAAGGCGATTATTATTTTTGCGTAATCGTCACGTCATTCTGGAAGACAGCAGGCAATGAACGCTATAATTAAAAGAGAATAAATTAGTCCTCATCATGAAAAAAAGAATACTTATTATTAATACCGGCGGCACCATCAGCTCCGTGAAAACCGAACACGGTTATGAACCGGCGGAAGGCTATGTTTCCGCCGCTCTGGCGCTGGTGCCCGCCTTGCGTCATCAGGAGATGCCATTCTATTCCATAAAAGAATACAAGCCCCTGCTTGATTCCTCCAACATGACGCTCAATGACTGGAATTTAATCGCTAGGGACATTGCCGAGGAATATGAGCATTACGACGGCTTTGTTGTTTTTCATGGGACCGACACCATGGCCTACACGGCCTCGGCGCTGTCCTTTATGCTCGAAAATTTAGCCAAGCCCGTCATCATCACCGGTTCGCAGATTCCCTTAGCCGAAGTGCGCAATGACGCACTGGACAATGTGGTCACCTCGCTGTGGTTGTGTGCCCATCAGCCGATCAACGAGGTTTGCATTTACTTCAACCAACGCCTGCTGCGCGGCAACCGGTCCCGCAAAATCAGTGCGCAAAGCTTTGATGCCTTCGACTCGCCCAATTACCCGCATCTGGCCTCCATTGGCATCAACATTGAATTGTATTACGACAATCTGTTGCCACCGCCTTCAAAATCCTTCCATCTGCAACCCATACAGCCGCATTTTATTGCCAATTTTCGCCTGTTTCCGGGCTTTGCGGCGGATGTGCTGAACTACCTGTTGCAGCAACCCTTGCAGGGACTGGTGTTAGAAACCTACGGTGCCGGCAATGCGCAGAACAAGGATCCCCGCTTTTTAAACATCCTCAGGGAAGCCTGCGATCGCGGCGTCATCATCGTGAATTGCACCCAATGCCAGCAGGGGCGGGTCGAGATGAATCAATACGCCACGGGGCATACATTAAAAGAAGCCGGGTTAATCAGCGGCCATGACATGACGCCGGAAGCGGCGCATTGCAAGCTGCTTTACCTTTTAAGTAAAAACCTGACTTCCGGGGAAGTCAGGGAACGCATGGAGATGAACTTGTTTGGGGAGCTCAGTCATTAAACTAGCTGTTGTAAGTGGCCGCGGTATGTAGCTCTTCCTTACTCTCTTCCTTGTCGCCCCCTAACTCTTTGATGGCCATCATAATGCATTTTTTTAGCTCCCCGGAATGAGGTCCCAGTGCAGGACCTGAAACAGTTGCCGAGGCAAAAAACGAAATGGTCACCGGAATTTCTAAGTTCGTACCATGATGCTCAACCAGTTCTTTATTTTTAAGCAGCAGTCGCCGAAGGAATTCCAGCACTCGTTTAGTGCAGACGTCTCTATAATTCTCAAGGTCTTCTTTAATCGTTTTGAGATCTTTGTCGCATTCCCTGATAAAACTCACCACAGCATCCTGTTTTTGTTTTTCCAGGAGATTGAGGGACGTGATTTTGGGATTATGGGTAATGGTTTTTAGTGTGCTTTGCGAGTTATCTCGGTTTTCTTTCACTTTGTGGGCCAGATAAACGCCTGCCCAGTAGCGAAACACGGTCAAAGGGTGTCGTTCGGAATCTTTGGCGTTGTAGGGAATGTCCAATAAACCGGCTGCGGCAAAACGATCATACAGTTGAGTGAGCAGGGTACTGACCTCATTCATGGCAGGCCCGAATGTTCCCTCCGAATAGCCTTTTTCATCGGCTTTCTCTC
This sequence comes from Legionella rubrilucens, assembly GCF_001468125.1. Classification (GTDB taxonomy): domain Bacteria; phylum Pseudomonadota; class Gammaproteobacteria; order Legionellales; family Legionellaceae; genus Legionella_C; species Legionella_C rubrilucens. The sequence continues at coordinate 510,644 of NZ_LNYT01000022.1, read as the reverse complement.
GTGCTTTTCTCCGGCATTCACTCAATAAATGATTTAATGCCCCGACGTTATTTTCATCCGACGCATCCGATGCCAGATTGCGAATGTCCGTCCGTAATATGTCCGTCAACTCGCGCTTGCATTGAGACAAGCTTTCATCACGGCCTAGCCCCAACCAACTGCACACCGTATTACCTACACTTTTATCTGAAGCCACTGACGTATCGCTTATTTTGGTCAGTTCTTTAATGAGGTATTCTTTCGCTATTTCAAGAAAAATAGTCATTGCACTACTCCTTTTGTCGCAATTTTTTTATCATATCAGTAATTTCAGGATTCGCAACATAAATGCAGACTGTTTAATTCGGCTACGGCCAACACATAAACACGACATAACGCAAGGATTAATTTATTCATGTCATTAGAGATTGTTATTTTAGCGGCCGGGATGGGCAAACGAATGTACTCCGATTTACCCAAAGTCCTGCACCCCTTGGCCGGCAAACCCATGCTTGAACGGGTGGTGGAGACAGCACAACAGCTACGTCCCCAGGCAATTCATGTCATTTATGGCCATGGCGGGCAGCAGATCAAAGAGGCGCTTTCACATCTATCCGTCAACTGGGTGGTGCAGGAGCAACAACTAGGCACAGGGCATGCCCTGCTTAAAGCCCTGCCTCATTTAAATCCCAAGGCGCAGGTCCTCGTGCTTTCAGGCGATGTGCCTTTGATTCAGGCCGACACGTTAAAGGCGCTGGTGACTTCGGCGACAGACGCTCAGGCCTTGACCCTGCTACTGGCCACATTGGACGATCCCACCGGCCTTGGCCGCATCGTCCGTAACCCCAATCAGGCCATCGAAGCCATCGTTGAGGAAAAGGATGCGACACCGGACCAACGGCAAATTCGCGAAATCTACAGCGGCATCTGCTGTGCCAGGGTCAGTGATCTCGTCCGCTGGTTGCCCCGGTTAAGCAATGATAACGCGCAGGGAGAATACTACCTCACGGAAATCATTACTCTGGCGGTGAACGAAGGCCAGACTATCGGTTCCATGCCCACCCCGCACGTGTTTGAAATTCAAGGCGTCAATAATCGCCTGCAGTTACAGCAACTGGAGCGCGTCTGGCAGCAGTACCAGGCTGAAAAGCTCATGCTTCAGGGCATTGGCATCGCCGATGCAGCACGCATTGACATTCGCGGCGAATTAGAATGCGGCAAAGACGTTTTCATTGATGTGAACTGCGTTTTTTCAGGAAAAGTGACGCTTGGCAAAGGCAGCCGTATAGGCCCTCATTGCACCTTGACCAATGTCACCCTGGGCGAACATTGCGAAGTCTTAGCCAACAGCGTGCTGGATGGGGCAGTGTTGGGTGATCATTGCCAGGTCGGCCCTTTTGCCCGTCTGCGCCCGGGCACCCGCTTAGCCGAACACTGCAAAATAGGCAATTTTGTTGAAACCAAAAACGCGGTGTTTGACATCGGCAGTAAGGCCAGTCATTTAAGCTATCTGGGTGATGTCACCTTAGGCAAAAAGGTCAATGTCGGTGCGGGGACCATTACCTGCAATTATGACGGCGTCAACAAACATCAAACCATTATTGAGGACGGGGTGTTTATCGGCTCAGACACGCAATTGGTCGCGCCAGTCACGGTAGGCGCCCATGCCACCATTGGCGCTGGCAGCACCATTCGTAAAAATGTCCCCTCCGGCGAACTGACCCTTACTGAAAGCCGGCAAAAAACCGTCTTTGGCTGGAAACGGCCGATCAAAAAAGAACCCTAACAGGCTTAAGCCGGCAGGTCTTTAAACCTTGCCGGCCCGGCTGTCCATAAGGCCCAGCGATTGCCGCTTCTTGACCAAACGGTAGAGCCAAAGCACCAGAGGCAATCCCAAAACCACCATCACCAGTTTATAAACCCAGCTTGTAATCGCCAGACTGAAAATCTGCTCGTAGGGGTAAATGCCGGCAAAAAGCAGGCTGTAGTTGACCAGGCATAACAGGGAAATGGCAATACTGTTGGCCACAAACAGGCGCAGACTCTGATTCCCCCCGGCGTAGCCGCTTTCCTTTAAGTTCTTAAGCAGCACGGCATTGCAGGTCAAGGTGACAAACAGGGCCAGGGTGGTCGCTGTGATGCGGCGGGGCATGATGAAATGGTAAAAGGGATTGAGATCAAAATAAGATGGTGAAGGCAAAACGATCGTCGTCATCAACAACACATCGAAGGTTAATTCACTCAGTAAGACCACAAACATCAGACGCAAATTGGCGCGGTAGTCATAAATCTCGCCCACCAGATTACTGGCAACCAGTAGAAACGGCGACAGGATGCCGCTGGCGGGCAAGGTCCAACCATTGTTAAATGAAACCAGCCGGTACTCGCAGGCTAAGCAGATTAACGTAATGACGACGGAAAAGCCAAGCAGGTAATGGTAAAAAGGCGACAGCAGGTAATCCGGCGTCGCCGCCCGGCGAAACAAGCGCAAACGGCTGCCAAACAATAAACCGGCCAGATACAGGATACTGGCGCTGAACATGATGCCGGAAGCAATCATTAGGGAATCAATGTAAATCTGCTGAAAATTAGGCACCTTCGGATCAGAGAACAGCAGAAAAAAATCCAGGGTAAAAAAACTGAATCCGCCGAACAAAGCCAGCAACAGCCGCTTGCGAGGCGAGGCGAACGTTTCATTCTGGGGAGAGCAGCACAGCAGGTGGGGAATATAAAAGCTCAAGCCAAATGCAAGCGTCGCGGCGAAAAATTTCTTGGGAATGTCTTCAAAAACTATCTGGTAAGCCATGTTGTCGCGGACATAATCGACAGACGGCAGATTGACCAATAGATAAACCCCTATGGAGAACAGGTAAAGGGCAAGCAGCGATTGATGAAGCACCTGCCGTTGCTGAGTCAACGTGCATGCTTTCAAAACCAGCAAATAAAAACAAGCCACCAGAGGACAAAGCACGCTGCTGGCTGTAAATACCATCCCCTGCAGGCTGATGATTTTAAAGGACACATTAATGAGCAGCGGCAGGAAGGTCATCATGGCCACAGAAAGGATGAGGTAATGACGAGGCTGAGATGAAGTCATAAAAATATCATGCAATTTGCCAATCTGAGGGCAAAATAAAGCCTTTACCGTGGCTGTTTACAAATTGTCCACGAATATAGCATTATTTCCATTATTTTGGCAACTTTATTGCAACCAGCACCCCGGCTCTTCCGATTCCTCCTGCATCTCCATGACGCTTGACGGGTTAGAATCCCGGCTTTCATCCGTTTTAAATGAAGGGAAAAACAGGCATGAATACCCTGAATGACTGCAGGGGGTTTTAGGCGGTTGATAATATGCGCTCATTTCCATGTAGAACTCGTTGCTTTGTTTTCGGCAATCCTCAAGCAGAATGTCAGCTATTTCCGCCGGTTCTTCGTTCACAAACTGCCGCAGGCGCTCATGGCTAATCATGGCATTGTGATCCATTAAGGCAAACACTTCTTTTTCTATCATCAGCATTTCTTTCACGGCCGCCGCTTTTTGCCCTGGATTTTTTAAAAAGACAAACTCTTTTTTAAAGAAATCCCCCGTCGACAAGACAAAGTAACTTTCATCCTGTTTAATATAAAGAATCATCAGGCCTAACAGCAATTCAGCAAAGGCATCGGCGTTCCATTGTTGTTTATGGTAGTTTCTATCGGGTTTAAACTGGGTCATGAACTGTTGATTCAGTACTGCATCCTTAAGCGTACCTCCTAAAATACGGTTAGCCCGCGCGGCATATTTCAGTAAATCAAATGTGCAAAGCGGCGCATCCTTCTCAATAAGCAGCTTAAGCTTCAATTGATTCATTTTAACCTTTAGCAGATCGATGATCGAAGCCGGCGTTACTCCGAGCAGCACAGCGGGCAAAGAGGAGTGAAAATCCTCCATGACAGCGAGAACAGTCTTCTCATTGAGGTTTTTATTCAACGGCAGGCGAAGGATGGCATTCTGCAGGTGGTCAAGGAAAAGGTATCCAGTCGCGGACTTAAAAAAATGAGGCGGAAAGGGCGCTGAATTAACGGCACTGAACAGCGATAACGATGGATTTTCAAGCTGCTTTTTCAACGATGCCCTGACGATAGCGGTCACATCATCCGGCCTCAGCGGGCAATTGATTTCCCATAAGAGAAGATAAAGCCTCTCTGAGGCGGCAATTAAATCCTCTTCTGTCTTTTGATTGAGGGATAAATCATACACTTCCTTGTGCAGGTGAACATAGAATGCCTGACCGGAAGGGGTGTTGAAAAACCGGGTTGGAAACCGCTTGAAGTCGCTCGGATCTAAAAGAGGTGGGACTTTCTCGTTTAAGTCATGTATTAATGCATTTCCAGTGCAGATGATTAAATTCCTGATAGCGGCCTCGGTTAAGTGAATACCTGCCTGTTCCCATAAAATCAGGTAAAGACGATCGGCGGCGGCCGCGAGCTCACTGGTATTGTTCTGACCGCTTACCATCAGATGATACAATTCCTTTTCAACATGCAGGGCGAATGCCTGGCAGGCGTCGGTGGTCCACCGCGAATTGACGCCGCCAATTTTTTGGTACAATAACCGGGCGGTTTCATTGGGTGTATTGCTCATCCGCACAATAGCCTGAAGAATAAAGGCATGATCATCGTTGGGCAGGGAGTAAATCCCATGGAGGATGTCTAACAATTTGCTCAATACGCCAAAACAGGTTTCCAGCGACAGGAGTCCTTTCCCATCATCAATTTGCTGAATAACCTGGTTAAACATCACGATCACTTCTCGCCGAAGCTCGTCCTCAGGCGGTGTTTTAGGCCTGAACGGTTGCTCTTCGGAAAACGAGTCACTGGCAGACGAGTCACTGCTGACAGACTGTTCTTCCTCCGTGACGCTCTCTTTGGAAACAACAACGGTCTCATCGTGCAGGGGACTTCCCTCATAAACGAAAATGTCTTCGCAGATTGACGTCCCCACTTCGTTTTCCCTCAGCTCCGACGTATCATCCGCTGGAAGATGTTTTTTGCCTGGGCATTTTAATGCCGACATTGTCGTTTGGATGCACTCCTCGGCCTCCGTGAGCAGATCGCTCAGCAGTGTTGTCTTCTGCGGGTTTCTCTGGGCTAGAAAATAGTCATACGCCAAGCCGCTCAACTCGCAATTCATCCGCCACAGGCGTTCTTTATTGCCCTGGTAGTTCATAACTCCCAAATCGATGCCATACAGTGCAGATACCCTTCTGATTTCAACCGGTATATTACTGGCACAGACTTCAAGAGAATGTTCAAGGATGATATCGACAAAGAATTTGGCCGCTTCACGTTCCTTTTCAGAAACGTAATGATCAACCAGGCTATACAGCAGTTTATAAAACCATTCCATGGTGCTAGAAACTGAAGGAGTGATACCCTATCATGTCACAATAACCTGCCTACTGAAAGGATTGTTCATGGCGAAATATCGGCGAAAGGCTTCGGCCAAAAGCGGCATGTTACCCGGCTCCGCCGTGTATGTCGGGGACAAGGAACCGCAAGCAACCCAGGTCATCATCCATGTTTTTGATGCCAATTCCTATCATCGCCATGACCATTTTAATGCCGAAAAAATTCATGAAGCGCTGGCGGCTCACCAGAATGTGTGGGTGGATGTGCAGGGCCTTTCAGACAGCAGCAAGATCGCAGACTGGTGCAATGAATTCCATATTCATCCGCTGGTCGTTGAGGACATCTTAAACACCCACCAACGTCCAAAGCTCGACATCCTCGATGACAGCCTCTTTATTGTTCTGCAATTACTGGACACGTCCGGCGACGAGGTGACTTACCAGCGCGAGCAATTCAGTATGCTGCTTCGCAAAAACCTGCTGCTCACTTTCCGTGAATCATCTCGTTTTAACCTGGCTTCGTTGTACGAGCGGTTAAGTAACCCCCATTCCCTGGTCTGTCAGCACCGCATGGAGTACTTAGCCTACCTGCTCATGGATACCATTGTTGATGATTACTTTAATTTTGTGGAAGAGACGGAGAAAAAATTAGGCGAGATTGAAGACATCATCATCATTAACCCCTCCGCCATTTCATTACGCGAACTCTATACCATCAAGCGGCGCACCATGACGCTCCGCAAAATTATCGCCCCGATGCGGGACATCGTCCATCTGCTGATAACCGAGCATGGCCGTCTGATTGATTCCCATTATTACCTCTATTACCGTGACCTGCATGATCACAGCATCCGCCTGGTTGAATTGATTGATCTGCATCGTGAAATGTCAACCGGCATGCTGGAAATTTACCTCTCGGCCGTCAATAATCACATGAACGAAACCATGAAAATCTTAACGCTGTTTGCGAGCCTGTTTATACCCTTATCATTTATCGCCGGAGTTTACGGTATGAATTTTGAATTCATGCCGGAATTAAAATGGCGTTATGGTTATCCCGCCATTTTAACCCTGATGATTCTGCTCGCCATACTGATGTTTTATTTTTTCAAGCGCAAAAAGCTGTTATAAACCCCTTTAGAACAAGGGGTCTGCATTTAACCCAGGGGATCCTTCCCCAGACTTTTGCTGCTGGAATGGGAACTTATACCCATCAGGCTGGCCGGATCTAAATCGTCTTCATTTCTGCTATTCACCTTCCTCGCAAAAAAATCACTGGTTAAGGGATCTTTCCTCAGATTCTTGCTGTCGGAATTGGAACTTATCCCCATCAGGCTGGCCGGATCTAAATCGGCTGCATTTTTGCTACTCGCCTGCTTCGCAAAAAAACCACCGGTCATCAAAAGACTCGGAGAATAGTCCTCGTTGTCGCGCGTTGCATAGCCCACTTCTGGTAGAGGTTGCGGCGTTGAAACCTCTCTGGAGCCATGGAGTACCTCGTCTGGTGAGAGCAGAGTTTTCTTGATAACAGGTTCGGACTTTTCCCCCTTTTTTTCTTTTTGAGGTGAAGACAGATGCAGGTATTCCATCTGCCTTAAATTTTCCTGCTCCGGCAGATCGACAATGTGCATGGCCTCCAGACGCCGGCGGAAAGCCGACAAACGCTGCATGAATGGCTCATTGGCCATCAGTTTTAAAACAAAGGCTACAACACCCGGCGGGGCTCCCAAGAACCCCGCAACCTTCGCCGAAATTTTAGGTATTTTTGTGGCGGCGGCAACAAGCAGCTTTTGACTGTATTTTTCAATCAACTGAATCGCCGCAATTATCCGGGTGCGCAGACTTTCCCAATTGGGTTCGACCACCGGATCGCGATAAAACGCTTTTTTCCCATGCAGCATGCGGGGCAAAAAGATGATTTTTGCCGTCTGTGTCGACGGGTGGTACCACACGGTTTTCCCCACAGTGAATACTTTCCCCCAGGGAATAACGGATTCATTCTTAAGCATTTCGGGGATTTTGGCCTTCAGTCCATAACCGATGATATCCAGTCCTACCTGCAGGCCGGCCTTATAAAGCCGAATGGGATCAGGCACTTGCCGTTTTGATTCGGCAACGGGCGGTGGAAGACGAATGTGCGCGGCCACTGCGATAAGCGTCACTAACCCTGTCTGGTTGATGATGGTTTCATACAATTCCCGAGGAACACCCGTCGTGTTTTCAATGAAATCATTGACGTAATACGACAGGATCGTATGAGTCATGCCCAGTACCCAGGCATACTCAGGGTATTCTTGCAAATAGGCTTGCACATGCTTTGGGGCCATGCCTTTTAAAACCGAGGTCAGAATGAAGTCGCCTGTGTGCTTGGCGGCCAGGCCATTGCCGACTACAGGCCCCACCACCGGAATTTTTTTGACCCCCTGGTTGATCGTGAAATCGGTCAGGCTGTACTTGACCAGATCACTCAATGCGCCAATGATGCCACTTAATTTTGATTCGTTCTTGCTGATCTCCCCCATTTTGTCCAATTGCGGATTCGCCGAGGTAATGGTGCCGCTCGCCTCAATCGAGACAGTGGCTAAGCGGATACCTATCTGGATGCGTTTACGGAATGCGTAGGCCGTGTGAGTCGTCCTTAAAAGCATCAGCGCCAGAGATAATGCCGTGCTGGTGCTTAGCCAGGGCTGCCCTTCGCTGCCTTCCAGTGCGGCCAGCAGCACGGATTCAAGGCTTTTTTCGATTTGGTAGGCGAGAACCAGAGCGCCGTAATCCTCAACCCCAATGCGGGCAAGATGCCCAAACGTGCGGCGAGTTTTGGGATGCAGAAGGGCAGCCTTCAATACATGAGGCAAGGCCGCCACTTCTTCTGTCAGCCCGATCAGCGTGTTGTACGAGAACTTCGCCGTCTCACCCGCGACCACGGGCAAAGACATCGAATTCAAGGTGTATTTAAATTTTACCGCCTGGGTCCAGGCTGACTGCGCCCAATCACTGGCTGTTTTCCAAACATCATTCCATCCCATTTAGCTCTCCTGCAAACGGTGAGATGATCATTCTAAGGGGGAATGCCTACTAATTACCAGATCCGCCGGTTTTTTTTACGAAGGAAATTTATTTTGTTTTATCAGGGTATTCGCACAAATCACGGATAAGGCACTGTGGACAACGGGGCTTGCGGGCGACACAGACATAGCGTCCGTGAAGAATCAACCAGTGGTGGGCATCCTGCAGAAATTCCTTATCCACCCTGGCCAGTAAATTCATTTCCACCGCGAGCGGTGTTTTACCCGGCGCAATGCCGGTGCGATTGGACACCCTGAAAATGTGCGTATCCACCGCCATGGTGGGCTGGCCGAAGGCGGTATTAAGCACCACATTGGCGGTTTTTCGGCCGACACCCGGCAATGACTCCAGGGCTTCGCGGTTATCCGGCACCTGGCCGTGGTAGCGTGTCAGCAGAATCTGGCAGGTTTTAATGACGTTGGCGGCTTTGCTGTTATAGAGTCCGATGGTTTTGATGTATTCTTTTAATCCATCCTCCCCCAGCGCAAGCAACGCCTGCGGGGTATTGGCGACAGGAAATAGGCGCGCTGTTGCCTTGTTGACGCTGATGTCCGTCGCCTGCGCCGACAACATCACGGCAATCAGCAGTTCAAACGGGGAACGGTAATGGAGTTCGGTGGTGGGGTGCGGGTTTTGGGCGCGAAAGCGCTCAAAAATAAGCCGTCGTTTGTTTTTATCCATTGGTTTTCTTTTTTGCTTCCACCCGCGCCAGTGCCTGAAGAATGTAATCCTGTTTTGCCTTTAAATCCTGTTGATTGCTTTCCTGAAGAGCCAATCGGCTTTTTTGGCGGTATTGCTGTTGCTTTTCATGTTCTTCCCGCAAAAGACGCGTCTGGCGGGCGCGATGGCGCTGGCGTGCCAGTTGGCGGTCATACTGCGGCTCCTCAAGCGGGTGCAAATCAATGCAATCCACGGGACAGGGCTCAACGCATAGACCGCATCCGGTGCATTCATGGGTGATGACGGCATGCATGCGTTTGGCGCTGCCCAGGATGGCATCCACAGGACAAGCCTGAATGCATTTGGTGCACCCGATGCATTCGGCCTCACGAATACGCGCAAGCGCCGGGGCACGGGTATTCAGTTTTACTTCGGCAAGCAGAGGCTTAACATCCACGTTCAGCAATTGGCCTAAGGCCTTAACGGTATTAATTCCCCCCGGCGGGCAGCGATCGATCGTGGTCGCGCCACGCGCCAGGGCCTCGGCATAGGGAAGGCAACCGGCATAACGGCATTCCCCGCATTGCGTCTGGGGCAAAAGCGCGTCAATGTCTTCGACCGTGGCCATTATTTAACTTTCATACCGGGTTGCGCCCCCTCGTCCGGGTTAAGCAAAAAGAGTCCTTTGCCGTCACCTGCCGCCAAGACCATGCCTTCCGATACGCCGAAACGCATGGTACGCGGCGCGAGATTAGCGACCATCACCGTCAATCGGCCAACGAGTTGTTCCGGCTGATAAGCGCTCTTGATACCGGCAAACACCTGTTTTTTCTGCTCGCCCAAATCGAGTTGAAGCCGCAGCAATTTATCAGCGCCTTCAACGGGCTCGGCCGCAATGATACGGGCTATGCGTAAATCGATTTTGCTGAAATCATCAATCGAGACCGTGTCTTCTTGAGCAGGGTTCTGCATTTTCTTTTCCTCCTGAGGCTTTGCGGCCGTTAACTTGCCTTCATTCAGCATGGCATCAATTTTTTCCCGCTCAACACGGGTTATCAATGGAGTAAAGGGGTGAATGGCATGATTAAGCAAGGGGGTATCCACAGTAGACCAGTCAAACGGCGCACAATTTAAAAAAGATTCCGCTTCCCTGGCCATGTCCGGCAGGACTGGTTTTAGATAGGTCATCAGCACCCGGAATAAATTGAGTCCCATGGTGCAAATACGTTGTACCTCGGGAAGGCGATCATTGTCTTTGGCCAACGCCCAGGGTTTATTGGCATCGATGTATTGATTCACCCGATCGGCACATTCCATGATGAGTCGGACAGCACGGGCATAATCGCGTTGCACCAACGCGTCAATCACCGCCGGCTTAACTGCCAGTAAATCCTGGTAAAGTGCAGGCTCAGACAATTCGGCGGCCAGGCGATTATCAAAGCGTTTGTTAATGAATCCCGCGCAGCGGCTGGCAATGTTCACTACCTTTCCGACCAGATCCGCGTTTACGCGATTAATGAAATCATCAAAATTTAAATCCAGATCATCCACGCGCCCGTTCAGTTTGGCCGCAAAGTAATAACGCAGGTATTCTGGATGCAAATGCTTAAGGTAAGTCCGCGCCTCGATAAACGTGCCGCGCGACTTCGACATTTTCTGCCCTTCCACGGTTAAAAACCCATGGGTGTAAACCGCGGTGGGCAAGCGGTGGTTGCTGCCCGCCAACATGGCCGGCCAGAACAGGGCATGGAAATAGACAATGTCTTTTCCGACAAAATGATACAGCTCCGTTTGAGAATTTTTATTCCAGAATTCATCAAAAGACAGCCCCTGTTCATCGCAGTATTTTTTAAAGCTGGCCATGTAGCCGATTGGGGCATCCAACCACACATAAAAATACTTGTCCGTTTGACCGGGAATAGGAAAACCAAAATAGGGTGCATCCCGCGAAATATCCCATTGCTTTAAGCCGGCGGCAAACCATTCATCCAGTTTGTTGGCGACTTCCGGCTGCAAATGGCCTTTACGCGTCCAGTCTTTTAAGAGTTGTTCATAGCGCGGTAAATCAAAAAAATAATGCTCCGATTCTTTTTCAATCGGGGTGGCGCCGGAAATGGCGGAAACAGGATTAACCAAATCCGTCGGCGCATAAGTCGCACCGCAGGCTTCACAATTATCACCGTATTGATCATTCGCTCCACACTTGGGGCAGGTGCCTTTGACATACCGGTCGGGCAGGAACATCGCCTTCAATGGATCATAAGCCTGACGAATGGTTTTGGTCACGATGTCGCCATTGGCTTTAAGCCGTTCGTAAATTAAACCCGCCAGGGCCTGGTTTTCCGGGGAATGGGTGGTATGGTAATAATCATAAGCAATAGCAAAAGCTTTAAAATCGTGCTCATGGCTGGCTTTCATTTCCGAAGTCAGCGCCTCAGGCGTCACCCCCATCTGCTCAGCCTTGAGCATGATCGGCGTACCGTGCGCATCATCCCCGCAAATACTGATGCACTGATGCCCCAGCATTTTATGGGTACGAACCCAGATGTCGGTTTGAATGTGTTCAACGAGATGGCCCAGATGCAAATGGCCATTGGCATAGGGCAGCGCGCTGGTGACCAGCATTTTTCGAGAATCGCTCATACGTTTGCCTGCGCAGTCAAAATGGCCGATTATACCCCATGACTCTTAAGAATGCATATGAAGAAATAAAAAAACGCGGCTTACGCCGCGTTAACAGAAGCGATTGAACGATTACGAGGACAAAACGGTTGCCCCGTTTGGATTCGGGCTTTCATGTTCAGAGACGATAGGCTCGCTAGTCGTTGCCTTCACTTTTTCAACGTTCTTCTCTTCCAGATCGTCTTCGTCAAAGGTAATAAGCGATGTTTTAGAGGGGTTTCCACCTAACTTTGCCATAGGATTTGGAGAAGACAATCCTTTTTGGGGCGCTTTTGGAGAATTTTGCGACTCATTGTCTGATTCTTCATCCTCAACCAATGGACTGAAGGCCGGTTTTTTATCTTTGCCTGGGGGATTAATCCAGGCATCCAGCGAATTGGTTAATTTAACACCCAGGTTCCATATGAGGGTAAAGGCCAGAGTAGCGGCACTACCTAATGCACCCACAACAAAAGCACCCGCTACAGGCGACATTGCCGTGATCGCTGCACCAATCGCAGGCGCATTAACAGCGAGGAAACCGGTGATAGCGACAGCCACAGGCGGAACGAAAAAATACAGTGCAGTCAGAACAGCACCAACCAGCAGGGCCATAAAAACCGCAGTGACTAATTTCCAGTTATTTTTTAACCACTTTAACATCGATTACTCCTTTATTATTTTGGCTCAAAGCGGGACTCATCATAGCAGCATTCACCCAAGCATGAAACAAAAATGTGCAGTATGTTGTAACGTTTCTGTAAAGGAGCAATTTTTTTACTGTTATCAGTCGGTTACGTAACGTGTAGGGTCGATTATGCCCGCTTCATTAAAGCCTTTCCTGCGGTAAGCGCAACTGTCGCAACGACCACAGGCCAATCCTTCAGGCGTAGCCTGATAACAGGAAACCGTCAGACTGTAATCCACACCGCAGGCTATTCCCTGGCGAATCGTTTCTGCCTTGCTCCATGCAATTAAAGGGGTATGAATCATGGTTTTATGGCCTTCTATCCCCGCTTTGGTGGCGAGATTGGCCATGGCTTCAAAGGCGGCAATGTATTCCGGCCGGCAATCAGGATAACCGGAATAGTCAATCTGGCTAACACCAATGAACAGATCGAAAGCCTCAAGCGTTTCAGCAAACCCCAAAGCCACCGCTAAAAAAATGGTGTTGCGTGCCGGCACGTAAGTGACCGGGATTTTGCCGTCACCGCAATAATCCGGCACAGCCACGGAGGCATCCGTTAAGGCAGACCCTTTGAATTGACCGATATCCAGAGTAAACACACGATGCTCGATTACCCCTAACTGGCGGGCGACGCGCTTGGCGGCCTCAAGCTCGGCGTTGTGGCGTTGGCCATAATCAAAACTCAGGGCATAACAGGCATATCCCTGTGATTTGGCGATAGCAAGGCAGGTGGTGGAATCCAGACCGCCGGATAATAAAACAAGGGCCTTTTTCATGATTACCCGTAAAAAAACCAACAAGGGCGGCCATCATAGCACAATCTGAGACAAGCCAGTCCTTAAATCCCCGATGACCGGTGATTGCCAATTTCAGCCGGATACTGCTAAAATCCGCACAATTTGCCTGTCCATTGGATGAAGATGTCAGCACTGTTTCCTGTTATCCTGGCCGGAGGGTCGGGTACCCGCTTGTGGCCCTTATCCCGTAAAAACTTTCCCAAACAGTTTTTATGCCTGCAGGGGCAACACTCCTTACTGCAGGAAACCATGAAGCGGGTAGCAAGCCTTGCCTGCGAGCAGATTCTGGTGGTCAGCAATGACGCGCATTATTTTCTTTGCCAGGAGCAGCTGGAGCAATTGCAATTGGCTGAAACGCCGCAATTGACCTACCTGCTTGAGCCCTGCGCCCGCAATACCGCACCCGCCATTACCGTCGCCGCCCGTCATCTGGTCAATCAGGCCGGTCGTGAAGCGTTGATGCTGGTTTTGCCTTCCGACCACTGGATAGCCGACTCCTCAGCCTGGCAAAAAGCCATGGCTCAGGGTTGTCAGTATGCCGCGGAAGAAGACGTTATCATTACCTTTGGTATCCGCCCTGACAGCCCTAAAACCGGCTATGGCTATATTGAAGCCGGCAATGAATTGGCACCAGGTATTTTCGCATTGCAATGCTTCCGAGAGAAACCGGATGCCGCTCTGGCCGCCTCCTTTGTGGAGCAGGGGCATTATTACTGGAACAGCGGCATGTTTGTCTGCCGCGCCGGCGTGTACCTTGATGAAATTGAACGGCATGCGCCGGATATTGCCAGCCAAAGCCAGCAGGCCTTGAGCAAAGGCCATCATCACCAGGATTTTCTTCGCCTGGATGATGAAGCGTTTTCCCAATGCCGCAGTGACTCCATCGATTACGCGGTCATGGAAAAAACCGACAAGGCGGTGGTTATTCCTGTCGATATTCAGTGGAGTGACTTAGGCTGCTGGACATCAGTCGCTGAAGCCAATACCTTGGATGAGCAGGGCAATGTCCTGCATGGCAACGTCATTGCCAAGGAAAGCCATAATTCCCTCATCAGCAGCAGCAATGCCTTGATCACGACCTTAGGCATCAAAAACCAGATCATTGTCGCCACGCCCGATGCCGTGCTGGTCGCCGACAAGAGCTACTCGCAGCAGGTGAAAGATCTGGTGAACTCCCTCACGGGTGACAATCAGCAACTGGTGGACGATCACCAGCGCGTCATGCGCCCCTGGGGTTATTATGAAATATTAGCGGAGGGTCCTGCCTTTAAAGTCAAACGCCTGATGGTTAAACCCGGCGCCCGCCTTTCCCTGCAGAAACACCAGCATCGCGCTGAACATTGGGTGGTGGTCGGCGGTGAGGCCGAAGTCGTGAATGATGAAAAAATCATGCACTTGGAGGCCAATCAATCCACCTACATTCCGCCCAGGACCCGCCATCGCCTCTCAAATCCCGGCAAGCAACCGCTTTTTGTCATTGAAGTGCAAAGCGGTCATTACCTTGGCGAAGATGACATTGAGCGATTTGATGACATTTATCAGCGCAAATTGGTTGATTCTTAGTAATTTAACTGCGTTTTACAGTAAATAATTTTTCAACAGTGTAAATTCCATACTCACATCTTGTGCACCAAACGCCTGCTATGTTATAAAATAATACAGATTGCGCGATTAATTGTGCATTGCTATCACCACTCCAGCTATATGAGGTGATCCATGAGTGTGAAGACCGAAACATTGTTACTGAAGCCTGAAACCCTGTTAAGTCCTATGGGTATTGATGCCGCCTCTAACTTTTATCGTGCACGCACTTTGGTTAACCTTTTCAATGGTGAAGAACTGGCAGGGTTACAAAATTACGCTCCGAGCCTTCTCCCTTTTTACCTCACTGAATTAGATGCCATTAATACGGCAAGCTTCGCTTTCTTAAATAAAGTAAAGAAAGAGGCTTTGCAGAAGAAGTTAACACTGATCTATTTTTTACTGTATGCCCAATACCAGCTCGAATCCACGCAGGGCCGGCAGTACAATTTAAAAAAATACCGCGAATCCATGGAGCGATGCGCGGCGTTGATGGATCAATTAAGGGTTATGACGGAGACAGACTTACACTCGCCTGAACAACAGCATCAAATCGAACAGGTTTCCACTGAAAAGTACCTGAAATTCACGGGTATGATTGTGGGGCAGTGGTTGGCCGACAGACTTCAAGAGCTCTACGGTCTTAAGGATCTTAAGCCAGCTTCTGAGAATGCTGAGTTTGCCAGACTCGAGGCCATTGAAGCAGAAAAAATCGCGCAAGGTGAATTTGCCAGCGGCAATACCGCCTTCATTAAGAAATGGATGGGTGCCATTAATGAGCGCCGTCTTTATTGGGTATGGGGCGGCGGCATGCTGGCCAGCGTGCTCGACTTGTTATCGGATGATTTCTTTAACAAACAGCAGACACAGACCGCGGTCTCCGCACCCTCGCCTTTCACCGGTTACATGAGCTGGCTGCTTTATTATGCCCGTTTTATTCTTAATATGATCCTGGTATTAAAACATACCTTTGTCGGTCCCTGGATGACAACGGAAGAGCAGGAAGCAGCCAAATTAACCTCACCCTGGCAGCGATTCACAGGCCAGTTGAAAGAGCGCAAATTTGCATTGCTGAATGATTCCATTTGGGCAACAGCCAATCTAGTCTGTTTCTTCTGGTTAAAAGGCCCGGGCTGGATGGGTTGGGGCGGTAATTTAGCGACAGCCGCCTTGCTGGCCATGGATCTGGTTCTCTCGGTCATTCGTTATTTTGAAGAAGAAACGAATCATAAACAGCACATTGCCATGCTTAATAAAACCATTGGCGAGCTTCGATTAACGCCCGGAAATGAAGAACGCATTGCCGAGCTTCATAGAGCAATTGTCCAGGCTGAGTTTAACTGGAAGTATAAAAAGTACAGCACAATCAATGACATCGCCTACTCTGCTGGCCTGTTGATTGCCTTTGCCGTGGTTTGCTGCGGGTTTGCACCGCCGGGGCTCATTGCAGCACCCGCGCTGCTGATCGTTGCGGCGGTAGGGGCCGCCCTGTGTTTTACGTTGACAGTGATTTACTCCGCAGTCACCAGCGGCATTGAAATGGCTAAAACCAAAGCCACCGCTGAGCAGATGAAGAAGGAATACGACGAATGTTTCAACAAGCTCCTGGCCTGCCAGACCGAATACAAACGCCTCGAGGGGAACGAAGAAGAGCTCTTAATTGATTTCTCCGAGGTCCGCAAAGAAAGGCGTGAGGAGCTCGAAGATCAAATGCGGGTTTACTACCTGATGCTTAAAGATTTTGAAGCGGGGGTCGACTACCAAAACCGTCTGGCCCGATTCCAGAGCGTAAAACTGGTGCGCTCGATCGTTGTCGATGCCTGCATACCGGTTTTAATTTTTGCAAGCTTCACGTTCATGCCGCTGCCCATCGCCATCGCCGTTCTGGCTGCAGGCTTATTACTGGCGGGTTTGTCTTACCTGCTGATTAACCGGTTTGAGCCTAAACCGGCTGAGAAGGCGGTTTTGGACGGCCATGATAACGACTTTGCAAAATTCCTGGAAAAACCAGTCAATGCGTTCAATAAACAAAAGTCACCCAATGCCGGCGGCTTTTTCAGTCCGGTGGAAGAGGAAAAAAGCCTTTTACTCGATACCGGGGAAAACCGGCAGCCAGACTCAGGCACCTCACCGGACTTACTCACCATCTAATCATCTCCACCGCATCTTACCCAATAAGGAAGTTGGGTATGATGATAAAAAAGTGTATAATTGCACAATTTGTTGTTCAATTTCCTTGCGACCATGAATCTTGATAAACACTATGACGTGATTGTTATCGGCGGCGGCCATGCCGGCACTGAAGCCGCTATGGCAGCGGCACGCCTCGGGTGCCAAACCCTGCTTTTAACCCATAACATGGATTTACTGGGGCAGATGTCCTGTAATCCGGCCATCGGCGGCATTGGCAAAGGCCATCTGGTTAAGGAAATTGACGCGATGGACGGTGTCATGGCCTTAGCAGCCGATGAGGCAGGGATTCAATTTCGCATCCTGAATGCCTCCAAAGGCCCTGCCGTGCGGGCAACCCGTGTTCAGGCGGATCGGGTGCTTTACCGTCAGGCCATACGACAGCGTCTGCAACGGCAGGCGAACCTGACCCTTTTTCAACAGGCCGTGGATGATTTGATCATTGAACAGGGACGGGTCACCGGCGTGGTCACTCAACTGGGTTTAACCTTGCGCGCCAAAGCGGTGGTCCTGACTGTCGGAACGTTTCTTGGCGGGAAGATTCATGTCGGTATGAACAATTATGCCGGCGGTCGTGCAGGCGATCCGCCTGCCATTGCCCTGGCGAAGCGGTTACGCGAGCTGGAGTTACCCGTCGGCCGTTTAAAAACCGGCACACCGCCGCGCATCGACAGCCGCTCGCTGGATTACTCCCAGATGGAAGAACAGCCTGGGGACACGCCGGTACCCGTCTTCTCGTTCCTGGGTCATGCCGGCATGCACCCCCAGCAATTGCCCTGCCACATTACGCATACCACCGCAAAGACCCATGAAATCATTCAGGCAAACCTGCATCAATCGCCCATGTACGCCGGGGTTATTGAAGGCGTGGGGCCCCGTTACTGCCCGTCTATTGAAGACAAAGTGGTGCGCTTTGCTGATAAATCATCCCATCAGATTTTTGTTGAACCGGAAGGGCTGACCAGCGATGAGATTTACCCCAACGGCATTTCGACCAGCCTGCCGTTTGAGGTGCAGGTCGCTTTCGTCCGCACCATTAAAGGCTTTGAAAATGCCCACATCACCCGCCCGGGCTATGCCATCGAATACGATTATTTTGACCCGCGCGGTTTAACTCCCTATCTGCAGACCAAACCCATAGCCAACCTGTTTTTTGCCGGCCAGATTAACGGCACCACCGGCTATGAAGAGGCCGCCGCGCAGGGCATCATTGCCGGCATGAATGCGGCATTGCAGGTTCAGGAGAAGGCCTTGTGGTGTCCTCGCCGCGATGAGGCTTATATTGGCGTCCTTATCGATGATCTGATTACCTGCGGGACTCAGGAACCCTATCGCATGTTTACTTCGCGCGCGGAATACCGTCTGTTACTGCGCGAAGACAATGCCGATTTGCGCCTGACAGAAAAAGCCTATCAATTGGGCATGGTGTCTCAGCAACGCTGGCAGGCATTTTGTGAGAAACGGGAAGCCATTGAACGGGCGCAGGCCGCCTTGAAAGACACACTCATTCGTGTCAGTCACAATGATCTGCTTCAGCCGCTGCTCGAAAAACCCCTGCAGCAGGATTGCCGTGCCGCTGAATTATTGAAACGACCGGAAATCACTTACCACCAATTACAAAGCATTGCTGCCTTTGATCTGCCTGTTTTGCCGGCGGATGTATCTGAGCAGGTTGAAATTCAAAGCAAGTACGCAGGCTACATTGAGCGTCAGCAACTGGAAATTGAACGTCTGCGCAAACACGATAATACCCAGTTGCCGGCCGACTTCGATTACAGTCAGGTCACTGGTTTATCGACGGAAGTCATGCAAAAACTAACGCGCATTAAGCCGGTCACTCTGGCACAGGCCGGGCGCATTTCCGGCGTGACACCTGCCGCTTTATCGCTGCTGTTAATTCACCTTAAAAAACAACGGACAACTGCATGAAAGCACTAAGACCGCCTGCCCCTCTTTTGCGCGAAGGACTTGAACAACTGGGATTGCCTGATTTCAGCGAACCCCTGCTGGCTTACTTGTTATTGCTGGAAAAATGGAATCATGTTTACAATTTGACAGCCATCCGCGATGTGCCGGCCATGGTTACCCGCCACGCTCTGGACAGTTTGGCCATTTTGCCTTTTCTGCACGGCCAATCCCTGATTGATGTGGGCACCGGACCGGGCTTACCGGGAATCCCGCTGGCCATCGCCCGCCCTGAGTTAAGTCTCGTCTTACTTGACAGCAATGGCAAAAAAATCCGTTTTCTTGAGGAAGTCAAAAGGCAATTGCAGCTCGATAACATTGAAATCATACAATCCCGGGCAGAAAACTACCACCCTTCCCTTGCTTTTGATACAGTAATAAGTCGGGCATTTAGCGATTTGGCGCAAATGGTTGGCTGGACTAAGCATCTGGTGGCAAAAGACGGTCTCTGGCTCGCGATGAAGGGCCGTTACCCCGAGACAGAATTGGCCATGATTGATTTCCCATACCAGGTCCATCCTTACACTGTTCCCGGTCTTGATGGGGAACGATGCGCGGTCATTATCAACAATCACTAATCAAGGATACAACACCATGGCGAAAGTCATTGCCATTGCTAACCAGAAAGGTGGCGTAGGAAAAACGACGACCGCCATCAATTTGTCTGCTTCCATCGCCGCGAACCGCCAGGCGGTACTGCTCATTGATCTTGACCCCCAGGGCAATGCCACCATGGGTTCAGGTGTTAACAAGAATGAACTGGTTCACAGCAGCAATGATGTGATTCTCAGGGATTGTCTGGCAGAACAGGCCTGTTTAAAAACGGTCTACGGATACGATTTAATTCCTGCCAATGGCGATTTGACGGTGGCCGAGGTCAGTCTCATGGAAAGAAACCACCGTGAAACATTCCTTTTCAAAGCCCTGCAGCCGCTATTAAGCAATTATGATTTTATTTTGATTGACTGCCCTCCGACCCTAAACACATTGACCATCAATGCGCTGGTCGCAGCCGATTCGGTGCTGATTCCCATGCAATGTGAATATTATGCGCTGGAGGGCCTGGCCGCCCTGATGTCAACCATTGAGCAGATTAAATCGGCAGTTAATCCCCGCTTGCACATTGAAGGTCTGCTGCGGACTATGTATGATGCGCGCAATCGTCTGTGTGCCGAAGTATCCAAGCAATTACTGGAGCACTTTGGCAACAAAGTCTACCGCACGGTTGTACCGCGCAACGTACGTCTTGCTGAAGCACCAAGCCACGGTATGCCCGCCCTGCAATATGACAAATCGTCGCCTGGGGCCGCAGCCTACATGGTTTTAGCTTCAGAAGTCATCAGCAAGCAGACAGTAACCGGTTAAATCAGAGGTGCATTATGGCAGTTAAACGTGGTGGTTTAGGTCGAAATTTATCGGCTCTCTTAGGGCAGACAGCGGCGCCTGAGACTAAGAACCCCGATTCGCCTTTGACCCTGTCACCGGCCTGCCTTAAGCCGGGTAAGTACCAGCCGCGTACTGATTTTTCCGAGGACACGCTCGCAGAATTGGCCGAATCAATCCGCCAACAGGGGCTGTTGCAGCCGTTAATTGTGAGACCCCTTAATGACCAGTGTTATGAAATCATTGCCGGTGAACGCCGTTGGCGTGCCTCGCAGTTGGCAGGATTAACCGAAGTACCGGTCATTGTCCGCACGGTCGATGATGAAACAGCCATGGCCATTGCCCTTATCGAAAACCTGCAGCGGGAAGATTTAAATGCACTCGATCAAGCCAGGGCCATGCACCGCCTAACCCATGAATTTGCCCTGACACATCAGCAAGTGGCTGATTTACTCGCTAAATCAAGAACCGCCGTCAGCAATTTTCTCCGCCTTTTAACATTATCGGATGAAGTGAAACGTTTACTGGAGCATGGCGATTTGGACATGGGCCATGCCCGCGCCCTGCTGATTCTAAACGATGAACAGCAAAATCAGGCAGCCCAGCTCATCGTGGCTAAAAATTTATCGGTTCGTGAAACGGAACAACTGGTCAAACGAATCAAAGAAGGCAAACCTCAGCCGTTAGCCGCAGCAGTTGACGTTCATCCCGAGGTAAAAAATCAGTTACATCATCTTTCACAACACTTGAAAGCCAAAGTAAAACTCAAACAGGGCAAGTCAGGAAAAGGGTCATTGGTGATTCATTACAATTCAGATCATGAGTTACAGGCTGTTTTGCAGCAAATGTTGGGATAGTAATAGCCACAACGGGGTATATTCCCTAGACTGCAACCGAGGTTTCTTGCCTGCGTAACCGTCATAGCATCCCTGTTTTGCATTGGCTTTTGACCAGTCTTCGTAAAAAGCGATCTATACTCACAAGAAAGGAAGAATAGTCAATCAGGGAAAGACGATGCCTTGTCAAAAATGTGATTCCACAGCTACCTATCGACTGTCTGGAGCCTACCAGCTGCTTATTTCACCTCCGCGAGGCCATTGTTATTCAAAATTGATCAATCACCTGACCCAGTGTCATTATGCATTCAACACAAAGGACGGGGAAATAATTGAGTTGTTTTTTTCTTCTGAAGAAGCCAAAGACTTAGGGCATGCCCTGGAATGCTGTTTTTCTCAGGCAGAGCTTGAAGACAGCAAGGCCGTTTTGCTGCCCCTGGATATTCCTGACAAGCACATTGAGCGGGTATTGAATCACACGCATTCATTAAAAAAAGTGGTCGGTTTGTGTTTGTCCCAATGGCTGGTGGAACTCATCACCAATCAGGGTTTAACCACTTTCTGCCAACCCATTTTACACAGTGATACCCTTAAACCCTATGGTTTTGAGTGCCTGCTGAGAGGAAAGCAGGGGGATACGGCCATTATCTCCCCTGCAGCTCTGTTTGGCGCGGCAAAATCCAGTGAGTTGCTTTTCTTATTAGATAAAAACGCCCGCATCTGCCATATAGAAAACATGAGTAAAATCGATGTTTCTGAAAAGAAATTATTCATTAATTTCAACCCAACTGCCATTTACGATCCACTTTTTTGCCTGACGACTACGAATCAATCCTTGAAGAAAACCGGGATTCAGCCTTCGCAGATTGTATTTGAAGTTACGGAAAGCGATGAGGTGAAGGATAAAAGGCATTTATTAAAAATAATTGATTATTACCGAAATCAGGGTTATGGCGTCGCGCTTGATGATTTAGGCTCAGGCTACAGCTCCTTAAATTTACTCACGGAGTTACAGCCGGATTACATCAAACTGGATTATGAATTGGTTCATCAGATTCATACCAATGAATTTAAGCAAATCATACTGGAAAAAATAGGCGAAATGGCCACAAAACTAAAGATAAAAATGATCTGCGAAGGAATAGAAAGCAATGAGGAACTCCAGATCATCCAGCAGTATGGCATTGATTTTTATCAAGGATTTTTATTTTCAAAACCCATGCCCTACGAATGCATTCCTGAGTATATCCAGACGATTGGCTGATAGGTAGCGGTTAAGAAAAACCTTATTGATGAATTTATCAGGTCCGAGTCGATAATGAGCCTTTGGCCTAGCCATTAAAAATTGCCCTGACTGTTTATTTATTTTTCACATCCATTTTGGTATAATTTTGCGCATTTTATGCTGAAACGACTTTCCATTGATGAAAATAAACCCCAGAATACCAATCACGGCTTCTATTTCTACCTATAATTAACAATGAAGGGAGATTTAGATGCAAATTCAACCCGTTCATGAAGTAAAAGTTACCATTAAATTTGAAAATAGGGAAATTTCATGCAGTCTTGTTGTATTGTCAGAAAACGAACTGGTAGTTACCTCCACAGAGTATATTGACAAGGGGAGTCCTGTTGCCTTTATTTCTAAGTTTTTTCGTGGTGAGGCCCAGATAACTCATACCCGCTACAGCCATTACCAGTTTACCTATACCTTTGAAATTCTTCACATTAATTATCAACCTGGCTTTCTGGTGAATACCAAACTTTAGGCGCGCGGGTTTTGCTGCGCGCCTGGCAGGCTGCCTAGAGCCAGTAAACAAAGATAAACAGAAAAAGCCAGACCACATCCACAAAGTGCCAGTACCAGGCAACCGCTTCAAAGGCAAAATGCCGTTCCGGGGTAAAATGGCCTTTGATACAGCGGATAAGAATAACAATCAACATGATGGTTCCGATGGTCACGTGCAAGCCATGGAAGCCAGTCAGCATAAAGAAGGTCGTACCATAAATCCCGGCATCCAGGGTCAGATTCATTTCGGTATAGGCTTCATGGTATTCATAGGATTGCAAGCCAAGGAACAACATACCAAGTAAAATGGTTAAGACCATGCCCACGATGAGTTGCTTTCGCTTATTGAGCTTTAATGCCCAATGCGCCCAGGTAATGGTCGCACCGGAAGTAAGCAGGATTAACGTGTTAATTGCGGCAAGCCCCCATGCCCCCATGGCTTCAGAAGCCCCCACAAAGGTTTGGTTATTGGGATTTTGCAAAAGCGGCCATTGCGCCACAAAATCAGACCACAAGGTGTAGTGAGTAATTGGGTGCATTTCTCCGCCGAGCAGAGGAACTGACCAATAGCGGCAAAAAAACAAAGCACCGAAAAAAGCGCCGAAGAAACACACTTCTGAGAAAATAAACCAGCACATACCCCAACGGAAAGAACGATCGACCTGGAGGTCATAAAGTCCTTTTTCATTTTCATAAATGACCTGGCCAAACCAACCAAACATCATGCCCACAAGGATGCAGAGTCCGGCAAAGAAAATATAAGGGCCATACCAGTCATCATGCAGCCATGACGCAGCGCCGACCAACGTGGTGGTCAGGCCAATGGAGCCGACCAGCGGCCAATGGCTAGGCTTAGGGACGTAATAAGTACCGTGCGCTCCCATGGGTTTCTTTCTCCTCTTTATTATTCGCCTGGATAACCGCAGTCAATCCAGAGTCAATTAATTACACGATTAGTCACATCGAATAAGGTATAAGACAAGGTGATTGTTTTTATCTCCCCCGGCAAGTCGTTATCAAGATGAAACAGCAAAGGCATATCCATCGCCTCGTGTCCATTCAAGGTTTGCTGGGTAAAACAAAAGCACTCTGTCTTCTTTAAATATTTTGCGGCAATTCCGGGCGTTACGCTGGGTATTGCCTGTACAGTCATCCGGAAATTGCTTTTATTCTCCGCATAAAAAGCAAGTTTGGCAATTTCGCCGGGGTGCACTTTAATCCGGGTTACTTTTGGATAAAAGGCCCAGGGTAAACTGCTGTTACTGGTTGAGACAAATTGCACTGTCACCACCCTGTTTTTATCCACAAAAGCCTGTGCACTATTATAAGCCGCTGCCTTATTGTTAGTTTTGCCATTGATCCCCAACGTTTGGCAAAGGCTGTTATAAATGGGCACCAGAGCAAATCCAAATCCAAACATGCCAAGTACAATGAGTGACAATAACAACACTAATTTTTTATGACCTTTCACTGCGTTACCCGCCTGCTCGTTCATTCAATACATGAAGCGGTTAATGCCTGCAGGCATTAACCGTCTATCCGCTAGGGAACCGTTGGCGGCGTGGTGAAGCTGTGATATGGAGGCGGTGAAGACAATGTCCACTCCAAACCATGAGCCCCTTCCCATACTCGTGCATCCAAGCGCTTGCCTTCATGGCGCCGCTTAACCGTCATGAACACGTTGTATAAAAACAGCAGCTGTGAGAAACCAAAAATAAATGCACCCACGGTAGATACCATGTTGAAGTTGGTAAACTGCAACGCATAGTCAGGAATACGTCTTGGCATACCAGCCAGTCCCAGGAAGTGCATGGGGAAAAAGGCAATATTTACTGAAATGGCTGACAACCAGAAATGCCATTTACCCAAACACTCGTTGTACATGTGCCCCGTCCATTTCGGTAGCCAATAGTACGTGGCTGCCATCAAGGAGAAGATAGCGCCGGGAACCAGAACATAATGGAAATGAGCTACAACAAAATAGGTATCCTGGTATTGATAATCCGCAGGTACCAGTGCAAGCATCAACCCGGTAAAACCGCCGATAGTGAACAGGAACACAAAGGCTACCGCAAACAGCATGGGCGTTTCAAACGTCATGGCGCCTTTAAACATGGTGCTGACCCAGTTAAAGACTTTAATGCCTGTGGGAACCGAAATCAGCATGGTCGCATACATAAAGAACAATTCAGCACCAAGCGGCACACCGGTGGTGAACATATGATGGACCCAGACAATGAATGAAAGCAGCGCAATACTGACCGTTGCATACACCATGAAATGATAACCAAACAATGGCTTGCGGCTGAAGGTAGGAATAATTTCAGAGATCACGCCAAAAGCCGGCAATATCAGAACGTAAACTTCCGGATGTCCAAAAAACCAGAAAACATGCTGGAATAAAATCGGATCACCGCCGCCTGCCGCGTCAAAAAAGCTGGTACCAAAATGACGATCAGCCAACATCATGGTGACTGCACCAGCCAGAACCGGCATGATCGCAATCAGCAGAAACGCTGTGATCAACCAGGTCCAGACGAACATCGGCATTTTCATCAAGGTCATGCCGGGAGCACGCATATTCAGAATAGTGGCAATGATGTTGATAGATCCCATGATCGAAGACAGACCCATCATGTGCACTGCAAAGATCATGAAATCGGTGCTGGGCGGAGCATATTTGGTTGACAGGGGAGCATACATTGTCCAACCGAAATTGGGGCCGCCGCCGCTGTGGAACATGGTTGAAAACAACAACGCAAACGCAAACGGCAGTATCCAGAAACTCCAGTTGTTTAGACGCGGCAGGGCCATGTCTGGTGCACCAATCATCATCGGAATTTGCCAGTTCGCCATACCGGTAAACGCAGGCATTACCACCCCAAAAAGCATGATAAGGCCATGCATGGTAGTCATCTGGTTAAAGAAATTGGGGTCAACAAAACGATGGCCGGGCTGAAATAATTCCGCACGAATGATCAATGCCATGCCACCGGCTAAAAAGAAACTCAACATCGCTATCCAAAGATAAAGCGAGCCAATGTCTTTGTGGTTGGTGGTAAATAACCATCGTCTGGCAAAACCGATAAACCCTTTGCCTTGTTCTGGTCCATGATCATGATCATCATGGTGGTCGAGATCATGTGCCAATGTTTGACTCATCGTAAACCTCCAGCTTGCGCTTTTTTCACTATTTTAGGTGCCTGAACCTCACCGGATCGTACCTTAGCCACATCGGCAGGCTGCACTTCGTCATTGGTATTATTTTCCCAGGCATTTCGCTCGTAGGTTACCACGGCCGCGATTTCCTGATCCGTCAGTTGGTCTTTGTAAGCCTGCATGGCTGAACCTGGAACGCCATCAAGCACCAGGGCAATGTGTCGGCTGATGGGTTTACCGACGGCAATCGAACTGCCCTTCAATGGTGGGAACATGGGCGGCAAACCTTTACCATCAGCTTTATGGCAGGCCGCACAGATGGCCTCGTATTTGGTTTTACCCAGAGTCATCAGTTCTTCGCGGGTCATTTTAACCTGTTCTTTGGGTTTGTCCGCGCCGGCTGCGTAAATATCTTCCACTTTCACCTGTGCATCGACCCATTGCTTAAATTCTTCATCGCTCACAGCCTGCACTACAATCGGCATATAGGCATGGTTAATACCGCATAATTCGGTACATTGACCGCGATAAACCCCCGGTTTTTCGATACGGGCCCAGGCCTCGTGCATGAATCCAGGCATAGCATCGCGCTTGACGCCAAGCTCAGGTACCCACCAGGAATGAATCACATCCGTTGAGGTCACCAAAAACCTTATTTTACGGTTAACAGGAACCACCAGCGGTTTATCCACCTCCAGCAGATACCACTGTTCTTTTTTTTGTTTGTTTTGAATCTGATCATAGGGCGTGGCGAGATTACTGAAAAAACTAATCCCCTGATCCAGGTATTGGTATTGCCATTTCCATTGAGATCCAACGACCTTAATGGTGACGTCAGAATCACTGCTGTCTTCAAGCCGCATCAGGATAGTTGTGGCGGGAATGGCTAAGGCAATAAGAATCAGGAAGGGAATCACTGACCAGATTATTTCAAGACGCGGGTTATCATGAAAGGTTGCCGGTTTGTAACCTACGGATTTGCGATGATGAATAAGCGAATAAATCATCACGCCAAACACCACGATACCAATCAATGCACACACAATCATCGATGTCGTATGCAGGAAATACATGTCATGGCTTAAAGGCGTCACACCTTTGTACATATTTAACTGCCACGTGTCTGCTGCTGCAGCGGCCGTTTGAGTTGTCATTAGCCCGACTCCGGCAGCGGCAAGCAATCCGCCAGCCTTAAACCTGTTTCGCATCCCCATTCCTCACCTTATTCTTATTGGCTGGTTGCGGTAACCAGCCTGATGATTAATTTTTCTTATAACCCTATTTACCACCAATCGCCCTTACCACAAGGAATAGTTTCCCTCTTCCTTCGATTGGCTCACCATGTATTTGATAGCTTCAATCACTTCACCCGTTGTGCAATGCTTGCAGCCCCCGTTTTTGGGATGGTATTCACCACTTACCGTTTGCTTGATTAAGACATCCATGTTTTTCTGCAGCAGCGGTTTCCAGATGGCTTTGTCGCCAATTTTCGGCGCGCCTTGTTTGCCATCGTCATGGCACATGCCGCAGTTTTCATTGTAAACAGCCTTTCCGCTCGACGGGTATTTTTGCGAACCGGCATTGTCCAAATCCGTCCATTGGGAGCGGGACAGCGATTTGTTTAAAATATAATCCGTGGCCGCCATGATGTCGTTGTCGCTGCAGGTTACGCAGGCCCCTTTAACCGGCATGCTGTTATAGCCGTTAATGGCATGGCGATACAGCCCTGTCAGGCCGCTGTCTTTGAGACGCCGATACCAGTTTGCACCATCCCCAATGACGGGAGCACCCATTTTATTATCCTGGTGGCAAATGATGCAGGCATTGACATAAACCTGTTTACCGCGTTTCAGGGTAGGTTGCTGCTCGGATGGAGAAACACCCAGAGACTCCTCGCTGACAACAGTCTTTAAATAGGTTGCAATCGCCAGACGATCTTCTTCAGTCAGATAACTTAAACTGTTGTGATTGACCTCCGCCATGGGACCTGCGACAGGGCCGGCACGATTGATAAGCTCCCCTTTCAGGAACACATCCGCCACTTCGTAGCGGCTCGCTGAGCGCAAACCGAATTTGGTGATGTTGGGAGCCCAGTAACCATCAATGAAACTGCCAGTCAAATAATAGCGATCCTTTGGTGCACCAAAAATGTTGAGCGGCGTATGGCACATGCTGCAATGCCCTAAACTGTCAACTATGTATTTGCCGCGGTTCCAGGCCGGTGATTTATCACTTTGGTATTCAATGGCGTCTTCCTCAGGGAAGAAGAACAACAGATTCCATCCCCATAAAGAAAACCGGGCTCCTGGAACATTGAATGGGAAAGGAAGCGATTTATTTTCCTGCTTGACTGGCGGAAGACTCATGAAATACGCATAAAGCGCGCGTAAATCGTCGTCTGTGGTCTTTGAGAAGTAAATGTAGGGGAAAACCGGGAAATAATTTCTGCCCTTGGGATCACGGCCTTCTCTCATGGCACGGATAAAATCGTCTTCAGTCCAGTTACCAATGCCGGTTTCTTTATCCGGGGTGATATTGGGGCTGTAAAACGTACCGAAAGGCGTATTGATCGGCAACCCTCCGGCAAAGGCAGGCGTACCGCCCTTCACATTGGTATGGCAGGCAATGCAATCACCCATTTTAGCCAGGTATTCGCCGCGCTCAATCAGTTTTTTCTGAACGTCATCCGCTGGTGCTTTGGTTTGGGGGTAGGCGGGGTAGTAGCCGTCGATCAAGGGCTCCGCGATTTTTTCCTGTGGCGTCCCTGTTTCTGCTGTCACGTCCTGTTTGGGAACCGGTTTCACTTCTTCGGGAACAATGGATTGGGCCTCGTTTGATTGGGCCTCATTGGACGTGGTTACCGGTTCAGCCGCTGCTTTTGAGGTTTCATCACTGGCTTTCGCAGCGTACGATGCATTGACGAATGAAATCACACTCATGAATAAAATCGCAAAAATTGCGTTGTTTTTCAACAAAGAGCGCACGCCCCCTCCTTAATATGCTTACCTTAAACAGCGACAGACAAGAAAAATAATCAAGCATTTTATACCCCTCGGTAGAGAACTTGCAATGATGATTGCTGCAGTATTTATTAAATGTTGTTAAATTGTTTTTTATTTACACAAAATGGTTTTTTTGACTGACTTCTTTGCCTCCGGCTGGTATTCTGTTGGCTTTCTTTGGAAGGAGAATCATCATGATCTGGAAGGAAGCACTCGCCTTGGAACTGTTACAGAATCAGCAACGGCATGTGGCAAGCATTGACGGCAACAAAATTCTATTTCTGTGGCACAAAGACAAGGTCCATGCGCTGTCGTCGCAGTGCCCGCATTTCAAACTGCCGCTGGCGAAAGGCAAAATCACAGAACAAAACACCATTGTCTGTCCTTTTCATAAAAGTGAATTTGATTTAGACAGCGGGGAGGTGGCCTGCTGGTCGCCCTGGCCACCCGCCATCGGCAAACTGTTAGGGAAAGTCAGCTCATCCAAGTCTTTAAAGATTTATCCCACCCGTATCGAGGAGGGAAAAATCATGGTTTGCCTTGAGTAAACCGCTTCAAATGAGGTAACGGCTGGCGCCGTGGATAATGGTCTCAATGAATTCCTGATAATGAAGCGCTGGCAATTGCCAGTAATGCCAATACAGCGGCATGAGCCAGCGTTTGCCGGGGCAGATTTCCTTAAGAAGGCCCTCCGCCAGTTCGCTGGTAATGTCCAGACTCGGAATAAGACCAAAGCCATATCCCTGGATAGCAAACTCCCTAAACCCCTGTACGGAAGGGACCATATTGTAACGCTTGGGCAACAGGGCTTTTTTAAAAAAGTGGGTAAAAAAACGCTCATGAAGACGATCACGGCTGTCAAAAACCAGCAGGGGCGCATGGTAGAGATTGTCTTCCATTGCGGCATCATTCTCGAAGTAGCGTTCGATGAATGCTGGCGAGGCGACCAGTAAATAATCCATATGCCCCAAAAGGGCGCATTCACAACCGGGTAACGCTTTATCATGGCTCGATACACAGGCAGAAACCGCCCCCTTGCGGAAATAGTCCAGCGTTAATTCCTGATCATCGGTAATGATGTCGAGATTCACTTTTTCAAGAAAGCGCAAATCCGCCAGCAAATGAGTAAACCAGGTTTCCAGACTGTCACGATTGAGGGCTACTGACAACCGAGCAGGTAAATCCTGTTCAATTTCCTGAAGAAAGTGCTCTTCAAGCAGATGAATGCGGCGAAGCAAGCCCAGCATTTTTTCACCCAGAGGAGTCGCCCTGTAAGGATGAGTTCGAATCAGCAAAGGCTGCCCCATCATCACTTCCAGTTGCTTGATGCGCTGGCTTATCGCTGGCTGCGTAATAAACAATTGCTCTGCGGCGGCGGCAAAGCTTTGGGTGTTAATGACAGCATCTAAAGCCTGTAATCCACGATGATCAAGTCTCATAAGTCAAATTTATCAATAATCAAAATTATTAATTTCTATAATAGCCTGTTTTCAGAGATAATGCCTGGATTCGCAATTTGAGGAGGAAATAATCATGTTGGTTTATTTTAATGGTTTAGTACTCGGTCTCTCCCTGATCATGGCCTTAGGCCCTCAAAATGTGTTCTTAATTCGCCAGGGTGCACAACGTCGACACGCCATTTTGTCTGCGCTGGTGTGTTTCTGTTGCGACCTTATTTTAGTCTGCGGCAGCGTAGCAGGCTTGTACCATGTCCTGGAATTGCACCCGCAATTGAAGGTAGGAATGACGTGGTTTGGTGTGGCTTTTCTGATGTATTACGGCAGTCAGGCTTTAAAAAATGCCTTTCAGTCGCAATCGGCAAAATCCCAGTTGCCCGATCAGCAAGGCAGCAATCGCTTACAAATCATTCTGCTCGCGCTGGGATTCAGCTTGCTTAATCCCCATGCCATTATTGATTCCTTAGTCATTATCGGCACCAACAGCGCCCAATTCCCCGAACATCAAAAAGCCTTTGTACTGGGAGTAGCCACCTCCAGCCTGTTATGGTTCGGTTCATTGACATTCACGACCCATTATTTTTCCGACGTGTTGTCCCGCACCACCGTGTGGCGGCGCGTGGAATTGTGCAGCGGCTTATTGATGATCTGTTTAAGCCTTAAACTGGCGGGCAGCCAGTTTTAATCTAGGATTGTTTAGGGCCCGTAGCCAACTCGGTTAATTTTGCCATGGCATTGTCCTTGATGCTGCTCAGCAAGGTATCCACA
The DNA here is from genome assembly GCF_001468125.1 of Legionella rubrilucens. Lineage (GTDB taxonomy): Bacteria > Pseudomonadota > Gammaproteobacteria > Legionellales > Legionellaceae > Legionella_C > Legionella_C rubrilucens. Next base: position 479,270 of record NZ_LNYT01000022.1, on the reverse strand, counting down.
CTCCCTTCACCGTAAAGACGGAATTGGGTTGAATTCATGTGGACACCTTCTGCAAGACGGAGTAATTGCCTTTCGGTTTCTTCCGAAATTTCAGCCCGACGGCCAGTGGTGAGCTTAGCGAGCGTTGAAGGTTGAAGATCCTCCTTTCTCCAGGTATGAATGGTGTCGGTATTCACCCAGGGACCCAGTGTCACAATGAGATTCTGAAGATCCTTTTGGCCAAGCTTGTACCACATCTTGTCGCTGTTTTTTCCCATCGCCCATTGATAAACGGCAATCAAATCGTCAAGGGCTTTTTTGTAATCATTGGCATATTCTTTTCGAGAGCGGGCGCAATAACCCACGTAGACACTGGCTACCATTCCTACCGTAGCCAAGGGAAGAAACCCGCAGGTCAACCACGAAACGACGGCAGCCCCAGTGCCGACAAGGATATGAGCATCAACCGTTTGCAAATCAGCCAATGCCTTGCTGAAACGCGCCACCTGCTGATTGACGATATTGATGTGCGTACTGGATTGATAATCAAAATCACTGTCCGGTTTGACAAACCGGTCGGTTGACTGGCCAGAAACAGCCGAGTTAAAGAAGCCTGTAAAAAATCGCATGGTAATCTCCGTCCATTGAAAACCTCGATATAATCACATTATTCGGCTAAATTGAAGAAAAAAATACCAATAAAAAAAGAGGATAGGCAGAAAAATAGAAAGGGCCAATCAGTGTGTCGCCAATTGACCCAGTGGAATGACACATAGCAAGTCCAACCTCGCAGGCGAAACTATCTCACAAGCCGCGCTTGATTGTCAACAATTCCAGCAGATTGCGTTTGTTGTTAACGATTCAATGCAGTAAACTCAACGTTTTGGCAAAACGAGGCAACCATGTTTTACGGCGACAATGTGAAAGACACCCGGCAAATGTTTTATTCAAGCTGGCATAAGCACCGCCATGCAATGCCCTTACTGCCCCTGGAACAGCAGATTGTCAATGTCATTGCCGATCATCCTGAATACCAGGCCCTGCTGGAAAACCCCATCCCTGAAAACGAACAGGCTTATTTTCCCGAATTAGGTCAGACCAATCCCTTTCTGCACATGGGGCTTCACCTGGCAGTCCGCGATCAATTGGCTACCAATCGTCCCGCAGGCATTGTCGCGGCTTATCAACAATTACTTGCAAAATACCAGGATAGACTGGCAGTTGAACACCTGCTGCTTGAGAAACTGGCTGAATGCCTCTGGCAGGCGCAGCGTACCGGCAGTTATCCGGATGAAAACCAATACCTTCTGGCCGTCAAATCACTGTTGCAACCTTAACTAATTCCTTGATAAACAAGAAACTCTTGTCAAATTCAGCCATTAACCGCTATAGTGAGTCTGCCTCTTGATGGGCTGTATCGGCTAGAGGCATTCCCAAATGAAAATCGATGGAGAGATCATGAAAAAAGTAATTGCTTTATTGGCCATTTTCGCTGCAACCGCCGTTTCTGCCCAACCCAATGCCAATGCAGAGACCAGCACTCAATCCCATGCGACACAAACTCAAACTTACGCGGATGCCAATGCGGCGAATCCCAGCCAACCCAGTCAACAACAAACGACGGATACGACTCAAAATCAAGCCAACCCCGGTCAGCAAAATACGCCAGCCAGTAACACCGGTTCAAATAACCCCAGCAATCCTGGCAATGCCAATCAGGCCCCTCAGTCTTAATTCACCGGTATCGGGAAACAGCCATCCCGCTGTTTCCCTTCCCCCTGTCTCCTTTTAAAACGCTATTCGCTAACTTTTAACACACTGTCCATAACCTCTTTAAAACAGACTCATTTTTTTATTGAGGAGGTAAGAAAAATTATTTTTTTTCTGCTACTCTTTAAGTGGCTTCATGTTCTTAACTTACTTTCAAGGAAGACTTATCATGAAAAAATCAACTGTTGCTGTTGCCGCTTTATTAACTGCTTTATCTGCTGCTACGGTTGCTCCTGCTGCCTATGCAAATGATACGGCAGGCACTCAAGTAACTGGTTGTAAAGGCTGTAACGGTTGCAAAGGTTGTAACGGTTGCAAAGGCTGTAAAGGTTGTAACGGCTGCAAAGGTTGCGGCGGTTGCAAAGGCTGTGGCGGTTGCAGCGGCAGCTGATTCATGTCAGGGGAACAGTCATGGCGGCTGTTTCCCTGTGCTTCTTCTCTTTAACGAAATGACCCATGCCGAATTTTTCTCTTCCAGACTTAAGTGCTTTTCAGCAATCGCAATTGCTGCGTGCCGCAAGGCAGGTGCTTGAAAGCCAGCAACAAATGACGACAGCCAGGGGCAGGAATATCATTCACTACACCCTTGAGAAAAAACGCAAACATGTATCCATGAATCATTACCCCAAAGGCGATCGCATTGATCATCAAACGGGAGCTCAGTATTTCTACCACTGCCATCGTGAAAATTTTGAAAGCATGGAGCATGGACATTTCCATTGTTTTCTGAGGTATAAAGGCATTCCGGCAAAGATTAAGCCCACCGCCTTGCCTGACTGGGATAAGTACATGGACAATCCCATGACCCATTTGGTCGCCATTGCCATGAATTGTTACGGACAACCCATCCGCCTGTTTACCGTCAACCGCTGGGTTTCTTCCGATATCATTTACGACGCCCGCCACGTCGCCGGTTTTATCAGACGGTTTAAAATGACGCTTAACGACAGCGAATACTGGCAGGTATTGGATCGCTGGGTGCAGGGTATGCTGAGGCTTTTCTCACCGCAAATTGTCTGGCTGCATGAACAGCGTCAACAGCGAATGCGGGACTTTAAAACCGCGTTCCCTGAAGAAAATGCATACGAATCGCGAGACATTGAAGAGCCTTCGCAGATAGATATTGATCTTAATACACAGATTCAATGGCTGCTCAATCCGGCTTCTTTAAATCAAGTGGAAGACGCCCTGTCCTGACAAACTCGCCCGGTGGAAGCCGTTCTCTTTTTTGTGCATACATCGGCAGTGTTGCCGCACAAGCCATGATGCAGTAAATGAATAACCCGCGGTTCCCCAACTCCTGCATAAACAATGAAGCAATAACCGGCCCCACCATGGCTCCTACGCTGTAGGCCAGCAGCAGGGTTTGCGTTACCGCCACAATGTCCTCCGGACCTAATGCATCACAGGCATCACTGACACTGATGGGATAAAGTGCGAAAGTAAGCCCGCCAAAAAGCATCATCAAACCAAAAAGCCAGACCGATGGGCCTTTAAAACCAATCAAACACAGCAGCGTCAGCATGGTCAGAACGGTAATTCGCATAAGGACCTGACGCCGGTCACGCTGATCAGACCATTTGCCTAATGGATATTGCAGCAACATACCGCCAAATATCACCGCAAACATGTAGGTGGCTACCAAGGACACACCGCCTGATAATGCGCTGAGGTAAACCGGTAATAAACCGTAGATAACACCCATAATCAGTCCTGAAACCAGCGCCCCGGTCAATCCCGGTATGGAGGCTTTCAACAAAGCAATCCTGGGCAATGAGGAAGACGCGGTTAACCTGGGAATCCGGCTGGCTAAAAAAGCGATTGGAATGACCGAAATCACACTGAGCAGAGCCGCTAATCCATAAAGAAGAAAGGGCGCTGTGTCCTTAAGGCAGAGGATAAACTGGCTAACACTCTGGGCACTGTAAAATGCAATCATGTACCAGGCCATGACCTGACCACGATTGCGGATCGAACTCACCGATAACAACCAGCTTTCAATTACGACATAAACGCCAGCCATCACAAAGCCGGCAATAAAACGCAAAACCAGCCACAAGCCAGGCTCATAGAAGAACCCGTGCAATAGGCAGCACATGGCCAGAATGAGCGAAAAAAGCCCATAGGCGCTGCGATACCCCAACCGGAGAATAATCTGTTCCGTGCGAAGCGAACCCGCCACCACACCGATATAAAACACACTGGTTATCGCCCCCATCAACCAGGTTGAAGCCTGCTCCAGCGTCATTTTTAAAATCAGCAGGGTTGAAAAAAATCCAGCGCCGAGAAGAAAAATAAACAGACTGAACAAAGGTGCAAAAGCACACTTTATCAAAGGTGTCATTGTTTTGGGCTTCAAGTGATTGCAGAACGGAATAATGAGCTTAGCAAATTTGCCGGGTTCAAACCACGTCTACCGTATTGCACCGTTCCGTTAGCTGTCCGTGGTGAGGGGTTAAATGTCACTTTTATAGACTTTAACCCGATCTTTACCGGTTTGTTTCGCCTCATACAGTGCCTGATCGGCGGCTTTGATAATTTCGTCAATGGTCGCGCCATGCCGTGGCGCCTCAGCGACACCGATTGAAATAGTAATCTCGGACAACCGCTGGTTTTTATACACAATCGGCGTTTCTTTCAACAGCTCACGGAACTGATCCAGTTTTTTAGCCGCTTGCACCAGTGTTGTGTTAAGTAAGGCCACCACAAATTCCTCGCCTCCAAAACGGAAAGCGATGTCCGTATCGCGGAAATTTTTCTTTAACAATTGCCCTGTTATTTTTAATACCTCGTCTCCCGCGAGATGACTGTAGGTGTCATTGAATTTTTTGAAATTATCGAGGTCCAGCATGGCAACACACAATGTGCTTTTTTCACGGGCAAGGCGAATCAATTCCCGGGATAACAAATCGTTTAAATAACGGCGGTTGTATAAATTGGTCAGCGGATCATGCAGGGACAGTTCATTGAGTGAGGCTCGCAAATTAATATTGGCTAAAGCCAGTTTTACAATGTTACCAAAAGAAATCGCCATATCCCGCTGGTGCTGAGTTAGTTTTCTTTGGGCAGGAGCAAACACGTGAATCACACCGATTAATTCATTTTGTACAATCATTGGCAACCCTATGGAACCTCCCCGGGGCAGGCTGACGTAATGATTGCAGGGAATGCTCTTCTGAGGCTCATCCACATCAATGATGTCTGCTTCCCGGATAACATAACAATCCAGAGGTAAGCACTGTTTCGTTAGTAGCTCCTGGTCGCCCCATTGTATAACCGTTTCCAACTGATTCGTTGTCTTGTTAAACACCATCAGGCCGCCGCTTAGTTCGGGGAATAATTCCTCTGCCACCAGACGGATTCGAGGATAGGCCTCCTCAACGGAAATACAGATCTGAAGGGAGCGGTTAAGTTTATTTAAAAGGCTTTCGTCATGTTCCAGCAGCTTCAATTCGTTTAGGGTTTCCAGTGTTTTTTCATTAAGCTGCCGCATTTTTTCTTCATTTTGAATCCGATCGCTCACATCTTTCATCTGCAGAATAAAATTGAGCGGTTCGCCTTTTTCATCGCGAATTAACGACAGGCTCACCATGGCCCAAATTACACTCCCGTCTTTGCGTACAAAGCGTTTTTCAAGATGGGAAATGCGCATGTCGCCGTTCATGATTTTAACCATCGATTCCTTGGTCATGCCTAAATCATCCTGATAGGTAATATCCAGAAGGTTTTTATTTTTTAACTCCTTATCGCTGTAGCCCAATGTATCCTGAAGGGTACGGTTGGCGTGAATGCAGTACCCTTCGGGCGACACCAGCGCCATGCCTATGGGCGCATTTTCAATGGTATTACGAAAATTTTCTTCACTGCGTTTTAAATCCAGCAACAGAGCGGAACTGTAGAGCTCAAGGTAGATCGATTTCAGTAAAAACTGATTGGCACTGGTTGAGGCAAAAATAATGAGAGCCACATAGAGGACAACGGCCAAAAAGAGCATGAGGGAGAAGCCGGGAATGACTGAGACGGATAAAAAAAGCATGACCATCACGATGGGCGTCATAAAACCAAGGTAGGCGCCGATATGGGTCAGTAATTTAGCCAGCGGGGCGCCTAACAAACCGGTTAAGTAAACGAAAATCACCATGCGGTATAGTGCATCGTCAACATACAGAAACAGCAATCCTCCCAAGGCCCATAAAATACCCGACAGGGTATTGTTTAACACGAAATAGGTTTTCCAGAATGAAGCGCTGCGCAGGCCGAACTGTGCGACTTCGCGGTTAAAATAAAAGACCATGAGGGCACGCAGTCCATTATTAACGGTGATCATCAGTAAAGCCCAGGAAAAGAGCAGCCAGGGGCTTGTAATGACGGGTATTAAGATCAGGGAGTATAAAATAACGGCAAAGAAATCCGCCAGAATGATAAAATAAAAATCTTTATAGGACTCACTGATTAATCTGTCTTCAAGCTGTGACTTGGCAACACCTGGAAAGTCCATTCATTTTCCTCGCAGTGAAAGGCTTAATAGAAATAGGTGAAGCCTTATTCCAATGCCTGAGGCTGTTCTGCAGCCCTCTATTAACCGGTTTACAGACCTATCTTATTTAGTTTACACAATTTTTCTAAAAACGGGGCATCCATGCAACAGGCACATGAAGTTAACACCAATTTGCGGTAAACTTGTTTCTTTGTTTAATCGAAGGGCTTCTGATGACTCATGAGCAAAAAACCACGCATTTCGGCTTCCAGTCTGTAGCCTGGGATGAAAAGGAAAAAAAAGTCGGCGCGGTGTTCAAATCGGTAGCTAAAAATTACGATTTAATGAATGACCTGATGTCCCTTGGCATTCATCATGTGTGGAAACGCTTCACAATTGAATTAAGCCAGGTTCGTGAAGGACAGGTTGTGCTTGATTTGGCTGGCGGCAGCGGCGATTTAACCCGCCTGCTCAGTAAAAAGGCAGGGCCGAAAGGGCAGGTTATTCTCGCGGACATTAACGACGCCATGATTGACGTCGGCCGCAATCGGCTGCTGGATGAGGGTTTGTTTGACAATATTCATTATGTCCAGGCCAATGCCCAATACCTGCCTTTTGCCGACAACAGTTTTCATTGCATTGTGATGGGCTTTGGGCTTCGTAATGTCACGGATAAAAATGAAGCCCTGCGTTCGATGTTCAGAACCTGCAAACCGGGAGGCAAGGTGATGATACTGGAGTTCTCCACACCCACCCTGCCGGGCTTAAAGCCGGTTTATGATTGGTATTCCTTTGCCATACTGCCAAAACTGGGGCAATGGTTTGCCGAAGACGCCGCCAGTTACCAATACCTGGCAGAATCCATCCGGCAACACCCGGATCAGAACACATTAAAAACCATGATTGAAAACGCAGACTTTGAGGATTGTCATTATCACAATTTAAGCGGCGGCATTGTTGCCCTGCATATCGCCTACAAATACTGAGAGGGTTATGATAAAAAAATACTCGCTTAAAGCGTTGCAGACGGCCATTAACGGCGCGCTGGCGCTGGATGATACCATGCCGGAAAAAATTGCCGCCCTGCATGGCAAACGGATAGAAGTGGTTGTTTCACCGCTCGACATTCATTTTTTTATTACCTTTGAAAATCAGCAGCTCCTGCTGTTAGACAGTTGTTCGGAGCATCCCGACACGGTTATTCACAGCAATCCTTTAGGGTTAATCCGCTTAAGTTTCCTGCCGGCCTCCAAAGCGCGCTCCCTGTTTAATGATAAAATCAGGCTCTCAGGCGATACGGAATTGGGTTATCAGGTTAAGAAGCTGTTTGATGAACTTGACATTGACTGGGAGGGGCATCTTGCCCACTTTACGGGGGATGTGATCGCCCATCAGCTGGGCTCTTTAGTGAAACGCGGCCGGGCCTTCACCAACCATTTTACACAATCCATGCAGCATAATATAAACCATTACCTGCATGACGAGTTAAGGCTTTTCCCCTCTCGGGAGGAAATCGAGGATTTTTTCAGGGACATCGATGAACTGGGGCACGACGTGGAGCGTCTCATGGCACGAATTAATTTACTAGCGGCCGCCTATGAAATCGATTAAACAAGTTCTTCGTCTGCTTTACATTAACTGGGTTTTGGCACGTAATGGCCTTGATCAACTCATCGTCTCCATTCATTTGTTTGCACCGTTTCGTTTCATCGTCTACCTCAATCCCTGGACCTGGTGGCGCCGCCAGCCCTTAACGCGCGGGGAAGCCTTGCGTAAAACCCTCGAAGAACTGGGGCCTATTTTCATTAAATTTGGTCAGGCGCTATCCACTCGGCCCGACATTTTGCCAGCAGACATTGCTTTGGAGCTTTGCAAACTACAGGATAAAGTGCCGCCTTTTCCCAGTGAGCAGGCACTGACCATCATTGCAGCCGCCTATGGCCGCTCAGCCTTTGATGTGTTTGCTGAATTTGACACCCAGGTGCTGGCCTCGGCCTCCATGGCCCAGGTGCACGCGGCCCGCTTAAAAAGCGGTGAAGAGGTGGTGGTGAAAATTTTGCGTCCCAACATGCGCAAAGTCATCGAAAACGACTTAAGCATCATGCACACCATTGCCAATTTTGCGGATCGGTACTGGCCGGAAAGCAAGCGCCTTAAACCAAAGGAAATCGTTGCAGAATTTGAACACAGCCTGCTCAATGAACTGGATTTGCAGCGTGAGGCGGCCAATGCCGGTCAATTGCGTCGTAATTTCTTCAATTCACCGCTGCTCTACATTCCAGAAGTGTTCTGGGATTACACACGGGAAAATATCCTGGTGATGGAGCGCATTTACGGGATTCCCGTCGCCGACGTAGCAACCCTTCGCGACTACAGCATCGACATTAAAAAGCTTGCCGAGCGTGGTGTTGAAATTTTTTTCACTCAGGTTTTTCGCGATTGCTTTTTTCACGCCGACATGCATCCCGGCAATATCTTTGTATCCACGCAGCATCCCAACGACCCACAGTACATCTGCATTGATTTTGGCATTATCGGTACGCTCAATGAGAATGACAAGCGCTACCTGGCTGAAAATCTTTATGCTTTCTTCAACCGCGATTACCGCCGCGTTGCCCAATTGCACGTGGAATCAGGCTGGGTTGCGCGAAATACCCGTATTGAGGAATTTGAAAGCGCCATTCGTACCGTCTGCGAACCCATTTTTGAAAAACCATTAAAGGACATTTCCTTTGCCCAGGTCGTCTTGCGTCTATTTCAGGTGGCCAGGCGTTTTCAGATGGAAGTTCAACCGCAACTGGTGTTATTGCAAAAGACATTGCTGGCCATCGAAGGCCTTGGCCGGCAGTTGTATCCTGAGTTGGATCTTTGGGCTACAGCCAAACCCTTTTTAGAAAAATGGCTTAAAGAACAAATTGGTCCCAAAGCGTTTTTTGCACGGTTAAAAGAAAATCTGCCTTTCTTTGCGGAACAACTTCCACACATGCCGCGATTGCTTAATGACCTTCTGGTACTCAGTAAAGAGGAGAAAATACGCTCATTAATGCTTTCCGCCGACAACCCTCCGCAAAACCGGCAACAGGCATGGAATAAAGGGCTTGGGGCTGGTATTTTCAGCGCCATGCTGACCATCAGCGCACTCTGTTTTCTTGACTTGATTGAGCCTGATAAAATAGCGCCCGTTGCTTTGATTGCCGCCCTGGTTGGCGGTATGATAATGTTAGTTAACCGCACAAACAGGAGTGAATGATGGGGCTAAGCGGAGTGAGTCCTTTGTCGCTGTTGCTTATTTTGTTAATCGTCATTGCCCTTTTCGGCACCAGCAAACTTAAAAACATTGGCTCCGACTTGGGCAGCGCCATTAAAAATTTTCGTAAGGCGCTCAATGAAGACGACGAAAAATCATGACCTCGGGTGAACTCCTGCTTACCTTAATCATTGCGCTTCTGGTATTCGGCCCGAATAAACTTCCCATGCTCGCCGGCCATCTCGGCAAGCTGTTTCGCTTTCTCAATCGCCTGAAAGCCCAGTTGAATGACTTCTGGCAAGAGCAGTTGAAAGAGCAGCAACTGCTTGAAAACACCAAAAAGGCGGAACAGGCTGATGCCCTGTATCAGGAGGAAGAAAAAAAGCAGTGATCATTTGTTGATATAGAAATCCGCAAAGTCAGCCAGCAATTTTTCGAGATTGGCCACCAGATTGTCATAATGTTCGTGCTGGACCAGGGTATTGCTCAACTTGATGGTGCCGCGATGCAGAGTCATCAATTGTCTGCCTCGATAGTTAAAACGATGGTTATTAAATTTATCAATCGGCGACCGCTTTAATTTTTTATCCAATTGCTCTTCCACCGCTTCCTTAATCCGTTTTTCTCCAAATCCCTTGGCAATCTTATCGCCGATTTCACACAAAACCTCGATATAGATTGTGCCCTTTTTAGCGATGGCACGGATGACAGAAGCCGTTTTGGCTGAGACATGAGACAAGTCGCCAACCGCCTCCCATATTTCGTTGGGAACCTGGGCAAAAGCCAGGTAGTTACTCAAAACCGAAGGACTAAGCCCAAGTTTGTCGCTTAACTGTTCCTGAGTGATTTTTTCAGTTCGCAGAAGTGTGGTGTAAAACATCCCTTTGGAATAATCCGACACGTTTTCTTTTTCATTTTCAGAAACCAGCACCGAAATCGCCTGATTAAACGTTAAGTCTTTTAGCACAGCCTTGACGGGAATATTATAGAGTTTGCAGGCTGACCAGCGGCGATACCCGGCAATAACGATGTATTTGGCACTCGGGTCGCTTTTGGGTCGAAATTCATCGGAAGCCCTCACAATCACAATAGGTTGACACTGCCCCTTGTGCTTGATGCTGAAGGCCAGTTCTTCAATGTTGCCGATTTCAAAGGCTTTTCGGTCTCTGAATTCCCATGTGTCGATTTCCTTACAGTTCAGTTGGATAATGCGCTCAACGAAACCAAGTTCCTCTTCTGCATTCTGCATGCGTTCACATAGAATTTCAGATAAAGAATAACTTTGCATAACCTTTTCTCCAACCTTGGGCTGCCCCCTGTCCACGTGTTTTATATCGGGCTTTCTGCCCATAACTTTAATCTACGCCTTGAAGACGGCTGAAGACATAAGTTTGCACAAATTTATTAAATTTTATACCATATTGCTCAAGAATGCCTGTCCACCGCAAAAAATAACGCTAAATGAAAGGCCAATAGCTTGACTTATAAGCAGATTTCTCTGCATACCCGGCTTTGCGTGCTATAGTTGATAGTAGCCGAGTCAGAATAAGGATTCATCATGGGGCAAAAAGCATTTTCCTCAGATATCCATATCATTACGCAGCAATTGAGTAAAATCATTGATACCCCCATTGAAGACAGCCTGACCCGTCTTGTGAGCTTAAGCAAGCGACTGTTTGATGTACCCATTGTCGCCATCAGCCTGTTTGACGAGAAGCGTCAGCGATTTAATTTAATTAACTCAACAGAGGTGTTTGGTAAAAACAGGGATTTATCGCTTTTTACCCAGTACATTAATGACGACATTCTGATTATCGAAGACACCCATAACGATGAACGGTTCATCAAAACCCCGCTCATTCTTGAAGGGGCAGAAATACGCTTTTATGTCAGTTGCCCCATTTACTGTAAAAAAAGGAAAAAAATAGGGGCTGTTGTGTTGCTCAACAACAAACCAAGAACCTTTTGCCTGACCGATTTGAGCAATCTCAATGACATCATTAAACTGGCTGAAACGGAAATTAATAATTGCCGCCTGTCCAAAGCGCAAAAAATGCTTCTGGATGAAATGACTTATGATCAACGCCTGGATTTCACGGATCAAAAAACCCGGGCCTGGAATTTTACCGGCTTTAAGAAAATACTGGCCTATCAACTCGCTGAAAGTTTGGAAACTCAAAAAGGGTTTGGCCTGGTTACAGTGGACATTGATGGTTTGAAAGCCATTAATGAACACCATGGTTTTGAGGCCGGCGATGATCTTCTTAAAAAAATTTCAAAAACCTTAATGCGTACCTGCCGTGCAGAGGACACCATTGCCCGCAGTGATTTTTCCGATTTCATTATCCTGATTCATACCGACAACACAGCCAACATCCATACTGTCGTTGAAAGAATTCAGCACAACCTGACGCTGATTATTGTCGAAACACCGCACCATCAAATCAATTTCAGCGTAACAATTGGCTATACCTGGTTTGATCCTCAATCCACACGACCTGAATACCTGTTAACGAATGCAGAAATGGCACTGTTAAAAGGTAAACGAGCCGGTCGTAACTGCATCCACTTTTATATCGAGGATGGAGCCTTACGCCTCCTTTCATGTTAAGCCGTTGACCAAACGGGTATTTCTTGTTCATTGTCAAATCAAAAAGAAATAATTATTTACATTTCAGCGTTTTTTAAGTATGATTTTTTACAAATCTTTACTCAATTGTTACTTACCAAAGGTTTTCTTGCTATGACATATTACCTTTACATTCCAATCCCAAGGAAAAAATTCGCCCTTGATCAGCAGGAAGCAGTAAACAAATGGGTAGAACTTGAGAGACAAAAAAATAAAAACGTCATCCTTTGTTATCAAGGAGAAAAAATACCGCCCTTGCCTGCCAGGGCCAAAGTGGGCGTGTGGTTGCATGGAACACCGGGCAGCCTGCCGTCCTCCACGTTTCTGGGACTCGACAGTGAAACTGCCAGACATCTCCCGAGTACATCAAGCCATCTGCGGTTGACCCATAAACAGAAAGACAGCGTGCTTGTACCGCAAATTGCCGATGACCTGGTCAAGGACGGTTTACTGCAAGGATTCAGCGTGGACTCGCAACGCAGTTTGTGCATCAAGCTTTTTTTCTTTGATGCAGGGGCGCAGGCAGGAACGCTGGCGTCAGCGTTTTGTAACTCCTTACGTAAATACGACCAATATCACCAGGGCAACATTCGCATTGATTATTATCCTGGGCAGTTGTCAGAACTTAAAGCAAAACAGAGCGATGAGCCTGCTCATAAATTCATTCGCTTGAATCAAACCGGCGAAGAGGTGCGTGCGAAGACGTTTCGACACACCTTGTATAACAGGAAAGACGCAGCGCCTAAACTGACCATGAGCCAGATCAACGACGTGATCAGACAATACAACGAGTATAAATCGTCTCGTTTGGGCGGGCTGTCAGGACGTTTAGGATTAAATACTTTCTTTTCAAGCGATGCCAGTCTGGCCGCCATTAAATCACTTAAGAATAACGCGCTTTCTGAAACGCAGCGGTTTCATGAGGCCGTGCAGTTTTTAAAGCGATACCCCACAACGCATCTGGCGAAGTACTTACGTCCTGAAGTTGAAGCGTCACAGACAAGCAATAATCAACTGTACAGCGCGCAACCCGCGTTAGGCTAGTCACCAAAACGCGGCTCGGGCCGGTGGCAGTACGGTGCCTTGCTGTGTTTGGCATAATAATCCTGATGGTAGGCTTCTGCAGGCCAGAAGGGGCGAACCTCCAGGAGCCGAGTAGCTACATCGTAACCGCGTTGCCGTAATTGCTGGATTAAACCCTCGATCGTCGCCTTTTGTTCGTCATTATAATAAAACACTGCACTGCGGTATTGCTGGCCCAGATCGGGCCCTTGGCCCGTGCGTTGGGTTGGATCGTGAATTTCAAAAAAGCGCTTGATGACGGCGTGATAATCCAGTTTACTTTTATCAAAAACCACACGCGCCGCCTCGTAATGGCCGGTATTGCCTTGACAAACCTGCTCATAGCCTGGTTCAGGCACATGCCCGCCGGTATAACCCACCTCCACGTTCAACACCCCGGGTAATCGACGCAGGAAGTGATCAATGCCCCAGAAGCACCCCCCCGCGACAATGGCCTCTTCGGTATCCAGCACCTCGCTGTCCGCAACATAATCCAGGGCCGCCGAATTCACACAATGACGCCGATTTTTGGCAGTAAACTGCTCACCGGTAAACACATGACCCAAGTGCGCCTGGCAGCGCTCGCAAACAATTTCAGTCCGCTGGCCATCTGCATCGGGAATCTGTTTGACCGCCTGAACGATATCGTCATCGAAACTCGGCCAACCACAACCGGAATGAAACTGACTTTCTCCTCGAAACAGGGCCAATCCGCAACGGCGGCAGAGGTAGGTGCCCCGGCTTACAGGCTGGGTGTATTGTCCCGTGTGAGGGTATTCGGTGGCTTTGTCGCAGATCACTCGGCGGGCAAGCGGCGTTAAGCTTGCGGTCTTATCGAGAAAAGTGGTCACCAAAGCCTCCTTGAAATCGAAGAGCCGCACCGAGAGCGGCGCTGGTGCGGCTGCTTGCCGTTACTGCACGCGGTTACAGATTTTATCCGCCATGTACCCAATCGCGCCGGCATAGTAGATAGAATTATTGTAGCGCAAAATCATCTTGTAATTGGGGAATGCCAGAAAGACCGGGCCGCCATGCGGTTGAACAATGCTGGCTTCCAATTCCTGGTAAGGCAAGGGTTCGCCTTTTTCAGTGCGAACGCCAAGCGCATTCCACTCACTGACCGGTTTGACGATGGATTTACCTTCCAGAGTATAATCAAATTTCGCAGGCAATTTCACCCGGATAGCCCAGGGTTGCCCTGTCTGCCAGCCGTTCTTCTTCATGTAATTGGCAATCGAGGCGAACACATCGGGTTTACTCTCCCAAATGTCTTTACGGCCATCCCCATCATAATCCACCGCATATTCTACCCAGCTTGACGGTAAAAATTGCGGCTGACCTGATGCCCCTGCCCACTCGCCCTTGAAATGATTCAGAGACACATGCCCGTCATTGACAATGTGCAGGGCTAAAAAGAGTTGTTTACGGAAGAAGTCAGGTCGATTGGAATCATAAGCCAGGGTCGCTAATGACTTAATGACCGGGAAATTGCCCATGTAGGTACCGTAACTGGTTTCCATACCCCAGAATGAAACAATAAAGCAGGGATCGACACCAAATTGGGCAGCCACCTCGTCCAGGATAGCCTTGTTTTTGGTGTAATTCTTTTTACCCATGGCAATGCGGTAATTGTCTGCGCGGGTATTTAAATACTTGGTGAACGTCAATCGATGTTCCGGCTGAGAGCGTGCCAGACTTTTCACCTGACGGCTTGGTTCCCGGATATCAGCAAAGGCTTCATCAAACAACTCGGCTGAGATGCCTTGATCCAGGGCCTGCTTACGCACTTCAGCAACCCAGGATTGCCAGCTTTGCTGATTCGCCATGGCCGCCGAGGCTGAAAGCAGCCAACAGGCTGCGAGCAAGCACGTCAATTTATTCATAACCTTCCCCTTTCTCATTGATCTTCTAGTCAGCCATCATTCGTAGTCTGTTTTGCACCGACTAAACTATAAAAACGTAATTTACAGGCAAAAACCTTGCCTGTTTTACTCCAGCACGGGTTTTAAATGCGGCCATACATTGTCCAGAATGCGCTGTTGCGCCCGTTCATTGGGATGAAGACCGTCTTTTTGCATCAATTCATTGTCACCTGCCACGCCATCAAGAAACATGGGAACTAAAATTATCCCGTAAGCTTTTGCCAATTCAGCATAAACCTGATTAAACTGGTCAAGGTAACGCGAACCGTAGTTGGGCGGCAGGAGGGTCGCAAGCACAATGACTTTAGCGCCGGTTTTCTGGCTGGCAATTACCATTTTTTCAAGATTGTCTTTCATCTGCCTCACCGGCAGGCCGCGCAGGCCGTCATTAGCCCCTAACTCGATAATAATGACCTCTGGTTGATATTTTTGCAATGCCGGCTTTAACTTTCGCAAACCATTACTGGTTGTATCCCCGCTGGTACTGAGATTAATGATGCGGTAGGACTGATATTCCTGCTTGAGTTTTTCACTCAGCAGTACGACCCAGCCTTTCTGGATATCAATTCCGTAGCCGGCGCTTAGGCTATCCCCAAGAACCACAATGTTCTTTGCGTAAAGGGGTGCTATGATCAATGCAAAGAGAACAAGACCTGTGTGCAGAGGTTTCATGTCGCCTCCAGAGACGTTAATTCGATTACAGAATGTCCATTTCACCGTGCCCAGTGGTGATCAAATAGTGCCTATTTTGAAAGATATTAATCTGGTAATCAAGGCAGGAGCCACCATCGCCATTACCGGCGCGTCAGGCTCTGGAAAAACATCGCTGCTTAATTTAATGGCAGGCCTTGATTTACCCACCTCAGGGCAAATTTATTATGACACTCAGGATATAACTATAGCGGATGAAGACCAGCGTGCCCAATTGCGTGCCAGGAATATAGGCTTTATTTTTCAGTCCTTCCATTTATTGCCCAACCTGACCGCGTTGGAAAACGTGTTATTGCCCCTGGAAATTAACCGCCAATACGATGACCCGTTGCCAGTGGCCACGGCCTGGTTATCTCAAGTGGGCTTAAGCCAGCGTGCAGGCCACTACCCGACCCAATTATCCGGTGGGGAGCAGCAACGGGTAGCTATTGCCCGCGCCTTTGCGATTTCTCCCCGCATTCTGTTTGCAGACGAACCTACCGGCAACCTGGATAAACAAACGGGCCGAACCATCATCGAGTTGCTGTTTGAACTGAATCGCTCCCATCAGACGACCCTGGTGATTGTGACGCACGACGAAGAACTGGCCAGGCGTTGTCAGTGTCATTGGCCGCTGGTGGATGGTCAACTGCAATGCTGAAATGGCCCTTGCCGATTAAAGCCCTAAGCCGTGACTGGCGAAGCGGGGAGTTAACCCTTTTATTCATGGCGCTGGTCATTGCTGTGGCCTGCATCAGCGCATTAAATAATTTCACCTATTCAGTCAACCTCCAATTGCAACAGGGTGCAGCCAGTCTGCTGGGAGCTGACGTGGTGGTCACCAGCAATGCCCCCATTGACCCTCTATGGATTAAAGAAGCTAAACAACGAAACCTCACCCAAACCGTCAGTCTGACTTTTCTCAGTATGGTGGAGCACGATGACCAGTTGCAGTTAGCGCAGATCAAGGCCATCTCACCGCTATACCCTTTACGGGGCTCGCTGACCATAGCCTTACGAATGGATGATGCCGAAGGTCACATCGCCCATGCGCCGCCCCCGGGCGAAGTCTGGCTCAATCCCCGTCTGTTGCCCCTGCTCAACGTCACTCTCGGCGAGACCATTCATATCGGCGCAGGCGCATTCCGGGTGGCCGGCATTATCCGTCAGGAACCCGGCCAGACGGGCGACTGGTTTTCTTTTTCGCCGCGCATCCTGATGAATCAGACCGACATTGATAAAACCCAGGTGATTAGACCCGGAAGCAACCTCATTTACAGTTGGCTCCTGAAAGGCAACCCGGACAAACTCGCACAATTGCAGGATCTGCTTCAATCTCAGCTCACCGATCAGCAGCAGTGGCTTGATAGCCAAAACAGCACGCCCGCCGTCAGCCGAACCATTGAGCGCACCTTAAATTATCTGCACCTGGGAACCCTGATGAGTCTGGTACTTGCGGGTGTGGCAGTCAGCATGGCCTCGTTACGCTATTGTCAGCGTCATTTAAAACAAGTGGCCCTGTTGCGTTGTTTCGGCGCGTCTGAAAAGCAGGTGATTACCCTTTATCTCATTGGCTTAAGCCTTCTCGGCTTTTTGGCCAGTTTGACAGGGGCGCTCTTGGGCTATGGATTGCAGCCTTTACTGGTTCAGTGGTTGGGCGGCTTATTGCCGGATGTTAAACTGCAAATCCACGCAATCCCCTTCGTCTTTAGTCTGTTAAGCGGCATGCTCCTGCTGCTCTGTTTTTCTTTGGGTAATATCTGGGCATTGCGCCAGGTGACAGCCATTGCTATTTTCCGCGAGCAGCATCACATCGGGCAAAACAGCGCTTACCTGACTTACGGCTTAGCCTTATTACTGCTTGCTCTGCTGGCCTACCTGTATACCCAATCCTTAAGCATGACGGTCGCTGTGCTGATGGGGTGTGTGGCCTATGTCGGCGTCGTCATTGCCAGCTTATGGTTGATTTTTGGGCTGATGAAAAGCCAGCGGGCCATACCGCTGAATTGGCGTTTTGGGTTTAATAACATTGCCCGCAATCTCGAAGACAGTGCCCTGCAGGTGGTGGGCATCGGCCTTGCCCTGACTGCCATTTTATCCCTGTTTCTGCTTAAGAATGATTTGTTGGCCAATTGGCGGCAACAATTGCCGGCCAATACCGCGAATTATTTCATCATTAATGTCGAACCCTCGCAATTGAACGACCTCCATTCGTTGCTTCAACAGGAGGGCATCCAATCAGCCGCTTTTTATCCTGTCGTACGCGGGCGATTGATTGAAATTAACCATCAGCCTGTAAAAAACCTGTTTGGCGAAGAAACCAAAAACATCAATGCGTTGCAACGGGAGCTTAATTTATCCTGGACTGCAGAACTCCCCGAGGGCAACGACATTACTGCGGGCCGCTGGGCTTTAAACCTCGATAAACCCTGGGTCTCCGTCGAACAGGGTGTGGCGAACCGGCTTAGGTTAAAAACAGGCGACCGTCTGACTTTTCAGCTAGGGGACAGCCAGATGCAGGTTGAGATCAGCAGTCTGCGCAAAGTGGACTGGACCTCGTTTAAACCCAATTTCTTTATGCTGTTTAAACCGGGGCTACTGGATGCGTTTCCCCATACGCTGATTACCAGCCTGTATGTGCCGCCTGAACAACAAACGGTTCTGATTAAACTGGTGAAGCAATTCCCTAACGTCAGCCTCATCGATGTGGCGAATACCCTTAAGCGTATTCAAGCCATCATCACCAGTGCAGGGAATGCCGTCAGTTTTATTACCCTCTTCGCATTATTGGCAGGTCTCGTGGTGGCGGCACTGGCTATTCTGTCGTTCAGCAGCAGCAAACAGCAGGAAACACAAATCCTTAAACTGTTAGGTATGCGCCGTTATGCCCTGCTTTGGATACGCAGCAGCGAGGCATTCATTATTGGCGGTTATGCAGGATTTCTGGCCAGTATTACAGCAATAGCCATTAATAGTTACCTGGCTTCAGCCCTGTTGGATATTTCATTTTCCATCCCCTGGGGCATGGTGCTTTTTGTGCCGTTCGCGACAGCCGCAGCGACCGTGGCAATTAATATTGCAGTTCAACGCATGCAATACAATCACTCGACCCGCCTCCGTATCACTCATTGAAGACGGGCATGGATTCGTGCAAATTATCCCACAACTCTGATATTGAGCGTGTCGCCGGAAGCAGGTTGAGAGCAGAGGGATGTATCCGGAATCGTACTGTTGGGGAGGTAAGTTTTGCAGACGACAGGCCCCCCGGAAACACCGCTGCCAATCTCACTGCCTACAACGATTATGTGCAATTGGCAGGATTGCCCCGGTGCCAGGGTAAACGGCGCGTCGCATTTGCCAGGCAGACCCGCAACCAGCGCAAGACCTGGCCTTGGCACCATCACCAGGGTTCTGGTAATCCGAGTGTTATTGGTGACTTGATAAATGACCTGGGTAGCGCCATCCGAGGTAATAACCGGCTGTCCCCGCTCAATCACAAAAAAAGAAAATTTAGGCTGTGCTCCCGCCAGTGCATCCATTGAGAGCAAGCCTAAGAAAACCAGTCCGATAAAATGAATTATCCCTCGCATTTCTTAATCCTTTTAGAGTAAATACGTCGCGCTGAATTGCAGTTGATGGGTATAAAGATGCGTTTCCTTGAATCGATCATTCACACTCTGGCCAATGGCCGCACCCAATTGGCTTTTGCCTAAATCGGCAAACTCATACCCCAGGCCCAGTTGCCAATGTTTGTTCAGCGGCGCCTGCAAACCGGCACCGACCGTATAGGCAAAAGCGGTTGTGGTGTTGGAAGCAAACGGCGGTGCAGGGACTTCTTCAAAAATCTTGGGCGTTAATGACCAGTCGAAGGAATGATTGAACGCCACAGCCACACTACCGCTCAAATAAGGGGTAACCCAATAGCCAAAATCACCCAGCAGCTTGCCTTTTAAGCCAACGCGGCCATGATTAAGCTGGTAGCGGTAAACGAAATTGTTAAAATTCGGGTCGCCGTCCTCGAGGACATCGCCGCGCAATTTGGCATTGCCAGCGTAAGCGGCGGCAATCCCGAACTGGCTGTAAATCTGATTGGTCAGCAGGCATTGAATTCCAAAGAAAACTTCAGCCGTGCCAAGAACGCGCGTTTCACTGTCGCCAATGTAGGTTTTTAAAACATCGGGCTGCAGCGTCACAGTCTGGGTACTTCCTGAAGAATACCAGGCAGGCCCTGCACTCAGGGTAATTACTTTTTGACCATTGACAACCGGGTTATTCAACAGGCCATCAGCAAATGCATGCGCACTTAAAAAACAAGCAGCACTGATTAGCCATTTCTGTTTTATCATCTCAGCTCTCCCTGCGACTAAATTTATGAATATAGACGCTATGTTCGGTTGCGCCATGCGAGATGTCAAGTAAAGTTTGCCGGCATAAGTTATTAAAAGTTAATAAATTAAGGCCAAGAGGGATGAAGCCAATCAAAAGTCGGTGTATGCTAATGGAAAGTCACTGAATTTTGTTAGCCATGGCATTATTGCACCTTGATGCTGAATTGCTCCATTCTGCAGTTATTCATGCGTGTTACACCCTCATCCAACAACGCGAATCACTGAATGCCATTAACCTGTTTCCGGTAGCCGATGGCGATACGGGTGATAACATGGCCGCCACCGCAAGAGCCATCGTCATACATGCCAAACCAATGACCAGCATGGAGGCAACATGCCGCGCCATTGCAGATGCAGGCATATTGGGGGCACGCGGCAATTCCGGCATGATTTTTTCACAGTTTTTTAATGGGCTTTTAGACACCACGATGCCGCCGCAACTGGATACGCGGTATTTTGCGGCCATGGTCAGCCGTGCAGCAGCCAGCGTGCGCGCCGCCATTGTTAATCCGGTTGAAGGCACTATCCTGACGGTCATGGAAACCTGGGCCTTAGCCCTCGAACACGCAACCGTGCGGACCTCTTGTTTCAACCAGTTAATGATTGAAACCGAGCCTCCCCTTGAAGAGGCTCTGCAAGGGACTGCCAATACGTTAACGGTTCTTAAGGAAGCGCATGTGGTGGATGCCGGCGCCCTGGGATTTCGTCTTTTTGTGAGAGGATTCGCAGAGTTTTTGGCCAATCCCCTGCAAAAGCGGGAAACAATCGATCTCCTGCACTGTGAATCACATCATGAAGATCAACCCGTCAGTGGCCAACCACCTGTTACCCGTTATTGTACCGAGGCCATGTTAGTCGGCGAGGGAATTGACAAAGCCGCCATCACGCAGGCTGTTCAGGACAAAGGCGACAGTATTGTACTGACAGCCAATTCCCGCATCTGCCGTCTGCATCTCCACTGCAATAAACCCTGGCAGGTTTTTTCTTCCCTGCAATCGTTAGGCAAAGTGCAATACCCCAAAGTCGACGACATGCTTCGTCAATACGAAATTATCCACCAGCGTCAATACCCCATCGCCTTAGTCACTGACACTTGCGCCAATATCCCACACGACGTGGCTGATCAGTATCAAATCCATTTTATCACCATCAATGTCCATTTCGACGGCCATGATTTACTGGATCGCTATTGCCTGGACGGTGAAAATTTTTATGATCATTTAACTCAATCCGTGGTTTACCCGACCACATCGTTTCCCGCCCCCGCTTTAATAGAAGAAAAGCTGCGGCATCTTTCAGCGCATTATGAACAGGTGTTGGTTATCAGTGTGGCTAAAGCGTTAAGCGGCACACACGATGCCATTGTCAAAGCGAGCCAGCCGTTTGCCAATGTTCACGTGATTAACTCCCGCCATGTCGCCGGCAGCCAGGGTCTTTTACTGAATCACGCCGCGGAATTGATCGCTGACGGACACAGCATTGAGGCAATTAAACAGTCTCTGCAGGATAAAATTGCCAAAACGAAAATTTTTGTCATGGTCAACCAGTTTGACTCCTTAATTCGTTCGGGACGGGTCAGCAAATTGAAAGGCATGCTGGCGCAATTTTCTGGTGTTAAGCCGATCATCAGCCTGGACGAAGAAGGAAAAGGCATCATCCATGACAAAGCGTTCAGCGAAACGAAAGCCTTAAGCAAACTGGTGTCGCTCATTCAGGAGCAGGCCAGTGACAAGGGTCTGGATAACTATTGCATTATTCATGCGGGCGTGCCGGAAAAGGCGGAAGAATTTGCCTTAATGACTACGGAAGCCTTTGGTTATGAGCCTGCCTTCATCGAGCCGGCCTCCACGGCCATCGGTCTTCATGCAGGCAAAGGCAGTATTGCCCTGGCCGCCATTGTGAATTAGGCCGCTGCTTCCCCGGCTCTTTGCCGGGAGCGTAGAATCCAGGCAAGGATTAAGCCATAAAGCGGCACAAACGACACCAGGCTAATGAGCCACTTAAACACCAGATCGACACTGGCAATTTCCAACCAGTGCTGGCTTAAAAACACGTTGCTGCTGTGAAAAAAGGCAATGAAGAAAAAACAATACGTGTCGAGCACATTCCCCCAGGTCGTGGAAAACGTGGGCGCAATCCACCACGGCTTCTTTTGACGCAGGCGCTGAAACAATAGAATATCGCTTAACTGACCACAGACGTAGGCAACAAAACTGGCTAAGGCAATGCGCAGGGCCATGGCGTTGCCGGCAACCAGGGTATGGTAAGTCAGCACATTGGAAATCAGGTAAGAGCCCGCCAGGCCAGGGAGCATGGCAAGATAAATAATCCGGCGCGCTGTGGCTGCTTCGGTAAGACGGACGGTTAAATCGGATAAAATAAAAATCAATGGGTAGCTTAAAGCACCCCAGGTGGTTTTAAATCCGGCCACATCAAAGGGGTATTGCACCAGCACATTACTTAAACAAAAAATGAAAACATGGGCAACAAGAAGCAGAGTGAAGTACCGTTTATTCATGACAATTGAATGAGAATGCCTTGGCCTCTCTTTCTTCATCAACCCCCTGGAGGGAGGTCAATGTTTCTTCTATCCTGCTTTTTAATTCCAAAACCCGCGATTGGCGGCTGCTTAATCCATTGCGTGCATAAAGCCAGACATCAATCGCATGCAAAATCTGCTGTAAAGCCTGTTGTTGATCAATAATGATGGAGTTGGAATACCAGCGAATGGCTTTATCGAGTTCTTTGGTGGCATCGGAGCGCCAGGTCAACCAATGCAGTTGGCTGTGTTTTTTCCACCAGCTGTAGAGTGTTTCACCACTGGATGGGAATGAAAGAACAGGTTGCTCCCTGTCTAAGGATTGCGTTAACCGGAGGGGGTTGGGCTTTGCCTCCGCCTTGTTAACCCTGCCGTCTTCCGTGGTCTGTATTTCCTTATCAACCTTCTTAAGGAGTTCTTTGATGACCCTGTGACGATGCGACGGTAATTTATTAATGGTGTGCATGTGCTGCCAATTCAGGATCTGAGTCCGCAGCAATTGCAAGGCAGCCAGTTTTTTTTCTATTAAATGCCTTTCCTGAGTCGTCAGTAAGGATGACAATTCGGTGATGCTTTTATCCAGCAGACTGGTTTGATAACTGGGGAAAAAACGCCCCGTGAGGGTTGGGTGTTTTTCTTTTTTCCACCAACTGAAAATATCATCCTTCCACTCCTTGTGATTTACTGTTGATCCTAAAGAGCTTAAATCAGGCATAATTGATCATATTGGTTAAGTTAGCGCAATAATAACACAAAATAAATTTTTTACAATACTTTACACTTTTGTTACTTTTAAACGGTTTTTTATAAATTTGCCTTTTATGATAAGGTGTTACAGCCAAAAGATGTGGATTTAATTATAAGGAAATAAAAATGTCTGGTTTTTTTAATAACGCAATAAATACCCTCAGACCCGCTGCCTACTCGTCTTCCTCCGGACATCGACACACGCAGAGGGTTCAGGCTGTCACCGAAATTTTAGGTTCCGGCCTTCAGAATCTTGATGTCAAAGCCGTCATCCCCGCTAAATTCGCACAAATATTGATCGCACTTTTTGCCATGTTCCGTACGGATACCCATGGCAGTGAAAAGGGGGTGCAATTTTTGCAGTTTGCATTGGCAGCTACACAACTGGGCTTGATTATCGCACTGTTTGCTGAAGACAATACCTGTGATGACGAAAACAACGCGCTATGTAAATCAAAACTCCTGGTGGACTTGTTTTTTGAAGGACTCCTTGCCTTCTCCTTCGCCCTGGCGGAAGCATCTAAGGACGAAGCCAGCGCACCGTCAAATACCCCACCGGATCAGTCAACGGTACACGATCCATCCGAGTTACCCAATCATGTTTCTATCAATATCAGGGACAAGGATAGCGGTAAAGTACCCACGACACTGATTACCGAAGATGATGAAGAAGCTCAAAAGAGCACTCATGAGTCTGAGGATGAAGACGGCCTTGAGAATAAAAATACCTTCAAAGCCTAAACGGCAGCCGCCGCTCAGATCTGGGCGGCATCAATAACCAGCGCATTGTCCTCATCCTCTGGGTAGTCTTCACTGTCCAGGTTGACGTTGTTCAGTGCGTTACGCAGGTTGTTCAGTTTTTTAAGCGACTGGGTTTCGGTCAAAAAGAGCGTTGGTTTTCCCGTTTTCTTTTTCATGATTTCAACCGCGATAAAATAACCAATCACCAGCATCAGGATTCCAGCCAGGATTTCTTTACAGCCACGATGATCTTCAAAAGTTTCGACACACCCATCCATCAGATGCTGGGTTTCGTCTTTCAGGGTTTTTAACGCCTGCTGGTCGGTTTTATTGCTGCGATAATATTCCTGCAGTTTCGAACGGACGTCGATGGCTAACTGATTAGCCTTGTCGCTGGCGACCGTTTTGCCGCGTTCGTGTAAATTTTTAGCCTTGTCCTCCAGTTTCATCACTTGCAGTAAAACCGGTTCCATCCATTTTGTCCGCCGCTCGTATCGCTGCTGTTGCCGGGTAAGCTCTGATTGATGCGCCTTTTCAATGCGCATGATTTTCTGCTTATGCTGTTGCTGTAATTTGTCCATTTCCAGGGTGGCTTTGAGGCTGTTTTCCTGCGTCAGTTCCTCATAAAACGCATCCTGCAGCTTCATTTGCATACTAAGCGTTTCATTAGCCATCTGTACTTTCCCAAGCTCCTCTCGGAACCGCTGCACGGTGGACGCAGGATGCAGTTTGGGGGCCTGCTGTAAACTGTTTTTGCCCTGCTCAATGGCCTCATTTAAAAAATCCATGGCTTTTTCGTTAACGTCTGCACCCAGCATCAGCCAACTGCTTTCCAATGAGGGTGTTTTCGAAACCTCGGCATAACAGGCTTTTAATTTCTGCTCGGCTACGTCTAACTGCCTGCAATACTGTTTGATGTCTTCATCATCACTGACATATTCCGCAGTAAAATACTCACGCACCAGCCGCAACTTCTGCAACAGTTCCACGGCTTCAGCCTGTAAACTGTCCAGGCGCTGTTCAAGCAGGATTTCCTTCTGGACATTTTTTAATTGGGGATCAACGCTCAATTGTTTAGTAAATAAAGCATCAATTCGTTGCATCGCCGTGATGTAGGTGTCTGGCAACCCTTTTAAGCCCATTATTGCCTTTACTTTCACCGAAAAGGCCTGATAAAAACTGGCATCTCCCTGCTGTAATCGGATAATCATCGCCAACAACTGATTCTGCAGAAGCAATATTGCTTTATTTTCGTCCAGATTGTTGGCCGCAATAAACGCATCATAAACCCGATGCAGGTAGGTAGTGAAATCCAGGGCGATAAAACTTTTTACCTCACGCTCGCCCCTTACCGCTGACGCAGGTTTTACCAATAGCTGCTTCATCAGGGAGTCGATTTTGCCTTGTTGACTGTTTCCCTGAAGCTCAATTAAAAACTGCTTTATTTGAGGCCAGTTTTCATCGGTTAATTTAACCTGCATCGCGCCGTATTTATCTGGCGGAAAGCATTGTTTTTCGATCATTAATTTGGCCTGGTAAACAGGATCGCTGAAATACAGCGAACCGGCGGCAGTATAAACGTCCGAGGCGCCAAGCAGCGAATGCCCCTGGCCAAATTGATCGGTACCGTACTGTTCATTGTCCACAGGGCCTGATTCGCCCCACAAAAGGTGCAGGGCCGATGTAGAGGGCGCACTTTGTTCGAGGCCTGCCATGAGCAATTGCTTTTCATCGTAGCGGTGAAAATACAAATGGCCACTGTAACCATTGGCGGTGATGGTTTTCTGGTTGGCATTCCGTTGTCTTTCTCCCCCCATGGCGATGTTCACGCCAAAATCACGGGCTGTTTTAAGGTAAGTCGGCAGTTGCCCGGCCAGACCCAACATCAGGCCTTTTAATTCGACAATGGCATTGGACTTGTCCCGATCCACGCCGTGGGTGGCCGAACGGGAAACCACAGCACTGTCGTCTTCGGGCAGAGGGAAAAACGTTAAAAATTCCTGCCGGTTTTCAAGGGATAACCCTTTATAATCAAAGATAATGCGGCTGGCATGGGAAAGGTAATCGATGACGCTTAATTGATCGGTCGGAGGTTCCAGTGCTTCGCTTTTGCTCAAATAACCACGGACGCGAAACTCACCCCGGGCAATGCAGGCCGCCATCAGTTGCGCCATCTGGACGGCTCGCTTGTCGGTTTGGCTGTACTTGAAGGTATTAGCCCACTGTTCAGCGACAGCCTTTTGGTCTTCGTCAATACTTCGTGCAACAATCTGCTCTTTTAACAGCATCGGTTTTTATTCAAATTATAAACAGACTGGGCAATATAACAGACCCGGCTTAACTCTTCCTTAAGTTGAATGCTGCTTAATGAACATTGCTAAACCAGATGTTAATGCTTTCCACCATGGTTGGATGGGCAAACATCATGTCTCGCAGCACCGGATAGGGTAATTTCATTTCCATCGCCACCTGGAGAACGCCTAAAATTTCTCCCGCCTCCGCACAGAGGATAGAAACCCCGAGAATTTCGTCCGTATCGGCATCGATGACCGCTTTGAGCATGCCCGTTGTTTCCCCCTGGGTTTTTGCACGGGGAATCATCGCGGCCTGGATTTTGGCAATTTTAACCGCACGGCAGGATTGACGCGCTTCCGTCTCGGTCATGCCCAGGCGTGCCAATTCAGGATCAAGAAACACCGTGTAGGGGATTAAGCGGCCATGTATACTGCGTTTGTTGTCAGGATGGGTCAGGTTGTATTTCACCAGGCGATAATCATCCCAGGATAAATGGGTAAATTGCGCACCACCCTTCACATCCCCTAAAGCCCAAATGCCATCCACTGAGGTTTCGAGGTAATCATTGACTTTCACAAAGCCGCGCTCATCCACGGCCACACCAGTGCGATCAAGGCCTAAACCAGCGGTATTGGGGATGCGCCCGACCGCCGCCAGGATATCACTGCCCGCCACGTTGACCGATTGCCCCGCGTGGTAAACGTCAAGCATCACCTGTTTACCTTCTTTCAACACTTGATTTATTTTGGCATCGATCAGGATCTGGATCCCTTCGTGCTGAAGCATGGTTTGCACCTGCTCGGCCACATCCCGATCTTCGCGTGCAAGAAAAACCGGTGCCGCTTCAATGACGGTGACCTGCGAACCAAAGCGGCGAAAGATCTGCGCAAACTCCAGACCAATATAACCGCCGCCAATGATGATTAAATGAGCCGGCAAATACTCACTGTTCATCAGGGTCTCATTGGTATGGTAATGAACCTGGGACAAACCGCTGATGGGGGGGATGAAGGGCAAAGCCCCGGTATTGATAAAGATGCGATCGGCTGTGATGCGTTCTGTTTTTTTGCCATCCTGCGGCTGCCCGAAAGTCACTTCAATGGTCTTGTAATCCACAAAGCGGCCGCGGCCCAATAATAAATCCATTCCGGAATCCAAAAATTGTTTTAAATTGGCATCCCGCATGCCTTTCACTACCGCCTGCTTGCGGGCACGCAGGGCCTTGAAGTCCACCGGCTCAAGATTAGCCTGTAACCCATAGGCCTGGGCTGTACGGCAGTAATGGGCTATTTTGGCTGATTTAACCAGTGTTTTTGTAGGGATACACGCCACATTAATGCAGGTGCCGCCAATCTGATTATCTTCAACCATTGCTACATGCTGGCCGCTTTTTGCCAAATCCATCGCCAGGGTTTTACCCGCCTTGCCGCCGCCAAGAATGATCGCATCGTATTTACTTACCATTGGAAATCTCCGCCTTATTCACCAGAGTTTAATGAATGACGCCGTTCAATAGTCATTACGGGCCTTGAGTAATTCCTGCAAAGGTTTCGGCAGCAGGGATTGTGCCCTTTCAGTGAGCGAATGCTCATGTTTCTGCCATAACGTACCAAGATAAATAATGAGAATGCCGATGGCTGTGAGTGACACAGGGAAGAACGCACTGTCTTTAAATACATTCCATGCCAGGTGCCCTAAATAAAAGGCACAGCCCAAGGCACCAAAAATCACAAAGACTTTCCTTACCAGCACCACGCCAATACCTATCATCAGCAGATTAATGCAGAAATAAAAAAACTTGGATAATTCGCTGTCAGAATTTTGCGAGGACAACCCGCCCCAAAAGGCTATCACTCCAAACAGGTATAACCAGAACGCATAATCGCCGGAATGACGTGAGCGCACATCAACCCAAAAAGCCAAAAGGACAATAGCCAATCCGAAATACATGGACACCAGGGCACGCAGTTCAAAATCAAAGGCATTTTCGCCAGCAATCAGAGCTGTGATGTCCATTGACAGGTACCAGAGTGTGACGGCAATGGGCATCACCATAAAGGGATAGCGATAAATCCACGCCAGAATGACGCCCACCGCCAAGGTACCCAGTTCCATGAAAATCCAGTTCCATTGCACGTAGCGATGGTAATCGCTGTAGGTGCTTTGATCGGGCCACCAACCCATGGCCACCTGCAAACCGTAAATGGCCAACGGCGTTAAGCAGATAACAAAGGTGGCACAGATGCCAGCCGGCACATGCAATTCTTTTTTTTGACAAATCGCAGCAAGACAAAGCCCCAGAATGGCATAGAGAACGGACAGGTAAAAAATCCCCCAACCGCCAAATGCCTCCCAACTCAGATTCATAAATAAAGTCATCGCGCCAATGGCTAACAGTCCGCCAAGGTAGTAAAGCACATTGGTCAAATTAAATGCAGGCCCCTGATTGGGCTGCTTCTGCAGGAATTCAAACAACGCCTCCGCCTGCTCTCTGGAAATAATGTTGGCATCAACGGCTTTGTTTAACACCCCATGCGATATTTTCATCACGCCTCCAGACCAATAGAGCAAGCCTTTTTCCTCTTTAGAGTATAGATAGCTTTATAAAAAGTGCTTGATTAATTGACATAAAGCGAGGAATCACTTTGCTTTTTAGGTTTGCGAACTTCTTGTTCATTGACTAGATTTACTATTATTTATTCATTTTCTACAAAATAAGGCGCTACAAAAATAAAGGATTATTTTGATGGAAAAAGAAGCCCTGTGTCAGGCCTTGTTAACGGTCAGAAATACCACCGAAACCATTTGCGAACCCTTGTTGACAGAAGATTATGTCATTCAAAGCATGCCGGACGTCAGTCCGCCAAAATGGCATCTTGCCCATACCAGCTGGTTTTTTGAAACCTTTTTGTTAAACCCGCAGCACAAAAATTACCGCCTGTTTGATCAAACCTTTGGCTATTTATTTAATTCCTATTATCAAAGCATCGGCAAGCCCTACACGCGGGCACAACGAGGGTTGTTGTCGCGGCCAACCACGGAAACCGTTTACCGCTATCGCCGCCATGTGACCGATCACCTGCTGGATTTCATCGCACAAATGCCCTGTCAGCAACTGAAAGAACTCACCCCGTTACTGCTTTTGGGTCTTGAACATGAAAAACAGCATCAGGAACTGCTGTTCATGGACATCAAACATAATTTTTTTATTCATCCGGATTGGCCTGCTTACCTTCCGAGGCGCGCCAGCAGAGAAAAAGATTCTGGAAAAACCCCCTTGACCTTCAGTGACTCCGAAGGCGGCATGGTTCATATCGGGTTTGGCGATGACGGCTTTAGTTTTGATAATGAAGGACCTCGGCATGCTTGCCTACTTAAGCCTTACCGCCTGGCTAATCGTCTTATCACCAACGAAGAATACCTCGAGTTCATTGACGCAGGCGGTTATCAGCAACCACAGTGGTGGCTGGCAGACGGTTGGGATTGCGTGCAGGCCAATCAGTGGCAGGCTCCACTTTACTGGGTCAGGCAGGATAACACCTGGCAAATCTATACCTTAAACGGGAT
Organism: Legionella rubrilucens; assembly: GCF_001468125.1. GTDB lineage: Bacteria > Pseudomonadota > Gammaproteobacteria > Legionellales > Legionellaceae > Legionella_C > Legionella_C rubrilucens. The sequence continues at coordinate 449,217 of NZ_LNYT01000022.1, read as the reverse complement.
GACGCCGCTTCATCCTGACGAACCAGTGACGCATGTCAGTTATTACGAGGCGGAAGCGTATGCCCGTTTTCGTGGTGCCCGTCTGCCTCGGGAAGAGGAGTGGGAACATTTTGTCGTGAGCCAGCCCTTAACGCCGGCAAACGGCCATTTCATGGAAGAAGGCCGCTTTCATCCGGTCAATGCGGAATGTACTCACGACCCGCAGCAATTTTTTGGTGATTTATGGGAATGGACTGCCAGTGCCTTCTCCCCCTACCCCGGCTATCGCAGCGAGAACGGCTTTCTGGGGGAATACAATGGCAAATTCATGAGCAATCAGATGGTATTACGGGGAGGAAGCTGCATCACACCACAGGATCACATTCGTGCCAGCTACCGTAATTTTTTTCAGCCCGATAAGCGATGGCAGTTCAGCGGGATTCGTCTCGCCGCCGATAACCAAGGATAATAACATGAGCCAATACATTAAGCTTATTGATGAAACAAGCGATGAAAAGCAGCAGTTACGAGAAGACATCCGTCTCGGGTTGTCGCAAACCGACAAACAAATACAATCCAAATATTATTATGACGAGGTAGGTTCAGAGTTGTTTAACCAAATAACCCGTCATCCCGATTATTATTTAACCGGGTGCGAACTGGAAATCCTGCGTCGCTACAAGGAAGACATTTCCACACGGCTAGGCAGTGAGACATTCAATTTAATTGACCTCGGTCCGGGGGAAGGCATCAAGACGGGGCTTCTAATTGAGCAGTTCATTAACGACAACCGCGCCTTCACTTATGTTCCCATCGATATATCACGAAACTTCCTCGATCATGTCATTGATCGGGTCAGTGCGCAATTTTCTGGTATTGAAACCATTGCCTTAAATTCCGATTACCTGGTGGGAATGGAATGGCTTATGAACAATTGCAGTCAACGCAATGTGGTCTTGTTTCTTGGCTCAAGCATTGGCAATTTTGACCTGCAAAGCACCGCATTTTTTCTGGACACCCTGCGCACTTTCCTGCATCAGGGGGACTATGTTCTTATCGGGTTCGACCTCCGAAAGGACATTGATATTCTTATGAAAGCCTATAATGACAGCGATGGCTTAACCCGTGAATTCAATCTCAACCTGTTAAAGCGCATTAACCATGATTTGCATGGCCATTTCAATGTCGATGCCTTCTATCATTACGGCACCTACAATGTGCATACTGGCGCGATGGAAAGTTATCTCTTGAGTCTCGAAGAACAAACCGTGGACATTGATGATTTAAATACCGCCTTTACCTTCCGGAAATTTGAACCCATCCACGTGGAGACATCCTACAAATACCTTCGTTCGCAGGTTGAAAAACTGGCCGCCGATGCCCGATTCAAGATCGTAAAAAATTACACCGATCATCGCGGCTATTTTATCAACTCGCTCTGGCAGGCCGATTGATCACACCAGGGGTTGGCTATCGTCGGCCTGTGTGTTTTTTAATCCATCGTCTGTCCGCAGTTCCAGCCACACGGCGTTCATGATGGCAAAAATACAAGCCATGGCCGTGCCTAAAATCCAGGAAAAATACCACATTCTAGTCTCCTAATAAGCCGTTTCACGATTTTGGGTTACCGTTTCTTCCGTGACCTTGCCGCGCAGGACGCGATAAACCCAGGCTGTATAGAGCAGGATAATCGGCATAAAGACAACGGTGGCCACCAGCATGATGAAGAGGGTTAAATGGCTTGACGAACTGTCCCAGACAGTCAGACTCTGTGCCGGATTGGTGATGGACGGCAGAATAAACGGAAACATGCTAATACCGACAGTCGCAATAACCCCGACTAAAGACAGGGCGCTGAATGCAAAGGCGGCGACGCGGCGGGAAGCCAGCACAAACGCCATGATTGCCCCTGCAATCCCTAAAAACGGAACAGCAAGCGTCACCGGGTAATTGCTGTAATTGGTAAACCAGGCTGCCGGGGCCTTGATCACTGTTTTATAAAACGGGTTGGAAGGACCGTCGTGAACAACCGGGCTGGTCAACACATAACCATCAACCCCGCTGTAGAGGGCAATACCGCCAGCAACAAAAAGCACGACTGTCAGTAATGCACTGACTCTCGCCGCTTTGCGCGCGCGCTCTTGTAAATGGCCTGTCGTCTTTACATTTAAAAAGAAAGCGCCGTGCATGGCCAGCATGCTGACTGACAGCAATCCGCACAACAGGGCGAAGGGGTTTAACAGCGCAAAAAAGCTTCCCGTGTAAAAGGGTCTTAAGCTTTCATCGTAGTGAAAGGGAACCCCCTGCAATACATTGCCGACAGCCACGCCGAAAATTAAGGCTGGCACGGCACCCCCGACAAACAAGGCCTTGTCCCAGGTGTTACGCCAGACCGGATTGTTCAATTTCGAGCGGTATTTAAACCCGACCGGACGTAAAATCAGCGCCAGCAACACCAGCAGCATGGCCATATAGAATCCAGAAAACGACAGGGCATACAGCGCCGGCCAGGCAGCAAAAATCGCCCCGCCCCCAAGAATAAACCAGACCTGATTGCCTTCCCAGGTTGGCGCAATGCTGTTAATCAGTACCCGTCTTTCCATGTCGGTTTTAGCCAACCAGGGCAGCCACATGGCAACGCCCAGGTCAAAACCATCCATCACCGCGAACCCGATGAGCAAGACACCGAGCAGCATCCACCAGATCACACGCAACGTTTCGTAATCCAAAGGCATCAATGTTCTCCTCGTAGAAGGTTATCGGGACCAAGACGGATGTATTTAAGCATCAGAAAGACTTCGACAACGGCAAGAATGGTATAAAAGAGAACAAAACCGCCGATTGACGTTAAAACCTGAGCTGCACTGATCGACGAAGTCCCCATCATCGTGGGTAGAATACCCTGCACCGCCCAGGGTTGACGGCCATATTCCGCCACAACCCAACCTAACTCCGCGGCAATCCAGGGTAACGGTAAAGACCATAGCGCAACATGCCAATACCAGCGGGTGGTATGGAGGCGGCGTTTGACTGACAAATAAAATCCCGTGGCGAATAAGAGAATCAGGAAAATACCGCAGGCTGCCATGATGCGGAAAGAGAAAAACAGCGGCATGACGTGGGGCTTGAGATCATGGGCCGCCTGGTTGATTTGTTCCTCTGTCGCATCCACCACATTCTCGGTGTATTTTTTCAATAAAAGGCCATAGCCCAATGCGTCGCCGTGCATGGCAAAATCGGTCCTGGCAGTTTCATCGGCAGGATTTTTCTGCAAACGCGACAAGGCGTCATACGCTAACATGCCCTGACGAATTTTTGCTTTCCCCTGCTCAATTAATTCTTCAATGCCTTCCAGTTGCTCACTGAATGAACGGGTGGCAATGATGCCGAGAACATACGGAATTTTTATTTCATAATCGGTGCGTTGCATGGCTTCATTGGGTATGCCGAATACCGTCAAATCCGCGGGTGCCTTTTCGTTATGCCACATGGCTTCAATGGCAGCCAGCTTCATTTTCTGGTTACTGTTGGTGAGATAACCGCTTTCATCCCCTAAAACCACCACCGACAGCGCAGACGCCAGGCCAAACGACACCGCCACCGTCATCGATCGTTTGGCAAAATCGACATTGCGCCCGCGCAAAAGGAAATAGGCGCTGATTGACAGGACGAAAATCGCCCCGGTTACGTAACCGGCGCTGATGGTGTGGACAAATTTCGCCTGGGCCACCGGGTTGAAGATGACCTCGCTGAAATCACTGACTTCCATACGCATGGTTTGAAAATTAAAGACAGCCCCCACGGGGTTTTGCATCCAGCCATTGGCAATCAGGATCCACAACGCCGACAGGTTAGTGCCTAAAGCCAGAAGCCAGGTGCAGACCATGTGCTGGAATTGGCTGAGCTTGTCCCAGCCAAAGAAGAAGAGCCCCACAAAGGTGGCTTCCAGAAAGAAAGCCATTAAGCCTTCAATGGCCAGCGGCGCACCGAAAACGTCGCCGACATAGTGAGAATAATAAGACCAGTTGGTGCCAAATTGAAATTCCATGGTCAAACCAGTCGCCACACCCAGCACAAAATTGATGCCGAACAAAATACCCCAGTATTTGACCATCTGCCGCCAGATGTCGCGCCCGGTCATCACGTAGACGGTTTCCATAATGGCAAGCAACAGCGAAAGGCCGAGGGTTAAAGGGACAAACAGGAAATGGTACAGGGCCGTTAAGGCAAACTGCAGGCGGGAAAGATCAACGACATCACTACCAGGAATCATAATTACCTCGACTGATGGTTAGGGTACAGGCTATTTCATCGATGGTTTCTCATCAAGAACAGACGATCCCAGTAACCATTGCCTTGCATCCATGACAGGCTTTTTAACGTGACTGAAACAAACCCACCACAACAGAAAAAGCAGTATCAATTTAACCAGCAAGGTAAGAGAGATATCACGTGTCAGAGGTTTCATTTTCAAGTCCAAACCAGGCATGGTAATGGGAAACCCCTATATTCTGTCACCATTGCGATGCTTCAACAAGTAGTGACGTTATTCACTTTGCAAAAAGTGAAGCCTATGCAAAAATTTAGCCTTATTATTGATATGGCAGGGTTTATCATGACCGAAACGATTCATATTGACTATGAAGAAAATCCATCGCCGCAGGACACCCAGATTTTGGGAGATGGCCTCATCGCTTACGCGAAATTGAAAAAAAACCAACCAACCATCCGTACCTTTGCATTCTTCCTGCGCGATAAAACCAATACCATTCAAGGCGGATGTCATGGCTCGATGTATTATGGCTGTTTGTATATCGATCTTTTGTGGATTGATCACCACTTAAGGGGAGCACAATGGGGAACAAAGCTCATGCGCTGTGCAGAAGAATTAGGCAAAGCGAATGGCTGTCTGTTTTCAACGGTCAATACCATGGATTGGGAGGCACTCGGTTTTTATCAGAAGCTCGGTTATGACGTGGAATATCAGCGTTCAGGGTACCTGCATGATTCAACCCTTTATTTTCTGAAAAAAGAGTTTGACAGAACAGGTTACCCTGATGGGGATCATCATGGCGGGTAAACCCGTGGAGTACTGGCGAAAGGAGTTTGAAACCTATTCATCCTGGAATCATAAATTAAATGCCAAACCACGCATCGCCGGTAAAGTGCCCGCGACCTGGTTTGCCTGCATGGCCGCCATCAAACTCCTGTGCGACTATTCCGCCAGCTTCCGCTTCAGCCCATCAAGCCTGGGAGGCGGCTATGGTTTTAACCGGTTTTGGGCAGGGCGCTGGGGTACCCACCATGGCAATGAAGTCCGGGAAGCCCTGAAGGACATCGAAAAAACAGGCGCAAGCACCCGTTCAATCCCCCTGTTGCTGGCCATCCTTAAACAGAAACTGGAAGGAAAGACCCTCTCATGCGATGGCGATCTCTCGCGCATCCTGCAGGTTATCCAGGAAAAAACCGGCGTAAATCTGCAAAACTGCGGGGAGCTGACACCTAATCACTGCGCAAGGACACAATCGGTTCAAGCTTCGCCGCCCGTTTAGCGGGATAAAAACCAAAAAAGACGCCTGTCGCCACCGAAACAAGAAACCCGGCGAAAGGAGGCATCCAGTAAAAGATAAAGGGCCAATCGCTGAAATAGGCCATGATGCGGGTGAACAGCAGGCCTAAAATGACGCCGAGAATACCACCCAGCAGAGACAGCATCACTGATTCCATCAGAAACAGCGCCTGAATTTCACGGTTCTTAGCCCCCACCGCCTTGCGTATCCCGATCTCCTTTTTGCGTTCGCTGACAGAAACCAGCATGACATTCATGACGCCGATGCCGCCCACCAGCAGAGAGATGCTGCCGATGACAGCAAGCAGGAGCGTAAAAATCTGCCCCTGGCTTTCCATGCTGGCAATGATTTGTTTCGCACTGCGCGGAAACACCTGCAATTTTGGCGATTGCGCGGTAATGACCTGTTTGATGTCATCAATGATCTCATCAATGGCACTTTCGGGTTTAAGCAATAACACAGCATTATTGACTTTGCTGTCTTTGCTGATTAAAGGCATGCCCGCTATCGGCACAATCACAGCCTGATTGATGTCTTCATTAAAAAAGCCATTTTCCTGCCAGGGCTTGGCGACGCCGATGATGGTGTACAGCGCCCGTCCAATTTGCAGTTGTTTGCCAATGGGATCATCCTGCGTGACTTGCTTCATTTGCCTGGCGATGCCATCGCCAATCACGCAATAATGCTCAAACGATTCGACAAAAGAAACAAAATGCCCCTGCGTCAGTTCAATATGAATGATTTTTTTCAGGGACTCATCCGCGCCGATGATGGCCCCCTGCAGGGTCTGGCCGGCAAAGCTCATCGGTTGATACGCCGTAGCATACGGGGCAATTTGCAGGATGGCAGGAATACGATCTGGCAGTTGCCGCCAAACCGGCAAAGGCACTTCGCTGGTCTCGCTATGGGATTTGCTTTGCTCTTTCTGATAAACGGCGATGGCTAACAGATCAGTGCCCAGGGCTTTAAACTGGGCTAAGGCTTTTTCCGTGGCCAGCTGGCCGCAACTGATTAAGGCAACCACAGCAGCCGTGCCCACCAAAATACCCAGCACAGCCAGAAAAGCACGCAATTTGGCCGCACCGAGATTAATTAAAGCCTGTTGACCGTGATTAAGAAAGCTCATTGGCAGCTCTCAGAAACAATTTGCCCATCGGCAAGGGTAATACGCCGGGCACATTGTGCGGCCACCTGCTCATCATGAGTCACCATAATGATGGTGCGCCCTTCGCGGTGAAGGTTTAAAAATAAATTCATGACATCAGTCCCGGTCCGCGAATCAAGGGCGCCGGTCGGCTCATCCGCGAGAATGACCTGCGGCTCACCCACCAGGGCACGGGCAATCGCCACCCGTTGTTGCTGCCCCCCGGATAACTGCGTCGGACGATGCAGGGCAAAATCCTGCATGGACACCTTCGCCAGGGCAACCATCACCCGCTCTTCAATCTCCTGCGCGGGCACGTGACGATAAATCAGCGGCAGGGCGACATTCTGGCGCGCGGTAAATCGCGGCAATAAATTAAACTGCTGAAAAACAAAACCGATTTTCAGATTACGCAGCGCTGCCAACTCGTCCTCATCAAGACCGGCAATGTTGCGCTGATTAAGCCAATACTCGCCTTCATCCGCTTTATCCAGTAAACCGATGATATTCATCAACGTTGATTTTCCTGAACCGGAAGCACCGACGATGGCCAACAAATCGCCGTGTTCCACTCTCAGGGAAACGCGCTTGAGCACCTGACTGACAACGTCGCCAATGTGATAGGTTTTGACCAACTGCCGGATGTCAATTAACGGTTGATTAGCCATATTCAACGACGTCGCCCTCTTTCAACCCTTCATTGACAATCACCTTGTCTGCTTCAGCCGCACCGGTGGTGATCACGCGTTTTTCAAGTTGCCCCTTCGGTGTGCGGACCATCACGACACTGGCGCCTTTTTCCTGTTTCACGGCAGCAATCGGAACCATCAGGCTGGTGTCGCTGTCGACACTCAACTGGATGTTGGCGCTCATGCCCACCTTGATCCAGCGGCGTTGCTCAGGGGTTAAATTTTTCACTTCCACGATGGCATTGAAGGAAGGCAGGCCGCCGCCGCTTGTCAACGACGCCTGGGCATTAACGGCCACCAGTTGACCATGTAAAACCTGTTTACCCAAAGCGACACCGGTAATGGTTGCCTCCATGCCGGTATGAATTTTATCAATGTCAATTTCGGGTACATCAATTTCCACACTGATACCGCTTAAATCGCCCACCAAAGCAATGACTTGCCCGGCTTTGACATTCGCGCCCACGGCAATACGGCTGCTTTTTTCATCCGAGGATTTTGGCGGATAAAGCAGAACCCCTGTCGCAGGCGCCTTGAGATGAATGCGGTTATGCTGGGTAGTCAAGGCCTGGCGCACTTTATCAAACTGCGAGATACTTAATGTCGACAGGTTCTGTCCTTTTTGATCATCCATTTTTTCAAGCATTTCGGTCAATTTGCGCGTCGCCTGCATTAAAGTCACCCGTGCGGTATCCAGGCTTGATTTTTCACTCAGATAATTGTTTTTGGAGAGCAGGCCTGCGTCCCAGAGATCCTGCGTGCCGGTGAATTTGGCCTTGGCAATGCTGAAACTGTCTTTGGCTTTAAGGTAATCCGTCAAGGTTTCATTGTACTGTTTTTGCAATTCACTGGAATTTAAGACGACAACGACTTCATCCTTACCCACCAGTTGACCATAGTGATAGTGCATGGTCTCAACGACAGCATCCATGGGACTGCTTAAGGTGCTTTCATTCAGCGGCTGAATATTCCCGGTGAAGTAGAGCGACTTGTGCAGAACTTCAGGCTTGACCACGTAACGCTGGGCATGCTCCTGTTTTATCTCCTTTTTGCCGCAGGCTGAAAGCAATAACGCGGCCAGTAAAAGCCCCAGTAATTTTAGACTAATCTTCATTCCCCGTACCTGAGTTTAATTTGCCAATGCTCCAGCGTGGTGCCAAGGACACGCTGCAGATCAGACAGTTGATTAAGGTAGGCCATTTTGGCATTGATAAGACCTGCCTGCGCCTGAATAAGCTGGTTTTGCGTGTTGCTCACATCAAGAGCACTGGCAATGCCCGCCTGCTGCTTTTTTTTCTCCAGCGCATAGGATTGCGCTGCCAGTTTGACCTGTTTTTCAGCCAGCACATAGCGTTTCGCCTGGCTTTGAATGTTATTAATCGTATTGGTAATGGTCGTAATAAGCGCCCGCCGCATGGCGATGAGATTAAGCCGGTCTTTTTCAAGCTTGACCTTGGCGTTAATCAATTGACTGCGGCGATTCACATCCTGAATAGGGACAGTGAGGGTAATATTGGCCGATTCGGTGGTATTGCGGCCATTGTAAATTCCTTTAAAACCATTGTTGCCGTCAACATCCGTCACCATGCCGCTCTGCACATTGGCACCCACATCAAGCTGCCATAACTGCTGGTTTTTGGCGACGTCATAAGCCCGCTTATCGGCCCGCAGCAGCATCTTCTGAGCGAGAAACTGGGCATTATGATTTAAGGCAATCTCGATGGATTGTTTTAAATCAGGAATGGTTACTTTATCCACAACCACATCACTGGGAACAGCCAGGCGCATTTGCGGATCCAGACCAATGGTCTGCAGCAAATCCTGTGCGGCAATCTTAAAATCATTTTCCGCCTGTTCCACCAGGAGACTTAACGATTCGATTTGATAGGATTGCTGAATGTTGGCGGTGGGTTCCAACTGGCCAGCCTTGATCTTCTTTTCATTGATCTCATACGTTTTTTGGGCCTCATCCAGTTGACGGCGCTGATTCTCAAGGTTATTGCCGCTTAATATCAACGCGCGGTAGGCGCTGATGACCTGCGTGATCTGATCGCTGACCGCCTGCTGCAAATTGATTTTATTTAACCATTCGCTGTCGATGGCATCCCGTAAGGCGGCTTCGTTCACGCCTTTGCCAAATCCCCTCAGCAAAGGTTGGGTCACTGAAAAATTAAGGACTGGACTGTTGTTGTTAAAAGCGGTGGCATTGTTCTCGAGGTTTACGGACAACTGCGTCCCTAATTTGGTTTTCAGGTCCACTTCGGGGGTTAATAAAAAACTCTTGTTGGTGCTTTTACCAATGTCCTCGAAGCGGTTGCGCTGGACGGTTGCCGAACCCGCCAGGGCATATTGCAACTCAAATTCATTATGGGCCAGACGCAATTGATAACGCTGGATAATGCGATCGAGTTCGGCATTTTTAATGTTCGGATTGTAGCGCAGGGCTAAAAGAATGGCTTCACGCAGAGTCAAATGCCGGGTTTTTCTGGTTTTGGCATCCGGTGCGGAAGGCAGCTCCACCCAATGATGGAGCATGTATTCGGGGTTGGCGATAGCCAGGGCCAGACGCTGCTCCGCTTCATCAAGACGAATGGCTTCCTCGCCGGGTTTATCCACCCAGCGATCAAGCGATGTTCCGTTGACTCCGGGCGCCGCAGCGACCCATGTTAACCGGGTCATCAACAGCAAGAGCAACGCGCAGGCTGGTCGTATTTGACGCCAACTTATCCTAAGTGACACAGAAATGAAACCTTGATAGCAATCATGTTTAAAATTAAACCACATTTTGCCTCAATACTAAAGAGGCAGATGCGCTCTTAAGCGTCAACCGACCAGACGTTTACCCGCCGCATGAGCAATAAACAACCTTTTTACCAGCAGTAGGCGATCGCAGCACGAAAGTCCCAGGCCGCGGACCCACCGCACAGGCGGCAAAGGATTGGCAAACAGGCCTTTTAATGCATCCATCAAGGCAATACTCTGCCAAACCGCATGCCGACGGTGGCGCTGATAGGCGGTAAGCAGGCGCGGCGAGGTCAGCGAGCGTCCGCTGGCTAAGCAATCCAGCCAGGCACTGACATCCGCAAGGCCAATATTCAACCCCAGTCCCGCTAAAGGATGGATAGTATGGGCGGCATCGCCTAACAGTAGCCAGTTTTTACCGGTGTACTGTCGGGCATGACGCATGACGAGTGGAAATTGATACCGCTCACTGCGCAAAGTAACGGTTCCCAGTTTATGGGCAAATGCCTTGGCCAATTGCTGATTGAACCCGTCTGGATTGAGATCAAGCAATTGCTGCGCTCGCGCAGGACTCGTAGACCAGACAATGGAGCAATGCCGGCTGTCCGCCAGAGGCAAAAACGCTAAAGGACCATCCCTGTTGAACACCTGATACGCCGTCTGTTCATGTGGCTTTTCGGTTTCTACCGTGGCAATCACCGCATGCTGATGGTAAGGCCAACTGGTTAGTCCTACCCGCAATTTTTGCCGTGTAGCGGAATTGGCACCATCGGCAATGAGCAATAACTGGCTTTGCCATTCCATGCTTGAACTCGCGACAGTCACCTGCGGCCCATCGGTATTGACGTTGACGATTTCCTGATGAGGCAACAGCACGACTTTACCCTGTTCCTGAAGGCGTAGCAGCAGCGCCTGTTTAATGACCGACTCCTCAATGATCGTCCCGAGTTTGTTCGCTGCAATCATTCTGGCGTCAAAATCGATGCTGGCGCCATTGGCCGCATCCCACACATGCATATGCTGGTAAGGCGAAAGGCGAGACGGGACCATTAATTCCCAGACCTTCAGTTCGCGCAGCAAGGACTCCGAAGCCTGATTAATGGCATAGACACGAACATCCGGCGCAGGGCTGCCCGCCGTCAATGAACCCGCATCGATAACCGCCATATCCAAACCGCGTTCGGCCATGGCCAGAGCCGCTGTCAGGCCAACGACGCCGCCGCCAACTACGATTCCATCATAAATCACTTGCATGCGCTGTTCCTTAAGTAAGAGTGATACCGCAGGCCAGATCAGACACTACACCGGCATAACCGCGGGCATAATGCGACAGAATGAACTTTAACAGGGGGGCATTGTCCATCACCATCATGCCCAGATTGCGTCCGGCTCCAAGGCCAGGAATACGACTGCTGAAAAGCGTCACCAGGCCATCGGTAAAGTGAATGATCGCCTGCTGATCATGGCGGCGCATGGCCTGGTATTGTTCCACCATGGTCGGATTGATGCCTTGCTCAATAATGACCTGGGCTAAAGCGGCCATGTCGCGAAGACCCAGATTAAACCCCTGTCCGGCTACAGGATGCAGCGTTCGGGCGGCATTACCGGCAAAAATAACCGGCCACTGGACCGTTTTAGGCATGACGACCTGTTTTAAGGGATAAACCGCACGCTCGCCCACTTTGATAAAGCGTCCCAGTTTATACCCGAATACCTGTTGCAACCGTCGTAAAAACTGCGGCTCAGGCAACGCGCTGACCGCTTTGGCTTCGGCAGGAGGAAGACACCACACCAGCGCCGAGCGACGGTTTGTCATTGGTAAAAGCGCCAGGGGGCCATTGCGGGTAAAACGCTCATAGGCCACGTGGTGATGGTCGCGATTTAATCCAATATTGGCAATGACCGCGTGCTGATGATAATCCTTACCATGCGCCGGCAAATTCAATAATTGCCTCACGGTGGATTGCCCGCCGTCTGCAGCGATAAGCAATTGCGTCTTGATCCGGCGCAATCCCTTCCCTTCGTCAATGATTGCCAGACGCTGATCATTATCCCAGGAAATCAATTTTGCCGGCGCTAACACCTGCTGCGGTGTCAATAAGGGATGCACGGCACGCTGTATGGCCTGCAAAGGGACAACATAACCTAAGGGATTGTCTTCTCTGCCCTGCAATCGCGTAGTAGCAAAACGGCCCTGCTCAGAGACATGAATGGTGGTAATCGATGTGGCGTCAGGAGCAATCGCTTGCCAGAGGTTGAGCATGTTAAGAATGGTGACGCTCGCAGGTGAAAGGGCCAGGGTTCGTGCATCAAAATCGTCCTTCAGCAAGGTACTGTAAGGCAGCGCTTCAACCATCAGAACGCGATAGGAACTGTTCGCTAAAGCCAGCATCAAGGCGGCGCCGATTAAGCCACCGCCGACGATTAAAATATCAACCTGTTCATCAACCACGCATCAACGCCTCTATTTCATCAATTTCTACTGGCAGGGCGGCAGTCAGGTTTTCATAGCCGTCTGCCGTCACCAGAATATCATCTTCTATACGAACACCAATGTTCCACCAGCGTTCATCCACACCCGGCATTCCAGCGCGGATATAAAGACCCGGTTCGACCGTCAGGACCATACCCGCCTGCAGGGGGCGCCAGTCATTGTCCAGTTTGTAACTGCCGCTGTCATGCACATCAAGACCCAGCCAATGCCCGGAATTGTGCATGTAAAACGGTTTATATGCTTCGGTCGTCACCAGCGAATCGACATCCCCCCGCAATAGCCCCAGGTCACAAAGACCCTGGGTTAAAATTCTGACCATGGTTTTCTGGACCGCATTCCAGGGCAAGCCCGGTTTAATGCAGGCAATGCCTGCACGCTGAGCCTCTAATACCAGTTGATAAATGGCACGTTGCTCTTCACTGAACTGGCCATTCACCGGAAAAGTACGGGTGATGTCAGCGGCATAATTTTCATACTCTCCTCCAGCATCAATCAACACCAGATCGCCATCACGCAGGCGTTGATTATTATCCGTGTAATGGAGAACACAGGCATTGGCACCGCTGCCGACAATGGGATCATAAGCCGGCCCACGGCATCCCTGACTAATGAACTCATGCATTAATTCGGCTTCCAGCTGGTATTCGTATTCTGCTTCGCGGCAAGCCTGCATGGCGCGCACATGGGCATTGACGGAGATGCCCGCCGCCCGCCGCATCAAATTGAGTTCGACCTCGCTTTTAAACAGGCGCATCTCGCTCAACAGCGGATCAAGATCACAGAGTGCGGCAGGCGCTTTAACACCTCGCCGAATCTGGCCTTTCAACTCATTCAGCACATGGATGATTTTTTCTTCGTAGGCCGGATGTTTACCCAGAGCATAATAGATGGCGGTTTTATCAGCCAGCAATTGCGGCAAATGGGTACCTAAAGACTCCATGGCAAACGCTTCTTTCATACCCAGGTGGCTGCAGGCGTCTTCCTGACCCAGGCGTTTGCCCGTCCATTGCTCCTGGGCAGGATTTCGCGGCCGGTTAAACAGATAACTGTCGCCTTCCTGACCGGCTATAATCACCAGCACCGCCTCTGGCTCATTAAAACCGGTGAGGTAGTAGAAATCGCTGGCCTGGCGAAAACGGTAATGGGCATCGCCATTACGCAGGACTTCATCAGCCGCCGGAACAATGGCCACGGCGCCAAAAGGCAGGGATTGCGCCAGTTGTTGTCGTCTCGTACGGTATTCTTGCTGGGTAATCATCATCTATTCCTTGTTAACTACTAACGCTCAAATCCTAATGAGCCGCATCAGGATTATCCTTATCGTGACCTTCCTGTAAATCACTGTACAACCTGAGCACGGCCATACGCGTGTACTCACTGACTTCCATCAAGGCTTTTTCGTCCTCTTCATCCACATCCAGGGATTGATAATCGAGCTCGGCAAACTCCGTGATGTGTTGCAGGGTATCCTGAGAATCTTCCTCGGTAAATTGTTCAAAACCCACACCCGCCAGGGTCATGCCCTGAGTAAATCCCTCACACCATTCACTGAATGCCTGGGCGCGAGTCAGCAGGGGTTCATGATCGTCTGGCAGCAGCAGTTGAAATTCAAAATCCAGCGTGTTGATCTGCTGTTCACTTAAAGCATAGACGCTGAACATGGCCATGGCCGCCACACGGGTAGCCTCATCCTTCCTGCTGTTCACTGCTAACGCCCGCAGGTAAGACTCGCCCTGCTGCGAGGCGCCGGCGCACAGGTAACCGCACATCATGCCGTGCAATTCGCTGCTGGAAATCGGCAAAGCCAACACCGCGATGGTTTCAGTAAAAGCCTGGTAATCAGGCAGCGTCGTCAGATGGTTTTCAACCGGCATGGTAAACTCGTTAAAACAAATGGCTAATAATAACTGATTTGCCCCAACAAGCCAAAATTGTTACCATTTACTCATTGCTGTAACCAGAAAGGCTCGCTGACATGAGTACATCCAAAACGTGTTCAATTAGGTTATTAAGTAAAACCTATGACATCAAATGCCCTGAGCATGAAACTGACAACCTGCAATTAGCCGCCCAAAAGCTGCAGGATCAATTGCTTGCCAATAAACGAAAATTCAAGCAACTGGATGACTTTAACAATCTGTTACTGGCCGCGTTGCACATCACGCATGAATTGATTAACTACCAGCGTTTACAGGAACAGCAACGCCATCAGGTCACGCAATTCATCAGCTCCCTTGAAAATAAAATCAACCAGGTGGTGAATGGCAGTCCCGAGCTGCAGCCCGACTGACCGTAAAAAGAAAGTAAATTTTACTTGCCTCTGGTGACGAACAGACCATCAGTGCTATACTGCAATTAACCCGGCAGCGAGTGATTTATGAACCAACACTCACTGACAGGGGAGCATCCTGCAGCACAGTGTTGTGCAAGCCCACCCTGAGTGGGAAGCCTGAACTGTCTCATCCGCCCCCCACTTGAACCCCAGGGTTCAAAATCTTGGCCTGTCGGGCTGTTTATAGGCTTAACTGCTCGCTTGGTTTTGTCTTTTCCTGTAAATCCCCCAACCGACCCTGATGAGCCGCCAACCATTCCAGGAACCCTAATTTTTCAGGGACGCCTAAAAGTGTTTGTTCCTGTTTTTTTGCAGCACGGTATTTCAGTTCACCTGAAAAAAACGTATGACGCAGGCCTTCGCTCTCTCGCTGTTCTCTATATTGCTGCAACTTAAACAGCGCCAGGCTTTCATCGAGTAATTCCCTGTCTTTTGGAGATAACAACAATCCCTCTTGCCCCTTAATCTGTTGACAAAGGGTTTCTATCCCGTAGTACGGCACAGCCATGGCTTTAAATTGCGCGGTTATCGCATTGCATAAGGCTACTTTGCGTGTGATGACATCGTCAATCCCACGATCCTGGTTGGCTTTAAAATGCCATAAGTCAGGCGAAAGGACTTTTAAAAAGGTCTTGCGCAGAGCCGGCAACAACGGTCGGATGGCTTCAAATTCCTTCTCTTTCAATAGAATATGGTAGCTGATGCGATGCTCCATTTGTTTGATGAGTTCGACAGCACGGTAGGGGGTGTTTCTTAAAAAACGAAGCATCGCTGATTCAGAGCGCCGCTCTTCATCCGTCGTACGTTCCCGGTAATCAATGAGAAAAGGAATCAACTCCACCCGCGCCTCGGACGTTTGGTAATACAGCAGATAAAAGAGAGCCGCCATGGACGTGATGGACATGTCGAGATTGGCTTTGGCCCCCGGTGAGCTACTCTCTGCACGTTTTTTAAGCCTCGCTGACGGGTAACAATCCATTTCCTCGTGTTCCGCATAACCAATAACCCGGCAGGTTGATTGCAGTAGGGCTGAAAGGGTCTCCGCCTTAAAAAGCCCCGGGGACTGATTAAAACGGTCAATGACTTCTTTAAAACAGAGGCTGTGATGGTCATTCACGGGAATCATTTTCTGGGCTTCGAGTTGCTTTTGAAACCGGATTAACGGCAGAACTTTTGCATCCCTTTCCCACTGGTCAGGCTTTAACGTGACAATCACATCTTGCCAATTGTTTTTAATCATCTGCCTTAAGAGTTTTTTTTCCTCCTCATCCACCGCGGAGGTTTCATCAAGCCCGCTCAACGCCTCTAAAATCCCCGTTGCCCTGTCCACCCCTAATGTCCACTTCATCTGCTGATACGCTTCAATCAGTTCCTGCAACGCTTTTTTTAAATCACCTACCGTCATGAACGCTCCTTGGTCTTGTTGATTCGTGCCCTATCCAGTCTTTAATTGTTCTTTTAACGCCAATAATTGATCCCGCACCTGCGCGGCCTGCTCAAATTCCATGTTTTCTGCGTGAGCGTGCATCCGTTTTTCCAGCATTTTAATCTGCTTCGCCAGCTGATCCGGCGGCAAATGCGCATACTCTGCTTTTTTCTCACTGGTCCGGCGTTTCGTGGCATAAGCGCCTTCCATGATATCGGCCACCGATTTGCGAATTCCTTTCGGGGTTATGCCATGTTGTTCATTAAAGTTCATCTGCTTTTTACGGCGGCGTTCGGTTTCCTCAATAGCCCGTTGCATGGAGCCGGTGATGCGGTCAGCGTAGAGCAGTGCGCGTCCGTTGATGTTACGCGCCGCACGGCCTATGGTCTGAATCAGAGAACGATCAGAACGTAAAAAGCCTTCCTTGTCGGCATCAAGGATCGCCACCAGCGCCACTTCCGGCATATCCAACCCTTCGCGCAGAAGGTTAATACCCACCAGCACATCAAATTCGCCAAGGCGAAGATCGCGGATGATTTCAACCCGTTCAACCGTATCGATGTCCGCATGCAGGTAGCGGACTTTAATGCCATGCTCGCGCAGGTAATCCGTCAAATCCTCCGCCATCCGTTTCGTCAGGGTGGTGACCAGCACGCGCTCACCCTGGCTTACAACGGCATGGATTTCAGACAGCAAATCATCCACCTGATTTCTCACCGGGCGAATCTCCACCTGAGGATCCACCAACCCGGTGGGCCTGACCACCTGCTCAGCGACATTGCCGGCCTGCTCCTGTTCAAAGGGACCTGGCGTCGCGGAGACGTAAATGGTCTGAGGCGAACGGTGGTCGAATTCCTCGAAGCGCAGCGGCCGGTTATCGAGGGCTGAGGGGAGACGGAAACCATAATTGACCAGCGTTTCTTTTCGGGCGCGATCACCCCGGTACATGCCGCCAATCTGCGGGACCGTGACATGCGATTCATCAATAATCAGCAGCGCGTCCGGCGGCAGGTAATCAAATAGGGTCGGCGGCGGTTCGCCTTCGCTGCGTCCCGATAAATAGCGGGAATAATTTTCAATGCCTGAGCAATAACCCAGCTCAAGCATCATTTCAATGTCAAAACAGGTGCGCTGCTGCAGGCGCTGTGCCTCCAGCAGTTTGTTTTCGCGGGTAAAATAGTCAACCCGTTCCTTGAGCTCTTCCTTCACCCAGTCAACTGTTTGCAGAATACGCTCTCTCGGCGTGACATAATGGGTTTTGGGGAAAATCGTCACCCTTGGCACGCGCTGCAGCACTTCACCGGTCAGGGGGTCAAAAAAGGACAGGTTTTCGACTTCGTCGTCAAACAACTCAATGCGCACCGCACTTTTTTCAGAATCGGCGGGGAACACATCGATGATGTCGCCGTGCACCCGGAATTGCCCCCGCTCCAGAGAAACCTGGCTGCGGATGTATTGCATTTCAGCAAGTCGTTTTAATATTTTACGCTGATCACATTGTTCTCCGCGAGAGAGATGTAATAACATACGCAGGTAAGAATCCGGATCACCCAGACCGTAAATTGCCGATACGGTGGCGACGATAATCGCATCCCGACGCTCAATCAGTGCTTTGGTCGCTGACAGACGCATTTGTTCAATGTGCTCATTGATGGAGGCGTCTTTTTCGATAAAGGTATCGGAGGAAGGGACGTACGCTTCCGGTTGATAGTAGTCATAATACGAGACGAAATACTCAACGGCATTGTCGGGAAAATACGCTTTGAATTCGCCGTACAACTGCGCTGCCAGCGTCTTGTTGGGCGCCATGATCAATGCCGGCCGTTTCATGGCCTGGATAACATGGGCAATGGTAAAGGTTTTACCCGAGCCAGTCACCCCAAGCAGCGTCTGGCGGGCCAATCCCGATTGCAGGCCATCGATCAGCGAGGCAATCGCGGTGGGTTGATCGCCGGCCGGTTGGTAATCGGCATAGAGTTTAAAAACGTTTTTCATACGAGTAACCGGGTGTTGTAATTGCCTAAAATTAAGGCAGACAGTTAACATCCTAGCATAGGAGTTTAAAAATGAATATCACACTAGCCGGCCGTGTGCAGCAAGTCAAGCCGTCGCCGACATTAGCTGTCGCGGCCAAAGCAGCGCAGATGAAGGCCGATGGGCTTGACGTCATTGGCCTGGGTGCCGGTGAACCTGATTTTGATACCCCAATGCACATCAAGAAAGCGGCCATTGCCGCCATTGAGGCCGGCTTCACCAAATACACCGCCGTGGACGGCATTCCCGAACTCAAGCAGGCCATACGCGACAAGTTCAAACGCGACAACAACCTGGAGTACCAACTCAATCAGATTTTAGTCTCTGTCGGCGGCAAACAAAGCATTTTTAACCTGTGCCAGGCCTTCATCGACGAAGGCGACGAGGTTTTAATTCCAGGCCCCTATTGGGTCTCCTACCCGGACATCGTCCTGCTCGCTGGCGGCACACCGGTGATTATCCCATCAACGCCCGCCCAGCGCTTTAAAATCACGGCAGACCAGCTCAAACAAGCCATCACGCCAAAAACCAAAATGATTTTTATCAACAGCCCATCCAATCCATCGGGTGTTGCTTATAGTTTAGCGGAATTAAAAGCCCTGGGTGAGGTTTTGAAACAACACCCACAGATTCTCATTGCGACAGACGACATGTACGAACACATTCTCTGGTCACAGCCTTTCTGCAATATTTTGAATGCCTGCCCGGAATTGTATGAGCGCACCATCGTGCTGAATGGCGTATCGAAAGCCTACTCCATGACCGGTTGGCGCATAGGCTATGCCGCCGGACCCGCGGTGCTCATCAACGCCATGAAAACCGTGCAATCGCAATCGACGTCCAACCCCTGCTCCATTGCCCAGCGTGCATCAGTAGCCGCTTTAAACGGCGGGTTGGAAACCGTGCAGGAGATGGTCAAGGCCTTCCATCAACGCCACAACGACATTGTTGAACGCCTTGAAGCCATTCCCGGCATAGAAACCATTCCTGCCGATGGGACATTTTATATCTTCCCCAATGTGCAGGCGGTTATCGAACGAAAGGGCTTTGTCAATGACATGGAGTTTTCTGAAAAACTGTTAAAAGAAACCGGCGTCGCCTTAGTACCCGGTTCCGCCTTCGGCAATGAGGGTTGTATCCGCCTGTCCTTTGCCACCAGCATGGACATCATCCGCGACGCCATGGATCGCTTAGCCCGTTTTTGTCAATAAACAAAAAAAAGTTCCGTAATCCCTTGACCACCAGGCGGAATCAATTTAAGATTCCGCCCTATTCCCCGGTAGCTCAGCCGGTAGAGCGGATGACTGTTAATCATTAGGTCACAGGTTCGAGTCCTGTCCGGGGAGCCAAATCCAGTCTGGGTTTTGGTAAATCACTCAAACAAATCACGATCACTACAGAAACCCGCTTTCAATCAATTATTTCAAGTGGCGTCAGATTCCCCTAATCACCAAGTCCTTTTCTTAATCAGCAAAACAGTTACAAACGATTACATGCTCCACAGGGAACTATAATTTGCTCTTATAGCCCAAAATATAGCCTTAACGCTCCGTTAATAACCGCATGCCATAATACCTTCTTTTTATCAAAAATAGTGTAGCAGGTATCTCATTATGGCTTATCAGTTTAATCCCCATCGTCACGTAAAAATTTGGCTTAGTAAAGATAAAGACACCTTTTTGAATCTCGAGAATCGTGTTCGCCTGGTCAGAATGAGGGATATTAATCCGAATGATGAAATCCATTTTGTTTATGATAGTCAGTTATTGTCTTCAAAAGCATTAAAGGAACTGGAATCCTTTTGCTCTCGATATAATATTATTGCCCATGATGTAAGAAACGAGGTGATCCCTCACTGTGAGACCCAGGAAGAGAAAAATCTGATTACAATTTATAACGATGAAATGTCTCATTTAAAGAAAGGCGGGAATCCAGCGGTGGGAAGTGATATTTTACGCTGGTTAAAACCTGTTTATGAACTGGGTACTTACACTGATTTTGATGTCCATGTGGACACTGGAAAACTTCCTGAGACAATTGCTGTTGAAAAACCTCTTTTGCTTAGTGTGGGCAGCTACGCTCTAAAAGGCGACATTGAGGCCATCTCCATCAATAACGACACGATAGCCGTCGTCGACAGTCAGGATGCGTTACCCCATATTCAAAAAATACAAAAGACTATTTATAAGGCCTGCTCTGAACAACCAAAGAGGGGTCAGGGTTTCATTGAAAACTATGTAGCGCACGTCAAAAGCACGTTAGCTTCCTTGTTTTCACCACTCTTAGCCGACATGCTTTTCGATCTGGATCCTAATTCTAAAACCCTGTCCACTTTAGCGAGTTTAAGTAAAGGAAAAACAGTCCTGGAAGTGCGTCAAGAAATTATAAGGATAACTGCCGATAATCTTAGTTTTAGCAACAGTGTTATGCCCTTTCATTTCTTTCTCTCAGATGAGGAAATTATTGCACAAGCGGCCAAACAGCAACGAGCAGCATTGAAAAAACAGCTGGGATGGATATCTTGGCTCCTCTTGCCTGGAAATCAATACAAACAAATTGAAACGCTTGCCTCAATACAGGATGATAATCAATTTTTAACCGCGGTGCGGGAGCAGACCCGGATGATTTTTCTGAAAAGTAGCGTTGTTTATACCTCGGGTCCCGGCGCATTACTCTCTGCGCTATTCGATCTTTACAATAAAAAGGATGCCGTTAATAAAGAAATTGCTCCTTTTTCTTTTTCTTTCTATGGATTGGATAAAGCCTTTATTTCGGAAAACAGTCTTCCGTTGCATGCCACTGCAAAAATGCTAGCCGCTAAAATGCAAAATACAGAAATAGGCAAATTAAACGATTTATCCTGGTTAGAAGAAGGTCAAAATGCCGTGGCCGTGCGCGAGCAAAAAATCAGAGAGACTCAGTCACACCTGCCTCAGGATTTTCATGACATGCACGAAAAAATAGAGGCTCATATTAAAAAAATAGAAACCGATTTGATCGGTTGTTTTGGCTTCTACCGTCACAAAGAAAGGCATGCAAAAATTGGGGCGCTCAAAAGCATTGCTGAAAAATTCAAGGGTCATTCATTTGATGCCGGGGCATTCAGAGCGGCAGTAACGAATTACCGCACGCAGGATGTTTCTGCAAGCCTTGGAAAAAGCAAAACGAAAGCACTGATTGACGAGTTAGAACGCCTGAGTCAGCGAGCCAACCATTATATGCTGACCGATAAGGATGAAAAAGTTCACATGGCGTCTCCCGCACTTAAACACTAATCACGCTATCCTGAACTATACTAAGAATGAATCCCTGCGGATTGAGTGGGAGAGTTATCATGTTGAATGAAATGAAAAAAATGGATTCCATTCTCAGGAACATTGAAGCATCCTCCGTTAGAGCAAGCCTGAATGGTGATGTGGGGGATTTTATTTCCACCCAGCAGCGCCTGAATAAATTAAATAGCGATTTCAGGTTGATGCTATTAAAATACCTGGAAGCAATGGAAAAAAGCGGGTTAATGCTTCCGCAGCGTTAATCCTTACGGAGCCCCTATGAATCAAACCGTGGCCGAAGAAGCGTTTGCGATTATTCAGCGATTTAACCATCTCAATGCGTCGCGTGCGCCTATGGTCGAATTCCTGACGATCATTGATGCGGAGCGCTTCGAAATTCGCTTGCGGGGCAGTGATATTCATTTTAAGGGCATTGCCGGGTTTGCTGATCATCAGATTGGGAAGCTGATTTATTTTGATCAGCATTTCGATTGTGAACTGGTGGGCA
Organism: Legionella rubrilucens; assembly: GCF_001468125.1. GTDB lineage: Bacteria > Pseudomonadota > Gammaproteobacteria > Legionellales > Legionellaceae > Legionella_C > Legionella_C rubrilucens. Next base: position 427,027 of record NZ_LNYT01000022.1, on the reverse strand, counting down.
GTGAGCAGGAAGGCAATCAGGTCACCGTTCACACCAAAGGCGCCTGGCATGCCCGGCTTTGGCAATCGCCGGCGGCTTACAGCCAGCAATTGATTGCCGACATGACCCACACCTGGATTTTATCGCGTCAAAGCGCAGACGCACCGCTGTTAATCGTTTCCCATGTGTGTGAATCCTTTGCCTACCGTAAGGGCTATTCGCCTGTCGATAAAGCCGACGATTTTCACCTTCGACTCAAATGAATGCCGCAGGCTTAACCCCGCATTCAAATTACCGGCCTAACGTCTCGCTGAAAACAACGCTCATTTCATCATAAACGGCCGCACCACCATTGATGATGTTACGGAACGTATTATTCAAATCCTCGTGATTACGGCCCGTCATGTTTGAAAAGAAGCGATCCGCTGCATTCAGTAGATTGGAACCCGGCCGCCGACTTTGTCCCAGGTCATGAAGCACCTTCAGCAAGACAACATTTAATGCAACAGAGACGGCGAGACCAAAAGTAGAGTCGATGCAATAAAATGGAAGAACAATAAGATTAGCCGCCAAAAAGACTGTCCTGGTCTTCAGCGCTTTCTCTTCAAGGGATTGTCTGACTTCATTACGCATAATAACTCCTTTTTTATAAGACGATTACAGAGTAATCAGTGTACCGACAATTTACAATATTTAGAACAATCTGGCCTTATGAACAACTGATCGTACACTATAAGGCACTGTCTATACTTTAATAAACAGGAAGGCACCGCCATGGACAGAGTTGAACGCAAAATCAACGAAGCGATTACCCATCGCCATCGTGTCCTCTTTCATTACGGCGGGCATTCGCGTTGCGCAGAGCCTCATCATTTTGGGCTCCTCAACGGCTTAAAACAACTGCATGCTTATCAGGTTTCAAATGGCAGCGCCAGCGGCCATCTTCCGCAATGGCGCAACTTCAGGTTGTCGGAAATAAAAAATCTGGTGGTTACCGAGAGCTCCTTTAACCCGCGCAGTGATCATCATCCGGACAACGCTCATTACAGCCGGATTTTTAATACCGTTACCCCCCTAAAGAGTAATTGATGCCTGGGAATCGTCTCGGTCACGAGTAGGCAGGCGGGCAGATTCTTCTTCCTGAGGGTGTAACTGTTCCTGATTCAAGTGATCATTAATTCGGGTTAAATAGTGCGTCAGCGGTTTGGGTCGTGACATGTTTAAAGCCAGAATTAACGATTTAATTAACTCGCCCTCGGGGGTTTTAAAGCAATCCTGATTAAAATTGTATTTGTTTTTCCAATCGATGTAATGCCCTTTGACAGAGACAGGTAACTTACCGGTCGTTAACTGATAAAGGGTATTGGCGAGGGTTTGCCGTTGCAGGCGCTCGAGATTGATTAATTTGCCTTCGAATACGGACGATTGATAATACGCTTTGGACGTGTTGGTTTTTGCAGAGGGCATTTTGCCTTCATGAGACATCAGCAAGCCTTTGACATCGCTTATCACAAGCTCGCCCTGACTATCGAGAAGGACATTGCTGGGCTTAAGATCAGTATACCAGACGCCATGCCTGTTTAATTCCAGATAAAATTCAAGGAACTTCCGCGCATAAAGCAACACCATGGTCTCTTTGTGAGGAGAATTCTTCTTGTGGTCGTTCAGTTGTTTGAACAATTCTTCAATACTCCCCTGAGAATAATAATGGCCAAATTCAATGTACGTTTTCTCCTGAAAATCATTGGCCACAAAATGCATCAGCAACGGTTGAGGGACCTGGGACATGCCGCTGACCTGCTCCCGCGCCTGTTTTGGCGATATCCCCCGTTCTTCATCCTGACTGTCCACCCGAACCAACCGTATGATGAATTGCTGATCCTTATTGAGCGTCACAAGCAGAATGGGGTTGTTGCCGCCTCCCAAAGACGTCACTTTATAACTCGAATCAATCGCCATCAGCCGATCCTGAACCAAGCCTTTAAAACTGCCTTTGCTGGTGTATTTACTGTATAAACTACCAAGATCCATCTGTTTGGCTATTTTTTTAACCTTTTTTTCAAGTTGACGGTGTTTGACCAAGTCGATAATCTGATGGTGGGTTTTGTAGAGGGGGTGAGCAAGAAACCAATTTTTAATAACGGTATCGGCCTCGCCTTTGCTCATGATCCTGCGATGCAGAGCTTCCAGTTTGCCGTAATAATAGGGTAATCGTTCAGGGTCGCTATTTTTGCTGTGATTCATCTTCTTGAGAATATCATTCAGAAGTACAATCTGTTTTCTTTTTTGGCTAAGCAAGCCGCCTTCGACAGGGAGTAAGTCAAACATAAGTTCACCATCCATGAGAATCTTATGTTTAAACTATAGACAAAAAATAGATCTATTTGTTGCAATTTTGATCTAATTGATATTTTTTATGCGGTTCCTGACAATAACGCTGCCAGAAAGTCGCTTTCCGGCAGCGCGATAGGTCACGGAGTCTGGATCTGCTCTTTGATGTAGATACCCGCAGGCTTTAAGTTGCTGTCAACCCAGGCACCACTGGCGCAGGTATTGGTCTTCCAAATGGCTCCTGAGCGAAAATCATCGGAATAGTTCCAATTCGTCCAGCCAATTTTTTTGGCCGCCATCAACGCCATGTAGCGATTGGACATATCAAAATCATTGGCCCCGTCGCCGGTAAAGGTTTGTGTACCAAACTCAGTCACAAAAATGGGCAGGACCTGTGACGCATTATCGAGTGCCGTCAGGTAATTATCGCGATGGGACGCCGCATAAAAGTGGAAGGAATACATGATATTGGGAAACTGTACCGGATTATTGACTATTTCCTGGTACGAGCCGCCCTCCGATACCCCTAAAGAACTCCAGGCGCGCGTGCCGACAATGATAGGGGCTTTGGCGTCAATTGCTCGAATAACTGGAATAATTTCATTGGCATAGCTTTTAATCGTACTCCAGCTCACCCCATTGGGCTCATTGGCAATTTCATAAAGAAGATTGTTTTTATTTTTATGGGCCGTGGCAATGGCAGTAAAGAAGGTTTTGGCGCGGGCCAGGTTATAGTTCGGATCACCCGGGTTTAATATATGCCAATCCACAATGACATAAATTCCGCGGTCATACGCTTCATCAATCAGTTGACTGACCTGATTGGTGAATTGCGTCGGGTTGGTTTCATACCCCCCTTCCTGAACATACAGCGAAACCCTGACGGCGTTGGCTTTCATCTGATCAGTGAGGTAGTCCAGCGACGCTGGCGTAACGCAGTTTGCATACCACTGCAGACCGTGCGTACTCATGCCCTTCAGTTGAATGGGTGCCCCGTGCTCATTACAAAGCTTCGTCCCGCAGACCGTCAGCTGGCCATTGGCGCCAACGGGTGTACTGGCATTAATCGGCGTCAAAGTGATGGTTTCAATGGCATTGGCGGTCGCAGTCAGGGGTTGCGGTGAAAAATGAATGGTATACCCGGGTACGGCATCGGCCGACAGCGTGTAAATGACCCCATCCGTTAAATTCATGACCGCAGAACCGCTGCCATTGCTTAAATCAATGACGGTCGACAGCACTTCAGACCCATTATTGGGCGTGAGATAAACCGTTAACGCGGCCAGGGTAGCCGGTGCGCCGCTGACATTCATAGTGACGGTGTCTTCTGTAACGCGAAGACACTGATACGTCAATTGGGTAGCCGGCGTGCTCGACGCACTGGCGGTCACACTCGCTGGTTGGAATCCCGGCGTGCAGCGATAACCATTGTATTCAATCAACGCGGTCGAGAACGTATAAGCCGCCCCCTCTCTTAAGTTTGAGACGGTGGTGGACGCATTCCAGTTTAACGCGTGAGTCACGGATTGTCCGGTTTGATTTTGCGTGATCAGCGCGGTGGGATTGCCGCTATACCCTGACAACTCGGCAGGCAGGGCCTGCAGTTGAATGGCCAGTTTTCCATTGGGTTGCACCCGCGCGTAACTCACCGACGCATGGACGGACTGATTCGCGGCCAAAGTCAGGGTACTTGGAACAACAGTTCCCTGGTAAACGTCGCCATTGCTGGCGGTTATGGTTTCGGCTGCCAGTGAATAATTGCCAGCCGCTAATCCGGATAAGGTTTTGGGTGAAGACCAGGGCAGTTGGATGCTATTGACGATCTGGCCGTTCATCGACAAGTGAACCAAGGCATAATTTTGCAACACATTCGCGGGTTTTTCCGAGGTATTCGTTAAAATCAGGGTGCCGGATTCCACCACAGACCCGGTGTACACATTAACGCTGCCTTCAACATGATCGTCACTGCTGACGCCATAATTGATTTGAAAATCACTTCCTGCCGGCAATTTCGAGTTGGCGCCGGGATAAGAAGGAAAATGCAGGGTCAGCGTTGCCAGAAACTGCCCATCCGTCTGAGGCTGGGAGCTGATCGTCAGTGCATTATCAGGGTAAGATAAGGGTGAAAATTCGCCCCAAAACGTTGTGGTCAACGGCGTTGTACTTTTAAAGGTAATCGTTGAATTCTGAAAATCCACCGCCTGATTGCACTGGTTGGTTAATTTCAAATTCACCGTTTTCCAATGCTGGTTCCCTTGCGCACTGAATTGTGACGTTATGCAGGCGGTGGGTTGTGCGGGGGCAATAGTGACCGGTTGTGCGGCAGTGGCTTGCGTCACGGCCAGGAATGGGATTAAACCCAATAGAGGATATTTCATGAATGTTGCTTCCTTTTAATCAATCTTCGGGAAAACTACAACATGAAAAAATCCGTCTTGCGAATTTTTTCAGGCCTAAAATAGCCTAAAAAAACAAGGATGTAAAATAAGGAAGGGAGGGGGCTGTCTTTTTTTGCCCAATCCGGAGGCGGCATAAGCACCGCCTCCCCGGATTGTCAACTCGTTACTGCTCTTTCGCTGCGTATTCTTCCGAATAGGTTTTAGCCAGCTCTTTAGCCTTCTGCAACTGTTCAGGCGTTAAGTTCTTTTCCAAATCGTCACGATTTTTAGTCGCGTCGGCAAACTTATTATTGACCGCTGCGCTGAACCAGGCATAGGCTTCCACCGGATCCGCTGCAACGCCAATGCCATCACGATAAAACACGCCCAAGCGGTTTTGGGCTCGACCATATCCCTGACGCGCTGCCTTGGAAATCCAATCCACCGCTGTGGCTATATTCTTTTCAACTCCATCGCCATAAAAATACATGTCGCCAATGTCATATTGGGCAGTGGCATTGCCCTGATCGGCGCTTTTCTGATACCAATAAGCCGCTTTCTTCAAATCCACGCCGCCGTATTTACCCGTGTCGTAAATATTACCCAGTTCCAATTGTGATTTGGCGTGCCCTTTCTCAGCCGCCTTGCTTAAATACTCAAAGGCTTTATTCATGTCTTTCGGTACACCGTCACCGTATTCATAGATGGTACCGAGGTTGAATTGTGCGCTGGTATTCCCCAGATCAGCGGCCTTGGTATACCATTTGACCGCCTCAGGGATGCTCTTGCTTACACCGGTACCCATGTCATACATGTAACCAATGGACATCATGGCGTCGGCATTGCCTTTGGCAGCCGCTTTTTGATACCACATCATCGCCGTGTCATAATTTTTTGCCACCCCGGCGCCAAAGTTGTACATGTAACCGATGGCATATTCGGCACTGGAGTTGCCTTGCGCGGCTGCTTTTTCATACCAGCTCAACGCCTTGGTGTAGCCTTCCGGTGTTTTTTGATACCAATAAAAGTCTGCCAGTAAAACCTGAGCATCAACATTGCCCTGGTTGGCGGATGCCAGCAGCCATTGTTCCGTTTTTTCCGCGCTGTAGGGAACGCCCTGGGCGTGATAATACATGGACCCAAGAAGGTATTGAGCCTTGGCATCGCCTTTTGCCGCTTCCTCAGAAAGAAGCATGTAGGCTTTGTCATAACGTTGTTGATTATAGGCTTCCTCGCCCTCAGCGGTGGTTGCAAACACAGGATAACTGCTCATTAACGCGGCAAGAGAAACAACTAAAAGGCTCTTTTTCATCTCCATGATATGACCTTATTTAAATGGTTTCAGCTTACTAATTTATAGATAATGTTTGGAAATTTTGCCAATAATCAATGAAATAAAAACGGCGGTTAGGAAGGGCTAATCGGTATTGGGATTAAAGGTTTCAAAATCACCCTCGGCTAATGAATTGTAATTGTCCACCTGTTCACCAGGAGAAGGGTTCTCTTTCGGTTGCTCCACTACGACATCCTGTTTTTCCTGGCGGGCATTCTGATGTTTTTTTTTCCATTCCTGCAATGACTCTTTATTTAAACCGGCCATGACTGTTATCTTCTGGGAAACTTATTCAAAGCTTAGTCAGAAATGTGCAATTCTGCTTCAAACTCCCGGCTAATCAGGCTACCATTACCTTATTCTTTTAAATGACGTGACGCGTATGGCTCAGAATCTTATCGACAGGCTGTTAAACCATGCAGATACCGCGCTGCGCACCCTTTGTCCGCCGCCACAGCGGGTATGCAGCCGACCCATACCGAATGAGGGCGTCGTGAATGCAGTCCCTTTAACCGACAAGGAAAAACAGCACGTGGCCGGCTTGATGCGGGTTAACCATGCCGGTGAAGTCTGCGCTCAGGGCCTGTATCAAGGGCAGGCGATCACAGCACGCTTAACGGAAGTCCGTCAGCAAATGGAACAGGCCGCTGCCGAAGAAGTGGATCATCTGGCCTGGTGCGAAAGTCGTCTTCTGGAATTAAACAGCCGGCCCAGCGTACTCAATCCCTTGTGGTATCTGGGTTCTCTGTGCATCGGCGCCCTGGCGGGGCTGGCTGGGGATAAATGGAGCTTAGGCTTTGTGGCCGAAACGGAGCGTCAGGTGGGCGCTCATCTGCAGAATCACCTCGCTAACCTGCCGGCCGCCGATTTACAATCCAAAGCCATCCTTCAACAGATGCACGAGGAGGAAAGCCATCATGCGGCCATGGCCGAAGCAGCAGGCGCAGCCGCATTGCCTCCTCCCATTCAGGCCATGATGTCGGCTGTATCCAAATTAATGACTAAAACGAGCTATTACCTGTGAGTCTCTTTAACCTGTTTCTCATTCTTGTCGGCCTGGCGCTGGTCCTGCTCAACGGCTTTTTTGTAGCCGCGGAATTCGGCATGGTCAAACTGCGTAATACCCGGGTGGCGGCCCTGGTGGATGAATACCCTATCCGCGGCAAAATTCTCGCCAAAGTCCATGAGCAGCTTGATGCCTACCTCTCTGCCTGCCAATTGGGCATTACCTTAGCCTCCCTGGGATTAGGCTGGATAGGAGAGCCTGCTTTTTCAAGGCTTTTGACCCCTTTGCTGCATGCCATGGGATTCATGAGCAGTACCGTCATTGAATTCATCAGTTTTATTTTTGCTTTTTCCCTGATTTCTTTTCTCCACATCGTGGTTGGCGAGCTCATGCCCAAATCGCTGGCAATCCGTCAAAGCGAACAGATTTCCCTGTGGACTGCCGTACCGCTTTATGGTTTTTACTGGCTGATGTATCCCATCATCTGGATTTTAAACTCCTGTTCTAATTTTTTATTGAAGTTACTCGATCTGGATGTTATTCACCCCAGTGAACAGGCCTATTCCAATGATGAAATCAAGTTAATTCTGCGCTCAAGCCAGATTCATGGCGAATTAACCCCTCAGGCCAGCAGTATCCTTGCCCATACGCTTGAACTGGCTGACTTGCAGGCCATGGATGTCATGCGATCATCCGATGACATCGTCATGATTCATACCCCCATCAGCAAACGTCAACTGGTTGAAACCATCACCCGCACGCGCTTCAGCCGATACCCCGTTTACGATCACAAGAAAAAGCAGATTATCGGGTTGTTGCACGTAAAAGACATCCAGATGCTTCTGGAAAACCATCAGAGTGACGACACGCTGCCTTTGCAGGACGTGATTCGTCCGATTCCCAAGGTATCCTATCGCTTGCCTGCTCTGGCATTGCTCAGGCAATTTCAGAGAGAAATCCCTCATTTTGCACTGGTTTATGGCCGCCAGAAAAACATTATCGGCTTCATTACCCTCGATAATCTACTGCATTTGGTCATTGGCGTGATTAAAGATGAATTTCATAAAACGCAGGATGCCTGGATTCAACATGGCGATGGCTCCCTGACGGTGAAAGGCGATTGCCCTCTTTACGCACTGGAGAGAGCCCTGGATATTGAAATCATCCTGAACAACGAGGAAGAAGAGGAAGTGTCCACCATTGCCGGTTTGATTCTCTATAAGCTTGGCTCACTGCCCAAAGAAGGGCAGACGGTTCAATTTACAGATTTTTCCGCTACTATAGAGAGCATTCAGGGTGCACGCATTACTCAGATCCGCATTGTTCCCCGCAAAAATGAATTTGAGGATACTGTCGATAAGGAATAAGGATAACCTATGGCCACCGGCACTTTCTTTATCCTTCTTGTGATTGCCATTGCCTTTGTTTTTGATTTTATCAATGGCTTTCATGATGCCGCCAACTCCATTGCCACCATCGTCACCACGGGGGTGTTAACGCCCAAAATAGCGGTGCTCTGGGCTGCGTTTTTTAATTTCATTGCCTTTTTGGTCTTTAGTCTGTCGGTGGCCAAAACCATAGGCAGCGGTCTCGTAAATCCTGATTTGGTGGATCCGCGGTTAATTTTCGCTGCTTTAATGGGTGCCATTTTCTGGAATTTAGCCACCTGGTATTATGGTCTCCCCTCCAGCTCCTCCCATGCCTTAATTGGCGGGTTAGCCGGTGCTGCGGTGGCTAAAGCGGGTTTTTCAGCCCTGATACCCGCCGGGTTTATCAAGGTCGTGGCGGGAATTTTCATTTCACCGCTTGTCGGCATGCTGATTGGTTATTGGTTAACCTTAGGCCTGACGCGGTTGGCCAAACGCCGTCCCGGAGAGCGGACGGAGCGCCTGTTTAAACGATTTCAACTCGCTTCCTCGGCATTACTCAGTTTGACCCACGGCGGCAACGATGCCCAAAAGACCATGGGGATTATTGCCATCCTGCTTTATTCAGCCTCCTGGCTTAAAGGAGACCTTTATGTGCCTTTCTGGGTGGTCATTTCGTGCCATACCGTCATTGCACTGGGCACGTTAGCGGGGGGATGGCGCATTGTCTACACCATGGGTAAAAAAATAACGGAACTTACGACTCTTCGCGGCTGTGCCGCTGAAACCGGGGCCGCGGCCATGATTTTTGCCGCGACCGAACTGGGAGTACCGATTTCCACAACACACACAGTCACAGGTGCCATCGCGGGTGTCGGCCTCGTCAATGGACCGAGCCTCACGCATTGGCCGGTTTTAAGGCGCATTTTTTTGGCGTGGTTACTGACCATTCCTGCCGCCGGCATCGTGGCTGCGGGCATGATGTTAACTATCCAGTAAAATAATGAATCATGCCACGCGTCAATCCGATGAGCGCTAAGGCATACAATAGCGTGCCGGTGTAGGCTAACACGAGAAAAAGGCCATCCTGCTCGGCAATTCCCAAGCCAAACAGGATGATTAGCATGGCAAAAATAAAATTGCTGAAAGGGATGGGCAGCAATAATAAAATGCTTAACAAAAGCAGAACCACCCCATGCATCCTCTCCATAACGGGTGTAGAAAAGAAGGTCAGACGCGGCTTCAGCAAGCGTTCAACGTACATTAAATAGGGTCGGGTTTTAGTCACCACATCGAGCAGGGTACCGCGCTGAATGCTGCGATCAGCCAATTGCCTGGGTAACCACAGGCTTCGGCGGCCTATCAGTAAATGAATGGCGATAAACAGGATGGGCAAGCCAAAAAGAAAGGAGATACCGGGAATGGCCGAGACAGGCAGGGCGCTGGGCAGAGCAAACAAAATCATTATGAGGCCAAAAGCCTGATCACCCAATTCCCTGACCAAATCCCCAAAACGAAGACGGCTCTCCTTGTCATGTTTCATCGCAATGTTTTTAAGCAGATGGGAAATGGATCGTTTTCTGCTTTTCCTTAACTCTTTTTTGTTCAAAAGCAACTCCTGACCTCATGGTTTTTCCTGCTTCACGGGATTTAAGCGGCTGGCAAATTGACTGTAACTAAAGTAAATCACAATCCCCACCAGCATCCAGATTAAAAACCGCAACTGGGTCACCCAGGGAAGATTGATGATGAGATAAGCGCAGCTCACGATGCCAAGAATAGGAACCACCGGCATCCAGGGTGTCTTAAATGGCCGCGGCATCTCAGGATGAGTATAGCGCAGAATAATAACACCAAGGCAGACAATGACAAAGGCAAACAGGGTGCCGATGTTTACCAGTTCCGCCAAATCGGAAATCGGAATCAGGGCGGAAACCAGTGCCATCACGCTCCCGCACAGCAGTACGATGCGAATCGGCGTTTTGGTAACCGGGTGCGTTTGGGCAAAATACGGGGGCAGCAGGCCGTCCCGCGCCATGGCAAAAAACACCCGGGTTAATCCATAAAACAACACCAGCATGACCGTGGTCAACCCGGCGATTGCGCCCACACCAATAAGCCCTGCCGCCACGTTGTAATTCAGCATGATAAGCGCATGGCTGATTGGCGAAGACACATTCAACGTACTGTAATGGGCTATCCCTGTCAGCAGGGCCGCCACAATCATATAAAGAATCGTACAGATAATTAATGAGCCGAGAATACCGCGCGGCAAATCACGCTGCGGATTGATCGCTTCCTCTGCCGCCGTCGAAACGGCATCAAAACCAATGTAGGCGAAAAAAATCAGGGCCGCACCGCTCATCACACCTGTCCAGCCAAAGGGCATGAATGGCGACCAATTGGCGGAATTCACATTCATGCTGGCAATAATGATGAACAGGAGGATAACGGTGAGTTTAATAAAAACCATCACATTATTGGTCCGGGAACTCGACTTCACCCCCAAAATCAACAAGGCTGTTAAAAACAGAATAATGCCCAAAGCCAAGACGTTGAGCCATCCGTCATTTAAAGGCCCATGCAAAAGAGAGGGCGGCAAATCCAGTTTTACTATTTTAAGCATGTCATTAAAATAGCCGCTGAAGCCCACGGAGACAGCAGAGACTGAAATGGAGTATTCAAGAATAAGATCCCATCCGACAATCCAGGCTATCAATTCACCAAAACCAGCATAGGCATACCCATACGCACTGCCGCAACCGCCAATCGACGCCGCAAGCTCCGCATAAGAGAGCGCTGAAAAAGCACAGGCAAAACCGGCTACTACGTAAGAAAGAATAATCGCAGGCCCGGCATGCGTTGCTGCAACGATGCCGGTCAGCACAAAAATCCCTGCACCGATGATTGCTCCGACGCCGAGAAACATCAGGTCAAACGCTGTCAGGCATTGAGCCAGACGAGGTGCCCCATTGACCGATTCATGTATGGCTTTTTTGCGAAACAAGTCCATGTTAGTATGCTCTTTGTGCCGTTTGAATGTTGAAAGCAATAAGTGATCCAATCTCGCTTATTGCCTTAGTCAGTTGTTAAATACGGAAACACAGAAATTAATGAAAAATTCATCACTCATTTTTGTCTTCTCTTTCCTATTGATGTGGCAACCGGTCTATGCCAATGAGACCACCCCCTGCGCCAGCAAGCCCTGGTTGTTAAGAAAGATGTGTTTACGACTTCATCAGATCTGGTATGAAGGCAGTAATGAACTGTACTTGCCTTTTTATGCCTGGCATAACCGATTCATGTATACGGAAGAAAAGCTGCGCACAACCCATTACAATGAAAATGCCTGGGGTGGCGGTATGGGCAAAGGCTTTTACGATGAAGACGGCGATTGGCACGGCCTCTACGCCATGGCCTTTCTGGATTCCCACAAGCATGTGCAACCGGTGGCGGGTTATGCTTTTTTAAAAACCCTGCAACTGTCCCCCAACGCCAGAATCGGCGGCGGCTATTCCGTGCTGGTCACCATGCGCCCGGATATTTTTGACGGCTACCCTTTTCCCGGTGCAGCACCCTGGATAGGCCTGACCTACAAGCAGGTGTCGCTGTCTGCAGCCTACGTCCCCGGCGGCACGAATATTGGCAATGTGCTCTTTGTTTTTGCACGACTGACCTTTGACAAGGCCTGAAAATTTATTTTTCTGATGTCTTGCATCTTCTCACTCCCCTTGCTACGCTGACCCGGCATTTTTGCAACCTAAAGGAGAGTCTTACATGAAGTTTACAGCCAAACTTGCTGCCTTTGCGAGCGCTTTATTTTTGGCCGGCGCCACCTGGGCTGCCAGTCAAAACCAGGAGTCCTGCCCTGACGTTGGTGCGATTAAAAGCGAAGGGTTAAGCATGGCTCAGGTCATCATGTCCAACACCTACCTGACTTACCACATCAGTCAATACAATACTGATAACACCTGGGTATTTGGTATTGGCCCTGTCCAGGCAAGTGATGAAGAACAGGCCCTGGAAGAAGGCAATACCCTGCTTTATCATTTATCTGGCCGTCCTTCTCCGGAAGATGGTGGTGAAGGGTTTAGTTATTGCATTTATGATCTGGGTTCAGATGATATCCAGGCCTTTGCACTGCGCGCCGCCGACATGAAATCCATTCACCAGCTTAAAAAATTCCTGCACAAATAAGTCAAGACGGGCATGGACTCAAGCCTCCATGCCCATTGGAGTCCATAGTGGTCACACGTTGCGGATGGTGTAAACAGGATCCCCTGTACACCGCTTATCATGATGAGGAGTGGGGCGTTCCCGTCCGAAACCCTCAAAAATTGTTTGAAATGCTTGTCCTGGAAAGCATGCAGGCCGGACTGAGCTGGATTACAATTCTTAGAAAGCGGGACGCCATGCGTCAAGCCTTTATGCAATTCTCGCCCCAGCGTTTAGCCCAGGCATCGGATTCTGACCTTGCAGCCATGCTCTTAAATCCCGAAATCATTCGTAACCGATTAAAGATTCAATCAGTACGTACCAATGCCCAGGCATTTTTACGCATCGCGGACAGGGAAAGTGTCGTGGCTTACTTCTGGCAATTTACCGATGGACTGGTAAAAAAAAATCAGTGGGGGGCCTTAAGCCAGATTCCAGCAGTAACCGACGAGTCGACCCGCATGGCCAAACAACTCAAAAAAGACGGCTTTGCCTTCATGGGACCAACCACCTGCTATGCCTTTATGCAGGCCGTGGGTATGGTCAATGATCATATAACCGACTGTTTTCGCTGGTCAGCCTGTTAATACAAAGTGGAGCTTTTGGGCAGTCTGTGCTAACTTTTTAAGAAAAGAAAGCAAGGACTTCCGGATGAAAACCTTTATTGAACAAGCTCGCTTTTACGCACAATACCACCAAAAAACAGCGACTTTTTATACTCATATCATTGGTGTTCCACTCATTATCCTGTCGCTGATGATCCTGCTTGGATTTGTAAGATTGGTCATTCCACCCAATGTGTTGAACATCAGTTTTGCTGACATCGCCACCCTGCTGTTATGGATTTATTACATGCGTCTGAATTGGCGTCTGGGTCTGCTTATTCTCCCGGTTCTTGTGATTCTACTCTGGATTGCAAACCTGATTACTTATGCCGGGCTTACCAGTGGCGCGTTCTGGACCTTCGTGGTCCTGTTCGTGTTGGGTTGGCTGTTGCAATTGGCCGGGCATTTCATTGAAGGCCGCCGTCCCGCTTTAATCGATAATTTCTATCAGGCTCTGGTAGCGCCATTGTATTTAACCGCCGAAGTCTGCTTTATGGCCGGCTACATGCAGCCCTTAAAGCAGGCGATGCACGGCGCTTCTGATACGACCGATCGTACCGAGATAGTCACCAAAGATCCTGAATAAACCGAATCCTGAAATTCCCCGTCCTGACCTCAAAGCCGCCGGTGGTCAGGACGCCGCGTAAGGACAATTTGATTCTTTACGGATTACAATAGTCACAATAAGTCGGCTCAGCCTCCAAAAGGCCATCTTTTCGCCCTTTAAATTCCTGATAATCGCACTGCACACAGGCCCAAATTTCGTGCTTGTAAAACGAGGTGGATGCCTCACAGAGACGACAGGGAAGGGAGCCCTGTGTTGTCTTGAAACCAAACCCGGGAGTATGGCACTCTGGACATAAGGTCGCAATCCTTTGCGCCAGTTTATCCGCCAGCTCGCCAAGCACCTCCATGCGGGTGGGATTCATCATGGCCCTCATGTCCGTGCCTAAAAGCAATTCATTTTCGTTTTGGAAGCCACGCTTCAGAGCAGCATGCAAGCAATCCAGATCGCGAATGCCTTTAGCCAGAACCCCTTTATCCGAACCCGCCTGCAAGGTCAGGGCATGAGAGGGGAAACCGGTTCGTTTAAGGAAGGCATTCACATCGGTGGTCTTCTGGATGGTCATCATCGCATAGTTGGTTTTTTGACTTATCAAGTGCTCGGCAATGACTAAGCCCGGCTCTCTATCAATAAACACCATCCATTCCTGCGCGCTGGCAACAAAAGGGATGACCGGATGAGGTCCGAAACTGCCTTCGCTCGCCACAGCCAACCGATACCCATACTGCGCTGCTGCCGTTTCAGCCTTAAGCAGGCCCGTTTCATAGGGGCTTAAGCGGCGCTCAACCTCACCGGTGAATGTACCGAATTGATCCGTATTAAAATCATGGATGGCCAGCGTGCAGGACAACCGCTCTGAAAAGGGCTTGGCAATCGCCCGCTCTTTTTCATGCATGGAGGCCAGAAGCACGGATTGATGCTCATACAGCATTTTTTTCTTCCCCTTGCCTGAATGGCGCAGGCCTCGCAGTCTGAGTATCTCTTAATAAAGTCCAATGCCCCTGAGGGTTAAGCTGATAGGGTAATTCGCTGGCTGGATCAATGACCAGCAGATGCACCCATTGGTTAAAGAAAAGATTTTTTAACCGTTCATGCCTGGCAATGATCGGCAACACCCTTTCTCTGGGCGCATAAACCACCGTGAGCAACCGTTGGAGTTGATGATACGGCTGTTCATCGCTGCTCATCACCGATTGCAGGGGGAGACCATGCATTAAATCGCTGCCATTGCCCTGCATGACGCCCACTCGTCCAACGACATTGTGCGTAATCTTACTGCCGCTTCCGAAGGTCACATTATCCAGCGTGGAAAACAAATACTGCGTGTTTATCCATTCAGCAACCACCATAGGGGCGGTTAAAATCGTCTCCAGCAAAGTCCCGTCTTCATCCTCCTGCCACGGATAGGAATGGAGAAAACAGCGCCCGTCCAGGGGAATGTTCCTGGTCAATTGACGCGGTGCGGCAATAAATGCAGCGTTTCGTGCCAGCCCCCATTCAGGACGTGTTTCAGACCAGTCCAGGCTTCTGCGGATAGCATCCTGATGCGGTTTTTTGCTCCCTAAGGCCAGTCCACGTTCTTGACTGGTTTTAAACTGAGCCTCCCTTAAGTCATCCTGAAGTTGCTTTAAAAGCGCTGGGTAAATCGGCGCAGGGACATCCTGATGCTGGATTTCAACCGCATCCGTGGTGGTATTGTGAAGCGCTGCATAAACAAGGGTGTCCAGGGGCAGGTGGATGCCGCGATCTTCCAACCCCCATCGCACTTTGGGCTGATTGAGAATGGTGGCTAATAGTTGCGCATTGAAGCCGCCATGATTGCCGCCACAGGCCCCGCAGTCCAACGCCGAGGCATAGGGATTATTCTCAGTCGCACCCCCATGGCCGCAGAGAATAATCAGTTTGGCAAAATTCGAAGTCAGTCCCATGAGACGCAAGGCTGTTTCGGCATAATTAATCTGCTCGTGCAGGGACAGGCCATGTTGCCAATCGGCATCATTCGATTCATAGGTGACCCGGGTGGGCAGGGAAGGAGCAAACCAATGCTTCATGGTTTGAACTGCACGCTGGCTTAGATGAGGCGCCAGGGACTTAAACGCCAGGCTGACACCGCACCAGGGGCCTAAACACTCAGCCAAAGCAAAAGGAGATGAAATATTATGCTTCAACTGCGTGTAGAGGTTCCTTAAACGGCGGATAAACGATTTCCCCCTCTGCGAACGCTTTAACGTTTTTTCATTGGCCGCGATGGGCATTTCTTTAATCGCAAACCGGGGCTCTAATAAAACCGGACAACAGGCTTTGGTCTTGCCGGTTTCAAATTCACTGACACGCACAGGGATTCCAAAAAATCCTGCAAAACCAAATGTTTCATAGTGTTCTGATGCCTCAATGGCGCGACGGAGAGGCTCTGAGCGGACATCGATACAAAACACCCATTGCGCGTTTTTTCTTGCCGTTTTGATTGCTGTTGTTTTTAATTGCGGCAAAAGCCGGTTAAGCAGTGTCTGGCGATAGGCCGCTTCATTGGCTTTCAATGGCCCGACAACGGCTTTCATCGACTCGTTGTCCTGCAGATGGGTTTGTTCTTTAGCCGCAAAAGGCCACAGTAAACAGGTAAGCACCAGGCGAACAGCAAGAAAATCAATCAGGGTCGCAGGTTTTTCTGATTCCGTGACGCCGCCCCATTCGGCATGCCGTTTCACAAACCCGCCCCATCCCGGCAGGGCAAGAAACGTTTGCGAAAAAAAGACCTCTTCCTGACCTGCAGGCACCCCAAGCCTTAACAGACAGATTTTAATTGCTTCCTCAGCCGACTCTGGCAATTCTCGAAGAAAATGCTTTGATTCCTTCTTATTCTGGTGCAGTTGTTTATCAAAGCAGGCTAATTTTAAAAATGCGGTATAAAAACCACGTGCCCGATGCGGCATTTCTATACGGCTTTGCCCTTCATCAAAAAAGCCGCTACACCACTTTATCATTTGCCGGTTTACCGCCAAAAGCGAAGCAGGCCCTGCTTTTGGGGATTGCCATTGCCTTAAGGTCAGTGCCTCCTCAAAATCAAGCGATTCATAGCCCTGAAGCGGATTACAGGCAATAAAGGTTTCAAGCGGCCACACGGGCGCCAGCACCTCAGCCGCTTTTTCCACCAGCGCTCGAATATCAAGCGTCTTGTTGAATGATTGAAAAGGAAGAACCGCCTGTCGCTCGTCCCATTCCTGATGTTGTGCCAAAGCCATTTTTGCAGTGGTCATCTTTACTCCTCAATGCGTTTAGTAGCTGTAATCGGTCCGCAATGCCGTCACCGTCTTTGCAGAAGGCTGACTGGCATTAAATACCGTCATATAAAGCCAGCAACCCAACCTTGTTACGCCTAATTTCTCAGCAAGGCCCCCATTCAATCCAACCCACAAGGCCCCAAACAGGATCATGATGGTCCAATGCAACCACGACAGCGGCAGCGTCTGAATTGCCATCAGGCTGGGAAGCAGCTGCTCGATACCACGAATGCTGACGCCATATAAAAGCCCAGCCAAAGCCGCCGCGACT
Organism: Legionella rubrilucens; assembly: GCF_001468125.1. GTDB lineage: Bacteria > Pseudomonadota > Gammaproteobacteria > Legionellales > Legionellaceae > Legionella_C > Legionella_C rubrilucens. Next base: position 409,699 of record NZ_LNYT01000022.1, on the reverse strand, counting down.
AACCCGGTAACCCGATTTCCCCGGCTTTTAGGATGACTAATCCAGGTCAACATCAATTGGGCGCCGGCGATGAAGGCAAAAAACAGCACAAAAGCAGACGCTTGCGTCCAGGACATGGTTTTATGAGTCATCAGGGCAAAGGCGCAGACGGCGGTTAGCCCGCCGAAAACAGACGAAAGAAGAGAAATAAAAGACGGTCTTGGGGTGTTATTCTCTGGTGGGGCTTGCGCAATCGCTGCACCCGAACCTAAAAAAAGAGAGGCTTTAAATAAACCATGCCAACACAGGTGGGCGATGGCTGCAGCATACAACCCCAGTCCGCATTGCATCATCATAAAACCCATTTGCGCCATGGTTGAACAGGCCAGCATTTTTTTAATGTCATGCTGCATCAGTTTAAAGAGGGTGCCTAACAAAGCCGACAATGCCCCCAATACAAATAAACCGGTTAACAGTGCAGAATGCCGAGCCATTATTGGCGCCAATTTGACCATGAGTATCCCCCCGCCATTGACAAGGCCTGCGTGCATGAATGCAGAAACAGGGGTTGGGGAGTTCAAGGAGCTGAGAAGCCAGCGATGGAACGGGAATAATGCGGACTGAATCAGCACAGCAACCAAAAGAAAACTTATCGACACCTGCATCAACGGCAAGTCAGGCCATTGGGGTTGCTCTGTGAGGGCCTGAAGGGAGCCCGTTAAACCGCTTAAATATAACAACACAAAGGCTATGAGCAATGCTAACGAACCGCAAGCCAGTGTATAAAATGCCAGAATTCCGGCATTTTTTGCTGCACGCCATTCCTTTTTATGCACCATCAATAACACCAACAGCCCATTGGAAACAGCCCAGGACACCCAAAGCAGGACAAGGTGGTCTGCAAAAACCATCAAAAGCAGACTTAAGGTCAGGGAGGACATCAGCATAAAAAAACGCCTGTAAAGCCTGTCTCCCTGCATGTACCGGAATGAAAAGCGATGCACGGCAAAACTGATGAACAAAACCAGACTGCCTAACAAGGCATTTAACGTATCCATGTTAATCCAGAAGCAGAGGACAGACTGCTGAAACAGGGATAAATAACACAGCAATCCAACGGCGGCTAAAAACCCCGCACCCATCAAATAACCCGCATACTGCGCACTAATCTTGGGACGAGCCGCAAAAACCAGGTGAAGACCAAGGGCCATCAGTGGACAACCTAATAGCAGGCTTAAAAAAAGAAGAGTCATCAAAATCACCATTATCATTAGAATTTCTTTTGTTAAAACAAAAAATATTAGATATACTGATATAAGTAAAATTAAAAATTATTATTTACGGTATTAGGAATTCTAATGTCTCTGGATACAGTCACCCTGCAATGCTTTCTCGCTGTGGCGGAAACACACAGTTTTACCAAAGCGGCATTGCGCGTTGGCCGAACACAATCCGCCATTAGTCAGCAAATTGCCAAGCTCGAACAGTTGGTAGAGAAGCAACTCATCACCCGGGGGCGTGAACTGTCGTTAACCCCCGATGGTGAACTTTTTTTAGGCTATGCCAAACGCATTTATGAACTTCACCGCGAATCGCTCGATCGTTTCAAGGCGCCTGAGCTTCAGGGCGAGCTTCGTTTTGGATTACCCGAAGATTTTGCCTCCATGATGCTTTCAGACATCCTGGTCGAATTTTCAAGACTCCACCCCCGCGTCATGCTTAATGTGGAATGCGATTTAACGCTTCGTCTGGTTGAACGCTTTCATCAGAGCGAGTTTGATTTGATTTTGATAAAAACCAATGAAAAAAACACGGCAACAACAGGAGTGAATGTATGGAATGAACCGGTTGAATGGGTAGGAAAAAAAGATCTACTCCCAACCCTTAATCATCAATCCATCATTCCCTTAGTCCTCTCCCCATCCCCTTGCGTTTATCGTGGCAATGTTATCCAATCCTTGAATCAACGCCATTTGAAATGGCGTTTGGCTTTCAGCAGTCCCAGTTATGCAGGTAAAATGGCTGCTGTTCGGGCAGGATTGGGCATTACAGCGATCCAGCGCAGCATGATTCCAAATGATCTGGATCGATTGGATAATGCTGTTTTACCCCCGTTGGATGACATTCATGTCTCACTATTAAAAAGGGAAGAAGGAAACAAAGCCATTGAATCGTTAGAGTTCTTTATTATGGATAAATTGAAACATTAGGCGAAGGTAAGTTATCCAATGAGTAGAAAGGGTATGAATTCCATTACGGAAGTATTGGACAAGGCGACGATTGCTTCCATCGTCATGATCAGCGTATTGGTGAGCTTACTGACCTTAAGCATACCCATCGCCGCTCAGACATTAATCAACCTCATCGCCTTTGGCAAATTACTCCAGCCGGTGGTGACGCTAAGCCTTATCGTCCTGGTGTTAATGCTTGCCCTGGGGGCATTAACTATTTGGCAGAGTGTCATCATTGAAGTCATTCAGCAGAAATTGATGGTCAAAATCAGCCTGAATCTCACCCGTCAGTTTACTCATCTCTCACTGACGAATTTCTCCGTTCATCACGGGCCGGAACTGGTCAACCGCTTTTTCGAGATAGTCACCATCAATAAAGCACTGGCCAGTCTTTTACTGTACGGGGTCAATCTCAGCCTGCAGTTGTTTTTTGGACTGGTCCTGCTCCTGTTTTACCATCCGCTTTTTCTGGTGTTTGATGGTTTTATCATTCTGAGCATCCTGCTTATCGTTTTCATTCCCTATCGCAAGGGACTGGAGAGTGCCAAGGAAGAGTGTGCGCAGAAACACCAGGTGGGTGCCTGGTTAGAGGAACTGCTCACCAATCGCTTTTTATTCCGCTTTAACGATTACCATCAATACGCCGTTCATCAGGCGGATAAACGCCTGGTATCCTTTTTAAAAGCGCGTAACACCCATTTTAAGCAGCTGATTAAACATCAGTTCGGTTTCTACCTTCTTTCCGCTTTTGCCAGTAGTCTGTTGTTAGGCATGGGCGGGTATTTAATTATCAATAACCAATTAAGTTTAGGGCAGTTGGTTGCCGCCGAGATTGTCCTTGGGGCACTAATCTACACCTTCAAACGTTTTAGTGTCTTACTGCAAAATTACTATGACCTGGTGGCCTCTGAAGATAAAATTGATACCGTATTAAATCTGCCCTGCGAAACGATCAAAACAGAGCTCAGTGAACTGATTATCCCCATGCAAAGCCTCACCTTGATTACTCAAGATCAAAAAGAAGCGTCAAGCCGCATGGGAGACCCGCTTGTCATTGGTGTGGATGAATCAAAACCCGGCCAATACATTGCGGAATTAATTCTGGGATTTAAAAACAGCCTCCCAATAACCATTCTGGTCAATAATATCCTCTGTCTGGAAGAACAACGACGTTCTCTCCGGGAGCATGCCTTGTTAATTCGGGACAATGAATGGTTTGCCGGCAGCATTTATGACAACCTCCGGCTGAACCACCCTTCTTTTTCCACCGAGCAACTCAAAGAGCTGTTAATCGCCTTCGGACTCATGGATAAAATCATGCGGCAGCCTCATGGCTTAAAAAGCATTATTTTTGATTGGGAGGGAGTATTTACCCCACTTGAGCTCGTTCAACTCATGGCCATTCGAGCAATGCTGGCAAAGCCTCAGCTTCTTATCATTGATGGCGCCCTGGATAAGCTAAACAGAAAAGACATCGAACCCCTCCTGGCACAGTTAGCCGCGATGAATGAAACCATTCTGATTATCATTACGTGTTACCCTGAGCTTATTCCGCTTGCTAACCGCCTGGTGCTCTCATGAAGTTACATGCTGACAAAATGATTGGTAAATTACCAAACCCTCGCAAAATTGCCAGGGTTATTTTTTTAATCCTGCTGATGCTGTTTTTGTTTTTAAGCTTCACTCCCTGGCAACAATTCGCCTTAGGAAGCGGCAAAGTGATTGCCTTCTCACCCACTGAACGTCCCCACACGGTCAATTCACCCATCAACGGCCGAATAAAAAAATGGTATGTTGATGAGGGTATGCGTGTTAATCCTGGCGATCCGCTGGTGGATATTAATGACAATGATCCGCAATTACTGAAACGTCTGGAACTGGAGAAAAAGGCTATCATGCTTCGCATAGAGGCCGCAGAGAAAGCGTTACTGGCCGGCGAAGCGAACCTCAAACGGCAAAAAAACCTCTATGAGCAAGGGATTAATTCCAAACGCCAGTACGAGCTCGCGCAAATTGAATACACCAAATACCAGAACGACTTGGCACAGGCCAATATTGATAAAGTCACTATTGATGTTCGCATTGCAAGGCAGGAATCCCAGCTCATCAAAGCCCATGTCAAAGGCATTGTTTTTAAACGGTTAACCGGGCAGGAGAGCGTGGTTGTCAAGGAAGGGGACATATTGGCCCAGATTATTCCGGAAACAGAATCTCGAGCGGTGGAACTATGGATTGACGGCAATGACATTCCCTTTGTCCACTTACATCAGAAAGCGCGGTTACAATTTGAAGGATGGCCTGCCATTCAATTCAGGGGATGGCCTCAGATTGCCGTGGGTACTTTTGGAGGAAAGGTGGCCTTCATTGATCCCACGGACAATGGACTAGGCCTTTTTCGCGCGGTGATCGTGCCTGATGAGCCATGGCCTTCACCGCAATTCCTAAGGCAAGGGGTCCGCGTTCATGGCTGGGTTCAATTAGGGGAAGTCCCGCTGTGGTATGAATTATGGCGCCAGTTTAATGGCTTTCCGCCAGAAAGCATAGCCGGGAAGAACAACCCATGATCTTTAAAAATCATGTTTTACTGGCCTTGGCAGGACTGAGCGTCTTTCTGATTTCCCACGGCTCCCATGCTTTGCAGAAACCCCACATGCTTCATTTGGTTGACGTGCTGCAAAGCATTGATCACCATTACCCGCAGGTGAAAATTGCTCGTCTCGACATCGCAAAAGCACAGGGCGAGTTTATCAAAGCCAAGGGTCAGTTTGATCCTGAACTTGAAGCCACTACCCGCTCTCAGCCCGCTGGCGGCTACATCAATAATTATGGCGATACGCAATTTACTGTGCCTACCCTTTATCATGGCGTCAAGCTTTTTGCGGGCTACCGTAAGGGAGAAGGGGACTGGCCCATTTACTACAAAAATTATTTGACCAACTCAGGCGGTGAATACCGGGCAGGATTATCACTGCCTTTGCTTCGTGATCGGTTAATTGATAAGCAGCGCACGGCGTTACTTTCTTCCGCTGAATTGATTCTCATGAAACAACAGGACGCTGAAGCCATAAGAATAAAAATCTACCAGGAAGCCATCCAGGCGTACTGGCAATGGGTAGAGGCAGGGCTGCAATTAAAGACATTTGAACAACTGCTGCACCTGGCAAAACAACGCCAGCATGCCATTCTGCAGCAGGCACACCAGGGCGATTTGCCCACGCTGGCTATCAGTGAAAATCAACAGCAGATAATCCAAAGGGAGCAACTGCTCAACCAGGGCCGAATGCTATTCGAACAGGCCAGCGTGAATCTGTCGCTTTATTATCGCAATGACAAGGGTAAACCAATCATTCCAAGCAAATACGCAGTACCCTCGTTGGCCCAGGCCTCTATTCCCCAGACTAAAAGTCCCGTGCCGCTTCACGAACATCCTGAGCTTAAAAAGCTCACTAATTACACCCATATCATCCAATTAAAGCGTGATTTGGCAAGAAACGCGTTATTACCGCAGCTGGATGCTACCGCCTATACGTTCAAGCAAAACGGCACAGGAGGAGACCCTTTATTGATTCCCCAGGCCGCCATGGTCGGCGTCTCCTTTAAATTTCCCTTGTTGCAAAGGCAGGCTAAGGGCGATTTAATTCAGGCGGAAAGTGAGTTACGCCAGATTCGAGTCGCAAAACGTTTTTTTTATGACCAGCTGCACAATGATTATTTAAACATGCGCATTGGCATCCAGCGGGGGATTCGACAAATCAATCTTTTAATCCGGGAGTTAAGGCTGGCACAAAAGGTCCAATATGGCGAAACCAAAAAATTTTATGAGGGTGACAGCACGCTTTTTTTAGTTAATCAACGGGAACAAACAACCACACAAATAGCCCTCAATACCCTGCATGCGCAAGCGATTGTTGAGGAATTAAAGGCAAAAGTGCGCTTTTTTGCTACTGCACACATGACGCCCTGCGCCTGCAGGCCGTGTAAGCAGACTACCGGCACAGGGGATAAATAGCCTATTCCGATAGGTATCAAGTCTGCTTTTTCTGAATCAGGAAGCATTGATGAATGCGTTTGTTGCGCTTGAAATCCTCATCGATGGTTTCAGCGGAAATGTCTCTTACCGCATACTGGCCGTTTAGCATGGGCGACAATTTAAATTGCCTTAAATTGGTGGAAAAATAGAGGCTTCCCCCTGGGTTCAACAGACGCATGGCGGCATGAATCAGCATCTCGTGATCGCGCTGGATATCCAGGGTCGTCGACATGCGCTTAGAATTGGAAAAACTCGGCGGATCAAGAAAAATCACATCATAGCGATCTCTGGCCATTTTTAACCATTCAAGGCAATCAAATTGCACCAGTTGATGCCGGGAAAGATCAAGATGATTGAGCTTGAAATTGTCCTGCGCCCATTTGAGATAGGTATTGGATAAATCCACACTGGTGGTGATGGCGCCCGCTAAGGCCGCCTGCACACTGGCTGTGGCCGTGTAGCAAAAACAGTTCAGGAAACGCGTACCTGGCGTCAACTGGGAAAAACGCAGTCGTAATGGACGGTGATCCAGAAATAATCCGGTATCGAGGTAATCGTATAAATTCACAATGAATTTTGCCCGTCCTTCGGTGACGGTCAACGTACGTTTGAACTCCCCCATCTTTTGATACTGGTTACTGCCCCTTTGCTGTTTGCGCTGTTTGACAACCAGTTTGTCAGTGGATACATTCAAAACCTGCGGGACGACCTGCATGACTTCAAGCCCCCGCTTTTCAGCCTTGTGGGCAGCGATAGAAACTGGCGCCGCATATTCCTGCAAAACGGCATAGTCATTGTATAAATCAATCGCGAAATTGTATTCCGGCAAATCGGCATCATACACACGGTAACAGCTGATGTGATTACGCTTTGCCCATTTTTGCAAATGTTGCGCATTCTTTTTTAAGCGGTTGGCAAACATTTGCGCCCCACCGGAAAGCTCATCCTCAGCCGTCCTTTTAAGCAGGTTGCTCTCGCTTAAGCTCATGCAATACAGTTTGCATTCGAGCGCACCATTAAAAAGCGTGTATTGCTTACTGGAGCGCAATCCAGTAGCCTTGGCCAGCAGGGGATTGGATGTAATCAACGCGGCTTCCCATCCCTTGAAATGAGCATGCCAGGTTGCCCCCAGTTGTTGATAAAGGGGAATAAGCTGTGTGCTTTCCCCTAAACGCTCACCATAGGGCGGGTTACATAATAATAAGCCATTGCTGCTGGCCGGGCGAATCTCCGTAATGGCCTGCACCGCAAACTCAACCAGGCGTGACACGCCCGCCCGCTCGGCATTGGCACGAGCGAGGTTAATCATTTTACTGTTGTTATCCGTTCCCCTGATGCTGACTTTGGGCGGTTTAACCTGCTTAAGAGCCTGGGCTCGCAACTTATCCCACAGGGACTGCTGGTGTTGAACCCAATGAATTAAGGATTGATCCTGCCTTAACAAGCCGGGGGCAATGTGGCTGGCCATCATCGCTGCTTCGATAACCAATGTGCCTGAGCCGCAAAAGGGATCATGAAACGCATAGCCTTTTGCTGCCAACTGCGGCCACTTGGCGCGAAGCAGCATGGCGGCGGCCACCGTTTCTTTCAGAGGGGCTTCCCCAGCCTGAGTCCGGTAACCGCGCTGATGCAGGCTGTAACCAGTTAAATCCAGACTCACGGTGACCTGATCCTGTTTTAAGTGGGCCTGCAGGCGAACTTGAGCCTGCTCCCGGTCAATGGAGGGACGATGACCTTGTTGCTTGCGGAAATGATCGACGATGGCATCTTTAATTACCTGGGCGCCAAACATGGAATTACGAATGTGAGCAGACGAACCATGAAATTCAATGGCCAGCGTTTTATCAACAGTAAATACCGTCTGCCAGGGAAATTGATAGCACAGTTTATACAGGCTTTGCTCATTATGAGCCTCTCCAGTAAAGAGCAGTAAATGCACGCGGTTGGCAAGACGCGACCAGATGCACAGCTGATAAATCACCGTAAGACTTGCCTCACCAAAAACACCCTGTGGACTCACGCGTTCCACGTGCAAACCCAGTTGACGGACTTCGTCTTCAAGCAGGTATTCAAGCCCTTTCGCACAGCTGATAAACAGAGAATAATTCATTCTAGACAGGACCTTAGAAAACGAAATAATGCTTTGGATGCACCGGTATGGGCGTCCTTATCCCGTTCCTCAATGGCTTTTTTCACCAATTGACGAAGCTGCTGCACATCCTCTGGGTGGTAGCAATCAATAAATTGCGTGAGGGCATCCTTACCCTCCGTCATTAAGCGATCGCGCCATTGCTCCAACTCATGAAACGCAGCCGTTTTCGCATTGTCTTCCTCAATAAATTGATTATAGGCAGTGATAATGGCTTCATTGTCCGCCGCCCGCATTAATTTACCGATGAGCTGGGCCTGACGGCGGATTGCCCCATGGCTCCTGATCGTTCTGGCGTCCATAATGGCCTGCCGCAAATTGGGCGGCAGGGGCAGTTGATCAAGCTTGGCCTGGCTTAAGCCAATTAATTCCACACCCAATTTCTGTAATGCATCCGCCTCGCGTTTTTTTTGTGATTTACTTTTCGACTCTTCCATCAACTGGCCTTCTTCATCTCGTTGTCAGGCAATACCGCCAACAAACCCGCATCATCAATGAGTTCCTTTACCTTGTCCGCAATAAAACGGTGCACAGTCGTGGTCGGATGAACACGATCCCAGAAAAGGTAGCCGTCGCATTGTAGAGGTTCATCCTGAAGTCGAGCGGGAAGTAGCGCATGCACATAATCGGTTAGCATGGCTTCATGCAACTCGGGATTGGAGTTTATCATTAACCACTGCTGTTCGGTAAGCATAGGATAACGTTTCCTCATGTTTTCATCCAAGGTGTCATTATCTGGCAGCAAAGCCTTCACCCAACCGGTATAGCCCCCCAGATAACAGGGTTCCTCGGTGTTGATTAATCCATAATCATTGGCATGCTGGGTGGCATCAACAAAATAGCTGTAAATATCAAAATAAATGAACGTCACATCCGGGTATTTTGCCTGCAACCGCTCCACCTCCGCTTTCAATTTGCGGTTGTGAGTCACGGTCAATAACGTCAGTAACTCTTCATTGCTGTTTTCTCTGGCAAATGGGGCATGACCGATGTCCGGCAGGTTCACGATTAAAAATTTATTGCCGCCATAACTGATAAGCCGCTCGGCTGCCGAACCAATGGCTGCCACCACTCCATCTGTTAATGGCTCGACATTGGTCGGGCCGTTCAAATAGTTATTCGCGCCAATCCACAAGGTGTACAACGTGGTTTCTTTATGCCCATAGGTATGCCAATACAGGTAATTATCGAGCTCGAATGTCAGGGTAAACGGCAGGTTTTCCTTGTAGGACAGGACTGCTCCCGCGCCGCCAACGGCGTAATCCTGAAACCCTGTGGTGTAGTCTGAGGGAAAATAATGTTGATAGAGGTATTCCACCCATAAAGGACCATTGGTAAAACGGCCGTCATAATAAGGCGGGGAGGCGGGCAGATAGTGCCAGAGAAAGCGGTAAATATTGCCATTGTCAGACATGCTGTCCCCAAAAATAACCATGGTATCGAAACGGTTATTGAAGGCATGACTGGAAAAACTTAACAGGATACCGACTACAATACTTGCAATTTTTTTCATGACTTCGTCCTTAAAGCGTATCCAAAATTAACGGGCTCAGGTACACGGCATCAGCAATTCCTGCCTGCGCGCCTGCGTGCGGTTTTGAAAATAGGTACGGCTGATAGCATAAAGATTATAAATTAAAATAACCAGCAATAATGAATGCAGCCAGGTCACTGTTAGCGACGTGAATACCGGAATGGTGACAAGAACCCCAATGCAACCGGCTAAACTTAACACCAGCGTTTTTTTCATCGGAATTTTATCGTGTTGCAAAAAAACCAGCGTGGTGAGCGGCTGCTGCATGGCTCCGGCCGTGGTCATGATGGGGAAGGCAACCACCGGTGAAACATTCAATAAAAATAACACGCTTTGCACCATGACAAAGAGACCAATGCCCACGGAAGTGAGAGCGCCACAGACAATCATAGCCAGAAAGCCGATGAACAGCTTATAGGTATGTAAATCCACAGCATCCCCGCCGAAAGGAATAAGACGCAATTGATGGCAAATCAGCAGAGCGATTAATAAGGGAAAACAACACATCATGGCAAGACGAATGGCTTGTTTACTGAGCCGGCTTACCACCGCGCCGCCGATTAATCCGCCTAAACAGGCGCCGGAAACGAGAGTGATTAACGTCGTCAGATTGACATCAATCATCTGCATAAAAAACAGTGATTCAATGGTACCCGGAATGACCTGGGCGCCATTGTTCACGGCGGGTAATTCATCGTCGGGGAAGGTCCCTAACAACTTGGCAAGAGCCACATTCACCGCAAAACTGCCCACACCCAGGGTATCGGCAATGAAGGCAATAATACCGCTCGCCAACAGTTTGATGTAATCCAGGATGGATAGAGAAACTTTAGGCTGGGTATACAGACGATACAGCATGGCGGCAACGCAAATCGCGCTTAAAAGGAGAATGGTAAAAATAATAAAAGGAATTGCCATCAGACGCACAAAGCCATTAAAAGTTAAGCTTAAGCATATCAATTGGCAAAGAAAAGCTAAATTAGCCATTGATATGCCGGAATGACCAGTGATTATACATCATTTGGCCATCCCAGCAAATGACCCGATGGGCAAATTGTGCATTATAAACGCAAAAAACCCCGTCTTCAGCCAAACAGGCGTTTGGCCAGTGAAGCCACATGCCGTCCCTGGGCGCGTGCAATGGTCAGTTCAATGGCATTGGGGGTTAATTTGCCATCCGAACCAGCAATGGTTCCGGCGCCAAAGGGCGAACCGCCGCGCATCTGGCTTAAGTCGGTCAAAGCCGATTCCGAGTAGGGTACCCCCACAAGAACCATGCCGTGGTGCACCAGGGTATTCCAGAACGACATAATGGTCGACTCATTGCCGCCGCCTGTGCCGGTCGAAACAAACACGCTGCCGACTTTCCCAATCAAGCCGCCCTTTACCCACATGCCGCCGGTCTGGTCAAGAAAATTGCGCATCTGCGCTGCCATATTCCCAAACCGGGTTGGGGTGCCAAAAATAATGGCATCGTAATCCGTCAGTTCCTGCGGTGTAGCCAAGGGGGCTGCCTGATTCAGTTTGACGCCGGCTTTTTTAGCCACCTCCTCCGGCATGGTTTCCGGGACACGTTTGACAACCACCGTAATCCCATCCACCTCTTTAACGCCCTTCTCCACTTCGTAAGCCATGGTTTCAACATGACCGTAACTGGAATAATACAAAATCAATACCTTTGCCATTCACTCCTCCTGAGTTAAAAACGCTGATTGCGGAAATCATCAAGGGCCTGCATGACTTCCTCCTGAGTATTCATTACAAAAGGCCCTAATCGCGCAATTGGCTCATGCAGTTTTTTTGCGGTGATGAGTAAGCAGCGCGCGTCTTCATCCTTCGCCTGCAGCCGCAATGCCGTCCCTTCACTTAAAACAGCCAGGGTACGAGCGGCCACCGTCTCGCTGCCGACGGCCAATTTACCTTTTAAAACAAACAGCAACGCCTGATGATCTTCTGCGACGACTTCATTCACCGCTTGTCCCGCCGGCATGGAAATATCGAGAAACACCGGTTGGGTGGCTATGCCGTGAATCGGCGATCGGCTGCCGCCGAGGGTTTCTCCGGCAATCACTTTGATTTGTACGCCTGCCGGCAATGCCTCCACAGGCAATTCGTCAGCGGTAAATTCCTGATAATTCGGTTCAACCCATTTATTGGCCGCCGGCAGATTAAGCCACAACTGTAACCCCGTCAGGCGGCCATTACCCTGTTGAGGCATCTCCGAATGAATGATGCCTTTACCGGCGGTCATCCATTGCACATCACCGGGCCCAATCAAGCCGCGCCGGCCATGATTGTCTTCATGGGCAATCTGTCCGTCGAGCAGGTAGGTCACGGTTTCAAAGCCGCGGTGAGGGTGGGGCGGAAATCCCGCGATAAAATCCATAGGGTTGTCGCTGTCAAAAAAATCAAATAATAAAAACGGTTCGTAAGGGTTTTGTCTGTCAGCCCCGATGTAACGAAACAATTTAACTCCTGCGCCCTCTCGCATCAGAGTACCCTGCAGGCGTTCTTTTACTGCGATTTGATTCATTGGCTTCTCGCTTTAATCCGAATGACTTTAGCATAGTTTAAAATCAACCATTTAGGGATGCCTGAGCGTTGATTTATTCATCCCTGTCCTTTTTGCCGTTTTATAGACCCTGTTCTATGCTTACTATCTGGGAGTCGCCCGCCACCATCCCAACCGCATCATTTTACTCAACAAAAAAGGAGTTTGTCTGTGGATACCAAGGAACATACAGAATTGGGGAATGCCTTAAAATTTAACGGCTTTAAGAACAACCCTTACCTGAAAACAGGAAAGCAGGGGGAATTAGTCTTGCAGATGATGCGCATTTCCAGTACGGGTATTCCTGAGCCCATGAATCTGAAATTATCCTTTGGCAATGTCATCGCCATGGCAGGGGACTTTTTTACTGATCCAACCTGGTCCATGGCATTAAATTTACCCAAATGCCATGGGCAGAAAGCCAAATCCGTTGGCAAAAAACTGATACGCCAACCGGTTAGAGACGACGACAAACAGGCTTTATTGCGCGCTTATCATAATCTGGCTTCCCCCGATGTTCAAAACAGTGATATCGATAAAATTTATCGCATTGACGGTACCCGGTATGTGTCTTTTTCTGACACCTTAAATGATTATGTCAAACAGTTAATGTTTTATTTACGTGTGAAAGATTATGGGGAAATGCTAAACCGTAACCAAACGCATTTTACTCCCTGGTCCGTGCGCGTTTACACCATTGGTCATCACCTTGCCCTGGAATTTTCCCGCATGGCTTATGAGTTTCAGCAATTGGCTTACAATCGGGATTATATTCCCAAACAGGAGTCTGCCCGTGCGTTATGGGAATCCCTGAAAACGGAGAAAGCCTATACTGCCGATGAATTAAATGATCTGTCCTGCCGTTATCAGGCCATGGGGTTGGGACTGGAATTATTCACTTTCCATTATTATTCCGATCACTTCGCCGCAGGCCACATGTCCATGATCAGTGATTTACGCGTACTGCTGCAGGAGCGGTTTGGCGTATGGGGAAGTATACTTGCCAATGATCTGCATAATGAGTTGAACCGTGTCGGTGTCTACACCACCCGGGCCTACGACCCAACCCCGACTCCGTCAGAGCCGCCGAATGCAGCACGAGGCGACAGTGATTTTAATGAGTGCATTAATTATTTCAATAAAGCCGCCTGCCTTAGCGGCATGCAGAAGTCTTTGGGTGATTTGGAGCGCGTGGCTCAGGGTGGTGAGATACCGTCGCAGGAAAACTATGCCGGTTTGGAAGAATTGCCTGATGTGGATAAACGCTACCGACAACCACAGCCATTGTTTGTTCTTGATGAAAACGAGACTGTTTTTTATCGTAACGATTTAAGCCGAATCCGATTATTGTCACCATCGGATTACCGGAATTTACGTGAAAATCCCGGTGCGCATGGTTATTCGCCATTAACCAGCCAATGGGGCGCATTCAATCTGGTCGCCAAATTAAGACTTTTTCCTTATGTTTACCAAGGGACCTTGCAAGCGCTTACACTCAGTGAATTATTGCGTATTCAAAAGGAAGAGCAGGATTTAAATCCCAATCGGCAGCCTATTCCCATCCCCCCCTGCAATACACCCTCCCTGGAGATCAATGCCGATTGGCACAAACCAGCTTCGGGGGCAGCATTGCAACAAGCCTTACGTAAGCATGGCTTGCTTGCTGAACCTGGAGTTAATCCCAAAGAAGAAAGCAAGGAATTGGAAACGACGCTTGTTTTCGGCTCCTGAACGTGAGAAACATCACTGGCCATTGAGAAAGAGAGCGAGCTTTCTCAATGGTTTCATCCCATAAACCCATGCCAATCGATAAGGCGTAGGCGCTTAATTATTACCCATTAATTCATACCCAAACGAAGGTATGGGAAGATCGTCGTCCGCTGGATAGGAGTATAAAAAATCCCCTTCCTTCGTTGCTCCTTCAGCCAATTTGGCAATTGCACTCATAATCAGGTAAAAGGCTTCATACAATACCCAGAGAAGTGGAGAAAAATGGAATTTTTCTTCGGATTTTTGAGTACTCAGGTTGGAGACATCCTGATCGTTTTTAAAATCATGGGCGCATATCGTCATAACATGAGCGGCCATGACGGTCTTGCCAATGCCTGGAAACGGTAAACCCTCAACTCTGTCTTTTCTGTATTGTTCGATTTGCCCATTATAACTGACGGCCCTGTTAACTTTTATATTGGGTTTACCACATTGACCCGACAAAAATTCCACTTCACCGAATCGCCGAATATCATCTTCTTCATGATAGTGATTGTAAACCCTTAAAAAATGGCTATCGTGCGCGTAACTCAATGCCGTTGCATCTTCATCCGTTATTTTGCCAACACCCGGAGAACCCAGAGCATAAACCGTAACACCCGCTAATTTTTTCAAACCATCCAGTTTCCCAAATTTGACACGGTCAGAATCGAGTTTTTTTCTTAACCGCTCTGGATTGGTTGGTTTAAAACCAGCCTGTACTATTGTATTGAGAATACCCGTCCCGTCTAAATCAGGATGTTGCACCACGCAGGCGCGTTGAATGGTATGAGCAAATCCCTTGGCCAATGATCCACCGAGACTATGTCCAGCAACCCTTAGTCTTATTTTTTTATCCGGGTATTGGCTGGAAAGCTGCAAAATCATGGTATTTACTTTTTTAATCAAGTCTTCTTCATATTTCTTTAAAAGTTGCTGACCAGGTCCTTCCTTGTCCACATCAGCTTTGAGGGAAGCAAAATCAATGGTGCCTAAGAAATTAATATGAAGTTCTACCGTGTCGCCCTCGATTTTATCAGCAACGGCAGCGGTGCATCGAAATCCCGGCTTATTCAATAAGGGATGGACCGTATAGCCGGGCACCGGCTGTGTCTTGGATTGAAAAATACTGTAGCGATTGCTATGGGTAAATTGGTATAGTTGATCTTGATAACAACCATTAATAATAGAAGAAATTTCGTTATCCTCGTGATAAGGAGGCACAACAACCTCTGCCGGCTTCTCAAACTTCGCTGCCTTTAAAAAATTTTTATCCCCTTTAAAGTGGACAACCGGCTCTTTTCTTTTATCCGGTTGACCCGGGTTAGCGAGATTTAACAGGTCAGGGTTGTTTAAAAGCTGTGTCAACGAATATTTGGGCATGCTTATTAATGAGTCGATTTACAGGACCAAGCTTAATTAAATATTAACTATTTGACAATTTCTTTATCGCACTGGTTGTACAGAAAGTCAAATTGAATTGCTAAAGAAAATGCCAGAATAGAAATGAATTATGGTAATATGGTTAATTTATACGAGAACCTCATTAAAACCAGAATCCCAATCGATTTAACCCCTTGCAGTTAGTGGGTCTGGGCTACTGGCAACTCTCATTTATACTGGACACTACCATGCCGCTAAAAAAATTAGTTTTCCTTGGGTTACTGTTCATTAGTCACTGGACACAAGCAGGCGTCGTATTAACTGACATCCAGGGTAAGAAAATCGCCTTCCATGATCTTAAGGGCAAGTGGGTCATGATTAACTACTGGGCCAGCTGGTGCCAGCCCTGCGTCGACGAAATCCAGGAATTCAATCGGTTTTATCAGATAGAAAAAGATCGTGTGGCTCTGTTTGCAGTCAATTATGAGGGGTTATCTCTGGCTGAACAACGGCAGTTAATCAAACAATACCGTATTCGTTACCCCAGTCTGCAAAACGATCCCCGTCATTCCCTGGAGCTGGGTGATATCCGCGGCGTACCGGTAACCTTTGTTTTTAATCCCCGAGGTCAATTCATGACCGCCTTGTACGGCAGTCAAACCTTAGACACTTTAAGGGAAATCATCCGGCGCAGCTAATACTCTGGTTCAAGATTATCACTTTTGGGGGTAAACAAACGTTCCTTCTGGCTTTGCGTCATTGTGATGGTCAGTTGCCATCCCCCTTCTTCCTGGCTTACTTCATCTTTTACAGCGCCCATCTGATAGAGTTGGGCACGCAATTTGGCCTGGTCAGGTCCAAGACTGACCGTTTCTTCAATAATATCCCCATGCAACAAGGTAGCGATGGCTTTGATCAATAAATCCAATCCTTCACCGGTTTTAGCTGAAAGCCAGACCTTGCAATTGTCATCCTGCATATCCAGTTTCGGCTGCCAGTCTTCATGCTGATCAATTTTATTAAAGACCTGGATTACGGGAATGTCATCAACACCGATTTCTTTCAAAACCTGCTGCACGGCAAACACCGTATCACGCCAGTTTGGATCGGCAATATCAATCACATGCAGTAATAAATCAGCTTCCGCCGTCTCCTCCAGCGTAGCCCGGAATGCTTCCACCAGATCATGGGGTAAGTCACGAATAAAACCGACCGTATCGGCCAGAATAATGGGAGAGGAACCCGGGATATCCAATTTACGCATGGTGGGATCCAGAGTCGCAAACAACTGATCGGCTGCGTAACTGTGGCCGCCAGTCAACGCATTGAACAGCGTGGATTTGCCCGCATTGGTATAACCCACCAGTGAAACGGTTTTAAGAGCCGCTTTTTGACGGGCGCGACGGTTCTGATCGCGGCTGCGTCTGACTTTTTCAAGGCGTTTATTAATGTATTTGATGCGTTCTCGCAATAGGCGCCTATCCGTTTCAAGCTGGGTCTCGCCCGGACCACGCAAACCGATACCGCCCTTTTGGCGCTCAAGGTGGGTCCAGCCGCGGATGAGCCGTGTTGAAATATGCTGTAATTGCGCGAGTTCAACCTGAAGCTTCCCTTCAAAGGTACGGGCGCGTTGAGCAAAAATATCAAGGATCAAACCGCTCCTGTCCACGACCCGGCATTGAAAAAGCCGCTCAAGATTTCGTTCCTGGGATGGCGACAATTCATGATTGACCAAAACCAGTTCCGCCTGCTCAGCCTGAACCAGTTCCTGGATTTCTTCCGCTTTGCCAAGACCAACATAATACCTGGCTTCAGGGGTAGCGCGGGCGCCGGTTACGCAAGCGATCACGTCAGCCTGAGCCGATACCGCCAGCTCTTTAAATTCTTCCAGAGCCCTGCCGGCATCCACCCCGGGAAGGGCCAGTTGCACCAGAATAGCGCGCTCGCCACCTTGCGGTCGTTCAAACAATACGTCAATTCCACCATGTTGAAAGGGTGTCAGTCTGCCACATTTTCATCCTCATCACCAGTGGGCACTTTAACCATTCGTGATGGAACCACTGTTGAAATGGCATGTTTATAGACCATTTGCGTGACGGAGTTCTTTAACATCACCACGTACTGATCAAAGGAATCAATCAGTCCATGTAACTTAATGCCATTGACTAAAAAAACCGATACCGGGACCTTCTCCTTACGAAGTTCATTCAGAAAGGGATCCTGCAGCAAGTGATTTTTATTAGACATTGCCTTCTCCTTGTTCTTGTTTTTTAAGGCAACCACATTCACAAGTATAGTCGGCATTCACTGAGAATACTTTAAGACTAAATGAATTATTTATGAGCGGCTGGTTCGTTAATAAGGCATGGATGGGGATTAATTTTTAAGGCCTGTTGGATAGACCATTTTCGCCTGTTACACTCGTTGTTGACCGTTACTATGCCATCTGAGCATCAATACAAGGAGTATTCAATGCCAAAGTACACACCAGAACAATTGCGTAATTTTAAACCCACTGACGCCCAGGCTCTGCTGGATGATGAGGATTCATTGATTGCCAGCCGTGAGGCATTGGACGAGCTGTCTCATAGTGAGAAACGACAATTGATTTTTCACATGTTGTCGAACAGAACCGATCTTAAAGGGGTAAGCCACTTGAGCGATGCTCTGCGTAATCCCACACTGCAAACCAATGACTGCTTTCATGCCGCCTTTTCAAGAGCACTGGAAGTCTGCCGCCGTCTTGATTCCATCACCGACAGCCGAAACAAGAACCCCGGACGTATCTTTATCGGCGAAGAATTCAATGTCGATTTGTACAATGAACATGCCGCTCTGGTTCAGCACCGTCTGGCCGGTAAGGAACAAGAGATTGCCCATTGTCTCGCCAACTCTCCTTCGTCTCCTACAGAAATTGCCAAAGGCCTCAGGATTTTATCCGTACAACCCACTGGCGATGTATTTAAAACCATTCTTGAAAAATTTGGCAAACTCATGGTTGCTAAATCGAAAAAAGAGAAAGAAGAAGAGGTAAGCTTACTTGACGAAAGCCCTTCATCTGACGATGAACATCAAAAAGGTTGCTGCGTTTTGTTTTAATCATCCATACTCTGCATGTAGGTATCGCGGCAAGCCGCGGTATCTACGTATCAAACTGATGCACCATGAATCACTGCCTCTAACAATTTATCATACAAATCAATTGGTTTGCCTACCCATGCTTTAAGATGGAACAAACTGTTTTTTGAGATATTTCTTACAACGGATAGAGAAGTAAACATCAAGACTTTTTTAGTATCCTGGGTAATACTTGATGCAAAGGATGACACGGATTGTCTGACAGGAAGTCAAACAAGGGACCAGCACAATGGATGTGCTTCGCCGTAGGGATGCGGCTTTTTTGGAAAGGAATAGGTGATTCTGGCTTCCTCCGAGTGATTCACCTATCCCCTTCACACTGTCTGTGTTACCTATTCCCCTTACACATCAATATTCTCTGCTTCCAGTGCATTCGACTCAATGAAATCACGCCGTGGTTCGACTTGATCACCCATCAGGGTAGTGAAGATTTGGTCTGCCGCCACAGCGTCTTCAATGCTGACTTGCAGCATGCGCCTGACTTCTGGATCCATGGTGGTTTCCCAGAGTTGTTCAGGATTCATTTCTCCCAACCCTTTATAGCGCTGGATCGTTTGGCCGCGTTTGGCTTCGTCCATTAACCAGTTAAGCGCATCCTCAAATGTTTCAACCACCTGCTTTTTCTCACCACGCTGAACATAAGCGCCTTCGTCAATGAGATTAGCGAGCTTCGTACCTAAGTTATTGATTTCTTTATAATCTTTCGAGACAAAGAATTCAGGACTCAGTGAGAGGAAGTTTTCAATGCCGTGTTGCACAATACTGATCCTTGGGAAATAATAATTTCCATCCTGATGGTATTGCGTGTCCACCGCATATTGCTGACTCTTGCTGTCGAGTTGTTGCAGACTTAAATGCAGTTGTTGAGCCCATCCAGCGATGATTTCCTGATGGTTAAAATCATCACTTTGCAAAGCGGGCAAGTACATGATGCGTTTCAAGACGTTTTGGTTATAACGGCGCGACAGACGTTTGATTATTTTTTCTACACGTCGATATTGCAATACCAATTCTTCGAGTGCCTTGGCAGTAATGGCAGGCGCTTCCTTATCCGGATAAAAAGCAGCTTCATCCAGGGCGGCCTGTGTTAAATAATCAAACAAAGCCTCGTCATCTTTGACATACTGTTCCTGTTTTCCGCGCTTAACTTTGTAGAGAGGCGGTTGCGCGATGTAAATATAACCGCGCTCGATTAATTCAGGTGTTTGCCTGTAAAAGAAGGTAAGCAGCAAAGTACGAATATGAGATCCGTCAACGTCGGCGTCAGTCATGATAATTATGCGGTGATAACGTATTTTGTCCGGATCGTATTCATCAGGTCCAATTCCACAACCCAGAGCAGTAATCAAGGTAGCCACTTCCTGAGAAGACAACATTTTATCAAAACGTGCCTTTTCAACATTGAGAATTTTACCCTTAAGCGGCAATATGGCCTGGAATTTACGATCACGTCCCTGCTTGGCGGAACCACCGGCCGAATCTCCCTCGACGATGTACAGTTCTGAAAGCGCTGGATCCTTTTCCTGACAATCAGCCAGTTTCCCTGGAAGACCGGCAATATCGAGAGCGCCTTTACGTCGCGTCATTTCCCTTGCCCGCCTTGCCGCTTCACGCGCCCGCGCCGCATCAATGATTTTCCCCACTATCGCTTTCGCAATGCTGGGATTCTCCAACAGGAAATCGTTAAATTTTTCAGCGACCACGGACTCCACAACCGGTTTGACTTCTGAAGAAACCAATTTGTCTTTGGTTTGCGAAGAGAATTTGGGATCAGGAACCTTAACCGACAGCACAGCCGTCAACCCTTCACGTGCGTCATCCCCCGTGGTCGTCACTTTGGCTTTTTTGGCATACCCTTCATTTTCAATGTAGGTATTTAACGTACGTGTCAGTGCCGCTCGGAATCCTGCCAGGTGAGTTCCACCGTCGCGTTGAGGGATATTGTTGGTAAAGCAGAAGAACGTTTCCTGGAAAGAATCGTTCCATTGCATGGATAAATCGACCGTGATGTTGTCTTTTTCAGCCGTTAAACTGAAAACAATGGGCATAATCGGGGTTTTATTGCGATTAAGATGCTCAACAAAGGCTTGAATACCCCCTTCATAACGGAATGTATCCTGCTTTTGGGTACGTTCATCAAAAAGGTGGATGCACACACCGGAATTAAGAAAAGACAACTCCCTTAATCGTTTGGCTAAAATATCGTAATGAAACTCAATGTTGCTGAACGTATTGGAACTGGGTTTAAACCACACCTGGGTCCCTGTCGCATTGGCATCGCCGGTGATGGCTAAAGGCGCATCCGGTACCCCGTTGCGGTAGTGCTGTTCATGCACCTTGCCATGGCGGCGAATGGTTAAATGCAGTTCTTCAGACAAGGCATTGACCACTGACACACCGACCCCATGCAAACCGCCTGACACTTTATAGGAGTTATCATCAAATTTCCCACCCGCATGCAGAATCGTCATGATGACTTCCGCCGCTGACCGGCCTTCTTCTTTGTGAATATCCACCGGAATACCGCGGCCATCATCTTTTACAGTAATGGATTCATCGGCATGAATCGTGACAAATATTTCTTTGCAATGACCAGCCAGGGCTTCGTCAATGGAGTTATCGACCACTTCAAAAACCATATGATGCAAGCCAGTGCCATCATCGGTATCGCCAATATACATTCCTGGTCTTTTTCTAACGGCATCCAAACCTTTTAAGACTTTAATATTGGTCGAATCATAGCTAGCATTAACAGTCATAAGTTTTCCTCTGTTACGAATTCTGCCTGTGCAAACCTTGGATTATAGCACTTTTCACCGCAGGATTATACGTTCGTGCCATTTCTTTACAGCGTTGTTTTGATTTGTTTCACGTGAAACATGGACTTACACGAGCCATCGTCATTCAATGACGTACCTAGGCCCGTTGACCTTTGTCGAGAGAGATGAGCTCATAATGATGTTCATGGAAAAAATCGGTAAACCATCCAGACGTATTTGAAGTAATAATGAATTGAGAGTCATTTGTTTTAATGTACTCAATAAGCCGTGACAGATGAGTCGGATCCAGTTCGGCGTTGATGTCGTCAATCAAATGAATGCAATGTCGGGATAGTAATTCAGCCTGAGCCAATTTAAGCGCAAAAAGAACCATCTTCTGCTGTCCACGTGATAGATGAAACCGGGCTTTATGCTCATCGATGGTAATCATAATATCGGCGTGATGAGGCCCGTAATGGGTAAATTGCCTTTGACGATCAGCGGCTAACGTCGCCTCTAAAACAGAACCAAGGGGAATACCCTCCTGCTTTCTATCCCACCCATTGTAGTAATTCAGTTGACAGGAAAGATCGGAAAACGCATGTAAAATGATCTTGAAACGTTCATTCAGCTTAAGCACGTAATGGGCCCGTGACTCATCCAATTCATTCGCCAAATCAGATAATAGTTTGTCCCATGGAGCAAACTGCTGCGCAGAAGCCTGTTGTTTGAGTAAACTATTCCTCTGTTTTAAAGCCCGGCGATAATTCTTCCATAAATTATGGTAAGTATGTTCCACGTGAAACAATCCCCAATCCAATACACTGCGGCGAACCGATGGACCTGAATCAATGATTTGAAAGATGTCCTGATAAAAAATTTGCGTTGGTAAAAGGTAGGCGAGCTGACTACTGGCAAAACAGGGAGTACCATTGATTTTTACTCCTGTTGCTGCCGACAGCGATTTACTGATGGAAACCGTCTGCTCATCGGCTGTTTTAGTAAACACAGACAAAGCAGACTGTTGATAAGTTACAAGACTGGAAATTTCACGGGCTCTGAACGAATGGCCATTCCCTAATAAATAAATGGCCTCAAGGAAGGAAGTTTTACCACTGCCATTGAGACCAGTAACAAAATTAATGTGAGGATGCAAATTCACACGCAACGGCTGCAGGTTGCGGAGATTATGAACATGCAATTCACTGAGAATCATAACTTCATGGGCATGATGATGTATTGGTAATTGGCGTCCTGTAATGATTCAACGAGAATACTCTTGTCTGTTGTGGACATTGATAATCGGACAAGTCCGTCAGGTAAATAAGCCAATACATCCAATAAATAACCAGCATTAATCCCAATCTTGAGCTCATGACCATCAACGTGGGCTTCGAGTAACTCACTGGCCTCCTCCTGCTCCTGATTATTGGCAATCAACGTGAGCGAATTGGCTTGAATGTGAATAAGAACCGCGCGTGATTTCTCATTGGCCAGAATAGCAATTCGAGACAAGGATCGTTTGAGGATGTCCCGATCAATCAATACGTACTTGTCCTGGTCCGTTGGAATGGCTTTGGTGTAAGGCGGAAAACGCGCTTCAATCAGTTTGGTCGAAAAAGTGTATTGTTCGGTCACCAAACGAAAATGACCTTTACCAGCCGTTACAACAATGGAATCATCCGTGACTGCAGCCAACAACCTGAGCATTTCCTGAACACCTTTACGGGGCAACAAAAACCGTTGCGGCGGCAAATGATGCTCACACTGAAACTTACAAATGGCCATGCGATGACCATCAGTCGCCACCGTGGTTAAATGGGTGCCTTCAATATCGAGCAACAAGCCGTTAAGAAAAACACGAACGTCCTGCTGCGACATGGCAAAATGGGTGGATTGCAGCAGATGAATCAACGACTCACGCTGAATGGTGAACTCAAGCTCACTTTTATCCAAATCATTTACCGGGAACTGATCCGCTGGCAAGGTGGCTAACTTAAACTGACTGCGTCCCGATTTGATTGCAACCCCACCTGCAGTTAATTTAATCTCGGCAACCGCGTCGTCATCAAGGGAGCGAATAATATCAATCAGTTTTTTTGCCTGCACCGTGATTTTTGATGCGGCGTCAACCGAATCACAATCTAACACAGCAGACATTTCAATTTCCAAATCAGTCGCTGTCAAAACCAGGCGGTTATTGGATACCGCAAGAAGGATATTGGACAAAATAGCAAGGGATTGCCGTTTATCCACGGCGCCAGCCACTGTTAATAACGCAGGAAGTAATTTCCGTTTTTCTATAGCCAGTTGAAACATGTTTTTTTCCAGTTAGGAAGACAAAATGCGTAGCAGATTTTTATAGTCTTCAGCAAAATCATTTTCTATCTGCACCAATTCTTTAACTTTACGGCAGGCATGAATGACAGTGGTGTGGTCACGGCCGCCAAAATGATCGCCTATTTCAGGCAGGCTGTGATTGGTTAATTCCTTAGCCAGAGCCATAGCCATCTGCCTTGGTCTGGCAATGGAGCGACTGCGGCGTTTGGATAATAAATCAGCCACTTTGACCTTGTAGTATTCAGCGACCGTTTTCTGGATGTTTTCAATGGTAACCAGCTTATCCTGTAAAGCAAGCAAATCACGCAAGGCATCATGAACAAAATCGATGGTAATGCACTTACCGGTAAAATGGGCATTTGCGATGACACGTCGCAGAGCACCTTCCAACTCACGCACATTGGAACGTATGCGTTTGGCAATAAAAAAAGCCACTTCATAGGGCAATTCAATATTGGATTGCTCCGCCTTACTGATCAAAATGGCCACACGCGTTTCAAGCTCGGGCGGTTCAACAGCGACGGTCAACCCCCAGCCAAACCGTGATTTAAGCCGCTCTTCCACCCCTTCGATTTCCTTAGGATAACGGTCACTGGTGAGAATGATTTGTTGCTGACCTTCAAGTAAGGCATTGAACGTATGGAAAAATTCTTCCTGAGATCGATCTTTTCCAGCAAAAAACTGAATATCGTCAATCAATAAGGCATTTAACGAACGATAGAATCGCTTGAATTCATTGATAGTATTGGTTTGCAGGGCTTTGACCATGTCCGCAACAAAACGTTCGGAATGAAGATAAAGCACTTTGGCTTCAGGGTTATTCTTTAAAATGGCATTGCCTATTGCATGCATCAGGTGAGTTTTACCCAAGCCTACACCGCCATAAATAAAAAGCGGATTGTACGCATCGCCAGGACGCTCAGCCACTTGCAGGGAGGCGGCTCTAGCCAGTTGGTTTGAATTGCCCTCGACGAAGGTATCAAAATGAAATTTCTTGTTTAAATAACTGTTTTTATAGTCAGCGGTTTTTTTGGGAATGACTTTATTCACAGGGGCTGCAACCGGTGTTTCTCGTTCGGGAGTGGCAGCCGCCGGTTGAGCAGACGGTTTACTGCCAATCTCAATACTGACAGCAGAAATCAACTCGCCACCCAGTTGTGTAGCCAGTTCTCTTATTCGTGCAAAGAAATGCTTATTGACCCAGTCAACCACAAAACGGTTGGGTGCCAATAAAATAAGGCTGTTGTCTTGCACTTTCGCATGCAACGGACGTAACCAGGTATTAAATTGCTGTGGAGGGTATTCCTCTTCCAGAAGCCCCAGACACTTCTGCCAAACGTTCGCAGACACAAAAACTCCCCTTACCTACAAAGGTCGCACTGAAAGAAAGGCAACACGGATTTAAATAGTGCCACTATCATTTATAACGAGCAAGTCCAGGCAAGTAAATGCCAGCTGCTAAAACAATAAAGGTTAATTCACTGCAATGAAGGAATGTCGTAGACACATGAGAAATCATTATACCCTCCAAAACACAAAAGAACAGAGTTATCCACAGGATTATGGAAATAATCATTAAACGAACGAACACTCTAAACGATTCAGTTGCATCGGCAATTCATTCGCACACTCAAACAAGTAATGAATAAACGGAGGATAAAGTTATACAAACGGCGTGGATAAAAGGGGTATAAATAGCCAGAAAAGACAAACCCTGAAGCTATCAAGAAGATATTCAAGCGATTACAGCCCTATTATCAACAACATAAAATAACAAATAAGCAATTGATTTTAATGAAAAAAACAAGGTTGTTAACAGATATCTGACTTACTAATAAAAAAAACAAAATTTAAGATCTTAATTTTTTATGTTAATTGGCGGCATGAATAACCGGTTTCATTTTGAACCTTCGTCACAGATGGTTTGACAGAAGATGTAAAGTTTTCTATCATTCCCACCCTCAAAATTTAATTTTTAAACAGGTTCATCATGAAACGCACCTTTCAACCCAGTAATCTAAAACGCAAACGCGATCATGGTTTTCGTCAACGTATGGCAACCCGCGGTGGTCGTCTGGTTTTAAAGCGACGAAGAGCTAAAGGACGTAAGCGTTTATCTGCCTAAGTGTATTGTTTTGACAAAAAACGTCGATTGTTGAAAAAAAAAGACTTCGATGTTGTATTTAATCAACCCAATAAAACAGTAACCTCAGAATTTGTGATATTACATAAAGCAAATACTCTGGGGTATGCTCGTCTGGGGTTAGCTTTGTCAAAAAAATTAGTGCCCAAAGCGCATCAGAGAAATCGCCTGAAGCGTTTACTCCGTGAAAGTTTCCGCACCCATCCTTTGCCAGCAGTAGATGTTATCTTTCTCGCCAGACATGGGGTGGCCAAAGTAGAAAATAAAGTCATTGCAACCAAGCTAGGTTTAACATGGAACAAATTAATCGCATTTTACGGCAACTAGTTGCTTTACCGATTATTATGTATCAGTTATTCATCCGGCCTGTTATGAAACCTAGCTGCCGATTTTATCCAAGTTGTTCACAATACGCCCTGACGGCTATCCGCTGCTTCGGCGTAGTTAAAGGCATTAAATTAGCCTGTTGCCGTCTTATGCGGTGTCATCCCTGGTGTGATGGCGGCTACGATCCGGTATTACCTAACGAAGAGAAACATTAATGGATACAAGACGAGTTATTTTATATGCTGCACTGGCTCTGATTGTCTACTCGTTGTGGACGAGTTGGCATCAGGATTACCCTGCGATTCCGGCAGTACAGCCGCAAACCAAAGAACTATCCAAAGAAAAACAACTGCTTCCGGATGTTGCGACCGGTTCCGCGTCTGAAAGTCAAAGCCAGAATGAAAACCCCATCACAACCGATTCATTCGATAAAAAAGCAGATGCCGGTGATGTGACCGTAAAAACAGACGTCCTCGACATCCAGATTGATACGGAACATGGCGATATTGTCAATGCTCGCCTGCTCGATTACCCTGTTAGTGTTGAAGAAAAAGACAAACCCATTACCTTGCTCAATAATAATCCCGATGAGCGTTATGTTGCCAATAGCAATCTGCTGGTCAGTTCGACAAAAGGCGTGATGCCGGTCGATCTGAATTTCAGCAGCCAGGAGAAAACCTATCAGCTGGACAACAATCAAAAGACACTCACCGTGGTATTGGAAGGCAAAAGCGCCAGCGGCCTTGAAGTGAAGAAAATATTTGAATTCACCCGTGGCAGTTACCTCATCCAGATCAATTATCAGATTGCCAATGAGGGCAGCGACGATTGGCAGGGATACCTGAATGCGCAATTACTGCGAGATTCTCCCAGAGAAGACCAATCCAGTATTTTTCATGTCGGTTCTTATGTGGGGGCTTCCTATTCAGTTCCCGGTCAGCATAATTACCAGAAAGTGACATTTAAAGACATGGCCAAGTCCAATCTGAACACCGACAGTACAGGCGGTTGGGTTGCCATGCAGCAGCATTACTTCCTGAGCGCCTGGGTTCCTGATGCTTCAAGCAAAAATGTCATTTACACCCGTTCAGCAGACAACAATTACACCATCGGTGTGGTCAGTTCACCCATCAGCGTGAAACCGGGGGACACAAAAACCGTCGGCGCCAAACTGTATGTCGGTCCGGAAATAACCCATGTGCTGCAGAATATCGCCCCAGGTCTTGATTTAACCGTGGACTATGGTTGGCTATGGTTCCTGTCCTCTGCACTGTTTGCGGTGATGAAAGCCATTCATGGAGTCGTGGGTAACTGGGGATGGTCTATTGTTCTGGTCACCTTGCTGATTAAACTGGCTTTCTATCGTTTATCCGCCAGCAGTTACCGCTCCATGGCGGGTATGCGTCAACTGCAGCCTAAACTTCAGGCTTTGCGTGAACGCTATGGCGATGATAAAGCCAAAATGAGCCAGGCGACGATGGAGCTTTACCGTCAGGAAAAAGTAAATCCCTTGGGCGGATGTTTACCTATCCTGGTGCAGATCCCGGTTTTCATTGCGCTTTACTGGGTATTATTGGAAAGCGTCGAATTAAGACAGGCTCCTTTTATTCTGTGGATCAATGATCTGGCGGCAGCCGATCCCTACCACATTCTTCCCATTATCATGGGGGGAACCATGCTCATTCAACAACGGTTGAATCCTGCGCCACCCGATCCGATGCAGGCCAAGATCATGATGTTTTTACCGGTGTTGTTTACCGTCTTATTCTGGAATTTTCCCGCAGGTCTGGTCCTTTACTGGATTGTGAATAACACCTTGTCCATCCTGCAACAGTGGCATATCACCCGTAAATACAGCGATGACAAGCCCAACAACCAGAAAAAGCTTGCAACCGCCAAATAGTCATGCAGGAAGAAACCATCGTTGCTATCGCCACTCCGCCCGGTCGCGGCGGAGTGGGCATAATCCGACTCTCTGGTCCTGCCGCGTATGCCATTGCCCTGCATTTGACTCGTAAGAAACAGTTAAAGCCGCGTTTGGCAACGTATACTTCCTTTTTTAATGCATCAAGCGAAGTCCTCGACAGCGGTCTTGCTCTTTTCTTTAAGGCACCGCATTCATTCACCGGCGAAGACGTGGTTGAAGTTCATGCCCACGGCTCTCCTGTGGTTTTGGATCTGTTGATGAAACGGTGTGTGGATTTGGGCGCCCGCATGGCGCGGCCGGGTGAATTTTCTGAGCGGGCCTTCCTGAATGACAAAATGGATTTAACCCAGGCTGAGGCTATTGCCGATTTAATTAATGCCAGTTCTGAAACCGCGGCCCGTCTTGCTGTTCGCTCTCTGCAAGGTGATTTTTCAAACAAAATCCATGCCTTGAATGACAAACTGATTTACCTTCGCATGTACGTTGAGGCCGCCATTGATTTTCCAGAGGAAGAAATCGATTTTCTTGGTGACGGTAAAATTGCGGGCATGCTCGCTGATTTATTGACGGATGTACAGGCCATTGGCGCCATGGCCGCACAGGGCTCCCTGCTTCGTGAAGGCTTGGGCGTAGTTATTGCCGGAAAACCCAATGCGGGTAAATCGACTTTAATCAATGCGCTGGCCGGTCGCGAAGTAGCCATCGTTACCGACATTGCCGGGACTACGCGGGATGTTATGCGCGAACACATTCTTCTTGATGACCTGCCCATGCACCTCATTGACACAGCCGGTTTGAGAGAAAGCGATGATGTCGTTGAGAAAGAAGGCATTAAGCGAGCCTGGCAGGAAGTCAGTCGGGCCGATTGCGTGCTGATGGTGATCGATATTCAGGATAATCATCAGGTGACTGAGCTCAGTCAGGCGATTCAGAAACAACTCCCTTCGAATGTGCCTATCATCAAGGTATTTAATAAAATTGATAAAGCCAATCGTGAACCTTCTCAACAGGGCAATGACATTTACTTATCAGCCAAATCAGGGATTGGAATTGACTTATTGAAAACTAAAATCAAAGAATTGGCGGGTTACCAACCCACAGAGGGCCAATTTATTGCGAGACGGCGTCATTTGGCAGCCCTTAAACAGGCAGAAGAATTATTGCTTAGTGGCCAGTTGCAATTGCAGGAAGCAAAAGCTGGTGAATTGCTGGCGGATGATCTGCGCCTGGCTCACCAAGCCTTAAATGAAATTACCGGCGAGTTCACAACCGATGATTTGCTTGGAAAAATATTCTCAAGCTTCTGTATAGGGAAATAATCTTCCTTTAATATTCGTGGTGTATATTAATTACACATATGTTGTAATTTAAGCCATTCACCATGCAACAAAAATCCGAAACCAAATCCCAAGTCAAACGGATTAAACTGGAACCGCCCTTTAATGCCGGCGACTGCGGCTACTATGCCCTTTTTACCGGCATACTCTATCTTGTCTTGGCGTCTCAGAATGAAGACTGCCTTGAAAAAACACTGAATGAAAGCCTGGTCCTGTCGGATATCCTTCAGTCCATGGAAACGAATATTTTCTCATCGAATGAGAATGTGAATACATTGAGAAAAATGCTCGATGCCATGGCATCGAAAGACTGGGACAGGATTAGTTATAATGAATTATTGAATGATTTCAGCAACGCCTTGCGTAATGCCCTGATGCACAGTTCCTGGGGTCGAGACTACTTTACAAGGGTTATTCAGGAAGGTGCCTGGAGTGTTAATCATGGCGATTGGAATACACTGCCGTCTTTTAAAAAATTGGAACATCGTGTCTTTGATCGTATGAGCGAAATCGCAGGGAATCGTGCAGTTGGAGTTGAAGAGGCTGGGGAAATTCGCTTTAAAGCAACCCTCGAAGTCTGCCAAAGTCTGAAAGAAAACGAATTAGAAAAAATGGCAGACGAAGTTATTAAATGTCATTATGGTCCTGGTTCAAAGAAAGCATGGGTTGATCGAGGGTTCCTTGAATTTCTTTGTCAGACGTTGTTCGCATCCAGTACGCTGCTATTCAATGAAAAAGGAGTTGAAATAACCAGTAAGGGCACTTCAGATAGTCACTGGTATCTTGATTTGCCGGATGATGAGGAGAGCACCCTGCTCCTTAATACTGCGAATAAAGGGTATACGAGAGATTTACGGGTCATTGAGCGTTTTATCGTCAGGGACAAATCCGTTGAAATGCTGCATGACAAAAAAGAGACTTTAAAGGATTTGCTCAAAGTTCAGGAAAAAAACCTTGATGAATTCAAGGCAACATTACGGACTGTTCAGGCACAAATGAAATCCGCCAGCGAGGAAGTCTTAGCCCTTGGGTATTTTGAGACAGAGCCCCCGGATGAGCCAACCATTACTGCGGCCTTATTGCCTTTTTTAGCGGACGAGGAGAGCTTGTTGCCTGGTTACACCAGTCTGGTCGTTATCAGTAAATCCATCAGCGAGAGTCAAAGTAAAATTGAGAGTCTGAAGGAAGAAATTAAGATAATGAAAAAAACACAGGCTTCCCAAACGACGAGATTGACAGGCTTTTTTGCAACAACATCAATAAAATCCGACACGCTCAAGGGCAGTGGTAACACGCCTGATTATTCATGAAGTAAAGCTCAGGGTAATGGGCTTGATTTTTTCCTGGTTGTTTTCTAATGGTGCCTTAAAAAAGCAGTTGCTGTTGTTAGGATAAATGCGATGAATGGAAAGAGTCTTCTGGTAACCCTGCTGATAAAGGCTGATGAGTTTTTCACTTGCCTCATTCCCGGGTAACTCAATGGACCAATGATTGCTGTCTGTGGCACAACCGGTAATCATCACGTCACTCCCTGAAAAAAAAAGGTCAGCGCAGCCCAGTAAATCGGCGGTCAACGCTTTTAAAAACGCACAATCCAACCAGGCCTTTTTAAACACATCCTGATAATGCCTCCGGATAACTTCATTCACCGGTTCAAGCAATTCCTCATCGCTTAATTGATTGCATACGGTAACACGGGAATTAAACATGACTTCCTGAATTTTTTCAAAATCGCAGGCATCTTTTTTGCTCAACCTGGCGTAAAGCTCATCCATTTGGCATATCACTTTTTCTTTAATTGCTTTAAAGCTGGGGTAATTTTCCCAACAGCAGTAATCGTCGAACCAGAGACCACTTTTGATTTTTTGCTTCACCTGTTCAGGTAACCAGGTTGACTGAGAGGCTCTCTGTTTTAATGCCACAGTAAAAGATGACAGAATTTCATCAAAGCCAGGACTGTCCCAGGTGCCTGAGGCAACTGCCTGCACATGATGAAGCAGATTCTTTGCATTGCCTGAGGATTTATCCTGTAGGAGGATGTGAGGTACCGGCGGAATGACGGAGGTTAGCAGGCAAGCGAGCGCTTTGCTGTTATCAAGCCGTTCCTGTAAAGAGGATGAGGATGCAGCGCGAAGGGCTAAGTAAAAAAGGCCAAGGGTGATGACCTGATAACCGCAATCGCCGCCCTGTTGTTGCGGTGATAACTGAATTCTCGTTGGTTGTGATTTACTGAACATGAACCCTCCTGGTTATTCGATGCTGTAAAAAATAGCAATATATACTAAATTAATCCATGCAGCCCAATCAATAGTCTTAATTGACATATCGTAATATTCCGATATAATCAGATTATGAATATTCATTTAGTGCTTAAAGCCCTGGCGAATGAGAAGCGTTTAAAAATTCTTGGCTGGCTTAAGGAACCGGGAAAACATTTCAGTTCGGCGCATTGCGATGTCATCGCTGATGGTGTTTGTGTCGGTCTGATTGAAAAAAAATCGGGTTTATCGCAATCGACGGTTTCGCAATACCTGTCGCAACTGCAACAAGCCGGTCTTATCAGCATGGAGCGCCGTGGCCAGTGGACTTATTGTAAGCTAAACCAAAAACTCATTGCCGAATTCCTGGCGGCATTAAAAGACGTGCTGTAAAAAAATTTAGGTCAATATATCGGGAATTTGCAATATTTAAATTAACCGATTAATGGAGGCTGTATGTCACTGCAAACCTTGTTACAACCCTATCAACTGAATGACTTCGTTCAGTTAAAAAACCGCCTTGTCATGGCGCCGATGACACGCAATATGGCGAATGATGATTTAAGTCCCACGCCGGCTATGGCAGATTATTATGCCAGACGGGCTGATGCAGGATTAATCATTACGGAAGGAACCATTATCCGCCCAGACGGTCGCGGCTACAGTCATGTTCCGGGTATTTATACGGCCGCTCAGATCAAAGGCTGGCAGGCGGTGACTAAGGCGGTGCATGCCCGGCAGGGGAAAATTTTTCTGCAGATTTGGCACGTGGGCAGGGTATCGCATCCGTTCTTCTTAAATGGTCAATTACCGCTGTCACCCTCGGCCACGACGATGAAAGGAAAAGTCGCTCGCATGAAGGATTTGCACTATGGGACATCACGGGAAGCCTCACTGGCTGAGATTCATTCGTTAATTGCAAGTTATGCCACGGCTGCCCGGAATGCCATGGAAGCGGGGTTTGATGGTATTGAACTTCATGGCGCCAATGGCTATTTGATTGATCAGTTTCTTCACTACCACACCAACCTTCGTGGCGATGACTATGGCCGTACTTTCCGCGATAAAGCGCGCTTTGCCCTGGAGGTGGTCAGTGCCTGTGTTGCCGCCATCGGCGCAGAGCGGGTGGGGTTGCGGTTATCGCCCGGTGCCTATTTGAATGAAATCGCAGGTGATTCGCGCGATGCCGAGGTATTTCAGTATTTATTGCAACAACTCAATGAAATCCAGCCGGCCTATGTGCATACGGGTAATTTTGATGACAGCGTTCAATTCAGTGAGCTTGGCAACAAGACAATGACTGAATTTATTCGCCACGTTTACGATGGCACTGTCATTGCCTCGGGTGGTTACACGCTGGAGCGTGCCGCGCAAGGTATTGATAAGGGTGATTTTGATTTAATTGCTATCGGCCGGCCGTTCATTGCCAATCCCGATCTGGTCGAGCGCTTTAAAACGCAGCGTCCATTATTGGCTTATGATGCCAGCCTGTTATCCACTTTATGGTAAACAGGGTTAGCTAAAAAAAAGCAATAATTAGTTATTTATAAACACAATTGGTTGTGAGCTTGCAACATGAAAAAAATAAATACATAATGATTTCTTTGGGAACTTCAAGCCACACGTTTAATATCAACCTAAGAAGAGGGGCAATCAGATGGTTTACGCCTTACAGTACGAAGCATTCTACGAGAATAAAAATACATTTTTTGATAAGGCGGCTGCTGAGTTAAAAAAAGGAAAAAATCTTGTTGAGTTTGCTGAAAACTATGCCAAAAAATCGGACTATCCCTTCATTGCCAGAAATCATCTCCTTTTACAGCAGGAGTTCGAACAGCTTTTTGCGAGCTTGAAAGCGAAAAAGAAAAACCGACGGGATTTTTGGCTGTATTGTTATTCCTGTGCCCTGATGCTTGAAACGTACCACAGGCATTATGGCCAGAAAGCCAAGGCTCAGGAATACAGGGCCATTGCCGATAAAATTAAAGCCAGTCTTAAGGGAGAAAGGGTTGTCAGAGAAAATAAGAAAGACGATGCCTTTTTGACCCGTGTGGGTAAAGCGGTAAGCAATGACGTGGTTGAGCTGTTCAAAACCCCCACCCAGTTGTCCAAATTACGGGATAAAGTCGGATTTTATAACATTATTCGTATTTACTGGGTCTTTTGCCGCCTGACCTTCACCAATTCCCTGCGCTTGCTGCGTGACGTCAAGATTCTCGAACTGCTTGAAAACGCGATTGGTAAAAACATTGATGTGGATGGGGTGGTTGAAACCCTTGAAGCGCCTAACTCGATATTCAGAGGGTTAAGCGTCGGATTCTTTTTGGCACGCCTGTTTCTCAATGGCCTGGTGACCATTAAACACATGGCCGGCTCGTCCAAGGAAGAAAAATCACTGCCGCTCAAGGAACGTTTTTATCTCGAAATCTACAAACGCCATCCCGTGTTTTTAAATGATATCGTGTGGGCAGTCGTCAACGGCGTGACCAACTATGCTCAGGTTTTTCATATTTCTGCCGCGGCAGCAGGATGGATAACGGCAGGATTCATGCTCTTTGATTTTGCACTGATTCTCTGGCGCCGCCATTTGGCAGAGGAAGAGTACAACACGAAAAAGGCGCAGTATACGGCCGAGCAGCAGCATTGTTTACACATGAAGGATTTGGAGCGATATCACCTGCTCACCCGGCAGCTTAAAAACCTTGAAATCAGTTGGCAGGCTAAAAATTCCACCTTCTTATTTAACGCCGCTGCGGCGCTGATGCTGGGTGCAGGGTTTTCAGCCTCCATGCTGTTTGCATCCCCGGCATTGATTGTGGTTTCTTATGCGGTGTGCATGGTGGCAGTGGCAATGTATTTATCCGATGGCGCCTACAACAATTACAAGGAAAAAAGCCTGCGGTTACAACAAGCGCATATAGAAAATGTCCCTGCTGGCGATCTGAAACGCGTGTTGGAAGAGTATCAGGCAGCAAGGAATGAATTTTTCTTTACGATCTTTAAAAACACGGTGATTCCAACGGCGATTCTTGCAATGTTTGTATTCTGCTGGCAGGCCGCCGTTGTAATGATTGCTATGTATGCCGTCTACGAATTATTGAATGCCTACTGCAAGAAAAAGAATGCCTCTCAGGAACCGGAGGTGTTTGAGATGACGCCGATGGACGGCGAAAATTCGCTTGTTGCCATTGATGTGGAAAATCCTGTGGATGAAAATCACCCACAGGATGCCGACACCCTTGCTCTCTCGGGTTTTTAAGCCAGTTAACCCTTGCTTAAGGTGCCGCTGACTTTTTCGTATTTACGGTTTTCCCTTACGGAAAAAAGCGGTACTTGCAGGAGCTTGCCGTCACTGTTGCCGGCCAGGTACACCTTAAGATTGACCTCGGCGCCGCCGCGGTTACGGTAAAAGGTGACGGAGACTGATTTATCGGAGAGCACCTGGCAGGCGGCTTCGTTCACATCATAACTTCGGTTTTGCGAGCGACTGTCCACAAACTGGATAAAACCCAGTTTGCTTTGGGCTGTTTTAGGTGCAATGGTTAATTTAACCGCGCTAAAATCAGTTAAAGTCCCTTGCCAGATGCCGTCAAGATGGCTGCAATTGATTGCCGCCAGGGCCGGGTCAATCCCTGCTGCCAGGGCGGCGAGCAACCACCAGCGGTTAGATTTCCGGGTACATGGCATCAATTGCTGCAATATCTTTTTCACTTAAATGACTCCTTTGACCAATTTCGACCCCCTCCACCAAGGGAATAATAGTCTTTTGACCATTTTTGGAAAAAGCATAAGGGCCGTAATGCATGATAGACTGGTAGTCATACTCGCCGATGTCTTTGCCGTCTGTCAAATGCTGATCGAAGTTATACCGATGATCGTCCTCAATGTTTTCCCAGACGATGTGAATATAACTAGCTCTGTCAGCGCGGGATTGTTCATGCCACAGGCCTAAGGCATGGCCGATTTCATGCGCCGTATTCATGGTCGTACAACGCGGCGCGAGGTTAATTTCCTGACGTCCCCCCTGTTTGCCGACATACGACGAGCAGGTGGTGCCTTCGGCTGGAATAAACGCGATAAAATCAGGGTACTGTGCGCGATTTTTTGAGGTCAGTTCAACGAATTCAAGTGCGGTATGCTCTTGCCAGTGGGCAATGGCCTGCATGACGGCAAGTTTATTTTTAAACGGTAATTCTTCGGCGATTTCAAAGGGTACAATGCCATGAGTCCAGCGGCTGCCGCCGACCTTGGGCCGGATGACCGCACTATGCCGTTTTAAATCAGCCGCTTTGGCAATCAGAATATCGCCCTCAACGACCGCGTAATCATTGATTTGTTCATAAACCAATTGACGGCTGCCAAGTACTGGATCAGCAACAGTGACCTGTCCCAATGGGGTTGCCATCAGTGTGCTTGAGGCAAGGAAAGACAGAGTGAACAACAGATGACGTTTTGACATACAAGTCCTTAATAACATGATCAAAATTAATTTATATCGCTGTCTTTGCCAATTTGAAAGAGGGATTACTCGCCTTGACGATAATGGAGTGCCCGCTTGTCCATAACCGCAAACCAGAGCGGAGGCACCAGAGACAACATGATCATGCCCAGGTAACCGGACGGCAGTTGGGGACTCTCATCGCAATGGCGCAAAATCTGGTAGGGTTTTGCACCCTGCGCATGGTGATCGGAGTGACGTTGGAGATGGAACAGAATGACGTTACTCAACCAGTGATTGGCATTCCAGGAATGCTGGTTTGAAACCGGTTCATAATGGCCATTAGGTAATCGCTTACGCCTAAGACCGTAATGTTCGATGTAGTTGACCATTTCCAGTAAAACAATGGCAACCAGTGATTGAAGCAGGAAAAAACCGAGTGCGGACAGACCGCCATAACCATAAAGGACTATAGCTATTATCAAGGGGGCTCCGATAATCCAGAGGAATTGATTGTGGAGGCTGTGGAAGGAATACCCTTTTCTATTAAGGCGCTGTTTTTCAAGATGCCAGGCCGATTGAAACGAACCAATAATGGAGCGGGGAATAAAACGATAAACGCTGATTCCCAGAGGAGCAGAGGCCGGATCATCCGGGGTAGCTACCCGCACATGGTGGCCGCGGACGTGTTCAATCATAAAGTGCCCATAACACACCATAACCAGCAGGCATTGACTGAGGAATTGCTGCAAGCGGCCTTTTTTATGCATTAACTCATGCGCCAGCGTGATACCTAATCCACCGGTGATGAGTCCAATGGATAAGCTGTAACCCAGCCATTCATACCATCTTAAGGGGACATGGCTGACCACATAGACAGAAAACAACAATAACAGGCATTGCACTGGGACATAAGCATAAACAATGGCTGAAAAATAAGGATCATTGGCGATTGCTTTTTCCTCAGGCGCCGGGGCATTGCTGGCATCCCTCACCCAGTAATCAATCACAGGAACGCTGGTAAACAGAACGAAAAAAGCGAGGAAATTATAAATTCCGCCTAAGAAAAAACCGGCCAACGGCAGTAAAAGCAACAGATACCCGGTAAGAAAACTGAGCTTTTTGCCCAACGACATAACCCACCCGACGAAGCATACTCCCCTCTTTTAACTATAGCTGAATTCAGTTTACTGCGTTGAAATGCTAAGGGGATTTCTGCAGCTTCAGAGCCAATTGGTATAATTCGTTTTTAGGCCTGCCGCTCAGTTCACAGGCCAGCTTAACCGCTTGCTTTAACGGCAGTTCCTTCAACAAAATCTGCAGTAGTTCTTCCTCTCTGCCAGTCTCCTCGTCTCGGTGTTGTGCAGGAAAAATCAGAACAAACTCCCCTTTGCTTCGCGCTTTGTCCTCCATAAGCCAGTGTTTGATGGTCAGCGCATTGGCATGGATAAACTGCTCAAATGCCTTCGTCAATTCTTTAGCGAGTACAAAGGCATAATCAGGGCCGAATACCTCCTCAATGTCGTCTATGCAGTCATGAATACGGTGAGTGGACTCATAAATAACGGTGGTGTGCAGGCTGCGGCTAATGGTTTTTAGTTGTTCGCGCCGCGCCTGCTGTTTAGCCGGTAGAAACCCCATGAAAGTAAACGTGTCGCAGGGAACGCCCGCTGCAGACAGGGCGGTAATGACCGCGCAGGGGCCGGGAATGGGAACGACCTCAATGCCCTGCGCTCGCGCCTGACGCACCAGTTCAAAGCCGGGATCACTGATTAAAGGCGTCCCCGCATCACTGATAAGCGCAAACGATTTGCCGTTAAGCAGGGCGGCAATAATGTTTTCGCTGTGGCTGCCTTCATTGTGGGCGTGATGCGATACAAGCGGTTTATTAATCCCCAGTGCATGAAGCAGTTTTCCGGAGTGGCGGGTATCCTCAGCCAATACGGTGTCTACTTGTTTCAGGGTATTGATGGCCCGAAGGCTGATGTCTTCCAGGTTGCCGATTGGGGTGGCGACGATATAAAGGCAGCCTTTAGAGCTTGCTGAACTTTTATCCATAGTTTATCCTATTGCGTTCCTGCGTTTTGGACCCTTTCTTCATGGTAGCGAATTCACTCATTAAAAAACTCATGCTGATGATGATTTCAGCCATTATACTGGCTGGCTGTACAAAAGTTGCAGAAAATCGTCCTCAATCCACCCGGCACCAACCCACACCCTACACCATGCCCTCAACGGCTTACCTGGCCATGGCAAAAAACCAGGGGGGGGATGAGCGGCAAAACATGCTGATCATGGCGGCCGGTCGTGCCATGTATGATGGCCAATGGCGGCAGGCGTTGTCCATTCTGTCTGAAACGGACAATTTATCACCCATACAGGCCAGTGAAAAAAATATTCTTTTAGCCAAAGCCGATATGTTGCGTGATCAACCGCGGATGGCGATCACCAAATTGTCATCGGTGCGTAATAGTGCCAGTCTGCCCGCATTCTATCAAGCGCAATACCACGAAATTCTGGCCACGGCCTACGAGTCGATAGGCAACTCATCCTACGCCGTCCCCGAGCGGATAAAACTGGAGCATTTGCTTCCCGACGAGGCTTCCCGCACCAACAATCGCCGTATTCTCTGGTTGACGTTGACCCGTTTGCCGACAGCGGAACTCAATACCCTGGCTGTTGAGGCGGAGGATGGCTCTGAATTGCAGGGCTGGATGAAGCTTGCCCTGATCCCAAGGCAGCAGCAGACCAAACAATCCATCCTGACGCAGGTAGAAGCCTGGCAGGATCATTTCCCAGGGCATCCTGCACGCAATTTATTACCCTCTCCCCTGGATGCGGTTAAACCGTATTTGCATCGAAAACCGCATAATATGGCCTTGCTGTTGCCAGTTACCGGACCGCTGGCCGGACCGGGCGGCGCCATACGTGATGGATTCATGGCCGCTTATACCAGCAATGATCCGGACAGGGAGGTGAGTGTCAGACTGTATGATACTGCAGCTCAGGATGTCACAGTACTTTATCAACAGGCCCTTGATGACGGCGCTGATTACATTGTTGGTCCTCTGGCTAAAGCGGATGTGGCCAAGGTCGCCAGACTGAATCATCCGGTGCCTACTCTGTTTTTGAATGATATCGATGTTGGTTCAAGCAGCAATGCCTATCGCTTTGGCCTGTCGCCCACCAACGAAGCACGTCAGGTGGCTGCCAAGGCCAGCAAGCAGGGTTTAAAGCGCGCACTGGTCATTGCGCCAGCAGGTGTTTGGGGTGACGACATTGTCGCGGCATTTAATGATCAATGGCATGCAAGCGGCGGAGTCATCGTCGAACGCCTGGCTTTTGATGATCACACCAACCTGACTGCGGCTGTGCGTGATTTTCTGCATGTGTCTGAGCGTCAGGCAAGACAAAAACAATTCCGGCCCGGTGCAGAGCCTGAGGGGCAACAACTGCCGAAGCGGCGTCAGGATTTCGATATGATTTTCCTGCTGGCCTATCCTTCCAAAGCCCGGCAAATCATGCCCCTGCTGAAATATTATTTTGCTGGCGATGTGCCAGTCTATGCCACCTCCTCTGTTTATGGAGGAAGTACCAATACCATGCGCGACAGGGATCTGGACGGCATCATTTTCTGTGATATGCCCTGGGTTTTTAACCACCAGCTGGCGAATAAAAACTGGCCTGAGCAATTAAACAGTTATAATCGCCTTTATGCTCTGGGCATGGACAGTTACGCCCTGGCGACCCAGTTAAACCAATTAATCCTTTTCCCTGCCTTGGGCATTGATGACAAGAGCGGTGTTTTATATTTAAACCGCGCTCAGCAGGTGGCCAGGGTATTGGCCTGGGGTAAATTCAAGGGCGGAGTGGCCGAACTCACCAGCCAAACCATCTGATATTCAGGGGTTTAACGGGTAAACCCTACTTGCGAGTCGTTCATGTCAAAAGGAATTGGGGATAAGGCGGAGTTAGTGGCCTGCAACTACCTTAAGCAGCAGGGCCTGACGCTGTTATTCAGTAATTACCGTTGCCGCTTTGGTGAAATAGATCTCATTATGCGCGATGGGAGCTATCTGGTGTTCGTTGAGGTGCGGGCTCGCAAATCCAGCGCTTTTGGCGGGGCATTAGCCAGTATTACCGCAAGTAAGCAAAAGCGGCTAATCCAAACCGCTCTGCATTACCAGTTGACGCAAAATCGACAAAACCAGCATCCATTACGCTTTGACGTGGTCAGCCTGCAAGGCACGCCATGTCAGCTTGAGTGGATAAAAAACGCGTTTGGATTGGATTATTAAATTGAATGAGGTCATCTATCATGTCAACACCAATGGAAGATCGGGTCAGGCAATTGTTCGGAATGAGTATTGAGGCAAAGATCGCTGCAGCCGATGTGTTGTCTGCTCCCATCGCCAGAGCAGGGCTTCGTTTAGTCAACTGTTTGTTAAATGACGGCAAAATTCTCTTATGCGGTAATGGTGGTTCTGCCGCCAATTGCCTGCATTTTGCCGCCGCGATGCTTAACCATTTTGATGTTGAACGCCCACCCCTGCCGGTGATTGCCTTAACTGCGGATGTCGCCTCCATGACATCCATTGCCGGCGACAGCCATTATGATCACGTGTTTGCCCGTCAGATTCAGGCCTTAGGTCAGGAAGGCGACGTGCTGATG
This sequence comes from Legionella rubrilucens, assembly GCF_001468125.1. Classification (GTDB taxonomy): domain Bacteria; phylum Pseudomonadota; class Gammaproteobacteria; order Legionellales; family Legionellaceae; genus Legionella_C; species Legionella_C rubrilucens. The sequence goes on along the minus strand of NZ_LNYT01000022.1, from coordinate 368,754 downwards.
GTCTTATCGACTTCCGGCAATACAGACAGTATTCTTCATGCGGTCAATGCGGCAAATGACCGCGGCATGGATACCATTGCGCTAAGCGGTCGGGACGGTGGTGTTTTAGCCAACCATTTAGGTCCCGAAGACATTGAATTACGGGTAATAGCCGATACGGAGGCGCGCATCAGAGAAACCCATTTATTTATACTGCATTGTTTTTGCGATTTAATTGATCAATCATTATTTGGCCAAATGTTGGGGTAAGTATGAAGTTGCGAACGGTTTTGTTTTTAATTGTCAGTGCGTTGTTAACCGGTTGTGTGGCGGCAGTGGTAGCCGGCGCAGCAGCGGGTATGGTGGTTTATGATAAACGCAGCGTGGTCACGCTGGAAAGTGATGCCCGAATTTTCCATCTGGTCCACACGGCCATTGTGACTGATCCAGCATTTCGTGACTCGCGCATTCTGGTGAGCAGTTTTAACCGGGTTGTCCTGCTTGTTGGGCAAACACCCACAGCCTCTTTGCGGGTTATGGCAGAAAAAATTGCCCAGAAAACACCCAATGTCCGCCGCGTTTATGATGAAGTCACCATCGAGCATCCCTTATCCATGACGCAACGGACCAAAGACACCTGGATTACTGGTCAGGTGAGAAGCAAAATGTTAACCAAAAAAGGGCTGGAATCCGGTTCAATTCGTGTCGTCACTGAAAATTCAGTTGTCTATCTCATGGGTATTGTAACGCAGGAACAAGGCAATCTCGCGGTGGATGTCGCCCGCCAGATTAACGGTGTCGGCAAAGTGGTTAAAGTATTCCAATACATTAATTAATATGAAAAAACAGGGATGTTTCATTCTGATCAGTCTGGCATTGACGCAATTATTGGGCTGTGTAAGCAACTTGTGGACAGGTGCATCCCTGGTGTATGACCGTCACAATGTGTATAAAAAGCTTGATGATTACAATCTTGCCGCTGTCGCCCATCATGAACTGTTTGACGATAAAGTCTTCAAGCAACCCGGTTGCTATCTGGATTTGGCTGTATTTAACAACGACATGCTGCTGGCGGGGCACGTTCCTTCGGAGGCTTTACGGGAGTTGGCGGTTAATCGGTTGCAAAAACTTGGCGGCTATCGTGAATTCTTCAATCAGGTTGCGGTAAAAAATGATAAAAACAATGCGCTGCAGGATTCCTGGATCACAACCATGATCCGTACGCAGATTTTTGCTGACGCTGAAATTAATCCCAAGGAATTTAAAATCATCACAGTCGATGGCATCGTTTACCTGATGGGGGACGTCATTCCTGAACAGGCCGAACGGGTTATTGCCATTTCACGTCAGACCCGAGGGGTCGTTCGTGTGGTAAAACTGCTCAATTACTATAATTTGAGTGAAACCCCGAAGCCGGGTAAGCATTAATACTGTGGCCTGAGTTGAAACAGGCCACATTGTACTGCCCCGTACCAGGAAGTGGCTAACCTGGAGGTTATCCTTTACTCTATCAATGGAAGCGACCTTTATCCAGTCGTTTACGAATTTTTCTTGTTTTAAATTCTCTTAAGAGGCCCGTCGATGAATTCACGCTGGTCTCTTCTTTGCCATTTAACGTCTTTGTGGCGGGATGGGATCGACAGTGTTGTCGGTAAGGATGGTGGTTTTTATCGTGTTTATGGTGGATTCCATCACCATATCGGTTTAACATGCGTTCACGCATACTCACGGAAGTACGCTGCTGTTTTTCAGACATAATCAATTCCTTATTACTTTGATAAACGAGAGATGATCAACAAACATCCCATTTCATATAAAAATATAGCCAATTTGGTCATTATTTGCCATAAACGCTGCCCGCAAGTCGAAAATTAACCAACTGACATTGCTTCTCAAAATTGATTACTTTATAATTCGCCGCGAAGATGAACAGGTGAACAGTGAAAAACCAGCAGGCGACAAGCGTTGTAAGGTCCTTACTTATTACACAACTTTTAAGCACGACGGTTATAGCACTAGTCCTATTCCTGTTTTATGGTCAACACGAAGCGATATCCGCCCTGCTGGGAGGCTTGGTCGCTGTGTTACCATCGTTTTTTTTTGCTAGGACATTGTTCAAGCATCAGGGAGCCAGGGCGGCAAGAAAAATTATTAACCGTTTCTATGCTGGCGAGGCCTTAAAAATCCTGATATCCATTGGGCTGTTTATCCTGGTATTTACTTTTTACAAAGTAAAGCCGCTGGCATTTTTTTTAACGTATATTGTGGTGGTATTGAATTTCTGGTTCACGCCACTGTTTTTAGCAAATAAACAAAATAGGCCAAAAAGTGACTGAAATGGTATCAAGCACAGACTATATTAAACATCATTTGACATACCTGACTTACGACCTCAAAGCAATGGAATTTGGTACGCATGGTGGCTTCTGGACTTTAAACCTGGATACCCTTTTCTTTTCCATACTTCTTGGATCCTTCGTCCTGCTATTGCTTTACATGGGTGCGCGCCGCGTAACAACGGGTGTTCCGGGCAAACTGCAGAATTTTGCAGAAATGCTGCTGGAGTTTGCCGACAGTCAGGTTAAAGACTGTTTTCATGGCCGTAACAAACTGATAGGACCTCTGGCGTTAACGATTTTCGCCTGGGTCTTTTTAATGAACTTCATGGACATTGTCCCCGTCGACATATTACCCATCGTCGCTAAATCCATGGGGATTCATTACCTGAAAGTGGTTCCCACCAATGACTTAAATCTGACGTTCAGCCTTTCGTTGACAGTCTTTTTGCTCATTCTGTTCTATAGCATCAAAATTAAAGGGATCAAAGGGTTTACTAAAGAGCTGACCCTGCAGCCATTTAATCATCCTGGTTTTATTCCGTTTAATCTGTTGCTTGAGTTGGTTGGTCTCATTGCCAAGCCGATTTCCCTGGCACTGCGTTTGTTCGGAAATCTTTATGCTGGCGAACTCATCTTTATTTTGATTGCCCTGCTGACCTTAAATGCCACAAGCACGTCGGTTGCCGGTACAGCCACTCTGGGTGTGGCGCAATTCCTTCTGGCTCTGGCCTGGTCCATTTTTCACATCTTAGTGATTACCCTGCAAGCGTTTATTTTCATGGTTCTGACCATTGTGTATTTGAGTCTGGCTCATGAAGAACATTAACCTGCATTTTTATTGATTTTTAATTTAAACATTGTCCATTAAGGGGATTTATATGCAAGCTGCAAATTTAATCGCACAAGTTCAAGGTATGACTGTGATTGCCGTCGCACTGTTGATTGGTCTCGGCGCTCTTGGAACAGCTATTGGATTCGGTCTGTTGGGCGGTAAATTTTTGGAAGGTTCCGCACGTCAACCTGAAATGGTACCCATGCTGCAGGTTAAAATGTTCATTGTAGCCGGTCTGCTTGATGCTGTGACCATGATTGGTGTTGGTATTGCTCTGTTTTTCACCTTTGCTAACCCTTTCTTAAGCAACCTCGGTTCTTGATAACACCAAAGTGGGGCGCTGTGCGCCCTGAATTGTTACAAGGAGACTACATTGGATATTAATTTAACACTGATTATTCAAATGCTCGTGTTTGCGGCATTTGTCTGGTTCACCATGAAATTCGTATGGCCGCCATTGGCCAAAGCGCTGGAAGAGCGTCAGGATAAAATTGCTGATGGGCTTTCTGCCGCTGAACGTGGTCGTAAGGAATTGGAGTTGGCTCAGCATCGGGTCCGTGACGAGTTAAAGCATGCCAAGGCTCAAGCGAATGAGATCATTGAAAAAGCCAATCGTCGGGCCAATCAATTGATTGAAGAAGCCAAAGAGTCGGCCAAACTGGAAGCGCAAAAACAAGCCAAGCTGGCGCACGATCAACTTCTGCAGGAAGTGAATCATGCGAAAGAAGGGTTGAGAAAACAGGTGGCTCAGCTGGCGATTGCAGGTGCCGAAAAAATTCTTATGAAGGAAATCGACGAGCAGGCAAACAGTAAATTGCTGGATAAACTGATAGAAGAGATTTGATATGTCCGAGACGATTACCATTGCCAGACCTTACGCAAAAGCAATTTTTGAGCATGCTTTGCATAAAGGGAAATTGACTGAATGGTCAACGATTCTTTTTGCAGCCTCACAAATTGCCTTAAATGACCAGGTAATTAGTTTTATTAGTAACCCTGCTGCCACCATTGAGCAGCAGATAACCCTCATGGCTGAGCCGCTGAAAAAAATGGCAGACACGGGGGAAATCCAAGCCCTGGATAATTTTGTCCGCACCCTTGCTGAAAACAAGCGTTTACAGATTTTACCTGATATCTATGTCTTGTTTGAAGCCATGCGCTCTGAGCAGGAAAAGACATTAACCATCAGTGTCACGAGTTATTCCACCCTTTCCAACACTCAGGAAAAAGAACTCATCGATGCCTTAAGCAAACGTCTGCAACGTCGGGTGACACTCAAGGTAGCCATTGATAAATCCTTACTGGGCGGTGCAATCATAAAAGCCGGTGATTTGGTAATTGATGGTTCAGTCCGTGGAAAATTAAATAAACTCGGTGCAGGTTTGGCCGCGTAATAGAGAGGATAGTATTCATGTCAGAACATGTTGCATTAAACCCCGCTGAAATCAGCGACTTAATCAGAAAGAAAATAGACCAGTTCAACGTTGTTTCTGAAGCCAGAAACGAAGGAACCATTGTCAACCTGAAAGATGGTATTGTTCGCATGCACGGACTGGCCGATGTGATGCAGGGTGAAATGATTGAGTTCCCCGGCGAACGCTATGGTCTGGCCCTTAACCTTGAGCGTGACTCGGTTGGTGCCGTAATTCTTGGTGATTATGCCGGTTTATCAGAAGGTCAGAAAGGGAAATGTACTGGCCGTATTCTTGAAGTACCTGTCGGTCGAGGCCTGCTTGGCCGTGTCGTGGATGCGTTAGGTAATCCTATTGATGGCAAAGGCCCAATCGATGCAGAAAAAATGTCACCGATTGAAAAGGTGGCCCCAGGCGTTATTTCCCGTCAGTCCGTGGATCAACCCGTACAAACCGGTCTTAAAGCGATCGACGCCATGATTCCTGTTGGTCGTGGCCAGCGTGAATTAATCATCGGTGACCGCCAAACCGGTAAAACCGCCATTGCCATTGATGCCATCATCAATCAAAAGGGTACTGGCATTAAATGTATTTATGTCGCAATTGGTCAAAAAGCTTCTTCTGTTGCAGCCATCGTCCGTAAATTGGAAGAACACGGTGCATTGGAGCATACCATTGTTGTGGTTGCCGGCGCTTCTGATTCGGCTGCCCTGCAGTTTATTGCACCTTACACCGGTTGCGCCATGGGTGAATACTTTATGGAAAACGGTGAAGATGCCCTTATCGTTTATGATGACTTAACCAAGCAGGCCTGGGCTTATCGTCAAATTTCTCTGCTGTTACGACGCCCACCCGGTCGTGAAGCTTATCCCGGTGATATTTTCTATCTCCATTCCCGTTTGCTTGAGCGGGCGGCACGTATTAATGCCAATGAAGTTGAGAAATTAACCAATGGTCGCGTGAAAGGAAAAACAGGATCCCTAACTGCATTGCCCATTATTGAAACGCAAGCCGGGGACGTGTCCGCTTTCGTTCCTACTAACGTGATTTCAATTACCGACGGTCAGATTTTCCTTGATGTTGATCTGTTTAACTCCGGTGTTCGTCCCGCTATTAACTCCGGTCTTTCCGTTTCACGGGTTGGTGGTGCGGCTCAAACCAAGATTATGAAAAAACTCGGTGGCGGTACCCGTTTGGCACTCGCGCAATTCCGCGAACTGGAAGCATTCTCACAATTCGCTTCGGATTTGGATGACGCAACACGTAAGCAATTGGAGCGTGGTCAACGAATTACCGAGTTAATGAAGCAGAAGCAATACTCTCCCATGTCTGTCGCGGAGATGGGTCTGTCTCTGTTTACTATCGAGAAAGGGTATCTCGATGATGTACCAGTGGCTGAAGTGAGAGCGTTTGAAGCGGCGCTGCAAGGCTACATGCAATCCTCTCATGCAAGTCTTCTGCATAAAATCAATGAAACTGGTGCTTATGATGCTGAAATTGAGACGCAATTAAAAGCAGCAGTTGAGGAATTTAAAAACACTGGAAGTTGGTAATGAATAGCCGCCAGCCGAGTTGCTGGCGGCTCAATGATTAAGCAGGATGAGTTGAATCATTCTGGTAATTAAGGCGAAGCAGATATGGCTGGTGCAAAAGAAGTCCGTACTAAAATTGCAAGTATTAACAATACGAAAAAAATCACCAAGGCTATGGAAATGGTTGCCGCGAGTAAAATGCGTAAAACGCAGGATAGAATGCGCGCATCAAAACCCTATGCCTCAAAAATTTATGACGTAGTCAAGCATATTGCCCGAGCAAACTCGGAGTACCGTCATCCCTTTATGACTGGTCGTGAAATTAAACGTGTAGGCGTTATTGTGGTGACAACCGATCGTGGCTTATGCGGTGGTTTAAATGCAAATTTGCTGCGAGAAACGGTACGTCATATGCGGCAATGGCAGCAGGAAGGCAAGGACATCGATATCAGTGTTGTAGGCCGCAAGGGTCAGGCTTTCTTCAAGCGATTTGGCGGCAAAGTCATTGCTTCCGTGGATCAATTGGGTGATAAACCCAGCGTGAGTGACTTAATTGGTGTGGTCAAGGTCATGCTTGATGCATTCTACCGTGGTGAAATTGATGCCCTGCACATCATTTACAATGAATTTGTAAACACCATGACTCAAAAGCCCATGCTGAAACAGTTGCTGCCTCTTCCAGTGTCCGAAGAAGATACTCAGCGCCTGGGACATCATTGGGATTACATCTACGAACCGGATGCCAAGGAATTGCTCGATGGCTTATTAGAACGCTACATCGAATTACAGGCTTATCAGGCGGTTGTTGAAAACATCGCCTGCGAACAAGCTGCCAAAATGATTGCAATGAAAAGTGCAACGGATAATGCCGGTGAATTGATCAAACAGCTTCGCTTGATTTATAACAAAGCCCGACAGGCTGCCATTACTCAGGAATTGGCTGAAATTGTCGGTGGCGCTGACGCTTTATAACGAGGGTATATCATGAGTTTAGGAACAGTAGTTGAAGTAATTGGTGCGGTTGTTGACGTGGAATTTCCCCGTGATGAGGTTCCCAAAGTAAACGACGCCTTGCATCTGGTTGATGGCGATTTAACTTTTGAAGTACAGCAGCAGCTTGGTGATGGTGTTGTCCGTACGATTGCGATGGGATCTTCAGAAGGTCTAAAACGCGGTGTAAAAGCTAAAAACACCGGTAAACCCATTCAGGTTCCTGTCGGCAAGAAAACCTTAGGTCGTATTATGGATGTATTGGGACGCCCAGTGGATGAGGCAGGTCCTATTGAAGCAGAAGAATATTGGTCAATTCACCGTAAAGCCCCAAGCTACGAAGAACAGGCCGGCAGCCAGGAATTACTGGAAACCGGTATTAAAGTTATCGACTTGCTTTGCCCGTTTGCCAAAGGGGGTAAGGTTGGTCTGTTCGGTGGTGCTGGTGTGGGTAAAACCGTTAACATGATGGAACTCATCCGTAACATTGCAATTGAGCACAGTGGTTACTCGGTATTTGCCGGTGTGGGTGAGCGTACACGTGAGGGTAATGACTTCTATCATGAAATGAAAGACTCCAATGTACTCGATAAAGTATCCCTGGTTTATGGTCAGATGAATGAGCCGCCAGGAAACCGTCTGCGTGTGGCTTTGACCGGCCTGACGATGGCGGAAAAATTCCGTGACGAGGGTCGTGATGTACTGCTCTTCATCGATAACATTTACCGTTATACGCTGGCTGGTGTGGAAGTGTCCGCGTTACTAGGCCGTATGCCTTCCGCTGTAGGTTATCAACCGACACTGGCTGAAGAAATGGGTATGCTGCAAGAACGTATTACATCAACCAAGACAGGATCCATTACCTCCATTCAGGCGGTTTATGTTCCTGCCGATGACTTGACAGACCCCTCACCTGCAACCACTTTTGCTCACCTGGATGCCACCGTGGTTTTGTCACGTCAGATTGCTGAATTGGGTATTTACCCCGCGGTTGATCCATTAGATTCCACCTCCCGTCAATTGGATCCATTGATTGTAGGTCAGGAGCATTATGATACTGCCCGACGTGTACAGCAAACACTGCAGCGTTATAAAGAACTGAAAGACATCATTGCCATTCTCGGTATGGATGAATTGTCTGAAGAAGACAAGCGCGTTGTGACTCGTGCCCGTAAGATTCAGCGTTTCCTTTCTCAGCCTTTCTTCGTTGCTGAAGTGTTCACTGGCTCACCTGGTAAATACGTGTCACTGAAAGATACCATTAAAGGTTTCCAGGGCATTCTGGCTGGTGAATACGATGACCTGCCTGAGCAAGCCTTCTACATGGTGGGTAGCATTGAAGAAGCCGTTGCCAAAGCGAAGACCTTATGAGGCAGGATAATATGGCGATTACCACGCATCTGGACATTGTCAGTGCTGAAAGGGAAATTTATTCAGGCGTTGTTGAGTTGGTTGTGGCAACAGGTGAGCTTGGCGAGGTGGGGATTACTCCCGGGCACGCGCCGCTGCTGACCGTACTTAAGCCCGGTGAAATCAGGATAACGCTTCCTGGCGGCAGCCAGGAGATCTATTACGTATCAGGCGGCATGCTGGAGGTACAACCTCATTGCGTTACCGTGTTGGCTGATACAGTAGAGCGCGCTGATAACCTTGATGAAGCCGCGGCCTTGGCTGCAAAGGCTAAAGCCGAAGAAGAGATTGCCAACAAAAACACGGATCTGGACTACTCCCGTGCCGCTGCTGAATTGGCCAGAGCAGTTGCTCAAATTCGAGCGATACAAAAAATTCGCAGGAATTTAAAATAATCGGACAAAACAGCAAATCCCGCCTTGGCGGGATTTTTTTTATCGGGTATCCATCGATTTATTCTGATAGCCAGGCCGGTGCGCTGGGACAGCGGTTATTTTCGCTAACCTGACTTCGCTCACAGGACATAAATCAATGAATCAAACCGAGGCTAATCTCTCTTTGTGCAGAAGGAGATAACAGGACCCCTGATGCGAAGGCCTGCTTTCCCACAAACAGATTTCTTCCACAGGAATGTCGCCGCGATCGGCCCACATCAAATCCTGCGGCAAAAGCACTTTTTCTTTCTGGCGCAAGCGGCCTAAGGTCAGGTGAGCACGGTAAGGTCTTTGTTCAATCGCATACCCCGCATGGACAATGCCTTCTCCTATACGATTGGCAAGAGAAATCAGGGACTGATTGACGCGTACTTCAAGCGAAATGACATGCGGTTTATGGGAGGACGGAAATAATTCGATTTTTCCTAACTGGATAGGAAAAGCGGAAATGCCCTGTACGTGTTGTCCTACCTTAAAAATCAGAGAAGGGATATCCTCCTTATCAATGGACTTTAAAAATTGTAAAGTAATATGTAAATTTTCTGGCACAGACCATCGGATGTTTGTATCTGCCAGATGGGTTTGCAGAGAACGGATAAAACCAGCTAACTTGTTATTCGCTGCTTGTGGCAGTTGTATACCCCAAAAAGCCCGAATCGATGTCATAGTCAGAGAGCGGTGTTTCTTTAAATTAAAGAAGTGTAACACACAATATAAAAACAAGAGGAAAAGGAATGGCTCTTAAAGTGATTCACATGGATGTTGATCTCAGGAAATACCCCGACGAAATTTCTCCTTTTAATAAAGAGGATGAGGTAACCCTTGGCGACGGTCACGGGAATGCCCTGAAAATGATTTATTTTTTGATAAAAACAGGCATTATGACGCTTGCAGGAGGAGCAGAAGATTACCAGAGAATAGTGGAGATTTATGAACAGGAGTTAGATCCGGAGACGGACGATTATGCGCCCTATGCGAAGGCCATGGACGATTTTATCCATATCCTCCACCAGGCGAAGCCGGGCCTGGTAGGCCTTCTGCGCTTTTTAGGTGATGTGGTCGCTGATCGCGGCAATAATGATCTGTATACTTTATTGATCTATGAGTGGCTTCTCATCGCCAAAATTCGGGTTGAAACCATGATGTCTAATCATGACATGGCTTTCATCAGCTTGGTTTTAAATGGTGAATACTCACCCCATATTGCTCTGACGGTGGGATATGACCGATTGCCTAATCATCAAATGCGATCCACGTTTGGCGCCTTATTTTTTCTCTATCATGATCTGTTTCCTGAAGAGCGGTTTATTCATTTGTTCAGTTTGTACCGCTCCACCCTGACCCTCTTTGCCTGCGGCAAAGGAGATGACAATGAACTTATCCTGTACACCCATGCGCCGGTGGGTTTGGAAACCTTGTATGCCTTTTATGATGAATATAAACTGCGAATGACGGATGCCTTACTGGCCACACTGCCCCTTCCAAAAGAAACTGACAATGCAAAAACCTGCTTTTATCATTTGGGTGCAGGTGAGCTGGCTAAGGTGATTGATGCTGTGAATGCTGTCTTTGCCAGCCTGGACTTGCGAAAAGCCATTGACTTCGAGCGGTGTTACCTTGAGATTTTTTACCGCAATGGCCTCCCTCACAGCATGCCGATAGAATGTCCTCTATTTCGGCTGTGCTGGAATCGGGATACCTCGTCATTGCAAGCTGGGACCAAGGTTAAATTAACCCTGATTCATGGTCATGATCTCGCTTCGCCTCCCTGGGGGAAAAGCCTGGACAATTTTCTCGGAAAAAATTCAAAAGGCGGCTTGATTAACCTGATTGATCCCTGGTATACCCTCCCTCAGGGTGGACTGCTCCGTCTGAATGCCTATCGTTATGGCTCGCTGGCGTTGCCGGGAACCCCATTGGAAAAGGCACAACTAAGCTATGCAGTGGTTAATTCCTGGCCTGAGCCTGCATTAAAGAAACGTCCATCCATTATTGGCTTTTTTGAAAAGAACAATGACGATGACACGAACTCGCTGCTACCGGCCAAACCACCCGGTTTAAACGTGCATTGGAGGTGATTGAATGACAGAAACAGCGTTGCAGCGCTTACTGACGCTCGAAAAAGAGGTGCGTGATTTTGGTTTTCTCTGGCCCGATGCCGACATGATTATTGAGCAGGCTTTAAGTGAATGTGAGGAAATTAAAGAGGCACTGGATAATCGGCAACCGGCCGCGCGCGTGCAGGAAGAGGTCGGTGATTTATTGCACACAGCCCTTTCCCTCTGTTGTTTTCTGAACTTGAATGTTCAGGAAACACTGGCAAAGACAGCCGATAAATTTGCAACCCGCATGAAGGCGCTTAAAGCCCTGGCAGGCGAAAAAGGGTATACTGATTTAAAGGGCCAACCCATCGAATTACTCGGTGAGTTGTGGCAGGAGGCTAAACGAAGAACATCCGACCAATGACGGTTGCATCTAATCCATTGCATAATACTCCAGGTGAAACAATGAAACATCTCAATCCAATAACCGGGTTTAAAAAAATACTGATTCTTTTCTGGTTTGTCTGGTGGCTCATTGCTCTTTGGACAGATGTGGTCGGCGTGCTTGCCCACAATGGCTGGTTAATCAAAAGTTGGGCGCCCGATACAAACTACCCTTTTCTGGTGGAGTCGCTCAAAATGTATGCGGTACCCGCCTGGGTACCGCAATGGTCTTTTGCAGGCATTATCCTTTGGTCTTTCCTGTCCACTCTGGCTTTCGGTTGGACGGCTTTAGCCTTGTTTCAGCCGACATCAGACTGGATGCGGCGCGCTGATTGGGCATTTATTATTTCCTTGAGTTATTGGCTGGCCTTTTTCCTTGCTGATCAATTGGTAATGAAATTTGATTTGGAAGAAAATCATATGATTCAAGGCGGGTTTCAGTTATTAACCTATTTGAGCCTGTACCTTCTACCAGAAGCACAAAGCAGGAAAAGAGTTGAGGAATAACAAGCACTTGCGGATAAATTCACAGGGTTATCCACAGGATGTACAAAGTCAATGGGTCGGGGTCGCCATAAAAAACAATTAATAATCAATGAGATAATTGATTGTTATTCAAAATAAGGCTAGGCTGATGGAAAGTTATTCACATCCTCGGCCTTTTTTGTTTCTAGCGGACACCAGAGTTTGATAAAATAGCTTTGCCAAATTGTTGTAGAGTACACTACGATCAACATTGAAAAGAACCAGCCGATGAATATTGTTATGAATGATGCCATAGAGCGTAAACCAATTACGGAATTTACAGAAAAAGCGTACCTTGATTACTCCATGTACGTCATTCTGGACAGAGCCTTGCCCCATCTTGCCGATGGATTAAAGCCGGTTCAGCGCCGAATTGTATACGCCATGTCGGAATTGGGCCTTAAAGCCACGGCAAAGCATAAAAAATCCGCGCGAACAGTGGGGGATGTTCTGGGTAAATTCCACCCCCATGGGGATTCAGCCTGTTACGAGGCCATGGTATTGATGGCCCAACCTTTCTCCTACCGTTACCCGTTTGTCGACGGCCAGGGCAACTGGGGTTCTGCAGACGATCCCAAATCCTTTGCTGCCATGCGATACACGGAGGCACGCTTGTCGCCTTATGCGGAATTACTGCTATCTGAGTTACAGCAGGGAACCGTGGATTGGGTAGACAATTTCGACGGCACATTAAAAGAGCCCTCCCTGCTGCCGGCTCGTTTACCCAATGTGCTGCTGAATGGCGCAACAGGCATCGCAGTAGGTATGTCGTCTGACATCTTGCCGCATAATTTAAGGGAAGTGGCGGATGCCTGCATTCATCTGCTTGACAACCCCAGGGCCAGCCTTGATGATCTTTGCCATTACATTCAGGGACCTGATTTTCCAACCAGCGCCGAAATTATTACGCCCAAAAGTCAGATAAGAGCGGTGTATGAAACCGGTACCGGCTCTATCAAAATGCGCGCGGTATTTGCAGTAGAAAAGCAAAACATTGTCATTACTGCCCTGCCGTACCAGGTATCCGGTGCAAAAGTAATAGAACAGATTGCAGCCCAGATGCAACAAAAAAAATTACCCATGGTCGAAGACCTGCGCGATGAATCTGATCACGAGCACCCTACCCGCATCGTCATTATTCCTCGTTCCAATCGCATTGATGTGGAGGGATTAATGTCTCATCTGTTTGCAACCACGGATCTGGAGCGAAGCTACCGCGTCAATTTCAATATGATTGGTCTGGATGGCAAGCCCCGGGTAAAAAGTTTACCGGTTTTGCTCAATGAATGGCTGGTTTATCGCTTAATGACGGTGAAACGGCGCCTTCAATACCGCCTGGATAAAGTACTTGAGCGGTTGCATGTGCTTGAAGGATTAATCATTGCTTTTCTTAATATCGATGAGGTCATTGCCATCATCCGTGAGAGCGAAGAACCGAAGCCGGCTTTGATTCAGCGCTTTAATTTGAGCGAGAGGCAGGCCGAGGCGATTCTTGAAATGAAATTGCGGCATTTGGCCAAACTGGAAGAAATTCGATTGCGGGCTGAGCATGATGAGTTAAGCAACGAACGCGACATGCTTGAAAAAACATTAGGCAGCGAAGCACGTCTTAAGACCCTGGTTAAAAAAGAAATCATTGCTGATCGCGATGCCTTTGGCGATGAGCGTCGTTCCCCTTTAATGGAACGTCATGATGCCCAGGCCTTAAAGGAAGAAGATTTGTTGCCCAATGAACCCATTACCGTGGTGTTGTCGCAGAAAGGCTGGATTCGCGCGGCCAAAGGGCATGATGTCGAAGGGCGTGAGTTAAGTTATAAAGCGGGGGATGAGTTCAAAGCACAGGTCAATGCCCGCAGTAATCAGCAGATTCTCTTCTTTGACAGTGAAGGCAAGGTTTATAATCTTCCGGGGCATGTGCTGCCTTCAGCACGTGGTCAGGGAGAGCCTTTGACCAGTAAGTTGAATCCTGCCGATGGCATGATGTTTGAGGCCATGGCCAGCGGCGAGGCCGATGATTGGCTTGTCCTGGCGTCGGATGCCGGCTATGGTTTCATTACCCGCCTTGGCGAGCTGTATGTTAAAAACCGTAACGGCAAAGCCTGTGTCAAACTGCCTGAAGGCAGCAGCCTGTTGACGCCACGTCTGTTGACTGACAAAGAAAACCAGCTCTTGGCCTGCGTGACCAATGTTGGGCGTTTACTGATTTTCAACGCGTCAGAACTGCCTGAACTCAGTCGAGGTAAGGGGAACAAGATGATCAGTATTCCCACTTCCAAAGTAATGGCGCGCGAAGAATTCGTCATGGACATTCAGGTGTTGCATGCTGAAGATGCGCTGACAGTCCATGCCGGCAAGCGCCATTTCACCCTAAAGAACGAGGATTTGAATCATTACGCGGGTGAGCGCGGCCGACGCGGCAATCGCTTACCCCGCGGTCTGCAGAACGTGACGGCTCTGCAGGTCACGGTCCTTAAGCCGGCGAACGCATGAAATTGTCAGCGAACCAATTGCGGTGGATTTTAAATGCCTGGCCCCCTTTTTGGGGCGCCGGCATTAAAGTTGAAGAACTTCGCGATGATTTCTCCTATGCGCGTGTTTCGTTGGCTTTTCGCTGGTATAACAAAAATTACATGCGTGTCCAGTATGGCGGAAGCCTGTTTTCCATGACGGATCCTTTCTTTGTATTGATGCTGATTAAACGTCTGGGAAAAGGCTATGTGGCCTGGGATAAGCAGGGCGAAATTAATTACGTCCGGCCGGGTAAAGGCAGGGTTTATGCTGAGTTTACTTTAAGCGAGCAGCAAGTCACGGAAATCCGTGAAGCCGCTCTACGCGATGAAAAGGTTTACCCAACATTTGAAGTGGCCATTGTGGATGAACAAAAGCAGGTGGTCGCTACAGTCAAAAAAACCCTGTATGTTCGGCAGCAAAAAACAACCGAGCTCAATCAGACTTGAAATTGTAGGATTCGCGTCTGGGGAATTAAGGACCCGCCAGGAGGTCCTGGCGGGTTTTAAAAACCTGCAGGAGCAGGGGCATTATTGGCTGGATTGCAGCTGATGATAAAAGTCAAACGTGGAACTGGTTAGATTATCACTGTAGATCACCTCATCTTTTCCCTGTCGCGGGCAAATGTAGATGACATTACTTAATTTTTTCCAATCGAGAGGAACGATATTACAAAAAGGGAAAATGCTCAAAATGGTATTATGGACGCGCTTGCTGAACGAGTTTTTAAACAGGGGATTGGCAATGAGGTTGACCACTAAAAGGCCTGAAGGCTTCAGGTGCGAAGCCAATTGTGCAAAATAATCGGCAGTGAGCAGGGAGGCCGGGATATTTTGTTGGTGACTGTAGGCATCCGACACAATGACATCAAATTGCTCCCGTGTTTCATTGAGGTAACGCCGCGCATCCTGACCAATAAAACGGCCATTGATTTGGTCCTCAAGGAAGTACTTTTCAGCCACGCCTTTAATTTGCGGATCAATGTCCACATAAATCACCTCATTAGCATGGGTACCGGCTGCGGTAAGCGAAAAACCGCCAGCACCGATCACCAATATTTTTTTATGTTGCAACTGGAGCTGGTTAAATAAGAAATGGCGGATAAATTCAATGTAGGCAAATCCCTCCTTCTTATTAGTTATCATTGAGCTGCCAGATAAGTTAATTCGGAGCAGGCGCGCATTGTGAGCGGTAATGATTTCATAATTGCCGTAATTGTTAGTTAATTTAAAAAACTGCTGTTCATAGTTCACATTTAATAATTTGATAAAATACAACGCCAACCCCAGAAAAATCAGCGGAGGCCAGGCGAGGCCGCTTTGTGGCTTTAGCAAAATAATCAGCAAAAAAAGCAGGGCGCAATTGACGACGACGGTCCAGGCTACGCCGGTAAACTGAAAAAGCAGCAGTGACGTAACGAGTGCGCCTGAAAAAGATCCCAGTGTACTTAAAAACAGGGCTTTGCCGCTGATGCGGCTGACTCGCTGCTCCTGACTGAATAAATTCGTGGTTAACGGGATGGTTTGTCCCAGCCAGAAAACAACAGGCGCCAGAATGAACAGCAGGTACAGGGTCAGGCTGGCCAGAAAAGGCAGGGACAGCCTGTTAATGGTCCAATCGAAAAAGCTGCCAATGAAGCTGTAATTCAGCCCAATGCCTATCCAAATGAGGCTGACCATGAAATTGCGGTTTAACTTTTTATAAAAATCGTTGGGGTGCATGCCGCCGCGCCAATACCCCAAGGCCAGAAATAACAGAAATACCCCAATAATGATGCTGGTAATGACCACGCTGCCGCCAAAGAAGGGCAGTAATTGCCGTATCGTTAAGATTTCGACGGAAATAGTGACAAATCCTTCGAGTAAAAGAATGGCCAGTAAGGTATGGAGCATGGTCAGGGTTTAAGGGGAAAGTTTTAAGAGTATACTCAACTATCAACCAGAAAGCATGCCTAAGACTTACCTTAGCCTTTCACGGAAAATACTGGTAAATTGAGCGCTGAGAAAAGGGCGTTTTCCCATGTTGCGTATCAATCAGGATGATGTATGAGAATAAGAATGCTTTGTATCGTCACTCTGGGTTGTCTGTCAGGTATGGCTTGTGCTGCCTCGGTAAAACTGATGTGGGGCAAAAGTGACAGTCTCCTGCAGCAATATCCGGGTATTCCGCTTCATCAGCCCTCCCTCCTGACCCCGCTCAAAAGCATGGCGGGTAGCCCCTATGGGTTGCGGTTGCTAACGACTGCGCCGCATCATGCCCGGTATCAGATTCTTTTTAAGGGCCTTCCCGTTTGGGGTTATCAGTTGATCTTTCATCAGCAGGATAACCAGCCGGTCTGGGTTACCGGGATGAATATCCGCGGGCTCGAGCGAACAATTAAAACGACAAAGGGGTTATTGTCAGTGCAGCAGCTTAGAAAGCGAGTGCTGGCCAAAGCCAAAGGATCCGTGAAGTGGTTTCATCATCAAAAGGTGGTTTACCTTGATAACCAGCAACAGGCCCATCTTGCTTACCATATGACTTATTATATCCATACCCCGGACCATACGTTGCATGCACCCCAGATGCTGGTGGATGCCGATACGGGGCAGGTATTCAAGGCATGGGATGCCGTTCATCGCGAACAATGGGGGCAGGGGCTTGGTGGAAATGCATTTCCCTTACCTTATCGTCCCGGGTCTTTTCAGCACGGTGACGCCCTGCCTGGCTTGCCTTCGCTGGGGAAATTTGAAGTCAGGGTAAAAGACGGACGGTGTTATGTCGAGAGTGATTCCCTGCGCGTCATTAACATGGCCAATTTACCACTCGGTTACGAAGCCTTTCCCATCAGTACGGAAGACGAAAACACCTATGAATTAACTGCATTTTCCTACGTCTGCGACTCGTCCTCGTATTACCTTAATTACAATGATGCCAACACGGGGCCGGTGAATTACTCCTTTTCCCCTGTGAACGATGCCATGTACTTTGCCACACAGACTCTGGCAATGTATGAAAGGAATTATCAGCAACGAAATCCCCTGGGTACGGATTTGCCCCTGCGGGTTTACACGCACTTGTCCGAAATGGACAATGCCTTTGCCATACCCACTGTTTCTTTGGATGGCCAATTGATGGCCCATCAACAAATCATCATTGGCAATGGTCATCAGTTTCTCACCGCCCCGGCCCAAACGGTCATTGCCCATGAGTTATCACATAATTTTACCGAGCTTCATTCGGCTTTGGTGTATGAGGGGCAATCGGGGGCCATTAACGAAGCGTTTTCTGATATGGCCGCTATCGCCCTGCAGGATTATATACGACAGAGCTACCCCTGGTATTGGGATGGCCTTGATTGGACAATAGGCCGTGAGGCTGTGCTTGGCGGCGCGCCTTTACGTTACATGGATGAGCCGGGCAAAGACGGCATGTCCATCGAGCATGCCAGGGAGTATACCGATGATCTGGATGTGCATTTAAGCAGCGGCGTTTACAATAAAGCCTTTTACCGGCTTGCCAATAAACCGGGTTGGACTGTGCAGAAGGCCTTTCAGGTGATGATTGATGCCAATCGGTTTTATTGGTCCCCCATTGCCTATTACGATTTTGCTGCCTGCGGTGTTATTCAAGCCGCGCATGATCGCCAATGGGATACGGCAGCCGTCAAGGAAGCCTTTGCTGAAGTGGGTGTCGTTTGCCCGGTTCTTCCTAAACCGGATGCACTGGGGCTGAAGGGTTAAATTTGCACCAATAGGAATCTATTTTTTTCTAAATGACCAAGTATGAAGTATAATGGCAGTCCAGCCTGAAGGGAGGATTTTCAATGGTTTATTTTATACATGGCAAGGCAAGGGGTTTAATTTTTGACCTCAAACGACCTTCGCTGCTTGAAAAACCGGAAAAAACCAGACACAGCATTATCGGGGACATCCACCGCACGCTTTTTATCGGCACGCGCAACGAATTAAATGCACACCTGAAGCACTGGCAGGATGAAACCATCCAGAATCACCTTTACTATTGGCAGGGGGATATGAGTGCGGGCAACATCCAGATGCTTTTTCCGGAAAGTGCATTCAGGAAGGCGGATGAGTCCAGTGAGCTAACTGAAACCTATTATAGACAAAAAAAAGCCGTTTCGTTTGCCTATGTCGATAAAGCCGGTGTTCCTTCAGGATTCAGTTTTTGTTACCGTGCCGATGACCCCAGCCTTTGGCTGATTGCCATCACTAAAAACACCCACCTGCCTGTCGAGCAGCGTGAAGTCTATGTTGTCACCAGCTTTAACCCCGAACCCTACCTCGTGGAGCCTGAGAAAAGAGTAACCGCGCTGTCTTCTCATACCTTGTTCCCTATTTCCAGAACCATCGTAGATCACATTAATTCACCGCGCATCGAGGCAATGGCCCGCAGCCTGGTTTCCGGTATCAACAACAAATTTAATGTCCATGCCGACACATTCATGCATTGTGGCCAGTATGTGACTTTTGAACCCTCCCGGTTCGAAGACAATGACACGTTGCTGCAGCTGTTGGAAAAAAATCCGGACATTATTCTCAATGATTCGCTGTTGCAAAAACTCAATAGCGTGGGCAGTCACTTAACCCCGAGGCAGGTGATTGATTGTTTAAAGCCCCAGTCACCCTTAAAAAAGGTCTTACTGGATAAAAAGACCATGACGTTAGATGATCGTGAAAAAACCTATGTCGTCTTAAGGCTGGATAGACTGGGCCTTTTGAAACAATACGAGTCGGTGGCTGACAGTGATTCGCTGCTTGATTTTGTGAAAAGCCTGTTAAATGAATTTGATAATCAGTTGATAGAACATTTCACTACCCAAAGGCAGGTTGATTTTTTCCGCTTTTTAAGCCATTCCCCTTATAAAATGGAAATGGCTCGCCTATTGATCACCCAGAAAAGCAAATCAGTGCCCGTGGTGTGGAAGGCAGTGACCTTTTTTCATGATGTTTTTTTAAAGCAAGACGATCATTACATCCAGGCGGTTGTTTTTCAGCTGCTGCTTATTGATCCGGAGTTAACTCCAGAGCAACTGACGCTGCTTATCGACAGCCTTACTCCTTCCAAATTCCTTTCACAGGTGTTTAATCCTGTGGAATTGACAGGTTATCTGGCTAAGCAACAGCCCTTTGGCCGACAAGTAGAACGCATTAAGGAAATGCAGGCCTATTTTGCTAATGTCTTGCCCAAATTCGCAACAGCTCAGACGTTACGTAACAAACCTCTTCAGCCTGATTTCCTGAAAGGCCTGGGAAAACGTTACATCGACGGGCAAGACCTCCATATTCTGACCATTTGTGAAAATGATAACCAAATCAAGGCTTGCCAGGTTTTGCTGGAACTGGGGTTTCCGCCAGAAATACTGGCGTTTACGGTACCCAATGACGCGGTGGTCCTGGCCATCAATCATTTAGATTCCTTGAATCTTAAAGCGGCGATCAAGCCTTTACTGAATATACCCCTTTTCCATGTTGTTCTCGTCGCGATGAGTACTTATCCTTTGCTGCAGCAACGCGCATTATTGATTTTTGTTGCGCAGGGATTGGTCAAAATTGAGGAAATGGACAAATTAAGGCAGCGCCTTGTTGCCGAACCTTATCTTGCTAATCTTATCGTTTTAATGCATGAAGAAAAATTCATGCTGTCACAAATGCAGGACATTAGCAGCAATCCAGTAAAAGCGAGGGCGCTTAATCTCTTAATGACATTAAAGCTGCCTTTCGATCTCGCGGTGCTTGATTCGCCATTGTGTCATTTGTTGAGTTTGCTTTACAGCCAGTGTAAAAATTCGCTCTATAAAAGCGAGGTAAAAGATTACCTGACTGACGTTTTGCCCAGGCTGTTAAAAAACCAGTTCCCAGCCCCGGTGGATAAGCCTGACACGATTCATCAGCTTAGCCACATTATCAGTGACTATCAGCAAGTCGCCTCCCTGGCGTCTTCCCTCGGTATCGATTGGAGCTGGCTTGATTTACTCAAAGAGAGACCCAGGCTGCAGGCGATGGCGATTGCTCTACGTCAACTCGACATCGGCTCAAAGCAAGCGGACATCGCACCGATACTGGCATCTCGGCTGTTCAGCGAATTTGCGTCTTATTTTGCCATGGTGGATGACAAGCCCGGGGATGAGCTCATACAGCAGGCGGCGGCAGCACTTAAAATCACTCATTTAGAAAACCAGGACAGCCCGTTAGCGAATATTGTCCCGACTTTAATGACCAAACCTGAATTGGCGGCGGCCGTTTTAGCCGCTCATAATCAAAACCTGCCGGTACGGTCGCTGTTACAGGAAGAGAATCAGGCTTCACGCGTGGCTTTGGTTAATCGTTTGACACGCCGCGGCTCAACGCATGCGGCGCATTATGAATTGGCCATGCAAAATAATGAGCAGGGCTATGATTTTCGCAAAGTCATGGACAAGGTTAAACATTTTCCGCCCTTATTGCAGTCTGATGCTGCGCAGTTTGTTTATGAGGCTATTAGCCAACGTCAGACGGGCGGATTTTTTAAACCCGGGATGGGGGGAGCACTCGCCCAGGACGATACCTGGCAGTACGGTGATTACCTGGCTATGCGCGTGCTGTTAGTCAATCGCTTTCGACAGTTGGGGCTCGATAGAACTTTAGTCGATCTCCTGCTTGAAGAGAACGAAAAAGGCAGGCAGTTTTTTACTGTGGTCGCACAGATTGAAACCCGATTTCAGGAGATCCGTGCGAGATTGGTACGGCATGCCCCGCATAAACTGGCCCGTTACCTTGAGCCGGAACGTCAATACCGGACCCAACTTTATCAGATGGTGTTTGGGGCAATGGCTCAGGAGGTGCGCCCGGATAAAGACACGTTTTTAAAGCAACTTAAACAGGTAGAGACTCCCCTGATGGCCATAGCCAATGAAGACAGGAATCCACTGTTAAGAAAAACGCTGCTGATCATTACCAACATGCTGACTTTGATTTTTACGCTGACTCTTGCCAATGCTTACCATTACCGAAAAAGCGGCGATTTCCTCTTTTTTGAGCGGCCGGCCACCAGCGAAGGGATCAACACGCTGGATATTGAGCTTGCACGGACCATTGGAGCGCCAGCGGCATGAAACGAAGTGCATTAGCGATTGTCCTTGCATTGATTTTTTTGGAGTGGCTGGATTTCAGTCTTTATTTGTATTTGGCCAAATCAGTGTTTGCCAAAGAATTCTTTCCGCCCTCATCGTATAGTCTGCTTCTGTCATTTGCCCTCTTTGCCGCTGCTTTTCTGGCGCGTCCCCTTGGCGGATGGTTATTTGGCCAGCAGGCGGATGCCATCGGGCGACGAAAGCCCATGGTCTGGTCAGCCGGCCTGATGGGCATCGCGACGGTCGGCATTTGTTTATTACCTGACTACAACACCATTGGCATTGCTGCCGCCTTTGGACTTTTATTCCTGCGCGTGGCGCAGGGGCTGGCGTTGGGTGGCGAAATCAATACTTCCGCCATGTTTCTGATTGAACATCATGCAAGACAACCGTTGCGGGCGGGAAGTCTTGTTGCCGCAAGCGGTGCGGCTGGCATGTTTCTTGGCGGGGCAATGGCCGCTCTTTTGCAATACAGCTCTGTTCCCTGGATGTGGCGAATACTCTTTGCCAGTGTCGGCCTTTTATCGTTGTGGGTTTGCCGGCTTCGCAAGCGCTTGACTGAATCGCCCGAATTTAAAACCAATCACGCGCCGATTGCCGAGATCTGGCGTAACCATGCACAAGGACTGATGAACATTGCCATGCTTGGGGCCTTTGTCAGTGTCACCGTGTATCTCTGCAATGCCTTCTGGGTTTCCTATGCCATCGACAGGGGCCTCTGGAGCAGCAGCCAATGCGCCTGGATTGGTTCATTGGCGCAATTGAGTTCAGCTTTGCTGGCTCTGCCCCTGGCGCGGGCGGTGAGTCCGGAACGTGTGTATCTGCTATTGCGCCTCGGTGCCGTGACTGCCCTGTTGACTGCGCCTGTGTTGTTTTATTGTACTACCATTGCCTATGCCCCAGGTGTGTTCGCCGCCTTGGCAGGTTATGTGTTGACCAATGGCTTGATTTGTTCATCCATGTTTTATTTCCTTTATTTACAGTTACCGGCCCAGTACCGTTGCCGTGGTGTATCCACTGTCTGGGCATTGGCAGCCAGCATTGGTGCGGTGAGTTTGCCGTTTGCCGAGCAGGCTGTTCAATGGCATTGGTTTTGGGTTCCACCACTATTGGAATGCGTGTTTGCCACTATTGCATTTTTATTTCTTTATAAGCCCTCGCCCCATTCTGCGGCAGTTGATGTAAAAACAATTTAAGTTGATTAATATATAATCAATAATCGTAACATCAGGTTTTATGTCCATGGAAAATGCAAACAATTTCATGTCCATGCACATTTGTTATAGAAAATACTATTGAATTACGCCTGATTTTCTGCTTAATATGATTATTCTGCACCGACGGAAACTTAAGGAATGAGCCATGACTTTGCCAAAGAAGGCGTTACGGTATGGCCAGTTAAAATTTACCAACGACAAGACGGTACCCTCCTCTGGTCATGTAATAGAAAAAGCAACTTTTGTAGATGCTGTTGATGGTGAGAAAACTGGATTTTTTAAACCCCTAAGCGGCTCTTATCCACGAGTGCTGGCTCTTTACTCAGTAGCGGTCAGCGTTGCGTTGCGCAATTCCTTGGGCGATAATGCCGCGGAAGAGCGGCTGGTCTACGATGAAAAGGGTGAGATTTGTGGAACCTTCTCAATTGCTCTAAAAAAATACAAGCCTATGGCCCCTTCCGGTGCTACCCTGCCTACCAATGCCAGCGAAAGGGAAGAAGTTTATCCCAGTTACAACACCTTGTTGTCACATAATGTTGCCAAGTGGCTTGTCGCAGCCTGGCGGCATAAATGCGATGATCGTCATCCTGGAAACACCGATCTGGACAACATCCTCGACTACGACATGATGCTGTGGGGCATCACCTGGATAATGAAAGGCGCTCGTAATGTCGATGGCATTATCAAAGAGCACCCGGAAACGTCGATGGGCTTAAAAAGCACGGATCTTGATAATTTCCCCATTATCGATACCCGTACTCACTGGCCTACCAATACCATGCCAGGCAATTTAAATCTGGGCAAACGGCACATGTGTTATCAGGCCTTTCGCGAGCTGGCGGCCAATCCCTCCATCAAACTGAATTCAGACAGTACTCCCGTCAGTTTTCAGGAGCAGTTTTTCAGTGCGATTTTGCAGGAGTTATTAACCTACGAACCCTCTATCCTGAAAGAGCGTTTCAATGAGTATTTCGGCACGGAACCGCTAAACTATCTGTCACTGCCGGACGGTAAAGATCAACTGTTATCAAAGACCTACCCCAGGCTTTTTAATGCAGAAACCGACCGCCAACCTTTCGTTGACCATATCCTTGAGGTGATGCAGAGGGAGTATGATGAGTTTTACCGTAACACTGTTTTTTATGTTGGAAAAGAAAAAAACGACTCCGGTGTTCCGGTCATGAGTTTTCGTGATTTCCTCCAGGCGAGGCCGTCTGCCTTTAAAAAAACCAAAACGTGGGCGGAGCAGGAAAATGCATCCATAGCGGAGTACTCGGAGGCTTATAATAAGAAAATCGAATCAGCCTCGGAGCCAGCAGGTACACCGAACTATTATTGTTTACCGACTGCGGCAAGGTATGATTTGGAAAGAATGCATGCCCGCTATCATCAAATCTGGCGTGATGCTCATACCCTGCATTTTCAGGCCATTCTGTCTAACATTGACAAATTGCTGGAGAGCTTATGGGAGGAATTAACCCGTAAGACTTCATTGGCGAGCAAAACGTCGGAAACCAGTAAGGCCCCGCCCAAGCCCATGGAAGAGATTACACGTTCCATTCAGCTGTTTAAGTCGGACATCGAGATGCCCAAGCTGGATTGCGATGAAGAAAATCCGCTGGCGCAAGGGTACATGGAATTAAAGCGGTTAAGGCAGGATTTAGGAAAATGCACTGACCGGTATTTTGACCTTCAGGCCGGGCAATTAGATGACGAAGCCAATATGCAGTTCTGCATCGACATAACCAATTGCTGCCACAGTTATGAAAATCGGCTTTTAAAATTATTTGGCCAGACGCCCAGCGCCGATGCCTGGCTCAACATCATTACACAAATGTGGGAGTTTAATAACAGTTTTGGTTTTGTCCGACATCTTAAAGGCAAGGATACACCGATTGGTCGTCAGGAAAAATCCGAGACACAGCCATTCGTTATGCGGAATCATACCGAAAAAGCGGTGATTTCAGTAACCTTGCAAGCCTTGTTTGACTGGGCGAATGACATTGGTCGCCTCACGCTGGATGGTTATATTGGGGAGGTGATAGAACACCATTACAAACCTTCTGCCTTGAATGTGTTATCCAATAAAAACCGGACGGATGAAATTTTAAGCTTTCTCAAAAACAGCAAAGAGGAAAAAGGGGAAAACATTCTGGGGCATATTCTGGCTACGGGTGGGACAGAGAGTAATTCACTGAATACTCTGCTCATCAAATACCTCGTGCCCAAGATGCTGACTCACCGCATTGGGCAAAGCGATGTCAATTTGTCATCTGTTTTACGCGCGGTGCAAAAGAAGGAATTCGAAATCCGAACATACGCTGTTGAGGCTCAGAAATTTGTTCAGGCGTCTCCACGCTTCACCCATATTTATTCCGCCAAAGCCCGTCAGTTGTTTACAGAAAGCCTGTTTCAATGGGCCCAAACCATGGAGAGTGGAATATTTAAAAAAATAATTCGGGATGTGATAAAAGGATATACCCCTTACTCGTTAAATATATTCAGTACCAGAACGCGTGGCCCTGAAGTGGAAGGTTACCTCAAAGATTCAAGCAACAGCAATGAGATGATTCTAGCCAAAATTTTTTGTGGCAAAGGGAGCGATAGTGCACTCAGTCGCGATGTGTTCAATAAGGTGGTGGAGCAAATGCAGAAGAACGAAGACAAGTACCCTCTCGCTTGTCAAGTGACGACGGATGACTTGCGAGCCCATTTTTTTAGTGCGGTATATGATAATGCGAAATCAAGAAGTTTCAGCAAAACGAATCCCGCTTTGCGTGAGTTCAGCCATTAAGGCTGACTCGCCCGGGCTGTAAAGGAGACAGCGTCTCTTTTATCTCGTGCACTAAGTCGTTCATGGATTCATTATCATAATCCTGTGATACCTCGGCTTTATCCTTAAGGTAGTCAAATTCCTCCTGCATGCAACTGGTTTCCTCTTCCGGAAGCAGGTGCGGGGCGGCGGATAATAAATCCGCGGCCTGCGTGGTCAATTGGTTAAAGTTCTCTTTGTCATTGGGCGCACGTCGACTTGGTGCTGGTCTCTGCCAGGCATCGTACAGTAATTTCAGTCCGATAAAGACTAAAGGCAATAAAACCAGCGTGCCCAATAAGATAGAGGCCGAAATGGCAGCCGTGTTTGAAGGATTGCCTTGGGTAATGGTGCCATTGCCTGCGAGCAGAGGGGCGGTGCAGGGTTGGTTGCTTAGACAGGAGGGGCCCGGCACCCGCTGGGACTGTGTCTGGAAAAAAAGCGGCGCTTCGACGCGCTGGGTAAACGACGCTTGCGGCAGCGACGCCTGTTTGGCAAAGGATTCGGGCGGCTGTAATGGCCGGGTGCTCAAATCGATAGGGGGGTGTTCCTGTTGTGTGCTGGGGATCAGCGCGGGCTTATCGGGGATGGGCAACCCATTCATCTCCTGTTGGTGACCGACCCAGGCGTGCATGGAATCCATCAAATGCTGGACTAGCTCGCGCGTGGAACTGACCATGGCAATTTGCTGGGTTTCTGTGCCTTGCTGCTTCAGATGATTGAGCACTTCATGCACCCCATCGAGTAATTCCTTGCTGGCTGCGCTTAAATCCGAGATCGAGGTGGGAAAGCGCGCGAGGTTATCCTGATTGTGAATGAAACGATCGATTTTTTCCGTCTTTCCGGATGTCATTCGTTTCCACCAGCTTAAATCCTGCTTATCCTGAATCAATTGATGATAAAGCCGCGAATTCGCCTCCACCACACTGACAATGTGTTGTTCCGATTGCTGAACAAACTGTTCAATGCCAAGCAGCAGATTGTTCATTTGCCTTCGAAACTGGATGAGTGTAAACACTTCGCCGGCCTGGTCAAATAATTGCAGCAGGGAATCCAGAATATGTTGAAAACGCAAGACTTCCTGTAAGTCGCTGATGCTCTGACCGTAAGCGGCCTTGGTGGCTGTCGAGATTTTATCGATTAATCCCAGCGACGGGCAGTTGCCCAGGGTATGCGGCGTCAGCTTTAATTGGCTTAATTGCGGGTTTCCGGGTTGGGCTAAGGCATCGCTCGTCTTTTCGGCGCAGTGTTTAGCGGAGAGGGTGGGAAATTCCTGCTTGCCCTCAATCCCTCTTGGCGCTTCTGAAAAATGCTCCCAATAAGGATGTGGATTAACCGCCCCATCGGTCAGGGCAAAATGGAGCACCGTATGGCGTAATTCGGCCACGCGGTTTAATTGGTGCTTAACCTGTTCAAACTGCAGTTTTAACTGTTGCGACTGCTGTTTATTTTCAATGTCTTTGGCAATGCGATGTTCCAGCGTGTATCGGCAGTCGGCTAGGAACAGGCGGTCGCTTCCCTGAGTCGGTGAAACGTGTGTTTCAACCACGCGCAGGTATTTATTGAGCAATTGCAGCTGTTTGTTAACAAATCGCCCATCATGAATAACCGCCATGCGGTTAAGAATTTGTACAGCATCAAGGAACACATAATTAAGCGGCTGATTCAGATGCCGGTCGTCCAATTGATCATTACGTATTAACAGGTAGTCGCCAATGAAGCGGGTCATGGTGTTTAAGGCGGGCCAATGAAGCCGGCGGTTAATCAGGCCAATGTGAAAATCATCACGGCTTAAGCCCTGTCTTGGGCGGTATTCGTTGCCAAAAATCCAGGAGCCTTCATTGACATTCACCAATGCCACTTGATTATCAGGGGAAAACCAGGCCATGTCAGTGCGCAACAAGTCGGGGTCGAGGCCGCTGTGGCTGCGGGCAGCGAGAATGGTCTCGCGCAATTGCAGTTCCTCCTGGGTATAGCAGGATTCGTCATGCAGCGGACGAGTAAAAAAACCAAACCGGGCTTGTGGCGGCATGGCGCGATAGGTGACTTGATGATGCCCTTCCCGCATAAATCCTCCCTGACGTCCTATAGAGCAATAACCATCCTAGTTGAGCTCCATTCCATTCATTTGTAGAACCAATTATTAATTAGCCATATAATTATCCAATTGTAAAATGATTTCTAAACCAGCGTTCCCAATACGCTATAATTCATGACAAACAGCGTATTTTCAGGGTATATTTCCTTATCCTGCTTTTTTAATGAATGCCCATGTCCCGTGATTTTCTAAAAACCCTGCCGCAATTCATTGCGCCCAAACACACATTAACCTCCATGGCAGGCAAGCTGGCGGAAGTGAAAGTACCAGCGGTCAAAAATCGTCTAATCAAACGCTTTATTGCTAAATACAGCGTGAACATGAGTGAGGCGTACGAGGAAAACCCTGAGAATTATGCCTGTTTCAATGACTTTTTTATTCGTCATTTAAAACCTGATTGCCGCCCTCTGGCAGACGCTGACGTTGTGTCGCCCGTTGATGGTGTGATCAGTGAGTTGGGCCGTATTGACAAGGGCCAGTTGCTGCAGGCCAAGGGACGCTACTATACCGTGGATGATTTCCTGGCCTGTGATCCGTCACGGTATGAACCCTTTATTAACGGCCGTTTTGCCACCCTTTACCTGTCGCCCAAGGATTATCACCGTATTCATATGCCGATAAAAGCGACTTTGCAGCACATGATTTATGTTCCGGGCAAATTGTTTTCTGTGCAACCCGCCACCGCCAGAACGGTGCCGCGTCTTTTTGCGCGCAATGAACGGCTGGTGGTCTTTTTTGAGACGCAGGTGGGATTGATGGCCATGGTGTTAGTCGGGGCTGTCATTGTCGGGGCAATTGGCACGGCTTGGGAAGGTGATTTAGCGCGCCTGAATCGAGTGCAGGAATTCAGCTATGCTGACAGACCGCTCACCCTTGAGCAAGGTGAAGAAATGGGTTATTTCAAACTTGGGTCAACCGTGGTGCTGATGTTTGCCAATGGTGCGAAGGTGGACTGGCTTTCTTCGCTTAAGGCCGGCGATAGTATTCGTTATGGCGAAGCGCTAGCGACTATTTCACCTTGAAGGATTGGTGCATTCAGATGGGATAGTCGCTTATCCCTTTGGCATTCGCGAATGATCAGGCGCTTCGATTTCCTCTTTGCTGACTTCTTCGTTGTTGGAGGGGCTTTGGGGCTTCGCTTCATCCACCAGCCCTGAGTACTTTTCACGCCAAAAAAGATTTTTATGATCACTGTCGGGCTTTTTATCCGTTGTTGCCTTGCGTTGCTGCCACAACTTCTGCCATTGCTCATCCTGCCAGAATGGTTTGACCGTCTTAAGCACGTAGCCCTTTTCCGAGGGGATTAAATGCACAAACTGGAACGTGTCGTTGGCCGTCTGGCTTAAGTCCTTGCCGAATTCATGAGCCAGTTTGTAACATCGGCGTAATTCTGTCAGGGTTACTCCCTTGGCGAATTCATCATCACTTCGTTCTGCTATTCGTGGTATCTCATACTCGCTCTCAGCGAAACCAACAACAAACAAAAGCGGGATGATGGGTTCTTTTTTAAGCTGCCGTTTATAGTTTTCAAGGACTAAATCATTGAGAATGTATTTGAAGTGGTTATACATGGTGTAGTGAGTTCGTTTATCCATGACCTCATTTTTTTCAACATAATCGTCGGAATGATAGGCTTTCATACCGGCGATACAATTAATGGCTTTGCACAGTTCAAGGTATTTAAATTGACCGAAACCGTACACGACCACTTCTTTGCTTTCACCACAGATTGCCTGCAACGATTGCTCATCGATGTTCATATTTTGACTAATTGGAACTTTCTAAGCTCAGTATAGTTCAAAATAATTTCATTTTGTAAACAAACTGCTTATTTTGGCGAGCCGCCTCGCAAGGAAAAAGTCCTGAGATTTTGGCTTATTATGCAAAAAAAATGTTTCAGTCGTTTCGCGCCCTTTTTCTTGTTGATTGATTTCCGATGCGGGCGTTGCAGAAGGAATAAAAGAGAGAGTCATTTTGGTTGCGATTATCTGCTCTTTTAAGGCTTGACTAGGATGGATAAAATTAGGAAAAAGTTCGTATTGGTTCAATACGGCTTAAGGTATTACAAACTTAAGGTATTCAATTAGTTATTGCGGATGTTAAATCCATTAATGGTACCGAGAAGAGGACTCGAACCTCCACGGGGTCACCCCCACTAGCACCTGAAGCTAGCGTGTCTACCAATTCCACCACCTCGGCATAGGACGGTAAAATACTCAAGAACGTCGGCTCTGTCAATGATTATTCGACCATTTTATAAAATAAAGTGTTTTTTCGTCTCTCGCTCACCCTGTATTCTTGTTATAGTTGAATTTTTCACAAAATACACGGTAAAACCCAGGAAACCCCCATGTCATTACTCACGGTGATTGAACGGTGCATCAATAACATCATGGCGGTCATTCCACGCTCACGGCCGTCTTGTGAGGCTTTGGGAGAGGCGCGTGTGATTGCTCATCGTGGCGCACATGACCGCCATGTTATCGAAAATACGGACGCGGCCTTTGCCCGCGCCCTAAGCTGCCATTGTTGGGGAATCGAACTGGATGTGCGAATCACCGCGGATGGTGTTCTTGTCGTCCATCATGACCCCACCCTGATGCGACTATGGCAGAGGCCTGATGCAATTGCCGATTTGTCTTTTCAAGCCTTGCGGGAACGGGTGCCGGATATTCCGTCGTTGCCGGAGGTTATCAGCCGTTATGGGAGGCGTCTGCATTTGTTTATTGAATTGAAAACCCAGGTGGATGAGGCTCTGTTGTATGACAACCTGAAGACATTAACCCCGATTGACGACTATCATTTGATTAGCCTTGATGACGCCTTGCTCCGCCCCTTAACGCGTTTCCCGCGGGCAGCCCTCCTTCTCGTCCCGGAACATCACAATGTGCAACAGTTCTGCACCTTGAGTTTAAAGGAAAACTACGGCGGGGTTTTAGGTCATTATTTGTTATTGAGCAATAAGAAAATCAAACCGCTCATGGCAGCCAGGCAGCAGGTTGGGGTTGGATTCATTGATTCAAAAAACAGCCTGTATCGGGAGTTGAATCGTGGTATTCGGTGGGTGTTTACCAACAGGGCGCAGCCTATCTGCGCCCTGTTGAGCAAAGTCGTTAATCCTCAGCGTTAGCGAGGTGAAATCATTTCTTCCGGTTTAACGTATTCATTAAACTGTTCGGCTGTGAGGTAACCCAGCTTGACTGCGGCTTCCTGAAGCGACGTGTTGTCATGATGGGCTGTTTTGGCAATTTTGGCCGCTTTGTCGTAACCAATGTGTTGATTTAACGCGGTGACCAGCATGAGTGAGTTCTTAAGGTAATACTCGATTTTTGCCTCATTGGCCTCAAGCCCTTCCACACAAAATTCCTGGAATGAATGGCAGGTGTCTGCCAGCAGGTTCAGAGAATGCAGGACATTAAAAATAATGACCGGTTTAAAGACGTTGAGTTCGAAATTTCCTTGGCTTGCCGCAACCGCCACACTGGTGTCATTGCCGATCACCTGGGCGCAAACCATGGTCATGGCTTCGCACTGAGTCGGATTAACCTTGCCGGGCATGATGGAGGAGCCTGGCTCATTCTCAGGGAGGATCAATTCGCCCAAGCCGCAGCGGGGACCTGACCCCAACCAGCGCACGTCATTGGCAATTTTCATTAAGGCACAGGCTAAGGCCTTCATCGTGCTATGGGCCATTACCAGTGCTTCATGAGAGGCCAGGGCTGCAAATTTATTGGGTGCAGACACAAACGGCAATTGTGTCAATGCGGCGATATGGGTTGCGGCTTTGTTTGCAAACTGGGGATGAGTGTTTAATCCGGTACCGACAGCAGTTCCGCCTAGAGCCAGTTCGTAAAGTTCCGGCAGCACCGCCTCAAAACGATGCAGGCAGGCATCGAGCTGGGCTACGTAACCCGAAAACTCCTGACCTAAGGTCAGAGGCACCGCATCCTGCAGATGCGTCCGCCCGATTTTAACGATGGTATTAAAACGGTCCATTTTGGCCGCGAGCGCATCGCGCAGATGCTGTACTGCGGGTATTAATTTCTGTTTGAAAGCCAGTGCGGCGGCGATGTGCATGGCGGTAGGAAAGGTGTCGTTGGACGATTGGGACATGTTGACATGATCATTGGGATGAATGGGTGTTTTGCTGCCCATGACGCCCCCGGCCAGTTCAATGGCACGGTTGGATATGACTTCGTTGGCATTCATATTGGATTGGGTCCCGCTGCCGGTTTGCCACACGTGCAGGGGGAAGTGATCGTCAAGCAGGCCAGCACTGACCTCATCAGCGGCTTTGATGATTAAATCGGCTTTATCCTGACTTAACTTGCCAAGTTCACGATTGGTTAAGGCTGCTGCTTTTTTCAAAATACCGAAGGCATGTGTGACCTCTCGCGGCATGATGTCGCGGCCAATGTTGAAGTGATGCAGCGAACGCTCTGTCTGCGCGCCCCAATACTTGGAAGCAGGCACGGCAATTTCGCCCATGCTGTCCGTTTCA
Organism: Legionella rubrilucens; assembly: GCF_001468125.1. Lineage (GTDB taxonomy): Bacteria > Pseudomonadota > Gammaproteobacteria > Legionellales > Legionellaceae > Legionella_C > Legionella_C rubrilucens. The sequence continues at coordinate 336,568 of NZ_LNYT01000022.1, read as the reverse complement.
ATGCGTGTGTTACTCATAATGGGTTCCTGATTAACAAAATGCTAATCTTAGCACAGCCCCAGAGGCTGGCCGCAACAGAATCAATAAGAATCAACCGGTTTTTTCCATGTCGTCCAATTTCCAGCGCCGATGCGGCCATAGCCATTGGGCGGGATTGGCTAAGATGAATTGCTCAATGGCCTGATTATAAATTCGGGTGTTGTCATGCAGGGCCTGCTCCCAATCCTCATTTTCTTTCCAGACGAGGGCGGGATAGAACTGGAGAACATGGTGTTTTTTGTTGAGTCTATAGGTGGCGCCGGGGACAACCAACGCCCCTGTTTTACCTGCCAGGAAAGCAAGCGTCTTATAGGTTCCTGCTTTGCTGCCAAAAAAATCAACGGCAATACCATGACGTCCATCTATGCTGGCATGCTGGTCAAATGTAAACACCAGGACGTTATTGTCACGCAGCAATTTTCGTGCGTGTTTAAACATGTCGCGGCTGTCAATGATGGCAAGATTTGCCTTTTGAAAGCGCTGGAACAGGATTTTTTGCAACCATTTGATACGGATTGCACGGCGGACAAAATAAAAGCGGCCAGAAAGGGCCGCAATCGTGGGGAAGCCCAGTAAGGGAGCATATTCCCAATTGCCTACGTGAGCACAAAGTAAAATCACGCCGCGTTGTTGTGCATGGGCAGACAGAAGATGCTCAAGGCCTTCGATTTCTATTCCCTCTCTCAGCTTGTCATGATTGCACCATCGTATAGAAATGATTTCTTTGAGTGTTGTTAAAAAGTGGGAATAAAAGGCTTTGGCCAGATTCATTTTTTCCTGTTTGGAATGGCATTTAAAAACGCGCTCTATGTTTTTCATGATAATGCGCTTGCGCAGCGGGACGAGATAATACATCAGGCGGCCAACGGCAGTGATTTTAAGATTATCGAGGGAGATTTGCGGCATGGATGCTCCGGGTCCTTTAGAGTTGCCAGCGCTTATAAGACCAAATCCACTGCTCGGGATGACGCAACAGCAGCCTCTCCAGTGTTTGGTTATAAATCACGGTATTTTTTAATAGGGCAGCGGCTGAATCTGGATCCTCCTGCCAGGTGAGTGCGGGATGAAATTCGATCCGATGCCTGCCTTTCGGTAATCGATGGCAGGAAACAGGAACGACAGGGGCACCCGATTCGTTGGCTAATAAAGCCAAACCCTGATAAGTGTAGGCTGGCAAATTTAAAAAATCAGTGAGTAACGTCCCTTTTGATTCCGCTGGCGCTCGTTGATCAAAGGTGATAAAGACCAAGCCTTGCCGTCTGAGGGCGTCAAGGATAGGGCCTCTGGCCTTGTTTTTAGGGATAATGGTTAAGCCGTGACGTCGGTAATTAGCAAATAGCAATTTTTCCGCCCAGGCGCGTTTAATGGGTTTGCGTACAGCATAGGCCGGGTTAGAGGTAGGGAGCATGACATAACAGAGGGGGCAACCAATTTCCCAGTTGCCAAAATGGCCAGTGAGCAGTAGGACGCCCTTGTTTTGCTTTACGGCTTCCAATAAATGTTCAAGCCCCTGCATATCCGTTTTTCTTTTCAGGGGCTTCACTCCCCGTAACAGACAAATAATCAACTCTTTAAACAGCGTGATCATGTGGGAATAAAAAGCCATAATCAATTGTTTTTTTTGTTTGTCCGATAGTCGATTTCCAAAGACAGCATGGATGTTGGTGTGGGTTTGAGAAGTCGGTTTATGGAATGCATGGTAAAACAGCCGCCCTAACCAGGTGACGGATGGCTCATGGGATGTTTCCTTGTGTTCCATAGCACTCTCACAGCACAAAACGTGAATTTTACCAGCACCGTGTGCATTGTAAAGCAAGGGAATGTCCACTATAGTCGGTTTACTTAAAATTCCGCAGAGTAGTAAGGGATGGGCGAGCGTCCAATAAAAATAGCCATTGTAGCAGGGGAACCTTCGGGGGATTTATTAGGGGCGGGATTAATTGCGGCGCTTAAGGAGCGGCTTGGGGATGTCACTTTTGTCGGCATCGGCGGGCCGCAAATGCAGCGCCAGGGATTTCATTCCTTTTTTCCCATGGACTACCTCTCGGTCATGGGGATTACCGATGTCCTGAAGCGCTATCTGCAGTTGCTTTTCTTGCGCAAACGTTTAATCAGGGAATTGACCGTGAATCCCCCTGACGTGTTTATCGGTATTGATTATGCCCATTTTAATCTGGTCGTCGAGAAAAAGCTTAAACAACAAGGGATAAAAACCATCCACTATGTCAGTCCCAAAGTATGGGCCTGGCGGCAAAAACGGGTGTATAAAGTCAAGGAGGCCGTGGACTTGGTCTTGACCCTCTTCCCTTTTGAAAAGGCATTTTATCAGCGATACGAGGTGCCGGCCTGCTTCGTTGGCCATCCGCTGGCGGATATGATTGACCTGCAAATGGATAAAAGGCATCTAAGAAAACAGGCCGGTTATGCGGATTCCGATGCCCTCATCACCCTGCTGCCTGGCAGTCGTCTTGGCGAGCTTCGTTACCTGGGCCCGCTTTACCTTGACGTGATGAATCGACTGAGCCAGAAACGGCCCGATCTAACCTTCATCGTGCCCCTGGCGACCTCAAAGGCTATCACGCTGTTCGAAGCCCAATGGCGCGCCTCAGGTTATCCTCATCTGAATATAAAACTTCAACAGGGAGGTGCCAGAGAGGCCATGGCGCTGGCCAATGTGGTGTTGGTTAAATCGGGGACAGGAACCCTTGAAGCCATGCTGCTAAAATGTAACATGGTGGTTGCGTATAAATGGAGTGCCCTGAGTCACTTAATCATTGCTTCGCAGCTTAAAATTAATTACGTTGCGCTACCCAACCTGCTGGCTAATGAGGGTCTGGTGCCGGAATTTATTCAAAAGCAGGCGAGGCCTGAGGCCATCAGCCAATGCCTTTTAGAGAAATTGGCCAAGGGCGACGCCCCTGCCAGGGTAGTGGAAAAATTTGAGCAGTTGCATCAGCAGTTAAGGCAGGATGCCAATAGCAAGGCTGCCATGGCGGTTATCAAACTCATCCAGGCAGTGCCTTCATCGGCATAATTTTTTCAAGATTAATGATTGTTTATGCCATTGGCGGGCCTCGATGGCGGGGGTTCCTCCTGTCCGTGTCCCGGGCGGCACATCGTTAATGACCAGCGAGTGGGCTAATACCATGGCGCCGTTACCGACTTTCGCGTGGTTAACCACGCTGACGCCCCCGCCTACGGTCGCAAATTCCCCCAGGTGGGAACTGCCGGCAATCCCGGAAGTGCCGGCCACGATGCTGCCGCGGCCAATGGTGACATTGTGACCAATCTGCACCAGGTTATCGATGCGGCAATGATCCTCAAGAATAGTGTCTTTAACGGAACCTCGATCCACGCAAGTATTGGCGCCTATTTCCACGTGGTTACCAATGATGACGCAGCCGATATGAGGAATACTGTAATGGCCACCTGCATCCGTGGCAAAACCAAAGCCTTCCTGTCCAATTCTGGCGCCGGTATAGATCACCACGTTGTTGCCCATCAGGGTATTGGTGATGCTGACGTTGTTTTCTATGCGACAATTGTTACCAATGATCACGTCATGGCCGATGTAACTGTTCACGCCAACCTCGCTCCCCTCGCCGATGACAGCACGTTCACCAATGTAAGCCCCAGGCTGAATAACGCATCCCTTGCCAATGGAGGCGCTTCTGGCAATAAAAGCCTGGGGAGAAATACCTGGTGCTTCTTTGGGGCGGGAATAAAAATGCTGCATGACCAGTGCGAAGGCTTTATAAGGGTTGTGATGTACCAGTAATTTCATGGCCGGCGGGGCATGTTTAACGGCATCCGGGAAAATGATGCAGGCCCCTGCAGAAGAGTTTTTAAACGCCTTGATGTATTTTAGATTATGGAGTACGGCTATGTCTGATTCTTTAGCTTCATCGAGAGGTGCCACCTGATGAATCAGGCAATCGCTATCCTCGGGGTTATGCAGTGCAGCGTCAGAAATCCGGGCCAAGGTGGCTAAGCTGAACGGGCCGTGATTTTGATTAAAGCGCAAGGATTTCATTCGCGATTCCCCCGGCAAATGCCGCGTTCACTGTGGCGAAGAAAATCGAGCAGGCGGGCGATTTGCTCATCAGGCAGCAAGTCCTGTTCAATTTCGGCAATGGCATTGGGTAAGTGATAATTGCAGCGATGAAGGATTTTATAAGCCCGTTGAATAAGCAGGCGTTGCTGGGGTTTAAACTGATTACGGCGCAGGCGTTCAATGTTGACGCCATACAATTTGGCGGGATTTCCCTGTACCAGGGCAAAAGGCGGAATGTCTTTATTGATGTAACTCTTGGCGCCGATCATGGCCATGCGCCCCAGTTTGCAGAATTGATGAATAACCGCAATACCGCCAATGGTGACCCAATCTTCGATGACCACATGCCCTGCAATGCCGACCGCATTGGCAATGATGTTGTGATCGCCCATCCGTACATCATGGCCAACATGGCAACTGGCCATTAATAAATTGGCATGGCCAATGGTGGTTTCGCCCCCTCCGCCGGCGGTGCCGCGACTGATGGTGACGTATTCGCGAACAATATTATCATTACCCAGTAAAACCAGACTTTTTTCGCCATTGAATTTCAAATCCTGTGGAACAGAGCCAATGACGGCGCCGGTATGAATCTGATTGCGTTCGCCAATGGTAGTCCAGCCTTCAATGACCACGTGAGAGCCGATGACAGTGTTGGCGCCGATGGCAACGTGTTCACCAATGACAGAAAACGGCCCAATGCTGACATTGGCTCCGATTCTCGCCCCGTGGGCAATCAGGGCGGTCGGGTGAATTTGCTGGTGAATAGGAATAACTTTGTCGCGTACATGCTGCTGATCCAACTGACTCATTTGCACGACCATACCTCCAAAAAAACAAAACAAGGCTTGATTGGAATCAAGCCTTGTGAAGATCCATTAGCAGAAATAAGTGAATTTGATGAAGACGTTTCTAATGGAGAAATGCTGAGGAATATAAAGTGTATTATCCCCTTCCTTGGCACGGTAGGAATCGGGCGACAGATGGGGCAGGTATTGCTCGGAACCGATGCCGCCTTCAATACGGATATGATTGGCGCTTCTCACATCAAAATCAGCGGCCACGGCCAGATTGCCGGCCAATACAGGGGATACCCAGGCCCGGCTGTTGGTGACTTGCGTGTAGCTGTGCACGGGGCCTGCCGGAAGTTCACCAAGGAACGCGTCTACGGCCAGCGTTTCATTCCACTCGTTTTTATAGGAGCCGACTAAAATGGATGCCGATACATCGCCGCCGACACTGAAAATGCGGTTTAAGCGCCACTTGCCGCCCATACCAATACGCGGACCGATCCCGTAATACTTGGCGGAGTAATTGATGTTGTCAATTGAGGGTGCGTTTATCCCGTCAAACTCGACGATGAAACGGCCATTGTAATTGGCTGTGAATCCTTTTTTAAATTCTGTGGCCTTAATGCCGTAAAAGCGGGAAAACTCGACCCGGTTAAACTGTTCAGATGGGAAATAATGATTGGTCATCAAATCGGCCGTCTGGTATTCATAATCCGCACTTATACCGGCTGACGCGGGGCCTCTGACGTTCTGAGGGCCAAAATTGGCAAGCTGACTTAACCGGTTGATGATAAGGCCGTCCTCACCCACTGCAATGCTTTTGCTGGTTTCGGTTGACAGATGGGAATAGGTCAGCACCAGATCGCGCTCATGGTTAGGATCAAACGCATAGCCCAGGCTTAAGGTATAACCCCAGTCGGATTCACCATCCGGCAGGAAAGCAGTCACCTGGCCTGCGGGTGTTGCCTGCTCGGCAAAGACCAGTTTATTAATCCCTTCGTCCGTGATGGCGCCATAAAAAGGGGCGACGCTGAAGAAAAAAGGATGGCCCTGATCTTCCGCTGCGCCCATGGTGCCAGAAAAAGCAGGCGCTGCAAAAGCGAAAGCCCAGGTGAGGCAAGCGGCTTTATGAACAAAATACTTCACGTTATTTACTCCCTTAAATCATTACATTACTTCCTGAAAAAACGGTGTAATGATACCATCCAAAAAGGTTTTGTCTATTCATTCGCTTAATTTTGTCGTGATTTGGCTTAAAAACAGTCAGACGACGTTAAGTAACCAAGAGTCCTGGGGGCAAGTCGCTTTGGCCGAGGGAACCAGACAGGCGATAGAAGGAAAATAACACATGCTAAAACGCGATATTTCGAGAACAAATATCTTGGTCGCCTCAGCCGGCGGAATGATTGGCTCAGGCTGGCTGTTCAGCCCCTTCATCAGTGCGCAAATGGCGGGAAGCAATGCCCTGGTAAGCTGGGTTATCGCCGCCTTGTTCATGTTATTTATCGCCTTGCCGTTGTGTGAATTGGGGACCATGTTTCCCGTTGCAGGCGGGATGTCCAATTACCCCACGTTCACCCACGGCAAGGAGGTGGGTTTTTTGTTTGCCTGGACATCCTGGCTTTCCTATGTGGTCATGACCCCAATTGAAATTCAGGCGATCTTGCAATACTCCAGCCATTTTTTCCCGGTTCTGATGGCAGGCGATCCCGCCTCGCTCAGTCTGTCGGGATACGGGTATGCGGCCGCGGGCGCCATCATGTTCTTTGTGGTGATTCTTAATTCCTATGGCATTAAAATGCTGGCGGAATGCAACAAATACGCCAGCATCATTAAATTTATTCTGCCCAGTATTGCCATTATAGCCCTGCTTCATAACAGCCCTTCACTGGCTAATATTTCCCTTCATCTTGGGGATAAGCAAAGCTGGGTGCAGATTTTTACAGCCCTTTCCGCAGGGGGCGTGGCCTTTGCTTTTACCGGCTTTCAAAATGGCCTGATTCTCGCCGGTGAAGTGAAAAACCCGCAACGCAATATCCCCATTGCTATTCTGGGGGCGGTATTAATTGGCTTTGCGCTTTATTTCATGCTGCAATTCAGCTTCCTTGCCGCCATGCCGCAAAAATACCTGGCTAACGGCTGGCAGGCGCTCCACTACCCTGGCGACAGCGGGCCCTTAGTCGGATTGGCTCTGCTGCTGGGTTTAACCGTGGTGGCCACGCTATTAATGATTGATGCGGCATTTTCTCCCTTTGGTACTACGCTGGTTTATACGGCGGCTACGTCCCGCATCGTGTACGGCATGGCATTAAATCATCACCTGCCTGAATTTTTCCTTAAAGTGAATCGCCATAAAATTCCTTACGTCACGCTGTATGCCAATTTCCTGGTGGGGTTGTTTTCATTTCTGCCCTTTCCCGGCTGGCAGAAGCTGGTGGCGTTTTTATCGTCAGCGAGCATCCTGTCTTACGGCATTGGTCCCATTTGTCTTCTGGCCATGAGACGGTTGCAGCCGGATACCCCAAGGCCGTTCAGGTTGCCTTACAGCGGCTTGTTTTCGCACATCGCGTTTTACGTGTGTAATTTAATGCTCTATTGGTGTGGTTTCGCGATTTTGTGGAAACTGTATGCGGCATTGCTGGCGGGTCTTGTCATTAGCCTGATTTATAATCGCAAGCCACTAAGGGACTGTGGCCAGAGTTTATTCTGGTTTTTATCCTACATGACCGTGTTGCTGGTGATTTCCTATCTGGGTTCTTTCGGCGGCCTGGGTATTTTGCAGTTTCCCTGGGATATGGTTTGTCTTTTGCCATTCAGCCTGATCATGCTGTACTGGTCAGAGCAGGTTATCGACAATGCGCACCACGAACAAATCGAATTCGCGCTGGATGACGATTTAACCAGTGAAGCGGCATCTTAAAGCGCAGGGGTCAAGGTGAGAGACGTACGCATTTACCAGCCTGGCGATTACCTGGCTGGGCAGGAATTAACGTTGACGGAAGAAGCAGGTCAGCACATTGGCGTGGTGCTGCGCATGCAGCCCGGTGAGGTTTTGACTCTGTTTTCTGGTGATAACCGTGAGTTTAAGGCCGAAATCACGGCGGTGCATAAAAAACGGGTGACGGTAAGGCTTAAGGATGCCGAACAGGTTAACAGGGAGTCTCCGCTTCGTCTTCATCTGGCACAGGGCATTTCCAAAGGCGACCGGATGGAATGGGTGGTGCAAAAGGCAGTGGAACTCGGTGTCGCAAGCATCAGCCCTGTGTTCACGGCGCGCTGTGCGGTCAAACTCGATGCGTCGCGTCTTGATAAGAAGCAGGCACAATGGCAGGCGATTGCCGTCGCCGCCTGTGAACAGTGCGGGCGCAATCAGGTGCCGCTGGTGCATAGTCCTGTGTCGTTCCACGATGTTTTATTGAAGAGAAACGGTTTTCCCGCCTTTATTCTGCAACCGGGTGCACTGCATCATTACCGAAGCTACAGCAACCTTCACGTGGAGGAGGCGATGTTGTTAATTGGTCCGGAAGGCGGCTTGAGTCCCTCTGAATCCGACGAGGCTCAGCAAGCGGGCTTTCTGCCTTTAAGCCTCGGGCCGCGTATTTTGCGTACGGAGACGGCTGCGATTACAGCCATTAGTGTTTTGCAAGCGGTCTGGGGTGATCTATAATTGCTATACTTTTTTTCAAATACCTAAATCAGGGGCTATATCCATGAGTGACTATATAAAAACAGTAACGGACGCGAGTTTTGAACAGGATGTATTGAATTCCAACAAACCCGTTCTGGTTGATTTCTGGGCGGAATGGTGCGGTCCTTGTCGCGCATTAACCCCCATTCTTGAAGAGGTTGCCGCCAGCCATGGCGACAGTGTGACGTTTGCCAAATTGAATATCGATGAAAATCAGCAAATGCCGTCCAAATATGGCGTGATGAGTATTCCTACCCTGATTCTGTTTAAAAATGGGCAGGTAGAGGCAGTTAAAATGGGATTATTGTCCAAATCCCAATTAAGCGCTTTTGTTGAAAGCAACGTGTAACGCTTGGTTTGCCCTGGCTGTTTGCGCGGTCAGGGTAAAAAAAGATGGCTTTTCTGGCCAGGGTGTGATACGATAAAGATTCAATATGTGGCTAATTCTTTCAGGTCACCAATCCCGGACTTCTGATTTACTAAATTACATCAACCCTTCGTAATAAGTTATTTCAGGAATAATAAAGATTGGTTACTGACGAATGAACCCGTAGGCAGCAGTTTCCTTGCTGACTTTCCCATAAAATTTTCCTGGAAAATTCATTTCATTTAATAACACATTCAAGTGAGAAGTATGAATCTTATAGAACTTAAGCAAATGCCCATTGGTGACCTCGTTACTATCGCCGAGGAAATGGGGGTCGAAAACACGTCACGTATGCGCAAGCAGGATATTTTATTCGCTATCCTCAAGGCGCACGCCAGCAAAGGAGAGGATATCCTGGGCGGCGGTGTGATGGAGGTATTGCCCGATGGGTTTGGCTTCCTGCGTTCAGTCGATGCCTCTTATTTGGCCGGTCCTGACGACACCTACGTTTCCCCCAGCCAAATTCGCCGCTTTGGCCTGCGTACAGGGGACACGGTGTACGGTAAAATTCGCCCCCCCAAAGACAATGAACGCTATTTCGCTCTCTTGAAAGTTGACCAGATTAACTTCGATTCCCCTGACAGTACCAAACGTAAAATCTCCTTTGAAAACTTAACCCCCCTCTTTGCCTCTCAGCGATTGGTGATGGAACAGGGCAATGGCAGCACAGAAGATTTAACGGCTCGGGTAGTGGATTTATGCGCGCCCTTTGGCCGCGGTCAGCGGGGTTTGATTGTGTCGCCACCCAAAGCGGGTAAAACGCTGATGCTGCAAAATCTTGCCCATTCGATTGAGAAAAGCTACCCCGATTGTTATCTGATTGTTCTGTTGATTGATGAGCGGCCCGAAGAGGTGACCGAGATGCAGCGCTCTGTTAAAGGCGAAGTGGTCGCCAGTACATTCGATGAACCCGCCAACCGTCACGTCCAAGTGGCTGAAATGGTCATTGAAAAAGCCAAGCGTTTAGTCGAGCACAAGCGCGATGTCATCATTCTGCTGGATTCCATTACCCGTCTTGCGCGGGCGTACAACACCGTGATTCCTTCTTCCGGTAAGGTACTCACCGGGGGTGTGGATGCCAATGCCCTGCAGCGTCCCAAGCGCCTCTATGGTGCGGCCCGTAATGTGGAAGAAGGCGGCAGCCTGACTATCATTGCGACCGCCCTGGTTGATACAGGTTCAAAAATGGATGAAGTGATTTACGAAGAGTTCAAGGGAACCGGTAACATGGAAATCCACTTAAGCCGTAATATTGCTGAGCGTCGTGTATTCCCTGCCATCAACATTAATCGTTCCGGTACCCGCCGCGAAGATCTGCTCTTAAGTCCTGAAGACCTTCACCGTACCTGGATCCTGCGTAAGATTCTGCAATCCATGGAAGAGTGTGAAGCGATTGAATTCCTCCTTGAGCGCATGAAAAATCACAAGACCAATGCTGAGTTTTTTGATGAGATGAAGCGCTAATAATACAGCAGCCCAGCGCACAGGAAGGTTTCTCTTGATGTGCGCTGTCTTCCCTAACTCACCCAATCATTAAGAACAATCCCGATCCCGGCACTGGTGGTGCGGTGATTGTATTCAATCAGACTCTGCCCATAGCCGCTGAACACCTGACCGTAAACCGACAGGGATTGCAGAATAGGGTAAGACAACGTCACTTGCACAAATCCGCGTTGCAAACCGCTTTCAAGATTCTGCAATTCCAGACTGGCTTTCCAGTTGCCGGGTAATTGATGCGATAACACCAGATTATCATGTCCCAGAAAATGGGCGATATCCGGGTTATGCAAATCACTGGATTCGGCTTTATCGATTAATGCCCACAGCCGTAAATTCACCAGCCAGCGGTTGCCGGTCCACTTAAGCTGGGTGTAGGCGCGATTCCAACTGCGTTCGAGGAGACCGCCGCGGCCGTTGGATTGGTGGTTGAGGCCGAGTTGAGCTGCAAAATAGGGATTAAAGTAATTCTCAAGAAATAATTCAGGCTCGTAATTGGTTTCACGAAAATACTGTGATTTGGCATACACCTGCCAATACATGAGCTGCGTATACGAGAAATTAAGCGCTAACGGCTTGTCTTTGATGACATGGCGGAAAATGGGAATTTTAAGACTGATTTGCGCCTTAAATTCATCATTCTGGACTTCCTGATTATTGGGCGTTGCGTTTTGATAAATGGCGTGGTACGGCTTGTTGGTGTAATAATAAGGCAACACGTAGTTGGGGCGATACAATTCAATCAGGCTGGGACTGTCGCCGGTTTTTTTCTGCTGCATGGCCTGTTTTTCGAGGAGCGTTGGTCTTTTTGATGGCGGTGATTTCTCGTTTGTTTGAGCCCCGCTTGCGAGAGGAAGCATCAAAAGGATACAAAAAAATATAGAATGTTTTTTTCTCACAGGTAAATCTCATGCACAGACAACCTGATGTTATATCAATTTGACAGACAAATTTCCACTATGCGCGTTTTATCCGCGTTTTAGCGTCAGCCAAGTCTTGTGCCAACGAATCATAAAAATGAAAGGCCTTAACCAGGGCTAACAGTTGCGGATTTGTTTCAAAATAGTCAACCAGAGCCTGAGCCACACGCTCATTGTCGGGGTAAAAGATGATGGCATTGTAAACTTTGGTGATGCCTTCATGCTGCGCTAAAATGTCATTTTCGATTTCATCAATCGCTTGAGCATCGTCCGCTTCCTTGAGTCGCTGCCGAAACAATTCCTTTTGAGCGTTAAGCAGTTGGGCAACGGAGCTCAATTGCTTAAGCCGCTGCATGAAATCTTTCGCCATTTGCAACTCGTCACCGTTTAGTTGGTTATAAAGCGTTTGTTCTCCAAGCCGTTCCCGGGTGGTGGTGATCAGGTTGGTCAGGCTGTTGTCCGCGTTAAATACCTCCATTATTTCTTTTAATTCACTGTCGTTTTGGCATTGCTGCTGAATGGCGTCAAACAGGGCTTTATCCATTCCGGCAGCGGCCCTGCGCAGTAACTGATTCAATTCTTTTTCCCGTTGATCAATACCTTGCACCAGGGTGGTCAATTCAGCCTCGTCACTGACAGTTTCCAAGCGCTTTTTAAAATCCTGCATCGACTCTTTAAATAACAGGATCTGGGGTCTAAGCTGCTTTAAGGCGCTAATGATGGCAGTCAATGTTGTTTGCTGATCGTTGGGCATCATCAATCCGTATGGTTAGAACAACGTTATAGTAGCATAGAGTGCTGCTTTAAGAGAAAAGGCTTATCAAGTATCGCCCAAATGCATCTTGTGCGATAATCCCTGCTTCACTTAACTCCTGTACGATGGCATGAAATATACTGATTTACGTGATTTTATCGACCAGCTTGAATCGCGTCATTTGCTGCAACGCATTGATTACCCGGTGTCGCCCATTCTGGAAATGACCGTCATCAGTGATCGGGTTCTACGCAAAGCCGGCCCGGCTTTATTATTCACCAGGCCCAAAGGGGCGGCCATGCCGGTATTGGCCAATTTATTCGGTACTGCCGAGCGGGTGGCGCTGGGGATGGGGGAAGAATCGGTGCAGGCTCTGCGGGAAGTGGGTGTCCTGCTGGCTGCGCTTAAGGAGCCCGAGCCGCCTAAAGGCTTTAAAGATGCATTCAGCAAATTGCCTTTGTTGAAGCAGGCTCTGACGATGGCGCCCAAGTACGTCAGCCAGGCCCCCTGCCAGACGCATGTGTTTGAGGGCAACGACGTGGATCTTGGTCGTTTGCCTGTCCAGACCTGCTGGCCTGGCGATGCGGCGCCTTTAATCACCTGGGGATTGGTGACTACCAAGGGGCCGCATCAGGCGCGTGAAAATATGGGTATTTATCGTCAACAGGTCATTGGTAAAAATAAAGTGATCATGCGTTGGCTATCCCATCGGGGCGGCGCACTGGATTACCAGGCCTGGCAGGCTGCCTATCCGGGTGAGCGTTTTCCCGTGGCGGTGACGCTTGGCGCGGATCCTGCCACCCTGCTTGCGGCAGTGACTCCGGTGCCGGATACGTTATCCGAATATGCCTTTGCCGGTTTACTGCGTGGGCAGCGTACGCAATTAACACAATGCCTCGGCAATGATCTCCATGTTCCTGCCAGCGCCGAAATTATTCTTGAAGGGTACATTAATCCTGGAGAAGAAGCGGCAGAAGGTCCGTTTGGCGATCACACCGGTTATTACAATGAAGTGGACCATTTTCCGGTGTTGACGGTCGAGCGTATCACGCATCGCCCGGATCCCATTTATCACAGCACCTACACCGGCCGCCCGCCCGATGAGCCGGCCATTTTAGGTGTGGCCTTAAACGAGGTATTTATTCCCCTGTTACAAAAGCAGTTCCCGGAAATTGTCGATTTTTATTTGCCGCCGGAGGGTTGTTCCTACCGTCTGGCTGTCGTCACGATCAAAAAGCAATACCCTGGCCATGCCAAACGCATCATGATGGCTGTCTGGTCGTTTTTACGGCAATTCATGTACACCAAATTTGTCATTGTCTGCGATGATGACATTAATGCACGTCAATGGGAGGATGTGATTTGGGCAATGACCACGCGTGTTGATCCCTCGCGGGATACCGTCTTATTGGATAATACCCCGATTGATTACCTTGATTTTGCTTCACCGGTATCTGGATTAGGCTCTAAAATGGGCATCGATGCGACCCATAAATGGAAGGGTGAAACCCAGCGCGAATGGGGTAGGGCTATTGAAATGGATGACGAGATTATTCAGCGTGTCGACGGCTATTGGGATTCTCTGGGACTGTCGTTATGAGTATTAAAAAGACCTGGGCGCAGGTGGAGCGCGTTACTCCCTTAACTGACAGCATTATCGAATTAATCCTTTCGCCGCAACACTTCATTGACTATCAACCCGGCCAGTATTTAAAAATTCTTTGTGGTGAAGATGCATTAAGTTTTTCGATTGCCAACGCCCCATTGGGTTCGCATAAATACGAATTGCACATACGCCATGATCAGGGAAATCCTTACAATCAGCCGCTGTTTGCAGAAATTAAACGAGAAGGCCGTGTGCAGATAGCCTTGCCTTATGGCGATTGCTTTCTTAATCAATTACACCCGGATCGCCCTGTGCTATTTCTTGCTGGCGGCACCGGCTTTGCTCCCGTTAAGGCCATGATTGAGCAATTACTGGCTACCGGCGATGCCCGGGCGTTTGCCCTCTATTGGGGGGCGCGGTCACAAAGCGATTTATACATGGATGATAAAGTGAAGCAATGGCAAGCTCATGTCAGCCGCTTTCGCTACGTTACTCTGCTGTCGGGGGAGAGCCGCGAAAACGTAGTCTCCATTGTACAAACGGATTACCCCGACACCCTGCTGAACCACCAGATTGTTATCGCCGGACCGTTTGACATGGTGTATGCCATCCGCGATGCTCTGGTGGCGTCCGGCATGCCGCGTGAACAATTATTTTCAGATGCATTCAGTTTCGAATCGGAGGACAATTAATGGAAACGTTTTATCAAATACTCGGGCTCACTGGCGCAGGCTTAATCCTTTGGTATTTATTCCGTACGGTCAAAGGGCGGCCTGATTTGTTTACCAGTGAAAATTTCAGTAAAAGCTTTGCCACCATGGGCCTCCTTGCACTGGTGCTGATTGCTTTTGTTGCCTTTCTGGTTTTCATGGTGCGAAGCACATAACCTTAGTGGCGCTTGGAATTACTGGAATAACCGTTCTTTTTTTCAATGAGGTAATCACCCACATTGGGATTGTCTATCCACAAAGGAATGGTATCGGGCGTTAGATGGCATTCTTCAACATAGGTAATCTGGCTGCAGTTGTCGACTAAAAGCCGATACCAGGGATTGCGGGTTGCAAAAGCCCGTTTACTGGCCTGAGGATTGTAGCGTCCGGAAGCTTGAAAAACAGGATCTGCGTCAATGATCACGGCACGATACCCCAGTTGCTGATGCCATACCCGATCGCCAATATTAAATTTCGCATTTTTAATCATGATACACCTCACCGCGTGATCAAATTTGCCTTTTAATTAATTTATCGGTTAGCCTGAGCGAATCTTGAATGCCAATGCAAGAATGAATGAATAAAGAGCTCTTCCGCTTTAAAACCGGCTTTCTGACCTGGGTGCTGGTGATTAGTTATGCCTACATGCACGTGAGGCTAACGGGCATCTATATCGATACGGATCTTGAAAAACTCATGAATCTCAGTGCCAGACTGCCGTTCGGTCAGCGCATGCTGGTCCCAGCCTTGGCCAATGGTCTGCATCGTGTCCTTCCCTGGTCCCCTGAAGAGATTTTTTTTCTGCTGGAGCTCTTCTTTGTCAGTCTTTTGTTTTTCACCGTAAAACGTTTGTTTCAGTTTGCATTTAATAAAAACCAGTCGGAATTGTTCAGTTGGCTTTTTCTGCTATTACTGCCGTTAATGAGTGTGGTGAATTATCGCTTTACCACTCAGGGTGAAGCTACTTTTTTTTATCCCTATGACAGCGCCTGTCTTTTTTTTATGGCCCTGGGCTTTTTACTGTGTCTGCAAAAACGCTGGGTTTCGTTCACTCTGGTGGTGTTGGCGGCTACGTTTAATCGTGAAAGCAGTGTTTTGCTAGTCTTGCTGATTCCGGCCCTGCACTGGCAGGAACGCCGCGACATGCTCAAACCCCTGGCGGCGGCCGCCTTAGCCTATGCCTTCGCCCGTCTGATAATCCTTTACCTGGTTCGCCATTTACCCGGTGCCTGGACGGAGTGGTATTTTCTTTCGTTTGCAGAAACGCATTTTAACAGCAATTTAAGCTGGTTATTTAATCAGCAGCATCTGTTGCTGTTTATGTTTTGTTTTGCCGGATTGCCTGTATTCTGGTTTGCTTTTTATGATTACATCCCCAGGCGCTACAGGCCGCTTCGTTATGTTGCCTTTTTTTATTTTACCGCGCTGCTTTTCATCGGTAATTTTATTGAGGCCCGTGTGTTTCAGGAAATTCTGATGTTGCTTTATTTGCCGGTCTGCATTGCCATGAGTCGCTGGGTGGCCGGTCAGGAACCGGACTGGCAGGCTCCCTCAGGCCCGCTGGATTACCTCAACCGTTATGCGATTTTTATTATGATGGCAGGCATTCTGCTGTTACGTCATCCCTTGCAGGCGCTGGCGGTAAGGCTGTCTGCCTGATGTTAACCCTCCGCGCTGGTTTGAGGCAGTGCGGCTGGCTTGAGGCGTTTCTGCCAGGCGGCCAGCCAAATGCCGGCTTCGTACAGAAGGCATAAAGGCACGGCCAGAATGACTTGCGACAAGACATCCGGCGGCGTCAGCAACATGCCCAGGGTAAAGGCCGCCACGATAATGTAGGGTCGTACCTGTTTTAACGTCTCGACGTCAAGCCATTGCAGGCGCACCAGAGTGGTGCACAACAGAGGAACTTGAAAGCAGAAACCAAAAAGAATCAGCATGCGGGTAATAAAATCAATGGCATCATTCATGTCCGGCATAAGTCTCACGCCGGCAGGAACCGCATGGGCAAAGAATTGAAACATAAAGGGCAAGACGATATAAAAGCAGAAAAGCAATCCTGCCAGAAACAACACCAGGCTTAAACTCAACGCGCCGACGATGGACTGCCGCTCATGTCGGTAGAGGCCTGGTGCAATGAATAACCACAATTGACTTAAGGCAAAGGGGGCCGTGACCAGCAGCGCGGTATCCGCTGCAAGCTTGACCGGGGTGAGTACCGGGGAGGTAATGCGGGTGGCAATCAACGTATGGTTTGCAGGCAATTGCTTAAGCAGGGGCGTCACTAACGTGTGAAACAGGGCATTGGCATAAAAAAAGAAAAAGCAAAACAGCACCAGGAAAAAAATCACTGTCTTCAACGCTCTGTGCCGTAGCTCGATTAAATGCAGAAGCATGATAAGGTTCATGAAAAGAGAGTTCTGATTAAGCTATCACGGAAGCCGTTGTATCGGTAGCCGTCCAATCGGTAAATCAGACAAAAGCCGAAAAATCCGGTATAATGAGTGCGATTTTAAATGAGGTAAAGTCCGGTGAGTCATCGTCCACGCAAGCGTTTTGGCCAGAATTTTTTACAGGATCAGGCGGTCATTGGCCGTATCATCGATGCCATTAATCCGCAACCGGCCGATACCATGGTCGAAATCGGCCCAGGGCTTGCGGCATTGACTGTGCCGCTTTTGCGGCGGCTCAATCAACTCATTGCCATTGAAATTGATACGGATTTGCAGCAAAGGCTCCTTGAGTTGCCCAAGGCGAAAGAAAAATTGCAGTTGCTGGGGGCGGATGCCCTGACCGTGGATTTTTCGCAGTGGGGCAGCGACTTGCGTGTGGTTGGCAATTTGCCGTATAACATTTCAACGCCTCTGCTGTTGCATTTGCTCCATCAGGTAACGTTCATCAGGGACATGCACTTCATGTTGCAGAAAGAAGTCGTCAGCCGAATCGCTGCGGAACCCGGTTCAAAAGCCTATGGACGATTAAGCATCATGGCTCAATATTATTGCGAGGCGAGCTTTTTGTTTGATGTACCGCCGGATGCGTTTTTCCCGAAACCCAAAGTGGATTCAGCCATCCTGCGCCTCGTGCCCTACCAGCAATCCCCATTTGAAAAAGTGGATTATGGCGTGCTGGAAAAGGTGGTGGCCCTGGCTTTTGGGATGCGTCGGAAAACGCTGGCTAATAATTTAAAACCGGTACTGAGCGCTGACCAGTTGCAGGGCATTGGCATTAACCCCGTCATGCGGCCTGAACAGGTGTCTGTCAGAGAGTATGTCCGCATAGCCAATGCGGTTGGCAATAGTATAAAATTATAACTGTAGTATAATTTTGGAGACTCCATTGTTCCATCGTCATAGCAAAAAAGGCAAGGCCTTGCAGGCTCGCCCGCTGAAAGATATGACTCGTGTTCTTGCTGCCGAAGTACTGCTGGCTGAGGAAAAAAGAGTCACGTTGATCAAACAGATCAAAGACGCCCTAGCTCTGGATTCGACACGGTTTGAGACACTTTGCCAGACTTTAATGAATAATTTTGTCAACCACTGCCAGAATTTGCCGGAAACGTCCAACAGTTATTATTCGCAGCCCGGGGGGGTTCTTGATCACGCCTTAAACCGTACTGAGGCAGCACTGAATTTATTCAAGCAGTTTATTCTGCTGGATGGTGCTGCGGAATTGTCCGAAGAGCAGAAACTCTGGCAATACACGCTGTTTTCAGCAGCCCTGCTGCAGGGAATAGGTAAACTGCAAATCGATTTGAAAGTCGAACTCTTTGATAATAACGGCTTGTTTTTAAAACAATGGAATCCGCTGCTGGAGAGTCTGGCTGCTGTCGGAAGCCATTATGTCTATGAATTTTTGAAAGAATCCGATGTGGAGTTTCGGCGTCGTCTCAATTTACTGTTGGCGGCTCGTCTAATGCCCGCCGCCGGATTTGCCTGGATTGCTTCCAATCCCAATGTGCTGGCTATCTGGCTTGCGTTACTGAACGAGGATCATTACGCCGCAGGGACTTTGGGCGCTATTCTCATTCGTGCAGACGCGATTGCCATTCAGCGTTATTTCAATCAGTTAATGGCTCGTAATTACGGTTCCCGCGGCGGTAACCGTTATGGCCGCGTCAGTACCTTTGCTGGCGGCGTACCGGAATCCATCAGCGACATGGAACAGCAGCTTGGGCTGGAGTTTATCCAGTGGCTGACCAAATCATTGGAAAGCGGGCGCATTATGATCAATAAGGCACCCTTGTTGATGGTTCCTGGCGGTCTTTTGATGTCGCCTGATATTTTTAAATTGTTTGTGCGGGAGCATCCTGAATTTAAAAACTGGCAGGCCATACAAAATGGATTTCTCTCCTTAGGCTTGCACAGGGCAGGTCCTGACGGCCAGGTGATTTCACGGTTTGAACAATTGAGTAACCAGCAGATGCACAGTGGTATCGTGTTTGCCGATTATGCCATTGCCCTGCCGGCGGAGGTGTCTGTTCATTCCCTGCAATCCGGAAAAGTAAGCACGCTTTCGGCCACTGAATTCATCCATCAGGCACAAGTGAATCATCAATTTATCGGCCATGCATCCCATGCCGCGACTCAGGCATTGCATCACCTTAATGCTGAAGGCGGTTGGCAGACTGTAGCACCGGTTTCAGTTCAGGCGAAACCCGGAGTATTAAACGGTGCCTGATTACGCAATAGGCGATATTCAGGGCTGTTATGACCCCTTGCTTCGTTTACTGGATCACATTCAATTTAATGAGCGTAGCGACAGGCTGTGGTTTGTCGGCGATCTGGTCAATCGCGGGCCGCAATCGCTTGCGGTATTGCGTTTTGTCAAAAACCTGCCGCTGGCGCCTTACGTTACGCTGGGTAATCATGATTTGCATCTTCTGAGCCGATTATTTACCGATTCTCCCCGTCAAAACCAGGATGACACCCTGGACGACATCCTTGCCGCCCCCGATCGTGACGACTTGGGGCATTGGTTACGGCACCAGTCTATTCTCCATCACGAAGAGCCTTTAAATGTGGTGATGTGCCATGCCGGCATTGCGCCGGTCTGGGATTTAACCCAGGCGAAACAGCTTGCCGGTGAACTTGAGCAGGTGCTGTCTGGACCCGATTTCCGGGAATTCCTTGCTCACATGTATGGCAATAGTCCCGATCGTTGGTCCGATGATCTTCGCGGCATGGAGCGACTGCGCCTGATTACCAATTATTGCACCCGCATGCGCTTTTGTGATGCACAAGGGCGTTTGCTGCTGCATCATAAAGGCACCATTGCCGCTACCTCGACAGAGATGCTGCCCTGGTTTGCCGTGCCGAACCGTCGCGTTGTTGAGGCTGACATTGTGTTTGGTCATTGGGCGGCATTACAGGGCCATTCACCCCATCCCCGTATTCACGCCATCGACACCGGGTGCTTGTGGGGAGGAGCATTAACCGCACTCCGGTTACAGGATAAGCGGCGGTTCAGTGTGCCCGGGTTAAACGCGGCCTAGGTTCTTCCGCTGAGTAGTACGCCCTTGGTGATCAAATTAAATACATATGGTAAACTCCCGTCGCCACAATCAGTGGTCTTTAGGAGATTTAGATGAAAGTAACACCAGCAATCGCGTTGACCCTGCTCATGAGCAGCAGCGTCATGGCGCAGGACATTCATATCCAGGGAACTTTTTCCAAAACCATCAAAGCACCCATCGTGCAGGGTAAAAACAGCCTTAAGGCGCCTACAACCAAAACAATCAAATTACTGAAAGTGGATCTTTCCACGCACGCACAGCAAATTCTGGCAGCCAGAGCGGCCGCTGCCGTGAACAAAACGCAGCAATTGGCGTCCCCCTCTAACAGCAAGTACCCTCCCCAGGTGGAATTGGGTATGAATGACGTACCGGTACTGGATCAGGGCTACCATGGTTCCTGCGTGACCTTTGCTTCGACGGCGGCCGTTGATGCCGTGCTGCAAAAAGGCGACTATGTCAGTCAATTGTGCCAATTGCAGTTAGGCAATTACCTGGAAAAACAAGGGTATGCCTTAAGCGGCTGGGATGGTTCACTGGGACGATTTGTTTTAAGCCAGATGGATATGTTTGGGATCGTGCCCAAAGAGCGTGAAGCGGCTCAGGGATGCGGTGGTTTGCATGAATATCCGCTTGAAGGCGAAAGACCATTTGATGCGATGACACCGGAGGAATACCGTGAAATCAGCCTGCGCATGGACGATCACGTAGCCTGGTCTCCTGTCCTGGATATTATGGATGCTTTTGACCGTTTTGATACCAATCAAACGTTGACTCAGGTGAAAGCTTCCCTGTCAGCAGGTGATCGGGTGACATTCGGCGTTTTATTACTCGATTTTGATCTGGGTACCATGGGGGCAGTCGGCACTCGTAATTCCACCAACGACAGTTGGGTGCTGACACCGCAAATTGCCCGCGACGTTTATCTAAGACCCTTTTTCGGCGGCCATGAAATGGTCATCACCGGGTATGACGACAATGCCGTTGCCATTGATGATGAAGGGCGTGAACACCGCGGTCTGTTAACCCTGCGTAATTCCTGGGGTGATCGTCTGGGGGATCATGGTGATTTTTACATGTCTTACGATTACTTCAAGCTGCTGGTTATCGAAGCCCAACGCATTCGCTCATTGACTGAAACCGATGAAGGCGGCGATGACACCCCTCAAACGCATTAATTCCTTGTTGTAACCTGTCTTTGATCGCGGCTTGCCAGGCTGGCTGCGATCAACACCTGAATCTCTCCGCTCATCGATAAATCAATTGCCGCGTCCAAATCGCGATTTGCTGAAAGCGACTCGTGCAGGAACCGATTCTTTACCTAAGGCCGCCCGTGCTTCAATCTCACGGTAACGGGTCAGGCCCCCTTCGCGATTGGCAATCTGAATATTAAGGCCGGGACGGGCATTCAGTTCCAGCATAAAAGGACCGTGTTCTTTATCGAGTACAATATCGACACCGAGATAACCCAGCCCGGTTAATTCATAACAACTGGCGGCAATTTCAAGGATTTTATCCCAGTAAGGCACTTCAATGCCGACAATGGCATTGAGCGTATCGGGGTGAAAATCAATGGCATCGTTATGGAATACACCACCTAAGGTCTTACCGCTGGCTAAATCCACCCCCACACCGATTGCGCCCTGATGCAGGTTGGCTTTACCCCCGGATAAACGCGTGGGCAGTCTGACCATGGCCATGGCTGGGTAACCAAGAAGGGTAATAATACGGATGTCAGGAATGCCTTCGTAACTGACTTCCTTAAATACCGGATCCACCACCACACGGTGTTCAATGATGGCATAATCCGCATGACCGCCCAGACTGTAAGCGCCGGAAAGCAGGCAGGACAAGTGGTAGCTTAATTCCTGGCTGGTGGTTAATTTGCCATTGATCTGACGGTAGCGTCCAAATACCCGATCGGTAAACACAAGAATGCCATCGCCACCGGCGCCATGGGCTGGTTTGACCACAAAATCCTTGTATGGCGAAAGCAAGTCATCAATCGTTTTAATTTGATGCTCATTTTCAATGGTCAGGTACAATTCAGGCACGGCAATGCCGGCTGCAATCGCCAGGCGTTTGGTTTTTAATTTGTCATCCACCAGCGGATAAAGCTTGCGGTCATTGTAGGGGAGGACATAGTCACAGTTCCGTTGATTAATGCTTAAAACACCACACTCACGTAAACGGCGATAGAGTTTCCACATCATTGCTCTCCGCCTAAGACTTTAAAGCGCTTCAGTTCAGACAACCGATAACCCCGGTATTGGCCGAACCAGATAATCAGTGCCAACAGGACGAGTAGTAATTCCGGAAAGGCGAAAACCAGATACTGCATGGGGGCATAATTCATGGCGCCAAAGGCAATGACGGCCGCAATCAAACTGCCGATACCGGATTTAATCGCTTCCGATGCCCCGCGCTCATCCCAGGTGATGCACATTCTTTCGATGGTCATCGTCAGAATAACCATGGGGAAGAGGGCCACAGACAAGCCCGATTCGAGGCCTAAATTCTGACTCATGACGCTGATAAAAATCATCAGAAGGATGACCACCGTAAGGATGGCGGCTAATCGCGGCACCAGCAAAAGCCGCAATTGATCCAGATAAAATCGCGCCAGTAAACCGAATGACACAATGATCACAAACAGGGTGATTCCCCAAATGACATGGGTTTCACGGAAAGCCAGTGCAATCAATACCGGCATGAATGTACCAAAGGTTTTTAATCCGACAAAATTACGCAGCAAAAGGATAATAAAGGCGCCAATAGGTACCGTCAGAAGAATTTTATAGGTTTCCTGAACATTGACCGGTAATTGCAGCAAGGAAAAACGCAACAGTTGCGAATCGGTTTGCAGTCCGCGCGCCTTGGCAATGGTCAGGGCATTGATTGGGGTGGGGGAAATGGTCAGATTAAAAACCGGTTTTTTGCCGCCGGTAACCTGAAACAGGGGTTCAGAGCCATATTGCCATACCAGAAAATTTCTGGGAAACCCCGCGCCGCCTGTTCTGGGATTGATATAAATCCAGTCTTTCCCATTGTAAACCACGAGATAGGATTTGAATTCCGCCTTATTCTGCTGGCTTAAATTCAAGCCCTTCACCGGCATGGCATAAATTCTGGCCTGATTGAGCACGGTGATCGCGGCTTGAATCACATTGTCGTCACTGAAATCAGGCCCTACCAGTAATTTGGCATTGCCGTCTTTTTTATTGAGCTCCTTGATGGTGCCCTGCGCAAAGGTCTGAATATCGGCAGACGATTGCCGCACTAAGGTGGTAATGGTATCCACGGCTGACTTCTGGTTTTCAGCCAGGGGCTGGGCTTTGACGATGGGCGGTTTGCCCAGACTGGATTCATTGCCATCTGTTTCACGGAAAATGGCGCGGTAATAGAGTGATTGGGCACCGCTGCCGCGACGAAGCGACCAGACAGTTTGACGGTTAAAGCCGCTTAAATTGGTCGTGACGCCGTAATTATGAGAGACAAAATACTCATCGAGAATGGCAAAATAAGGCGGCATGTAAGGGATAACAAAATTGGCTTTGACCGGCGTGTTGCGATTGGCTACAAAGCGCAAATTCGCTTCGACCATCCAGCTGTTGACTGTTTCAGTATCAGTGAGGGGAACATCCAGCGCCAGGTGACGGTAGAAAAAAAGGCCGAGGCCAATGACAAACAGCGAGATGATCAGGCCATACACATGGCGTTGGTTTGATTTCATTTTGATTCAACTTTTTCGGTTTTAATAGTAAAAGCTAAGCTGGGATCGACTAAACCATCGAAGGCTTTAATGGCGTCACGGCCCAATAACAAAGGGTAATTGAAGCGTTTGCGGTTGGTTAAATTGACCGCAATAAGGCGTTCCCTTTCGCCGATTTTAATCCGGATAAGCACCACAGGCCGTTTGATAGGCGCGATTTTGGAGATGCCCTCGTGACGCTCCCCGGCACGGACTTTAATTTTGACTTTGCCGATGTATTCCGACGTGAATTCCACATTCCCTACTTTGCTGGGTACGATGTACCGCAGGTAAGATTTGCCTTCTTTTTCAAATTCCTGAATGTTGATTGCGCTTAAAGAGGCCGATTTGGCGCCAGTATCCAGTTTGGCCGACAGCATCAGATTTTTTTCTACCAGTGTTGCTTTCTCGACATAGCCATAAATTATTTTTTCATTTGCTGCCATGGAACACCCTGATAATACTGCCCAAACCATACCAATCAAACCACTCAACTTCATTCACGTGACCTTTCGATAAATGCTGACAAGACTGCTAATACTAGCAGGTTAGTCTAATTACGCACAGTTCCAGCAAGGGGAATTGCGTATAAAATCAGTGCCGTACTATAGCATTATTCTTGCCTCAGGGGGAGTAATTGTTGTTTTTTTAAGCTAAAATTGTGTTCTATTTAATCAAAAAAAACCGCCTTTCGTGCAGGCGGATTGGAATCGCATGATTTTTAAAGCCAATTGGGAAGCGGCAGGACAAAGTGCAGTCTTGTCCAATGCTGTTATCGATGCCATGGTATCGGAGGCCTTGCCTGACCGAAAAAGCTGCTGCTGGGAGCGGCTTTCCGGTGGATGTGCCAATAATTCTATTCTTATTCGCGAAGCGAGTGAGCCGGTTTATGTCCTTCGCATTTACCTGCGCGATCCGGAAGCCGCCTTTCGTGAACAGCAATTGGCAAGCCGCCTGGCACCGCAACTGCCTGTCCCGCAAAGCCGGTTTGTCGGGATTCAGTCGGGGTATCGTTTTGCCTTAATTGATTATTGCCGGGGAATCAGCCTTCGTGAGGTGTTGCTTGGTAATGATAAGCAGCACGGTGATTCCCTTCTGTATCAAGCCGGGGTTTTACTTGGCCAAATCCAGACTCATCAGTTTAAATCCGCGGGTTTTTTCGACCGGGAATTGCGTATCGTCAAACCTGAAAACCCGACGATAGCGGCTTTTGTTGACAGGCAACTCACTCATCCGACTGCCCTAGCCCTGTTGTCTACGGTACAAAGGCAGAGAATCAGTGCCTATTTTAACCATTTTGCTGCCTTCCTCCCTGATGAACACCCAGCGCACCTCGTGCATGGCGACTACGATCCTGCCAACCTGCTCGTGGATAAACGTGACGGAGCATGGCACATTACCGCTGTCCTTGATTGGGAGTTTGCCTTTGCCGGATCACCGCTTTGGGATGTGGCGAATATGTTGCGTTATGCGCATGCCATGCCCGCGTCCTGGGCGTCCTCGTTTCTTGACGGCCTGCAGGCAACCGGTCGGCTGCCAAACCAGTGGCAGGTGACGGTTCATCTGTTAAACCTGGCCTCCCTGCTGGACTGCCTGTGCCGTACGGATCCAATAATACAGCCGCATCGGCTGCAGGATATTCTGACGCTGGTGGATACCCTTCTCGGCCAGTTATCCCTTGAGGCTTGATCGATTCAAATCAGCCGGGTCAAGGTCAGGATCTGCAGGGACCGGAAGTTGCCGTTTAAGCGTCTCCAATTGAGCGCGCAGACTTTTTTCGTAGCCTTTGCCTGCGCTTGCCCGCGGTGAAAAATGCTGGATACCCTGGTCTAGGCAGGCAATCAGTGACTGGTAGTTAATCGGTGTCGGTTCCTTCTGATACAGGTCAATCTCGCTTTTTAGATCAAAAATATAACGGGTACGCCGCTCCTTATCGCTTCGGTAGCCGGTACAGGCAAACAAAGAACAGGTCCATTGACTGATTTTATCTTTTACATGATAGGTCCGCGAGCGCTCCGCCAAGTAGTTATCCAGCCGTTGTAAATAAGGGCTTATCGTAATCCCGCCCGTCGTTTTTACAGGTTCAGGGCGGGTCGGTGCAAGGGGGGATGAAGGCGGCGCTTCCCCAAAAAGCAGACGCTCTTCCGACGTTTCTGGCGCCAGAATATCCCGCTGCACCGCCATCGCGCTGACTTTGGACAATAAGTTTTCGACAAGGGGCATACTCTGCCTCGACTTCAAGCGTTGCAAGAGGCGTTCTACCCGGGCATTGCCAAAAAACGCCTCATAGGCTTCATACAAACCGGTGCGGTTGCTGTGTTGATTAAAGCGGCCCATTAATGCATTGCAATCCTGTAAAAGGAGCAATGCCTCGCGTCTGTCATTTTCTTCCTCATAGCGTGTCAAGTGAGATTTAAGCTGAGAGACCAGCGTATCCAGTTCGACGCGTTTAGACGCCACATTCCGGTTCTTATTATTCTTGGTGGCTTCCAACACCGTTGCCGTGTTTAGACTTAGTGCAATTAATTCACTTATTCGCGCCTCGGGGTTGCTTTCGACAATCTCTTCACTGCTTACGATGTGAAGCGTCTGCACAATGCTTTGCTGCTGTCTGGTTAATTGCAGTAAATCATCCGCGGACTGGTAACGTTCAAGGTGAGACTCGATTAAAAGTGCCGCCTGACGGAGTTGTTTGGAATGACAGACAACAGTCGGGTCGCTGCGTTTTTCCATCTCGCCAAGAAGATTGATTGTTGCCGTGAGCAACGGCTGTAATTCACCAACCCGAAGGGCAGGTTCTTGTGTACTGTCATCGTTGGCGACTCGAGTTAAAACAATTTCAATGGCCTGACGTTGTTTCATCAGCCGCATGAGGTCAGACATGGCCTGCAGTTGTTGCACCGTTTTATTGGTTGAGGCAGTAAGGCACGAGGCTTTTTCCTGCAAACACTCAAACTCCGCGAGCAGCTTGTCCTGAAACCCGTTAAGTTGGGGATCCGGTGCGGCTTTGCGGCAGGAGTCCGCTAAACTGTGGAGATTTTTTGTTTGCTTAATCCGTCCTTGTTCAAGGGCGGCAGCCAGTTCGCTGAGCGATAAGTCATGAAATGATGAACGTGAGGTGATAAGGGCGACTGCATTTATCCCTGCGTTTACTTCTGATGCAGTCTTATTTAAAAAGCACTGGAATGCCTCATGGGGCTCTTTTGTTTTTAATTCCTGAAACAACTTAAGCGGCCCGTCCGCTTTTTCTGCCAGATCAAGCAGGCTCGATTCCATCTTAAGGACAGTCAATGCCAGCTGGGCCTGCTGATGTTCGCAACAAGCGAGCTGCAACGTGTATTGGCTTTGCAGCAAACGCTTCTCCATTGCTTCGATGCTTCGTTGGGAGGGTTCAAGGACTAAGGCTTTTGCCTGCAGCAACGCCTGGTTTTCTTTAAGGGTTGTTTCATGGGTTTTACTGATATCTTCTTCTCTTTTAAGACACCGGCGTTCGTCTGCCTTCATCGTCCAGAGATTTTCCTTAGGCAAAAAAGAGGTGGCCAGGTGTTTTTCAGTCGCCAGTTCCCCGTCCTGCGTGTTCTGTTCCAGCACCCCCTCGCTCTCACAGGACGATAATTCGTAATCTATCCATTTTAATTTTTCCTTGAAGTAACCTAAGAGATCAAACAGGTCTTCTTCGGCTTCGGTGGCTTGAAAAAACGTCGTATAATAAAGCCAATGCTGATGCAAATTGTGACGGTTGAAACCCAAATAGGCCTTCCCACGGCGCTGGTTTTCATAAACACTGTCAATGGCTGCCGTCATTTTTGGATTGGTACATTCAAGGTACGTCTGTAATTCGTCAGCCGGAATGTCAGCCGGCATGTAGAGTCCTTTATCGGAGCCCAAGCGCTCATGGAATTCGTTTAATCGTTCTTTTGCCACGGAAAGATGCTTTTTGCGGGATTTAATCTGCAAAGCCAGGGTTTCTATTTTCATGGTCAACTGCTGATGCTCTGACTCAATCTGCAACAGTTGCTGCTGCTTTTCGTTAATGAGCGGGTCAAACTGGCTATCCGCGTCATGGCATACGCTTCGATAGTTCTCGATTAGCTGCTCTTTCATCCGGGTTTGACGGGAATGTGTTCCTTTGGCTTCACTCAGCCATTTAAACGCGCTGTTAACCCGTTCACCGGCATTCAGATGCTGTTCTTTCCGAGTTCTGGAAGAGCGTTCGGCCATCTCTCCCAGATCCTGGTTTTGTAGCTGTGTCTCTTTGCCCATTCGCATACCCTGTTCAAACTGTTTATTCCGTTGCTGCGTTTGATAGTATTCGATTTTAGCGAACGAGTGAAAGCCCCGCGATCAATAAGGTCATGAAGGTAATGCTGTAAAAGGCCAGTGCTTTAAGGGCAGGCTTTTTCCGCAAAACAAGGCCAAGCAGCGTCAGGGCGATGATGCCTGGGTAAGTCAATTCAAGTACTGGTGCTAAAAACGCAGCGATTCCTCTGAAGTCCAGCAGCGAGACGATAAACGACGTCAGGGTGGTGCCGGCCAGGAGGAATGGAAAGCGGTTCTCACTGAGCTTCAGGGAGGAGTGCAGGTAACGTGCGAACAGATTATTCAGCGCCACGGCCGTGGTCAGGCAGGAGAAGAACATGGCGACACCCATGATCAGGGTAGCCTGACTGCCCAGGGTATTGGCAGCGATTGCCGGTAACATCAGTTCAGGTTTGACGTGTTCAAGCAGGGCCTGGTAATGCGCGCCCATGTAGACAAAACCCAGGTACACCAAGGCCAGAAGGCTTGCCCCCAAAAGGCTCGGCTTGATGGCAAAGCGAATAATGTCGCCCTGACTGGCCTTGGGAAATTGTTGCTGAATCTGGTTAAAAATCAAGGCAGAAAAAAAGAAGGCAGCAAACAAGTCCATGGTTTGATAGCCAGTCAGAAAGCCATTGGCCAGAGAAAGGGACGGTTTGATCGTCTGCGAGGTATCCGGGGATTGGATAACCGCCATACCGATCAGGATGAGCAAGGTTATAATCAAGACCGGACTCATCCATTTGCCGAGAATTTTGACCATGATGCGATCATCAAGGCAGCAAAGGAAGGTAATTAGGCAAAAGAAAAGACTGAAGGGCAAAAGATGAATCTGGGGAATTAAGTAGCTCATGCTGCCATAGGCGACGGTGATGCAGCGCGGCACAACGCCAAAGGAGCCAAGTAGAGCCAGCATCAACAGCGGCAGTAGTCCGCCCGCCAGTTTTCCGGCGCCATTAAAAAAAGCACGGTAATCGCCATGATGCAGTTTAATCACAAACAGCCCAGCCAGCGGCAGAAAAATACCGGTCAGTAACAATCCAAAAAAACCATACACCCAGCTCCCGCCTGCGGCATGGCCTATTTCGAGGGGGAAAACAAGATTACCCGAGCCAAAAAACATGGCAAAAATAGCAAAGCCATAAACAAAGATGGATTTATAGTGCGACATAAAAGCGATTCCTCTAAGGGGTTAATGGGCAGTCTGAATGAGGGGAAAGTAGAGGGCCTAGGCGGCCACATTCACCACAGGAGAAACGCAGGAGGCCAAGTCATGGACGACGCAACGCGGTGACGCGTTGACGGGAGAAGAAGCAGAACGGAGTGTGAATTGGCTTATAAACATTATGGTTTGATTAAATAAATGGCAAACAATTCTCTTTATACTCAATTTTTGCCGGCTTGGCAAGCCAGTCATTGCTGTTGAATTAATGAAAAGTAATAGGACTATTGATTTTTCTTGTGGTAAAATACGCAATGGTGTCGGCATTTTTGACTTTTTTTGAGTCAGTGTGCGAATTTTCTTGTCAAAAACGCATGATTTCGGTAGAATGCGCGCATCTTTGGCAATGCACAGACTAAATAAGCATGACCGAGGTTAATCCCAAAACTGCTGATACCCAAAACGATCCGGATGAAACTGTTTACCTGATTGCTGGCAGAATGGATGCGCAAAGCCGGTTAATGGCCAAATGGCTGCATACGAACGGTAAAATATACCTGGCTTATGCTTGCCTTGACGGCTGGAATCTTTCCTATAGTACGCTTAAATATTTCTTTGATGTTGCCTTAACCAACAGTGACCGGTCTTCTTCGGATGTCATGCATGAATGGCTGATGTCTCCTGCTGGTATCGCTGTCGCTGCAACAGAATCCATTACCCTCATTGTTTTCGCCATGCTGGCTACCCATTTTGATGACAACCCCGACAAATTAAAACGTTTCATTGCGGTTGTTTGGCCTTACTGCCGCGATACCATGAAAGGGTTAAAAAATGCCTATAAAGGGGTACGCAGTACCATTCAGATGCTGAATGTGCTGGGCGGAACTAATCTTAATTTCCTCATGTTGCCCCTGGCTTTGGTGCTTGGCGGCATTGCCATAGCCAACCGCTTATGGTTCCGCTACATGCTGAGCCAGCGCAAAGACATGATGAAAAATAACAAGCTTGTGCTGGAAGAGATTCAAAATGCGGAATTTTTAAGCAAGGAAGAGTGTCAGCTGCTGCGGGAAAAAATACAGCGTCAGACTCTGAATACCCGTCGTGCCGCTTTGTTTTCAGCGGCTCTGGGAGGGGCCATCGACAGCCTCTATCTGTACGTGGGTATACTCTTTTTAGCCCCGACCGCCTGGCCGGTCTTTGTTACCCTGTCTGTCTTTTGCATAGTGTTCTCACTCATCTGCGTGGCCACTCGTATTTATGAGGAATATGATTTTCAAAAGAAGCTGCTGATAGCCCAGGCGAAAGTTGAACTGGCGCTTTACAGTAAAGAGCATGGCCAGGAAATCATTGATTTGCTGAACAAGTTGCAGCGGCTTTCTATTGAGTTATCCAAATTTGCTCCTACCGAACAAAATTACGAGGCCATTCAGGAACTGGAAGAAAAACGCAGTGCAGTTTCACGCCAAATTCACCAGATCAAACAGGAATTTGAAGGCAAGCGGGAGGAATTGCAGTCCTTACTTACCTTGTCCTATACGTCCGCATTTTTAGCCGGAGCTAAAAATGGCCTGGCCGCTTTTAGCGCCGTAACCAGTATTTTATTTACCTTAGGCACGGTGTTTGTTCTGGCCTCAGCCCCTTTTCCACCGTTGCTGTTAATTCTGGGAGCAGGCCTTGGGATGGCTTTACTGATTGGCTTCATCAGCCAATCCCTCGTCCAGACCTGGCGTCATCATCAGACCTTGAAGGAACGCGAGAAGCCTTATGAGCCGCTTGCCGAGATGCTCGAAAAGATTAAGGATATCAAAAATTCCGCTCAGGAAATGAATGTCAATGAGGAAGTAAAAAGTGCCATTCACAGCGGGTTGACCCTGGATTATTCGCCCCAGTTCTTTTTTCAGGAGTGGTTTGAAGTGGTTCGCTCCTTCTTTTCCGGTTTAGGGAAAGGCTCCAAGGCGGTGGATTATTCCATGAATCCCCTGCAGGAAATGAATGACAAGGGGCATTATCAGGATACGCCAGTGATGCTTGGCGTGAGTGCTGTCATGTCCCTGTTTTATGCCGCTGTTCTGGCCTTAAGGGCGCTGGCACGCGGCTTTGGCCGCCCGCCGCTGGATCAAATGCCTTTGATTAAAGAGACAGAAAGTGAAGAGCCCTCCGCCTCACCGCTGCTGATCAATGAAGATGGGGTATCGGATGAGGAAAACGACGCACCCGGTATGGAGATCCTCTCGACCGATTCGTCGCGACGGGAACCAAATCCGCCGGTGCAAAAATTTGGTTCCCGTTCTAATCTTACCTCTTCCTGGCCCGGCTTTTTCACCCCTGCTCAATCCAAACCTATCGCAATCCCTCGTCGTATTTCCTCACAACCAGCCCATTTCAACGATTTCGATATATCTCCGGGTTTAAACTAGGATCATTATACATTTTGAATTGATGATAGACCCTGAAGGTACGCTGTTTCTTTTTAACTTCATCCAGTAATTGCGTTAAGCAGGACAATAACTGCTGTTGCTGCGCATGGATGGTCTGTAATTTGCGCTGACAGGTTTGACGATGGGATTCGTCAACATCGGATCGTTCTGTCTGCGCCTGCATATGGTAAGCCTTGAGCGCCAGAATAGAGAGACGGTCAATCATCATGCCGGGTGTTTCCGAGTGAACCGGGCAGGCATCAGGGGCCTGAGGCTCTAATTGCTGATAAAGCCATTGATCCATGGCTTCCATGCGATCGTTGCGCTGCTGGTTGCAATAATCAATTTCGCGTTTGGCCTTGTAAACGAATTCAAAACCCATGTCGTCACGCCGTGCCCGATCTTCAGCATGCCACAACTGATAATTAAACGCGTGGTTTTGTTCCACCAGGCCCAGAAAGCCTTCTTCACTGGTGTTTATGCCCTGCTGTTTCCATTCAATAATGCGATGATGATGTAACTTTTTAATTGACTCAACTAAGGTATTCATGAAGTCTGACCCTGGCAAAAGGCCTAGTGTACCATGACTTAAAGCCCGTGTTGTACTTACAGAACTACAAACTCAGGGTTCCAAAGTAGCGGGAGTACAGTTTAAGGTACGCGCCGTCGTTTTCCATGGCCAGCAATTGCCTGTTGACCGTTTCAATTAAATCCTGGCGGTTTTGGTTGGCCATGATGCCATAGCCTATGCCAACGGGCAGGCTTTCGCCGACGGCTTTAAACAAGCCGCTGTTATTGACTACCCAGTATTGGGCGGCACCGGTATCGATCAGGACCGCATCGACATCGTCATTGCTTAATGCGTTTAAGACATCCTGCTGCGTAGCATATTCGCTGATGTCGATGGCATCCTGGTATTGCGCCTGAAGCATTTGTTTAAAGATGGTACCCCGTTCAATGCCGACGTGCTGATTGCGGATATCCAGGATGGTATTAATGGGCGATTGGCTTTTGGTCAGAAACTGAGCACCGCTGGCCATGTAAGGCAGGCTGAAGAGGAACTGTTTCTGACGCTCGCTGGTAATGCTGATGGCACTGATCGCCAAATCGATGGTGTTGTCTTTCAGTTCAGTGAATAACTGTTCAAAGAGCATTCCTTTAAATTGACAACGCCAGCCCGCACGCTGACAAATTTCCTGCATGAGCTCAATGTCAAAGCCATACATGTTCTTTTGTCTGTCGGCCTGCATTTCAAAGGGAGGCGCGTACAAGCCGGTGCCCACCCGGATGGTCTGGGCATAAACACTGACGCTGAGTAACACTAAAAACAGCTTTGCAAGGAAGCGCACGCTCAATTTCCTGAATTTTTTTACTCAAGACTACTTTACTTGTACCGGATTGCCAAGTTAGCTTACATGCAAATTTTAAGCGTATCCAAGAGGAGCACCCCATGAAGTATCTGTTAGCCCTGTTAATGCTCGTTTCAGCCGCGGTGAAAGCGGAAGAAAAAGCCCCTGCCTCGTGTCAGCCTGTGGCGGTTCAGGGTGAATCCGTGATGTTGTCGGCAAAAAAACCATTGCTGATTTTGATTCATAATTTATCTAAAAACGATCTCTGGATTACCCATCCGGTTTCCGATCCGAGTGCAAGCGCCGGGTGGAGCAGTCGTTTACAAAGTGATAAATGGTCGGCTCTGGCGTTGGATAAGGAAGCCTTTGAATTAAGCTGCATCGAATCGAAACCGGGGCATGAGCAGCAAATTCCCTGCACCGGTGCGATTGCAGTCTGCCAATGGCCGGTAGTGACGATGCCTGCACAATCGAGCGGCACGTTTTGGGCCGGTGAAGACATGACGCTTTCGGCGTTGTTGACGCATTTGGGCGGAAATGGATTTGGATTACCCCCTTCGTCCTAATCAGTGATAGACTGTAAGGACTTAGTATAAAGACAGGTGACTGTGAGTAAGAAACGCAAAGATCCCCACTATAAGAGGGAAAAGGAAAAATACAAGCTGCCCATTCCAAGCCGTGAATGGATTATGCAAGTACTGGAAGAATACGGACGTCCCATGTCTCGAAATCAGTTGATTGATAAACTCGAGATTGAGGAGCAGGAGCAGGAGGCCTTGGGCTTTCGCTTAAAGGCCATGGTGCGGGATGGGCAGATCATGCAGGATCGGCGAGGCCGCTTCTGCCTGCTTGGACGCATCAACCTGCAACGCGGTACCATTCAGGGGCATCCTGACGGCTACGGTTTCTTTATTCCTGATGACGGCAGTGATGACATGGTAGTCTCGGCCAAGGACATGCGCGAAGTCATGCACGGGGATGTGGTGCTTGCCTACCAAAGCGGTGTTGATCGCCGCGGACGGCCGGAAGCTAAAATCCATGAAGTCGTCGAACACGCCAACACCAATGTTGTCGGTCGGTTTTTTACCGAACACGGGGTTGGCTTTCTAATCCCTGATAACAAACGTCTGACACAGGATATCTCCATTCCTATCGAATTTGCGGCAGACGCCCGCAATGGTCAGATTGTGTTAGCCGAAATCATCGCCTTTCCCACCAAACGCAATCAGCCCATAGGTAAAATTATCCATATCCTTGGCGAGCACATGGCGCCGGGGATGGAAATTGAAGTCGCTATTCATGCCCATGGCATTCCTGCCTCCTGGCCGGAGGAGGTGCTGACGGAAGTGGCTAAAATCCCCATGCAGGTCAAAGAAGACGATTTAAAGGGCCGCACGGATTTACGGGATTTGCCTTTTGTAACCATTGATGGTGAAGACGCCAAGGATTTTGACGACGCGGTGTATTGTTACAAAAAAGGAAAAGGCTACCAATTGTATGTCGCCATTGCCGATGTCAGTCATTACGTGCCCAAGGATTCTGAGTTGGACAAGGAAGCAGCGAATCGCGGCAATTCGGTTTATTTCCCGGGAAAAGTCGTGCCGATGCTGCCTGAGGCCTTATCCAATGGCATTTGCTCGCTCAACCCCAAAGTTGACAGACTCTGCATGGTTGCTGAGATGTCCATCAGTGCGGAAGGAAAAATTACCCGCAGCCGTTTTTATCGGGCGGTATTCCACTCCCAGGCCCGGTTAACCTATACCCAGGTGGGGCGATGGATGGAAAGCAACACCATCGATCCGCAATACCAGTCGCTGCAACCGATGCTGACGTCGCTGTACGAGCTGTACGATGTGCTGCACAAGGCGCGCAAAGTCCGCGGCGCTATTGATTTTGACACGACTGAAACCCGGATCGAATTCGATGAGAACCGTAAAATTCAACGTATTCTTCCGGTCATAAGAAACGATGCCCATCGACTGATCGAGGAGTGCATGCTGGCGGCCAACGTCGCTGTGGCACGCTTTCTTGAAAAAGCATCCATCTCTGTTCTTTACCGTGTTCACCCGGTGCCTGAAGAAGACAAGATCATGGCGCTTCGCCAGTTCCTGGGTGAATTGGGCCTGACCCTGGGTGGGGGGAAGAAACCGCATCCCAAGGATTTTCAAAAAACCATGGGCATGATTGCCAACAGACCGGAAAAACACCTGATCGAAACCGTCATGCTGCGCTCGCTCAAGCAGGCGCAATACCACGAAAGTAACGATGGTCATTTTGGTCTGGCTTATTCAGCCTATACCCACTTTACCTCACCCATTCGCCGCTATCCGGATTTATTAATCCATCGCGCCATCGGTCACCTGATCGATAATCATGTGGCTGATCAATTCAGTTACAGCGAAGACGACATGAATCGACTGGGCCGGCATTGTTCAGCCACTGAGCGGCGGGCCGATGAAGCCACACGCGAAGTGGTTGCCTGGTTGAAATGTGAGTACATGCAGGACAAGCTTGGACAGGTCTTTAAGGGCACCATTTCAGCCGTAACCGGGTTTGGTATTTTTGTGGAACTCGATGAAATCTACGTCGAAGGATTAGTCCATGTGACGTCGCTGCGCAATGACTATTATGCCTTTGATGCCGTCAAACACCGCCTCGTCGGTGAGCGCGGGGGGCAGGTGTATCGTCTGGGCGATAAAATGAAAGTCCTGGTGGCGCGGGTGGACCTCGACGAACGTAAAATTGATTTTGAGCCGGTAGAGTCAGAGAATGATCATGAGTGAGCAGTATGTCTACGGCCTGCATGCAGTCAAAGCCCTGTTAGGCAATCCCTATCGCACCATTAAAAAACTGTATGTGAATCAGGAGCGCCTGGATCAAAAAATACAAGCCATTCTGGAATTGGCCGAGCGCCGGCATGTCGCTGTGGACAAATTAAATCAGCAAACGATGAATCAGCGCTTTCAAGCCTTTACCCATCAAGGCATCGTGGCGGAAGCTGCTCCCGTGCGCGATTTTAATGAGAGCGATTTGAAGGACCTGTTGTCAGCAAACCAGTCACCCGCGCTCATCCTGATTTTAGACGGCGTAACCGATCCGCACAATCTGGGCGCCTGTTTACGCTCAGCCGATGCGGCCGGGGTTCGTTTTGTCATGATTCCCAAAGACAAAAGCGCCAGCATCACGCCGGCCGTCAGTAAGGTGGCCTGCGGCGCGGCGGAGTCAGTTCCCCTGGTTCGAGTGACGAATCTGGTCCGGGCAATGGAAATCATCAAACAGGAAGGGGTCTGGATTTATGGTGCCGCCGGTGAGGCGTCTCAAAGCCTTTATCAACTCGACTGCCGTTCGTCCATTGCACTGGTCATGGGGGCGGAAGGCGATGGCTTAAGACGGCTGACGCGAGAGCATTGCGACGGGCTTTTTTCACTGCCCATGCTGGGCAGTGTTGAGAGTTTAAATGTTTCGGTGGCTACAGGCATTTCCCTTTATGAAGCAGTTCGTCAGCGCCAGGGCGGCTTACAGGGTTAAATCCATGACGATATCCTGAGAAGGGTAATGGAAGAGGTTGGGCAACGAAAGTTTCAACAGCGGACCACGGCTGACAAAGGGACGGAGATAGTCATAATGACCCTTATCGGTATGGCGCGGGTAATGGTATTTCGCTAACAGAGTATCCAGCCCATCACGAAAAGCGTGACGCTCCGTTTTATTCGAGATCAAATCAAGTTGAGTCCGTATGCAATAAATCCCGCCCACCAGTTCATACTCCGACAGGGGTTGCGTTGTTAAGTCTTCAAACCATTGCAACAGGGCATTGTATTGCGAGGAGTGCCAGGAAGAGAACGCCTGAAACAGACCGAAACAGTTAAAGCGGTGTTCATTCACCCATCGGTTGCAGAATGCCCTTAACTGCATGAGGTCATATTTTATTTCAATTGAGCGCAGATAGCCTGTGGCGGTACTCAGCGTTTTATGGGCCTGGTGGAGGGTTTCCTCATCCTCAGACGTCAGCGATTTATTCCCTAACACCATGGCCAACAGATTGGCATAATTATCGATGGCTGTGGCGACGACCCTGATTTTGATTTCCAGGGCTTTGCGGCTGTCGCTGTCGGCTGGATTTTGCGGTTTGATGGCCACTTCAATTTCAGCATTGTTCAGCGCTTCCTGCAGGTGATCATTGAATTTGCCCTGGACGCTGTCTTGAAGCAGCATCAAAATATCCTTGATGGGCAACATGGCGCTCTTAAAAAGCCCATGAGGTGTTGATTCCTCGGTTTTTAGCGAGAGAAACGAGGCCAGGGGGCTTTCATTCACCGCCTGACGTTCTTCATTTGAAAGCTGCTTCAACGCCAGGCGTTTGGGTAATAAATGCCTGTGCAGACTCTCGAGGCTTTTTAAGGGATCCCGGTTAGCGTATTTCATGGTGCGTCCTGTTCACGTCCGTGTACGATGTTTTAGTTTAAAGGTTGACCAGGGCGATTAGCAAGCCACGCCATTTCACTGACTTGACGCGTGTGATCAACTCTGCCTATGCTAATTGAAACTAGGGAATGGTTATGGCTAAACACGCAAAAACAATTAATCTGGCCCTGCAGGGCGGCGGTACACACGGCGCCTTGGCCTGGGGGGTGTTGGACAGGCTTCTTGAAGACGGCAGAATTGACATCGATTGTATTTCAGCCACCAGCGCCGGGGCAATGAATGCCGTCATTCTGGCGCAGGGGATGGCCAATGGAGGACCTGACGAAGCCCGTGATTTACTAGCCCATTTCTGGAAAACAATAAGCGATGCCGGCGTTTTCTTCAGCCCCGTCAAGGTCACCTGGCTTGAGCAATGGCTGGGAATCACCCCTGAATTCTCCCAGGGCTATTTTCTGTTCGATATGATGACCAAATTGTTCTCTCCCTACGAATTTAATCCCGGCAATGTGAATCCTTTGCGAGACATTGTGGAGTCCCTGGTCGATTTTAATCAAATCAGTCAAAGCAAGGCCCTGCGTCTGTTTATTTGTGCAACCAATGTCAGAACCGGCAAAATCAAGGTATTTCAAAACGAAGAGATCGGCCTGGATGCCGTCATGGCGTCCTCCTGCCTGCCTTTTCTCTTTCAGGCGGTTCAGGTGAAGGAGGATTTTTATTGGGATGGGGGTTACATGGGAAATCCCGCCCTGTTCCCTCTTATTTACGAATCCCATCATAACGATATTCTGATTATCCACATCAATCCCATTCAGCGTGAAAAACTACCGCAAAAAGCCTCGGAAATCATCAACCGCATGAATGAGGTGAGCTTTAATTCGTCGCTGATGCGCGAAATGCGGGCGGTCGCTTTTGTCAGCAAGATGCTTGATGAGGGCTGGATTAAAGACGAGTATGCCCAAACCATGAAACGGATCTACATGCATGCCATACGGGCAGATAAAGCAATGGAAAATTATTCAGTGGCCAGTAAATTAAATACCGATTGGGAGTTTATCCTTCACCTGTTTGACCTGGGGCGTCATTTGGCTGATGATTGGTTAAAGGAAAACCTTATCCACCTGGGTAAACGCTCAAGTATCGACATTAATGAATATCTTTAAGGCCAGTTCAATCACCACCGTGTTTGCAGGATTACTCCTCGGTACCCTGGTGGCCGTGGATTGCCTGTCGTATGCGTCGCTCATTTTCAGCGGGCCTTTATCGTCTGATTTATTGTATGGGATTTCAGCCGGCTTATTCGGTTCGGGGATCCTGCTGATTCTTATGGCCTGGTTCAGTTCATCCCGATACACCATTGCCGCCTCCCAGGATATCTTTGCCATCATCACAGCCCTGGTGGCTGCCTCCCTTGCCAGGGAATTGCTGGCACTGGACAGGGGCATTGACCCTTTACCGACGGTGATGATGGCGATCGTCATCATGGCCCTGCTTTTAGGGCTTACCATGTACGCCTTAGGGGTTTTTAAGCTTGGAAAACTGGTTCGATATATTCCCTACCCGGTGATTGGCGGTTTTTTGGCCGGTACGGGGTGGTTGCTCCTGGTCAGTACTCTGCAGTCTATGGTCGGCGGCCATTCCACCCTGGACACGTTTGAGGCGCTTGTTCAGGAACAGGCGCGGGCGTTATGGATTTTACCGGCGGCATTAGGCGGCAGCATCCTTATTCTGGAACGGATGCTGGCCAGCAGCCGTGTGTTCCCGATCATGGTCATTTTAAGTTTTATCGGGTTTTATTTTTATTTACTGCTTCTGGGTATTCCGCTCGATGACGCAAAACGAGCCGGGTTGATGCTGGGCCCCTTCCCTGACGGCAGGCTGCCTTTGTGGCCCAGTGAAAAGGTGCTGAGTCAGTCCGTGCAATGGCGCCTGCTTCTTGATCACATGGCTGATTATTTTGCGTTGGCGGTATTGGGTATGATCAGCATGCTTCTCAATATATCGAGCTTTGAGATAAGCAGCCGGGAAAGCATGGACATTAACCGTGAATTAAAATCCAATGGCATTGCTAACAGCTTAATCGGCTTGGGCGGCGGCTTAGGCGGCTACCATGTGCTGTCGTTCTCGAAAACCAATCTCCATTTTCACCTCGGTCAGCGCGCTGTGGGTATCCTGGCTGGCATTTTCTGTCTGTTATTGATGGTTGCGGGGGCCGAGTTGCTCACTCTGCTGCCCAGGTTTATTTTCAGCGGCCTGCTGCTTTATGTGGCGTTTGATTTTTTGCTGGAATGGCTGGTGACGATTAAAAATAAAATTTCCTGGCTGGATTACCTGATTGTGCTGATGATTATGGCCACCATCGTGTTTTTAGGTCTGCTGACAGGAATCATGATTGGTTTACTATTGTCCCTGGCCATCTTCTTTTTCCGCTATAGCCGTATCCCGGTCGTGT
Source organism: Legionella rubrilucens (assembly GCF_001468125.1). GTDB lineage: Bacteria > Pseudomonadota > Gammaproteobacteria > Legionellales > Legionellaceae > Legionella_C > Legionella_C rubrilucens. Next base: position 296,721 of record NZ_LNYT01000022.1, on the reverse strand, counting down.
CTTCCATGCTTTCCGCCGAAGTCTTGCACAGCCACGTCGAACGTAATGAAGCAGATAAAATTCTATTGGAACAACACGGCAACAAAATTCTGATCGTCAATGTCAGAGGGTATCTTTTTTTTGGGAATGCCTATGACATTCTTAATCGCATCCGCAAACAGCTGGATAAAGGACCGCATTGCAATTACTTAATCATTAATTTTAATCAGGTGACCGGGATTGAAGTGTCTGGTGCCTTAAGCTTCATCAATTTGCTGAACTATACCCAGAAACAACACGTCAAGGTGCTGTTTACCCATCTTCCTCGCGTGATTGAGCAGGAAATCCAGCGTTTTGCCGCGACGGAGCATAAAAAACTGGCGTATAAAAAATTCACCGATCTTGACCATGCTCTTGAATGGTGTGAAAACGCGTTAATGCAAAAATACCAGACAGCCAGGAAAGAGGATTACAAGTCGCTTTTTAATTTAAGTTTTCCTGACATTCGCGAGATTGATGATTTATTGTCTTATGGTGAACGATTGACGTTCAGCAAGGGAAGTATTGTCTGTGAAGAGGGAGAAGAAACGCGTGAACTGTTCTGGATAGCGGAGGGTGAACTGGAAATCATTCTAGGCTATGGCACCGCGAAAGAAAAACGGCTGCGCCGGCTGCTTGCCGGTACCATTGTGGGTGAAATGGCATTCTATTTAAATCAGCCTCGCACGGCCTCTGTCGTGGCGACCAATGACTGTTTGGCCTATCGCTTTACTGCAGAGAGCCTGAGTAAAATGACAGAAGAGCACCCGGAACTGGCTGCGGCTTTCCATAAGGGCATTGTCAAAATAATTGCCAAGCGCCTGTTTTATGCGAATCGCCTGCTGGCCAGTGATTCCATGTAATGCGGTTGACGATGTGTAATCAGGCAGAGTACGATGGCTAACTTATGAGAGAATTCAGGGACATACTCACATGAAAAAACTGCTCTTTTTTTGCTTTTTGGGTCAGGCTTTTGCGGCTTATGCGCAGCAGGCCATCGGCACTGTGCTGTTTGCCGGCAATCAGGTGACGGTGGAACGCAATAACCAAAAACTTCCGCTGACGCGCGGCTCCTCTTTTTATGTGGGCGATACCATCGTGACCGGCGCCAATTCCCAGGTACAGATTCGCTACAGCAACGGTACCCTGGTGGCTTTGCAACCCAATTCGACTTATGAGATTACGAGTTACACACCAGCAAGCAAAGGTATTCAGAGTCAGGCCAATCTAAAAAACGGCGGTGTGGAATCAACGACCAAGAGTCAGAAAAAAGCCATTTTAAAAACCCCAGTGATTGCTCTGGCAATTTCCGGTACCTCTTACAGAGCAATGGTGGTAAAATCGCCAACGTCAGAAAAACGATGCAAAAACAACAGGAATATCAAAGCCACACGAATTGCCACGCAAGTCTATCAGGGGCAGGTCACCATGGGGGATACCCGCCTGGGACCTAAGGAAAAATACAAAAGCGCCACCTACGATTGCGTTTCAGGTCAGGTGACTCCAGGGTCTATTTCCTGGGGTGCGTTGGGCTGGGTGGTGACTGCTGCGTCCAAAGTCGAACCGGCTTTAATGGCAATCGATGTGATTGGGCAACTGGTTCCAAGCAACGTGATCGATACGGCAGTGGAATCGCCGCTGGGGCCAACAATCACCGTGACGCCTGATTTTCCGCCATTCTTTGCGACCTAGTTGCAGGAAAGAATGATAAAAATTTTGCTCGATTCTGCGGGATAAAAAGAATTATAATTTTAGGTTAACAGGGGCCTGATGCCGAGTTGGCAGCCTTTTTAGGGCCAAGTAACCTGCATGGAGTAGCTATGAATAAGAATAAGTGGTTATGCTATGCCTGTCTGCTGTTCCCTTTGATGGCGACTGCCAGTACAGAGCAAAGCAAAGAAATTGATTCCTCGGTGGACAATGTGCCTTCTGTGAGCCGGTATGATCTGGGCGCTGCATACAGCTACCAGGATTTTAAATTTGATTCGTCGAAATTACTCAACTTTAACCGGTTTAATGGGCATTCCAACCTGTACGGCGTGGGCGGCAATAATTTTCAATTTAATCAGCGCATTTCCGGCGGCTTTTTTATTTATAAACTCGATACCGAACTCAGTTCCCAGCTGCAACTGCTTTCCCTGCCGCTGGTGTCATCCACACAATCAATCCGCAACAACAGCATTTATGCCCACGTGTTAACGCGCCTTATGCAGCATTTTTTCTTTGATTTGGCTGGCGGCTATGGTCAAAACAGTTTGAGCTACAATACCAGCACGCGGTTTGAGTTCCAGCAGAAAAACGGCTATGCCAATGCCATCAGCAAAAACTGGTTTGCCAGTGTATCGGCCCTGTTTACACACACCTGGAAAGAGTTTGTATTCAACGCCAACCTGCGTGCTCTGCGCACGGAAGTGGATCAGGATCCTTACACCATTCATTTTGCCTTTGATCCGGCAACCCAGGGGGTTCCGTCCTTAACCAATAAAGTGTCTTATTTGCAGGAAAATGCGGAACTTGGTTATAAAATCAATGACAGCGTCCAACCGTTTGTTGAGGGCGGCCTGTTGCAGGTTCTTGATTTTTCCAACAGCCGTCCCGCATTGACAGGCGTGATTTTAGGACCTGTCCCTGAGTTCAATCTGGATATGAACGGTTATAAAGTGGGTGGTGGTATTGCCTTCAATTACAAGCAATACGTTTTCCGTCTGGAACAGCAGTACTTCCAGCGCGGCAGCGTGTACCACAGCAACCAGTCGACTCTGTCCGTGAAAATGAACATAGGGTAACCAACGAGTGAGCAATCGTTGGTTTTAAGCGGCATCTTACAGGTACTATCATGAAAGTGACTGGACATGGATGTTAAGGCTTCGTTCAAAGCCAAGCGATTGCAAATTCTGGCCGGTTTTTTTGTTCTAGCAGCCAGTCTCTGTCTCGAGCAATTCCGTGTTGTAGAGTCCAGCCACTTTCTGCATAGACTCGATAATTATTTTTACGACATCCTGGTAAGGAACAGTCCCAGGCCATTGCCTTCTTTCCCGCGCGTGGTCATTGCCGATATTGATGACTATTCCGTGGCAAAAAAGGGCCGCTGGCCCTGGCCTCGCTCCATTTTTGCTCAGTTGATTGAACGTTTGAAAGAGTATGGCGTCATCATTGTCGCCTTTGATGTTGTTTTTTCCGAGCCGGAAATCAATTATGCGCTGGGTTTAAAGGACAAGATTATTCACCTGCCATCGGCGAATTCCTGGCAGCCATTAATGGATACGCTGGACAGGCTCGCGCCGGCTGTTGACAATGATCTACTGTTTGCCAAGGCAATGCAAACCCATGAAACGGTCCTGGGTTATTTATTTTACCAGGCTAAACTCAACAAAGGCGCACTGCCTCCCGCTTTACTGAATGAACAGCAGGAGGCAATACAATCCGACGCCTTGTCGGTCATTCAGTTTCAAGGCTATCAATCGAGCCTTAAGTCCTTCATTGAGGCTGCCCGTTTTGGCGGGTTTGTGTCCAATTTTCCTGATGCCGACGGATTGGTCAGGCACGGTTTGCTGGTAGCTGGTTTTGATAATAAACTTTACCCAAGTTTAAGCCTCGCAGTGGTCATGCGCTATCTGCTGGTGGATCATGTGTTACTGTTAACCCGGCCAAACGGCGAGGGAAAGGCCATTTTAACCGGGCTGAATGTCGGTGGGACGGTCATTCCGCTTAATCCATCGGGGCAAATTCTCATTCCATTTTTTGGTGAAGCCGGTTCACTTCCTTATTACTCCATTGCTGATCTACTCGATAAAAAAGTTCCCGCTGAGGAACTGGCTGGGGCCATCGTCATTGTCGGCTCGTCAACCATTCTGCTATCCGATCGTCACCCCACGCCTGTTTCCGAGACGTTCCCCGGGGTAGAAATCAATGCCAATGTCATTGCAGCGATCTTAAACCAGCAAATTCCAACCATTCACCATTCTCATCACGCAAAAAAGCTGGTTGAAATGTCACTGCTTGGGGCGCCGCTTATCCTGATTATGCCGTTTCTTGGTCCGGTGTGGCTTATTATTCTCTACCTCCTCTTGACCGCTGCCCTCTTGTTGGGCTCTTTTTTATTGTTCACCTATAAAAACACTTATTTCTCGGTGGCAAGTTTCTGTCTGTTGCTCTTGCTGCTGGCTCTGGTCAATTTTCTTTATGAGTTTGTGTACGAGCGGCGGCAAAAAAATAAAATCAAACGGTTGTTTGGTCAGTATGTGCCGCCTTCTCACATTGAGGAGATGACCAATGCGGCTGAGCATTTCAGCATGGAGGGGGAAACACGGGAAATGTCGGTGTTATTTTCCGATATCCGAAATTTTACCGCCATTAGCGAAAGCCTGGATGCCAGCACGGTCAAGTGGCTGTTGAATGCCTTGTTTACGCCCATGACCCGCATCATTTTTGAACATCAAGGCACCATAGACAAGTACGTTGGCGACATGGTCATGGCCTTTTGGGGTGCACCGCTGCACGATGAGCAGCATGCGTTTCATGCCGTGGCCGCGGCTTTGGCGATTAAGACCACCTTACCGACAACCATACAGCACGGGCAGGTCGCTTTTCCTGAAATTAAACTGGGCATTGGCATTTCCACCGGCAAAATGGATGTTGGGGATATGGGTTCGGAGTTTCGACGAGCTTACACCGTGATTGGCGACACTGTGAATCTGGCCTCGCGGCTTGAGCAGCTCACTAAATTTTATCGCGTCGATATTTTAGTCAGTGAGGCGACACGCGCGTCCCAGGAGGCCTTTGTCTGGCAGCTCATTGACAAGGTAACTGTGAAAGGCCGGCAGCAACCTGTAGCGATTTATGAACCCTTGGGCTACCAGCAAGAGGCTGATGCGGCCTTACTGGTTCAATTACAGCACTATGAGGAGGCACTCGTTCTCTTTTATCAACAGCGCTGGCCGGAGGCTTTAACTGCATTTGAGAATTTGCAGAGATGCTATCCTGATAGGTATCTGTATGAACTTTATATCCAACGGATTATGCACTTGCGTACTCAGAATTTACCGCCGGATTGGGATGGGGTTTTTGTGCACACGCATAAATAGGACTGACTATGAAATTGTTATTTTTGGGTACAGCCAATGGCTTATCGGAAGATGCGGGTAATTTCCATTCCAACATGCTATTGACAACCGATGAAGGGAAAACATTACTCATTGATTGCGGTACCGATGTTCGTTTCTCCTTAGCGCATGCGAACTATGCTGCAAAAGACATCGATGCTGTCTATATCAGTCATCTTCATGGGGATCACTGCGGAGGACTTGAATGGCTGGGATTTAAGCGCAAATTCACCACGGACTTACCCAAACCCGAGTTGCTTCTCCACGAAAGTTTGATTGATGCCTTGTGGCAGGAACGCCTGAAAGGCGGGATGGCAACGCTAAAAACCGAAGAAGCCTCACTTTCCAGCTATTTCAATGTGAACGCCATGACGGATAAAACCCCGTTTGTCTGGGAGGGGATTTCATTGACCCTGGTAAAAACCGTGCACATGATTTCTAACGGCGTACTGAAACCCAGCTATGGTTTGCTCATCCAGGGGAAAAAAAGCAAGGCTCTGCTGACCACGGACACCCAATTTAATTTACCCATGCTGCGGACTTATTATCAGCAGGCCGACATTATTTTTCATGACTGCGAAACGTCATCGTATTTAAGCGGTGTCCATGCCAATTTTGTTGAGCTGAGTCAATTGGATGCCGGTATTAAAAGCAAAATGTGGTTATATCATTACAATGACGGTCAACTACCCGACGCTCAACACCAGGGATTCTGTGGTTTCGTCAAGCGTGGGCAGGTGTTTCATCTCGCTTAATTCTCCTGCCCATTAATCGCGGGCAGGATTAAACTCAGCTGACTTCCTTCGCTTTTAAGGCAATGAATTCATGAATGGTTTTACAGACACGGGAAACCAATTCTTCAATTTCATTTTCGCTGATAATTAAAGGCGGCAGCAGACGAATGACGTTTTCCGCGGTGACATTAAACAAAACCCCATGCTTAAGCCCAATCGCCCGGGCATCATTCGCCGGCCTGTCGAGTTCAATGCCCAGCATGAGGCCGCGGCCGCGGATAGCACGCACAGCCGGGTGATCGTTGAGTTCACGCATGAGTTTTTCTTTAAGGAAATTGCCGTTACTTGCGGCTTTCTCACACAGTTTGTCGCGCTCAATGACCTCAAGTACGGTCAGGGCCGTTGCGCAGGCTAATGGATTGCCTCCGAAAGTTGAGCCGTGATTGCCTGGCTTGAAGAGATTGCAAGCGCGATGACTCATTAAGCAGGCACTGATGGGTACGCCATTGGCCAGCCCTTTGGCAGTCGTGATGATGTCTGGGCGGACATTGGTGTGCATGTAGGCAAACCATTTGCCGGTGCGGCCGTTGCCTGTCTGGATTTCATCGAGAATGAGCAGCCAGTCATGCTGGTGACAAAGTTGTTCAACCGCCCGTAAATAAGAATCATCTGCGGCAAAAATTCCGCCTTCACCCTGAATGGGTTCAAGCATGATGGCCACCACATCGTCGCGATTTGCCGCGATGGTATGCAGGGCTTCCAGATCATTAAAGGGCGCACGGATAAAACCCGGCACCAGAGGCTCAAAACCGGCCTGCACCTTGCGGCTGCCGGAGGCTGTGAGTGTCGCCATGGTGCGGCCGTGAAATGCACGCTCCATAACAATAATGGAGGGGGTTTCGATGCCTTTTTTATGCCCGTACAGGCGGGTCAGTTTAATGGCCGCTTCGTTGGCTTCGGCGCCAGAATTGGCAAAAAAAACCTGCTCCATGCCGGTAATTGCCGTTAATTTCTCGGCAAGTAATTCCTGTTCCTTGATGTGGAAGGCATTCGACGTGTGCAGCAGTTTAGCCGCCTGAGTTTGGATGGTTTTAGTGACTTCGGGGTGAGCATGACCCAACCCGCAGACGGCAATACCGCTTAAGCCATCAAGGTAGGCTTTGCCCTGTTCATCATAAAGCCAGACACCTTCTCCATGAGTAAAAGTAATCGGCAGCGGGTTATAACTCGTAATTAGTGCCATTAAAACTCCTTATTAATCATCAGGCGGTTAAACCTGCGCTGTTATTGCAGGTTTTCTTCTACAAATTGCCAGTTCACCAGATTCCAGAATGCACTGACGTAGTCAGGACGGGCATTACGGTAATCGATGTAATAGGCATGTTCCCAGACGTCACAGGTTAACAGGGCATTCAGTCCTTCCGTCATCGGGGTGCCGGCATTGCTGGTACTGGTGATTTTCAATTCGCCATCTTGATCCTGCACCAGCCAGGCCCAGCCTGAACCAAAGGTGGTAATGGCCGCTTGACTGAATTGCTCTTTAAACGCGGAAAAGGAACCAAACTTTTTAGTAATCATGTCAGCCAGACGCCCTTTGGGTTCGCCGCCGCCGTTAGGGCTTAAACAATGCCAGTAAAAGGTATGATTCCACACCTGAGCGGCATTATTAAAGATACCGCCTGACGACTGTTTGATGATGTCTTCAAGGCTTAACTGCTCGAATTCGGTGCCGGCAATTAACTTGTTGAGGTTAGTCACATACGCATTGTGATGTTTGCCATAATGATATTCCAGTGTTTCTTTGGAAATGGTGGGCGCTAAGGCTTCGAGACTATAAGGTAGTGGGGGTAAGCTGAATGCCATGAATCATTCTCCAGTTTTTATTTTGAGTTAGTAAGTGTAGCAGGATGTTCAACATATTCAATGCGGCTAAAGGGTAACCCCAGTTGCTAACTGGTCTTATTTTCGCCATAATTGGCGGTGTTTTTTAATTTCCAAAAATGTAGGTGACTTTGTGGATACCATTGATAAAATCAAACAACAAATTGCTGAAAATGCGATATTGTTATATATGAAGGGCACGCCCAAAATGCCTCAATGCGGCTTTTCTGCCCGTGCTGTTCAGTGCATTGATGCGTGTGGTGTTGATTTTGCTTATGTCGATGTACTTGCCAATCCTGACATCCGTCAAACACTGCCTCAATATGCTGATTGGCCCACCTTTCCGCAGCTTTGGGTAAAAGGTGAATTAATCGGGGGTTCTGATATCATTGCCGAACTCTATCAGCAAGGGGAACTGGAGGCCTTGTTAAGAGACGCGATTGCTCTTTAAGCCATTGCACCCTGTACATTGTGAATTTAAATCCGCGTACCTGGTACGCCTTTCCTAAGGAGAAGCAGATGAGTGTTTTAGTTGGAAGAAAAGCCCCGGACTTTACTGTACCTGCCGTACTCGGTAATGGTGAAATCACTGATAAATTGAATTTGCATGACACGATCAAAGGGAAATACGGGCTGGTTTTCTTTTACCCCCTTGATTTCACCTTTGTATGCCCTTCCGAGCTGATTGCTCTGGATCACCGCATGCATGAGTTTAAAGAACGCGGTGTGGAAGTGATTGCGGTATCCATTGATTCGCAATTTACGCATAACGCTTACCGTAACACGGCGGTTAAAGACGGCGGTATTGGCCCGGTCAAATTCGCCCTGGCAGCTGACATTTCGCATACCATTTGCCAATCTTACGGCGTGGAACACCCTGTTGCCGGCGTTGCATTCCGCGGGGCTTTTGTCATCGATAAAAATGGCGTTGTCCGTTCACAAATCGTGAATGATTTACCCATTGGCCGCAATGTGGATGAAATTCTGCGCATTATCGATGCGGTCCAATTCTTTGAAGAACATGGCGAAGTCTGCCCAGCCGGTTGGCAAAAAGGCAAGGCGGGTATGAAGGCTTCTCCAAAAGGGGTTGCCGAGTACCTGGCTTCTCACTCCGACTCGCTGTAACTGTTTCCTGCCGGCGTTACCGCCGGCAGTCCTCTTCTTATTCCTGAATGGTTTTTGCCAGCGTTTTATGCCAGGTATTGATCATCCTGCAAAAGAGCTCGGCCGTTTTTTCCGCATCATAAATCGCTGAATGAGCTTCATTGGTATTGAAGGGAATGCCTGCGGCCACGGCGGCTTTAGCCAGGACGGTTTCTCCGTAAAACAACCCCCCAAGCGTTGCCGTATCAAAGCAGGTAAAGGCATGAAAGGGGCTTTTTACTCCAGTACGCTTCACGGCTTCCTTAATAAAGAGCAAATCAAACCAGGCATTATGACCGACCAGCACGGCGCGCTGGCATTTGCTTTTATCCAGGGCGGCAAGAATAGGGGTAAACAGGCGATGCAAGGCTTCCTTCTCATCGACCGCGAAGCGCAGGGGTTGAAAGGGATCAATCTGATTAAACGCCAGAGACTTGGCGTCCAGTTCTGCACCGTCAAAGGGCAGAATGTGCTCGAAGTAGGTAGCGGCAGGGTAATAATGACCCTGTTCATCCATGTCGAGAATAACAATGCACATTTCCAGCAAGGCGTTTTTGCAGGGATCCACGCCTGCTGTTTCGATATCGACTACCACCGGGAGAAAACCGCGAAAACGGTGTTTAAGACTGGATTTTAATAATGCATTAACCTTCATGAACACTCCAGGCCAATGTTTCGCCGGCGGCCATGGGAATGACACTGTCCTTACCGAGTGGCAGGCTGTGAGGCACTGTTTGCGGCTGCCTTTTAAGCAGTAATTCGCTTTTATTGATGGGTAATTGATAGAATGAAGCGCCGAAATGGCCCATAAAGCAATTCAATTTTTCAAGCTTACCGAGTTGATCAAACACCTGGGCGTATAGTGAAACGGCATAGGGTGCGGAATAGATGCCGGCACAGCCGCAGGCAGTCTCTTTGTTCTGGCGTGCATGCGGGGCGCTGTCGGTGCCGGCAAAAAATTTAGCATTCCCGCTGACGGCGGCTTGTTGTAAAGCCAGTTGATCGCGCTCCCGTTTAAGAATCGGTAAACAATAATAATGCGGTTTAACCCCGCCGCTTAACAGTTGATTCCGGTTATACAATAAGTGATGCGGCGTAATGGTGGCGGCAACCCGCTCGCCTGCCTCACTGACAAAATCAACGGCGGCCTTGGTGGAAATGTGTTCCAGTACGATGCGCAGCTTAGGGAAATCACGGGTTAAGGGCAGTAATCCTTCGGTAAGAAAGGCGGCTTCGCGATCGAAAATATCCCCATGAGTGATTTCGCCATGGATCTGCAACACCAGATCCTGCTGCTGCATAACCTCCAATAAAGGGTAGAGGGCACGTAACGAATGAGTTCCTTCTTCTGAATTGGTGGTGGCGCCGGCGGGATAGAGTTTGGCTCCCAGAATGGCATCGCCTGCCTGAATGCTGAGCATCTCCTCGGGTTGTACCTGTTCATTAATATAAAGTGTCATGTAAGGAGTAAAGTCATAGGGTGACGTCAGAGCCTTCATAAGACGTTCCCGGTAAGCCAACACGGACCGAACCGACGTCAACGCCGGCTTCAAGTTGGGCATGGCCAACGCCCGGGAAAAATGCCTGGCGGTGGCGGCTACTGTCTCTTTAAGCGCGTCGCCGTCGCGAAAATGAACGTGCCAATCGTCCGGACGGGTTATAACAAGTGTTTGCAAAATAAAGGTTCCACAAAGTTAGCCGATAATAGGGAGCATAACACGGAATAACAAAGCAGGATGAACAAAAAATGGCTTTAAAGCAGTTTTTTACATGTTCCGTTTTGCCTTTGATCGTGATTGGCAGCTTGTGGGGAGAACAGGCAAAGGCGGTTGTGCCGGTTCAATACAAAAGCCCCATGGGGTTTGAGAAATGGAAAATGACCGGCAACCGTCTGCGCTGCGGCTTGTCTTTGGTCATTCCGAACTATGGGATTGCCTATTTTGAGCAATATGCCGCAAGACCGCCGCACTTCATCATGAGTAAGTGGGAGCAGGTGCAAAGGGAGTTGCCGGCGGTGGTCTATGCCAAAGAACCTGTCTGGAAGCCGCGCGCCCTGCGTTTCCCGATCACTAAGACCGTCCTCACCCCAGGCGAATTTGCACTTTTTCTCCCGCGGGATCCAGCACTCAGTACCCTGACGTACCTGGCCAAGGGATATAATACGCGCATCCAATACCGTTCGGAACAAGGGTTTCCAGTCACGGTGATTCTATCCCCCATCCATTTTCAGAAAGTGTATGCCAAATACCAGCGCTGCCTCGGCAATCTTCTGCCGTTTAATTACGAGCACGTTAAAACCACGGTTTTATTGTTTGATACCAACGATTACAAATTGGAAGAAGCACAGCTGCGCCAACTCAAGCGCATCGTGACCTATGTGAATGCGGATCCACAGGTCAGGAAAATCAACATTTACGGGTATTCTGATGATCGGGGCCGTAAATCCATTAATAATGCGATGTCGGAAGCCAGGGCTAAAGCCGTTGAGAAGTTTCTGTTAAGTCAGGGCATTAACAAGGACATGATTTATACCACCTGGTTTGGGGTGCTGGATCCTGTCGCGCCGAATACCACAGAGGCCGGCATGGCATTAAACCGTCGCGTGGTGGTCGAAATAGAGAAAAAAATATAGGCTGGATACGGGTTTGCTCGGTGCATCGATACATTATATATAGCTCTTCAATCCGTGCTGATTTCGATGCTGGCGATCAATGCGCTGATTATGGTATTTAATTTATCTCATTGTATCAATAAGATGCATGCCTGGTGTGTTCGTATAAAAAAAGCAAAAAAAAGCCTACTTTCAGGTGGCAAAACCAAAAAAATTCATGTAGCCTTTACCATTAAGCCTGCTTGTGTGAGTTCTGCATTATATTTTTCAGGCTGAATAAAATATGAGCGAATTCGAGGAAAATATTAAGATTGTTGATAAAACTTGCAATTTTAATGTTGACTTTACAAGAATTGGACTAGATAATTTGCCTATGTACGTTCTCGGATAGAGCGATGATTGCGTACTGTGGTCAACACCTCGTTGTGATTTGACAGCAAAACGGAAAGTTAATAATAAAAAGTGGAGATGAAGCAATGTTAAATTTGAAAAAAACAGCGGTAGCTGTTCTTGCTTTAGGAAGCAGTGCAGTGTTTGCTGGTACCATGGGTCCTGTTTGCACCCCTGGTAATGTAACCGTTCCTTGCGAAAGAACTGCTTGGGATTTCGGTGTACAAGCTTTATATTTGCAACCAGTTTATGACGGCGATTTCGGTTACCGTTTCGCTACTACTGATGCTGCTGGCAACACCTACTACCACGACCTGGATCTGGATTGGGGCTGGGGCTTCAAGTTAGAAGGTTCTTACCACTTCAGCACTGGTAACGACATCAACATCAACTGGTACCACTTCAGTAAAGACACTGATTTCAATTTCACTGATGATTTCTTCGCTGTCGGTGGAGTTGCCAGTGTTGAGCCACAATGGGATGCTGTAAACTTTGAATTCGGTCAACACGTTGACTTCGGTGAGTTCAAAAACATCCGCTTCCACGGTGGTGCTCAGTACGCTCGTATCGACACTGATTTCTGGGCTCAAGTTAACGCTTTAGCTATTCGTGATACAGCTGACCTGCGTTTCAACGGTTTCGGTCCTCGTGTTGGTGCTGACATGTCCTACGATTGGGGTAATGGTTTCGCAGTTTATGCAAACGGCGCAACTGCTATTCTGGTTGGCGACAGCAAGTTTGACACTGCTCGTGTAGTTAACGGTGTTACAGTTGCTACTACTCACGGTTCCAAAACTGCTATCGTTCCTGAACTGGAAGCGAAACTGGGTGCTAAATACACTTACGCTATGGCTCAAGGCGATCTGACTCTGGATGCTGGTTACATGTGGGTTAACTACTTCAATGCTCAGCATATCGGAACTAGCCCATTGATCCTGGGTACTAACGTTATCGAAACTGACTTCGCTCTGCACGGTCCTTACGTCGGTCTGAAGTGGGTTGGCAACGTTTAATTAGCAACTCGGTAAGATTTAAGCCCATCACCTGTGATGGGCTTTTTTTTGGATTAAGGGAGTAAACATGTTTAGAAGAACAACCCTGGCAATTCTAGGAATGAGTATCAGCGGTTTTGCAGCAGCAGGTATGTACGGTGCTCCGCCTGCTCCAACTTGTACCCCGGGCGATGTCACAGTCCCCTGCGAAGCAAAAAAATGGGATCTCGGCATACAGGCATTGTACTTAAAGCCAATTTATGACGCTGACAAGGCTTACGGTCTCGCTGCCTCTTCCCTGAGTGAATACAAAGATGTTGATAATGAATGGGGATGGGGATACAAACTGGAAGGATCCTATCATTTCCGCACAGGCAATGATCTCACGGTCGATTGGCTGCATTATGATGTGGATAGCAACAACGGTTCATTCACTGGCGTTTTCCCCTCCCCGCTGGGTGGTGTTGTATCCGCTAATTTTACCCACACATTCACCAACAAGTTTGATCGTGTGAATGCTGTAATGGGTCAACACGTGGATATGGGAATGCGTAAGAACGCCCGTTTTTATGGCGGTTTCCAGTACGCTGACATCCGTGTCAACAGCAACCTGGCTTACAGCGTTGTTTCGCCCACCATTCTCTTGTTAACCTCTGGGGTATTTGGTACGCAAAATACCGACTTCAATGGTGTGGGGCCAGTTGTAGGTGTTGATTTTTCCTATGATCTGACGGAAAACTTCAGCATTACAGCCAATACTTCCGGATCGATTCTTTATGGAACTGGACGTTATAACGAAGCAACCTTCTTTGGTAATAATCTGGTTGCATTTACTCGTTATGGTACGCAGAAATCAGTGGTTCCCAGCGTTGAGGCCAAGTTAGGAGCTAACTATGCCTATGAAACAGCGAATGGAACACTGAATATTGAAGCAGGCTATCAGGTATTTAACTACTTCAATTCATTACAGCACATTAACCCATTATGCGGATGCTTAAGAATTGATATGTCTGACTTTGGCATGTACGGTGTTTATGGCGGACTGAAATGGGTTGCCCCGGCTTAATGCCCATCCCGCTTCAAGAACCCATCTTCGGATGGGTTTTTTATTGCAAAAAACTACCTTTTAGGTAAATAGAGTGAACAATCGCTGGCCAGCCTGATGCGCTCCAGTTATAATCAATTCGCCGAAGCAAGTGGAAGATTGAATTATAATCAGGAGTATCGGTTGTGAAACACAAAGTATTATTTATGGCCTTGGCTGCGTTAGCCAGCCCGGGCTTTGCTGTAGCGAATAAGGAATTGTTGCAAGAAATTCAACGCCTTCAAAATCAAACGAAAGCCCTTCAGGATCAGATTAACAACCTGCAAAAGCAGGTGGTCTCGCAATCCACACAACCGGCGGAACCCCCCAAACTCAATAAAAAGCCAGCCAGTAAAGCACCTGAAAGCACGGCTAATACAGCGAAACCCATACCACGAGACGGCCCTTTGTCATTTCATAGCAGCCTGCTCAGCGTGCATACCATTGACAGCCACCCAGAATCCATCGGTTTTTACCCAACCGCATTGGTTGCTGATGAGCACGTGTTGACCTACATTGCCGGTACGCCCGTGGTGACCTCGCCCTATCTTGGTGACAGGCCTGCCTTTGATGGCTCCGATTACATCGTTAATATTTCCAGTATTAACCGCGATATCCGTTTAATGCAGCAGCGTCGACGCCTTTACCGTGCCTATGAGCGCATTGGCTATCCTGTCCCGACCATGCCCATTATTGCCATCAGCGGTAAAACGGAACCCGTAGCCACGCTCTCGAGACCATTCATTGGGAATTCACAGGGTGATATTACCTTAGGATCCAGTGAGTTGGATGTCGCGGCAGCCTTGAACGACATGGTGGAAGCCTTTATCGGGATTGCCTATGATGAATCACCGCCCGATCTCAGCAATCAACGCGTAGCCAATTCATCCTTTGATTTGAACCTGGGTTTTGTCAACATTGGTAATCTGGACAAATCGCCCTTCTATTTTACCGCAGGACAGTTATTTGTTCCTTTTGGAAAGTATGCAAGCGCCATGGTGAGTTCGCCCATTACGATGATCATGGCTCGTACCAAAGCCAGACCGATTATCCTGGGTTATAAATCACAACAGGGTACCGGTCCTTATGCCCAGGCTTATGCTTTCCGTTCTGATACTACCCTGGGACGTGACGGTGTAGGTGGTGTCAATGCCGGTTATACGCTGGAACAGGGCGATGTCACCGGCGAGATCGGTGCAGGGTACCTTGGCACGATTGCCGACGCCGGCGGTATGCAGAATACGGGTTCCCCCGCAGGCACCACCTTTGGCGGTTTTGGTTCAATTACCAATGGTTCTGAGGCCGTTGGCAAAGTACCGGCCTTTAATATTCATGGTAATGTGAGTTTCGATCGTTATACCCTGGCTTTAGAATGGGTCGGCGCGACCAAAGCATTCAATCCCAATGCCTTGAGTTTTAACGGCCGAGGCGCAAAACCCCAGGCGGCTCAGATTGAAGGAGGTGTCACCTTCAAAGCCTTTGATAAGCCCGCCTCATTGGCATTGGGTTATCAATGGTCTAAAGACACACTGGCGCTCAATTTGCCGCGGGAACGAATCAGTACGGTTTTCAATATTTCCCTCTGGAAAGACACGGTAGAGAGTCTTGAATACCGTCATGACATTGATTACCGCAGTGGTGATTTTGCCAACGGTATCGCCCCTCCAGGCGTAATCAATGCCAATACCTTGGGCACGGGTAAAACAGCCGATACCGTTGTTGCACAGATTGGTGTTTTCTTCTAATGCTGAGGTCAGCCTTTAAGGCTGACCACGCTGTCAAACCGGGTCATCCCATAACAAAGCAGGGTTAAATGCTATGCTTAATGGATGGGAGACAAACAGGATGTTATATGAACCCGCACAAAAGACGTGCCTTTCTTGTGAAGTGGGTTATTTGTTTAACACTTTTACTTATTCCAGCCATTACCTACGCTGAAAAAATTATTGTCCTCAATGTAGAAGGCGCCATTGGCCCTGCCATGGCGGATTACATTCATCGCGGCATCACTCAGGCCGATAAAGCCTCATTAATTATCCTGCGCATCAATACTCCCGGCGGATTGGATAAATCCTTGCGCCTGATTGTTCAGACGATTCTTTCGTCAAAAACACCGGTGGTTGCGTATGTGGCTCCCAACGGCGCAAGGGCGGCGAGCGCCGGCACTTATATCCTTTATGCCAGTACGCTGGCGGCTATGGCACCGGGTACCCATTTGGGGGCGGCAAGTCCCGTACAGATCGGTGAGCAAAACAAGGATACGAGCGATAAAAACAACTCAACCCTGGGCAAGAAAGTAGCCAATGATGCACAGGCTTATATCCGTACCTTGGCACAGTTGCGCGGACGGGACCCCCAATTTGCAGAAAAAGCCGTCACCGATGCCGCGACCATGACCGCACAGGAAGCATTAAAGGCCGGTGTAATCAATTTCATTGCCGACAATGAGACTGATTTGTTACAGCAATTGCAGGGTCAAGTGGTGATGCAGAATGGCATGAAAATTCAATTGGACACTGAAAATAAGACCATTGAACGCATTCATCCTGATTGGCGTACACAATTGCTTTTGATTATCACCGAACCAACGATCGCCTACCTCCTGCTGCTTTTAGGTATTTATGGCATTTTTTTTGAGTTAATGAACCCTGGTTTTGTACTGCCTGGCGTCATTGGTGCGATTGCCATGTTACTTGCACTGTATGCTTTGCAGCTGTTGCCTGTCAGCTACGCCGGCCTGGGTTTAATCCTGATCGGTATTGTTTTTATTATTGCCGAAGCGTTTTCGCCAAGTTTTGGCGCTTTGGGGATTGGCGGCAGCATCGCCTTTATTTTTGGGTCTATCCTGTTAATTGATACTGACCATCAAAGCTATCAGGTCGCCTGGTCTGCTATTTGGGCCATGGCGGTAGTGAATGTCCTGGTGCTGTTTACCCTGCTTGGGATGACCATCAAGTCACGGCGCCATGACGTTCAGCATGGTCTGTCCGTTCTGGTCGGTGCAGAGGGTCGAGCGATGGAGGATATTGATTTACAGGGGCAGGCTGTTATTCGCGGGGAAATATGGAATGTGCACGCCTCTCAACCCATAGGCAAGAATAAGAAAATAAAAGTCATTGCCGCGAAAGGTCTGCTTTTGGAAGTTAAGGAAATGAAACCTGCAAAAAAATCACGACAGGAAAACAGCAATGCCGTGAAGAAGCAGGATAATTAGGAGGATATTATGGCACCTTTTCTGATGTTCGCATTAATCATACTGGGCTTGCTGTTGCTGTCGACCTTCAAAGTGCTTCGTGAATACGAGCGTGGCGTTGTTTTTATGTTAGGGCGATTCTGGCAAGTCAAAGGCCCCGGTTTAATTATTGTCATTCCGGGTGTTCAACAGATGGTTCGAGTGGATTTGCGTACCGTGGTCATGGATATACCCAGCCAGGATGTTATTTCCCGTGATAACGTGTCAGTCAGAGTCAATGCAGTTCTCTATTTTCGTGTTGTTGAACCCAAACATGCGATTATTCAGGTCGAGAATTATTTTGAGGCCACCAGTCAATTGGCGCAGACAACCCTGCGTTCCGTTTTAGGGCAGCACGAACTCGATGAAATGCTGGCTGAACGGGAACAATTAAACAGCGACATTCAGCGTATTCTCGATGCGCAAACCGATAACTGGGGTATCAAAGTGGCCAATGTGGAAATTAAACACGTGGATTTGGATGAAAGCATGATTCGTGCGATTGCGAAACAAGCCGAGGCTGAGCGCGACCGTCGCGCCAAAGTCATTCATGCGGAAGGGGAACTGCAGGCGTCCGAAAAATTATTACAGGCCGCAAAGGTTCTGGCTGAACAACCGCAAGCCATGCAACTGCGGTATCTCCAGACTCTAGCGACCATTGCCGGGACGAATAATTCCACCATTATTTTTCCTATGCCTGTGGAATTGGGGGATCTATTGCGGAAATTGAGTCCTTAAACGAACAGCCATCCAGTGAGCTTGTGATCTGTGGTTTTGATGGGGAAGATGCTTTAAAAAAGTGGCCATAGGCTTTTGTAAAGCACTGCCTCAGGGCAGAAGCGGAATCGTTGGGTGTTATTGAGGCTTGATGGCTGGTAATGGCATCGATGGCTGCCTGATTACCATAAAAAGCGGCCAGTTCCATAATGGGCTTACCGTCAGGAGACAGGGTATTGGCTCCACGTTCAAGCAAGGCTAAAAAAAGCGCGCGGTTAGTGGTTGTGCACTCGGAGGTGCAGGCCAGCATCAAGGGGGTGCATCCCTCTTTGTTGATGTAATTCACATCCACTCTCGGGTCACGCAGCAATTCAATCACGGCTTCCGTATGCCCTTCCCGACAGGCAAGACCCAGCATGCTGTTGTGGTCGGAGTCACAGGGAGTATTGAGATCAAGCCCCGCTTTTCGACGAAGCATTTGGAGAATCGTCGTGTGATTGTAAGCGGCGGCATAAAAGAAGGTGCGCTTAAGCTGAGTTTTATTGAGAAAGGCGTGCTGCTTATCGAGCGTCAACAGCTCTCTCACCGTAGGCACATCATTACTTTGTGCCGCAATGGGCAGCAACCCATAACCGCGGGAATTAGTGATGGCCATGTTTTTTTTAGTGACCGGGAACATTGAATCCAGTTTTTTTAAACGATGCAGTAAGCCGGCATTGGGCCTGGCGATATAACAGGTGGATAGGATG
Source organism: Legionella rubrilucens (assembly GCF_001468125.1). Taxonomy (GTDB): domain Bacteria; phylum Pseudomonadota; class Gammaproteobacteria; order Legionellales; family Legionellaceae; genus Legionella_C; species Legionella_C rubrilucens. The sequence goes on along the minus strand of NZ_LNYT01000022.1, from coordinate 278,068 downwards.
AAATGGTTGCCCTTTTCAAAAAGCGTTTCATACAACCGTTCTGCGAGTACTGCCGTTGACAGGATTTGCTGCGGGTAGTCTTTTGATTGCTTGTACAGGTTATTGATATCCATGAACAGCCATCCTTTGGAATGAACCCGAAAGCCAAGACTGTGTTCTTCGCTGCCCGCGAGAATGGCGACATGATCCTCCAGTTTGAGCAGCAGGCGGAGTTGCTGCAGGAATTCCTGCAGCCTGGCTTTGGAAGCGCAGGGCACCGTTTTTTGATACAGGCATTGGACGGTTTGATGTTCCGGTGTTTTTTGATAGCGGATCATTTTAAGGATTGGATTAATGGCGCTTTGCGCCAGCGGTTTATTATAGACCTCGTGATAAAAATCCGGATCCTGAGCAAGGCAGATAAGTCCTAAAAGCGATTGCAACTCGCCTACTTGTATTTCCTTTTTATTCAACGTCTGGTGATTTTTTACCTTTTCGCTGATGGATTTGGATTGATCAAGCAAAACAGCCTTATGCGTCCTTAAGGTGTTCAGCAGATTAAAAAAATAGTTTTCTGATTTACCTGCCGCAGCCAATGCCCAATTTAAAGTAAAGCCGTGACAGACCCCATCGATTTCCACAGGGCTGTACTCAAAAAAATTTAATAGTTTAAGCAGGTCGTTGTGGGTCAGCGTATCCTTGTTTGTCAGGGAATGGTTCTGACTTTTGATGAAGTAACCCGGGAAAATCAGAGGGGTTAGCAGGTAAGCCAAAGCGCACATTAACAGGAAAATGATGAGATAGATCATCCGATAAACCCCTTGTCCCTTTTTTACAATAAAACATAAAGAAAATGGGATTGCAACGCATTGTGGCGGGAGTGGGAGACGCTGATGCAAATGGGATGGCCGAGGCTTGGGTCAAAACATTTAAGCATGATGGCGTGGGTTTGATGATCCATGAATGCTCAATGACTTAGGAATAAACTTCCGCAATGGTTTGTCGATTACAACCACGTTGCCTCGCAGAAAGGATTGTAATGGCTCGATTTAAAACGCCATGAATTATCAAAATCAGGTGATAATATTAACCACAAAATTTAATTCGGAACGGCTGCATCATGTCAACCAAGAAAAAATTGACAGGGATTACGGTTGAAACCCTTGTTTTAGTTGCTGTTTGGGAAACCCCCTTATTTTTCAGGGATGCTTTAAAATCACTGAACGGCAAGGTGAGGAGACTGTTTGTTTTTCTTTAGATGCCAGACTACTCATGCGCACCAACCCGATATTCTTCACACTGAGTTTTCATCTGAACAAGATGAGTTTACCCACCTCTATAATGAAGAAGGTCTGATTCAGTTAAGCAACGTGGATCAAACGCAAGAAGATGCGCTGTATTTATTAAAGTATGCTCTCCATGTCACCCTGGGGGAGATGATATCCAGTAGAAAAATGCATTATACATCGATAGATGATATTGCCATGCAGGCCCTGATTAATAAAGTAACGCCAATTTTGAAGAGAGAGTTCACTTTACCTGAAGAGGATTATATTGGATTTGCTGTTGCAATGGATTTCCGTCCAGAAGTAGACATGGCGTTATTGGCTGCATTGAGTTTACTTGGGAAATTAAAAAGTACGGGATCGAAAACAAGACACACTCATTAGCAATCAGGATAAGTCCATTACGAGGCCAGAAACGATGAGCCTGAATCGGTTACTGCGTACACCCGTGCTGGTTTATTGATTGAAAATTGCGCTATACCTTCCCCTGCGGCATGCTTTGTGGTAGAAAATCGGTTTTAAAATTTATACAGGGTTGCCATGTCAATTAAATCAGATCGCTGGATAGAGAAAATGGCCATGGAAGAAGGCATGATTTCTCCTTATGAGCGCCGGCAGGTAAGGGAAACCGGAAATGGCCGTATCATTTCCTATGGTGTTTCCAGTTACGGTTACGATGTGCGTTGTGCGGATGAATTTAAAATTTTTACCAACATCAACTCCGCCATTGTTGATCCTAAAAATTTTGATGCCAACAGCTTCGTCGATGTCCAATCCGATGTCTGCATTATTCCGCCAAATTCCTTTGCGCTGGCTCGCACAGTGGAGTATTTTCGAATCCCTCGCAATGTCTTGACCATTTGCCTTGGAAAGTCCACCTATGCACGCTGCGGCATTATTGTGAACGTGACCCCGCTTGAACCGGAATGGGAAGGGCATGTGACGCTTGAATTTTCCAACACCACGCCCCTGCCAGCTAAAATTTATGCTAACGAGGGAGTTGCGCAAATGTTGTTCTTGGAGTCTGACGAGGTCTGTGCCGTGTCCTATCGCGACAGGGGCGGTAAATACCAGGGTCAAACTGGCGTTACCTTACCGCGAACCTGAGAACGCATTACTCCTCTTCTTTCGCAAGCGGTATTTTGCCTCGTGAAGCATCGACCCGTTCACGAAGCTCTTTTCCAGGTTTAAAGTGGGGACTGTATTTGGCTTCGGTGACCACTTTTTCCCCGGTTTTGGGGTTATGGGCATTGCGGGGGGGGCGGTAATGCAGTGAGAAGCTGCCAAATCCCCTAATCTCAATGCGTTTCCCATCAATCAGGGCCTGGCTCATTAAGTCGAGAATTCGGTTAATGCCGTCAGTCACTTGCTTCTCAGGAAGGCGTGTCATTTCAGCAGCAAGGGTTGCAATGAGTTCCGATTTAATCATACCCACCTCGGTTAGCCGCGTTCTAAGGTCTATCATTACCAGAGTACTGCCGGTAATGCCTATTTTATTGTTTTATATTCAGTATAGACCCGAGAATAAATTATTCAATGTTATCAATTAACTGTAACAAGATTTAGTCAAATAATGCAAATGCAGCGGCCTGATAAGCGTTTACTTCGTGTGCAAACGGAACTGTAAATAGGCTGTAACGCGTCCCCAGCTCATTTGCAGAACGGTGGTTTTTCGTACGTTGAACGCGGCGGAATCCAATGGTTTGCTGGTAGTTAACACCTGCGTTCCCGGTTTTAACTGTTCCAGATAACCACTAATCCTGCGCCAATAATCGCCAAAAAAGGCGGTGGAATTAATAAAAATCAAATCAGCATCACGCAAATCAACCTCTAGAAAATCAGCCTGTCTGAATTCAATGCGCTTCGCCTTCAGCGCGTACTCAGGCCATGCCTGCAACTGAATGCGCCGCTCATCCGCGGCTTGATGAAGTGGGGCGAACAGTTCAATACCGCAACTGCGTTGTGGGGAATAGACCATGGCACAGGCAAGGATTGCCTTGCCGGTACCGCTGCCTAAATCATAAAACACGGTGTGGGGCGTGATGTGACAAAGCGACAACAAGGCAATGAAGGGTTCAAACTCAATTTCCCCGTAAACGTATTCCATCGCATCCTGATTGGTTCGGCTTAAGCGGGATAACGCAAAGCCATCTACATCCTGGTAAAGCACTTTAAAGCGCCTGGCATGATGGCTAAGGGCAAGAGTCTGACGCCACCGTCGAAGGTGCCGGCGTCGTTTGAAGGCAGGCCAGCCTAGGGCGAGCAGTGACGTGATGGCGGCAAAGACTAAGACGGTCAAGACTTGTTCCTTTTCCCGCCGGCAACGATGTTGTCTTTTTCCTGCTGCGACAGCATGGGCCACGCTTTCATCAGTAATTTACCCGCTTCGCGTTCATTGCGCGCCTGTTGATGCATCTCCCAGGGCATTTCATTGTTGACATACAATCCTACGCCAAAAGCCGTTAACAGAGTCGTTAAACAGGCGAACGCCGCGGCGCGCCATTGAAAGGTTCTAAGCAGGCGCGTGCTTTGGGTGATGGCCTGGCTGGCTGCTTTTTCCACGTATTCACAACTTTCATTCGCTACCCGTTTGAAATGCTGCACATCATAGTCCGCCAGCAATGTGCCGATTTTTTGAATGGCTGTCAACGCATACTCATCGAGTTGCGCCAGGCTTTTCTCGACGGTTTTAGTGAATTCCCGATGTTGAGACTGCATATCGGCGAGCATTTGCTGACTGGTTTTCTGCAGGGAATGGAGGTGGATTTCTCCCTGTTTAAGCGTTTGTTCCGTATGCTGGCGAAGGCGTTGCAGCCCTGCCTGGGTTAATACCTCATGGAAATTTTCAAGTTCCTTGCGCAGGCCTTGTAACTGTTCCTGTGTCTGTTGTTGCTGCAATTGCGTCTGCAATTCGATATCCTGCCGCCACTCCATCATTTTGACTTCAGCCAGTTCAAAATAAGCAATGAATTCACTGGCATGACGCAGCAATTCCTTTATTCTCAGCAAATCTTCTTCCCGCACACGGTCCATACCATCTCCTTGCTGGGTACAGTGTCTCCCGGGGCGTGTATTGTTTGGATGGAGACCCTGCTTTAAAGTAAAGGACTGCCCCTTCTAATGACGCAATGATGAAACAGTTTCTTTGGGCGCTTGCCTTTGTGTTCACTCTGGTTATGTTGCTTCTGTATTTTTTACAGCGGCATCTTATGTATTTTCCAGCAAAAGAAATGCCAAGTCGACAGCATTTCCATGCACAAAGTATGCAGGATGTTAAATTAATCACGTCGGATGGTCTTCAGTTAAACTCGTGGTATAAAAAAGCGGCGACTGGAAAACCAACCATACTCTATTTACATGGTAATGCCGGCCACATTGGTTTTCGCATGCCCTTGGTGACGGGTTTTTTAAATGCCGGTTATGGGGTATTGCTGCTGGAATACCGCGGCTATGGCGGTAATGCTGGAAGCCCGGGTGAGGCAGGCCTGTACCTCGATGGCGAGGCGGCGATGACTTTTTTGCTGAACGAGGGCGTGACCAGCGAGAGGGTGATTCTTTATGGCGAATCCTTAGGCAGTGGTGTCGCGACAAAACTGGCCGAACAATACCGCGTTTGCGCGGTGATCCTGCAATCCCCTTACACATCGATGACGGCAGTGGCTCGATTTCATTACCCCTGGATTCTGCTGTCGCCCTGGGATAAGTTCGATTCCTTATCCCGGATTGAACACATTGGTGCGCCGCTGCTTATTCTGCATGGGCGTTTAGACCGCATTGTTCCCTTTGAGCAGGCCGAGGTTTTGTATAAAAAAGCCAAAGAACCTAAAAAATTGATTGAATTTGCAGATAAAGATCATAATAATTTGTGGGATAAGGATTTTTTTGTGCAGCTTATGCAATTTATTCACTCCCATTGCCCAAAAAGTGATTAAGATTTAATTTTTTAGGTAATTTTAGAAACAGTCTTCCTATTAATATTTCCTTAATCTAGTTTGATTAGAATGGAAGAATAACCCGACATAGAGGTGTGCGATGAGTACATCAAGTTTTTTTAGAAACCCGGCCAGGGTCAATCCCATCCACGGTGTGGCGCCGGCCTATTCTAAATCTAAAGTAGTCAAACTTCAGGAACCCGCGTTCATTGATGTCGGCGGTCACGGCGATTGCGGCTTTAGAGCGATTGCAGCGGCTCTGGTTGATCAATTGCTGACTAAAAACAACTTTCCTGTGAATGCCCGCCCTCGAGGCATCGAAGACCTGTTTAAGCGTATATTGGCACGTCATTTTAAATTATTCCCCATGAAACATGCCTCTGGATTGAAAACAGTGACTGAGCGTGTCCGCGATTTAGTCGATTCACCGGCGAGAATGGTGGATTCACCTGCCAAAATGGCTGAATTTATTGATAAATTAGCCTATACCCTGCGTCAGATTGCAGTCGATGAAATGGTGACTTATCCCGAAAATTATCGCGGTGCTTTCGTTGATGACACGGAAGGCACGTCACCCGCTGAAATGCGTCAACCATCCACCTGGATTGATGAAACGGCCATTGCCGCCTTAGCCAATGCCCTGCACATACCGGTTACCGTGAAAATTGTCGAGCCCAACAAAGAAATACCCGCAATGAAGTACCATGGTCAAGCCGAGTCTCAGGGAGTGGGGGAGGTCGTTATGCAGTTGCAGGGACAACATTATATTCCACGTGTTTCCCAACCCGAACGCTTTCAACTGGTTGCCAATCAACCCGTTCCGCCCATTGAACCAAACCCTGAGCAAGGCAAACCCGATCCGGAAATGCCTGCCATCCTGGCGCGTATTGAGGCGGAAGACAATCGGTTGCTGGCTGAGTTTGATTATTATAAAAGTCTGCTGTCCAACATGGTTCAGTATGGCAATTTGAACAAAGACCAGCTGATTTCCATGTATGTCAAAGGATTAGGCAGCAGTGATTACCTGCGCGGACGCATTCGTCAGGTAGGACTTGAGTACGGTAATGAGCATTTCTTTGCTGAAATTACAGCCAGAGCTCAGAACAGACCCGCCATCATTGGTTTGAGCAGAGAAGCCAATGAGTCGCAGGTGGTGAAGGAGCTTATCCATGCCATTGCCCGTGCAGTCAGTATCGGTCAACTCGATTCCAAACTGGTACTTGACATGATTGAAAACGACAGTCAGGAAAATACCCGCAGTTCCATCTCGGCCATTAAATAAAAGGTGACTCCCCCATTCAGGGGAGTCCATTGCCTTACAGAAAACCCTGCTCTTTCATCCACTCATCGTTAGCGAATTTGGACATGTAATTGCGGATGGAATCGGGCAGGATAACCAGGCATTTCTGATGTTTCCCCAGTGTTTTTGCCGCTTTAAGAGCCCCCCACATGGCGGCTCCACAGGAGCCGCCGACCAACAAGCCTTCCTCACGAATCAAGCGCCTTGCCATGGCGAAAGAATCGGCATCTGTCGTTTTAATGTACTGGTCTATCAAGGCATTGTTTAACACGTCAGGAAAGAAATCATAGCCAATCCCTTCGACAAGGTAAGGTTTAATTTCTGTCCCGCCGCCAAGGATTGAGCCTACGGGATCAACGCCGACAATCTGGATGGACGGGTTATATTCTTTCAGACGGCGGGCAATGCCGGTGATGGTGCCTCCCGTCCCTACACTGGCAACCACCATGTGCAAGTCCTTGCCGAAATCATCAATAATTTCCTGCGCGGTACCATAGTAATGGGCATTGGGATTGTCGGGGTTGGCGTATTGATCGAGGATATGGGAGTTGGGAATTTGCCGCTGTAAATCCTTCGCCAGAGAAATATGACTGTCCGGATCGCTGGACGCCGCTTCAGTGGGTGTTCTGTAGATGGTCGCGCCCAGGCGTTCCAGTACGGCCTGTTTTTCCTGGCTCATTTTGTTTGGCATGGTAATAATGACGTGGTAGCCCAACACGGCACCGGCCAGGGCGATGCCTATCCCCGTATTCCCGGACGTGGGCTCTATCAGGGTATCGCCTGGTTTAATGCGTCCGGCTTCTTCGGCTTTTTTAACCATCTCATAGCCGATTCGATCCTTTACTGAACCGCCGGGATTAAAAAATTCACATTTGGCATAGAGTTCGCAGTCCAATTCCTGGCTGATGCGGTTAATGCGGACAACAGGGGTCTGACCTATGGTTTCAAGAATAGTCTGGTAAATCATGAATGAATCCTTTTAATGATTGGGTTGCGCATTCTACGCATAAGACATATTTATCCCAATTTTGCCGTATTAACAAGTTGGCGTTTTACAACGTTCGGAGCACCCGCTAGAATCTATACGACTGTATCTCCAATTATTCAAGGATGATGATATGCAAAAACTGAAATTGCGCACTGTCTCGATGTCTTCATTGTTACTGGTTGCTCCTTTGTTAATGACAGGGTGTGACACCATGCAGAGCTTAATGGGCGGCTCCAGCGGCAGGGATGACACCACTTATCATAGCAGCTCTTCGGCCTCCGTCACGACCTATGATCGTGCGAATTCGCCAACCAGCGGATCCAGCACAGCCGCTCACTCGTCTTCCTCCGCAGCGGCCGCAAATGCGCCCAAACCCTCTGGTCAATCCATGACGACCAAACCGGCGGTGCCGATGTCAGCACCCACTGTAGGTCAGTAATTGACACCAACGCCTGGCGCTAAGGACTGAACATGGCTACTGTTGCGGATGTTTTTGTGGACTCGTTGGAAAAGGCAGGCATCAAACGCATTTATGGTATTGTTGGGGATTCTTTAAACGGCATTACCAATGCCTTGCAAAAACGCAAGACCATCCAATGGGTGCATACCCGCCATGAAGAGGTGGCGGCTTTTGCTGCTGGCGCCGAGGCCCAGTTGACCGGCGGGCTGACGGTCTGTGCCGGAAGCTGCGGGCCGGGCAATGTGCATCTGATTAACGGGCTTTATGATTGCCAGCGCAGCAATGCCCCGGTTTTAGCCATTGCCGCGCATATCCCAACCCCGGAAATCGGCGGGGATTATTTTCAGGAAACCCATCCCAATATCTTATTTAAAGAATGCAGCTGTTTTTGTGAAGTCATTTCGTCAGTAGAACAAGTGCCGCGTTTGCTGAAAATTGCCATGCAGACCGCCATGGCCAAACGGGGTGTGGCTGTGTTGGTGATCTCTGGCGATCTGGCTTTGCAGGAAATGCGGGCAGAGGCGATGCCGCAGTGGATGCCTATGCCGCAACCCGCGGTGATTCCACAACCGGATTTATTGAATGAATTGGCCAAGCGGTTAAACAGCGCCAAAAAAATCACCATTTTTGCCGGCATCGGTGCGGCCAACGCCCATCAATCGTTGATGGCGTTGTGTGAGAAATTGCGTGCGCCGGTGGTTCATACCCTGCGCGGTAAACCGTATGTCGAATACGACAACCCTTACGACGTCGGCATGACAGGGTTGATTGGCTTCTCTTCCGGTTATTATGCGATGGAAGCCTGCGATACCCTGCTGTTGCTTGGAACCAGCTTTCCTTACCGGCAATTTTATCCGGGTAAAGCGGACATCATTCAAATTGATTTGCACGGTGAACAATTGGGCAAACGCACGGATCTCGCGCTTGGGGTAATTGGCGACAGTGATGCTACCCTCAAAGCCCTGCTGCCTTTGATTGAGGCCAAGACTGACAGCAGTCACCTGGAACAGGCGGTTAGCCATTATAAAAAGGCACGACGGGATTTGGATGCGCTTGCAAACTATAACCCAGGCAAAAAAGTTATCCACCCGCAGTTTTTAACGCGCGTGATCAACGAAGAGGCTCACGTCGACACCATTTTTACCTGCGATGTTGGCACGCCGACCGTCTGGGCAGCCCGTTATCTCACCATGAATGGCCAGCGTCGTTTACTGGGCTCCTTTAATCACGGCTCCATGGCCAATGCCCTGGCCCAGGCCATCGGGGCGCAAACAGCCTTTCCCAATCGTCAGGTGGTCGCTTTATGCGGCGATGGTGGATTCAGCATGCTGATGGGGGATATCCTGACCCTGGTGCAGCAGAATCTGCCCGTTAAAATCGTTATTTTTAATAACAGCACCTTAGGTTTTGTGGAAATGGAAATGCACGTGGGCGGCATGCTGGAATATGCCACCGAGTTAGAAAACCCCAATTTTGCCAACATGGCGGAAGCGGTAGGGATTAAAGGGTTTCGGGTGGAAGAACCTGAACAATTACAACAGGCTTTGCAGGTTGCCTTCAGCCATCCCGGGCCTGCGTTGGTGGACGTGCGGGTTAACCGCAATGAACTGGTCATGCCGCCAACCATCACCACAGCGCAGGTCAAAGGGTTTAGCCTTTACATGATGAAAGCCATTATCAACGGCCAGGGGACTGAAATTCTTGATTTGGTGAAGAACAGTTTATGGCGTTAAAATGCGGCTTTTCACCCATGTGAGTGCAAAATGAATGAATTAAAGCAACAGGCTGCCAAAGCGGCTCTCGCCTTTATTGAGGACAACATGATTGTCGGCGTAGGCACAGGCTCAACGGTCAATTATTTCATTGAGGAATTGGCGGCCATTAAACATCGCATTGACGCCTGCGTTGCCAGTTCCGTGGCCACAGAAACCCGTTTGCGGGCCGCAGGAATTCCGGTGATTGATTTAAATGCCGCGGGTGAATTGCCCATTTACATTGATGGGGCAGATGAAATCAATGCACAGAATGAAATGGTAAAGGGCGGCGGCGGGGCCTTAACCCGTGAAAAAATCATTGCGACCGTGGCTTCGGAATTTATCTGCATCGTGGATGAATCAAAAATCGTCAATCGTTTAGGCGCCTTCCCCGTGGCAGTCGAGGTGCTTCCTTTAGCCCGCAGTTACGTGGCACGCGAACTGGTTAAGCTGGGTGGCGACCCGGAATACCGTGAAGGATTTAAAACCGACAACGGCAATATTATTCTCGATGTTTATCATTTGGATATATCCACCCCCATCCGTCTTGAGGAGTCCATCAAACTCATTCCTGGCGTGGTCGAGTGCGGTCTTTTTGCTAAACGCCGCGCGAACAAAGTCATTGCCGCTCACTCGAATGGCATCACGATCAGGTAAATTTTTCTTAACGCATGAATAGGCTGCCTTGCAGCCTATTTTTTTAAAAAAATCGTTAAAAATCAATATAGTATTTTAATAGCCGCTAAAAATATTTATGAAATTGCAATAATTCTTAAGTTTTTCTTAAGGTTTGCTCGGTATACTGCAGGCATTGATTCAAGGAGTTTTCATGCGTGTATTAATTGTCGAGGACAATGCATTTAATGCCTTTTGCTTAACACGTCTGTTGCAGTCCGTGCAACCTTCAGTGCAAGTGACAGTGGTCAATGACAGTCTCAGCGCGTTAAATGTGATCGAATCAGACGAGATGTCTTTAGTGATTGTCGATGGCGATTTGGGTGCCAGCGATGGATTATTGTGTAATGGACCTGCCCTGGCGGATGCGCTCTGGGAATTGAAGCCCTCATTGCCTGTCATTGCCTGGACAGATTCGGAAATGATGCGAAGCGCCTTTGCTGAAACGTTTAAACAACAACAGAAATGTTTCAACGATATTTATTGCTGGCCAAAAATCGTCAGTCAGGAGCGCATTTCCTTAGCCTTGAATTACCTCGGAAAACAAACCAGCGCCACGCCTGCAGCCAGCCTCACCACGGTTACAGACACGCTGCACGCCTAATTATTACAGCAGGGGATGAAGTCTGATTTCCCGGTCAAAATCCACCAGCAGCAGATGATTGGGCGGCACATCCTGCCATTCCGCTTTAAATTTAGTCAATTTTTCGGACGCCACCAGCACGCAATGATGATCTTCAGTTGCATCCTTACCATGATTGTGTTTATGCGGCGTAAAGCAGTGACCAGAAAAATAATGCATGGATTCGGGTTTTAATTTCTTGTCAGAACAATAACGGCTTGCCAGCAAGCGCTGCCCATCGGTCAGGCAAATATTAAAATAAGACGCTTCTTTCGCCCCAAAATCATTGACCAGCCGATTGATTTCGGTCACCGTGACCTGAAAAATTTCAGCGACGGTTGATAATTGCGATAAATCTTTTCCCTTGGCTAATTGCAGAAACAAGGCAAAAAAATGCTCCGAATCGGTTTCCCCCTGAATCCAGTTATAAATGTCATCTTCCAGCATATGGCGCAAATGACGTTTAACGGTGATGAAATTATCAATGCCGCCGTTGTGCATCAACATCCAGTTACCATGAATAAAGGGATGGCAATTGTAATTGGTCACACCTCCCGCACTGGCCGCGCGGACATGCGCAAAAAAACAGGTGGATTGAATTTTAGCGGTCAAATGCAACAGGTTTCTGTCATTCCAGGCCGGTGAGATGGAAGTAAATAAAGCCGGCGCCGGGCTGAGGTGATGGGCATACCAGCCTAAACCGAAGCCATCGCCATTGGTTGGAATGGTGGATTCGCGGGCATGAAGGCTTTGCATAATAATGGAGTTGGTGGGCTTCACCAGCACGTCTTCCAGTAACACATCATCCCCGAGGTAAGCAACGAGTCGACACATGATTCCTCCTTGGTTTTATTAACTATAGCAATAAAACCTGAGAAGGCGTGCTGTCTTATTGGGGCTTAAACGCCGTCACTGTAGGAAAAAGGCGTGCTTTGTCATAAATAAATCGGATGGATGAGAATCCTGCCTGCGAGAGCAGGGCTTCTGTTTCGTGCGACGAGCGAAAGCAGCGGAATTTGCTGTCGATGAGCGTTGTGAATAACAGTTTCTGTAAACGCAGGTGCTCATGATTTATCTGCGACAGATCCCACTCTCCGGGGTGAGCTTCCGTGGGCGGCGGAGTGACGAAGCTGGTGACTAATTTACCACCTGGTTTTAATGCGGCATAAAAGCGTTGATAGAGCTGCAAGAGTCGCTCCGTGCCCGGTTCATAAATACTTAAGCCATTGCTTGAGATCAAATCGTATTCATTCTCGGCCGTGATTTTCCAGGCATCTGCCTGTTTTAAAACAAGCCATTGGTTTAAGCCTTTCTCGATGGCTAATTGCTTCGCATCCGCCAGGGTGTCGGCATCGTAATCAATACCTACCAGCAGGCAATCAGAAACCCCGTGAAAATCAAGATAAAGCAGCTCCCCCATCATGCCGCAGGGAATACAGGCCAGTGTGGCGCCGGGACGCACCTGGGCCTGATTTTCTTTGAGGAAAAATGTGAAACGCTCCTGGGTGGCCAACATTAAGGGGGAGTCATCGAGGATAAATTTTTCCAGTGGCGAAAACCCCTGGCCGCGGTTATTTTTTCCGGTTAGCCGGCCATGAAAGGGGTGTGTTAACATGTAATGTGTCCAAAACCCATTAATGCCCTGGTTCTGTAAAAGAAAGCGCCCAAAGTCAAACGACTGCAATTCCTGAAGAAGTGCCAACTGCTCCGCGACGGAAAAGCCATCCTGCCTGCCCTGTTGTTTAATTTTCTCGGCGACACGTGCTGCTACCACGGACAAGGCTTCCGTTTCCTGCTGATGAGAAATTAATGCGTCAGTCATTCTTGTCTTAATAAAAAGGAATAGACGGCTAAGGTAATGGAAAAGAAGGACTATGGCAAATTTTCAGGTTGGGCCATGTGAAACCCAACCTGAATGAGAGCCTCAAGGCTGTCAGGAGAATTGCAGAGTGTTGGCAGTATTGGCAGGTTTTTCCTGTTCAGGTTGTTTACCAAAGAACGACAACAACAGCAGGACATTGGCCGCCTCTTCATGCGGCGTGGGCTGTGCAGGTGACGGATTTTTTTTCTTTTTAGGAATAGACACCGGTTTTTTAAATACAGTCCCCTCTGTTGAAGGTGATTCTGCTACGTCCCTTACCTTTCGTTTTGGTGCCTTCAACAGGCTGTTAACCGAATCCAGGGCTTTTTGCACCTCGTCCTCGAGTTCGGGGGTAATGTTTAAGACTTTTCGGTAATACGCGTTTTTATACTCGTTTTTGAGGGTTCGATGAAACGCACTTAGTTCAGTCTGGACTTTTTGAAGGCGTTCATGGATACCTGAGTCCGGATTGTTTTCTACAACCAGTTGTTTCTTAAGGGTATGTAATTCGCCTTCTGCTTTAAAATAAGCCATTTTTAATACGCAGAATGTGGCGTCCAGTTCAATATCGCCTAACGTGGGTGTCATCCTGGCTGGTCCGATCGGTTCAATGAGTTCGAGAGTCAGTTGATAACAGCCCAAAGCGCAATCTACTAACGCGTGATGCCTTGCCAATTCGGCTTTATTTTCAAGCGCCAAAGCCACATAACTTTGTGCGGCCAACAGAAGGACATCAAGATAGGCCGGTAAATCGAGCACTGTAACGTAGCTCAACAGGCGTTTTACCTTTGAGCGATCCGGCACGACCTTCTCAAAGGCTTCAATGCCGGCTTTTAACCGGGCAATCTGACTTTTGTCTTTTTGATAGGTCATGTAATTGCTGCGTAAGGTATCGCTTAATTCAAGCAGTTCTTCTTTTTTTGCCATGGTCTCTCCGTTAGGCTTAATCAAGGAGAGCGGATTATAGGCAGAACAGCGTTAAGGAAAGCTTAAGGATTGCATTTATTTTTGCTGAAAAAACTCGCGAATGCACGCCGGCACGGGAACAGACTGATTTTTCTGATAATCAACCCAGACAATTTTGCTTGTGCCCTGCGCCATCAGTTGATCATCCTGAAACAAGTCGTGATCCATCACGAAACTGGATCGCCCCAGGCTATGCACGCTGCTGGTTAAGGTTAATGTGGCCGGATAGACCACGGGTTTTAAAAAGGTGCAGGCAATGTGAATAACAACCGGACCAAGCGTTTGCTGCATGTCCAGATTCAATTCCTGCAGCCAGTCAATGCGCGCCTGCTGAAAATAGTCGAAATAACGGCCATTGTTGACATGACCCAACGCGTCCATGTCGCCCCAGGCAATGGAAAAGGTTTTTTGGTGAACAGCAATTTTTGCATCGGTCATGTTAAATCCATGGGATCCACGTCGATATTCCAGCGGATATTGTGTGATTTATCTATTGTTAACCACTCCCTTAAGGTCGTCAATGACTGTTGCAGTAATTTACGTGAGGGTGATTTTAATAATAATTGCATGCGGTATTGATTGGCTTTACGCGGCAAGGGGGCTGGGGCCGGTCCCATGATGTCAATGGGTTGGCAGTGTAACTGGTTTTTCACCGCATGCAGAAACTGAAGCAGCGGCGCCGGCTTTTTATCCTGTGCGCGAATCACAGCAAGGTAGTGGTAGGGCGGCAGGGCAGCCTGTTGGCGGGAAGTCAGCAACGCTTCGGCAAAGGCATCGTAGCCTTCCTGCACCAGCGTGTTTAACAGTGGGTGAGCCGGGAAATGGGTTTGAATAATGACCTGCCCTGGTTTGTCCGCACGTCCTGCACGCCCTGCCACCTGAGTGAGTAACTGCCCCAGGCGTTCCAAGGCACGAAAATCCTGATTGTAGAAGCCGGCATCCACATCCACAATCACAACCAGGGTCAGGCGGGGAAAATGATGCCCTTTGGCCAGCATCTGCGTACCAATGATTAATTGGGCCTCTCCACGGTGGATTTCGGCCAGCCGCTCATCCAGTTCATTTTTTTTACGCACTTCATCCCGATCGATACGCAGCAGGCGGATGGTTGGGAATTGCTCGCTTAAATAATCATACAGCCGTTGCGTACCCACGCCGACAGGAACGAGTTCTCGGCTGCCGCACTGCTTGCATACCGAGGGAATCGCCTGGCTTAAGCCGCAATGATGGCAAAGCAGCCGCTGGCGTTGGCGATGCAGCGTCAGATGGCTGTCGCAGGCGCGGCAATCGGCCATCCAGCCGCATTGATGGCAAAGCAGAACCGGGGCGTAACCGCGGCGGTTAATAAAAACCAACACCTGATTGCCCTTATTCAGATGGGCAGCCATGGTTTTAAGGGTCGAATCGGCCAGGCCATCCTTAAGCGGGACGTTGCGTAAATCGGTGATTTGAATGTGCAGAGGGGATTGATTGAGCGCCTTTTGATTTAAACGCAGCAAGGTGTATTTTCCCTGCAGACCGTTTTGCAGACTTTCAAGGCTTGGAGTGGCTGAACCCAAAAGAATAGGGATGCCTGCAAGGTGCGCCCGCATCAAAGCGGTATCGCGGGCAGAATAGCGTACGCCCTCCCCCTGCTTTAATGAGGGGTCGTGCTCTTCATCAATGATGATCAAGCCCAGATCGGGCATGGGAGTAAACACGGCGGTGCGGGTGCCGATGATGACTTTAACCGCGCCTATTTTAGCCAGATGCCAAGCCTGCTGACGTTCCTGTTCATTGAGGCCCGAGTGAATAACCGCTATCGGCACGGTCAGCCGCTGGCTAAAACGATGGATCAATTGCGGTGTTAAGCCGATTTCCGGGACTAAAACCAGAATTTGACGGTTTAAAGACAGCCACGTGCTAATCACCTGAAGGTAGACTTCTGTTTTACCGCTGCCGGTTACACCCTGTAACAGATAACAATGATAAGCTGTCGGGTTGGCGGTTATTTTTTCTACTGCGGACTGTTGTTCCTCATTTAACATAAGCGGCGCCTCGGGGCTGCGATTACTCGCCAGAGGAAAGGCTAACTCCTGTCGGCGCTCCAGAATGCCGCGCTCACACAGCGAGGTCAGCAGAGAAGAATTAAATCCGGCTTTCTGCAATTCGCTTTTGCTGACTGCTTCGGCGTTAATCATGAATTGAGCCAGCAATTGCTGTTGTTTTCGCGCCCTTTGATTAATTAGACGCAAAGCCTCTTCCGCAGGAAGGGCCAATTGAAAATAATCGACGTAAGCCAATTGCGCTTCTTTACCGAGGCGATAATTTTTAGGGAGGGCAAGGGGGAGTACTTCAGACAGCGGCGACTGGTAGTAGCGGCTGACCCAGTGACACAATTCAAGCAGTGGTGGAGTGAACAGCGGTTCTTCGTCAAAAAGCCGTTCGATGGTTTTTAAGGTGGTAATTTCCTGTTCTGTTTCCCCGGATCCTGTGACGATGCCGACGCGAATTTTATTACGGAACGGTACAAGCACACGAGAACCGGCTAAAGGCAAAGCGCCCGCCGGTAAATAGTCGAAATGATCGCGGTGAGTGTGTGGGATGCAGACCTTAACGACTTTAGCCATTGTCAAGTGCGTTGCCATTCATGACTGGCGGATTGCCCGGGTGCTGAAAAAACCTTAACCACCACTTTTTCAATACGATGACGGTCCAGTTCGGCGGTGTCTTTAATCAATTCCTGCACAAACCAGCGTGATAACTCTTCCACAGTGATGTTGGTCAAGGGCATGAGCGTGACGTCTTCCTTAAGGAAAGGAATTTTTTTGTGATTAAAGGTGAAATAAAGATACGTTTCGTCTTCAGCGTATTGCAGAAAGGGGGAGAATTGCGGCATCAGAAATGTTTGATTCAGTTGCCGACACAGCTTGTGAATGCGTTCCTTGTAATAGCGGTAATCGAAGGTCATGCCATTTTCTTCAACCCAGGTTGTCAGTGCCAGATAAACGTTGTACATATGGCCATGTAACGGTTCGCGCTCGGTGGCTGAAAAGAGGGTTGTATGGCCTGCGGAAAACTTCATGGATTCTTTTTGTAATTCCACAGTGGTTAAATATTTGCTCATATCACAAACTCACTCGCTTATCATGAAGTAGAAAACCCTGCAGGGGAAAGTCAATGCCTTTGGTCAAGGCAATCACCTTAAAAAGTTCACCCATTTCGCCGGGCTGAATTAACTGTTTCACTGCTTGTTGCGCCCGAATGCGTTGCGGCCCATCGGCTATACGCTCCAGTAAGCTTAGCAAACCGTTAGCAAGCAAGAAAGAGGCTTGATTAGTGTAACCGGCGACATGAAAACCCGCCTCATGGCCCGCTTCGGCCACCTGGGTGAAATCCACGTGTGCGGTGATATCCTGCTCGCCGACATGAATGAGCGGGTTACTGTGGGCGCGATGGCGAAAATGACACATTAAGGTGCCCTGATTGCGATCCGGATGATAATATTCATGGCGCGGGAAACCATAATCAATCAGCAGCATGGCGCCCCGATGTAAAATCCGGCTGCATTCCTTAAGCCAGTCCGCGGTGAATAAATTCACTTCCGATTGATAAGGGCAGGGTAGGTCGGGTACGGTCTGTTGCAGGTATTTGACCAGACGGGAATTGTCGCAGGGCTTAAAACGCTCGATGAGTTGGCCTTGTTCATCGACGCCTACCCAGCTCTCCAGCAGACCCTGTTCGGTTTGCAGAAAGCGATGAACGGGCATGGCGTCCAGTACCTCATTGGCAATCATGACGCCATCAAAGCCCTGCTCTGGCCACCGCTCCAACCATTGGACGCGCGTTTGAAGATGAGGGATTTCGTTTTGAATCAACTGGTGTTGACGTTGGCGTAAATTGCCGCTGACTTCCATAATCAGGTATTGCTCTGGCAAGCACTGCAGGGCATCCAGCGCCTTCAGTAAATCCACGCAAAGACGTCCTGAACCTGCACCAAACTCAAACAAAACCGGGCGGTTAAGCTCCTTAAGAATCTGTTGGCACTGTATTGCCAGTGTTTGTGCAAAAAGCGGGGTTAATTCGGGAGCTGTGATAAAATCACCTTCTGCACCAAACTTCTGCAATCCGGCGCTGTAATAACCGCTGCCTGGTGCATAGAGGGCGTGTTGCATGAATTCCACAAAGGGGATTTCACCGCATTCCTGCAAAAGTTGATGAAGCGAAGTAGGATTGCTCATAGGAAAATACCATTAAAAACGGGGAAAATACCTTGAATCAAATGACTAAACAAGAAGGCCGTGTTGCCCTGGTGACCGGGGCTGCTCGTCGTATCGGGGCAGCTATCGTTCAATTTCTTCATCAGGCAGGGTTTAAAGTGGCCATTCATTGCTATCAGTCGTCGACCGAGGCTGCTAATTTAGCAAAATTATTGAACAATTTGCAAGCCGACAGTGCCCGGGTTATCCAATGTGATCTGTTACGCGACGATGCTGGGCAGGTTATTATCGACGAGGTGACCCGCTGGGCAGGCCGTCTTGACTTGTTAGTGAACAACGCGTCGGTGTTTTTCCGGACCGATGTTCAGCAATGGCATGTGAATGATCAGAATCGTTTATTTCAGGTTAATGTGTTTGCCCCTTTTTCGTTAAGTACGTCTGCCTTCCCCTGGTTACAGCAACAGAAGGGAAGCATCGTCAATATTACCGACATCCATGCCGATAAGCCTTTGAAAGGCTATGCCCTGTATTGCCAGTCCAAAGCGGCTTTAGCCATGCAAACCCGAGCGCTGGCACGTGAGTTTGCTCCGCTTGTGCGGGTGAATGCGGTAGCGCCGGGAGCCATTGCCTGGCCTGAGCATGAAAACAGCTTAAGTCTTAATGCCCGCGAACAAATCATTGCCCGCACACCCTTAAAAAGCCACGGACAGCCGGATTACATTGCTCAGGCGGTGTTGGCTTTGGCGGATAATGCCTTTATCACGGGCCAGATTTTAAATGTCGACGGTGGCCGCAGCCTGACTTAAACACCACTGCCGCATGTAGTCTTTGATGGCGGCGAGGCTCGTTAAGGCATAAAAAGACGACAGCTCAGAGGCTGTGAGGCGGTTTTTAAAATAATAACGGACAAGGGATTTGCTTTGTAAAACCGCCTGATGCTCATTCTCCTGTTCACTTAAATAAGTCAGATGCAACAGAAATAATTCGCTTGATTGTTCAGTGCCTGGGCTTAGCGTGGGTTGTTGCAGCAATTGCTGATAAAGCCAGGGTTTGCCCGTGCCAGCTCTGGAAATCATAAACGCATCACAACCGGTTTCAAGTCGTGCCCTTTCCAGGCTCGCCAGGTCATGGATATCGCCATTGGCAATAACCGGCAGGGCAATATGGCGTTTAATGCGTGCAATCTGTTTAAAATCACAGGCAATATCATAATCATCCACCCAGCGGCGTCCATGCACTATCAGAGCATCGGCGCCGGCTTCGGCAAGTTGCTCTGCCAGCATGACGTCCTGATCATTCCCCTGGATACGGATTTTGACGGTTAAAGGACAGGGACTCGCGTCTTTCACGGCGCGAACAATGGCTCCTAGCGTATCGGGTTGTTGCAGCAGGGCGCTGCCAGCTCCTTTTTTGCGAATCTTGGCTTTAGGACAACCGCAATTAATGTCCAGTAAGTCGGGGGCAAAAGCCGTCAGTTTAGCCGCCGCTTCAGCCATCAGGGCCGGATCGTTGCCGGCAAGTTGATAACATAAACGAGTCTCTTCCGGTGCACGGAAGAGGTAGCGGCTGCTAAAATGATGTTTATAGACTACATCGTGAGCGGACATCATTTCGCTGACCGAGTAAGCCGGCGGTACAAAACGATAGAACAAGCGTCTGAACGCCGCGCAGCTGAATCCAGCCAGGGGGCCCTGAATCAGACGGTTGGCTAAAGACAGTGTCCCGATAGTCAGTGGTGTGTTGAAAAAAGATTGCATGGGTTACAATGAAATAAGACAACCATTAATTGAGAGTATTATACACATCCATTATCATGATGCATGATTGCTCCGCTTAAGGCACACAACGTAATGAGGAATGCCATGGACAAACATTATTACTCGCCTATTGAGATGCTTAAAATTGCAAGCCAGCATGCCTATTGCGCGCAGCATTTGCTGCAGAACGACGCGGAAGTCAATATTGCCCGGTACGGCGTCAGCGATGCGTTAGCGCCCATTTCATCCTTGATGTATACCGCGTTTGAGATGATGTTTAAAGCCTTCCTGCTGCATGATCACCGCCCGGTTAAACAACATAAAAATTTACAGGAACTGGTGGAGTTAAACATTGATCTTGGTTTTTCCAGTCAGGACATTCAACTCATGAAAAAACTGTCGCGTCAGGTGGCCTTTCGCAAAGGAATTGATTATGAATTGTGGGAAAGTCGCCAGCAACAGCATGTTTTTTGCATTGACATTCTGCGGCTTTTTCAGCGATTGCATGAATTAATGCCGCTGGAATTGCAATACGATTATCAGGCCTGACAGTAAAACAACCTGGACTAACCTTGAATGACTGCTCAAGGTTAACCGGTGTGTGAGCAAAAGCCGTTTAATTAATGGAGCGGACAACGTCAAATTCTTCGTATAAATCCACGTCTCTGTTAATGAGTGTTTTTAAAAATTCTTCAAGCTCATGCTGAGTCAAAACCAGAGAGGCTTCTTCGGTTACTTTGTTCGCTTTTTGATGGGCTTCCGTGTCTTTCATGGTACGCTTCCTTTCTTTTCTAATCCGGTATCTTTAAGGATAGTGCAAGAAAAAGAATTATCCAGTGATTGTTATCAGAGGGATAAAAACTAACGGCTCTTTCCTGGATGAGTTATACTGACCTGTTTTTATTGAGCGTGCGTTAACTAACACGGCATTGTAACGGATTGTATGAATATTTTACTTGTAAGAATTGGCCGTCTGGGTGATATGGTGATGATCCTGCCCGCGGTGAAAGAAATCCAGCGTCTGTATCCTCAAGCAAGGATTCATGTCATTACCAGTTCAGATGGTATTCGCCTTCTGAAAGCCTTTGGACTGAATCCTGAAACAATGGCCGAATACAACAATCATTTTCTTTATCGGTGGTGGGAACTCTACAAAGTCAGGCGATTTATTCGCCAACAGCCGTTTGATTTGGTTTATTGTTTTGAAAGGAAAAAACGCACGATTTCCTGGCTGCCCGCGCAGGCTAAAATAATAGAGCCCAGCCCGCAACTGCAACATTATGCCTGGCGTTGTTTGACACTGGTTACGCCCTCGCCTGAAACGAATTACCAGCACCATTACCTGACCTTCAATACTCAAAAAGCCTTGTCGCTTAATGCTTTTTTGCAGGCTCAAGGCATCACGTCCAGTACGGTTTTGATTGGACTGCACCCGACCTACAGCGGATTTAATAAGTGGGGTAAGGGGAAGGAGAGCATTCATCGCTTATGGCCCTGGCAACACTTTGCCAAACTGGCTTTGATGCTCGCTGAGTATGGAAAAAACAGGGGGATGGATATCAAGGTGGTGATGGACTTGCTCCCCGAAGAACGAGCATTGGGATTGCAAATACAAAAAGCCAGTCAGGGCTGCGCGGTGTTATTGCCGACGGAGCCTGATTTCCAACGGTACCTGTGTTTTCTTCATCGTTTAAATGTTCTCGTGGTAGCCAATACCGGCGTCATGCATCTTGCCGCGGCATTGAACACCCCATTGGTGGCTTTATTTTCCGAGCTTCACCCGGGCGACTGCGGTCCTTATATGCCTGAAGAAAAGTGTAAAGTGCTGCGCGCCGAAGACACGATCAACCCGAAACTCGGTTTGCAGGCCATTTCAGTGGACGCGGTTTTTGATGCGGTTCTGGCCTTGCTCGCTGCAAAATAAAATCCGCTCTGAATGCAGAGCGGATTACACGGTTACAGAGTAAGCATGAAGGCAACCAGATCCTGTTTTTCCTGGCTGTTAAGCTGTAATTCCAGCACCTGATTAAAAAACTCAACGGTGTCATCGAGCGTCAACAGGCGGCCATCATGCAGATAGGGCGGGCTGTCTTTAATGCCTCGGAGTGGGAAAGTTTTAATCGGACCGTCAGCACTTTCCATTAACCCATTGACCAGTTCGGGCTTGAAAAAACGCTCGGTCTGGAGGTTGTGCATGGTATTGTCCGTGTAATAGGGCGGCGTATGGCAGGTAGCGCATTGGGCTTTGCCAAAGAATAAGGCCTGTCCGCGTAATTCCGCTTCAGTGGCTTTTTTAGGATCGAGTTTGCCGTCCCATCGTAATTTGGGGGCGGGTGGAAAATCCAGCAGCGCCTGAAATTCCGCCATAAAGTGAACCTGGCTGCCCCGTTCGAGAATATTCACCCCTTTTTTCGTGGCAATGACCGGATCACCATCGAAGTAAGCGGCGCGTTGTTCGAATTCCGTAAAATCCTCAATGGTTTTTAAGGCACGCTGAGAGCCAAAGAGGCGCTGGATATTCACTCCCCTTAAACTGGGGGTATTGATACGATGCCTGAATTCCTGGGGACGGATATCGCCCACCAGATGGGTGGCTTTGTTGGTATGTCCGTTTGCATGGCAATCAAGACAGGCAACGCCGCGGCTTGGCTGAAGGGTGCGGCGATCATCGGTCTGGTTAAATTGCTGCTGCGGGAAAGGAGTGACCAGCAGGCGCAAGCCCTCCAGTTGTTTGGGGTTTAACAGGCCGTTAAACAAGTCAAAATAATTATTGATAGTGACCAGCTGACCTTTGGATACATCCCCTAAATCCGGACGTGTGGTTAGAAAGATCGCGGGGGGAAACGGCGGCAGAAAATGATCAGGAATATCAAAATCCAGATCAAAACGGGTCAGATCCCGTTGTTCCTGACGTTTAATCTCATCGATAACAAAATGAGGAAACAGCATGCCCCCCTCGGCATGATGCGGATGGGGCAGGGGTAAAAAGCCTTTGGGGAACACGCCTTTTTCCTTGATTTCCTCAGGGGTCATTTTTGACAGGGATTCCCAGGTGACGCCGGCTGGCAATTTAACCCGCACCCCTTCCTGTACCGGTTTGCCGCCGGTCATGGTCGCGTTTTTGGAGGGTTTATTGCTTAAATCATACCGTTGATTCAATAACTCGTTGTGTTGTTTGGCCAGGGATTCTTTTTGGGATTCCATGCGCTTGACCACGCTTTGGAAGTCTTCTTTCATAATAACCGGCATGTAACTGGTGGGCGGATCGGCCTGAATCGTCAAAGAAAGGGCGCTCAGCAGTGCGAAAGCCAGACCTTGCTTTTTCTTATACATAAAATAATCCTTATTCTGATTTTCCCTTTATTGATGTTTTGTCAACTGAAGGCTAGACGTGGGTTTTTTTTAGTATAATGTTTATGATTACACAGTGAAAGTCTTTCCATGAATGTCCCGCCAATAAAGAGTTGATTTATAATTAATAGACTACCCAGTGGATTGAAGGAACAACCATGAGGCGAGTACCATTTAAAAAGTCCCTGGTGGGCTCTATCGGCGTGGAGCTTGAATTTCAAATTGTTTCACCACAGACCTATACCCTGGTTCCACGGGCAAAGGATCTTATCCGCAGCCTCCGTGAAAGTGATTTCAGCAGGCAAATCATTCCTGAAATTACCCAGAGCATGATTGAAATCAATTCGTCTGTGCATCATTCTCCTGCGGAGTTGCTCCGGGAATTTGAGGCAATCCATGATTTTTTAATGCACAAGGCAGAGGCATTAGCCATTCGATTCTGCGGGGGCGGAGTTCACCCTTTTCAACGATGGAATCTGCAAAAAATATTCCCAACCTTACGCTATAAAAATTTATCGCAGAAATACCGATACCTGTCCAAGCGTTCCACGGTTTTTGGGCAGCACATCCATGTGGGCTGTGCCAGTGCCAGGGATGCGCTTTACCTCACGCATGCGTTAGGCCGTTATGTGCCCCAGTTTATCGCTTTAAGCGCCTGCTCCCCTTTCTATCAGGGGGTAGACACAGGGTATTATTCGTCCCGCTCGACTATATTTACCAATTTTCCCATGAGCGGTGTTATTCCCTATTTCCTCACCTGGGAAGAGTTTTCAGACTATTTTTACACGTTGCGACGCCTGGGTGTAATTAAAAGCATGAAGGATTTTTACTGGGATGTGAGGCCAAAACCCGAGTTTGGCACGGTGGAAATCCGTGTGTGCGATACCCCGCTCAGCATGAAAAAGGCAGTGGATATCACGGCTTATGTCCAGGCGCTGGTGCTTTATCTGTTGCGTGAGAAGCCCGTTACTATTTCCCACGATCTTTATTACCTCTATAACTACAACCGTTTTCAGGCCAGCCGCTACGGTTATGAAGGTGAATTCATTCATCCTGATTCCCAAACTAAAATAGCCATCCATGACGATATTCTGCAAACCTGGGAAAACATCCAGGATGTAGCGGATGAATTAAACACGCGGGAAGGCATTGAGCGTTTGCTTGACGGGGTAAAGACAAATCAAAGCGATGCCCAGTATTTAAGAGACATTTACAAGGAAAAAGGAACTTATCCGCAAGTGGTGGCCGCACAATGTCAGCGTTGGGCTGAGCCTCTGATGTAACCGGCTTTCATCAGGTGCGTTGTGAGGTGTGACCAGGATACAGGAGGGAAGGGGAGCCGTATACTCCCCTTGCCGATGATTAATCGATACGCTTACAGGTCATGCCCCAGCACGCACCAAAGCAGGTGGATAAGGCACCGATAAAGAACAGCACGAAAATGACAAAACCATTCCAGGCCAGGTTGGAGGGGC
Source organism: Legionella rubrilucens (assembly GCF_001468125.1). GTDB lineage: Bacteria > Pseudomonadota > Gammaproteobacteria > Legionellales > Legionellaceae > Legionella_C > Legionella_C rubrilucens. The sequence goes on along the minus strand of NZ_LNYT01000022.1, from coordinate 253,463 downwards.
TTGTATCAATTCGTAGGGTATTATCAGCAGCGGCTTGCTTTTGGCCCTCAGGCGCTGAGGCGCTCGGGTTGACCGCTTCCGTGTTGGCTGTGACTACCGGAATCATTTGTTTAACCGAATGAGGAATGGCCGTCGGATAATTGGCGACGTATTGGCTGATGTGGCCAATGGCTACGGCACTTAACAACAAAGCCACCGTCCAGGTTGTAAAACCATAGACAATGCCAAGATTTCTTTTTGGGCAGTAAAGACGGCCAAGATAGCCTGCGGCATAACCGGCGGTCAGCATGGAGGCGATTAAGCCAATCACTACCCCCAAAAATCCACCAATTGCCAAAACGATAGCGCCATTGCTGCTCAAAGTGAATAAACTAAGACCAATGGCCATACTAAACAGGGTCAGTAAAAATCCGAGTCCTACTCCAATCAGCGCACCGACAAAGATTGCTGTCCAGGAAATACGCTTGAAATGATGATGGTGTATCGTGCAGTGTTCCTCATGAACCTCTTGCACAGGGATGGTTTGTTCAATCATGATAGCTTTCCTTGTCTATAAGTCCTGTTTAAATTAAAAGACGCGAGATACTAACCAAATCAACACTAATACACTCAATGGTACGCCTAATAACCAGGCAATCAGATATTTAAGCATTTTTTTTCTCCTTATAAAACACCAAAGATGCCAGTGCATCTTTGGTGTTTGCTTTTTTGTTATTGCTGAGTAGTTCCATAATAATTATGGATTGTCGTACTCCAGTTGGGACTGGACATATCAGGCCAATGATCTTTATCAAAGCCCGGAGAGTTTTTAAGTCTCTCTTTACTGATGTTGATGATGTAACACTCATTTTCCTTATCATAGGAAAAAGTGGACCAGGGCAGGGCAAATAATTTGTCACCCATGCCAAACAAGCCCCCAAAAGACAATACGACATAGGCGACATGTCCGTCCAGTTTATCAATCATCAGGGCTTCAATTTTACCAAGGTCTTCGTCCTGAAGGTTCCGTACTTCAGCGCCAATGACATCATTGGCGTTTACTATCAAGCTTGTCATAATGATTCTCCTTGTACTTCCGTTTACTCCGGGTTAACTGAATAACGGCTGTTATTCAGTTAATGAATCATCCCCGGAAAGCGTTAGCTGATCGTCAACCCCTTTCACACCTTTGACTGAGTTAACGACAGTCATAATGGCTTGCTTCTGCTGGGCGGAAGCGACCTCACCGGATAAAATGACTTTTCCGTCTTTGGTTTCAACGCTCACAGACCAACTGGGGATGTCTCTTCCCATGATGTCCGATTTTAAGATGGCCGCTTTCACCTTGGCGGTGATGTAGGTGTCTGCCAATGGAGCACGGCTGTCTTTTACGGTCAGGTTATCGGCATTGACATCGCCAATCCCTTCCACGGATTCGGTAAGCATAACCACTTTTTCATAATCGGTATCGGAGGCTAACTGCCCGTCCAAATAAACAATCCCATTAGTCACAGTGACCTTGACATCAGGGTATTGGGCCAAAGCGGCTTCGACGGCATGTTTGAAGTCAGCATCGCTGGTTTTCACGGTTGCCGTGCCTTCCGTCGTCGTTGTGGTTGCAGGCGTTGTGGTTGAGGTCGTCGCGTCAGCCGGTACGGCATTAGCGCTGACTAAGGGACTGAACGACAGACCGCCCAGAATAAGAAGGGTTGTTGCTTTCAAACGTAATCTATCCATGATATCTACCTCTATTAATGAATTCCCAATTTTATGCAATAGCGGTATTAATAAATCAGAGATTAAAAGAAGCATCATTCCCTATTGTGCTTCAATTAAAACAGAGAGCCATATCCAACTATAAAACCGCTTTAATTTTAATCTATCAGGATTTATATTTAATCCATAAAAAATATGGCTTGTCTTAAGATTAGACCATTGCACGCCTTTTGGCAAAAAATTTAGCTATATATATCAAGTAGATGTTTGTTTTTAATTTAAAAAATAAACGAATAAAGTTATCGCCAGAAATTAATATTCTGGCGATATTTTTTTCCTAGTTTCTTGGAGTGTTGTTTTGGCGTGAATTAACATTTCTTTGAGACGCTTCATTGCGGCTATAAGATTGATTTTCTTGCTTTTTACTGTCTCGAATGTCAGTTCTTTCTTTGCTGTCACGAGCGGTTCGAGAGAGGTTTGAGTCGTGGCGTTTTTCTGATTTGTCCGCATTATTTTTATCATGATTCGGGTGGAATCGGGCATTGTCTGATGCGGAGTTAATTTTTTGTTGGCCATGATGTCCCTGATCGTTTCTTTGTGTCATTTTCATTTCCTTATGGATTAATTAATAAAGACAGCAAAATTAATAGTAGTCCCTGTTTTTTAATATTTCCAATAATGGAAGGATTTTTTTTATCACATTGTTTGTATTCAATTATTTCATTTTCATGCGGGGGGCGGAGAACTTCGGCCTACGGCTGCGTCAATTTCCTGATCATTGAACGCAGGGGTTTTACTCATAAACAGACCGTGTTTTCCTGATACGGTGGCGACAGCAGGGGTTTCTTTCTCCCAATAGTGCTCCAACCATTGTTTTAACTGATCCGTACTTGATTTTCTTTTCATCAGGACAGGAATCAAGGCTCGCCAGGCAGAGAGCGTTAATTGATTTTTATCGATCAGAAAATCCGCTGCCACCTGCAAGGCCGGCAACTCATCGATATGTTGTTGAATGAAGGTGTAGTCACTCTCAGTGAACTGATCATGGAGAGGGTTTAAGCGCGATAATAAAAGCAGCAAGGTATTGCCGTGAGCAGGATCAGTCAACAGACAATACCGGATGGGCGGGGTAAATAAACCCATTTCACTCAATAAACACAAGTGTTCCAGTGTCTCCTGCTGCTGTTTGGGCGATAAATTCACAAGGGCTAAAAAATCATCACTAACCACATGATTTTTTTTGGACAAACGCTGAATTTTATCCTGAAGATTAAGTCTGGATGCGACTGTTTGAGCATTCAGAAGTAAAGTGAAAGTGGACTGGTTCAGTGCATTCCAGCCAGCCAGGAAATGGCTCATCGTTGATATTTTTTTAAACTCTGCTTCTGATGAAAAAAGCCGCTTGAAAATGGTTTTATCGAGAGACGGCAGTTGTTGCAGAAGTTTAAGGGTATGAATGGCGGTTATTTTGGTGAAAGCGAGTGCTTGACAGCACAGGGCATGGTCCTCTGTCAGATTCCTCCGTTTGAGCGCGTAGAGAAGGCCTAAAAAAACATCGGGTTTTTTTAGAAAAAAACGTGAAAATTTTTCGGGATTTTCTGCCTCAAACGAGCGGATTATTTGGCAGGCATTCTCATCAAACAATGTGGATTCAATGCTGTCAAATTGACTGTCAGTATACAGCGAGTCAACAGCAATTAATCGGGCAAGATCATCTGGATCCCATCCCAGCTTATTGTCAGAAAGGCGACGCCTTAGCGCGTCGCGGCGTTCGTCAAGATCACGTTCGGCCAAAACAAATTGCAGGAACGAATCCAGGTGTTGTTTTCCTTCAAGCATGGGATCGGTTAAAAACAGCAACGGCAGGTTGGCCTCATGCACTAAGGCTGCCGGTGTTTTACCCCCGGCACCAAGTAAAAAAAGGCGGTATTGCGGGTATTCCTGCAACACGGCTCGACCGTATTGCTGCAACAGAGCGATGCCGGCGGGTTCATCGGCGGCTCGAAGGCTTTCGAAGGAGTCCAGCACCAGTCCTGAGGCGGAATTCCACAGGTAACCATGCGCGACAATCTCATAATCGGAGTAACGGATCGCTCCTTGCAGATCGCGAGGAGGACCTGCACCAGGCTTCTTTTCTTTAAGCAGAACCAGAAAACCATTGTTTTCAAAAAGCAAACCGTCACGGACAATGGATTCACTGGCTGCCCCCATGGATTGGCAGCAGTGGGTGATTTCACCAAGCAGGTATGCGTTAGGATCATTCGCAGGCATTTTTACGAGACTATAGCCTTTGTAACCAAAATCCCGGCCTTCAATAACAAGGTCAGGCAGTCTGTCGCGGGTTTTAATGAGCGGCCTGAGTGCCAGGCATTGATCAAACAGGCTTTGCGGACGATTGTATAGGTAACAGAGAGTGGCGAGTTCCGGGTATTCTCTGGCGCGTCCATAACGCAAAGCCGCAGCTTGTTGCAGGGCAGACGTCAATGTCAATCTGTTTTTCTTTAAGCCCTGTTCTATGGGCTGGGCCTGTTGTAAAAGCATGATGGCTATTTGACCATGCAGTGCAATGAGTTTGCGCCATTGCTCAAATTTTTTAATGGGTGGATCGTTGATTGGCAAATCAGGCTTAAGGCTGTCGGACAAGGGCTTTTCAAGTGATGCACCATGCGTGCTGACATGGCTTTCTATGCGGGCAAACGGGTTGCGGCCCGGAGTAAACCCATGCCAGACAAGCATCTTGTAAGCCTGTAAACCGATCGCCCCATCGTCTGCCCCGCTTTTTTCGAGGTAAAGGTTAACCATTTTGCCTATTTTGAAAAAAAGTTTGAATTGCTGAACTGTTTCGTCATCGTCACGTTTAAAAAAATGATAACGGGCATTCAGCGGCTGAAAAAGGGCAAAAATTGTCTCATCATCCGGTATTTCATACCCGGGCATGGCAGGGCCCAATGGGTCTTCCTGATTGCCATACAATACCTCTTCAAGTTCGGAGCCTGTCTGGCGGAGCATCCGTCTGAAATGCAGAGACAAATCGCCATCCTCGATAATGGCCTGAAATTTTTCTTTAATGCAGGCAATAATGAAATGCCTGCGCTGTGCCTGCTTGGCAGGGGGCACCTGGGAAAGATCAATGCGGGCATGACCGGCTAAGACGTATTGATAATACTCAGAAAGCGAGGGCTTCATGGGGCAGCTCGTTATCGGCAATAATCAAAACATAGCACAAACAAGTGCTGTTTTTTTTGATCAAACGTATCAATCGGTAACGGAGATGGTTATATCCTGCGCATGAGACAGCCCGTGATCGTCCACCACGCGCACAATAAAGTGCCCGGGCTTTGCCTGCCACCAATAGGTTTCATCGCGGGATGTCCTGGTAAGATAAGTGTCATTAATAAACCAGTAGAGGGTGGTCACATCGGCATCGGTCACCGCACTTAAAGGGATTCTGGTGGTTTGCGCAGCGTGCGCCTGAATCATGTAACGCAGTTCACGCTGGGGCGAGGTGATCTGCGGCGGCAGGCCTGAACTGCTGATGCGTTCGCAACCCGGTTCGTAGACCGGGGGAGAGCGTCGTTGAATCCCGGCTTTTTTAAAAATCTTAAGCAGATCAGACGGCCAGAATTCGTACACTTCGAAATGAGTGTACTCATTAAAATGGCAGGTTCTTAATCCGGTGCGGCTATCAATGGCCACTTCCCGGTAGATGGTATCGCTTTTTATGGGCGATTTGCCGGGGATAAACCAGGTACGCTCCGTCTCTTTGCAATAGCGGGTTGGCAACATGCCTGACGCCTTACAGACTTCAATCTGCCGTAAATTCATGGTTTGAGGGTATTGGGGCCGATTGGGCAGAGGACCGTATTCCTGTCGAATCGCTTCCGCTACTTCAAAGAACAAAGGGGCCGCGATGTCTTTGCCGACGAAGGCCGGGTTGCCTTTGTTGTTAAAATTACCAACCCACACGGTCAGCACATAGGGTCCAAAAACACCGACGGTCCAGGCATCACGAAAACCAGAGGAGGTACCGGTTTTCCAGGCCATTTTAAGCTTATCCTGACTAAAAGGGTGGGATACGCCAGGTCCTGGCATCTGCGTCAGCATATCCAAAACCAGAAAACTGGCTTCCGGACTTAACAGGCGTTTGCCAGCATCCCGCCCTTCATCAACCTGTGCACGTAATTCATGCCACACCCCTTCATTGGCCAGCATGGCATACAGGGAGGTCAGTTCTTTCATCGTCAATTCCGCACCGCCCAGACTGAGCGCCAGTCCATAATAGGAGGCGGGCTTGAGTTGAGTGACCTGGGCTTCTACCAGTAATTGATGCAAATCAGGATGACTGAGCTGGTTGGCCAAGGCAATGGCAGGGATATTGCGGCTTAAGACCAGGGCGTCTCTGGCTTTGATCGGGCCCATGAAATCATAATCAAAATTTTCAGGGTTATAGGCGCCAAACCGGTGGGGAACATCCTTCAGCACAGTGGCTGGATGGATTAAGCCCTGATCCAGAGCCAGAGCATAAATAAAGGGTTTCAAGGTGGAGCCCGGCGAGCGTTTAATGTCCGTACCATTGATTTGCCCGCCAATGTGCTGATTAAAAAAATCAGCCGAACCGACCATGGCTTTAATGCCCATATTGCGCGTGTCAACCAGCAGCAGGGCGGCATTGTCCACGCCTAACCGTTTGGTTCGAGTTAAGTAGTGATGCAGGACACGCTCGGCAATGTGCTGAAGACGGCTATCCAGCGTGGTCGTGACAGTGGTGGGCAGGGGGTGGCTTCTTGTCAGTGAATTAACAAAATGAGGCGCTGAGAAAGGCATCTGGCGGATACTGCGCATCGATAGAGGCAGGCTCATGGTTCCCTTGAAAGTGTTGTCTTGCGGGTGCAGGCTAAGCCAGCGGTTGAACAATTTGTTACGGATACTTTGCAACTGCCGATTATCAGGGGTACGGTGTGTGGGGTTTTGTGGAATTACGCTGAGCGTCAATGCTTCAGGCAGCGTTAACTGCTTTGCCGGTTTGTTAAAGTAAATCAGGCTCGCAGCCCCCGCTCCCTCGATGTTATTGCCGTAGGGTGCGAGATTTAAATAGGCCTCAAGAATCTCGTTTTTGCTGTAATGCCGTTCAAGCTGTAACGCGCGGGCTATCTGCATCAGCTTGCCTGAAACCGTTTTGGAGTTTAAGTGAAAGCGGATGCGCGCAAGCTGCATGGTAATGGTTGATGCCCCCAGTCGCCGTGTTCTCATCACATACGTCTGCCAGATGGCTTTGCAAAGGGCAAACGGGTTGATTCCCGGGTGCTGATAAAAGTATTGATCTTCCTGCAGCAGCGTCGCTTCAATCAAGGGTGATGCAATGGCCGACAGGGGGGTGTAGAGTCGGTATTGGTCGTCATGACTTAAACTGAGCCGTAAGAGTTGCCCCTGTTCATCGAAGTAAGCCCGCGAATAATCGACTCCCGCAAGCAGCGGCGGTTTTGGAATGAAAAAATAAGCAGCCGATCCACTGACAAAAAGCAAAACAAATATTATTCTAGAGGGTCTGAGGAATTTCATAGCCATACTATAACGCAACCGTACGCGGGGAGGTTATTTTTTTCCTGCCAATTCGCTAAAAAAGATAAAAAATGGACTTTGACTACCTCAAGCAGATTGAATTATTAAGTGCCACCCTTTCATTGGACCCAACATGAATAACAATCCTTTTTCACGTTTTTTTGCTGCACTGGGCTCTGTCCTGTCATCACTCGTTGGTCGTATCAGCTGGAGTTCTCCGCCCTGGGTCCATGAATTAGGTCAGCGAGCCCGCCGAAAACCAGCGCAATTCGTGGGTGCGTTGGCTTCGGCCCTCATTCTGGTGGCGGCGCTCGCCTATGCGTATCAATGGTATAAAAACCGCCCGGTTCCTGAATGGATTACCGCCAAAATCACAGCGCCTGAACTAACGCCCGTAGCGGATGAATTAATTCCCGAACCGGTGATTTTTGATTTTGGTGTAAACCGTGATGGCGGGTTTATGAGCCAATCGGTAGCCCCTTTAAAGCGCATAGGCAAGGAGGTTACTGAAGGCATCACGCTGTCTCCCGAGATCCCGGGGGTTTGGAAATGGGAAAATGATCACCGTCTGATTTTTACCCCCAGCCAGGATTGGCCTGCGGGTCAAACCTATCAGGTCACGCTGGATAAAAGCGCTGTCGCTGACAGCAGCCGGATGGACACCCTGACCTATCGTTTTGCAACCCAACCGTTTAGCGTCAAAATCAGCCAATTGAAATTTTATCAGGATCCGGTGAAACCCAGTGTACGACAGATTGTCGCCACCGTGCGCTTTAATTACCCTGTGGATACGTCCAGTTTTGAAAACAACACCCGCTTGATCCTGGAAGCCATTAAAAAAGACAAACTGGATCTGGCCGCACAACAGTACAAATTCACGGTCACGTATGGCAAACACAACCGCGTGGCGTATTTGCGTTCAGAGACACTGCAACTGCCTGAAATCTCGCGTTATCTCGTACTGTCGATCGGTCCCGGGGTTAAATCAGCCAGTCAATCCAGTGAAACGACAGCGGCGATCAGCAGGAATGTGCTGCTTCCTGACATGGGCAGTTACTTTAAAGTGGTTAAAGTGGATGCCGCCATTGTACGTAACAGCAATGATCAACCGGAACAGGTTCTGAATCTGGAAACGTCCGTGGGTGTTAATGAGGCCGAGTTGAACAAATACCTGCATGTCTACCTGCTGCCGGAGGATTATCCCGCCACGCGTACACAAGGCGAGATTAAAAATTATCAGTGGCAGAATCCCGGGGAAGTCACCGCAAACATCCTGGCGCTGGCTACTCCGCTTAATAAAACAACCATTCCCGCTGCACATCATTTCTCGACTCTGCACAGCTATCAATTTACCGTGAATGAACCCCGTTACCTGTATGTCAAACTCAACAAAGGCATCAAGAGTTTTGGCGATTTCGTCTTAAGCAGTGACTACGCGGTGATTGTCAAAGTGCCGGAATTCCCGCGCGAAATCGGCTTTTTACATAAAGGGGCTCTGCTGGCCTTAAACAGCGAGCGAAAACTGTCAGTGACAGTGCGCGGGCTTTCTGCTGTTAAATTTGAAATTGCCCGGGTTATGCCGGATAACATCAATCAGTTGGTGACGCAGACACAAGGGGATTTTAATAACCCTTATTTCATCAATCAAAGCTTTAATCAGCAGAACATCAGTCAGCTTTTTTCTGAAATACGCCAGTTCGATAACTCGGATTTAAGCCGGCAGCAGTATACGGCGCTGGATTTGGGTAAGTACGTCAATACCGAGATCAACAGTCAGGGACCGCAGGGTTTATTCCTGCTCAAGGCCACAGGCTGGGATATGAACAACAATACCCCGCTTGACGTCAAAAACAGCCGCCTGATTTTGATGACGGATCTGGGCTTGATTGTGAAAGACAACAGCGACAAATCCCATGATGTGTTTGTGCAGTCGATTACCGAGGGTACTCCCGTGGTGAATGCCATGGTCGCGGTTTTGGGTAAAAACGGGTTGCCTGTCTTAACGCGTTTTACCGATGCGCAGGGTCGCGCCAATTTTCCACCCCTCAATGATTTTATCGAAGACAGGGAGCCCGTGGCTTATTTAGCCAGTTTCGGCAGCGATGTTTCGTTTATCCCCTACAATAATCCCGGCCGGCAATTGAATTATTCCCGTTATGATGTCGGAGGCGTTTACAATGCCGATGAGAAAAACCGTCTCAGTGCCTTCCTGTTTACGGATCGCGGCATTTATCGTCCGGGGGATGAGGCGCACATTGGCGTCATTGTCAAACAAACGTTCGCCAAACCTCAACCTGCGGGTTTACCCCTCCAGGCCACGGTCACTGATCCGCGTGGCACGACCGTTCTGGATAAAAAATTCACCCTGGATGCGTCAGGTTACATGAGTTTTGATGTCGCAACCAATGCTACCTCTCCCACGGGGCCGTATTATGTTAACCTCTACATCGTGAAGGATAACCAGGCTGACAGTTACTTAGGCTCGGTGAATTTCCGTGTGTCTGAGTTTCAGCCGGACCGCATGCGCATCACCTCGCAATGGTCGCAACCGCGCTCGGAAGGGTGGATGTCGCCTGCCGATTTAAGCGCTAAAGTGGGTCTTTGGAATCTGTACGGCGCTCCTGCGGCTGAGCGCAGCGTCAGCGCTAAAATTTTACTGACCCCGCAACGCGTGGCCTTTGATAAATACCCAGATTATGTGTTTGCCGATCCGCTGCTTGATCCTGATAAACCCGCTAAAGTGTTTACAGACAATTTGCCGGAGACCAAAACGGATGCGGAAGGCATGGCCGTATTCAATTTGGACCTTGAGCGATTTGACAAGGCAACTTATCAGTTGACCTTTTTTGCCGAGGGCTTTGAAGCCCAGGGTGGCCGAAGTGTCGCTACCCAATTGACGGCTTTGGTCAGTCCTCTAAGCTACCTTATCGGTTATAAACCGGATGGTGATTTAAAGTACATTAAGCAGAACAGTGCCCGACAAGTACAGTTTATCGCCATCGATCCCCAGTTAAAGCCCATGGCTGTCAACGATTTGAAACTGAACCTTTACTCCTTAAGGCCGGTTTCAACGCTGGTAAAGAAACCGGATGGCACTTACCAATACCAATCCATTGTTCAATCCACGCTGGTGAGCAGTCAGCCGCTTGGTATTGCTGAACAGGGCATTCAATACCCGCTGCCGACAAATCAAATCGGTGATTTTTCCGTCCGGGTGGTGGATAAAAACAATACCGAGCTGAGTCAATTCACATTCAGCGTTGTTGGCGAAAGCCAAATTCCTCTGGCAAAAAATGCCGAATTAACCGTCAAACTCAGCAAGGAAGAGTACAACGCGGATGAAGACATTGAGCTGCAGATTACCGCGCCCTATACAGGTGCCGGGTTAATCACCATTGAGCGGGATAAAGTTTATGCAACCCAGTGGTTTAAAACGGAGACGACCAGTTCGGTCCAGACGATTCACATTCCTGCCGATTTTGAGGGCAACGGCTATGTGAATGTCGCCTTTGTCCGGGATTGGAATTCGCCAGAAATTTTTATCAGTCCTTTAAGTTACAGCGTGATTCCCTTTAAGGTCAGCCATGACAATCATGCGGTAAAAATTGCACTCAACACGCCGCAACTGGCAAGACCCGGTGAACCGTTTACCATTGAATACCAGACGGACAAGCCTGGGAAAATCATCGTGTATGCCGTCGATGAAGGCATTCTGCAGGTGGCTAACTATCAGGTACCCGATCCGTTAAGCTTCTTTTTCCAGAAAAGAGCACTCGAAGTGTTGACGCAACAAACGGTCGATCAGATTCTGCCTAAATTTGTTCAGGAGCGCGAGTTATCGACGGTGGGCGGCGATGGCGGCGAAGAGTTTCTGGCGAATCACTTAAACCCATTCAAGCGCAAAACCGATTTACCCGTGGTGTATTGGTCAGGGATTATGGACGCAGACCAAACCCTGAGGCAGGTCCAATACCAGGTGCCGGATTATTTCAGCGGCACTTTAAGAGTCATGGCGGTTGCCGTGGCTGAGGATGCTGTGGGTGGGGCGACCAAAGAATCGCAGGTGCGCGGGCATTTTGTTATCAATCCCAATGTGCCCACGTTTGTGGCTCCCGGGGATGAGTTTGAGGTGACGGCGAGCATTGCCAATAACATCAAAGACTCAGGGGAGGCGGCTGCCATTGATGTCGTGCTGACGGCTTCTCCCGGATTGGAGATTATTGGGGATGCCAAGACCACGCTGACCATTGGTGAAGGCAAGGAAAAGACGGTCAGTTATAAATTACGGGCAAAATCCGTACTTGGTTCGGCCTCGGTGACTTTCGTAACCAGTGCAGGGGATAAGTCCAGCAAAATGGCGGCTACCTTAAGTATCAGGCCCCCTACGGCTTTCCTCACCTCGGTTACCAGCGGCAGCGCCACCAGCGAAACCAAAAGCCTGGCCCTGGATAGAAATCTGTATCCCGAATACAGGCATGTCGAGGCCGCCATGTCCAGTAGCCCGCTGATTCTCGTCACGGGTCTCGAACGCTATTTAAATGATTATCCCTATGGGTGTACGGAACAATTGACGAGTAAGGCCCTGCCTTTACTGGCCATGGGTAAGCAGCCCTGGTTTAACAGCAGCGCCGCCTCCATTACCGATCGCTTGACAACAACCTTCCAGATGCTTGGTCAACGTCAGATGACCAGCGGTGGTTTTAGTTACTGGCCAGGAATGATAGCCAATGACAGCGATCGCTTTGTTTCTGTCTATGCCATGCACTTTATTACGGAAGCGAAAGCGCAGGGTTATAACATTCCTAATGAACTGTATTATGCGGGTATGGCCTTTTTAAAAGAACTGGCCGCACAAAATCCCCGAAATCTCGAAGACGCGAGGTTACAGGCCTATGCCATTTATCTGTTAACCCGCAATGAAGTCGTTACGACCAATTATTTAACCAACCTGCAACTTTATCTGGAAAAAGAGCAGGTGAAAGTCTGGCGTGAGGACATTCTCGGGGCTTACATTGCTGCCAGTTATCAATTGCTGAAAAGCGAGGATGAAGCGCAGCAATTGATCGGACGCTACAAGGCACCTGTCGATGCTTCATCCGCTGATTTTTACAGCAAATCGATTGCCAATGCCCAATACCTTTATTTAGTCGCGAGCCATTTTCCGGACAGGCTAGGAAAAATGACTGACCAGTACGTTATCCCACTGGTGTCGGCGATGAATAATGGCGAAATCAACACGTTGCTCGCCGGTTATTCCAGTTTGGCGCTGGGCGCCTACGCACAGGCCGTGGAAGCAGATGGTTCGGGAAGCTTCTCAATGACTGAAACCCTGGCGGACAATACCTCCAAAGCATTACCCGCCAGCAATCCTGTTTTCCAGAAGGCGTTATTGGAAAGCGGGGTTAAGGAAATTACCTTTAATAATCCAGGAAAGCAGTCTATTTTTTATCAACTGATTCAGGCGGGCTTTGATCAACAGGCACCCACGGAGGCCTTGAAGCAAGGGATAGAAATTGACCGTGAATACCGTAATCTGGATGGCGATGTCATCGATGCCATTGCCCTGGGCAAGGAGATGGAAGTCCATATTCAAGTCAGGGCATTGGATGATCGGTACTTGAATAACGTCGCCATTGTCGATCTGTTGCCGGGCGGCTTTGAGGTCGTCAGGGATTCCGTGAATGCGAAATACCTTGATTATGCCGATGTGCGTGAAGACCGCGTCATCTTCTTCACCGGCCTTGGCTCTGAGGCGACTGAAATTGTTTATCGCATTAAAGCGATTAATAATGGGGAATACATCGTACCGCCCGTGTATGCCCAGGCCATGTATCAGCCCAATGTTCAGGCATACAGTGCCGCTGGCAAGTTAAGCGTCACCGCAGAGGAGTAATCCTTGAAAAATCAGGATTTTGGGGGAGTAAAATAGCGTACGCAACGCACTCTCTCAAAATCATCTTCGCCCGAATCATGGTGATCCTGGTCTGAAAAATAAAGATCCCAGGCACTGTATTCGGGGTAACCTGCAAATTCGCTTGAACTCCAGTAATAATCCTTCGCAAAACCACCGATTTCCTTGTGATGCTTATAAAGGCAGTGCAGTTGCTTTTTAGCGGGCAGAAACCAGTCACGGTAACAGGGTTGACCGTCCTTGCAGGGAGTATTGCCTGCCGCATCGACTTCATAATCAAGACAGAGTTTCGCAGCGTAACTGGCGTCGTCCCCTAATTTTTCTCTAATGGCCTGGCTATTGCCCAAACCATCCGTTTCGCTTTGGGCTGAAGGACCAATGGCAATTCCCTGCCCACCCCAAGTAATGCCATCACTGTTGTCTTTGCTTGCGGCGATGAGGTTATAAAGATCCCCGTTGCTCTGCAGGCAGGCAACCACGCCGCCTTCAAACGCGCTGCCATAATGAAGCTTGTTTTCTGAGTTTGCAGCGAAGGCAGGCAGGTTGAGCAAGGCAATAAAACACACTGAGAGAGTGATTTGACTGGTCCCTTTCATTTCTCTTCCTTATTCGATGGCCAGGGTAACGCAGCAGTTTCTCTCAGTATAGTTAAGGGCAGATGATTCTGCTTATGGGTATTTCAACGGCTGATTTTCTGGCGGTGTGGGTGCTTGTTTTACAGGGCGCACGATAAAAAAGCCAGAGGAACGGGTGTCGGTCTGAAGGGGCTTACTATTCCCTGCCTGCGGCGGCTCAGGCGCATCGTCCAACGGGGGTGGGGCTATGAAGCTGTAGAGATCAACCTCGCCAGGCATGGCAGGAAAATGTTGGGCAACTTGCTGCAACAGTTCAGGACTCAGGTAGTCAGGGGATAAAATTTTAAGGCTCGTAAGAATGTCATACACATCGTTACTGACAATCTGAATGAAGCGATTTTGCGACAACGTTAAAGCCAGATGATAGGCTTCGTTGTGTTTATTGCATTTCAGGGGTATTTTGGTTTGTGTCAGGCGAAAATACACTTTAGACAAGGCTTCCGATTTGACTTCAAACGCTATTTTGACCCCCAGGCGCCCGGAAGTAATACGAACGGCAGAGACGCTGTATAAATTCGGTTGCTTTTCGGAGAAAGTCTGCATTTTGGGTCGGTTATCCGCTTTTTCAGCCGGGGTATTCGCCTCAAGCAGACTCAATCGGTTGGGGGTATTGTCCGCGGAAAAGGCTTTGGGTTTAGGTTTTTTCTTCTTAAAAAAGTCCAAAAATTTATCAAGTTTCAATTTCATGCAGCAGCCTGATGGGTTGAATTGGGTGACCAGCATTTTGCGAATAACGACGGCAGTTAGCAAGACGATTAAGCGTCAAATGAATTGAAACGAACTAAAATATTTTTTCAAAGGTAATTGCGGAACAAGTTGTACAAATTTAAAATAACCTCCAACCGAGTGACTCTGTTGTTCTCCACGTTCAAAATGAATAATCATTACCCAAGGATAATAAAATGACTACACGTAAAGGCAATGCAGCTTGTATTGGCTTGTTTCTCGTAAGCCTCCTTGCCAGTTTTAATTGCCAGGCCTGGTCAGCGGTAAGCGTTGGTGTGGGCTGGTATGGCGGCAATACCCATTATCACCCAGGTTATGGGCCGCGCGCCTATTATTACGGTCCAGGTCCTTATTGGGGACCTCCGGTGCCCAATGTGATTATCAATGTGCCCGTCGAGAATTATTATGTTCCACGCTGCCAGGAGTATGAGGTTTGCGATAATTATTATGATGAATGCTGGATAGAAAGGCGCTGCAACTAAGCCGCTGTCTTCTCAGACTGCAGGCGTTTGCCTGCAGGCAGCTTGTATGATTTTTAAACTTAACACTATTTTTTCACGTGGTTTTAAAAAATAATGTTATTTTTAAGTTAAAATAACGGGTATTGTTTCAAGCGGTTTTCCATTATGCCTTTTGCCCATGTGTTATTAGCCCTGGTTGTGGTGCTGGTGTGGGGTGTCAACTTCCTCTTTGTTAAATTTGCCCTGGATGAAATGTCCCCTTTGCTGCTTTGTGCTCTGCGCTTTGTGCTGGCAAGCCTGCCGGCTGTCTTTTTTATTAAACCGCCGAAGGTGCCTTTTACCTTGATTGCCTCCTATGGCCTGGTGATGTTTGCCCTGCAGTTTTCCTTATTGTTTTTGGGGATGCATGCCGGTATGACCCCTGGAATGGCCTCGTTGATCATTCAGGTGCAGGTTTTTTTCAGCCTGTTCTTTGCCGTGGTTTTTCTAAAAGAGCAGCCTCATCTGTTGCAGATCATGGGGGCCATCGTTTCATTTGCCGGCATCGGCCTTGTCGCCTTGCATCTGGATAGCCATATCACCTTAACCGGATTCCTGTTCATTCTTGCTGCCGCCGCTACCTGGGGGGTTGGCAATCTGATTACCAAAAAATTTCAAGGCGTCAATATGATGGCGGTGGTGGTTTGGGGCAGCTTTGTAGCCAGTATCCCCATGCTGCTGTTATCCCTCCTGCTTGAAGGACCGGCGAGTATGGTCTACACCTACCGCCATATCAACTGGCTGGGCATGGGTTCTCTGTTTTACATTGTGTACATCTCCACCTGGGTAGGCTATGGCGTATGGAACTGGTTAATCAGCCGTTATCCGGTGGGTATGGTTGTTCCCTATACGTTATTAGTACCCGTTGTGGGCGTTTTCAGTTCAATCATTGTATTAGGCGAGCCCTTTGAGCTTTGGAAAGTGGCAGCCGGTTTGCTGGTCATTTGCGGTTTAATGATTAATATTCTGAGTACGCGATTAGTCCGAGTCAAATTACAACCGGCGGCCTAGCCTGGAAAGGGATGGAAAAAGGTGGCCTCATGCTTGTTATAGAACAGATTTAAAACCCGCGAATTGGGAATGTTTTGCAATTCCTTA
Organism: Legionella rubrilucens; assembly: GCF_001468125.1. Classification (GTDB taxonomy): domain Bacteria; phylum Pseudomonadota; class Gammaproteobacteria; order Legionellales; family Legionellaceae; genus Legionella_C; species Legionella_C rubrilucens. Next base: position 237,339 of record NZ_LNYT01000022.1, on the reverse strand, counting down.
ATGATTTGCAGATCCGTTTCACCCTGCAGTTTAATGGTAAAAATCAATTGCTTCGCTTTACCTGAAGCTATCCATTGTTTGATCAAACGCAAAGCCCGCTCGGGATAGCAGGCCACATCGGACAGTATCCAGTCATAAGACTCTACCAGTTTATCGGGATCGAGTGCGAAAGCACTTTGCTTTAGGAAATGAACGCGCGGTAAGCGTGCGATGGGGTCAGCCAAAGGCGCTTTGTCAACTGCGGTGACGCTGGCGCCGAAGCTGTGCATGACAAAAGTCCACCCACCGGGTGAGGCTCCCAAATCAAGGGCCTTTTCCCCGGTTTTGGGGTAATGGTTAAGCAGGGTCAGGGCTTCCCATAATTTTAAATAAGCTCGATTGGGTGGATTGACCTTGTCTTCAATGAATAAACATTCCCCGTCCGGCCATGGATTCGTTCGCTCAGTGCTGTACACCAGCGTGTTTTTATCGAGAAGGAAAAAAACATTCACCGGCGGCAGTTCATCTGTCAGGGGAAAATGACGCAGCAGCGAAGGTGTTTTTCGCAATTTTTCTTCGATTAGGCGACCGCGGCGAACATGCGTTAAGGGATGAAGGTACCAGAATTTGCCCGCGTTTTTTAATACCGCGGCTGCTTGTGAAATGGATTCAAATTCAACGAATTGGGGATTAAGCCAGCTGTCTTTTGCAAAACAAACAGTCTGCGAAGGATGCGGCGAGAAGAACAGGTCTCCAATCGTTAAGCTATCCTGGCCAAGTTCTTCTGCCAGCTCCTGGTGGTATTCGGGTTTGGCAAGATAAATTGCCGCGGCTTTCTTTAAGGCGTCCATATTAATCCGCATGCAGCCATAGCAACAGGATAATGCCTAAGAAGGCAAAATGCGTGTTACTGGCTGTGATTGAATTGAATTGCGGCGATTGCCAACTGGCGAACCATTCTCCGCCAATAGTCATAAACACCAGGGCAAAGAGCAATAAGAACAGCATCAGACCCAGAGTAGCGGTTGCTTTCGAGGCATTGAACACGGAGGAGTTCTGCTTCAGTTGACGCAATGCCTGGACGCTGCCCATCCAGCACAACAGAGCGATACAGCATTCCCACAGGATAATGATTAGAAAAGCAGAATGCACGAGAAAAGGATGTTGCATGGCCCGCGATCGCAGCGTGCTGGTAACAAAAATATCATCCATGGTCATGATTTTGGCGACATAAGACAGGTTCGATGAGTAATCAGCCATGTTTCCCCAGGCAATGAGCGTGGCGATGAGCGCAACGCTGACAACGAGTAGAATTTTAACGAAACGAATGGCAATGGGCATGTTCATTCAGTTCTCACGATGAATTAAGACTCGATCATGTCATCAAGGCTTTTTTGACGGTGTTTGTTTTTCCATTCGAGATCGATGGTGCCTTTTTGCAGAGAAGCGAGCGACTGATTAACGGCGACGCGATTATCAAAAACGAAACAACTCCCTTGCCATAAGGACTCTTGCTCGGGGATTTTTTCAAGGTAATTAAGGATTCCCCCTTCCAGGTGATACACTTTTTCAAAGCCGAGTTGTTTTAAGTAAGCGGTGGATTTTTCACAGCGTATGCCGCCGGTACAGAACATGGCTATTTTCTTGTCTTTATTTTCAAGCAGGTTTTTTTCAACATAGTCTGGAAAATCACGGAAATTAACTGTTTTAGGATTAATGGCCCGCTTAAACGTGCCTAATTCAATTTCATAGTCGTTGCGGGTGTCGATGACCAGCACGTTTTCATCGTCGATAAGGGCATTCCATTCTTCCGGTTTCACGTATTCACCAGCATTCGTTTGTGCATCGACGTTGGCCACGCCCATGGAAACAATTTCCTTGCGTAACTTGACTTTGGACTTATCGAAGGGATTACTGCTGTCGTAATTTTCCTTGAAATGGATGCCTTTAAATTCAGGGTAAGTACTGAGGTAGGCAATAAAATTATCCACTTGCTCCCGGGTGCCGCTGAAGCTGCCATTGATCCCTTCGTTTGCCAGGATGAGGGTGCCCTTGATGTCAAGTTCAATTAATTTCGAAAGAAGAATTTCACGCAATTGTTCGGGATTGGCAATGGGGGTGAATTTATAGAAAGCAATAATAACAAACGAATTCATAATCCTACCTGTTGGAGTTAAAGCAACGGATGCCGGCATATTACCATTTTGCCATTAAAAAAATCTGCCCCTGTTTCAGACGGGGGAGGCAAGAATGCTGTAAAATTATACAGTATTTCCCCTGGTTCAACCAGTGACCCATCTGGAATTTCACTGCTTCCTTTTTTTCGTTACAATCGTAAGTCCACGTTATGTTAACTGTTGCAGGTCCATTATGCCGTCATTTGATATTGTTTCCGAAATTAATGAAGTTGAGCTTAAAAATGCTGTCGATAATGCGGTACGGGAAATGGGAACGCGATTTGATTTTCGCGGGGTGGAGTCCAGCATTGAATTAAAAGAAATGACTGTCACATTAAAATCAGAATCTGATTTTCAGGTCAGACAACTTGAAGATTTATTTCGTAATCATTGCAGTAAACGCGGTGTCGATGCGTCCGGTGTTGACATGGAAGACAAACCGGTACACAGCGGGAAAACCTTCTCTCTGAATATGACGTTTAAACAGGGAATTGATCAGCCCATGGCTAAGGAAATCGTTAAAATCATTAAGGATAGTAAAGCAAAAGTACAAACGTCTATCCAGGGCGATAAGGTGCGGGTAACAGGGAAAAAACGCGATGATTTACAGGAAATAATTGCCTTATTGAAAAAATCAGACATTAAAATTCCGTTGCAGTTTGATAATTTTCGCGATTAAAATGGGGTAAAAATGACGATTTTTTTAATTGTTAATCCAAAAATTTTTGATAATAATTCTGCCAGAAAACTGGCAGAATTTTAAATGGATTAGCGATTAGCGTCGCATGGGATCATCACTGTTATTGCGACCCTGACTACTCTTTTCCTGGTTTTGAGTGTTGCCTTTACCCAGATTTTGGGATTGTGTGGATTGGCCTTGACCGCCTTTAACCGGTTGATTTTGTGCGGTTTTTTGATTAAAGCCCCCTTGATTTTGCCCTTGTCCCTGGGTTTGAGTCTGATTTTTCCCCGTATTGTTCTGGGGCGGGTTTTTCCCGGGTTGTTGATTATAGTCCATGATAATTCTCCTTATCATTGCTTGTCCAAAATTGAAGTAAGCTTACTAACCATAGAACATATAAAAGTATTATGCAAACTGCGCAAATTTTTATAAAAATTTTTTCAAAGATCAATCGGCTGATATTTAAAAATTTTCCATCAAATTTTCGATGTCTTTTAGTAATAAAATTGGAAATAGTTGTTATTCATTACTATACTTAAAATGTAGGTAGTAACGGAATGAAAATTTCGCTAGTTACCGACAGCAAATGACCACCCTCGGGTGGTTTTTGCTTTTTAGTCACAAGCAAAGGAGTCGTAAGATGTCAACATTTAAACATTCAGGGAAAGGAAAGAATAATCCGACAGCAATTCCCCTCACCAATGACGAAGATGAAGAGCGTCTGGAAAATGATCATGGCTTTCAGGGCCCTGCTCCCATTGATGAAGTCACGAAGCAACAACTGAAAAAAAATAAAAAAAATCAACCGGATAGTACAACCCGAGCCCCTTTTCAAAAGTAATTTTGTATAAATTATGCACAACATGGCTTAATGGTCTATTATATTAGACATATAGGTGATGACTGCCCTGGCTGAACCTAAATCAAATTTCGAATACGGAGATTGATTTTGAAGAGCGGTGTGCGTCCTTGTGAATTAAGGAAACCTAAAGTCCTTCATAGATCGCCACAGTGAGAGCAGTAGCGGCTCAGAACTCAGGAAAGTCGTTACCTGTATCGCGATGACCCTTTCTTCTTTTTTAAATTCCTATACCCTTTATTCTTTTATCATTGATAAGCAACGATGGCATGGATAGCGCTTTTTCTCGCAGGCTTTTTTGAAATTTTCTGGGCTGTTTGCCTAAAATACACGGAGGGTTTTTCGCGCTTATATCCTTCCCTGCTGACCGGTGCCGGTATGGCTGTCAGTTTTTTCTTTCTATCCTATGCCCTTAAATCACTTCCCCTGGGAACAGCTTATGCGGTTTGGACTGGGATCGGTTCGGTTGGCACAGTTATTTATGGTATTTATTTTTTTGGTGAATCAACGTCGCTGCTGCGCCTCACCTGCATCAGTTTGATTTGTCTCTCCATCATTGGCTTGAATTTAAGTGAAAAGTAAAGTCACAATTTGTTAATAATTTGTTCTTGTCGTATACTTTATACACGTCTATTGACAAGGACAACGTTATGAAAAAACTAATTCTATTAAGCAGTCTTTCTTTGTCCGCCTTCATGCTTTCCAGTTGCACGGTGACCAGCACCACCTATTCACCCGGGTACAACAGCGATTATGTCTACTCCGTGGGTTATTATGGGTATAGACCCTATTGGGGAAGCTATTACAGTTCCTATTATCCTGGAGTGACCTGGAGAAACAGCTATTGGTATGGTAATCGCTCACTTTATGGCGGTTATTATGGCAGTTCTTATGGTGTCGGTTTATTTGGCCGCAGGTGGTGATGCCTGCGGCAGCAACAGCCGCTAGAAGCCGTGAAGAGAAACAGACGGCTTGACTTGATTATAGTGATTCCTTAACGTGTCGGCGACATGGTGAGATAAGGCGCCGGCAATGTTTTTTGATTCAATGGTCATCGCAATGGATTGAACCATCTCATCAAGAATTCTCTGCATTGTCTGGGGAGCGAGTACTTCCAGTTGCAGGCCGATGTCTTCAATCGCCTGAATAAAAGCGCTTCTCGGATCCTGGTGTTGATTCCCTTTCATGGCAAACAGGCGATTATCCCGTACTTCGGGGAAACGCTGAATTTGCTTTTGGTTGGCTCTGGCCACTCCATGGTTTGGATCGATGGACAAGGTCGCGGTATACAGATCATTGGCCATCAGCATGCGATTTTTAAATTTAACCCGGCAATTTTTATAGAAATAATCTCCTGCTACCGACAGAATATTGGCAAAAAATTTCTCATTTTTTGCATGATCGGTGATGGCCCTCATGGCGGCTACAACCTGCATTGTTCCTGTACTTTCTACAGAAGGCTGAAAAAATAACCATGGTTTAGGATTATTAAGCAGCGGCGATGTGCCTGCTGCCAACTGGCTGGCTGCCGCAGCCGGCATGGTTGCAGAAAAGAAGTTGGGCATGACGTTTGAGTCATCCTCCATTGGCCGTTCCTCGAATCCAGAGTCATCCATCCGATCGGGATCGAGGTAATCATCGGCACGATCAAAGGCGTCTGGCGTAGAAAATGATCCTCTGTAGCGATTAATCAGTGCCTTGGCATCGTCCACCACGATCAGGTCATTGGCAGAAGAATCGAACCCATCAATAAGGCGTTGACAGCGGGCCATAAACAGTTCGCAATCGTCTTTTTGCAATTCAAAGGCGGCCAGTGCGCGATAATAACACACTTCCAGTTCCAGTGTGGCTGGTAATACTGTGACAAGCAGCTGGCTGCTTTCAGTGTAAGAAAGCATCTCGTTCATGGTTTCAGGGTTTGCATCCAGCTTAAAGAGTGACTCCAATGTATTTAAATAGCTTAAGTGCTGGTCTACTGAACTTAAGCCTGCCTGACGACGGTATTGAATGGCTTCTCTTATCCAGGATTTGCCGGCCTGCAGCAGAGCTAATCGAGCGGGTGGTTCTTGATTATCCTGTAAATCAAACAGTTCATCGCTGATTTTTTCGCAGGTTTCCGAAGCCAGAACCAAGAGATTGTTAATGAATGCCTGATCGCATTTGACGTGACTATGATTCCTGATTCGTTCAAAGACCTGGATAATCTCAGGGATTTTTCCCCGGATTTGCTGCCAGAGCATCTCCGTTTCCTGCTGTGAAAAACGATCGTCATCAATAGCAGTCTGGATGATCATGCATTGCGTGTGGGCAATTTCAACATTGACATAGCACACGGCATCATAAAATGCAGAAGGGGGATGAAAATGAGGTTGGGCCGCGTACCGGTTGAGGGTTTCGAGTGCGCGGTAATAATGGGTAAGTGCTGCATGGTAATCACCGCTGACGTAAGCTTCATCGGCTTTAACCTGATCCGGGGTGCCAAAATAATAAACCATAATGATGCTCTGCCTGAAAAATAAAAGAGGCTAGGCTAACACATGAATTTTTTTTGTTCAATAGGATCAAAAAATTGTTAATAATAAACAAGTTAGCGATAAAAAGAGAAGTAATTAAAGGAAGGGGGTGCGGGAAAATGCCCGCACCAGGCCCCATTACTCTTTGGCGCGAGAAACGTATTCGCCTTTACGGGTATCCACTTTAATCAGCTCACCGGTTTGGACAAACAGTGGGACACGCACCACAGCGCCGGTTTCCAGCGTCGCGGGTTTACCGCCGCCGCCAGACGTATCGCCTTTTAAGCCAGGGTCGGTTTCGGTGATGGCCAGGATAACAAAGTTCGGGGGCGTGACCTGAATGGGTTCGTTATTCCACAGGGTCACAATGCAGATATCCTGTTCTTTTAACCATTGGGCGGAGTCCGCGAGAGTTTCGGTACTGATGGCGTATTGTTCAAAATTGTCAGGAACCATGAAGTGCCATTGTTCGCCATCATTATAAAGGTATTGCATTTCCACATCGGTGACATCGGCAGAGGATAAAGTCTCGTTTGATTTCAAGGTACGCTCGACGACGCGGCCGGTTTTTAAATTGCGGATTTTGATGCGGGTAAAAGCCTGGCCTTTGCCGGGTTTGACGAACTCGCACTCAACAATGTTACAGGGCGCGCCGTCCACCATGACCTTCAAACCATTTTTTAAATCATTACTGCCGTAAATAGCCATTCGTTCTCCACAGTTGAGATTTTGTCGTAATTTCGCTAAAGTTCACGCAGTTTACCAATTTTGTACAATTAATGCGAGATGCTTCTGTGAGCTGGCAAAAAATTCTGGCACAAGGTTTTGCCACAAAAGAGGCGTTGCTGGATTACCTTTCCCTGCCTCATACACTGGGCAGTGATGGGGCGGAACAGCAATTCAAGACTCGTGTTCCGCGCGGTTTTGCCAGACGGATGCAGGCGGGAAATCCAACCGATCCCTTGCTGCTTCAGGTATTGGCTGTGGACCAGGAGTTGCATGAGACCGAGGGCTACAGCGTTGATCCGCTGGCGGAGGCGGCAGCCAATCCGCTTCAGGGTTTAATTCATAAATACCAGGGCCGCGTGCTGTTAACATTAACCGGTGCGTGTGCTGTCAATTGCCGCTATTGTTTTCGTCGTCATTTCCCCTATCAGGATAACAATCCGGGCCGCGAAGGCTGGCGGCGTGTCATCGACTATATCCGTGAGGATTCAGCCATTCATGAAGTGATATTGAGCGGCGGTGATCCGTTCATGGCGTCGGATTTGGTAATGGGCGAATTGATTAAAGCTCTGGGTGAAATAAACCACGTACGCACGGTGCGGTTTCATACCCGCATCCCTGTCGTCCTGCCGGAGCGCATCAATGCGGCGTTATTGGAACAACTGACGGCGTCACGCTTACGCAAAGTCATTGTCATTCACTGCAACCATCCCCAGGAGATAGACGAAACCGTTGCTAAAGCCTGCCTTGCCCTGCACCAGGCCGGTTGCCAGTTGCTCAATCAATCGGTTCTGCTCAAGGGCATTAATGATCGGCCTGACGTCCTTGCCGCATTGAGCGAACGCTTGTTCGACTGTCAAGTTCTGCCTTATTACCTGCACGTGCTCGATAAGATCAAGGGAGGGGCGCATTTCGACATGCCGGATGACGAAGCCCTTGCCATTTATCGTCAATTGCAAGCGATGCTTCCAGGTTACCTGGTTCCGCGTCTGGCGAGAGAAGAGGCAGGGAAAAAACACAAGACCCTGCTGGTGTAAGCGCTATTCGTTGCTATGAGAATACAGGTCAATTAATTTTTCCTGAGCGCTGTAGGCGCCATGGGTTAAGGCTTTGTAACTGCCGTCCGCCTGCATTTCCCAGGCATTGCGGTTGTCTTTCAGGTAGTTTTTAAAAATTTCATTTTTGATGCGCCGCTGGCAGTTCTCATCGAGAATAGGAAACATGACTTCGATGCGGTTATAAAGATTGCGCTCCATCAAGTCCGCGCTGGAGCAGAAATAAAATTCCTCTTCCTGTTTGCGGAAATAATATATGCGGTGGTGCTCAAGAAAGCGCCCAACAATGGAAATGACGCGGATATTGTCGGAGATGCCGGGTATTCCCGGTTTAAGGCAGCAGAGGCTTCGCACCAGCAGTGTAATCTTAACACCCGCCTGAGAGGCAAGGTAAAGCGCTTTTACCATGACTTTGTCGGTTAGGCCATTCACCTTGATGATAATTTCAGCCTCTTTGCCTTCTTTGGCGGTGGCGGCGCAATCCTCAATCAATTGCAGCAGGTTTTTCTGCAGTGTAAAAGGTGAATGGCACAAGGCTTTGAGCTTGACCGTTTTACCCAAGCCAGTCAGTTGCTGGAAAATAATCTGCGTGTCGGCGGTAATGGTGGACTCGCTGGTTAACAAGCCAAAATCCGTGTAGCGTTTGGCGGTTTGCTCATGGTAATTTCCTGTCCCCAGATGAACATAACGCTTCAGCTTGCCGTGAGTTCTTCTGACCACCAGTGTCATTTTGGCATGAGTTTTATAGCCCATGACCCCATACAGAACCAGCACCCCGGCTTCATGCAGACGGTTGGCCAGTTTAAGGTTTGATTCTTCATCAAAGCGGGCTCGCAATTCAACGACGGCAGTTACTTCCTTGCCTGAGCGCGCTGCCTCAATCAGGGCTTTCACCATGATGGAATCCGAGCGGGTGCGGTACAAGGTCTGTTTAATGGCCAGTACGTTCGGATCGGCCGCGGCCTGGCGCACGAAATCAATGACCACATCAAAACTCTGGAAAGGATGGTGCAGGAGGATGTCCTGCTCATCAAGGACGTTAAACAGGTTGCGCTTATGATTGAGAAACGTCGGGTATTGGACATGCAGCGGCGGATAATTCAGGTCGGGGCGATCGATTTGATTGATGACGCTGGCATAGCGCTGCAAATTAACCGGCCCATCGCAATAATAGCTGTCTTCATGGTGCAGGTGGTGTTTCTGCAGAAGAAAATCCACAATGTGCGGCGGGCATTTTTTGTCGATTTCAAGCCGGACCACATGACCGTAATGGCGGGAGAACAATTCGCGCTGTACGGCGACTGCCAGATCTTCAATTTCTTCTTCGCGCAAAAATAAATCACTGTTTCGTGTTAAACGAAAAGGATAACAGCCATTGATTTCCATGCCCGGAAACAGGCTGTGGATGTGCGTTTGAATAATGGATGAAAGATAAACAAAATAACTGCCGCCTGGAGTGCAGAGTTCGGAGGGAAGGTGAATCATGCGCGGCAGAGAGCGGGGCGCATGAACCACCGCGTAATCAATGCTGCGATCGAAGGCGTCCCGGCCCTGCAAAGCAATAATGAAATTGAGGCTCTTGTTAAATAAACGCGGAAACGGATGCGCCAGATCCAGCGCAATGGGGCTGACTATGGGTAGAATTTCATTTTTAAAATAATGCTTGGCCCACAACTGGATGTCTTCGCTCCACTCATCAATTCCGAGGAAATAAATGTTTTCTCTGCGCAGCGCCGGCATCAGTTCGCGATTGAAAATCTCATAAAGTTCATCGCTCAGCAGATGGGCCTTGCGGCTTAAATGATTAAACACATCATCGGCCGTTAACCCATCGATATTGGGTTTGCGGGACGACAGGGCGATTTTTTCTTTCAAACCGGCAACGCGAATTTCAAAAAACTCATCGAGATTACTGCTGCATATGCATAAAAAACGCATGCGTTCCAGCAAGGGGACGCGTTCATTTTTAGCCAGTTGTAAAACCCGTTCATTGAATGCCAGGGCAGTGAACTCGCGATTGATGTAGTATTCCGGATTGTCCAGAGATTCGCTCACACCGATCTCCTCCATTAAGGTGGCCTCATTCGCCAATACAAGCAAATTTCTCGCCTGTTTATCTTACTATAAAAAAGCAAATGCCGATAAAGGCAATAAATCCCCAAAACGGCGATAACTGCAAATAAACCAGGGCAATGAAAAATAACACCGTCGCAATACTGATGGAAAGGGAATAATACATACTCACCACCCCCTGAGCCACTGAAAACGAGGCAGCGGCCAGCAAGGCCAGGGCTCCATACTGAACTGAAACCATGATTTTATGAGCCAGGACACTGGTGCTGCTGCTTAAAAATCGGTAACCCAGTACGGCTAAAATCAAACCCGGTAAATTAATGCTGGCAACGGCCAGGACCAGGCCCCAGAAGCCGGCTGCTTTGTAACCGATGACCGCTGACAATTTTACGGCAGTTAAACCGGGAAATAAAAAGGTCGTACCAACCATGTTGACAAATTCTTCGGGACTAATCCAATGCCGGTAGACCACGGCTTCGTATTCAATCAATTTCAGCATGGAATTACCACCGCCCAGCGAGATAAAGCCAATTTTGCCGAAACTTGCCATTAAAGCGAGGAGGGTATTAATCATGATCAACCTGCTGTTTCAGAAAGCGCACGTAATCGCAGGGCTTGAGATCGGGAAAAATATGCCGGGCAAGGGCTTGAACCAGGGCCTGCGACCGCCCTTCCAGGCAGGCGCTGAAAAAAATACCCGAGCCGATTTTAAGCCGCGACAATTCCAGTTTAATGGTTGGCTCATTGGTCAATTGATGAATGAGCGCTTCCTTTTCCACGGTGATGAGGCGTGACTCTTTTTCAACAAATTCCAGCAGTTGCCGTGCTGAAAGCCCATCGGTTCCAGGTAAAACCGCTTCAGAGGGTTGTTCATGGAGGAGTATTTTCTTACCAAACCCCAGTAACAGCGGGGTTTGGTCGAGTAAAGGCTTGTACAGGAGTTCGCCCCGTCTGACTTTAATATTGAAGTCAAAGGGAAGAAGCAGGTGGTAGGTGTCTTCTCTGTGTTTGCTTTCATAACGGGTTAAATCAAGATAATAATCGCTTAAGCCATGAAGGACTGCAATGTCATTTTCCGGCCAGAAATAACGCGCTTCCCAACGCAGGGATTCTTTGGCAGCAGGCACGAGGGGTGGGAATTGCTCGGCATGCGTAGGGTCAATTTCAAAATTCCAAACCAGGCGTTTTTTCATAGGCGGATTGACTGGGTGATTCTTAAGTTAGTCTATTTCATGGGGGTGGGCTATTAAAAGCCTTTTTTTCTTCGTGGGGCAAAAAAAGCGCTTACCGCTGGAGTCAGTTTGCAAATGCAAACCATTCGTCATGGCATATCATATTCCCTTAATAAATACGTTTTATACTCAATGAATAATAGTTGGGCATTTTGAGTTGTCATGCTTGCAAAAACAGAGAGCAATCTAATTGCTAATGATAAAAAAAGATTAAGTCAGTTCATTCTGGACTTATGTGGTTTTACTTTAGACAAAGCCGGCTGTAACCCCGCGGCTTATGCTTTTCACCTGCACATCGCCCTGCGGCGGCAAATGGTGCTTAAGGCAGACAAATGGAACAAGTTATGCCAGGCATTGCCTTTAGCCTGGCATGATGAAGCCAGTGCCGGCACCCTGGTTCTGCTCAAGGAATTTGCTCAAAGCATCGTCGATGAAGTTCAGCAGGCCAATCGTGATCCCTGGGGCGTGAAATTACTCAAAACCGGCTATTTAAGCGAGCTTGATAAAGCCCGTAAAAACACTGAAATGGCGATTCGAACGCTGGCCAATGCGCCTGAGGACATGTCAGTCAGTATAATCCATGGCGAAGAACTCGGCGAAACCTTAAGCAGGGAGTATCTCGATGCCCTGCATGCACACCGTAATTATTTAGATACCCTGCTGACTCTGCCCTTTGTGCTTGAAAAATTCTGTGTTGGCGTGGCCAATAACAAGGGCATTAATTACGTCCCCCGTAAAAGCGCGGAAATGCTGACCCGCGTGCTTGACGTGGTCAGTCTGTCGCTGGATGAGCACCGACTGACGGAAGCCTTAAAACTGGCTGTACAGATTGCCCTGCCTGAATTACCCATGGATGAACAATTAATTGATCAGATTAAAGACGAGCTTTTACCCTTCATTGTACAGGTCATGCAGCACAATGAACGGCTTGTAAAAGCCAAGGGAAAAATTTTCCCGGTCGATGATCCGAAAAAAACCGCTGCCCGTCAGAAATTATTGTCTCATCTCGGCATCCATTTTGATTCCCTGCAGGATGTGATCCAAAATACCCTGCTTAATCCCGTTCATCAGTGCGAGCAATTGGCGAGTGGCCTTTGGGGCGCCGCGGAGGCGACAGGAAAAGCCATTGCCAATGACAATGTAATCGACCGAGCCGCCCAGATTGGCAGAATCTTCGCTAACCTTGATCAGATGGCCGATGTCACCGCGCAGGTGGATGAAAGCCTGCTGCCGCCCTGGTTGCGGGAAACCAGCCGTTATTATCAGGAATTGCACCAGAAAGCGGATGGGATTCAGAATTTGATGCAGGCGGCTTATGAGGGATTCGGGGTATTTTACAACCGTTTAACCTACTTTATCCCGGAATCCATAAGACAGTATTTAACCAACCGGCAGGATGATTTTGCCGAAATTTTTCATACCTTTGGCGCCAAGGCTGGTGGGGCGGAAGCCGCGCTGGTGTATCTTAGCTTTTATGAGCTGGCTGTTCGAAGCGATATTCAGGAACCCTTGATTGAGCGGTTCTTTAACGCGTACATTCGCGATTTATATAAAGACACGCAAGCGAAATTCCCTTACTCCGATTTCAAAGCCTTCAGAAAAAGCCTTCATGAAAGCGATCTGGCGATTCCGTTACACCAACGCCTGAAAGAATTTGCCGACCAAAAAAGCAACAAGCCGACGCCTGCCTCACTGGGAAGCGAGGATTTCCGGGCTTTTGATGTGGTGTTGATGGTTCATCAGCTTAAGGAATTGCAGAGCCAGTTTAATGCGGCATTGCAGGCAAACGATTTTAAAGCCTTGTCTGAAATCATGATGGCCCTGAAACTGGCGATGGAGGCGATAAACAGCAGGAAAGACAACCCCACCCTGAACGCATACAGCCAACGCTTCCTGAAACCTGCCATTGAAGCCATGCTGCTCGATGCCATGGGGAATGAATTTATACCCTTGCTGGAGCGTGTCATCGGCTACGATGAGCCAAGAGTTGACCCTATCAATAAGGCTGACACGAATCATTTGCCCGCCATTTATGCCAAGCTTAAATCCAGGCAGAGATTATCGAGACAGGATTATGAGTCCCTCAAATCAGTCTTTGCCAACACGGCTGAATTCGCCGCCTGCAAGGACTTGTTCACTGCGGCATCTTCGCTGGAAAAATCATTCTGCAAATTATTCCCGGCCAGTGATGCCAACCCTGAGCCTTGCCCGACACCGCACCAATCGCGTGTTCATTTTATTACAACTCAGGCGCTTCCAAACATCAAAATAACACTGCAATACCTGCTGAACGGACTTGATGATCAGAAAAAGGAATGCAACAGATTATTGGAATTATGTGACGCAGGGAGCGACTTGCATGCACTCTGTCTAAAAAAGATAAACTACATTGACAGCGTAAAAGCAAGCATTAATAAACTCAACGATGCGATTACCCACCATCCTGGTACGTTGGCTCAAGCGCTTGATGGTTGGATTAGCGGGCAAAAAGTGGAAGAAGGGATTAAGAGTCTTTCGTTTACGTCCTTAAGCGGCAAACTGGTCCGCTTTGCCTGGACGGTCTGGCCGGCAAATGAACCCAACAAACCCGATGATAATTTTCTCCATAATCTCCTGACCTACTATTTTAAGGATTCGGATGCCAGTGAAATTTATCAGGCGCAAAAAACATTTCACGATGAATTAAATGCTAGGCCCATTCCGGAGTTAATGCCCGTCTTGACGGATCCTTTAAGTGTCGACCATCTTATTCCGGCCGAGGAAGCGCAGATGGATCAGCTGTTAAATACCCTGCTTGGAATAAATGAACAATCATTCCTGGCCTGGGGCAGCCAATTCCTTAAAACATCAGTACAAAAAATAGTGAGCAACATTAACAAAGACACGTTAATGAATTTGTTCCCGTATCCTTTCATGGGCATTATTGCCTATCAGATGATGCAGAGTGAGGAAATGCGGAATCTGCTGGGACAATTTCTTGCCGTAATGGCCACGGAATACGGTGATGTGATTGCCGATAAAACCCTGCAGGTGGCTAATATTGCCAAAGAAAGGCTCTACATGCTGTTGGGTGTGCAGTTGAAAAAAACCATGGAAAGTCGCGCCTATGCTTATGCCATCAGTGCCGACAAGAAAGCCGCCTCATCGGCTGACAGGGATGCTTTTGCTTATTATTACCTCCAGTACCAGGCCCTGAAACGCCAAAATCCGAAGGCGGACCCGGAATGGACCGCTTCCTGCGTCGGCTACCTCTTTAATGCCTTTCTTGGAGAAGAGAAGGACGCTGACGAAAGAGAGAATAAAAAAGACAGGCTCATGGGGGCTTTCACTGCGCTGGATCAACGGTTGCAGGATAATACCCAACCGGTTCGTGAGCGCTCAGCTGTAGAAGAAACACAGGATCAACTTTTATTTTTAATTCAAAACCTGGATTTAAGCGATCCGGACAATGACAACGTTATCCGCATCGCTTTAGTCAACCGCTACCTGCTGATGGCTCTGGAAGCATCGGAAAAACTGGAGGCCGATCAAAAATACAAGTTACAGCAACAGGCGATAGAAACTCTAGCCAAGGTCCTTAAAAAAATGGAAACGGATGAAGCTTCTCTTAAAAAAGAAGAAGAAAAAGCCGTTGCTCAATCATCCGCTCGACTGATGCAGTTGTTAAAACCTGCGAAAGAAAAAGCAGCGGCCGCACTTCAACAGCGGGCTATTGAACGGCTTCGGGCCGCAAAAGCTGACATTCAGCACGAAATTGATGCTCGAGAGGAATTGAAAACGGCGAAACCGCCGCGTCTTGGACGAAGCGTCGTGGCCGTGGAATACGACCTTGATAAAGGCAATAACCCCCGTTTGGCGGTAACCGTTATGCGATGGTTTTACGAGGCCGTGACTTTTACGTCGCTCTGGGCATCCATCATTGCGCCGCTGACAACCATCGGGGGCGCATCTGGCGCCTTACAATCCTTATTGGTTCTGCTTGGTGTTGGTGGCGCGGTGGGTGGAACGGCTACAATCGCGGGGGCGGTGGTTCTTGGCGTCATGGCCCTGGTGCGTTTCACCATCAAAATGGGTAAAGAGATTTTCGCACACCGCAAGGAATTCAATGACATCAGCAATCACCCTGATTATTCCAATGCTAAAAAAGCGGGATTAATCACGGTGGTTGTCTTGAAATGTTTAGGGCTGGCTTTACTTAAAACCCTGTTGACCGATTTTCTGGTGGCCAAAATTGCCAATGCGTTTGCCTTTGGCCCCATCGCGCGTTTGCGCAATGCCTTTCGGGTGTATCCTGCTCAAGACCAGGTCGAGGTGGAGTTGGCCGCACTGAATGACGTTAACCGGGCGATGAGTCGGGTCGAGGCCCTGATTGCCCAAACCGAAGAGGGTGACCTGCAAAAGGCCCTGGAGGAACTGGATAAGGCAATCAACGAGGCGGAGAAAGTCCTCGAATTGTCCAGCAACGATGTGCGAAACACGGATGACTATGAGCAGAAACTGGCCGAATACAAGGCCATGTTTAACGAGATTAAACAATTACACCCCTCTTTTGATGTGATGCAAAAGATGACCGATGCCATGCAGAACCCTGACGAGCCTGTCCCTCCCGTCCCCGCCGAGCCTGTAAAAAAACAGGAAGCGAACCTTGCGCCTGCCGAGCAGCGAGCATGGATTGATCTGGAGGCTTATTATGAAAAAACCCATCCCAAAACGCTGGAAACTGTGCAGGGTGTTGATGCTTCGGGGTATACGGCTACCTTAGTCAGCGGTTTCTTCCGTGTCATGGACTATGTCGGGCGGCTGTTTAGCTGGCAAAAACCAGAACAAAAACTGGATGAGCAGAACGTTACAGTCAAAGAGGGTAAGAAATCCCTGGACGAGAGCAGCCATCTCGGTGAATCCAGCTTTATCCTGCTTGATATTAAAACTGAAAAGCCCCAGGTTGTCGTCAGCGAAGAAGTCGATGCCTTATTGACCAGTATTTCCGTGATCCCGGATGTGGCCAAAGCCGAACCGTTAGAGCCGCCAAAGTCTCCAACCACAGGCTGGTTTAATTTCTGGCGCAAACCCAAACCGGTCGCTCCGGTGATTGTCCCTGAGGTGACACTGAACAAAGTCCTCGATAGTTAATCAGGATTTCAATCGCCCGATCTCGCCAATTTTGCTATTAACAGTATATACTTAGGTTTCATTTCCACTCTGTTTGGCTGTTAAAAGGAAGACCATTATGGCCGCTACGCTATTGTTGATTGCCTACCTGGCATTTACCCTGATTGTCCTTTATCGGGCGATGAGTCCCATCCTCTGGGAAGCTGGCAGTATTGTGTACCTGCTTATCGCGACGCTGTATCTGGATATGCACTGGGTGCTAACGATCCTTGTTGCATTGGGCATTCTCGCGGCTGTGGCGGTTGTCAGGGCCGAACCCTTGCGCCAGGCCATCACTGATTTTTTTTATGCCCGCTCAGGAAAAGCCATCCCTAAACTGTCCAAAACCGAAGAAGAAGCGCTGAATGCCGGTGAAACCTGGCTGGAAAAAGACATTTTTACCGGTACGCCGGATTGGCAGAAACTAAGCGCGGTGTCCACATCCTTAACCGATGAAGAGCAGTCTTTTCTTGATAACGAGACCAAAACGCTGTGCGACATGCTGGATGAATGGGAAATTATTCAACACGGTGATTTACCAGAGAAAGTCTGGTCCTATTTAAAAAAGAATGGCTTTTTTGGCTTGGTCATCAGCAAGGAATTTGGCGGTAAGGGTTTTTCTGCACGCGCCCATTCTGACATCGTCATGAAAATTGCCAGCCGCTCCGGTGTCGCCGCGGTGACCGTGATGGTTCCCAACTCGCTTGGCCCGGGCGAGTTGCTGCATTACTACGGCACGGATGAACAGAAGCAGCAATATTTGCCTAATCTCGCCAAAGGCGTCGACATTCCCTGCTTCGCCCTGACTGAGCCTGGCGCCGGCAGCGATGCGACCTCTATCCAGTCAGAGGCGATTGTGATGAAGAAAAAAGTGGGCAACAAAACGGAATTGTATTTAAAAATTGATTTGAACAAACGCTGGATTACACTTGCACCCGTGGCCACGCTCATCGGTCTCGCGGTTAACCTCAAAGACCCGGATGGCTTGTTACAGGGTGAAGGCGAAGAAGGGATCACCTGTTTGTTAATTCCACGCGATACTGAAAATCTGGAAATCGGTAATCGCCATTTGCCGGCCGATCAACCTTTTATGAACGGGACTATCCGCGGCAAAAACATTGTTGTCCCCATCACCACCATCATCGGCGGCCAAAAGAATGCCGGACGCGGCTGGCAAATGCTGGTGGAGTGTCTGTCCATCGGCCGCTCGATTTCGCTGCCCGCACTTGGCGCTGCGTCCTCCACCATTGCCTATCTGGCTACGGGGGCCTTTGCTCACATTCGCCGTCAATTCAATGTCGACATTGGTCAATTCGAGGGAATTCAGGAAAAACTGGCAGAGATCGCTGGTTTGAACTACCTCATCAATGCCACGCGCCTGCTGACGGTGGCCGCGGTCAACCAACACAAAAAGCCTTCCGTGGCTTCGGCAATTACCAAATATTTCAATACCGAATTGGCCAGAATTGTCATTAATGATGCCATGGACATCCATGCCGGTCGTGCGGTGGTGGTAGGGCCACGCAATTACATGACCAGCTTTTATTTAGGCATCCCAGTGTCGGTGACAGTGGAAGGGGCCAATATCATGTCCCGCAATTTGCTGATCTTTGGTCAGGGTTCGATGGCGTGCCATCCCTATGTTCGCGATGAATTTTACGCCATTTCACGGGAAGACAAATCGGCCTTTCATACCCTGCTGTGGAAACACATCCAATATTTCATGCAAAATTTTGCCAAAACCATTTGTTCGGGCTGGACTGGCGGTCTTTTTATCAGTGCCCCCAATAACGGTATGAAAAGAGCCTATCAACGCCTGGCTCGCTTAAGCCATGCTTACGCCTGGTTGGCCGATTTATCTCTGATTTATCTTGGTGGGGATTTAAAACGCCGCGAGCGCCTGTCCGCTCGTCTGGCTGACGGCCTTTCTTACCTCTACATGGCCATGGGCGTTCTTCTGACTTACCAGCAGAATGAAGAACATGCGGATGAGAAACTGCATGCGCAATGGGCGGTGGATTACTGCTTTTATCACGCCCAGCGCGCGATGATTGCCTTTTGTGCCAATTTTCCTTCCCGCACTCTGGGTGTGGTCATGCGCCTGCTGGCTTTCCCGCTGGGACAAACCATGCGCTACCCCAGCGACAAGGCTGATCATCAATTGGCCAAACGGATGATGACCAATAACCATTACCGTGATCGCATTAAAAAACGCATTTACCTCTCAGGCGATCGGCGGCAACCCGTGGATAAAATGGAAGAGACTCTGCAGATGGTATTGAAAAACGCTGACCTGTATAAAAAAGTCAGTGATCTTCGCCGCTTAAAATTGGATGACATGAAAGTGAAGCTGGCGGAAAGAGTCAGCCAGGGGAAATTGACGCAACAGGAAATGGATGACTTAGTCGCGGTTGAAAAGGCGCGATGGGATGCCATGCAGGTGGATGAATTCACGTTCGAATCCATGAAAAACAAAACATTCACGTCCGTGGCGGATAATTTACCCAATCCGGTCGATTAAACTTTACGTTCTTTTAACCATTTCTTTGAAATAATCGGTACTGCTTTGCCAGTACCGATTGCTATAATTGATTAATAATTAATAAAAATGCTGAGCGCCCTTCCCAGCATTTTGCACTGGTAAAGATAGCGAGAGGTAAGAATGCCTAAAGTAACACCATTACCCGACAAGGATGCCCTCTTAGCCTGCTTTAAATTCCCTGAGGCAGCGGATTATTTTCTGGAGCAATTTGAAAAAATCCTAAAAGAAGCCGGTGGCGACGTTTACAAAAAGTCAGAGCCGATTCTCAATAAGATCAAGGATTTTGTTAAAAATACCCATTACCAGCGCGATGCCCGCGGCTTTCCCTGGGATGGCGACACACAGATGCGCACCGATTTTCAAAATCTGCAGCATCATCTGGCCGAGGCCGCTGTCCGAACCATCACGGCCATTATCAAAGGCATTGTCAAAATGGATGTGGCGGTCAGCAAGGCGGCGCAGTTGCTTCGCGGCTACAGTGAAGAAGGGATGGCTTTGAAAGGCGTGCCGGTGGAGTCTCTCGATAAATTGTTTAATGCCTGGCTGGCAGAAAATAATTATTTAAGCAAAGGCAGCGTCATTTATCAAACCAATGAACACGGTGAGATTGTCAAAGACAAGGCAGGTAACCCCTTAAGGGCTGATCCTGAAAAAATCATGCAATTGATGGCGGATGAGAAAAAAGGATTTGGCCGGTTTCTTCAGGATCGGGGCCTGGAAGTCGTTGTGCAGCAACATCAGTACCCCGAGCAAGCGCAGACGGCCGATAAACGTCGCGAAGCCCAGGATACGGCCAAAAAAGGAAAAGCGACTCCTGCCCCGCAGGAAACCCGCCCGGAAGTGCCTTCCACGGCCGAATCCCCAACAAGCGGCGGGCGCATGGGCGGTTAATCACCTGTCCCGGAGTCACCCTTGATAAATTGGGAAAGTCAGGTTAGTCACAGGCCGCGGTTTTGGCCTGGTTGAGCCTGTCGGTCGAGCCGATGTCCAGCCATACGCCCCGGAACAATTCCCCTGTGGCCTGCTGGTTTCTCGTCAGGGCACGCATCAGCGGTACTATCGAGTAGCGTCCTGGCAGGCAATGCTTAAGCGCCTGAGGATGATAACAGGCAATTCCCGGATAGGTGTAAACCCGATCATTGGTTAACCGGCCTTCTGCTGTCAAACCAAAATCTCCCGCCTGATTATGGGCGGGGTTGGGTACCAGCACGAGATGCAGCAGTGAACCCTGAGGCAGGGCCAGACGGGTGAAATCGTAATGGGTAATGATATCGGCATTGACGGTGAGGAACGGTTCATCGCCCAACAGACTAAGCGCATTGTGAATGCCGCCACCGGTTTCAAGTCCACCTGGGGGTTCCGGGGAATAATGGATAGCCACTCCAAAACGCCGGCCATCGCCAAGATGGTGGCGAATCTGTCCGCCTAAGTAGGCATGGTTGATAATGATTTTTTCAAATCCTGCCCGCGCAAGATTAACCACATGGCGTTCAATGAGTGGTATACCCTGGACCCGGCACATGGCTTTAGGGGTATAAAGTGTTACTGGCTTTAAACGTTCACCGCGTCCAGCCGCTAAAATCATCGCTGTTTTCATGGTAGTTGAATCCTGCGTTGCATGAATTGGTAAAAGGGCTGTAATTCTTCGCAGGATTCAAGGAAGGCCAGGGTATAATGCATAGTCAGCGGTAAGTCGTTTAAGTAGCCTGGCTTGTGGTCGCGGATAAACAGGCGCGAAAAAACACCCAGAACTTTCAGGTGCCGCTGCAGACCGCATAACTCGAAAGCGCGGAAAAAATCCTGAAACGGTAATTGTTGGGCAATGACGGACTGGGCGTGAAAACAGTGAACCCAATCACGAACCTGCTCACAGGGCCATTGGACGTAGCAATCTTTAAGCAGCGACACCAAATCATAGGTTAGCGGGCCTCTCATGGCATCCTGAAAATCAATAATGCCCAATTCCCCCGATTCAAGAATCATGATGTTACGGGAGTGATAATCCCGGTGGATAAAAACCTGAGGCAGACGGCTGATTTCAGTCATTAACCAGTCAAAGGTTTGTTCAAGCATGGTCTGTTCAGCCGAAGTCAGTTCAAGTTTCAAATAGCTGTCGAGAAACCAGGTGGAGAACAACCCTAACTCCTGCCGCATGAAGGACTGGTCAAAGGAGGGGAGCAAAAAGCGAGGGCTGGCCGTAGCGCATTGCTGCATAACGATTAAACTGGCAAGCGCCTGACGGTAAAGCGAGTCTGCACGATCGGGCGTCAACTGCGAGAGCAACAGGGTGTCGCCAAAATCGTCGAGCATGGCAAATCCCTGGGCTTCATCGCAGGCATACACTGTGGGTGTCCTGACACCGGCCTGTCGTAATAAATCGCCAACCAGCAAAAACGGCCTCATGGTTTCCTTATCCGGGGGCGCATCCATGACGATGCGGCTAATGCCGTTATAATGGAGACGATAGTAGCGTCTGAAGCTTGCATCCCCGGTTAAAGACACTAACTCATAGTGTTGCCGCGGAAGCACGCTCTGAAGCCATTTGCTCAGTGCGCTTTGACGATGTTGCATGTTATACTCCAAACCCATTGCCTGACTGAAAATATCAGGGGCGTTTAAATGACTGTGCACAATGTGCACCAGGATCATAAGGTATTTTGGTGACGGTGAACATTAGATATTATCGATTAATGCCGCGCGGTTTAAAGCCGGTTGCAGCAGCGGGGTTCTTCCTGATAACGCTCGGGATCCTGCTTTACCAGGACGCTTCCAGTGCGGCAGAAACCTGGCTTGAACCGGTGCAGGCCTGTATCATTCCACGCGAGGCAGTGCTTGATCCCATGCTTCGGGCCAGAATTGCCCAATGTTTAGGTTGGGAAGAGAGTTCGGCGTTGCCGATGTGTCGGGGGGCCTACCGCCCGGTGGATGTTGAGCCGTTGGCTGAAGACGATGAAATCCGTATTCAGGCGGATGAAGTGTCCTTTTACAATCAGGGCCGCTCAACATTGAAGGGCAATGTCGAGGTCCATCAAACCGGCCGCATTGTCAATGCCGAGACCGCTTATGTGTACCGTGACGCCAAAACCAATCAGGTTAACCGCATTGAATTGTTAGGCCGGGTCAATTACCTTGAGCCCGGGCGCCTGATGATTGCCAGAAAAGTAAACATCAATCCATCGGATCGCTCCGGACAGGCAGAAGACGTGTTATACCGCTTTAATTCACCCCGCCCCAGCGCTTCTTTACCGGCCTGGGGGCGGGCCAGCTTTATTGAACGCTTTGCCAACAAGGATTATTTTTTAAAAAAGGCAACTTACACCACCTGCGCCCCGCAGGATAAAGCCTGGCAGATTGAAGCCGATTCCATTGCGCTGGATGACTCCACCGCCACCGGCGTTGCCCGTCATGCCCGTTTGCGCGTCAGGGATGTTCCTGTGTTTTATACGCCTTATTTAAGTTTCCCCACTTCCAAAGACAGAAAATCAGGGTTCCTGCTGCCTACACTGGGTTCATCCAACATTGGAGGGTTTAATTTTGCCCTGCCGTATTACTGGAATATGGCGCCTAATTATGACGCCACGATAACCCCCGAGATTTACACGCGCCGCGGTGTGATGCTGGGTGGGCAATTCCGTTATCTGACCGAAAACTCAACGGGTATTTTTAACGGACGCTTTTTACCTCAGGATCGTGCCTATAACCAGTTTCTGCGCGATAACGAACTGGAATTTCCGGCGTTGCGTAACGAATCCAGTAATCGCTGGTCCCTGCAATACAATGACATCACCCGGCTGGCTCCAAACCTTCGCCTGCGGATTAATTACCAACAGGTGTCGGACGATTATTTTCTACAGGATTTCAGCAGCAATCTGTCGGTGCTGACCGAGAGGCAGTTGTTGCGTCAGGGGGATTTAATCTATACCACGGATCACTGGCTGTTCCGCTCAACCCTGCAAAGTTACCAGACCCTGCAGCCGGTTAACCAGACGCCTGTCAGCGACATTTATGAGCGTCTGCCGCAATTGGTGGCCTTAGGCAACTACAACGACCTGCCGTTTAACGGCAATTTGATTTTGCATAATCAGTTTGATCAATTCCACTGGCCTGATAACAGTTTCACCGAGCAACCGGAAGGGCCGCGTTATCATTTCAATCCTGTGCTTTCCTTGCCGCAGATGAAACCTTGGGGGTATTTCACGCCAACGGTTGAGTTGGTGCAGAATTATTACAATATCCAGGGAAACGGGGTTATGCCTGATTCTGAATTCAGCCCCACTATTCCCCGCTTAAGCGCAGACGGAGGTCTTTATTTTGACCGTCCCCTGAGGATAATGAATCGTTCATTTACTCAAACGCTGGAGCCCAGGCTTTATTATCTTTATACGCCTTTTGTGGATCAGTCCGAGATACCGGTTTTTGATTCAGCCTACATGATTTTTAATACGGATCAGGTTTTTCGTGCGAATCGTTTTTCCGGCTACGATCGCATCAGCGATGCCAATCAATTGGCTTATGGCCTCACCTCACGATGGATTGCGGATGAATCCGGGGTTGAAAAAGCCCAGGTGACGGTAGGACAAATCCGTTATTTTGAAGACAGGCGAGTCCAGCTTTGCCGCAATCGTCCCGGCAAGCCGGATTGCATCGATCCGCCGACATTGCTGGGTTATTTATCACCACTGGCTGATTTTTCCCCTGTGGCTACGAGAGGCATGTACCGTTTTAATCCTGTGTGGACTGTGACCAGCGATTACGTGTGGGATCCCTATACCCGCAGTACCGATAACAGCAATGTCTATTTTCACTATCAGCCCGAGGCTAACCGCATTATTAATGTAGGGTATACCTACCTGGTTAATGGCGATATCACTCAGGTGGCACGCAGTACGGTTAAACCTCAGAAAAATCCATTGCATCAGGCCACGGTATCCTATGCCTGGCCATTCAATGATCGATGGAGCACGCTCGGCGCATTCAGTTACAACATCAGCAAACGTTATGAAATGCTGTCCTTTCTGGGCGTGCAGTACGATAATTGTTGTTGGGCTGTGCGACTGGTCGGAGGACGTTCTTTCCAAAGCCTGAGTAATACCCTTCAACCTCAATACAACAACCATGTTTATTTACAGTTTCTGTTAAAAGGCTTAGGCTCATTGGGATACAGCGATCCCATCGGCATGATTCGCACATATTTGCCGAGCTATGTGGATACTTTTCATCAATGAAGGCATAATGGCGTTTAATTAATCAAAGCTTGTTTTTTGGTTATAAATAAACCAAAATGGCGGCAAAAAAACAATTTAGAGGAAAATTGGATGTTAAAGCGGATTGTCTCTTTGGCCATGTTACTGCCAACCCTTGCCTTAGCTCAGCCTTTAGACAGCGTGGTGGCTATTGTCAATGACGGCGTCATTACCTCAAGCGAACTCAATACTCAGGTGGAAGCACTGCGTCAGCAAATGCAAGCCAGAAAAATGCAGATGCCGCCTGAAAAAACCCTGCGCAAACAAGTATTGCAGCATTTGATTGATGTGGATTTGCAATTGCAGCTGGCTAAGCAGAACGACATGACGGTCGACAGCACGGAGCTGAATGAGGCCATCAACAAGATTGCCGCCAATAACCACCTGACTCTCACTGAATTGCGTGAAGAATTAACGCGTCAGGGGATCAGCTGGCAGAGCTATCGCGAAAACATTCGCAAGGAAATTTTAATCAGCCGCGTGCAGCAGAAAGCTGTGGGCAAGGACGTGTCAGCCATCAGCAATGAGCAGGTTGAAGACTATCTTAAAACAGCGCAATTTCAGGATAAAACCCAATTTACCTATCACTTGCAGAACATTGTCATCCCGTTGCCGGAAGAGCCGACGACTGAACAATTAAATAAAGCCCGCCAAAAGGCGAAGGAATTATTGGCCAAAATCAAAAAAGGGGAGGACTTCAACCGTTTGGCGATTGCCGAATCAAGCGGTGAGTTTGCCTTGGAAGGGGGCGATTTGGGCATGCGTCATTTGGCGGAATTGCCTGAAGTCTTTGCCAAACAGGTGGTGAACATGAAAACCGGCCAGATTGCCGGTCCCATTCGTACAGGGAACGGTTTCCAGCTGATTCGGCTGATTGCTATTGGCGGGGCAGAGCAGAAGCATGAAGTCGTGAAGACCCATGTACGCCATATCCTGCTGAAACAGGATGCCAGCATGACAGCGGTTGAAGCGGAAAAGCAGGCCAATAATCTGTACCAGCAATTGAAATCGGGTAAAGATTTTGCTCACATGGCCAAGCAGTATTCGCTGGATGCGGCGAGTGCAGTAAAAGGCGGCGATTTAGGTTGGGTTAATTCCGGTGAACTGGTGATGGAATTTGAAAAAGCCATGGATGCCTTGCCCATTAACAAGATCAGCAAACCGGTTAAATCGGTCTTTGGCTGGCATATCATTCAGGTTCTTGGCCGTAAAAAGGTCGATGACACCGAAACATTCAAAAGGCAACAGGTTCGCGCCTTTCTGCAGCAGCGTAAATTTACCGAGGCGGTGCAAAACTGGCAGCAGCATTTAAGAGCGGATGCTTATGTTAAAATTCTGGATAAGGATTTAGCATGAAGCCGCTGCTGGTCAGCAGCGGTGAACCGGCTGGTATAGGACCTGATTTGTGTCTTTCGTTGGCCGGACTTGAATTACCCCTCGTTGTAATCGGTGATAAACAGCTTTTAAAGCAGCGCGGCAAAATGCTCGGTTTAGATGTTGAAATTCAGGATTACCACCCTCAAGTCCCTCTCCATGCCCAACCCGGGCAACTCACGGTGTTATCGTTACCCTGTCCTGCACCAGTCGTCGCGGGGCAACTTGATGCACGCAATGCCCTTTACGTGTTGGATCTGTTGACGGCAAGTGCCAAAGCTTGCCTTGCAGGTGAATTCTCGGCGCTGGTGACAGCGCCGGTTCACAAAGCCATCATCAATGAAGCCGGTATTCCATTCACTGGCCACACCGAATTTTTTGCTGATTATTTTGGTGTCAATGAGGTCGTTATGATGCTGGCCTGTGAAGCCATGAAGGTCGCTCTGGTGACCACCCATCTGCCTTTAAGTGCGGTGCCGCGGGCAATAAACCAGGATTTGATCATTGGCGTGGCCAGACAGGTTCATCAGTCTCTGCAAAGGGATTTTGGTATTCGAGAACCGCGGATTGCTGTTGCCGGACTCAATCCTCACGCCGGGGAAGGCGGGTACCTGGGTCGAGAGGAGATTGATATTATTGAACCCGCGCTGGCTTCCTTACGTCAACAGGGCATTAATGTGAGTGGGCCTTTTCCCGCGGATACCCTGTTTGCAACACAAAAGGCTGACCAATGCGATGTTTATCTGACCATGTACCATGATCAGGGATTGCCTGTGCTTAAGTATGCTGGTTTTAATCATGCTGTGAATATCACATTAGGTTTGCCCATCATTCGTACGTCAGTGGATCACGGCACGGCGTTGGAACTGGCCGGAACAGGCCATGCCGACACAGGAAGCCTGTTCGCTGCGGTACGCACGGCGTTGACCATGGTTCGAGCGAGAGGCCATTCATGACCATTATCAGTCTCATTGCCGCTGTGGATGAAAATCGCGGCCTGGGTAAAAACAATCAGTTGCTCTGCCATCTTCCCGCTGATTTGGCTCATTTTAAAAAAATCACCATGGGCAAACCGATTATTATGGGCAGGAAAACCTTTGCCTCGATTGGCCGGCCATTGCCGGGTCGCCTGAACATCGTTCTCAGCCGCACGGAGTCTAAGATTCCTGATGTGGTTACGGTGTCATCCCTGTCCCAGGCGCTTGAACAGGTTTCGGAGTTTCCTGAAGCCATGATTATTGGAGGGGCGGAACTCTTTGAACAGGCTTTGCCGTTGGCCACTCGCCTTTATCTGACAGTCATCCATCACCTGTTTGATGCGGATGTCTTTTTTCCGTCATGGAAGGAGAACGAGTGGTCCTGTCTGGAGATGCTTTCCAGACAGGCGGATGAGAAAAATCCCTACGATGTTACATTCTATTCTTATGAACGGCGTTAATTACACTGGATCCTGTTAAAGTTATCCATTCTGCAATTTCTGCCGCAGCGAATCTCATTAAATGAATTGATGACACAATTTTCAGAGCGGCGACTGGCACAGGCAACTTTGAATGGTGACTGCACGCAACCATACCCACAGACAATACGCCCGAAGTTATCACTGACGCATTGCTGATCCGGAGAGGGGGCGCAGGCGACATTATTCATGGATTTGATGCAATTATAACCGCAGGCTTTATTACTGAACGGTCCGGTAATGCACTGTTGCTGTGCATTTTGACTGGCGTGCTGGTGGTAATTGGCCTGTCCGCTATCCGAACCCAGGATACGGTAATTATCAGTAATAATTTCGTGTCCCGCATAAGAAATATTGCAGTGGTTATAACCAGGCCAGGTTTTGCCGGGTTGTTTACTGCCCTTGAAATAAGCCTGGCATAAAAACAGAGGATTGCCGTTGGTGTCGCGACCAATGGCCAGCGGCGCACCGCCTGCATTCTGCCAGAACACATTGCCAAAGGCATTGGCTGGTGGAACCTGGTAATCATTGACGATGTATTCCTTACCGCCATACGGCACATTGCAGCGCCCATACCCCGCCCAGGTTTTCCCCGGTTGCGTACTGTTGAACAGGCGGGCCAGGCAAAGAAACAGGGGTTTGCCATCCGTATCCGTGCCAATTCGCAAGGCTCTTGCCAGGGCTTGATCCTGACTGGGGTGTTGGTGCACATTGTTAGAAGGATAAGGCGCAGCCCAGAGAGGGGTTAAACAGCAGGCAAATAAAAGGGCATAAAATAGTCTCATTGCAAATCCTTGGGTCACTGTGATTAATTGTGCACAGCATAGCTGATGGCAAATTGAGGCGCAATAATCTAAATTTTAATCACTAGAAATAAAATCGGGGTGAGTATGGCGAATCTTAAGCGGGGGTCTATCAAGGTACAGGGGTTTACCGACCCTGAAATGGATTTCCAATTATTGCGCCAGTTGGGTGCAACAGCCTATGGCGCTTCCTCCGTTGGCGAATGTTTTGCTGCAGTCAACGACATCCATGACAATGAACCCAAAGACTGGGTTCATGTGTTTACCCGCTTGGCCAATCACCAGTTGCAGGATGGGCTTGCCCGTTTGGCTAAGCAGCATAAAGTCAGCGCGTATGGCCAGTTAATTAAGGCATGCAATTCATTCAGGGCTGCCGAATACTACAGTCCGGTCATCACGCCGGAACATAAACAGTTAGGCTTTAAGGCCCGCTCCAGTTTCCAGCAGGCGATGAGATGCGTGGATCATCATTTTGAGTCCCTGATGTTGGAATTGGACGGTGAAATGCTGCCGGCTTATGCCTTTTTTCCCAAAAAGGGGAAGCGCAATCACAAGACTCTTATCATTGTCAGTGGATTTGACGGCACCCTGGAAGAAGAGTTTTTAATGCGCGGCATGGCAGGGCTCGAACGCGGCTATAATATTGTGGTATTTGCAGGCCCAGGACAAATGGATACCTGGCGTGTGAATGAAACGTCCTGCTTCAAACCCGATTATGAACGTGCCATCCAGGTGTTGATGGACAGACTTATTACTCTTAAAGAAGTCAACCCTGAGAAAATTGCACTTTGCGGCATTAGCTTTGGCGGCTATTTCGCCACGCGAGCGGCGTGCCATGTACATCCTCTCGGTGCCCTAATAGCCAATTCACCTATTATTGACCTCTATGCTTACATGACGGCGTTTGCAGGCATTGATCCGCTTCGCGACATACCTGAAACCGATGACTTTGGGGTTAAGGATTTGCCGGATATTCCTGAGGATATGATGCCTCGTCAGGTGAAGTTCCAATGTGAAATGCTGATGCAGCGATACGGCAGAGAAACCTTTCGCAAAACATTTGAATACATCGCCCGCTTTAAAGTGGACGAAGCGGCGCTAAAACAAATCCAATGCCCGGCGCTGGCCCTGATTGGCAGCGGGGAGGGTGAGGAGCCGCAAAGGCAAAGCCAGGCGTTTATCAAACAGGTTCAGGGCAGCAGCTATTGCTTTGATGATGAGAGCGGTGCAAGCACGCACTGCCAGGTTGGAAATGTGATGTTTGCCAATGCCGTCATGTACGATTGGCTGGATGAAACACTGAATTAAAAAATTTACG
>NZ_LNYT01000022.1:116591-208149 GCF_001468125.1 Legionella rubrilucens | reverse complement strand
GACGAAGGCCGCGCTGGTGACAACGTAGGTGTTCTGTTACGTGGTACGAAGCGTGATGAAGTGGAGCGTGGTCAAGTTTTGGCGAAGCCAGGTACGATCAAGCCGCACACCAAGTTTGAAGCGGAAGTTTACGTTCTGTCCAAAGACGAAGGTGGCCGACACACGCCGTTTTTCAATGGCTATCGCCCACAGTTCTATTTCAGAACGACTGACGTAACCGGTTCCTGTGATCTGCCGCAAGGTGTTGAGATGGTTATGCCTGGAGACAACGTCCAGATGACTGTCAATCTTCATTCACCCATCGCGATGGACGAAGGTCTG
The DNA here is from genome assembly GCF_001468125.1 of Legionella rubrilucens. Lineage (GTDB taxonomy): Bacteria > Pseudomonadota > Gammaproteobacteria > Legionellales > Legionellaceae > Legionella_C > Legionella_C rubrilucens. Next base: position 207,828 of record NZ_LNYT01000022.1, on the reverse strand, counting down.
CGTTTCGCGATTCGTGAAGGTGGCCGTACCGTAGGTGCGGGTGTAGTTGCTAAAATCATCGAGTGAGTAAAATGAGTAACCAACAAAATATCAAGATTCGTCTGAAATCATTTGATCATCGCTTGATTGATTCGTCAACTCGCGAAATCGTAGAGACAGCAAAACGTACTGGCGCACAAATCCGTGGGCCAATACCTTTGCCAATCAAGAAAGAGAAATTTACTGTATTGATTTCACCGCATGTTAACAAAGATGCGCGTGACCAATACGAATTACGTACCCATAAACGCCTTGTTGTCATTGTTCATCCCACTGAGAAGACAGTTGATGCGCTAATGAAGCTTGATTTGGCTGCCGGGGTTGACGTTCAGATTAGCCTGGATGATGAATAATCCGGGCCAGGGATATTAACGAGGTGTTACAATGACTAATGGGTTAGTAGGCCGAAAAGTAGGCATGACACGAATTTTTACAGATGAAGGTGTATCTGTACCTGTTTCTGTAGTAGAGGTATTGCCTAACCGTATCTCTCAACTTAAAACGCTTGAGACTGATGGTTACACAGCAATCCAAATCACTGCTGGAACAAAGAAGGCAAGCCATGTAAGCAAGCCTTTAGCTGGTCATTTTGCTAAAGCGCAAATTGATGCTGGTGATATGCTGTGTGAATTTGCAGTTGAAACATTGGATGGTTACAGTGTGGGACAAACCCTGTCTGTTGCTGATGTTTTTACTGCCGGAGAATACGTTGATGTTTCCGGGATTACCAAAGGTAAGGGTTTCGCCGGTGGTGTAAAACGCCATAATTTCCGTACTCAGGATGCTACGCACGGTAATTCCCGTTCTCACCGAGTTCTAGGTTCTATTGGTCAAAACCAGACACCTGGACGCGTATTTAAAGGTAAGAAAATGGCAGGCCACTTGGGTAATGTGCGTTGCACAACTCAAAGCCTGGAACTGGTTCGTGTTGATAGTGACCGTAATCTTCTTTTGATTAAGGGTGCCATTCCCGGATGCCCTGGTGCACGAATTGAAGTAAGGCCCGCGGTTAAGAAGCAAGTAAGGGGCAAATAATGGAACTTATGACAAAAGATACAAACACTGCTCTTAGCGTAAGTGAAGAAGTTTTTGATTATCGTTACAATGAAGGCTTAATTCATCAAGCTGTCGTTACATTCATGAACAATGCGCGCAGTGGTAATAGCGCCCAAAAAACACGTTCTGAAGTAAGAGGCGGCGGTAAAAAGCCATGGCGTCAAAAAGGAACAGGCCGAGCAAGAGCGGGTACGATTCGTAGTCCTATCTGGCGTTCTGGTGGGGTAACGTTTGCATCAAAAAAACGAGATTATTCGCAAAAACTTAACAAAAAAATGTACAAACGTGCTTTGCGTAGTATAATCTCCGAACTTCAACGTACAGACAGTCTGGTCGTGGTTAGTGATTTTGAGTGCAAAACGCATAAAACCAAAGATTTTCTGTCTAAAATGAAGGACTTAAATTTATCCAATGCACTCATTGTGATGAATGAAGTGGGTGAGCACGAGTATTTGGCTTCTCGCAATCTGCATCAATATGATATTTGCGACGTTAACACGGTTGATCCGGTTAGCCTGCTGCGATTCGAGAAAGTATTAATGACTGGCGATGCAGTGAAGAGTTTAGAGGAGTTGTTACAATGAATGCAGAGCGCTTATTAATGGTTCTCAAAGAACCACACACCTCTGAAAAAGCAACTGTAATGGCTGACAAGTTCAAGCAATTCACGTTTAAGGTTTTAAAGACTGCGACCAAACAGGAAATTAAACACGCTGTCGAGCAAATGTTTAAAGTCAAGGTTAAAAGCGTGACAGTCATGAACGTTAAAGGCAAAAACAAGCGCTTCAAGCAATTAAGCGGCAAACGAAGCGATTGGAAAAAAGCATTTGTAGCATTACATGAAGGTCATGATATTGACTTTACTGTGACTGAATAAGGCAGATTAAGATGGCATTATTAAAATCGAAACCAACATCACCAGGAAAGCGCGGTGAATTACGGGTTGTCCACCATCATATACATAAAGGTCAACCCCATTCTGCTCTGGTTGAAAAATTAAACAAGACGGGTGGTCGAAATAATCAGGGTCGCATCACTGTCCGCCACATTGGTGGGGGTGTCCGTGCCAAATACCGTATTATTGATTTTAAACGCAATAAGGACGGTATTGATGCCCGTGTTGAGCGCATTGAATATGATCCAAACCGTTCAGCATTAATTGCCTTGGTTGTTTATAAAGACGGTGAGCGTCGTTATATCATTGCTCCAGCCGGTCTGGAAGCAGGTCAAACAATCGTAAGCGGTGAAGACTCGCCAATCAGCACAGGTAACTGTTTGCCCTTGCGTAATATCCCCGTCGGTACCACCATTCACTGCGTGGAAATGAAGCCGGGGAAAGGTGCTCAGTTGTTAAGAAGTGCTGGATGCAGCGGTCAAATCGTTGCTAAAGAAGGTGTTTATGCCACTTTAAAACTTCGTTCAGGCGAAATGCGTAAAGTGCTGACCGCCTGCAGAGCTGTCATTGGTGAAGTAAGCAACAGTGAGCACAGCTTAAGGGCCTTAGGTAAAGCGGGTGCAAAACGTTGGCGTGGTATTCGACCCACTGTACGTGGTGTGGCCATGAACCCGGTTGATCACCCACATGGTGGTGGTGAGGGTAGAACTTCAGGTGGTAGACATCCGGTTACTCCATGGGGTGTACCTACCAAAGGCTATAAAACCCGTAGTAACAAGCGCACTGACCGTTTCATCGTCAGAGGTCGCAAGAAGAAATAATTAGTTAAGAGGATATCACAGTGCCACGTTCTATTAGAAAAGGTCCCTTCGTTGATGGTCATCTGTTAGCAAAAGTTGAAGCGGCTATTGCGTCAAAATCAAAAAAACCAATTAAGACCTGGTCAAGACGTTCAACAATAACACCTGAGATGATTGATCTGACATTGGCTGTTCATAATGGTAAGGATCACGTTCCTGTGTTCATTACTGACAATATGGTCGGTCATAAATTAGGTGAGTTTGCTATGACTCGTACATTCAAAGGCCACTCTGGCGACAGAAAAGCCAAAGGTAAGTAAGAGGCAATGATGGAAGTTACAGCTAAATTAAGAAATGCACCGCTGTCCGCCCAAAAAGGCAGATTGGTTGCAAACATGATTCGCAAAATGGATGTCTCAGGAGCATTGGACGTATTACGTTTTACTCCTAAAAAAGGCGCCCAGTTAATGCTGAAATTGTTGGAATCTGCTATTGCTAACGCGGAAAACAACAACGGTGCTGATATTGACGAATTAAAAGTAGGTATGGTTTGTGTCGATGAGGCAATGACATTAAAGCGCATTAGCCCAAGAGCGAAGGGTCGTGCCAATCGCATCTGCAAACGTACATGCCATATCACTATAAAAGTGTCTGACGAGGAATAGCAATGGGACAGAAAGTAAACCCTATAGGTATCCGTTTAGGTATTATTAGAGACTGGAATTCCAAGTGGTATGCCAGTAGAGATTATGGCCGATTGCTTAATCAGGATATTAACTTAAGAAAAGATCTTAAGAAAAAATTAATGGCTGCTGCCGTTAGTCGTATTCAGATTGAACGTCCGGCTAATAATGCAGTTGTTACTATTCATACTGCCCGCCCTGGCGTCATTATCGGCAAGAAAGGTGGCGGTATTGAATCTCTGCGCGGCGATATTGCCAAACAACTGGGTGTACCTGTTCATTTGAACATTGAAGAAGTACGTAAGCCTGAGCTGGATTCAACACTCGTAGCCGAAGGCATTGCTCAGCAGTTGGAGCAGCGCGTCATGTTCAGACGAGCAATGAAACGTGCCGTTACTTCAGCAATGAAAGCAGGCGCTAAAGGTATCAAAATTTGCGTCAGTGGACGTCTCGGTGGTGCTGAGATTGCTCGAAGTGAATGGTATCGTGAAGGCCGTGTGCCATTGCATACATTCCGTGCAGACGTTGATTACGGAACTGCAGAAGCCAAGACAACTTATGGCATCATTGGTGTTAAAGTCTGGATTTTCAAAGGCGAAATTCTGCCCCAAAAGAATCGTAATGCTGAAAGCAGTAAATGAGTGAGGATTTTTAATCATGCTACAGCCTAAACGTACAAAATATCGTAAACAAATGAAAGGCCGCAACCGCGGATTGGCCCAACGCGGCAGTAAAGTAAGCTTTGGGGAATTTGGATTGAAAGCGCTTGAGCGTGGCCGTTTGACTGCGCGACAGATTGAGGCTGCACGTCGAGCCATGACTCGTCATATTAAACGTGGCGGTAAAATCTGGATTCGTGTATTCCCTGACAAGCCAATTACTCAAAAGCCTCTCGAAGTCCGACAAGGTAAGGGTAAAGGTAACGTTGAATATTGGGTTGCCCAGGTTCAACCAGGTAAAGTGTTGTTTGAAATGGAAGGCGTTACCAGAGAATTGGCTATGGAAGCGTTTAATCTTGCCAAAGCCAAACTACCTTTCAAGGTTATATTTGAAGAAAGAACGGTGATGTAATGAAAAAGATTGAAGAGCTTAGAAATTTATCATCTGACGAACTGAACGCCGAATTATTAACTCTGCGCAAAAAGCAGTTTGAACTGCGTATGAAGAAGGCAAATGGTTCTTTAGATAAGACCCATCTTGTTTCTCAGGTCAGAAAAGCGGTGGCGAGAGTTAAAACCATTATGACAGAAAAGGTTGGAAAGAGTGATGTCAAATAGTGAATCAAATGCAAGAACAATAGTTGGCAAAATTGTTAGCAATAAAATGCAAAAAACTATTGTTGTCATGGTAGAAAGGACTGTAAAGCATCCGAAGTATGGAAAAATCATGAAACGCAGAACAAAACTGCATGCTCATGATGAACAGCAGGTTGGACAAATTGGTAATACCGTAAGAATACGCGAATCTAGACCCCTCTCTAAAACAAAAAGTTGGGTTTTAGTCGAAGTTATTTCTTAATTTGACTTGATCACTTTTAAAATTCCAGAAGGGCTGATATAATCAGCAACCTTTTTCTGGTCGAATTTAGAGCTGGAGATAAGAATGATACAAATGCAGACTGTGCTTGATGTTGCAGACAACAGCGGCGCACGCAAAGTGATGTGTATCAAGGTGCTTGGTGGTTCACACAGACGCTATGCTCGCGTCGGTGATGTTATTAAAGTAAGCATTAAAGATGCAATTCCACGTAGCAAAGTAAAAAAGGGTGCGGTAATGAAGGCCGTAGTCGTAAGAACCAGTCAGGGTGTTCGTCGTGATGATGGCTCGCTCATCCGTTTTGATGGTAACGCAGCCGTATTGCTGAATAACCAGGACGAGCCTATTGGTACACGTATATTTGGCCCGGTTACTCGTGAGCTTAGAGAAAGATTTATGAAAATCATTTCTTTAGCTGCAGAAGTTTTGTAAGAAGGATTAGATATGAAGCGTATTAGATCAGGTGATACTGTGATTGTTATCGCCGGAAAAAGTAAAGGCCATGTCGGTAAAGTCAAGCGTGTTAGTGATAAAGGTATCGTTGTTGAAGGCGCGAACCTGAACAAAAAACATGTTAAGCCTAATCCTCAAATTAACCAAAAGGGCGGTATTGTTTCGCTGGAAGCTGCTTTAGATGTTTCTAACGTGGCAATGTATAACCCAGTATCCAAAAAAGCTGACAAGGTTGGTTTTAAATTTATTGAAAAAGATGGCAATAACATCAAAGTAAGATACTTTAAATCCAATAACGAAGTTATTGATTTGGTCTAATTAGGTGGCTGAAATGGCAAGACTTGAAGAGTTATATAAAGATAAGATAGTCGAAGTAATGATGAAAAAGTTCGGCTATAAGAGTGTAATGGAAGTCCCCAGGATTACCAAAATTACATTAAATATGGGTGTCGGCGAAGCGGTTGGTGATAAAAAAGTCATGGAACACGCTGTGAAAGACATGACCCTTATTTCAGGCCAAAAACCAGTTGTGACCAAGGCAAGAAAATCAATTGCCGGATTCAAAATTCGTGAAGGTTGGCCAATTGGCTGTAAAGTCACTCTGCGACGCAAGCGCATGTATGAGTTTCTTGACAGACTGATTACTATTACCTTGCCCCGTGTAAGAGACTTTCGTGGTTTAAATCCCAAGTCCTTCGATGGTACTGGTAATTACAGTATGGGTATTCATGAGCAAATCGTTTTTCCTGAAATTGACTACGATAAGACTGATGGTATTCGCGGTTTAGACATTTGTATTACTACAAGTGCAAAAACCAATGAAGAAGCAAAGGCTTTACTAGAAGCGTTCAATTTGCCTTTGAAAGACAGAGACAAACACTAAGAAGGGTATTATTGTGGCTAGAAAATCGAAGCTCGAAAAAACTAAAAACTTGGAAGCATTAATAGAAAAATACGCAGAGCGCAGAAAAGAATTAAAAGTTTTAATTAAGTCTTCTCAGGATTTTGATGCAATTATGGATGCTCAGGCAAAATTAGCCAAGCTGCCATTAAATTCAAATCCTGTCAGACACACTACACGTTGCCAGCAATGTGGTCGACCTCATGCCGTTTATCGTAAGTTTGGTTTATGCAGAATTTGCTTAAGACAGGAACTCATGACTGGCAATGTCACAGGTGGCCGCAAGTCCAGCTGGTAATTTTTATTCTATGGAGAACAACTGTGAGTATGCATGATCCAGTAGCTGATATGTTGACAAGAATTCGCAATGGTCAACAAGCTAAACATCAGAGTGTCTCTTTAATTTCATCCAAATTGAAAGAAGAGATTGCTCGGGTATTAAAAGAAGAGGGTTATATTCTTGACTATTCTGTTGAGCCCTTGGCGAATAACCTGAAGTCCATGACCATTAATCTTAAATATTACCATGGACGTCCGGTTATTGAGCGTATTTTACGTATCAGCAGACCTGGTTTAAGAGTATATAAATCATCTAAAGATTTGCGATCAGTCTCTGGATTCGGTGTGGCTATCCTGTCTACCTCAAAAGGTGTCATGACTCATAAGGCGGCCAAAACGAATGGGGTTGGCGGCGAAGTACTCTGTGAAGTAGCCTAATAGTTGCGAGGAAAATTATGTCTAGAGTAGCAAAAGCCCCAGTCCGACTGCCTGCCAATGTTCAGCTTCAGGTAGCTAAGGACCACTTAACTGTTAAAGGTCCTAAAGGGGAACTTACACAACATTTAAATAAGCATGTCAGTGTGACTCCAAGTGCTGAAGATGCCAATCTGATTATCTTTAAGCCAGCCTCCAATGATCCGAATGGATGGGCCCAGGCCGGTACAACCAGAGCATTGGTTAACAACATGGTGAAAGGTGTCACGACTGGTTTTGATTTGACACTTGAGCTTGTTGGCGTTGGATACCGTGCACAGGCGGCAGGAAAGACTTTGACTCTGTCTTTAGGTTTTTCCCACCCAGTAGAATACGCATTGCCTGCTGGTGTTACAGCCGAAACTCCAAACAATACGACTATTATTTTACGTGGTATTGATAAGCAATTGTTAGGTCAGGCAGCTTCTGAGATCAGAGCCTTCAGACCGCCAGAGCCTTACAAAGGTAAGGGCGTTAAATTTGCTGGCGAACAGATTGCTCGTAAAGAAGCCAAGAAGAAATAAGGTTTAGATCATGAAAAAGCAGGTTGCACGTATTAGACGTGGTTTAAAAGCAAAAGCAGTGTTGAAAAGTTCTAATCGTCCGCGATTAGTTGTTTATCGCAGTGCTTCCCATATTTACTCTCAAATTGTTGTCCGCAGCGAAAACGGTGATGTCACACTGGTGTCCGCTTCAACAGTTGATAAAGAGTTAAAATCTTCCCTGTCTGGAACGAAAGTTGAACAGGCACAGCAAGTTGGTAAATTGCTTGGTGAGCGTGCTAAGGCGAAACAAATCGTTGACGTTTCATTCGACCGTGCCGGATATAAATATCATGGCCGTGTTAAGGCATTGGCCAACGGCGCCCGCGAAGCTGGTTTGAATTTTTAAGGAACGGTTATGGCATTTGTTGAAGATCAAAAAATGAGTGATGGATACCAGGAAAAATTAGTATCGGTTACTCGTACAGCAAAAGTAGTGAAAGGTGGACGTGTATTTGGTTTCGCCGTTCTTGTTGTTATTGGCGATGGTAAAGGAAAAGTCGGTTATGGTCGTGGTAAAGCACGTGAAGTGCCTATTGCTATCCAGAAAGCAATGGAACAAGCCAGAAAGAACATGACTTACATTCCTCTGGCAGGAAAGACCATTCACCACGAAATTACCTGGAGTTATGGCGCATCGAAAGTATTTATGAAGCCTGCAAGTGAAGGTACTGGTATTATTGCTGGTGGTGCCATGCGTGCAGTGCTGGAGGTTTTGGGTGTACAAAATATTTCTGCAAAGAGTATTGGTTCAACTAACCCAAGCAATATTGTTCGAGCAACGATTGGTGCTTTGACTCATATCGGTACGCCAGATTATGTGGCCGCTAAACGCGGTAAAACTGTTGAAGAGATAATGGCAGACTAATCATGAGCAAAAGTAAAAATTTAAAAATCACCTTAGTCAAAAGTACTATCGGAAGAAAGCCTAAACATATCGCTATAGTCAAACAATTAGGCCTTGGAAAATTAAACAGCAGTGTCGTCCATAAAGACATTCCTGCTATCCGCGGTCTTATTAATGCAGTTAACTATATGTTGCAAGTTGAGGAATGTGCATAATGAATTTAAATACACTTTCTCCTGATCCAGGTTCCAGACCTTCTAAACGTCGTCTTGGTCGTGGTATTGGATCCGGTCTGGGTAAAACCAGTGGTAAAGGCCATAAAGGGCAAAAAGCCCGCGCTGGCGGATTCCATAAAATAAATTTTGAGGGCGGTCAAATGCCAATTCAGAGACGTTTACCCAAGATGGGTTTCAAGTCTCGAATTGCAAAAACTGTAGATGAAGTGACTTTGTCTGAGTTGGCCGGTATTAAATCAGATGTGATTGATATCGAAGTGTTACGCTCAGTCGGTTTAATAAGCCGCGCTATTCAAAGCGTTAAAATCATTCATTCTGGTGAAATTACTGTCCCTGTCAAATTAAAAGGATTGCGTGTTACGAAAGGTGCTCGCAGTGCAATTGAGCAGGCTGGCGGAAGCATAGAAGAGTGACTATGAATAATGCGAGGCAAATAGCTGGCCAGTCCAAGGGTGGATTGGCTGAATTGAAGGCTAGATTAATTTTTGTGGTTTTAGCAATCCTCGTTTATCGGTTGGGGGCTCATATTCCAGTCCCTGGTCTGGATCCACAAAAATTGGCTAATTTCTTTGGTGAGCAACAGAATACCATTTTCGGTTTATTCAATATGTTCTCGGGGGGTGCATTATCCCGGGTGACGGTGTTTGCTATTGGAATTATGCCCTATATCTCAGCGTCAATTATAATCCAGCTCTTCTCTGTTGTTTCACCTAAATTGGAACAATTAAAGAAAGAGGGTGAAACTGGTCGTCGCAAAATTAATCAATATACCCGTTATTTGACGTTGTTGCTGGCTATTTTCCAATCATTAGGCATGTCCCGTTGGCTGGCCGGTCAGCATATCGCTCTTAACCCTGATTTCTTTTTCTATTTTACCTCTGTTGTGACTTTGGTCACAGGAACCATGTTCCTTATGTGGTTAGGAGAGCAGATTACGGAGAAGGGAGTCGGAAACGGTATCTCATTAATTATTTTCTCAGGTATTGTGTCCAGTATGCCTCATGCCATTGCCTCTGTGTTTCAACAGGTACGTGAGGGGCAGATGCAAGGGTTGTCATTGGTTCTGATTGGTATTATTGTCGTTGTGGTAACCGGCTTTGTGGTGTTCATGGAACGTGCGCAACGTCGTATTCGTGTTAATTATGCACAACGTACGCATGGCCGTAAGGTGTATGCTGCACAGACCAGTCATTTGCCACTGAAAATTAATATGTCTGGGGTTATCCCGCCGATTTTTGCTTCCAGTATTATTTTACTGCCGGCGACGTTAGCTCAGTTTTTCTCAAAAACCAAAGGAATGAGTTGGCTTGCTGACGTGGGAATGGCTTTATCACCTGGTCAACCGCTGTACTTAATTGTGTATGCGATTGCGATCATTGGGTTTGCATTTTTTTACGCGGCCCTGGTCTTCAATCCAAAGGATACAGCTGAGAACTTGAAGAAGTCAGGCGCTTATATTCCTGGCATACGGCCTGGTGAACAAACCACCCGATACATTGATTCCGTTATGACTAGACTGACTTTAATCGGAGCTATCTATCTGGTGTTGGTTTGCTTATTGCCACAAATTTTGATGTATACCTGGCATGTGCCTTTCTATTTTGGCGGAACTTCACTTTTAATCATCGTCGTTGTAATTATGGATTTTGTTGCGCAAGTACAAGCCCATTTGATGACACAGCAATATGATTCATTGATGAAAAAGGCCAATTTTAAAGGGACTAAGTTGCCCGGTCTTTTATGATTATTATCGGAGTTATTAATGAAAGTTAGAGCATCAGTTAAACGAATTTGCCGTAACTGTAAAATTATTAAGCGTAGCGGAACTATACGGGTTATTTGTAAGGACGCAAGGCATAAGCAAAAGCAAGGTTAATTCCTGCTTGATTTTGGATCAATATAATAGTATTCTTCTGTCCCTTTCTGGCAGAACAAAATAACGTTCGGAGAGATTTAATGGCTCGTATTGCAGGTGTGAATATACCGGATCACAAACACATAGTGATTGCACTTACGTCGATTTATGGAATTGGCAAAACCACATCAAAAAAATTGTGTGAGGCGGTTGGCATTGACACCGCAACCAAAGTTTCGCAACTGTCGGAAGATAAATTGGAAGCTTTGCGTACTGAAATTGCCAAGATGACTGTTGAAGGTGATTTGCGTCGTGTTGTTACAATGAATATCAAGCGTCTTATGGACCTGGGTTGTTACCGCGGGTTGCGTCACCGCAGAGGCTTACCATTACGGGGCCAACGTACGAAAACCAATGCTCGTACACGAAAAGGTCGCCGTAAAGGTACAAGTAATTAATTTAGGATAATAAGATGGCAAAGCAAAAGACTAGAAAAAAAGTTAAACGTGTCGTTTCTGATGGAATCGTACATGTTCACGCATCATTCAACAATACGATTGTAACGTTTACTGATCGTCAAGGTAATGCGTTATGCTGGGCAACTTCCGGGGGTTCAGGCTTCCGTGGTTCTAGAAAAAGTACCCCTTATGCTGCACAGGTTGCTACTGAAAGAGCTTCTGTGGTGGCAAAGGAGTATGGTATGAAATCAGTTGCTGTATTTGTCCATGGCCCTGGCCCAGGTCGTGAATCCACTATTCGCGAATTGATAGCGCAGGATTTCAAAATTGTTGAAATTACTGATGTGACTGGCATACCTCATAATGGATGCAAACCACCTAAAAAACGACGTGTTTAAGAGATTCAGGAGTAATTAATGGCTAGATATCTTGGTCCAAAGTGTAAGCTATCTCGTAGAGAGGGAACAGACCTCTTTTTAAAAAGTGGCGTACGCGACCATAAATCAAAATGTAAATCTGAAAAATTGCCTGGTCAACACGGTGGTAATCGACCACGCTTAAGTGATTACGGTTTACAATTACGTGAAAAACAAAAAATCCGCCGTTTGTATGGTGTGTTGGAAAAACAATTCCGAAACTATTACAAAAAGGCAGCAAGTCAAAAAGGTGCGACAGGTGAAAACCTGATGGTTCTGCTGGAAAGCCGTCTTGATAACGTAGTTTATCGTATGGGATTTGCCAGTACTCGTGCTGAAGCTCGACAATTAGTGTCTCACAAGGCTATTCTTGTGAATGATGAGTTGGTTAATGTTCCTTCTTATCTGCTTAAAGCAGGCGACATCGTTTCTGTACGTCAGAAGGCAAAAAACCAGGGGCGCATTCAAGCGGCAGTTGCCTTGTCTGAGCAACGTGGTGCTTGTGATTGGTTAACTGTTGATAGCAGTGCTTTTAAGGGTACTTTTGCAACGGCACCCACATTAAATGACTTGTCTTCATCCTATAATGTTAATTTAGTTGTAGAACTTTACTCTAAGTAAGCTCGGAGACTAGCCGAATGTATACTGAAATAAATGAAATGCTGACGCCATCTGTACTGAAAGTACAATCAGAAACGCTTAATCATGCTCGTATCGTATTGGAGCCTCTTGAGCGTGGCTATGGCCACACCCTTGGAAATGCGTTGAGACGCATTCTCTTGTCCTCTATGCCGGGAAGCGCGATTACAGAAGTTTCTATCGATGGTGTATTACATGAATACAGCACCATTGAAGGCGTACAGGAGGATGTTGTCGACATTCTGTTAAACTTGAAACAGGTTGCTATCAGGATGACCGTCGGACAGGAAGCGCACCTGACTTTGAACAAACAAGGTCCGGGCATCGTGACTGCAGGGGATATTGAGTTATCCCACGGTATCGAGATTGTAAATCCTGATCTGGTTATTGCTCATTTGAATGAAAATGGCAAACTGAACATGACTCTGAAAGTGGAGCGAGGTGTAGGGTTCCATTCTACTGATTCATTCATACGTCATTTTGACGATGAAGCTGAGCATCGTTCTGTTGGTAAATTAAAAATTGATAATACTTTTTCGCCAGTTATCAAAGTGGCTTATTTTGTGGATAGTGCTCGTGTTGAAAACCGAACCGACCTTGATAAGTTAACTATCGATTTACAAACGAATGGTACTTTGGATCCTGAAGAAGCGATTCGTATTTCTGCTTCGATCCTGCAAAGACAATTGCATGCTTTTGTGGACATGAAGTTTGAAGAGTCGCGTTCCGATAACAAAGAGCGCAATGATTTTGATCCAGTGTTATTACGACCAGTAGATGATTTGGAATTGACTGTCCGTTCTGCTAATTGCTTAAAGGCAGAAAATATCTACTTTATCGGTGACCTGGTACAAAAAACAGAAAATGAATTATTAAAAACACCCAATTTAGGAAAGAAATCCCTTACCGAAATTAAAGATGTCCTTGCATCACGATCTTTATCATTAGGGATGAAACTTGAGAATTGGCCGCCAGCAAACCTTGGCGATTAATAGTAGGAGTCTTACCCATGCGTCACCGTAATACAGGCCGTAGTTTTAGCCGTACAAGCAGTCACAGAAAAGCCATGTTTTCAAACATGTGTTGTTCTTTGATTGAGCATGAATTAATTAAAACGACATTGCCAAAAGCAAAAGAATTAAGAAAGTTCATTGAACCATTGATTACTGTCAGCAAAAAGGATTCAGTTGCCAGTAGACGTCATGTATTTGATCGTCTTCGTTCAAAAAGTGCTGTGGGCAAGTTATTTACTACCTTAGGTCCACGTTATGTTGAACGTCCTGGTGGTTATGTCCGTGTTTTAAAATGTGGTTTTCGACCAGGTGATAATGCACCTATGGCTATTATTGAATTAGTTGATAGACCAGTTGAATCAGATTCCGATGAATAACTGATTTGTTGAATGATGAGACCCGCTCCGGCGGGTTTTTTTATGACTTCCGTTTTACCCTTGCCTTCGCTTTTCTATAGTCTATGGAAGAGTTATAACTCAATCAATAACCTTTGGTTACATCCGATTAGAATTATCGGGGATTCGAATGGTTGCCCGCCTGCGCGGGCAAGACATCAATGGGAAGCTGGACTCTGTCATCCCCACTTTCTTAGCCTGCCGCGATCACCGGGTTGACTAGTGGCTTCTGCCATCCTCATTTTTCCTGTCTTGCCGAGCTGGTCTCTGCCATCCTCACCTCCTCCTGTCTTGCCCGAGCTGGTCTCTGCCATCTTCACCTCCTCCTGTCTTGCCCGCGCAGGCGGGCAACCATTCGAATCCCGGTTGTTCTGTCCGGGATTAGGCAAGCGTTACCGGATGGTTGCCTTCGGTCAAGACATCAATGAATACCCTGGTGGTTTCTGCCCATCCTCGCTCTCCTGTCTTGCCCGCGCAGACGGTCAACCATTCGAATCCCGGTTGTTCTGTCCGGAATTAGGCCCAAGCGTTACCTGATGGTTGCCTTCGGGCAAGACATGAATGGATACCCTGGTGGTTTCTGCCATCCTCGCTCTCCTGTCTTGCACGCGCAGGCGGGCAACCATTCGAATCCCGGTTGTTCTGTCCGGGATTAAGCCCAAGATGGTTGCCTTCGGTCAAGACATCAATGAATACCCTGGCGGTTTCTGCCATCCTCGCTCTCCTGTCTTGCCCGAGCTGGTCTCTGCCATCCTTACCTCCTCCTGTCTTGCCGGCGCAGGCGGGCAACCATTCGAATCCCGGTTGTTTTTGTCTCGGGATTAGACCTGAGAGTAATCTGATGGTCGCCCGTCTGCGGGCATCCTTGGCTAACTGCAGCGACAGATGTCCATTCGAGTGTCGTTACCATTGTTAGAATTGATGCAGGTGTGATTGCAATTCATTCTGGGCCGCCTCTAAACGATCCATTATTTGTTGAGCCGTTTTAGGGGGAATATGAAAAAATTGCATCCAGAGCGTTTTTGGGGATAAGGGATAGCGGTAAGTAAAGAGCGTGTTTCTATTGCTCTCCGATAAGATCATCGACTTCCAGTACCTGACTGTGAGCTCTTTAAGGAAATCCTGTAATGTCATGCGAACTTTAAGGTAGGGCTCTTTAAAATCCACGTCCTGCTTCATAATGGTTGTGATGCAGTCAATTTGCACAGTAAGCTCACTGACTAAATTTTTGATCATGACGTGTTTAGCATCCTGAGGGCCGTGCTCTTCTTCTACTGATTGGGCAATGGGTTGCAGATTGACAACCAATGATTGAATCGCATGCTGAATACTGGCGGCCCTTTCTTCAAACAGGTTTTTTATCTGTTGTTTGTGTAAAGGAGTATCCGCTGTTCTCAGATAGGTCGTTGTCAAGGTATCCATGCGCTTAAAAGCATGACGGGTTTTGTCGAATTTTTCGGTGTGGTTAAGGCAATCCCCTTTTGTGTTGTTGAGGTAGCTTGTTGAGTAATGGTTTCTTAAATGGATGGGGTATTTGTGTGCAGGGTATACTTTGTTAGCCCAGGGATCACAGAAAAATGCATTTTTACCCCATGTTTCAGGTGAATGAAGCGGGCTTGCAGGATTCCTGCCCACGACCAGGAAAGTATGATCACCGCCGCTTAGTGTAAAAACTTCGGCTCTCACATCAGGCTCATTCATTACCAGGTATTCCAACGAGAGGAGTGATAATTCGAAACAGTTGCCTAATGAGTATTTTTTGCAGAGTTCAGTCACTTTGTAGAAAATGTGTATGGAGAGGTCAGTCTCAAGATTATAAGGATCCTTAGCCAAAGAAAGACCCCTCAGATCGGAAATCGCGCTATCCAAACTAACCCTTTGTTGAGATGAATAGGTGTTGTTAATGCTTTGTGTGGCTCCTTTTACGACAAAGCGACGAGCGTATTGGCATGCTTTTCGAGCAGCTAAGTAATTGGCGGCACGGTGCAGAGAATCAGGCATAATGACTACCGATATTAATTTTTAGAGAAGGCAGAAGCGATGACCCTCATGCTGGGCGGTATCCAATAATCACTGAAAAGTAAATTGTTTGAATACGTTAATGCAATGGACCATTTCTTACCTCATCTATTACAAAAAAATGACTTTTATGCTGGTTTATTGAACTTGTCAAATCATTTGATTCAGGAACTGATAGCGTGCGTCAATTGATTTAATGGATCACACTCATGGATTAAAATCTAAAACCGAAGAAGCAATTTCTGCCACTCGTAAAGCCAATTCCGGACTGTTTCCGTCCTCTAAATGCCAGGCAGCAGACAACCCTGCGTAGGCCAGAATCCATTTCAGCAAGCGAGCATGCTCCAATTGAGACGCTTCGGCGACAACCCTAACCTGGTTTTGCAAACGATTCGGAGCCGTGGCAGTTTGGTAATCCGGATTACAAAAAAGATTCGCGTAATCAAACCCCCGCTCGCCAAACAGGCCTTTGGGATCAATGGCCAGCCAGCCGCGGTCGCCGAAATAAAGGATATTGCCGTGATGGATATCCCCATGCAGCACGACCTTGTCGCGGGGATTATTGAGCAGGTCTCTGGCCGCAACCAGCGCCTTGCTGAATACTCCTCCATAATTTGCCGCAGCAGGCTCCAAGGCCTTGAACCAGTCCCCAAGCGATACGAATCTGGGCATTGGCTCAGGTGATGACGCCGCATGCAGTTGTTTTACCACGCCACACAGAATTCGACTGGCTTCATTGTCATTACCTTGCTTGACCAGTTGAACGAGGGATGGTTGTGCCATCGCGCGCTCCATTAAAAAAGCGTGTTGGCCATGTGCCAGGATGCGGGCAGCCCCTTGCCCATTCCACCAGACCATGAGTTCGCCGCCTCGTTGTTCTTCGTCTATTGTGACTATTTTCAGCATCGCTGGCTGGTGTTTATAAATTACCGGAAGCAACCTGCTGGTTTGGGTAATGATGGGGTCGCCGTCTGGAAGCAGGTTCCAATGGCGAATGAAGGAAAGGAATTCGTTCATTGAATCAGTATAGATGAAGTGACAGTGATAATACCAATCCAATGTGATGGATGGTTTGGAAGCCTAACCTCGCAATGAAGAGAGGTTAGGACGGACGTGGTTTATTAAAAAGGGATGTCATCATCCAGTTCGTCAAAGGCATCCTGGGCTGCCGTCTGGGGCTGACTCTTACGCGCAGGCGCTGAAGAAGCTGGAGCACCCATGGTTTGGCCAGGCATCTCATCAAAGCCGCCGGCTGAACCGCCTTTACCATCGAGCATTTGAATGTCCGTGGCGACAATTTCAGTGGTGTAACGGTCTTGACCTTGTTGATCCTGCCATTTGCGGGTGCGTAAGCTGCCTTCGACATAAAGTTTGGAGCCCTTGCGCAGGTATTCACCGGCAATTTCGCCCAGGCGGTTAAAACAAACCACGCGGTGCCATTCTGTACGTTCCTGTTTATCGCCTGTTTGTTTATCTTTCCACGTTTCGCTGGTTGCAACGGATAAGGTCGTTACCGCATTGCCATTGGGCATGTATCGAACTTCCGGATCACCGCCCACATTACCAATCAGGATAACTTTATTGATCCCGCGTGCCATTCTTTTCTCCTGGTGCTTTTGTTGCCAATCATTATACCCAATCTCGTCGGGTTTGCGTAGGTTTACCCTGAGTCTGCGTAATTTTATGCAAATCAGTTGCTTTTGATTGAGGCTATTGCGTGGGCCTCCAGGAAATCCTCAACACGGGCTGATTGGTAATCCTGTTTATCCACGCGTAAATAAAGCACATTTTCATCGGGTTCAAAAATGGCTTCGCTCACACCAGGCAATTGTTGCAATTGCGGAAGGGCCGCGATCAATGTCTCCGGCGAGTAAGGTTCACAATTAATAATCACCGTCGAGTAATAGCGATTCGGCTTCATCGTTCGAGCAATGAACAGCCACACAATACAAAGGAAAGCATTGACATAAAATAGGGCTTGGTCGCCGGCATACTGATAAAGCAGTCCTGCGGTTGTGCCGCCTGCAAAAATGCCCAAAAACTGGCTGCTTGAATAAATGCCCATTGCCGTGCCCTTACTGTGGGGATCGGCCTGGCGCGAAATCAGCGAAGGCAAGACGGCTTCAAGGATGTTGAACGCGGTGAAATACAGCAGCATAAAAATCCATAAACTCAACCAGTAGTACCCGCCAATTGCCAACAGGAATTGGGCAATGCCGCTGGTTGCCACAGAAGCCAGAAACACCGCTTTCATCTGCCGCTTTTTTTCAGCCAGAATGATAAAGGGCACCATGGCAATAAAAGCAATGATCATCAACGGAAGGTAAAACTGCCAGGCTTGGGTAAAGTGGTCCGATTTCACCTGATGCTTAAGAAGGATCGGCACGGCATAAAACGTTGCGGTTAATATAAAATGCTGCAGAAAAATACCGGCGTTCAACCGTTGCAGCTGCGGATTGAAAAAGACGGTTTTCAGCAGTGAAGGGCTGGTTTCGCTGTCATGATGAAACCGTTCGCGAGCCGGAGTGGGAATAACACCGTGCAGCAGGACGAGGCCTGTAAAGGCTAAAAGCGCCGTCAAATAAAAAATACCCGGCAATCCATAATGGTGGGTAATGGCAGGGCTTAGAATCATGGCCAGACTGAACGACGTGCCGATGGTCATGCCAATCACAGCCATGGCTTTGGTGCGCTGGTCATCCGGCGTTAGATCCGCCAGCAGAGCAATCAGCACGCTGCCTATCGCACCCGTACCCTGAAGGATTCGGGCTGCGATCATGCCATGGATAGTGCTGGTTAAGGCACCCAGGACACTGCCGGCAATGAACAGGCATAAGCCCAGGGTCAGGACAGGTTTTCTGCCCCAACGATCCGATAACAGACCAAATGGCATCTGCAGCAGGCCCTGGCTTAAGCCGTAACTGCCCAGGGCTATGCCCATGAGGGCAGGGGTAGCGCCTTCAAGCTGTCCTGCAAAGACCGTAAAAACCGGGATTAACATAAAAAGTCCCAGCATGCGAAACGAAAAAATAGCTGCGATGGGAAAAACGCTAGTTATCCAGGAATTGTTCATGAGACATTGTCATTCTTTACTGATTCTGCTGATGGTACAAATTTAGCACCGCCTCGACAAGGAGAGATTATCAACTGGCCGTTGACAGGATAGGGTAATTCGCTGTAGTTTGGCAAATTTTATTAATGAGGCTTTGACGAATGAGTTTGATTTTTGCAGATAAAGTGGCACTGATAACCGGCGGCGCCCGCGGGATAGGCAAGGCGACTGCCTTGAAACTGGCGCAGGCAGGCTGTGACATCGCTATCGTGTATTACAACAGTTCCGATGAAGCCAATGATCTGGTGAATGAACTAACAGCCATGGGACGAAAAGCGGTCGCCCTCCAGGCTAATGTAGCGGATCATCAATCCGTTAAGGACATGTTTGCCCAATTTCGCAACCATTTCGGGCAGTTGCATTTTTTAATCAGTAACGCCGCCAGCGGTGTGTTAAAACCGGCATTAACCATGTCGACCAAGCATTGGCGCTGGTGTATGGAAACCAATGCCCTGGCTTTGAATCACCTGGTCTCCGAAGGGCGGGAACTCATGCCGGCTGGGGGGCGGGTCATCGCCTTATCCAGTCTCGGGGCAGAGCGCGCCATTCCCAATTATGCCTTTATTGGTGCGTCGAAAGCGGCACTGGAAGCACTGGTGCGTTCATTAAGCCTTGAGCTTGCAGAGTACGGCATCACGGCCAATACCGTGTCTGCCGGCGTTGTCGATACCGATGCGTTGAAGCATTTCCCTAACCGCGAACAGCTTTTGGATGAATACCAGGCCCACGCACTGGCCGACAGGCCGTTAACCCCGGCTGATGTTGCCAATGCGGTGTTCCTGCTGTGCCTGCCGGAGGCGGCGATGATCAACGCCCATACCCTGTTTGTCGATGCAGGGTATAGCCGTGTGGGGTAAGAAAGAGCGAGCAGCGGTCTGTCATTAGACCGCTGTTTTGCTGTTGGCTGTTGAGGGTGATGAGGGTGCCACTTTTTCACAGAGTTCTTTGAATTTAGAAACATCCTGCCTGCCTGCAAAAAAATCAGAGACAATCGCTCTGACGTTTTCGACAATCCCCGTCGTTTTTAACCCATGAAAATCCGACCGGGTAGTCGCAATAAAACGCGACTTGCCTTTCTTCCAGGCATCCTCTATCCCCAGCAGCCGTTGTACGGCAAGCAGGCGGCTGGTGCCGAAATAGCTGCCGCCGGCTGTCAGCAGCGCAGAGGAACCCACTTTCGTTATCGCCTGGTCATGTGCCTGCGTTACTATCTTCTGGAGCGAGCTGTCAGGCGTAATTGCTGTTTTTTCAAACGAAGCCAATAACTGCGTGCAGTAAGCTATTTTGGTGTCTTTTCGAGACTGATGGAAGAAGCGGGTAACGAAATCCTTTTTCTCAGACTCGAGCTGGGTTTTATAATTGCTGACGAGTGTCATCAGGATATCCAGTTGTTGTTTCAGGGTTTCCCTGTGTCTTAAAACCAACTCATCCTCTTGTTCAGGCGCTGGGACATTCTCTTGCGGGACAGTCTCCTGGCGTTGGTCCACGTCAGGAACGTCGGTTGGGTTATTGGCCGCGGGGGAGGTAAGCTGATCTTCGACGACTTCGGGTTCTACGATGACTTTAGTCGGTGTGATCGGTTTCTCTTCGACCACCGCGTTTTTCCTGTTCAGGTATTCATTATGGTTTACAACCTTGGATAAAGCCTGCTTCGCCAGTTCACCCGTGGCGATAACTTTTGCTTTTTCCTCCTGAATTAGCTTCACCAGTTCGGTGAGTTTATTTTTCGTTTCGGCATCATGGCAGCTGTCAAGTTCGTTTTGTAATCCCAGCTTGTCAAACGCAGCACTCAGGGCGTCAATCGCGCGGATCTTTTCCTGGATAAACTGGATGTCTTTTTCGACTGGCTCATTTTTCATTAATGCCTGTTGTGCTGTTTCATCAATGGTTTGCAAAACAAGGAGTGCCTGCTGGTAAACCTCCCCGGCTCTTTGCGCATACAGCATGGCTTTTTGAAGCAATTCGCTATCGCGCAGCGCAAGCACTTTTTCTTTGAAAAGTTGCGCTCGGGTGGTTACATTTTGTAATAAACTGTTTTCCTGATTCAGTTCTTCCTCTGTAAGCAGTTGGAATTCCTTGCCCAGTTGATTCTGAACGGTTTCTTTATACCCTTTCCTGACCCGCAAATAATGAGCAAATACTGAATAGTCACTCCGTGCTTTTTTGGTATCTATTTTTTCAATTGCCTGAAGCGCCTCTAACTCGGTAATGAGTTGACTCAGGAATTGAAGGTGGCGTTCACCTTTAAAACCAAGAGCAGGTAAACCCTTAATGGGGTCCCCTATGAATAACTTTTGCAGCGGCACACTGAAACCCAGTTCCGCAAAGGCTTTCAATTGCTCAAGGATGGGTTCGGAAGTAAAAAAACGGGGTTTCTTGAAAACGAGGTGAATTTGAATATTGCTCATCAAAAGCGCTCATATTAATCATGGTGTCCATATTATATGCTTGCTTGTCTTAACAAAATATTAACTAAGATTTAATTTTGACTTAATGTTTGTTTTGTATACTGTTAGTCTGAATTGTAAGGAGTTTGTTATGTATCATTATTTTAAGGATCCCCTTAATAATTATTATCGCCTTGAGCTCAATAAAGGCGAGAAAGGCGAGATAGCACAGTGGCAAAGGAACACACAGAGGTGGCATCCTAGTTCTATCAGCAAGAAGACAGAGGAGGAACATCGTTGGGTTTACACGCTGGAGACCAAAGACAACATAGGCGTTGAATTGGTAATGCTCAAAAATTTTAGTGAGGTTTCGCTTATTCTGACACAAGGAGAAGGCCTGGCGTCCAAATCGACTAAGGTACCTCTGGAGCGGATTGAAGACCCGATTGGTCCAGGTTCATTGTTCTCTGGCATTCAATCAAAAGAGAAACAGTCTCTGCCTCATGTGGGTTCGCAGCTGTCAAATCAACAAATCGAGAAGCTAAGGGCCCATAAAGCGAAATTGGAAAACCGTCTGTTTGAATACCGCTTTTTCAGTTATGTTTTTGGTGACTGCTTTGGCAAAGGCTACACCAAAAGTGAGAAACTCAGGGAGATTGATAACTTGTTGAATGGCAAGGAGGATGTGGATATGGCCGTTGTGCAGCAGGGACGAACCGGGCGCATACTGCGGGGCAATTAGTTAAACGCAATTTGGCATAGCTGTCAATGAAAAAATTATGATATACTCTGGAGTTTTTCTAACTAGATGAGCTCTGAGGATAGAATATGAATGTAGACAGCGTGTACCCCAAGGTCAGGGAAATTATCGCAGACGTATTGGTGATCGATGAAGAAGACGTGACGAAACAAAGCCGTCTGATCGCTGATTTGGGGGCGGAATCCATTGATTTTCTCGATTTGGTTTTCCAACTCGAAAAAGAATTTAATATCAAAATTCCCCGTGGTCAGTTGGAAAAAAACGCCCGCGGCGATTTGGCTGAAGACGAGTTTGAAAAAGGCGGTGTTTTAACAGTCAAAGGCATGCAGGCGCTTAAAAATTATTTAAGCGAAGTGCCGGCTGAGCATTTCAAAGCCAACCTGAAGGTCAATGAAATTCCCATGTTGTTTACGGTCGAAACGTTTTGCAAATTAGT
This sequence comes from Legionella rubrilucens, assembly GCF_001468125.1. GTDB lineage: Bacteria > Pseudomonadota > Gammaproteobacteria > Legionellales > Legionellaceae > Legionella_C > Legionella_C rubrilucens. The sequence goes on along the minus strand of NZ_LNYT01000022.1, from coordinate 185,597 downwards.
CGTTGCTGCCGTTAATGATCAGAAAACAACTGAAACAGTGGCCTGATGCGCTTTTTATTTGTCGACAGAATTCTTGAGCTTGTCCCGGGCGAGTGGGTTCGCGGTGTGAAACATGTCACCTGTGATGATGCTTACCTGGTGCAGGATGAAGAAGGCAGGCTATGCCTTGCTTCCTCGCTCATCGGTGAAACCTTAGGCCAGCTGGCAGCCTGGAATGTCATGGCCATGAACCAGTTTACGGCAAGGCCGGTCGCGGGTGTCGTGGCCAGTGCCCGCCCGCTTAAACCGGCTTATGTAGGCGACACCCTGTTGCTTGAATCGTTTATCGAGCGGCTGGATGAAAGTTCCGTACAATACCACAGCAAAGCCAGCGTCAATGGCGAAGTCATCTTCACCGTTGAGGGGGCTTTAGGCCCTCTACTGCCCATGGACCTGTTTATTTCCGAAGGCGAAGTCCGCGCCCAGTTTGCCGAAATTAACCGGCCCGGGGAATGGCAACCTTCAGAGGCCAACCCTTGCGCGGTCCCTGCCCGTTCAGTGACGCCGACAGCCTGCATGGGGTTCGACCGCATTCTTTCCTCTGTGCCAGGTGTGGAATGTGTGGCTGAAAAACTGATCAGCCGATCGGCCTCGTATTTCCCTGATCATTTTCCCCGAAAGCCGGTGTTGCCCATGACGGTATTGCTGGAGTGCAAACTCAATCTTTCCCGTGAGTTTCTTGCTCAGGCAGATTTTCCTGTGACTTACCGTGTGGTTGAGTTGCGCAAAATTAAAATGAGTGATTTTGTTCAACCGGGCGACCGGTTACTCTGCTACCTTAAAGTCAAATATCGGGATGAGCAGCAATTGATCTTGAGTTATCGCAGCGAAGTGGATGGCCGGCGGGTTTGTGTTTTAGAAGTTGTGATGACCACAGAAGGTAATTGATTATGAGTAAACGACGTGTCGCCATCACCGGTTTAGGTGTGGTTTCCCCCCTGGGGAACGATGTGGCAGCGACCTGGTCCAATCTGATGGCTGGGAAATCCGGAATTGCTGAAATCAAACAATTTGATGCCAGCGGGTTTCCAACGACCATCGCCGCCGAAGTAAAATCCTTTACGCCAAAGGCAGCCCTTCTGGGAAAACACAGCCGTTTTGCCATGTCGTTTACGCAATATGCCCTGCATGCGGCCCAACAGGCCTTCGATGATGCCGGCATTTTGCCCGAAAAGCACAACGCCGCCCGTTGGGGCGTTGTGGCGGGCAGCGGCATGATGACGGCTGAATTTGACTACCTGCAGCGTTTTCAGCGCGCCTGCGCTGAACAAGGTGAGATTAACTGGCAGCAGCTTGAAGAGAACGCGCGGGATTTCTATCGCCTTGCCGATTTCGGTCAAACCACATCCAATTCGGGTTTATCCCTGTTGATTCAGCATTTTGGTATCGAAGGGTATGCCACCTCCGTTCACACCGCCTGCGCCTCCGGTGGTCAGGCCCTGGGCCTCGCGATGCAGGCGATTCGCCGCGGCGAGGCGGATTACATTCTCGCCGGCGGGTTTGATTCAATGATCAATCCCTTAGGCTTATCCAGTTTCTGCCTGTTGGGCGCACTGTCCACTTACAATGACACGCCGACGACAGCCAGCCGGCCATTTGATGCCACTCGCAATGGTTTTGTTCTGGGCGAGGGAGCCGCCTTCCTGATTCTTGAGGAATGGCAAAAAGCTAAAAAGCGCGGCGCAAGGATTTATGCGGAATTGGCAGGAGAGGGGAATTCCTTGAGTTCCTACCGCATTACCGATTCGCACCCCAATGGCGACGGTGCTATCCAGGCCATTGAGCGGGCCCTGCAGGATGCCGGCGTACAGCCTTCTGATGTGGATTACATCAATGCTCACGGGACCTCGACGAAAATGAATGATTTGAGCGAGACCAATGCCATCAAGGCGGTGTTTAAAGAACGTGCCCGTACCTTGCCGACCAGTTCGACAAAAAGCCAGACCGGTCATTTGATCGCGGCAGCGGGTGCGCTGGAAGCCGTTTTGTCAGTATTGTCCATTCACCATGGTTATATCCCCCAAACCGCCAATTTAACAACGCCTGATCCCGACTGCGATTTGGATTATGTGGTGGATGGACCGCGTGAAAAAGCGGTTGGTGTGGTATTATCCAATTCGTTTGGATTTGGCGGCTCAAACAGCAGCCTGCTCTTTAAGCACCCGGAATTTGGAGGGGCAGCTCATGACTAATCGTGTGTTTATTACCGGATACAGCGCCCTGACGGCTTCTGGCGACACAGCCGCTGCCACCTGGGATGCGGTGCTTGCCGGTCAAAGCGGGATTGATAAAATTACCCAGTGGGATCTGGCCGGTTGGCCTGCGTCTCTGGGAGGAGAGCTTAAACACTTTCAGCCGGCTAAAATGCTGCCGGATCGCAAGTTGATGAAAGTCATTTCCCGCCAGGATGTCATGGGGATTAATGCCGCCGTGCAGGCAGTGGAGCACAGTCAGATGATTGCCTGCCGTGATGCGCTGCCTTCAGCCACTGCGTTTAATGAGCAAACCGGTGTGTATGTGGGTTCTCCAGGGAATAAATATTTTCAGCAATACGATTTTTTACCCTTATTAGCTAAAACCGGCGGCGACATGCAACAATTTGCCGCTCAGTTGTTTAACGAAGTCCACCCCATGTGGCTGCTGCGTATTTTACCCAATAATGTGCTGGCCTATACTGGCATAACCTACGGTTTTAAAGGCCCTAACCACAACGTCACCAACCATGCCGTGGGCGGCACTCAGGCTTTACTGGAAGCCTTCCATGCCATTCAAAGCGGTCAGGCTGAACGCGCCGTCGTGGTCGCTTATGATATGGGTATAGAACCCCAGGCATTGTATTACTATGACAAGCTTGGCGTAGTCAGTGCCAGGCATTTAAAACCGTTTGATTGCGAACATGATGGCACCATCCTTGCTGAAGGGGCCGCCGCCCTGGTCCTCGAAAGTGAGGCCAGTGCGACAGCGCGGGCAGCGACCTGTTATGCTGAAATTGCCGGCGGTCTGTCAGGCACCGAAGCGTCCGGTCTTTTTTCATTGAATGAAGACGGTGCTCATTTAACGCAGCTTCTTCACAACACCTTAAGCAAGCTCGGGGTGGATGCAGAGCACATTGATTTTGTCGCCGCGCACGGTAACGGCAACAGAAAATCGGACATCAGCGAAGCCCAGGCCATTAGGCAGGTATTTGGAAAGGATGTTCCGGTAACCGCATTTAAGTGGGCAATGGGCCACACCCTCTGTGCTTCTGGCATGGTGGATACTGTCTTAACGGTCATGGCGCTTAGGCAGCAGTGTGTTCCAGGCATTGCCAATCTGACGGCGGTATCCGAGGCTTGTGCTGACTTGAACATTGACAGTCAAACCCGCCCGTTATCCCGGGCGCGCCATGCGGTGCTGATTAACCGCGGCTTTGCCAGTATGAATGCCTGCGTGGTGATCAAAGCCTGTGAATGAAACAGCCCAAAAAATTGATGCCCTGAAGTTAACGCTTGCCGGCCGGTTTATCTACTATTGCCTGCCCTATCGGCGTCGCATCGTCATGGCGAATATCAACCAGGTATTTGGCAATCAATTAACACTGAAACAAAAAAAACACTTAGCCAAAGCCTTTTATGGCCACTTGGCCACGTCGCTGAAAGAAACCCTGTTGCTGCGCTTTATGAGTGAAAAAGCGCTTAAAGAACGTGTAGAAGTGCGTGGGCATGAACACATGTTGAATGCGGTGGCGAACCAGCGAGGGGTGCTGGTTTTAACGGGCCATTTCGGCAGTTGGGAGTTTGCCCCCATCGGCGGCGTGTTGAATTTCAAACAGTTTCAGGGACAGTTTCACTTCATTCGCAAGACGCTTGGCAATAAATGGATTGAGCGGATGATGTTTAGCCGCTATTACCGTGCCGGTTTAAATGTTATCCCCAGTAAAAATTCCTTAGAGCAGGTGTGTGATGCGCTTGAGCAGAACCATGCTGTCATTTTTGTGCTTGATCAGCATGCCTACGTGGAAAACCGGGATGGGGTGGCGGTGGAATTTTTTGGTAAAAAAGCCGGAACTTACCGCAGTCTGGCAAGCTTTGCGCGGCATACCGGGGTGCCGGTGGTTCCTGCCGCTTCCCATCGTCTTGCCGATGGCCGCCATGTGCTTGAATTTTTTGAGCCGCTGGAGTGGAAAGATTATGGCTCCACCCAGGAATCCATTTACCGTAATACCTTAGCCTATAACCAGGCTCTGGAACGCATGATTCTGGCTCATCCCGAGCAGTGGCTCTGGTTTCATAAGCGTTGGAAGTTAAAAGAGCCGGTAAACAATGGACAACCGGTTAATGCCAGTCCTTAGGCTCGAGTGGAATCAGCAGCCACATAATGACATAGACCAGCAGGGATGAACCACCCAGAATAAAAAGCAGCACGAAAGCCGCTCTTATCCAGAAGGGGTCCAGTGAAAAATAATCAGCAAGCCCGCCACAAACGCCGGCAATGCGTCTTTCGCGTCTGGATCGCCAGAGTTTACGATAGGGTTTGGTGGGTTCAGTCATAGTGAAATCATTCAAACAAAAAAGAGAGTATAAACGATAGCGGGGCAGGATGCCAAAAATGTGGAAAGTTGTCCTGCAGCAGTTCTGGTCACAAAGTGGATGTCACATGACTCGCGTTAGGCGTCTTACTCACGGTAAGCTGGCACACGGCGGGTCGAATCAGACCTCCTGGCGATGTCTTGTTAGCCGAGCAGGAACAACTACCACTAACATAACCTTATGCCATGCACTGATGATTAGCAAAATCTATTTTGTTAAGTTTAAGCAAAGTTCGGTAGAATGGCGTAGAGGCAGGAATTGATACGGAAAGGCTTCTTCGACGCGAGAAAACGGCACTGGAAGTGCTTCCATCCTGCTTGAGGATGGAAGACAAGCCGATTAGTTTTTGACTTCACAGGTAATTTTCGTGCAGTCACGGCAATGCTGGCCGGCAAAATTAAAGGCTTCATCGGCAGAACGGGCGTTATCGGCCATTTGTTTGTCAGCTGCTTTATCTGCCTCAACATCGCTGTTGCTGGCATTGGTTGTGCAGACCCAGTTGGACGTCATGTCCGTATTGGCTGCATAAAGGCTGGTGGCTGCCAGCATAACGCCAGCAAAAACAAAAGATGTTATTTTCATAGTGACTCTCCTTGTACTGAGTAAATTAATGATAACGATTTTGGAAGTCTTTAATGGCTTTCTCAGCCTGTTCACGGCTATAACCGTAACGTTGTTGCAGTTTGCCGTAAATTTCTTGTTGGTCGCCTTCGATCGCCTGTAAATCGTCGTCAGTCAGTTTACCCCAGGCTTGTTTCATTTTGCCTTTGACTTCTTCCCAACGGCCTTGAAAGATATCCTTATTCATTTCATTCTCCTTGATTGTTTTTTGACTGAGAGGTACGAATTGTTCTCAGTGAGATTAAAAATAGTTAATAATTTTTAAAAATGCAAAAATAAAATGACAAAAAAAACCCCGGCTTGCCGGGGGGTGCTTATCAGGCGTGGTTTTTTAACGAAAGGGTTTTATTAAATTCGTGAGGAAGAACGGCAACCAATTGGCCGGCGGCATAAAGGAGATAGGTCCCGGCATTACTGGTTACCTTTAATACCTGTCCTGCGACAAGAGGCAATTGGTGCGTAGCCAGTGTTGGAATAGCCAGGGTCGCGGTTGATTGTTGATCCATGGTCTTCAGGGTAATGTACGTGGTACTGCCTGATTTTTTTACAGCGGTCACCCTGATTTCCTTGTGAGCGAAAAGCGATGCGCTTCCTTCAACTACCTGACTGGCCAGCAGGGCTGTGCCTTGTAATTTTTCAGTATGTCCAGGCATGGCCGCAACAGTTGAGGAAAAAAGTATAAACAATACCAATAATTTAAATGGACTCATAAGTAACTCCGTAAGATCTTGTTTTTTATCCGAAAAAGAAATGGTAACACGACCAAGGTGGGTGATTATATTCCAATATTCGGAATAAATAAACATTTTGGGTTATTTATTGCTCTGTTGGTGAAATAATGCCTTTCCTCTCAGGTGGATGACAGCGGGCTTTGGCTGGGTGGAATGAGTTCCATCTCCGACTTAATCGGCTTCTCCGGCCCCCAGAATAATAATCTGGGCAAAACGGGTAAGGAAACAACAGCATTGACGGTGGCGTTAATGAGTTGACCGACAAGGCCAGGATCGGCCGGTTTGTTGTCAGTCGGTACCACGTTGTTTGTTTCCTGCAAGGGCGGCTCTGCCGACGTAAACCATTCATCAGCCAGGGTTTTAAATAAAGGCAATTCGTCTGCGGCTTTATTTAACAGGTGGCGTAAGGCTTTCTCATCGCCATTCTGGCTGTAAATGGCAAGCAGCGTTTTGCGGTTTTTAATAAAAGGATCCAGGTTGTGCGAGAGCCAGGGAGAAAAATCAAGCCGTTTAGCCCGTACAAGCAAGTCACTGAACAAGCGATCCGTTTGTTCGCGCACCCGTATTTCATCCGGTTTCTGAGCCTGCCAATCATAAACCTCAAGGGCCTGTTTGAATTCAGTCAATTCTTCCAGAGAGGCGTCGCTGTGGAGTTGATGAAGCTGTTCAGCTAACGATTTGATATGCGTTTTGGACGGTTCCTTTTTGTCGCCGGACAAGTCAGGAAACACCAGTTCCAGACGAGCGGGATCTTCGTCAAAAGGCGTAACAAATTGCGGCTTTTTAGGAACAAACCAGCCGCTGAAGCCATAAAAAAGGCAGCGTTTGAACCAGATGCGCCATTCCCGTAAAAAGGGTGATGTTGTGCTTAATGCCTGTTCAAAATCAGCTTCCTGTTGGGCCAGACGTACAATCGAGGCTGTGTCTGAATAATGGTCGAGATAAGGCAAGCTCTGACTGCACAGGCTGGATAATTCCTGGTATTTTTTTTGCAGCCCCAGGCGTTTGACTACTTTGATGCCATCGTAACGCAGGAGGCAGGAGGCGATTTTGCCATCCATGACCTGGGGGTATTTCCAGAAACTTTCAAACAGAATTCTGCGCAGAGAGGCTTTAAGGCTGGTTTGATTAATTAACCAGGCGATAGCATGGAGATGCTGAACCTGCTTCTCCTGGCTGCAGTACTGCAGATAATGGCTCATCAACTGCTTTAAGTCTTCGTCATTATTACAGTAATGAATTAAAAAATAATGAATGGAAAGAATGGAGTTGAACTCTTCTCGCATTTCATTAAATACAACCGGTTCATCCGGTGACAGGGATTCTGCCGGTTCCTTGTTCGCGGGTGTAAATAAGAAGCCCAGGAAACCCCGGGATTTTTTCTCTTTTTCCGCGCTTTCATCAAGTAAGGGCTTGCGCAAGCGCTGGATCGACAACACGCCATCATCGTAAAAGAGGCTGCAGTTGCCTTTGAGCGCATTCTCGCGGAGATAATCACTGGTTGCAGAACTTAAGCGGGCCTGCAGATCCGCGAAATGACTGTCTTCCGTCACTCGAATCAACAGCTGCAGTGTCGGCGAAGATAATTTCTGCACCTCCATCGTGGCTAAGATATTTTTAATCAGATCAATCAAAGACTGCATGTCCTGACGTCCATGAAGATACAGTTGTAAGGCATAGGCCAAATGCGCTTCATCGCAACCACTGACTAAGCCATTTAATTTGCTGCCATCGGACAACAGGTGATGCTTCTCAATCAGTGTCATCAACAGGGGGCGCCGTTTGCCGGGGTCCATTTCGCCAAGCATTGTTAATACCTGCTTATTCCAGGTATTGGCTAAGGCAATCAAGGGAACAGTGGAGCAGGGCAGATTAGCATAGTGATTTAACCAGTAGCGGAGCAGATTGTCGCGTGCTTGAGTGTTTAAACGTTTCAGCAGGAAGGTCACCGTTGTTTCCGAAAAGCCATGGAAATGCAAAGGGGAGCAAAATAAACTGGCGGCAGACTCCTCCGTCAGATCCTGTAGCAGGTCCTGAGTTAGCATGTTCCTTTCTATGGCCTGAGTCAGGCTCTGCAGCCGACGGGGCAAGGGCATGGCCGGCAGGTTGTTTAAGGACAAAAGCAGTGATTCACCGTGTAATTTATCAAGGTAATCTGTCCGGCTTAGCAGGTGAATGGCCACGAGGGAGCGCAAGGCGGGGCCAGTGTTTTTTAGCAGTAGAACCAGTTCATTGGCTGGAAATTTTAAAGTGGCAAGCAATTTTAAAAAAGCCTGCTGACGCTTTGTCGTGGCAAGAATAGCCTCCTGATGACGGGTATTCGCCAGCGCTGCTTTGAGCAGGTTTAAGGAATCGGGCATGGACGACGTGCTAATTTCCTCTTCAAGCCAGGACCAGTCAAAGGCTGTCCCCGCCATTTCAATGCGTTGTTCGCTGGGGATAGCCAATGATTTGAGTTGAGTATAAATCCACGTGGCCTGCGTGGGGTGAAGTGTCTGATTCGCCAGACGCCCCGTGAGCTCTTTCAATAAGTGCTTGTTGCTGATGTCCCGCAATAATTCGTTTAATGACTGTTGTTTATCAAGCGTTGCCGGGGGCAGGGCGGCCAACCATTCAATAAACCCATCAAGGAGCGACTCAGGGCTCTCACCTAAAAATGCAAATAATCCATAATAATGATGATTAATAACCGGCTCAGCGAATTCGCTTTTTTGTGGGTAATTCTCCATCGACAGGTAGGCCATGCTTTTGTTTTCCCGTTTTAAAAAAGCAAAGGCAGCGCCTAAATTGTCAAGGGCTTGAAGCGGTAACTGTTTATTGGCATGCAAACGCTGGGCTTCCTGCTCCAGCCGTGTAAACAGCTTAAACAGGCTTGCGTCTGCGCTGAAGCAGGCCCGTACACGGGGGGATATATCCAGGTGGTGTTTGCGCCAGGGGATTAAATCAGCCGCTGGTTCAATGAGAAACAGGAGGTGTTGAATACGCAGCAGGGTGTCAAGGTCTGATTCGGAAAGTTTACTCCATTGCTCCAGAGACAACGCCTCCAGTGTGTCCGGCACGGGCTCAGTCGACAGTCTGTCAACCAATAGCTGTTGCAATTTGGTCCTGGCTAAGGCTTGGCATTTTTGCCCATAACCGTTAAGTACCAGGTGTTCCAGCAGGAAAACCGGTTTACCCTGGTTATCCAGTGCATAGTGAGTCACCAACTCAAGCAGCTTGGGACTTAAGTGGGATAAAACCGCAGCAGGGTTTTTTTCCTCACTGAGGAGAGACTCCAGCAGTCTCGTGAACGCCACCCGGCTTTCTTCGTCGTATTTTTTTTCAAAGACAGCGAGGTAGCTGTTGAGTGTATTGTAGAAATGACGAGGGCTGGTGTGGCGTAGGGTGGCGGCTGCCAACGCATTTAATCGGGCGCTGTTTTGATTATCTGTACGATAGTTTAAGCCTTCCTGCTCGATGCAGTGATGTTGTTCGGTCAGCAGGGATTTCACCCCTTCTATTTTAACAAGATCCTGCTGCACCCATTCGAGCACGTGGGTATTGATTGAAGGTAAGGGCAGTAAACTGCTGATCTGGTCCTGTGTAAGCCTAAGCCGTTTTATGTACAGGATCAGAAGAATAATCTGCGTGAGGTAGCGCAGTTCGGCAAACTCACAGGCCCCCAAAAGGAGGCTCAGCCTGGATTGGTCTTGCTTCAATAATAACGTAACCAGGTCGGATAGACTTACTTCTTTTCTTAATTCCCGGAGGAACTGGAAACACTCGTAATACTTGTCCATTTTCTGTTTTATTTCGCGCATTTTAACCGTGAATTCCGCTGGGTCAAAGCCGCTTAACAAGGTATGGAGCAAGGAATTATCAATTGAACGGCCATTGCTGGAAAAAAGGAAAGAATCAAGAAGCCAGGTTTGCATTTCCTTGTCTTTCAATAACAGGGGATGGCTGGCACTCATGGTCAACAAGGTGGAGATTCTGGTCGTGGGCAAAGGCTTGGGTTCCACGGTGACGAGATGATGAGTGGTTCTGGAATCCAGACGAGCGACACCGCCTTTGCTCATTTTGCCCAGATTACAGCCTGGAAGAAAGAGATTGTAGACCTGGGTTGATGTGGCATGTTCCATACTCTGCAGGCTGAAATCATAGCGTTGGATAATGTTTTGTATCCATTTTCGGTGTGGATTGTCAGGGGTGAAAACCTTCACATAGTCATTTAACAGGGCATGAAGCTCATTAAGTTGTGTGTCAAATAATCCCTGAGATGAAAAGCCTTCTGACAGCGGCTTAATCAAACTGGTGTAGAGTTTGGTGCCTTCAATGGCGATTTTGATGTTTTTATCATCACAACCAAAATAGTAATAAAGAATTTCAAGCAAGCCGTCACCGAGCAGCGGCAAACGATGCACCCACCTCGCAGCAGCCAGCGTTTCGGCTGCAACTTCCTGGCTGTTGGCAAAGGGTTCAAAAAAGGTTTGCAGGCTGTTTAAGTGCGACAGGAAAAGGGATTGAATTTTTAACGTGCTTTTCAATGTCTTTAGATCGAGGCTTTTAAGGAACGCGGGATGGCAAGAGTGGCCCTGCTCGGGATGAAGCCAGAGGGTTTTGACAAATTGATGCAGGAGACCTTCCTGGTTAAGGGGCATGTCGAGTGTGGGATGGTTAAGGTAATGCCTGATTTCATGGTGGCGATACGAATTTCGCTCAATCATCTGCCGTAATTGCGTTTGATGGACCTGATGACTGGTGTAATTGGCGAGCGCGGCTAAGGTCTGGCCGTCAACATTCAATCGGCTAAGCCAGGCTTCCAGTGAGGTATTGGTACCGGCTAAGTAGTCAAAGAGGGCGGCTACGAAGGCAAATTTAATGTCAATGCCAGTCTGGCTGTCTAAAATCCGTAACAGCTGTTTTCCAGAGTCCAGATTGTCCAATAGTGATTTTTTTTGCTTTTCATTAAGTTGGCCAATCCCCTGTGGATGACGGACGATCAAATCCACAAACACAAAGCGGGTTTTACTTTGTTCATAAATGGCAAATAATTCATTCACCGTTAATGCGCGGGACAAGGTTAATAAGGCAGACCATTGCACGTCTTCAAGCGCGGGCCGCTTAAGCAGTTCCAGGGCAAGTTGCCTGCCTTCTTCGGCGTCCAGCTTATCAAAGAGGAGGGTAAATTGATCCTCCTGCAGCAGCGCTGGTGGATTAAGCAGCAATTGTTTAATGTAATTCTGAAAAATCCGGTCTTTGGTCAGGGCAGGATGAAGCGTCACAGTGATGTGATTCAACAACAGGGTAGTGAACGGGTGACGATCGATGGTTTTGGCCTCTGCACTGGAGAGACAGGATAAAGCCAGCGAGGCAAAGGCTTTATCGCTTAAAATTAATCGGGGCCACTGGATGTCGCGTTCGTTAAGAAAATTGATGAGATTAAACAGCTCGCTTTCAAGCTCCTTCATGAAATAAGGGTTTTCATTCTGATTACTCATCCAGTGTTGAAAGAGCTTCAGTTGCTGAGAAATGAGGGACTTGTCACTTAAATTGTGAAACTGGATATCGGTTAAATCAAGGATGAGCATGGTTAATACAGGAGCGGCAATGGAGAGTCTGTGTCCTGATTGCCCCAGGCGCTGTTGCATGGCGTCGATGGCTTTGCGTTTTTCAGATGAACCCAGTTTATTAATCTGTTGATACAAACAGATGCAATGTACCTCGCACCGCTCATGGCGTGTCAATTCGATAAAAATGGCAGGCAGATAAGGGGTTAAGCCTGGTTGTTGCAACACGCCATTGAGCCATTGCGAATCGGCTGGCAACAGGGAAATTAAAGGCCCCAGGGCAATGTCTTTAAGACGCCCCTTGTCAGTTAATGTGTTCAGCCATGCGCAGAAATTGCTCTTCAGGTAATCCTCACTGCTTTCCATAACCAACCACTGCAGGAGTTCGTCATCGAATAAGGGCAGAAGGGTTGCAAACTGGGGCAACTGGCTGACAAACTGGAAACACTGATTCACCAGTAAAGGGTTATTTTTGATTTTTTTTAATTCACTGACCAGGCATTTCACAAAAGCGACGGCATTCTCCGGCGATTGGGACAGCAGATACTGGGCGGTTTTTTTCCAGTTTTCCTGCGTTCGGTCATCCATGGAATGCAGTAAAACAGAGACCATCACGTCGGGCTTGATTTGATCAAAATTCTTGGGTTCAATCTGAGTAAGGTACAGCGCGCTTAAATGCACGTCCTTGTTTTGGGCAAGGTTGTTAGCCAGTGTGGTCAATACGCCGTCAAAACAATGGGGAGCATTCAATTGAGACGTAAGCAGGATTTTGACAGAACTTTCGTCATCGACGGCTTTACCCTGTTCTTTGGGTTTTAACAAAGCCCAGCAACTGGCCTTTAAATACTTATAATTTCTTCTTCCCTCCTCACTTAAACTGCTTTCAATGAGCGATAGGTGGCTAAACAACTCATGCAGAACAACCGGAGACTCACGAAAATGACAGAGTAAATTGAGCGCTATCGTATCCGCTGAGGCTTCATTGAGCCTGGCGATATCCAACACACGGGTTATCCGTAACTTAAGATCAGTCGCTACATCCTGGCAAACAATACCCTGCAACAGGGACGGTGTGAAGTTTTGCAGGTAAGACGAGCGCGAGCAAAGCGAAAGAAAACAAACGGGGCTTAACAGTAACTGTTCAGCAATAAGCGAGCTGTTTTGACACAGAGTCCAGTGATGCACGGGCGCATTACCGTCATAGGTCAGCTGCAGCCTGTTGCAGAAATGAAGCAGTACCTGTTCCAGCGTAGCCTTGTATTCGGCATCCTTTTGGGCTAAATCAACCAGTTCCCCCACAAGATAAATGATGTTTTTAATTTCAATCGAATCCAGCAGCTTGCCAAGGAAGGTGCGGCTGATAAGCGGGGTATTCGAAAGAATGTAAAGCAATACCGTTTGTCGGTCCGTTTCTTTGAACAGTTCGACAAAGCAGGCAAATTCGTCTTCGCCCGCCTGATTTCGCACCAGATAGAGGTAGAAATCAAATAATTCCTGGCAGGACAATTGTTTTAAGATGTCCTGCTTTTGATTAGCATAAATTCCCTGATTAAGGAGCAGGCGGCAATAAGGCATTAATTTGGTCTTGTCCACACGGCTGCCCAGCAAGGCCATGAGCCACTCATATTGTACTTTAGGTTGATCCTTTAACTGATTAAAGACTAAATCCACCATTTCATCCCAGGCCTGATCAGGAATGGCAGCCACCAGTTCAGGGAAGCCGCTTTTTACCTTGTTCGCCAGTGTGATTTTGCGGATCACCATTTCACAATAGATTTTAAGGTAATAAGGTTGCTCGTGACGGTAAAGATGCGCCAAAGCTGCAAGCGGGCCACAAAAATTAAGCAGCTGGCTGATATCCAGCATGTCCAGGCAACCGCGAAGCAGTTTATTGTCGCGTGTTCGGCTGGCGGTCAGGTAATTAATAATGAAGAAGTTATCCGCATCATTATGCTGCTTCAGGCAGTATAGAATAAGTTCATCATCGGGTTTTCTTTCAAAAAGAGCATCAAGAAGGCGGACGACGTCATAATAATTTCGGTTGTGGTGGTAAAGAAAGTAGTGGCTAAAACCGAGCGCGGCCTGTTCCTTGGACAGGGCTTGCAGCACGTCGACAATCTGCCCAAGGATAAAGGCATGAAACGGCTTATCCTGCCAGTTGAAATGGGCACAGTGTTTCAGCAATTTAAAAATCAGGTTCCGTTGTTCTTCCACGGAGTCCAGCAATTTTAACTGCTTGGACATCAGTAAATTCGCCAGTTCCGCATTGTTCTCTGTTAATTGCTGATACTCCGATTCCGACGCGGTCGCTCGAATGGTTAAGCACATCAGCAATTCTTCGTAATGGCTTAAATAAAGGTGCTTCAGCGGCGATGAATGGCTGGGGGTGTCTTTACTGGTATAAGTGGACGCCAGGGCGCGCAAATGAAAGGTCACGTCAATCAGTTGCCGGGTGCTTAATAACAGGCTTAGTGATTTTAAATCCTCGGTTGTACACGGGAGAGGAGAGAGAATCAAACATCGGGCTAAGGCTTCAAGATGCTGGCTTTTTTTAAGGTCTTCGGCAGAAGACAAAACAAACTGAATGAATGACGAGACCCAGTGCTCTTTGCCTGAAGCCGTTTCAAGCAGGCGTTGGTAGAATTTTTCACAGACAGAGGCAGGGAGGCGGCTTAATACGTCTTTGATTTCTTCGGACGTGCGTGATTGCTTGATCCATTGCAGCAGCTCCTCCAGGACCATTGACCACAGCGCATCGTCGGGTGATGCCAACGTTCTCAGTTCATTTAGGCGGCTCACCATATCCTGGTTGTCATTGTGTTGACAGGCATGGGCCAATAAAATTGAATTTAAACCGTTCAGCAGTTGCTTTTGTTTGCTCTCCTCACTGACAAGCTCCCGGACTAAAACCAGCAAGACACGGAGATGGTCGTAGGCCTGCGCTTTGTCGAGTTGGGCAATGAGTTGCTTCAGATCGTCAACGGAAGGCTTTTCGGTGAGCAGAAGCTGGCGTAATTCGCTGATTGTTTTTTTTGACAGAAAAACGCTAAGAAATTGTTCGCCCATGGACGTGGCCTCCTGTGCCTTGAACAGCGGGGAACGATCGAAAAGCACCCCGGGCTCAATCCTTGACAAGTAGCATCAGCATAACGCCTTCAAAAAAAAAATCAATCTGTCATGTTAATGAATAAAAATCAGAGGCTTATTTCTGCCAGAATTGACGGGAAAAAATAATAAGCAGGGAAAAGATTTCAAGGCGGCCTGCAATCATGGCAAAAATCAGAACCCATTTGCTGGCGCGGGTTAAGCCTGCAAAATTTTGGCTGACAGCGCCTAAGCCGGCACCGGCATTTGCCATGCCGGCAATCATGGATGAAAACGACGTCATGAAATCATTGCCGAGGGCCATAAACAGCAGCATCAGGAAAATAAACAACCCTAGAAAGACAGAAATAAAACCCCACATCGATTGCAGAATGGATTCCGGCAAAATCTGCTTACCGAATTTAATGGGGATGATGGCGTTGGGATGGAGCAAATGGTACATCTCGCGCCGGCTTTGTTTATAAATGAGCAGCGCGCGAATCACTTTAATGCCGCCGCTGGTGGATGCGGCACAACCGCCAATCAGGGCCGCCAGCATGATTAAAACAGGCACGTAAGTGGGCCAGGTGCTGAATGGGGCAGAAATGAAGCCAGTTGTGGTGGCCATGGAGATAATATTAAAGGTGCTCTTGATGAGGGCATGGTGCTTTTCATCAAAGAAGCCGTTGATCACCAGGCTCCAGGTCACAAAACCAATGACAATGATTAAAAACGCGATGTAACTGCGAAACTCTTCGTCTTCCCAATAATGCCTGAGGCTTCGTTTTTTAAGGATCATAAAATGCAGGGCGAAACTGGAACCGCCAAGCAACATAAAAAGACAGGCGATGAGTTCAATCAAATCACTTTCATAATAAGCAAAACTGGCGTCATGCATGGAAAAGCCGCCGGTGGACACGGTGGCAAAACTTTCTCCCAGCGCATCGAACCAATCCATGCCGGCGAACCAGTAGCAAAGCATGCACAAGAGCGTTAACAGGACATAAATAGACCACAGTGCTTTGGCAGTCTGGGCAATGCGCGGTGTTAATTTGCTGTCCTTCATTGGGCCTGGCGTTTCAGCACGGTAAAGCTGCATGCCCCCGACACCCAGCATGGGGAGAATGGCCACAGCCAGAACCACAATACCCATACCCCCCAAAAACTGCAGTTGTTGACGGTAAAACAAGAGGGCATGCGGTAGCGTGTCCAAATGGGGAATGATGCTGGCGCCCGTGGTGGTAAAACCTGAAACCGATTCAAAAATCGCATCGGTGATGCTGTGATCGTGATGACTGATGGCAAAAATAAAGGGCAGGGAGGCAAATGAACAAAGCACAACCCAGAACAGGGCGACAATCAGGAAGCCGTCGCGTATTTTAAGCTCGGTTTGCTGGCCATTAAACAAAAAGGCAAGCAGGGCTCCGGTAAAAAAAGTGCAGGCAAATGCGGTAACAAAGGGCTTCCAGAAATCTTCATGAAAGATGACGTTAATCAGCAGGGGTGTCACCATGCTGAAGCTGAACATCATTAACAATAAACCGATCAGGCGCAGTATGGTTTTAATTTGCATGGTGAGATCTAATCCCTTTTAACTCATAAAGGTTAAGCTGACTTGAAACAGCGACTCGACCTGGCGCAGGTAACGTTTTTTTAATAATAAAATCACCACATGATCGCCGGCCTCAAGCGTCAGTTTGGGATCACTCATCAGGATTTTATCTTCCCGGACCACCGCCATGACAGAGCAACCCTGCGGCAGATCGATTTCATTGAGTTTCCGGCCAATGACTTTCGATGTCTGCTGGTCGCCATGGATAACCAATTCAATGGCTTCCTGCTCGCCATTGTTCAGGCGGTGAACCTTGATCATATTTCCCCGCCGCAATTTAGTCAGAATACTGCCAATGGTAATCAATTGCGGGGAAATGGCATGATCGATGCTGCTGTCTTCAATCAATTCGACATACGCGTTGCGGTTGACCAGAGCCATGGTGTGGCGGGCGCCTAAGCGTTTAGCCTGAAGACAGGACATGATGTTGGCTTCATCGTCATTGGTTACGGCACAAAACACATCGGTAAATTCAATGTTTTCATTCAGCAGCAGATCGCGGTCGGCGATATCACCCTGTAAAACGGTGCCTTTGTTCAGTTGCCCGGCAAGATCCATGGCGCGCGTCATGTTATGGTCAATGACTTTGATGCGGTAGCGGTCTTCAAGGGTTTGTGCGAGCTTTGTGCCGATATGGCCGCCACCGGCAATAATAATGCGGCGGTTCGGATGGGTGTAACGGCCCAGGGCAATCAAGACCTGCTGAATGGCCTGCGGGGGCGCGATGAACAGGACATCATCACCAATTTTGATCTCGCAGTTTTCTTCCGGCATCAAGGTTTCCTTGTCGCGGAAAATAGCCACCACGCGGACATCGATAAGTTCCAGATGCTGATAAAGCTGCTGGATGGTTTTGCCGACCATCACCCCGCCGGGTTTGGGCTTGATGGTGATCAATAACAGGCGGCCATCTGCAAAATCAAGCACCTGGGTGGCGCCGGGGTAATCAATGAGATTCTCAATGTGTTCGGTGACCAGTTTTTCGGGGCTGATGCACACATCCACCGGTACATGGTCGTTGCAGAACAACTGCGGGTAATCAAAATAATATTGCGAGCGGATGCGGGCAATTTTTGTGGGGGTGCGAAACAGGCTGTAGGCAATCTGGCAACCCATCATGTTGATTTCATCGCTGTTGGTCACTGCAATCAGCATATCGGCCTGCTCAATGCCGGCAGCAATCAGAATATTGGGGTGTGCGGCGGAACCCTGCACCGTTTGAATGTCCAGGCGGTGATGCAATTCCCGCAGACGTTCCTCGTCCAGGTCCACCACGGTAATGTCATTGTTTTCGCGCGTTAAATTGCGTGCCAGGGTACCGCCAACCTGACCGGCGCCGAGAATCACTATGCGCATAACAAAACTCCTTCATACACGAAAACGGCGGGGCCGGTCAGCTGTATGGGACTATTTATATCAGGCCATTCCACGGTTAACTCACCGCCTTGCAGGTTGACCTTCACGGTGGGTTCAAGACGATGGAAAAGACGTCCTGCGGCAACAGCCGCAACGGCGCCGCTGCCGCAGGCGCTGGTTTCGCCGCAGCCGCGCTCATAGACGCGCAGCCGGATTTCTTTTGGAGTGACAATTTCCATAAAACCCACATTCACCTGCTCAGGGAATAAACGATGTTCACAAATTTCCTTACCTAAGGCAGCCACCGGGCTGTTGTCCACATCATCCACCACCAGAACCGCGTGTGGATTGCCGACGTTGACAGCGTGCACCTGCAGGTGGGTACCATCCATTAGCGGGATGGGGTAATGCGGTGATTTTTCCACGGCAAACAGTGGGATCTCTGCCGGATTAAGCCTGGGCTTACCCATACCGACCGTGACAGTCTTATCCTCATTGAGGAGAAGCTCCATGCGGGTGGTGGGGGTGGCTACAGTGATGCGTTTTTTGTCGGTTAAGCCATAATGATGAAGAAAACGCGCCAGGCAGCGGGCGCCATTGCCGCATTGCCCGACTTCGTGGCCGTCAGCATTAAAAATACGATAAAAAAAATCCGTATCCGGGCTTTTGCTTTTTTCAACAATGAGGCATTGATCAAAGCCAACGCCGGTATGACGCGCAGCGAGGCGGGCAATGGTTTGGGGGCGTAAATCGGGTGTCTGATGAATGGCGTCAATGACCATGAAATCATTGCCAAGACCGTGCATTTTCGTGAACTTAATGGCCATAACGGACTCGCTGCTAATGCACTTTCGATGAGTGTGGGGGGGTGTCAGGCAGGTACAGTGGGCCCTTCTGCCCACAAGCGGCCAGAAGAAGGGTCATTACTGCCAGCAATACGCCATGTCGGAACAGTGTCATCTTTATCTCAAAGGGAGCGAATACCTTTGATTATAAAGAAACCTTTAACAAAGCGCTATGCTGGTTCGTTTCGGAGTCTGTACTTTCCAGGGGGTGTTCTTCTTCCGCTGCCTTACGCAGCTGATCAATGGAAGCCTGCATGGAGCGGGTAGGGAATCCGTAAGACGCTGGATTGAAACGTATTTCCTCCTGATGGAATTCATTCATGCAGTCTTTTTTAAGCCACTCCAGGCGATAAATGATTTCCGAGGGGATTAACGAATCGTCCTGGTCATAATGGGGCGTGACCGTAATAGTAATGGAAGGAACGCCTGATTTTAATCGTTCCGCAATTTCCCGCTCGACGATTTGCAGAATGCTGAGATTGCATTGTCGGGTGGCGGGAATTAAATTGTCAATGCTGTGGTCGCCGCCCAGGAAATGGGCGACTAAATGCGACCAGTGGTATTGATTGCCATGGGTTGTGTTGGCTTCATCATGACCATGAGCAATAAAAATATCCTTGCAGGTTGCCTGCGTTAACTGCTTTTGACTGCACAGGCGGTTCTGACCCTCGGGGAGCATTGTATTGAGTGTGGCCACAAAACGCTGGGCTTTGGGACGTTCTTTATAGAGGGTGGTGGGTAATTTCTCGTCAAACAGACGTTTTCTGGCTTTGGACAGATCCACTTTTCCCTGATTAGTGCGGTTGCCAACGGGGGTGACCTTTTTATAAAGACTGCCCTGGGAATTACTGAAAAAAAGCCGTACGCGAGTCCCGCCAGGTGTGAGAGCCTCACGGGTATAGCCATGCTTCGGTGTCACCTGTTGGAGTGAATCCTTGCCGGTAACCCCTGTCTTTTTTAAAGGGGTCGTCAGTTTTTTCTTCTCGGATACAAACTGGTTATCCTCAGGATTAAGGACTTTGTCTATCTTTCTTTTCCTGGGTAGAGAGACTGTCTGCGGGTCAGGTTCTTTTTTACAGGCGCGCGACGGTTGTTTATTGCTGATTTGCCGAATGATGGGATTGGGGTGCTGGCCGGTGACTTTGGATAAAGCAAGAACAATGCGCGTAAACGTCAGTTTTTTTACCTGGATAGCCTGCTGTTGCGATTGGCCTGTGGGCAGGCGATCGCTTAAATCCTGCCATTGCGATTCACTTAAATGAAGGTTGACCACGCCGGGGACTATTCTTTGGATGTCCACTTGATATTTTTTAAGCTGTTCGGGTTTTAAAGGCATCAGGCTTCGCTCTAAAAATAAAACGTATGTTCATTAATTGAGCAATATTGTACCCTATATTTCATTGATGAACAAACAGCAATTCACGGATAACGCTAAAGTAACGTTATTCTGTCGCGCTATTTGATGCATCTGTCTAAAATTTACAGGACAACAGAGGCCGCAACCTTGCTATACATCAGTTCTTTGGTGATAATTTGCCTTTTGCTGAATTAGGGGTAACAGTGTTTCATATCGATCCGAAACACCCGGCGCAGGCCTGTGTCATCTGGATGCATGGCCTCGGTGCCGATGCAAATGACATGGTCGGGCTGGCTGAGCAATTGCAGGTTAATGAATTGATGCTGCGGCATGTTTTTCTGGATGCGCCGGTACGGCCGATTACCATCAATAGCGGCATGGTTATGCGCGCCTGGTATGATATCCTGGCCATGGATTTTGCCGCGCGTGAAGACAAGGAGGGCATTTTAACCTCGGAGAAAATGATCATTGCGGCGGTTGAGCAGCAACTGGCGACAGGGTTTACCAGTGAGCAGATTTATCTGGCCGGATTCTCGCAGGGCGGAGCCATGGCGCTGCATACGGCCTTGCGCATGACCAGGCCACTTGCCGGCGTTATTTCACTGTCTGCCTACCTGCCTCTGGCAAAAGAATGTGAACCGCAATTACCCGGGACAACGCCGCTTTTTCTCGCCTATGGGACTTATGACCCCATTGTCTGGCCGCTTTGGACGAAAGAAACCATCAAATGGCTCGATCAGAAGGGATTTTCTGCCATTTCCGCTCACGAATACCCTATGGAGCATAGCGTTTGTGCCAATGAAATAGTGGATTTGTCGCAGTGGCTTATTCAGCACACAGGGGGCATTTGAAATGACGATTGTAAAAAAATCACGAGTAATCCCCTACAGTTGTGAGCAGATGTTCAATCTGGTCAATGACGTGGAACATTATGCCGAATTTTTACCTTATTGCGCCCAAAGCCAGGTGCACCATCGTGATGAAGATGAAGTGCAGGCGACCTTGGTCATCTCGGCCGCCGGCATGAGCAAATCCTTTACCACCCGCAATCGGCTGCAGAAAAATAAAATGATTGAAATACGTCTGGTGGATGGTCCGTTCAGTCACCTTGAGGGGTTCTGGCGTTTCGATGAAACACCGGAAGGCTGCCGGATCTCATTTGACCTCGAGTTTGAATTCGCCGGGCGAATGTTTTCCATGTTCTTAGGCCCTGTGTTTGAGCAGGTGACAGAGAAAATGGTGGATGCTTTTTGTGATCGGGCCGCGTCCTTGTATGGTTAATGTCGAAATCATTTACATGGATGACGCAGGGGGAGTTTTTCATAAAAAACTGACCCTCCCCTCAGGGGCGAGCGTAGGCGATGCGGTGTCGCAGTCTCAGCTGTATATTCAATATCCTGAAACACAGCAATTGCCACTCGGTATTTTTTCAAAGCCGGTGACGACGGCGACGCGTTTAAGGGAGGGGGACCGTATTGAGGTGTATCGTCCTTTGACGATTGACCCCAAACAGAAACGGCGGGAGCGGGCAAAACACGCCGGAGGCAGGAACCGCCAGCGCGGTTAGCCGGTTAAGGATGATGTTCAATTCGAACCAGACGTCCATTGGCAAAATAAAGGCTGACATTTCTTACAATAGGGGCGTTGCTGCCTTTGCGCCAGGTGTAGGCATAATCCCAGCGGTTATTATTAAAGGTAGGGCTTAACAGGCTGGTTCCCATGAGCGTGGCTGCATCCTGTTTGCTCATGCCTATCGTCAATCGTGAAATTTTAGATTGCGGTAACAAATTCCCCTGCTGCACGATACGCCTTGAAAAATCATAGGATGCACAGCCGGAAACCAGCAGGGAAATCAGGACGGTAAAAATAAACAATCGGAAGCGCATAATTTTTGCCTGTGTTGAAAAATTTCGCCATAATAGCATGTCATTAATAGAAAGACACCTGCGACCCATGCAATTCAGCCAGGTAGGAGTACGAATGGAAGAAAGCCAGCAATTAAAAGATGCCGGACTAAAAATAACCATGCCTCGTGTCAAGGTTTTACAGATTCTGGAACAATCCCGCGATCATCACATGAGTGCGGAAAATGTTTACAAAGCCTTGATAGAAATGGGTGAAGATGTCGGCCTGGCGACCGTTTATCGAGTATTAACCCAGTTTGAAGCCGCAGGGCTGGTCTCCCGTCATAATTTTGAAGGCGGTCATTCCGTGTTCGAATTAAGTCAGGGCGAGCACCATGATCATCTGGTCTGCGTCAAATGCGGGCGGGTGGAAGAATTCATTGATGACATCATCGAGCAGCGTCAGGAAGCCATTGCGAAACAGGCGCATTTTAAGATGACTGATCATGCGCTCAATATTTATGGTCTTTGTCCTGATTGTCAGGACAAAGGGTAATGGACCTTTCAGGCATTGATTTTAAAACAGACTCATCAATGACCCTAACTCATAACGCGTTCAACAAGGACGGTTGCCATGTACGATGATTTGCGTGTGCCCTATCAGGCCGGCGAGCTGCCTGCCCTTCAACTGGGCGGGATTATGCTGGATGGGAAGCTCCTTCAGGATGCGCCGGTAAATCTGGTGTTGAAATCGCTCAATCGCCATGGCCTCATTGCCGGTGCCACCGGCAGCGGTAAAACCAAAACCATCCAGGTGCTTTGTGAGCAGTTATCATTAGCCGGCGTACCCAGCCTTGTCATGGACATCAAGGGCGATGTCTCCGGCCTGGCCGTGCCCGGGGAGTCCAATGCATTTTTAAAAAACCGCAGCCATTCTCTCAACCTTGCGTTTACTCCCCGGGGGTTTCCGGTGGAGCTCTTCACCTTGGACCGCGGGGTTCAGGGTGTGCCGCTTCGCGGTAAAGTCAGTGATTTTGGCGCCTTGCTGTTCTCGCGCATGCTGGATGTCAATGAGACGCAGACCGGCGTGGCGACCATTCTTTTTGAATACGCCAAAGACCGTCAATTACCGCTGAATGATTTAAATGATTTTAAAGCCATCCTGCAATACATGCAGTCGGATGAAGGGAATGCTGACGTGGAGGCCCGTTATGGCGGCGTGTCGTCTGCTTCCATCGGATCGATTATGCGCAAAATCATCGAATTGGAAGCGCAGGGCGGCGACGATTTTTTTGGCGAACCGGCTTTTAAGGTCACGGATCTTTTTCGAACAACCGCCGAGGGGCTCGGGATTGTGTCCATACTGCGTTTAATGGACATGCAGGATAAACCGTTGTTATTTTCTACCTTCATGATTAAATTGCTGTCGGATGTGTACCGTCAATCCCCGGAGCTTGGCGATCCGCCCAAGCCTAAACTGGTGCTTTTTATTGACGAAGCCCATCTTATTTTTAATCACGCCAGTAAAGCCTTGTTGAATTTACTGGAGACCATGGTTAAATTAATCCGCTCCAAAGGCATTGGCCTTGTCTTTTGTACCCAGACGCCTAATGACATTCCGGAAGCCGTCTTGAGTCAATTAGGATTAAAAATCCAGCATGCCCTGCGTGCATTTACCGCCAAAGACAGGCAGGCGATGAAGCTGGTGGCGCAAAATTTTCCGCCGTCAACCCATTATGCGACAGAGCAGTTGTTAACGTCCCTGGGTATCGGGGAAGCGCTGGTCAGCGCACTGGATGGCAACGGCCAACCCACGCCCTTAATCCAGTGTTTGATCCGTGCGCCGGAGTCGCGCATGGGCATCCTGACTGAGGCACAGGTCCAGACCATCATTCATCAATCGTCGCTTTTTTCTGTCTATGGCCAACGCCAATCCACTCAATCAGCGGCTGAAAGACTGGGCTCGGCAAAAAACCGCACGGCATCGGCAGAAACTGCTCCGGGTGAAATAAGCAGTGACAGTTCACGGCAAGAGCCATCCATGCTGGAGCAATTGAGTAAAAACACCTTATTGCGTCAACTGATTCGGGATATCTGGCGGAAACTACTCAATTCACTCTTTCCCTCAAGACGAGGCCGTTCACGAAAAAAACCCTGACAGAAGGAACCTGGGCGATGAAAAAAGGATTGGCTGTTCTTATGGTGTTCTTAGGTTTTCCAGTTTTTGCGGGCACAAAGACCATGGAGTGTGTGCTTCAGGGTGTCAGTGAGCGCGTGATTTTTGCCTTACCTGAGAAGGCGGGAGAGATGCCTTCGATTGATTTCGTCTACCCGGTCAAGGTCAGTCTCTACAGCCTGCGGGATAATAACCTGCTGCTCATGGCGGTTGACAGCGAGGACAGCAGCCGTCCCCGTCTTTTTATTTCAGCTCAGAAGACGGCCAATCAGTCAGGTTATGACGGGCAATTCATGACGGATGCAGGCGGTAATGCCCTGCAAGTGGATAATGGCCCTGTTCGTTGCCACTTAAAACAACTCAATCGCCCTGAATAGTTTGCGGGAGTGTTTGATGGCTGATGGATTGCCAATTGTCGAGCATGATTCGGAGGCTGGTTGATAACACGCAGGCCAGATGGGCAATGGCGTGGTTTTCATGCACCAGGGCCTGATTGCTTTCAATCTCAAGACCGAGGTAATCGGAAGCCGGGTATTTTTTACGCAGGGACGCGGCAAAACCATCGCTGACACCGCGGTAAGGGTAATTCAGGCGGACCCGCAGACCTTTGTCGAGGTATTTAATCTGTTGTTGCCAATGCCTTGCCAGATTTCTTTCAAGCAGACGTTTGGGATCATACAATAATCCAATTTCAGTATTGCGGGTTATTTCATTAAGAATGGGTGTAAAGCTGTGGACCGACAAATGCCACACCTGTTTACCCGCTTGCAGATGGCTATGAATCCGCGCTTCAACATCCTGCCGAAAAGGCAGGTAATATCGTTGCCGTATCAATTCCTTTTCATTGATTGGCAAAGGGTAGGTGATTTCAGAAAAGCAATGGCGATGGTGCAGGCTGCGGTTACAATCGATTAACAAGCGTGTGGCTTTGGCTGAGACGAGCTCGCAGGCCAGCGCGTCGCGCAGGTAGCTGGCGATGGCTTCGGCGCCAAAATCAATGCCCCGGTGCGAGTTGAGCAAATGCTCATGCGCCATGAAATGCGGCCTGTACTCCTCAGGGACATGGTTAACGGCATGTTCACAACTTAAAACCACGGCGATTGGTTTCATAGTGCGTGCAGTTGTTGGTTAGTTAATAAACAATCTCCCAGTTGACGGTATAAGCGCTTTAAGGTGTGATGGCTGATGTCATTACCGCAGGCGCGTACCATCCGCTGGCTGAGATTCCCCTGACTTAGTATCGTTTCCAACGCCGTCTGGCATGGGTAATCCAGATCGGCGCTGACCTGCTCAATCAATACCGCCCAGACATCGCGGCAGGTTTTAACCCCTCGCGATAATTGCCATTGCCTGCTCAACTCGCGGCTTTCGATGGGCGTATCCAGGCCATCATGCAGGCTTTGCTGGTAAAGTGCCGCCAGAATTGCCGTGTCACAGGGATTATCCAGAAAATAATGGGAATGGTTCACCCAGTGTTTCAGGATAGCCACAATGGCACTGGCAATCGCATAATCCGCCTGCACGCATTCCTGGGAATCAATAAGGCGGATTTCAATGGCGCCATACTCAAATTTGGCAATCGCACCGCGCGAGTTCAGCCATTCGTGCTGGAGAATGCCTTTGGGATCATAAGGCCGTATCGCCTCATACATCGGTGTCAGAATGTCACGGTGGTACTCTGCTTCGGATTGGACAAATTCAGGCACCACAAGTCCGGTAATTTCGGGTATTCTTTGCTGGTTTTTATCGTAAAAATAAAGGCGGCTGTCCTGCATGCCCGTGAGCTTGCCATCCAGAAAAGGGGTGCTTGCGGCGACGGACGGCAGCAGAGGCAATAGCAGGCGGATGCTGTTATGCAGCAGGTTGAACTCATCGTCATTGGCAAAAGGCAGATTGACATGCATGCTTTGCAGATTAGCCCAGCCATGGCCATGGCAATTAAAAATCTGATCATACTGCTGATAGATTTCGCGATTGCCATGCGGCCAGCGTTGGGTTTCCAGTGCAGGATTCATCCAGGGGTGCGCACCCGTAGGCAGCAGCATGAGTTGCTGTTCCTCAAGAAGCGGCTGCAAGCGTTGAATCGCGTCCTTAAAATGCGTGACAATGTCCGGTGAGACGGGCGCCGGGCCATTGTTTTTAAATTCAAGCACATGCATCACCAGTTCATTGCTGACGGCAATGTTCTCCAGGGCCACTTCATTGGTGAGTTCACCGCGGCTTAAGGCTTGAAGGATGGTATCGCTTTGCGGACGTACGTTTAATGTGGCCTTATCAACCAGCATGTATTCAATTTCAATCCCGATGACTGAAAAAAGCGAGTAATTACCCATAGCCATGCTTCCTGCGAATGCGTTGTAAAAAGACGGTCATGATTTGTTGATAGAGGTTTTCACCGAGAATCTGGTCTTCAATACCAAAATCAATGTTGGGGTTGTCATTGACTTCAATCACATAATGTTTGTCACCCTGACTTTTAATGTCAACTCCATACAACCCATCGCCAATAAGCCGGGTGGTTTTCAGGGCTGTTTTGATGACTCCGTCCGGGACATCGGTAATGGGAACCGTTTCATGATTGCCCTGGATGGCAAAGTTACCCTGAACATCGATATTGCCTTGCGATTTATCACTGAGGGCATCCCAGTTATAGATTTGCCAGTGATCCCTGGCCATGAAATAACGGCAGGCAAAAATGGGTTTGTTATCCAGCACGCCGATACGCCAGTCGAATTCTGTGGGGATAAACCGTTGAATCAGGACTAGATCCGAGCTTTTGAAAAATTGATTCAGCGACTTTTGCAAAGATTTGGAGTCATCGAGTTTGATGACCCCGTGAGAGAAGGCACTGTCCGGACGTTTTAATACACAGGGGAATTCAATCGGCGGCAATTCCTTGTCGTATTTGCTGATGAAGGTAGTCTCCGGTGTCAGGATCTGATGGCTTCGCATTAATTCGGCAAGGTAGACTTTATTACTGCATTTAATAATGGATTGCGGATCATCGATGACCACGATATTTTCCTGCGCAGCCCGGCGTGCCATACGGTAAGTGTAGTGATTGACGGAGGTGGTGGCGCGAATGAACAGCGCATCGTATTCGGCAATGGATTTGCTGTCGCTTTTCTCGATGAAATCAACGTTGAGTCCCATGTCCTCGCCGGTATTGGCAAAGAAATCCAATGCTTTTTTGTTGGATGGGGCATTGGGTTCGGTGGGATCAACTAAAATAGCCAAATCATGATAACGTTGTTTTTTACGCCACTGATGGAACCGTTTTTTTGACAGGTAGCTTTCTGCTGCCTGGCGCATGAAATCGCAATGGTGTGCCGGAACCCCGCTTAACGACAGGGGCTGCAGGTTTTTAATCCGCCATTGCTTGCGCTTTTCCAATGTGAAGCGGATAAGCGGCAAAGGGAATAAACCATGCAGTTTTCTGGCCAGATCGGCATGGCATTTGGCCATGTTCTGACCGAAATACAGACTGAAGACAAATTCGGTGCCTTTGATATCCTGCAGGCTGTGCTGTATTTCTTCATCCACTTCCTGAGAAATCAGCTTTGACAAACTGGTGTTCATGACATCCTGAATGCTGTGCACTGAAGGAATGGCCTTGTGATCCCGCGCATGCGCCAGAAGAGAAACATAATAGCCAATGGTTTGATGCTGATAGGATTGGCAGAGGTTAATGACGCGCAGGGAATTATTTTGCAGAAAATTTTCGCTGGACAGGTATTCCGACGCGTGAACGATGGCGGCTAAGGGGCTTAAAAACGCCCAACTGTCAGGATCATCCGTAACGATTATAGTTTGCATTGGGTGCTCTTTGGTTGAATGATAAGTAAATTGGCATCATAGGTCAGTACACCAAGCATGATGGCGTTAATCAAGCGATGACTGCTCACTTTGTAATAATTGTCATGTGAGAGCGGGTTTTCACGATGCGGATCGGCAACCACGATAAGCCTTTTTTTAGCATCGTAACCACAGAGCACAACGAAATGCCCGCATGGCGTTCCGCGAATATCATCGTAATAAGCTTCGCCTTTACTAGTATAGCGTTCTCTGGCGCTGCGGTATAAATAAGTGGCGCTTAAGCCAGTCAAAATGGGGATGCCCTGTTTGAAATAATCCTTCAGAAGCTGAACGCTCAGTGTGCGAAAACGCAGAATGCCGCCCAATGACACGTATTCCATGTAGGCCTTGCTGGCCTGCAGGACTCCCGCCGTGCGTTTATAACGCATCTGGGTATTTAGTTTCTGCAGCAGAAGCGTGCTCTTTGCTTCACCCTGTTCAAACCAGGTGGGATCAAAAATATTGAGGTTGTTTATATAAATGATGGTGTCAAACCCATGCAGGAGCGCATGCTTACCCAGCATGGGCGCAAGCGTTCCGCCGGAATGCGAACGCTCCACGTCCTTAATAACCTGGTCAAGGGGGATATCCAGTCCATAATAGCGATAAATAGCCTGCAGACTGGTGGGGCCGCAGCTCTCATCATCAGGTTGTGTGTTGATACAGAGATCAATCATTGTTTAAATTATTGAAAAACAGTGGCTTGGTTATTAAAACGTTAGACTTCAGGCCCCTAATTGTCAAATGCTGTGATGAGAATAAAAGAATAGCTGGCACTGTTATTGCTAGGTATGAAGAGGGCCTGAAGTGCTTCCTGTGCGGCTATACTTACCTGGAAGCGGACGGATATCATTTCCTTTAAGGATGCTGTTTTGGCGGCGAATGGATTAAGGTCAAAGCGATATTATTTCTGCTACGCGCTGGCAGCGGCGGCCTATTTGATCGCGGTTGTGATCATGGTTGGCTGGATAACGCGTGCGCCGCAATTTGCTGCGCTTGGCGCAGGCTCTCTGGTGATGCGCTTCAATACCGCACTTTGCATTACCCTGACGTCTTCTGCTGTTTTTGCACTTGCGCTTAAAAAGCGTCTGGCAATGCTTTTAAGTCTTTTGTCGGGCCTTATCGGTATTTTTACCCTGTTAGAGTACGCAAGCGGTTGGGATCTGGGGCTTGATTATTGGCTTGTCATCCCCCAAACCGCCATTGACAAGGGGTATCCTATCCGCATGGGACCTAATACCGCCTTTTGCATTGTCTTGCTGAATGCGGCGATTCTTCTGTACTGTTTATTTAAAAAACCATGGACCAAACTCCTGCAACTGGTGCTGGTCACCCTGGTGTTGTGCCTTAGTCTGGCCGCGCTGTTTGGTTATGTGCTGGATATCCAAATCATTTACAACTGGGCGGGTTACCCCGGTATGGGAGCCCAGTCTGCTTTTTGTTTTATGCTGCTCAGCCTGTCACTGTCCATCCTCTTCTATTACCGTCACTTTAAATTTTATTCAAGGCATGGCATGGTGCAGACCATGGCCATTCTGGTGACCGGGTTCCTGTTTTTTATTTTACTCTGGCAGAATTTTTTAGACGATGCGGCAGAACAATTGCGGCGGAAAATTGCAGCCGATACGCGGCTGATTGCCAAGGAAATTGAAGTCAGCCTGCATGACAGCTTTTGGGCTACCCGACGTTTTTTTTCCCGTTTGGACCATCATGTGTTCAACAATGAGGCCATCAGCGAGGATGCGGGGAATTATTTGAAAGACATGCCTACACTCGCAGCCATTGCCTGGGGTAAGGAAGCCATGTTTCAGCACGGGCCAATGGATGACCTGTCAAAACCGGATTTACTGCATTTAATCGGCCTTTGTCAGAAAGGATTAAAAACACAGGGCATGACTGTCACGGTCGTTGAGCATGCAGCGGGCGGCGGTGTTCCCTATTTATGTTTTGACCACACTAAAGGTCCCCCGGGATGGATGTTTTATAATCTGCAGCGCATTGTGTCGGGGGCAGTAAAACGGGCTGATTCCAACCTAACCGGCGTGGAGGTCCATTATGGCCCTCTTGCTCTCTTCATTCAAATCAATGAGGGAAGCCCGGCCTTTATTCATCGTTGGGCCCATACCGACCTGCTGCAGTTGGATTTTTTGACAGAGCCACTGGTTTTTAAACTCTGGCCTTCGCCCGGGTACGTGGCAGAAAACAGACCCTGGCTGCCGATTATTACCATTTTGCTCGGGTTAGTCATCACCGCCTTGCTGGCTTTGGTTAATTTACTGCGTAATAAAGTGGCCATGGACAACACCCAGTTAAAAACCTCCATTACGGACAAGAGCCGTCGTCTGCTGGAAGTGGAGTCCAGGTATCAACGTATTTATGATAACTCGCCTGATCTCTACCTGTTTGTGGATTGCACCTGCCGGGTGATGGAATGCAATCAGACCTTTATGCGCACGATGGGTGTTATCCGTAAAAAAAATCTGTTAGGCCAATCCGTTTTTGAAGTGTTGAATATCAAAAACACCATGCTTGAAAAAAACATCATGAATCGGATTGCCGCCACGGGAGTGATTAATAACCTTGAACTGGATTTGGTCAATCAATTTGATTCCACCAGCCGGATGATGCTTAAAGTCAGTCCATTTATGGGTACGGATAATCAGACCATCGGTTATCTGTTCAGTTTTCGCGATATTTCCAATATCAAAGCCCTGCAGGAAGAGCTGGCGTCCAAAAAATACAGTGAAAATCTGTTTCAGGAAAACAAGGCCATTTATGATCTTATCCTTGATGAAACCACGGATGGCTGGTGGGATATTAATCTTGAAACCAAAGAGTGTATCTTATCCAGTAAATTGTTGCGTTCCTTAGGCTATGAGCGGGATCATTATACTCCGACCCTGGATTTTTTCCGCGACAACGCATTCCCTGACGACTTTAAATTGCTTGAGAGCAATCTCAAAAAACACATCGTGTCCAAAGGCAAATACCCCCTTCATCAGGAAGTCCGATATCGCCATCGTAACGGCAAAGCGGTGTGGATTCTCTGCCGCGGACAGGGCATCGTCGATCCTGATGGCCGAATACGCCGTGTGGTCGGTACCCACATTGACATTACGCCATTGAAATTTACCCAGGAAAAGTTGTCACTTAAAAACCTTGAGCTCGATCTCATTTACAAGACGACCCGCACGATTCTGGTGACCGACACCATCCAGGATGCCTTTAAATTCTGTGCTGCGACAATCAGCCAGGCCATCCGGTTTGCGGTAGGCATGGTGTATTACGTCAATGATGACAGCCTGCATGTCGAGTCGGTCTGGCACCAGACAGTGACAGGAGAAGAAGCCTGCAGCGCCTCACTGAAAAGTCTTAAACTCAGTAAAAAAGAAGGCATTGTGGGTCAGGTCTATCAGGGACGAAAAGCGATCTGGCTGTCCGCCACCAGCGCCGATCCCTTTTCACTGGAACAGGCGCACTGCTCTCATTTTAAATTCAGCGGGGCATTGGCTTTTCCCCTTATCGTGGCGGATGAGATTTATGCGGTATTTGAATTTTTAAGTGACGAAAGCCATGCTGCTCCCATTGAAGATTTGGACATGATTGACCTGCTGGCCTCACAGATGAGTCTGGCGGTCGAGCGCAAAATGGCTTATTCCCAGCTTCAGCATTTAGCCCTGCATGATGAACTGACCAAATTGCCCAATCGCCGGGCCTGCATGGACATGCTCGAGTTGGCCATCAGCCGCGCCACGCGCAACAAAAGCGAGGTTGGCCTCATGTTTCTTGATCTTGATGATTTTAAAGAAGTCAACGACACCTACGGCCATCACCTGGGCGATCAATTGCTGGTGGAGGTCAGTCAATGCTTTAAACAATCGATTCGCGGCCACGATTATTTAGCACGCTTGGCCGGGGATGAGTTTTTGCTGATTGTGACCGATTTCAGCTCCTATTCCGCGCTCTCGTTGCTGGCGAAGCGATTGATTGAATCCATTCCTCACCCCCTGGTTATTGACGGTATCGAAGTGAATGTGTCAGTGAGTATTGGCATTGCCGTGTATCCTTTTGCCGCTAAAACAGCGGAGGCCTTATTGCAGAAGGCCGATGCGGCGTTGTACAAGGTTAAAAGCGAGGGTAAGAACAGTTTTTATTTCAGTAACCCAGGCTAGCTAAGGGGTCTTAAGCAGACTTACACCATAAAAAACCACAGGGATGACCGCACCCAGAGCAAGGATTAGAAAAAGCGGCACGACCAGCTCGCGGATCTTATGCAGACTCTGTCCTGTCTTGGGGTAGGTTCGACCTAGAAGACGCCACACCACATAAATCAGTAATACCAGGCCGTAGAAAAAAAGCGAGTACCACGTCATTCGGCTTGCTAAATCCGGCATTTTGGTAAACATCACATAATCCAGTGGCACGTTCACTAAAAAAAAGCCCAAAAACCAGAGGGCAGTCAGATGCGGCGGGATGTCCCTGCAGGTGACCAGTGTCTGCCAGCTTAAGGCTAAGGGAAAAAGCAGCAGGGAAAAATAATACAGCCAGCCAAAAGGACTTAACAGCAGCATGAGCAGCAGGGTTAAACAAAACGCATAGTGCGGGTTCGCTGAATGATTCCCGGGTTTGATGACTTTGCAGTACCAGTAAAAAATCAGGGCAAAAAACAACAGGCAGAGGCTCTTTGTAAGGGCTAGAAGCCAGGGTTCAGGGTGAGCATTGTCAATCAATAACCGGTACAGGTAACCATGGATGGACGCATTCCAACTGTCGCCATACCATAATACCCGCTTCATCATCGTGAAATATTGCTCATAAAGAATGGCGCCGTGGGTAAACAGGGGAATGAGCCAGAGAACGATGAAACTGAAGGCCATGGCCAGACAGACGGCGTACCGTCGTTGCCTGAATGCAAAAACAAGCAATAAACCCGGGAAGAGCTTGATGGCGGTAATGCATCCCCACAAACAACCGGCAAGACGATCATGACCGCCGGTATAGGCGAAATAGCCCGCCATTACCATGAAAAAAATCACAGAACCCATCTGAACAATGGCGGTATCCATGAGCGTGCTGAACAATAACAGGTAAACAGCCAGCAACAGCAGCCCGTGCCTTTTGACAAAGGGCTTGGGAAAGGCCAGCGTGAACGTAAGCCAGGCACCCGCAATGCCCAAGGCAAAAATAAACAATGACCAGGCAGGGACTGCATACTCATAAGGGAGTTGGGAAAAGGGTCTGAAGAGGAGTAAAAAAATGGGCGGGTTAAGGTTGGCCGGCAGCTTTTTGGCGAGGGGTAAATAATTCGGAATAAAATTCTGATAGGGGTCAAGCCCCTGGGACAGGGCCTGGGAGGTTGAATAAAAGGCGGAGATATCAAGGCGTATGCATTTGTTAAACTGCATGGCAAAGACAAGTCCATAGATAAGTGTTACTCCAGTAGCCAAAAGGCACCCCAGGAGTAATTTTTTACCAGCCATGAGATAGGCTCAACCAACCACTTTAAGCGACAGTTCAAGGATAAACCGTGCAACCTCCTCCGGTTCCCTGTCATAATGGACAAAGGTTTCAATGGGAAGCGGCTTATTAATTCGCTCACCGCTCTGCCGCGATTCATCAATCATCTGCCTGACCACCTCGCCCTGGTTGCAGACAAAATAAACATCTGCTTCTGGCCGCTTGATGAATTGCGCCTGAAAGGATTTAAAAACCAAAGAGATTTTAACCTTGCTTTTTTCAGCATAATAAAAACCATGCAGGCCGCCAGCCAGGTCAGCCCCGACGGACAGGGCGCCAAAATACATGGAATTCAAGTGGTTTTTGCTGCGTCGGGTTAATGGAAGTTTGACCACCACCTGCGCATCATCGATGGATAACAGCCTGGGCTTTAAATAACCGATTAACGGCACCTTGAAATGGCTGAATTGCCAAAGAAACATACGGAAGCGGGTTATTGGTTTCATGCCTGTGTCCTACACTCTGTTTTAGCTTTCCCTGTTGACTTCCAGATTGGAAATAATCTTTTTTACCCCTTTGACCGCGTTCACCCGTTTCACAATGGCGATGATTGATTTATTGGTTTTAACGCGGCCGGAAAGGGTCACGGCGCCATTGCTTGTTGTGGCGTTAATCCCCACCAAGGGAATGGTTTCGTCATCGAACACCTTTGCCTTCAGTATGGCCGCTTCCACTTTGGCGGTGATGTAGGCATCGGTAAACGAGGTGTTGACCGGCTGAATGATTAAATTTTCAATTTCAACAGACTTTACGCCTTTGGTGTTTTTGGTAAGGCGCAGGGCGTTAACGAAGGCTTCCCGATCGTTCACGTGGTCGTTTAAGGTCACAACGCCATCGCGGGTGCTTACCGAGATTTTCAGCGGATTGAGATCACGGTTTTTGGTGAATTTCGCGGTAATTTTGGCAGTTATGACGGAGTCGCTTAATGTTTGCTCAATCTCTTTCAGGTTCGTTTCCGCATGAGCGAAATTCACGGACAACAGCAGTAGGGTGCTTGCAATTAAATGGATGAGTGCGCGCATAGGGAATTCGAAGGGCAAGGGCTATTTTGCCAGTATAACATTTTTTAGCCAGGTTCCAACACCATCGCCGTTAAGGATAAGGCTGCTTAATCATGCTGACGCTTTGCACCAGGTAGGGCGGGTCGCCATTCACTTTAACCACCACAATGGAAAAGGCAATCTGGATGCTTAATTCGGGTATGGCAATGGCTTGATTAATCCGCCAGAAATGAATGCCGGAAAAATAACCTTCGTTGATAATTTGTGCGTTACCCAAAGCCTGCGGGTGCAGGGAGAGCTGGTTTTCTTCAATGACGGAAAGGTAATTGCCAAGAAAGCCGCGCAGCGCCTCCCGGGCATTTTGGGTGTAGTTGATGCGGTTGGCGGCAATGTCCTCTTCGTAGCTGTCGTAATCCAGGGTTAATGTGTTCAACAGGGTGGTCTGTGCCCAGGCGGCAACCTCATCATCCTGGGCATTAGCCGAAGAAAAACCGGGCAGGGAAAGAAGGAATAGTAGAAAAAAATTGCGCAATAGGCTACTCTTCACGATGGCTTCCTTGTAACAATTACAGCAACTTTGGCTAATAATTAACTACTATTGGCAAAAATAAACATTGGTTTAGGAATTATAGCAGAGATATAATTCTGTATTTTTTTCAATTAATCCGGCACTTCCATGCATTCCATTATCATTCGCGGCGCGAGAACCCATAACCTGAAAAACATTGACGTGACCATTCCGCGCGACAAGCTCACCGTCATTACCGGGTTATCGGGCTCCGGCAAATCCTCGCTGGCCTTTGACACCCTGTATGCCGAAGGGCAACGCCGTTACGTGGAATCGCTGTCGGCTTATGCCCGCCAATTTTTATCCATGATGGAAAAACCGGATGTGGATGCCATCGAAGGCCTGTCGCCTGCCATATCCATCGAACAGAAAGCCACATCGCATAATCCCCGTTCCACCGTGGGGACTATTACTGAGATTTATGATTACCTGCGTCTTTTATTTGCCCGGGTAGGGGAGCCCCGTTGCCCCACGCATCACATCAGCCTGCATGCTCAAACCGTCAGCCAGATGGTGGATCAGGTCTTGTCCATGCCGGCAGACAACAAAGCCATGATTTTAGCGCCGGTGGTTCGCGAACGGAAAGGGGAACATCTGCAGTTGCTTCAGCAATTGCAGGCCCAGGGTTATGTTCGTGCCCGCATTGACGGGGAATTGTGTGAGCTTGACGATCCGCCGAAACTGGCGCTGCGGCAAAAACACAGCATTGAGGTTGTGGTCGATCGCTTTAAAGTGCGCGCCGATATTGCGCAACGGTTAAGCGAATCGTTCGAAAATGCACTTAATCTGGCGGAAGGCATCGCCATTGTTGCGTCGCTGGACAACGATTTTACTGAGATGGTGTTCTCTTCCAAATTTGCCTGTCCTGAGTGCGGTTACAGTTTAAGCGAGCTCGAGCCGCGGCTGTTTTCATTTAATAATCCTATGGGAGCCTGTCCCGATTGCGACGGCCTCGGCGTGGATCAGTATTTTGACCCTGAGCGCGTGGTTCATGATGACACGTTGAGCCTGGCCGATGGCGCCATTCGCGGTTGGGACAGGAAAACCACCTATTATTTTCCCATGCTGGAATCCCTGGCACAGCATTATCAGTTTGATGTGGAAACCCCGTTTCTCGATTTGCCGGAAAAAATACGGCAAATTATTCTTTACGGTAGCGGCAGCGAGGTCATTGAGTTTCGCTACCAGCGTCCGCATGGCGATTTTTTGTCAAGACGGCATGCGTTTGAGGGCATCATTCCCAACATGCAGCGCCGCTATCATGAGTCAGAGTCCTCCATGGTTCGTGAGGAATTGGCCAAGTACCTCTCCTCACGCCCATGCCAGACCTGTCAGGGGGCGCGATTGCGGGAAGAGGCCCGGCATGTGTTTGTGGATAATAAAAACCTGCCGGAGATTTCTGCCTATTCGATAGAAAACGCCTATGAATTTTTTAAAGGCCTGCAACTGGACGGCTATAAAGGAGAAATTGCCGCTAAAATCAATAAGGAAATCGTGGAGCGCTTAGGCTTTCTCGTGAATGTCGGGCTTGATTACCTCTCATTGGCACGCAGTGCCGAAACCTTGTCAGGGGGAGAGGCGCAACGCATTCGCCTGGCCAGCCAGATTGGTTCGGGATTGGTTGGCGTGATGTACATCCTTGATGAACCTTCCATCGGTCTCCATCAACGCGACAATGACCGTCTGCTTAAAACCCTGTTGCATCTTCGTAATCTCGGCAACACGGTTATCGTGGTGGAGCATGATGAAGAGGCCATCCGGGCGGCTGATTACGTGCTGGATGTGGGGCCCGGAGCCGGGGTGCATGGCGGCATGATCGTGGCGAGCGGCAAGCCAGAGGAGATCATGGCCAATAAAGCCTCCCTGACAGGGCGATACCTGGCAGGGAAGGAGTCCATTCCAGTGCCGGAAAAACGGGTGAGCGTGGATAAAAAACGCATGATCCACCTGAAAGGCGTGACCTGTAATAACTTAAAAAACCTGGATGCCAGTATTCCGGCAGGATTAATCACCTGCATCACCGGCGTATCGGGATCCGGCAAATCCAGTTTAATTAATGACACGCTCTATCCTCTGGCGGCCAATCGCCTAAACCGCGCAAACCTGCTGACACCCTGCACGATTGAATCGCTTACCGGGCTTGAGCACTGTGACAAGGTGATTGATATCGATCAAAGCCCTATCGGCCGCACGCCGCGCTCCAATCCCGCGACTTACACCGGTCTCTTTACACCCATCCGCGAGTTGTTTTCAGGCACGCCTGAAGCCCGGGCCCGCGGGTATCAGCCGGGCCGGTTCAGTTTTAATGTCCGGGGCGGGCGCTGCGAGGCCTGCCAGGGCGACGGCTTAATCAAGGTTGAGATGCATTTTCTGCCGGACATCTATGTCGCCTGCGATGTCTGCAAAGGCAAGCGTTACAACCGTGAAACGCTTGAGATCCAGTACAAAGGCAAAAACATCCATGAAATTCTTGATTTAACCGTGGAAGATGCCCGGGTGTTTTTTGATGCCATTCCGGTACTGGCCCGCAAATGCCAGACACTGATTGATGTTGGATTATCTTATATTCGCCTGGGCCAGAGCGCGACAACCTTATCCGGAGGCGAGGCCCAGCGCATTAAGCTCGCGCGGGAATTATCCAAGCGCGACACAGGCAATACCCTGTACATTCTGGATGAGCCGACCACCGGGCTGCATTTTCATGATACCAAACAGCTATTGGCTGTTTTATTCAGATTAAGGGATCAGGGCAATACCGTCGTGATCATTGAACATAATCTCGATGTCATTAAAACCGCCGACTGGATCATCGATTTAGGTCCGGAAGGGGGCAGTAAAGGCGGTCAAATCATCGCGGTGGGTACACCGGAAATG
This sequence comes from Legionella rubrilucens, assembly GCF_001468125.1. Classification (GTDB taxonomy): domain Bacteria; phylum Pseudomonadota; class Gammaproteobacteria; order Legionellales; family Legionellaceae; genus Legionella_C; species Legionella_C rubrilucens. The sequence goes on along the minus strand of NZ_LNYT01000022.1, from coordinate 148,000 downwards.
ATTGCCGCCTCTCCCCAATCCTATACAGGTCATTTTTTAAAGCCCTTGCTGTCGGCGCCCCAGAAAAGTCGGGTATGAATGCCTGTCAGGTGTCGATAACCTGATTAACCTGCCTCCCAGGCCAGTCTGCCGGACGCAAGGGTGCGCTTCACATCGCCAATGACCACGCAACAATGGGTTAAACCATTTTATTTTTCTGGTATTTGAGCTATAACTTATTGAACAGTAATAATTAAAGGAATGCAAAAGATGGGCAAATTCCTAATCGTACTCCTGGTTATTGTGGTGATTATTGCCTTTTGGGTGATTGGTATTTATAACGCGCTAATCGGCATGATTGAAGCCATTAACAACAACAAACGCCAGATTGATATCCAGCTTGATCGACGTTTCAAAGTCTTCGAATCGCTAATCGAAACAGTTAAAAAATACATGGATTATGAACAAACCACGTTGAAAGACGTGGTGGCTCTGCGTAACCAGGCGCAGGCGGCTAAAGCGGCTGGCGATGAGCAGGCCAGGATTGCTGCTGAAAATGGTATTTCACAAATTGCATCAGGGCTCAATGTGGTTTTTGAGCAATACCCGGATTTGAAAGCCAATCAGAATGTATTGCAGCTTCAGGAAGAAATCGTCAATACCGAAAATAAATTGTCCTATGCCAAACAAGCCTACAATGACAGCATTGAACGCTATTACGCCAAAAAGAAATCCTTTGTTGAAGCGATGGTGGTTAATTTTTTTCCGGCAGCCCTCGACAAGCAATTTGAGTATTGGGCTTTGCCTGAGGAACAAATTAAAGCGAACGAAGCCTATACGGTTAAGTTCTGAGTTAGACCATGGCCCTGTCCGATTACCACGCCACGACCGGTAACTGGCGCGAACAGTTGAGGCGCAACCAGCGGAAAACCCGCACCGTGATTCTCCTGTTCATCGCCATTTACGTGGGCGTTGGGCTGTTAGTCGATGTCGTCATCCTGCAATCCACGTACCCCGGCCTTTCATTAGAACAATGCTTAAGTGCGCTGCTGACCCTTAAGGCGGTACCGTATGCGACCATAACCATGGGGGCGGTGGCTGCCATTTCTCTTTTTGCCGCTTACGCGCTCTATGATCGCATCATGTTGATGGGAACAGAATACCGTGAAATTACGCCCGAAACGGCAGCGAATCTTGAGGAAAAGCAACTGTATAACGTCGTTGAAGAGATGAAAGTCTCGGCCGGATTACAATACATGCCCAAGGTGTTTATTATAGAGGCCAATTACATGAATGCCTTTGCCAGCGGTTACAGTGAAAAATCAGCCATGGTGGCGATTACCCGCGGCCTGATGGAAAAGCTTGACAGGGCGGAAATGCAGGCGGTCATGGCTCATGAACTAAGTCATATCCGCCATCTCGACATTAAATTAACCTTAATGGTTGCCATATTGAGCAATATTTTGCTGATTGTGATTGACATGCTGTTTTATTCCGTCATTTACCGCCGCGATCGCCGGGGAGACAATCGCCTGGTGCTTATCATTGTGGTCCTGCGTTATGTTCTGCCCATCCTGACGGTGTTGTTAACACTCTTTTTAAGCCGCACGAGGGAATACATGGCTGATTCAGGCGCGGTGGAATTAATGCGTGATAACGAACCCATGGCCCGCGCCTTACTGAAGATTAGTCAGGATCATGAACAGCACGCCGAGGAATACAACGAGGAGTATGGGAATACCCCTCATGAGCAGGTGCGTCAGGCTTCATACCTGTTTGATCCTTCAAGCTTTGATCCGGTGAAATCGTTAAGCAGTGCGTTCTCTACCCATCCTGCCATTGATGAACGGCTGGAAGCGCTGGGATTTAAGCGAAAAACACCGCGCGCCTAGGGCTGCACCGGGCAGGCCATGCGCTCATTTTTATATACCAGTTCCCCATCATAGCTCAGCTTGATATTGGCATCGTGGTAGGCTATCCCTTGTGTTTTCAATGTCTGCACCAGCGTGCCTCGTTGAAACTGGTCGATGATGTCCTTAAAGACTTGTTTAGACACGCTGTGGTTGAAAAGCCCATGATAACAATTAATCACCTGGCTTTGATTCAGCAGTTCATCAATGGTCCGGTTAAAATCCGTCCTGCTGCGGTAACTGTCGATATTGGCTTTCAGATGCCGCTGATTGGCAAGGAGAATTTCGATGAAAGTCATTAAATTTTTGGTTTTTATACCGCGGTAGGAACTGAAAAAATTGAGCCGCGGTTGAAATGTGGTTTCAAGATGAGCAAACAAGGTTTTAAAATCACTGACAATGACTTTAATTTGCCCTTGCTTTGCGCTAAAAAACTGCGCTTTCTGCCGCTGTTCTTCCAACTGCCTTAAGGCCAGATTGAGCTGGGATTCCAGCTTTTCGATGATTAATTTTTCCTGGGAAATATTACTCTTAAGACGGCTGAATGCTTTCCTGATTTCATCATTGGCGCATTCAAAGCTTTTCTCGTAACGATTAAACCGTTGCAGAATGATGTCAATGCGCGTTCGCATATTCTGTTTCAGGGTATAAATTTCTTCGCTGGCCATTTGAATCTGACTGGATTGATGGCCGCGCAGCAACTGCTGAATTTCATCCAGCTTGCCATTTAAATCCTTGTTAATCTCATTGAGGTCATTGATGTTGTCCTTAAACTCGTCCAGCAACAAGCTGTAGATATTGCCATTAATCGTTTCAATTTTTTCGATGTGGGCAAGATTCTGCTCGGTCTTTTCTTTTAACTCCGCAATGGTTGCCTGCGTCGTTTGCAACTGACCATGCAGAAGCCTGACATCCTGGCTCAATGCCTCGATTTGTTGCTGGTTTTGGGTGTGTTCGGACTTTAAGCGAATATTGTTCGCCGCCAATTGTTTAAGGTTTTCTGATTCAAGCGTCACGTGGTCAATCACCACCTGCCGGTTAGCGAGCACATCATGCAGCCGACTCAAAAAAGCTTCGATGGCTTCGTTGGTTTGGCTTGCGACTTGCTGTTTGGTTAAATCATAAAGACGGCTTAACTGATGATACAAGGTCATGTAAGCCGCAAGATTGCTGCCTTTCGCCTCGTGAAAATGAAACTCCTGCTCCTGCGTGACTAAATTAAGCAAACGATTTTGGGGCACATCAATCCAGCCAAAATGAGCATTGGTAATGTTTCTTAGGTAGTCATACAGTACCGCATCAATCTCCACCAGTTTATCGTCAAATTGCAGTTGGTAAGTGCTGGTTAACCGCGTCGGGTTATAGATTGTCCGCAAGCGCAGTTTGCCGGAAAGATCACGCAAAAGCTTCTCAGCCTGCTGAATTTGAAAATAAGTCAATTGCAGGGAGATCAGCAGGTTTTTATCCATGGAGGGGTTGGGCGGGGTTTTGCTGGACAGATTGATCCCCAGACTATCCACCAGGCCGAACTCCTCCAGTAATCGCACGACATTAAACTGGTACACGCGATTTTCGGGAGTCTTAACAGGTGAAGCCTCCATGTCCAAAGGCGCATCCAGGTAATGCCTGTCTAAAAACGCATTGTGGATGTAATCCATTCTCACCCGCAGGCTATTCAACATCTGAATGCAGCGCCGGAATACGGAGTTAGTAACCACTTTATTCTGTTTTATCAGGCTCTTATCCGAAGCCGCTTCCGTTTTGATGACAAACGACTGGCCATTTCCTGTCATGGGAATGCCCTGCGTTTCGAGCCATTTCGGATCGTTAATGTGTTGCAGCAACTCCGTGAAAGCCGGATGACGTGTAAAAAAATGTTCAATGCGCTGCAGGGCCGCTTCGTAAAAAAAAGAGATAATGAAACGCTTTGCCTGATACTCACCGCGCGCCAGCAAACCGCGGTGGCCGTAATTGACGGCGGATTGAAAAAAGTCTTTTTCAAGGGCCTGGCAGACGAACAGCAATTTGCAAATCATGGCCAGGTCCTCCGCGAGAAGCGCCTGCTCTTCGGCGCTTAAGGTGCGGTAATGGTACTTCTGGTTCCAGTTGGCCATGGCTTTGAGTAAGGCGGGATCATTGAAAATGTCCTGGTATTGGACAAAGGAAAGCAAATCTTCCTGATTACTTAATTGATTTAAATTCTCTGCGATGACGGCAAAAGGCTTAAGCAGGGCATAAATCCCTTTATCAGGGAAGGGCAGTGCGCCAGTGGCTTGAGCGGTATCGGCTCTTAACATTCCCTGCGCCATTTTATACGTGGTGATTTCTGTAAATTCCTTGCCCGCCTGACTATCGAATAAACGGGCAACCAATTCCAGAAAAGTACTGGTCAAACCATGCAACTGAATGGAGGATTGCTGAGCCAATTGCTGGATGCTGATGTCGCGTTGCTCAAGGATCAATTGGTCAATCAGTTGGTCATAATGCCCCTGGACACGCAAAGCCAGGACTTCCCGTTGTTTCGTCGTGGTGATGAGGTATTCGTGAAGATTTTTATTGAAATTACCGGTCAGCAGTTTGTTATGAAGAATGTTGGTGTAGAAATTCTTCATGATGTCTTTAAGCTTAAGCAGGCGTAATTCATTCTCATAGCCAGGTAAACTCGCCAATGATTTCATCATCTGCACCAGAATGATGGATGTGTTGCGCATGATTTGCACCGCTGCCACGGCGGCAGCACGATTTTCTGAATTGATTACCTGACGGTTAACATTCAGGTAGGTTTCAAAATATTCATTAATTGTTTTTTCAATGGCATAAGCGGACGAAGGATTCAGATCCAGCGATTTAACCCCTTCATGCAGTTTGGGAATATGAAAAAATGCACTGCCGTTTCGTTGGCGTAAATAGCAGAACGTGTCGATGTGTTCACGCAGTGCACTGCCTAATTGAAGTTGTAATTCGCAGCCTTTATCGAGGGCATCCAGTTCCTGGAGCATGCTCTCGATGATTGCTTTGCAGTTTTCATTCAACGTCTCTGCATGGGTTTTGGGGAGATGCTCCAAGGTAAGGACTAAATTTTTCTTGTCGCAATCGGCTTTCAGTGAATGAAGGTAGGCGCCAAATCCTGTTCCAAGTATTAAGCCTAGTCCGCCGGTGATGGCGTGGCCGCTGCCTGGACTGACGACTGCACTGATGAGGGAGTCCAAAATTCCCATGGTGACCTCCTGATGCTTTATAAAATTCTTTCTATAACAATTCCCGGGGTGTAGATGCGTTAAACGGAGTCCAAAGTGGATTAAAGTTAAATTTAAAGATCATTTACTTACCATATACCAGTCGAAACAAGAGCGTCAATCCCCTAGGGAAGAGAATAGAGCCGGTTATGATCAATTGCGGACGGTTTAAGCTTTTCTTAATCTGTATATGAGATATTAGAAGCCAATTTGGTCATCATTTGCTCCATCATGCGTATTAAATCCATTACTGAATTACAGGCATTCATCATTGATGAAAAAAAGTTGGCCTTGGCAAAGCAGTTATGGGAATCGTCTCAGCCGATTACCAACACCCCGGCAGAAAAATACTTAGTCGACACGCGGCGCATTCCTGCGGCAGTGGCCAGAAGCCTTTCATTTAAACATTTACGTGGTCCCCTGGGCATTAAGGAACTGGATGAGAATAAACCGTATCGCGATTACGTGGTTACCCCTGTTCATGACCTCGATAATCGCCTGATTGGCGTACAACTCATTCAAGTTGGGGCTGATGGCCAGAAAGCGCAGGGTAAATCCCGCCAGTTTTATTGCAAAAAGTACATTGGCGCCACCACCCTCTCGCGTCCCGGTAAAGCGGCCATTGTCAACCCGGGTGTTTCTCGGGATGTGGTCTATGTTGCGGAAGGGGTTGAAACGGCGGCCAGTGTGGCGGTTATCGACGCGATTAAGGACAATTATGCCATTTTAGCATCGCTGGGTGTTGATGCCTTGCCGATCGTCCTGGGGTATGTCAAAACCCATTATCCTCCCGGTGCGACAGTGGTCTTGCTGAAAGATCATGACAAGAAAAATTCTTTAGCCGATCAGGCGTTTGGCAAAGCAAAAACCCTGTTTATCGAGGCCGGTTACACTGTGGTCGTTAAAGAGCCGCCATTGGAAGAAACAGACTGGAACGATGAACTTCAGAGCGAAGGCCCTGCACGAATACATGAACAGTTTGATGACCTCGTGTCAGGCATAAGGCCTGAGTGGGTAAAAGAAGAACTGGATGAAGAGTCAACACTTCAGCAGCGATGGAGTGATCGCCTCTCTCCGGCGGTATTCCGCTATTTTAGTTGCATTTATAACGAACTGTTGGTTTTAGAACATTTTTCAGAGAAAAAAGCCCTTTTTTTGAAAGTAAGTTATGCCTTGTCCGAGCTTGAGAAAAGAGTCCTCAAGCTGGGTGAACTGCTCACGATGCAGGAAGACTTCGGTGCAATTGTCCGGGAAATCAAAGAAATCAAAGCTGACATCAAAATCCTCAATAACGCCTGGGCTCACTTGACCGGTCAGTCCCTGGAGAATCCTGCAGAAAGTCTTCAACCGTTTAAAACGGCCTTAAGACAGTATGAAAAAATTAATGAAAAACGCAAAAAACTACTCAATGAAGACCTGGAAAATTTTTCTTTAAAAAGCAATGACGATGAGGCAGCTGTTTATAGAGCCTATTACACGACGCTGGAATTACTGCAGGCGCATATTACTTCGTTATCGGAACAAGACAAGGAGCGGTTTAAATACAGAAAATTTTTAAACGAGCGATTGGGTAAAATTGGTAAGGAAATTCAGGTTCTTAAAGGGTATCAGCAGGAATTAGAGGGAGAAGCTGTGACGGAAAACCTGTTACGTGAACAGATGCAATCCCTGCAGACAGAGAAAAACTTTCTTCGCCAGGAGCTGGCAGTCCTCGATGATCAGCTTAACTTGTTGGCGTATCATACCGGATTTTCCGGGGAGTATGCCCACTACTCCCGCCATTTCGTTGATTTTGTCAACCACAGACTGCTGCAATGTGAATACAACTACTCCGCTATCAGGAAACTGGTAACCCGGGAGAAAGAGGGAATACGCAGCCATCTGCAAAAAGAATACGGCAAATTGCTCGATAAAGCGATGGCTTACTGCCGGAAACATCTGGCGGGTGAGATGGCCCTGCTTCAGAGGGCAAATCAGGGTTTAAAGAACGAAATGGCGTTGCAAATCGAGCAGTTGGAAAAAGAATTACCATCTCCAGCAATGCGTTTTCAGCACTATCATCAGGCTTTTCTTGAGTTAGACCCTTTATCCTCCGATGCAAGAGGCCTTCAGGAATGGGTGAATAGTCTGACTCATTTTAAAATGGTTGGGCCTCTGGTTTATACCTATCCGGATATGGATACAGAGGCTGGTGTTGCTTTAGTCGATACTTTTTTGGATTACGATTCAGATGAAGAAGAGACGATAAGCACATTGACCTCCGCTGTGCTTACGGCAGCGGGCGGTGAATACGATGAGTCGAGCGAGGGCAATTCGCAATTCGAAGTACTGCAAAAGGAAGCAATAGCCAGACTGTGCGGTATCGACAAGAACGAGATCACGGAAGGGCTGTTGCACACGATCATGGATTTTACCCAAAAGCTGTCCTTGAGTCTGTATAAATCCTTTACGGTGATGGATCCGGAAACAAAAGCCAGACAGGAATTCGACGGTATTGCGCTTCGCGGACATTGCCTGACCATCATCGAACGTAAATCGAATGATGGTACCGGCGATGGTTTACTGCAGCGCAATTTTTGTCAGAATAAAATCATTGCCAAAATGCAGTTTTTACAAAAACGCATCATTTGCAAAATCATGGATCACCCGACGCCGGAAGCCTGGTTGCTTCTCGATACGCCTGAGCTTGAATCCTGGTATAGCCGACAGTTTACTCCCGAATGCCAGGAGCGTCTGGTGCTGGCCGCTAAAACCAGGATCATTGAGGCGTTCAAAGCGATTACCCTGGAATTTACTTTAAATCGTGGTCAGAGTTTTGCCAGAGAAAACTACAATGGTTTGTTTTTTAATAGAGAGCATGGCTTGTGCGATGTGCATATCCGATTTTCAAGGCAACAAAAAGGCAATGAAAAAATTGCCCATGCACGAATTGAAAAACTGTCAAGCATCCGATCCTCTTCACGCTCGGGTTAATCCCGTAGCCCAGTCCCCTTTTTAAGCATGTAAAGGTTGAGCACGGTCAGGAATGCCAGCATGGACAGAATGATTAACAGGGCTTCGGTCATGGGTATTTCTTCCTGATTAATCATGGCGTGACGCAGGGCATTCACCATGTAAAAAATGGGGTTAAAGTGAGAAATCGTCTGCCAGATGCCAGGCAGCATGCTCGTTGAATAAAAAACACCGCCCAGGTAGGTCAGCGGCGTTAAAACGAAGGTCGGGATAATCATGACGTCATCGAAATTGCGGGCGACCATGGCATTGGTAAAACCGGCCAGTGAAAAAATAGCGGACACCAGGATAACCACGAGGCAAGTCATGCTGAGACTGTAAAGTTCTATCCGGACAAAAAAACAGGAAACGAGGTAGACAAGCAGCGCCACGATAATCCCTCTGAGAATACCACCCAGGACATAGCCCAGCAGCAACAGGCTGTCATGCATGGGGCTGACCAGCATCTCTTCCACGCTTTTCTGGAATCGCGAGCTGAACAGCGAGGTAGAGACGTTGCCGTAGGCATTGGTAATCACCGACATCATGATTAAGCCCGGAGCAATAAACGTGGTGTACAGGACGCCGCCGACAGGGCCTATCCGATTGCCAATCAAGGTTCCGAAAATTAAAAAATACAGAGCGGTGGTAATGACCGGCGGCAAAAAGACCTGGCTTGCGATGCGGAACATACGGACTAATTCTCGGCGAACCAGGGTATACAACGCGACAAATTGACGATTAATGGTCATGGTTAATTAAATCCAGAAAAAGTTCTTCCAGGCGATTGGTTTTGTTACGTAAACTGTGGATACGCAAACCCCGTTCGCTCAATACTGAAAATACGTCGTTAAGTGACACCTGATTGTCTACCCGCAATTCGAAGGTGTGGTTATCAATCAGGGTCGCACTGAAAGGCTCAAGAGAGGGCAGCTCGGTAATGGGCGATTCGGTGTTCAATACAAAGGTTTGATGGTGAAGCGTCTTCAGCAACGCTCTCATGGACGTGTTTTCGATAATCTGACCCTGATCAATGATGGCAATGTTTTTACACAGTTGTTCTGCTTCTTCAAGGTAATGGGTGGTTAAAATAATGGTTGTTCCCTGGGCATTGGTTTGGGTCAGGAAATCCCACATGCTGCGGCGAATTTCAATATCAACGCCGGCGGTAGGTTCATCCAGAATCAAAACCTTGGGTTGATGAATCAATGCCCGGGCAATCATCAACCGCCGTTTCATGCCTCCGGAAAGATGCCGGACAATGCTGTGGCGTTTTTCCCACAACCCCAGTTGCTGTAAAAGAATGTCTGCCTGCTGCCTGGCCTGTTTACGGCCGATGCCGTAAAAGCCGGCCTGATTGATAAGGATCTGATCACAGGCTTCAAAGATGTTCAGATTGAATTCCTGCGGCACCAGGCCAAGGCAGGCTTTAGCTAAATCCGGTTTTTCATCCAGATCATGGCCATAGATGGAAATTTTACCCGAGGTCTTGGTAACCAGGGTGGTAATCAAACCAATGGTGGTCGATTTGCCTGCGCCATTCGCACCAAGCAGGGCAAAAAAGTCGCCTTTTTTTACCGTAAGATTAATGCCTTTTAAAGCCTCTACCCCGTTGGCATACGTTTTACGCAGTTCGTTTATTTCAAGGGCGTGCATGGTATCGCTTGCAAAGAAGAGAATTCTGATACACACGAGAATATCAGGTTTCTTTGATTTTATAAATTAAGCGGGGACGGTGCTTCGTGTTTTAAGCCAACCTGCGAGGCTATAACGGGGTTGATGGGTTACACAGACCTCGTGGGGGAGTTGGCTGTCAAAACAGATGAAACGGTTGCCTGAGGGCACCACTGTTTGCAGGAGTTCATTCTTGGCATTATAAAGCTTCAATTCCCCTCCCCAGGTGGTTTGCCAGTCGTTGTTTAAATAATAAACACAAGAGAGGCGCCTATCGCGTGTGTTGATGAATTGATCCACGTGCCGGCGATAAAAATCCCCGGGTTGATAAATCGCAAAATGGGTTTCGAAGTGAGCCAGGCCCAAGTAGAAAGCCTGATTCAGCGTGCTGGCTAACCGGTGAATGGCGCTATAATAGGCTTCGATGGCCTCATGCTCGGGTGTATCGTGAAGCCAGCGAATTTTGTCCCGCCGTATGCTTTGATCGTGCAGGGCATCCAGTTGGCGTCCAATGCGGGCCTGCCTAAATTCACCCGTTTCGGCCATCTTTTTTGCCAGCAAGAGCAGTTGCTGGTGAGTGGTCTCGGGTAGAAAATTCTCAACAAGACTGTAACCCTGCTCATGCAACTCGTCAGTCAGTTTGGTAAAATCAATCACAGCACCCTCAGGCATTCATGAAGTACTGAAATTTTACACATAAACGCCATAAATAACAGCCTGTTAATCCCAATAAGGGTATTTTCGTGCTGGGACGCAGGGGCTGTCGACGTATTCGCCATTAATTTTTAATACCATATTGACGCTGCGGCGATGGTAGCGGGTCAACACATCAAATTGCGCAGGCGTTATGTAGCCGTACGTGTTGCCGCAATAGACTAACGATTGTGCTGCATGCGACGGTTTCACTTGCATGGGAATGTCACAATCCCAGCGGAAACGGGTCAGATCGCAATTGGCCATTGCGGTACTTAGGGGCAATGTGATTAAAATACCTGCGAGACTTAATGTTTTCATGCGGCTTGCTCCTTGCCTGTTCTTATTATTAACCTACGGGCACGCTTAAGATTTGAAAGGCTCTTTTATGACTATAGATTATTTTTTAAGAGCTTGCTGACGACCTAATTGGAGATGGAATGCTCGGATCGACGGAAGAATACTTAGCCTTATTGCGGCAGGGGGAGCTGTTAAGCGCGCTGGAATGGGTCTCCTTCCTTGAGCAATCGTATGGCGGAAAAAATGAACAGATGTCGGCAGATCACCTGTTGCCCGTGGCTATTTATGACTTAATCAACCATGGCTTTACAAAAGCAGACGATCTCTCCGCCATTGTCGTGTTATATGCCTTAATCAATGAGCAACCCTCGATGCTGCCAGGAACGCTGGATTATGCTGCCACCATTCTTGTCAGTGCCGCCATGCAATGCTTAGTCTATGAGGATTTGCAAATCCTGAGTGAGTATCAACAACAGCCCTTAACGCATAATCTCAAAGCGATTGAACAATTGGTGTCACAGGAAACCGAGACGTTCACGGCCTCAATAAACCGTGATCGATTGCGTAAAAAAGGCGACGAATTAGGCCTGCTCGCCAAAAGCAACCCGTTTTGTAAAAAAATCCAAATGACGCGGCAGCGCTTGCAGCAGTTGGAGTTGTGTGAGGCTTATGTCGAAGAATTAAAGAATCAAAGCGATAAGGCGTTTGCACTCAGGGCCGGTGTCGCCCAGGCTTTACTTGATCAATTCAAAAGGAAAATAGGCAGTGATGACTGCGAGAATCTGCTTAAAGGCTATGTTAATAAACTACGGGAAATGAGACCGGATATCTGGGAAGAAAATTTGTATTTATCCAAATTGGCGCCTAAAAACGTGCTGGAGGATTTTCTCGACAATACCAGAACATCCCTGCATTTATTTATTGGAAGCTGGTTTACCCATTTGATCAACAATGCGGAGGTTGAGTTGCCCAAAGAAACAAAAACAGACACGGAACAAGGGCCTCAGCTATAGCCTTCGTGCGACAATAAATCATGCTTGTAACTCAAGGCATTAGCATGCCCCATGTAACCCCCGGGATTATCCTTGCCTACCACACGGTGGCAGGGGATGAACAGTGCCAGGGGATTGTTTTTACAGGCTTGTCCAATCGCACGCGGACTGGACTGCAGTGTATTGGCCAGTTCCCCGTAAGTGACTGTGCGGCCTACTGGAATAACCAGCAGGGCGTTCCACACGCGGTGTTGATAAGGGGTTCCCAGGGGTTTTAAAGGAAGCTGGAAGCGGTAGTGCGGATCGCTGAAATAATTATCAAGCTCCTGGGCAATGGTCAGGCACAATGGGGTTGTTGTGGAGGCTGCGTTGTCAAACGGAGTGTGGCTGAAGACAGCTCCGAAAACAAAATGCTCATCGTACTGGACATTTAGCCAGCCAACCGGGGTTTGATAGGCAGTCAAACTGAGCATGGCAGGAAGAAAGGCATCCTGTAGGGACAGGATGCCTTTGCAATTAACCTTCTTTCTTACCAGTCAGTTTTTCTTTAATACGGGCAGCACGACCAGCCAGGTCACGTAGGTAATAAAGTTTAGCACGTCGGACGTCGCCACGGCGTTTAACAGTAATGCTGTCAACGATGGGGCTGTAAGTCTGGAATACACGCTCTACACCGACATTGTGAGAGATTTTTCGAACAGTAAACGCGGAGTTCAGACCACGGTTGCGTTTAGCAATCACGATGCCTTCAAAGGCCTGAAGACGCTCACGGCTTCCTTCTTTTACTTTTACCTGCACCAGAACAGTATCCCCTGGGCTGAATTCAGGAATGTTTTTGCCTTTCATTTGCTCGGCATTCAGTTCATCGATGATGTTAGTCATGGTTACTCCTCAAATGGGTGTTCCCTATTAATCAGGCTCACCGTGTTCGCATTTAAATTCGGCCAGTAACTGCCGGTCGAATTCATTTAATTTAATCGTTTCCAATAAACCCGGCCGTTTCAGCCAGGTATTCCCCAAAGCGTGTTTGCGTCGCCACCGCTCAATATCGCGATGATTGCCGTTCAACAAGACGGACGGTACGCTCATGCCGTCTATGGTTGCCGGCCTGGTGTAGTGAGGATAATCCAGCAAGCCATTCATGAACGAATCCTGCTCAGCTGAACCGGCATGGCCTAAGCTCCCCGGCAGCAGTCTCACAATGGCATCAATAAAAATCATGGCTGCCAATTCACCACCGCTTAATACAAAATCACCGATGGACCATTCTTCGTCCACGTGTTTATCGATGATTCGTTCATCAATTCCTTCGTATCGGCCAGCAATAAAGAGCAAGGATTGCTGCTCGCTGGCTATCGTATTCAAGTCGCCCTGGTTAACGGCTCGCCCCTGGGGACTCAAATAAATCGTTTTGCACGGCGTTGGCATCTGCTTTCTGGCATGTGTTATTGCCAAAGCCAATGGCTCGTACATCATGACCATGCCCGGGCCGCCACCGTAAGGCTTGTCATCGACTTGCCGGTAAGGCCTCGAAGCCCAGTCACGTGGATTCCAATAATTGACGCTGGCAATTCCCTGACTGATGGCACGGCCTACGACGCCATGTTCAAGAACCGCAAACATCTCCGGCATTAATGTGATGACGCCGAGATGAATCATTAAAAATCAGCATCCCAATCAACAAGAATCACGTGTTTCTCTAAATCAACCGCTACAACATACCGGCCCGGGATGTAGGGGATTAAATGGCGTTTTTCACCATGAACCACCATTACATCATTTGAGCCTGTCGGCATCATGTCACTCACCATGCCAAAATTAACGCCCTGCTGATTCATCACCTGCAGGCCAATCAACTGATGCCAGTAATAATCACCCGAAGGTAATTCAGGCAGCTGTTCACTGCTTACAGCAATGTCGAGATTGGTCAGACTGGCTACCTGTTCCCGATCAGAGTACCCTTCAACGAGGGCAAGAATCTGCTTGTCAGTGACATCAACGCGTAGCAAATTAACAGGTTGCCATTGATTATTGCGTTGGATATGCCAGTCGGTATAACGCAATACATTATCACGGGGTTCAGTAAATGAATGAACAGTAATCAATCCTTTCACACCGTGAGCTCGGCCGAAGCGGCCGATAACAACCCAATCAATCGTTTTTTTCACGTTACTCAGCGGCTTTGCTCTTCTTGTGTTGCTTAATCAGTTGGCTGACACGATCAGATAATTGTGCACCAACGCTTTGCCAATGAGCCAACTTATCCATTTCGACGTGTAAAGGGATTTCCTGGCCACGAGCAACCGGGTTGTAATAACCAATGCGTTCAATGTAATTACCATCGCGACGTCTGCGGCTATCGGTAACAACCATGTGATAAAAAGGACGCTTTTTGGCGCCGCCTCGTGATAAACGTATAACGACCATTGTTTTCCTCGTTAAGAGTGGTTACGTAAAAATGCCGTGTATTGTACGAAAATTAACTCCGTATGGGAAGGGCTTCCTAAAATTATTTAAAATCATCCGGAAACATGCCTTTCATACCGGCTAATCCGCCCATACCGCGCATCATTTTCTGCATTGCACCGGGTTTGGTGAATTTTTTCATCATTTTTTGCATCTGTTCATACTGCTTCAGCAGGCGATTAACATCCTGAATCTGAGTCCCTGAACCCTGGGCAATACGCCGTTTTCTGGAACCTACGATGATTTTGGGGATACGCCGTTCTTTGGGGGTCATGGAGTTAATGATGGCAATGGTTTGTGCCATGGCTTTATCATTGACCTGATTGAGCGCCTGTTTGGGTAATTGGCTTAAACCCGGAAGTTTGCTCATCATGCCGGCAATGCCGCCCATGTTATTCATCTGCAACAGTTGCTGTTTGAAGTCTTCCAAATCAAAGCTTTTGCCTTTTTTAAGTTTTTTAGCCAGTTTTTCACTGGTGGCCTTATCGGCTTTACGCTCAACTTCTTCAATCAGGGTAAGGATGTCGCCCATGCCGAGAATGCGTTGCGCGACGCGATCGGGATGGAACGGCTCAAGGGCGTCGATTTTCTCGCCGCTCCCCATGAATTTAATGGGTTGCCCGGTAATCTGTTTGACAGATAACGCGGCGCCGCCACGGGCATCCCCGTCGGTTTTGGTGAGAATAACCCCGGTCAACGGCAGGGCTTCATGGAATGCTTTCGCAGTATTGGCCGCATCCTGCCCCGTCATGCTGTCGACGACAAACAAGGTTTCAACCGGGTTGATGGCTTTATGGATGGCCTTGATTTCAGACATCATTTCCGTATCAATGTGCAAGCGGCCGGCGGTATCAAAAATGACAACATCCACGTAATTTTTACGTGCACTATCCAGGGCTTTTTGCGCAATGGAAACGGGCTGCTCATGGCTTTCAGCCGGGAAAAAAGCCACATCCAACTGTTCTGCCAGCAACCGTAACTGCTCAATCGCGGCAGGGCGGTACACGTCAACACTGACGAGCATGACTTTTTTGTTTTCTGTTTCTTTCAGATAACGCGCCAGCTTGGCGGTGGTGGTGGTTTTACCGGAGCCCTGAAGACCCGCCATCAGAAAAACAGCGGGCGGTTGGGTTTTGAAATTCAATTCCGCGCGGGTATCGCCAAGAAGATGTACCAACTCATCATGCACGATCTTGATAAGCGCCTGATCCGGCTTTAAGTTGACATCCACGTCCTGTCCCAGGGCTTTTTCTTTAATCTGGGCGATGAAATCCTTAACAACCGGCAGGGCCACGTCAGCTTCCAGTAAAGAGAGGCGGACTTCCCGTAAAGCCTGCTGGGTATTTTCCTCCGTGAAACGGCTCTGGCCGCTAAGCGTTTTAAAGGCATGCGTCAACCGCTCGGTTAAATTCTCAAACATGACAATGACCCTGTAGAAAAAAGTGGGTTATTATACCACAAGGATACGGCACAGTATAAAGCACTTTATTGTGGTTTGCCGCCCGTAAAAAATACTCTCTGCCAAGCTGGATTCTTTTTGTTATGATGTCGGTTTGATTTTACTTACCAAGAGAAACCATGGGGCAGTTATCACTGACGACATTGTTCATCCTGCTATTGCTGTTAGTCATTCTGTCGGCATTTTTTTCCGGATCAGAGATTGGCATTATGTCATTGAACCGCTATCGCCTGCGCCACATGGTTAAGAAAAAGCATAAGCAGGCTATCCGGGTTAACAACCTGTTAGCTCGTCCTGACCGTTTGCTCAGCATCATTTTAATCGGCAATACGGTAGCCAATATCATTGCCTCCATGCTGGCCACTTTAGTCGGCCAGCGTCTTTATGGCGATGCGGGGGTGGCGATTGCAACCGCTATTCTGACGCTGGTTATTCTTGTTTTTTCTGAACTGGCACCCAAAACCCTGGCGGCATTGCATCCGCAGGCCGTCGCTTTCAGCTGCGCCCTGCCCCTGATGATACTGCAGACACTGCTCGCACCTTTCGTGAAAACCGTCACCTGGATAACCAATACCCTGCTGCGCTGTTTTGGTATTTCCATCGATAAAGCCCAGAAAGAACTCTTATCCAGTGAAGAACTGCGTTCGGTGGTGCATGAAGCCGGGGGATTAATGCCGACGGAACATAAAAGCATGCTGATTAGTCTACTGGATTTAGAGCAGGCGACAGTGGAAGACATCATGGTGCCGAAAAGCGACATTGTGGGCATTGATGTAAATCAATCCTGGCACGAGTTGCTTGACCAATTGGAAACGGCGCAACACACACGATTGCCTCTTTATCGCGATACCATTGATCATTTAATTGGGGTGGTTCACGTGCGTGATTTATTTAACCTGATGGTTGAGGAGCGTCTGGACAAGGAGAGTCTCATCAAGGCCGCTGATGAACCTTATTTTATTCCTGAAGCCACGCCGCTCAATGCCCAGATTTTAAATTTTCAGAAAATGAAAAAACGCAGTTGTTTTGTGGTGGATGAATACGGCGACCTGCAGGGTTTAGTCACCATGGAAGATATCCTCGAGGAAGTGGTCGGTGAGTTTACTACGGACATTGCTGCCTTAAGCAAGGATATCATTGAACAGGATGACGGCTCGGTGATCGTCGATGCAAGCATTACATTGAGGCATCTGAAACGCCTGCTGGGGTGGCAATTGCCGGCTTTGGGGCCTCGCACCTTAAGCGGGGTCATTATCGAGCATCTGGGTTATATCCCGCCGCCTGAATGTTGTTTGCAGATTGATCACTATCAGATTGAAGTCTTGAAAGTGGGCGATAACACCATCAAGACTGTGCGGATGATCAAAATCCCCAATCTTACTTAAGCTTCTGAGACGATTACTGTGTTTTTACCGGCTGGCGTTTGCCTTTAATAATGATGTACACGGCCGGCAGAATAAACAGGGTAAAGAAAGTCCCGACACAAAGCCCGCCTATCAGTACGGTGCCGATGGCATGACGCGATTCGGCGCCGGCATCATGCGACAGAACCAGCGGAATTGCACCAAAAACCATGGCGCCGGTGGTCATGAGTACCGGCCTTAAACGCAGCACGGCCGCCCGTTGAATGGCATCGAGCAGAGTCGCACCGTTTTGATGTAGCTTATTGGCAAATTCTACAATCAGGATACCGTGTTTACTGATCAAACCAATCAAGGTAATTAAACCAACCTGCGTATAAATATTTAACGATTGACCGAACAGCCAGGTAAACAGCAGGGCGCCTGAGCAGGCAAGCGGTACGGTGAACAGAATGATGAAGGGATCAATAAAATTCTCAAACTGTGTCGACAGGATGGCATAGATAAAAGCGAGCGATAAAAGCAGCAGGAAGAGCATGACATGCGATGACTCCTGCAAGGCTTTGGCCGCTCCAGTCCAGGTTAATTTATAGTGAGACGGCAGGTTTTCTTTGGCCTGAGTCCAGAGCGTTTTCGCAGCACGGGCCATGGTGTCGCCCTTTTTTAATTGCACATGCAGCGTGGTTGAGCGCATTTGTTGATAATGATCAAGCGTTGCCGGTTGTGCCTTGGGTTGCATGGTGGTGATTGCCCCCAGAGACACCCGCTTGCCTTCACTGGTTGTCAGGTAGAGTTCGTTGAGTGTCCAGGGCGCTTGACTGCCCTTGATGGTGACATTATAAGTAACGCCATCTTTCTCGAAGGTCTGCGATTTGTCACCGCTGAAAAAAACTTCAATCGTCTTGGCCACCTGACTGGCGCTTAAACCCAGCTTGGCCAACTGGTTGTAATTCAGGTCAATATTGTAACCCATGCTGTCGAGACGCAGTTCATAACTCACGTCAGCAAACAGTTGTGTTTTATCCAGCGTCGCTTTTAATTTTTCGGTTTCATCAAACAGTTGCCTGTAGCTTTCAGGGGTGGAAATGACCAACGCCAGTTCCGTCCCGCTTCCGGCATCATCAATGCCGGGTAAGCCTGTATCCCAGCTCCACACATGGGGATCAATTGATGGGTAGTGATTAAAGGCAGGCCGTAACTCGTCTACCAGTTGGCTGGCAGTACGATGCCTTTGTGCGTGGGGTTTTAAAGGCAACACAATGCTGCCTCCCCAGTCACCAATGAAGGTCAGACGATTGGTGGATTCCGGAAGTTCATTAATTTTGGTTTCCAGTTTGGCAATCTTGTTATCCAGGGTGGCCAGATCGTCACCCGCAACAGGAGGGGTATAGATGCCAATCAGGCTGCGATCTTCCTTTGGTGCGGTTTCGTGGGGGATTAACTGATAAAAACCCACACAGGCGAGAATCGAGACTAAGGCGGCGGCAAAGGTGAGCTTCTGTCGATGCAGAATAAATTCAAGGGCATGGCCATAATGCGCAGCTAATTTTTCAAGAAACACATCAAACTGCGGCCACCAGTTTTTGGCGTCTTTACTTAAGAAACGCGCGCACATCAAGGGTGAGAGCGTTAAAGCCACAAGGCCTGAAATAAAAACGCTGCCTGCCAGGGCCACTGCAAATTCAATAAACAATTGCCCAAGCATGCCCTGAATAAACGCAATGGGAAGATAAACGCTGGCTAAGGTAAAGGTCATGGCCACAATGGCGAAACCAATTTCTTTAGCGCCTCTGATGGCTGCATCGAAAGGCGATAAGCCTGCCTCAATATGTCGCCAGATGTTTTCAAGAACAATGATTGCATCGTCCACGACCAGCCCAATAGCCAACACCATGGCCAGCAGGGTCATTAAGTTAATGGAGAAGCCAAAGAGTTTGAGAAAGAGAAGGGAGCCCAGCAGGGAAACAGGAATAGTAATCAGTGGAATAACGGTGGCACGCAGGTTACGTAAAAATAAAAAGACAATAATCAACACCAGAAAAATGGCCTCGCCAATGGCAGAGCGAATATTTTTCAGGGAGGCATTAATAAAATCCGACTGATCGATAATGACTTTGACCTGTAAATCCGCGGGCAGGCTCTGCTGGATGCCGTGAAGGACTTTGCGCACCTCTTTGGATACCTCAATGGGGTTGGCATCATTAGCGCGATTAATGGATAAGACCAGTCCGGCATGGCCGTTGACTCGAACCCGCATTTGGCTGTTATCGGTTTCCAGAGCCACATCGGCTAAGGATCCTAAAAAAACCGGGTGTTTGGGGTGGGCTTTGACCAGGAGATTTTCATAGTCTTCACGCGTAGTAAGCGTCGAATTTAAGGTGCTGGGAATTTTATTGCGGTAATTTCCGGCAGGCAAAGAAATACGGCTTTTGGCAAGCGCATTAACAACGTCATCGGTATTTACACCGAAAGCAAATAATTTTTCCGGCTTAAGGCTGATATTGTAGGTATAGGGCTGTCCCCAGACGTCGACAGTTGCCACGCCCTGTACGCTGCGAAACACATTTTTTAAATTAAGATTGGCGTAATGGGTTAATTCACCGAAATCACGAACAGAGGATTCTAAAGACACGCCAATGAATGGTAAACCATTGGATTTGCGCTGGCGCTCCACCGAGGGCGATTTCACTTCGGCCGGTAACAGGGCTTTGGCCAGGCCGACGGCATCCTGGGTGGCACTTAAAGCCCTGTCCATGGATGTATTGGGCCGAAACACCAGCGTGATTTGTGAACTGCCGGCGCTGGATTGGGAGGTAATGGTTTCCAAACCCTCAATCCCGGCCAAGCGATCTTCAAGAATGTTGGTCACTGAGGTTTCGACGAGATCGGGACTGGCATTGGGGTAGCTTGCGTACACCGTGATGGTGGGAAAACTGATATCCGGGTACTCACGCACGGAAAGATTATAGAGACAAAGCAGGCCCAAAACAGCAATCATGCTGTTTAAGACGATGGCAATGACGGGATGTTTAATAAAATAACTGGTCAGTTTCATGATGGCTCACTGGCCTTGGCGTCAGAAGGTTTTACAACATCAACAGTCATGCCCGGGTAAAGACGTTCCTGACCTCGGATAACCAGTCGTTGTCCGGGTTTTAATCCCTGGACAATTTCAATTTGATCCTTCTGCTTAAGTCCGGTTTCTACCGCAACCAGCTCAATACGGCTTTGTTTGACCACGTAAACAAAAGGTTTGCTGTTTCTTAAAAAGAGGGCTTGAAAGGGAATGACCACGGTGTCTTTTTTTTCAGCCACCACTAAGTCGACGTCAACGGTTGAGCCTACCAGGCACTCGTCGCACTGGATCGCGACATCCGCAGGGCACATGTGGGTGTCTTCCTCGAGCATTTTTTGCAGATGGCTTAATGCGTAGGTTTTACCCTGAACATAAACGGCCTGACCTTCATGGATACCGCTTAAATTACTGCAGGGAATATCCACATCCACAATCAGCGAGGAGGGATCATAGAGGCTCACGACGGCTTCACCGGCATTGACCTCTGCCCCTTCACGTTTTTTGTAGGCACCAATGATGCCGTCAAAGGGGGCATAAAAACGGGAGTTATCCAGTTCAATCTTTGTTTTGGACAATTCTTTCTGGGCATCTATCCAGAGCTGCTTTTTTTCTTCCGCCTCTTTGGCGCTGACGTAGCCTTTTTTAATTAAGGGGCTGATGCGCTCATATTGTGTCTTGGCCAGTTCAACCGCCGCTGTGGACAATTGCAGGTTTTTTTCACGATCGGGATTGGCAATTTTGGCAATCAAGGTGCCTTTGCTGATTTTTTGGCCGGTAGGAACCAGGGCATCCAGCATTCCGGACTCTTTGGCCACCAGCACGGTGCTGTGTTGAGGATGAATGGTGCCCAACAGGTGAATGGTTTGTCTGAGTGTCTGCTTTTTTACGACCTCGATTTCGACCAGTTTATTGGCAGGCGCTTCAGCAGAGGTTTTGGAGTGAAACAGAGCGCGAAAAGAAAAAATGCCAAGTGCAGCAATCAACAGGATCAGGGCTGCCTTTTGCCAGTAATACCGCGAACGCACCATGCGATGCCATTGGATTTTTAACACGATTTTGCCATCATCCAGTTGGAAAGGAGGTAGTTTACCACAAAATGAAACTGGTATTAATCAGATCAACTTGTCAATTGGTTAACATGCTCGCCGGCTGCACGTAAGTTTTGTAGAATAGGTTTCCCTTTATCAGATGGATCTATTAATGACTAACCTGTTTCAATTATTTCAAAGCCGTGAAGTGCGCTATTTTCCCAATGTTTTTACTTCACGTTCCACCTTCAAAAAACAATTGCAGCCTAAAATCCATACGTCATCCAAATCGCTTGAGGCGTTTTTGCAGTTGGAGGAAAAATTAAAACCCATGCTCAAGAGCGACAATAATCTGACCATTCATTTGGTTAGAAAGACCAATGACGCTTTTTATAAGCACCATAAGGTTGATTTAACGATGGAAAATAGCAATCTGGAATCGATTGCCATGGGTGAGCGAATGAATACTGGACGCACCCTCTTTGAACATCTTTATCGAGCTGATAAAGAACTGTTATCGCGCTCGTTTAATCATGTCTCGACCCCAAAACTGATGGAATTAAAATTAGCCGTCGTCGAGCAGTTGGGTCAAGAAAAACTCGTTGAAAAAGTGGCTGTAGAAAAGCAGAGGGACTGTAAACAACTGCTAACCCAAACGCAACACCTGATCATGTCCGCCAAAACCGTCTCCGCTGTCATTGCCTCCGTAGCGTACAGTGCCCGCGTCTTTACGGAGTTGGGTGTGGTGACCAAAGGAAAGATCTCGGATTCGGCCATATGTAATTTATTTGAAGAAGATATCCCTAAAGTCTTTGCGAGCCAGAAGCTGAATCTTGGAACCAGTTTAAATCACGTGGGCTCTGCTTTCCAGCTCGAAAACGTAAGAGAGCAGCTCATCGTGAGACTTGAAGATTATTTAAGCCGCCGCGCCCGATTGTTGGACGAAGTTGTGACAGAAAACGACCAGGGCGGCGACGTATCACAACGTTATCAGGTGATTAACCGTGGATTTTTTTACAACAAGGATCTGCAGGAAGCCCGAGTGGCTATCGCCTCGAGGTTATTGATGCAAATTGAGCGTTATCAGCTGTGCGACCGTGAAGGAACAGGCACGCCGGTGGATAACGATCGCAAAGCCAAAAATGGCGATACGATTGACACACCGCAACATTTTGCTCAGGCATTAATTGATGCCATAGAAGACAATTTAAATTGTTTTGAGAAGAAAGCACGCGTGGTCGATCAGCTGGGTGAGCTCCATGAGATACTTATGGAAGCACGTGAGCAGATGGGTGTAGTTTATACTCAGACGGTGAAAGTCGGTGGCCGTTATAATTTGAAGGAGCAGTTGGGTCTGGAAAAAGGCAGCCAACCGGCAATGACTCACTAACCGACTTGCGCGGTGAGGAAGGGATTATTTACTTTCTGTCCCTTCCTTAAGCGACAGCACGCGCGCGGTAAACAGGTAGCCGCCATTACGGATGGTCTTTATCAGTGCAGGCTTTTTTGCATCGGTTTCGATTTTCTGACGCAGGCGGCTGATTTGCACGTCAATGCGGCGGTCAAAGGGGTTCAGATCGCTGTTTTTGGTAATCTGCAGCAGGAATTCGCGGCCGAGGATCTGCTGCGGCTGCCTGACAAAAGCCAGCAATAAATCATATTCACCGGCGCTGAGTTGCAGTTCCTGGTGATGTTCATCAAAAATTTGCCGGGAAGAAGGGTAAAGACGCCAGTTGGCGAAGGCCAGCACTTCTTTTTCCTGTTCGGACTCATCGGCAAAGCGCTGCACGCGGCGACTGATGGCGCTGATGCGCGCATGCAATTCCCGCGGGTGGATGAGTTTTACCAAAAAGTCATCCGCCCCGGCTTCGAGCATTTTGACACACATCTCTTCATTGCTTTTATCGCTGATGACTAAAATAGGCGCCGGGTAACGGTGGTAGAGCATATCAATCGTTAAGGCATTGTCTTTAAGCAGCCGCCAGTTAATAAGCAGGGCTTCCGGCGGTTCGTTTTCCTGACCCAGTTGCCGGGTATCGCTGTACTGAACCAGACTGAAGTTAAATTTGGCAAAATACTCCTCCAGTCGTGGGTCTTTGGGAGCATCGTCAATAATCAGCAGGTATTTACGATGCGGCAGCATGCAATCTCTCCATCCGTACTATCTCGTTGATGTGTTTTGTTTCGGACACGATTATATACCGGAAGGTTTTTATTTGGCGATTTTTTTAAACCGGTGCTAGCGCGGTTTCGACTGATGATCGTCTACGTTGTCTTCATTCTCAAGGTTCTCGGAAACCGGATCCTGATTTTGAAGGGTGGATTCAAGGTTATCCTGTTGGGTGTTAAACGATTCCAGATTGAGAGTATCCACGAGTTCCTTTTCCATGCTTAATCGATCTTTTTGATCCGGGATTTTACCCAGTATTTCACTGATGGCACCATGTTGAACGGCAATGTGTCCGCCGCCTATGGCCGGTGCTCCCTGGGCATTCATGCTGTTATCCAGGATGCGATTGGCACTTTCCTTACCAACGAGTTCGGGCAGTAATTCCGGAGCCAGTTGGCCGTTAGCTACTTTTTTGGCCAAAAACTCCTCAAATCGTGGGGGCTTCATGTTCATTTATCTTTTCTCTGCCAGCTTTATTTAGATCCTAGAAGAAGATGGGAAGTAAATCCAATCATTTCCTGCTATGATGAAATTAACGCGCTGCGAGCGTTTAAGCCTTATCAGATGCCGGAGGAACGGGATGCCTCTTTTTAATCGATTGGGTTTGACCTGGTTGGTGGATAATGCCAGCCGCAACAAAGCAAAGATTAAATTTACTATTCGTCAGGGCGAGGTCAGGTTGCACCGCTTAATGACCCGCGGACATCTGTCGTCTGAGCGTTACTTAGTCATTGCGTCATCCTGCCAGCAATTGGCTGCGCTTTACGATGAATTAATGACTTTGATGGCGGCCCCTGATAGAAGCTTCCCTGAAGACAGGGAAGCATCCAACGTCAGTGTAACCGTTTCAGAAAGCTATCTGCACCTGCTTAAGTGCAGGCAACAGCTTCTTTCCCCGGCTACAAAAAGCGAGGAAATGATTGTGCTTGCCCGGGTAAAAAGGCATTACCTTGACATGGTCAGTCTACTCGCGGGGAGAGGGCAGGCAACTCCCGCTGAAAACGAGCCTGATCACTTGCCTTTATTGACTTTATTTGACCAGATTACAAGAGCTGATTCACCAGCTGACTGGTTGTGGGCGATGACACGGTTTGCCAACACGGCGGGTGAAAAAAGCACGGTGTCAGGCAGTCTGTTTTTACATCTTGACGATCAGCAATTGATTGAACTGGATCATCGCCTGGCTCTGCCGGAGTTCCGGTCACTCATTAACAGCATTTTTTATTATTGGATTAATCCTGGCCATCTCTATGATTTTTCACTGCATGCGGAAAAAATGATTTCGGTCAGAAATCGGTTCAATACCCTGTACCAGTTCATTGTTTTTTTTCATCAGCAATTACTGCAGGCCTTGCGGCAGCGCGGTATTCACAGCGGTCACGATTTTCTATTTCATGGCAGCGAGTTACCGGAAGGAATAACCGTGGAAGCTGAAAAAAAATACCAGGGATTGATTACCGAGGTCATCAAGGACTGGCGTCTAACCCACTGGCTTGAGCAGGAGGGACGCTTGGGGCAGGCTAAGCTGTTCGACATTTTTCGTGCTTACAAATACTGGTTTAATCCCAATCGCCTCATTGACGCGGCCATGTCGCTTAAAGCTTCGTTGGCAAGCGGTTTTCCGGTTACCCAGGGGAATGTGCTGTTTAATCAACAAATGAAGCAGTTGTATCAGCAATTGTCGACCACTGACTGCCTGGATTTGTACGGTTATTTTGCCAATAAGGACAGTTCCTATCTGATGCGTACGCTGAATGCGGCTTGTCAGGGGCAGGCGATTAATGATATTCCCCCTTTAACGCTTCAGGAAAGGGACACGGTTTTTTATGTTTACAGTGTGCTTGAAACCATCATGGAGGCACTGCGGGAAGCACTTGATGAACGCGGCATGACCACCGTGCCTTATGAGCGCCAGGTGGGGTTAAAAAAGGTGAAACCGGGGCGGCGCAATTTGCAGGCGCTCAGACGGGTCATCAGCTTGTATGCCGAACCTTCACCGCGTATTAACCCACGTCTGGAAGCCCTGTTTAAGGAAGTGGAAGGCTAGGTCTGGTTTCAGGGTAAGTTGCCAAATCGTCAGCATAAAATTGCAGCAATTGCCGCAGCAGGGACTGGGCAGGGGAGGCTTTGGCAAAAGGTGTCTGCAGGCTATCCGTCCATTGTCCATTACTTAAGCGCAAAAGCACCGGTATATAAAGTCGGTCATCCGGGTATAAGGCCAATAGCCAATCGCCCTGGATAACACCGTATATTTTCATGGCATTAATGCTTTCAAGCTTGTCTTCGCGCAGTTCCAGCAAGCCATTGACCGGATTAACGCGAAATAACAGAATCCCGTATTGCCTTGCTTTTTCCCGAGAAATGAATTGATTGGGAAGCATGCCGCTTTCCAGCATGAACACCCGATTGGCTGGAGGCTCACTGGAACTTAACAGGCTTGGTAACAGGGAAAGGCCATCTGTTTTCAGTTTTTCAGGCAGGCCGACAAAGGCGGCAATGGTTGGGGCTAAATCAATCAGGGCGACACGGGTGCTGATGGTTTTTGCCTGAGTCAGGGGGCGGTTATCTTTCATTATTTTCATGCCGAGCAGACAGGTGTATTGGGAGGGACTGAGTAAATCCGAACCATGACCGGCACTGCGTTGCAACTCGGTTGACGTCTTGCGGGAAAAATAACTGGCCAGCAGGCTGGGCTTTTTACCCTGGTAACCCTCAAGACTGGTTTTACGGCTGCCTTCTTCATACAGGGCTTCGCCATGATCACTTAAGACAATAACCAGACTGTTTTTAAGATACCCCCCCTTCTGAAGCTGTGCAAATAATCGTCCGATTTGCTGATCAGTCTGGCGAACGGCGGCATGATAAAGGTTACCCCGCTCCAAGACACTGTATTCGTCCCCGACCTCGGCTGGTAAAGACGGTGCCCAGGCATAGGGCCAATGCGGCAGCGTGAAATGCACCGCCAGAAAAACCGGTTGCCGGGTTTGTGCCGCTTCAATGCGTTCCGCCAGGGCCTTATCAAAAGTGGCCGGATAATAGGTGTAATGGCTGGCACGGTTTAAGTAATTGTAGGGGAAAAGCCAGCGGCTTAATTTAAAATTAACCAACAGATTACTCAGGGGAAAATCATTAAACGTACCAATCAGCGCATCATTAATCCCCGTTTTGGGGCCTATGATTTCCTGAAAACCAAACTCCTTATCCAGGGTGTTAAACCGCCGGTCATCCGTGGCAAAAATACTGTAATAGCCTGCCTGCCGCAATGACCAGACAATACTGGCCGAGCTGTTAACCAATTTGGCGGGCGTTAAGTTTTCTCTTGCCTGATGATGAATGGGGTATAAGCCGGTTAAAATACTTGACCAGGCGGGGTAGGTACGGGCCAAGGGACTGATGGTGTCAGTAAAATGTACGCTTTGATTAATAAAATGAAAAAGCGTCGGTGTTTCTGTTGCATTGAGACGTTCAGCACTGAAGGAATCAACGCCAATGATAATGATATTCGGTCGCGTGCTGGTGGGGCCTTCGGCGACCGTTTCATGTTCAGGGAGAAAAATAAAAAGTGAGAAGGCTACCCCCGTTGTCAGCAAGGCAACTGCCATGCGCGGCTGTTTTCGGATGAGTCTTGTCAAACCCAGCAAAGTTAACAGCAGGAAAAAAGCAGACAAGGCAAGGAGCAGCCCTCGAATCAATGCCAGGGGGATGGGCGGTAAAAACAGGCGGCTGAACTCACTTAAAGGGAAGAAATAACAATTAAGGCAAAGGACCCAGAGAATGGTCAGGGCGTAGAGCAGCATGAGCAGACGGTGGTTATCCTCCAGACGTTTGCCTGCCAGGATAGCCCATAGCCAGAAAGCCTGAAGTAAAGCCAGCAGTGCATGCAGCGCCACTTGCAGAACGCCTGTAAGCGCCATTTCAAAGTAGACCTGGAAAGGCAAGGGGATAGCATGCAAAAAACTGCTGCCCAGGCTTAAAATATAGGCAAACTGCAACCCTAAAAAGACTAAATTAAAAAGAAAGAAATGATTGAAATAATGCCAATACGCGGTTGGGTCTGTTCTCTTCACGATGGGTCGACTGTGCTGTTAAGATGCCAGTTATACATGTAATTCTCAATGGTATTGACATGCTTTAGCTGACTCTTTAAGGGTTCGCGAGCATAGTATTTAATGTGATTAATGATATCCAGTTTGGTGCCCCCAAAATCATCACTGAACCATTCGTAGATTTTCGAGACGATGAGCTTGCCTTCGATGACCTGAACGCCCCGCAGGGAGTTGATGTATTCCGTTGCGGCATTATTAAGCTGCTGTTCAATGGTTTTGCCCAGGTAGGCCTTTTTACTTAAGTTCGCAGCGCCGATGGAGCCATTGTTAATGGCGTAATGTGCGCGCGGATCATTCCAGATGGGACGGATAATGCGATTATGAATTTCATCCAGAGAAAGGGGGGTTCCGTTGATGGTAATTATCTTTGCCCCCCAGGGACCAATGCTGAACAGGCCCGGAGATATGTTAATGTCTTCTATGCTGCTTACCGGGTAGTAATCAGCCACGATGTTGACGGTGAGGGCATTGTATAAGTTAATCCAGAAAGCCAGTTGCTCGTCGCGGTTGTAGGCGTCAATATCGATTTTTGATAATTGATTAATGTAGCGTTTTAGCCGTTCATGCTGTTTAGGTGTCAGGTGAGCATAATCAACCAGGTTAATTCCTTCTTCGTTGGTTACGACGCATTGATTCAGCAGGGTTTGCCAGTCGCTGTGATCAATGACTGCCGTCGAGAGAGGATTATTAACTTCCCAGATGGGCCACAGATTTTTATTAAACGCTGCCTGTGTGCTGAATGTACAAAAAATTAAAAAATAACACACAGAGACTGCGGTTTTGAGTCTAGACATGCACGGCTGCCCGATTCTTTAAGGCACTACCTATGGTATTTCCATCAAGAAATTCCAGTTCTCCGCCTGAAGGAATGCCATGCGCCAATTGACTGATCCGCACCCCAATGGGTTTAAGCAACTCATGAATAAAATGCACCGTGGTTTGTCCTTCCACCGAGGGGCTTAATGCCAGGATGACTTCATTAATCTTTTCACGCGCGATTAAATCAACGAGTTTTGGTAAACCGATGTCATCCGGCCCTAAGCCATCGAGCGGCGAAATTTTTCCCATCAAGACAAAATAACCGCCGCTAAACGCATGGCTTTGTTCAATGGCGGATACATCGGCAGGGCTTTCAACCACGCAAAGCTGGCTGAAATCGCGACTGGAATTGGTGCACAAGTGGCAAAGCGTGTTTTCGGTGTAATTGTTGCAGCGTTGACAGTGGCTAATTTTCTGCATGGCTTCTTCCAGGCATGCGGCCAAATGCACCCCGCGCTGCCTTTGATGCCTAAGCAGATGATAGACCATACGCTGCGCGGATTTTGGCCCAACACCCGGCAGGCAGCGTAATGCATCGATTAGACGATTCAACGCACTCATGACGCCGATTATTCCCCGTCTTTGTCTTTCAGAAAGTCAGTAGGGATGTTAAGCCCGGCTGTGAGTTGACTGATCTTTTCTTTAGAAGCAACTTCAACTTTGCGGACAGCATTGTTGAATGCGGCTGCGACTAAATCTTCTACCATTTCAACGTCTTCTTCCATCAGCGCCTGGCCAATTCGGACCTCGGTCACATCGTGGCGGCCATTCATTTTAACCCGTACTTTCAATGAGCCGCTGCCGGATTCCCCTTCAACAACTAATTGACTTAATTGCTGCTGGGCTTCCTGCATGCGTTGTTGCATTTTTTGGGCTTCTTTCATCAGGTTGCCCAGATTTTGATTAATATCCATCGTTACCTCTCAATCGTGTTGTAAATTTAATTATAATGGATCTTCAGCGGGCACAATAGAATTTTTAACCACTTCCGCTGAAAATTGCTGTTGCAGCTCAAGTAAAAAGGGATCGTTCTGCAAGCTGTTTTCGGCCATCTCCATGCGCATTTGCTGAGCCTGCTGTTTTTTTTGGGCTGGCGTGGCTTGCGTAGGGCTGTCTGTATTCAGGGTCAGCTTAATGGATTCACCGTAAAACTGGGATAAGGCCTGCTCAATGCGTTGTTGAATGGCGGGGGTAAACAGCGATTGATGGCCCTTATCCACCCGCAAAACAAGGTCGCGGCCATTCTTACTGATCAATTCCGCATTGTCCACTGCGTTTTGCGCAAGACCGCTTAATTTTAAGCGCGGCAGAATCGTGTCCCAGCGTACGTCGCTGGATTCTGTCGATGGCGGTTCTTCCGTTGCGGCCACTTCATTCACCACTGGCATGCCTTGATCAAAAGACGGCTCATCAGGAACAGGCGGCTTGTCTTCAAACGGAGACAGTGGCGGGATTTCCAGCGACAGGGGCGGGGCGGTCTGTACGACGGATGTGCTGCCCGGGTCGATCACCGCTAGCGGCTGTTCTGAGGCAGTGGGTATCTCATGAGCCAGCGGAGGCAAAGGGCTTTTGCCTGCCGGCTTGAAGGCCAGCATTCGCAGCAACGTCATTTCAAAGCCTATGGTTTGCGTGGGCGCGAGCGGCATATCCTCCAGGCCTTTCAGGGCGATTTGATAAAACAGTTGGGTATCTTCTGCCGATACCTCTTGCGCCAATGTCTTGATGGTTTCAGGGCATTGCAGCAGGGGGTGTTCGCCTGCAAGAGCCTGACACAGGGTCATCTGATGCAGGTAGTCCAGCATCTCATTCAGCACATAAGAAAAATGCCCGCCTTCGCGCGCAATGGTGCGGCTTAACTGAATCAGAGCTGGGGCCTCATGGTGAATCAATGCCTGCAAAAGCTGAAGGGCATAATCTTGTTGCGTATAACCCAGAAGCGACCTCACCTTTTGGGCTGTGAGCAGGTTATCGGCGCTGGCAATGACCTGATCAAGCAGGCTTAAGGCATCCCGCATACTGCCTTTCGCCGCTTTGGCCAGTAAGGCAAGGGCTTGCGGTTCGCAGGGTTGCTTTTCCTGGTCGACAATGGATTGCAATTGCTGACTGATTAATTCAGGTGATAGATGATGAAGATTAAATTGC
The DNA here is from genome assembly GCF_001468125.1 of Legionella rubrilucens. Taxonomy (GTDB): domain Bacteria; phylum Pseudomonadota; class Gammaproteobacteria; order Legionellales; family Legionellaceae; genus Legionella_C; species Legionella_C rubrilucens. The sequence continues at coordinate 117,598 of NZ_LNYT01000022.1, read as the reverse complement.
AGGCAGCGGGACAGAATCGTGACGGGTAATTTTTGCGGATCGGTCGTTGCCAAAAGGAATTTAACATGGGCCGGCGGTTCTTCCAGTGTTTTTAACAGGGCATTGAAACTATGCTGCGACAGCATGTGCACTTCATCAATAAGGTAAATTTTAAAGCGGCCGCTGGTGGGCGCGTATTGGACGTTATCAAGAAGGTCGCGTGTGTCTTCGACCCGGGTTTTGGAGGCGGCATCGACTTCAATTAAGTCAATGAACCGTCCTTCCTCAATGGCAAGACAGGGTTCACATTGCAGACAGGGCTCTGCACTAACGCCCCGTTCACAATTCAAGGCCTTGGCCATGAGCCGGGCAACGCTGGTCTTACCTACGCCGCGGGTACCAGTAAATAAATAGGCATGGTGCAAACGCTGTTGATTAAGGGAATTCACCAAAGCCTGATTAATATGGTCTTGACCAACCAGTTGAGAAAAAGTTCGTGGCCGCCATTTACGTGCTAGTGCTAGGTAGCTCATATTGACATTCGCAATTAGGGCGGCGGCCCTAGAAGCCACACCCCGGCGCCCGAATCAACTGTTACCGCTGCTCCCTTCCGGGCCTGACGGGGTTCACAGTCTATCGTCGCGAGGGGACCAAAAGGGCCACCATCGTTGAATTGCGAAGATTAGCAAAAAATGCAGGTAATAACCATAGTTATTTTCAATAAAGTTTACGTGATTCAATTGGCTAGTGGCGGGCAGCCTAAGAAGGTATACTGCCATCCTTTGCAATGACTTAATAGACAGGAATTGCGATGCGGGCGTGCAGCCAGTTAATACAGGGAAAGGAGTGACAATGGTCGTCAGACGTTTAAACTGGGGTATTCTGGGAACGAGTTTTATCTCTGAAGTCATCGCGGCAGCGATAGTGGCCTCAGACACCGGGGAGTTAAAGGCGGTAGCCAGCCGGAATGAAGAAAGGGCCCGCTCCTTTGCAGCGACTTTCGCTATCCATCGTTATTATGCCAATTA
>NZ_LNYT01000022.1:113831-113936 GCF_001468125.1 Legionella rubrilucens | reverse complement strand
CCCACACAGTTTGTTTTCAAGAAGAAGAAACGCAAAAGCAAAGCGAAGATGTAAAGCCAATCGATTTGCGGTGATTGCTGTTCATTGAGCAAGTTCTCAACAAGA
>NZ_LNYT01000022.1:113631-113821 GCF_001468125.1 Legionella rubrilucens | reverse complement strand
GGGGTGAAGTCGTAACAAGGTAGCCGTAGGGGAACCTGCGGCTGGATCACCTCCTTAAAATAAGAGTCGTACGACGTTTCAGGGTGCCCACACAGTTTGTTTTCAAGAAGAAGAAACGCAAAAGCAAAGCGAAGATGTAAAGCCAATCGATTTGCGGTGATTGCTGTTCATTAAGCGAGTTCGCAAAGGG
>NZ_LNYT01000022.1:113307-113621 GCF_001468125.1 Legionella rubrilucens | reverse complement strand
GGGGTGAAGTCGTAACAAGGTAGCCGTAGGGGAACCTGCGGCTGGATCACCTCCTTAAAATAAGAGTCGTACGACGTTTCAGGGTGTCCACACAGTTTGTTTTCAAGAAGAAGAAAAAGCATTGAAAGAATGCTGATTGGCCGGTCCAAGTCAACATTCTATGAATTGGGTCTGTAGCTCAGTTGGTTAGAGCGCACCCCTGATAAGGGTGAGGCCGGTGGTTCGAGTCCACCCAGACCCACCACCATGCTGATTCTTCGTCGTGTTCAGATTAATTCACATTGTTTTCAGTGTCATTTGATCTGAGTATGGCT
>NZ_LNYT01000022.1:0-113297 GCF_001468125.1 Legionella rubrilucens | reverse complement strand
ACAACAATAACAACCAATTTACACGGGTTTTTTACTCGGATTGACAGTAAAAAGTGATTTACAACGATTTTATTGTTAATCGAGGCATGTTGGCGAGAGAGCAAAGGAGCATACATCGGTATGCGACTGCGCGCGACCCGACATAACGAAGAGTAACAATAAAAGCTGCAGTAAATCTGGGGTCGTAGCTCAGCTGGGAGAGCACCTGCCTTGCACGCAGGGGGTCAGGAGTTCGATCCTCCTCGGCTCCACCATCATGCGTTTTCTTCAGGATTAGCCAGATGAAAGGTCTTAAGGCGTAAGGCTTGAGTGTTTTCATCTGGATAAACCAGACGTTCATTAACAATCAGGTAAAGAATAGAGGTAACACAAGCGAATAGTGATTTTCATGTTACTGTGTGACTTGAGGAGACTCAGGTTATATGGTCAAGAAGAGAAGCGCAAACGGTGGATGCCTTGGCAGTAAGAGGCGAAGAAGGACGTGGAATCCTGCGAAAAGCTCTGGGGAGTTGGAAACGTGCGTTGATCCAGAGATGTCCGAATGGGGGAACCCGGCTGCAGTGATGCAGTCATCTTTAACTGAATACATAGGTTAAAGAAGCGAACTCGGGGAACTGAAACATCTAAGTACCCGAAGGAAAAGAAATCAATTGAGATTCTCTTAGTAGCGGCGAGCGAACGGGGAAGAGCCTGGTGTGATTTATTAATCAATGGAGTAGAACAGATTGGGAAATCTGACCGTAGGGGGTGATAGTCCCGTATACGAAGATTGATTAAGGAACTAAGCACGCGAAGAAGTAGGCCGGGACACGTGAAATCCTGGTTGAATATGGGTGGACCATCATCCAAGGCTAAATACTCCTTACTGACCGATAGTGAACCAGTACCGTGAGGGAAAGGCGAAAAGAACCGCGGAGAGCGGAGTGAAATAGACCCTGAAACCGTTTGCGTACAAGCAGTGGGAGCATGGCTTAGGCTGTGTGACTGCGTACCTTTTGTATAATGGGTCAGCGAGTTACTTTCAGTGGCGAGGTTAACTGAATAAGGAAGCCGTAGAGAAATCGAGTCTGAATAGGGCGAGAGTCGCTGGGAGTAGACCCGAAACCGGGCGATCTAGCCATGTGCAGGATGAAGGTTGGGTAACACCAACTGGAGGTCCGAACCGGGTAATGTTGAAAAATTATCGGATGACGTGTGGCTAGGAGTGAAAGGCTAATCAAGCCCGGAGATAGCTGGTTCTCCCCGAAAGCTATTTAGGTAGCGCCTCGTGAATGATTACTGGGGGTAGAGCACTGTTTCGGCTAGGGGGCTGTCATGGCTTACCAAACCGATGCAAACTCCGAATACCGGCTAATTGAATCACGGGAGACACACGGCGGGTGCTAACGTCCGTCGTGAAGAGGGAAACAACCCAGACCGCCAGCTAAGGTCCCCAAGTTATGATTAAGTGGGAAACGATGTGGGAAGGCATAGACAGCCAGGAGGTTGGCTTAGAAGCAGCCACCCTTTAAAGAAAGCGTAATAGCTCACTGGTCGAGTCGGCCTGCGCGGAAGATGTAACGGGGCTAAAATCATACACCGAAGCTGCGGATGTGCACTATGTGCACGTGGTAGGGGAGCGTTCTGTAAGCTGATGAAGGTGCACTGAGAAGTGTGCTGGAGGTATCAGAAGTGCGAATGCTGACATGAGTAACGATAATGAGGGTGAAAAACCCTCACGCCGGAAGTCCCAGGTTTCCTGCACGACGTTAATCGGAGCAGGGTGAGTCGGCCCCTAAGGCGAGGCTGAAAGGCGTAGTCGATGGGAACCAGGTTAATATTCCTGGACTTTCTATAAGTGGTGATGTGGGGACGAAGAAGGCTAGATGAGCCGGGCGTTGGTTGTCCCGGTACTTGCACGTAGGTGGAGAGACTTGGCAAATCCGGTCTCTTGTTAACACGGAGGTGCGAAGTGGTTCTGACCCTTCGGGGTGCAGAGAAGTCATTGATGCCAGGCTTCCAGGAAAAGCTGCTAGCCATAACTTATAGAGAACCGTACCGCAAACCGACACAGGTGGACAGGTAGAGAATACTAAGGCGCTTGAGAGAACTCGGGTGAAGGAACTAGGCAAAATGGTACCGTAACTTCGGGAGAAGGTACGCCCTTGATGGTTAGTTGCCTGCGCAACAAAGCTGTTGAGGGCCGCAGAGACCAGGTGGCTGCGACTGTTTATTAAAAACACAGCACTCTGCAAATTCGTAAGAAGACGTATAGGGTGTGACGCCTGCCCGGTGCCGGAAGGTTAATTGATGGGGTTATCTTCGGAGAAGCTCTTGATCGAAGCCCCGGTAAACGGCGGCCGTAACTATAACGGTCCTAAGGTAGCGAAATTCCTTGTCGGGTAAGTTCCGACCTGCACGAATGGCGTAACGATGGCCACACTGTCTCCACCCGAGACTCAGTGAAATTGAAATCGCTGTGAAGATGCAGTGTACCCGCGGCTAGACGGAAAGACCCCGTGAACCTTTACTACAGTTTTGCACTGGACTTTGATGATAACTGTGTAGGATAGGTGGGAGGCTAAGAAGTGCGGACGCCAGTTCGCATGGAGCCGACCTTGAAATACCACCCTGTTATTATTGAGGTTCTAACTTGGTCCAGTAATCCTGGATGAGGACAGTGTATGATGGGTAGTTTGACTGGGGCGGTCTCCTCCCAAAGAGTAACGGAGGAGCACAAAGGTACCCTCGGTACGGTCGGACATCGTACCAAGAGTGTAAAGGCAAAAGGGTGCTTGACTGCGAGAGTGACGGCTCGAGCAGGTACGAAAGTAGGTCTTAGTGATCCGGTGGTTCTGTATGGAAGGGCCATCGCTCAACGGATAAAAGGTACTCCGGGGATAACAGGCTGATACCGCCCAAGAGTTCATATCGACGGCGGTGTTTGGCACCTCGATGTCGGCTCATCACATCCTGGGGCTGAAGCAGGTCCCAAGGGTATGGCTGTTCGCCATTTAAAGTGGTACGCGAGCTGGGTTTAGAACGTCGTGAGACAGTTCGGTCCCTATCTGCCGTGGGCGTAGGAAAATTGAGAGGAGCTGCTCCTAGTACGAGAGGACCGGAGTGGACGAACCTCTGGTGTACCGGTTGTCACGCCAGTGGCATTGCCGGGTAGCTAAGTTCGGACGGGATAACCGCTGAAAGCATCTAAGCGGGAAGCCTCCCTCAAGATGAGTTTTCCCATGAAGCCCGTTGAAGACTACGACGTTGATAGGCGAGGTGTGGAAGCGCAGTAATGCGTGAAGCTAACTCGTACTAATTGGCTGATTGTCTTGACCATATAACCTGATACGCTTCAGGTTATAGCAATAACATGAATGTGACTCTATTCTTTACCGGCCTCATGGCCAGACGGTTAACACCGTTGCCACCATGACGCTTAAACCGTTTTCCTGGCGACCATAGCAGTCTGGAACCACCTGAATCCATCTCGAACTCAGAAGTGAAACAGACTCGCGCCGATGATAGTGTGAGGTTTCCTCATGTGAAAGTAGGTCATCGCCAGGGCTTTATTCTAAAGCGGCTCAGTAGAACACTGGGCCGTTTTTTTTTGCTTAAATTTTTGCTGGAATGGGGGAAACACTGGGCTTTACCTCACCCCAGCCTGTCCTGCCCGCGCAGGCGGGGCAACCATTCCATCCAGTGAATCCAATGCTCCACCGTCGTCGGAATGACAACAGAATAAAAGCACCACACCAACTCGACTATTTACCTCACCCCATCCTGTCTTGCCCGCGCAGGCGGGCAACCATCCATCCTGTGAATCCAATGCTTGCCGTCTTAGGATATAGCCCGTTTACGGCTAATGCCATCATGATGGTCGCGTTGTTAATGAAGTACAATCCGGTTCCCACCGGCGTGTCTGCCTTCTTCCAGTGCGCCATGAGCCTCAGTCATAATACTTGAAGTCTCCTGATGTACGTGGGGATCATAAAACACGATGCCAATGGTTATTGTCGCTTTCATTTCGCCTGCCTGCGTCGTCATGGGCTCGTGTTCAATATTCTGGCGAAGCCGCTCTGCGGATTTTAATATTTCTCTTTTATCATTAAGGGGCAAAATAACCATAAATTCCTTTCCACCTAAATACCCGATCGAGGCTTCATTGTGGCAATGAACCACCAGGTTTCGGGCAATGGCATGCAACAGTTCGTTACCCACCTCTTCGCCGTATTCCTCCGTGAACGAGTTAAAACTGTCAATGGAGACATTGAATAAGCCAAATGTTTCTTTTTCTTCCTTACTGAGCTTCATCTGTTGTTGCAATAATTGCGTGATTCCGTTTGCGTTCCAGGTTTTGGTAACACCATCAAGTAAGGTTATACGATCGGTGCATTCGAGTTCAAAGTTGCGTGCTTTGTAAGCCTCAAGGGAGTGAAAATTGCTGATCTCTGAATCCACCAGTGCGGCAAGATCATGCAATATCGATTTTTCAGTCGGTGAAATGTGGCGTGGCTTGTTATCAATGATGCAAAGCGCGCCAATGGGTTGATGATCATTGCTGGCATGAATGGGGTAGCCTGCATAAAAGCGAATAGATCCTTTTTCACCAGTAACCAGGGGGTTGTTTTTAAACCGAGCATCGGATTGCGCATCGGAGACAATCAGTGCTTCTTCTTTTAAAATGGTGTGGCCACAAAACGAAATTTCGCGGGGTGTTTCAGATAAATTAGAGCCAATAATGGATTTAAACCACTGTTTATCCTTATCAATTAGGCTAATCGCGACAATCGGAACATCAAATATTTTTTTAGTCAGGCTGGTTATTTGTTCAAATCCCTGCTCCATTGGGGTATTGATTAGTCCTGTGGCATGCAAGGCTTTTAATCGCTCGGCTTCATTGGGGTGAACTTTCGGTTTAATCATAACTATCTCCCATACATATTAAGTCTAGGTAACAGGAAGTTATAAAGCAAAATAATCATTATTTAATATTTCTATTTTTAAAAAAAATTTAAATTAATGTTTAATTTTAGATATTTTCTTGACACTTTTTGGTTATATTCCTATTCTAAATTTTGTAGGTTCAATTCAAAAAAAATGGAGAAAATTATGAAAGGAATTACTCACTACTTAATGGCTGGAAGTTTGATTTTGGCATCGACACTGGGTTTCGCCAATACCAATAGCAAAACCAGCATGGATTCAAATTGGGTATGCAGCACCAATGCAAGCAGCAGTAATGTTGAAACGGATAAATCGGCTGATAACGAAATGTCCAACACTGCAAAATCAGCTGCTGATGCGTTCTCTTTTGCCGCTAAAAACTGCCGTGATTGCACTGAAATTAATTGCGAAGTTAAATCTTAAAAAACCGTGCTATGCTTTTTAAAAAAAGCATAGCACTTCCTTTTATTTCTTAATAAAATCTTTAAAAATGGCGTCAACAATCTCTAATAAAAAATCAATTTTAAAAGGCTTCTTTATAAAAGCATGTGCCCCCTTCTTCAGGGCCCGAGACGCGGTATCTTCATCGGCGTGACCACTCATAATGATGACGGGGAGGTGGCATGGGTATTTTTTCAATTCCTCAATCAATTGGATGCCGCTCATGTTCGGCATGAGTAAATCAGTGATCAGACATCCCCGCCACTCTGTCGAGAAGTCATTTAAAAAAGCCAATGGGCTATCATAGACTATGCTTTCAATTTCATAAAATGATTCGAACAAAAATTGCAAGCTTCTGGATACCGCTTCGTTATCATCAATAATGTAGATGGCAGGTGAACGCATAGTTAATCCTTATTGAAAAAGCAAAGGATGTTTAATCCTGTGATTGGCAATAGGGCAGTTTGTTGGAAAATCAAGGACAAGATATAGCAAATCAAGGTATCCTGAATTCTTCATTCATTTGAAATCGAACATACATATTTATGAGTTGAGCTAAATTTTTTGCTTTCATTTTTTTCATAATACTGGCGCGATGGGCTTCTACGGTTGAGCGCGAAATAGAAAGTTCATAACCTATTTCTTTATTCAACTTGCCCTCGATAATTAATTCAATCACCTGGATTTCACGTTCGGTTAAGGTTTGAATCCGAGCGCTGATTTCTTTTACCCAGGTGCTTTGTATTGTGGATTGATTCAGACACTGTTGAACAATTTCCAGAAGATTCTGATCATTGACCGGTTTTAAGATAAAATCAATCGCTCCGGCTTTCATGGCTCTGATGGCCATGGGCACATCGCCATAGCCTGTGATAATAATAACAGGCAGTAAATTGTTCTGTTCTTTCAATTTCTCAATCAATTCCAAACCGCTCATGCCGGGCATTCGGACATCACTAATCAGGCAGCCACGCATATTGGCATGGTATTGTTCAAGAAACGCATAGGCATTTGTGTAAGCTTTCACCTGGATGCCTACGGATTCAAAAAGCCATTGCAAAGCTTCACTGACTTCAGGCTCATCATCGATGATAAAGACGGTTTGAGTCGTGTCCAACATAGCCATATTAATCAATCGACCGTGAGTTTTTTACCAGCAAACGTTCGCTCATGGTACTTACACGTTCAGTTTGCATTTTAATTTTATTAAAAATAACCAGGAGTTGCTCATGGGTAAGCGTATTGAATTTAATGCGTTCTTGGCACCCATCAATGTAGGTATTGATTATCATTAGTGATTGGGCCAACTCATGCCTAAACTTGTTGATTGTTTTATCAAATTTACAATGGTTAATTTTTAAATGGTCATCTCTACTCACACAACACCCTACATCTTTTGTAAAATGTATTACTGCCATTTTAGCAAATATTAATCGTTTCTACTTTAATTTGGCAGTAGTATTTTCCTTATCAGCCTATGCTTACCCTTAATGCGAATCAAGGACAACCTTAATAGGAATTATTTCCAAATCCAGTCACAATGTTAAAGGTTGGCGACTTGTGCGATGGCAATCAGTTCCTGCTGTGGAAAGCGGAACCTATCGTTACAATTTGCACTCATACTCAATTGTTTTATTAAGGAGAAGATTTATGAGTATCCCAGGCAATCAAAGGACTAACACGGAATTAGTAGAATTGAACGTATGCCCCGAAACACTCGCATCCATTGAAGAGTACTGTCAATGGGCGAATATCACGCTTGCTGAGTTTATTGAAGAAGCCAGTGAATGCGTTTTTGACAACGACACAGAGTGGAAAAAACACTATAAACGCACGTCATTGACGAAAGCCGACGCCGTCAATTCCCAGACTGTGTAATCCTTTTTCAAGCTATTTCATTTGTAACCAGGAAAAAATATCAATAGAAACAAGTGTTAACGAACGATCCTGTCAGGTGCTGCAGTTGGTGCAGCACCCACGTTGAAATTTTCGTCGCCTGTACATGAAAACTTTCCCTGGAAGGGTGGTTTTGATCCGAACTTCTTCATAATATTGACAAAATCCTGATTATTACCTTAAATAAAAATACTCCATGCTGGAATTCATCAATAATGCAAAGCCTGTAGAGTTTGTATAATGTGAGGGCGATATGGCCATTTTGAAGGGTAATTTAGCGGGAAAAAAAGAGAAAGTAAAAATTGAGCTCAAGTTAGATACATTGAGAGCAATAGAGTGTTATTGCGAGTGGGCCAAAATTGATGACATCGGTTATTTTGTTGAAGAAGCGGCGCAATTTGTTTTTTCCAAAGACAGGGAATGGAAACAGCATTTAAAGCAACTTAAAAAAACCGGATCGCCCTCACAAAATTAAGATTAAGCCTGCATCAGCAGGCTTAATCTTATTGTTTTTATTATTTTTTCAATGAAATCTACAACGGTGTTCCTCTCGTTAAGAGTACAACAATAAACACGACTAATAAAAGGCCAACAATACCTGTCGGGCGATAGCCCCAACCGGCGCTGTAAGGCCACATAGGCAATACAGCGGCCAGCAATAATATTAAAATTATTAATCCTAAAATACTCATAATGTCGCTTCCTTTCTTTATTAAATTAAGCATTATTGCTCTATTAAAATCTACTATTTATTATAGTCTATTTAAGATAAAATCAAGAAAAAATAGCCGGTGAATCACAAGATAAATGATTCACCAATGGCTTTTTATGAGTTGGTTTTTAGGGTTGATTTGACGGATTTAACGCCAGGAACGCTGGAGGCAATTTGGATTATTCTTCTTCTTTCCTGCACTGTATTTACGCTCCCTGACAAATAAACAACGCCATTTTTTGTCATGACATTTATGGGGGTGTTGCCACCATTGCTACTACCCAAAAGGCTGCGATTTCCAATCCTGTTTCTTACTTGATTGGTAATCATTTGATCCGACATGTTAACCTGTCCACGCGTTATAGATGTCGATGAATTTACAGACTGATTGGGTTCATAGTAAGTCGGTTTTTGATAATAACAGCCCGCTAGTATTATGCCAAAGACAGTGTAAAATACCCCTTTTGTAATTGGTTTTAGCATGCGGCTCTCCTTACCGATTGATTGAGGTGCTGGACGTACCATAATAATCGTTAATGCCTTTTGCCCAATGCTCATCGGACATGTTTGGCCAATTGTCGCGCTCAAAGCCAGGAGAGTTTTTTAATTTTTCCTTGTCGACCGGAATAACAAAGCACTCTCTATCGGGGTCATAGTTGAAAATTTTCCAGGGCATGGCAAACAATTTGTTACCTATGTTTAAAAAACCACCGAACGACAGCACCACATACTCCACGTTACCATGGTATTTATTGAGCATCAATGCTTCAATTTCACCTAAATTTTCACCCTCTCTGTTCTCAACATTCACCCCAATTACATCATCTGACGATACGATATCTCCATCCATATTTCTCTCCTTTTTTTAAAAAAATTAATCATTTAAATCTATGGCAAAAAAACAAATAAAGCAAATTAAAATTTTATATTTTATTTTTAATACAATTATCGTTATTTTCTATAAACAAATGTGTATACATTTTTAAAAAATATATTACACTGAATTTTAGGTTAAATGCAGAATAAAAGGATTTATATGCAGTCTAGAGTATTTAATTCTATTTCAATAGATTACATGAATGGTATTTTCACTAAATCCTCAATTAATACCAAGAAGCTTCATGATGAAATTAATTACTACCTGAGTCTGCCAGAAAGCATATCGTCTCTTTTCCCCTCATTACTCGACTACAACAAAGATTATTCCTGTTACAGACTGGAGTACATTCCCTACCTCAATTTGTCAGAATTTTTTCTAAATAACATTGTTTTGCCAGAAGAGGGCAATAAAATCATTGAGCGACTGCTCTTTATTTTGGATAAGTTTCATGCGATAGAACCACCATACCCCGCCAACCAGGACACGGTTTATCATTTTTATGTTGAAAAAACGCTGGAGCGAATCAAGCAATTAGAAAAAGACGATTTTTTTGGCAAACTATTTAAAGAGCCTATTTTAACCATTAATGGCCGGCAATACCGAAATTTTCCACTGCTGAAGAATGAATTCATTGATAAACTGGGTAAATTATCGGCGAACCACTCGAAAATAACCGCAATCCATGGTGATTTCTGCTTCAGCAATATCCTGTATTCGTCCCACAATCATTTAATCAAATTAATTGATCCCAGAGGTTCGTTTGGGGAGTCCGGCATTTATGGTCATTCTTATTATGATTTTGCCAAACTCCTGCATTGCCTGCATGGGCGCTACGATTATCTCGCCAATGACAAGTTTATTTTAAACGAGATCAACAACACCATTTTTTATATTGATGTGCCTCTCTACGACTGCTTTAACGACATGTACGAGTTCTATATCAACCTGCTCATCGAAAGAAATGTGCTGATTGAATTTGTCTATCTAATCGAAGCGTCACTTTTTTTAAGCATGGTGAGTCTCCATTACGAAAACCCATACCGCCAAAAGGTTTTGTATTTAGCTGGTCTTATTATTTTAAACAATGTAATTGAGGGAAATTATGCGCATATGTATTGATATCGATGGCACGATCTGCACATTACGGCAGGCTCATGAAACGTATCAGGACGTTAAGCCCTTAGAGGGCGCGGCTGAACGAATTATGGCATTGAAAGAGAGAGGGTTTTACATCATTTTGTGCACGGCGCGTCATATGAAAACCTGTGAATCCAATGTGGGTCGCGTTGTAGCCAAAGAGGGCTTAACGCTTTTGGAGTGGTTGAGGAACCATGGTTTTGTTTATGACGAAATATGGTTTGGTAAACCCTATGCCCATGTGTACATTGACGACCGGGCATTGCAATTCAATGGTTCCTGGCAACACATTGAGGACGATCTGATTAACAGTTATCTCTAACTTAAGCACAAGGAACAACACAGTGAATATCGTAATCCCCATGGCGGGCTTAGGCTCGCGTTTCAGTCATTGCGGCTTTACCCTGCCCAAACCCCTCATCAAGGTTGCGCAAAAACCGATGTATCGTCACGCAGTCGATTGCCTGCCGCTGCATCTGGCGAGCAAACTTATTTTCATTCTTCGTGACAATGAATTTGTCAAACAATTAAGCAATGACATCGAGGCCCATTATGGGTTTCTGCTGAATTGCTCGATTGTCGTGCTGGAACATGATACAGCCGGGCAGGCGGAAACTTTTTTAGCCAGCGAAAGGCATCTGGATATCAATGAGCCGACATTGATTCACAACTGCGACACGTATTTTAAAGAGAATTTTACCTGGACTTCGCTCCTGGCTAAGGACGTGGATGGCGCCATTGTCCTGTTTAAATCACAGGAGTGCCGCTGGAGTTATGTCAGTCTGGATGAGACCCATATGAAAGTCATTGAAATTGAAGAAAAAAAGGTCATATCCACGAATGCATCCACCGGGACTTATTTTTTTAAAGACACGGCAGGGCTTCTTGCCACCATTCGGCAATTAATAGCCCATGATGTCAGGGAGAACAACGAATATTACCTCTCGACCGTTTACAAGGACATGTTAAAACGCGGGCAGCACATCATCCCGCTTTGGACAAAAACCATGATGTGTTTTGGGACGCCGCAGGACTTGGTGGATTCGCTGAACAACATGCTTTTAAACAGCCGGGTTTTATCATGATCAGCGATAAAGACATTTCCATTGTTGTACAAGGGCCTATCATTTATCGTTCTGCGTTTGATATCACGGAACATACCACACGGCTTGTGTGTCAGCGCCTTAAGAAACTGTTTCCGCACAGTGAATTAATTTTATCAACCTGGATGGGCGAAAACGTGGAAGGGATTCCCCATGATCGTCTTATTTTAAACGACGATCCAGGCGCCACCTGGTTTAATTACGGCAATCATGAATTGCTCAATAACTGCAATCGTTTAATCGTTTCCACCTTTGCTGGAGTTAAGGCAGCAACACGTCCCTACGTGCTTAAGGTCCGTTCGGATTTATTGCTCATTTCACCTAAATTCCTGAAATATTTTTATCAATACCCCTTATTTGATAAACGCTATAAATTTGTCAAAAATCGCATCCTTGCCTTTAGTATTTACAGCATCAAGGGGCATAAGACCTGCCTGTTTACTATGCAGAGGCCATTTCACATCAGTGATTGGGCCTATTTTGGTTATAAAGAAGACTTACTTGATCTTTATGACATCCCGTTAACGGAAGAGCCTCACTTTTCACAATGGTTTTTGACCCGATGCAAACCTTTTTTTGACATGGAACCTCATCGACTATGGAAAATGCCGCCTGAGCAATACGTGACGCATTCGTTTCTAAAAAAACACATGGCAATCCACCTGGAGCATACCGTTGACACATCCCATAACAACATGGCTGTTTCCGCACGGGTGCTCGTCAATAATTTTCTGGTGCTTGATCAAACGCAATTTTCGATGGTGTCGTTAAAATACCTTAATTTCCAATTGTTGTTTGAGCCGGTATTGTCGCGTACTGCGATTTTCTTCAGTACCTGGTTACACGATTATTGCCGGTATACCGCCACGGTTCCCTTGAGAGGAAAAATAAAGTACTTCCTTCAGATTGGGGTAAGAAAACTGTTTTACCGATTGGCTAATTTTATTTTAAGAGCCATTGATTCAAAAAAAAACAATATCGGTTTATTGGTGGCATTTGTCATTAAAAAACGACAGAAAAATCATTATAATTTGGTAGATAAAACAATGGATAATTCGTTGTGAATTTAAAAAAAATATGATTATTTTGACTTGTTTTTATATAAAAACAGTGATATTTTAGTCTGTTATTTTTACGATTTTGCTATAATTTATTCAGTGCATTTAACGCAGGATTCATTATGGCAAGGAGGCCTTATGAAAGCGCTATGCTGGCATGGGAAAAAGGATGTTCGGGTTGATACTGTTCCTGAACCTAAAATAATTAATGAGCATGACGCCATTATTCGTGTCACTTCAACGGCAATCTGCGGATCGGATTTGCATCTATTTAATGGAATGATGCCGACGATGGAATCCGGGGATATACTCGGTCATGAATTCATGGGGGAAGTGGTGGAACTTGGCAGTCAAAACAGAAAATTGAAAGTAGGGGATAAAGTGGTTGTCCCCTTCACTATCTCCTGCGGCAAATGTTTTTTTTGCAAGCGTCAATTGTTCTCGCTTTGCGACTGTTCCAATCCCAATGCAGAGATGGCAAAACAACAAATGGGGCAATCGCCGGCGGGAATCTTTGGTTATTCTCACTTACTGGGCGGTTTTTCCGGTGGTCAGGCTCAGTACGTGAGAGTGCCGTTTTCCAATGTCGGACCCCTTAAAATTACGGACGATATTCCTGACGAAAAGGTATTGTTTTTAAGCGATATTTTGCCGACTGGCTATATGGCGGCAGAAAATTGCGATATTCAACCTGGCGATACCATTGCTGTGTGGGGCTGTGGACCGGTAGGACAGTTTGCCATTCAAAGCGCCTGGATGCTTGGGGCTGGCCGGGTCATTGCCATCGACTGCGTTCCCGCACGTTTGAATCTGGCAGCCGATTACGGCAGAGCCGAAGTGATTAATTTTGAAGAAGAAGACGTTTATGACGCCTTGATGGTCATGACTCGCGGCCGTGGGCCGGATGCATGCATTGACGCGGTGGGTTGTGAGGCCCATGTCGGACCTACATTTGATTCCATTCTTGATCGAGTAAAACAGGCCACGGCACTGGCGACTGATAGAGCGCATGTCTTGCGTGAAGCCATTGAATGCTGCCGCAAGGGCGGACGGGTTTCAGTTCCAGGGGTGTATATTGGGGCGCTTGATAACATTCCTTTGGGCGCGGGGATGAATAAAGGACTGACGTTTAAAATGGGACAAACCCATGTGCAGCGTTACTTAAAACCGCTTCTTAAAGCGATTGTCAATGACAGAATCGACCCGTCCCGCATAATTTCCCATCGCATCAGGCTATCGCAGGCGCCGGATGCCTATCAGCTGTTTAATGAGAAAGAGAGCGGCTGCATCAAGGTCGTCATGACCCCTTGATAAGGAGGTTTTATGGATATTTATGACTACATTAAAATGGACCATCAGAAGGTGAATCAGTTGTTCAAGCAATTTTCCAAAGTGGCATCGGATCAAAGGAAAACCGAAATTGCCGCCATGATTGCCAGGGAATTATTGGTTCATGCCAAATCGGAACAGGAAACTTTCTATAAAGCACTGGAAAGGCACGCTGCGGCGAAAGAAGACATCCAGCATGCGCGTAAGGAGCATAAAGACATCGAGGATAAAATACATGCCATCATGACTCCTGCCAAAGTGACGGCGAAATGGCAAGATGCAGTCAAGGCCCTGCAGGATTTGGTCGAACATCATGTCAAAGAAGAGGAAAATACCCTGTTTGATGAAGGCAAAGACCGGTTGACCGAGGGAGAGGCTTGCGCCTTGAAAGAAAAAATGCATTACCTGAAGCAGAAACTGTTAATCAGGGAGTTTGGGGTTTAATCCGAAGCCAGTCCGATGTAGCGCGCTTTCTTACTGTACGTCAGAACTGGGATCATTTGCATTTTTTAGGAAAAAATGGCGGTGGATGGTTTTTCCTTTGTCATTCCTATCGACAAACTAAATAGCGTTTTTATTACTGAACATCTGCGCCACAAAGCCGCTGCCCTAATGGGCAATTCATCCGTTACAGAAAACTCGTCTCCTCGAAAAAATCACGAACTATTTTTGTGAAAAAAATATATTTTTAACTAAAAAAAATCCAATAAAAAATATATAAAAAAATAATAATTAAATTTGACAAATTTTTATTGAAACATTATTGTTAAATAAATGGGGCTTAAATTAATATTTATCCCATTATTTTTTATGCCATTGAATTAATTAAAAAATGGAATTGATTATTATAGGAGTTTGTTATGGAAAATAGAATTAATACCGATGAATTTAATCGGGAAAATCCAAGTCAAAGTAACGATGCCGATGACATGAATGATATCAATGATGAATCCGAATCTCCTCGCAAGGAAGAAGTGAAGAATTATCGCTATCCACTCGAGAATGAATCCGAGGACGTGGGTGATGACGAACGATTGAACAATCACTTTGGTAAAAAAAATCCTTCAATATAGGTAGGCCTACTTATTTTTCCGCGTGGGATTTAATAACAACGATAAGCATGATGTTTGGAGAATCAAGATGGATAAAATGCAGGGTGTCGTAAAGTGGTTTAATAAAGGAAAAGGCTTTGGCTTCATTTATTATAATGGGGAAGACTATTTTGTGCACTTCAGCGCCATCCAAAGGGAGGGATTTAAAACCCTGGCTGAAGGAGAAAAGGTGTTATTTAAACCTGTGAACGGCCAGCGCGGCCTGCAGGCTGTCGAAGTGGAATCAATAGTCACCAGTAACCAACCGAATTAAGGAGAGTCAAATGAACAGGGATGTAACCAGAGAAATGCCTGCCAATTTTTTTGCTCATTTTCAAAGACCATTCATTGAATTGACAGAATTGCAAATGCGGACTTTGAAAGATTTTTCTTACTTAAAACCCGAAGAAATTTCACGCATAAGAAGGCCTCAGGAATTGTTTGAAAAGAACATGGAGTGTTTTATCGATAACGCTCATAAGTCATTGGATTTTATGCAGGAAGCGTTTCGCATTGTTGAAAAAAACATGATGTCTTTGTCATCCAATGTTCGTGAGAGCAGTGAGCGTGTGATGAGCCAGGTTGAACAAATGAGCAGCCAACAAGGCAAACAAGCTCAGGATGTTCAGGACGGGCAGAAGAATCAATCCGAACGCAGTGAGCGAGGGGAAAAGCAACAGGATGACAAACAGAGCGGCGGTCAACCAGGCGGTCGTGGTGCCGGCGCAAAAAGCAATAAATAATACTCCACCCTGGTAATTCCAGGCCGTCTGGCCTGGAATTTTTTTAAGCTTATAAGGATTTTACAATGAATAAACTGATTCTTTCTCTGTGTTTACTTTTTTCATTACCCGCCGTCGCTTTAAATGATTCCAGTAATCAGGACACCACATCCAGCGCCTCACACGTGTCCAGGCAGGCTCAAAAAAACCGTGATACTGAAATTGTCTCGTTTTTAATTGTGTTAAATAACAATGAGTTGGCTGCAGCGAAAAAGGCCTTCGAAAAAAATTTAAATCCAAGGGTGCAGTATTATGCCAAGTCCATGCAGAAGGATCATTCCAAAAATTTAGCCGATACCATGCGCATCGTGGAAGAAAATAACCTGCGTCCCGCAGAGACTCCCCTGGGCGCCTCTTTAAAACAGGAGGGTAAGAAAGAACTGGGCTCGCTCAGCGCGTTAAGCAATGATGCTTTTCAAAAGGCCTACATTGACGCCATGGTCAAGGATCATACCAAAGCCCTGCTTATCATTGATAACCACTACTTAAAACAAGTGGCTAATCCGCAGTTAAAAAATCACCTTGAACTGACACGGAAAGTGGTTAACCATCATTTACACATGGCTAAAACCATTCAGCAAGAAATGAACCCAAATAACTAATTCAGCTGTTTGGGTTTCAGATCGAGAGTAATCACATCAGCGGGGCCGCCGCCGGGCGGCACAACCGTGATGGTGGTATTGGTGAATGAACCAATTTCATATTCGTCGGCATCCAGAGAGACTGAACCGCCTTTCTGGTTGCGGGCAGAGGCCACATCTGCAATTTGTGATAAATCACTCGCTGAGATGGTGCGGCCGCGAATGACTTCAATGGTCCGGGTAGCCGGTGTCGCATCGGCAGTTTGTATGGGTGGCAGGGGATTGGCATAACCTGGCCAGCTTAACGCGGCTAAAAGAGCCAGAAACAATGTCCGTATCGTCATGTCGATTCTCTTGCTGAATAAACTAGTTTAACTATAGCTCATGCAGCAGGCAACGTTAGTCAGGGGAAGCCAGGTAGAGGAGCAAGGCCTTCTGCACATGCAGGCGGTTTTCACTCTGCCTGAAAATAATGGAAGAGGGGCTATCCGGCAATGTGCTGGATACTTCCTTCCCTCGTTCCATGGGCATGCAATGCATAAACACCGCCGCCGGATCTGCCAATGCCATCAGCGATTCGTTCACCTGAAAACCAGCAAATGCTTCCTCATCCACGGTTTCAAACCCCATACTGGTCCAGACATCGGTGTAAACCGCCTGAACATGGCGTACCGCGTCATTGGGATGACTGAAGGCTTTAATCTGTTCAGGATACCGGTTTTGGGCGAGCGCTGAGATGCTGGCATCCGGTTGTCGGCCAGGCGGGCAGCAATAATGAATGGTGATGCCCAGTTGCGGCGCCAGCAACATCAGGCTGTGAAGTATATTATTGCCGTCGCCCACATAGGCGAGCGTTAACCCTTCAAGCGCATCAAATTGCTCTTTAAGGGTGAGTAAATCGGCAAAAATCTGGCAGGGGTGATGCAGGGCTGAGAGGCCGTTAAGGACTGGAACTTCAGCGTGCTTCGCCATTTCAGCCAGTATGCCATCATCATGGGTACGAACCATAATAAAATCAGCATAGCCATTTAATACACGGGCCATGTCCGCTGGTGTTTCCTGCTTGCGCGTCGTGCTGATGCTTTCGATGGCCACACCGCCCAGGCTTTGGAACGCCATGGCAAAGCTTAAACGGGTGCGGAATGACGGTTTCTCAAAAATCATCGCCAGGCTTTTACTGGCTAATGCCTGTCGATAAAAGGCGGGTGTCTGTTTCATTGCTTTCGCCTGATTAAGAATCAGCTGCACCTCATCACGATTGAACTCCATCCCGGTGAGCAAATGACGGCCAGGCGACAAGGGCCGGCTGTTTTTCTCGTATTGCCAAACCGGCGTATTCACCTGGGTGACGCCGGTATCCAGTCCGAATATGGCTTGTTGCAGATTAATGACAAAGGTATTCGGAGTGACCTCGGTAATGGACGAAGTGTCCGCCTGCGCATTCAGCAGGGGATCGGGTTTAGGAAGGGACATGTTTATTCTCCTTTACTATTTCGCTAAGAGAGCACTGTTTCGCTTCGGCCTCGGCAACCCAAAGGCCGACTTGATGGTGCGCATCACGAAACGGCACGCCCTTAAGCACCAGGGATTCAAGCACACGGGTGGCATCGAGGTAACCGCTTTCTGCTTTTTCCTTCATCAAGGCGGTATTGAACGTGAGGCTTTTAAGAAAGGGAGTCATGATCGTTAAGCAGGCATTGACCGTATTCACCGTGTCAAACAGCGCTTCCTTGTCCTCCTGCATGTCCTTGTTATACGCCAGCGGCAAGCCTTTCATCATGGTCAGCAGCCCCATTAAATGGCCGTAAACCCGCCCGCTTTTGCCGCGAATGAGCTCAAGCACATCCGGATTCTTTTTATTGGGCATTAAGGACGAGCCGGTGGCAAAGGCATCACTGAGGGTAATGAAATGAAATTCACTGGTTGCCCAAAGAATTAAATCCTCGCAGAGCCTCGACAGATGCATCATGACAAGCGTAGCCGCACTGACCAGTTCAATGACAAAATCACGATCGCTGACGGCATCCAGCGTGTTCACCACCACGCCGTTAAATCCAAGCCGGGATGCCACCCATTCGCGATCGAGCGGCAGACTGCTTCCCGCCAGCGCGCCGGCCCCCAGGGGCGAATAATTCATCCGTTTGAACCAGTCATCAAGACGGCTTTTATCGCGTTCAAACATGCTCTGATAGGCGCCAAAATAAGTGCCTAAACGGATGGGTTGCGCCTGTTGCAGATGCGTGTACCCAGGCATCCAGTTGTCCTGGTACTGCTTAGCCATCTCGCTTAAGCAGGTTATCAGCACGTCAAGCTCACGCTGCAGTTGCTGTCCTGCGTCGCGGCAGTATAAACGCAGATCCAGGGCGACCTGATCATTGCGGCTGCGTCCGGTATGCAATTTTTTGCCTGTATCGCCCAGTTTTTCAATCAGGCATTGCTCAATGAACATGTGAATGTCTTCACTGCCATTGTCAAAATCAGGCAGGCTTTGCTCAAGCTGCTTGCAAACCTCGGTAAGGGCTGCATCAATGGCGGCGCCTTCTTCGGCAGTCAGCAGGCCTTGCCGGGTCAACATGGCGGCATGGGCACGGCTGCCTTCGATATCCTGTTTGAAAAGCACCTGATCAAAGGATAAGGAGGCATTAAAGGCATTGACGCGGGCGTCCAGTTCCTGTTTAAACCGTCCACCCCAGGTTTTATTGGTCATCTTTCCCTCCTTGATGCACGAGGCCATACACTTTGGCCGACAGCGAAAACAGATTGATAAAGCCTTCCGCGTCTTTCTGGTTGTAAATGCTGTCTTCTTCAAACGTGGCCAGGGCGGGATTATGCAGGCTGAATGGCGATTGCATGCCGCAGGGAATGATATTGCCTTTGAACAGTTTTAATTTCACGCTGCCGCTGACATGTTGCTGGGTGACCGCAATAAAGGCATCCAGGGCTTTTTTACTGGGCGAGAACCAGCGTCCTTCATACACTAAATTGGCATACTGCTGCTGCAGCGATTGCTTAAGGTGCAGGGTATGCCTGTCCAGGCACAGGCTTTCAAGCATTTTGTGCGCCTTGTAGATCACCGCTGCAGCCGGGGCTTCATAAATACCGCGTATTTTCATGCCCACCAGGCGATTTTCAACAATGTCGGCTACGCCGATGCCGTGTTGCCCCGCCAGTTCATTGAGTTGCTGCAGGAGGTGCACAGGGGTTAGTTTCTTGCCGTCGATTGCAGTGGGCACGCCCTGCTCAAATTCGATCGTGACCGTCGCGGCCTCATCCGGAGTTTCTGCAATGGGGGTGGTCATGAGCAGGACATCATCGGGCATGGCGGCAGCCGGATCTTCAATGACCCCGCCTTCATGCGAGATATACCAGATGTTGTGATCGCGAGAATAAGGGGCCTTGGGCGTTACCGGTACCTCAATGCCATGGGCTTTGGCGTAATCAATGGCCTGCTGGCGCGATTTGATTTCCCAGTGCCGCCAGGGTGCGATAATCTCCAGTTGCGGGGCTAAGGCTTTGACCGTGTATTCAAAGCGCACCTGATCATTGCCCTTGCCGGTAGCGCCATGAGCAATGGCATCGGCGTTTTGGGCTAAGGCGATTTCCACCAGTTTTTGAGCAATTAATGGCCTGGAAATGGTCCCCAGTACATATTGCTCTTCGTAAAGGGCGCCGGATTTGACCAATGGCCAAAGGTAATCCGTGACGAATTCATCCTGCACGTTGACAATAAACGCTTGCGAGGCCCCGCTTTTGAGCGCTTTTTCCTTAATGGCAGTCAGATTTTCCTGCTGGCCGAGATCGCAAATCACCGCAATGACTTCGGCACCGGTCACATGGTCCTTAAGCCAGGGAATCATGACGGAGGTATCGAGTCCGCCTGAATAAGCCAGGGCAATTTTATTGATTGTTTTTTTCATGTTATCTCCTAGTAATACGTTTGCAGGGCGGCTATGGGATCGGTAAAGTCAGCGGTAGTTAAATCCGCAATCAGATTGCCCCGGTTAATGACCACCAAGCGTTCGGCAATGCCGGTTAAGAAAGGTAAATCATGGGAAGCAATCACCATGGTGACGTTCATGCCTTTGACCTGATTCAGCAAGGCGGCAACATCATTCATGCTGCCTCTGTCCAAACCGGACGTCGGCTCGTCGCAAAGCAGTAAATCAGGTTTCATCATCAGGCTTCTCGCCAACGCCACGCGCTGTTTCTGTCCGCCCGACAATTGCTGCGGAAAAGCGCCGGCTTTTGATCCAAGCCCTAATACCTCCAGTAGTTCCAACGCGCGGCCTTCGTGATCGATGTCCTTTTCATGAAGGCTTGGTGCATAAACCAGATTATCAAGAACCGTCATGTGCGGAAACAGTTGGAAATCCTGAAACATAAATCCGCTTGTACCGGCTAATTCAATTCTGCCGCTGTCTAGCTTTTCAAGCTGCTGTATACAACGCAGTAACGTCGATTTACCGCTGCCGGAGGGGCCGGCAAGACCGACAATGCTGTTGGCGGCGATGGTTAAATTGATTTGATTAAGGACGACGGTTTTGCCGAATTGTTTGCAGGCATTATTGATTTGTATCATAGACACCTCGTTTTTCAATCGTTTTGCCAAGCCATTCAATGAACAGGACCAGGGTATAGTAATAACAGCCGGCAATGCACAAGGGCAGGAAATAAGTAAATTGCTGAGCCGCCAGCGATTGGGCATTACGCATTAAATCCATCCCGCCGATGGTTGAGATCAAAGCGGTTTCTTTCAGCAGAGCAATGACTTCATTGATGATCGCGGGAAAAATCGCTCTGGCGACCTGGGGCAAAATGATGTCTTTCCACAGGTAAAACGTGGGGATATTCAGTGTGGCCGCGGCTTCAAACTGTCCCTTCGGTAAATTCTCAATCCCCGCGCGCAGGATTTCCGCAAAATAAGCGGAACTGTTAAGCCCGAAGGCAAGAATGCCTGCGGTCAAAATGCCGGGTCTTACTCCGGTTAACGCCGGTGCCGAGAAATAAATCAAGCTTAACTGTAAAATCAAAGGGGTGCCCCGGAGTATCGAAATCAGTCGGTTAATACCCCAATTTGCGAGGTTGTAATAGCGGCAGATAGCCCAGACACTGCCCAGCACCAGACCGAGAGCAATCCCTCCCGCGAGCAGTTGCAGGGTGAGGGTAATCCCCTGGCCCACAAACCATACATTCTGGCTCCATTCGTTCATAAAGACTCCTTAAACCATTGTGCTTTCAGTTTTTGGATCTCGCCTTTGTCCGCCAGGCGTTTGAGCGCCTGGTTGATTTGCGCCGTCAAGGGGGAGTCTTTTTTTACAGCAATGCCATAACCGTTTTCCGCCTGGCCAACGAGGCTGTAGGATAAACCTGGATTTTTTTGACTGAACACACGCCCCTGCACGCCATCCATGAGCACCACATCGACATGGCCGGCAATCAAGGCTTCAATCGCCTGATTATTGTTATCCAGGGCTGTAATTTCGGCTTGAGGAAATTCCTGCCTTACCCAGATTTCCATGACTGAACCCAGTTGCACCGCGATTTTTTTGCCAACCAACTGGGACGCTTGCGTCACCGGCTGGACGTCACGGTAAACTGCCGCCATGCCCTCGAAATAATAGGGTGTCGAAAAGTCAACATTTTTCTGGCGATCAGCGGTGATGGTAATGGTAGCAATGGCGGCATCATTCTGACCGGAGGTGACCGCCGGCAGCACCGTGCTGAATTGCATGTTGTCAAAAACCGCCTTTTTTCCCATTTCTTTAGCGACGAGTTTCGCTAAGTCAATGTCAAACCCCTTGAGCTCACCTTGATCTGAATATTCAAATGGTGGATATTCGGCGGAGGTGGAAAAATGCAGTTCGTCGGCTTTTTTTTGTTGATCACAGCCAGAAATAAAGGCAAATGAAACTATTAAAAGGAAAGGGAAAAACGGCTTCATCGAATTTATATCCAAAATTTAATCATTTTTTGAATATATCAGCAAGGCATTTGTATTGTCAATTAAAAATGAATATAATTCCATTTTATTTGATATATATGCAAGGAGAGGCTCTTGTCCCATGACCAGATCATTGATGATTTAATCGTGAACATCGTGCAAACCGAGGTGATTGCCGAGCAAAGTGATTTGCAACAGAGTTTGAAAAAAAGAGGCTATGACATTCCCCAGGCGACCTTGTCGCGGCGTTTAAAAAAAATGAAAATTGCCAAAGTGGCCGGATTGTACAAAGTCATTGATTACCATCAGCCCGGGCTGCCGCTGGTATTGAATATTCAGGTTTCCGATTTTGGCCTCATTGTGCTGCAAACCCACCCCGGCAATGCCAGCAGCCTTGCCTATTACCTGGATCGCAAATACGTTTCATTCAGCGCACAGGAGCCTTCCGATTCGGGTATTCTTGGAACCATCGCCGGAGATGATACGGTTTTACTGATTGCGAAAAGCAAAGCACATCAGCAAAAAGTCTGTGAATTGCTGCACCAGGAGTTTCCCTACCTGTTAATGTCCTGACCGGTTAAATAATGGTTTTTTAGTCGGACATAATGAGCGGCGGAGTACTCCAGATGGCGCAATTCCTCGTCTGAAAGCAGGCGAATGGCCTTCACGGGATTGCCGAGATAAAGATACCCGCTTTCCAACCGTTTGCCAGGGGGGACGACACTGCCGGCGCCAATGAGTACATGGTGTTCGATGAAGGCGCCATCAAGAATGAGCACGCCCATGCCAATAAGGCAGTAATCGTCAATCTGGCAGGCATGAAGCACGGCTTGATGCCCTACCGTAACGCCTTTTCCGAGGATAAGCGGTTTGCCGCCGGGCGTGAACGGGCCGTCATGAGTGACATGTAAAATCGCGGCATCCTGAATGTTGCAGTCATCACCCACGGTAATGCTGTTCACGTCGCCGCGAATGACTGCCATGGGCCAGACGGAGACATGATTGCCCAACTGCACCCGGCCAATCACGGCGGCGGTGGGATCCACATAAACGTCCTGGCCAAGCACAGGGACATGATCAAGATAGGGGCGGACAGCTGGATTCATTGTTACACCATGGTTACCAATTCTTCGGCACTGGTCGGATGGATAGCGACCGTGTTGTCAAAATCGCGTTTACAGGCACCCATTTTAACAGCAACGGCGAATCCCTGCAGCATTTCATCCGCACCGTAACCAATGACGTGCAGGCCGACGATGCGTTCGTCTTTACCGTAAGTGACCAGTTTCATCGCCGTGGGTGTTTTTTCACTGCTGAAGGCATCGAACATTGGATTAAAGCGGGTGCTGTAGATTCTGATGGAATCTTTGCCGAACTTGCTGACAGCTTCTGCTTCACTGAGTCCTACACTGCCAACAGGCGGGTGGCTGAAGACCACGGAAGGGATATTATCATAATTTAAGTGGGCTTCCTTTTCACCGCCAAACAGCCTGTCGCAGAGACGGCGGCCGGCTGCAATGGCGACTGGGGTCAGAGCCGGGGCATTAATTACATCACCGATGGCATAGATCCCTTCAACCGAGGTATTCTGGTATTTGTCGACCGTGATTAAACCGCGTGCATCCCTTTTCACACCGATTTTATCGAGGTTTAAATGGGCTGTACGGGGAGAGCGTCCAACCGCGGCAATGACGGTATCCAGATTGTCAATGACTGAACCGCTTTTACAAAGGATGATTTTTTTACCCTGCTTATCGATTTTGATTTCTTTGGCGTGATGATTGACATGCACATGCAGGCCCTGTTGCCGCATAATCTGCATCAAGGTATCGCCAAGCATGGCATCAAAGCGGCTCAATGGAGTGTCTCCGCGGATTAACAAGTGGGTTTCAGTGCCTAAGCTTTGAAGAATGCCTGCCAGTTCCACACCGATATAGCCGCTGCCGATGACGGCGGCTTTCTGGGGTTTGTCGGCTAAATCAAAAAAACCATCGGAATTGATGGCATGTTCAATCCCCGGCAAATCAGTCGGCATGCTGGGTTCACCGCCGGTGGCGATAATGATGTGCGGGGCGGTATAGTGCTCACCTGCCACGTCAATGGTATGGGCATCAACAAAAGCCCCTGTGCCGCTTAGAAGCGTCATCGTGTATTGGCTGAAACGCTTGCCATAAATTTCCCGCAGACTGGCGACATAAGCATTGCGCTTTTGCACGAGGGTTTGCCAATTTAAGCGGATATTGGTCGGTGCAAAACCATAATCAATCGATTTGCGCAGGGTTTCGGCAATGTTGGCGCTGTTGTACATCATCTTCTTGGGAACGCAGCCTAAGTTAACGCAGGTACCACCGAGATACTGCTGTTCAACCACGGCTACTTTAGCACCGTGTTTCGCCGCCCGTACTGCACTGGCCATACCGCCGCTACCGCCGCCAAGAACAATCAAATCAAATTTCATGTCATTATCCTGTGGACATACTTAATCAGTGAGAGGAATCACTATAGCTCAAAAACAACGCGTTTTTAAAGCGAGGTCTGTTTGATAAATCAGTGATTTTGTCAGGAATAGCTGCAAGTTCAGTGGCAATTCATTATACTCAAACGATGCTTTAAACTTAAAACGACATGAAAATCAAACACTACGCCATCCTTGTCTTAACTCTTCTGCTGCTAGGTTGCGGGCATTCCGGCGAGCGGAGTTATCAGGGTTATGTCGAAGGCGATAATATTTACCTGGCATCACCCAATTCAGGCATTCTCAAGGAGTTGCTGGTTCAACGCGGTCAGACGGTGACTAAGGGGCAACGGCTTTTTCAACTGGATTCCGAGCCGCAGGCGCAAGTGATTAAGCAATATGCCAGTGATCTGGAACAGGCCAAAAGCCTGCTTAAGGATTTAAAAAATCCGCGTCGTGCTCCGGAAGTAGAAGCGATTGAGGCGCAGATTGAACAAGTGAACGCTCAAATAAAACTGACGGAAATTCGTGTCAAGCGTTACCAGAGCCTCTATCAGAAAAATGCCATCGAAAAAGACCGCCTTGATGAAATTCTGGCGACCTATGACCAGCAGAAAAAATTAAGGGATCAGTATGAGGCCAATTTAACGCTGGCGAAGATGGGCAGCCGCAGCGACCAGATTAAGGCGCAGGAAGCGCAGATTCAGGCGATCGCGGCAAAGCTCAATGAGGCCAAGTGGCAATTGGCGCAAAAAACAGTGTATGCACCTGCAGCAGGGGTGATTTTTGATACCTATTACCGTCCAGGCGAGTTTGTTGGCGCGCAGCAGGCGGTGGTGTCATTGCTCACGCCTGAGAATGTCCACATTGAATTTTACGTACCGGTGGAGGAATTGGCCCGTTTGAGCGTCGGTAAAAAAATTACTTTTACCTGCAGTGGCTGTCAACCGGACAACCCGGCGCTAATCAGCTACATCGCACCGGAAGCGGAATATGCGCCCCCCCTCATCTACAGCCGGGAGAATTACGATAAACTGGTCTTTCGCGTTCAGGCCCGCTTTGACAATTTCCATGCCTTTAAACCCGGTCAGCCAGTGACGGTGTTGTTACAATGACAACGGATGCCATTATTGATGTCCACAATTTAACAAAATCCTTTGACGGCAAAATCGCGGTGAACGGCATTGACATGCTGGTTAAACGGGGCGAAGTCTTTGGTTTTCTTGGGCCCAATGGCAGCGGTAAAACCACCACCATCCGTATGTTGTGCGGGTTATTAACCCCGGACAAGGGGGAGGGGCATTGCCTTGGCTATGACATCCTCACGGAATCCAAAAAGATAAAGCAACATGTCGGCTACATGACTCAAAAATTCAGTTACTATTTGGATTTGACCATCGAGGAGAATTTGAATTTTGTCGCCCGGGTGTATGGCGTCGATAAACGCAAAGAACGGGTTGAACAGGCCATGGAGGATTTGGAATTAACGCCCCGCCGCAATCAATTAACCCGGCAATTATCCGGGGGCTGGAAACAGCGTGTGGCGCTGGCTGCCTGCCTGCTGCATGATCCTGATTTGCTGTTGCTGGATGAACCGACAGCGGGGGTAGACCCCATCGCAAGACGGGAGTTCTGGGATAAAATTCACAGTTTGAGTGAACAGGGCATTACCACCCTGGTGTCCACCCATTACATGGATGAAGCAGAGCGCTGTACCCGTCTGGCTTATCTTGCCTATGGCGATTTGCTGGTGACCGGCACGGTAGACGAAGTGATCGCCACGACTCAACTCGGTACCTGGGAAATTTCAGGCGAAGTAACGACCCGCTTGTTGCAGGAAACCAAACAATTGCAGGGTATTGTGCAATCCGCCTTGTTCGGCAGCCGTATCCATGTGTGCGGGTATGACAAACAACGTGTGGAAAACGAGCTGAGTCAACTGGCCGCACGCTACCCCATACGCTGGGAGGCAATTGAACCGACCCTGGAAGATGCTTTCATCAGCCTGGTCAAACAATCGGGAGGAAAAATGGGATGAAAACCCCGTTTGCCTCCGGGCTCATTGGCATCATGGTCAAAGAATTCATTGAAATGCGGCGTGATAAGGCCACGTTCGGCATGATACTTTTTATTCCCCTGCTGCAACTTATCCTGTTTGGCTTCGCCATCAACAACAACCCCCGTCATTTGCCCACGGCCATCGTGAACAGCGATCCCAGCCCGCTGACCCGCCGCATTTTAAGCGGCATGGAAAATTCCACTTACTTTAAATTCGTAGCGCCTGCCCTGACTGAAGAACAAGCCTATCGTTTGCTCAAACGCGGCAAGGTGCAGTTTGTGATTAATTTCCCGCCTAATTTCTCCCGCGATCTGGCCAAGGGGCTAAGACCGGTGCTGTTACTTGAAGCCGATGCTACGGATCCTGCGGCAACCAGCCGGGCTGTGAATGTCTTTGTTGAACTGGCCTCGCTGGTGTTAAAGAAAGAATTAACCGGTCCGCTGGCAAGCCTAAGTCCGAAAATCCCACCGTATCAGCCTCAGGTTCATACCATTTATAACCCGTTGGCGATAACCTCCTACAACATTGTTCCGGGCTTGCTCGGGGTGGTGATGACGATGACGCTGGTGGTGGTGACCGCACTGGTCATTACCCGTGAATACGAACTGGGCACCATGGAGAATCTGCTGGCTACCCCGGTGAGTCCTTTGGAGGTGATGATCGGCAAGCTGCTGCCGTATATTATCGTGGGTTACCTGCAGGCTCTGATTATTTTGATACTGGCTAAATTGTTATTCGGGGTGCCCATGGAAGGCAGCATCCTGTTGTTGATGATCTGTTGTCTCCCTTTTATTTTCGCTAATCTGGTTATGGGATTAACCTTCTCCACCATGGCGTCAACGCAGTTGCAGGCGGCACAAAGTGCGATGTTTTTCTTTTTGCCGTCGATTCTGTTATCCGGCTTCATGTTCCCTTTTCAGGGCATGCCGGAATGGGCGCAATGGGTAGGATCGATTCTGCCCCTGACTCATTTCCTCATTATTGTGCGGGGAATTCTACTGAAAGGAAACGGCTTTTGGGACGTCTGGCAGGAAACCATCCCCATCATGCTGTTTGCCGTGGTCGTGATGGCCATTGGTTATAAAAGGTACCGCCGCACGCTGGATTAGGCCAGAAAATGGCTGACTTCCTGTTCCACACGGGAATCAATCAGCACTTCAACGTGATCAATGCCCGGAATGATTTTTAACGCAGCATGGGGGTATTGTTGGCAAAAACGAATGGATTCGACAGGGTGAATCGTGCTGTCTTCACTGCCATGGATACAAAGAATGGGAACCTGGCTGCGATTAACCAAATGGCGAAAATGAAGTTTCTCAATTTCTGTTGCTGCATTCTGCCGAAAGATATTGCGTAATTCGCGATACCCCTGACCACTCAGGCGCAGTTGCCTGGCTAAGCGGCTTACTGGCGTTCGCATGAGCGTGGGGGAGGCGATGAGTACCATGCGCTCAGGCGAAGACTTAAGTTGCCATTCGTCAAACTGATTGGCCAGATTCAGGGTGTTAAGCAGCATGGCACCACCAAAGGAATGGCCTATAGCCGCATGGAAGGGGCCAAAATGGTTGATGGTTTCACGAAGGATGGTCACGGCATCGGTCCAGGTCAATTGCAGCCCTTTGGCTTCGCCATGAGCCGGAAAATCCAGCGCATAGACCTCATACCCCTGCTGATGGAGGTGGCGGATAAGTTTCACCATGTAGGCGGCCCGCGACATCCAGCCATGGGTAATTAATATTTTTTTAGCGGCAGGATTGTCAGGCTGGTCAAAATGGTGAAACACATGATGACGCGGTGAATGCCGCTCAATCAGCGTTGACCGCTTGCTGGCAATGTATTCACAGGCACGCTCGGCAAAGGCCCGATACTGTTTTTCAACGGGCATGGGAATGGGCGTAATGAACAATTGATAACAGAGTTGGGCATGCAAAAAATCCCTCATGTCTTTTAAGGTATTGACTAACATCATCTTTTCCCTTTTTTTTGTTCTATTTAGAGCATAGTTTAAAATGCGTGACTTTTTGGTCTTTTTACGTTTTTTTGTCAAAAACAGTAATAAAAACCCTGTATGGGTTGCTTTTTCCGCAAGCAAATGGCTTGAGAAGCCGCTGCCTTGCAACTACGCTTGGTGTATAACCATAAAAAACGGGGATTTTATGACCGCCCTCGCGGTTATCATCAATCAACAGGCTAAGAATGCCCAATCCGCAGCACCGTACCTTCAGGGGCTGGAAGCGGGGGGTATAGCTTATGATTTGTATGAGGTCAATGCCAGCGATCTGGATGCAACCATCAAAGAGTGTCAGCCGAAATACGATATCCTGCTGGTGGGCGGCGGCGACGGCACGGTGCGCTCTGCGGCTCATTATTGCGCCACCACCCGCACGGTAATGGGGGTTCTTCCCCTGGGAACTCTGAATCACTTTGCCCGGGAATTGCTGCTGCCGTTAACCGTTGAGGACCTGGTTGAGGCGTTAAAACAGCGCACCACGACTGTGATTGATCTGGCCGAAGTCAATGGTCAGGTGTTCGTCAACAATTCATCGATTGGCTTTTATCCCAAATTTGCCCGTAGGCGCGATTTGTACAGCCGAAAATATTATAAATGGCTAAGTTA
The DNA here is from genome assembly GCF_001468125.1 of Legionella rubrilucens. Taxonomy (GTDB): domain Bacteria; phylum Pseudomonadota; class Gammaproteobacteria; order Legionellales; family Legionellaceae; genus Legionella_C; species Legionella_C rubrilucens. The sequence continues at coordinate 84,289 of NZ_LNYT01000022.1, read as the reverse complement.
CATCCCAAGCTTCATTGATAGTCTGCGCAAGCATCCAACCCTGTCGTTGCAGGTCAAAAACGACCATTTCGTGCTGTCTCTGCGTACGTCGTTTTTGATGGTCAGCAATAATCTCTACACCTATGAGTTTCCTGCGACGTTCAAGCGTGACGATTTTACCAGTGGCCGGCTGGGGCTTTATTTTTTCAGGCATGGCCGGATGCGTTTACTCAAAATCCTTCGCGCCCTGCTTAATCGCAGAAGCAATTTCGAATTCAGAGAGTCTAAGTCACCCATTGAAATTCATTGTCAGGACGTTGCTGAGCTCAACGTGTCGCTGGATGGCGACGTCAGGCGGATGGAATCCCCTTTGCGTTATAAAATCATTCCTCAAGGCCTGCGTCTTATCACCATCGAAAAGCCTCCATAAGTCAATTGCTCAGGGCGTAAGCAAATGTTGGTGCAACCTTTTTAACAACGAAGAGCCTCATGCTCAGTGGGCATGGAATAAAAGCAGCCCAATGAATGCCACGCTATACTCTGGTTAAGGCTTGATTAACCTCACTGAAAAATATCGAAAGGCAAGGGACGGAATGATAAAAATTATTCATATTTCCGATTTGCATTTTGGCCACCACATTGAAACCATCCCGGAGGCATTTCACGAGGCCTGTGCGTTGATTCAACCGGATTTGCTGATCATTTCCGGGGATTTGACCCAACGCGCGAGAAGCTGGCAATTCAAGGCGCTGGCTGAGTTTTTAGCAAGGCTGCGTGCACCCCATCTCGTTATCCCTGGTAATCATGATATTCCTTTTTTTAATTCCGTTGCCCGCCTGTTGTGGCCTTTTAAACAGTACAGGCGCTATGTGTCCACGGAACTGGAAGTCAGTTTCAGTAATGCCCAGTGCCGGATTCTGGGCCTTAACTCGGTGACTCCGTATGAATTCAAGGACGGGCGGCTGTCGCAGGAGTCGATGGTGAAAATGAAGGCGTTCTTTCAGGAATCCGAGCAGCATCTGAACATTCTTTTTTTCCATCATAACTTTCATTATTTTGAGGGCATGCACAATCCATTAACCAACGCGCAGGAATTCATTGACTATTTGAAACAAAGCCCAATCCACATTGTCTGCACCGGTCATTTGCATTATGCCAACATCACCCTCATTGAAAAGAACAATCAGGATAATGTCATGATTCTGCACGCCGGTTCGTTATCCTGTGTGCGTACCCGCGACAAATTCAACAGTTTTTATGTGATCAATCAGGAAGGCCTGACCTGCGAGGTGGACAGGTATGTGTTTAATAAGGGCCAATTCATTCCTCAGGAAAAATTCAATATGGAATTTGCCCGCTAAGATACCCATTTGCCGCAGATAGGATTACCATTAGATCAGTTAAGGGAAACGTCGAGGCATCCAATGGATTTGACCCGGTTTGAACAACGCTTACACGCCATCGAAGAGCGTCTTGCCGTGATTGAAAAAAAACTGGCTCTGCCCACGCCGCTTGCGCAATCCGGTTGGCATGAGCCTGAAGTCCCCGCTTCCAATGGGAAGGCGGCTCATTTAGACGCAGTCGAAATCTCATCCAAATCCGGGAATTGGCTGGGCACAATCGCGGTGGTGTGTTTTGTGCTGGCGGCGGGTTTTATTATTAAATTATCCATTGACAGCGGTTGGTTAACGCCTGCGCGCCAAATTGTCATCGCGGCCGTGTTCGGGATGAGCTTAATCGGCTCCGGGCTGGCAATGCTTTCTACCTATCGCGGTTATGCAAGCCTGTTGCCGGCGGCGGGGGTGATTATTCTCTACCTTTCCGTTTTTGCCGCGCACCGCCTTTACGCGCTGGTGCCTGCTGATGCGGCATTGATTCTGACGTCGCTGGTGTCGTTGCTGTGCATTGGCCTGTATCTGAAAATAAAACACGATGTTTATGCTCTTTGTGCCGCAGTAGGCGCTTACCTTTCGCCGGTTATTCTTGGTTTTCACGCCCAGGCGCTTTTTACCGTCTACTATTTTGTATGCTGCTCCCTGACGTTTGCAACCCTTTCCATCTGGCTGCGCTCACGGTTAATGACGATTATTGCGGCGTATCTTGCCATCCTCATTACGTCGCTTATTGGCCTTGATTTAAACGATGATGCCACGATTGCCGTCGTACTGGCCCTGCATTTTCTCATTTTTGCCTTAGGCACCTATTTATTTACCCGCGTGAATCAGCAGGAATTGACTGAAAAAGAAGCCTGGGGTTTCTTCCCTGTCCTCATGCTGTTTTATGCAATGGAGTACTTTTATATCGATCGGGGTTATCCGGGTTTGGCGCCCTGGCTGTCCTTGCTGTTTGCCGGCTTGCTGCTTACGCTGTATGTCTCGGCTAAACGCTGGTTTCCTGACGGTCGGATTAAAAGTCAGCCGGTTATTTTTGCTTTTGTCGCCATTGTTCTGTTTCATTCGTTTTATATTGAACTGCTGCCTGCTGACATCAAACCCTGGGTGTATGTGGCGATTATGCTGGCTTTAGCCTTTTTACCGTTTAATCCATCCTCGATGAAAGACAGGGGAACGTGGTATGTTCCGGCGTTGATTGGCTTTATTATTCTCGCCATTGAATACATCAATATCATTAACCATCTGCTGCAGACCCATTCAGGCATGGTGGTCAGTGACGGTCCTGCATCCTGGCTCCCTGTCGCTTTTGCTGCTTTGATCAGCACATGGTTAGTCCTTATTTATCGCCGCGACGATTTAGCTCACAATGACGAGAAGGGCTCGGCTTTGCTGGGCGCGGCCCATGTATTGGCCATTGCCGGATTTTACCGCCTTGCAGATCCTTACGGCTCCCTGGCGGTATCGGCCTGCTGGTTGTTTTACGCCATTGCTGTCATGGCGTTTGCCTATCAGCGACGGGATAAAACCATGGCAAAATCTGCCCTTGTTGTTTTAGGTTTTGCGGCCGGCAAAGCCTTGCTTTACGATGCGGCATCCACACCGACGCTCGTCCGAATTTTTTGCCTGTTGCTCACGGGGGCGGTGTTGTACGGTGCCGGCTTTTTAATGAAAAAAATCGCGGAATGGGAAAAATAATCCACACAACGGATTGATTTAATGGCATTTTTGTTGGACATTTGCGCAATGTCCCCTACGGATCAGCCAGAAAAAAAGGATAACTCATGCACACATCGAATTACATTTATCATCACGGCGAACAGGAACTGCACGGCTTTTTAGCCTATGACGACTCACACGATCGGCCGCGGCCTGCCGTGCTTGTAGCCCATGATTGGAGCGGCCGTAACGATTTCGCCTGTAAAAAAGCGGAAATGCTGGCGGGTATGGGTTATTTAGGTTTTGCCCTGGATATGTATGGTCATGGACGTCTGGGTGAAACCACGGATGAGAAAATGGGCCTCATGCAGCCTCTCGCCAATGATCGGCTTTTATTGCGTGATCGCATCAATGCCGCATTTGACGCGGTGATTGCCATGCCGGAAGTGGATAACAGCCGCGTGGCGGCTATCGGGTTTTGCTTTGGCGGTCTTTGTGTGCTTGATTTGGCGCGAAGCGGAGTGCCTCTAAAAGGCGTCGTGAGTTTCCATGGGTTACTCAACAAGCCTAAAGAACTGCACTCCCATCCCATCAGCGCCAAAATTCTGGTGCTGCACGGGTACGATGATCCCATGGTTCGTCCCGAGCAGGTTAACGAGTTTTGTCAGGAAATGACCGAGGCCAAAGTCGATTGGCAAGTGCACCTGTATGGTCATACCCAACATGCCTTTGCCAACCCAGAGGCCCATGATACGCAGCTTGGGACAATCTACAGTCCGGTTGCCGAACGCCGCTCCCTTCAGGCCATGGAAAATTTCCTCAGGGAAATTTTTGCTTAATCGCCGGGACAGAGAAAAAGATGCTCAAATCCCGAAAAGGATAGACTGTGATGCTTTCGCTGCGGTGTATGCTCAGGATCAATCTGTAATTTCGGGTAGCGCTTAAGCAAGACCTCAACCAGGCGGTGCATTTCCAGTCTGGCCAATTTAGCGCCCAGGCAGAAATGGCTTCCGTAACCATAACTGTAATGAGGTACTGTCCGGCCTTCCACAAGCACCTCATCGGGGTTGCTGAAATGAACCGGGTCACGATTAATGGCATGCGTTGCAATGAAAATCACCTTGCCTTGCTCAATCAACTGCCCTCCTAATGCCGTGTCGTTTCGGGTGACCCGGAAAATGAAGGTGACGGCCGGATCCAGACGGTTGCATTCCTCAAGGTAAGCATCAAGACGGTGGCTGTCCTGCTGAAGCCTGCTCCACAGTCCGGGTTTTGTCAGTAAGGTATACACATTATTGCAGAGTTGATCCGTGGTTGTGACCTGCCCTGCGACCAGCATCATAATGGCCTGGGAGATGATTTCGTCATCTGTCAGGCCAAAGTGCGCCTGATGCAGCAGCAGGGTGCTTAAAAAATCCTGTCCGGGGTGGCGGCGGCGTGCCTCAATGAGATTGGCGAAATAGTCATACAACCGTTTGGCGCTGTGGTTAACCCGGATGCCGTCCGCATCCTGATAAGTGGTGGAGCCGCCGAAAAACTGCGTCATGTTGTTCGACCACTCATAAAAATCAAGACGCTCACGCTCAGGGATGGCAAACAACTCAGCCAGGGTGGTTGAGGGGAGGGTTTGTGCCAGTTGATGCACAAAATCAAAGGATTGCCCCGCTTTGAACGCCAGCAGGCAACGCTCGATGGTGGCATCAATCAGGGGTTTTAATTTATCGAGGGTCTGCTGGCCAAAGCCATGGTAACAAATGCGCCGTCTGTCGGTGTGTGCCGGGGCATCGCTCATCACCATCATGCGGCTCACGACCTTAAAAAAATCGCTGATTAAGGCTAAATTCATCTCCGGCATGCGCGAAATAAAAAAGGGGGTACGATCGCAGGTGTAATCCTCACTGGTGAGCACTGCTTTGGCTAACGCATAAGAGGTAACCACAAAAAACTGGCCTGGCTCCCACCAGAAGAGTTCGCCCATTTCGCGTAAATGGCGGCTGAATTCATCCGGAGTGGTGCTCTGTTTTAACTGCATCAGGGTATAAGGTTTCATAGAATCTGTATCCTTCTTAAATGACGGGGACTGTGTTGGCTGAAGGCATTGCGGCCATGCAACAGGGCAAAATTGTCAGCAATCAGGTAATCGCCCTCTTGCCAGCGGTGTTCATGGCAATGCAGAGGATCTCGCATGACATCACTTAACGAGGCGAGAATGGCCTCTGATTCCGACTTTTCTTTGCCAAGCACCTGCACGTCGACGGGATTTAAATAATCCTCGCCCACGGGTTCGGCAAAGCGAAGAATCGTTTTACCGGTATCCGGATGGCGGGTGACCATGGGCCGGACAATGGCACCGCCATAATGAACCCGTTTTTCGGTCTTAAATGAGAAGAGGTAGTGACGCCACGCCGCCTGTTGTCCGGCATTGGCCGTGTCCCAGATCTGTTGGGTATTCACAAAAAGGGTCTCGCCGCCGCATTGCGGCAGAGGCGCTTTTAAGCAGTGGAAAAAAAGAAAGCGCGGTTCCTGATGGAATGCCCCATCCCAATGCAGAGGCACATCGCCTTCGGTGAACAGGTAATTGGGTTTGCGTTTGTCCACCCGCATTTCCATCACCGGGCCAGAATCCCAATGCAGAAGGGAGGCCTGGCTCTGCAAATATTCGAGCAGCCTGTCTTTGGCCAGTTGTTTAAAACCGCGCAACAGGACAAGCTGGTGTTGTGTCACTTTTTTCAGAAGATCGTTAAGCGGTATCCCGGTGAGATCGTCCTGTGCTGCCGTGATGAGATGCGGGGTAAACGAAGCGGATACAGTTAACATCAGCAAGCCTCCAGAACATAATGATCATGATTTAAGCGGGCACCCAGGCGCTCCGCCTCTTGCCGTTTGACCAGTTGCCACCCTTCTGGCTTTTTTAACAGCACGTTATGCCAGGGGGTAGCCCATTGGTTGCTGGCGGGCAGGAACTGAATGCCCAATTTATCCGAACCGCAGGGTTGGGGATGAATGGACAAACGCAGGCTTTGTGGAAAATAATTGGCCAGCAATCGCGACCAGGCGTTGGAGCGGCGCATCACTTCGTAGGCAATCGGCTTCGCCTGCTTTCTCATCTGATTTTTTGATAAAGTGGGGTTCAGCGCCAGTTGATCTTCAATGATAAAGCGATGAATGCCGTTAAACTGATACACCAGGGCAGCATCCCGTTGCAGGCGTGCCAGAAGTTCTGGAAGAGGTTCTGCATACTCATTCATCAACTGTTCGCGCATGCGGCCGTATGCTTTTAAATCATAGACATCGTCCAGCGAAAACGTGGAAAGATGATTCAGTTGATAATCCTTGATGATTTGTTTAACGCCGTGTTGATAAATGTCCACGTCCTCATCACTCACTAACACCAGATCGTTAAACACCCGGCCATCCGAGCAGATAATAAGCCTGACGTCCTGGCAGTAGATTTGCTGCATGGCGGCGCAAAGGGTGTTTAAGTGGCTTAACCCCATGATTTCACCCCGATCGGGATAAGGAGACAGGGTTTTTTCCCGATTGGCTGACTTTGCCGGGAAAGCGGGAAGAATCATCACCAGCGGCCATTGCTTTTGCACCGCCAAGGCCAGGTATTTTCTGGGATAGTACTGGCAGCACGGACAGAGCGCTTTGCGGCAGGCGCTGTGCTTCTCTTCACTGGAACGGAGATGGCGCATCAGAAGGAAGGTTAACTCATTAACCACCTCGTCATGATTCATGTTATTCATCGTTGGATCCTGCTGTGATTGGGTTCGAATGCAGGTTAGAAGAAATCTCTATAATTTGATAATATTAAGTTTTTATGTATTTAATTAAAAAAATTAATGGAAATTGATTTCGATGCCTTGCACACTTTTGTCACCGTGGTGGAAAAAGGCGGCTTCAATGCGGCGGCCAAGGCCCTGTTTAAAACACAGCCAGCCATTACTCTGGCGGTGAAAAAACTGGAGGACCGCTTAAACCTGTGTCTGTTTGATCGCAGCCATTATCGTCCTGAACTGACACCGCAGGGTGAAAAATTCTATAAGCGGGCCAAGTCACTGGTCGGTCATTGGCGGCATTTAAACCAGTTTTCCCAGCAATTGGGGGCCGGAATGGAGAGCGACATCACCATTGCCATCGATGTGTTTTACCCTTTAAGTGCATTAAAAGAGTTATTGCGGCACTGGATAAGTACTTATCCCTTGACTCAATTCCATTTTTTATCGGAGTCCCTGGGCGGTGCCTGTGAACGCTTATTGCGGCATCAGGCGGATGTGGTGATCAGTGAAAACCTGATTTCCGATCGGGCAGTGGAAGTGATTGTCCTGCGTTCGGAACCCATGGTGGCGGTGGCGTCTCCGCTGTTTATCGAGCAATATGCCGAAAAACTTCATGATTTGGATGATTTATCCGATTGCATGCAGGTTATTTTGCGCGATTCATCGCGGTCGGATTTTACTTTTGGAGTTCTCGAACACGGGCGGCGCTGGACGGTCAGCGATGTTCATTCCAAAAAAGACATTATCGTGGCTGGCCTGGGCTGGGGGCGTTTGCCCTTACACCAGGTGGCTCTGGAGCTGGCGGATGGACGGCTGCAGCGGCTCAGCGGGCCGCATTTTGATGAGCGGCTTTTAACCATGGGGGCTATTCGTCTGAAAAAGCCGGCCCATACCCCCATTGTTGAACGGTTATGGGCCGACTTGCAAACCCTGCAGCAGGGTACGCGATGCTCTCTTTGAGCTATAAATAAACAAACTTGTGGGCACTGGGGGCCGCATGATATAAACGGCTGTTAATGAATGCTTCAGGCCAACACAGGAGAATGCCAATGACCCAGAAATTTGGTGACATTACCAAAGGAATCAGTACCCAATTAGCAAAATTACGCAAAGAAATGCCGGATGTCATGGCTGGCTTTTCAGCGTTGTCGCAGGCTGCCACCAAAGACGGCGCGCTCAATAAAAAAACCAAAGAGCTCATTGCCATGGCTCTGGCTGTGGCCAATCATTGTCCTGGCTGCATTGGTTTTCACTCCCAGGCCTTAGTTAAACTGGGAACTTCCCGTGAAGAACTGATTGAAACACTAGGAATGGCTGTGTACATGGGGGGCGGGCCTTCTTTGATGTATGCCGCCGAAGCGCTGGAAGCTTTTGAAGAATTCAGCCAATAAGGTGAAAAGGCCGGTTTAGCCGGCCTTGCTGGTTATTGACCCAGGGCTCCCACATGCTGGATTGCCTGGGGAAGATTCGATTGACCCTTACACGGGTAGGCTTTCGCCACACCAAGCCAGGCGACCTGTGAAACCGTCATTTTGTCCTTGTCGCTTTGTTGGCTGGATATCTCATTGTAAGTCTGCATGATGATGCCATTGAGCGTGACGGCATTGAGCGAAACGCCATTGGGCAGGCAAAAAAGGGGGCGTCCCTGGGTTTTTGCCAGTTCATTGGCCTGCATCAGGGTTTCTGCCACTGTTTCACTGGTAATGGTCAACACATTCCGCGCCGAGCGCGCCCAGGCCTGCGCCTGCGGATCAGCTTTCATCTCCATTTGCGGAATGTTATTGGCAATGTTCATGTAATGGTCAATGGTGTCGGCATGAACGCCGGCCGCAACGACTGCGGCAATACAAAAAAGGAAAAAGCGCATGGTTGTTCTCATGATCTGAACGCGTACATGCCCTAATGATAATTGACCACAGGGTATTTGCAACTGTTGTTGTTCAGCACAGAATCCCCATACTCCTTATTGCCGCCACTAAATTCTCTTCATGAATGGGCGAGTGAATTAAACCGATGTACTTATCCGGCCGCACCAGTACGGCGGTTTCCTGTTGAAGATCAAAGTGCTGGTGCAGTGAAAAGGCAGGATCAATGTAAACGGAAGCAAAGGAACCCGGCAGGGTGATGGTGCCGCTGACAACGGCATGAACCACCGCAAAGGATTGCAAACGCTCAGCCAATCGCTGCAATAACGCTGAAAAAGCATGAAGGTCGCTGTTTTTTTGTCCGCAAAAGACCAACAGATGATGCCGCGTGCCCCGGGTGAGAAGCGACACGGTTTGTTGACTGCCGAAGCGTGGGTTCAACAGGCTGAAATCACCCAGGTATTCGCCGATTTTAAGTCGCCCTGCGGCACCCTGCACGCGGACAATCGGGCTTTTGGCATAGGAAATCGTTAACTCGGCCAAATCCTTAGCCAGGGCTTTGCGCACCGGTTTAAAGGAAACCATCAAACGGGCAAAGGCATTACGCAGGCTAACTAACAGCGGGTTATGCAAAAGAATCATCCGCGTCATGAGGTCTGTTTTTTTCAACACCTGCTCACCAATCGGATGGCGCTCGGCCTGATAGCTATCCAGTAATTCCTCTTTAGCCAACCCTTTCTGTACCAGGGCCAGTTTCCACACCAGGTTGTACACATCCTGAATGCCGGTATTTAATCCCTGACCGCCCATGGGGCTGTGGATATGCGCAGCATCCCCGGCAAAAAAAACACGCCCATGGCGGTAATTTTGAATCTGACGATGGTGAATGGTGAACTGACTGAGCCACACAGAATGGGACAGAGTAAATGCCTCATGGCTTCGTAGGCTGAATTCGGCAACAATGTCATTAAGCGTCAGCTCGCCGCTGAATTCAGGCGGCGCAGTCATGACCACGCGGTAGCGGGTTTCACCCATGGGAAAACAGGCTAAAGGCCCTCTGTCGCTGGCGTAAATGAGCATTTTATTCTGAGGTTTTGCCCAGTCAATGTGGACATCGGCCAGCCACCAGGTTTGTTCATAGGCTGCTCCGGCGAACTGTTCATTAACCAGATGCCTGAGGGTACTGTGGGAGCCGTCGCAGGCCATCAGCCAAGCCGCGTCAACTTCTTCTGTGCTGCCGTTTTGATGGTTGAGTACGGCTTTAATCCCTTGACTGGATTGGGAAAAGGACACCAGTTCCGTTTGCCATTCCACAGGCTGCTGCTGATGAAGCAGACTCTGGTAAATAATGGCCTCGGTTTGATTCTGGGGTAAATCAATCAGGTAATTGCGGTTGGAGCCAATGCCGTTGAAATTGACTTCAAACAGCGATTTGCCTTTTGAATTAAAAATCGCGCCTTCGACACGCTGTCCCTGACGGAGTACCTCATTAAGGAGATCGCAGTCTTCCAGGACATCCAGGGTGCGAATGTGCAGGCCCAAGGCTTTGGACTTGTCGCTTAAACCTTCTTTTTTATCAACAATCCTGACTTTCAAGCCGTGACGAAGCAGTTCATGGGCACAAAATAAACCCACAGGTCCGGCGCCGACCACTAACACGTCCATTGTTCTCTCCATCAATTCACTCCAGCGTACAGTGCAGGATGACGGCTTCATGCCAACATGCTTTCATTCTAGTGTGAATATCAGGAAAATGTTAATGTTTTCGGCTGGGGCGAATGGGCAGGTAATTGTAATGAGGCGTTGCAGGCTCAGCGCCGCATTCATCATAAGTATTGTCGAGGCATAGAAAAAAACACTTGGCACCGCGCCGTTTTGCGCTTCGTAACGCTTCTTCCATGGTAGGAAATACTGCCACGCCAATTCCCTCATGAATATAGTCTGTCTTGTCATTATGGATAAGTTCGACTAAATATTGATGCAAATCACTACGTGAATAAATCAAACCCACCGTGCTTTCGTGAGATAACTCCATGATTTCCTTACGTGATATATTCGCCATTGATAGACTCCCATCAACACTACCTTTAAATTATAGCTTATTGGTCAAAAAACAAGCTAAAATAAAGGGAGGCATGAACAAATAGCTAAAAAAGCATTCTTTTTTAAAAGTTTGTTTTATACTTTTGGACACCTTTTCTTTTCTTCTCGGCCATGAAAATACGGATCTTTGATTTTGATTGGACAATTACCTGTCAACATACCTTCAACAGAACCCACTTGCACGCGCCTGAGACAAACATTAAGGGCGGTGTAAGAAGGCTTTTTACTCATGATGAGACGTCGATTGCTGCCATTGCCAGTTACCACAATGACCCGGATTACATCAAATACTACGTTGAAGAGATTCTCAATACCTCACTGACGTTAAGGGAGCGGATTGACACTTACGAGGACAATGTTCTGTCTGTTTATAAAATTCAATCCATGTCCATCCCGCTCATCATTTCCACGGTGAAAGGCGATCAGTTTAATGCCCGCGTGGCGCGTCTTAAACAGACCGGAAAAAATGTCCAGATTGGCCAGGTGCTTCAGTACCTCGAAACGGTGGAAAAAATTCCTCTGACGGAAGCGATCGAGGTTGAGTTTTATGACGACGATGAAAAAAATTACCGCGAAGCGTATGAGGTGACTCGGCATTTCAGTTTTACAGCGTTTTACATCGACCGGCAGAATCAGGCCGAGTTAGTGATTAAAGAGTCCAAGCGGGCGCGCCTGCTTTCTGCGCCACAGAGGGAGCCTGCTGCGGAGGATGCCGTCATTGCCGGTGATATTGAGGAGATCACACCGCCCTCACTGTCGGGTTAACCAATAAATCGGTAAGATGGAATTTTACATTCAATGAAAGAAAAAACCATGTCAATGCTTGGAGTTGTATTCACGGTCCTTCTTGTGATTCTAATGATCACCCCATTACTCATGCATTTTATGCCCGGAATCAATTTCCGAGGCATGCCTCAAGGGTTAACTCAGGGGACGCTCAATGCGTCCAAGCCGAATTGGGTGAGCAGTCTGGTGCCTGAGAGCGATAGCCATTACGTGGCGCCGCTGACTGTCGCTGACTTGTCGGCAATCAAGGACTGTGTGCTCAGGCAATCGCCGAAAACCACGCTGGTCAAACTGGACGAGTCATCGCTGATTGCCTATAGACAAAGCCCGGTATTCAATTTTACCGATTGGCTAATCATCAAAAATGACGGGCAGGTGACATCCAGCGCGACCATGGGTTATTACGATTTTGGCAAAAACCGGGAGTGGGTGGAAAGCCTGCGTGCCCACTGCACAGTACAGCCGTCCAGTGAATCACGGTAATTTTCACAGGCCACGTCGTCTGGCGGTTCAGGAGCGTTGATATTCCTTTATGCCAGGGATTGTGTTTTGATCGCAGGTAGTCACTATTGAATGAGAAACGCATGCAGGATTTTGCCGGCAAGAACATTGTTTTGGGTATTTGTGGCGGTATTGCGGCTTACAAATCAGCCTATCTGATTCGCGAATTGACTCGGCTGGGCGCCGACGTGCGCGTAGTCATGACGCAATCTGCGCAGCAATTCATCACACCGCTGACCCTGCAGGCTTTAAGCGGCCATGAGGTCAGAACGGAGCTGTTTGATTCACAGGCAGAGCGCGCCATGGGGCATATTGAATTGGCCCGCTGGGCCGATTACCTGCTGATTGCCCCGGCTTCAGCCAATTTTCTGGCCAAAATGGCCCATGGATTGGCGGATGATTTGTTATCCACCCTCTGCCTTGTCACTGAAAATCCCGTGATCGTCTGCCCGGCGATGAACCGCAGCATGTGGCAGCATGCGGCTACCCGCGACAATTGCGAGACCCTGCACCGCCGTGGGGTCATTTTTGTGGGCCCTGATGAAGGGCTTCAGGCCTGCGGTGAAGAAGGCCCAGGCCGTTTAAGTGACGTGGAAACCATCCTTACCGGGTTAAGGCTTCATGCTGTCAGCGGCCTGCTGGCCGGAAGGACGGTGATGATTACTGCAGGCCCTACCTGGGAGGCGATTGATCCTGTAAGGATGATTACCAACCGCAGTTCCGGCAAAATGGGTTATGCTCTGGCCGCCGCCGCCCAAAGGGCAGGTGCGGATGTGATTTTAATCAGCGGGCCTTCGGGGCTGCCTATCCCCTCAGGCGTTACCGGTTACCGGGTAGAATCCGCAAGCGACATGCGAAAAGCTGTGATGGAGGCGTTGAGCCCGGGCATGATTTTTATTGGCTGTGCGGCGGTGGCGGATTACGGTATCGACCAGCCCTCGCCAGAAAAAATAAAAAAGCAGCAGGCTGAATCCCTGTCATTGACCCTGACTAAAAACCCGGACATCCTCGCGGACGTCGCGTCAAGCGGTCAAGCCGCCTACGTTGTCGGTTTTGCAGCGGAAACAACGAAGGTGGTTGAGCATGCCCGGCAAAAACTCAAAGCGAAAAAACTCGATATGATCATTGCCAATCACGTCGGGGGGAATAAAGGGTTTGAGCAGGATGGCAATGAAGTTACCGTGATCACCGCACAGGGAGAGCGGACACTGGCTTTTCAGCACAAAACGCGGATTGCGGGAGAAATTATTGCAATTCTTGCGGCAACTCTTCAAAATGGCTCCCTTACAAAAGCAAGGAATTGATATGCTTAACGCCATTCAACTTAAAATTCTTGACCCGCGTCTTGGGCAAACCATTGAATTGCCTTCCTACGCCACGCCGGGTTCGGCCGGTCTTGATTTGCGGGTTTGCATCAATGAACCCCTGCAGATTGCCCCCAGTGAAACCGTCCTGCTACCTACCGGGCTTGCAATTTACATTGCTGATCCCAATCTGGCGGCGGTGATACTTCCCCGTTCAGGTTTAGGTCATAAACATGGCATTGTGCTTGGCAATCTGGTGGGCCTGATTGATTCGGATTACCAGGGGGAATTAAAAATTTCCTGCTGGAACCGAAGCCAGGATCATTTTACGGTTGAGCCGGGTGATCGTATTGCCCAATTGGTTTTTCTGCCGGTGACCCGAGTGGGGTTTACCGTGGTTGACGCCTTTACCGAGTCTAGCCGCGGTGAAGGCGGTTTTGGCAGCTCCGGGAGACAATGATGACTTATCAGCCACGGCTAATTGACCGTGCAGTTTTTCGGGCTTACGACATCCGCGGCGTTATCGGCACCTATCTGGATGAAGATGCTTTTTATACCATCGGCAAGGCCATCAGCCTGGAATTGCAAGCGCTTAAACGCCACAAAATTTTCGTGGCCCGCGATGGTCGTTTAACCAGCGACAGTTTGTGTACTGCGCTAAAACAGGGCCTGTTAGACAGCGGCATTGATGTTGTTGATCTGGGCGCCGTCGCCACACCCGTCATGTATTACGCCACCTGTGCCTTTGATCTGGATTGCGGTTTGATGGTCACTGGCAGCCATAATCCGGCCGATTACAATGGCATCAAGATCATTCTTGCCGGTAAAACACTGGTACAGACGGACATTGATGCCTTGTATGAGCGGGTTTGTCAGGGGCAGTTTCAATCCGGTAAAGGGACTTTGATTAACCAGGACGTGCTTTCAGATTACATTGCCCGGATTGTCTCTGACGTGATGTTAACCAAACCATTGAAGGTTGTCGTGGATTGCGGTAACGGCATTGCCGGCCCTGTAATCCCCACCGTGTTTGAAAAACTGGGGTGTGAGGTTATTCCCTTGTATTGTGATGTGGATGGACGTTTTCCCAATCATCACCCCGATCCAACCATTGAAGACAATTTACACGACCTGCGCCAGGCTGTGGCCCTGCATCAGGCCGATATCGGGCTTGCTTTTGACGGCGATGCGGATCGTTTAGGCGTGGTGACCAATACGGGTGAAATCATCTGGCCTGACCGCTTAATGATGTTTTATGCCCGTGATCTGTTGAAACAGGTCAAGGGGGCGACCATTGTGTTTGATGTCAAATGCTCCAATCACCTCGCAAAGGTGATTGAAGCGGCGGGCGGGACGCCGAAAATGTGTCCCACCGGGCATTCCATTGTGAAATCGGTGATGAAGCAGGAACAGGCTGCATTGGCCGGCGAGATGAGCGGCCATCTGTTTTTCAAACATCGCTGGTATGGGTTTGATGATGCACTTTACAGCGCTTGCCGCTTACTGGAAATCTTAAGCGCGTCACCCTTTACCGTGGGCGAACAGTTTGCTGCAATTCCCAACAGCATCAACACGCCGGAAATTAAAATTCCCATTGCAGAAGAAGAAAAATTTCGCTTTATGGAGCGTTTCAGCCAGGAAGCTCATTTCCCTGCGGCTGAAATCATTGACATTGACGGCATGCGGGTGGAATTTGTCGATGGCTGGGGGTTGTTACGCGCCTCCAACACCACGCCATGCCTGGTGGCACGATTTGAGGCCGATAATGTTGAGCGGCTGGAAGCGATTAAGGATTTATTTAAAGCACAACTTAAAAAAGTGGATCACCGTCTGCTCATCGACTTTTAAGTCATTTCTTTTTTTTGCGGCGTGCCGGGTGATTGCCTTTTGATGGGGTCGCGGTTTCATTCAGCCAATAATGGGCAATGTCTACACGCCGGGTAATCCATACATCGGGAAACCGGCTAAGGTAATCCATGAAGCGTCTGACGGCCAGACACCGCCCCGGATGGCCGCTGATTCGGGCATGCAGACCAATGGTCATCAGCGCCGGGCGATTGTCTTCGTAGAGGTAATCCAGCGTGTTTTTAAGCTGCAGGTAGAACTCGTCTGCGGTAGAAAAACCCGGATTGGTGGTGTAACGGAAATCATTGCAGACCAGGGTATAGGGTATAATCAGGTGATCGTCTTCCAGAAAGGGCAGATCATCGGCATAGCTGTCTGAATCATAGAGGAAGCCGCCAATCTCCCGCAGCAAAGACCGGGTATGCTCACTGCGCCGACCGGTATACCACCCCTGCGGCCGTTGGCCGGTTAATTGTTCAATGGTTTCTACGCAACGTTCAATGTGCTTTTTTTCCTCTTCTTTCGGCATCTGCGTGTAATCAAACCATCGCCAGCCGTGACCGGCAATGTCATAGCCGCTGAACCGTAAATAACGGCAGAGTTCGGGGTTTAATTGCAGTGCAAAGCCTGTGGCAAAGACAGTCAAAGGCATGGCCTTTTTTTCAAACAGCCGAAGCAGGCGCCAGATACCGGCACGACTGCCGTATTCAAACAGGGATTCCATTCCCAGGTGGCGCAGGCCTTGGGGACGCGGCGCCATCGGAAATTCGCCGCCATAGGTTTCCGCCTGCGTATCGCCGTTAACCGGGGTTAATTCAGCCCCTTCTTCGTAATTAATGACAAAATTAATGGCTACCCGTGCCCTCTCGGGCCAGGATGGGATAGGGGAATGGCCAGCATAACCGGTTAAGTTTCTGCTCATCATTAACCCAATTCAAAGGTGGTAATGCCATAAATATGTTCCGTTGGCAGTTTCGGTTCCCCTTTCAGGTACATTCTGGCCGTAGCAAAGCATTTTTGCATGGCGTGGCGATTGACTAACGCGAAGGCGTGCGGGTTATTTTCGGGGATATCAATGTAAACGGTTTCCCCATGGGCATGACTGACCAGGCTGTCAAACAGGCCAAAGGCAATGTGGGAATTGTCGGCGAACAAGGGGCCGATTTTAAAGCCCTGCTGACAGGCGCGAAGAACCCCATAACCCTTTATCTGACCATCAATAATCCAGGCCAGGGCTGCTCCTTCAGGTTGCTTAATCCAGTGCTGTAAAAAGTGCTCGCGCGGGGCGGGGAAATGTTTCCTGTCATAGGCAGACAAGATTTCATGGTGTTCTGGTCCAAGTGACACAATGGCATGGTTGAATTCCTTGAGGATGGGTAATCCCTGACCTTGGTAACGGGCATTCTGATGGGCTATTTGATACCCCAGGCGTTCATATTTGTTGAGCATGTTGAGAACCCCGTCAATTCCGGCATTGCGATTGCCAACGTAATCGAGGCGTTGTCGGGTTAATTCAAGGCCATAGCCTTGACCGCGGTATTCCGGGGCCACCATGTAAAAACCGCAGAAGGCAAACTGATCGTCATAAACCACCGCTGATCCCATGGCAATGATTTTACCATCCAGTTTTCCGACGAAAAAACCGTTGGGATCGGCTTCAAAAAAACACGCCGCATCGTGTAAACCGGGATTCCAGCCTTCGTTGGTTGCCCATTGAATGGCCAATTGGAGCTCATCTCTGGTCATGCGGCTAACTGAGTAATTCGCTAACACGGCTTTTTCCTTGCCTGAATAAACTAATACAATGTTTCCATTTTAAATATAGCAGTAAGGCACGCCGCTGATTTTTCAAAAAGGTAAATAAATGATCAATTTTGTAAAAAATTAGATGCGGCTGGCTTTTTACTGCGGATTGAAGGCACCACACGCTGTTCTGAGCTGGATAGGGTATGTCCAGGTTTCGGGTAAAAAAGAGTGCAGGAAACACTTTCGTGTTGCTCTTCCTTTAGTCGGCTTTCCACCAGTATGTCCATGGAAAATGTGCGATTAAACGATTTTAATTGTTGGCGTACCTGTGTTTTTTTCCAGCCCACAGTTTCGCTTGCCATGGCATGAGTTGCTGCGTAAATTCCACAAATGATTGATGTGCTAAGGATAATAGCCGCAAGCAGGGGAACAGCACCAAAACCAGCCATGATGCCTAAAGAAGAAATAACGCCCATCATGCCGGCACTGCATCCGGCTATAGAACCAAATGTACCGACAAAGGATAAAAAAGCGGTTTGCGCAAGTTTTTTTGCAGGGGGAGCCGGCAGCATCGTTTCTATTGCTGCAAAATAATGTTTTGCGGCAAGCCGAATCACGTGTTGATCCGGTACCTTGGTGCCTGAATCATTCATTTTTGATATTAGCATTGACAAAAAAGGCTCTAATAGTTTTGGAAAGCCGTTTTTTTTTCTAGGCCATCTCTGAACAAATTTTACATAATCGCTATCACCACTTAATATAAAAGCGGCATAAAGAGTGTCAACCAGTTCCTCAATCCCCTTAACAAATTTAGCTTCCAATTGTTCTTGCTGCTGTTTTTCCTGTCGATAGGAAAAATAAAATACAGGTAAACCAATGATTAAAAACAACAAAGCGCAGGCGGCTCCAAAACCGACAACGCTAAGGCCGCCTATAGCGAGGCTTAAAGCAGAACTGACAATACCAAACAAAGGCCAGGCTACTCCAGCACCTGTCCCAAGACTGGCAAACAGTGATTTGGATACTGCCATAATGTAATTATCGTGTGGAAAAACCAAACACAATAACAAGATTTAATGATCATAACAACCTTGAATGTGCTTTTACTCTGCTTTATGTTAGTAATTCGTTAATAGGGTAATGAATTCAGGAAACCAATGATTCAATGCAATGACGTAGATTACCAGCATGGAGAGACCTTATGCCAAGGGTATTTTGCTTATGACGATCGCACGACTGAGATTCGCCCGGTGGTGATGATTGCGCCTGACTGGCGGGGGCGGGGGGCGGCTCCCTGCGAAAAAGCAAGGCAACTGGCAAGCATGGGCTATGTGGGTTTTGCCCTGGACATGTACGGGGAAGCTCGTCTGGGTCTTGACAACGAACAACGGCGTGCCTTAATGACGCCCCTGGTTCAGAATCGTGCGCATTTGGCGCAGCGTATTCTCGCCGCGTATACCACCGTGTGCAATTTACCGCAGGCGGATGTCAGCCGTATTGCTGCCATTGGTTATTGCTTCGGCGGGCTTTGCGTGCTCGATTTGGCAAGAACTGGCGTTGAACTTCGCGGGGTGGTCAGTTTTCATGGTCTGCTTTCAGAACCCCCAGGCAGCAACGCGGCGATAACCGCCAAAGTGCTGGTTCTGCATGGTTATGATGATCCCCTGGTACCGCCAGAACAGGTCAGGCAATTTGCCGATGAAATGACGCGCAAGGGTGTGGATTGGCAAGTGCACATGTACGGTCTGACCGCGCATTCCTTCAGTAATCCGGACGCGCATGAAAAGGAATCCGGATTGATGTACAACGCTTCGGCTGATCAGCGTTCCTGGCAAACCACTGCCTTATTCCTTGAGGAGATTTTTAAGGATTAAAGCGGCTGCTGATGGCCGCCGCTTTTTCTGATAATGTTTTTATCAGGAGGAATGCATCGGGTAACTGTTGTTGACATTCAGCAAGGCATCGGCTGTTTTGGTTCTAAAGAAACTGCAAAGACGGTGTTTGGCTAAAGCCCTTTTCACGGCATCGTTTTGCCTGACGTCCATGTCTTTGTTTAAAATCGCCGTGTTGAGCGCTGCTTCAATGGCATCCGCTTTGCGATTATTGCCCATACTGAAAAACGACAGTGCATTTTTTCTTAGGCGTTTGATTTCTTTTTCTACCGCCAGGACGTCTGGGGTGGTTTGCTGTTTGACAGGTGCGAGGTGTAAGGGCCGTTTCATGGCGTGAAAGCCCTCATCAGCGGGATCGTTCGTAATAATAAAACCGAATTTTTGGTAGAGTCTCTTGGCTCTGTCATTGTTTATTCTTACCTGCAGGCTGATAAACGGATTGGAGCCATCCGCTTGCGCGGCTTTAATGACCTGATCCATGAGTTGGGAGCCTATCCCACGACCGGCAGCCTCAGGATGAACACCGAGATTGGAAATATAGACGCTTTTTCCGCGAGGTTTGGCAAACACATAACCATTCATCTGCCCGTTTTCATCATAGGATACAAAAGCAAGGCCAGGCTTGAAATAATAATTAAACGTGTGTTCTGTCCAGGGTTCCTCGTTCGGGAATATGATGGGATCAAGAGCAAGAAAGGCTTCGCAGTCCTCTTTCGTCATCAGTCGAATGGCCATGATAGGTACATCATTACTCAAAATGCTACATTATAGGAATTGTACATTAAGGGAAAATTAAATCATACCCAATAAATGCAAGGGGTTTGTTTTTCGTAATTCCATCTGGCGGGAAGCCGGGAGGGCTAATTCATGAAACAGAGTGTTGGTGTACTCATGCCAGGTGTGGATATCGATTTGACTGCTTTGGCCCAAGTCGGAACTGTAAATGACCCGCGGCAGGGTTTGTACAACATCGGCAAAATCCTCCTTATCCTGATAATACAATAAGTAAGTTAGCAGGGTCTGCTCTATCCAGAGCCATTGCAGATCGGATAACCGGGCAAGCTCCGGTGCCTGCAGATGCGTTAACGGATTGGCGGGCTGATTGAGCAGCAAGGCCGGAACATCCTGTTGTATGCAGGCGTCGATTAAGGCATGCACCTCGTCTTTTGACGCATGGCCTGTGGATAAAACAATCGGATAATCCTTAGCCATTTTAAGAATATCAATCACTTCGGGACGCAACTGCAAGGCGTCATTGAAGAGGGTCTCTCCTTGCAGGATCTCCGCATGAAGTCCAGGTTTGCTTAATTGCCTTGCCAGGCGAGAACGGTAATGCCGCCCCGTAATGGTAGGAAAATGGACAATCATCTTTCCGGGGAAGGTCGGCTGATACTGCGCCAATGCCTGCAACACGACCCGGTAATGAATGCCGCCGCTGATGTGATTGAGAATGAGTGATGGCAAAACAGGGAAGCCTTGCTGCTGCGCCAGCGTGGCTTCCACGCTGGTGGCGCCCAGATGGCTGGTTAAAACGACAGCGCCCCGCAAGGATTGGTAAATGCGGCCAGCAGTTAAGGCATCCACTTTTCGCTCATACAGATCGGGATTGGCATGGTAATGAATATCAATGAAATCCAGTTCAGCAGGAATCATTGGCTTATCCTTTGTCCGAGGAATTTAACCAGGGCTGATCATAACGGTAATCCTCCCTGGCCTGGTCAAGACGCTGCCCTTTTTTGACCGCATCGATGATTTTATTTTCAGTTTCACAAATGGCCTGGGCTTTGGCCAGAACCTCAGCCAATAAATCTGCCGGAATCACTAACACGCCGTTATCATCGCCAAAAAGAATATCGCCGGGTTGGATGGTTACTCCATTGATGCTGACAGGGCATTGCTCACCCGATTTCTGCACGCGGTTTTTGCCTGATCGCATGAAACGTTCGACAGAGAACAACGGGTAATTGCTGTTAAGGATCTTGGCCACATCCCGCACAGCCCCGTTGACGACGGTCCCTGCTATGCCTTTAACCAATGCTGCCTGGGTGAGAATGTCGCCCCAGACGGTGCAATCAATGCGGCCCTGATTATCAATGACAATGACCGCGTTGGCCGGTACGTTATCAATGTAATTCGCGGCTTGTTTGAACGCCTGACCGATGCGTTGATAGGGGCTGTATTGAACCGTGTAAGCCGGGCCAGCCAGTTTGATGCCGCTGGTTAAGGGTTTAATGTGCAGCAGCGCACCGTCCACTCCGCAGGCATCCAGGGCATCCGCGATTTCAGCTGTGCTGTACTGCTTGAGTTGTTGCAGTTGCAAATCCAGCGTCAACCGTTTTGCGTCACTCCTCTGCTTTAAAAAAACCGGTGTTGGCAAGTCAGGGTGGATGACCTGTTCAATAATCACCTGCGCCATTTCTTCGGTGGTGCTTTTGCCGCCTAAATCATAGGTCAGGTAACGCCCATCCTTAATGACTGCGGCGATGGCGCGGGTGATGCGTTCAGCTTCGCTGTTGTAACCAAAATGCTTTAACAATAAACCAATGGTCAGAAACATGGCGCTGGGGTTGGCACGATGGCTTGTTATGCGCGGGCCGCTGCCGTGCACCGGTTCAAAATAACAGCCTTGATGACCCATGTTGGCGCTGGGGGCAAAACCAAGCCCGCCCATGACCGCAGCGCCTACATCAGAAAGAATATCGCCAAACATGTTTTCTGCGACAATGACGCCAAATTCTTCAGGCCGTCTGACCAGCCAGAGCGCTGCGGCGTCAATGTTGGCGATGTCGGCATGAATGGCGGAATAGCGTGCGGCCACGGCTTCAAAAATATCCCGTGCAAATGCGCCGCTTTGCCGCAGAACATTCGGCTTGTCGGCAAAGGTTACGCGGGCAAATTGATTGTCCTTTGCATATTGAAAGGCAAATTCAAACAGGCGCTGCAACCCCTGCCGGCTTTGCAGGCGGAGACTCACACTCAAATCCTGACTGGAGGTGTGCTGCCAGCGCTTTTGCTGGCGTATCAACTGACTGATGGGTTCTGGCGGCGGGTGAAAATCAAAGCCTGCATAAAGGCCTTCGGTATTTTCCCGAATGATGCAGAAATGGAATGGCTGCTCCCTGTCAACCAGATTAAAACAGGGCCGTACATTGGCGAATAAATCCAGTTTTTGCCTTAATTGAATCAAAGGGGAGACGTACTCAAGATGATTCTTTTGCAGTTTGGGCGACAGTTCGCGCAAGGCTTCACGTACGGGTTTACTGGTAATGGCGCCAATCAATGTGGCATCGCAATGACGAATCAATTGCCAGGTTTTCTCCGGAAGGGGATCGCCCTGCTCCTGCCAGCAGGCCCAGCCGATATCGCCTCGATGAATTTCCATCGGCAAATTCAATGCCTTAACAATTGGCAAGGCGGCTTCGGTGACTTCCTCTCCTATGCCATCGCCAGGCAATACGGCAATTTTAATGACATCATTCATCGTCATAATCCAGTTTCTCCAGGATTATTTTTTTGCAAAAAGGAAGATTATCCTGCAATACTCGCATGCTTGCGCCCGGAACAATGATCAATTGCCCGTGTGGAGGAGCCAGCACATTCCGGCGATTGACCAGATTGGATTGTTCGCCAATGAAATGCAGGTAATTTGCCTTGCTCATTGTTATTAGTTTAGTTGAATCTGTTGTCAGTACCTTGGTTAAACCCGTCATCAAGCGATGCTCTGCTTGTGCTGTGTCCCTAATGGCCCACCCGGTCACCGGCAAAGCATTTGGGAAATACACGTCACGATATAAGCTTTCAAGAGCCGCCATCAGCTGGTGCTGCCGGCACAAATCGATAACCCGCATCAACTTTTCAGTCAGGGCTGTATCGGCAAACGTCGGGGTGGAGAAGAGGATCAGCTGTTTTTTGACGAACAGAGGGAGGCATTGCTGCAGAATAACTCCGCCAAATGAAAAACCGATAAAACCCGCATAGTGCGGCATGAGGCCAAGCAGTTTTTCCTGCCAATGGC
Source organism: Legionella rubrilucens (assembly GCF_001468125.1). GTDB lineage: Bacteria > Pseudomonadota > Gammaproteobacteria > Legionellales > Legionellaceae > Legionella_C > Legionella_C rubrilucens. Next base: position 61,421 of record NZ_LNYT01000022.1, on the reverse strand, counting down.
GATAATAATCGTCATTGGGCAGTGTGATGTCAATTTCGGCCAACGGATCATGCCAGTCAAGCTGGTAATGGGGCGATAAAAAAGAGAGCGAATCGGCCATGCTATTGATATCGGAGGATTGCGGCATGACGGGTGCCAGAATGAAAAGGCGTTTTTGAGCCATGGGGACACCCCCGGTTAAATGCGTTGTTGCGCAGTATATAAGATAAGCTTACTTAACGGAATGTTGCTTGACCTGTGCAGTTGAGAGATCGGAGATTCCGCGAATAAATTCATCCATTTCAATGGCTTCCTGACCAATGTGTAAGGCCTGCCGGGTATAGTTGGCCGCCGTGAGCAGATCATCGAGGTTGTATTTTGTAATGTGGTTGGCATGGAGGTACGCGGTAAAAAATTCGGTTTTGAGATTGCCTATGCCTTTCCCCATACCGGCAAGCGAAGCATCGACGTATTCAACACCGGCGTCGATGGCGGCCAGGGTATTCGCCTGGGCCAGGCCGAGATTATCATGGGCATGATAGCCAAAAGCGACAGGGTAGCGCGGGATGTATCGTTCATAAATCCGGCTGACCCGGGAAGGCATCAGACTGCCGTTGGAGTCTGCAAAATAAATCATGTCGGGGTGATGGGTTGCTGCTTCATCCACAACCTCATCCAGGTCGCTCTCCCGGTATTGCGAGGTATGGATGAAATTAACCGAGACCCGAAGTCCGATTTCCCTGACCAGATCCAGGGTTTTACAGGCCGCTTTGATGCCCCCCCGGATAACGCAGATCCGAATCAGTTTAACGCCGCAGGCTTTCATTTCAATGAAATCATCGCGGGCGACATTCTCGGGGTGAACCATGACTGCCATGTCGGCGTGTTGAATGCAGTTGCGGCATAACTGAAGGTAAGATTTGGGGCATAATCCAGCATCGCCAATGTCGGCAATCGGATGCAACGACCCATTGCGATAACCCACCTCGATGTATTCAATCCCCGAATGATCCAGAGGAGTCAGTATGGCTTTTAAATCATCTGAAGAAAAATGAAAATTGGTCCTGTGGCCCCCGTCCCGTAATGAGACGTCTAAAACTTTTAATTGGTTTATCATGATGCGCCATCCCGTTCCCCGCTAGTTAAATCAGTTGCCTGTAAAGAAAATATAAAATGGGGAGTAATATTAAACTTCTTACATAAAACGCTGTTCGATTATGTTTATATAGCACATGCAGGTAAGAAAGGGGGTGACGGTAGATCAATGAGCGGGTAATGATTTTTGTCACCTGACGGGCTTTGCCTTTTTGCGGTGTTTCATGAATACGGACACTCGGCGCAGGATTGGCTTCAATAATGACGCCGCCGGATTCCTCAATGGGGATGGTTAAATCCACGCATTCAATGTCAAGTCCAACGACAGCCAGGTTTAAGGTGGCCACTGCTTTTTTTAATAATCGGCGGTTTTCCCGGCACACGCGGGTTTTTATGGTTTCATACGTACCGCCGCGGGTGGCATTGCAGGTGTAACATAAATCCACACGCTCGTTCAGTTGCGGGATGTCATTGATCGTAAGACCCAGTTCCTCAAGCCTTATCAGGCATTCACCGTCAATCTGGATAGGTTTTAAGGTGTCGCTTAAGCGGGCGCGATCGGCATTGGCGAGTTCAACCAATTCCCTGATCGTGTGTTGGCCATCACCGATGACATGGGCAGCATAACGGCGCACCACCCCGAGTATGCGTTGCCTGAACATCAACACCCGGTAGGAATTTAAATTACCATGAAATTCTTCAATGCTTAAAAAATCATAGGCGGGGAAAATATCGTCCATAAAGGCTTTTAATTGTTCAATATTCTGAATATTACACACCACGTCTCGTCCAAGACGGCCTTCTTTCGAGGGTTTCACCACCAGAGGAAATTTTAAATCGGCAATGACCTGTTCAAGAAGACCATTATAAAAATCGTCGACATGGATAGCCGTGGCTTTAGGAACCGGAATGCCGGCCCGTTCAAGAATTTTATTGGCACAATATTTATTGCTGGCAATGTTGGCACTGCAGCTGCTGTTAAACGGGGTTTCGCCGCCGCGAAAATAATAGGTTCTTTTTCCTAAATGAATGGCGACACCTTCAATGTCTTCTACCAGTTCGGCAGGAAGCAGCAATTCTTTGGCAGATTGATAATAAGCCAGTGTGTTTTTATTGTAATTCAAATCGGCTGATGCATGCAAAACAGAAGCTCCCTCGGTATAAGCTAAGCGGCCTGAGTCAGAAATAATAACACAGGCAAGCCGGTGTTATTTTGTTGGCGGGCAATGACGCGTTGGCTGCCAATGAGTTTAAGCGCCAGCCCCCCGCAAAGGCTTTCAATGTAATCAGTATGATGACAGAAACGGGCGCTTTCCTGCAATTGCCAGGGAGTGGTGTCGCTGATTTCGATACTGAAAATAAAATAACCCTCCGGCATTAAATGCTCGCGCACAGCGGTAAAAAGGGATGTCAGATCGCCGAAGTAGGGAAGAACATCGGCCGCGGTAATCAGGTCGTAACGTTGGCTGGTGCCGCTTAAAAAAACGCTGATGTCCGCATCGATGAGTTCATCATAAATCCCTTTTTCTCTGGCAATGGCAACCATTTTTGCGGCGATGTCCACGCCGGTCAGGCGGCGGGCGAGAGGCCGCACGATTTCGCCTGTGAGGCCGGTACCGCAGCCTAAATCCAGCGCATTAGCGAAATGGTCAAGATCATATTCCCTGCACAGGGATTCGATGTGCAGGGGGAGGGTGTATTTTAATTGCTCGCGCATGTGCTTGTCATAATACAGTGCGTAGTTATTAAAAAGATTGGCCGCATAAGGGGTACAGGTGCCGGCGGTTGATGTATCCCCCTGCAGGGCGCTGAGCATGTGCCGGCTGGCGGCATCCTCAGGATTGGCGGCCAGCGCGCGGTGGAGAAGCTCGATGGCTTTGGGCTTGTCCTCGAGGCGGATAAACACAGCAGCCAGGTTATTGAGTGCGGCAAAATGCTGCGGTTCAAGTGACAGCAGGTGTTCGAACTGATGAATGGCTTCATTGAGGTGCCCCAGCGCCATCTGGGCTACACCGGAATTATACAGGTATTCAATATGATCAGGCATTTGCCTCAGCAGGACGTCATAATGCATCAACGCGTTTTCAAACCGGTCATGGTGCATGAATGTCGCGGCTAAATTATTGCGCGCATCCACGTGATTGTTGTCCAGCGTCAGGGCTTTGGTAAAAAAATCAACCGCCAATTGACCGCGATCCCGTTTTAAGGCAATGACCCCCAGGTTGGTTAAAGCCTGGACATGGGTATTGTCGTGCATGACCACATGCTGAAACGCCTTTTCAGCCTCATCCAGTTGATTGGCTTCAAGGTTCAATACCCCGAGGTAAAAATACGCTTCGAGATGGTCAGGGTTTAATGCAAGCACGTTATTGAATTGAATGCGTGCGGCGTTCAATTGATTATTCCTGAGAAGGAGCAGTCCCAGATTATAATGGGCCGCGGTGAAATCCGGTTGGGCATGAATCGCGCGGCGGTAGTATTCCAGGGCGTTCCTGTAGTCATTGCTCATGGCAAATACCGCAGCCAAGTTGCTGTAAGCCTGAGCATAATCCGGTTTCAGAGCGATAGCCTGCTGATAATGATGAATGGCTAAGTCCAGTTGATGATTTTTACGGTAGGCATTCGCCAGATTATTGTGCAGGCTTGGATCATCGGGGTCCAGAGCCAATGCCCGCTGCAGATAGTGGATGGCATGGTTGGTGTCGCCAAGCTGAATGCAGATGAAAGCCAGGCTGCGCAGACTGGGTTCATGGTTTGGATTCTGGGTGAGGATATGCTCGTAAAGCGTCATGGCTTGCGGCAGCTTCTCCTGTTCCTTAAGCCCTTGGGCTTCGGCAAATAATTCGTCAATGCGGGTCACGGTTCTTTTACCATGTAAACATGCAGGATGCCATCCAGATCAAAAGGGGTGTCCCTGACGGCAAACCCATACTGCTCATAAAAGGCCTGCAGATAATGCTGGGCAGTAATGGCAATGTCATGGTCAGGATAGTGTTCGTGCAAGTGGTTTAAAATCAAGGTCATCATATGCCTGGCAAGGCCCTGACCACGGTAGGCGGGGGCCACAATCACACGGCCAAAGCTCATGGTGTTTTTATCGTAGTTGAGCAGACGGGCATATGCGGCTAAGGTCTTATTATCCCGCAGTTGCACATGCAGGGCGGATTGATCCTGGTAATCCGCATCCAGGTAAACGCATTGCTGCTCAACAATGAAGACCTGATTACGCAGGGCGAGAATATCGTAAATTTCCTCAGTGGATAATGCTTTGAACGGTTGGATGCTTGTTGTAATCATGACGGGTTAAGTTGTTGTTGCAGCCGTTGCAGCGCCTGGGCGCGATGACTGATGGTATTTTTAATTTTAGCAGGCAATTGCGCCATTGTGCATTGCCTTTCAGGCAGATAAAACACAGGATCATAACCAAACCCCTCTGCACCGCTTAAGGTGTGGCTGATTTGCCCTTTAAGTTGACCGCAGGCAATGAGGGGTATGGGATCGTCGGCCTGGCGTACCATCACAATGGCACAGTAAAAAAAAGCCTGCCGTTCAGCCTCGGGAACGTCTTTTAACCGGTGCAGCAGCAGGTCAATGTTGTCTTTGTCCGTTGCCGAAGGTCCGGCAAAGCGTGAAGAATAAATACCGGGCTGGCCATTGAGGGCCGGGACTACGAGGCCTGAGTCATCCGCCAGGGCTGGTTTTCCGCTTTCGCGGCTGGCATGCCGGGCTTTGATCAGGGCATTTTCAACAAAACTTTGCCCGGTCTCCTCCGCATCGGTGATGGCCAATGAGGATTGGGGAATACAGACCGTGGGGGCAAGAATCGCTGATAATTCCGCAATTTTTCCTTTGTTGCTGGTGGCTAGGATGATTTCTTTCATGACGCAAGGCCTTTAAATGAGCGTGCAGGAGGGCCAGCAGCGGTTTAAGCGCTCGCTCTCTTCCTTAAAGGCGAAAGAGGCCTGACTCAAGCCCTCTGTTTTAGCGACTAAATCGCTTAATTTTTCTCCACGGAGTTCCATTTTCTCGAGTGTTTCCCGCAGGACGGCGTGGGTTTCATGCAATTCTTTCTGGACTTTCTGAATTTTGGGATCGTGTGTTTTGTCGATGAATTGATCGAGGTCTTGTGCGACATCCTGAGGGGAGCATTTATGAAAAAGTAAATTAATGGTCAGGTTGCGTTGTTGTTCCAGAGTGATTTCACTGTCACAGGCGATAGCCCAATAATTCTCCCCCAGCTTCAATCCGTAGATTTTTATCTCGCCTATGGTGTGAAAGTAATATTTTCCAGGCTCTAGGGCTTCGCCTATTTCTTCAAGCTTCACTAACTGTTTTTTGATCTGGCTTGCCATCAGGGAAAGCATGATCCGGTTCGATGGAATGTGGAGCGTGGCTTTTTCACCTTCAAAACGCGTGATGATTGCGAAGCATTTCATGTCTGGGCTCTCCCTGAGTTTTTTTCTAAATTATCATAAAAGCAAATAATTTGACAAAATGTTTATCTTGAAAACCAATCCTCAGACGAGCAGAGGGAAGGTTTCAAGCAGGTTGAGGATCATTTCCTGTTGCTGCTGGGTTTTTGATTTGACGGCAAACAAGGTCCAGCGGCCAGTTTTAAATTCCTGAACTTTTCCCTGGGACAAGGAGACCAGCAGACCAAGGCCTGTGTAATAGGCAATGGCGTTACCAATGTCCGTTATTATTTTTCCAAGGCCTCGACAGGTTCGTACAATGGATGGGTGGGAATGGAGTATGTCTTTGGCTGCGTGTTGATAACTGATTAACGAGCGATGATCGTTGCCCAGGAACTGATAGGTCGTGTTTAATAACTGAAACGCCATGTTCTGGATAATTACTGCTTTTTTAAACGTTTCGGCGCCTCTGTTCAGCGGCTCGCTGGCACTCAGTATGGCGTTGAAATTCTTGTAATCAATAAGCATTTTTTCATAATCAATGATGGCTTTTTCAATGGCCTGTTTTTGCGCTGGTCTCAGCACTTCAACGAGCAGTTTAGCGCCGTAAAGCGAAAGTTTTTTTATTTCATCCATTAGCCGGTGGCAATAAATGGTTTTTTGCAGATTCATCAGGTTTTTGTATTGCGTTAATGATCCATGCCGCAGGATGGGCAGCTTCCCCATCATGAATGCTTCATCAAGGTGATTAGAAAAAGAGGGGTGACAATCGAGGGTTAATGGCTTTAAACGTTTGTTACCGATAAGGCTGGCATAGCGGGCAATGAGGGCATGGAATACCTGGGGATTGCGGCTGTGGCGAATGGCAAAATCAAATAAATAATCGTGAGCTCCCTGGTCCCGTCTTTCAAGTTCCTGCTGACTGAGGTGATTAATCAGCGCAATGGCTTCCCGGGTTTTATCCTGAATGAGAAGGTGTTTGATTTGTTCCGGTAAAGTCATGCCAATTTGCTGGTTTAGGATGATAAAGGCCGAATTAAACGAATACCGGTTAACATGGTTTGAACCTCCTGTTCAACAGTCTGTTATTGCCGATTTTTCATGCAAAATAACGACTAGGGAGACGCCATTATACCTGGATTTTTTTCGACTTAAAGTAAAGTTTTATTGCTGAAACGATTGCTGTTTATAGGTTATTTCGGAGTTTTTTTCCTCCTCGGAAAAATCCACAGCAAGCGGTTGTGCCAGGTCAAGGCTCTCTTCCGCGTTCTGCCCGACTTCCAAGTCTGCGTCCTGGCCGGCACCCAGTTCATCGTCTTCCTGCAGTGATTGACCTATGGCTTCCGGTTTAACATTTAATTGGCTGACCAATTGGCAGGGTGCGCCATTAATGGCCAGTTCTTCCAGTTTATCCAGACTGGGATCGGATTGCGGTGATGGGGCGTTATCGGAGGTATTGCCTTTCAGCGTGACGAGACCCAAAACAAACGAACCGATGGCCAGCAGGGCGGCAACACCGACCAGGGCCCACCCTACCGGACCGGCTAACGCGGCGGTTGCCAGCGCGCTGCCCAAACCGCCGGCAATACCAAGACCGGTCAGGGCGCCGCCAATTAAACCGGCTGCGGAGAATCCGACCAAGGGCCAGGCGATGGAAGAAGCGGTTTTTTCAGGGGCAGGCTGAGTGGATTTCAGCGATTGCTCGACTGGCATCGCCTTTCTCAAGGCGTGGCAGAGGAGTGCTTTATCCATGGGATTATCCACATGATCAAACATCACCAGGGCTCTGGACCATTTTTTCTCTGCAATGTACAACGTCAGCAGTTGCCGTCTGATTTCGACATGGTCCTGCTGGGCACGAAGGTACTCAAGCCAGCGGATTTTCTCTTCGTTAGCAGAAAGCGAAGCCTCAGCGAGTAAGGCGTCATTGGCTGGAATCTCTAAATAGTTAACCTTGGCTGGAAGTTGGGACTGGTATTTTTTATTGTCGTGAAAAAACAAACCGCGGATGTTAAATTCGGCTTCCACCCAGGTTTTACTGGAGGCTAAAATGGCTCCAATGGAGTCCTTGAATGGTTCAAGTGTCCTCTCGGCCTCCTTACAGAAAGCACGGGCTTCGTCTTCCCTGATTAAATCCCGTATGGCCAGGGCCGCCTCTCCCCAGTCGCTGGCGGATTCTGCATTCACCTGATTCAGCCTTGCCGAAATTTGTGTCCTCAATGTGTCGGGAAAATTGTCAAGCCGGTTTTTTACAAAAAGGCAATAGGCTTTGGCGTTCAGGGCTTCATTCAGTGAACTGACCTCCGTAAAAAGCGCCATGTCCAGAATAGCCGCATGCAACGGCATGCCCTTTTGCTCTTCCGGAGGCAGGGCGTGAATATAATCCCTTAGCTCAACAGCGGCCTCAAGCCAGGTTTTTCCTTTATCATGCCGGTAGGCTTCATGCAATTTTGCAATAATCTGCTGGCGATGAGCTTTGGATAAGGACGTGGCCTCTCGATTGGACAGCATCTGATGGATGAACAGGCAGTAGGCTTCAGCAGCAAAATAAGGTTGATCTCCTTCACTCACCGATTGACGTATTTTATTGCGGAAGAGGGAGGTCATGTAAGGATTTTTACCAACAAACGCGGTGGCCTGGCCCTGGTACTGCTGCCAGACGTCCAGGGGTAATGTGACGGTTTGTTCTTCTCCCCAGGTCATGATCTTCAATTGCACTTCTTGGGTTGTTTTATCGTATTGAATCTGGTTAATGACAAAAAAATGACCATCAAGTTTTTGTGCCAGAGCTCCAGGCTTGCCAACTTCTTCAACGCTGGTTAGTCCAAGAATAATCTGAGCCAGTGTGCCGGTGCCGAGAAAAGCCACGCTGCAACCGTCGGCCATCAATAATTGCAATTGCGCAAACGAGTCTTCTGTGGATAAAGACAGGGTATGAACATTGGTGTAGCCTGAGGCTTTCATCCAGCGCTTCAATTCATTGGGCATGCTGACGCCGAAAATCTGCTTGATGAATTCAGGGCCTTCGCTGCGGTAAGTGTGTAAAATATTTTGCGAGGAGCGAATCCCGTTTAAAATGATGTGGTCGGCATCGTGAATACCATCCTGGCCGGTTTCCTCCGCTTTTTCAAAAATAGCAGTTTCCGTGATTTGAACCTTGAAATCGCCGTGCTGTTTAAACAGGGTGCTGAAATCAAATTCACCGTGGACGGCCAACTGATCCACCATTTTGACGTACACCAGCGGGTTCATTAAGGCGATGTTATGGACAAAGCTATTGACGCCGCAGACCTGGTCATTGCTCTGATTAATGTAGCGGGGTGATAAAACCCGCAGCATCAACTGCACGGCCAGTTTATGGCGATCGAAATGGGCAAACTTAAGGCCCTCCTGTTCCCGAGCCAGAAAATTATCCCCCTCATAGGATTTTTTTTCCCGGTGAATCCGTCTCAGCAAGGCGAAAGAAAAGCCCTGGGTCGCTTTCTCCTTGTCCTCAAAAAAAATATCATCGACCAGTTTATCTCCCACCAGATAGGCAATGGCTTCAAGTTTCTTGGCGATAACGAACAGTTGCGGATTACGGGGATGGTTCCATTGGGCACTGGTTCGTTCAAGTTCTTTTTTATATTCAGTTAAAATTTTAACAGCCAACTTTTTAACCAATGCGGTCGCTGATTCCTGGCTGCCTTCTTCACGGATGGCGGAAATAAAGTTTAAAACCTGTAAATATTCGTCAAAGTTTTGCGGTTTTCGGCCTTTGGGAGCATCCTCCGTCACCAAAACACGCTCATTTTTACCGCCTTGAAGAAATTGCTCTAAAATAAGGGTCATTTGAGTTTATTAAAAAACCACATGGTTTAATTATAGAGCAATATGTCGACTCAGAAATTCGCCGTGTGCGGGAAAAGCCGAGGTAAAATCTGTTTCCCTAAAATAGAAGCAAATTGATAACCGCTGGTCAGGTAATTGGCATCAAGCCAGACCAGTTCATCGATTTCCTGTCCGGGTGAGGGAATACCCCGAATGCTGATCCGATAGACACGCATCATCAGTAAGGCGTCTTCGTAAATGGCTTTGGCTTGAAAATGATCAAATAGAGTGGCACAGAGCAGCTCAACCTGTAATTCTTCCTGCAATTCGCGTCGCAAAGCCTGCTCATCGGTTTCTCCAGTCTCGATTTTTCCTCCGGGGACAATCAATTCCATGGGCGGTTTGCCGCGCTTGTGAACAGCAAGCACGCGGTGATTTTCATCGAAAATCAAGGCACCGGCTTTTATTATCGTGGGTTGTAACACCTTATTCATGGCAGACCTCCCGGGTGGCTAAGGCAAGTTGTTTTAACAGTGCCAGCGCAGGATTACTGATGGCTCTGGGGGTGCTAAAAACGGTTTGGCACTGGTCGCAGGCATGCTCCTGATGCGGTATAACCGCCAAAAGCGCCTGATCGAAATGAGGATGATTGCACCGGGGGCAATGATAGCTTTTCAAATAGCCTTGTAAAGAGGGCAGAGCCTGCTGAATCTGCAGAACCCTGACCATCTCAATGTCCAGCAACTGACCCATCACCCACACGTCGCCGTAAGTATTGTCGACAATGCGCTTACCCTGATGGTCGTAAGCATGCACATGGATGGCGCTTTCTTCCTGCCGTTGTGCCGTCCAGAGAATGGAGGGATTGGAACCCCAAATCTGGAAACCGCCAGGATATCTATCGGCATCAAGGATAATTTGACGCGACGGAATAATCACTGGCCGTTTCACCTGGCCATCACCCAGATGCTGCTTAAATCGCAAAATGGGATTGACGGCGCAGCGTTGCTCGCTCTGGGTAAGCTGGCCGCAGTAACGGCAGTAATGATCGAAGGATGGAATGACTGCCGCCATCCCGGTGTCCAGTAATTCCCGGCCGCAGTGGCTGCAATCAAGACTAAGTATTGGGAAATCAAATATTGAACTTAAGGTAAAATGGACCGCGCTTTCTTCCGTCAGCAGCAACCGCTTATCCTGCCAGCCGACTTCCACTTCGGCAAAGGATTGATCGATTTGTTTTTTTCCAGGATCGGTTAGGCGGGCATGCAGGTGAACACCGCGGTCAAAGCCCTGATTGTAACTGTCAAAGACAGCCGGTAAAGCGCCCCAGGCGGCCACGCCTCCGGGATACTCATCAAGATTGATTGACAACGGGGTGGTTGAAACGGCTTTGAACATAGAGATACCTTAAGAAAATCCATTTAAAGTACCCCTCGCCCTAAGGACGGATTGTCGTTACAACTCGGGAAGGATCGAGAATAGTTGTAATCACCAGCCTCTACGGGAACCCTGATGCTAGCGAAAAGCAGGTGCTTTGTCAATTTCCATAACAAAAAAGAACAGCCGCAGGGACGTTTCGCTGCGGCTTCAATCGAGTGAATGCTTATCGGTTGCGTTTGTTGTTGAAATGCTCAATGATTCTGTCAATATCGGGAGTCATTCTCTCGAAACCTTCTCTGACCTGAGTGCCGAAATTGGGTTGGCGGTTACCGCCAGAGACTTGATTTAAGTCCTCTTTGGACAGTGCTTTCGTTTTTTTCTTAGGGGTTTTGTGCTGTTTCATGACTTACCTCGTTTGCTAATACCTGGGTAAAGTATAGACTGTATGGTGATATATTGTTCTTTCTGGGTATGGATTTTTACAATGAGGGGCCATGAGAAGCCATTTGTTGTCTATGAAATCAATGGTTACCCAAGCGCCGTGAAAGGCCCAGAGTCGATTCAGGATCGTCTACTAATTTTTTAATGCGCTCGTATTCGGATTGCAATTGTTCTTTTGAATACGCACCACGATAATCCACTCCTTTTGCTGTGGCCGTTTTGGGACACATGAGTTCCTCAATGATTCGTTTCAGCGTGGCTTGTTGCATCCAAAAAACAGGGTATGGCGTAAAGAAAAGCTTGATGTAATGAGAGAACGAATGGATGGATGCCAGGGACGTCACGAATTTTAATGTGCCTCATCCGTGTCATCCATACGCAAATGTCCTTAATAATTACGCTGCAGTATAAAATCGGCAATGCCTCTGACTTTATCAGTCTGAACAGGCACGTGATCCAGGCAGGACAAGGCTTTGCAATAAAAGTCTTTTTCTGCTTTTTTAGCCTTGTTAATGCCCGTCAGTACGGGATAAATGGGCTTGTTCCGTTTCAAATCGTTGCCCTGGCATTTTCCAAGAATCGATGTACTGGACTCAATGCCGATGATGTCATCATGAATCTGAAAGGCAATTCCGATTAACAGACCAAACTCCTGCAGTAAATGAAGAATATCCAAATCATCGGTGCTGGCTAAGGCGCCAAAAACGACAGCGGCGCTGATTAAGCAGCCTGTTTTCATGCGGTAAATGGTTTCAAGATCATCAACGGTCACGTGATCATGAATCGTCTGCAAGTCCAGCACTTCGCCGCCTACCATGCCGGTTGAGCCGATAGCCCGGGTGAGAAAATCGATCATTTTTAACCCGTTCTCAGGTTTTAATTGTTTGTATTTAAAGGCCAGATTGGCGAGAATGTTGAACGCCAGCGTGTGCAGGGCATCCCCGGCCAAAATGGCGACCGCCTCACCATACACTTTGTGGCAGGTTGGTTTGCCGCGACGCAAATCATCATTGTCCAGCGCGGGCAGGTCATCATGGATGAGTGAAAAGGCGTGGATCATTTCAATGACTGCGGCCAATCCATCCAATAAGGCCTCTTCTCCGTGAAACAGTTCGCCGATGGAGTATACAAACGCCGCACGAATGCGCTTTCCCCCATTTAACACAGAGTAGGCCATGGCTTCGTGCAACGCCGGCGGGTAGGATTGGGTGCAGGGTAAGTAGCTTTGAATGGCAAAATTGGCTCTTTCCTGGCATTTCGTGATGTAATTTTTGATCTCCAAGATCCGATACCCCAGGTTTTGATTATAAGAGTTATAGTCAATAGAAAAAAATAAAGCAAATCGATTGAAAAATAACTATTTAGCTTCGGGGCTTCCCCTCCCTCATTCTGTTGGCTACCATTAAATAAAGACGCCTCTGGCTTTAATCCATTCATGATAAGGAAAGTCAAATGCACCATTCGCTTCCCTTGATTACTACCGTGGCTCTGGGATTTGCCCTGGCACTCATCATGGGATTTATTGCGGTGCGTTTTAAAATCCCGGCGCTTGTCGGTTATTTGTTAGCCGGTGTTATCATCGGTCCATTTACTCCCGGGTTATTCGCCGATGTGAAAATTGCTCAGGAACTGGCTGAAATCGGCATTATGCTGCTGATGTTCGGCGTGGGCCTGCATTTTTCCCTGGATGATTTAAAACGGGTCCGCAGCATCGCCATTCCCGGGGCGGTTGTGCAGATGATTGCGGCCACGCTGCTTGGCGGAGGGCTCGCTGTCTGGTGGGGCTGGGATTATGGCAGCGCTCTGATTTTCGGCCTGTCCCTTTCGGTGGCCAGTACCGTGGTTTTGCTGCGCGCCTTGGAAGAGCGAGGTGCTCTGGATTCGATTAATGGTCACATTGCCGTCGGATGGCTTTTAGTTGAAGATTTAGCCATGGTGATTGTGCTGGTGCTTCTGCCCTCGCTTTCTCACGGTTTGGGGGATAAGGTGGCGGCGGACGTGCAACAGCAGTCCTTATGGATTGTCCTTAGTCTGACGCTGCTTAAGGTGTTAAGTTTTATTATTCTGATGTTTGTGGTTGGGCGCCGGCTGTTGCCCAAACTGCTCTGGCATGTGGCCCGGACCGGCTCGCGTGAACTGTTTACCTTATGCGTCATCACCGCGGCAATCAGCATTGCCTACGGCGCGGCGCAATTATTTGGCGTCTCGTTTGCCCTCGGGGCTTTTTTTGCCGGTATGATTCTCCGGGAATCTTCTTACAGTCATCGAGCGGCCGAAGAATCACTGCCCTTGCGGGATGCTTTTGCCGTGTTGTTCTTTGTGTCTGTGGGCATGCTGTTTAATCCTATGGTGTTGCTTGAACAACCGTTGCAGGTCTTGTCGGTTGTGGGGATCATTATTATCGGTAAATCCATTGCTGCGTTTTTTTTAGTTCTTGCCTTTCGTTATCCTCTGCACTCGGCCTTGATTGTTTCAGCGAGTCTCGCGCAAATTGGGGAGTTTTCCTTTATTCTGGCTGAATTGGGGATACGGTTTGGCATGCTTCCGGAAGAAGGACGGCATTTCATTCTCGCGGGTGCTTTAATCTCGATTGCGTTGAATCCTTTAATTTTCAGGCTGATTAATCCCGTCCACCACTGGGTTAAATCGCATCCCAAAATGCTTGCGCTGTTAGAGCGGGAAAATGATCCGCTGGCGGAACTGCCGCAGACGACGCAGGAAGAGTACCTCGCCGGGCAGGTGGTGCTGGTCGGTTATGGGCGGGTTGGCAAACGAATTGCCAATTTGTTGACCGAACATAACATTCCTTTTGTGGTCGTGGATGAAAACCGCGAGATCATCGCTCAACTTCGCGAAACGGGTATCGCGGCGGTTTATGGTGATGCCTCGGAGCCTTCGGTGCTTATCCAGGGCCATATTGCCCGAGCCAGCATGTTGATGATTGTGGTGTCCGATACCGTGCATGTGAGAAAAATGATTGCCTGCGCGCGCGCACTCAATCCGGATATCGAAATTGTGGTTCGCAGCCATGATGAAGAGGAAGCCTTGCTGCTACAGAATGAAGTGCTCGGAAAGGTGTTTTTTGCCGAAGGCGAGATTGCCGGCAGCATGGGGCATTATGCTTTAAATCGTTATGGAAAAGAGCCGCAGCAGCATGCTTGATTTTTAACCCTGGGGTATTGAATCATGCCAAAAATAAATGCAGTGATTTTTGATCGGGATGGTGTTTTAACTTACTTCCTGTTTAAGAAAGGCGTCAAGGCGATTGCTAAATATGCACCTGAATTTACCCTGGAAGAAGGAATGAGAATATGGTGGATGATTGGAAAATTACACGGGTTTCCCAAAAATCCAGAAGAAGAAGCTCTTTTTTTTGAGCAATTCTGGCAGGCATTGGCCCATCATTATACGATTGACTCGGAGCGAAAAGCCGAGTTGCACCACGTGAATTACATGGAATTCATGGAGGTCTTTCCTGATACGCTGCCCGCCCTGGCGCTTTGTAAACAAAAAAACATGAAGGTCGGCGTCTTATCGAATTTTCCTTTGGCAAGCTTACAGGAGTCGCTGCAACGGTTTAAGCTGGATGCCTACATTGATGAGGCAATCAGTGCGTCCGTCATCGGTACCAGAAAACCTGAGCCTGAGGCTTATCTGGCTTTGTGCAGAAAATTATCCGTTGATCCCGGCGAATGTGTATTTTTTGATGATGAACAACCTTGTGTAAGCGGTGCAAGCGCCGTGGGGATGACTGCCTACCAGGTCGATCGTGAGCAGGAAAAACATGATCTGGATAACCGGATCATTGCCAATCTTCATGCCCTTGAATTGATCATTAAATAGGATGGCCAGGATTCTCGGATTAAAAAAAGCGCATTTGCACTGCGGCAAGTCCTTTCAGGTTAATTTAACCGGGTTCTATAGGTTCAGGAGTCGTTCATTTGCTTTCTTTTCGTAAGTTTACTATAACCCTATTGTTTAGCCAGACGTTGTGGATTTGAAGGAAAGGCCATTCACTGATGCTGGATGGGCAATAATGGAGCTGCAATGGCCGATTTAAGTTTCCTTAAATACCCTCTTGAATACCCTCTTGGGATAACCGGAGCGGATGCGTTAAGTACAGCTCAGGTGGCTGCTGTCCCTTCACTGGATAATCCAGGTAAACCTGCCAGGCCCCTGTTGCTTAAGCAATTACGCGACATGCAACTTCCTGATGGCGGCTGGGGTGAGCCCACGATTTTTAATGCATATGATCGATACATTGGTACTCTGGCGGCTATTTGGGCGCTTTCTGAATGGAATGAGGCAGCAGACCAAAATCGCATCGCGCAAGCGCGGGAAGTGTTGAACGACTCTGCGGAACAATTAAGTCAGGAGACCCGGGACTCTCTTAAAAAAGCCTCGGTATTTTTAAAGACTCATTCGTGAGAAATGATGCAACGGCCACGTCTTTGGCTTGCAAAAAATCTCTTCCTGTTAGCGAATACCGTCGAGGCCTGTACTGACAGTGCCCGACTTGGATTGGAGATGAAGGGATTTTAATTCCGCATGCCGCGCGTGATCCTGCCCTGATTTGTCGGACACCTTGCCAAGCGAGTAAAATAAAAATAATTCAATTTGACCTGACAGGCACCTCTATCGGCAACTGCCAGATCAAGTGAACTACGACATAATTCGGGAAACCTGAATTCAGGACAACGTAGAATTGGGTGTGTTTTCCTGTTCAGGTTTAGGTTCAGATTCATTCATTGCGTTGATGGCTTGTACGCAGCGTTTAATTGCTTTTTCATACCCATTCAGAACACTTTCTCTACTTCCAGTTTTAACATATCGATAAGTAAATACCGTGCGCAAAGCAATGTGTTCATCAAAATCTTCAGCGCTACATAGTGCGCTGAATTTTTTGAATTCCTCTTTAATTTCGTCCGTAGAGAACTCCGGAAACTTCTCTACTAAGGCTTTAAACCAGGCATTAAAACCTTCGATAACCTGTGTTTTAGTGAGGGTTAATAAATTCTCATTCAAAGAGGAGGTGGCGGTTTTATAGGCTTCAATGTGCTTCATAAAAAATTTGCCTTGCCCTGTTTGGTAGGCCTGTTTACCTTCATTACTGACCCAGGCATATAAAAGCGTTAATTTCTGTTTAGATGCGTGGCATGTGTTTGATTCTTTTAATGAATTGATCTCAGCTATGGTCTGTATAAATTTATCTACCAGATCGGTCCAGGCAGTATAATAAGCAGTAGTAATCGCTGTGACAGGAGAACTGTCGCTAATCGGGGAATTACCTGAATTGGGTTGTGTAAACAAGCGAAACATCTGATTTCCTTTTACTAGTTATCATTACCTATGATGACACAGGGTTTTCCTTATCCTCCAGGCGCTGGCATAGCAAGCGACAAGGGTCGAAACTATAGGGTATTTTTTCACCTTACACAACCATCCTTTCACCATTATAGAAAATCGTTGCTGGTGTACAGTTCTTGCGTTGGAGCAAAGCGAATTTCCCATGGTGTCTAATCCCCAATCATTGGTTAATCTGTTGTAGGATTGTATTCCGTTTCATTGATTCCATCTCGATAATGACTTTGAGTGCACCCGTCATGGGTGCCTTCCCGAAAACCTCGTAAGCCTGCAGGATATCACTTTCTCAATGATGTTATCGCTTTGACCGTTAAGGATGTGCGTGGCGCCCAATTGTTTACCCACATTAAGACGATGCTCATCCATGTCAATCAGTATGATTTCTGCCGAAGAATAAAGCCTGGCTGTCAACAGTGTTGCCAGGTCAATCGGACCGGCACCGGCGATGGCGACACTTTGCCCTGGCTGTATTTTGCCATTGAGCACACCGCATTCAAATCTCGTCGGGAAAATGTCACTTAACATCACCAGTGCTTCTTCTGTCAAATCGGCTGGAATTTGGTAATGGCTGGTGTCGGCTGGGGGATGCGCACATATTCCGCCTGTGTGCCATTGATGGTATGACCCAATACCCAACCACCGGTTAGGCAATGCGAATACATGCCTTTTCGGCAATTACGGCATGTGCCGCAGGATGAGATGCAGGAAATAAGCACCCGATCCCCTATGCGTAAATGGGTCACAGCCGGCTATTTGGTAAAATAGTTCAGGCCAATGGCGTTACGCACCTCTTCCAGGGTCTGTTGAGCCACTTTTCTTGCAGCCGCTGTCCCTGTGATTAACATGTCCATCACCTCGCTTTTATTGAAACGGCTTCGCCTTTCTCGAATGGGTTCGAGCAGGGTTTGCAATGTAGTATTTAACCGGGTCTTAATCGTGGAGTCGCCTAACCCGCCTCTCTGATAATGGGCTTTAAGAGCGGCCACTTCCTCGGTATCCGGGTGAAACGCGTCGAGGTAGGCAAAGACCACATTGCCTTCCACCTGACCAGGATCACTGATTTTTAAATGATTCGGATCAGTAAACATTAAAAAAACCTTGCGCTTGATTTCCTCTGGCGAGTCGGAAAGAAAAATGGTGTTGCCTAAGGATTTGCTGGCTTTGGCCTGGCCGTCTATGCCCACTAAGCGTGAGGTTTTGCTTAAAACGGCGGTGGTTTCCTTGAGGCAATCCGTTTGGTAAATGCGATTGAATTTTCGGATAATTTCATTGGTTTGCTCAATCATGGGAACCTGATCATCGCCCACAGGCACGGCTTCGGCCTTGAAGGCGGCAATGTCGGCGGCCTGGCTGACGGGATAACAGAAAAAGCCGGCGGGTATGGATGAATCAAAGCCTTTTTGCTGAATTTCAGTTTTAACCGTGGGGTTTCTTTCCAGACGCCCCAGTGTGACCAGATTTAAAAAATACTGGGTCAGTTCAGGCAGTTCAGGGATTTGCGATTGGATGAAAATCGTGCTTTTATCCGGCTCGATACCCACCGCCAGATAATCTAAGGCCACTTCATGAAGGTTTTCGATAATTTTGCCCGGGTTTTCAAAATTATCCGTTAAGGCCTGCACATCGGCTATCATAACGAACTGCTCATACGACTCCTGCAGTTTAACCCGATTGGCTAAAGAGCCGATGTAATGCCCAAGATGCAAGGGGCCGGTGGGGCGATCGCCGGTGAGGATGACTTTTTTCATTGATGCTCAACGTTATAGACAAACAGGCAGAGACTATAGCAAAAAACGACCACCGGACTAACTTTTTTTTACTGGCCGTCAACAGTGCATGAGGAGAGATGCCCCCATCTCTCCTCATCAAGGGGACCTCATCAAGGATTGTAGTGACGTGTATTGCTGTTGTCCGGTGCACTTTTTCCAAGCTCATCACCTAATTTTTGTTTTAAAGTCTGATTGTGTGTTAACCCGGCCTGGGTCAATTGCTGGGGATGCGCTTTATGATGAAAATCGTCCCGGGCGTTTGTGTCCACGTCTTCTTCTGTCGCGACGGTTCTGGTCCATATGTCCTGATCCTCGGTGACGTTCTCTTTTGCCATCGTGCTCGCAGGCTGACCATGCGAAGGCCCAGTGCCAAAAACCGGGGTTTCATCGACAGGTCGGCCATTCACCAGATTAGCGACTGCCACGGCGGCCATGTCCACTACATGGGTATTCTCGGCATGGGCAATAAGATCAGGATCTTTTTTAATTTGCATATTGCAATCCCGCACAATTTTGCGCTCTCCAGAATAGAGCACTTTGGTCACCGGGATAGTGGTGGTTTCAAAGCCCTTTAACAAATCATCAACCAGTGGCGAAACCACATTTTGATTTGAATATCCCAGATTCACATCACCCGTGAATAAGACATCCTGAATACCTTCCTTACGATTGACAAAGGTATTGATGGCTGTTGAGAAGGGTAATGTGTCCATGTCGGAGGCTTGAAGTTTGGTCCATTCGCCATTTGGTTTAATGAACTGCAAGGGCATCAGTTCACGCCGGCTATGGGAAGCGGAGATAACCAGGGTATTCCCCACCATACCATAAGCCACTCCCAGGGTTCCTTGCGGATCGGATTTGATAGTATTAGGCATTTTTAAATTCCTTTTAAAAATGAAAAAAACAGGTGTCGTAAACAGACCGGCACGCGGATAAAAACAGACAAACCATCGAGTGATGGCTTAGCGCAGGCTGAATCGCTGCATTAAAAAGTCTATTTTATTTTTAGAGTTTGGTCAAAAAGTGATCAATTAAGACCATCTCGCCGGCCGGATTCTGGTCTTGTTCTTACTAATTCGTCCATAAAGGCTTCCACTTGGGCGAAATGATCCGGCCATGTC
The DNA here is from genome assembly GCF_001468125.1 of Legionella rubrilucens. Lineage (GTDB taxonomy): Bacteria > Pseudomonadota > Gammaproteobacteria > Legionellales > Legionellaceae > Legionella_C > Legionella_C rubrilucens. The sequence continues at coordinate 42,050 of NZ_LNYT01000022.1, read as the reverse complement.
GGCACACGGAACGAAGCCAGCCGTGCAAGTTGGGCCTGACGCCGGGTGCTGTTCTTCTGCGTGTAATCTTCAATGGCCTGCATCCATCCCAGGCCATCAAGTGGATCGAGGTAGTCGGGGATATTGCCCGCGATTTCGCGAAAAACCGGTAAATCGCTCGCAATCACCGGCACGCCAAAACTGAAGGCTTCAACCAGGGGTAAACCGTAGCCTTCGGCAAAGGTCGGGAATAACAAGGCTCTGGCATGATGAAGATAATTGGCTAATTCAGCATCGCTGGCCTGCCGCTCCACAAGAACATCCTTTAAAGGCCCGTTCTTATCCAGCAAAGCCAGGGTAGACGGGCAGCGGGTACTGCGCTTGCCGATAATGACGAGTTTGGGAGTATGACGGCCATACCGTTCAAGCAACCTCTGGAAGATACGAAGCAGCAATAAATGATTTTTACGCGGTCCTATGGTACTCAGGACGATGAAATAAGGGCTCGTAACCAGAGGTTCACCCGGTGAAATGTCATTCACAAGACCCGGGGCTAAGGGGGCGCTTAATACTGGCGGGCATAAAGCACCTTCTTTCAGGATGTGGCCTTGCAAATGGGATTGCGTGGCATTGGAAATGGTCACGATTCCCTGCGCATGCTTCAGCAGCTGAGACAACTGGTTTTTAAATTGCAGGGTACCCGCCGGTGTGCAGAATTCCGGGTTAAGAAGCGGAATTAAATCATGGACCACCGCGAGCATGTTTAAATTATTTTGGGTGATGGCGGCCAGATAGCGTGGGTATTTAAACCCTTTATAATCAAGTTTAATGACAAAATAATGGCATTTTGGATCAAGGCCTGAAGGGGAAAACGCACCGCGCACGATGAGGCGGATTAATTTTAAAAAAGATCCCAATTCCCAGGCCAGCAACAAGCGGGCTACTTGTTCTGAATGGCGTCTGGATAAGATAATACTTCTGCTGCGAATCCTGAAGAGGATGTGCATGTCATGGAAATAATGCTTTAAATAAGCCAGAGCAACGCGGGGCACGCCATGAGGCAATCGCCTTTTACGCAAAAGATTGGATAAGCTGGTAATATCAATGATAACCCGTTTCATGCCGCACCTTGTCCATCAGGAGGTGCGAAATCTAGTCAATATTTCATCCGGTGTCAATTCACTCAACAAACAGGAAAATGCCTGGGCACAATACAGAACCACCTTCAGCGGCCATACCCAATGGCTTGAAAAAATCACCCAAATTAAAGGTACTGGTTTACCCAGCGAACAATATCCTCTGCTCCCATCACCCCGGCGCTCCTGGCAATTTCTCGGCCATGATTGAAAAGCATCAGGGTAGGAATGCTCTGGATCGAATAACGTGCAGCCAAAGCAGGTTGGGTTTCGGTATTGATTTTTACCAAACGTACAGTCGGTTCAAGAAGACCGGCGGCCGATTCGAAGTAGGGTGCCATCATTTTACAGGGGCCGCACCATTGCGCCCAGAAATCAACCAGCAGCGGGATATCGTTGTGGGTGAGGTGGCGTTCGAACGCCGCTTGATCCAGGGCCACCGGTTTTGCATCAAAAATCGGTTCAGCGCATTTGCCGCATTTGGGATGGGCCGTCAAACGGCCTGTGGGTAAACGATTGGTGGTGTGGCAATGGGGACAGACAAGGTGCATGGCGTTAGTCATGGTTTTCTCAGCAGTACGTGTTCAGCTTAACTTACTTGAAGTGCTGGCGGTATACAAGGGATGAAAATACCGGCATGTTTTTACAATGGATTGCAGGAGTTTCTGATAGGGTTTGAACATCGCTCGCAGCCTGTCTGGCTTTGGCGGGACGACAGGCGATCATGGAATGGACGATGTGGATGTTTTGACGAATATTGACAACCTCATTGGGTTTTACTTATCATTAGCCGTTATTGATTTTACTACCTGAATCCGGTTTAACGCAGTCATGAAAATTACATCTTAAGTAAACCCTCGCGAGGGCAAAAAACAAACAAAGTCGTTTCGGCTTTGGTTTTTTTTTAATTGTCCTAATCGACAAAACTTAAGAGTAAATCATGAACCATAAACCTGTCTTATCTCCAAACATCCCTGCCATCCCCCCTCATTTGGGCTCATTGATAGGGCATTTCTTAAAACCATACCGTGCGGTCGTGGCCTTGTTTGTCATGCTGGCTTTATTGGCTGGATTCTGGGGGCCCTTAAACAGCCTGCTGGTCAAATCGTTTATCAACACACTGGCAGCCAGAAACACCATCGACTTGTCTTCTTTGTTTTGGATAGCTGGATTGCTGGTGGTGAATTTCATTGTTTTTGATAATGTCACCTGGCGAACCATCGGGTATTTAAATTATAAGTATCAGGCCCGTATTAAAAACGAACTCATCAGCCAGACCTACGCCTATGTGCTGGGCGCCAGCACCCAGTTTTTTCAGGATAATCTGTCGGGACGTATTGCCGATCAAATAACTACCCTGGCGGATAATGTTGAAATCATTCTCCATCGTGTGTCGGTGGATTTTCTTCGTGGCGCCTCCCTGCTGGTGATTTCCTTCATTACTGCCTACTCTGTGAATGTCCTGTTTTTCTATATTTTGTTACTGTGGTTCATCGCTTTTGCAGTCGTCAGTATTAGTCTTTCCGCCCGGTTGGTTCATTTATCGGATGATCAGGCGGGTGCGGAGTCACAGCTTTCCGGCCAATTGGTGGATGGGCTGGCCAACCAATCCAACATCCGTCTTTTTTCTCAAACGCCTTATGAAATAAAACGCATGGACTCCTTTTTTACCCGAGTTCTGCAGGCATTCCAGAGAAAAGAGCTTTTTATTGTCCTGCTTTGCTGTGCGCAAGGGGGCATGATTGCTGTGATGATGGGGTTGGCGGCGTTTACATTAATCCATTTGTATGGTCAGGGGATGGTGAGTATTGGTGATTTTGCCTTGATTCTCGGTATTTCCATGGAGTTGGGGCACATGATGTGGTACACCATGTACCAGGTGGATGAGTTCAACCAGGCTTTGGGGAAAGCCCGGCAAAGCCTGAATGCTTTAGCCATTCCTCATGAAATCGAGGATAAAAACCAGGCATCGCCCTTCATTGTCACGCAAGGCCGAATTGAATTCGCCAACGTTAAATTTCATTACCACGGCGGGTATTCTCTTTTTCAAAATAAATCAGTGATCATCGAGGCAGGCCAGAAAGTGGGGTTGGTCGGGTATTCCGGGAGTGGCAAATCGACTTTTGTGAACCTGATTTTGAGGCTCTACGATCTCGTCGGGGGCCGTATTTTAATTGATGGTCAGGACATCGCTCAGGTCAGGCAAGACAGTTTGCGCCAAGCCATTGCCATGATCCCGCAAGATCCGAGCCTTTTTCATCGCAGTTTAATGGATAACATTCGTTATGGCCGCCTGGATGCTCACGAGGATGAAGTGATTGCTGCCTCTAAAAAAGCCCATGCACACGAATTCATCCAGCTTCTGCCAGAGGGGTATGATGCTCTGGTTGGGGAGCGTGGCGTTAAGCTTTCCGGCGGGCAGCGGCAGCGCATTGCCATTGCCCGGGCGATTTTAAAAAACGCGCCCATTTTAATCCTGGATGAAGCCACTTCGCAGTTGGACTCCATTACCGAATCCACCATACAAGAGAGCCTCTGGGAGTTAATGCAGGAGAAAACCACCCTGGTGATCGCGCACCGCTTATCCACGCTGCTGCACATGGACCGAATCTTGGTCTTTGATAAAGGGCATATTGTCGAAGACGGCACGCATGCTGAATTACTGCGTCTGGGCGGGTTGTATAAAACCCTGTGGGATGCGCAGGTGGGCGGTTTTCTGCCGGAACAACAAAAAGAAGAGGAGGGTCAATGATGCCACTACAATCCGGGCAGCAGGACGTTAAAATCGTTCCTTATGATGTGAATTGGCCTCAGCAGTTTTTACTTGAAGCTGAGCGCGTGAAGAACGCTTTGGGTGAAAACTGCCTTGAGGTGCATCATATCGGCTCCACCTCGGTACCTGGTTTAGCTGCCAAACCCGTGATTGATATGATTCCTGTGGTGGCGGATATTCGCGAGGTCGATGGTGCGAATGCGAGGATGCAGGCGCTGGGTTATGAAATCAATGGCGAACACGGCATTCCTTTTCGCCGTTATTTCCACAAAGGAGGCCGTCAACGCACGCACCACCTCCATGCATTTGAATCAGGTCATGTGGAAATTGAACGCCATTTAAAGTTCAGGGATTGGATGAGGTCTCATGCTGAAGACAGAGACGCGTATGCCCGATTAAAACAGGAACTGGCGTGCCAATACCCCGACGACATCATGAGCTATTGTTTAGGTAAAGAGAGCTTTATTGCAGCCATTGATAAAAAAGCCGGCTTTAACGGGTTAAGAATGGTCAAAGCCCTGACACCCCGAGAATGGCAGGCGGTTCGTCATTTCAGACAATTCTATTTTTTCGGCAAAGCAGGTCTTGTTGATCCCTATACCTGGACTTTTGAGCATCCGGCGCATGTGCATTTTGTTTTGTTTCAGGGAAGTGAAATCATTGGTTACGCCCATTTGCAATTATGGCCCGAAGCGCGTGCGGCCTTGCGGATTATTGTTATCGATGAGGCAAAACGCAATCGCCAGTGCGGAAGTCAATTATTAGCTTTATGTGAAAAATGGCTCAAACAGCAGGGGTATCAACGTCTTCATCTCGAATCATCACCGCAGGCGCTGAGGTTTTATAGAAAACAGGGTTACGTCGATTGGCCGTTTGATGATCCTGAGGGCTATGAAGGCGATCCGCAGGATATTGCGGTGGGGAAAAATCTGTAGAATCAGACAATGGACAGGGACAGCCAGTGTGGATGTTAAGGTTAAACCCAGCTCCTGGCTAAATGCTTTGGCGGGCATGGTGGTTTAGGTGGTATCGGCACATGAAGCCAGCACCGCTAAACCCGAATATAGCCCTGATTCAGTGACGGTTCTTCTTCAGAAGGCTCTCTTATGTCTTGTAATGCGTCCTTGAAATTTCGAGTCTTATCCGCCAGGTTGGTTTCTGTAATCTGTGCGCCAATGCCTGTTCCAATGCTTGCAGCGGCCAATGCCCCGGCGACAGCAAAACCAATCGCGAGGCCAATACCCGTGGGGGCCAGCGCTATTGCCGCAATGGCGGCTACTACAGCAAAGAGACCGCAAGCGGCGGATACCGCAGCTAATTTTGCAGACGTTTTGCTGCCAACCTTATCGGATAGGGTCCCCAATTCGCAAAGGGAATTCAATTGAGTCTCGGTTGTTTGGGTGGGATCAATCGCCTTGTTTGAATGATGGAGAATGTTATCCATATTCTGGCAATCTTCCAGGGTTAATTCAGGTGATTCCAGCGCGTCAGTAACCGCGGTGCAAAGTTCATTGCGTGCATCCCTTACTTCAACGGTGCCTATGGACTGTGACAAAAGTTGTTTGTTATCTGAATTAATCCTGACTTTGTACAGTTCAATTAAGGAAGACTCTAACGCATTGCGCTCCTCAGCGGTTAATTCACCCTGTAATTGGAAACGTTTTTTCTCGATCATTAAATCGATGTATTCGCGGCTTTTATCAGAAAGAATACCCGTTTCTGGAGAGGGTAATCTGGCAATGAACGCTGTCAGGTCAAAACCTTCCGCAACAGAAATTTTATAATCATCCATTTCCGAAACTTTGGCTGTGTCACGAAGGGAATGATAGGCGGGAAGCCAATCCGCCACCTCAGTTGGAATGCTGCCTTCACCTTGTACGGGAGTAAAGCGCTTGGGCTCGCCATAATCATAGACGGGTTTTGAACTCCTTCTGGTCGAAGGGATAGGGACAAAGTGGTGATTTTTTAAATAAGAAAAGATTTCTGGTTCTTTTGCAGTGTTTGGATAGGTCCTTTCGCCTTCTTTAGGGAATTTGCCGCTCAAGGTTGATGGGTCTAATCCCTCAATGACCCCATCAAAGGCTTCAAAACCCCATTCGCCATCTTCATTACGACGATACAGATTGAACGTGTCTTCCTCACCCGGAATTTTAATCAGCACGGGGAAATTATTTTTTTCGGCATCCTTAAGGACGTCCAGTGTTCGCGTACTGCCAGGATCCGATGTTGTGTGCATGATAAAATGCGTGAGGCTCTCCTGGACCTGTTCCCGGGTTAAGGCAGGTCCTGAATAACCGATCACGTTTAACGTCACATTTTTAGGGATAAGCTCCGGATTTTTTTGGAAAAAAGTGAAAAGAGGTTCGGCAATGTCTTTTCGATCATCGTAAAAATTAAATTCAATGACGTCGTGTGGATGATTCATCGCTGCAAGTTGCATCTGAGCGTACAGCAAGGAGACTTTACTTTCATCATCCTTCTGCAGACTAAATCCGTCGCTTTCGAGTTGACGGGGATCCACCTTGTCCTTGTAACTGCCATTTTCCTGTAAATAATCCTTTTCTTTGAATCGTCGATAGGTTGAACCGATATCCGGTTTGGCCGTTTCCAAATCGGTAAGCAGAAAAGGATTGAATGTTCCGCCCACCTGATCAGCAAAGGCCTCCATTCTAGGAAATACAGAGCCTGGGGGATATTCTGTCCCCGTGCCGTTTTTAAAATCGATATGAGGGTTTTGACGGTTGGAGCCTACGAGAAGAATGGTTTCATCGCCTTTTGCAAAGGTTGTTAAAATAGCAGCGTTTGCAGCCAGGTAAGCCTGATTGGTTTCTTGATTTGATTTTGAGGCAGTCCATTGTTTACCTAGTGCGTGGGATGAGGCCTCATTACTAAAACAGCCGTCAAAATCAAGCGAGTGATACACCACTTTAGCCATATGAACTCCTGAACAGGCGAAAATCAGTACTTACTTATCCAGTATAGTGCGAATTCAGTATGGGCATGATTGGTTTTAATTAGAAAAATAATTAATCGTTCTGTTTCCAGCTTATCAAAGTCTCCATTCATTATGATGGAGTTAATCAACTCACGGCTTTTCCTGAGAAAGAAGACCAGGTTGTCCTCTCCCTGGACAGGAGGAAGAAGTGTAGGTTTTCCATAGTCATACTGCACATAACGTTTAAATAAAGAAGGATTTGCTGCGTTGTAACGCATTGATTTTTAGTCGGAAGATGTTGGCCGCGTTTCATGCAGGGGCAGTCTGTTGTCATGGATTAACTTTAAAGCAGCATCCACCACATCGGCATCGTATTGCAGCCCTCTGCCGCGTTGAATTTCCGCTACAGCCGCTTCGATACCTAAAGCCGGTCTGTAGGGTCGATGAGAGGACATGGCTTCGAGAACATCGGCCACGGAGATTACCCGTGTTTCTGGCAGAATGTCATTTCCTTTTAAACCGCGCGGATAACCGCTGCCATCCAGCCGTTCGTGATGTTGTAAAATAACCTCAGCCACAGGAGCATCAAAATGAACATCTTTCAGAATATCATAGCCTGTTTGAGCATGGCCTTTTATTAACTCCATCTCAATTGACGTTAATCGGACAGGTTTCACAAGAATTTCTGCCGGAATCGAAATTTTACCGATATCATGCACCAATCCCATGAGCTCAAGCGAGGCACACCGTGCAGGTGACTAATCCAATTCCTGGCCAATGGCCTTGGCGATGAGTCCAACGCGATATTCATGACCGGCTGTATAGGGGTCACGGAACTCCACCATGTTGGATACAGCTCTGAATGTTCCTTTAATCGCTTTCTCCAGGCGAGCGACGTAGTCCTCTATTTTCTCCCGTGCTTTTTGAATTTCGGTAATATCCTGAACCAGTGACAAATACTGAAAATTGCCTTCCCAGGAGATGGCGGTCACATCTACCCGGAGTGTAATTGTCATGCCATCTTCTCTCAGGTAAGGAAAAGTGTAAGAGAGATTGGGCTCTCCCTGGTCAAGTAGCGTCCAATTTTTAAGAATGAATTCTTGGGCGGGTTGATCTTTTACCAAATCCAGTAGGCCGATGGTTAAGAGTGATTCCTTACTCTTGCCTACGATTTCACAAAATCGGGGATTGACGTAAAGAAACTTTTCTTTATTTCTTACATAGATACCAATTCCTGCTTTTTCAATAAAGGCTTGAAAATACTTTTCACTGGCGCGGGACATGGTTATTTGTTGAACATAAAGTATCCGTTCCACCGTGCTGGCGAGTATGGTGGAGACGGAATCAAGTAACGTGGCTTCTTCGGGTAAAAAAAGCGAGCTGGACGAGGGAGGGGGATAGATATAACCCACCTCGATACGCACACTGGATTTTGAGTCGATAAGAAATTCTTTGGTTAATGGTTCCGAGATGAACACGGCATCCGAATTTGAGCTGAATTTACCCCAGATTGACTCGATGTTGGCAACCATCAGTTCAGGAAATTGAAAGGCCAGGGGCAGTTGCCTTGCAGTTTCGGCAAAAAATTCCTCAATATTAATCGTCTTATGCCCACTGTACTCTGAAATACGATAGAGGCATTTAAGTTCCTTAAGACGCTCCCCAAGCACATGGGTTAAGTGATTTTGTTCCAGTTCAAGCTGTTTACGCGGGGTTATGTCCCGTATCACCTGTACCCAGGCATCCGGGAAAAAATCGGAATGAATGGGGGATAAACTGCATTCCACCCAAAAGCCGCCATCGGTTTCAATTTCCGCATTAAACGGGATTTTAGCATTGGGTAATTGTGAGCAGACTGGGCAGCAGGATTGTGGTATCCCTTTGTTATGAAACAGCGCATGGGATGACTGGCCGACCAGTTTTTCAGCGGGCATTGTCCTCATTAAACCGGCCGCATAATTAGCCTGACGAATGCAGCTATCCGTTTGAACAATTAATGTGGCGTCCGGAATATGATCATAGGTATTAGCCGCCTGAGCGAGCAAGTTGAAGGGGTTGGTTAATGTTTGAATGACCAACGCGACATAGATAAACCAATAGCTAAAAATCCTTAAGGTATGGCCGATGCCATTTTCGATGCCAAACAAATTCGTGTAGTGAGAAAGCGAGATCTCGGTGATGATCATTGTCAGAATGCTCATGGACAGATAAAACAGAGAGGTTTTGGTCAAAAAATCCCTGTTTTTCCAAAGTAACAGCCAGGCGAAACACAACACCAGAATAATGACCCATTCACTGTACGTTTTAAACGGGGTTACCCCATATCCATCAATGAATGTCTGAGGAAAATACCCTGAAAAAACAGCAATTAAAATCAGGGATATCAGGGTAAGAAGGGTTAAATTAAGGAGCCAGACACGCAAGGCATGACGGAAAAAATAGGTGGCGGCTACAAATGACAATGCCTGGATGAAACGAGCCGAAATCCAAAATTGTGTGCTTTCATTTCCCCCGGTAAGCGGTATAAGTGACATGCCCTTGTAAACTAATACATGGGCTATATCAAGGCAAGCGCACCATCCGATCGTCAATGAAATAACCACCACAAATTGATTTTTGGTAAAGCGCGTTGAGGTGACTGCTACCGTCATTGCAATCAGGCTGATGATAATCGCGATGAGTTCGGCTAAGGTATGGAATGCAAGAAAGCCTACATAATGCCCAATAATAATGCATATCATTGATAAAAAAGCAGGAGGTAAAAAGGCTTTTAATGCAAGAGGCAACCAGGTGGTATTACCAAAGTAGGCTACCTTGCCTAAATCATCCATGCGTTCTCCATCATCCAAGTGAATAATCAGGCAAGCCTGAGCGTTACCGTGCCAGTACAGGTAAGGCTTTTTTATTTTTCATCATGCCTTTATTAAATCATAGTGCCTCAATGGGATTGCGTAAATCACATTAGGTGTTTTCAACCCTGGTGTTTACACTGCCTCTTGACGTTGTTCCCCCGACTGGCGCAAAGTGACTATTTGATAATCCTCTTCGTCACAAGCTGCTCCTTGTGAACTGGATAGGAAGAAACGAATAGAATGAAAACAGACTCGCAAAAGCATGGGCTTAAACGTGAATTGGGGTTTTTCAGCGCCACCATGATGGGCCTGGGCTCTATTATAGGCACTGGTATTTTTGTCAGTGTTGGGGTCGCGGCAGGGAGAGCTGGGCCATCGGTCATTCTGGCTATCCTACTGGCTTCACTGGTTGCAACCTGCAATGCTTTTTCCAGTGCTCAATTGGCAGCGAATCATCCGGTGAGCGGGGGTACTTATGAATATGGGTACCGCTATCTGCATCCCTGCCTTGGTTTTACAGCAGGGTGGATGTTTTTATGCGCAAAGACTGCGTCAGCGGCGACTGCGGCACTGGGTTTTGCGGGGTATTTAATCCACTTGCTTCCTATGGATTCTACTCCGCTGATTCCTATCGCCGCGATAACCTCAGCTTTACTCACCGTCCTGGTATTAGGCGGCCTTAGAAAAACCAATTGGGCAAACATTCTGATTGTTTCAGTGACCCTCATCGCGCTGCTATTGTTTGTCTTTTTTGGATTAACAACCCTGTCTGGCAAAGGCCTGAATAATCTGCAGCCATTTTTTCCTTCAGAAAAGGGATTGGGTGAATTTTTTTATGCCACGGCATTGATGTTCGTAGCCTACACAGGGTATGGCCGTGTCGCCACTCTGGGCGAGGAAGTTAAAAATCCAAAAACCATCATCCCGCGCGCCATTATTGCTACGCTCACGGTCAGCGCCATGCTTTATACTGCAGTCAGTTTGGTCGCTGTAGGAACTGTGGGAGCAAAAAATCTGGCACAAATGACTCATGGCAGTGCAACACCTCTCGAAAGGGTTGCGCGTACGATGGACATACCCGGTCTTGGAACAATGATTGCTTTTGGTGCATGCACCGCCATGTTGGGGGTTTTGCTAAACCTCATTCTTGGTCTTTCACGTGTCGCTTTGGCTATGGGAAGACAGGGGGACTTGCCTGCTGTGTTCGCCCGTGTGCCGGTTACGGGGCGTGTTCCTGTTGCTGCGGTGACAGGGGTAGGTATTGCGATTACTGGCCTTGTTTTCGCAGGTAATGTTGAAACCACATGGGCATTCAGTGCATTCACCGTTTTAATTTATTATTCCATTACCAATCTTGCCGCTTTATGTTTACCTAAAGACGTCAGGCTCTATCATCCTGCGTTTGCCGTGGGTGGATTACTGGCCTGTTTGTTTCTGGCATTCTGGGTGCCCTTAAGCATTTGGATTGTGGGGTTGGGTTTAATCATTGTCGGACTGATCTGGCACTTTATCAATCGTGCTTTGAGGACCGAATGAAATGACAACAATCAGATGCTTTCCTCAATTTGAAAAATATCATGCCCTTCATTAAAAAAATTCAATGCATAATGAAGCTGTCCTTTTGTTTCTGCGTGTATTTTAAAAAGCGCCTGAGATTTCTCAACATTAGAATTTAATCTCGCCAGGAGCTCAACGCCTGCTGACTTTGCATTAGGCGCTCCTGCTAACTTGGCGATGGTTGCAATATGCCGGTTATCTATATTTCGAATTAAACCAGAGTACTTTGATTCCACGGTGTAAACGAATGGCGCAATCGGAATTTCTTTCATGCCGCCCTGTGCTTCGCAGATGGCTTTAAATTTTTCAAGCGCCTTGCCACTCTCAAGAATGCTTTTAGCAATGGCTAATCCATTCAGGGTATTTTTTTTAGGAGAAAAATCAATGATATGCCCTGCCAGGAGAAGGGCGTGTTCGCGAAGATCCTCCGGCGCCTGCTCTTCATTTTGAAGCACTGATAAGATGTCGCGTGCTTCAAGCGCAGGACCAATGCCTCGTCCAACCGGCTGGGAGCCATCCGTCAATATGACTTTTATTTTTATATCAAATTGCTCAGCGATAAAATGCAGTAAGGTCTTAAGCTGTTCTGCCTGCCCCAAGGTTCTGATTTTGGCCGTGGTCCCAATAGGAACATCAATCACAATATGAGTCGAACCCGCTGCAATTTTTTTTGAGATAATCGAGGCAACCATTTGGCCCATGCTGTCCAGGTTTATCGTGCGGGCAAGCCTGATAAGTAAATCATCCGCTGGGCTTAAGCCTATGGCGCCACCCCAGGTGATGCAGCCTTGTTCCTTTTCTATGATCTTTCTCATTGCCGGGATATCATGAGTGACCGTAGTAAAGACTTCCATGGTATCGGCCGTTCCTGCTGGGGAGGTAATGGCCCGGGAAGAGGTTTTAGGAATCAAAAGGCCATAGGCTGCGACAATGGCCACCACGATAGGCGTGGTTCTATTTCCTGATAAACCGCCCACACAATGTTTATCCACAATCAACGGAGCTGACCAGTGTATTCTCTGACCGGTATCAATCATCGCTTGGGTTAAATGAAGAATCTCTTGCCTGGTTAACCGGTTTCCACCGCTTGCAGCAATGAACATGGCGATGTGGATATCGGATAAGTGTCCTGATACAACATCCTTAATAATCGAATCGATTTGCGACTTGCTTAATTCATTTCCATAAATTTTGGATCGAATGTAATTGACTGATTCGAGTGTTTTAGGGTGAGTGACAGTGATTTCATCGCCTTGTTTAGCTGACAGCAGTTTCCAGGCATAATTAGACAGACTGGCTTCATTATGTTTCAAAAGATCGGTTTCAATGATATTCAGGGTGGCAATAATGGAGCAATTATTGAGCGTCACCATCACTCTGGCCTGAGCGTTAAAGCCTTCTGATTTACAGATAAGGCAATCCGCACGCATATAAACAATCGGTTCTTTATGTGTGTTGATGCCTAAATATTTCAGTGAAAGCTTATGCTTGTTTGTCAAGCGAACCCTCAATCACACGCCCATCATTCCTATAAACTAGAATAATTATTGCCCACATGCAACTCGGTATTTAAAATCTGATTGTCATGATGCGAAGACTAATGCTATAAAAAACATAGAACCAGGGATTGGGGTCTTGGTTGCTGATCCTGAATTATAGGTGCTCAGAAAAGGATGCTGGGCTTATGAATTCCTTAACGAATGGTTTTATTCATTAGCTTTTTTTGTGTCCTGTTTTTTAATTGATTATTTTCACATACGCCCCCCACTGACCTGAGTATTTTGCAGTAGGGAAAATTATAAGCAATGAATCTGCCCAACAATTAGCAGATGGGATAATGGAACTATTAACAATTCCCGACAACGAGTATCAAAACCTGCGCACCAAAGCGCTGAAGGTCGCACAGGGTTATTCATCACCCGCCCTCGCTCAACAACACCTGGAGTTATATCATGAATTACTGCTCTGATTAGAAATTTTATTTGCCGCCTTGAGGGCTCAGTCAACCGATTCATTTATACCATTAACCTTCTTTTATTAGAGACTCGATGAAAATTCAATTTTTAGGTGCGGTACAAACAGTCACAGGGTCGAAATACCTTATTCAAACCAATCAAATCAATCTATTGGTCGATTGCGGCCTTTTCCAGGGGTATAAGGAGTTGAGGTTACGAAATTGGGCCAATCTCCCGATTAACCCTCAAAAAATTGATTATGTGTTATTGACCCATGCTCATATTGACCATAGCGGCTATATTCCTTTGTTAATAAAAAATGGTTTTCGCGGGAAAATATTGTGCACAGCGGCAACAAAAGATTTATGCAGTATTTTATTGCCAGACAGCGGTCATCTTCAGGAAGAAGATGCACGTTATGCCAATCGGAAGGGCTACTCCAAACATCATCCTGCCTTACCCCTGTATACCCAACAGGAAGCGGAAGATTCCTTAAATTATTTTCAGGTCATTTCTTTTGAAGATCGCATCCAAATTGCTAAAAATCTACAGGCTACCTTTTATTATGGTGGTCACATTTTAGGCGCATCCTTCATTCGTTTAGAGCAGGGTCATACCTCCCTATTATTTTCAGGCGATCTGGGCAGGCAGGACGATCCGCTGATGTTTGCACCCAAAGAGCCTCTGGCGTCGGATTTTCTTGTTATTGAATCCACGTATGGCAATCGCATCCATGACAACACGGACCCCTCGATTCGGTTGAAAGAAATTATCAACCGTACTGTAAAGCGGGGCGGTTCTATTATTATCCCTTCGTTTGCTGTTGGAAGAACGCAGTCATTACTTTATTATCTTTATGAATTAAAATCGAAAAATGAAATTCCTGATATTCCCGTGTTTGTTGATAGCCCGATGGCAACCAATGCCACAAAAATTTTTTCTCGTTATGCTGAACAAAATCGATTAACGAAAGAGCAAAACAAAGCAGTCTGCGCCGTAGCTCATTACATAAACTCAGTCGATGAGTCCATTGCTTTAGATCACCAGCAATTCCCGGCTGTGGTCATTTCAGCGAGTGGAATGGCAACCGGCGGCCGCATTCTTCATCACATACGCCAGTTTGCCCCGAACCCTAAAAACACCATCTTATTCAGTGGTTTTCAGGTCGGTGGAACACGTGGCGACAGGATGATTCGTGGGGAGAGAGAAATAAAGATGTTTGGGCAAATGATTCCAATACGAGCTGAAATAGTACAGTTAGAGAATATCTCGGCCCATGCCGATTCCATCGAAATGCTCAATTGGTTAGCCCATCTAAAAAAAGCGCCTCGCAAACTGTTTATCACTCATGGCGAAAAAGAAGCGGCTCAAGCACTAAAATCTCAAATAGAGCAAAAATTTAATTGGGTGTGTGAGATTCCTTCTTATCTTGATTCTGCAACCTTATGCGAGGATGCGTAATGAAAATGCATGCCATGGTGATGGAACGCAGTAATGAAAAATTAATCTATACCCAAATTGAAAGACCCGAACCAGGCGCTCGCCAAATTCTGATTAAAGTCACCGCCTGCGGTCTATGCAGAACCGATCTGCATGTGGTTGACGGCGAATTGAAGTATCCCAAACTTCCCTTAGTGCCAGGGCATCAAATCGTTGGCGTTATCGAAGCTCTGGGGGAAGAGGTTCACTCGTTTGCTGTGGGGCAGCGCGTTGGGGTTCCCTGGTTAGGCGGCAGCTGTGGTGTTTGTCAATTTTGTTTGACCGGCCGGGAGAATCTCTGCGATGAGGCGCAATTTACTGGATATCAGATTGATGGTGGCTTTGCAGAGTATTGTGTTGCAAATCATCGCTTTTGTTTTCCCATACCGGATGGCTATTCGGATGTGCAGGCTGCGCCCTTGTTTTGTGCAGGGCTTATTGGCTATCGTGCCTTATTAAAGACCATGGAGGCCAAACACCTGGGATTATACGGGTTTGGATCAGCGGCACATATCCTGACACAGGTGGCATGCAAACAAGGACGTCAAGTGTATGCTTTCACCAGTCCAGGGGATACCCAAGCCCAGGAATTTGCCTGTCAATTAGGCGCTACCTGGGCAGGGGATGCGGATCAATCGCCGCCACACCCTCTGGATGCAGCGATTATTTTTGCTCCGGTTGGCGCCTTGGTTCCATCCGCATTAAAAAATACAATCAAAGGCGGGATTGTGGTCTGCGCTGGAATTCACATGAGTGATATTCCTGGTTTTCCTTATGAACTGCTTTGGGGAGAACGTACGCTCTGTTCAGTGGCTAATTTAACTCGAAAAGATGGAGAGGAATTTTTATCCTTGGCTCCTGCCATACCGGTTAAAACAGAAACTCATACTTACCCTCTCAACAAGGTTAATGAAGCCCTGGATGATCTGCGGCAGGGGCGATTCACGGGATCGGCAGTGATCATGATTAATAAGGCAGCGGCTATTCAATGACGAGAGAACGTTTAACTGGAATTTTATTGCACGTTTTACAATCCCGCTGGCAAGTCTTTATTGCCATCCTTTCTTTCATGACTATTGGTATCCATCTTATCTTGAGTTTTTTAAATACGAGCTTCACTCAGGTTCCTTTGCTGTTTTTAATTGTCATTGGCGGAATACCGTTATTTTTGCAGATATTTTTGAAACTGCTCAAAGGGAATTGGGGTGCTGATTCTCTGGCGGCAATCGCATTAGTCACAGGCATTGTCTTGCAACAATATTTAGCTGCGTCGTTCATTATTTTAATGTTAGCGAGTGGTCAAACCCTGGAGCGCTATGCACGGCATAAAGCGTCTTCTGTTTTATTGGCGTTAGTAAAACGAATGCCCACCCTTGCTCACCGGAAAATGAATAAAGGAATTGAGGATATTCCTGTGGCTGGCATAACCATTGATGATGAACTGGTTATTTACCCGCATGAAACCTGTCCTGTTGATGGCCTTGTGATTGAAGGCAATGGCTCGATGGATGAGTCTTATCTGACCGGCGAACCCTATCAAATTTCCAAGGCGCCTGGCGCCACTGTTTTATCGGGAGCCATTAACGGAGAATCCGTGCTCGTCATTAAGGCGACTAAGCTGCCAGTGGATTCAAGGTATGCAATTATTGTAAAAGTATTAGAAGAGGCAGAGCAAAAACGTCCATCCATCCGTCGATTAGGCGACCAGGTTGGGGCTATCTTTGCACCGTTGGCACTCCTTTTCGCCGCGGGCACCTGGTATTTTACACAGGATGCCATTCGTTTTCTTTCAGTGCTGGTGATTGCAACGCCTTGTCCCTTATTAATTGCGATCCCCATTACGATCATCAGTGCTATTTCACGAGCGGCGAAACAGGCCATCATTATTAAAAATCCGGTTGTCCTGGAACAATTACCAACCTGTAAAACGGCTATTTTTGACAAGACAGGGACATTGACCTATGGAAAACCAACGTTAACTGAAATTTATACCGTCTCCCATTATACCGACAATCAACTATTGCAATACGTTGGTAGTCTCGAACGTTATTCCAGGCATCCGCTTGCAAGTGCTGTCATTAAGGCAACACAAGAGCGGCATATTGATTTGATCGAATCGACAAACGTGTCGGAAAAGCCGGGACAGGGTCTGAATGGCCTCGTGAATCATCGACGAGTGGAGGTCACAAGCCGAAAAAAATTATTAGAAAGGATGCCTGAATGTCAATCCTTACTGCCTCCTGTTTCCCCAGGTCTGGAGTGCATTATTCTGTTAGATAACCACTATGCGGCCACGTTACATTTTCATGACGCACCGCGGCCTGAGAGCAAATCATTTATCAGTCATTTGACGCCGGCTCATCAATTTAAAAAAATTATGCTCGTTTCCGGAGATCGGGAATCAGAGGTGAATTACCTCGCGGAGTTAGTTCCTTTTACCGAGGTTTATGCCTCGCAAAGCCCTGAACAAAAATTAGCCATTGTGCGTCGTGAAAGAAAAAAAGCGCCTACGGTGTTCATGGGGGATGGCATCAATGATGCACCTGCTTTAACCGCAGCCACCGTGGGAATTGCCTTTGGACAGCATAGCCAAGTTACGGCCGAGGCCGCAGGCGCGGTTATCATGGAAAACACACTGACTAAAGTGGATGAACTGATCCATTTGAGTATCAGCACGAGGTCGATCGCTGCCCAGAGTGCTGTGGGGGGTATGCTTTTGAGTCTCATCGGAATGGGATTTGCAGCAACTGGCTTTATAAGCCCAGTCATGGGTGCCATACTTCAGGAGTGCATTGATATTCTTGCTATTGTCAATGCCTTACGTTTGGCGGTTGGCTTTAAAATTAAAATTGATTTACCGGACAGCTAACCAATCCGGTTATTTAGCAGGCGCCCGGATTTCATGTGGCCTGGATCAACAACCGCAAGTTCGGGCTCAACAAAGAGGGCTTAGTGTTCTAAACCCTGGGAGAGACGCCTTGAAACCCATTTTATTTTCCTTATTTAACGCTTCAGAAATCAGTAAGCGACTAACAGACGCGCTTCCCATGGAGGCGGGCGATGTCACCTTACATCGTTTCCCGGATACCGAATGGTACGTGAAAATTAATTCAAGGATTAACAACCGCGAGGTGATTGTCGTCGACAGCCTGAACCAGCCTGATCAAAAAATACTGTCATTGTTGTTTTTTGCCAAAACGGCTAAGGAATTAGGGGCTAAAAAAATCGGATTGATTGCTCCCTACCTTCCCTATTTACGTCAAGACAAACGTTTTCAGGAGGGTGAGGGAGTGACCTCGCGTTATTTTGCTGAATGGCTGTCAGAATCGTTTGACTGGCTTATGACCATCGATCCCCATCTGCATCGCTACTCATCCTTAGATGAAATCTATGGCATTCCGACCTTTGTTCTACATGCCGCATCGCCTGCAGCAGCATGGATCAAAAATCATGTGAAGAAGCCAATTATTATTGGGCCAGACAGGGAAAGCCAGCAATGGGTTGCTGACATTGCAGAAAAGGGACATTTCCCTTACATGATTTTGGAAAAAAAAAGACGGGGCGACAAAGACGTGGCTATTACAGGGCCAACTATCCCGGGGTTTGAATCCTTTCATCCCGTCATAGTCGATGACATCATCTCTACGGCCGGAACCATGATAGAGGCCGTGAACTATTTACAGGTTGCGGGCGTGAAGTCAGTGACATGCCTGGGGGTGCATGCCCTTTTTGCAGAAAATGCTTATTCCATGTTAGCAGGAATGAAGGATACCCAAATTGTTACCTGTAATACAATTAGCCATACAACGAATGCTATTGATGTCAGTGATTTAATTGTGGATGCCTTGGTAAAAAACAAGTTAGTCAAGGCATTGAAAAAACAGATTGGGGAGGAGCAATGAAACAGGACCATCACCAGGGACATACTACTCAAGACAAAGCGCACACGTGTTGTCATCAGGAACAAAAAACAAGCCAGCCGCATGACGCTGTGCCCAGAACAGGGGGCGCAGTCATCTACACCTGCCCCATGCATCCGGAAATTCGCCAGTCCAGTCCTGGAACTTGCCCTGTTTGTGGTATGGCATTGGAAGCGGAAACAATCACTGTCAACGAGGTAAATCCCGAGTACCTGGACATGAAGCGTCGATTTTGGATAGCGGCCGTACTGACTTTGCCTGTTGTGCTGCTGGAGATGCTGGGCCATGGGTTTAAATCGCTTGTCCCTGCCGCAGCATCCAACTGGATGCAATTGCTGCTGGCTACACCCGTGGTATTGTGGGGAGGCTGGCCTTTTTTTGAACGGGGTTGGGCCTCTTTGCAAACTCGGCAACTGAACATGTTTACTCTCATCAGCATGGGCATTGGGGTAGCCTGGGTTTATAGCGTGGTAGCCACTGTCTGGCCTGGATTATTCCCCGCCGCGTTTCGAGGTCATGACGGGGTCGTGGCGGTCTATTTTGAAGCCGCCGCAGTCATTACGACACTGGTCCTGTTGGGGCAGGTTCTGGAATTAAAAGCACGCGAGCGAACGGGGAGTGCTATCCGGGCCTTATTGAAACTGGCCCCTGAAAGCGCGCACCGGTTGGACGATAAAGGCGGTGAAGAAGAAGTAGCACTCGATCAGGTGAAAATCGGTGACAGGCTTCGTGTTCGTCCGGGTGAAAAAATACCCGTGGATGGGGAGGTGCTGGAAGGACGAAGCCTTGTGGATGAATCCATGGTCACCGGCGAACCCATCCCCGTTGTTAAAGAAGCTGGAGCAAGAGTCATTGGTGCGACAATCAATCAGACCGGCAGTTTTGTCATGAAAGCACTTCACGTGGGCAGCGATACCATGCTGGCGCGCATCGTGCAGATGGTAAGTGATGCGCAACGAAGCCGCGCACCGATTCAACGATTGGCCGATACGGTTTCAGGATGGTTTGTCCCTGCCGTGATTCTGATTGCGGCGCTGTCATTTACGCTGTGGGCGTTGGTTGGTCCACAACCCGCGTTTGGTTATGGTTTGATTGCTGCGGTATCCGTACTCATCATCGCCTGTCCCTGTGCTTTAGGCCTGGCAACGCCGATGTCCATCATGGTGGGGGTTGGGAAAGGCGCACAAAGCGGAGTATTGATCAAAAATGCTGAAAGCCTCGAACGTATGGAAAAGGTCAATACGCTGGTACTTGATAAAACAGGGACGCTGACGGAAGGACACCCTGAGCTAACGCGCATTATAACCGATGGCGGGTTTGAAGAGGATGAGGCATTGGCATTGGCAGCCGCTCTTGAGCATCAAAGTGAGCATCCGCTGGCCAATGCCATTGTGCGGGCGGCCAAAGAAAAGCGGTTGTCCCTTAGTGCCGTGAAAGCGTTTGAGGCGCCTACTGGCAAAGGTGTTACAGGTCAGGTGGGTAACCGCCATGTGGCCGTTGGTAATGTGAAATTAATGCAGGAACATGGGAGCGATAATGCGTCCCTTTTTGAAAGGGCTGATGAACTTCGTGCGGAGGGCGCTTCGGTGATGTTCATGGCAGTGGATAATAAAACGGTGGCGCTTCTGGTGGTAGAAGATCCCATTAAATCGAGCACGCCTGAGGCTATTCGCGAACTTCAACAAAGCGGTATGGACATTGTCATGCTCACCGGGGACAGCAAAAAAACGGCCGAGGCGGTAGCCGCTAGACTGGGTATAAAAAAAGTGGTGGCGGAAATCATGCCTCACGAGAAGAGTCGCATCGTGGGTGAGTTGAAAGATCGAGGCTTGGTGGTGGCCATGGCAGGGGATGGTGTGAATGATGCCCCAGCGCTTGCAAAAGCCGATATCGGTATTGCCATGGGGACCGGTACTGATGTGGCCATCGAGAGTGCAGGCATCACCTTATTGCAAGGTGATTTGCGGGGTGTTGCCAAGGCTCGTCGTTTATCGGAAGGGACGATGCGTAATATCCGGCAAAATTTGTTCTTTGCTTTTATTTATAACCTGTTGGGTGTGCCGCTGGCAGCCGGTATCCTCTATCCCATGACAGGCATGCTTTTAAGTCCAATGATTGCCGCAGCAGCCATGGCCCTTTCTTCTGTCTCCGTGATTGGTAATGCGCTGCGATTGCGAGGGATTAAATTATAAATCGTGGGTTGTGGCGAATACTATTCAGCCACTTCAGTCCGTCGTGGTCTGGGAGGAGGGCAGCCCCCTCCCAGACTACGCTGGCTGGCGCCATTGGCTAGCTTCGCTGCACGGTGTAAAAGCCAGAGGCCGGCTTGGGATAATGCGAGCTTGCCCAGACAAAATCCAAATCAAATTCCAACGCCCCATTCGGCTCAAGTTCGCATAAACCGATTTCAGCGTGCGATTCAGCACTGAGATCAACCAGGCAGTTTGAAATGGCATTGTCTTTACTAATAAGACCAATCACCCCCTGGTTAATTTGAACATGGATGAGGAGATTGCTTTTTGTACCATTAACCAAGGTGAGGCTTCCTTTTTCCAAAGGAATTTCCCAGGCACTTTGGGATGAGTTTAGCGTGTCATCAATTTTGATTACTTGAGCCGAGGCCCAATGACAAGCCAAAAACAAAGCTACCGATAGAGCCGCCTTTAATTTCATATACCCTCCCTGGTATAGTAGTGTGGAATTAAAATGACATGATTAATTTACTTAATTGGGTAAATAAAGTAAATCAAGCATCCAGGCTACAGTGACCATGCATCGTTTCGGCGATTGAAAGAGTATCTTCTGATTGGGGTTGACTTCATTCATTTCTAAGCGCCTGGACACAAAACTCAGCCTCAAGTGTTAAAGAGCTTGCAACGACCATGCCAATACATCATGGCTGTCAATAGCTTGACCACTTTTCATAGAGGATAACGATAAAAAATCACTTAATGCAATTCATGTAAGGCTGGCATGTTGAGCAATTAATCGCTGTATATAAATTATTCAATTGAGGAATTGCCTTTCGTCTCCTATATTTAAACTAATCGTGTAAACGACAATTAATTGCTAGCGACTCATTTTTCTTACTGATAACGATAATCAACGGGGTTATGTGGATGGCAAATATTGTCATAATATCCTTAGTCCAACAAAGTGATACTCTCACCTGGAGAGATGCCGTTGCAAACCTGAAGAAAAGTACCAGTAAGCTCCCAGTGCAATTGTTCTCCGGTTCGGATTGCTCAAGGCAAGCCACATGCCCGAGCCCCTGTGGTAATCCATACTGCAAATGCCCCGATATTGAATCATCCATAGACCAGGATTCGTTTGTTATCATTCATCTGGTAAATGACGGGATTATGGGGGAATGGCTCATCGAATTAATAAAGCAAAAAAATCCTAAAGGCGTATTTTGTTTTGCCTGCATACCCGAATTAATGCAATTGACCAGGATAGGGAATTACAGTATGAAGAATTCCTCCGGGGGAATGCCTGGTCCATTGAAGAAGGTTCTAAAATTTTTTTCGGGCGGCCGCGAGGAAGATGTAATTTATGTGTACAGCAAACTCAGTAAAATCACAGCCAGGCTGCTGCCATTTATCCCGAAAAAATACAAGGATGTGACCCATTGGATCAACATCGTTTTATATTGGGGACAGCCGGATGTCTACAATCGCGAGCAATTATTACGCTTTATCGCCCGAGAAATATTTGATTTGGATGTGACGTACAAACCGGTCAAAATTATTCCATCTATAGGCTGTTTTGATCCATTCACCGGCGAATTGTTCGTTTCACCGGAGGAGTATTTAAGCGCTAAGCGAAACGATAACGCCTCGTCTACAGCAAAGCCCACGATTGCTTTATTGGTTTTTCGTCAATATGCCATAGAGCGCCAGCCTTTTATTAAGGACGTGGCGGAGAGCTTGTTGGCAAAAAATTTGTTAGTGATACCCATTTTTGCTTCCGGAGTTGAAACGCAGGTTGCGGTCAGAAAATGGTTATTGCAAAAGAAAATTGATTGCATCGTCAACACCATGGGATTTTCGTTGGTCGGGGGACCTGCCATTGCGGGTACCCCGGGTCTCTATAAAACCCAATCGGGAGAATTATTAACCGCGCTGAATATCCCTTATCTGGTTGTTCCGCCCCTAGTGGCCCAAAACCGTGATTGTCTGGAATGTGCTTTTGAGAAAAAGAAAGCCTGCTGTGGTGTCGGTGTTGATTCTTTTCAAAAAATACTGATGTATGACATACCCGAAATGGATGGCGCGATAGTGCCCTTAATCTCAGGGGCAATGCGGCAAAACCTGATTCAGGGTATACCCAACAGGATTCATCAAATCGCCAATCAGGTGTCAGGTTGGGTTAATTTAAGAAAGAAAGAGAAGCAGCAAGTTAAAATCGCCCTGGTGATCTATAATTTTCCCCCCGGACAGGGAAAAGTAGGGACCGCGGCCTTGCTAAACATCCCGCTCTCGCTTCTTTCAATGGTTAAACGCTTGCGTGAAGAAGGTTACAGCATCGACGACTTCCCCCAGGAGGAAGAGGCTTGCAAGGCGATGATCAGTCGATTTGAAGGGCGTAATGCACCCAAACAGGCTTCTGTCCAGGAGTATCGTCAATTATTAGATAGTGCAACTCAGGCCCGTATTGACGCGAAATGGGGGAATCCTCCCGGTAATATTGATCCGGTTGACCGACAGACCATTCGTTTAAATATTCAAGAGTTCGGTAACCTGTGTGTGGGCGTCCAGCCTGTTCTTGGGGTGCCAGGGGATCCCATGCAATTCTGTTTCGATAAAGAGTTCACCCCTCATCACCAGTATGTTTTATTTTATCGTTGGATTAAGGAATGTTGGGGGGCTGATGTATTAATTCATGTGGGTATGCACGGTACGGTAGAATGGATGCCCGGGTTACAACTGGGCCTTAGCTCTTCCTGTTGGCCTGATATCCTTCTCGGGGATTTGCCCAATATCTACTTGTATCCCCTCAATAATCCATCCGAGGCCATTATTGCCAAGCGCCGTGCAAACTCTGTGATTGTAAGCCATATGTTACCCCCTTACGTCAGGGTGGGCGATTATTCGCGTATCAACGAGATGAGGACGGCACTGGCTGATCATGATCTGCCGCTGGAGGACGTTTTTTTTGATTTGGAGAAGTTGCCCGATGAAACAGACGCTGACTTCAGGAAACGGGCTGGTGCTTACATTGACGACATAGAAGAGCATCTCATCAGTATAGGCCTGCATGTTTTTGGTAAAAACTATGGTCTTGAAGAAATAAAAATGTATTGTTATTCAATTCTTAACGTCAATGTCGGCGAAAAGCCTGGTTTGTCGGAACTAATCCGGCGTGAGCTGGGGTGTGACAAAGGGAAAGCCTGGCAATTATCCTGTCAGCTGATTGATGCCACCATCATCAATCAATCCAATGTTAAAAAAGCCTGGCAAAAAATAATTGGCAGCGCGACCGCTTGTCCTTTGGATGAGTTAACTCCCATTGTCGAAGAAGGACTTCGCATCGCGTATCATTGCGCGAATAATAATCATGAGGCGGATGTATTAGTTAATGTGCTGGCTGGCGGTTATGTGGCGCCGGCGCCAGGTAGAGATCCTTTGCGTAGCGGTTCAATCGCTTTGCCCAGCGGCCGTAATATTTATGGGACGGATCCCTGGCGTTTACCCGACCCTATCGCTCTTCCGCGTGGTAAGGAGTTAAGCGAACAACTGATTCAACGCTTCCTGCAAAAGCACGATCAACACTACCCCGAAACCATTGCCATCACCTTATGGGCGTTAGATACGATTAAAACAGAAGGGGAATCGCTGGCTACGATTTTAAGTTTAACGGGAGCTGAACCACTTTATGATGGCCAGGGTAAAATTTATCGATACCAGCCTATTCCTTTGGAAAAATTGGGGCGTCCTCGCATTGATGTCTGTGTGGATATGAGTGCCATATTCAGGGACTCCTTTTCTCATTTAGTTAATCTATTAGATACATTATTCATTGATTTATCGCATCTCGAAGAGCCTGTCAGCGAAAATTATATCCGTAAGCACTATCTGGAGGCTTTGAATGCAGGTATTTCCGAAGAAGATGCTTCTTCCCGTATTTTCTCAAGACCCCCAGGGCGTTATGGGAATGGTATTGATCAATTAATTCAGGAGTCTGCCTGGGAAGACGAAGACGAACTCGAAAAAGCACTGATTCAAACCAGTTCGTTCAGTTATGGCGGAGTGAAACAAGGGAAGCCTTGTCCGCAAATCTTCAAAAAAATGCTGGCCACTGTAGACAATACGTTTCAACTCATGGATAGCACCGAATACGGTTTAACCGACATTCCCTTTTACTTTTCGAGCAGCGGTGCTTTGCGTATGGTGGCTGAACGGATTTCAGAGAAAAAAATTGATTTGATCTATGCAGAAACCTATGCCGGTAAAACCAAAATCAATGAGGCCAAGGAATTGGTTGCCAGAGAAGTGCGTGCCAAATTACTCAACCCCCAATGGCATGAAGCTCTGATGAACAATGGCTATGCGGGAGCGGCTGAGTTGGGTAATCAGTTTACTAATGTGTTAGGCATGGCTGCCATTGAAAAAAATATCGATAAATGGGTTTTTGATGAAATGGCAGAAAATTTTATTCTCAATCAGGAAAAAAGGGAGTGGCTGGAAAAAGCGAATATCAAAGCCCTGGGAAATATGATTACTCGTTTACTGGAGGCCAATAATCGCGGCGCCTGGGATGCCGATGAAGACATGCTCAATGCATTGGAAAGTTTCTATGATGAAATCGAAGACAAAATTGAAGGTATTAATAATGGAAACAATACAGAGTCCAAATAGAGTCTATCCCTTTGCCGGTATTGTGGGACAACACGGATTAAAAACCGCTTTGATTTTGAATGTGATTGATCCCAGCATCGGAGGGGTGCTCATTATGGGGCATCGCGGAACGGGAAAAAGCACCATTGTCCGTTCTCTGCATGCCTTGTTACCTGCTCAAAAAGCAGTAAAAACGTGTACCTATGGCTGTGATCCTGAGAACATTTCAGTGCATTGTCCCGAGTGCCAGATCCTGCTTGGAGAAAAAATGAAACCGGCTTTTATTAAGCGGGGCGTGCCCATTGTCGATTTACCTCTTGGTGCGACAGAAGACCGTGTCGTGGGCTCTCTGAATATAGAGACGGCACTCACGCAGGGGAAGCAGACGTTTTCGCCAGGGCTTATTGCAAAAGCCAATCGCGGTATTCTTTACATCGACGAGGTGAATCTGTTGGAGGATCACCTGGTGGATTTGCTGTTGGATGTGGCAGCCAGTGGCGTCAATGTCGTTGAGAGAGAGGGAATTTCCATTCGTCATCCCGCTAAATTTATCCTGATAGGAAGCGGCAACCCGGAGGAAGGGGATTTAAGGCCGCAATTACTGGACCGTTTTGGTCTAAGCGCGCATATTGAAACCTTAACCAGTGTGGAAGACAGAATGAATGTGGTCCAGAAACGGCGTCTGTTTGACCAGGATCCAGCGGCGTTTAATCTCGCTTTGGAGAAAGAACAACAAAAACTGCAAAACAGGATTAAAAAGGCACAAAAAAAGTTGCCTCACATTGTTCTCCCCGAGGCGGTGATTTATAAAATCGCGGAAATTTGTTCAAAATTGAATGTGGATGGGCATCGTGGCGAACTCACGTTATGCAGGGCCTGTGCGGCCTTGGCTGCCTTTGAACAAAAACAAGAAGTCAGTCTCAACCATCTGGCAGTATTAGCCCCGTTGGCACTCAGTCATCGATTGAGAAAAGATCCGCTGGAAACCATCGATGATGTGACCAAAATTGATAATGTAGTTCACGAAACCCTTGGATTGCCTCATGAAAAGCATTAACTCCTTACCCATACCCGCCATGGTTGGATTAAAGCTGGCAAAAAAGGCGCTATTTCTTTTAGCGATTAATCCGCGTTTGAAAGGCCTGATGCTGTCGGCGAAAGCGGGTAGTGGAAAATCGTTACTCAGCAGTGCGGCTGCGAATTTATTTGCCGGCAAAAACCTGGTAAACCTGCCGGTGCATATTGATGAAGCGAATCTCCTTGGCGGGGTTAACCTTGAGGAAACCATAAGATGCGGTCATAAAGTCGTTACTGACGGCTTACTCAGCAAGGTGAATCATGGCATTTTAATTTGCGAAAGCATCAATCTCTTATCCCCCAACATCAGCAATATTGTACTGAATGCCCTGGATGCAGGTTATTTACGCATTGAAACCACAGGCATCAGTAAATCGATACAAACCCCTTTTCTGTTGATTGGTGCATACAATCCTGACGAGGGCGTCCCCCGAAAACATTTGATGGAACGCGTGGGACTGCATGTCCATCTGCCAGGGAATGACAGCAGCGAGTTGAGGAAAAAAATAATCACTCATAATCTTCTGACCGATGAAGCCCTTGAGGCAGAATGGCAGGATGAAGAAGAAATTTTAATGGGCGTTATTCAAAGCGCGCGTGAATTGTTGCCTAAAATCGAGCTGACCACCGAGCAGATTAGAAACGTTGTTGAAGTGGCTGCTTACTGTAAAGTGGAGGGCAGTCGCGCGGATATCTTTGCTGTGGAAGCGGCCCGAGCGGCTGCTGCCTTGGCTCTTCGAGATGAAGTTCTCGATGACGACATCCAGTTGGCTTTAAAATGCGTTATTTTCCCCCGAGCCCAAATCAGTGAACAGGAACTGGCAACCCTTCTTCAGGACGAAAATAAAGTGCAGCAATCCTCTAACAGTCAGGACAGTACGTCAACAGAAGAGCAAGAACAGAACACGTCGCTTGAAAATTATGATTCTGATTGGAAGACACGAGAACCCTCGTCATTGGAGGGCAACAAGAATAATCAGGATTTAGACAATTTGGATGCTCTCTCTGCCGAGATTGAGAAAATGGCGGACACAGTTTTTGAATCAGAGGAAGTCATTCTACCCTCTGATATTATCAATTTATCTCCCTTTCGCTCCAGGGAGTCGTCAAGCAAAACAGGCTCTCAGGGTAAAACGCTGGCAAGTCATGGCCATCATATTCGCAGTAGGCCGGGTGATCCCAACAAGGGGCCGATTGATATTATTGCAACACTACGCGCAGCGGCGCCCTGGCAAAAAGCCAGAAAAAAAGAAAGCAGAACTTTAGTCATTGAAAAAGAAGATATTCATGTCAAGCAGTACTCTGCCAAAGCCGGTACTTTATTTATTTTTGTTGTTGATGCAAGCGGTAGTATGGGCATCAATCGCATGAGACAAGCCAAAGGAACGATCATTAGCCTGTTGGAGCATGCTTATATTCACCGTGATCAGGTGGCCTTAATCTCGTGCCGAGGTCAAGCGGGTCAAATTATTCTGCAGCCAACGGCCAGTGTTGAGTTGGCTAAGAAGCATCTTGATATTTTACCTACGGGTGATGCTACACCCTTGGCCTCTTCTTTGATGCAGGTATTTGATGTGATCCAATATGCGAAACACATTGGGATACACCAATACATTATGGTTTTAATGACAGATGGGAACTCCAATGTCGGCATTCATGCCAGCCAGAAAGAGGATATCCTGAACGAGTTACAAATTCTCTGTGGCGCCATCGTCAAGGCAGGAGTGCAATCGATCGTTATCAATACAAGAAAAATTGTTTTAAAGCAAAACGCCGCCAAAAAAATCGGCGAATGGCTTCATGCAAACTATTTTGATTTAGGCAGTAAATTGGATACCAAGTTGGCTGAAAAAATTAAAGGGTCTTTTCAGTAAGCGATAGATGTAAAACTGGAGCTTAGTTGGAGGCTAGGTCATGACCTTATCTTCTCAGTTATTTGAGCAGGCGCAGGCTCTTTTTCCTGGTGGAGTCAATTCACCGGTCAGAGCGTTTAAGTCTGTTGGTGGAACACCGGTATTTTTTAAAGAAGGACGGGGTGCTTATTTAATCGATGTCGATGGCAAAGAATACATTGATTATGTAGGGTCATGGGGATCTATGATTTTAGGGCATTGTAACCCAGCGGTTGTGGAGGCAGCCCGAGAAGCGGTGGGGCATTTTTTAAGTTTTGGCGCACCTTCCGTGCAAGAAATAGAGTTAGGGAAACGAATCATTGAATTAATGCCCTCCATGGAGAAAATCCGTTTCATGAATTCCGGCACCGAGGCGACGATGACTGCCCTGCGCCTGGCTCGCGGATATACCGGTCGAAATAAAATTATAAAATTCAAAGGCTGTTATCATGGCCATAGTGACTTTTTACTGGCAAAAGCCGGTTCAGGTGTATTGACTTTGGGTATTCCCTCAACTCCGGGTGTTCCTGCGAGTGTCACTGAGCATACCCTGATCGCTGATTATAATCAGTTGGATGAAGTGGTGTTGCTTTTTAAAAATAATGGCCATGATATTGCCGCGGTCATTGTAGAGCCTGTCTGTGGCAACATGGGGTTTGTATTGCCTCAGGAAGGATTTTTACAAGGCCTCAGAGCCTTGTGTGATCAATACGGCGCTTTACTGCTCTTTGATGAAGTGATGACCGGATTTCGGGTGGCTTTGGGTGGTGCGCAAGCACTTTTCAATGTTAAACCGGATTTAACAACGCTTGGAAAAGTCATCGGCGGTGGGATGCCTGTCGGTGCTTTGGGTGGTCGAGCAGAAATCATGGATTACTTGGCCCCTTTGGGCGGTGTTTATCAGGCAGGAACTTTGTCTGGCAATCCGTTAGTGATGACAATTGGCTTAGCCACGATTAATCAATTGGCTACCCCGGGATTTTTTGCCCGCCTCTCTAAAACGACCAACATTCTGGTTCAGGGATTGAATGAACTGGGAGATCGTTTGGGGATCCCACTGCATGCGCTCTCGAGAGGCGGGATGTTTGGTTTCTTTTTTAATCCTAAAAAGGAAATTGCTCATTTTTCCGATATTGCCGAAGGCAACGAAGCCCTGTTTAATTGTTTCTTTCATGGCATGTTGGATAAAGGAATATACCTCGCGCCGTCGATGTTTGAGGCGGGATTTGTTTCCATTTGCCACGGTCAGGATGAAATTGACAAAACCCTGTCTGCCGCTGAAGAAACGTTGCAGGATTCCGTCACAAAAAATTTAATGCCCCCCCGCAGGTCTTTAGCCGAAGCGCCAAGAGAAAAGACGCATCAGGAGGCATTAATCCAAACAGCGGATTATTTCAATCAAACCGGATTTGATCGGTGGAAATTAATTTACAGCAACAGCGATAAGGCGAATTTCGTTCAAAAAATTATCAGGAAGGGTCATAATCAGATCATTGATAGCCTGATTAAGTATCTGACTGAGACGAATAATATCAGGGGTAAACGTTTTTGTGACGCGGGGTGTGGCGTGGGTATGGTTGCTATTGAACTGAGTAAACAAGAGCCCTCCGCTATTTTTGCATCGGATATTTCACAGGCCATGGTTAATGAGGCAAAAAGTCGCTATCAACAACAGGGTAATTTAAAGACCGAGACCCATTTTACCGTTTCCAATTTAGAAGACTTACAAGGAAAATTTGATAATGTCATTTGTCTCGATGTTATTTTTCATTATCCGCAGGAAGTTGCCGAGCAAATGGTCGATAAACTATTTCAGTTAGGCAATCACATGGTGATTATTAGTTTTGCTCCCTACAGCATTTTTTTTGCTGGCTGGAAAAAATTAGGTGGGTTTTTTCCAGGAGCAAAAAAAGCAACCCGTGCCCACCTATTGAAAATGAAGCCGTTTATTAATCTGGCAAAAAAGTATAACTTTAAACCGGTTTTCATTAAAAAAACCAAAGCGGTTTTTTACTATTCAACATTGGTCATTTTTGAAAAAAAACCTTAGTCGATGATTCAAAAGGCTATTGTCTTAGCTGCGGGGCGGTTTAAAGCGGCTGGAAGCTGCTGTGATTATCTTATCGTCCTCCTCCCAGGCTGCGCTGGTTTATGGTTAGACGGATTAAAGGTCCTTTGATGGGGAATCATGGTTTTCAACAGTATCAGATAGTGTCTCGGGTGCATCTTTGCGCGAAAATTTTCCATGGATGCTGATATCAAGTAAGTGCCCATAATACTCCATCTCCTTAAAGTTATCTAATCCCTGGGCAACACGAGACGCTTTTAGATATTTTTCTAACCAATCACTGAAGTCATTAGTTCCTTCTAAAGCCGCCGTCACACACCCATATGCAGTGGCTACAACGGCACAATTACGTGAGCTTTTATCTCTTGAAGGTGCATGATAATTAGCAACAGCATCTGTTAAAGACAATTTCCCCGCCAAGTGTAGTACTTTCTCAGTTGATTTTATTAGTTCTTTCTCATTTTTTTGTTGATAAACAGCGTCCTTCAATTTATCCATTGCTTTGTCGAGTTCACAGATATAAAGATAGGGTGATTTCATTCTGTACTTATTGTATTTTTCGGCAATCTTATTAAATAATTGATACATAGATGCAACCCTTAGTAATCGATTTCCCAAATGCATTAATGGGTATGTAATGTTTATGCTATTCAGTATAGCATCTAGATGCTTTCATATTGGCCTGGACGCACCAGCAAGCAAATAGCATGGAATGGGGTCTTGTAAAGCAGTGCTAAAGAATGGTTTTATTCCAGTTTTCACCATAATGTTCGGCTTGTGTCTTTCCCCTTTTAAACTTAGTTTTAAATAGAGTTATAAGAATAGGATAAAATTTCATTGCTCCATGAGTTGTTGTCCTCCATTCGTAAGGTATAAATGATGTCTTTTGACAAAATAGTCTGTGTAGGAAAAAATTACCTGGCCCATGCCCGGGAACTAGGCGATGAAGTACCAGAAAAACCGGTGCTTTTTTTGAAACCAGCGAGTGTTCTTAGACAAGCCTCTGCTTGGGGGGAGCAAATTCAGGTTGATTTCCCTCATGAAGACACGGAGGTGCAACCAGAATGTGAAATGGTGCTTCGTCTCGCTCAGGATGGCTATCAAATGACAATTGACGAAGCGAGAGACGCTATTGCGGATGTCACTCTTGGTCTTGATATGACTCTAAGAGCCCGCCAAACGCAGCTTAAGAAACAAGGGCATCCATGGACTACATCCAAAGTGTTCAAGGATGCGGCTATTCTTGGTCCCTGGATTCCTTATCAACACGTTAATGACTATCTGAGCGCTGAATTCCAATTACTCCTGGATGGAACCTTAAGGCAATGCGCCAAAGGGGCAGACATGATAATGCCTCCAGACGATTTGCTGGTTTATATCAGTCGATTTTTTCCCCTAAAAGCGGGGGATGTCATTTATACGGGAACCCCTGCAGGAGTGACCTCAATATCAGCAGGCACGACCGCTGAGTTACGCTGGAAGAATTATTCCTACACGGTAAAATGGAAGTAGCTGATAGCCAGTAACCTGGGGGCGCGAAGCCCCTCTCCCTGGGTGTAAAACTATTTCATTAAACCTCTTAGAAACCTGTGAACATTCTTCTGGTGTAGAAGTTACATTACAATTTCAACACATTAGGAAAATAGTATGTGATGCTTCAAAGGACTGAGGGCTAATGATAAGACGAATTATCGGCTGTTGTGCTGTTTTCTTTCTATGCAACGATTTATGCCATGCTCAGATGCCAGAAGTCACCTCATCCGCATTCTCTTCAGGGCAATCGAGCCAACCATTGCCATCGTCTGGTCGTATCCTCGGTACTGCTGCAATCACCGATCTTGGCTTGTTTGGCGGGGATGGGATGTTACCCCTCATAGGTGGAGAAGAAAAATTCATTTATGGGGATTTGTTAGGAAGATATGGTACCGACAATACCTATTTAATCAGCCCGGGAATAGGGTATAGAAGAATTGTACGTGATGTAATCGTTGGTGGATATCTATTTGGCGATTATGATCATACCAACTTAAATAAAAATTTTTGGGTGATAAGTCCGGGATTAGAGTTAATCAGTACACGCTGGGATTTCCATCTTAATGGTTATTTTGCCAATCATCGAAAAGCACTGGACTCTGCAACTATCGAACAAACCTTAGCCAGTCAAGTTGATCAATTTGAACTCGGCACGCATAATCAATACACCCAATTAACATTTAATCAGCAACTGATTTCCAACAATGTTGTTATTGGTAATGGATTCGATGCCGCATTAGGCTACAGTTTTGCTGTAAAAGAAAAGTTACGTTCTCATATTTATCTTGGTGGTTACTATTACCATCCTCCAGCCCAATACAATACTAAAAACATTGGCGGTGTCGCGGCTGGCTGGAATCAGCCAATTCACAAAACACTGAGTTTTTCGTTATTTAATAGTTATGATCAGATCAATAAGTACACTGTAGGAGTGGGACTTAATTTAGTCTTTGGCGGCAGTGTTAATGTTTTATCAAATGATATTCACGATAGAGGATTGGATCCAGTACAACGCCATATTGGTATTATTGCTACAGGCGCAGGCACTTATGATCAAAAAAGTGTGCTTTATAGAGATTACGGTACAATATCCACATCATTAGAATACTCGAATGTCTATTTTATTTCTCCAGATGGAACAGGAGATGGCACTTACGGTAATCCTGCCCCTTTGGCCCAATCAACCCTGGATGATATTCATACGTCATCCCCCAATGACGCACGTCTTTATCTGCAAGGAGGCGTTGGTACTACCTATGAGGTTACCGTCTTTGATGGTTTAAAACCTTATGATGGGCAAAATTTTTATGGCAGATCGTTGGACTACTCCACGGTTGCTTCTGGAAATGACAGGCCTACTTTATTTTTAGTGAATAATACCGACGGTTATCAGATTTTCCATCTTGGCGTTAATGGCGCGACCAGTACTTTTTCTGATTTACAATTTTCCACCAATTTTGAAAGTGGTCTTAATCCTGGCGTAGGGATATTCATGGATGGTGGTTTTACGGATACCACGATAAATAATAGTACTTTTTCCAATTTTAGAACCGCTATCTATCTTCCCAATAATGGCGATTTAAGCATTACTGATTCAACCTTCAGTAATAATAATATGGTCATATATTCCACGGGAAGTTCAAATAACCTCCGTATCGAAAACTCTACCATTACGGCCGATAGCACATTTGATTTTCAAGGAACACAACCCGGCGGTATTCAGTTAACGAACACAGGGGCAGGGACGGTCACTTTTACGGCAAACCAATTACAAATTAATCTTAATAATAATAACTCTAATACGGGTATAAGTTTTGTGAATCAGTCGAGTGGACAGATAAATGCCTCTATTAGCAATTTAACTCTAACCGGATCTGGATCGGGTGGAAACAGTGGGTTTGAAATCCGTAATCAGGGGAATGGGGATGGATCAGTCGGTTTTGGTGGTGTAATTAATGTAACAGTCGAAAATTCTTTAATTCAAAATAACGGTCAGCTGAGTAATACAGGAAATATATACCTCCAGGCCAACAATAGTGGAATTATAAATTTTAACTTTATTAACAGTACCTCCAGTGCAGGGAATACGTTTGGTTTACTGGTGGTCAATGGCGACCTCAATCCAAATCTTGGTGATACAGTTAATGTATCAATACAAAATTCAATTTTTAATAGCAGTGGAGACAACATCGGACCCCCTTTTCCTTTTGGAAATATTGGTGTTTGGTCTTTAGGGCAAGGAGCAATTAATCTGGCCGCCACCCATTCTACAATTAGCAATACCACGAATGGTGCCCCAGCGCTTTGGATTTCAAATGGGTTCGATGGCGGCGCGATAACCAATAGTATTATTAATATCAGTGATTTAAGTGGAACCACTTTTTTAAATAATAATGCCGGGGGAATTTATGCCTATGCACTGGCTGGTGTAAACACCTCGACTACGATTAATTATACGGGCGCTATCTTTACTAACAGCATGCCTAATACTGCAAATGATCCTGCCAGTACCGGTACAATTACATGGATTCCATAGGCTCTGGATTGGTTTTTGCCTCAGCAAGTAGCCTGGGATACGGGTTGCTCCCAGGCTACGCTGGCTAGATCCAGATTAGGATATTCAATTTTTTGATTACCTTTTGAACTGTTGCAAATTTTGACATTAAGAGATGACACAGTAATTAACAATACCTTGAATACCGCCTAAATTGGATTCTTCTTCACTTTTCTGCATTTCAATTCCCACTTCCTCATCCAATTTAACAGGCGACAGGCTACATAATTTATTTTCCCAATCCGTGATTTGAGAATCTGTGAATTCTGCGAATTCTTTGCTTAGCTTAGGGCGCATAGGAGGTCTTTGATTGCTCATTACCAATATTTGTTGAGAATATTTTAATTCGTTTAAAATGCTGCCCTCTGGTCTTTGTTGTGCAGGATAAACCTGATCATGCCAATTGATTAAATAAGCATTAGTTCCCCACGTATCCGGATTTTTTACATCGGATGACTCGTTCCTGTTTAGAACTACAAAAACATGAGTGCCATTACTAGCAATTACGACAAATTTTTCCACGCGCATCTGTTCTTTAAACAATAAGCAAAATATTGAAGAAGCGATAATGTCACAATAACCTTTACGAAAAGCTTTGGGCACTGAAGACAAGACATTACAAGTGTGTATTAAGCCAAATAAATATTCGATCCTTTCATTAAATGCGGGTAATTGGGTTGGAATAAAGCGTTCACGCCCATCATCAGAAAGGCCTTCTGCAGCGTCATTTATTATCTGAATGCCTTGGTTCTTTATCCTTTCAAGAGCCTCTACTGTATTCTTGGTGATTTGTTCAGTAAGTTGGTCAAAAATCTTATCCGAGCTCTCATCGGGCTTCTCGGAATAAACAGTGTTAACTGGCTTAGATACACGTTTTCCTAAATTAAATAATTGCAAGGATTCAATGACTTCTTTGTCATCTGCGTAATCAAAGGCTGTTTTATTTGTTGCATCTTTTAAATCAGGATTGGCACCATGGGCCAGCAAGAAATTAACGGCGTTTATTTTGCCATACTTACAGGCTTGATGTAAGGCTGTCATACCTGATGTAGGACCTGGTTCATTCACTCTTACTTTTGTAATGACACTACGCATAAATTTCATATCTTTATGCGTCCCGGAGGCGGCAGCTTTCCTGAATTCGAGATCGATATCATTGCCTTCTAGTAAAGAACCACGGATCATAATGACTTCCAAAAAAACAATTAAGGTAAAAAGCAAACAATATATACCAAAAATTTTAAAAAATCACCTGCTAAATTAACGAGCCTTCTCAGGGTATAATATTTTTTGCTTGAGATTTTCACGGGCCAAGGTCATGTAAATGGCATTGCGATAAAGGTTCATGCCGACAAACCGGGCGTGATATTGTTCATTAATTTTCCACATAAAAACACGATTGAAAGAGTATCCTCTGATTGAGGTTGCTTTCTGCAAAGCAGCAAGTAACCTGGCGAGTAGGGCTTCGCCCGTATACCTTGCTTTGAAAAGCTGGAAGTCCAGAGCATTCACTTGCCATATTATTTTGTTGGTGAGGTCCTTCGTCGTGTGAGGGGGAAAATACCCGTTTACGGTGGAAGCAAAGCGATGAGGTTCATGAGCAAAAAGACGGATATTGATGGCATCATCAGACAGTTGAAATACTGCTTTTAGAGTAGGATACACGGATTGCATTAGGCAACTTCTTCTTAATAGAGTTCGCAATGTCTATTGATACAATGGGTATTTTATGGCTCCTATGCACCAAAAAAACGAGTATAGAATTTTATAGTTGGGTTTAAGGTTACTATGTTAAACAAAACGGCTTTTAATAATCGCCTCAATTTGGACTCAAACCAATTAGAGCATTTACCTCACGACTTTTTAAGTGGTTTGGAAAGTTTAGAGGGGATTAGTCTTTACAATAATCTGCTTAAAGAACTACCTGATGAATTATGGACTTGCAAATCATTACTTGAGCTCAATGCCTCAGCCAATCAACTGACGTTTTTGCCTGAGCAAATTGGTTCTTTGGAGTGTTTGCAGACCTTGGATATGAATGGCAATAGATTATCTACATTGCCTAGGCAGCTTGCAAAGCTGCCTCTCACGAAATATCTGTATATGGCTGATAATCAATTTAAGTCTATTCCTGAAGTAGTTACCCAGTTAACTCAACTTAAATATTTAAATTTTTCAGGCAACCAAATTAAATACTTGCCTGAAAATATTGGGAATCTTAAAAAGCTTATAGAGCTTAGGCTGTATCACAATCAAATTGAAGAAATTCCGAGCTCTATCAATCAATGTCAAAAGCTCAGAGAAATACATTTCATGAAAAATCAGCTTAAAACGCTTCCTAAATCTTTGGGGGCTTTGAAAGACTTAAGAATCCTTGATTGCTCCGATAACTGTATTGAGTCATTACCTGACAGCATGAGCGCCTTAACGTCCCTTAAAATTTTAAATCTTCGTAATAATCATTTGCTGTCGCTCATTGAAGAAGTAGGTGAGTTATCTGAATTATTGTATTTAGATCTAAGAAACAACAACCTCAAAGAATTGCCTATGAACCTGTTAAAGCTAAATAAGCTCGAAAAACTGGACTTAAGATGCAATAAGTTTCTTATACTGCCTAAGTGGTTGCATGAACTTGAAGAAAAAGGCTGCACGCTACTGTATTAATTAAATACCCAATCATCAGGAGGTTTTCCCTTCAGTCTCAATAGCTGATTTATAGCGTTATTGCCTATGATGAGAGTTTCCTTTGGTTACAGTTCGCACTAGTTAATCAAAAAATCCAATCGCTTGCACCGTTGCTCCAGCAATTCGAGATATTTTTCCTGCATCGGTTGAGATAAAAAACTAAAACCAATCAGCTCTTGCCATTTTGGTATTACCTGATGGAACTCTTGTACGATCCCATCGATGACGTTCTGATTTAATCCTAATTTTTCAAAGGCAAAGTATTTAAGAAAATCACTTGTTGTTAAATTATTTTTTTTTCCTTTTAGAGGTAAAGCCAGTTCTTCTTTGGTGTTTTTTTGAGCGATGGTTGAGTTAAGTAAATCGTAGGCTGGTGATATGGAAATTTTTCTATCCTTAGTAATTAAGGAAAAATTTTTTAGATGCATGTCTTCATTGCCGACTAAGAAGTTAAACAACGTCAACTTCAATAATTTCACGAATTCAATTTTTGGGAATGTACAAAACTGTTCTATGATTGCAATTACTTTTTCCATAGAACTTTTATATTTTGTATGTCGATCTTCACCTGAAAGCTGTGCAAAATCCTCCAAAGCTAACTTTTTATTATGGCCTATTCGATCAAAGCGTTTAATGAAGTAGGTTAAACTGTTGTCTTTAGAATAAACTAAACCATGAACCGGAACTTCGAGGCCTAGCGTTTTTGCAAGGGTCATAGTAATGGCTTCATTTTCCGGCAATTCGGGATAAATATCACTTTGTGGTTTTAAGATATAGTGACCTTTTTGATCAACGATTTCAAAACGTCCCTCTTTAATCTTTAGTTTGGCACTCAGTTTCCTTTGGACGCCCTGAACAGACATCTTTCCTACCCGAGCAATGGCTTCCTGTCGCTGCTCATCAGCACTTAAATCCAATGGACTAAGATTTTTTAATTGAGGAGAAAGCAAATGCAATCCACGTTGCGAATAGTTTTCGTGAACACTGATCTTTTCGTAAGTAATAGGACAGTGTTTCATCTTGGTTCCTCAATCGTCACTGCGCCTACGACATCCTGGCCCACTATTAGCAATTGGCTAAAATAATCATTTTTATCAATTTTATATTTGCGTAATAATGCTTCAAGCATAATGCCTTCAGGTAGCAATCCTTCAAAAAAAGGGGGAAATACGTCAAAATCATAGCGCCTCTTTGTTAACGGCATAGTGAGAGAAACGGGTGCCCCCTGATAATCATTAAGGTAAGTAAATTGATATTTTTTACCTTCTAATTCTTCTAATATTCCAGCTCTAATGCCATGCACGGATACGTATGCTTTTCTCATGTATTATTATCCGTTGTTTGAGGAAAAGGCGTTTCAAATTTCATTTGGATATTTAAAACATCGAACACTTTTAGCAATGTATTTAGCCGCACCGATTCTTTCCCTTTTTCAATATCATAGATAACCGTCTTGCCGACCCCCGCTAACCGAGCCAATTCCTGTTGCGATAAGCCGCTTTGTTTGCGGTAATAATGGATTAAATTGGCAATTTCGTGTTTGGGCATGGGACACCAGAAATTAATTGTATATTACTGTTATAGCAGTAAAAATAATAAAAATAAATTTATTTATTGCCTTTCGTTGCAATAATTCACCATAAATTACTGTCATAGTGGTAAATTTGATTGATTTTCTGATTTTTTCCTATTTGTTTATTATCAATTGATTAAAATTACTGTTATCGCGGTAAATTTGTCGTGGAATAACAAATAAGTCAGGCATACTGGCGATGCGCGAAGAGATTCCCCAAGCCCTCATTTACATATAACCCTATCCCGAATATAAAAGATTTAGTGTAATCGTTTGGTCTTGTGCAATAAGAGCAGTACCTTTATTAATACATCGAAACAATGATTTGTGCCTTATGCCTCACCTACAGTTATAAGTTAAGGACGCATTCTCTCTTTGTTATAAGTGTCCCAGTTGTCCCATGTATTTTTACATGCCTACAAATAATTATTATTTTTTTGCAATGACAGGTTGGTTTTCCCGTTTGCAAGCAAACGGGCTGACTATGTTTGATTATCTTAAATCTTCTTCTACCTCTGAAAATTTGAAAAAAGGGAATTCTTTTATTATTTTTTGTTGCTCAGGCCAGCTCATTGTTAAGGGCATCACGTCTGTTTCAAACAAATAATAATAGACAGTTGGGACATCAAAGGGCATCGCATTTTCAATGATATAATATTGTACACGAGCTGCTCCAACTCCCGAATCTGATAAAGCGTCATCAATGCATAAATAAGTATGATTCCTATATCCAATTTTCAACCATTCAGCATGACTTGATATCGCTCCCCCAGGTCCAATGTAAGGATTAATAGAAAGATTAATTGCTTTTTCTAATAATAAATTATAGCCATTGATAAAGACTGAAGGTTCTTCATGGTATCTTTGGCTTACAGGTGATGAAGAATCCTCATGACATTCTGAACTTCCATAGTGGATATTATCTGAGATAGCTTCTATTTCCACATAGCATCTATCTTTAGCGCAAAAAAAACCGCCATCATCCCAACCATGTGCACTAGGTTGTAACATCTTTTTAATAGTCATACCGGCAGCCATAACCCTATTATTTCTGCATGCATCGACCACTTCCCATGGAGGAATTGCGTTAAGTTTTAATGAATGAACCAGAATTAATGTAAATAGAAAAAATCTAAGCTGTAAGAACATTGAAATACTAAAATGTGAAATAAATGGGCTCTATTATAAAGGATAAAGGCCAGACTCCATTGATATTGAGCAAGCGTAGGTCGGGCGAAGCGTCCGACCTACGCTTGCTATCCCAGATCCTGCAAAACTCCTGAAAGTGGGGCGATTGAAACATGCTTTTAAATAATTGTCCCTGGTGCCCCATCTTGAATTTTGAGGTGGGGACGTAACAAGCCCAGTAAATATGCGGTTGCCCCAATTGTCCCCCAGAGTCCCTGTAATTTTAACAACTATGCAATGAAATCTGAGATACCTTCTAAACAGCGTAGCCTGGTTGCTTGCAACCAGGATTCATTATTCCCCCAACGCTCCCTCAAAAACCCCTCCCCAATCTCGTGGCAATCGACCTTCACGAACATAACGATGGAAGCTTGAGTAAGGCCAATCAAACACCTCCTTCACTAATCCGTGTTTCACAGGGTTGAAATGAATGTAGTTAACATGAGAATAAAAATCGGTTTCATCTCGAATACGATGCTCCCAAAATCGACGTTGCCATACGTTGTATTCGCCTCGATGATTTTTTAATAATAATTCTTCAGATGACTTTATTTCGCGTAAAAAATAAGTCTTTATTTGGCGTAATCGGGTTGAATAATCCGTATCCTTCTCTGGTAACTCCATTATCAAGTGTAAATGATCGGGTAATACCACCGCAGCATGGATAGTAAATGGATTGTTCTTTTGTGCTTGTCGAAATGAGTGGCGAAGCGCTGATACATAATTCGTGAGTACATTTGATTTTCTATCTTTTAAGGTCAATGTAAAAAAATAAGTACCGCCCTGCGTTTTATCTCGCCTGTAATTGACCATGAGGTTCTTTTCCATAGAAACTTGCTGAGGTTAATTTAACATTTTTTAAAAAATGGGAATAGCTTCGTTCTAGGGAATCCTGGTTGCAAGCAACCAGGCTACGCTTGCTGGTTTTCCCGGTTGCAAGCACCCGGGCTACTTGCTGAAAAAGCGGACAAAAAATTACAGCTATATTACAGCAATTA
Organism: Legionella rubrilucens; assembly: GCF_001468125.1. Classification (GTDB taxonomy): domain Bacteria; phylum Pseudomonadota; class Gammaproteobacteria; order Legionellales; family Legionellaceae; genus Legionella_C; species Legionella_C rubrilucens. Next base: position 1,057 of record NZ_LNYT01000022.1, on the reverse strand, counting down.
TTAACTAATAAGGCCTTTGCAAATCAAGCCAAAAACCAACACCCACAGCTTTATCAAAAGATACAAAGTATCTGTGACAAACAGAAAGAAAAGGCATTGTTTCACGATCGTTGATGCTAGCGATCAAATCTAAAAATGTCCCCTATGCCCCACCTGGGTAATTTGAGGTGGGGACTGCGATAGCTCAGTTCCAGTAGGGGTGCCTCATTTGTCCCTTTTGTCCCGTTTATTTTTTACATGCCTTCAAATGGTCTATTATTTCATTGGGAGTGATAGGCTGTTTTCCTCGGCTGCAAGCAGCCGAGCTACTTGCAAATTTATAACTAACATAATGAATTAAGGGACAAATAACATGACAAAAGAAATAATTACAGATCCTAATGACGCTCGCAAAGTTCTTCAATTATGGAGTCAAGAAGTGAATTTAAATAATATTGTTAACTTCCATAATGTAACGAAGGCATTAATTGAGCAAGAGGTGAATAGGCTTTCTCTGTTATCGCAACAGGAAGATGACCCGAAAGAGTTAGAGCTACAAAAAAAGATATTTCAATCGGCCTTGCATAACTACAATGAATATTTAACCGATAATGTATTCTTGATGATGTATTCTCATGTCGAGGAGTGGCTTTTTATTCATGCAGATTCAGATACTGATACCGGAGGTTCGTTAGAGCGTTTTGAGCGTAGTCTTGTGATGAAGGGATTAAACACAAGTTCTTCCGAATGGCAAAGTTTGCTTAGGGCCGAAAAAATTAGAAATTGTCTTCTACATGCTAATGGCCGATTATCATTTATAAAAGCATCAGATAAGGCCTGTATTACTCAAATCATAGGACAGAGTAGATATTTTGGAAGTAAAAATGATCGGATTATTATAAAAAAACATTATTTACAATATGTTAAGAATCAAGTAGCTAAACTATTTAAGCAACTCTCAAAATAGTTGAGAACCACAAGCTATTTTATTTCGAGTCTGTCCGGAATTCTGTGTAACTAGCCGTCCTGTTATCGGTTAACTCTATCGCCGAATTCGATCATGAAGCGATTCATAGCT
>NZ_LNYT01000021.1 GCF_001468125.1 Legionella rubrilucens | reverse complement strand
TCCATGAGCCAAGGCACTGAACTTTTCTTACCACCTGAGCTATCCAAATACCCTGTCATGCCCGCGTATGGCGGGCATCCATGAGCCAAGGCACTGAACTTTTCTAATCCGCTCAGCTATCCAAATACCCTGTCATGCCCGCGTAAGGCGGGCATCCATGAGCAGGGCACTGAACTTTTCTTACCACCTGAGCTATCCAAATACCCTGTCATGCCCGCGCAAGGCGGGCATCCATGAGCAGGGCACTGAACTTTTCTAATCGCCTGAGCTATCCGATACCCTGTCATGCCCGCGCAAGGCGGGCATCCATGAGCCAAGGCACTGAACTTTTCTTACCACCTGAGCCATCCGAACACCCTGT
>NZ_LNYT01000020.1:745499-859478 GCF_001468125.1 Legionella rubrilucens | reverse complement strand
ATGGCTTTAAAAACTTTGAAAATTATAGAACCAGAGTTAGAGTACTATGCTGTTGATTGAGTGCCCCCGTAATTGGGAAAGACCCGTAATAACAACTTTCATGTTGACCCCAATAAGCGCATCTTGTTCATATCTATAGCACAAAATGACATACTTCTCAATAAAACCTATGTTTTCAATATTTACTAGTTTTTAATTGAACCTTCGACACATATTCGACACAAAAAAGAAATTTGGGGGGAGGTTGCGTAACTCATTGATTTTACTATGCCGTTGCGCGGAATCGAACCGCGGACCTATTGATTACGAATCAATTGCTCTACCGACTGAGCTACAACGGCAGTGGGGGAAAGTATATCTTTGGCTTGCGATTGGTGCAATATCGATGATGGATTTATCCCTCTTCCTGAGGGATATGCGCTTACGCTTTTTGATGTAAGACCACGCCCAGTGTCCAGTCGCCGCTTTGGTCGGCGCTCAGGTAATGAATGGGTTGCTCGGGTTGTAAACCGTAACCATCCACCATCAGCGCATAGTAATAAGCCGGGAACAGGCAGTAGCCGTAAACGTATTCGTTGTTAGGGTATTGGGAATTAATGGTTGACCACTGCTGCTGGCAGAAATCGCTGTTGGCCTGGGCAATCAGGCTCTGATTGTTGAATTGATTATTGTTAAAGACAAACGGTTTGCTTTTCGCCAATTCCACGACCCCGCCGAGACCATACCATTCGTTGACAGGATTAGCGGACAAAACAGGCTGTACAACTTCGTTGACGTGGTGGACGCTGTTTAACAACGGCGCGACTTCGCCTTCGCAGGCGTAGGCATCGCCTTCAGCGAGAATGCCGTCCGGCAATTCGTAGTTGGTGATGAAGCAACTGCCGGAATCCAGAAACTGGTGCGACACCTCGGTTTGCCCTAATCCAAGAAAGCTGTGCACAAAGAGAGAATAATGCTGGCCATAAAGGGTAAACTCCTGTAAATCCATGGGGGCGATATTTCCCTTGCTATGGACAGGGAACGTAATCTGCACTGAAGCACCGCCCATGTCCATCACACCCACGGTGTTTTGAGCGGTATTTATGAAATTACCCAGTTGGTAATTCACTGATAACCACCCGTAAAGTCCTTCTTCATTGCCGGTAATGGTTTTAGCACTTTGCAACTGCCATTGCGATTGCTGGCCAAACCAGTTTTGCAGGTACCCATACAATTGCTGCTGCTTGGGTTGCGGCAATAAACGCATGCCGGCTGTGGAATAAAAATAAACAGGCAGTGACGACTCCGGCGCGCCGGAAAACAACGTGGTTAAATAGCCATCAATAGTGGCTTGATTGGCGTCCAGTGTGGCAAAACCGGGTTTGATTTTTTTGCTCCACTTTTCGCTGATGTTTATCGGGGTATTGGTATTATCCAAATCGTAGGCATAAATGTGGACACGTGATCCGGTGCTGCCGGCATCCACAACCGCCAGGCAATGGCCTTTTTGACACTCAGGAATTTGGGCACTTACGGTCAGGCTTACACCCAGCAACAGCACACTACCAATCAAACGAACAGCGACATTCATTTAAAACACCCCTTTTAACAAGTGCGCATAGACTACCTTATGTTCAATTTGTTGTCAATAAGAACTGCGGATGGACAATAATTAACCGGCCTCGGGTTCCCAGCACACCGGTTCAAGTTCCTTTCCTTCCTGCAACAAGACACGAACCATACCGCAAGCCATGGTATTTAACACCTGACTTCCCGTCTGCTTCAGTGTTGCCAATGGTTGTGCATGGGGAAAATGATAGCGGTTATCAAACCCGGCGGAGATAATCGCAAAGCGGGGTTTAACCTGTTTGATGAACGCAGGCGTAGACGAGGTTTTACTGCCGTGATGGGCCACCACCAGCACTGCGGCCAAAAGACTGCCAGAGTACCTCTGTACCAGATAATCCTCCCCCTTTTTCTCAATGTCGCCGGTAAGCAAAACATGCTGTCCCTTTCGGCTAACCTGAAGGATGCAGGAGGAATTGTTCTTATCATTAAACTGCTGTAGCACAGGAAAAAAATGGAATTGAATACCATCCCATTCCCAATCGGGGTAGTTATGGCAGGTCTGTCCCCGATGATAAAAATCAACCCGATCCACCAGTAGCTCAGCACCCGGATACTGTTCCTCGATTGACTCAAGCCCTCCCCGATGATCCAAATCAGGATGACTGATGATGATTTTGTCAATGCGAGGGATGCCCATGGCCTGAAGGTAAGGAATAACGGCCAGTTTTCCCATGTCGCTGCCATGAAAAAATTTCATGCCGGTGTCGTAAATAAGGTAATGCTCGCGGGTACTAACCACAATGGCCAATCCCTGCCCCACATCCAGCACATCCAGACGGACCTCCCCCTGCTCAAGTCTGGAGGGTTTGGGAAACGACACCGCTAACAGCATGCAAAATAAGGCGGGCCAGATTAATTTTAACGGCAGCACCAGCAAGAGCCCCAGTGCTAACAGCAGGATCACTACCGTGGTTATTTCCTGAATACCAACCTGCAAATTGACCATGGCAAACGAATCAATCCAGCGCAAGTAAAGCAATAACAGTTTCGTGGTGCCAATAACTGGAGCCATCATCCAGGAGGAGGAAACAACGCTGCTTAAAATCAGACTAATCAGTGATAAAGGGACCAGAACAAAGCTGACTAAGGGAATGGCCAACAGGTTAGCCAGCAACCCATTAATCGCCCCATAACCAAAACAATACAGGGTCACGGGCATCAATCCGGCCAGGCAGGCCAGTTGCAGTGCCAGGGTTTGTTTTATACCGCTTAATCCATAGCGGCGATGCGTAATAATTAACACAGCCACCGCCATGAATGACAGGTAGAAACCGGGCAACAGCACGGCATGGGGTTCATACAAAAGCACCAGCAACAACCCGTACCGCCAAGCCTGCCACACGGTAAACTGTCGGCTTAGCCAATAGCGTGACAACAACAGCACCGTCCCCACCAGCGAGCGCTGTGCGGGCACCCCAAAGCCTGCCAGCAAGGCATAACTCAGTGCCGCAATCATGCCAGCGAGACTGCCGGCCTGCTGCGCTGGACAAAAAAGGCATAACCGTCCCCAACGCCGCCATAGCCATTGCGTAAGCCCCATGCAGAATCCAGCCACCAGGCCAATGTGTGCACCCGAAATAACCATTAAATGGGTGGTCCCGGTACGGCGAAACAAGTCCCATAACTCAGAACCCATCTGATGAGTGACGCCCAGAGTCAAAGCCTGAACAATGCCCAGTTCTTCGCCTTTAGGAATACTGCGCATCAGGCTGGCCGCCAACTGCTCCCGCCAGACCAGGAGTTTGTTAGCTGGCGCTTCCTTGACCAACAGGGGACGGCCAGGTTTCAGATAGCCTGTCCACGTCACGTGTCTCGCCGCAAGCCAACGACGGTAATCAAAAGCACCCGGATTACGAAGATTAGTCGGACGCTTTAGCTTGGCCTGGAATTGCCAGATTTGCCCCGCATGCACTTCGGGGCAACGCTGATAGCAATTTAACAGAATCAATGCCTTGGCCGGTTGTCCGTTAATCGCCGTTAAAGCCAATTGAAACTGGGTTTTATCCGTAGTAACCGCAGGAATGGATACAATGACTCCTTTAATCAGGGCGTGCTGTATCACGGGCATTGGCGGCATGTTTTTTTCTGCGATGACCTGCTGATGAAGCCAGGCCCAAAGGCAGGCCGCCAGAAACCAGAGAAGGATTCCCCAGCCAGCTTTAAACAGTAAACCCAAAAAAGCAATGGACAGAGCATAAAGCGATTGCGAATAAAAAAATGCAATGCCTGCAAAAAAGCAAAGTATCCCCATGAGCGAAAACTGGACTTGCGACATACCCGCTAAATTAAGCAAAACCGGTTAAGCCGACAAGCGTAATGATTACGTGTTTTAACCGAAAGCAAGGCCGGTTAAAATAACTTATTCGCTAAAAAACTAGCAAAATCAAATGGATTGCAATACGATAAATTATCGCAGGTGAAATGGACATTACCATGATTATTGTCGCTTTAAACGAACATTCAAGGGACACTCGTGCGGCCATTACTCCCAGTAGTCTCAAGCACTACCAGAAATTGGGATTGACCGTTCACTGTGAGCAGAACCTCGGCGCCGCTTGTTGTTTCACCGACAGCGCCTATCAGGAAGCTGGCGCCGTGATCGTCAGTGATCGCGCCCTCCTCTTACAGGAAGCCGATATTCTGGCCTGTGTCAGCGTACCAACCCCGGCTGACCTGCCGCAATTAAAAAAGAATGCCCTTTTGATAGCACCTCTTGATAATGAACCCGAAAGCCCCCTAATGCAGTGGTGCCAGCAGCAATCCATTACCGCTTTTTCAATGAACCTCATTCCCCGTATCAGTCGGGCGCAAAGCATGGACAGTTTGTCATCGCAGGCCAACCTGGCCGGTTATCGAGCCGTTCTTGAGGGCGTGGCCCATTTTAATCGTGCCATTCCGATGATGATGACCGCAGCCGGCATGATTCACCCGGCGAAGGTGCTGATCCTGGGTGCCGGTGTCGCGGGTTTGCAGGCCATTGCCACGGCCAAACGCCTGGGAGCGGTAGTCTATGCTTTTGACGTTCGTCGTGCTGCCAAGGAACAGGTTGAAAGCCTTGGCGCTGAATTCATTGAAGTCAGCACCGATGAAGACAGTGAAACCAGCGGCGGTTATGCCCGGGAAATGAGTGAAGACTATAAAAAACAACAGGCGGAGCTGATTCATCAATACGCCAGACAAGCTGACATTGTTGTCACGACTGCCCTGATACCCGGGCGTCCGGCGCCCATGCTGATTACCCGAGAAACCGTTAACCAGATGAAACCGGGCTCCGTTATTGTCGATATTGCCACCTCGCGGGGAGGAAACTGCGAACTCAGCCAGCGGGATGAAGTGATTCATCATCAAGGTGTCACCATTGTAGGCTACAGTAACTTGGCCGGGTTCATTCCAGCCACAGCGAGTGAGCTCTATGCCAACAATGTGATCAGTCTGCTGAAGTTGCTGGTGACTTCACCGGATGCCTTGACCTTCAATGCCGAAGACGAGATTGTGAAACAGGCCACATTAACCCATGAAGGCCGTTATTTACCCTTTCAAACCACAGAGACCAAGGAGGCCGTCAATGCCTGAAGTCAGTTCGTTAAGCAACGCCTACGTGGCCATTTTAACCATTTTCGTGCTGGCCTGTTTTGTTGGTTATTATGTGGTCTGGAAAGTCACGCCCGCGTTGCATACGCCTCTGATGTCCGTCACCAATGCCATTTCGAGCATCATTATCCTCGGGGCGCTGATTGCCGCAGGCATCCGCATGACGGGAACCATTACCGTGCTGGGCGGTCTAGCCATTTTTATCACCGCCATCAATATCTTCGGCGGTTTCGTCGTGACGCAACGCATGCTGCGCATGTATAAAAAATAAGAGGACCGTGCCATGACTACGCTTATTTCATTCTTTTACCTGGTCGCCGCCGTTTGCTTCATTCTGGCACTCAAAGGGCTTGCCAGTCCTTCCAGTTCACGTCGCGGCAACATGCTGGGTATTTTTGGGATGATCATCGCGGTGGGATCAACGCTGATGATGCCTTCGATTAATCATCACCTGCTGCTTATCAGCCTGATTATTGCCGGCGGACTCATCGGCACTCTAATCGCCTTGAAAATCAACATGACAGCCATTCCGCAACTGGTCGCCGGTTTCCATTCGCTGGTGGGTCTTGCGGCCGTGCTGGTCGCCTTTTGCGCCTACCTCGCGCCTTCGGCGTTTCACATCGGCTCTCCCGGTGCCATTGAAAAAACCAGTCTGGTGGAAATGAGTCTGGGCCTGATTATCGGTGCCATTACCTTTTCCGGCTCCATCATTGCTTTTCTTAAATTACAGGGCTTGATGTCCGGTCAACCGGTTCGATTTGGCGGGCAGGGTATTGTGAATGCGGTCATTGGCCTGGTGATTGTCGCCTTGCTGGGCGTGTTTATCGCCACGCAATCCATCCATGCGTTCACCGTCATGGCCCTGTTGTCTTTTTTAATTGGCGTGTTACTGATTATTCCCATCGGCGGTGCAGACATGCCGGTGGTGATTTCCATGCTGAACTCCTACTCAGGTTGGGCAGCAGCCGGTATTGGATTTACTTTAAGCAACCACTTGCTGGTCATCACTGGAGCACTGGTGGGCGCAAGCGGGGCTATCCTGAGTTACATCATGTGCGTCGGCATGAACCGCTCCATTCTCAACGTCATCTTTGGCGGCTTGCAGGGCGGCGACAGCGCGCTGGCGGTGAGCCGGCATGAAAACCAGAACGTACGTCAGGCCAATGGTGAAGATGCGGCGTTTTTACTCAGCAATGCCAAAGACGTGATCATTGTCCCCGGGTACGGCATGGCAGTAGCCCATGCCCAACATGCAGTAAAAGAATTGGTGGATGCCCTTGAGAAAAGCGATATCCGTGTTCGTTTCGCCATTCACCCGGTGGCCGGACGCATGCCTGGGCATATGAATGTCCTGCTCGCTGAAGCCAACATTCCCTACGATCGTGTGTTTGAACAAAGTGAAATTAACCGGGATTTTTCAACCTGCGACGTGGCCTTTGTCATTGGCGCGAATGACATTACCAATCCGGCCGCCAAAACCGATCCGAATTCCCCAATCTATGGCATGCCCATTCTCGAAGTCGAAAAAGCAAGGACCGTGCTGTTCGTCAAACGCAGCTTATCGGCAGGCTATGCTGGCGTTGATAATGATTTGTTCTTCCGCGACAACACTTACATGTTGTTTGGCGATGCCAAAGTCATGACGGAGTCGATTGCCAAAGCACTGGAGGAAATGCACTAAGCTAAGCTTTCGTTAAGGTACATGCTGTACAATTCAAAACCAAATTTATTATTGGTTGTGTTGTATGCTTATTTTATATGTACCGTTTCCCAGAGACAATGCCGGAGACTTAACCTTTGCAATGGATCAGTGGGTAAACACGCACGTCAACCATTTTGGCAATACCATTCAGGTCATCTACTATCAGGACGAGATTGATTATGATGCTATCCCTGCCCAGGCCACCATCTATCTCTGTTCCCATGGCTCCTCCGGTGAGGAACTGGAACTGTATAATCACAGTGATCTCGATTTAAGCGAGAGCATTTCCATGGATGAAGCCGCTAAGCGTTTCAGCAGCGATTTTCTTTTTGTTCATTATAAAATCCAGGACCTTCACCTGTATTGTTGTGGCAGCAAGGAAAAAAATGATGCCATGGCCAAGCTGATTCAGAATAATTTGCCTGCTATTCAGGAAAATCGCATTCATTATTATCAGGGCAGTTTGACTTCACCCACTCAAAATGGCCAATTATTTTCTATTGTTGGCTCTAGTTGGTTACCTGTTGCTCAGGTTCGATCAACCCTTCCTCACGCCCAAGAAGAGAATACTGCCGGAGAGGAATCCTCTTCATTTTCGAAATTTTATTTGCACTATTTATCCACCCGTCTTCCCTTCAGTGATTACTTTAAGACGGAACGTCAGGAAAGAAAGCGGCAGAATTTTTTTGAGGAAGGCCGGGCACAGCGACAGCTCAGTATTAGCAACTATCGCAGGCGATGCGTGGAGATGGAATTGGCCGAGGACGAAATGGACTCTTCAATAGTCGCTTTTTCCTAATCACGTTGCGGTAAGGGCGGGCCTGCGCCATGCGTTAAGTGAGTCATAGGGCTTTCTCTGAGTGCTCACAGATGCCCGTCTAACACCCGGTATGACGCTTTATTTGCCAGACAATAAAAATAAAGTTATCTTAGCTCCCTGAATTGACACCAAGGAGCAACAATGCTTAAAAAAACAGCGTGTACTTTATTGGCCGCTTGCGCCCTCTTCAGTGGTTCCGGACTGGCCGCAACTCATCATGAGTTTGCCCCCGGAATCACTGTGGAATATGATCTTCCCCCCAACAGCCCGCAAGTGTTTTCCAATTATTTTTTCTGGACTATCACAGCCACCTGCGTCATGCACAGTGAAGACCCCAGTAATAATATTCTGGTCAAGGCATTAAGCAAATCCGGTAAAATCAATGGCATGCCCCTCAGCAAAGGGCAACAAACCGTCATCACCATCCACAACCGCGATCACATTGAAATCAGTGCTGACTCAGGCGCCCAGGTGGAATTAACCAATTACGGTCCTCACACCGTGAAGGCAACCTGCTCCACCTAAGCGTTGTTCCCCCTCGATGAGGGGGAAACCAATCAATGTTCGCGCGTGGCAGAAAATACGATTTTTGGATAGCGTTCTTCTGCCATCGTCAGATTGACCCGCGTTGGGGCTAAGTACATGAGCGTATCGCTGCCATCCAATGCCAGATAATCATGGGCCTTGATTTTAAATTCATTCATGGCTTTTTCATCGTCGGCATAAACCCAGCGGGCACAAGAGACATTGACCGATTCATAAACGCAATCCACTTTATATTCATGTTTCAAGCGATGGGCCACCACATCAAACTGCAGAGTCCCTACGGCCCCCAAAATCAGTTGATTGCTGTTCAGAGGCCTGAAAACCTGTGTTGCCCCTTCCTCTGATAATTCAATCAACCCCTTAATCAGGGCCTTGCTCTTTAAAGGATCCTTTAATCGCACCAGACGAAAGAGTTCCGGCGCAAAATTGGGGATACCGGTGAATTTGAGGGTTTCACCCTGCGTAAAGGTATCGCCAATACGGATGGTGCCATGATTATGCAGACCGATAATATCCCCCGCCATGGCTATTTCCGCATGCGAGCGATCGCCTGCCATAAACGTCAAGGCATTGGCAATCTGCACTTCTTTCTCGAGACGCAGATGGCTAAGCTTCATGCCCCTTTTAAAGGTACCCGAACAGATGCGCAAAAAGGCAATACGGTCACGGTGTTTCGGATCCATATTCGCCTGGATTTTAAAAACAAAGCCGCTGAAATTGTCTTCCTCTGGCTTTACCATTCTTTCCATGGCCTGCCGCGGCATGGGACCGGGTGCGTATTGGGCAAAATCATCCAACAGTTCTTTAATGCCGAAATTATTGATTGCGGACCCAAAATAAACCGGCGTCATTTTACCGGAAAGGTAATCGTCAAGGCTAAAGGCATGCGATGCGCCCTTTACCAATTCGATTTCATCGCGAAGTTCCTGCGCGCTGTCACCCAAAAGCTCATCCAATTGAGGATTATCCAATCCCTTAATAGCCAGGGCCTGCTGCTTCTCGGTGTTTTTACCCGGTTGATAAATATACACGGTGTCCTGGTAAAGATGATAAATGCCTTTAAAACGCTTACCCATTCCGACAGGCCAGGTTACCGGCGCACATTGAATACCCAGGACGGTTTCGACTTCATCCAGCAATGAAATGGGTTCGCGGCCTTCACGGTCAAGTTTGTTAATGAACGTCATGATGGGGGTATCGCGCAAACGGCACACCTCCATCAGTTTCACTGTTCTTTCTTCCACCCCTTTGGCCACATCGATAACCATCAGCGCCGAATCCACAGCGGTCAAGGTGCGGTAGGTGTCTTCTGAGAAGTCTTCGTGACCCGGGGTATCCAGCAAATTCATCACATGATCATTGTGTACAAACTGCATCACGGAGGTAGTAATGGAAATTCCACGTTCTTTTTCCATTTCCATCCAGTCAGAGGTGGCATGTCGGTCAGCTTTGCGGCCTTTTACCGTTCCCGCAAGCTGAATGGCACCCCCGAACAGGAGCAACTTTTCCGTGACTGTGGTTTTACCCGCATCGGGGTGGGAAATAATGGCAAAGGTCCTTCGTTTTCGAAAGTCCAGATAAAAATCGGTCATAATCTCGCCTGCGATGGATTCATGCTGCGAATTTTAAGTGAAATTCCACGAACAAACAATTTTATCCCCTCTCTGGCGAAGTTTTCTTTTGGATTTATACTAAGCATATGTACAATTAATAGTCATCTAGTATAAAATAGCCAGGCGTGACGTATTTAATCCCTTAAGGAAAGTGCATGTTAACTTTTAAAGCGCTGACCGCCAATTGCGGCAATGGCAGTCCCGGCGAAGCCGCCGCACAAAACATTCAGGCTGCCGCTCAAAATACAGACATTACTTTCCTTTTTTGCCAGGAAGCCCACTTTCAAAAGACACTGCAGGAACTTCAGGCGAATCTGCCAGACAACCTAACCATCACCCCCATTCATAAGATGCCTACGCACACCAAAGGGAAAACCCAGCTTCATAAACGCACAGGCATCATGATTCTCGCCATCCACGCACGAGACGTTGCCATTAAAAAGAATGCGGATGATCAGGTTCGTATTCGCCGAGGCGCACGGATTTCAGGCTCGGCCTACAATAAGGGCGGTGTTTTCTCTCATTTGATTGTGGAAAAAAATGATGAACAATTCATCCTGGATTTAACCAGTGCCCATCTTGATTCAGCCAAAGAAGAAACGCGGGCGCTGGATTGGGCCAACATTCATCAGGCACAACGCGTGCAGGCGGCAAGCTACGAGGAACTGTATCGAAAACTGCCTGATACGGTGATCTCCGGTTTTGATGCCAATACCCGCAATCAATTGCAGGACAATAACACTTCAACGAACAGTTGGCAGGAAGGCCGACGCCTTCCGGCCATGCAAAGCCTGGTCATGGCCCCCCTGGGCAATCATCGAGAGTCTCGCGAATCGACTTATAAAACCCATACCGATAACGTGTTGAATGTGGCGGATAAAAAGCGCCCCCATTACGCCAAAGGCGGCATGCTGGATTTGGTCTGTTATAATCGTCCGGATACCGCGCGCGAGCAGACAACGTCTCAAACCGTTGTCATTGAAGAAGCCCCTTTTTTCGAATCCGTGGCCGAGGGCGAATCACGTGATCATGCCATCATTGGCAGTCAGGCTGTAACCCTTGACAAACCCTCCAACTTTGACAAAGTCAGGCATTACGTTGGCTGTGCCTTAGCCTTTGCTGCCCCTGAGCTTGCCGCACACATTTTAATCGATGAGTTTACCGAAACGGATGAAAACCAACGCTATTTATTTGAAATTCATCAACTCTATCTGTCGCCTGAGGGTTTACTGCAGAAAAAACTCTACGAGCATGCCGAGAAGCTTGGTTTTTTGAATAACGAGCTGAAGGGCAATACGGAGCAGCAGAATGTGTCAGCCATGCAGATGCACTTATTCCCTGAGCGACCCTGGTTTTCTTTCCCGGCACACCCCATCCCCCTGCACTACAAGGATTTGGCAGCCCACAAGCAGTTCCTCATGTATTTATCCAAACTGGATGACCTGGAACAATCCTGTTTGGGCAATCCGTTTTCGCTGCAGGAAAAAATGTTGATGTTGGTTGTCCTGTACCAGGCGAGAGACGCCCTTCAAAAGGTCACTTCTGAAAAACAACAGGCGTCCATTATTCAGCAAACAGAAAAGCTGATGAAGGCGATTCAAATCCTCTGTGATTATAAACAACACCTTGAACTGGAAAACAGACCAGACGAAATCGGCCAGGAAGAAAACATGGCTCCTCTCGATGGGTTGTATGTCCAGAAAAGCAAGGTGGTGAACAGGATGATAAACATACTCCTTACGCCCCAGGCACCGGCTGCTACACTTAATCAGCTCTGTCAAGAGGTCAAGACGGCACAGGGCATGCTGGCCACCCACCGTGATAACGATCCCTTCAGCCGTATGCTTCGCTGGTTAAAATCGTTGCTTTCCCCAAGTCTGGCTGAAACCCACGGGGCTTTTTTTGCCAGAGGAATGTCATCCAATCTTGAACAGGAGGAAACGAAGCTAAACTCCCTGGATGAGCCGGTGAATCCGGAATTGCCTGAATCAGGCCCTACCTGACCTTATTCATTAATCAGTTCGAGGGCGTTCTCGCATTCAAAATAATCAGCCACTCTGGCCGAAGTCACACGCTCGAGGCAATCCGGCTGCCACTTGGGCGCTTTGTCCTTATCCACCAATAACGCCCGCACCCCTTCGTAAAAATCATGATCTTTCATGAAGTGACTGACCAGGCAATAATCCATTTTAATGCACTCCGCCATCGACAGGCTTTTTGCCTTGTGGATTTGCTCCAAGGTAATTTTTAAACTTAAAGGCGCCTTCTCAAGTAACCTGGACGCGAGGTTTTTTGTCCACTCACTGTCGACTTCACGCAACGAATCCAGGATGGCCTCAACATGAGGGTAACGAAAACAGTGATCAATTTCCGCCAAATGGTTTTCAATCTCGGCATTGCTCCTGCGCGCGGCAAACCGGCTGAGGCAATCGTCAACGCCCCGGTAAGCATCCTTTGACAAATCCGCTTCCACCAGGGCATTTAATAAAGCCGGAAACTGCTCGCTGGTCACCTGCTGTTTAACCAGCTGCATGGTCAATGCCTCCTCCGCATTCAGGCGGTTGCCGGTTAATCCAAGGTAAATACCCAATTGGCCAGGGCAGCGCGCAAGCAGATAACTGGCTCCGATATCAGGAAAAAAGCCAATGCCGGTTTCAGGCATGGCAAAGACAAACCGTTCACTGGCTACCGGGTGGGAGCCATGCAGGGACACCCCGACTCCCCCACCCATGGTTATGCCGTCCATCAGGGCAATGCAGGGTTTGTTCAGATGATGAATGAAATGATTTAAGCGGTACTCATGCCAGAAAAACTGCATTTGCTCCGGATCTTTTCTTTTACCTGCTTCATACAGCCAACGCACATCGCCGCCGGCACAAAAGGCTTTTCCAGGCGCTGCCTGAATGACAATGGCATGAATGGATGTATCCTTCTGCCATTGCAGCAACTGGTGCTGCATGGCTTTAATCATGGCCAAGGTCAGGGCATTCAACGCTTCCGGACGGTTTAAGGTAATAAGCCCTAAGTGACGCTGCCTTGAAAACAGGATATCCACTGTCATGTTATTCCCCTTTGAATTCGGGTTGGCGTTTGTTCAAAAAGGCATTAACCCCTTCATTTTTATCCTCGCTGGCACACACTTTAGAAAAATGCACCGCCTCAAGATGCAGCGCTTCGCTGAGCGGTAAATCGTAGCCGTGATCAATCACCTCCATGACGCTGCGGATGGCCAGAGGGGCCATGCCGAGTATCCCCTTCAGGATTTGCCGGCCTTCTTCCAACAACTGGTGAGGCTCTGTGACCGCACTGACAAGCCCCCATTGCAACGCCGTCTCGGCATCGATAAAACGGCCGGTCAGACATAAATCGAGGGCACGACCCTTCCCGATTAAGCGAGCCAGCCGCTGAGTACCGCCATAACCAGGGATAACACCCAGCTTCACTTCCGGCTGGCCGAACCTGGCCGCTGGCGACGCAATGCGCAGAGTGGCTGAAATGGCGAGTTCACACCCGCCGCCAAAGGCAAAGCCATTGACAGCAGCAAGCGAGGGTTTGCCCAGGGTTTCCAATTGCCTGAATACAGCTTGACCATCACAGGCGAATTGATAACCGCTTTCAGCCTGGCATTCAGCCAGTCGCGAAATGTCAGCCCCCGCACAGAAAGCCTTGCCGTTGCCGGTAATCAGCAGTGCTTTTACGTTCGGATTGTTTTTGGCATGAGCCACTAAGTCAGACAACAGGAATAACACGTCCTGGCTCAGCGCGTTGAGCTTTTCCGGGCGGTTAAGCGTCAGGGTAAGAATACCGTCGCTGTCTAATGATTGTTCAATTACATTCATGATAACTCCTGTTATTCGATTGAATAGTCCTCGTCCAGAGTGGACTTGGCGATGATTTCCCGCATGATTTCATTGGTGCCTTCGAGGATTTGGTGAACACGTAAATCCCTAAAGATGCGTTCAATCTGGTAGTCGTGCAGATAACCATAACCGCCATGAATCTGCATGGCCTTGTCGCTGATATGGAAGGCCGCGTCCGTCGCCATGCGTTTTGCCATGGCACAGTACATGGGTGCGTGTTCCTCTTTTTTATCCAGTGCATCTGCGGCGCGATACACCATTAACCTTGCCGCTTCAAAGTCAGTCAGCATGTCGGCAAAATAAAAACGCAGCGCCTGAAATTGCGTCAGCTTTTTATCGAATTGCCGGCGCTCATTCATGTAATTGCGTGTCTGCCGCAGACAGGCAGCCGCCCCGCCCAGCGAGCAGGCGGCAATGTTGACCCGGCCGCCGTTTAGGGCATTAAGCGCAATTTTAAATCCCATGCCTTCCTCACCCACGAGATGACTGGCAGGAACACGGCAATTTTCAAAATAAACCATGCAGGTAGGCTGGCTTCGCCATCCCATTTTCTTTTCGAGCTTACCAAAACTTAAACCAGGCGTGTCTTTTTCAACCAAAAAGCAGGAAATACCATGATGACTTGAGTCGCCGGTTCTGACCATGCACAGGTAAATGTCGCTGACGCTGCCGCCTGAAATAAAGGCCTTGGCGCCATTGAGAATGTAATGATCGCCGTCTTTAACCGCACGGGTTTTTAAAGACGCCGCATCGGAACCCGATTCAGGTTCCGTCAGGCAGTAACTGGCCACCACGTCCATGGCGGCCAGGCGTTTACCCCAGGTGCTTCGTAACGGTTCGGCCGCATACCGGTCTATGGCGGTAGTGACCATGTTATGGATGGAGAGAAAAGCACTGGTGGTGACACAGCCCATGGCAAGCTGCTCAAAAATCAGGGCGGCATCCAGGCGGTTTAAACCTGCCCCGCCAATGTCTTCGGCAGCAACCATCCCGGCCATACCCAGTGCAGCCGCTTCACGCAGGATTGCAACCGGAAAATAGTCCTGCTCATCCCAGGCGGCGGCATTGGGCGCTAACCTGTTGCGGGCAAACTCAGCCGCCATGTTACGAAAAGCCACATGTTCGTCTGTCAATTGAAAATCCATAACCCGTCCTTAGTCTTTCCTAAACCGCCATCATTGCGTCGTTTTTATGGTGGAGGCCTTTCTAAAAAATGATATTATTGCCAATTTTTAGCGTTCATGAAATAAAAAAAGAAAAAAAATCACATGGAAACGAGTCCCAAGTTCGCTCCACAGGCTGACGACGCTGCGCTGGCTTTAAAAAAATATTTTGGCTTCGACAGCTTCAGAGGCTTGCAGAAAACCATCATCGATGACCTCATTCAGGGCAAGGATTTACTGGTACTGATGCCGACAGGCGGCGGCAAATCCTTATGCTATCAAATACCCGCGCTGGTTCGCCGCGGTGTCGCCATCGTCGTATCTCCCCTCATTGCCTTGATGGAGGATCAGGTCGCCGCACTTAAAGCGCAGGGTGTGCGTGCAGCATATTACAATTCATCCCTGTCCACGGAAGAAGCCAGACAGGTTCTGTCGCAATTGCATCACGAAGCGCTCGATTTACTTTACATTGCGCCGGAACGACTGGTACACCCGTCCTTCCTTGAGCGCCTGCAACAGTGCGAGCTCGCCCTGTTTGCCATTGATGAAGCCCATTGTATTTCGCAGTGGGGGCATGATTTTCGTCCCGAATACCGTGCGCTTGGCTTACTGAAAACCCATTTTCCCCAGGTGCCCGTTATTGCCCTGACCGCTACGGCCGATCAGCAGACCCGTCATGACATCATTGCCAGACTTAATTACCACCCCACCGGTTACGTGGCCTCTTTTAATCGCCCCAACATTCATTATCGCGTTCTCTTAAAGAATAACCCCGGCCGGCAATTACTGCAATTTCTCGATACCCAACCGGAAAAGGCCGGTATCATTTACTGCAGTACCCGCAATGGCGTCGAACGCCTGGCTGAAAAGCTGAAAGACGAAGGGTTGCGGGCGCGTGCCTACCACGCGGGCTTAAGTCATGACGAACGCCGTCAGGTGCAATCGCTGTTCAGGCATGATGAGATAGATATCGTGGTAGCCACCATCGCCTTTGGCATGGGTATTGATAAACCCAATGTGCGCTTTGTCATCCATTATGATCTGCCCAAAAGCATTGAAAGTTATTACCAGGAAACCGGCCGTGCCGGCCGGGACGGCCTGCCCGCTCAAGCCTTACTGCTGTTTGATCCGGCGGACAGCGCACGGCTTCGTGCCTGGATTGCGGCCTCAGACAACGACGATCAACAGCGCGTCGAAACAGCCAAGCTCAATCACATGCTTGCCTTTGCCGAGGCAGCCCATTGCCGCCGGCAGATTCTTTTAAATTACTTTGACGAAAATACCCCGGCGGCCTGCAATTACTGTGATGTCTGTGATAGTCCTCCGCGCGTGGAAGACGCCACTGAAGAAGCGCAAAAGCTGTTATCCTGTATTTACCGCCTGCGTCAGAGTTATGGTATGAGCCATACTATTGAGGTCCTGCGGGGAGGCACATCGGACAAAATCAAAGAAGCCCGTCATGACCAACTGACCACCTATGGCATCGGCCGCGACCGTTCCGCGCATTACTGGAAACATCTCGCCTGGCAGTTGATTCACAAAGGCTATTGCTATCAGGACATCAGCCAGTTCAATGTGCTGCGCCTTACACAAAAAGCCATTCCGGTATTGCGAGGCGAAGAGCAGGTTTCCCTGACCTTGCCGGCTAAGGATTTACCCGCACCGAAACCCGGTAAAAAGGCAACGACAGCCCCTGCGTTTAACGATCCTCTGTTTGAAAAATTACGCCAATTGCGGCGTGACATCGCTCAGGAAGAAGACAAACCACCCTTTATGATTTTCAGCGACATGACGCTTCAGGAAATGGTGGACAAAAAACCATCTACCCTAATGCAGTTACGCAATATTACCGGTGTCGGTCAATACAAACTCGAACACTATGGGCTTCAATTCCTGGACGTACTGAAAGAAAGCAATGCCCTTGCTTAACCAACCGCTCAGGGTTAGGATAGGCCTGCTGTAACATTCTGGCTAAGGGTTCATATCATGGAAAAGATTTTAGAATTTCTAAACTACACGACGGCCACACTCCTTGGGCCCTTGGTTTTATTACTCAAGTTCGTCCTGGTACAACTTTTTGTCGCCTTGGGTTTTGTTGTTGCGGCCCTCGCTTTCGTTGTGCTGTCGCCTGTTCTTGCAAGCGCCGTATTGAATGCGTGGGGTTTAAATTCCACATTGGCCATGATTTTTGGTGTTCTGCTCGCGCCTGCCGTCTGGTTGCTCAGTGCCTGCCTGCTCCCTGTCTTCGCCGTTTGGGGTCTGGCCAGAGCCATCGGCGACGCGATCAAGGTATTCTTTGAAGGTCTTGCCTCGGCATTCCTGGAGGGGTGGCAGGGCGTGAGCAACAACTTTTCCCAGCCGATTGTTTACTTTGCCTCAACCAGCACCTTCCTGCTCGCGTTGCTTAACCTTCATCATAACCGTGCTCCCGCGGCCGATAACAACCCGCAATCCATCGATGTGGATGTGCTGCAACAGGAACAGGGCGATCTGAAACTGGAGCCTTTGGATATCAGCAAGACAACCACATTACTTCAAGAGACGGCTAAGGGTATTGATCCAGACCAATTGAAGCAGGCCGAGCACCTGATGCGTTTCCATGAACAGGCAGAAAAACTGAAGAAAGAACTCGAACGCCATTACCAGTTGGCTAAAAATTTATCGGATGTTAAAAAGGCGCTCGACAACAAAGAGTCCCTGCCTATTGAAGACGAGCTATTTGAAAAGATGGAAATCGAACGCCCTGTTCTACTGGTAAAAGAATACCTTGACAATAATCAGTGGCGGGTCGTTCCAGGATCAACCAAAATAACGGATTACAATTCCCTTAAAACCTGGTTAAATCAAAATCCCATCATCCCCACCACCCGGGACTCCATTCCCTCGCCCACACCCTACGAGGGTAAAAAATGCCGTTATGCTTATTACCCTTTCTCCGTGGTGTGCAAAGAATTGGTGGAATCGTCTGCCCGCATTAAACAGTTAACAGAGAGACTGCAACAATTAACCCACGCTGCCCAAAATGGCAAGGCTGAGGCTACGTCACCGTCGCCTCTGTCGGATGCCAGACAGGGCCTGTTTTATAAACCGAAAAAAGAGGCCGACACTGACTCAGCGGTATTAATACCGCAGGTGGAACCAATAGAACCTTATAAAGTATCTACTCCTTCTTGGTCGTTCGAGGACACATGGGCAAGGAAATAGCAATTATTGGCGCAGGCCCCTCCGGCCTGACCTCCATCAAGGCAGCACTGGCAGAAGGATTGCATCCTACTGCCTTTGAAATGTCCGGAGGGATTGGCGGTGTCTGGGGCGAGGCACAACACGCCGCCCATCAACAGGGCACGGCCTGGCCTGGCATGAAGAGTAACATTTCTCGCCATACAGGCGCGTTCTCTGATTTTCCATGGCCCTCCACTACCCCGGATTTTCCTACCACTGAGCAACATTATGCTTATTTATCAGCGTATGCGAAAGAATTTAAGCTCCTACCCTGTATCCAGTTTGAATCAAAGGTCATCGAAATCAAACCGAAGGACAATCAATGGCTGGTTCGCTGGCAACAGAAAGGCTCTCTTGCATGCCAGGAAAAAGTATTTGATGCCGTCATCGTAGCCAGCAGTAAATTCGCCCACCCGTTTATCCCCCAATTTAAAGGACTGGAGACCGTTCGACACAAGATGAGCCACAGTGCCGATTATCAGGACTCCAAACCCTTTGTCGGAAAAAAAGTGCTGGTGGTCGGCAATTCTTTCAGCGGTACAGCCATAGCCGAAGAGCTGGCGCCCGTGGCCGCATTGACAATCCATCATTTTCGCCAGGAACACTGGTGTGTTAAACGTTACCGTTCTGCTGATCTCAATCAGCAAGGGCCCTGGTTACCCCGGGACTTATTAAAAACTTATACCAACAGCCAAACGCCGAAATCGCCTGAAGAAGAAGTGAAGTTCTTACAGAAACATTGTCAGGAACAACAGGACTTTGCTGAGTGGCAAATGACGAATGCGTCGCCGATGAAATTTACTATTGTTGAAGACTACTTTAAGCGATGCCGCGAAGAAAAAATCATTTTTGCCAAAGGCGAGATTGATCATTTTACTGAGAAAGGCGTAAAACTCACCCATGGCCCGTTTCATGAATTCGATCATGTGATTTTTTGCACAGGGTATCAGCGTCAATTACCCTTCCTGCCCGAACACTTAAGGCACCTTCCCAATCCCTACGAAGACACCCTGTTATCCCCTAATCTCGCGGTCATCGGGATGTATGAAGGCGCGCGTGGTGCAGTCTTTCCGATTGTGGACTTACAGGCACGCCTGGCGTGCGGGGTATTCAGCGGCAGGTGTCCGCTACCCAGTGAAGAAACGCTATTTAAAGAAATCAAAGAGACGCCGACTAAACGCGATGAGATCGAATTTTTAAATTCGCTGGCTAAGAAAATCGGCATTTTGCCTGACATAAAGGCTTATGATTCAGGCTTTCGACATACCTTACTGGATGGCGCCCATACACCTCAACGCTTTAATTTGACAGGCCCCGGCAGCAATCCTGAGGGTGCTAAAAAAGCCATTGAGGCAACTGAATTTTATCGTCGTGAATTACTGGATAGTCAAGAGAAAGTACCCCGCCTGGCCAAGCTGTGTTTATTTAAAATCAATTCATCGGCAATTAAAAAAGAGAAACAGGATGAAATGGAGGTTCGTTCACCCGTTAACAGGCAGTGACAATAAGCATGGAAACCGTCCTTCCGCGGAATACTCCATGGTCTCATGCCACCTGAGCAGACGGATCCCCGCCAGCGCGGGGATGAAGGGGAAATCAGGAATCCATGGTCACACTCCCCATACTCGGGTTACGAGGGAGCAGGAATCGTAAGCCGGTCTAAAGGTTGTCCCCGCGCAGGCGGGAATCCATGGGTTTAAGTATCGTAAGCTCAGAACGAGGTTCAAGAGGCAACTGCCGAGTAGTCAATTAATGCGCGTGGCAGCCTATTTTCAGATGAACCTGGTAATATTTACTTTCACTGCCCTCGATAAAACCGCGGGTTTGAAGTACTTCGTACCAATCCAGTTTGCCATGCACTTTTGCCGCCTGAGCGATGGCATTATTGATTGCTTCCTCAATGCCTTCTTCCGAGGTACCCACTAATTCAACAATTTGATAAACACGGTTTGTCATGTTTCCTCCTTGAAAACCTTAAACCATTACCCCTACATACTAGACTACGAATCGCAAATAAAAAATGCGATCTATCACTCTATAACTGTTGTTGTGCTTTGGCAATGGCTTTTCGCAGGTTCTGTGCTGTCTCCGAATTCCCTGGAACCATTTTCAGCAGTTGTTGCCAGTACACAATCGCCTCATTGAACGCCTTCTCCTGATACGCTTTGGCGGCAAGCATGGCCAGGGCATCCGGTTGTTGCGGATTTTTTTTCAACAACTGATGCAACTGCGCCGTCATCTCCTCATTAAACTGCTGATGATTGAGCAATAACAGAACCTGAATGTAACTGATTCTCGCCGTGTCATTGTCAGAGTCAAGGGTAATGGCTTTTTTAAAGGCCACCTTAGCCTGCTGCAATTCATTTTGACTGAGGTAAAGCCTGCCCAATAAGTACCATCCGCGCGAACTCGCTGGCGTATCATCCAAGCGCTGCCGCAAGCGGACAATTAAATCCTGGGGATCCTTAATTGTCGCGAGCACTTTTTTCACGTCCTGCATACGAGCCTGCTGCCGTGAATAATCATTCAAAGCCTGCCAGCTTCCCCAATACCAGTAACCGCCGCAGGCACTTGCAATAAAAAGGGGAACAAGGACAATCAGCGTGCCTTTTGTCTGCCGCAGACTAAAGAAAAGCAGCAGCAGGGCTGAAAGGATCAACGCACCAAAAGCCAATAAAAGCCATTTCTCATTCATGTGCAACCTGCTTTAAACCTGTGCGCCAAAAAACCAGTAACCCCAATGCCAGAAACAGAATGGGACCAAACCACAACAGTACGGTGACCGCCTTGACCGGGGGATTAAACAGGATAAAATCGCCATAACGGTCAGTCAGGTATTGAATGATTTCACTGTCGCTCTTCCCTTCCCTTACAAGATCATACACCTGCTCTCGTAAATCCTTGGCCAGATCAGCATTGGAATCGGCCAAATCCTGATTTTGGCAGACAAGGCAACGCAACTCTTTCAACAGGTGATTAAATTGCGCTTCCTTTTGCGGAGAATCCAAAGGATAAAAGCTGCTCGCCTGGGCCACACCCAAAGAACAGAACATGATTATCAGAATGTGTGTCAGCCATTTCTTCATGAGTGTCTTTTCAATTGGTTAATGCGGGGCAGAAATTCTTTTTTCCAAATCGCTTCATCCAGAATGCCGGCATGGCGATACCGGATGATACCCTCGTTATCGATAAGAAACGTTTCCGGTGCGCCATAAACTCCTAAATCGATGGCCACTTTGCCCTTGGCGTCTTCGGCTATCAGACGATAGGGATTTCCCCATTCAGCCAGCCATTTTAACGCATTGTCGGTATTGTCCTTGTAATTAAGGCCATACAGCGGGATCCCCTCTTTAGCCAACTGCAGCAAAAAAACCTGTTCTTCAACACAAGCAGAACACCAACTGGCCCAGACATTCAATAAGCTCATCTGCCCCTTTAAACGATTGGATGTCATGGTCTTTTTTTCATGACCCAGCACAGGCAGTTTAAAAACAGGCAGCGGGTGACCAAGCTGGCTGGAAGGGAGTTTTTGAGGATCAAGGGAGAGCCCCCGCCAGAAAAACAAAACCAACACCACAAAAATGAAAAAGGGCAAGAGACGCCAGTTGATTAGTCGTGTCATGACTGACTCACTCCTAACTGGGCTGGGACGGTTTTTCGCTGCCGGTAATAACGCCGATCGGCTAAAGCGAGCAAACCACCGGCTAAAATCAGGAAGCCCCCACCCCAGATCCAACGGATAAAGGGTTTAAAATACAGGCGCACAGACCAGGCCGTTTCGCCGACAGGCTCCCCCAGCGCCACGTAAATGTCGCGGAATGGGTTGACGTCGATGGCTGATTCCGTCATGGCCATTTGGCCGATGGTATAAACGCGTTTTTCGGGATAAATCACATGCACCTGCGATCCCCGGCTGATTTCAAAGCGGGCGCGAGTGCCTTGATAATTAGGCCCTTGCAAAGGCTGCTCACTGACGAAACGAATGCGGTAGCCGGCAAGCATCGCCTCGTTACCGGGCGCCAGTTTGACATCATCCTGAATGCCATAACCGCTGGAAATGGCGACACCAATAACCGCGGCAGCCACACCGACGTGAGCGAGCACCATGCCCCAAAATGCCTGGGGTAAGGTTTTAAAACCTCGCTCCCGCCCCCGGAGGTAAACCAGTTTGCCGGTGCTCAGCACAATCCACATAGCCAGCATAAGACCAAGCAGGCTGTAGGCATTCATCGGCTGATTAATGAACAGGAGGATCGCAACAGGAATAAGGACACTGAGGCCAAGGAGACTCTTCAAACGGTTTAGAATCGCTTGAAGGCTGTCTTTTTGCCATCGTAAATGAATGCCCAATCCCATCAGCAGCAGCAAAGGAATCATCAGAGGAACGAATACCGTATTGAAATACGGTGCGCCCACCGATAACTTGCCGAGCCCAAGGCCATCAATTAGCAATGGGTAAATGGTTCCCATCAATACGGTCAACATGATAACGGCAAGAAAAACATTGTTTAAAAGCAAGGCGCTTTCTTTTGAAACCAGGGCGGGATTATTCCGCCGCGTAAGTCCTGGCGCACGAAGCGCGAACAACAGCAGCGATCCGCCAATAACCGTCAGCAGAAAGCACAGAATAAAGAGGCCCCGCTGTGGATCAACGGCAAAAGCATGGACAGATGTTAACACACCCGATCGAACGAGAAATGTTCCCACGAGACTCAGCGAAAAAGCAGTGATGGACAATAATAACGTCCAGGCCATGAACTGCTGCCGCTTTTCACTGACAGCCAGGGAATGAATCAGCGCGGTACCCACCAGCCAGGGCATGAAGGAGGCGTTTTCTACCGGATCCCAGAACCACCAGCCACCCCAGCCTAACTCGCGATAAGCCCACCAGCTTCCGAGGGTAATGCCCGTGGTTAAACAACACCAGGCCGCCAGGGTCCAGGGCCTTGTCCATTTTGCCCAGGAGGATTCAACCCGGCCAAGCCATAGGGCTGCAATGGCAAAAGCAAACGCCACGGAAAAGCCAACGTAACCCATGTACAGCATGGGTGGATGAAACAGAAAGCCAGGATCCTGGAGTAAGGGATTTAAATCCCGTCCCTGCGTCTGGAGTACCTGGAATTGGCGTGCAAACGGATTGGACGTACTTAACAGGAACAAAATAAAACCAATACTGATGAGCCCCAGGACAACCAGCACACGGGTGCGGATGGCTTCATCCAGGTTCTTGCTGAAAAAACTGACGCCCATCATCCACAGGCTGAGGATGGCAACCCAAAGCAGCATGGAACCCTCATGCCCGCCCCAAACGGCACAGAGTTTGTAGAACCAGGGTAAATTCACACTGGAATTGCCCAAGACATAGATTACCGTAAAATCATCGCGCAAAAAGCAGACGGTCAAGGCAAGATAGGCCAGGCTGATAAAAATAAATTGCCCCGCTGCCAATGCAGGTGCCGCCGCAATCCAGTCTTTCCTGGCACGCAGCAGGCCAACGGTTGGAATGACTGCCAGCAACACAGCAAACAACAAAGCAAGCACTAACGAAAATAAACCCAGTTCTGCTGTCATTTTTTCCCCTGAGCAGCCAACGCGGCCTTGACTTCTGGCGGCATGTAATTGGCATCGTGTTTAGCGAGTACCTCCGCGGCATTAAAATGACCCTCATCAAGCACCTGCCCCAACGCCACGATTCCCTGCCCTTCGCGAAACAGATCAGGCAATATACCCCGGTAGCTGACTTCGATTTCTTTGTTAAAATCAGTGAGTTTAAAGCGGACTGACAAATCCTGGCTGCCGCGCACAATACTGCCTTTGACCACCATGCCGCCAATTCGTACCCTTTGCCCCTGAGTTACTTTACCCTCAGCCATTTGTGAGGGCGTATAAAACAAGCTGATATTCTGGCGCAAGGCATACATGATGAGTGCCGTTATCAGAGTCAATCCAGCAAGCAGACTTAAAATTAAAACCAATTTTCGTTGACGGACAGGATGCATGGTCATTGCCGCCTGAACCATTGATTCAGTTTGCTGCGTGTTCGTTTCTGCTGTCGTTTGATATCCAGCAGCAGCAGTGCTAAAACCCCGCAGACCAAACCATAAGCCGGCCAGATATAGATGGCGTACTTTCCCATTGCCAACCAGTTCATTGCCTTTCCTCCACCAACTCTCTAACCCATTGCTGGCGCCGTTCACGCAGCAACAGTTCATTGCGGGCTTTATGCAGAATAATCCATAGCGCATACAGGGTAAAACCAAGCAGCGAAAGCAGCAAGGGGTATAACATCGGCGCTGCAATTTTAGGCTTTGCAAACACGGACAGGGTCGATCCCTGATGCAGGGTATTCCACCAGTAAACCGAATAGTGAATAATCGGCAGATCCACAAGCCCCACCAGCGTCAGAATGGCAATCACCCGATCACCGCGCTCGGAATCACTGAAAGCCGAACGAATGGCCAGAATAGCAATATAAAGCAGCAGCAGAATAAGTTCGGAAGTCAATCGTGCATCCCAAACCCACCACGCGCCCCACATAGGCTTTCCCCAGATGCTGCCAGTGGCTAAGGCTAAAAAAGCCATCACCGCACCGAGTTGCGCCGCCACCGAAAGCATTAAACCGGCAAGCTTAATCCGCCAGACAAGAAGCAGCACGGCGAGAAAAGCCATCCAGGCGTACAGGGACATCGATAAGAAAGCCGCTGGAACATGAACATAAATGATTCGGAATGCATCCCCCTGCTGGTAATCAGGCGGTGCAAAAAACAGCCCCCAGACAAGACCCGGCAGCAAGGTCAGCAACACACTCCCCCCCAATACAGGAAGCCAGCGTTGCGTCAACTGGTAAAAATTTCTGGGCGACGCCAGTTGGTAGAGAAATTTCCACATAAGGGATTAAGCAGGGCTCAAAAAAGGCCGATTTTATCATGCAATGGCAAGAAGGGACAACCAATGCCTTCGCTTAACTCAAACCGGGACTGCAGAAACTAGCCGTTTTCGTTTCATCTGGCTCCTCCGGCACTGGATTGAAGCTTGCCTTGATCTCCTCAACCACACGATCCGCCTGCGCATACAGGCGGCTGGTCACCATGTTCAGGGGAAGATGACTCAGCTCGGCAAGTTTTATTTTTGCTTCCATCCAGTTATGGGCATCCAGAGACGGCATCAGTGGCTGGGCAATGACCGCCAGAGACTGCCCCTGGTAGGCATTGTTAATCATGGCGTCTGAATAAGGCAGCAGCTTCTCAGCAATAATCAAATGAAACAGCGCTTTGTCATACTGTTCCAGTTTAAGTTCCGTCACGGCTAAAAGCAGGTAGCCTGGCGTCCAGTAATAATCAGCAGCCAAGGCGGCATAGACCAGCGCTTTATGATGTAAATCCGTTTGCGTCAGGCAATAATTGGTCAACACATTCAATGCGGGAAAATAACCAACCTCTGCAGCCTGATACAAATGAAGCATGGCCGCATCACTTGTGGTTTTGTATTGGCTGTATAAAAAAATGCCCTGCAGCAGCTGGAAGGTCGGAATGGTGGGTTGTGGCAGGTATTCATGAACAGGTTGATAATTTTTTATCGCCATTTCACGCGGATTACGGCCGCTTAACCGCCATCGCTCGTTCCAGTGGCGTTCCAAAGCAGGGTGTCTGCACAACGTATCGACACTGTTGTCTTCGATTGCCAGCTTAATTAACGTGGCAAGACTGATTGCTTTAATCAACGTGAGTAAACGGTTTTGCTGTGGCTCATTCAGTGTGTAAATGAGTCTGCCCGCACAGGTATGGCTTTCCAGTTCGCTAATGAATAGTTGCAATCCCGCAATAGCCGTTCTGTCTTCGTAAGACAGCGTTGTGAAATCCAAAAACTTCTCCTGCAGACGTTGAGTCACGTAATTTACCCAATCCATTCACTAATTGGAATCAATTCGACCATTTTCCTGATTAACTGAATAACGTATAGCCTTGATCCAGAAAAATGGCCAGCGTTTCTTTCTCTTTCTCCCCGTCCGGATTATGCAGCGAATCAATGCCTGGCAATTGAATATCTGACTCATCCATCACAGCATTCAATCGGGCAATAGCCTCATCGAATTCATCCACCAGCGGTTTAGGCTGGATAAACAAGCCGTGACGATTACCAGACAGCTTCATTTTGCCTGTCGTTGGCTTTGGAAATCGAGTCTCAGGGGCAAAAGGAAAGTAAACGTGACGGATATGGACCAGCAGCGCAGACGGAAGAATGCTTTCCAATTGCGCCATGCTTTGGATACCGGGATCGTCTTTATAGTGGTTTGGCATGACCGCACAACGCAATTTAATGATCTCTTCGGCACTCTTGCGGCGAATGTGGACATCCTCGCTGGCGATTAATGCTTCTAGGTCGTCAAGGGTGGCCTGGTTAATGTCAGGGCACAGGAATTGTCTTGAATCATAGCCTGCCGTGATGGGAAACAAACCGAGTTTTGCAAGGTGCCTGCACATCTGGGGGATAACCCAGGAAACCCGAAAAATTCCGCCCAACGCCATAGACTCGTATGGAAAACTGTTGGCATGATCCTGTATCTGTTTGACAAACCGTTCCCTTTCCATATTCGTCAAACCAATACCTAACGTTCCTGCAGCTCCCCAGACAAAAATGCGATGATCCTGCGAATAGGTTCCTAGCGGAATCGGAGGCGTGTCTAAATGGGATTTATAAATGCACTGCTTAAACTGGCTCAAACCGTCAGTAATATTAGGATTGATCTGGCCAATAGCCACGACCAGCTTATCACAGATAATTTCCTCACCCTCATTTAACCCCTTGTAAGGACCCGATTCTCTGGCGTTAAATGAAACAGCCAGACGCCCGTCATCCAATTCCCGCACATTGGCCAATTCGCCAACCGCAAGTTCAAGGCGTTTTT
Source organism: Legionella rubrilucens (assembly GCF_001468125.1). Classification (GTDB taxonomy): domain Bacteria; phylum Pseudomonadota; class Gammaproteobacteria; order Legionellales; family Legionellaceae; genus Legionella_C; species Legionella_C rubrilucens. Next base: position 832,448 of record NZ_LNYT01000020.1, on the reverse strand, counting down.
CGCAGGCTTCACTGATGAAACGGCTTAAGGTGCTGATGTCATTGAGACCCTTGCGGTTGCGTGAAACAAGCTTTTTGATTTTTACTGTCTCTTTTTCTTCCGAACGCTCAAGGATTTCAGTAGCCCAGGCTGCGTTGATGGCTGAGCCGCCGTATAAAAGCACCTCACCTTCCAGATTCACATCACCATCCTGAGCATAAATCAGGGTTTGCTTCTTAACGAGTTTTTCTGAAAGCACCGGGGAAATTTGAGAGTCGGTCAGTTTGCGGGAGGGTCCCAATCCAGCACAAATGTCAACGTAATGCGTGTACAAATACACTTCCTGGGTTTTATCTCCCAATTTACAAAGCACCCTCAACCGGTATTCATAATCGCTCCATAGCCATCCGGCAGTATGCTCTTCCCGTTTTTCAATGGCCTTGGCCTCAGCCTGCAAAATCGGCATTTCGAGTTCAACCTGGGTAGCAACCAGCGCACGATTAAAATCATTAGCCAACACATAATTATAAGGATTTGTCGGGTCTTCCCCGTTTTTTAAATCAAAATCAGTCGAGTGATAGGAAAAGCCGGTAGGCGTTTGCACCCTGGCTGGCTGCCCCATAACCCTCGAGCCTTCTTTGGGCCAGGTATTCTGATTATCGGGATCATTAAGAACCAGAATATTGGGTACATGAGGGTGAGCGACATTTTTGGAACGAAAAGCAGGCGAAAATTCTTGAAAAAGCAGTGTTCCTGCAACACCCGCACCGATGATTACACGCTCAAAGGCAGGGGCTGTGGGATTTAACACCTCACCCATAATGCAGAGGGAAGCATATTCCTGCTCGACGGCTGACTCTTTCTTGAGAAAAGTGATTTGCTGTTGACGATGAGCTTCGAACGCCGTTAACGATACCACGGTATTTTTACCCGTGCATAAATGAGCACGGTGGGCGTCAAGTATTTTTTTCTCTTCCTTAAGGACCTGCCTGATTTTTTCTAATTCACTGATTCGTTCCAAAACACGCTGCAATAACATATCTAGTCCAACTCAATAAGATCAAGGTGTTATTTTTTTAGTCAATGAACTATATCAAAATAAACTTAAGGCTGTATTAAGGCGTGGATTTCAACGCCGAGGCTCTAATCGCTTAGCGTAATGCGAAGAATGGCGCTGATGGCAAAGGGCAGAAAAAGAATGGCCAGAAGCGAGAAGGCCAGTAGTAAAGCCAGGTAACCGCTGACGTTCATGCCATGGATAGCCGCCTGCAGGGACGCGCTGCCAAAAATCATGACTGGAAGAGCGAATGGTAACAGAATAAGGGCAATCAATACCCCCTTCTGCTTAAGTCCCGTACTGAACGCTGCAGCTAACGCACAGAGAAAAATAATCGCGGGCGTACCGGCAATCAGGCTTAAGGCAAGAACCCCTGCTTCGGAGGGATTAAGAGAAAACAACATCGCCAGTAACGGGCATAAAATCAGCATGGGAATTAAATTGAGAAGCCAATGGACACTTACTTTGGCGGTCACGATAACAGGTAAATCCTGAGAAGAAATTAGCCACTGCTCGATAACACCATCCTCATAATCCTGCTGAAAGAATTTCTCTGACGCGAGCAGGAAGGACAATAACATGGCAGTCCAAATCAACCCCGGCGCCAATTGCTGCAAAAGCAGGGGTTCAGGCGTCACCGTCAAGGGAAAAAAAACGGTAATCATCAGAAAGAAAAGGGTGGCATGCAACAAGGTGCGCGGCTGGCGCAGATGCACCAGCAATTCCCGGTGAAATTGCTTTTTAAAAAGTCGCATGCCAGTTGTCACAGACAGTACTCCCGGGTCTTTTTCAGAAAAGACGGCAACTCCTGATGAGAGGTCAGAACAATCATTCCGTCCTGTTGCAAATGGGTGTTCATTAAATTAACCAGCAACTCAATGGCGTCATCATCCAGGGCCACCAGGGGTTCATCAAGCAGCCACAACGGTGCATCGGTCATGGCCAGACGTAACAGACTGACACGGCGCCGCTGGCCAGCGGACAGATGCGAGCACGGTTGATCCGCTAAATGATGCAAACCATGTTCTGCGAGTAACGCCTCAAGAGGCACACGGGAACGGGGCCAATGGGGATCAAACAGGCAATTTTCGCTGACAGTTAACGCGGCACTCAAACCCGGTTTGTGACCCACGTAGCAGAGGGCCTGCTGATAGGCGGCTTTATTTTCTTCGACAGGGCACCCTTTAAAACGGATTTCTCCGCTTATCGGCTGGGTAAGGCCTGCTAACAGACGTAACAGTGTCGTTTTACCTGCGCCATTGCCGCCGCGAAGATGCAATAACTCCCCCTGAGCGAGCGTCCATTGCACGCCGTTGAATACAGGGTGATAATCGTAATCATAGGCCAGATTAATCACGTCAAGCATAAAGAAGCCTTAATACCTAAAACGGCAGACTAGCGGGAATTGCGTCTTGCCGCAAGTATTCCTATAACAAACTTGCACCGAAGCATTTCCCCAGTAATAATTCAGTTTTTTCATCCTATTAAAAGGGTAAGTGATGGAATTTCTATCCAATTACGGTTTATTTCTTCTCAAAAGCATCACCCTGGTGATTGCCATTTTATTAGTTACGGCAGGAGTATTAGCCCTTGGACGCAGTAAACGGCCCAAGTTGGAGATTGTCTCCCTGAACAAAGAATTCAATGCGCTTAAGCGGCACATGAATCACGAAATCAGGGACATTAAAGAGAAAAAACCCCGGAAAAAGAAGAAAGACAAACTCAGCAACAAAGACAAGCCCACCCTTTTTGTTCTTGATTTTCATGGTGATATCAAAGCATCCCAAACCGAGTCATTGCGGGAAGCCATCAATGCAGTATTAACTGTTGCCGGTGAAGACGATGAAGTGCTCGTTCGTCTGGAAAGCCCAGGCGGGGTTGTTAATGGCTATGGGCTTGCAGCGTCGCAATTGCAGCGGATCCGCGATAATAACATCAAACTGACCGTAGCCATCGATAAAATCGCAGCCAGCGGCGGGTATTTAATGGCCTGCGTCGCCAACCGAATCATTGCCGCCCCCTTTGCGATCATCGGTTCAATAGGGGTGGTCGGTCAATTACCGAATTTTAACCGCTGGTTGAAAAAACATAACATCGATTTTGAAATGATAACCGCCGGCGAATACAAACGCACATTGACCATGTTTGGTGAAAACACGGAAAAAGGCCGGCAGAAGTTCCAGGAGGATTTGGAAGAAATTCATCAAGCCTTCCGTCATTATGTATTGCAAAACCGCCAGCAACTGGACATTGACAAAGTAGCCACAGGAGAGCATTGGCTGGCGAAAGACGCATTTGATCTGCGTCTGGTAGACAGCCTTAAAACCAGTGACGAGTACCTGATGAGTAAAATGGAAGAGTATAAGGTCTTTAAAATAGCCTCGCACCACAAACCGTCATTGGTCGAGCGGGTTTTACGGCCTGCCGCTCAACTTTTTCACCCCTTTGCATGAGAAACAACCCTGTCTTTTCAAATGGGTATATAATTAACTAATAACAATGGCATGCACGGAGCAGATTATGAGCGATTTCAAATCAAAGTTACCTGATTTTAAAGAAATTACGTCAATTGCTTCCAAATTATTTAAAGACGTGAAACAAAGCGTCAGCGAAATCATTGACGATTACAAAAAAAAGCGTGAGGAAGACGAAGCAGCTCAAGAACAGCAGGCCAAGCCGGCTGCCGACAACGAGGTCGTGGTGGGCAAGGCAAAAACGGCTGAACCCGCGGCTACTGGAGAACCCGTCCCGCCTGCCCCCACGCCTAAAAAGACGAAGCCCCCGGCACAAGGCGCTGACCCTGTAGAACCGCCTAAAGGAGAATAACCGGGTTTATGGCCTGAATTGATGCCTTATTTAATCAGGATGAGGAAGCTCGTTCTGGGCGGATTAACCCGTATTTACGCATTTTTTCAACCAGAGTGGTGCGGCGCATGTTCAGGTAACTGGCGGCGTGTGCCACAACCCAATCCGACTCATCCAGAGCCTGGCTGATAATGGCCAGTTCCGTTTTAACCAGATGTTCTTTTAAATCAATGCCGTCATTGCCTGATTGCTCCTGCGTAACCATTCCGAGCAGGGTTTCACGCTCCGTGCCAAGAATACCGTGTTCGGTCTGCTCATCCATCCTGAAGCGCCGTGGCAAGTCGTCACGATCAACGATACCGTTGGGGTAAAGAATGGTCAACCGCTCAACCAGGTTGGCAAGTTCACGTACATTACCTGGCCATTGGTAATGGCTTAAGGTATCGAGCGCCGCAGGTAAAAGCCTTACCCCAGGACGGTTTTCGCCTTCAACGCGAGAAATTAACTCATTGAGCAACAGGGGAATGTCTTCTTTTCGAGCACGCAGAGGCGGCATATCAATGGGAAAGACGTTCAGACGATAATAAAGATCTTCACGGAATTTGCCTTCCTGGATAGCGGCATCCAGGTTGCGGTGGGTCGCAGCAATGATTCTGACATTGACATCGATGCTGCGGTTACTGCCGACCCGTTCAAAGCATCGCTCCTGCAAAACCCTTAATAATTTCACCTGCATGGCAAGAGGCATGTCCCCGATTTCATCAAGAAACAGGGTTCCGCCATTGGCCAACTCAAAACGGCCTTGCCGTGAGGTAATGGCACCGGTAAAAGCGCCTTTTTCGTGACCAAACAATTCGCTTTCCAACAGCTCGCTTGGAATAGCACCGCAATTAATAGGAATGAAGGGCTTTCCTGCTCTGGACGACAAGGCATGAATATTCCGCGCGACCACCTCTTTTCCGGTTCCTGACTCACCCAGGACAAGCACGCTGGCTTCGGTACCCGCAACCTGCTCGATGAGTTTGCGGACCTGGCGGATTGACTCGCTGTTGCCGACGAGGCTGCGAAATAAAGGCGAATGCGTCTGTTTAGTCGTGGAATCCTCTAAGGCGCGATCGCGAATAATCTGACACTTGTGCAACGCTTCAAGCATCTGCGCATAAGTAAAGGGGAAATCAAGCATTGCGGTAATGGTTCTTGGCAGGGATTCACCGGTTTCCTGCGGATAATCAATGAGGATCAAAGGAAGATGAGGGAAAGACTTGGTCAGATGATGGATGATGGCGAGGCAGGCATCCGGGGTATGGCTCGCGGCAATAATGACAGCCAGCACATGGTCCAATGCCAATGTTTTGGCATCCTCATACCCCGCCACCGCGACGTTTTTACCAACAAATTCAACAATAACACTCAGTTTATTGCGTCGCTCCGGGTGATCATCAATGACCAGGACAGTCTCATTTTCACTCATACACTTATCCTTAAGTCTAAACCGTTATTAGTTGAGTATCGGTTAGTATGCCGCAGCCTGTCAAATAAATGACATATATTTCTCATTGTGTCATAAATTAAACAAAATACCTTCTGCGTTAACGGGAACACGTAATTTCGCTAAAGCCATTGCATTGAGGGCCGAAGCATAATTTTTGATTTCCAAGGGCTTTGGTCGCCGGCACGCAGCGCTCGATGGTAAATTTTTTAGCCTGTAAAAATCCCATACGGCGGCAAAACGATTGAGCTACCCGGCGTCCACAGCCTTTTTCGCCGTCGTAGCACCAGTCAATGCGGAAATTATCATAACGGGGATAGACGAAACGCCTCATGCTGTAATGATAAAATTTGGGTGGTTTTTTCGAGACGCTGCCTACACAGCGTATGGTTTTAAAACCATTGCACAGCCAGCCCTGACAACGCCCGCGGCTGTCAATGTATTTGGTTACACCGAGGTTATTGGCTTTTATTGCCTGATTCGCACGAAGATACCCCATGGTTTTGCAATAACGGTTCGCTACCGCCATACCGCATTGGCTGCCATCCATGGTGCAATAATCAAGGCGTGCACCGCGGTAATCCGGATGCCAGAAATTACGATAATACAATTGGTCGTTCCCATTGGCCGACAACGCGCCGGCAAACGATAGCAAAAGCGCAAAAAGAACCATTTTTCGGCAAAAATTGATCATAATCCCAATCCCTTAACAAGATAGGATCATGTTAGCCTATGCCTCTCTGCAAAAAAAGAAAAATTTCCACTCACCGCCACGGGCAGTGCTTTATGATACACTGAGCAAGAGAAGAGAAGGTAAACAGCATGGCCCATCAGCAATCCATTGAACTTGGCACACTGCTCGCGGGAGCAGATGAAAATCTCCGTGCATCGCAAGGCATTCTGCACGAGTTGTTGCAGGAAAAAGAGATTGCGTTGTTGTCTCAAGAGTCCCTCGAACATCGAGGCCGTCTTCTCGAATTGACACTGCAATACCGCCTCGATATGCAAAATGCCCTGTCCAGACTTTTAGGCTTGGAGCCCATTTTATTGCAGTTATTGGGTGTAGGGCCTCATTATTCGCAAACCATCAATTTAGAGCGCCTGGCGTTTGCCTTAGGCCATGATGATTTAAGCCAGTTGCTTTATCTACTGGGAGAACTGCTGCACTCCCTGTTGCGTATCGCCAGCCGTTACCAGCATCAGGAGAAAAATTATCGTGATGCCCATGCACCTGGAAAAAACCCTTACAAACGATTTTACCTGGGATTGCAACAAGCCTGTGAACTGCAAAAAGCGATGTTGATGTCGCTTGATTCATTTGAGCAAACCCTTAAAAATTTAGTTAAAAGGGCCGCAATAGGTCCTGTGCTGGATCATTTAGCCGCATTACGCGGCCCCATCTCTCAATTCCATCAGGCATTGCTCAATGGCCTTGATTGCTCAGCGCAGTTTTATAAAACAATTCAACCGCAGTTAAAACTGGAAGAAGAACTGGGTACCGTATTGGCCAGAGCAGAGCCCTTCTTCAGGCCGGTTAAGCCAGGAAAGAACCCCTCGCCGGAACGGCTTGAACAACGCGCAGCGGCCAAACGACTGGGGAATTTTTTTAATCACTAGCCTGCGCCTGGGCTTTAATAATTCATCCATACCCTGTTTTCACCCAGCAACTCGCCTAATGATTTCAGCAAGGCATCGCCGGGACTGATTTGCCACTCGGCCGCCAGACTTAACGTGGCCATAGCCTTGCTATTTCTGTACTGGATTTGAACGGAGCAGTGGCCCTGGTTGGCTTTGAGCAGGGATTGCAGCGTGGGAACAAGCGGTTTATCGTCTGCTGTTATCGATAGCATCAGGCTGCGGGCGAAGCGGGTACGCGCTTCGTCAATTGACAACACCTGATTGGCAGTCATTTTTACGCCACCGCTGTAATCATCATGACTGATTTCTCCCTCAATCACCACCATTTGCCCGCTCTGTACTTCGCTGGACAAGGCCTCGTACACCTCAGAAAAAACGACGACATCCAGTTTCTTTAAGGCATCCTCAAGGGCTAGAATAGTCAATTTTTTGCCGCGCCTGGTCAATATGCGGCGTATTCCGGTGACTAATCCACAGATCCAGGCTTTTTTACTGGTGGATGGATTCAATTGCACAATGGGCGTGACCACGCCTTTGAACTCGCCGGCGTATTGATCAACCGGATGGCCAGTCAGATAAAAACCGAGGGTTTCTTTTTCTCCTTCAAGCCGAGTCAATTCAGCCCAGGGTTTGAAATGAACGTAATCCTCTTCAACCTCGTCATTATCCATCAATGAAAACAAATCCGTCTGCCCGCTGTTTTGATTGTGCTGTTTTTTTTCAGCGACTTTTAACGCTTTTTCAAGCGAGGCAAACAAAACTGCACGCTCCACACCAAAGTCATCGAGTGCGCCGCTTTTAATCAGGGCTTCAAGCACGCGGCGGTTCACCTTGCGCAAATCGAGGCGTTGGCAGAAATTAAATAAACCGGTGTAAGCCCCGCCCTGCTTTCGTTCTTCCACAATGACGGTAATGGCCGATTCCCCTACCCCTTTTATCGCCCCCAAACCAAAAAGAATGCATCGATCATCGGTCACTGTAAATGGATAACTGGACTGATTAATCGAAGGCGGCAAAACCTTAAGATGCATCTGGGCGCACTCATCAATAAAAGTGACCACTTTGTCGGTGTTATCCATGTCCGAGGACATGACAGCCGCCATAAAAGCGGCAGGGTAATGCGTCTTAAGCCAGGCAGTTTGATAAGCAACCAGGGCATAGGCAGCCGAGTGCGATTTGTTAAAACCATAGCCGGCAAATTTTTCCATCAAATCAAAAATATGAGCGGCCGTGTCTTCGTTCACGCCGCGACCGGTTGCGCCTTCAATAAAAATAGCGCGCTGCTTCGCCATTTCTTCCGGTTTTTTCTTACCCATGGCCCGACGCAGGAGATCCGCGCCGCCCAGGGTATAATTGGCCAGTACCTGGGCAATTTGCATCACCTGTTCCTGGTAGAGAATCACCCCATAGGTCGGTTTCAGGATGGATTCCAGATCAGGATGCGGGTATTCGACTTTGGCACGTCCGTGTTTGCGATCGATAAAATCATCCACCATTCCCGATTGCAGGGGACCTGGGCGAAACAACGCCACGAGTGCGATGATGTCTTCAAAACAGTCTGGCTGCAATCGATGAATTAATTCTTTCATACCGCGGGATTCCAACTGGAATACGGCCGTTGTCTGACAGGCTTTTAATAAATCAAAGGTTTTGGCATCGTCTGTGGGGATTAAGGCAATGTCCACCGCGGTCTTGCCCTCGCGCTGGTATTGATGATTGACAGTGGCCAGAGCCCAGTCAATGATGGTGAGGGTGCGAAGGCCGAGGAAGTCAAACTTGACCAGGCCCACCGCCTCCACATCATCCTTGTCAAACTGACTGACAATCTGCGTTGACCCCTGTTCGCAGTAAATGGCGGTAAAATCCGTCAATTTCGAGGGGGCGATAACTACCCCACCGGCATGCTTCCCGGCATTACGGGTAATGCCCTCAAGCTTTAAGGCCAGATCAATCAATTCCCTGACGTCTTCTTCGTCTTCATAACGGCGGCGGAGTTCCTCCTCATCCTCAAGCGCCTTGCTTAAGGTGATGCCGATTTCAAAGGGGATTAATTTGGCTATTTTATCAACAAAACCATAGGGATGACCCAAAACCCGGCCCACATCCCTGACCACGGCTTTGGCAGCCATGGTGCCAAAGGTAATAATCTGCGAAACACTTTGCCGGCCGTATTTCTGGGCGACATACTCAATGACCCGATCACGGCCTTCCATGCAGAAGTCAATGTCAAAATCCGGCATCGATACCCGCTCAGGATTCAAAAACCGCTCAAACAGCAGTTCATACAGCAAGGGATCCAGGTCGGTAATTTTCAATGCATAAGCCACCAGCGATCCGGCACCCGAGCCACGGCCGGGCCCCACAGGTACGCCATTCTGCTTGGCCCACTGAATAAAATCAGCCACAATCAGAAAATAGCCGGGAAATCCCATGCGGTTAATTACATCCAGTTCCACTTCCAGGCGTTGATCATATGGCAGGCGAGAGGCGGCCAGAACCTCCGGTGGTTGCCCCCTGAAAATCTGCAATAAACGCTCCTCCAATCCCTGACGCGATAATTGCGACAGGTAATCCTCAATGGTCATGCCGGCGGGAATTGGAAAAGAAGGGAGGTAATTATGCCCAAGCTCAAGCTTCACCGTACAACGCTGACTGATAAGCACGGTGTTTTCAATGGCCTGGGGCAAGTCTTTAAAAAGGTCTGCCATTTCATCGGCTGAACGCAGGTATTGATCGGCGTGGTATTCCTGGCGGCGTCTTGGATCCGCTAAGGTAAACCCGTCATGGATGCACACCCGCGCTTCGTGGGCTTCGAAGTCATCCTTATTTAAAAAACGAACATCATTGGTGGCGACCAGGGGCAGGTTCAGTGTTTCAGCCAATTTGACGAGGCGTTCATTGTACAAGGCTTCATCCGGCCTGCCCGTGCGCTGGATTTCAAGGTAAAAGCGATTGGGGAAGCATTCGGCATACGCTTTCGCCAGCGAAACGGCTGCTTCTTCATCACCCAGCAACAAGGCTTTACCAATGGCACCGGCACGTCCGCCCGACAAGGCAATTAAGCCCTCAGCAAACTCATTAAGCCACTTAATCTGTACCCGCGGCTGCCCCTGGTATTGTCCTTCCTGATAAGCCTTAGACACCAGGCAGGTAAGGTTACGATAGCCTGTTTCATTCTGACACAGCAGAAGTAACGAGAACAATTGCTCGGGATTTTCTGGATCATGGCAGGGCAAATCGCTGCCGATAATGGGTTTAATCCCCTGGCTGATGGCCGTAGTAAAAACTTTCACGGCAGCAAATAAATTGCAGTAGTCAGTCACAGCCACGGCGTTCATACCGCGCTCAACCACGGCTTTCATTAAAGGCTTGATACGCACCAGGCCATCAATCATGGAAAATTCGGTATGGACGCGCAGATGGACGAATCGCGATTGCATGCTTGTTTTTCTTTTTAAATGGAATCAGGAAACTCTACCGAACTCATTCAGGCAGGGCAAGTCTTAAACGGTTAAGTGTTAATAAAAACCATCCATGTTCGAGCGGCACGAAACGATTGGCCGCGCAGCACACCTCTCCCGCCGGGATGTTGGGAGAGGCGATTTAACCTACCTGCGGTGGATTGGCTGTTTGCGTCGATAACGATTCATCATCACAAGAATCAAACCGGCTATCATCATCCAGGATAACAGAGCAATGGGTAAGCCATGCCCCATGAACAGGCTGGCTAACACGCCGCCAATGAGCAAACCGCGTAAAAAACCGCGTTGCTTCGTGCCGATTGCCTTGCTTTTTAAATTCTGGGGACTTTTTTTTGTAAACAGGGAAGAAAAGGAAGTTTTAGAACGGCCCATGCCCATGAAGCGTCCGCCAAAGCGTTTCGCCGCAGCGTCATTGATGGCCACGCCAAATGAGAGCGTCACCGCCAGTAGTACAGTAAACCATTTATTCATTGCAAAACCTTGTGTAATGGAAGCACGCCATTCTAGCACATCTGCCTTTGAGAAAGAAAAAGCCCTCTTTTTACAATTTTTGTAATAAATCGTAAGAATATTTACACAATTTTGATTTTCAGCTTAAGGATGAATTAAGACTTTAAGACTACCATGGTGCTTACTGGAAATACATAATTACTACAAATAGGCCAAAGGATTGCCGTATAACCTGGAGGGCTTATTATGAGTACCAATCAAAACGACGTGGGTAACCAGATAAAAAAAGACGGCGCAACGAAGCAAAAATCCTCGTTTCAATTTCTTCCGCTCACTCAATACGACCTGTTACGTAACCCTTATGTGGAGGGTGTCATTCGGGTTTTTGGCACCAGCGTCGCTGTCGCCACTATTCTGCATCCCATGGATGTGTTGATGACCCGTTTTCGCTCACAAGGCTATGCGCCCATGATGGCCAATCACCAGTTCTTTTCGAAATTGTTTACCGGGTTTTTAACGACGCAAAAACAGGCTGCGCTTAAAAACATGGTTATTGCCAACAAGGAAAAGGTGAATGATCACGTTGGGGAAATGATCGGTGAACAGGAGAATAAGGCGTTTAAAAAATACAGCGAGATGCTGGTCACCACGGTCATTGTCGGGGGAATCGATACCATTTTTACCCAATATTTTGCCAATAAACGGATTCTTGATGCCTTAGGGGACAAAATCGAACTCTCTTTAGGTCAAAAATTTCAGTTTGCGAAAGAAGGCATGCTGACTCGCGGCGGACGCAATTTTGTCACCACCTTAGCCTGCATTGGGGCGACAACCACCGTCAGCGAATTCATTAATCCTTTGATTCCTAAAGATCAAGTTTTCGCCCATACCGCAGCCACCTCCGTCATTTCCGGATTTGCCATCTCGCCATTCGCCAGTGTATTGGACAATGTTTATCAGGAAAAAATTCGGCAGGTCAATAAGAGTACTTTAAAAACGCCGCCAATAACTGAGATGTTTGTGCATTTGTGGCAGCAAGGCGGCGTGCGACGGCTGGTTCGCGGCGCCGGCATGGGGGGATTGTATAATATGGTCGCCTTTGGAGTGATCAATGGGGTAGCTGAATTCATGAATAGCCACCTCTTCCCGCGTCAGCCTACATCCAGCGTCAGTCAACAGGGTTCATTTTTTACACCAGCGATTAAAAACGAACCCAAGGCCATCGCACCCGCAATCGAAGAAACGGGCAACGAGTCGCCAACGCCCTCAAAACCCAAATAAGCGTAGCGAAGCAAACCAGGCAGGCCAGGGAAGGCTACTGCTGCTCAGCGAGGTTGACCATGCTGGGGCAAACATTCCTCCTGAGCGGGGGTGTTGTCGCGTACCGGCTCTTTGGTCTTGTTGACCGAGTGGCTGGCAAAATAACCCAGAACCAGGCTTTGCAGACCTAAATTGACCAGCGTCATGGCCGTTTCAGGCTTTGGCGTGAAAAAACGCAGCATAATGTCCCTTTCACAAAAAATAAAAACGCGCCATTATACACGGTATTCGGCTTCCTCGTACAGGGTTGTCAGGAATGAGCCTGATGCGGATCAAAGGCATCCCTGACCGCATCAGCAAAGAGATTGCTCGCTAAAACCAGGGTGAACATAAAGACAAAAGCGGCGAGCATCGGCCACCACACCACCGGTTCTCGTGCCAGTTCAAGACGCGCGCCATTGATCATATTTCCCCAACTGATGGTCATCGGCGACACCCCAACACCCACATAGGACAAAACGGCTTCTGCCAGCACCAGAAAACTGAAATCAAGCACCAGGGTAATGACCACGATGTGCATGACATTGGGCAGCAGGTGTTTACGAAGAATACGGAAAGAGCTGCTGCCTAAGGCGCGGGCGGCCATGATATAATCAATTTCACGCAGTTTCAGGGCCTCAGCCCGTAACAGTCGGCAAAGGCTTGTCCAGCTGGTTACCCCAAGGATGAGGCACAGAGCAAATAAACGGGCATCCGCACTTTCATGCAGGGTGGCAAATTGCTCGGGATGATTGGCAATGTAGGTTTGCATCGACAGCACAGAGGCCGTAATCAGCAAGACACCTGGAATTGAGCTTAAGGTGGTATAAATGTACTGAATCACATCATCGATAACCCCGCCAAAATAGCCGGCGGCAATACCTAAAAGCAGCGCCAAAGGCAGCATAAACAAGGTCGTCAGTATCCCGATGACCAAACCGGTGCGTATGCTTTTAATGGTGTAATAAAAAATATCCTGACCAATTTTGCCGGTGCCAAACAAATGCAGATGCCGTGAAATCCAGTAACTGGCCAATGCCACGAACAGGCATAAAAAGAGTACCAGCAGCGGTAAGGCATGCCGACTCTGAGGCAACCATGGCCGCGCGGCTGACTTAAACGGAAGACCGAGAAAAGCAGCCCAGACCAACGCGGTTATCAGCATGGCTGTGCCTGCGGCTTTAAGCAGAACGCTTGTTAAGAACTGTTCTTTTTCCTGCTGATTATGGATTGTTGCGGCCGGGTACTGAAGCCGCGGATAAATCTGCCGGGCTTTGTCATCGACCAACACGGTTTCCGTGCTGTATAAATTCAAAGCGAGCGGTGCAGAATAGGTTTTTTCATACGTTTGCCCAAGGGGGGCCAATAGCCGCTCTAAAAGCGTACTGGCCTTGGCGTTGTCGCTTGACACCTTGTCTGTTTTGTCTTTCAAGTGAATGGAATCAAGGATGCCAATCACCAGGAAAAAACCTAAAACGATACCGGCGCTGACTGAGAGAGGTTTCCTGAATAATTGTTTAAATGCACGGCGGTTGTGTTCCCGGCGCAGGCTGTATACCGTGAGCAGCAAACCCATCATCAGTACGCCAAGAAAGCATTGATCAGTCCATAAGAATGTTATCATCAGCCTAACCTCACACGCGGATCGACCAGAGTGTAGGAAATATCGGTCAAAATGAGACCAACAATGTACAAAATCGATCCTAAGAATACCATGGCCCTGACGATGGCAAAATCCTGCTGCTGGATTGCATCAATGATGTAACTGCCCAACCCCGGCACACCAAAAAACGATTCAAGCACCAGGCTTCCCATAAACAGCGAAGGGATAATCACCACCACGCCAGTGAGAATCGGCAGCATCGCATTTTTTAATACATGGCGAAACAGGACCCGAATTTCCGACAGGCCTTTAGCCCGCGCCGTCTTGACATAGTCGCGATTCATTTCTTCCAAAAACAAAGTCCGATACCAGCGCGCTCCAGCACCCAGGCCCCCAATCACCGCGACAATCACAGGCAAGGCGATGAATTTGATGCTTTCAACGCCGCCGTCATAACCTGAAATCGGCACCCATTTTAACAGTTTGCCAAAAAGATACTGCCCGCCAATGATGTAAAAAAGGCTCGAAATGGACATGAGAATAATGCAAAGCACCACGCCGCTGATATCGAGGTAGGTGGAGCGGAAAAAGGCCATGGCCATGGCAAACACAATGTCAACCAGCATGCCAATCAACAGAACCGGCAAGGCAATGGCAAGGCTTGGCCACATGCGATGCGATATGTCGTAACTGATATCCCTGCCCTCATCGGAAACGCCAAAATCAAATGAAAAAAGCCGTAACGATTTTTCAAAAAAAAGCGTGTCGGTCAACTGCTTAATGCCATCCTTTTGGTCATTGTAAAAGAGAGGCAAATCGTAACCGTGCTGGACTTTCCATTGCTGAATAGCCTCCTTCTTGATGTGTTTCTGGCCAAGGTGCATTCGGGCCATGTCATCGGGTGAATTGACCATGAAAAAAAGCGCGAAGGTAATCAGATTAATCCCCAGTAAAATAGGAATTGTGTAAACAAGGCGTCTGAATAAGTAGGCAATCATCCCCGCATCCTCTTAGCCATTTGCTGCTCTTTTCTGCGGTAAGCCGCAAGCAGGGGCAAAAACACCAGCAATAGAACAATGAACGCTACACCCAGAGGCCAGAATATCGGTTGATTCCATTCCTGCCGGTATTGATTACGCTCAGCCACATTCACGGACAAATACTTCAGCACATCCACATTAAAGGCACCAGGCTTGGTTGGCGAAATCCACTGATGCGACAAGGTCATGGTTTCGCTGTTAATGCCGAAAGCCCAGGGCGCGTCATGCCGGACGATGTCCACCATGCGATCAATGAGTTTCATGCGCGCGTCATCACTGGGTCTGTTTTTCATCTCATCAAACAAACGATCATACTCTTTATTCTCATAATTCGCCGCATTTTCTCCACCATACTTCACCTTGCCGTTACGACCATAAAGCATGAATAAAAAATTCTCCGGATCGGGGTAATCGGCATTCCATCCCCAACTGAAAATCTGAGCATTCCCATCACGCATTTTTTCCTGAAAACGATTGTATTGTGTCCCTCGAATGTTTAAATCAATGCCAATTTTAGCGAATTGCTTAATCATCCAGTCGAGCACCGCCTTGTCGTCAGGTCCTCCGGCGACCGGCACATCATAATGAAGAATTAAATGCCGTCCGGTTTCAGGATTAATCCCGTCTGGGTAGCCTGCCTGACGCATCAACGCGCGGGCTTCTTCTATAGTACGGCGTTGCGGAGCCTTGCCATCCCAGGTGTAAACATAGGGGTTGATGCCTTCCTTGCCCTGACGGTAACCGAATATTCCAGGTGGGATCGGTCCTTGTGCCGCCTGGCCGCGGCCATTAAAGAAGATGGCAATGTTTTCATCAAAATTAACCGCAATGGAAATGGCCAACCGCAATTTCCTGGCCCTTTCGCCAGACCCGCCGACCACGGGATCCAGCATGTTAAAGCCCAGATAATAAATGGTGGGATCGATGGTTTGGGTGAGACGAATCCGTTTGTCTTTCATGCTTTCAGTCAACGACGGTTCGCCGGAATCACCAATCTGAATGGCCTGATCAAAACTGTCAGCGGAAATACCGGATAAATCATAATAGCCCTGCAGGAATTTATTCCAACGCGGGATGGTTTCCTTTTCCAGGGTGTAAATGGCCTTGTCAATCAGGGGCAGCGGTTGACCCACATGCTTAAGGTAGCCCGCTTTCCTGTCCTCCTCATTGCCCTCACCGCTAAAAATCTCCTGGGCATAGTGGGGATTTTTCTGCAGGACCATCTGCCGGTTGGGATTGTTTTCGATCAGCATGAATGGACCGGTACCAATGGGATACCAGTCAAACGTCAGATTTTTATCATCCATGTCGGGTTGACTGTAGAATTGATCCGCCTCCCAGGGGATGGGTGAAAAAAAGGGCATGGCCAACCAGAATACAAATTGCGGGTATTGCCCTTTTAGCGTCATTTCAAAGGTGTAATCATCGATTTTTTTAACGCCTTCAAGCGGGTACTTTCGCAAATCAAGAAACACCCCGCGCCTGGCTGGCGGCAGCGAGGCAGCAAACGCTTTAAAGCCGACGATGTGTTCACTCATCAACCCGTAAATGGACGAACTCACGGCGGGCGAGGCCAGCCGTTTAATTTCATAAATAAAATCATCGGCCACCAGTTCACGCGTTCCGGTCTGTGGGAAATCCGACAATTTGCTGATGTCGTTGTCTTCAAGGTAGTCTGCCGGCAGCTCAAGATACAAGGGCTGCCCGCTCTTGTCTTTGGCCAGGGCAGGATGCGGTTGATAGAAAATTCCGCGCTTAATCTGAATGGTATACACACTGTAGGCGGTCCTGCTGTCTGCCTCCGGCAAAGGATTATGGTTTTTATCGAGGTAACGGACAACAGGCATACCCGCCGCACTACGCGGTATTAATTCATAGGGGCGTTTCAGGTAATCGTATTTAAGCGGCGGCTCATAAATCTGCCCAATGAATTGGTATTCATTACTGGAGTAGGAGCGTGCGGGATCAAGGGTTTTCGGCTGCTCTGCAAACGAAGAGTAATAAATTTTTTCCTGAGATTCACTTTCAGGGTAAGGGTCATTAAGGACTAAGCACCAGGCAGATGGCGTCAACAACAGGAAGATACATGACAAAAGTAAGCTGCTTTTGCGTAGTATGTTCAAATGATGAATCCTTTCCTTAAATGCCTGATTATCCGATACTATGATGGGAGCACCGGCTGCTTTAGTCAAGACAGCCGGTTAAGAAATTCCTGCTCATTAAGTACGGTAACCCCAAGATCCATGGCTTTATCGAGTTTGGAGCCTGCCTCAACGCCGGCAATGACGTAATCGGTTTTCGCCGACACGCTGCCTGTCACTTTGGCACCCACAGCATGAAGCCTGGCTTTGGCATCCTCACGACTCATGCTGCTTAGCGTGCCGGTCAAGACAACTGTTTTACCAAAGAAAGGATGCCTATTGTCCACGGTTTTCGCACTGACAATCGGCCAGTGAATGCCTGCAGCTAATAATTTGTCAATCACCAAAACATTATGGGGCTGGGCAAAAAACTGCACCACATGGTAAGCCACCACCGGTCCAATGTCCCTGAGCGCGAGCAATTGGTCCATGGTGGCGGCTTTGAGGTTGTCAATCGTTTGAAACTCATCCGCCAGAACCTGGGCGCTGACTTCACCAATTTCACGAATCCCCAGCGCATACAGAAAACGACGAAACGTCGTGGTTTTGCTTTTTTCCAGGGATTGCAATAAATTCTCTGCGGATTTAAGCCCCATGCGCGGCAAAGCGGCAACCTGCTTCAAATCGAGCGTGTAGAGATCACCCACATCCAGGATTAATTTCTCTTCCACCAATTGATCAATGATCACGCGCCCAAGCCCATCAATGCCCATGGCACGCCGCGACGCGAAATGCCAAATCATTCGTTTTAACTGTGCCCCGCAGAACAATCCTCCCGTGCAGCGTGCCACAGCCTCACCCTCTTCCCGGACCACATCGGCCCCGCAAACCGGGCAATGGGCCGGCAGTTCAATGGGTTTGATGTCGTCAGGGCGTTTTTCCATCACTACGGAAACCACTTCCGGAATCACATCACCGGCGCGGCGAATGATCACCGTATCGCCAAGATGGATGTCCTTGCGCGTGATTTCATCCATGTTATGCAGGGTGGCATTGCTGACGGTCACGCCCGAAACGGTCACGGGTTTCAAGCGCGCCACCGGCGTCAGGGCGCCGGTGCGGCCGACCTGAAAATCCACGGCGATGAGCTGGGTCATCTCCTCCTGCGCCGGGTACTTGTGAGCGCAGGCAAAGCGCGGCGCACGCGCCACAAAGCCGAGTTTTTTCTGTAAGGGGATACTGTCAAGCTTATAAACCACACCATCGATTTCATAAGGCAAGGCATCCCGTCGTCTGGCCATGGCATGGTAATAGTCAAGGCAACCGTCAATGCCAATAACTCGCTGGCTCTCTGGCGACACGCGAAAACCCATGCTTTTAAGCCATTGCAACTGCTCAAAATGGGTATCTGGTAATGAAGCGCCCTCGCATTCGCCGATGCCGTAGCAATAAATCTCCAGTGGACGGCTTGCGGTAATGGCCGGGTTAAGCTGGCGCAGACTCCCTGCCGCCGCATTGCGCGGGTTGGCGAAGGTTTTTTCTCCCGCCTGCCTCGCCTTGTCATTCATCGCTTCAAAGCCGGCTTTGGGCATGTACACTTCCCCGCGAATTTCCACGAACGCAGGCGGATTGGGGCTGTGCAGTTTCAGGGGGACTGCGGCAATGGTTTTAATGTTATTGGTGATGTTTTCACCCACGGCGCCGTCGCCGCGTGTTGCGGCGGACATCAACAGGCCGTGCTCATAGGTCAGATTGACCGCCAGACCGTCGAGCTTCAATTCACAGGTAAAAACCAGACTCGCCGGATCACACTCAAGACGATCGGCTACCCGTTTGAAAAAGGCACGCAATTCGTCGTCGGTAAACACGTTGCCCAAGGATAACATCGGGACACGATGGGCAACCGGTTCAAAGGCAATAGCGGCATGACCGCCTATGCGTTGGGTTGGTGAATCCGACGTGACCAGTTGAGGGTACTGTTTTTCCAATTGTTGTAAATTTTTAAAGCAACGGTCGTATTCACTGTCCGGCACCAGGGGATTATCAAGCACGTAATAATGATAATCATATTGTCTGATTTTCTCGCGAAGCGCATCCAGGGTTTGAACAATCTCGTCCTGAGTTTTTACCGTCTCTGTCATGGAGGTTAGTCATCGAAAATAAAAAACAAAGTCTAGCATAATTATAGGCAAGACACAGTAAAGCACCTGCCGCTTAAGCTTTTTTTACTTACCCAATTCTAAGGCGCGGCAAGGAGCGATTTATTCCTCTTTTTCTTGCCGTCAAACTCTGGATTATGGTATAGATACCGCTTGGCTTTTAAACAGGGCTTTTAAGAAATGGACTTACCACGATTTTTTTTCTGTTTGTTGTTCTTTGTTTTTTCCAGCGTCAGCTTTTCCGCCTCGTCTTCCAATAACCTGGGTATTGCTTTCATTCACGGTACCAATGATCATCGTGCCGATGCCGATGGCGGGTACTGGAAAAAAGACTTCATTGCCTACATGGCGGAGTCTTTGCCAAACCCTGACAATTATTGGGTTGTGGCCTGCGATTACAGTCAGTACATGTGGCACGAAGACGCCGCCGGATGCACTGCCGATCAACTGCTCGCGTTCATCAAGGCTAAAAAAATAGGCAAACTGGTTGTCTACACTCACTCCAACGGCGCCAATGTGCTGCGCTGGATTCTGTCCAATCCCACTTACGATAAGCGGTATTACAAATTAAGCCGCCGAATTTCGGAGGTGATTGCCATTGCCCCCTCCAGCGGCGGTACACCATTAGCGGACGAGGTGATGGACGGCAATATTTTTGAATCCTCCCTGGGTTGGCTGCTTGGCTATCGCAATGACTCAGTCCGTCAACAACGCGTAGGCGACATGGCTCTGTTCAACGATGAATTGCTGCTCGGTACGCCGGGACGGTTGTCTCTGCCGGTTTCTTTCCGCATCGTGATTGGCACTGACGTCACCGCCTCCCCCTTCTCTTCCGCCAGCTATTGCAATGGTTACTTCCTCAATGCCGGGTTAAAAATCACCAAAATTTATCTGGACAAGTGTTCAGACGGCTTTTTAAATTGCGTGTCTCAACAACTGGCCGGTGATCTCTGGTTTATTGACATCAACAGAACTCAGGACAGCATCCCTTTAAGCCATAATCAAAGCCGCCATTCCTGCTTTGGTCTGGAACACATATTACGCGATGATCTCTTGTTACAAGGAGTTAGAAAGTGAGAGCAACTTATTTACTGATGGTATCTGTCTTATGGGCAGGCCAAAGCCTGGCATTCACTTTGCCCGAGGAAGCCGTGCATCCCTATGAGTGCGATCATTGCGAATCGTTGTCACATGACAATTTAAGCAGCGATTGGCCGACGAATCATCTGCCGCTTGGCCATGAAACCATGCATGCCCAGAAAAGCAACAAATACAGCCTGCGAACCACCCTTCAACAATTAAGTCAGGGGGTCGCACTGCAGACGCTTGCCCCGGGTGCAATCATCCGTATCAGCCCCGCGGCAGCGAATTCCCGCCTTAAGCTGAATTTTATTCTGGAGACAGAGAAACATCAGGTGCTTCCTCTGAAAGAAGCGTCTTCCCTGTTCGCCGACGAGGAGGGACTGAAAGAATCCGCCTTTGGCGGTGAAAGCCTCATGGCCATGCAATTGAAACCCGAGCTTGGTTCTGGCCGGTTCATCCTGAAAAGTGATCCGGTGAAAGGTCATGAGCAGGATGCCTATGTGATTCATGTTTTTGATCAGGGTTCCAATGCTTACCTGACAGTGGCCACCGATAAGGCGCGTTATCATTATGGGGATGAGTTGATTGCAACCTTCAGTTTGCGGGACGACGCCGTGGGTTACCCCATCGATGTCATTACCGCCAGTCTGGTCACTCCAGACGGCAATCAACGGGCGCTGACGCTTGAAAAAGTCTCCTGGGATGTTTACCAGGCCAAGGTGATGCTGCGTTCTGAAAAAGGGTTTCACGGTGAAAACTGGTACATTGAAGCGCAGGTGGATACCGATGTCGGCGGCCGCAATGTCAAGCGCCAGGCTCACACCGCCTTTTCCTATACCATTCCTTCAGCGGCAGTACGAAGCATCAAGCGGGATAATCCGGCTGAACCGTTTCAATTCAAAGCCCAGGTCGAAGTCGCTACCGGCAGCCGTTATGCGCTGCAGGCTGTTTTGTTTGCGACCGACGACCAGGGTAAAGTGATTCCTGTTGATACGGTTCAATCCGCCGCCTGGTTCGCTACGGGCTTTAATGAATTGAATTTCAGTTTTCACCCCGAAGAAAGCACGACCTACAAAGCCCCCTATTATCTGGGAGCCCTGCAATTGACGGATTACGGTCAGTTAAAAGCGGTCTATGAGTACAGCCAGTTAATCCCGCTTCAACAGATAGGACAGGAATGAGTTTTTTTCAACAGTTCACTGTCTTGCAGGGTGTGGCCATCGCCGCAGCCCTGCACTTTTTTTTAATCCTCTGGCTGTTTAGAAAACTGGCGCAGTTGCGTCATCAATGCCATCAGAGCCAGGAAAAAACCCAGCTGCTGCTGGTTGATGAATTACACAAACTTCACCTGTCTCTCAATGAGCAATTGCACGCCAGCCAGACACCGCTTGTTGAGCGCATCACTCAGGGCCAATTAAACAGTCAGCGTCTTATCAGTGAAACAGTCCAACGCCACATGACCGATGTCCGTGAGCAGATTGGCCATAGTTTTAAACAGCATGCCGGCTCACTGACCTCGCATCTGCAATCGCTGACGGAGGAAATACGCAACCACCTGCACTCGCTCACCCAGCAGGTCAATCATAAACTGACGGAAGGATTTGAAAAAACCTCCACCACGTTTACCGATGTGGTTCGGCGCTTAACCATCATTGACGAAGCGCAGAAAAAAATAACCGAACTGTCTTCCCATGTTGTCAGCCTGCAGGATGTTCTGGTGGACAAACGCGCACGCGGTGCTTTTGGCGAAGTGCAACTGGCCGCGCTGATAGACAACATGATTCCTGCTAACCATTACCGCATGCAGCACACCTTGTCCAATCAAAGGCGGGCCGATTGCATCCTGTTTTTGCCAGAGCCTACCGGACACATTGTCATTGATGCCAAATTTCCGCTCGAAACCTATCAGAAACTGATGAACAATGCCTTGCCGTTGACTGAGCGCAAACCCTTGCAACAACAGTTTCGCCAGGATTTGCAAAAACACATTAAAGACATCGCCGAGAAATACATTATTCGCGGAGAAACCACGGACAGCGCCATGATGTTCATTCCGGCTGAGGCCATTTTTGCCGAAATACATGCGAATTACCCCGAGGTGATCGCCCTTTCGCAACGCCTGAAAGTCTGGCTCGTCTCGCCGAGCACCCTGATGGCCGTATTAACCACGGCGCGCGCCGTGTTAAAAGACGATGCCACACGAACTCAGGTTCATATTATTCAAAACCATTTACATGCACTGGCCGATGATTTTCAACGTTTCGAAAAGCGCATGGATAAACTGTCCAAGCACATTGATCTCGCCCACCATGACGTTGGCGAAGTCACGACGTCTGCGCGTAAAATCGCCCAGCGTTTTCAAAAAATTGAGGCGGTTGATCTGGATTCAGACGCACGGGTCCTGCCGCAGACCCTGGAAGAGATGGAGTCCTAGTCATTCATCTCGGTACCAATCGCTGGATGATGCTGTCGGCAGGATGATTTTACCGACGAATAAACGCCTGCGAATAACTTCTTTTTCATCAGAAACTTATGATATGCTCAACAGATGATAACCTGGGGAAACGCAATGCGCTTATTCAGTTCGATATTCTTTTTTTGCCTGCTCACTGCGAGCTTTTCACCTGTTTTCGCCGGCTCATGCGCACCCAATGCCCAGGCAGTGTGTCAGGATCAGTGCCCGCGTAATTGCAACGTTGATGTCTGCTGTGCACAAATGGGAGGCATCAGTTACTGCGACTCCTCGGCTGGCCGCTACGTTTGCAACAATGGTTATTATTCGTCTTGCTATTGTACCCGTCATGCGGTGATGGATCTGCAATTGCTTCCCGGCTGCTGCCTCTGGCAAGGCGGCGTGTTTACCGTCAATGAACTGGGCGTGGTGCTTTGTAACGACGGCAGTATTTCCGAACTCTGTTCATTACAACCCAACACAACCCCCACTGTTTCAGTGACGCCTTGGTAAAATGCTAACCCTGCCGCGCGGTCTAAAACCCTGGACAATCGCGGCAGGAAACCTCATAATTGCGGATTTTATTTGACATTATTCATGACCACCTCGCTGATAGAAATCAAGGATGTGAGTAAATCGTATGGCAATACCCTCATTCTTGATCGCTTAAATCTCACGGTTTATAACGGGGAATTTCTTACCCTGCTTGGCCCCTCAGGGTGTGGTAAAACCACGCTGCTGCGTTTAATTTCCGGCTTTGAGCAACCCAGCGAAGGTGAAATTTACATCAATGGGCAATGCGTCAATGCCCTGCCCCCGCAAAAACGCGATGTGCATACCGTTTTTCAAAGCTATGCGCTGTTTCCGCATTTATCCGTGTTTGAAAATGTCGCTTTTGCACTGCGATGCAAACGCATTGCCGAAGACGAAATAAGGACCCGTGTTCTTGAGGCCCTGCGTCTGGTGCAGCTTGAGTCTTTTTCCAATCGCAATATCAGGCAGTTAAGCGGCGGCCAGCAGCAGCGAGTGGCCATTGCCCGGGCGATCATTAACCGCCCGCAGGTGCTGTTGCTCGATGAACCCTTAAGTTCGCTCGACTACCGCCTGCGAAAAGCCATGCAGTACGAATTAAAGCAAATCCAGAAAACGTTGAACATGACCTTTATTTTTGTGACCCATGATCAGGAAGAAGCCCTGTCCATGTCGGATCGCATCGTGGTGTTTAATCTGGGCCACATCGAACAGGTCGGCACCCCGCGTGAGGTGTATGAAACCCCGGCCAACCTGCACGTGGCGAGCTTTATCGGTGAGGCCAATATTTTTAATGCCGAAGTCATCGCAGCGGATACTGACGAATTAACCACCACCATCGAAGACATTCGCATTCAATGCAAAAACACCGGTCATTATCGGGTTGGGGATAAGGTGCATGTGATTGTGCGGCCGGAAGACATTCGGGTCTGGAGTCTGTCTGAGGTCACGGAGTCACGCGGCATGCTGCCTGGTAAAATTTTAGACATTATCTACAAAGGTTCCACGGTGGATTTGAAAGTTGCCCTCCCGTCAGGTGCCGTGATCAATGCCTCGGAATTTTTTGATGAAGATGATGACAAGCTGGAATATGCCCTTCATGAAACGGTCTGGGTGGAATGGCTGCCAGGTTGGGAGGTCCTGTTGCCTTATGAAAACTAAATCCCTGTCATTGACGCTTTTTTATGGCTGGCTGTTACTGTTTAGTTTTCTTCCACTTTCGCTGGTGGTGATCGCGAGTTTTTTATCCAGGGACAGTGTTCATCTGGTCACCTTGCCTTTTACTCTGGATAACTACACGGCCTTAATCGATCCGGTGTTTGCTAAAATTTTCCTGCGCTCCGT
Organism: Legionella rubrilucens; assembly: GCF_001468125.1. Classification (GTDB taxonomy): domain Bacteria; phylum Pseudomonadota; class Gammaproteobacteria; order Legionellales; family Legionellaceae; genus Legionella_C; species Legionella_C rubrilucens. The sequence continues at coordinate 807,956 of NZ_LNYT01000020.1, read as the reverse complement.
CGGTATTGCTTTGATTACAACTGTACTCTGCCTGCTGATTGCCTACCCATTCAGTTACTTAATGATTAAATCCAGGCATCAATCCCTGCTGTTGCTTCTTATTATCATCCCATTCTGGACCAGCTCGCTGGTCCGTACCTATTCCTTGATTGCCATACTTAAATTCAAGGGCGTATTAAACGCTATCCTGCTTAAACTGCACCTGATTGATACACCTCTGTCGCTGCTTTACTCCAACTTTGCAGTGATATCCGGCCTGGTGTATAACCTCTTTCCTTTTATGGTGCTTCCACTATTTACCAACATGGAGCGCTTTGATTTCCGTCTGATTGAAGCTGCAAAAGATTTAGGCGCCAACCGATGGGCTATATTTTCGCGGGTATTTTTACCCAATACAGCAAGCGGCATTGTGTCAGGCAGCCTGTTGGTGTTTTTACCGGCAATGACACTCTTTTATATACCCAATGTCTTAGGCGGCGCGCGTTCCATCCTGCTTGGCAATTTAATCCAGAACCAATTTCTGGTGGTAGAGAACTGGCCGCAGGGCTCGGCCACCAGCGTTGTGCTGACTTTGCTTCTGGTTTTACTCCTGGTTTTCTATCGAGGCCTGAATAAGGAGGTTACCCATTGAAGTCACTTGCCCGTCAAGCTTTTTTATTTTGCGTCTATGCCATGCTCTACATTCCGATTCTGGTGTTGGTGATTTATTCATTCAACAACGCCAAATTCTCACTGCAATGGCATGGTTTTTCTCTGCGATGGTATACCGAACTGTTTCATGATCGCGGCTTGTGGGCTGCATTCAGCAACTCCGTGATTTTAGGTTTGTGCGCTGCCGCAGCCGCCACCGTCATAAGCCTTCTCGCCTGCGTGCAATTGTTCCTTTTTAAAACCCGTCATCACACGTTTCTTTATACCCTGTTGTTGCTGCTCATTATTATCCCTGATTTGGTTTTAGGCGTCGCCTTGCTGATTTTCTTTAATGTGTCGCAGATTCCTTTAGGTTTCACCAGCCTGTTGATTGCTCACATTACCTTCTGTATTCCCTTTGTCATGATTACCATTAATACCCGCATCAGCACATTGAATCCCAACATTTATTTCAGTGCCCTTGATTTGGGAGCCAGCCGGTACGTAGCCTTGACTAAAATTCTGCTTCCCCTGTTATGGCCAGGGATATTAAGCGGCTTTCTTTTGTGTTTTACCTTATCGTTCGACGATGTCATTATCAGTTATTTTGTCGCTGGTCCTGATTTCAATATCCTGCCTCTGACGATTTATTCTCTGGTACGAGCCGGCGTCACCCCGGAGTTAAATGCCTTATGCTCCTTTACCTTTGCACTGTCCATGATGTTAGTCATTGTGGCTCATCGACTGGCGAGTAAAAAAATATGAAACGTGTTTTGCTATTTCTGAGTGTTTTTTTTACCTCCGCAGTGTTTGGGGAGCAAGTCGTCAATGTGTATGTCTGGGGCGGTGAAATCCCGAAGAAGGTCGTTCAGCAATTTGAACATGACACCGGCATTAAAGTTAATTTTTCAACTTATGACAGCAATGAGACGCTCTTTGCCAAATTAAAAGCCAGCAACAGCAGCATTTACGATGTCATTCTGCCTTCAGCCTATTATGTCGAACGCATGCGCAAACTTAACATGCTGACTCGGCTTGATCCTGAACGCTTACCCAATTTAAACCACGTGGATGAAAAATTTTCGCATAATGATTACGATAAGGGTAATCATTTCAGCGTTCCCCTGGTTTGGGGAGCAACGGGAATATTCTTTAATCAACAGCGGGTGATTCATCCGCCAGTCTACTGGCGTGAACTGTGGCAGCCGCAATGGCGCAATCAGTTAATGCTGCTGGATGATTCCCGTGAAGTTTTTGCCATTGCCCTCATGAGCCTTGGTTTTGATCCAAACGATCGTGATCCCAAACACATTGAAGCGGCTTACCAGCATTTACTGCAATTGGTTCCCAACATTAAACTGTTTGCCAGCGACAGCATTCAAGCCATTATGATTGATGAAGACGCTTCTCTAGGTTCCGCGTGGAATGGCGATGCCTTTAAAGCCCAGGCGGAGAACAAAGCGATTGGTTTTTCCTACCCTCTCGATGGGTTTGTGGTTTGGGTTGATTGCCTGGCCATTCCTGTCAATCCGCCGCATCCCACGGAGGCGTATGCCTTTATTGATTATCTGCTGCAACCTGGGGTGAGCGAGCAAATTGCCCTGAAGGAAGGTCATGCCATTACCAACAGGGAAGCCTGGCTTAAATTACCCGCTGCCATTCGTGATAACCGCCTGGTATACCCGGATGCGGAAACAATGAAACGAGCCCATTTTCAGCGGGATGTCGGGGAGGAAACGCTGGCACTTTACAACAGCTATTGGGAACAATTGAAGCTGGCTTTTTAGTTGTGCTCTCCTGCCTTTCCCACTGAACGGAAGAGAAAGACTTAGTCATTCTCTTCTTTTTTACTCTCTTTGACATCCGGCAAATCGCTAATGCGGCGATCGGGATAGAGTTGTTTGACACCTCGATAAAACGAGCCTTCGGCGTTAAGGACAGCCAGAATATAACCCTCTTTTCCGTCTAGAAATCCGCGCTGTAAAATCAGGCAGCGGAAAAACATCCAGCCAGCCGAAAACAGGATGCTGATAAAGGAAGGCGGCTTGCCTTCTTTGCGGCGGGTTCTGGCCGTGTAAGAAGAATACCGGTTCATTTTGGCAATGGCATGACTTAAATCCTGGTAGGAATGATGCAGTATGCTTTGTTTTAATTTTTCGACTTTCGCTTCAGACGGCAACAACACTTTTTCATGAACAATGTCATCGCTGTAACGCGCCCCTTCCCGCTTGAACAAGCGAATGTGGCGTTTGGGGCTTGAAGAATAACGCATGGGCTTGCCATAAAAATTCATGTAAATGGGAATACGGTAGGCATCAGCTTCGTTTAAATCCATGACTTGCTGAATGGCAAATTTTAAGCCCTCACTGACTGACTCGTCCGCATCGAGGTTAAGGACCCAATCACCTGTCGCCACCGACAAAGCACGTTGCTTTTGTATACCATAACCCTGCCAATCGGTCAGATAAATGTTATCGGTGTACTTTTTGGCAATTTCCACCGTCTGATCTGTACTTCCTGAATCCAGAACAATGATTTCATCAGCCCACTTAACCGACTCCAGGCATCGCTGGATATTGGCTGCCTCATTTTTAGCAATAATAATCACACTTAACATAAAATCCAATTACTCCGATTCAACTGTTGGTTTCGGTAACCGTTTAATATAAAAAAATATCCACATGACTGTGGATATTTTGATAACTGGCTTCCAGTAGGAATGACTTTAGCACACACCCTCACGGTAATCATGGCTGTCAAAATGCAGTTTACCGTCCTTCACTTTCAAGGTGACGTGGCCACCATTGGATAATTTTCCAAACAGCAACTCATCGGCCAGGGGTTTTTTAATGTTTTCCTGAATGAGGCGAGCCATTGGTCTTGCCCCCATGGCTTTATCGTAGCCATGTTCAATCAGCCATTCCCGCGCGGCTTTATCCACTTTAAACGTGACCCCTTTATTGCTCAATTGCTCATCAAGTTCCATGATGAACTTATCAACAACCAGGCCAATCGTCACGTTGTCCAGCGGTGCGAAATTGATGATGGCATCCAGTCTGTTTCTAAATTCGGGACTGAATTGACGCTTAATCACTTCCAAGCCGTCATTGCTGTTGTCCTGGAGTGAGAAGCCAATCGAATTTCGGCTGATTTCACTGGCGCCGGCATTGCTGGTCATGACCAAAATAACATGACGGAAATCCGCCTGACGGCCATTGGTATCGGTTAAAGTACCGTGGTCCATGATTTGCAGAAGCAGGTTAAAGACGTCCGGATGCGCTTTTTCAATTTCATCAAGCAGTAGAACGGAATGGGGGTTTTTGGTGACCGCTTCGGTCAGCAAACCGCCCTGATCATAACCCACATACCCTGGAGGGGCCCCGATCAAACGGGATACGGTGTGCTTCTCCATGTACTCCGACATATCAAAACGCAGCAATTCAATACCCAGGACATTCGCTAACTGGCGTGTGACTTCCGTTTTACCTACCCCGGTGGGGCCGGCAAACAGGAAGCATCCGACCGGTTTTTGCGGTTCACGCAGACCGGAGCGGGCCAGTTTAATGGCGGAGGCTAAGGCAGTGATGGCAATGTCTTGACCATAAACCAGTAGTTTAAGGTCACGCTCCAGGTTACGCAGGGTGTCTTTATCCCGCGCAGACACTTTTTTAACCGGGATGCGGGCTATTTTAGCTACCACGCTTTCAATCTCTGTCACGCTGATGATTTTACGGCGTTTATTGGCCGTCAACAGGTTTTGATACGCGCCGGCCTCATCCACCACATCAATGGCCTTATCCGGTAAGAAACGATCATTGATGTATTTTGCCGACAGTTCAGCCGCCGCTTTCAAGGCTGGAATGGAGAATTTAACCCCATGATGCTCTTCAAGACGTCCTTTTAAGCCCTTAAGAATTTCAAAGGTTTCTTCCACAGACGGTTCTGTGATGTCAATTTTTTGGAAACGCCGAGCCAGGGCGCGATCTTTTTCAAAAATACCGCGGTATTCCTGGTACGTGGTTGAACCGATGCATTTCAGCTCGCCATTGGCCAGCAGGGGTTTAATGAGGTTTGAGGCATCCATTACGCCGCCTGAGGCAGCACCAGCACCAATGATGGTATGAATTTCATCGATGAATAGAACAGCGCCTTCTTGATGACCTAGTTGCTTCAGAACGGCTTTTAACCGTTTTTCAAAATCGCCGCGGTATTTAGTACCCGCCAGCAATGCCCCCAAATCCAGGGAGTAAACGATGCAATTTTGAATGGCCTCAGGCACCTCGCCATCAACAATACGGCGGGCCAGGCCTTCAGCAATGGCCGTTTTGCCCACACCGGCTTCCCCCACCAGCAGGGGGTTGTTTTTGCGGCGGCGGCAAAGCACCTGGATGGTGCGTTGAATTTCTTCATGGCGGCCAATCAATGGGTCAATTTTGCCCATTCTGGCGCGTTTGTTTAAATTGGTGCAATAGCTTTCGAGTGGCGACTCCGTGCCTTCCCCGGACATCATTTCTTCGTCCATGGAGGAATTCATGCCTTCGTTAAGGTCATTATTATGGTACTTGGAGACCCCGTGGGAGATGTAATTAATGACATCCAGACGGGTAATGTTTTCACGGCGCAGGAAATACACCGCCTGACTTTCCTGTTCACTGAATATGGCAGCGAGTACGTTAGCACCGGTCACTTCGGTTTTTCCGGCGGATTGGACATGGAAGACTGCGCGCTGCAGGACGCGTTGAAAACCCAGGGTGGGTTGTGTTTCTCTATCGAGTTCATCATCCGGGATTCGCGGCGTGGTTTCATCAATGAATTCAATCAGATCACGGCGCAGGGCATCGATGTTCGCATCACAGGCCTGCAACACATTGCCTGCAGCAGGATTATCGAGCAAGGAAAGGAGTAGATGTTCAACGGTCATGAATTCATGACGTTTCTCTTTGGCTTCCTTAAAAGCAAGGTTTAAGGTGAATTCAAGTTCTTTGTTTAACATTTCTTTGCTCCTCTCAACCCCACCGCCAATTATTCGGGCTCCATGGTACATAATAAGGGATGTTCATTCGCTCTGGCAAAATCGTTGACCTGAGCGACCTTTGTTTCTGCGATATCCCTCGTAAACACCCCACACACACCCTTACCAACAAAATGAACCTGCAACATCACCTGTGTAGCCAATTGCTCGCTTAACTGAAAAAAACGCTTTAACACACTCACTACAAATTCCATGGGGGTGTAGTCATCATTGAGCATGATTACTCTGAATTTTTTAGGTTGTTTGAGTGCAGGCAGTACTTCTGCTTCCGCTGTCCTGCGCTCGACAATTTCCTCTAAAAATTGCCCGCTCATTTTCTTACACCCTTTACTAATTTTATAGACTTACAACGCTCATTTGGCCAGTAAAAAATGGAATTAATCAATGAAAAAATTAAACCCTGTGATATTCAATTACATCCTGTCCATATAACACTCATCATGACGAGGGATGCTTTTGATCTCTCCTTCAATTATAGCTTTCCTGTGGGTATTCGGGACCATCCATGGATGAAAAACAGGGAGATTATCACTGACTGTACAATCAACTGCCTCGTTAAGCCCTGAATTAATCATCGGCCCGGAAAATGCTTTCTTAAGTCTTCCGGGCCGATTTATTTTACATGTGCTTAATCATCGCCTCTGCAAAGCCTGAACTGCTGACACAGGTTGCCCCATCCATCAGACGTTCAAAATCATAAGTGACCGTCTTGGCTTCGATAGCCCCGTCGACCCCTTTAATGATCAGATCCGCCGCTTCAGTCCAGCCCATGTGGCGCAGCATCATTTCGGCCGACAGAATCAGGGAACCGGGGTTGACTTTATCCTGACCGGCGTATTTGGGGGCCGTACCGTGGGTTGCCTCAAACACAGCCACTTCATCGCTCATGTTGGCGCCCGGAGCAATACCAATGCCTCCCACCTGGGCCGCCAGGGCATCGGAAATGTAGTCACCGTTTAAGTTTAAGGTGGCAATGACACTGTAGTCTTCAGGTCTCAGCAGAATCTGTTGCAGGAAAGCATCCGCAATCACGTCTTTAATGACAATCTGTTTACCGGTTTTGGGGTTTTTAAACTCCATCCACGGGCCGCCCTGGTAGTCTTTGGCGCCAAAACTGTCGCGGGCAACCTGGTATCCCCAATCCTTGAATGCCCCTTCGGTGAATTTCATGATGTTGCCTTTGTGAACCAGGGTGACGGAATCGCGATCATTGTCAATGGCATATTGAATAGCCGCTTTAACCAGACGGCGGGTACCCTGCTCGGACACCGGCTTGATCCCAATGCCGCAATGGTCTGGAAAGCGGATCTTTTTCACACCCATCTCGTTTCGCAAAAATTCAATGACTTTTTTTGCCTCCGGGGAATCCGCCTGCCACTCAATACCGGCATAAATGTCTTCGGAATTTTCCCGGAAAATAACCATGTCGGTTTTCCAGGGTTCTTTCACCGGACTGGGTACACCCGTAAAATAACGGATTGGACGCAGGCAGGTATAGAGGTCCAAATCCTGACGAATGGCTACATTCAATGAGCGAATACCGCCGCCGACCGGTGTGGTCAGTGGCCCCTTGATTGAAACCACGTATTTTTTCAAGGCGTCTAAGGTTTCTTTAGGCAGCCATTGATCGTTGCCGTAGACTTTAGTGGCTTTTTCACCGGCATAGACTTCCATCCAGGCAATCTTACGCTTGCCGCCGTATGCTTTTTTTACCGCTTCATCAACCACACGAATCATGGGGGGAGTTACATCAACGCCGATGCCATCTCCTTCAATAAAAGGAATAATCGGTTGGTCAGGTACCTGCAGAGAACCATTAGCGGCAACGGTTATCGCTTGCCCTTCTGTCGGGATACGAATTTTTTCAAATGTCATTGGCAACTCCGTCTTAATAAGAGGCAATTATCATAGCATGCCAAAATGCTTTGTCCCAACTCCCATTCACGGCATAATAGGATTTATTCTTTTCTATTCACAGTTTGATTCATTTGAGTACGTTATTACTTTTTAATAAACCCTATGGCGTGGTCTGCCAATTCAGCGGTACCGAGCACGAGCAGACCCTGGCGGACTTTATCAAACGTCCTGGCTTTTACGCGGCTGGCCGTTTGGACAAAAACAGTGAGGGCTTGCTGATTTTAGCCAATGAGGGGAGGATACAACACCAATTAACCCATCCTCGCTTTAATAAACAGAAGTATTACTGGGTCCAGGTCGAAGGCCAACCCGAGGATAAAGACTTAATGCCTTTAAGGAAAGGCATGCTGATTGGCGGCGTACGCTACCTGCCGGCCAAAGTTCGTCTTATTGAAGAGCCGAAATTATGGCCCAGGAATCCGCCCATTCGTTTTCGAAAAAACGTTCCCACCACCTGGTTGGAGATTATCCTGAGTGAAGGGAAAAATCATCAGGTGCGGAAAATGACAGCAGCGATTGATTATCCTACGTTAAGACTTGTTCGCCATCGCATTGATCAGTGGTCGCTGGGTGATCTTAAACCCGGGGAGTACCAGGAGGTTGAGATGGTTTAATTCCAAGTTTTTTGTAATCCAATAAAACAAATAGACTATAATTGACACACATTGCCCATGTGGATTGTCATCATGAAATTAGCCTTGTACTTTAAGTCCTCCAAAAGAAAAATCTCACTGGACATTAACCCGGAGTCCACACCCACGGAACAGGTTAAACAGGTGCTTGAAAAGAACACGATTCCTCTCTCTGACTTAAAACAGATTCGCTTTGAAAAACATGCCTTAAACAAATTTGAAGAACTGGACTCTTGGTATCAGCAAATGGAAGAATTGGCAGTTTTTAACCTAACCCGTAACAAACGCCTCCTTCCACATGAACAGTTTAATGTCAGGCAGACTTCAGCGGAGGAGGCGTTGGCAGAATTTAAACGAAATTACCCTCGAAACCGCCTTTGGCAATTGGCCGTGGATGGCCAGCTTTACTCCAGTATAACAGGCAATTCTGTAACCAAGGCGGAGCCTGATCATGGGTGGGTGGAGTACTGCCAGAGAGAGGACAACTCGCTCAATGCCTTTTTTACAGGTTTAAATATGGCTCTTGAGAACCTGGAAGATCCCTTCATCTCTGAGGAACTGATTCTCGCGCTGCATGGGGCGGTGACAAACAATGTTTATTTGGGGACGAATGATAGCATTGCCCGCGGGGCTTACAGGGCAGAGTCCCCTTTTTTTAATTTTGTTCCATCGCAACAACGTATGACAGTCTCTGGATTAGCGGATTTATTGGATAAAATAGAAAACCATGCGTTGAGTGGGCCTGATGAGGTCGACGGCGAAGGAGTCATGTTATGGCCAAAATTTCAGGGGTCTCAACCCTGCTTTATTACCCCTGCAAAAATTAAAGAAGAACGCAGAAAATACGTCGGGGAGGGAGACAACCTGGCATTCGCGTCTTTTTTAATCGACCAAGGCAACGCAATTCATTACCAGGCCCCCGCTAATCCTCAGCCACTGGTGCAACAAACCATCGCTCGATACAATGAAACCATCGGCACATTACGCGATCCCGATGCTATTTTACAACTCATTGGTGAAACAACCGAAGCACTGGAGCGCATCCATCCATTTGGAGATGCCAATGGCCGCACCTTTGTTAATTTGTTGCAAAATCGTTTACTTATCCAGAATGGCTTTCCCCCAGCAACCCTCTTCGAACCCAATATCTATGATGTGTATGGCCATCATGCCGACGTGTTGAAACGGGGAATTTTAAATACCATAGCAATTTATAGCGGCGAGAATGTTTTTGGCTACCCCATGCACAGGCGGCATCCCTTGTATCCAGAAAAACGCGATACCGTCTATTCCAATCATCATTTTCTCAATTCCCAGGCTTATTTTGATCAAAACCAGGAATTAAAACAGTTTTCCATGCAATACGATTTTAATCCCTTGCTCCCACTTTTTGAGTCAGACAACCCTCCCCTGAGAGAGATACATGACGCCCTCGCCAATACCTCATCCACACTCGATAAACTGGATTACATTACAGAAGCCATTAACCAGCTTGCCGAACAGCCGGACGCCATAGTAAGACTTCATCGGGTGTTTAATGACTTAGTCGATGCTATTCCTACTCCCCGCTATTCGCATACCGCCCAGGACTTCGAGTTACGGGAACTTTATTATCAGGCTCAGGTGCGATTGGATACCCATCAGCAAAACCCGGTCATTGTGCAATGGAGCGATAAGCCTGATTTTGTGCTGGCTGAGGAAAGCAATGACGTGGAGAAAGGTAAAGAGAAGGAGAAAGGGAAGGAAAAAGAACCAGAGCCCCTACAGCAGCGAAGAACGATTGAAAAGCAAACAGACAAAAACAAAGCACCCGGAATCAAGCTCAATGCGAGGGAGCAGGAACTCCTTAGAACGTTGCGTAAGTACATTCGCTTACGCCAGGTAGAGGCAGACCCCGAAAAAAAATCGAAACATTATAAATCCCACTTCCTTGGAGTAAAGGGTGGTCATTCGGCAAAAGTGAAGATTAGAGCCGCCAAAAAACTGATGGCGCTTGTCGAAGATAAACCGTTTCGGGGTGAAAAACTTCATTCATTGGATGCCATCGATTACAGTGCACTGACCAGCGCGCGTTTAGGTCAAATGATGCAACCCTACCTTGACATCATTCAGCATTACTCCAGTTCGGCTCTCAAGTTTCAAGCCAGCGCAGGCTGAAGAGGTCAGGCTTTAAAACGTGCCTTGAACAATAAGGTCTCTTCTGCAGCCAGCCTTATCCATGGCCAGACCAGGATGCTTAACAGCGTGCCGCCAATGACTGTCATCCAATTCATGGGGTAACCTAGAAAAGCATCAATAAAAAACACCGTCAGTTGATACCAGGCGCAGAAAAAGCCAATCAAAGCCATCTGTTGTCCGATTGGAAAGAAATAAAAGCGTCTGGCTTTACTGCTCGCAAGCCAGGTCGTTAAGCACAGGGCGAACGCATGCTCGCCAATCACGGTAGCCAGCAAGGCATCCAGAATCAAGCCGAGCATGACCAGTATACTGACCCGAAAATAGTCCGGCATATAAAACTGCAGATAAAGCACCAGCAAGAGCGTCCAGGGCGGTCGTATGGTAACCAGAAAAGCCGGCAGTGGCATGATCGTTAAAATCAGCGCGATTAAAAAAGCAATAGGCAAACGCCATCTCAAGGAATTCATGTGGCGGCTCCCAAGGCATTCATGCGCTCATTAATTTGCGCCGTCAAAATTTCCTGTTCTTTATCAGGCCAAATTAACAACACCAGCCGATTACGATTAAGCAGAGCAACAGGGCTTACCTCGACTTTGATAAAATCATCGCCCGGCACACTGGTCACATTTTCAACACGTCCAACCGGATAGCCTTCAGGATAAAGCCGTCCCAACCCGGAGGTTACCAACAAATCCCCTTTATTGGTGGATGACGTACGCGGCAGATTGATCAATGACAATTGCCCTAAATTGTTGGTACCCACTAAAATAGCCCTTTCGCCGGTACGCGTATTACGAACCGGCACAGCGCATTTAGCATCGGAAATCAGTAATACCGTGCTGGTCATATACCCTACATCGATAATTTGCCCCATCACCCCTTTGGCATCCAGAACGGGTTGGCCGGTATAAACGCCGTCCCGTTTCCCTTTGTTAAGGATTACCAGTTGCCGCGAGGTACTGGTATCGACAGCCAGAATCTGGGCAGCCATGGCTTTCATTTTGGCCTTGGAAGAGGTCAGCAACAGCTCTCTGAGCTGCGAGTTTTCTTCCTTGATGGCCATGAGTTTCTGAAGCTCAGCCTCCAGCAGCGTCTGCTGATAGCGTAACTCCATGTTTTCACTGATTAAGGAAGTTTTGGCGCTTACTAAAGCCTGAGCCCATCCCATGATACGCACTGGATAATCGACAGCGTATTGCAAAGGCGACACCATGAAGGAAAAACCACTACGCACATGACCTAAGTACTGGTAATGGTAATCAGAAAACATCAAGCAAATAGAAAACATCAAGGCAAACACAAAGCTGAATGCTCGGTGTTTGCCCTTGCCAAAGAGTGTATTATTCGAATTATTCGGTTGAGAGGAAATCACCGCCACGCAAATCCATTGTTTCCAACGCCTTACCACCACCACGCGCTACGCAGGTTAAAGGATCTTCTGCGACTAATACGGGCAGGCCAGTTTCTTCCATCAGCAAGGTATCCATGTTTTTCAACAGAGCACCACCGCCAGTGAGAACCATACCGCGCTCGGCAATATCAGCAGCCAATTCAGGCGGCGCCAATTCCAGAGCTGCTCGAACCGCACCCACGATACCGGACAGAGGTTCCTGCAATGCTTCAAGGATTTCTGCACTGGTCAATGTGAAACTGCGCGGCACGCCTTCGGCCAGATTCCGGCCCCTGACTTCAATCTCAAACAAATCACGACTTGGGAAAGCAGAACCAATTTCATGCTTGATACGCTCTGCCGTGGTTTCACCAATCAAGGTGCCATAATTACGGCGAACATAAGAAACAATGGCATCATCAAATTTGTCGCCGCCAATACGGACAGACTGATGATACACAATACCACTCAGGGAAATAATAGCCACTTCAGTGGTACCGCCGCCAATGTCGACAACCATTGAACCACTGGCTTCTTCGACTGGCATCCCTGAACCCAATGCCGCCGCCATCGGCTCTTCAATGAGGAAGACTTCACGCGCACCAGCACCCATGGCTGATTCGCGAATTGCACGACGCTCAACTTGTGTAGAACCGCAAGGTACACAGACCAGCACTCGCGGGCTGGGTCTTAAGAAACGGTTTTCATGCACTTTATGAATGAAATGCTGCAACATACGCTCTGTGACAAAGAAGTCGGCAATAACCCCGTCTTTCATCGGACGAATGGCATTAATGTTGCCCGGGGTTCGTCCCAGCATGCGCTTGGCCTCTATCCCAACAGCCGCCACACGCTTTTGTCCTGATTCGTTCCTCAATGCCACAACGGAGGGTTCATTAAGAACAATCCCTCTATCCCTTACATAAATCAATGTGTTAGCTGTTCCCAAATCGATGGATAAATCGTTTGAAAAAACGCCCCTTAATTTCCTGAACATGAGCCCCACTACCTCGTTCTTTTTTTGGCCTGTACTTTAACCTATATTTGGGTAAAAATCGACAGGTCTTTATTAAGTTTCTTTATCCATGATAAAAAATTATCTATCTCCATAGACAGACTATAGGCAATGCCCCCTACTTGCCTCAACGAATTAATTTTTTGCTCGGTAAATTTACTTTCATTGTTTTAATCATTAGATCACAACAACTATCCTGGTTGCCCGCCTGCGCGGGCAAGACAGGTTTGGTTTTTTTAACCAGAGCCATTTGCCAATGTCAGCACGGCGGCTTCGTTAAGCCATTTAATCATTGGTTGAATGATTAGATCGCAACGACTATCCTGGTTGCCCGCCTGCGCGGGCAAGACAGGTTTGGTTTTTTAACCAGAGCCATTTGCCATGTCAGCACGGCGGCTTCGTTAAGCCATTTAATCATTGGTTGAATGATTAGATCACAACAGTATCCTGGTTGCCCGCCTGCGCGGGCAAGACAGGTTTTGCTTTTGAAACCTAATAAATCTGTCTTGCCCGCTCAGGCGGGCATCCATCCATCAAAACAATCCAATACTCAAATCAAGCCACTGAGGATTTTTTTGTAGGATTAGGTTAATTTTCCATTGCCTGTTCCATTTCTTAAGTCGTTTTTCTCTTGTAATCGCCTCATATATCTCAGAGTGAATTTCATAATAGACCAACCGATAAACCTTGTATTTTTTAGTAAATCCTTCAACCACTCCCTCTTTGTTGATCCAGTCGTCGTGCCAGATTACTTGTGACACCGGTATAAAGTGTTCCATAAGCCTTACTGGATAATATATAAACAAAATAATGGTTATCACCGGACATGGTATTCCATTTATTTTTATGTCTGAGAACGGAAAAAGCCCGCCTGCGCGGGCGGGGAGATTTTACTCTACGCTAAAGGTTTCTTTAAGTTCAGCAAGATTCCTATTGATGAATTGTTGCCCCAAACCGGGAACTTCCGCCAATTCTTCAACCGATTTAAAACCCTCATGGCTTTCCCGGTATTTAACAATGGCCTCAGCCCGCTTCTCACCAATTCCTTTAAATGAATGAATCAGCGTTTTTAATTCAGCGGTATTCAGGTTGATTTTAGGAGCGGCTGTTTCTGCTTCCTGCGCGGTCGCGTTTGTGCCGAGGGGTGTGGGGGATGCGTACAAAGGGAACGACATTGATAAAAATGACAGAACCATAGCAATCAGATTGGCTTTCATAATTTCTCCTTATTGTGATTGGACTTAACGGCATTTGCCGTCATCAACCTCTTGTTGTTTTCCATAACAAGAGGTTGCGAATTATGACAGTAAGTTATTGTTTTGTCTAGCGATTATTGGAAAATTGTAAATAATGCCGATGCAGAACATAAGAAACGCAGGAAGTTAGTTTTTTAACCATATCCAAATGCAGAAACTCATTAGGACCATGGGCATTGGAATGAGGCCCCAATACACCGGTGATCATAAATTGTGCTTGTGGGAATTTCTCACCCAGCATGCCCATGAAGGGTATGGTTCCTCCTTCACCGATATAAGCCGCGGGTTTATTGTAGAATGCCATGGACGCTTCATCAGCGGCTTTAGCCAGCCATTCGGGCATTAACGGCGCATGCCAACCCGGTGCACCGTCATCAATATGAAAAGCGACCTTGGCCTGGTAAGGGGGCTCTTCGGTCAATGCCTTTTGCATGGCCATGGAAGCCTTTTGCGGGCATACGAGCGGTGGCAGGCGCATGGATAATTTAAATGCCGTTTTTGGACGCATGACATTGCCGGCATTGGCAATCGCCGGTAACCCTTCAGCACCTGTCACCGTCAAAGCAGGCCGCCAGGTGCGGTTCAGTATTAATTCCGTTTTATTGCCAGTCACGGGTTTGACATTCGGATGAAAAGGAAACGCACAGTAAACGTCTTCTCCAAGAATTTCACCGCATTGCCGCGCCTGACTCACCCTTTCCTCAGGGATCTCGCAATACAGTTCAGGCAACTTTACCTGTCCTGTGGCTTCGTCTTCGATACGACTGATGAGTTGCCTGGCCACTCGAAAACTGTCGGGTACAATGCCGCTGGCACTACCGGAATGAACCCCTTCTTCAATCAATTCCACCGAAAGCTCACCCACTACATTCCCGCGCAAGGAAGTTGTCATCCACAATTGTTCGTAATTCCCGGCTCCCGAATCCAGGCAGATAACCAGCGAGGGTTCGCCGATGCGATGAGCCAAGGCTTCGATGTAATAAGGAAGATCATAGCTGCCGCTTTCCTCGCAGGCCTCAATAATCAATACACAGCGGGCATGGGCTAATCCCTGTTTCTTAAGCTGGTCAATGGCCGTTAACGAGGCATAGGCCGCATAGCCGTCGTCTGCGCCCCCGCGGCCATAAAGCTTTCCATCACGAATCACAGGCTGCCAGGGGCCAAGACCTTCCTGCCACCCTGTCATTTCCGGCTGCTTGTCGAGATGACCATACAGCAATACGGTTTCCTCTAATTGACCGGGAATCTCCATAAACAGAAGCGGCGTGCGGCCTTCTAACCGGATGACTTCCATGGTCATGCCTCGAGGAGCATGGGCTTCACACCACTGGGCAACATGGGACACTGCTTTTTCCATGAAGCCATGCGCCTGCCAGTCTTTATCAAAATGCGGCGATTTATTGGGAATTCGAATGTAGTCAACGAGACTGGGGAGGATCTCGTTTTGCCAGGCCTGTTCAATTCCTTCAAACAGTTTCTGGGGATTCAACATGCAACTGCTCCTTAATGAGATTCATGATTTTCACGGTGGCGGATTCAATTTTCAGCGATTTAATACGCTGAATAATGTCCTGTTGATTCTCTTCCGCCTCATCAATGGCCGCCAGCAAACGGTCGGTGGTTAACTCTTCCTGAGGAATGACAATGCTAATCCCCTGCTCCTTAAAGTAGTTGGCATTCTGAATTTGATCGCCGCGACTTACTTTGGCTGAAAGCGGGATTAATACATGCGGTTTTTGCAAAGCCAGAATTTCATACAAGGCATTCGCTCCGGCACGTGAAACCACCACATCGGCAGCGGCAAACAAGTCAGCCAGTTCGTCGCTGGCATATTCCAGTTGAAAATAACCCGGCACCGTTTGCAGGGATTCATCCATCTTTCCTTTGCCGCATAAATGGATAATCTGATAGTTTTGGCTCAGCCTCGGTAAGGCTTCTCTCACGGCCTGATTAATGGCTTGAGCGCCCAGACTCCCGCCGATGACCAGTAAGATGGCCTGCTTGTCATTAAAGCCGCACAGGGCAAGACCCCGCTGACGCGAGCCGTTAAATAATTGCCGACGAATGGGTGTACCCGTTATTGCCACCTTATCCTGCCGTTTAAAATGGGTTTTCGCCGGAGCGAATGTCACACAGATTTTACTAACAAATGGAAGGCACAAGCGGTTTGCAAGTCCGGGCGACATGTCCGACTCATGAGCAACGACTGGAATGCGATTCAGCCAAGCCGCCACCACCACAGGGAAAGCGACAAATCCGCCTTTGGAAAAAACAATGTCTGTATTCAAACGCCGTAATAACCGAAACGATTGAATGAGACCATAAACAATCTTAAACGGGTCTAAAAAATTCTGCCAACTGAAATAACGGCGTAATTTTCCTGACTGAATGGGATGAAAGGACACCTGGGTTTTACCAATAATCTGTTTTTCTACCCCATCGGCAGAACCAATGTAATCGATTTGCCAGCCTTCTTCTTTCAGGTTTTCAATCATGGCTAAATTGGGGGTGACATGACCAGCGCTACCGCCCCCGGTTAATACGATTTTTGCATTCATTTGATTTCCCTGATTAACAAACTCAAGTCAATTGCCTGTAAGGACTTGGTTATCGAACCGACTGAAATAAAGTCAACACCCGTGAGTGCAATAGAACGGATGGTATCCAGCGTCACCCCTCCCGAAGCCTCCAATTGGCATTGATAAGGTTGATTTAAAACCACAGCCTCCGCCAGCATGGCATGGCTGAAATTATCCAGCAGAATACGGTCGGGGCCAGCATTTAACGCTTCCAGCAACTCCTGAAGCGTTTCCACTTCGATCTCAATCAGCAAGTCCGGCCGTTTCTCCCGTGCCATTAAAATAGCCTGCGTAATGGAACGACAGGATTTAATGTGGTTTTCTTTAATCAGGTAAGCATCGTACAAACCAACACGATGATTCATACCGCCCGCACAGGCAACGGCGTATTTTTGCGCCAGCCTTAACCCGGGAATGGTTTTGCGTGTATCAAGCAAACGGGCTTTGGTGCCTTTAATTTCCTGTAAATAGTGCCAGGTCTGGGTGGCTGTAGCGGCCAGGGTTTGTAAAAAATTCAACGCGGTTCTTTCCGCAGTTAACAGATCACAGGCGCGACCGCTGATTTTGCACAGCGTCGAGGGTTCCGCCAACCAGACCCCCTCATCAACCAGCCATTGAATTTCAATGCCCGGGTTAACCTGTGCAAAGACTTCATTGACCCAGGGCTGACCGCACACCAGCATGGGCTCACGTGAAAAAATTTCAGCCACGGCCTGCAATTCGGCTGGCAGCAATGCGGCACTGACATCGCCAGAACCAATATCCTCAGCCAGCGCGCGTTTTACATTGTCTTTGATTTCATCGAAGGGAATATTCATGCCTGACTAACCTTTCTCTTTTTCTGCCGTGCGTATTGCATTTTCAACCAGGGAGGGGCAATTAAGGTGGTGAGGATAACCATTAAAATGATGGCTGAAAACAGATTATCGGAAATAACCCCCAAGGTTCTGCCGATGGAGGCAAAAACCAATCCCACTTCACCGCGAGGCAACATACCAATTCCTATCAGCAATCGATCGTCCTTTTTATTGCCGCCCAGGCCGCTGACCAGCTTGCCAATGATGGCCGCCAGGGTTAATGCTCCGGCCATGACCAGCACGCGCCAGTCATAAAACGATTCCAGTTTGACCTGAATACCAATCAACATGAAAAACAGGGGAGCTAAAATGGCTTCAAACGGAGCAATCAGTTGCTTGATATCCAAGCGGTATTGTCGCTCGCTGTCATCAACTTCAAAAAAACCATCATGAATCACCAGACCGGCTGCAAACGCGCCAATGATGGCAGCCAGCTGCATCACAGTGGCAAGCCAGGCAAGTGTCATCAGAAAGAAAAAGGATGCAAAGAGTTTGGCTTCCCACAGATCAAGGAAACTTAAAAAGCGAATCACCTGCCGCAAAGCCCAGGGACCGAACAAGACAGCCACGATAAAAAATACAAGGGCTGAACCTAACACCCAGACAATCTGTAGCACATCGACTTCACCGCTGACAACAATGCTGCTGACAATGGCTAAAATCATCAGTCCCAGGACATCGTCGAGCATAGCCGCACCCATGATGGTCCTCGCCTCCCGGGTTTTAAGTTTTTTCATTTCCGACAACACGCGGGCGGTGATGCCGATGCTGGTGGCTGACAGGGTGGCGGCAACAAACAAATCGGCTTTATACGACGCATCAGGCAGTAAAAGATGGGCAGCTAAAAACCCAAGGATGATCGGCGCTACTACGCCGATGATCGCCACCTGGACTGATTCTCTCCCTGTTTTTTTCAAGTCCTGCAGCGAACTTTCAAGACCCACCATAAACAGCAGAAAAAGAACGCCGAAACGCGACAGGATATCCAGAACATACCCTGCCTTGATTAGCTCAATGCCGTCATGACTGGTTAAGGCCTTCAGCATCTGGTTGGCATAGACTGGATCCGGGATGCTGGTTTTGACTGCCTGCGTGAGGGAGACACCATCCAGCATGCTGCGCATGATGTGGAATATCGCAGAGCCTTCACGCAGCACGACAAATATTTGCAGACCCAAAAAATAACAGACATTGCCCAGAAGCACGCCCATGATTAACTCGCCAAGGACGCCGGCCTGATTAAACCGTTTAGCCAGGTAACGCCCCAACAGAGCAAAGATAAAAATAAAACTGACCCAGAAAATCACTGATGCCAGCGGATCCTGTTCATGGGTATTGCTTCCAGCAAATACCAAAACCGGGAAACACGCTGCGACAACCAGTAAAAATCTGGAAAGCCGCTTCATGCTTTCTGCCTGGCTAAAAACAGGCAGGTGTCTAACACGGAATCAGGATTTAGCGACACGCTGTCAATGCCCTCTTTCATCAGCCATTCAGCAAAATCCTGGTGATCAGACGGTCCCTGACCGCAAATGCCGATGTATTTGCCAGCTTGTTTACAGGTTGAGATGGCCATGTGCAGCAAGGCTTTCACCGCATCATTGCGCTCATCAAACTGCGAAGCAATTAAGCCGGAGTCACGATCAAGGCCTAAGGTCAATTGCGTCAAATCATTGGAACCGATGGAAAAACCATCAAAATACTCCAGGAACTCTCTGGCCAGCAGGGCATTGGAGGGCAATTCACACATCATGATAATGCGTAATCCGTGTTGACCGCGCGAAAGGCCCTGCGCCTTTAACACATCAATAACCTGCGACGCTTCGCTGACTGTACGCACAAAAGGAATCATCACCTCCACGTTTTGAAGTCCCATGTCCTCCCGCACACGCCGCACCGCCCGGCATTCCAGGGCAAAACAATCGGCAAAATCGGGCGACACATAGCGGGAAGCGCCACGGAATCCGAGCATGGGATTTTCCTCATGCGGCTCATAATATTGCCCGCCCGCCAAATTGGCGTATTCATTTGATTTAAAGTCAGATAAACGAACAATCACCGGTTTGGGGTAAAAGGCAGCGGCAATGGTGGCAATGCCTTCCTTTAAACGCTCGATGTAAAACTCCACCGGCGACTCGTAAGCCGCGGTTTTTTCATCAATCAACTGCTTAAGCTTTTTATCTTCCAGGGAAGCGTAATTCAGCAATGCCTTAGGGTGGATGCCGATGGTATTGGAAATTAAAAACTCAAGGCGTGCAAGCCCCACGCCTGAATTAGGCACTGATTGAAAAGCAAAGGCCCGTTCGGGATTGCCGACATTCAACATCACCTTGATGGGCAGTTCCGGCATGGTATCCACATCGAGGTTGATGCGTTCAAAAGGCAATAATCCTTGATAAATATAACCCGTGTCCCCCTCGGCACAACTGACGGTGACTTCATCTCCGTCACGGATTGCTTTTGTGGCATCACCGCAACCCACCACGGCCGGGATGCCAAGCTCGCGGGCAATGATGGCTGCATGACACGTGCGCCCGCCCCGGTTGGTAACAATGGCAGCGGCCCGTTTCATAACCGGCTCCCAATCCGGATCGGTCATGTCAGAAATCAGAACATCGCCAGGCTTGACCCTGTCCATCTCGCTGATGTCTTTGATAATACGAGCACGTCCCTGGCCAATGCGCTGACCGATGCTGCGCCCTTCACTCAATACGTCGCCTTTGGCTTTCAGGGTGTAACGTTCCAGAACCTGCGTATTGGCGCGGCTTTTTACCGTTTCAGGCCTTGCCTGCAATATATACAGTTTGCCATCTTTTCCGTCTTTCGCCCACTCAATATCCATGGGGCGGCCATAGTGCTTTTCAATGATGAGCGCTTGTCGGGCAAGCTGCTCTATTTCGTTGGTGGTCAGAGAAAACTTCAGACGATCCGCAGGGAGCACTTCTTCAGTTTTGACATTGCGGCCACTGTCGGGATCATCGCAATAAACCATCTTAATCGCTTTACTGCCCAAATTGCGACGAATCACCGCGGGCCGACCTGCATTTAAACCCGGTTTATGGACGTAAAATTCATCAGGGTTCACCGCGCCCTGTACAACCATTTCCCCAAGTCCATAGGAAGAGGTGATAAACACCACGTCGTTGAACCCTGACTCCGTGTCCAGCGTAAACATCACACCGCTTACGGCGATATCGCTTCGGATCATCTGTTGAATTCCCGCCGAAAGAGCAACATCGTGATGAGCAAAACCATGGTGTACACGGTAGGAAATGGCACGATCATTAAACAACGAGGCAAAGACATGCTTAATGGCAGTCAGCACGGCATCAATGCCGCGAACATTCAGGAATGTTTCCTGCTGACCGGCAAAGGAGGCATCAGGCAAATCTTCCGCCGTAGCCGACGAGCGTACAGCCACGCTAAAATCCTCATGACCGATGCGTTTGGCCAGTTGCTCGTAGGATTGTCGGACAGCCGCTTCAAATTCGCTTGAAAACGGCGTGTTCACCACCTTTTCACGAATGGTTTTACCCACTTGCGTCAACTGGTTAATATTATCCGGATCCAGGTTGGACAGCATCTCATAAATGTGTTGATCAAGGCCGTTTTGCGATAAAAAAGCACGAAAGGAGTCGGCTGTGGTGGCAAAGCCTGAAGGAACCAGGACATCAGCAGCAGATAAATGGCTAATCATTTCACCTAACGACGCATTCTTGCCGCCCACTTGTTCCAGGTCCTGCATACCCAAGTGTTTAAAATCAATCGTATGGATGCTGACAGACATAAACCACCCCTAAATCCTTAAAAATGTGAATCATTCTACTGAAATTGCCTCTTGATGTGAATGATTAAGCGAAGTATTAATTACTCAACGCCGTGGGATTCCCGACCCCGACCGTAGGAGTGGACAAGGTAATACAGACAGGGCAGCACCACCAGGGTGAGCAGGGTGGATGAGAGAATGCCGCCAATTACCACCGTAGCCAGTGGACGTTGCACTTCCGCTCCGGTACCGGTTGCCAATGCCATGGGAACAAAACCCAGAGAGGCCACCAGTGCCGTCATGAGTACTGGTCTTAGCCGCGCTATTGACCCCTGGATGATGGCACGGCGCAGTGGAACATGCTCATCATAGTACAGTTTATTGATAAAGCTGATGATGACCAGGCCATTTAAGACGGCCACCCCGGACAAGGCAATAAAGCCCACACCGGCTGAAATGGACAATGGAATCCCTCGCAGCCATAAAGCCACTACCCCTCCTGTTAAGGCCAAAGGTATGCCGGTAAACACCAAAAAGGCATCGCGTAGATGCCCCAAGGCCACGAACAGCAACAGATAAATAATGAATAAAACAGCCGGTACAACCCATTGCAGGCGCCCTGCGGCAGATTCCATCTGTTCAAACTGACCGCCCCAACTGAGCCAGTAGGCACTGGGTAGTTTTAAACTCTGCTCTATTTTCTTCATCGCGGCACTGACAAAGGAATTTAAATCGCTTCCTCGCACATTGGCGGTAACCACAATACGGCGTTTGCCATTTTCCCGGCTGATTTGATTGGGACTTTCGCTGCGCTCGATAACGGCCACCTCTGTCAATGGAATAAAATGCCGCTCGCCGTCTTCGGCAATGGGCAAAGGAATTAAAATGCGCCGCAGGACATCGGGATCGTTGCGTAGTTTCTCCGGCAGACGAACCACCAGGTCAAACCGCTTATCGCCTTCAAACAGCTCGCCTCCTTTTTTACCGCCCAAAGCAATTTCCACTGCATTCTGCACTTCGCTGACCTGTAAGCCATAGCGGGCCAGAGAAACCCGATCGATGACGACGGTATACAAGGGCAGGCCCGTGACCTGTTCAACTTTAACATCCGCAGCGCCTGGCACGGTAGACAGAAGGTCGCGAACCGCGTTGGCCGACGCAATCAATGTGTTTAAATCATCGCCAAAAATTTTCACCGCCACATCGCTTCGCACCCCGGAAATCAATTCGTTAAACCGCATCTGGATCGGTTGGGTAAACTCATAATTATTACCTGGAATCCGGGTCACTTTCTTCTCAATGTCCTTCACCAGTTGCTGCTTGGATTTGCGTGGGTCAGGCCACTGACTCCGCGGCTTAATCATAATAAACGTATCGGCCACATTGGGCGGCATGGGGTCGGTGGCGATTTCTGCCGTACCGAGCTTGGAAAACACGCTGGCTACTTCAGGCACCTGTTTAATTTGATCTTCCAGCAGGTGTTGCATCGCCACTGCCTCCGTCAGGCTGGTACCGGGGATTCGAATCGCATGCAGTGCAATATCCCCCTCATCCAGGCTGGGTATAAACTCGGCGCCAAGACGCCAGGCAAGAACCAGACTCAACAAGGTAACCAGGAGGGAAAGGCCTGTAATGAGTTGCCGGTAACGAAGGCTGCCGCCCAGTAACCACTCATAAGCGAAGGTCAGGTGCATCAGCAGCACATTCGGTTTTTCGTTGACACGGCCGCGTAAGAACACAGCCACTGCCGCCGGCACGAAGGTCACGACAAAAAAGAGGGCCGCCAGCAGGGCCATGATGACTGTCTCTGCCATGGGCAGAAACATTTTTCCCTCGACACCGCTTAAAGTCAGGATAGGCAGGTAAACAATGGTTATGATCAACACGCCAAAAACACTGGGCCGAATGACTTCCACGGTAGCCGCCGCAATCTCCTTTTGCCGCTCTTCTTCCGTCAACTGGCGCTTCAATTGATGTTGTCGTAAACCAAGGCGCTTTAAACAATTTTCAACAATAATGACCGCGCCATCCACGATCAAACCAAAGTCAAGCGCCCCAAGGCTCATCAGGTTGGCACTGATCTGATTGACTACCATGCCGCTGATGGTCAGCAGCATGGACAGGGGAATAACCAGGGCGGTAATTAAAGCGGCCCGCAGATTGCCTAAAAAAACGAAGAGTACGATGCACACCAGCAAAGCCCCCTCAAACAGGTTGTTTTTAACCGTATTGATGGTGGCATTAACAAGAATCGTCCGATCGTAAACCGCTTTGGCCTCCACCCCGTCAGGCAGGGTTTTATTGATTTCTGTTAATTTGTCCGCCACCCGTTGCGAAATCGTGCGGCTGTTCTCACCCATTAACATGAAGACCGTTCCAAGAACCACTTCCCTGCCATTTTCAGTGGCCGCCCCCGTACGCAATTCATTGCCGAGACTCACCTCGGCGACATCGCCAATGCGGATAGGGATTCCCTTGTAACTGGCAATCACGATGTTTTCAATGTCCGTGATGTATTTAACCTGCCCCGGCACGCGGATGAGGTATTGTTCGCCATTGCGTTCAAGATAGCCTGCGCCGACATTGGCATTGTTTTGTTCAAGCGCTTCAAGCACATCTTCGAGGCTTAAACTGTAACGAAACAATTGCATCGGATCCGGGGTGATATGATACTGCTTTTCAAAACCGCCAATGGTATTCACCTCGGCCACACCGCTGACTTGACGTAATTGCGGCTTGATAATCCAGTCCTGAATGGTACGCAATTCGGTCGAATCCAAGGGGGATTTCGCCCCCGCTTTATTGGTGACCGTGTACATAAAAATTTCGCCGAGCCCCGTAGACACAGGACCTAATTCAGGCGTCACCTCGGCTGGCAGTTTATTCTTGACCTGCTGCAGACGCTCGTTGATCAATTGCCGGGCAAAGTAAATATTGGTCTTGTCCTTAAACACCACCGTCACCTGCGACAGGCCATACCGTGACAGGGATCGAGTATAATCAAGCGAAGGCAGACCGCTCATGGCTGTCTCAATGGGGAAGGTAACGCGTTGTTCAACTTCAAAGGGTGAAAAACCCGGTGCTTCGGTATTAATCTGAACCTGGACATTGGTAATGTCCGGCACAGCATCAATGGGCAGGAATTGAAAACTATAAAAACCAATGCCCGCAATAATCAGGGTGAGCAAAAGCACAAACCAACGCTGGGCGAGTGAGAAATGAATGAGTTTTTCAAGCATCTCCTCTCCTTAGTGTTCGTGCCCAAACCCGGATTTATCCAAATCCGCCTTCAGAAAAAAACTGTTCTGAACGACATATTCATCCCCAGGCTCAAGACCCGCAAGAATTTCCGCCCACTGATTGTTTTTGTCGCCAAGTTTTACGGGAGTGGCTTCAAATTGATTTCCCCGTTTCACAAACACAACCGATTGATCATGCCAGCATTGAATGGCTTTCAGCGGGACAGCCACGGCTGCCTGCCGGGTACTGACCGTAATTTGGGCATTCACATACATTCCCGGCAGCCATTGCATGTCAGCATTGGCTAAAACTGCCCTGGCCAGTACAGTCTGACTGTCTTCAATGCCCAGCGGTGAAATGTAACTGATTTCACTCACCATCCGCGGCTTGCCGCCATCACTGCTGACGATAACTTTCATGCCCTTTTTGACCAAGGGCGCTTCTTTGCGGTACAGGGTCAAATCAGCCCAGACTGAGTCGAGATTGGCAATTTCAAAAATCGGGTTATCTATTTTGACCATTTCCCCCATGGTCACTGCTTTTTTTACTATCGTCCCGCTGATGGGGGCTGTGATCGTGTAATCCTGCAGGCTTTCATTGCTTTCCACGATGGCGAGCGTATCCCCTTTCTTAACTTCATCGCCTAAATTTTTATGCACGGATTGGACAATGCCGGCGTAACGCGGGTAAATAGGTGCCATAGCATCGCGATTAGCAGCAATTTTACCCACCACGATCAATTGCCTGCCGATAAGACGGCCTTTAGCAATGGCTGTTTTAATGCCCACGGCCTTCATCATGTCGTCTGACAGGGTCAAACGCCCTTCGTAATCAGCATACTGCCATTGGTATTGCTGCCCTTGATAAGTCAGTAGGACATGGACATCAAACGAATGCGGTTCATCAATCGCCTGGCGGCTTTGCAGAAAATCCTCCATGGGAATAAAGTCAATGGTTTCCTCCCTGCCGTTAAAACGCTTTAACGTCATTTTAAGCTGCACCTGCCGGGGCTTGATTGCTTCCTTTGAGTCGGCAACATACACGCGCCAATGCGGCGGGCTGTTTTTTTCAAACATCGTGATCTCGACGCTTAAAGAGCCGTGACGTAATAGTTTACCACCATGAGGACCTGTTTTTATTGCCTCATGCCCGCGGGCAGCTTCGATCTCGCCATGGGCAGCAAGGGGGGATGAGGCCAGCAAGGTCAGCATGGCAAGACTTATTCTTAAACAGACTTTCAACATGTGCGTTTCCTGGTTGTCGAAATGCCCAATATTCCTGTCATCTGTATCAAGGCTTTGTGATAATTGGCATGCGCCTGCTGGTAGTGCTTTTCTTCCTGATACAGCATCGTCAGCGCCTGAGATAATTCCAAATAAGTATAACGCCCCTGCTTATACCCTTCTTCGGCCAGTTTCACGGCTTTTCTTGCCAGTGGCAGCAGGGAGCGGGTCACCCGCTCTGCTTCATAAACATTCTGCTCCCACTCCAGCAGGTATTGATAAAGCTGCTGCTTCAACTGCAGGCGCAATACTTTGATTTCCTGCAGAACCTGAGTGTATTGCGCCTCGGCAGCGGCAATTCGTCCCTGGTTGCGATCAAACACCGGTACCTGCGAACTGGTGGAAACCACCACCGCATTGTTGCCGTCATCGGAAAAATGGCGGCCCCCAAGCTGCACCACCAGATTGGGCCAGACTTCTTTTTTAACGGCAGTAATCTCAGCGCGCCTCGCTTTTAACAAGAGTAGTTTTTCCTTAAGCACAGGACTTTCAGGCATTTTTTCCACAATACGCCGCCATTGCATCGTCTGATGCGACAAGCCCCTGTCAGTCAATGGCCGATGGCCCTTCATTTTAACACCCATCACCCGCGCCAACATGGCCTCTGCCAGAAACATCTCACGGCGCGCCCGGTTTTCACGTATTTTGGCTTCATAAAACCGGATTTCAGCTAATCGTAAATCAAGTTCCGTGCCGGCTCCGGCGACATTGCGTCGTTTGATTTCCGAGACAATCTGCTGATGAAGCCGGGTCAGCTTCCGGGTTACGCTATACCATTGAGCGGCATAGAGGGCATCGACATAAGCCATACCCACTCGACTATAAATGTCCATTTTTTTAACACTCAGACGGGCAACACCGGCAACATAGCCGGCATGGGCAGCCGAGCGAAGGTAATGAAGTCGATGGCCAAGGGGAATCGGCTGAGCCACAGACAAGGTGGTTTCTGCGGATTCATAGCCCTGATACTGCCCCGACCCCCCTATGTTTTCCGCTTCCAGTGAAATGGAAGGGTTGGGCAATAAACCGTTCTGAATCACGCTCCCCTTCAGACGCTCCACGTCGGCAATGGCTACCTGCAGTTCCGGATTATGGCGATAGGCCAATTGCAGGGCTTCGGGAAAGGTCAGCGGTTTAGCGGCTGTTGCGGCACAGCAGCCATGGGCAATCATCATCATATAAAAGAGAAACAGGCGCATCCCTTCGTCCTTGCGTCAGTTGTCAAGCGGTTTTTTTGGCTTACACGCTTTCTTATTAAATCGCTAAATCAATTACATATCCACTAAAAAAGCAATAAGGGTGTTAATTTGCAGAGAATCAGGGGTTTTTTAATTCACATCTTGGTCGCCATCTAATATCATATGTGCTTTATAAATTGGCGGTTGAAAACATGACTCTCTCCTCATTGAATGCCATTTCACCAATTGATGGCCGTTATTTGAAAAAAACCACGAGCTTAAGCCCTTATTTCAGTGAGTACGCACTTATCTATTTTCGCCTGATGGTCGAAATCCGCTGGCTTCAATCCTTGGCCGGTAATGAGGACATTAAAGAATTGCCGCCGCTGAATGCCCGCGGCAAAGCTTATCTTGATGCGATTTTAACTGAGTTTAATGAAGCCGAGGCAGAAAAAGTCAAAGCCTTTGAGAAACAAACCAACCATGATGTCAAAGCCATTGAATATTACCTGCGGGACAGGCTGAACGGACAGAACGATTTAAAGGCCTATTGCGGCTTTATTCATTTCGCCTGCACCTCGGAAGACATCAATAATCTCGCCTACGCCCTGATGCTTAAATCGGCCATTGCCCAGATTATCCAGCCAACCCTGGCTGAAATCATTGGCGGCATCATGCTGCTTGGCAAGCAGCATGGCGATGTGGCCATGCTGGCGCGAACCCATGGCCAACCGGCTACGCCGACCACCATAGGCAAAGAACTGGTCAATTTTGTCGCCCGTTTGAAACGGCCGCAGCAGCAGCTGGCCGAGGTTTTAATCCCGGCCAAATGCAATGGGGCCGTCGGCAATTACAACGCCCATATTGTGGCGTACCCCGAAATTGACTGGCGTAAGCATTGCGCCAGTTTTGTCAGTTCACTGGGACTGTCTTTCAGCGCTTACACCACCCAGATTGAACCGCATGACGGCATTGCGGAAGTCTGCCATATCATGATTCGGATCAATAATATCCTGCTCGATTACACACGGGACATCTGGACTTACATTTCCTTAAATTATTTCACCCAGAAAACCGTGGCTGAAGAGGTGGGATCTTCCACTATGCCGCATAAAGTCAACCCCATCGATTTTGAAAACGCGGAAGGGAATCTCGGCATGGCCAATGCGTTGTTTGATCATTTCGCCAATAAATTAACCCAGTCCCGCATGCAGCGCGATTTATCTGATTCCACTGTCCTGCGTAATCTGGGCGTGGCTTTCGCTTACAGCCTGATTGCCTATCAGGCCATTGCCAAAGGCAATGACAAGCTGCAAATCAATAAGCAGGCCCTGCTCGATGATCTTCAAGGAAATTGGGAAATTTTATCCGAGGCCATTCAAACCGTCATGCGCCGTTATCAAATTCCCAATGCCTATGAACAATTAAAAGCCTTAACCCGAGGTCAGGGCATCGACAAGGATAATTTGAAGAAATTCATTCAAACGCTGGATATACCGGCGGCTGCCAAAGAGAGCCTGATCAACCTGACTCCGGAAACCTACACCGGCCTTGCCGCGCAACTGGTGAAGGCGTTCTCATGAACAGTACGCTTTCACAGCAGGGAAGCGCGAAGGAATTTGATGTCCTGGTTCTGGGCACAGGTTTAGCTGGCCTGCATTATTGCCTGCAATTGCTGAAACTCGAACCTCGCATCCGCATTGCACTCATCAGCAAAGCCGAGCTCAATGAATGCAACAGCCGCTACGCACAGGGCGGGATCGCCGCGGCGGTATCCGGCGAGGATTCGCTGGAAGCGCACATTGCCGACACGCTTCACGCCGGTGATGGACTCTGCTATGCCCCGGCAGTCGAATTCATTATCCGTCAGGGGCCTCAGGCCATTGAGGAATTGTTAAACTACCCCGTGCAATTTACCAAAGACAGCAAGGGCCATTTTGTTTTGGCCCAGGAAGGCGGCCATTCGCACCGGCGTATTTTTAATTGCGGCGATCAGACTGGTTTGTCAGTTACCCAGGCCCTGCTTCAAACCGCGCAAAAGCATCCGCAGATTGAGTTTTTTGAGCATCATGTCGCGGTGAACTTAATTACCCATTACCACCCGCACCGAACTGACATTCAAGGCGAAGTTTTAGGGGCTTATGTTCTTGATTGCACAAAGAACCTTATCCATACCTTTGCCGCACGCTGCGTTGTTTTAGCAACCGGCGGCGCTGGAAAAACCTACCGCTACACCACCAACCCCATGGTGGCCACTGGCGATGGCGTTGCCATGGCCTACCGCGCCGGTGCACGCGTAGGCAATATGGAATTTTATCAGTTTCATCCTACCCTGCTCCACCACCACTCGCTCAACAATTTTTTAATCTCTGAAGCCGTGCGCGGTGAAGGCGCCCTGCTGAAAAATGCCGATAATGGCGAGCGCTTCATGCGCCGTTATGCGCCGGAACATCTGGAACTGGCCACCCGCGATGTGGTAGCCCGCGCCATTTTCAGTGAGATTGAGCAGAGCAACAGCGGCTATGTGAATCTGGATATTACCCATCAATCCCGAGCCTTCCTGAAAAAACGCTTTCCGCAAATTTATTCAACCCTGCTCACCATCGGCATCGACATGAGCCAGGATATGATTCCTGTCGTTCCCGCTGCCCATTACCAATGCGGCGGGGTATTGACTGACGTCGATGGCCGGACTGATTTAAGGCGGCTTTATGCCATTGGCGAAGTGGCCTTTACCGGCCTGCATGGCGCTAACCGTCTGGCCAGCAACTCCCTGCTTGAAGCCATCGTCATGGCCAGTAATGCCGCCCGTTGCTCCCTGAAAGACATTACCTCCTTCAGTAAAAACGTGGAGCGCATTCCCAACTGGAACTCACCCGGTGAAGTGAATGCCCGGCGGGCAAGCCAGATTAACGCCCACTGGCGGGGTCTTCGCGGCGAAATGACCTCTTACGCCGGCATCGTTCGTACCGAAGCCGGATTGCAGGATTTACTACAATTAATAATGAAACGAAAAGAAGTCATCGAAGAATACTATTGGAAGCATTGCATCACCCGGGATTTTATCGAATTACGCAACATCGTGCTGAATGCGGAACTGATCGTCAGGGCAGCCCTGTCTCGCCGGGAGTCACGTGGCGGCCATTACCGTGAAGATTTTCCCCGTAAGAATGCCTATGCTGAAGAAAGCATCCTAAGGCTGACTACCCCTCAAAATTCGTTATTTAGTTGAGATGAAATTATGTTAACCGACGCCAGTACTTACCAACCTGAGAAGACATTAATGTCGATTACCAATGACATGAGTATTTGTCAAAGCGACTACCCTCTCGATTGGTATCAGGAAGAATTCATTCCTTATGCCGAGGAATACCTGGCCCTGCCCGATCGCAAACTGACAACGGTTTTAGCCTGGATGACGCCTTATTTGAAAAAAGCTCAGGACCATTTTGGCGATCAACTGTTGTTACTGGCTCATTATTACATGGGCGGCGAAATTGTTCGTCTCGTGGAGCAATTTGGCGGGCAGATTGGCGATTCCTATCAATTAGCGCTGATGGCCGCCAACAATCCGCAAAAGTCAGTCATCATTGAATCAGCCGTGCATTTCATGGCGGAATCCATCAGTATTCTTGCCAATAATAACCAGCATGTTTACATCACCAACCCCAAATCCGGTTGCACCATGGAAATGCTGGCCAAGGATTTTATGGTGGAACCGGCTTTCCTGGATTTAAACGAGCGCTACGGCGCCGAAAACATTCTGCCGGTGTGTTACATGAATACTTCCGGTCGGGTGAAAGCCATGACCGGCGCGCAAGGCGGCGCCGTCTGTACCAGTTCCAATGTCAAAAAAATATTCCAATGGGCCCAGAAACAACACAAAAAGATTCTGTTTATCCCTGATCAGCACATGGGAGAAAATGTTGCTTATTGGCTAGGCATTAACAAGCTGGCATACTGGCCCGGCGGTACGGCAGGGGCTCAGTATTCGCTGGCTGCACAGGACAATCAAACCTTAAAACAGTTTGACGAGGCTGAATTGATCCTGTTCTCCAGTCAGTGCGCAGTCCATACCCATTACCGCGCCGACATGTGCGAATACTGGCATAGTCAAGGCTATACCACCGTCGTACACCCGGAATGCCGTAATGAAGTCATTCGCGCAGCCCATCAGGCAGGCTCAACCGCCTTCATCTGGGATTATGTGGTGAATGATCGGGCCGGAACCGGACGCTATGCTATCGGTACCGAAAATCACATGGTGGACAATGTCAAACAATATTGCCGCCACCTGGGGATTACCGTGGTTAATCTTGCGGAAGCTCCCAAAAAGGATCATGAAAAAGGCATGGGCTGCGGTTGTGCTACCATGTCCCGTAATGATCCGCCGCATTTGGTTGCTCTGGTTGATCTTCTGCGGCAAGGTAAACCCATGGCGTATAATGAAGTCAAAGCCGGCGATGTGGTGAATGAATTTACCGGCATGCGTCAACGCTTGAACGTACAGGATCAGCAGTGGGTTATCGACAATGCAAAAAAAGCCCTGGAAATGATGATCAATATTACTGAGGATCGATTATAGGGGGGTAATGGGAGCAACCATCCTTCCAGCCCCCTGTCATCCTCCGCCACTCCCGTCATCTTTCACTCCCCGCCATCCTTCACTTCCCATCATCCTTCGCTCCCCCTGTCATCCCCCGCCTCTCCTCTGTCATCCCCCGCGCAGGCGGGGGAGCCATGTCGAAATCTTGCGCCTGGATTCCCGCCTGCGCGGGAAGGACTCGTTTTTATCAATGTGGATTTACTTCGATCACATTCACGTTACGGATACTGCAAGCATAACCATCTCAACTGGCTGCACTGAATTCGCAATCGGTCAACGATTGGGTGCAAACAAATCCGCCCAAGGTATCTATCCAGCGGTAATCATTGCGGGAAGGAATTTTGACCAGCACTTGCCACCAAATGGAGTATTCGCCCAGCGAGTTTTTATAAGTACAGACCACCCCTCGCCCCAAACCCGCCACTAAAAGATTAGCCCTGACGAATGCCGTATTCGCTTCCCCCTGGGGTTTATGTGGGGAATACGGGTTGACAACCCAGGGAGCCGGCGGCTCACCCCATTGCAGGGACGTGGTGTTGGGATCGGGGCAGGTCGTCATCGCCGCGTACCCGGTACACGCTATCAAACAGCATGCTGTAAGCAATAGTATTTTTTTCATTCGGTTTACTCGCAATAAACTTGTTCTCATGATACGCAGGAGACTGTCTATAAAACAGCAATTTTATTAAATTATTTTAGTATGACCATTGTTTCAATGGCTATCTTTGTTATAATGGCGGCGTGTGTGCCGGGGTGGCGGAATTGGTAGACGCGCCGGATTCAAAATCCGGTGATGGTGACATCGTGTCGGTTCGACTCCGACCCTCGGTACCAAAGTTTAAATGGCAGGTTTCCAATGCACTGGTCTCTTGCAAGAGATTGTCTGAATTATTACCCTTATTTTTAAAATAAGCTTTAATTTCAAGTTTTAATGACAATTTTAGTTTCTTAGCCATCTGATACGCTTCATCGGATTTATAATACTCATTAACACTGACCTGTTCTGAGTTATAAAAATTTGGATTGGCGGTTAAAAACCGAACCTGTAAAAATTCGTGCCATTGTACACTTCCTGAGTTGAGAAGCTTATGACTCGGGGCATGCTGAGGATGAACCAAATGGTAGAGTTTCTCTTCCTCAAGGGCATAACCCAGTCTTTCGGCAATACAACTTTCCCAATTTGAACAACTATGTTTATTCAGGTCATCATAAAGCTGGTCTAGAAATGCAACACTATCTTTAACGAGTGGTACCCCTCCCGCATAACAATAGTATCCTAAAGAATTCAAGCTTTCTTTTCTGACAAAAATTTGCAACAGTTGTGCCTGTAAAACAGAACGGTATTCATCATAACATGCAACAATTGCATCAATAGGAAAGTTTTCAAGCCTATTTTTTTTGCAAAATTCCTGCAGGATACTCTTGACAAAATTGGATTCTTTACTGATTGAGAAGCTCATATTCCGATGATACATAAGCCAGGCAGTTTCACCAAGTAAACCATCATGCAATAGCATTGAGGCAGCCAAGACAACTTTAGCAATTTTGGTTTCATGATCAAGTGGTGGTTTTTTTGAATTATACTCAGCACTGAATGGGTATAACGCGGGATTCCCATCCAAATGTTTCTCAAAAAATGTTTTGGGTGAATAGGTTTGAGATTTAATAGCACCAAAAACAAGATTAGATTTTACAACCTGCGGGTCTGTTTGAGCCATTTCTTTAGAAACAGCACTCATGACCATGCGTAAGAATTTTACTGCATTCGAGCTCCCATGGTAAAAGGCAAACGTTCCTTCAGGCCGATTAATTTCCTGAGCAATAATTTCCTTTACAAGAGGCAGATCATTTAAAAACCGCTTCTCAAAATCTTCTAGATGATGAAACTTCGTGTCTTCCAGCAAAAATTTCGCGTTGATTGATTTTTTCTGATTATCTTTAAGAAAATTCCTAAATTCGGTTATATCAACAGTAGATGAGGGTCTAATTGAGTGAAGCAGCTTCTTTTTTGATTCGACTTTACCGAACATTACATAACAAACAAAGATCTATTTGACCAATATTAACACATCCCATCCCTGTAATCAACTACAGATAAGAGACTGTTCCTGCTTCAAATTCTTGTTTTTATCCTTCGAGTTGTCCGGGATGGGGGGGAGCGTATTGGCTACTAACATGGAGTTGTATGCCGGCGAGTCGCTCATAAGGTTAGTTAATTTTAAAAGTCGACTATAATGCGTACCAAGCAGGGAGCAAACCTATTATTGATTGTTTTGAATAGTTGGGTTAAATTACGCTATTGATTTTTTGTAATTTATGGACAGCATGCCTTTGATTAAAAGGATTGTTTTACTACTGCCTTTCGTATTCTACTTTAATTCTGGTTATACCATCAATCTGATTGCTTATAAGCAAAAAGTCGGCCGCATAGAGCTTTATTTTGATGAATCCCCCAAAACAGCTGGTTATGTGATATTGGATACTGTTCCCAGTCTATCTAATTTGAAAGAGCTTAAAGTTAAAACAATTCGTTTTCCTTCAACTGATAATAAATTAATTATTTCCTTTGACCCCGATAAAGAGCCCAGATTGACCGAATATTCTATAGTTATTTTTGTGGATAATAATTACATGGAGTTTATAAGGCAGTCTGCAGGCTGGTTAGCTAGTAATTTAAATTACTCGAAGCCAGATGGTTATACAATTTTAGGACGGAGTACTTTAAAGACGCATGTCGGCGTTACTAAAAACAATACGCAACCTGTAATATTAATAGGAAAGCCTGATTTAAAACATCTCAAACCATTGGGTCACTCGACCTATCCTGAGATAAGGCAGGCGATGGCTTTGCTGCATTATCTGTGGGAAAAACCCATAAGACAAGGTCCTATTAACATGAGCTACAGGCAGTTTCTCACTCATTCTTTTGAAGATAAATTAAGTATTATTCGCAAAGGCGGGTTTTCAGTGATGTGTCAGGGTATGAGGGATCTTTTTATTCACGGATCCTATGGACTTGGTCTTAAGGTAAGACCTGTATCTGCTTTAAATTATTCTCCCCAGCTTAAGGATTTAATTGCTTACAGTCACGCAACAGCAGAAGTATGGGTAAATGAGCTTAGTAAGTGGGTGCTTTTTGATCCTTGGCTAGGCATCATGGTCACCACGAAAGAAGGAATTCCACTTGGAGCCTCTGATTTGCAGGCCAGTGCAAAACGACCGAAGAATTTACGTATAGTACCTGTTATAAATAAACTACGCCGAATGCAAAAACACAACGATAATACTCTAGTGTATAATAATTTTTATCCGCGTAACGTAAAGCTGTTTGATTTTTCATGTAATCAACAGGGATGTGCACCTGGGTACGTACAATATTTTGGTCAGATCAGTATTCCCTCAGTTAAATTTGCTTCTTCGTGAACTTTTACACAATTTGATGAATAAGGTTTACATCAGAGTTTTAGTCATTTTGACTCTAAAATTGTCCATCCAAGGCATTATCTATTCTTGGAAGACATTGTGCTAATAGTATCAATAAATCCTAAGTATAGCGTTTTTAAAATGTAAATAGCACCAAACGAAGATTTTACAAAGAGAAAATTTATTTAGGAGAGCTTTCGCAATTAAACTGTTGTAAGACCATATTACTGATTAACTGGTGCTTCCGTAATAGGGAAATACCCGATTAATTTGGTACCGAGGGTCGGAGTCGAACCGACACGATGTCACCATCACCGGATTTTGAATCCGGCGCGTCTACTAATTCCGCCACCCTGGCACACACGCCGCTATTATAACAAAGATAGCCGATGACTCGACTAAATGCTCGCCTAGGTGTAAATCCACATTAGCAGCAAGAACATTATACTCCTGCCTGTAAACAACTACAGATAAGAGACTGTTCCTGCTTCAAATTCTTGTTTTTACCCTTGATGACTCGACTAAATGCTCGCCTAGGTGTAAATCCACATTAGTAGCAAGAACATTATACTCCTGTGCCAATAATTCATTACGCAGCCCGCTCAATCGGCGTTTTTCAACCAGCAGTAAAATGACATCGGCACCCAGAGCACCGCAGCCTTTGGCCGCCACAACGCCTTCATTGCTTTTTAAAGCAGCAATAGTCTTTACACTTTCTGGGGCGACCAGCTGCAAGGCTTCAAGCTGTTGTTGACAGGCATTAACGGCATTGACCAGCAGGGTGTCATTGGCTTGCTCAAAAGCCATACAACCCTGGTCGGCAAGCCGTGATAGTCTTTCGGTTGAAAACTGCAATTGAAAGGATTGTAAATGCTGGTGCGTAGCTAATTTATTGCTACTGTGAACCAATATAAAACCCAATTCACCAAAAGGCCAGGGATAATTACGCGTCTCACTGCGTTGTCTATTGATAAATACACATTGCTGCTGCTCCTGCGCCAACACATCATAACCACTTGGCTTAATGCCTTTGCCATCCCAGGCAAACTGGAAATACCGCTCAAGCAGCGCCTTGCGGTTAGGGTGATGGTTGTGTAAATGGCAATCCGCAAGATACACGGCAAGAAACTGAGCGCTTGAAGCACCCAGTCCGCCAATGCCATCATAGGGATCATGCCAGCTCAGGCCCTGTGCAACCGGAGGCAAACTGAGCCAATAGCGGCCGGCGGGAGACGCCGGGTCAATGCCTTTTAATACCGGTTCATCGACCAGGGTCAGTTCAAAACAGGGTTTAGTCGTTAAGACCAACGCCGAGCCGCCTTCTAAGGCGGCATATTCCCCCAGCAGGAAGGTTTTAGCGGGAACGTTCCATTTCATCATTTCGTAAGGCTTCTCTCAGGTCATTAAGGATAGCAATCACATCATGTTCGGTAATGTGTTTATTGATCAACAGGGATTGTTCAAGCCTCGCCTTCAACAGCGGGGTTTCCTTTTCCGTTGCATCGGTTTTTAAGATTAAATTATTTAAATGCAGTTTCATATGCCCCTGGCTTATCCCTACGGTGCATAAAGCCTTTAACGCCCCTAAATTCTGCACCAGACCGACTGCCGCCATAATACGGGACAACTGATTGGCCGATTGGATATTCATCATGCGCAAAGCCATTCTGGCGGTGGGATGCAGGGTCGTCACGCCGCCGACTATCCCCACAACCAGCGGCGCTCTGAATTCGCCATACAGTGTCCCATCCCGATAAGACCATTGAGTAATCGCCCGGTATTGCCCCTGCTTTACCGCATAGGCATGGATGCCTGCTTCCACCGCACGCCAGTCATTGCCCGTGGCGATGGCTACCGGATCAATGCCGTTGAGAACCCCTTTGTTGTGCGTTGCTGCACGGTAGGGATCCTGTTTGGCAAACTCCGAAGCCAAGGCTATTTTTTCCCCAAGCTCGGCATCGATCTCACGAATCACAACCTGAGCGGTGGTTATTTTTTTATCATTTAAATTGGATAAGATACAAAGGCTTACCTTTTCCTGGGTCAACTGCTCTATGGGTGATTTCAAATATTCAAGAACCTGATTCAGCAGGTTGGCGCCCATGGCATCCACAGGGTTCATGGTGACATGAATAACAGCCATCAGCTCACCATTCCCATAGGGTACTGTCCGCAACTCAATGTCCTTTACACCGCCCTGGCGTTTAACCATGCTGGAGGCGATCGACGAATTCACCATGGCAATCAGTTTATCTTTGTTTTCCTGCAGAAGGATTTCCAGTTGCAGCCTGTTTTTAACATGCGCGATCTGAATCTGGCCGATAATGCAGTCGCCTTCTATGGCGGTCGTAATCTCGCCGCATTCTCTGACCCATTTGGCCGTTTTCGATAAGGCCGCAATAATGGAGGTTTCCTCGACCGCCATGGGAATGACCAAGTCTTTACCGTCTATGCGAAAATGACCGGCGACGCCCAGGGGCAATTGAAAATAGCCAATCGCATTCTCAATCAGGTTTTCAGCTAAACAGGGATCAGTCACGGCCCCGCTCTGT
Organism: Legionella rubrilucens; assembly: GCF_001468125.1. GTDB lineage: Bacteria > Pseudomonadota > Gammaproteobacteria > Legionellales > Legionellaceae > Legionella_C > Legionella_C rubrilucens. The sequence continues at coordinate 770,422 of NZ_LNYT01000020.1, read as the reverse complement.
AAAAAAGCAATGTCCTCATCGGTTAAAGCACCCAATGCTTTAAGTCGTTGATAACGTTCCATCCGTGTCAATTTTGAAAATCCTTCGAATTGATTATTCTCCGACATCGGATCCTCCTGATAGCCACACAGCTATAAAAGTGTCATCATTTCCTCCCTAATCCACCAAGCCTAGTCCTTAAGGCCACCTTATTGATCGCTTATTCTGAAGGTTTATTCTGGCGCATGATTACATAATCGTTGGCAAAGACCTCTTGCCGGTTATTCAATTGATACTCAGCCTCGTGGTGCCAGGTTTTATCCTCATTTTCCATGCGGATGGAGCAACCAATCAGTTCTGATCCCATGCCAGATCCGTAGGAAAATAATAAAAACTGTTCATTGGCAGACGCCAGACCCAGGGCATAGGCAAACATAATCCATAAACTGGCGGTGTACGCATTGCCACATCGTTGATTCCATGCCATGAAAGGAGCAACGCGGCTCTGATACAGTTCATGGGTCTCTGATTCGGTCAAACCCAGGCTTTCCCCCACCGCTGCAAAAGCTTTATAGACCATTTTGGGGAAGGGGACATGGAAGCACAAGGCCTTGTACTGTGTTAATACCTGCATGGGATCATGATCCCCAACCAATTTTTTGTAACAGGACACCGCCGCGCGCTTATAACACTCCAGACTGAACGCACCATTGACTTCAGGGTAATGTTTATCGAGCGGTTTCCAGAAATCAAACACGGGTTCACTGTAGGCAATGGTATGACCAACATGAAGCGCCGCCAAGACCGGAGGACCGATAATAAATGCAACAGCCCCAGCCCCCTGTGTCGGCTCACCTGCATCATTTTCAGCATAAAGCGCTTCATCGACCGCAATAACCAATGCCACTTTTTGCCTGTTGGTCTGACTTAAATACCATTCCGCAGCCTGCAGGATAGCCAAGGTTCCACCATAACAGGCATGTTTCACTTCGTAGGAACGGACATGCCCCTGAATTTTAAGTTCAGAAGCCACCCAGGCGCTTAAAGGACGGCTATAATCCACCGGTGTTTCTGTACCGACTGCAATAAGGCCAATGTCCTCAGCGTGACCTCCCCAATGGGCAATGGCACCTCGAGCAGCAGCAATGGCCAAGTTAATTACTGAGCAGTGTTTGCCGCAAAGGGCCATTTCATTCAAGCCTAAACCGATGGTGTATTTTTCGACGTCAACGCCGCGTAAGCCGGCTAATTCTCTGAGGTGCATGTACAAAGGGGGAAAACTCAAACTGACACTGGTAATTCCAACAGCAGGACAATGCATAATCGTATTCCATAAGGCACATTCTATAAATATAGTTTAAATTTTGTTCAAATTGGATGGAAGAATGAATTTTTTTATTCTTATTTTGCAAAAAGTGCCTAAATGAAAAATGGCTGTTTAATCAACCGCGCTCAAGCACGGCCATGGCAGGTTCAGGCTGGGTCTCACGTCTTATCATGATTAAAAACGGGATGAAGCCTAAGGCCAGAAAAAACGAAAGCTGATAGAGGCCGACCCACCCTACCCCCATTTGCAGCAAGGCCGCTAAAGGACCGGATAAGATGCGGGGCAGGCTCGAAACAGCCACCAGAATAGAAAACTGGGTCGCAGTGTATTGGCGGTTCACCAGGCGCATAAACAAGGCAACCAACGCGGTCGACCCCATTCCAGCTGCAAAATTGTCACAAATGACGGCTGCAGCAAACAAAGGCAGATTTTTACCTGTGAGCGCCAAAGCCACAAACAGCAGATTGGTTAAAGCCTGCAGCAGTCCAAAACTGAGCAACGCCTTGTACAAAGACCAACGCAGAAGCAAAAATCCCGCTGCCAATCCACCCAATAGAATGGAGGCTATGCCAAGCATTTTATTCACATAGCCAATGGTTTCTAAAGAAAAACCAACGCCCTGAATTAAAAAAGGCATAATGATGCCGCTGGTAGTGGCCGTAAAAGCCTCCCCCAATTTGTAGAAAAGAATAAACAACACCAGAGGAATGATGTCGCGGCGACGGCAAAGATCCCTGACAGGCGCAAGGAAAGCGGTGACGAACCCCGTGTTTTCTTCGCTGTAATGCACGGGTTCTTCACTCCAGAGCGTAGCGAAAACCCCAACCAGCATCAATAAGCCCATAATCCGATAGGTCGCCGCCCATCCCAAATGATGCGCCATAATTAAAGCGAGCCCCCCGGCAATTAATAAGGCCAGACGATAGCCAAAGACAGCAAGTGACGCGCCCATCCCATGCTCTGGAACCGGTAAATATTCGGCACGCTGTGCGTCAATGGCTACATCCTGCGTCGCTGAAAAACAAGCAAGAATCAGCGCGATAAACGCCATCAATTCGGGGGATTGCCGCGGTGTAAACCAGGCAAGGCTATTAAAACCAAGCAAGAGGGCCAATTGCATCAACAGCATCCAACTGCGGCGTTTACCTAAAGAAAATAAGGAGTAACGGTCCAGCAAAGGTCCCCAACAAATCCGATACACATAGGGCAAACCAACCAGGCTCAGCATCCCGGTGGCAAGAACCGAGAGTCCCGTGTCCGCATACCAGGCTTGCAGTGTACTGGTAATCAAGGCGAGAGGTAACCCTGAAGAAAAGCCAAGTAAAAACACAATCAACAGGCGTTTAGTCATGGGTGACTCTCAATTAGGCTATAACAGACAGACTTCCCGGGGACTTGACCCCGGGAAATTGAAGATTACGCGTCAGACTTTTTGACAGAAATCAAATGAATTTTGAAAATCAAGGTTTCATTCGGGCCAATGGGTCCGCCAACACTGCGTGGACCGTAAGCTAAGGAAGCAGGAACATAAACTTCCCAGACGGAGCCGGCAGGCATTAATTGCAGGGCTTCAGTCCAGCCAGGAATAACCTGAGACACTTTGAATGTTGCTGGCTTGCCGGTTTTATCCGTGCTGTCAAACACTTGACCATCAATCAGACGACCGGTGTACTCAACCGTGACCGTGTCATCCTTGGTTGGTTTGGCGCCATTGCCTTTTTCAATGATTTTATATTGCAAACCGCTTGGCAGCGTCACCACGCCTTCTTTGCTTTTGTTCTGAGACAGAAATGCTTCGCCTTTGGACTTATTCTCTTCTGCCTTTTTAGTGAATTCAGCATTTCGCTTGGCCATCAGGTCTTTCTGAAATTTACTCAACACGTCTTTCATTTGATCTTCAGTCAGCAATAACTGAGAACCGCTCATGCCATCCTGTAACCCTTTGGCCATTGCCGAAGGACTGATTTCGATGCCTTGCTTTTTAAAGTTTTTGCCTAAATCAGCACCAATACTGTAAGACAACTTGTCAATATCGGTGTTTAAGGTTGCAGGTGTTGCGGCAGTGGCTGGTGTAGTCGTGCTGGGAGCGGTGGTATTTGTATCAGCAAACGCGGTTGTCATTGCCAGGCCTACGACAGCTGCAGCGACCAGTTTTATCTTCATAAAGATCCCCTTTCTATGTCTCGTTAGAACACCATGAAAAAATTGCTTGATTATTCTGCCTAACTTTCAGGGAAATTACCAGTTAAGGCAAATGATTAATTATTTAAGGCCGTGTTTTAACAACCTTGTATTTTTTAAAGCCTGCTTCTATTGTTTAGTCAGGGTTTTACATCTAAAATTGCTATATTTTAAAGCACTCGAGTTGATAATGAGCATCAGCCTCTTTGACATGTTTTCTATCGGCATCGGCCCATCCAGTTCTCATACAGTAGGGCCCATGTCAGCAGCCTACGCCTTTGTGCAGTTATTGGAGAAGGAAGACCATTTTGCCGCCACATCACGAATTAAAATCGAACTGTACGGCTCCTTGGCCCTCACGGGTAAAGGCCATGGCACAGACAAAGCCATATTAAACGGCCTTGAAGGAAAGACTCCGGAAAGTGTGGTACCGGATTCCATGGTTCCCCGCATGCGTGAAATCATCAGTTCGCAAAAACTCCATTTGGGCGGCAAAAAAGAATTGTTTTTTGACGAGGATCGGGATTTCCTGTTTTTACAGAAGGAACTGCTGCCACGACACAGTAACGGCATGCGTTTTTCAGCCTATGATGTCAATCAAAATTTATTACGCAGCCAGGTGTATTATTCAATAGGCGGCGGTTTCATCACCACTGAGGAAGAGTTTGACAAAACCTCGGAAGACACGAATGCACCTCCCTACCCTTTTTCCACGGCCTTTGAGTTAATGAGCCTGTGCCGGGACAACCGGTTAACCATTGCTGAATTGATGATGGTCAATGAATTAACCTGGCGCAGTAAAAATGCGATTCAGGAAGGGATTTTAGCGATTGCCAACGTGATGGATGAATGCATCGAAAACGGTTGTCATCATCCCGGCATTTTACCCGGCGGTTTACTGCTGAAACGGCGCGCCCCCGATCTTTACAAAAAACTCATTGAACACAAAGGGGTTCCCAGCGTGTTTGAGCAATCAGACATCATGAACCGTTTAAATCTGTATGCCATGGCTGTGAATGAGGAAAACGCCGCCGGCGGGCGGATTGTCACCGCCCCCACCAACGGGGCTGCCGGCATTATTCCGGCCGTGCTTAAGTACTGCCAGGAAGCACATGATCGTTTAAGCAAGGAAGACATTTATGTCTACTTCCTCACAGCCGCCGCCATTGGGATTCTCTACAAGAAAGGCGCCTCCATTTCAGGGGCTGAAGTCGGCTGTCAGGGTGAAGTCGGCGTCGCCTCGTCCATGGCGGCAGCGGGCTTGACCGCTGTGCTGGGCGGCAGTATCGAACAAATAGAGAATGCGGCCGAAATTGCGATGGAGCACCATCTGGGCATGACCTGTGATCCGGTCCTTGGACTGGTGCAGATTCCCTGCATTGAACGCAATGCCATGGGGGCCGTGAAAGCAGTTAACGCCTCCCGGATGGCTTTGATTGGCGATGGTCAGCATCAGATTTCCCTGGATAAAGTCATTAAAACCATGAAACAGACCGGCATGGACATGCAAAGCATTTACAAGGAAACCTCCATGGGAGGTCTTGCGGTGAACCTGCCGGAATGCTGATTTTTACAGCGAAGAGCAAAGCCCTTCGCGGTACTCCACCCTCAGATGCCCTGTTTGAGCAAATGGCTTGTCTTGTGCTGAAACAGGAGCAACGCGCCTGCAATCACACTGCCGAACAGCAGAAGGATTTCAAGAAACCCCAACCAGGGGTTGGTGTTCATGTATCCCATGAGGATGACGGCCAGCGCCGCAGTCAGCATGTTGATAAAACTGAGCATGGCTGACCCATTACTTTTGTCTTGCACCTCGGCCGTAGCGAGACAGGAGCCACCAGCGAATAAAAAGCCGCTGAACAGATACAACAACGACGTATGAATAAAAAACCCAATGGGCAATAGCCAGTGCTGATGCCACATCAGGTAAAGGCCGGACAATGCCAGAGTACAACCGCCAAAACCATAGACGACCGCGCGTTGGGGTGACCCGCGATGCAGGAGGCGCTTGATCAACAGGCCGCCCATCAGCATCCCCAGCATATTGACTAAATTCCAGGAGCCATAAGCGGCAGCAGAGAGATGCAGAAAACGTTCAGCAATTAAAGGGCCTGCAGCGGAATAACAATAACCGACGGCCGAGCAGAATCCCACCGCCAGGGCATAAACCACGAGCCCCGGGGAGGCCAGCGTTTGGTGATAAGCGGTAATCATTTGCGTCAATTTAACACGTCTGCGGGTTATCAGGGTCTCTTTAAGAAAAGAGGTACCCGCCAACAACAGTGCGCCATGAATGAAAAGCAAGGCAAAGCAACCCTGCCATTGCCAATAAGTGACTATCCATCCTCCAAGGGACACTGCAAGACCGATGCTTAGCGTGAAGGCCAGTATGGAATAAGACAACGCTGTGCGGCGCTGTTGTTCAGGCAGCCATTCATGGATGAGCATCAAGGTGCATGAGAGACCGCTCGCCGCCCCCAGCGCACTGATGAAACGCCCACCGATGAGCAGACCATAGGAGTGAAACGCAAGGCCGGCATAACAAACCAGTAAACCCAAAAGGTTAATCACGAGACCCATGCGTAACGCGCCAACCCGCCCTGCACGATTGGCTAAAGGCCCATAAATCAACTGGCCAATGACATAGCCGCCTAAAAAGGCACTGATCATCCATTGAATGGCTTCGGTGCTTAATTGGAAGGAAAACGCGATTGCCGGCAGACCGGGAGTAATCACAGCGGCCGACACGGAGGCCGTTGTCATGTAACTCAGTAACCAAATCAAGCGAACATTTGAAATCATTTTTTTCTCCTGCAATGAGGAGGGTAGTTTAATAATTCCGAAATTTTCAATAAATAGGGTATTTGATGAATATTAATTAACTATTGGTTAATAATGTGAATCAGATTGTAACACTGCCCTGCCCGTGTCTGATAAAAATGATCACTGACGGCATAACCAACCACCGCCGCGAGTTGATTATCAACATACAACAAAGGAATCTGCTGCCGCTGCCAGGGGGGAATTTTCCACTCCTGCAATAGTTTTTTCAGCGATTTATGTTGTCCATGCCAGTAGAACATTTCGCCGCCCTCACGAAAACGAATAGCCAATTGGCTGCCCGATGGAATAAATAACCCTTCATCAGCCGTTTCTGCCGTTAATTTTCCCAGTCCTTGAAGACAAAGCGTGTTTGGAAACGTTGTCCAGGGTAAAACGGGTGTCGATTCAGTTCGTAAGGGTGACAGATAAAGGTGTTGCTGATAACGCTGAATTGTTACCTGCCGCCAATGAATTTCCGGATTGCTGTCGGGTGCAGCCAGGATCATTTCATCAATTAAACGATTAAACGTCCGTGTATTGGGCATGCGGACACCGTGTTGACGCAACCACGCCCGCAAGACATTGCCGAGACGGGCTCTGTTTAAACGCAACAGCGGCGCCAGCGGCAGCACGTTGGATTTTTCTGCCAGGGAAGGGCAATCCAGGTGCGCTAAATCGTTTAAATTGGCCTGTGCCAGACGGCAATGCTCCGCCGTCCGCGCCAGATTACGCGTGACACCCGCCCATCGGCTTTTAAGCAAAGGGAAAATGTCCTGCCTTAAAAAATTACGGGAAAACCGGGTATTGGCGTTACTTTCATCCTCAATGAAACTTAACTGATGTTCCAGCGCATAGGCCTGCAGTGACTGACGGGTGCAGTTCAGTAAAGGACGTCGTAAATCCCCCTCGCCCAGGGTGCTTTTTTCTGGAATGGCTGCCAAACCATCAACACCGGCACCGCGAAACAGGTGAAGAAGCAGGGTTTCAGCCTGATCATCGAGATGATGTCCCATCAGCAGGCAGTTATTTTTTTTAATCAGAGCTCCCAACGCCTGGTAACGCGCAACACGGGCCGCTTCTTCCACATTGCCCCGAGGATCACAACGAACAGAGAGGGCAAGAAAATTCACCTGCCATTGCTCGCAGAGACGCTGGCAATGCTCCTGCCAGAACGAGGCATTAGGGCTTAAACCGTGATTAATGTGCACTGCCGTTACTTTATGTATAAAAGCAGGGTGTCGGCTTAAGCGGTGCAATAACACGGAAGAATCCAATCCACCGCTGAATCCGACAAAAAGGTGCTCGTAAGAAGCCAGATCACGCATCCAGTCTGGCGTACAGGTTTTATCAGTCACAGGCACCCATGGCCATGAATTTTTGATAACGCTGTTCAAGCAAGGTATCCATGGGCAGGCGTTTTAATGCGCGCAATTCCTCGCTCAGCATGGTCTTTAAACGCGACGTCATGTCGGGCAGGTTACGGTGTGCACCGCCTAAAGGCTCTTTGATTACCCCATCAACCAGTTTGAATTCGGCAATTTTATCGGCGGTAATGCCCATGGCCCTGGCCGCTTCACTGGCTTTAGCGGCGTCTTTCCATAAAATGGACGCACAGCCCTCCGGTGAAATCACGGAATAAATGCTGTACTGCAGCATGAAAACCCGGTCTCCAACCCCAATGGCCAACGCGCCGCCTGATCCGGCCTCGCCGGTGACTGTGCACAGGATAGGGGTTCTTAATTTTGCCATTTCCAGCAGGTTACGGGCAATCGCTTCGGATTGGTTCCGCTCCTCAGCCCCGATTCCGGGGTAAGCGCCGGCTGTGTCAATAAAAGTAAAAATAGGGATTTCAAATTTCTCTGCCAGCTTCATCAATCGCAGGGCTTTACGGTATTCTTCCGGGCGTGCCATACCAAAATTGCGATAGACTTTTTCCTTGGTCTTCTTGCCCTTCTGATGCCCAAGCACCATTACGGGTTCGCCATTTAAGCGCGCCATGCCGCCGATAATGGCGGGGGCGGAGGAGTAATGGCGGTCGCCATGCAGCTCCTGAAAGTCAGTAAAAATGCTTTCAATGTAATCGGTGGTTTGCGGGCGCAGCGGATGCCTTGCCATTTGTGCAACCTGCCATGGCTCTAAATTGGAAAAAATGGAAGCGGTCAACTCTTCGCATTTGGCTTCAAGGCGGGCAATTTCTTCGCTCAAATTGACTTCATTGTCGCTTCCGACCATGCGCAACGCTTCTATTTTCTGATTTAACTCTTCAATTGGCTGTTCAAAATCCAAAAATTGTAGGCTCATACGTAACCCGTTGGCGAATTTATTATCATGCGCTATGATACCTTTAACTGCATTTTGACGCTACCGTTGATCCCTTTTTATGAGTAAATCCCTGTTTAAATCCCTGCCTTTGAACGACAGCGATTTGCACCCTCACCGCATCGATATCTGGCAAATCCCGTTGGATATCGAGCCGGCCTGGGCGCAATCGTTGCTTAATGAACAGGAAACCGCACGCGCCAACCGCTATTATTTCCCCAGGCATCGACGCCGCTTTACCACCGCCCGGGCCATGATGCGGCTTATTCTTGCCCATTATCTTAATACCTCCGCGAAAAAACTGGTCTTTGATTATTTAAAACAGGGAAAGCCCTATCTGCCTCAGTACCCCTCCCTGCAATTTAACTTAAGTCATTCCCGCGACACCGCCTTGCTGGCTGTCGGCCAGACCAACCCATTAGGTATTGATATTGAGTATTTTTCAGCAAGACCTTATTACGGTATGGCCAGGCATTCGTTTTCAACCGGGGAAAATCAATCCTTAGCGCAATTACCGCAGGGGCTGTTGCCTCTCGCCTTTTTTAATGTCTGGGCTCAAAAGGAAGCGTTCATTAAGGTGCTTGGTCTGGGTTTATCCTATCCAACCCGGCAATTTGATGTACCCATTTTACCTCAGCAACCCGTCATCATTGACGATGCCCTGCATTCGCGGCGCTGGCAAATGGTTTCTTTTATGCCAGTCGCGGCCTGTTGCGCCGCCTTATGCTGTCACCCTGATGTGACGGATTGGTATTATCGCACCTTAAGCGCACTGCCTGAGGAACCGGATCATCTACCTCTCGTGTCAGGAAAACCATGAAACAATTGAGTCCCCTGCAAGTCAAGCTCTTACACTGTTTAGGCGATGGGAAATGCCACAGCGGCAGTGATCTGGGTGAATCTTTACAGATTACCCGCACAGCCATCTGGAAGCAGATTAGCCAATTAACCGCCTGGGGCCTTGCCATTAAACGAATCCCGCAACGCGGCTATCAATTGCAGACACCACTCATCCTGCTTAACGAGGACTTAATCCGCAGCCGTTTAAAGGACTATTCGGTGAGCACAGCCATTGATTTTCATCTGGTTGCTGAACTGGATTCCACCAACAGTTATTTAAAAAGCCTTCCGCTCACTCACCCCTTAGCTGTTTGCTGTGCTGAAAAACAGACGCAAGGCCGGGGCCGTTTTGGCAGACACTGGTCATCCCCCTTTGGCGATAATATTTATTTTTCCATGCGCTTAGAGTGGAATCAGTGCCTGTCCCAATTGTCCGGTTTAAGCCTGGTGGTCAGCTTAGCTCTGTTGCATTGCCTTAAGCGCAATCACATCGAGGAGGGAATTGGCGTAAAATGGCCTAATGATTTGCTCTGGCAAAACAGAAAATTGGCCGGTGTACTGATTGAGGTCAGTGCAGAAAGCAACGGCAATGCACAGTTAATTATCGGCATAGGCATTAATGTCAACTCTTCCGCTAAAAAGCAGCAACTTTCTGATAAACCCTGGTGTTCTTTATACGATATAACCGGACACTACCTTGACCGCAATTGTCTGATTGCCGACTTAATTGTCAGCCTGAATCAATACCTGGAACAATTTAAAGAGGAAGGGTTTAAAGGGTTTCGCCAACAATGGCTTGGCGTCGATTTGCTCAAAGGCCAGGACATCACCGTCTCACAACCGGCAGGCACGCTCCATGGACAAGCGCTTGGGGTCAATGACGCAGGACAATTGTGCCTGATGGACTCACAGGGTCATAGGCATTTTCTTTCTTCAGGCGATGCGTCGTTGTCGGCTATGTAAGCGAGAGAGAGGAAGGGGGATTTGTCCCGAACTAGATTATTTCATCCGGGACTGGACGACTGCGATGTATTCTGTGTTATACCGCTTCTTCAGAATCGGATTCTTTTTCCTGCTGGATACGCAAATAAATTTCTTCACGGTGGACAGAAACATCTTTAGGGGCATTGATACCAAGGCGAACCTGGTTTCCTTTGACACCAAGTACTGTGATGTTAACATCATCTCCAATAATCAAGGTTTCACCAATACGGCGAGTTAAAATTAGCATATTTATAAATCTCCCTTCTATAGCAGCCCCCAATCTATTCCATAGATTGCGTCCATGGTGCTCTTGGTGACTACAGTTTGTGTAAAAAACAATCAATTTCAACTGTTCTGATTGTAAGTTTACACAACGTATCTTAACAAATTATTAAGAAATTTTTTATTTCGTAAAAGTCATGTCAGCTTGACTGAGTCGGCTGTTCTCTATTCTGCCATGCCTCTGCAACCAGCAGATGAGTACACGCCAACCTTAGCCCTCATGAGAAGAGAAAGTCGCCGCTTATGCCTTATTAACCGCTTCCTCTCCCGCATGAAACCACCATGCGAGGCTAAAAAGCGGCAGGTAGGCGAGAACCAGGCTGGGCAGAAGCGCCAAAATCCCCTGCTCAAGCAGCACGGCAACAGGAAGCAGCCAGAACAGGTTAATCAGGATAACACCCACGGTCACCGGCCAATGCTTACCATAATGTTGAACAGCATGCTGATAGGCATGGGTACGGTGTGCCTCCAGCAAACGGGCCCTGCGCAATCCACGCCGAAAAAGAGTTAAGGTCGCGTCGGTAAAAAAAATGCCAGCCAGAATAAACCAGCACCAGAATAGCCGTTCCTGATAAACAGCCGCCTCAAGGGAAAAAACACCCACAGCAAACCCCAGAAAACCGCTGCCGGCATCGCCCATAAAAATACGGGCCGGTGGAAAATTCCAGATTAAAAATCCGCCCACTGCCGCGGTCAATAGCAGAGGAGGAGCGGCGAGCTCCGTATTCCCCTGTAAAAAATACAACAGGCTGCCGCCTGAGCAGATACAAATGGTTTCAGCGGCAGCCAGACCGTCAATACCATCCATGAAATTAAATAAGTTCAGTCCCCACACCAGGTAAAAAACGGCGAGAATCTGACCTACCCAAAGCCACGTTTGGTGCGTGGAAAAAAGAGGAATGTTTGCAAAATTATCCAACAATAAAACAGTGCAAATCGCTAAGGCAAAATGACCGACCAAGCGATAGGTCGCCGGCAGCTGGTATTTATCATCGAGAAAGCCCAATAACGCCACCAGAAGCCCCGGCCCCATGAAAATAAGGCCCATCGATCCAGAGACACGCTGCTGAATCAGAAATAAACCCATGGCTGCAAGAAAACAAATCACAAAAGCAACACCGCCGCCACGCGGGGTAGGCATTGTATGGGAACTGCGTGCATTGGGAATATCAAGCAGATTAATGGTCAGGGCATAGCGCCGGACAAAACCTGTGAACACGCAGGAAAAAAAGAAGAGAAGACCATACGACGCCATTGGAATCATTGCTTGTCCTGATTAAAAAATTTCATTTTCATTCCTTGCCAACAATGGTATTTTTATAAAAAAAATAATTATAACAGCATGATGCAATTAACAAAATTAAATGCATGGATTAGTTTACAAAAGCAGGTGGAATCCATCCATCAGACGCCAATCCCTGCGTTAAAAAACTTAAATCCCAATCGCCACCAGGAATTAATTGTTTCCAATCGCCTCATTACGGTGGATTTAACCAATCAACGGATTAATCAACCCATTTTAAAAGACCTGCTTCAACTCGCCGAAGAGCGAAAACTACGCGAACACATTCAGCAATTGATGCAGGGAGGCCGGGTTAACCAGAGTGAAAACAAGCCTGCCCTGCACACAGCACTCCGGCAATTGCACCACGAGCCGATTATCGTCGATGGCCGCAATATCCTGAAGGACATCCACGAGGCCAGAGAGCAGTCGCGGCTGTATGCAGAAAAGATCCGTGGCGGTACATGGCTGGGCTATAGCAGAAAGCCGATTAAAGACATTGTCAATATCGGCATTGGCGGCTCGGATTTAGGTCCGCAATTCTGTATCGATGCGTTAAAACCTTACACTGCTTCCCATCTGGGTTATCATTTTATTTCAGACGTGGATCCGCTTTCGTTTGATTCAGTCGTTGCCGCACTTGAACCCGAAACCACATTGTTCATTATTTCATCCAAATCCTTCACTACCCGGGAAACTCTGTACAATACCAACAAGGCCATCGCCTGGATTGGCGATCGCTCGCGTATGGACAGGCATTTTATCGCCGTAACAGCCAATATTCCCAAAACCAAAACCTTAGGTTTCAGCCACACCCTGCCTATCTGGAACTGGGTAGGCGGCCGGTATTCCCTTTGCTCTGCCATTAACTTAATCACCATGATTGCCATCGGTTATGAGCATTTTATGGACATTCTTGCCGGCGCGTTCAGCATGGACCAGCATTTTTTACAGGCTGAATGGGCCAGCAACATGCCCGTTCTTCTCGCCTTAGCCGGGATATGGAACATTAATTTTTTAGACATCAATAATTTGCTGCTGCTGACTTATTCTCAACGCCTTGCCTATTTCCCTCATTACATCCAACAACTGGACATGGAAAGCAACGGCAAATCCATCAATCAGGCCGGGGAACGAGTCAATTACCACACCGGTCCCATTGTATGGGGTGGATTGGGTAATCAGGCGCAACACAGCTATTTCCAATTGCTCTGTCAGGGAACCCATCGGGTCGCCATTGATACGCTGACGATAAAAGAAAACGAGGGCGAATTAATTAATCAAAGCTGCGACATGAAAGTAACGGTGCTGACCCAGGGTGTTAAATCAGAAACCAGCCCTCACGCCGCCATTCCCGGTAATGTGCCGCTCACCCGAATTACCCTGGATTCCTGCTCTCCTTTTGCCATTGGGGAACTCATTGCGCTGTATGAGCATAAAATATACACCCAGAGTGTGATCTGGGGTATTAACCCTTTCGATCAACCCGGGGTCGAGAGTGCAAAGCAGTATTGCTTTGCGGAGTAGTCAAGGGGTACCGTCCTATTTCTTTACCATGATCGATGCCAGATCATTGGCAATGACTGTGGCGTGCTTGTCAATTTCCACTTGAGCACGCTCCCCCAGGGTCATAACCTTAGCCGCCTCTTGCGAAGGAAAAAGAGTATGTCGAGCGATCTGAGTACTATGGATGACCAAACGGGTTGCATGCAGCGCCGTTTCTACGAGGGGTGAAAGAAGTTCTGATTTGGTTTGCATGGGAAATTCCAATGAAAGCGATGAAAATAATCTTATCATAGTGATTAATTATTAGTCAATGTCATTGCCTTGATATAAGCCTGTGAGGCCATTGCCAGCACAGTTTTTACTGAGAGTTCCCTCCTATTACTCTATTATTCTGCCACAGAAGAGATGGATCCCCCGCCTGCGCGGGGGATGACAGCAATTTGGGCGATGGCAGAATCGGCGATGGCAGAGATAGGCGATGGCAGAAATCGGGGATAGCAGAAATCCGGGGATGGTAGAAATCCGGGGATGGCGGAAAATGCCGGGGAACGCAATTCAGAGGCGGAAAGGCGCGGGATCACCGGAAAAGGGTAGGAGTCCAGGATCCCGCGTCACCATTTATTCAATAAATGGTTTAATTTCATGGACATAACGAGCATGCTTCGCTACGCATTGCTTGATCGTACTCATGTTTTCCCTAGTCCAGTTAACAGTGCGTTGCAATCCTTCCGGCAGCGAAACCTGGGCTTTAAAACCAAGCTCGCGCTCGGATTTACTGGTATCCCCATGGCGCTTGCCTGAACGATCCCAGTTTCTGGGCGGCAATTTATCCAGGGCCGCGGTGTTGCCAGTGATTTCGTTAATCATGGTGGCCAATTCAAGGATGGAGGTTTCCACACCGGAGGCAATATTGTAGACCCCGCCCTCTTTGCCCTTCAACGCACAGGCAATCAGGCCGTCAACAATGTCATCCACGTAAATAAAATCACGGGTCGCAATCCCGCCATTGTCCAGAGGCAACGCCTGGTTGTGCAGGGCTTTAAAAATAAAGGTGGGCGTAACATTACGCCAGATGGTATTGGCATTTCCACGCCATTGACCGGCACCTAAAATTTCGCCAGGTCCATACACGTTCTGGAAACGGGCTTTGACAAAAGGCATGTTGTAGCGCATGAAATAATAATTGCCGTAGAACTCGCCAAATATTTTTGACATTTGGTAAGGGCTGTCTAAGTACAGGGATACGTCTTCCTGTTCGACCGTGGCTTCCGCATAATCAAAGGTTTTCTTAGCCACAACACAACCGGCTGATGAATAAACGACTTTTTTGAGCGACTTGAATTTACTGATGCGATCAAACAGTTTTAAGGTCGTCAGCGTATTGTTTTCATGATCTTTTAATGGATCTTCGATGGAACTCTGGTTGCCATGATAGGTGGCTAAATGAAAAACATAGTCTAAATCGTCCGGCAGTCGATAAAGCACTGCATCCTCGGTAATGGACGCGTGAATAAAATCCAGATTGGGGTGCGTGGCGACTCTGGAAATATCAGCCGATAACAAATTATCAACAACAATCACGTTTGCTGCATCCAAAGCAAGAAGCTTATTGGTTAAATTACTCCCTACGAAGCCGGCCCCGCCGACAACAAGTATTTTTTTTCCTGAAAAACTGGTCATGATTCATCCTCAATGATTCTTTGCAAAAAAAGAGCAGGCTAAAAGCCTGCTCTTTCGTACCCGTAACCATTTACGCTGGTTCTGTTTCTTCTGAACGAAGATGTGTAAAGGTTTGCTCGATACCGTATTCTTTATAATAATCAATCGCGGCTTTAACCCCATTGACTAACGGCGTTGAGGTTTTCCAGGAGAAATCCTTGTTGGTTCTGGATGGGTCAAGCAGGATGGTGAAGGCATCGTCGGGGTGACGGGGACGCACTTCCACTTCCTGATCCAGCGTGATATTCAAAGCCGCCAAGGTAGCGTCAAACAGTTCTTTAATGGAGTAATCGCTACCGGAAGAAATGTGGTAGTAACCCTGACCCTGTCCATCGACAGCACGCTCTACGCAATCCACCAGGTCTTTGATGAATACAAAGTCACGGCGGGTATCCATCACAAAGCAGGCCTTGCCGGAAGTCAGGCGATGATAAAACGTCGGCAGCGGACCGCTGATGTTTCTGGGACCGTAAGCATTGGCCAGGCGGAAAGAGACAAAGCTTAAGCCGGACAGTTCGACATAATGTTCAGCGGCGGTCTTGCTGATGGCATAACTGCTGCCGCGGGCATCGAAATGATGATCCAGTGAAACGGGTTGTTCTTTGGGGTTTAAGCCATAGCAAAGTGCAGTCTGGAAATAAACAATGCGCTTGCAACCCGCTTTTTTAGTCGCATTCAATACATTAATGGTACCCAGGACGTTGGTTTTACAGTCTTCAACCCAATTGTCCGGATCTTTGTAAGAAGCCGCCGCATGGACAACAACATCCGGCTTAAATTCGGTAAAAATTCGATCCATTGCCGCCGTGTCAGCGATGGTTTGCTCAACCATCTGCAGATTACGGTGAGGTTTTAAATTGTCGCGGCGACCGGTGGAAAAGTTATCGATAACCAGCACTTCGTCGTTTCTGGCTAATAATCTGTCCGCCAAATGTGATCCGACAAAACCGGATCCTCCTGTAATTAAAACTCTCATTCACTTTTCTCCTATGGTTGCGTATTCATTATTGTGATTCAGCATGGCACGGTAAGTATGGGCTTGATCATGGAAGACCTGATGCCACATCTCGTAGCACAAAAAGCCCCAGACTTTACGGCTGAATTTGCCTGAATCATCAATGGTATTAATAATCCGCTGGTAATCAATAAAATTGTCTTTCCTTGACAAGCCGGTGTGCAGTATGTCAAAAACAAACTCTTTCAAATCACCGCGAATCCATTCATTTAAAGGCACTGGAAAGCCCATTTTATCTTTACGGTTTAAGATTTGCTTGGGCAAAATAGTGGCAAAGGTCTGCTTTAGCATGTGCTTCATGCGGCCATCGGCAAATTTTACATTGGCGGGAACAGTCGCTGCAAATTCAATCAGAGGATAGTACAGGAAAGGCACGCGCGCCTCCAGGCCATGGGCCATACTGACTCGGTCTTCAACATGAAGCAGACTGGGTAACAGACACTTGAAGTCAAAATGCGTCATGCTGTCAAAATAAGATTCTGCCTTTTCAAATTTAGCCGCGTTGAACACTTCAATGAATTCATTGTATACATGCTCTTTTTCGGCCGCAGTCAACGTCACCTCCCCATCGAGATCCATGCCGCGATCCACCAGCGTAAAGTAACGCTTTTCCAGAGGCTCAAACAAGCCGTGGCTCCAGAATCGCTTGAGTAAAGGCTTGTAGGCATTCAATACTTCGAGATTGGGAATGATTGATTCTGCCGTCACCACAAAATTACCTTTCTTGTAATTGCCCTCAATGGCGGCTTTCATGCATTGCTCAAAGTAGGCAATAACGTAGCGGGCGTACCCGCCAAAAATTTCATCCCCACCCTGACCGCCGAGCACGACTTTGACCTGCTGTGATGCCATTTCTGACACCATGTATTGCGGAAACACCCCGGGTCCTGCCACAGGGAAATCAAGGTGATAAATGATTTTACGAAACGTATCGGCAAAATCCTGAGACGTGATGTCGCGAACCTGCAATTTGGTGCCGCAAAGCTGGGCCGCGTATTGCGCGTACTCGCTTTCATCATAAGCCTTGTCTTCGAGAAAACGGCCATGGAAGAAAGGCAGCGCTTCCCCTTTTTGCTGAGTTGCCAGAATGCCAATCAGACTTGAATCAACCCCCCCGCTGACATAAGCCCCGATGTTGACATCCGCGCGGGTATGCAGTTTGACCGATTCATGCAGAATCTCTTCCAGTTTGTTGTAAAAGTACTTGGGGGTGTGATCGTAATCAATGTGGTAATGCACATCCCAGAAACGCCAAACCTTCTTACCCTCGGCACTGATCACCATGGCGTGCGCAGGCTCTAACTGATGAACGCCTTTAAAGAGCGTACGGTTACCCATCGGGTATTGGAAAGTAATGTATTCGGCGAAGGACTGCCGCTCGGTTTTAATCGATGGCAGGAAAGGCAATAATGCCTTGCTTTCGGACGCAAAGTAAAACGCGTCGTCCTGTTCAGTGTAATAAAAAGGTTTGATGCCGAAATGATCGCGAGCACAGAATAATTTTTGACCATCCCAAATGGCGAAAGCAAACATGCCTTTAAACTGTTTAACGCAATCCACGCCGTACACCTTGTAGGCTGCCAGAATCACTTCCGTGTCGGAACGCGTGGTGAATGTCCAGTGGGCGGCCAGAGCCTGCCGCAATTCGACGTGGTTATAAATCTCACCGTTGTAAACAATGACTTCGCCGGTGGGAGCCAGCATGGGCTG
The DNA here is from genome assembly GCF_001468125.1 of Legionella rubrilucens. Lineage (GTDB taxonomy): Bacteria > Pseudomonadota > Gammaproteobacteria > Legionellales > Legionellaceae > Legionella_C > Legionella_C rubrilucens. Next base: position 752,455 of record NZ_LNYT01000020.1, on the reverse strand, counting down.
ATGCGCATGCTGAGACAGATCGATAATACTCAGGCGGCGGTGCGCCAACCCCATCGTTTTGTTCTTATTCGTCCAAATCCCTTCATCATCCGGCCCGCGATGGGCAATCAGCTTGTTCATCACCTGAAGTTTTTTCTCAAGCTGTTCTACAGCAGCGGCCTTAAGATTAAAAATTCCCGCTATACCACACATAGGTACCTATTCCTTTATTTATTTTTTTACAATCTGATACATCGCTGTTAAATACTTAGGCAGGCATCAGTGGCTAAGGATAATAGCAATCTCATTCTGATTGGTCAAACCATGTGACTATTATTGTAATTAGTGTTGATAAAATACGAGTTCAGATGAGCCATGAATTTTAATACTCCATATTCTACAGGCGATTTGGCTAATTGGGCGTCTTCATCAGGAACCAATTCAATACTTTGAATTACAATATAACATAACTTGTCGTCCCCTTTAATCGCCAACTCACTATTAGGCAGCAACTTTATTAATGTTTTTCCAACCTGTATAGGATAAGCATCAGAAGATGTTTTAAGTACAGAATGTGTACACTGTCCTCCAATCCCCTCTATATTAATCACCGCATCCATGGCACGTGTTACTTTATCCAGTTTAATTCGTAGAGCAGGATGCTCAGGATCATTAATACCAATGTAATTAAATAGACCATCAAAATTAGCTTGGTTATGGTCTACTGGTACGATTAATAATCCTCCTTTATTTCTTACAATTTGCAAACTCTTACCATGTAAATAATCTAAGGGATTGAAAGTACTTTTTGGGTATTTAAAATGCAGATACCATGGATTGATGTTTGATAATACATGTGCTTTTCGCTTAATTACCTCTTCAATAGATAAGATGCTGGACAAATTGTTGCTTTCCTTTAACCATATACTGCCATTGCTAATATCAAAGTAGCGCCACTTATTTGCAATTTTTACCTCAACTGCTGCATGGCTAGATTTCATGCCGTTACTTCCAACAAAGTAAAAATCAATTGGACGTGATGGAATTTTAAACAATTTCATTATTGCTAGAAACATTTCTTGGTGATTACCGCAAATACCATAGCCTCTTTTAAGCATCATTGAAGGCTTAACTATTGACAACGTTTGCATTGAGCTTTTTTTAGCAAAATAGGCATAACGGCCAGGACTAGCCATATTTTGTACGTGATTCATAACCTCTAGCGCCCGGTAAATATTCAAATCATCTGTTGATAATGAGTTAGCCATGGAGTAATTGATACCCTGTACAGAATGTTCCGCCATACAGGCACTGTATTTAAAAATGTCTTTATACTCGCAGTACTGGTTGACATCAAATTCTTCAACCCAAGCTGAATGCACCACAGTTATTAACATTCCGAAAAGAATTGTCATTTTTAAACAACAAGTTAACGCGTTCATTCTATAATATCCTAAGAACCAGTTACATTCATGAGACACAATTACAGTGAATGGTATCTTCCTACATTATGCATCACATTGGAATGTCCCCTTAAAAACCGGTCCATGTAGTCAAATAACAACTAGTGTATTATGACCATATCCAATACCAGAATTAATTAAAATAATCCATTCCAGTAAAAAAAGGGGTTAGGTAGCTTAGGTAAAGCATCAACACTTCGGGAGATTTATCAGTCTGGAATGACCAGTCCCACGTGTTGCATCAAGCTTGGCATATATTCCCTGATAACTTTTTGTGTGGTCTATCGGGCGAGCAAACAATACAAAAGCCATGGAATGGCCGAAGCATTCGTCAAAACATTAAGCGTGATTACGTTGCATTTCATGAGCCGCCGGATACTCAACTTCCGCTATTTTGACGATTTCAACAACCTTGCTCCCGATAAAGGGGTAATGATGATGGCTCCAAAAGATGCCGAAGAGCTGCCACATAACTAGATGCTCCCCTTTAACAGGGACAACTCCACACATTAACTTAAAGTTACTAATTTGGCTTCCGAGGTACCATGGAATACTTATGCTCTAGCGAGTTTAACTCCAAATATAAAACGTGGTTGCATTTCAAAAGGCATTGAAGTATAAAGTTGTCACACAATTGTTAACATGGTCTGCTTTCAATCATGTCGTACCTTAGGTTGATAGGCTTAGTATTAAATTATTTGATATTCGAGTTAAAGGATACTAAATATGCTGTTATGCCCTGATTGCTATGAATGCTTACCAGCAGAAGGCGAAAATTGCAATAAATGTACTTGGGAATTTGCGAAGATAAATAATATATCACAAATGCTAAGCTCAAAAGATCGATCAAGCCCACTCTTTACCAGTTACATCGAAAATTATGAAAAACTTGCAAATGATGATTTGAGCACTTCTCTAATTGAAGATCGCTATATTGAAATTCAAGCCGAAAAAATCTTCAAACTATGCCCTCCCTTGGAGGGGAAAGACTATTGTGATATCGGTAGTGGCCGAGGGTTCTTACTAAAAAAAGTTGCGTCAAGTAACCCAAACTCTATTACAGCAGTCGATGTATCTATGCCGTACCTTCACAATTTGTCAAATAATAATTATTCGTTATATCAGGCAAATGCAGAAAATTTGCCTTTCAAAGAAAGATTTGATGTGATCACATGCACAGACATTATGGAGCATGTAATCAATTTGGGCGGTTTTTTGTACTCGTTACAAAAATCACTGAAGCCACAGGGCACAGTGATTATACGAGTACCTTATAAAGAAAACCTAATTCATTATGCTACGCAAAATGGGTGCAAATATGAATTTGCTCACCTTAGAGATTTTGATAAAAAGAATATTAAACGTCTGCTACGATTTTGCCAACTTAAGATTCAAAAATTTGAAATTAGTTCATTTTCTTTACAAACACCTCAATATTGGTGGTTAAAAAATCAAAAGCGTATGGACAATTTTATGAAGTTTCAGCGCCATATGCGCAAAAAGTTAACCAATGACTCTGACGTTAACTTATACAACTCTAAATTATTAAGATTATTCCTTAGACCTCTTGAATTAACTGTTGTTGCACAAAAAATAGAATAAAAACTCTATTTGTTATCATGGAGGATAAGTATGCAAGTGCTATGACAACTCAAGCGTAATAATTTCTGATACTAAGAATTATATGTATTGTTTAAGGGTATGTATGAATATATATTTTTTTGGGGACTCCATTTGCTTTGGTCAGTTTGTTTCGCCAACAAACATTTGGATCAATTTGCTAACTAGAAAATTGCAGGAAAAGTTTAATAATGTTATTGTTCAAAACCCATCCGTAAATGGCCGAACAACACGACAAGCATTGGAGGATATGAGCTTTCAAATTCAATCCAATCCTGTCGATGTCCTCTATATCCAGTTTGGCATGAATGATTGTAATCATTGGGTAACAGATAACGGTTGTCCGAGAGTTAGTATAACAGCGTTTAAAGCTAATCTATTAGAGATGATTGATAGAGCAATTCAATCAGGGGTCAAAACCATTCTCCTCGGCACTAATCATCCTACCCCTAAAACAACCAAATACAAAAATCTGAGTTTTAGTTACCAAACTAAAAATGAAGAATACAATGAAATTATTCGTGATGTAGCAAGAGAAAAAAATACTGTCCTTGTTGATCATGAAAATTTTTGGCGAACTCATTGCACTGATCTAAATCATGAGTTTTCGAACCTAATTCTACCCGATGGTATCCATCTAAGCATCCAGGGTCACGTTGCCTACTTTAATCATATTTTACCTATTCTTACTCAAGAATTAATTAAACTTACTCAAAAAATAGGTTCCAATAAATTACTAGAGAACATCACTTAGAAGAGATCAATTATTTTTTAAGTTATTACTAATTAAGAATCAATAAGGAGAAAATAATGTATAAAACTAACACGGATATGTTTTGGGATGCTCGTGCAATCAACGAAAAGAATTTGAAAGCCGTTAATATAGCCGATATTGCACAACGCAGCTTGGAAACAGATTTCCTGTTAAAGAATTTATCAAAAAATGATTCAATACTAGAAGTCGGGTGTGGTAATGGATTTCTGACTAGTACCTTACGTCAACATGTCGCTCATATTGATGCCTTTGATTATTCAGAAAACATGATTAATAGTGCGATTCAAAATTTTGGCGAGAGCAATAATCATTTCTTTCATGACAATTTACTTCAACCTACACAACTGAGTAAACAATACGACGCTATTGTTTGTGTACGGGTTTTAATTAATCTATCGAATTTGCAAGAACAGATTCAGGCTTTAGATAATTTAAAGAAACACATAAAACCAGGTGGAAAATTACTGCTGGTTGAAGGCTACATAGATGGGTTTAATAAAATTAATGCTTTACGTAAAGCCGTTTTATTACCAGAATTAAAACCTGCTGCAATTAATTTTTACTCACACTTTATTGAAATACAAAATCACCTGGCCCGCGATTATGAAATTGCCGATCAGTTCCATACAGGCTGTTTTGATTTTCTTACAAGGATTGTTTACCCATCTTTAGTCGGTCATGAAAATGCCCAGGGCTATTCTGATTTTCATGAGAAAATACTGACAGTAGCTAAGCATTATAATCCGAATGATTTACTTAGTTTGGCAAGAGTCAGAGGTCTGTGCTTAGTTAAAAAATAGGAAACGAGCATATGGCAGCATACAATGATAGAAAACTTGAGGTGTTATTATTCTGTGATTATAAAGGAGCAACAGCCTCTACAATAGGCGATCATATTTTTGCTTTTGAGAAATTTTCCAAACATAATGTTCATATATTAAATATGCTTGGGGATTTTCCTGATGAGCTAAACTTGAATAAATTTCATGTTATTATCATCCATTATTCAATATGTGTTGCATTTGATCATTTTATTTCACCATCTACTCGTAAACGTATTAGAGACTTCCCTGGTCTTAAGGTTGTGTATATCCAAGATGATTATCGTTGGATATACACAACACTTTCTGCTTTGGATTACATGAGGGTAGATGCCATTTTCGGCCTGGCAAATCAGCAAATTGTTGATCAGGTTTATATACCCAGTCGGATCCCCACAGTTAAGCGTAGAGAAACTGTCCTTGCCGGGTATGTAACTGACAAATTAATTGGCTTGCCTAAAAAGCCATATGGCCTTCGTACTATCGATGTAGGTTACCGCGCAAGAAAATTATCACCCTGGATTGGTGTCCATGGACAACAAAAATGGCAAATAGCCGATCTATTTTTAAAGGATGCCCGAAACTATAACTTGGTTTGTGATATTTCTTACAAGGAGGAAGATAGGATTTACGGTGATTATTGGTTTGATTTTTTATCAAACTGTAAAGCTGTATTAGGTACTGAAAGCGGAGCAAGTCTATGTGACTTCACAGGCGAGATACAGAAAAATGTCGAGGCACATTTGGATTCCTATCCTGACACATCTTTTGAAGAAATCAGAGATCTTTATTTCAAAAGCGAAGATTGCAAAATCATGATGAATGTCATTTCTCCTCGTTGTTTTGAAGCAGCTGCATTGGGTACATTGATGATTCTATATGAGGGAGAGTATTCAGGAGTATTAAAACCCTATCGCCATTATGTGCCTCTTGCTAAGGATCACAGTAACATGGAGGAGGTTGTAGACTATATTCAGGATGAAAAGCGAGCGAAGGATATTATAGAGTGTGCATACAATGAAGTAATACTTAATCCAGAATATAATTATACAAATATGGTTAAACTATTTGATAATTTGGTTGATGAAGAAATTCAGTCTAAAACTGTAATTGTTGAAAACGCCTATACTCCCTCTGAGTTTGAGCAAATAACAGAATTTCATCTTTTGAAATCTAAATTAACTCCATTTATAATATCTCTTATGGATAAACATTTAGCCCTTTTACCTGCTCAGATTAGATCACAAAATCCTAAAATGGTAAGTATTTGTCGTCATATCATAAAACCTATACTTAATCCATTGTACAAAGGTTATCTATTTATAGATAAAAATATTATTCTATCTAAGATTAAGAATTTTTTAACACAAAGAGTTCGCGTCTTTAATCCAATATTAAGAAAATTAAGACATTATCTTTTAATAGTGGTCAATGGTTAAGTGGAGAAATATTGCTCCACTTGACCTGCCCCGGAATTTCCAAGCCAAACTAAAGTAGAGATAATAGCCTCTTAACCAAGAGGGCTAAAATGAAAAGATCAAGATTTACAGATGAACAGATTGTCCGTATTTTAACAGAAGCCGATCAGCATCCTGTTACTGAAGCACGGGCTTTCCGATGTACCATCTATGCCTGCGGAAGCGTTATGGGTCGATGGATAATCAGGATGAAAAGTCTGAAAACAGAAATAGTCGTCTGAAGAAATTATTGCAGAGCGTGATCTGAAATCGAGATTATGAAGGAAATTGCTGCAAAGCGTACCGGCTCGCAGGGAGCAGGCTCGGTATGCCGTTAAACTTATCCACGCTTTTGTTCACGGCGTATTCGTATTTTCTTGCAGCGTGAAGGGCTTTCTGTCGGTAAAAAACGTTGTGCCCGTCTTTGGGAATAGCTGGTCTGCAGGTCCCAAAAAGCACTCGCGCAGACAATTAGTAACCGGCAAAGACCTTTAATGCCGGCTGGAAGAAAGCGGGGGCTAGTGTTACGATTTTCTGCGCGAATGGGTAAACACTTAAATGTTAACCGTTGTAGATGAATATACAAAGGAAGCCGAGTCTGTCCGGAATTCTGTGTAACTAGCCGTCCTGTTATCGGGTAACTCTATCGCCGAATTCGATCATGAAGCGATTCATAGCTGGTTTCCAGTTATGAATCGGCATGGTCCACTTTTGAGAAATTCGTTCAATTGCCAAATAGAGCAATTTAAAAACGGCTTCATCAGAAGGAAACATGCGTTTGTTTTTTATTACTTTCCGTAAGGTCATATTCAATGACTCAATCGCATTGGTGGTATAAATC
>NZ_LNYT01000020.1:738183-745489 GCF_001468125.1 Legionella rubrilucens | reverse complement strand
GCTTCATCAGAAGGAAACATGCGTTTGTTTTTTATTACTTTCCGTAAGGTCATATTCAATGACTCAATCGCATTGGTGGTATAAATTGCCCGTCGAATATCCGCCGGATAATCAAACAAAGGAATGACCCGTTCCCAATCCCTGCGCCAGGAGATGCTGATAGGCGGATACTGGTCATCCCATTTGGCAGAGAAAGCATCCAGTGCCATTTCAGCCTCAATGAGCGTATTTGCACTGTAGATGCTTTTTAAATCAGCGGCAAGTATTTTGCGGTCTTTCCAGCTCACATAAGACAGGGATTGGCGGATTTTATGGACAATACAAAGCTGAACTTTGGCGTAAGGGTAGACCGTTTCGATGGCTTCCGGGAAACCAGTCAAGCCGTCAACACAGGCAATAAATATCTCATCCAGACCTCTGTTTTTTAAATCAGTCAGCACATTAAGCCAGAATTTTGCGCCCTCATTTTGGCTAATCCACATGCCAAGTAACTCTTTTTGCCCTCCGGTATTTACGCCCAGTGCCAAATACACCGCTTTATTAGTAATGCCTTTATCCGTCTTTACCTTGACCACCAGACAATCCAGATAAACAATGGGAAAGCAGCTATCCAGAGGCCTTGATTGCCAGGCTCGCACATCAGCCAAAACAGCATCAGTAACATTGGAAATTAACGTTGGGGAAATGGTAGTCCCATAAATTTCTTCCAGCTCTGACTGGATATCACGGGTGCTTAATCCACGAGAATAAAAGGAAATAATTTTCTCATCAAGACCGTCAAAGCGAGTGGCATGCTTGGGGATGAGTTGCGGCTCGAACGAGCCCGCGCGGTCCCGAGGTACGGCAATTTCCATTTCACCTTCACTGACATGAATTTTCTTTTTGCTGTAACCGTTTCGAGAATTATCTTTGCGTGATTCACCTTTATCATGCTTTTCATAGCCCAGATGTGCAGTAAGCTCGCCGGCTAGAGCAGCTTCCAATCCTCGTCTTTTTAATTGTTTGAAAAACTCGGTGAAATCTTCAGGTGTTTTGCAATTTCTGGCTATCTCTTTTGCCAATTCATCTATATCTTCAGTCATAGTTGTTCTCATCATATTTGTCAGCACTATCCAGTGCCGACAGATTATATGCTATGACTAATTACACAAAATTATTTACAGATCCGTTTCACAAGCATCACGCTTGTTAAACGAGTTACCTCCGCATTTACGTGATATTGTTTTGTTCTAATTCACCATTTTACTCAGAATTACCCAATTAAGTTAGTTTTCCTGTAAATTAACTTTAACCTAAGTTTGTTAATTGATCTTAATTCGATTTCGTTGAGGCAAGAGAAAGGTATAGGAGTAAACAAAACCCCCGATTTTCTTCCTGGTGCTCTAGTCAAAAGGGAAGTGTCCCAAAAAATCACTATTTTTTTCCAGTGCTATGGCATATCTTAATTTCCCTTTAGAGTCATTGATTACTGTACGAAATGTTCATTCTAACCAAGTGGTGGTGATTGATGATCTCTCATTGGAGTATCATAAAATCGACGCCGATGAGATGGTTACTCAACGCAAAAATATCGTTCTTGCTTCAGATACAGGTGATTGTCCCATTATTCTTTTTTCAGATGAGTAGGCAAAAATCATTGGGTTAGCACATGCAGGTTGGAAAGGAGCGAAACAAGGGGTTATTGAAGCCACCCTTGATAAGATGGTTTCACTGGGAGCCAATCATCAAAATATTTGTGCAGTAATTAGTCCCTGCATTACTCAAAGCTATTATGAAGTAAATTCAGAATTTCACCAAAATTTTATATCTGTAGAAAAAAATAACACAAGATATTTCATACCATTCAATAATGGACTCTCATTTCATGTTTGATTTGTTAAATTATAACAAAGATAAACTTCTAAGGTATCATTTGAAATTAGTTACAGCATTAGGCGTGGATACTTACTCCAATAAGGAATTATTTTTTAGCTGCCGTCGCTCTTATCATCAAGAGGAACCTGATTTTGGCTGTCATTTAGCTTGTATTTATTTCAAATGAGATTGAAATTCCATACCAGTATAGGCAAACTTATCATAGGGTGCATCAGTCGATTGCAGTTTCACATCTGATAAGTTTATAAAAATGAAACAAAAAAAATCCAAAACCAGAGCTTTCTTTTATTATATTCCCATATCTTTCCTGATGTTACTCTGCAATCCATCCGTTGCAGAAGAAAAATACTTGGCTCCTTTGTTCGATAATTTAGGAACATTTCATCATAAAATTGAAACAAAAAATTTAATGGCACAGCGTTATTTTAATCAAGGATTAGTTCTACTTTATAGCTTTGAATTTGGGGAGTCGATTCGCGCCTTTCAGGCCGCAGTCAAAATCGACCCCAATTGCGCCATGTGTTATTGGGGCTTAGCACTTGCCTTAGGCTCTAAGACCGATATGCCCTTAAATGGATATGAGCTTAAAGATGCCAAAGCGGCTATTTATACTGCTATGGAAAAGGTAGATAAAGGAAACTTTGCCGAAAAGTTATACATATCAGCCCTATCACAACGCTATACTGATAGTAGTCCGCAAAAAATGGATGAGTTTGCTGGACTCTGTAGTAGTTATAGCGCTGTCACGGGTAATAATGCAAAAAAATATGTGGATGCCATGAAGAAAGCTACCTTATTTCTTCCTAATGATGCCGATGCTAAGACCTTATATGCGGCGGCTTTATTTGATCTTGCAGGATGGGATTTTTGGAAACAAGATGGTCGACCCAATCCACTCACCTTAGAAACCATTCAGGTATTGGAAGCAGCAATAAAACAAGATGCTGAAAATCCCGGTGCAAATCATTTGTATGTGCATATTATGGAGTCTTCCCCCAATGCCAAGAAGGCCTTAACGAATGCTGAGCGTTTAAGTCAATTAGTCCCAGGATCTGAACATTTGGCGCATATGCCTTGCCATATTTTTTATACGCTGGGGCTTTATCATAAAGCAAGCCTCGCGAATATAAATGCAATTAAAATTTATAAAGAATATGCTGAAAATTGCAAAAAGCAGGGGTTTGAACCTGAAATCCAATATCTTTATTATCATAATTATGATTATTTGGTGGCGGCAAGCAGTATGGAAGGCCGTGAAAAATTATCTATTGAAACTGCTGACGAACAGGCAAAAAAAATAGTTCCTTGGGTAGAAAAAAATCCCGCCTTACAAAAAAACCTCACGAATCAGTATCTGATGCGTATACGTTTCGGTAAATGGCAAGAACTTTTAAATATGCCCAAGCCCGATACAAAACTGCAGTATGCCTTAGGAATATGGTATTTTGCGCAGGGCGTTTCTGCACTAAAATTGAATCACTCACCTGAGGCTAAAGAACACTTGAATGCTTTAAATAAAATTATCCAACAGGGCGCAAATCCTGCCAGTTTAGGCGAGTTTGGGATAGGTTTGTTGCACATAGCACATTATATCCTTGATGGGTTAATACAGTATCAAATTCATGACAATAAAAAAGCCTTCCATGATTTTAGTCAAGCCGTAAAATTACAAGACACATTTTTATCATCGGATCCACCTTCCTGGTATTTTCCCACGCGCCAACTTTTAGGTTCATTTTTATTAAAAACTCATCAATTCCAGCAAGCAAGAGAGGTATTTTTAGAAGATTTAAAAAAACATCCTGATAATGGCTGGTCACTATATGGATTGGCGCAAAGTTTAATAAAGTCAGGCAAAATAAAAGAAGCAAAAGCGGTAAATGAAAGATTTCAAGAAAGTTGGAACTATTCTGATTTAGATCATCCTATTTCCCTTCTGGATTAATTGGATGTGCCCGCGCAGCAAAAAACCTATGCGGGTGTTTACTTACCCAGAGGAAGAGAGAGCCATACGCGTAGCACTTGAGCAGGCAGAGGCCAAGGCCTAATACAATGGGTGTCATTCTAAGTAATTTTAACGAGTAATGTCCAGCCCTGGCCTGCTCTCATACTAAAGCAAAAAATCAGGAGATACCGAAAAGAAGAGTATTGTTCATCTGCCAATAAAATCAAAAAATTAGATTTTTAAACTTTTCGGTGCGAAAGGCGAGCCTGACTTATTTTTTCCGCGCAATATAGCCAACCCATAATAAATTGATTATAATCATCTACTTATGAAATACTCAGTAGATTTTAGGAAAAAAGTATTAAAGATAAGAAAGGACGAAGGGCTTAGCATAGAGGCAGTTGCAAGTCGATTTGGAGTAGGCAAGGCAAGTGTGATGCGCTGGCTTGTAGCGTTGGAGCCCAAGAAGAGTCGTAATAAACCTGCTACCAAAATCAATATGGAGTTGCTGCAAGAGGATATATTGAATCACCCCGATAGTTTCCAATACGAAAGAGCCCAACGTTTTGGAGTGAGTGCTTCTGGTATCGCTTTGGCGTTACAACGTTTAAAAGTAAGTTATAGGAATCATCCTAAAGCAGATAAAGAAAAGCGCGCGTTGTTCCAAGAAAAGATAAACACCTATCAAAAAGCAAAACGGCCCATAGTCTATTTGGATGAGAGTGGCTTTGCTCACTCCATGCCTCGTACTTCATGGTTATTCGCTTAAAGGACATCGTTGTTATGGACAACGTGCGTGGGGAGAGTGAGGGCGCATCAATGCTATAGGAGCATTGATTGATAATCAATTGATTACCGTTGGCCTCTTTGAGGGTACAATTAATGCGGCCACATTCAATAGCTGGATAGAACAAGATTTAATACCTAAATTACCTGCCTCCTCTGTTGTAGTAATGGATAATGCCGCATTTCATAAAGATAAAGCCATGCAAGAGCAATTATTCCTCGCTGGATTTACTTTAGAATATCTGCCACCTTATTCGCCAGACCTTAATCCAATAGAGCATAAGTGGGCTCAGGCTAAATCTATTCGAAGAAAAACCAATTGTTCTATTGATGAGCTATTTTACTCTCATTGCATTTAATCATTTTATTATGGGTTAGCTATATCATATTGCTGTCAATGCGTAAGTCTTAGGTTATTCAAATTAGGCTATATTTTATTTAAAGCAGTACCGGTGAATATATATGAAATCTTTACAAGATCATCACAGAGACGTGCTATTTATACAGGATGCTATAAAAAATACGTCTTCATTATTGGCTTTAGACCGTTCTGGAACTTGTTGTTCACGCAGCTTTGATTACAAGAAGGACACCGCGCTCATTGATATTTCCCGCTTAAATGAGATTATTGAAATCAATGAAAAAGAGCAATATATCGTACTCGAACCCTTAGTGACCATGCGTCAATTGGTTCATGCCACAATAAAAAAGGGGTTATCGTCCCCAGTAATCACTGAATTGGCGCAAATGACTGTAGGGGGGGCACTGCAGGGACTCGGTGGAGAAAGCTCTTCTTTCCGTTATGGTTTTCTGGATGATTCTGTACTTGAGTATGAAGTCGTATTGGGGGATGGAATTCTTCTCACTGTGAAAGCAAATCAGCATGCTGATTTATTCAATGCTATTCCCGGGTCTTTTGGCAGTTTAGGCATAGTTACTAAAATTAAATTACGGTTAATTCCTACAGCTCGATATGTGCGAATTACCTATGATCGATTGGATAATATAGAGAGTGTTCAAGCTATTTTTGCCGAGGTGGCGAACGACAAATCCATGGATTTCATTGAATGTGTTGCACTCAGCAAAAATGATTTCAGGCTGGTAAAGGGAAGTATGGAAAACCGCATAGGATTAATAAACTGGTTGTTTAAGCGTTGTAAATTAAGTCGCTATTATCACCGCTGGTTCTTTAACCATCTTGTGGAAAATTCTAAACAAAAAGGTAAGGAACAGTGGTTAACTTATGAAGATTATGTTTTTCGTTGGAATCGGGGTAATTTCTGGACTGCTGTAATTGAATTGGAAAAAAAATATTCTGGTCGGATGAGACTGTTTTTTATTAGAATGATTTTTGGTTGGCTGATGGTCAGTAAGAATCTCTATAAAATTTTTTACAAAAAGACCCTTCAACAAAGAGAGGAAGATAGTTTTTATCAGGATTTATTAGTGCCATTAAAAGAGATGAAAATTTTTTTCAATTACCTTGACGAAACAGTTAATGTTTATCCGATATGGTTAATTCCTGTTAAAACACCGACTGAAGACAAATTGTTCTCTATTCCAGGCAGTTCTCATGCTTACTATGTCGACTTTGGCATCTGGGGACCTTATAAAGGGAGTAAAAATTTTGTTGAACTGAATCGTGACGTGGAGCATTGTTTAGGGCAATTGGACGGGCGCAAGTGGTTATGGGGGCAGGGCTACTACGAGGAAAGTGAATTCTGGCATGTTTATGATCTGGCGCACTATGAGGGCCTGCGTAGAAAATACAAGGCAGAAGGCCGATTCATTTCTATCTATCTTAAAGTTACTGAACTATATAGAATTTTTATTAAACAAAAAGAACAAAATTTAAATGGTTAGTCTATGCTTTTTTTGATTATTGAATTCGAAGATTGATGAGCAAGAATTCACCTACACATTCCTCTCCCCATCGCTAAACTGGTAAAAAACATGCGGCTGAATGGGGGGAATTTGAATGTCACCATTATCATAGCTCTGGTAGTACTGCTATAAACAGATCTAAGATAGGAATATTCCTACCACATGCAAATCATGAGTTAAATTTAAAATAAATCACGAAAAAGCTCACAAGCCTCCTGATCAGTCCCGGGATTATTCGACTCCCTGAGCCCACCAATATTTAATACCCGAATATCTTTCTCATTTATCCAGGCTTTTATGACGTGGTCTAATAGAATTTGACACCCCAGTTAAGAGATAATGTACTTAACTGGAGAAAAAATGGTAGCAAGAAAGAAGTATTCTAAAGAATTCAAACTTGATGCAGTTAGTCTGGTATTAGAACAAGGCTATGGCTGCACAGAAGCTGCTAAAAGTTTGGGGATTCATCAAGCTCTACTTAGTCGCTGGCTTAAAGAGCACCAAGAGCCGGATGGGCAAGCATTTCGAGGAAATGGCAAGTTAACAGCAGAACAATTAGAGATACGTCGCCTGCAGGAAGAAAATAAACGCTTGAAAATGGAAAAGGAAATCTTAAAAAAGGCGGCGGTCTTCTTTGCTCAAGAAACGAAATAAAATATTCGTTTGTCGCCCAAAATAAGAAGACCTGGCCGGTTGGCTTAATCTGCCAACTCCAGGGCATTACACGGCATGGATATTACAGTTATCAGCAACGCCAGAGAAATAAACCCGATGATCCTGAACATGAGGATGTTATTGATTGGGTGAAGAAAATAG
>NZ_LNYT01000020.1:353623-738173 GCF_001468125.1 Legionella rubrilucens | reverse complement strand
GTTGTTCTCATCATATTTGTCAGCACTATCCAGTGCCGACAGATTATATGCTATGACTAATTACACAAAATTATTTACAGATCCGAAGGGTTTCGTAAATCCAAGTCGATGAAGCGACAACTGAAATCCCCACATTACACAACACGATGGTCGGAGCTTCCGATTGCCTAATTAAAATAATTATTCATCGATTTTTGATTCCCTGCCTAATTAACCGCTCAATCTCATCTATATCAAGCGGGCCTTCATGGGTCGCTGGTGGATTTAATATATCTTTTAGGCGAGCACCCCCAGAAACATTTTTTAAATCCTCTCTTTTAAGACTTTCCTTAACTTTACTTTTAGATATATCTTTTGAAGACTTTTTCATGATTTTGTCCTATAACAATAGGGTACTTTTTAAGAGTAGATCAAAATTTAAGGTTTTGTCGCGAAAAAATATTGGAACATGTTAAATTTTATTTTTTTCAGAGGTTCCCTTAATACTCAGTTTTAAATGGAAACACTTTAAAAAAGATATTATTTTAATGTTAGTGCGATGTTATCTGGCTTATTCCCTGAGTGGAGTTGGTCTTAGAGCGCGGTTTAAAAGTCGATCACTCTACTATTTACGTTAAAGGCACAGGTTCAAGCGCTATTCCAGAGAAACTGACCATGGATAAAAGTGGCGCCAACAAGGCCGGCATAGACACGCTTAACCTTCATTTGGTTATCCTGTTTATTTTAGGCGGCATACCTCTTCAAATAAAGGTTAGACAATCAAATACCTCAATAATATTATTGAACAAGACCCTCGGTTTGTTAAAAAATAACTGTTTGGTGTCTCGATTTCATTAGTTGGTTTAGTTGATGAGCATCGACAATGGTTTAAATCTGCACAAGGAATTGACGCCAGTGAAACCCCTCGGGAAATTTCTTTTTGTGGCCATGCCATTAATCAAGAAGGCTTATTTATCATACCAAACGCTATCGAAGATGTGCGTTTTATGGATAACCCCTTGGTAATTAATGATCCTAACATTCGCTTCTATGCCAGGCTATCCCTTGAAACTTAGAAAAGGGATAAATTTTGGTACTCTATGTCTTATAGATCCCAAACCACGAGAAATGAATGAAGAAGACCAACAATTGCTTAGAGATTTAGGCGTGATGATTGAGCAAGAAATAAAATCGATTCAACTAGCCACACTTGACGAATTGACTATGATTTCTAACAGAAGAGGATTTTTGACACTAGCCGACCATAGTTTGAAAATTTGCCAAAGGCATAAGAAGTCGATGTCTTTTGTATTATTCGACCTGAATAAATGATCACCTCCCTGAACAATTTGACCCCAAATCAGTTTAGGCAGAAAATCTCGGATGTCCGTTTTTTCTAATTTCTGGCGGCTCTGTTTTGGGGAGAGGATCAGTTAACGGCTGTTGAAGGTTGGGAGTCTTTATTTTTTTAATTTGCTTGGCCATATAATCCTACTGGAGCAGACTTAATATAAGCGTTTCGATTTATTATTTATTAATCCCATTGTGGTAGGATTAAATTTAAAAATACTATAACAACCGATTAAAATCCTAATAGGATAGGATTATTGTAAAGATAATCGGTACTTTTAATCAACATCGTCAACGAACTCTATGGCGCCAACCGTCTGTCGATTTAAATAAAGTACAATTTGTTCCCCATTTTTAGGTCGGAGTCCCATAGGACTAGAACACCGTGAATGACTTTCCCCCCCTTTACCCTTCAATTATTCAAAAAAACCAGATTATAATGCCCTGCTTTCTTCCATGCCGTAACCGTTATGCTGATTTCAAAAAAAAGGCTCCTACAGGCCTTGAACCATTTTGACGACAGGAACATCCTCATCAAGGAATTGGTTCATGCCTCGGAAAATGAGAAAAACCTGTTTTTCAAAAGGGTCCTGGCCTTTTGGCTGGGCTCCAACATTTCTCGCGAAATGATTCATAAGCCCCGGTTAACAACGAAGTGCCAACAATGCATTGATGCGGTTTATTTTTGCATTCTGCTACTGGACAAACAAATGAGTTTGTTAGATAGACACTCCGCGGCGTTTAGGGTGCTAAAAAACACCCTGTTTGGGATGCTTGACTACTATAATGGTCATTTTCTCTTGTTAGTGCAGGAGCCCCGCACCATCCTGACTGCTTTTATTCAGTTAGTTCAAACCATCAATTACCAATCCTGCCCGTCTTCATCGGATCGCAAAATTCTTGAGCACACCCAAAAAGCCTGTCTGGGAGAGCTTTCGATATCCCAGCCGCAACCGGGTCCATGGGTCACCCAGGCTGCCAATGATGTGCCCTCGATTACCAAAGTCAATCCATTCAATATGGGCATTGCGATCAATAAACTGATTACTGCTAATTTCAATCAGTCGTTTTTTTTCCCCATGGCAGCCAGCCAGACCAAAACCCATTTAGTAGAAAAATTATTCATTCAGGCCCGCGATGGCATTGTCCTCGAAGGACTTTCTGTTAAAGAAAAAAACAAAAAAAACAAAACAGTTGTTCTGGCACTGATTGGGCACTTTCAAGCAGAGCATAGTTACCTGAACACCAGTTTTTATTCGTTTCAGGCACTGTTTGATACGCAACTGGTCATTATCAACCATCGGAATTACTCCAGGCGTTCCAACAAATTCGCGGCTCATCCCCAGGAGTTGGCTGAGGATGTGGTCGCCTTTGCCCGCTATTTTGTGAAAAAAAAGCAACGGGTGGTCCTCTACGGCATGTGCGGAGGAGCGGCACACATGATTTTAGCAGCAAATAGCCTGTTAAATCAGAAAATTCCTTTCAAGCTCATTGCGGATCGATTTAGCCAGCGATACATCGACTTCGCGGATTACAAAACCCTCTCAAGGGCAAGGAACCATATGAATACATTACCTGGAGGCTTTCAGCTGAGAGGGCTGACCGCTTTTTACCAGAATCCCTTCTTTGTCTATTGCCTGACTGTTTTTCTGTTTACCATCCTGTTTCTTTTATCTAAATCGGCACTGGCTTTAACTAAAGCCACCCTTGACTTTGGCCAACTGATTCAAGCCATCCCTGAAACCGATCGTTTGATTTTACAGGCGAAAGGGAAAAAATCCGCGCCAGGCCATGAACCGACATTCACGGACATGATTGTCCATCCTCAAAACGACTTAAGGCATGCGGTCAAGGAGAAAAGAAAGCAGAGAAAATCCCTGTTAAACAATTTAGCCGAGAACTGCCTGAAGGCCGCGGGAAACGCCGTTTTTTCGCAGGAGATTCAAGCGATTTTTCTTCAGCTGTCTCAACGTTTTCATCAATGCCTGGAGCTTATAAGCAATGAAAAATTAATGGATGACGCCAACAGCGACACGGTCACGGATTTACACAGCAGAAAGCTCTACACTTTGACGACCAGAAACAAATTACCCATCCATCAATTGATCACCGGTTTTTTCAGGCAACCAGGCCAATCGTTTCAACCGGTGATTGATTCATTCACCGCTTATTCCAGCGAAACCATCGTTGCTGCATTAGAACACCTTTATGGTCATTCCCCCTCTCTGGCCTCCCATTTCCTAGCCTTTGCCCAGCATCTGGCTTTGTTTTTACAGGAGCTAAAAGTCAATGAATCATTCATCGTTGCGATGGCCAATCGTTTATCCTCCACGCAATTGCCGGATTTACAGGCTCCGAGCAAAGCCTTGCTTACCAGCGACTTATTTCGGTGGATGAGTCAGCATTTACAACAAACCGGCACCGCTCACCTCCCTCCGTTAACAGGCATTCATTAAGCGCTTCTCATTGCCTGGCAATGCTCAGAAAGCCGCTGCCACCAAGCCTGTTCTCAGCGGTTATCTAAAAACCCGGGATACGATCCTGCTGTCTCCATTCTCCCATTTAATATTGCATTAATAATTATCATATAAAATCAAATAAAGACAAAATGGGATAAAATAATGCACCTAGTCATTTACTTTTGTGGGACTGGCGATTCTGGTGATGGTTTTCCTGATCAGTATGATTATGTTAATAAAGACGCTGGGGTTCGGACCATTCTGGTTAAAGGGTGTGACGAGCCCGAAGTCTGCAATAGTGGACTGTTTCCCGATTTAAAAGGCTTTGCCCATCGTTTTGTATCCACTTTAATTGAGCGTGACGGGAATACTTTAAAATTAAAGGTAGGGAAAACCAGCGATCCTCAAAAAGAAGATCCTGAGGATACACCTGAAAACAGGATTTTAAAAGGCCTGGGTATCCGTCTTGATTGCACGGACATTGATGCGGCCAATGCAGGCGAAAAAATTGAAAGCATCACGTTATGCGGCTATAGCCGCGGGGCTGTCACTTGTTTTGAGACGGCCAGAGCATTGCATGAACTTAATCCTCATTCCAAAACACCTGTTCCTGTCGATGTCGTGGCCAATCAACCTGTTCCGGGCAATGCGTATCAAGGGCCTTTAACGAATGCACGACGCATTGCGGATTGCAGCGACTTATCCAATCTCCGTAACGTCAGCGTCATTTTAGGGGCTTATACAGGTGAATTGCTCAATGTCAATTTACAAGTTAAAAAACAAATGCCCGCCTCATTGAGCGCCTATAAAAACACTTACCTGCTGGTAGGTAATCCCGTGTACACTACCACCGAAACAACCAACGATAAGGGTGAAGCAGTCAAAAATTTTGACTCGAATGCGGCTCTTTACTATGTAGACTCCCAGGGAAAGGCCAAACAAATTTCTTTTGATGAAAGATACAACACTGGTTACACTCTGAACCTTCTTGATATTCACCCGACGAAAGAAAAAAAATATTCCATTCCAACTAACCGTTTCAAATGGCTAACAACAGAAAAAATTGAAGAAGGGGCCCTGTCTAAGGATACCAGCGGTGTTCACCGAGGATTTTTTTCCCAGATTCTCCCCAGATTACCTCGAAAAGCGCACCGCGATCTGATCGTGATTCCTCGTGACAGTCATCACCAGACCCGCGTTAACGCCCCTGACGGTGATGAGCACCTGCACTGGCAGGTAGCCAAATACCTGGACTCCAATCACAATCCCAATGCACAACAACCGGGTTTGGTCAAAGAAGGCAGTGTAAAAGAAAAAGAGGAAAAAGCCCGCCAGACGTACAGCCTGCATGACAACGACCCCCCTACTTATTTCCCTGTAGCCAGTGAAATGCAACGCTTTTTTGGTTTAAAAAAGGAAATGGCTTATCGTTATACCGATAAATTGCATCCTAACCGGCTGACACGCAGGGGGATGGAATGGCATAAGAACGAAACGCTGTTTGCCTGGTGGCAACGCCATGATAAAAAAATCTCGGGCTTCCCAACGCCACTGACGAAAGAATTAAGCCATCTTCTTGGAAAGGCAGGCGGCTTGAGGGAGACGCTTCTCACCGAAAGAGACACGCTGCTTACCCTGTTTCGAGAAGCGGAGCGCTGGCTCATATTGAAAGAAAATACCGCCACGTCCCGCTATTACCAGGTTGAAAGCCTGAGGGCCCATGTTTTTGAATGTTTGAAAGAGATTGGTGTTGAAGACAGGGAAATTGCTGCATTAAATCGTGAGGTGCTTAAGGAAACAGGGTATTTTCTTAAACATTGGACGGAAGGCAGTAAAGCAGCCTCCTGGTTTAAGACAAAAGAAACCGAAGCATTGGATGAAGCCTTTAAACAGCATGATAAGAAAAAACCATCGAAAGAAAACGATGAGGCTCTCTTAAAGGCCATGGACGATTGGCTTAATGTGAAAGAAAAAGAGAAGCCCAAAAGCAGCCGTTATGAGTTGGTGCTTGACATGTATGAGCAGTTAGCTGACGTTATCAGTAGCACTTACGGTGAAAATGCAGCCTTGGCCCTTCAGTGAACTGAATCACGATCATTGATTTCCTTGACGATTACTTGGAACCCCAGGTAATTGACACCTTTCGGATAAAGAATTGGAGAAGGTAAATGATCACTCAGGCGAGGTATTGTACAAAATAACTTATTGAAATATAAAATTTTAAGTTGAATTTAAAAAGTACTGTAGGGGTTTAATAGAGCTTACGCATTGTGAAAGCACATTTTTTGTTCATTTTTATCTTATTACCAAGGCTTGGCCACCCCCGATGAACATCTTGCAATTTTCCAGCCATTGTGCAATCTTTTAGTTCAATTCACAGACAAGGAAATACTATGCAGGCTGAGGAATTACTCACAACCATTCACGCCATCATTGCCGAAGAACAGCAGTGGCAATCCCAGGTTCGCTACAACTGGGTCAGAGAATTTGGTAAAAATTTAGTCATGCTCATGAACCCGGAGTATGCGGTTGAGTTTCTGAAACTGGCCGAGCCAGAATTTCGCCTGCCCAAAGGGATTATTGCCATTAATCAGTTACTGGATGATAACGACATGCTCGCGAGTCGAAAAATTGAGGGCATTAAAGCCATCTTAGCGGCCAAAGGGTATGACGGAATGAAGGAACATAAAAGCTGGAAACGTACCGAAGCCACACACGGGATTTATTGCCGCCTGGCTCAGCAAATACGGGTGTATGAAAACCAGCCCCTGCAATCAGAGAGAGTCCATACTCACGCAGTAGCCTGTTCCTGATCAAAACCATCAACCCATTGATTATTTCTGTTCCTGGCCATGGCTTCGGCGATGATGGCCAGTTGTATCAGGGAGCCTAAGTAAACCACGCTGTTTTCCATGTCGTCTGCACTGACTTTTTCTGCTTCGGCAGCCGCCAAAAGCGCATCCCTTAACGCCTCGAGTTGTTTTTTTATCTCACAATGATTTGTATTGACTTGCTTTTCTTCAAACAGGGCCGCAACCTTTGCCTCCAGCACACTCAGGTCCCAGCCAGCCTTAGCGGCAGCCTGGCGGCATTTTTCCTGATCGATGTAATCATAAACATGCGTGATGGTAGCCTGCAGCAACACCTGGTTCTGGAAATCCTGCTTTGCCTCATCAAAGACAGGCTTTTTTTTAGGCGGCAACTCATCCTGTTCAAGGGTTTCCAGCAAACCGCGGCAAAACCAGAACAGAGACGTCAAATCATACAAGGGCTTTTTTTGCAAATCAGGGGCTAAAAGCTGCCTGACGTTATAATGCAGGTATCGCGACAGTTTATGTAACCGGCCAGTCAACTGCGTCAGCATGTTGCTTCGCCACAGGGCGTTAGCCACCAGGAAAGTCGATGCGATGCCAATTAGAATACCACCCAAACGCTCCAGAGGCGGATCCAATGCTATCGGTGGGCCGCCGGCCTGCGCCAGAGTAATAATCAGGGCTATATTGGCCTGCAAGCCGATGTAGGCATACGTCGTGTATTTAAATGAGAAATAACTGAACGCCCAGACGCCAAACAGTAAAATGATGATCAAATCATACAAATCCATCCGAATCCAGGCGAGAGAAAACAGCGCCAGTCCGCCGCCTGTCAGGCAACCCAGCAAACGGTAAAGGCTGATGTTTTTCATTTCATAAATGCTTTTTCGAATGGAAATCACAATGCTGCTGATTAGTCCGTTTAACCCACCCGGCCAATTGCTGATTAACCAGAAACACAGCGCCAGAATGACACTTAATCCGGCTTTAATGCTGTGCTTGATAATGTCGGGATCCGTCTGCAACCGCTGCTTCCTGCTGATGAGTCGGGCATGGGGAGCGGTGAATTTCTGACCTTTGACTAGAACCAGTTGCAACGACTGCAGTTTATTAACTAACTGCCGCAACAGATGGCTGATGGCAAAAACCGCTTGCTGATGTTGACTGCTTCGCGCCGTAAGCACGGACAGGGCCGCGTCCAGAGACTGCAAGGCCTGCGTACTATTCAGTTCTTTTCCATCGTCCGTTTGCTTTAGAAAATGGTACTTAATGCAGTCAATATCCTCGATAATCGCTGAAAAAACCTCAGCCAGAGGCAACGGTACCGCTGTCAGTTCTGCCTGAATACCGGCATACTGCTGGGACGAAATGAAAAAATGAAGGCTGCGGTTTAAACTGTAAAAGGAATCAAACAGCACACGCAGCTGATCGATTTTTTCGCGCTTAAACCCCACCTCACGCCGCATGTACCCTAACATGTCCGTGGCTTTGACAACCGATTTTTTAAATTTCTGCATGTTCTTTCGCAGTTCATCCACAGACGAATGCCCCAATAGGAGATTATTCTGCACCTCCCTGATTAACTGTTGAAATCCGGTAAATACCTGCCCCACTTCCTTATCCAATGCTTCATGAATATTAATTGGAAAAAGGCAAAAAGCAGCTGCGGCGGATACCAGAACCCCTAAACCGATTTCTATCGGACGCCACACCGCCACCCAGAAGGCCTGCTCAGGGGCGATAGCCAGATCGGCGATAACAATAAAGGCGCTGATCGCGCCCAGCAGATAGGCATAAGCATAGACACTGAAGTTATAGTAATAAACAGCAATGGTGACTAATAAAAAGGCTGACAACAGATACAATAGAAAACTGTTAGCAATGTAACCGGCGAGAAAATAACCGCCCCAGGCTCCTGCAAGGGTTCCGGCAATGCGCATGATGGCTTTATCAATGATGCTTCCGGTATAAATATTGGCTAGAATGACGGTGGTCATGCCCGACCAGTAGGGTTTGTCGAGGTGCAGAGCAAACGCCAGCAACACAGCCGCCACTGCTGAAACGGCCGTGCGCACAGCAGCGCGGTTTTCTTTGGTCTGAGGGATGAATGGTTTAAACCAGGCCAGGACCTCAGCGGTAGGTAACGGTTGTCGCACTGGCACCTATCCTTAAAGGGTATTCAGGGGAAACATCGTCGATGTAAATGCGCACCGGAAAGCGCTGTGCGATTTTAATCCAATCCTCGGTGGCTTCGAGATAAGCCAGGGTTGATGGGGCAACACTGCCGGCCTGCACTCGATTAATGCCCCAACCAATACTCCCAACATGGCCGTGAAACGTTTTACCGGGATACATGTCCAGTTTGATGGTGGCCTTGTCGCCTGGCTGGATTAAGCGAATGGCCGTTTCACGGTAGCGGGTCACGACCCACCAGCGTTTGGTTTCGATGAGTGCAAACAGCCCTTCGCCTGTGGCAATGTATTGACCACGGCGTAAATTAAAATTGGTGACATAACCATCCGCTGGCGCGGTAATGAGCGTGTTATCATACAAATAGACTGCTTTGTCATACTTAGCTTTGGCCGCACGCACTTCGTTGTCATCGAGATTAATCTCTGCGATGCGCAACTGCTCGTTAGCGGCGATAACCTGTGCCTCCTGTTCCTTGATTTTGGCTTCAATGTTAATCAGTTGAATTTCAGCCAAAGCGCCCTGAGTCTGCAGCTTTTGATAGCGTCGGTAATGATCCTTGCTTAATGCCAGAATGGATTGGGTTTGTCTGAGCTTTTCTTCAGCCACAGTAATGGCCAGTTTGTTGTTTTCATAATTGATCTGGCTCATTTTATAATCCGCCATAGCCTTTTCCATGGCATATTTAAAGGGGCGAGGATCAATCTCTATCAGCTTTTGTCCTTTTTTGACGTTCTGGTTTTCTTTAATGTAGATGGCGCTGATGGGACCGGAAACCAACGAGGCAACATTAATCACGTTGGCTGAAACGTAGGCATCATTGGAACGCGTATCGTAATAAGCAAAATAGCGGTAACCGGCAAAGGCTAAGACGATGAGCGTCACAGTGATCACGTGCGGCCAATATTTAAATGCCAGAAAACGCTCCTTGTCCATTAACCGCAATCCCCTTGCAACGTTGAATGAAATATACCAATATAGCTAATCGCAGCGCCTTTGTGGAGAGTAGTGCCCACGCTGCAAAATGAATTGCCAATCGGAAACGCCATGACTTTGACCCACCAGGATATTATGCGGCAATTACGGCAACAAAACTACGTGCTTGTGCCCTTTGCCTTACCGTCCCCTGTCATCCATGATGCCATGGCGGCTTTTTTCCGATTTTTAGACGAGCCCCCAGCCATCCGGGAACACATCGATTTTACCGTGGCCCCCCTGCATCGTCGCGGCGATGTGGGTTTTAAGCAACGGGATCCCGGTGAAGACATTTACAATGACAGCAAGGAATTTTTTCATTTTCATCCTGCCATTTTGAACGCTGCGGCACGTTTCTCGCTCAGCAACCGGTAGTTAATGATTTTATGCTGAAAGCAGAACCCATCTGGCAAGCGGTTGCATCCACGGTGCATGCCCTGTTAACAACGCTTCAGCAGCCGTTTCCGGGACTAGTCGACCGTGTTTTTGACACAAAGGACGTCCATATTCTTTTACGTTTTTTGAAATACAACTGGCAACAATCCGGTAAGTACCTGGCCAAACCCCATTTCGACGCCGGCTCCATGACCTTAGCCATCGCCGAGAGCGGTCCGGGTCTTCGCATTGGCAGCGGCCCGCATGACTTAACACTGGTTCAACATCAGCCTGGCCATGCGATTTTTATGTTGTCCAGTAATTTCAAGCAAATCATGCCTGCCGATGATTTGACCGCGGGTTGGCATGACGTCATCCAGCTCGATGAGACCTTCATCGGCAAACCCTGCTCACGCTGGGCTTTGGTGGCTTTTATTGAAGCCCATGGTGTGACAGCGCTCCCCAGAACCGAAACACACAAATGGTTTCAGGGTGAAAACAAGGCCGATTTGTCCCTAGACCAGTAGCAATCGCCAACTCAAGAGACCCGGTTTAACAAAAAGGGGGGATTGCGATGTGCAGGGTTGTTCAGCCACCAACTGTGCCAACCGGATTTGCAGCACGTTGCGATCAGCAGAGGCCATGGTGACCCGCCAGTGGTAAGTGCTGTGTCTGCGATTTTCCACGACAGACTGCATGCAGGGATAAATTCCTATCGCTTCGATGAAGAACCGGTAATGCAATCCTCTGACTTCATAAGGACAACCCTGCCCCTGCAGGAGACGCTCAATGACCTGATTGGCTTTGTCTGAATGCAGGAGGCAGGAAGGCCATGCCCTGAATGCGCCTTTTTCGATGATTTGCCTCAATTTTTTCTCCATCACCTGAACAGCCCTCTGTTTATGAATCAACTGGTTCAGTGACTTGTGATAAAGCCATACCCGTTGTTGCTGTGATAACACCAACAGCATCATCAGACTTAAAAACAACAGGGCAGTAACCAGAATAAAGCCTTTGGAATTCACGGGATACGCACCAGGGTATTGACAATCCGGTGCTGGTTATCGGCAAGCCCCAGCCTGACTGTCAGGATTAGCCCTTTGTTGACGGCGTGCAACCGGGCAAAAAAAGACTGGATGGCCGCACTTAATTCTTCTGCATGACGGGATTGATAAAACAACGCCGGTTCACCGCTTTTGTTTTTCTGCACAAAGAATTGTTCCTCAAGCCACTCCCCCACATAAGCAGGCGACGTATAGGGAAATTGCAGCGGCTCTTTGAGCGTGAGTTCGCGGAGACTATCACCCTGCGCCTTCATGCGCTCAATGGTGGTTACCTCCGCATGAAAGCAATCCGCAATCAGAATGGCCTGGTGAGGGAATAATCGGGAGCCCGCCTCCACCAGCACATGCGATGGACTTAAAATGCGGTTTACGGCCGTAAAATCCTCACTCATGCGTCTGACGGCAAGGCGGCTTTCAGTGCCGCCTGACAGGGTAATGGCTGCTAAGGATTGCCGCTGGCCGCGTCGGTCTGCTGCGGTTAACCAGCCTATTCCGGCACAGGGCGTAAACCCGGCCTGGCGTATATTATCCTGCAACAGGTCAATGATCATCTGCACATCGTCACTCGCTGTCACCTGCTGTTGAAACGAGGCTTCGTGGCGGCGGGTGATGAGGTAATGGTTAAACAGTGCGCCTAAAAGGATGCTGCCAAGCAGTAAGCCAATCATGATTTCAACGAGGCTAAAACCCGTTTGTCTTGTCATTTTTTTCCTCCTTCAAGCAAAGGAAGATGCTGAAGGCCTGCTAATTGCAGCTCATACTTATTACTGCTTGTTAAGCGCTCGCTGAATTGGGTTTTCGCCTGATTAAAGAGGCAGAGACTCTGCCACTGCTGAGTTAAAAGTCCGAATGAGGTACCTAAAATCACCAAAAGCGTGATCAGTACTTCAATCAGGGAGAATCCTTGCGAAGAGGTCATATTCCATTTTCCCTGGGTTGGTTGCCGGCAATAGCCTAGCGTGATTCTCTGCTTCTGACAAGATCACTCTGCATTATTTTAATCATTCACTTGTGGTATGGGTTGCGGTAAGATGGGGCGAAATTATTTTCAAGGAGAGACCTTTGCCCTGCGATTATCATCTGCTGCCTCATGAAGGGATTCGCTCACTCAGCCCCTATGTTCCAGGCAAATCCATTGACGAATTGGCCAAGGAAAAAGGATTGGATAATATTATCAAGCTGGCCAGCAATGAAAACCCATTGGGATGCAGCCCATTAGTCAAGGAGGCGCTGGCTAAGCTATCCAGTATTCAACTGGCCACCTACCCTTCGATGATTCACCACCCGCTTCGCGCAACACTGGCTGAAAAATTGGGCATTAAAGAGCCCATGCTGGCTTTCAGCAATGGTTCGGATACCCTCTTCTCCCTGTTGCTCATGCTGTTTGCCCTGCATCAGGACAAACACATGCTGACCCATGCCCACGCCTTTGTCGCCTACAGCATCCAGGCAAAAATTCTTGGTATTCCGGTCGTGACATCGCCTGTGGGGGAAAATTACGAGGTGGATATCGACAGGATGATTAGCCTGTGCAATGACAAAACCGCCATCCTTTTTTTAGCGAATCCCAATAACCCGACCGGCCTTTTTATTCCGCTTGATGAAGTAAAACGGCTGTTAAATGCCATACCGGAAACCACGATTCTGGTGCTCGATGAAGCCTATTATGAGTTTGCTTATCCCCGTGGCGATAAAAGCACCCTCAACCTCTTGAATGAACACCCCAACCTGGTCATCACCCGCACCTTCTCCAAGGTTTACGGATTGGCTGCCCTGAGGCTGGGCTACGTCATGGCCAATCCGGCTATTATTGACATGCTGTTACGCATTCAGCCACCTTTTGCAGTCAATCAGGCAGTGCTTGAAGCCGGTTATGCGGCCATTCACGATCTTGATTTTGTCACCCAGACACTGATTACCAATACTCAAGGCATGCAGCAAATGGAAAAGGGACTCAAGGCACTGAATTTACAGGCCTTGCCGTCGAAAGGCAATTTTATCAGCTTTGACTGCGGCATGAGCAGCCTGCCGATTTATGAAGGTTTATTAAACCAGGGGGTTATTGTACGTCCTCTTGTTCCTTTTGGTTTGCCTAATCATTTACGGGTGACCATAGGAACCATGCAGCAGAATATTCGTTTCTTAAATGCTTTATCCACGTGTTTACACGATCATCGTAAGGAGCTAGAACATGAAAAGTGATTTGCAGCATAAGCATTGTGAATCCTGTGAGGGTATAGGTCAGGCGCTCACCGCCGAGCAGGTCAAAAACTTAATGCCGCAGCTGCATCAAAGTTGGGAAGTGATGAATAACAGCAAAGAAATCAAACGGTCGTTTTCATTTGCCGATTTTTATGAAACCATGGCCTTTGTCAATGCCATCGCCTGGATGGCCAACAAAGAAAACCACCACCCCGATCTGGAGGTTGGCTATAACTATTGCCACGTTCGTTTCATGACCCATGCTTTACAGGGGTTATCCATGAACGATTTCATTTGTGCCGCAAAAGTGGATGCGTTGCTTGAATAAATTTTTGCAATAAAAAACCCGCTTCAAGCGGGTTTTTTATTGCTTTCAAAGGCCGCTTAAGGCCTGTCATCGATTGCTTTACGCTCACCGGGGAGGAAGTCCTTACGATCCAATCCCATCACGACAGCCAGAGCCCCGGCCACGTAAATCGAAGAATACGTTCCGACCACAATACCGATAATCAGCGCCAGAGAGAAGCCGCGGATGGTCTCGCCGCCGTAGACAAACAGGGCCACAACCACAAACAAGGTTAAGACCGAGGTCATGATGGTTCGCGACAAGGTCTGGTTAATGGAGATATTCATAATCTCCAGCGGCGAAGCACGGCGAATTTTAATGAAATTCTCGCGTACACGGTCAAACACAACGATGGTGTCGTTCAGTGAATAACCGATGACGGCGAGCAAACCAGCCAGCGCCTTTAAATCAAATTCAATACCGAACATGGCGAAAACACCCAGGATCAACACCGGATCATGAATAAGCGCGACAGCCGAACTGACCGCCAGACGGTATTCAAAACGCATGGCGATGTAAATCATGGTGGCCAGCAGCGAGACAATGATCGCCAGAGCCCCTTTAGTCGCCAACTCCTCCCCAACCTGGGGACCGACGAAGTCCACCCGTTGTTTGGCCGCCCCAGGCAAGGCGCTCATCACCTTGTCCACCAGCTCGCTTTGCTCCATGTCCGCTTTGGGGCCAATGCTGATGAGCACGTCTTTTGACGTGCCATAACTGACAACCTGGGCTTCTTTAAAACCCGCCTGATACAGGTTCTCGCGAATAGCCGTCAAATCCGCGGCGTCAGTGTAGGTGACCTCAATCTGGGTACCGCCGGTAAAATCAAGTCCCCAGTTCAGGCCATTGATAAGCAAGGCCGCGATGGAAACAATAAAAATCAGCGCTGACAGGAGGGCAGTCCATTTACGCGCCCCCATGAAATCGACATTTGAGTTTGGATTAAAAAATTCCATCTAAGCCTCGCATTAAATACCAATAGACAGTTTTTTGACATTACGACCGCCGTAATACCAGTTCACAATGGCGCGCGTGTAAGTAATACTGGTCAACATGGAAGTAATTAACCCCAGGGACAGAATCACGGCGAAGCCTCTGATCGGGCCAGTACCAATGGCAAACAAAACAATCCCTACAATCAAGGTGGTTAAGTTCGCATCAAGAATGGTCGAGAATGCACGATCATACCCTGCGTAAATGGCTGCCTGCGGTGACAGGCCATTGCGTAATTCTTCTCGTATGCGCTCGTAGATGAGTACGTTAGCATCGACCGCCATACCCACGGTTAACACAAATCCCGCAATACCGGGCAATGTCAGCGTGGCGCCCATAATCGACAGGATGGCGCTTAACAAAATCAGGTTAAGGAACAGGGCAATGTCGGCGACAAGACCAAAGAAATGGTAATACACCAACATCAGCACCAGAATCAATCCCATACCCACTTCCAGGGACACCATCCCGCGGCGAATATTTTCTTTACCCAGGGAAGGACCTACCGTTCTCTCTTCAACCGGATAAATGACCGTGGGTAAGGCACCCGCCCTTAACAGCAGGGCAAGATTGCTGGCTTCCTTACTGTCGGACAGACCGGTGATCTGGAAGTTATTGCCCAACGCATTCTGGATGACCGGCGCACTGATCACACGTTCTTCACGGCGAGTCATGCGCTTGTTCACGCCATTGACGTTCTGAATGCTGGTTTTGGTTTCCACAAAGACAATTGCCATGCGCTTGCCAATGTTTTCACGGGTGATTTTGGTAAACAGATTTTCACCGCCCCCGCCCAGTTGAACCTGAACAGCCGGTGTTGCGGTTTGCTGATCAAAACTGGAGACCGCACTGGTGATGGAATCGCCGCTTAACACGACCTGACGTTTCAACAGAATCGGTTGCCCGTCCATCATGTACAGCTTGCTGTTAACAGGCACAGCACCCGTTTGTTTCGCCACCTGAGGATCATTTTCCTGATCGACCAAATGGAATTGCAGAGTGGCCGTACCACCAAGAATCTGCTTGGCGCGGGCTGCATCCTGAATGCCCGGTAAATCCACCGCCACGCGGGTTGCACCCTGTTGCTGCACCACGGCCTCACCCACACCCAGTTCATTCACGCGGTTACGCAGAATGCTCATGGTCTGTTCGATGGTATTCTGGCGAATGGTGTTTAATTCATCGGGCGATAAGGAGGCGGTTATGCTCAATGTTTTAGGCGAGGAGGCAAAAACCAAGCCTGAGAAATTCTCACGTACATCTTCCTCGGCATCACTCATCGCCTTGGGTGTACGAAAACGGATCTGGATTCCCTTTTCATTAATGTAACGGATGCCCGCATAGCGTATACCGCTTTCACGCAAATTCTGCCCGATGTTTTTCATCAAGCCTTCATAGCGGCGGTTCACCACACTGTCGACATCAATCTCAAGCAGGAAATGCACCCCGCCGCGCAAATCGAGCCCCTGTTTCATCGGTTCCGCACCAATGCGGCGCAGCCACTCCGGTGTCGAAGGAAGCAGGTTTAGCGCCACGGTGTAATCGGAGCCCAAGCCATTTTTGATGACATCCTGAGCCAACAGTTGCGTGTCCGTGGAAGGAAAACGGACTTCCACGCCTTCACTGCCTTGCTCGATGGAGCTGTAATCCAGTTTGGACTGCTCAAGCAGTTGTGTCACTTCATCCTTTAACTCCTCGGTGTTGGCACCGGACTGTGAACTCACCTGCACGGCAGGATCTTCGCTGTACAGATTAGGTATGGAGTAGATAAGACCAACGACTGCAATCACCAGCAGCGCGAGGTTTTTCCAGAGGGGGTATTTATTCTGCATTTCCTTTCCCTGTGACAAACTTAGAGGGATTTAATCGTGCCTTTGGGCAACACATTACTCACCGCATTACGCTGGATACTGATTTCAATACCTTCCGCAATGCTGGCTTTAATGAATTGCTCATCAAGACTGACTACTTTAGCGACAATGCCGCCAGACGTGACAATTTCATCGCCCTTTTTCAGTGCAGTAACCATTTCACGATGTTCTTTGGCACGCTTGTTCTGAGGTCTTATCAACATAAAATAGAACAATACAAAAATAGCCACAATCATAATCAGTGAAAACGCACTTTCAGATGGGTTAGCCGGCGCAGCCGATGTTGCCGCCGCCATTGCATCGCTAATAAAAAAACTCATCACACTCTCCTCAAGTTCACTGCCTGCTCCGCATGAAACGATGCGGGCAGCCAAGATAGCGTGACATCATAGCGAGATTTCACGCCAAGGTAAATGAACATTCACGGGAAATTCATCGCATGAGTGGCTATTTATCAATGGTTTTGACAATAATGAACATTGTGCTGGATTAAAAACCTTTGGGCCAGCAAAGGCGTATGCTGAAGCAGGTGATGAAAATAGGCGCGGGTATAATTCTGACGACAGACAGGGCAGGTGCATCCTGCTGACAGCACAGTAAAATCCTGGCTGTACTGACTATCCAGCAGATCCATGACCTGCCCCTGATCATACACATGGCCCTTGATGGCGTCATCCGCCGGAAAGTCGGCCTCAACCAGTCCAGCGTTCCCTTCGACCGCCAGAAACGCATCCAGACGGTTACTGTAACGATAAGTTCCCTCTTCATCAGAAAGAAGCCGAATCCCTTGCCACTCGGGTTTAAGCACCTGGCACTGGTTTGCAAGGCTCGGGGACAGTACGGCATAGTCCGGTTTTAAAGCGATGATTAATGCAAAAACAGCGGCCGCGTCCAACTGGATAATTTCCCCATCGTAGTGGGATCGCACCCGGTAATGCCCTGCTTTGTTTTCTTTCAGGGTCGATGCGTTCAGGACCAACTCCCCCGACCAGGGATAATAGCTTTTCAGGCCGCTTAAGGATTTAAGAAAATCCAGACCGGGCTTCATCAGCAGGGCATCAAGGTACAAGGCCGCAAGGGTAATGCCGGCTTTTTGCCAGTTGTCTAAAGTCAGGCAACTGCCGGCATGGGACGTTAAAACAGGAACAAGGCTGGGCGTTGTCGGCATAAGAGTCTCGGTAATTAAAGCAATAAACTGGCATCGCCATAACTGAAAAAGCGATAACGCTCTGCAATGGCTTCGCGATAGAGATCCATCGCCCGGGCATGACCGATGAATGCAGAAACCAGCATCAGTAAGGTGGATTCCGGCAGATGAAAATTGGTGATTAAACCATCACAGATTTTAAACTCATAGCCCGGGTAAATGAAAATATCCGTTTCTTTAACGCAGGCTTGCAGTCGTCCGTCAACCACAGCGCTTTCGAGGCTGCGAAGGGCCGTGGTTCCGACGGCAATCACGCGTCTACCCGACGCACGCGTGCGGTTCACCGCTTCAGCAAGCGCGTCGCTGATGATCAATTGTTCGCTGTGCATTTTGTGGTCTTTAATGGCTTCGCAGCGAACCGGTCTGAATGTTCCCGCCCCCACATGCAAGGTGGAATAGGCAATCTGAACACCCTTTTGCTGAAGCCGCTCCATCAGGGAATCATCAAAATGCAAACCGGCCGTGGGCGCTGCCACAGAGCCTTTATGACGGGCATAAATGGTTTGGTAGCGCTCAAAATCCGCTTTTTCATCGTGGCGGGTAATGTAGGGGGGTAATGGAATGTGACCAATGTCTGCGAGCATGGTTTCCAAATCGCCCAGCGTCTGGCAATGGTACAAATCGTCCTGTTTGGCAAGAATCTGAACCTGCCACCCATTCGCCAAATCAATGATCATTTGGGCTTTGGGGGCTTTGCTGGCTTTGATATGGGCTATAAACTGATTGTCCGGCTTAAGGCGTTCGATGAGGAATTCGACCTGACCGCCACTGGGCTTTTTCCCGAAAAAACGTGCAGGAATGACTTTGCTGTTGTTCATTACCAGCAAATCCCCTTCATTTAAAAAATCGGGCAATTGCTTAAATTGCTGATGCCGGTACTGCTCATCATCCCGGTGGTAAACCAGGAGACGGGAATCGCTTCGTCCGGGCAGCGGGTATTGCGCAATCAGTTCTTCGGGTAAGTCAAAATAAAAATCGTGTTTGTACATCAGGCAACCTGTAAAGCAAATTGACGGTATTATACTGCGACTCCGGCAGGATGGCATAGTCGCTGGCAAGAAAAAGCGGTCTAAAAGGGATTAAATTATGATAGGATAGCCCCTCTTTGTATTGATTTGATGTGGCTATGTTAACCCTGCGGCAAATTACCCTGTCCCGCGGCAATAAAGTGCTTCTGCAGAATGCCAGCGTGACCCTTTATGAAAAACAGAAAGTCGGTCTTGTCGGCAATAATGGCTGCGGTAAATCCAGCCTTTTTTCTCTACTCCTTGGGCAGCTTGGCCATGACAGCGGGGAATGGTTCCTTAATCCGCACACACGCATCAGCCATTTGTCGCAGCAAATTCCAGACAGTACCGAGGCGGCGCTTGATTTTGTGTTGGCCGGCGATGACGGGTATCTCAACCTGCAAAAACGATTGCAGGAAGCCGAAGCCAGCGGCAACCATGAGGCAGTGCTCGATTGCCACACCCGCTTAAACGAAACCGGGGGTTACAGTAAACCGTCTCAGGCTGCCGCGATCATGTCCGGCTTAGGCTTTAAACCGTCCGAACAACAACATCCGGTCAACAGTTTTTCCGGCGGCTGGCGCATGCGCCTGTCGTTGGCGCGCTGTCTCATGAAGCCGGCGGATTTGCTGCTGCTTGACGAACCCACCAACCACCTCGACATGGAGGCCATTTTCTGGCTTGAGAAATGGTTGAAACAGTCACCCAGCAGTATTTTACTGATTTCACATGATCGTGAGTTTCTGGATGCCTTTGTCAGCCATATTCTGCACATTGAAAATCAGACCCTGTCGCTTTACAGCGGCAATTACAGCCGTTTTGAGCAAACCCGCGCCCAACAGCTGGCTTTACAGCAAATCATGTATGAAAGGCAGCAACAGAAAATCAGCCACATGATGGCGTATGTGAACCGTTTTCGCGCCAAAGCATCCAAAGCCAAGCAGGCACAAAGCCGTCTGAATGCCATTGCCAAAATGGACATCGTCGCCCAGGCCCAGGTGGATTCGCCGTTTTCGTTCGAATTCTACCCTTGTCCGCGTGCCGGCAATCCCCTGCTTAACTGCGTGCAGGTTGCTGCCGGATATGATCCTGGCCGCCCCATTCTTAAACGCTTGAATCTGATATTAAACCCAGGCGACAGGATTGCCCTGCTCGGCCCCAACGGCGAAGGTAAATCAACCTTCATTAAAACCTTAACCGGCGGCCTGCCTGTCTTGGCCGGCGACATTCACCGCTCGCCGCATTTGAAAATCGGCTACTATGCTCAGCACCAGTTGGATGAACTGGACGATAAGGCCAGTCCCCTGCAAACCATCCAGGCCTTATCGCCCGATGCGCGGGAACAAGCCATTCGTGATTACCTTGGCGGGTTTAATTTTATCGGCGACATGGCCGTTAACCCCATCACCCACTTCTCAGGCGGAGAGAAAGCCCGGCTTGCCTTAGCCAAACTGGTCTGGCAAAAACCCAATCTGCTGCTCCTTGATGAGCCGACCAACCACCTGGATTTGGGCATGCGGGCAGCCATTGAGATTGCCCTGCAAAGTTATGAAGGCGCCTTGATTCTGATTTCTCATGATCGCCACCTGTTAAAAACGACAGTGGATGATTTTTATCTGGTGTATCAGCAACAGGTGCAGGGCTTTAAAGGGGACTTGGATGATTATTACCAATGGCTGCAGACCAAAGACAGTCAAAAGGAAACCCCGTCTGCCAACAACGCCAACCAATACAAAGAGAAGCGCAGTCTGCAAAACCGCATGAAAAAGCTGGAGCAGTTGATTGAAAGTCGTCAAACTCAATTGTCCGCGCTTGAACAGGCCCTGGCAGATGTCTCCCTGTATGAACCTGACCAGCAGAATAAATTAAACACGTTGCTGGCTGAACAACATCAACAGCGGGAAGCCCTGGCTGAGGCCGAAGAGGAATGGCTGGCCATTGTCAGCTCACTGGAGGAGTAAGCCCTGAATCAGGGCTTGTTTTTTAACTGTTGAAACAATAATCGGGCTGCAATCTGCTCAGCTTTACGTCGGCTAGCGCCAACGCCCTGGGTCATTGCGTTCACGCCCTGCACTTTGCAGGTGATATAAAAAACCTGATCATGTTCTTCCCCTTCCGTTTTATCAAGCAGGTATTCCGGGAGCGGCATTTTTTGCGATTGAAGATACTCTTGCAACAAGGTTTTTGCGTCTTTTAAATTGTCATGCAGGCTTTCGTCCTGCAAACGGCTTTTAAACAGGTGGTGAATCATCTGGCGGCTGGCGTCAATACCACCATCGAGGTACACCGCGGCGATTAGCGCTTCCAGGGCATCGGCTAATGTGGATGCCCTTCTGAAACCGCCGCTTTTTAATTCGCCCTGTCCAAGATAAAGGTAATCGCCAAGCTCAAGTTCCATGGCAATCTCAGCCAGCATTTCGCCTTTGACTAAAAACGCGCGGAGGCGGCTTAGTTTACCTTCGCTGCAATCGGGAAATAATTGAAACAGAGCATCGGCAATAATGAAACTGAGAATGGAATCGCCCAGAAATTCATAGCGTTCATTGTTTTCACTGCCCATGCTGCAGTGAGTTAAGGCCCGCTTTAAGTGATGAATGCTTTTAAATTCATAACCCAGGCGCCTGCAAAGGCGCTGTAAATCACTTTTTACCAATATTAACCTCTTTGGTCTCGTCAAAATTGAACATCAGACTGATGTTATAAAACAAGGGTCTGACCACCGTGTATTTGACGTTAATGTTAAAATTGCCCCGGCCGTCGGGAACAATGTTGACCTCATCCAGTTTGATATCATCCAGGCCATTGATGGTGAACTGGTTCGCCAGACGCTTGCGTAAAACCATCGCATTGGCCGCCGTGTCCGTGCTGAATTCCGCCGCATCAATGTTTTCAAGCGCACTGATGGAGCGTTTGACCTCAAAATGCTGAATGTAGACCGGAACGACCCGCATAATGACCAGACCGGCGATACAAACGACAATAACCGTGAACAACATACCGATTAACGTGAGTCCCTGTTGTTTACGCATCCTGATTCCTTCCTTGATTAATGAATAAAACGCCCTATTTTAGACCAACGCAGACTGTCGGTTTTACCATTCCAGCTCATCCACACAAAAAAGGCCTTGCCGCGCAGGTATTGGTCTTCAACAAACCCCCAGAAGCGGCTGTCCGCACTGTCGTCACGGTTATCGCCCATCATGAAATAATAACCCGGCGGTACTTCAATTTCAAAATCGGATGCCGGGATATCCGGGCGAACATAAATATCATGCTCAACACCGTTTAAATTCTCACTGTACCGCGCCACGGCCTTACCGGAGCTCTCATCCGTTGTGTACTCGATGAATTTCTGCCTGGCCTCCTGACCATTAATGTAGAGTACCTTATTACGATAACTGACTTTATCACCCGGAACACCAATAACCCGCTTTATATAATCATAGCTTGGATTGGGCGGCCAGCGAAAGACGGCGATTTCGCCGGTTTTAGGATTGGCAATGGGGATAATTTTCTTTTCCCAGACCGGCAAACGGAGGCCATAGGCAAATTTATTCACGGCCAGAAAATCCCCCACCAGCAACGTGGGTTCCAAAGAACCGGAAGGAATGCGGAAGGGTTCAACTAAAAACGATCGCAAAAGAAGCACGATAAAAAAGACTGGAAAAAAGGAGCGGGAATACTCAATGATTTTTCCAGGTTGCTCATCCGGTTCCCGCTTTTTTGCCCAAAAAAGAATATCCAATAAATAGATGAACCCGGATACAGCGGATAAAACAACTAGCAATAAAGCAAAATTCATGTTGGATTTCCTATAAAATCAATTGCGGCCTTCAATTATTTTTTCCTGTCGGTTTGGAACACAGCCATGAACGCTTCCTGTGGGATTTCCACATGGCCTACCTGCTTCATGCGCTTTTTACCGGCTTTCTGTTTCTCCAACAGTTTACGCTTACGGGTTACATCACCCCCATAACATTTGGCCGTTACGTTCTTACGCAGGGCTTTCACCGTCTGGCGGGCAATGATGTGGTTGCCAAGGGCTGCCTGAATAGCGACATCAAACATCTGGCGCGGAATGAGTTCACGCATTTTTTCAACCAGGGCCTTGCCGCGGGTATAAGCGGCATCGCGATGGACAATCACCGCCAACGCATCCACTTTTTCGCTGTTGATAAGGACATCCATTTTGACCATGTCCGCCTCATCAAAACGCAGGAAATTATAATCCAGTGACGCATAACCGCGGCTGACGGATTTTAATTTATCAAAAAAATCTGACACCACCTCGCTCATGGGCAAATCATAAGTCACCGACACCTGACGGCCGCTGTACATCATGTTAACCTGCACGCCGCGACGCTCGACGCAAAGGGTGATGATCTGCCCCAGATAATCCTGAGGCACTAAAATGTTGGCGCGGACAATCGGTTCAAACATTTGTTTGATTTGCTGCGTTGGCGGCAATTGTGAGGGATTATCGATCATCACCGTGTCACCCTTGGTGGTGACGACTTTATACACCACGGTGGGTGCCGTTGAAATCAAATCAAGATTGTATTCCCTCTCCAGACGTTCCTGGATAATTTCCATGTGCAGCATGCCCAAAAAGCCGCAGCGAAAACCGAATCCTAAGGCTTCTGACGATTCGGGTTCATAAAACAGTGAAGCGTCATTGAGGCTTAATTTGGCCAGGGCTTCGCGAAAGGCTTCGAAATCATCGGCACTGATGGGAAAAAGGCCGGCGTAAACCTGGGGCTTGACGCGTTGAAACCCGGGAAGCGGCGCTGCGGCAGGATTTTTTTCAAGGGTTAAGGTATCACCGACCGGCGCACCCTGAATGTCTTTAATACCCGCCACCACATAGCCCACTTCGCCGGCCTGCAACACCTCCTGTCGGGTGCGCTTGGGTGTAAAAATACCGACCTGATCGATTTCATAAGTCCGGCCCGTGGACATGACTTTCATCTTGTCGCCTTTGCGCATGGCCCCGTTCATAATACGGACAAGCGACACGACGCCCAGATAACTGTCAAACCAGGAATCGATGATCAAGGCCTGCAGGGGCGCTTCGATCTTGCCCTCTGGCGGCGGAATACGCGCTACCAGGGCTTCAAGCACATCCTCCACACCCAGCCCGCTTTTCGCGCTGGCACGAATGGCATCGTGTGCCTCAAGGCCAATGATGTCTTCAATTTCAGCGATAACCCGCTCGGGTTCAGCCTGCGGCAAATCAATCTTATTCAACACGGGAAGGACTTCGAGTTCCTGATCAATGGCTGTGTAACAGACTGCCACGGTCTGGGCTTCCACACCCTGAGCCGCATCGACAACCAGAATGGCCCCTTCGCAGGCCGCCAGCGATCGGGATACTTCATAGCTGAAATCCACATGTCCGGGGGTGTCAATAAAGTTCAACAGGTAGGTTTTGCCATCACGGGCCTTGTAGTTTAAGGAGACGCTCTGGGCCTTGATGGTAATCCCCCGTTCTCTCTCAATGTCCATGGAGTCAAGCACCTGATCCGCCATTTCCCGGTCGCTCAAGCCGCCGCAGAGTTGTATGAAGCGATCAGCCAATGTGGATTTACCATGGTCAATATGGGCAATAATGGAGAAATTGCGGATTCGAGTTAAGTCGCTCAAGTGGAAAACCTGTTTATAAAAGGGGGCATTTTAGCTCAATAATCGTCCGGCAGAAAGTCTCTCAAGCCATGTATGCCTCAATTTATTCCGAAAAAATCGCTGTGATTGCAAAATGCTGTAAAAATAGCGATGATCCACTGGGTCTAGGATTGGTTAACCCGTACTGGCCAAGATAACGGATTATTTTTAGTCAAAAGTGACCAATTCGATTTGCTGTTGTTTTAATTTTTTACTACAATCGGCTTTTTTGATCAAACATTTAAAGGGATGCCCCATGCGACGACTTGCTACTTTCTGCCTTACCCTCCTGGCTCTGTTAACCCATGGTTTATCCCATGCCGATCGCGCATTTACGCAACGCAAAGACGTTCAAAATTTTATCAACACCATGGTTAAACAACACCACTTTAACCGCCAGGAACTGACAGCTGTGATGAGCGAAGTGCAGTTACAGCCGCAAATCATTGAATCCATGGAAAAACCCTATGAGAAAAAAACCTGGGATGTTTACAAGCAACTGTTCCTGACACCCCAGCGTCTGCAGGGTGGCCTGGAATTCTGGAAAGCCAATCAGGCCACACTGGCCAAAGCTGAAAAACACTACGGGGTTCCTGCCAACATCATTGTCGCCATCATTGGTGTGGAAACCCTGTACGGTAAAAATCAGGGCAATTACCGCGTCATCGATGCCCTGTCGACCTTGGCTTTTAATTACCCCAAACGTTCACGTTTCTTTACTAAGGAACTGGGCGAATTCTTACTGTTATGCCGCGAACACCACGTGAAACCCACACAGTACATGGGCTCTTATGCCGGCGCCATGGGCAAACCACAATTCATGCCCAGCAGTTACCGTACTTTTGCCGCCGATTTCACCAACAACCCCAAAAAGGATTTAATGAACGATGATCAGGCGGTCATTGCGAGCATCGCCAATTATTTCCACAAGCATGGCTGGAAAAACAATCAGGGCATCGCGCAGCCGGCCAAAGTCAACGGTTATGGCGTCAAACGCATCAATACCAATTATCGGAGCGCTGTTTACAGCATGAGGCAATTGGCTGCCGCCGGCGTCAAACCGCTGACTGCCGCGCTCAATCAACCGCAGAAAGCCGGCTTAATTGAATTAACCACGCAAACCGGCCCCGAGTATTGGTTAGCCTATCCCAATTTTTATGTCATTACCCGTTACAATTCCAGTCCGCAATACGCGTTAGCCGTGTACCTGCTGTCGCAGCAGTTAAAGGCGCAGTGGACAGCGAATCAAAAGGGTAAACAATTTGCCTATGCCTGAGGAACTCAGGGTACTCAAGACCTGCTGCCCCTTGGCAACAGGCCGTATCATTAAACAAGGATGTTAGCGTGGCTACCACATTTCTCTTTGCTGAGTCATTAACGGATGAAGGGTGTGTCAGCGTGGTTATCGAGCAGGATAATCAGGTTGCTCAAGGCCGCGCTTTGCGTCGTTTTGAAGACATACGCCAACTGCAAAGCGGTACAAAAACCGTCGTGGTGCTTCCGGCCACGCATTTTACCTTCCATTCCGTGCAATTGCCCTGGCTTGGCGACAAGAAAGCCAGAGCCGCCCTGCCTTATGCCCTGGAAGATCAATTGGCTCAGAATGTCGATGAATTGCATTTTGCCTTTGACCGCCAATACTACAGCGAAGGCCATTATCTGGTGGTGGTCAGTGACAGGACCTACCTTCAGGACATCATTGGGCGTCTTAAGGACAACGGCATTGACTTTGACGCATTAACCGTGGACTGGTTTGCCTTAAACCCCCACGAAGCCTGTATTCTACCCGAGTATTCATTAATTCACAGCGACCCTTTTCGTGGCGCATTGACGAAGGATTTGCAAGACCTCCTGCCTGAAGAGAGCGAACAAAAGGTCTATTTTTTTACCGACACTCCGGCTGAGCGCATTCCTGCCCATGCCTTGGCGACTGACAAAGAGTCGCATGAGTGGCTGGCTGGGCGCTTATTACAAAACAAACCCTTTGATCTGGGCCAGGGATCCCTGACATACGGCTCAGCCAAAGCCAGCCTGAAACACTGGCTGATTGCCGCAGCGGCCATGGTTCTCCTCTGGGTAACGAGCCTTATCGCCGTCAACTGGATTAAGCTTCAGGAATTAAACAATAAAATCGCGGCCATCGACAGCCAGATTGCTGTGATTTACCGGCAGTTTTTCCCAGAGGCAAAACAGGTGATTAGTCCGCGCTTTCGTATCACCCAGTATTTAAAAAGCAATCAGGGCACCCAGGATCAGCCCTTCTTTGTGCTGCTTAATAAATTCGCAGCCGCAACCAACGCATCAACCATTCAGATTGATCAATTGCGTTTTCAGACTAAAACCCTGCAGGTCAGTTTATCCACCAGCGACTTCGCAAGCCTTGAAGCCTTGCAAAACCGTCTGAAAAGCGACAAAGTAGCAGTAAAACAAAACCAGGCCTCGACGGTCGAGGACAAAGTGGTCAGTACCCTGGAGCTTACTCTGTGATTGCTTACTGGCAGAATTTAAACGAACGCGAACGCTGGATGGTCGTGATTGCCGCCCTGTCGGTGATGGTGTATGGTTTTTATTTATTCATTTATTCCCCACTGACGACTGCGGTAAGCACCCACACACAACAATTAAAAGAAAAAAGCGAAACCCTGGTGTGGATGCAGGGGATAAAGCGGCAAGGTGGGCAACGCCAATCCCTTAAGGCCATTGATAACAGCAAATTACTGTCCGTCATCGCCTCGCAATTAAGCAACAAGACCTTCAGCCCATTCCCCTACCAGCTCGAACAAACCGGCGTCGGCGATATCCAGCTGAGTTTTGAACAGGTCCCTTATGCGGCGATCCTTCGCTGGTTGTGGACCTTAAACAACAACTACACGGTGACGCTCAAACAAGTTCATATGGATAAAACCGAAACCCCCGGGGTCGTTAAGCTGATGGTTCTGCTGGCTGCAACTTAAAACCCGGATGCGCGGTTTAGCTGAATAAATCGCGGGGAGTGGGAGCCGGTGATAATCCCTCTTTCAGCGCATACTCTCTTGCCGCTAAAATTCATCCACTTCCTGCATGGCCTTTTTACTGCTCCCGAGAAGCTGACTTTTGATTAAAACCAAATCGTCTTTTGTATAAGGCTTAAGATTCACTTTCTGAAACCGATTAAGCAGCGCATCAGATAAGGCCTGCCGTTTACCATAGTGGATGGGATTTTGTGTACCGATCACAAAAAAACCCGGATTTGCTGCCGGTTTTCCTTCCAAATCAACACCTGAAAGCAACGCGTTAAGCACCCGCTCCAGGGGTAAGGAATTCATTTCATCAATCACGACAACAGCCCCCTCATGGAAAGCCTTGACCAACCGCTTTTCCATGGTCGCTGGATCCGTCGGCGTGAGATAATAATAATTGTCTTTGGTGTTGACCCCATCGGGATTGGCTGGACTGATGTTTCTTGACTTCAAAAACTCCATGGCCATACGGCTCTTGCCTTCCCCGGCTTCCGCTTCAAAAATCAGTCCACACGTCCCCACAGCCTGAAGCCCTGTCACGCTGTTTTTGATTTCCCTGATATTGAATGCATCATTGAGTATGCGCAGGGGATTAATGCGCTTTTTAGTCATTAAAAAAGCATCGTTTTTAAATTGCGTCTGCTTTTTTAATTCGGCTTTGACCTGTTTCACCGAGACGCCAAAATTTTCCGCAAGCCATTCTTGCAATGCTTTTCGATGCTCCCGGTTCATCATGCCGCTTATTTCATCGTAGACTGCAAGGCAAGCCGCTGTTTTCATGTCACCGGTTTTGAGGTGGGATTGCGATGCCCGCAACACCATCATCTGCAGGTTTCGGGCAGTCACCGGGTGTTTATCCGGAAATTGGCTGTTCACGCGATGGTACGCTTTTAAAAAGACCTCATTAAAAATCGGGGTAGGATCGTCTTTAAATAAGGGCTTGGCCACCGGCGCAATGATATGCTTTGTCAGGAAGCCATCCGGTAATTCTTTAAACGTAATAACATGGCCTCGATCCGCAAGAAAGCGATGCCGTTCACGATCGGCAAAATAACCAAAATTACCGGCGAAAATAACCTGGTGTTTTTTTGAAACAGGCTTGAGATCACCGTCCAGCACAGAAGGCGGATTGCTGAATAACCCTTCGAAACGATCCAAAACCCCGGGTGCCAGCAAATTGGCTTCGTCAATAAACAGGTAATTGTGTTCTTTGTCGGATTGCAGCCAGGCGCTGAGTTTATCCAGTCCAGTAAAGAGTGCGTAATCTTCTCCATGGGCTTTTTTCAGTTCCTGTTGTATAAACGTAGTCTTGCCTACGCCTGACGCTCCAACGATAAACACATAGGGCGACACATGGAGATGAGAAAACAGTTTTTCACGGCGTTTCTCCATAATGGGAAGCACGGCGTCCGATTTTACTTTTTTATCAAAGGCTGTTCCCCATGCCATTTCGGCAAAGGCTTTGTTGGCCTGATACGTTTTTTCCAATCGTAAAATCTGTTTCAACGGATTACTTTCAGGATGGGTTTTCATGAACGCAAGCATGGTCACCCATTGAATGTAATCAAACGGTCTGGAACCGCTTAGCTTGCAATATTCACGGCAAACGGGGATTAATCGCTCAACCTCATCCGGATAGTCTTTTTTCAAAGCCTGCCAGTACGCTTCCTGGGTATAGCGGAGATCACTGGTTCTCGCTGTGGGGAAAGGATTTACATCATCGGTAATCAACACCAGTTTATTTTTTGGGGCTTTGATTCGGTCGCCATTTAAAATCATGTAACCATCGGGTAAAAACAGCGATTCAATCTGTCTGGCTAAAACAGGCGACAATCGACCTTTTAAAACAATGGAGCGATCGGCATGGCTGGGGATTGCACCGATTTGATGGTTAAACCGCTTTTTGCCATTGTCCCCATCACGGATTGCAATGTTTTCGATGAGATCGGCATAGGTTGTGTGCTCATCGACCGGGATCACCAAAGGATCCTTCCAATCCAGTTGTTTTTCTGCAAAATGAATGTCATTGGTCACTATGACGGCGGACTTGCACTCCGGCTTCTCCTCGTCAACACTGAATTTGACGGCTGTTTGGCTGGTCTTCATTTCAGCCGGGATGGTCACATCAGGAGAACAGGTAATGTATAACGACGTGTTCTGTTTGCCAGCTTCCATGATAATGCGGGCCCACTGTTCTTTACTTAACGTGTCCGTAACATGAAGCGGTAAGGTTTTATTTTTATAGGCCGCCAACAAACCCGGTAATTCAACAAGCCCTTCTTTTTCGACACGGTAGTGTTTGAACAAATGATTGACAGTATAGGCATTCAGCACCCATTGTTGTTTGACGGGCGGGCTTGATGCTTTATTTTCAATGGTGTATTTCGCTAAACCGTAGTCATACGGGACATCCAGACGAATAAACTGAAAATGCTCCGGTATGGCATAGTCTTTACCATTGATGGTGATTTTGCGATTAAGGTTGATTTCGCGCATAAACAGCCGAAAGGCCTCGTCATGCCAGGGGGCATTTCTCAAGATGAGGCCGGGTTTATTGCCTTTTAATGCCGCCACCAGTTCCGATTCTAAAAATTGATAACGTTCACCCTGGATTTGAAACTGGCCTTTTAATTCAGACTCCCAGTCCTCCCCAAAAAAATCAATCTTAGCCCAGTTTTCCTGCTCCTTAGTCAGTGTCGATACGGCAGCAGGGGTTGGGGGCTCTCCCTTTAATGCCGCTGAACATTGGCTTTTTACACGGAAGCGCGAGTAGAAATCTTCACCCATGGCCTGCCCCTCGGGCAACACGCCAATGACCGTCAGCCCTTCCGGCAGCTTCACCCCGTTTAATGTCCTTATTTTATCCATTATCGAGTTGTAGCCGACATGCTGTGCCTCGAAATTTGACCAGTTGATGCATAAC
The DNA here is from genome assembly GCF_001468125.1 of Legionella rubrilucens. Classification (GTDB taxonomy): domain Bacteria; phylum Pseudomonadota; class Gammaproteobacteria; order Legionellales; family Legionellaceae; genus Legionella_C; species Legionella_C rubrilucens. The sequence continues at coordinate 707,759 of NZ_LNYT01000020.1, read as the reverse complement.
ACATCACCCGGCTTGGCTTCTTTAACAAAGCGCATCACCGGGCTGTCGACGCGATGATAGTCTCCGGTAGCATTATCGATTACACAGGAGAATTCGCTGATGTCATCGAGGCTGTTGATGTAGAAACATCGGTTTTTTTTCTCGATCACACGCTGGTATAAGGCGGCATGCACGGATTCGATCTGGTTTGATTTTAAGGTGCATAAAATCGTTTGAAGGCCATCCGGCAACTGCGCACCTGCTTTTAACAACTCGTCAGCATAGTGGGAATAGTTGGTCGCTGTTGAGCGGAGAGTATCCCAGGTTCTGTATTTGTTATTGTCTAAAGAAACTGCCTTTTTAGGTACGATGGCTGGATTGTTATTATTCTGTTCTTTAGCCGGCATGGCCCTGGATTTTGGCTTGCTGGTCTCTAAGGTCTCAATTTTTTGATTGACAGGAGCCCCTCCCAAATCCACTCGACGCCAGCCGCCCTGCTCTTTGACTTCAATGTAGGCATGGCAGTCATTGTAAATGGCCCGCGCCTCGAGATTCAGCACGTCTGCCAGGGCCATAAAGGCCCAAGTTCTATGCCGGCAGACTCCCTGGCGCTCATGAATAATGCTGTTTAAGATTGCGACGCTGCTGTTGGTATTCCCCTTTAAATCGTTGAGATCAAATTGGCAAAAGGCCATCAGTACATTGCGGCGTTGCTCATAAGGATAGGATCTTATTTTTTTTAATGCAGGCGTGTCGAGGTAATCGCCGTTTTCATCAAACATCACCTGCTGCAGTGCCAGAATATCCTCAGGATTGACTTTATCCAGAGCAGGCGCTGGTTGCGTCATTTCATAATAATAATCCGACTGGATTAAATAGGTCACCGTTAAAATCGTCTTTGAGGGATCCTTAGGCCTCACGTAGTATAAATTTTCCTCCTCGCAATACACGATTTCTACATCAACCTTTGGGTTGGTTTCAAAGCCAACCAGGCGATCAGAGGGGGATAATGAGGGGAGTGCTGTTTCGCCTGAAACAATTTGTTTACCCAGATAATAAGTGAGATTAGTTTCATATTGACTGAAATACACGGACTTCAGATCGTCAACACGATCGACCTTCACTGCCTTGAATTGTTTGTCGTTGGTTTCGACGAGTTTAACCTGCCCTTTCCGCTGCAGTTTTGGAAAGACCTGGTTTCGGTAATGATCAGGTAAGAGGTATTTTGAGTCCGGTTTGTAATAAAACACCTGGGAGGTGCTGACGTCAACGTTTTTTAAGCCAGTGTTCTTATCAATTTCCTTCGATGGTTTATTTTTTCCCCTGAGAGTGTGTTGAGCCTTGTCTGGGAAATGGCTACTTGTTGAATGGCCGCTCGTTGAATATTGGGAGGAGTATTCGTTGATTTCAAGTGAACCGCCCTCCATTTTCGATTGATTATTAAAATAGTTCTCACTCTTGCGAAGGCTTTTCACTAAAGCAGGAAAACGGGTATAAACCCTGTCCAGAGCTTCCGCATCCAGCATAAAAAGCAGGTCTTCCGTCAGCTGGTTGGAGGAGGATGGATCGATGGATAAGGTCGTTAACTGTTTACAACGGTTTAAAATAGCCGCTAACACGTCATTGGTGATGTAAGATTTTGCAATGACCAATTCCTTTAGATTTTCCAATGCCGGTGATTCTGGAAACGTAAAGCCATTTTTGCTATCGAAACTGCAATTGGTTAATGACAATTGGGTTATTGCTGGAAATTTTTGCAGAAAAATATCTAACGTAGCGTCTTTGTGATTGGTAACCCCTTTTAAAGACAACCGTTGTAATAAGTCATTCTGGACCAGCTTCGTGATGTAGGTTAAAGGAACATTGACAACTAGTTCAAAATTTAATTCGGTTAACTGGCGGGCCTGATTGAGCAGAGGGATAAACAGGTTATCGTTTCCATCGCACGCAATATTCAATACACGCAAACAGGCAAGACTCTCTGGGTTCAAATAAGATAAAAAATCCCCCTTCTCTGCTTCGATGTGCCTCACAGTAAGCATCATTAACTGCGACGACGCATTGAGCAGGGAAGCCAGCCCGGATTCACTCACAGGACCGGCCAAATCAAGGTAAATTAAATGGGTAAGCCCCTTTTGATGTAAACCAGCAGTTACGTTATCAATCAGTGCATTGGATTCAATTTGTAACGAACGCAGTTGAGGGCAGTGGCCAAGTAACAATCCTATGCTCTCGTTAGTCAGTCCTTGTCCGAGACGATTACTTTGTGTAACCTCAAGATGAGTCAGACTGGGAAATTCACCCAACTCAGAAAAGAAAGTGTCACCCGGGCTAAAATTAGGATCGATTTTCAGGTGCTCAAGCCGCGGCATCCGCTGCATCACGAAGCGCCACCTGTCTTCGGTTAACGAAAAAAGAGAAGATGGCATGAAGGATTTAAAACCGAAGGTATCCGATTCCATCATACCAGGATGATTCAGATAATGAATGAGCTTCCCTTTTTTTAATTTGGGTTGGTAACTTTCAAGATTGGCTACTGTTTTGGGGCTGAATTGGTGGACCACTGCCTCAGGTGAGGTCATCTGGGATACCGGAGGTGAGAGTAATTCCGTCAGATTCGAGGCTTGGTGGATTAAGCGAACGTAATCATCGTCTTCGATACTCGTCAAACTTAAATTGAGATAAGTCAGGTTCTTCATCGCGTGCTTTTCGAGCTGCTGAGTAAACCCTTTTTCCAAATTAGCCAGTCCTAAATTCAAACCGGTTAACCGGGGGCAGGCATTGATCAATTGAGCAAGTTCGCCGCTTTGGAAAGTGTAGTCAGAAAAACCCAGGTGTTTTAAATGAGGGCATGTCTTTATTAAGGACAACAGTTTATTAAACGGCAGATTCTCCTGGGTTTCGTTGATGATTAATCCATTAATGGTGCCCAGTAGCCCACTCTCTTGCATTAAGGAACTGCCGATGGTTTTATTGTATTTCAATAAAATGAAAACATTGCCTTTGAGAATCGATTGACGCACAGACTGGTTTTCTTTACTCTGCCAAGCCTCTAGGCCCGCCTTCGAGTCGATAGTCACATGAATAGGCTCGCTTTTATCCAGAAACGCGTAGGCATCTTTTATGTCCATGGCATTGACCGATTGATACCATGGATCACTGGTTTTTTTTTGCCATATTTTCTTGGGAAAGGAATGCATTAACTTTTCAACTTGCCTGGGGTTAGCCACAAATGCTTCATCACGACTGATATTCGCATCAGCCAATTGCCGCATCATTCGGTGGGACGGCGGCAAGGTCTGAGGCAATAATCGGACTAAATCAGCCTGGGTTCTTATTGGGATTAATGTCTCTGTGTACGCATAAAGTTCATAACCTTGATTAAGCAAGGCGGTCCATAACAAAATGGCATCCTGCTCAAATGCCTGAGTCTTGTTTTCAGTACGGGTAAGAATGATTTTTTTCTTTTTAAGCTGACTGATGGCCTTGGGCAAGCGCCAACAATCCTTTTTCCCTTGCAGCAAACGCGGTAAATCCAAATCATGGGTCATGGTACTTGTATGACGTTGCGAAGTAGTCGCACTGGATACGCTATACATCAGCCCCAGGTGATGAAATAATTTATTGTGCATACTTTAGAATCCAGAATGTTTAGATTCAGTGCTTCTCCTTTTCAAAACAGGAGAAGGCATCGACCCTTTATCTGAATAATTTTATATCACAATGCCCATGCTTGAAACATATGGCCAGGCAAAAAGCCCGCGATAGGAATCGTAGGTATTTTTGACGCCGTTGTTGATGACGAAAGAAATCAGGCGAACTCCTCAGTCCGCCATGTTGCTCTGCACACTGCCCCAATTTTTAATTCCTGCCCCTTGCTTTAAATCATCCGGCAAGGCGTTTAAGGCTTTTTGTGCTTCTTCATAGCTGTTGTAACTGCCATAGAGGCCTTTATAGTAGGTACTGCCGTTTTGATGGTATTTGATTTCCGCCATGCGGTCATTTTTAGGGGCTTTATACAGTTTGCCGGCCACTTTCGAGGCTTTTTGATCACTGGCTATTTCAATCGTATACCCTTGGGGATTCTGGTTACTGACCCAATTTCTGTCTCGATCCTTAGCCCGTGTGGGTGAATGGTAAGCGCCCACGTGGTAGCTTTCGGGAACCGTCACCATGCCGCTGCCGGTAATGGGATATTGTGAATAGTTATCCGGATTGACATCATAAGTCTGGCTGTATTGCAACTCGGAATAATTGTAAGACGCATACTGGCTGTAATCTGGTGAGTCATTGACCGTACAGGAACATAAGGCGCCGGCGCCCAAACCAAGAACCAGTCGTTGTAAACGATTCATAATGCCCCCTTTTTCTTATTCTTCCCTGTGTTGCAGTGAAATCTTGAGTTCTATAACAAAGATAGCATAAAGTATTCCATTTCCTTTGGTTGAATTGACTTATGTGGACTCATCGACGCTCCGGGCAAATCCATCAACGCGGCACCCACGATCACCGCGACCCTTATGAACGCGACAGAACGCGGGTCATCCATTGCCCGGCGTTTCGGCGCCTGCAGCGAAAAACCCAGATTTTAGGCACAGACGAGGGCGATTTTCATCGTACCCGCCTCACCCATTCGCTGGAGGTCGCCTCCATCGGGCACAGCATCGTGCGTAATTTAGCCACTAATCTCCGGGAAGGCATTGTCTTGAGCCTTCTGCCCAGCGACGACCTGATTACCGTCATCTGCCTTTTACATGACATTGGTCATCCGCCCTTTGGCCATGGCGGTGAAGTGGCCCTCAATTTCATGATGCGTGACTATGGTGGTTTTGAAGGCAATGGACAGACACTGCGCCTGCTGACCAAGGTCGAAAACAGTTACGGCGCCTTTGGGCTTGATTTGACACGTCGCTCCCTGCTTGGGCTGCTTAAATACCCCGTCAGCCGCAGCCAGGTGGTCGCCCCTGAACGGCCTGAACACGCGCCCATGATGCATAAAACCATCCGGATCAATGATTGGCTGCCGCCTAAAGCCTATTTTGATTGTGAACAACCGGAGGTGGACTGGTTGCTGTCGCCGTTTTGCGAGGAGGATCGCACCCTGTTTCAATCCCTGCAATCCAATCCGTCAGGCCGCCAGCACGGCAAGGCCGCCTACCACTCCTTTGATTGTTCCATCATGGACATCGCCGATGACATTGCCTACGGTGTGCATGATCTGGAGGATGCGATTCATTTACGCCTGATTGACAGGGATCAACTGGACAATGACACCTTCCGGCAGTTGCTTCAGGCCACGCCTTTGGGCCGGGAACAGGCAGCGCTTCTGGATAATCTGTTTGCCAGTGAAATTTTTCTGCGCAAACAAGCCATTGGTGAGATTGTCAATTACCTCATCACCTCCACGCAGGTGCGAATTATCAATCCTGATTTCAGTGACAATCTGTTAAAACACAACATGGTTTTAATCCCGGAAGCTCAGGCATTATTAGGTTATTTAATGGATTGCATTTATCGCCATGTGATTGATTCCCAGGAGGCAAGAACCTTTGAATACGGCGGGCAAACGGTGGTGCTTCGTCTGTTTGAAGCCATCAGTTCCAACCCCGGCAGTCTGCTCGACATGAAAAACCGGCAGTTGTTTAATGAGGCACGCAGTGATCAGGAAGCCTTTCGTATTGTCTGCGATTACATTGCCAACATGACAGATGAATACGCCTACCGCATGCACGAACGATTGTTTGGATTTAATACAAGAACGATTTTTGAGCGATTGTAAAGCCATCGTTGGAAAACGATGGCGTCCCCAGGGGGATTCGAACCCCCGTTACCGCCGTGAAAGGGCGATGTCCTGGGCCTCTAGACGATGGGGACCCTGACTTTGTAACGCGATTTGTAACACACACCAAAAATGGCGTCCCCAGGGGGATTCGAACCCCCGTTACCGCCGTGAAAGGGCGATGTCCTAGGCCTCTAGACGATGGGGACCTGGAACTTATTCATCAACCCGAGAGTTGATGGTGGAGCTAGGCGGGATCGAACCGCCGACCTCTTGCATGCCATGCAAGCGCTCTCCCAGCTGAGCTATAGCCCCTAAAATTGAGATTCGAAGTTTAATTAGGCCCTCAATGACTGTCAAGCAATTTTTGCGAATAACGCAGGAATTCTTTTTCATGGCCACCCGCGACCTCTTCGTAGTTCAAAAAATCAACAAATGATGGCGCACGATTTTTTCCTTTTTATTTAAACTGCTTAAATCACGTCTTTCCAGGACCCGGACTGAACTTATTAATATCCCCTTAAGTATTTACAATGTACAATGTGCGTCCTGCTTACACAATGACAAAAAAATCATGTACTTATCCCCTGAAGAATGGCGCGTCGCAGAATACCAGTTAAGCAATAAACCCGATGGCACGATTCTACGCTATTCTGCTGTACGAACCGCCTCAGGGGACATGGCCGCCCGCACCAAACGCCCCGAGCTTTTCAATACCTATACATCAGACAAAACCGGCACGGTAAGCAATACCTTCCATTCCTTTATCAAAATAGACGGCGAAATTTTTGCCCTGGCTCAGGGTAAAACACCAGAAGCCATTGTGGGCCAGGGGAGTTTTGGAAAGGTTAAATTCATACAAAATAAAAAAGGGGAACTTGCGGTTGTTAAAATAGAGACACACAATGAAACACCGAAGGAAGCCGTGATTTTAAGTGATCTCAAGCTGAGCAACGGCACGCCTTTCTCACGTGGAAAAGTTAAACATCCAGAGAAAACTAAATTTTATACTCATCAGGCGAATCTTGGGGTATCGCTCTCTACACTGTTAAGAAACTACGAATTGCAGGTGTGCCTCGTTGAACCGCCTGATCAGACCATCAACGACCACACGCTTTACCTTTATCAAAAGGACAATAAGCTGCAATGTAAATTCATGGAAAATAAAAACCATAAACTGAAAGGAGGCGATGCCGTAAGCCGGCTGGACCTCCCGGTGAATGAGGATTATCCCTCCATTGAGGAATGCGTTCGAAATACCCTGAGCGATTTTGAACGTTTAAAAGCAAACATCGACGGCGCGGAAAAAAATCTCACCCCTTGTTTCTGCAGAAAGCCGCCTCTGGATACCGCGATTAGACAGAACAGACTCTATCTCTACCTAATGGACAACGGTTTAAACTATGCCTTTAAGACACAGGCGAATCAAATCATCAGAGCCACTCCTGCCGGAGAATACCATTACATCGGTCATGCGCTTTGCGACACCCTGATGGATGAACCATTAAAAAAACGGATCCATGCTTCGCTCGGACTCTACCCGCATCAGGGTCTGTTTCCTCTCTCGCTGGATAATGACCGCCGTTTGCAAATCGCAATCGACATTTGTCTGGAACTGGATGCTCTGCATCGGGGCTTGAGTTCAAAATCCGGTACACCTTACAGCCATGGTGATATCAAACCAGAGAACATTGTCATCGATGCCAGAGGTCAATGTCACTTCATTGACCATGGGTTTTCAGATACCAACCCGACAATGCCCGCGACATCACTATGCGGTACACCCACTTACCTGCCCTGGCTGGACTTTAACGCCCCCATACCCACCCGGCAGCGCCTCGACCTCATTGCCTTAAAACGGGTACTATCGATGCCTCAGGTGTTGGAGTACGTCAATGGAAAATTATACCTTTTGAAAGAAGACAGAGAAAAGGTCAGTGTTTTAACCCAGGAGATGGTTACTCAACTCAAGCTGTCCAGCTACCTTGACAGCACGACGTTCAGTGTGAATGACACAGCCATGACACTGGCCGCCATCCTGATTACCGCACAATTGGGTTTAGGACTTGTTTATGAATCCCTGCTGCACAATAGCGACAAAGCCTTAATTATTGTGGAATATTACAAAAAGCACCGGAATTCCCCCACATTAAAAAAAGACATGCTGACTGCTTTGGAAGACACAACCAACCTGTCGATGAAAGCGGCTCTGGTTGAAGAGGGTTGCTTTGAAGCGCCGCAACAGGTTGCCAAACAACAGCCTGTTAAATTTTTGGCAACCTACTTTAAGAAAAATGTTATTCGGGTAAACGTAGACGATATGGATAAAGCCCGCGCGCTGATTGAAGCCATCGAAGCTGGCTTTGAAGGGTTTCATCTGGTCAAACTCACCCATAAAGAACCTTGGCAGATCAGGGGAATTGCCCGTGCGAAAAAATTTAACTTAAACGACAAAGAAACCGCTTTTCTTTCAGAAACCACAGCACCCCATGCCAGCATTGTACTCGGTTTTTGTCGACACCAACATGAAGCCGAATGTTATCTGCAATTGTGTCAGACCTTAAGCCAATTGGAGATGGAAATCGCCTCCCTGGATCCTGAACTGAAACTGGCGGCAGGCACGCTTGTTGGCCGCATGTACAAGGCTATTGCCAACCTCCATGCAGAAGGCAACCGCTGCGATCAGTTTTTCCGTTTTTTTAAGGAAATGCAGGGTGCCATTAAAGACGGTTATGGTGTTTTATCATCCAATTCCAGACTAAAATCTCTGATGGACTTTCTCTTCTCCACGCTTGATTCTCTCCTGGTGTTCTATCCCATGGACCACCCATACCAGCCAAAGGGCACTCCTTCGCTGTTTTTTAAACCACACAGCCCGAGCAGCAATCTCATGAGCATTCAAATCCCAGCCTTTTCAACCAAACACAGCTAGGGCAGAGACCGGCTTCATCACCATCAGATAAAAAACAATCAACAGGCTGATGAAGGCGGGCCATCCCAATAGAAACCACCACTTAAAGTGACGGTAATAGGCAGGCGGCAGGGCCTGATTAGCCCTGGCGGCCTCAACCGTGATGTTTTTTATTTTAATTTGCAGGTACACCACAATAAACCAGCAGATGGCGGTAACCGTGTAACCGATTATGGCACCCCAGATCCAGAACAAAGTAAAGGAATAGCCTGCGAGATACACCATCCACAGTCCTGTCACAACCTGAATAACCCCTGAAGAGCCGGTAAACAGCCAGTCGACCCAGACCACGTATTGGTTGATGCCGGCCATTAAGGAGACGTTTTTGGTGCAGTGCCCGTATAACATCACACTGGCCGTACCAAGACCCGTGCCAAATAAAACGGTGGAACTTAAGACATGGATGTATTTAAGCCAGAAATAAAGCATTAATCCCTCTCCAGAACACATAACATGATAATGCCCACCAGGATAGGTATGTTTTTTACCACCGGACCAAACGGTTCCAACCACAAATGAGGCAAGGCGATGGAAATGATAAGGGTATAAACCAAAATAACCGCCAGTTGCACCCAACAAAAGAAACGGGTTTTGATGTGCAGGAGCAGCGCCATCCCAATGATGGCATTCAGAGTGGCTGCACCATAGAGTAACCCGGGCTGCCATGCTGAAGGGATGTTGATTTCCGATAACAAGGCATAAGAATGGTCCCTGCCGTAAAAAAAGCTGGTTAACGCACTGGCAATCCACATGAACGCCAGACTTAGGCGAAGCAACGGCGTCAACACCATGAACCGGGCGGTCAGATGATCGCCCTCTGTGCTCGGGGTTTGCCGCAACCCTTCGTCAAAAGACCTTGGTTTAACCTCGGTTGTCTGTTCAAATTGAAGAACCTCCTCCCGGCTGGCCGTATTCCCTTTTTCAAGCATCTGCAGTGCTGCACTGTTAATGCGCGAGCCCGAGATGAAATTGCCAAACCATGCGGCAATGTTTAATAACCCGAGCGGCAGCGGCAACATGAACGTGGGTTTAAGCTTTAACCAGGACCGCAGGCTCAGCAACAGCTGCCTGATACTGATTTCCTGACTGCTCACGGCCGTTAAGATTTCAAACCGCGATAACGGTTTGTCCACCAATTGATGAATGGCCTCACTCAAATCATCGATGTGGATGGGTTGTAAACACTGTTCGCCATGGCCTGGTAAAGGAATGATGGGCAATGATGCGAGACTGGCCATCAAGGCAATGCCGCCACGGGCGCCCTGACCATAAATAAATGACGGACGAAGCACATACGCGGGGACCGTCGAGGTTTTTAACCATTCTTCCACGGCCAGCTTGCTTCTGGCGTATTCCGTGTCATACCGTTCAATGCCGAGCGCTGAAACATGGATGATCTTTTTTACCTGTTGCTTTTCCGCTGCGGTGTAAAGGGCTTTGGGGGCTAAGTAATGCAGGGTCCAAATCACAGCCTTGTTGAAATGATAAAAAATCCCGACGCAGTTAATGATCACGTCTACGCCTTCAAGCCTCGGCAACCAGATAGCCGAGGCGGTATCCTCTAGAAAATCGCAGGCGATCACCTGCGCTTTCGGGAATTGGTTAAGAACCTCGTGAGGATGATGCGCTGCACAAAGAACCTCATGGTCACTGTCCAGCAAACGTTTCGTCACGTGTTCACCCAGAAAACCATTGGCGCCTAAAATCATGATTTTCATGGAGAATCCCCCATCGGGCTATTGGTTTCAGGCGATCGCGTATAGCCCAAAAATCCTCCCACACACCCACTGAGGGAACCGATAAAAAACAGGACAAAAGTAAGAAAGGCATTTAAGGTCAGCACTTTCCTGCGGGTCTCAATGTTGATGTGAAGCGGCGATTTTCTCCTGGTATCAGCCACGGTCTCCGTCAGCATGGGTGCATCATTGGTTAATTTGATAGCTACCAGATTCGAAGTAAAATTGGAATGGAAGGCCGCGTACTGAATCATGTTGGTGATTAAAATAATCGTCATGATCAGCAGCATGGACCAGGCGATAAATCCGATTAATAGGCCAAAGGCCCGGGCCTTTACCACCACCGGGGTTAATTTTCCAGCAATCCAGCCGGTCGAGAACATGGCTAGGATGGCCGCCAGGCAAAAGCACAAAAAGCCGGCAAAGGAAAAAAAAGTATTGCCTTCGCTGTCGATCGAAAAACTGCTGATTCCTAATCCGAGCGACAAGAGATTCAGCAAGAAATTAAGCCCCACCCCGGCGACTGCGCCGGCAAAAATAGCCGACCAGGAGAGGTAGCGTTTTTTTTGCCTCATGATGAATGCCCCTGATAAACATAAAGGACTAACAGCACTAACCCAACTGCAGCAATAAGGCCATGCCCCAAAGGCAGGACCTTAGCAATCTTTTTACCCGTCAAATCGAGATAAAACATGAATGCACCGCCCATGGCGGCCAGCAGAAAGAACACCAGCGCCCAGACCGGTGTGTCATACATCAGCGAATACCCACTAAGCAATAGAATGCCTGTCAAGGCAAAACCGCCATGAATCAGCGCCACACCTTTGGGTGTGTTCTTATTGGTTAAAATGAAACTGGCGAGATAAAGGCCTAATAAAGCGGCCAAAACAAAAACAACAATAGCAAAAATCAACATGGTTACACCTCCTTGTTATTAATAGGCCGCAGGTTTCTTGTTGCCGGCCCTTCGAGCACGTCACCCTGCGGCGAAAACCGGCTGCCGTGGCAGGGGCAATCCCAGGTTTTTTCGGCATCATTCCAATGCACCAGGCATTTCATGTGGGTACATACGGCCGACACAACATGCACCTGGTCCTGCTCATCGCGAGAGACCGCCCATTTCTCGCGGTTAAACTCTACAATTTTACCCTCGCCCTGGCCGACCTCGGCACAGTCTTTGGCGGCAATGTGCGGCAAATCACTTAAGTACCGTCCAAAGACATTGAGATTCTCTTTAAGCCAAAAACCAAAAGAGGCGAGCCATTGAGTTCGCGTTGACTCAAAACAATGGATCTTATTCTGCCCGGTGCTGATTAAATCAGCAATCAGTAATCCCGCCAGTGTGCCATACACCAAGCCATCCGCAAAATACCCGGTTGCCATATACACCTGCTTGTGATGCCGTCTGGCAAGACCGATGTAAGGGATGTGATCGGCCGATTGAAAATGCTGTGCCGACCAGTAATTCGCAACCTCGGTCATCGCCAGGTCCTGGTGTAAAAACGTTTTCAGCGTGTCGTAACGACTCCTGGCTGAATTCTCCTGCCCGGTTTTATGATGGTTGCCAGCCACCAGAACCGCCCAGTTGATGCGCCTCAATTGAGGGCAACGGTTTTTTTGCTGTTTATCAGTTCCATGGCCGCAGTCACCCCGGTTATGCCGCCGCCAATAATGACCACGTCGACATCAATCGACTGATTCAGTTCAGGATAATACCGGGATTTGGCACTGATTACTTTCCATAACGGTGTATGTTTCATATCCCCTCCCTGGGAAAATAATCCACGATTTTATTGCTTGAGATTAAAACAATGACAGCAGAAATGGCTATTGAAGTTATCCTCAATAGTATAAGCTTAATTTAATGAGGGCATGGTAGATAATGCAAGTAAAAGAACGGCACTTGACGTGCCGCTTTTAAATCAGGCTGAAGTCGTTTCAGAGCGTTTTTTGGCTTGTTTTTTTAATTTTTTCCACTCACGGTCTTTGTTGAAAACGAAACCGGCTGCTTCTTCAATGAAAAAACCAATGTCGTCAATATTAGCCCAAGCGCAATAAGCATTGATTTTCTCGAAAGTTTCACTGCTGATTTCAGCCTTGATTTTTTCTTTTTTCTGGAAACGATTCCCACTAATAATAGGCATTTTCTACCTCTGTTGTTATTTATGCAAATAAATCTTAACAAAATAAAATACGCTTGCAAAGTAAATATCCTGGCTACGATTAAGGAAAAAGACAATCATTTCACCAACGGGAATGGTCTCTCTATTTCAGGATAAAAAATGCTCCAAATTCGTTCACAATAATTCAAAATATTGCTGTATTTTTGCAGATAGGATTTTAAAGGATCCTCGTAGGGGACCCAGACAATATTGGCCAGAAAAGCAAAAGCCGTTGCATCAATACTGGTCATCTCTGCACCGAGGAAATATTTTTTGTCACCCAGGGTTATGGCAATGGCATCCAGGGTTTTTGTGGCGAGCTTGAATACCTCCTCCGGTTTATGGCGGCCGGTCCCCTGCTGATGGAGTGCGTTAAGGGTGGCCTTCCTGACGCTGTTGGGGACAAATAGTCTGGCAAGCCATGGAAGTTTGCCGAAAAAGCCCTCTTTCACAAAAGCCCAGCCCGCGTCCTGTTGCCAACGGTAGTACACGATGAACCAGTACAGGCGCTCCGTGAAGGTATTGTCCAGCAGGGTCATTAAGGCGCGCTGATCCTCACGGAGCTGGCCATCGAGTACATCGCCGTATTTTTCCTTCAGGTGGTCAATAATCAGTTCGCTGTCAGAGAGCAGTTCTCCTTCGATCTTAAGGCAGGGCAGCTTTCCCTTTGGACTCTTTCGCGGATCCATGACAAAACGGATTTCATAAGGCATTTCAATCATGCGCAGATAAGTCTCAAGCTTTAAACAAAAGGGACTGGCATTGGGCAAACCCCAATGGCAGGGGAACTGATAAAGAGTCATCATGGTTGATTATTCCTTTACAAATGGACAACACGCCGGGCTGGCGCGCAACCACCTGGCATTTTATATGAACATCTTGATTATACTCATGATATTATTGGCATCAAAGTACTATTGCGGGAGTTAATGAATGGCTGATTGTCCTTGCGGCTCACTTAAAGACTACAGGCAATGCTGCGGTTTATACATTGATCAATCGCAGCGCCCGCCGACCCCTGAAGCCCTGATGCGCTCACGTTACACGGCTTATACGCAAGCCAACATGACGTACATTAAAAACACCATGAAAGGCGAGCCCCTGCTTGGCTTTCATGAACAGGAGGTATCGCAATGGGCTGCTAAAGTCGATTGGCTTAGTCTTCAAGTGGTCAATTGCAAGCTCGACGCCGACAATCCGGATCGGGGCTATGTTGAATTTTTAGCCAGCCTGCGTGATGGCGGCAAATTACAGGCCATTCATGAACGCAGTGAATTTGTACGCGTCGATGGGCAATGGTTTTACACAGCGGCTCATAAACCGCTTTATGCCAAACCTCAGCATAAACGTGCCATTTCGCGCAATGCGCCCTGTCCCTGCGGCAGCCAGAAAAAATATAAAAATTGCCACGCGCTTTCCGAACGCCAGGGGCATTGACTTCGGGGTAACGGGGTTTCCCCATCAACGTCTGTGTCGCTTAAGACGACGGCTTCCAGGGATTAATCCATGGTCACTGCAACACCTGTCGCAGTTGCTTTTGCCTGAAAGGATGTGAAATTATAAGATTCGACCTGAGGCATTCCATGGAATACTCATTACCGCTTAACATTATTCTTAAGGGACACGTTCATGAAAAAAAGGATACCTGGCATTTTCGGCTTCGGACTCATTTTGCTTTCCTCTTTAGGCAATGCCGGAACGCAGCCCAAATTCAGTATTGTAAACACCGTAAGACCACCCGCGCTGATTGCGCCAGGCGATATCGTGGGAGCCCAATACCTGGTCACCAACAATACCCTGATTACCCGTGAACTGACGCTGGTTCCGCTCACCGGCGTTCAGCAGATTACTGCAGGCCCCAACGCCTGCCAGAATCCCTTTGTGCTTGCCCATGGCCAAAGCTGTTTCTTAAATCTGGTGTTTAATTCCAATTTTGCAAGCGGCGTGCACAACGGCCCTGAAATCTGTAAAACTGTGGCGGGCGGCGGCAATGTGCCGAGTCAGTTTTTATGCTCTCAACCCAGCCGAACCGATTTACTGAACATTACGGTGCAATAACGCCGACAACTCATGCGAAGCCCTCACCGTGATGCACGGTGAGGGCTTCTTTTATAATTGACGTAAATGCGGAAATAGAATCACATCGCGGATGGACTGAGAATTGGTAAACAGCATGACCAGCCTGTCCACCCCAATCCCTTCCCCGGCTGTCGGCGGCATACCGTACTCCAACGCCTCAATGTAATCACTGTCAAAATGCATGGCTTCCAGATCGCCGGCATCTTTTTCTGCCACCTGCCTGTGAAAGCGTTCCGCCTGATCTTCCGCATCGTTTAATTCTGAGAAGCCATTGGCAATTTCGCGTCCGGCAATAAAGAATTCGAACCGATCGGTGACTTCCGGATTGCTGTTGCTGCGTCTGGCCAGCGGTGAGACCTCGGTCGGGTAACCGGTAATGAAAGTCGGCTGGATGAGTAAATGCTCAACCGTTTCTTCGAAAAGAATCATTTGCAGTTTACCTAACCCGTCGGTGGGTTTAAACCCAAGACCTTTCTGCTTTAGAATGTCGCGGCAGGAATCCACATTCTCCAATTGTTCCGCCTGAATTTGCGGATGGTGGTGTAAAACAGCCTCTTTCACAGTCATGCGGGCAAAGGGTTTGGCAAAATCAATAACCCAATCCTGGTAGCTTACCTGACGGCTGCCCAGCACCTCATCACAGAGGAAATGCAGCAATTGCTCGGTGAAATCCATGAGATCGTCGTAATCGGCATAGGCCTGATAAAACTCAATCATGGTGAATTCAGGATTATGGCGGGTGGAAATGCCTTCATTACGGAAATTGCGGTTAATTTCATACACACGCTCAAAACCGCCCACCACCAGCCGTTTAAGATACAGTTCCGGCGCAATGCGCAGGAACATTTGCATATCCAGGGTATTGTGATGGGTGACGAAGGGACGCGCCAATGCGCCGCCCGGAATCGGATGCATCATCGGCGTTTCCACTTCCAGAAACTGGTGATCGTCCATAAACTGGCGCAAGGCTTTAATCAGACGGGTGCGTGTGGTAAAGGTTTTGCGGCTCTCTTCGTTGGCGATCAAATCGACATACCGTTTACGGTATTTCATTTCCTGATCGGACAAGCCGTGGTATTTATCCGGCAAAGGCCGTAAGGACTTAGTCAGCAGTACAACCTGCTCGGCATGAACAGTCAATTCCCCTGTATTGGTTTTAAAGAGCAGCCCATTGACGCCGACAATGTCACCCAAATCCCAATGTTTAAATTGTTCATACACTTCCGGCAAATCATTTTGACGGACATAAACCTGGATTCGACCGGACACATCCTGGATATGGAAAAAGCTCGCCTTGCCCATGATACGCCGCAACACAATGCGGCCGGCGATGGTTACCTTTACCGCCTGTTCGGCTAATGCGTCTTTTTCAAACCCTTCGTAATCTTTCAATAACTCAGCGGCCAAATGCTGTCGATGAAAATGATTGGGAAAATTAAAGCCCTGCTGGCGCAACTCGCCAAGCTTTTGTTTGCGAATCTGGTAGACTTCGCTTTCATCTAAAATCTCTTCTGTCATGCTGCCCCTACTCCTGCTTTCAAACTGGCGTGAATAAACTGATCCAGATCGCCGTCTAAAACGGCCTGGGTATTACTGGTTTCAACGCCGGTGCGTAAATCTTTAATCCGCGACTGGTCAAGCACGTAGGATCGAATCTGCGAACCCCAGCCTATATCCGATTTACTGGCCTCCAGAGCCTGTTGTTCGGCGTTTTTCTTCTGCATTTCCAATTCATAAAGCTTGGCGCGCAACTGCTTCATGGCATGGTCTTTGTTTTTGTGCTGACTTCTGTCAGTCTGGCATTGAACAACAATGCCTGTAGGCACGTGGGTAATCCTTACCGCTGAATCGGTACGGTTTACGTGCTGGCCGCCTGCCCCCGAGGCACGGTAAGTGTCAATGCGTAAATCCGCGGGGTTGATTTCAATGTCGATGTCATCATCCACTTCCGGCGAAACAAACACGGCAGAAAAGGACGTGTGGCGGCGGTTGCCCGAATCAAAAGGCGATTTGCGCACCAGACGATGCACGCCGGTTTCCGTTCGGAGCCAGCCATAGGCGTATTCACCGCTGAAATGAATGGTGGCGCTCTTGATACCGGCCACGTCGCCGGCTGAACATTCAATCAGTTCACACTGAAAACCATGGTGCTCACCCCAACGCAGGTACATGCGCAGAAGCATTTCCGCCCAATCCTGCGCTTCGGTGCCGCCGGAGCCGGATTGAATGTCAAGGTACGCGTTGGCATGGTCCATTTTGCCCGAAAACATGCGGCGAAACTCCAGATCGGCGACCTGTTTCTCCACTTTTTCCAATTCCTGGGTAATGTCGCTGATTGTGCCCTCATCCTCTTCCGCGCGGGCCATTTCAAAAAGCTCGGATAAATCCACCATGCTCTGGCTTAAGTCCTGAAGCTGATGAACCACGGCTTCCAGCTGAGCCCTTTCCTTACCCAGGGCCTGGGCTTGTTCAGGATTATTCCAGACGTCAGCCGACTCCAGTTCGCGGACTACTTCCTCAAGCCGTTCCCGTTTATTATCGAATTCAAAGATACCCCCGAAGCGCTTGAATGCGGTCATTCAAATCGCCTAAATTGAACGTAATCTGGTTCACTTCTAACATGCTTTTCCCGGTAAAATAAATTCAAATACGCTAGTTTACAAGGAAAGCCTCCTCTTAACCAGCCAAACCCATAAAAAATGCACAATAAATTAGCAGATTAATCAGCCGCTCTCGTTTGCTGCGCGGCAGAGGGGCTATTCCTTCAACCTGAACAGGCGTTATACTATGGATGATTTATTTTTTAACTAAAACCATGTTGACCCAGCACCCCGATTCCCTGACCCTCGCAGCACTTGAACTCAGGCGCTACACGGAAGAAACTCACAGCCACAGCCACGCCTATGCGCAATATGTGTTTCCCTTACAGGGCAGTCTCGAGATTGAAATCAATCACTGCGGCGGCCTGTTAACGGGAAATCGCGCCGCCTTTATTGCACCATCGCATCAACACTGTTTTGCCGGGAGTGAGGACAATTTATTTTTAGTCATGGACTTGCCGCAGCCTCCACGGATAGCCACAACACAACCTGCGTTTTTAACTATCAATCCCATGCTTGGGCATTTGTTAAAATTTATCCACCATTACCTTCTTCAGAAGACAAGGCACAACAGCACGCAAGCCATAGTTCAGACTCTGCTTGCCGCCTTGAATGAGGATTTAAATCCCCTGATGGATCAACGAGCGCTGCTGGCCAAACAGTGGATTGATGAGCATTACAGAGAGCCCATTTCGCTTGCCAGGCCAGCCGCTTATTGCCATTTGAGCATCAGCCAGCTACAGCGTCGTTTTAAACAGGCCATGGGGCAAACGCCGGGACAATACTGGCGCAACCAGCGTCTGCTTGCCGCCCAAACCCTGATGACAACCTCTCCTCACAGCCTGCAACGCATTGCACTGGACGTGGGCTATGAGAACCTGGCCGCCTTCAGCCGCGCCTTTTCGGCCTGGTCTGGCACATCCCCCACACAGTGGCGTCATGATTTTTTCAGCAAAGCGAATGCGTTTTAATGGTAAGGGACTCCTGTCCCGGTGAAAGTAAACTAAGCCTCTTTGTTCTACGGGAGGCCGGAATGCCCAGACGTTTAATCCCCTTTTTATGGCTTGTCGCCGCCCAGACCATGGTGGCAGTGAATATTGTTTGTTCCAAATACCTCCTCACCTACAGTCCTGCCTGGTTTTTGTTATTGCTGCGCTTTAGCTTAGCCGCCATGCTGCTCTTGCCCCTGCATTGGTTAACACCGGCAAGGAAACGCACGGTGGCTGATTACTTTCAATCGCTGCCTGAAGGACAGTGGCTTTTACTACTTGCTCAAGCCCTGTCAGCCGGTTTATTGTTTAATTGCTTTCTGCTACTGGGCCTGCACTACACCCATGCGGCTGCGGCCGGCATTATTACCAGCGCGTTACCAGCCCTCATTTCCTTACTGGCCTTTATTTTCCTCAAGGAAAAATTGTCTCAGCAGAAAATAGCCAGCATCGCCCTGGCTTGCCTGGGCCTTTTATGCCTTGCCGGCCACTCCTTCCATGCTTCGCACCATTCCCTGCGCGGGGATTTGCTGATTTTCTTATCCTTACTACCGGAAGCCACGTATTATCTGCTCTGTCAGTGGCGAGTCGTGCAACTGCCGGTGTTTTTGCTGTCAGCCTTAATGAACGGCATCAATGCGCTTTTACTGGTGCCGGTTGGGTTGTTAAACTGGCCGCACCAGCCATGGCATCCTCTCATGGCAGCCCTTGTCCTGCTTCTGGGTTTAAGTTCGGGGTTGTTTTATGTCTTCTGGTATTTCGGTGCACGCAGGAATGATGCCACCCTGGCCTCCCTGTCTACCGCTCTGATGCCTGTTGCTACAAGCCTTATTGCCTGGGCCGCATTCGGGGAAGGCTTGTCGATGCTGCAGCTTATGGGCATGGCCCTGGTGATGTTGTCGATTTTAATTTATGCACGAAGGCAATGAAGAAGCCGGGCATGAAAGCCCAGCTTCGTTGAGAGCGTCACATTTGCGAAATAATGCCAGCCACCGTCGCCGCCGTTCCGGCAATAAAACCAATGGTGCCTTTATATTCCCACACGCGGCTGAAAAAGCCCGGCGAAGGGGCTGTTGAATCCGACCTGGCTTTCTTTTCCTGCTCTGGCGCCTGCGGTGGTTGTTGTTTCTCTTCCAGCCACGGTGTTTTCGTTTTTTGACTGAAGAAAGGACACTTATTGATGTTTTTAACCGATAATCGTTCTTTCATTTTTTCAGGATCTGGCAAATCGACTTCGGCATACTGTTTGTGGGTGGCATCAATCGATAATTCTTTCGCTAATGAAGGGAATAAACGGGCAATCAAGGGTTCCAAGCCCGCATTGATACCACGAGACGCTGCCGATTGAGCACTGGTCAATGGGAACTGCTGCAGCTTATTGCCGATGAGGTAAAGCGTCCGTAACGCGTGACACAGGATTTCAAGCTCTTCTGCCTTTAAATGCTTAAGAACGGCTTCTGTACTCATGCCCGGTTCTGCAAAACGGCAGATCAAACCCGGTAACTTATCAAAATCGAGCAGCTTTCGCAGATAATGCAAGATAGGTTGGCAATAATCAAACTGGGCTCCAACCACCGGTCTTTTATCCTCCTCGGGAAAATGGGCAAGGAGTGCCATGAAATGGGAGAAAGCCTCCGTGTCTTTGAGCTCAAGAGCTTTTAACAGGCAGTTGAAATCACTGTCAGTGCCCTTTGTCACGGCATCTGAAAGCAACTGCTCGACAATCATCTGCTCGGCAACCAGCAAGGCCGTTGACAAAACCGAGGCCACATGACTGCCGGTATTAAAAGAAGGTAAAACCAGCGTGCCGTTCAGTTTCACATCAATCAGCTGATCGTGTTGTTCAATTACCGCCACGTCATCAAAGGAACGGAAAACAGGTTGCCCTGTGCTGTCTTTGAGATCAAAGGCATAAGCGATGGCTTTAAGATTATTCTCAATGACAGCAAGAGGATTGGTGAACCGAACAGGCAAAACCGTACGTTTACTGCGTGGTTGACTGACTTTAAGCGGCTGGACCATCTCATCCTGCAAAGCGCCGGTTAAGAAATCGTCAATAACGGAGGGATCGTCTTTTAACGCAGCCTGCAGGCGGTTATAAACCACCTGAAGCGACGTATCTAACAGCGGTCGAGGATCAAACTGGTATTGTTGCAGGTAATCAAAAATCACATACATGGCATTAAAGGCCTGATTCTGGATAAACAAACCAAGACCGCTGCTGTTAACCAGGTTTCCAGACTGCAGCAATTTTTGCTGCATCGGGCGCTTCTCATAAAAACCGCCTTCGGCGATCGCTGAAACGCGAATAATGTCTTCGGTGATTCCCTGAGGCAGGATGTCGCCGGTTTTTTCATGAATAATCCAGCCTAAGGGCGCAAATGCCTTGTCAGCGGCAATCGCCAGGCCATTGGCCTCTCGGGTAAATTCCTGTTTATCGTCCATATAAAAACGAAGCTTACTGATGACCGCTGTCTGTGATTGGGCAGCGAACTGCTCCACCACCACGGCAAACGGTTTGCCGGAAGTGCGAAGCTCATTATCCAGCAACGCCCTGTCTTTGGGAGAAAACTCAGCGGGACAAGTCAGATAAATAAATCCCTGTTTCGTTAATTCATAACGCAGATTACGACCCACATTCCATACCGGGGCATGAAGAATATCCCAAAGACCCTGTTCGCCATAAGTGCCCTGACGATTGATATGCACTAAGGGCTGAGCCCGTTCGTTTAATAATTTTGAACGCCCCAAGGGTAAGTGACTGATAAATTCCAGTGACTGCCCTACCGCCTTGGGATGGGTAGATTCGATTTCGCTGAAGAACAGGTTGGCCTCATCATCGCCATGGGCACGGCGTTCAACAGGATTATCGCGATAATCAAATTCGGCCACCTGCTGCAGTAATCCGGCGCGCTGGCCCTGCCCCAGATGAAATCGAATGACGAGAGCCCCGATATTTTTGAATCGTTCGGTAAACGCCGCAAGCGGGCTTAAATCAGGGTTAGGATCAATGTATTTGCCTTGCTCAAAATGGTCCGGGGTATAAAGCGCCCCTTTGTAAGACAGTGTCACCCCCGAGTAAGATTTTTTATCCTGTTTAATCTGCTCGTAAATACTGGTTGTGCTTTGCATGAAACGACTCATACCAAATAACGGACAGAAAGGGTATCAGAGACACATTAACGGAAGCTTAAGAAATGAATCACCAGAGGCCAGACGGATTCAAATAAATACTTATAGTTTAATTTATGTTCATTTTATGTTATAAAGACCGCTTTTAAGAGGAACCCGTATGAAAACCAAGGCAACAGACGAGCTAACCCATGAACAGACCAAAAAGGCCAGGACAGCGCAAGAGCCCCCCCTGCTCCCCTCATTCAGCGAGGTTTTAAACGAATTAAACAAATCGCCCGTCTTTCAGAACTATGCGTTGAAGCGACAAGAAAGAAAAGAAAGAATTAAAGAAAATGCAGGTCGGCTTATTCTCGAACTGGATGGCGATTTACAGCGAACCCTCACCGAGTTGGCGCAGCTTCGTGCGGAGGATGAAAAAAAGCAGGCCCAGTTAAATGAGGCGCAGGAGAGAATCAGGGGTTTGGAACTCGAAAACGAAGCGCTTACAGCGCAAAACAACGCGTTGCGTGAAGAAAATAAAACCCTGTTGCGCTGCAATGAAAGGCTTTATCAACAAAAACTTTCCTTTTTTAACCAAAGTCCCTCCAGTGAGGCAACCACCAATCCGGATCTGGCGGACTTTAATCAATCCTGTACCGTTTTGTTGAGCGATTGAGCAGTTTTCCCCGGCAGGGGGTCTGAAGAGAACTCAGGCTGGTGTTTTTATCACCGCCCGATAGGCATGCAGATTCATCAGCAATTCTGCTTCCGCGTTGGATAAGTGGCAGCTGCTGATGATTTCATCCTTGTTGCCGCCCATCTCAAGGATTTTTAACGCATGTTGATAACCACCGTCGTTATCACGTTTGGTTTCCAGGGATTGCAGCTGATTATCCATACTGACCAATTGACTGTTAATTTCCGCCAGTTTTTTGGCAAATACCAAATCGGCATTCACCACCGCGGCCTGCTCCAGCTGATGCTGGTCCATGGCCTGGCTTAAGGTTTTAAGCCGTTTCTCAACATCCAGCAGTTGCTGGCGCTGATGATAAATGACATAGGCCAGGCCTAAGGTTAATAACAACTCCATGATGACGATTAAACTCATTGACTCTCCTTGCCTATTGGCTGCAGATGGCTTTCACCCGGAGACAGATTCAAGTTTCTGGCATCCAGCGATTCGACTTTCTTGCTGCTCAAATCCGGGTTTAAAAACCGGGGTACTGTCTTGTTTTTGGCAATAATCAGGTTAACACGGCGATTTTTAGCCCGTCCATCCTCTGTGGTATTGTCAGCGACAGGGTATTGTTCGCCATAGCCTGTGACCGTGATTTTACCTGGATCCACGCCATAAATCGTCAACACCCTGGCTAAAGCCGCAGCCCGAGCTGTGGACAACTCCCAGTTAGATGGGAATTGCGGCGTATTGATGGGCACATTGTCAGTATAACCTTCCAAGGCAATAGGATACGGTACTTTTCTGATAATTTCCGCAATTTTCATTAATTTGACGATGCCAGCCGGTTTCAGATCCGCGCTGCCGCTGTCAAACAGCGCGCCGGCTTTGATATCCAGTTCCACCCAGCCGTTGTCACTGTGAATATTCATATCGGGATCCTGCAGTTCAGACAGGGACTTCTCCAGGGCATTGAATTGCTCGCTTTCGCTGCCCTTCATTTCCAGTAAGGCTTTCCCTTCCTTGCTGTTGGTTGAAAATTGCACTGGGGCGCGATCCACTCCCTTGGAATTAAACGCAGAGTTCATGCCTTCAGACAACGCTTTGTATTTGGAGACGTTGACGGAAGAGATGGCATACATGACCACAAAAAATGCAAACAGTAGGGTAATGAAATCGGCGTATGAAACCATCCACCGATGCGTATCCTCATGCTGAACTGCCTTGTTTCTCTTTCTTCGCATTTTGATGATGTTGTCCAAAATTATTCAATTTTAAGCTTAGCATATTTGGACTCTCCCCGCCGGCCATGGACACCAGACCTTCGACGAGCATCTCATCATGATGAACCTGATTGGCTACACAGCTCTTGATTTTATTGGCAATAGGCAAAAACATGAGGTTGGCTAAACCCACGCCATAAATGGTAGCCACGAACGCGACGGCGATACCGGCACCCAACTCACCGGGTTCCGCCAGGTTTCTCATGACCTGAATCAAACCAAGAACGGCCCCCAGAATCCCGATAGTAGGGCTATAACCGCCCATGCTTTCAAAAACGTGCGCGGCATGCAGATCATGGGCTTCACGACGGTCAATTTCGGCCTCAAGGATCTGGCGTACGGTTTTCTTGTCCACGCCAATCACCAGTAACTCCAGGCCCTGCCGCATAAGAGGATTGGGCTCCTGCTCCATAAAATCTTCCAGCGACAACAGGCCGTATTGGCGGGCACGCCTTGCCAAATCAACCAGTTGTTCACGCGTCTGATCGTAACTCTGCTTGGGCGGACGTATGATCCAGGGAAGGATTTTAAAGGCGCGTTTAAACGTGGACAGCGGCGTTTGCACCATGACAGCGCCCATGGTCCCGCCCATGACAATCACCAGCGCCGGTAAATTCAACAGCGAGTTTAACTCGCCCCCTTCAAACATCTGGCCGATAATGATTGCCAAAAATCCGGTTATCAATCCAAGTAAGGTCAAAGCATCCATAAGTACTATTCCGATAATCGTGCTTTAAGGCGAATTGTCGCCTGACTATGAATTTGTGAAACACGAGACTCACTGACACCCAAAACCTGACCAATTTCTTTTAAATTCAGGTCCTGTTCATAATAAAGCGACAACACCAGCTTTTCTTTCTGCGGCAGCGTTTCAATGACCTCGGCTAAACGCTTCACCATGTCCTCATGCAAGGCATTTTCATGCGGCTCCGAGGAACTGCCCGGCTCGCCTTTCAACACATCCTCCGTCACACCTAAATCATCAAAACCATACAACTGGCTGCCGGCGGAGTCTTTTAAAAGCGAATGGTATTCATCCAGGCTTATATTTAATTCGTCCGCAATTTCTTTATCTTTAGCATCACGGCCTAAACGGTTTTCGACTTTTTTAACCGCTTCCGCCACCATGCGGGCATTACGGTAAACCGATCGGGGAACCCAGTCGTTTCGTCTGACTTCATCCAGCATGTGGCCGCGAATGCGAATGCCTGCGTAGGTTTCAAAGGAGGCGCCTTTACTGGAATCATAGTTCCTGACCGCTTCCAGCAAACCTAACATGCCTGCCTGAATCAAATCATCCAGTTGTACAGAATAAGGTAATCGCACGAGTAAATGATGGGCAATACGCTTGACCATTAAGGCATGGGTCTTAATCAGCGTTTCCTGGGTCTGTTGATTTACTTTGCCGTATGCTTCCAAAGCATCCACGACGCTCTCCTTACTGTATTCTGACTGAAAATCTTCCCTTTCAGTGTTCACCCGCAACCAGCCGCTCCAGAAAAAAGCTGGTATTACCGCCTAACGAACGCCTAAATGGCCAATCTTCAACATTTTCCGCCAGCTGATGTATTGCTTTTGTCGCACTGCATTCAGGATAAGCAACCAACACTGCTTTTTGTTTTTTTACCGCTTCATGAACCTGATTATCAAAGGGGATGGCCCCAAGATAATCCAGGCTGACATCCAAAAACTGCTCGGCAACACGGTAAAGTTTGTTAAACAGTTCCCGCCCATCCTTGACGCTTCTGACCATGTTGGCCAGGATATGAAAATGCGTCCATTCATAGCGTTTGCTCATGACTTTGATTAAAGCATAAGCATCCGTTAAGGAGGTGGGTTCATCACACACCACCACAATAATTTCCTGCGACGATCGAGTAAAGCTTAGCACAGTATCGGAAATGCCGGCCGCCGTATCGATGATCATGTAATCAAAGTCATCGGTTAACTCATTGAATGCATCAATAATGCCAGCATGCTCGGCTGCGCTGAGCTGGGTCATGTATTCCGTACCGGAGGCGGCCGGAATCACCTTAATGTCATAAGGACCGGTCAGCATGATGTCTGTTAAATTGCAGATGCCCTGAATGACATGAGATAAATTGAATTTGGTGTGCAACCCCAGCATGATGTCAATGTTGGCCAATCCCAAATCGGCATCCAGGAGCAGCACTTTTTTATCCTTCTGTGCAAGTGCAACGGCCAGGTTAACCGACACATTGCTTTTGCCAACCCCGCCCTTTCCGGCCGAAACAGCAATGACTTTGACCGGTTTGGAGCGGCTGATATTGCGTAAGCCGTCTGCCTGATCGCCGACTTCACCGCCTTGTTTAACTTTCGACATACATCCCCCTCGCCGCCTGTTGCATGGCCGCACCTTCCAGTTCGATCCGTTGCTGCATGGCCTGGCCTTGCTCCGCCAGTTGCTCAATTAACTGATGCCTTGTGGCCATTTTGATGTCTTCGGGCACCCGCTGGCCATGGGTTAAGTAACTCACGCCCAGCCGCGCCTCCGTCACCGCGCTTAATATGCCGCCTAAGGCCAATGATTCGTCAAGCTTGGTGATAATGCACTGCTCGACGCGATTGACCTGATACCGTTGAATGGCATCGGCAATCACCTGATAATGACTGGTAGCCGGTAACACCAGGACTGTGGCAATGGAGTGAAGCCTTGTGCTCAGCAAATCCATTTGTTGGGCAACCCGTTCATCCGCCGGATTCATACCCGCGGTATCAATCAGGACCAGTTTCTTATTGCTGAGCTGCCGGATAACCCGGCTTAAGGACACTTCATCCTGCGCCACGCAGACCTGTACCCCTAAAATTTTGCCATAGAGCAGCAATTGTTCTTCTGCGGCAATGCGGTAAGTGTCCATGGTGACAAGGCCCAGGTTTTCGGCACCGAAACGTAATACAAAGCGGGCTGCCACTTTCGCCAGGGTGGTCGTCTTCCCGACCCCGGTCGGCCCGACAAAGGCATAAACACCCCCTTCCTCAATGCGACGGGAATCATAAATGGGAAGGCGCATGGAAAAGTCATTCAACACCTGCTGCCAGCCTTTTTGCTGATTCAGCGTGGGACTGACACGACTGACCAGTGCCGCGGCCGTTCGCTGACTGACCCCCAGATAAAGCAGTTTTTGCATCAGCACCGCGTGCAGGGGCTCACCCTGTCCGCCATGGCCACGGATTTGCGCTTCCAGCATGCCGCGCAGCGTCTGGATTTCCTGACGCATTTCATCGAGCGGCGATTCCACCGCTTTCAGGGCGGGTAATGGCGGCGGTTCGGCGCTTGCTACAGCCGCCTCCGTACTCAATACCGTTTCGTCGTAATCAATGGCTGCCACCACTTCAACGCCGTTATCCACCCGGCTGCTGGACAATATGACAGCATCCGGGCCAAACGCCGTCTTAATCTGCTGCATGGCAGTGCGAGTATCAGGTGCAACAAAGCGTTTCAGTTTCATGGATTCTCCACTCTACTAACCTACCGTACCAATAATGCGAATCTCCTTGTTATCAGGGATTTCCTGATACGATAAAACATGCAAATTACTGGAAATGTGACGCACAAATCGTGCCAACGCCGCGCGTATCCCCGGTTGAACCACGAGCACAGCCAATTCATTTTTCGCCTGTTGCTGGGCGGCCAGTTGCGCCAGCGAGTGCTGAATTTTATCGGCCATTCCAGGTTCAAAGCTCACACCCTGACCGGCGTTGCTCTGGATGCTGTTCTGCAATAACTGTTCCAGCTCCGGTTTCAGCGTAATGATGGGCAATTCCTCATGCAAACCGCTTATTTTCTGAGTGATCATGCGCGACAGGGCCACCCTGACCTGGCCGATGAGGTAATCAATGTCTTTGGATTTACTGGCGGCTTCTGCCAGGGTTTCGACAATGGTACGGATGTCGGTTAAGGGGATATGTTCAACCAGCAGGCCCTGCAGGACTTTATTCACCGCGCCCAGTGTCAAGGCATCCGGCACCAGTTCTTTCACCAGTTTGGGTGAAGTGCGAGCCAGTTTATCCAGTAATTGCTGAGTTTCTTCATAACCCAGTAATTGCTGGCTGTTGGCTTCCAGAATCTGGCTCAGATGCGTGGCAATCACGGTTGAAGCATCCACTACCGTATACCCGTAGGTATGCGCCTGTTCTTTCTGATTTTCGTTAATCCAGACTGCTTCAAGGCCAAACGCTGGATCAAGCGTCCTTAAACCGTCTAATTCGCCAAAGACCTGCCCGGGGTTAATCGCCAGCCATTTATCATTGTAAATTGGCGCCTCGCCCATCACCACGCCGGCTAAGCTGATGCGGTAATGGTTGGGTTTTAAATCCAGATTATCGCGAATATGAACCGTGGGGATGAGAAAACCGAGTTCCTGAGAAATCTTTTTGCGCACGCCTTTGATGCGCGACAGCAGCACGCCCCCCTGGGTGCTGTCCACCATGGGGATGAGGCGATACCCCACTTCAAGACCAATGACATCCACGGGATTGACATCATCCCAGGACAATTCAGTTGCAGGCTCTTCAACACGGCTTGCCGCTTCCGTCTCCTTATCGACCAGCTTGCCTGCCTTTTCTCTTTCGATAAGCAGATAGCCAATGCCCCCTAAACCGGCCGCCAATAAAATAAAAGCAACATGAGGCATGCCGGGAATTAAACCAATACCGCCAATAATGCCGGCGGCAATGAACAGGGATTTGGGATTGCCAAAGACCTGATGCACCACGGCCTTGCCCATGTCCTGGGCGGTTGAAACCCGCGTGACCATGATGGCTGCTGCCGTGGATAAAACCAGCGAGGGCACCTGCGCCACCAAACCGTCACCGATCGTCAATAACGTATAATTGCGCAAGGCATCCGAAAAGTTCATGCCATGCTGCATCATACCGATAGCCAGGCCCCCGACCAAGTTAATGAACAGGATAAGGATACCGGCGATGGCATCCCCGCGCACGAATTTGCTGGCACCATCCATGGAGCCGTAGAAATCCGCTTCCTGAGCGACTTCCGCCCGCCGCTGCACGGCCTGTTCCTGATTAATGATGCCGGCGTTCAAATCGGCATCAATCGCCATCTGCTTCCCGGGCAATGAGTCTAAGGTGAAGCGGGCGCTGACTTCTGACACGCGCCCGGCTCCTTTGGTGACCACCACAAAGTTGATGATCACCAGAATGGTGAAAACCACAATCCCCACCGCGTAATCCCCGCCGATGACCACCTCACCAAATGATTCGATGACTTGTCCCGCCGCATCCGTACCGGTATGACCATGCAGCAGCACGACACGGGTCGAGGCCACGTTCAGTGCCAGGCGAAGCAAGGTGGCGATAAGCAGCACAGTAGGGAAAACAGCAAAATCAAGCGGCCTGTCGCTGTAAACCACAGCCAGCAGAACCACCAGCGACAAGGCAATATTAAAGGTAAAGAAAATATCAAGCAGAAAAGGCGGCAGAGGCAGGATCATCATGCTCAGCATGATGACCATCATCAGCGGCGTACCCAGGCCGTGCTGCATCCATTGGCGTAAAACGCTCACGACATTGTTCATGCTTCATCCTCCACATCGCGTTTTAACTCATCCGGAATGGGTAAATCCCTCAAAAAGCCCGGTGTCGTCTCGTAACGACTTTTATCCTCAAGTTGAAAGATGTACGCGAGAACCTGGGCGACAGCCACATACAGCCCGCGCGGGATCTCGGCATTCAAATCGGTTGAAAAGAAAATGGCTCGGGCCAGGGGCGGCAGGGAAAGAATGGGCACGTCGTTGGCCTTGGCCACCCGGTTAATCTGCAATGCCACCAAATCCTTGCCCTTGGCCACCACAATGGGTGCGCGCGTGCCATCCTGCCGGTAGCTGATGGCGACCGCGTAATGCGTGGGGTTGGTTAACACCACTGCCGCCTTGGGCACTTCACTCATCATGCGCCTTCTTGCAATTTCCTGTTGAGTTCGGCGAATCTGAGCCTTAACCTCTGGCTTTCCTTCCGTTTCCTTGTATTCGTCTTTTAATTCCTGTTTAGTCATTTTCAATTGCTTGTTGTGTTCATACCATTGGAATGGCACATCCACCGCGGCGATAAGAATTAAACTCGCACTGATAATCAGAAAAAGAATGCCCACTATCCACAGTCCTTCACTCAAGGCACTGTTTAAGGGGGAATTCGCAAGTGCCAGCAACGCGGGAAGTTTCCATTTCAGCACCAGAATCGACACAATGGAGATGAGAAAAAATTTAGCCATGGCTTTGAGCATTTCCATGAGGCCTTTGACCGACAGCATGCGCTTGATGCCCTTCAATGGGCTTAAACGCGAAAACTGCGGCTGCACGGATTGCAAGCTGAATACCCAGCCGCCCATGAGCAGCGGAGCGGCGATGGAAAGCACAAGGATAACCATCAAAACAGGGAATACAGCCATTACCCCGGTCTGGATGATGAAATAAAGGTTGTACATCATGTCCATGCTGGTTAAAAGAATACGGCTGTCGAATTCAAAGGCATGATGCATCATGGTCAGGAAATGCGTCGATAAAAAATCACCAAAAACCAAAAATCCCGCGCCGGAAAACAGCAGGATGATCGTGGCGTTAAAATCTTTCGAACGCGCAATCTGGCCCTTTTCCCTCGCTTCTTTTAACCGCTTGGGCGAGGGCTGTTCGGTCTTCTCCTGGGACTGTTCATCGTCTGCCATCAGTACAATAATCCTTTAATAAGTAACATTCCCTGCTCAAGGCTGTCGGCAATCTGTGCCGCCACCCCGGGCAAACTGACCCGCAATATCACAATCCCCATAAACAAGGTAATGGGAAATCCGATAGAGAAAATATTAAGCTGCGGCGCCACCCTTGTCATTATGCCAAAGGCAAGACTGATAACCAGCAAAGCGAGAATGGCCGGCAAGGCCACCAGAACGGATTCTTTCATCATCCAACCCGAAAAAATCAGCACTCGGCCAATATCCGACAACTCCACCGGCACACTTCCAACCGGCAGCATGGTAAAACTGTTAAAAAACAGCTCGAAAACAGCCAAATGGCCATTCAGGGCCAGAAACATCAGGCTGACCATCAGCAAATAGAACTGACTGATTAAAGGCACGCTGGCCTTGCTGGCGGGATCAATCATGGTGGCAAAACCCAACCCGGCCTGCATGGCAATGATCTGTCCGCCAATAACAAACACCTGAAACACCATCTGCAGAACAAAGCCCATCATCAACCCCAGCAGCAGTTCAAAGGCCAGATAAATCAGGTAGTAGGCATTGAAATGCTCAAGCGTGAGATTCGAGGGGATAAACGAGGACAGCAGAAAGGAAAATGCCATGGCAATGACCACCCGCACCCGCACAGGAATCAAGATAGATGAAATGACCGGCATGGTCAGAAACAGGCCGCTGATACGCGGCATCGGCCAGACCACCTGGCTGATTTGAATAATCATTGTCTTATAGTCAATGTCCATGATTAATCAATCAGGTAAGGAATATTCATAAACAGTGTTTCCGTATAATGGATCATGGTTTTTAATAACCATGGTCCCGCAAACGCCAGCACAAGGAAAGTCACAAACAATTTGGGAATAAAACTTAAGCTCATTTCATTGATTTGCGTGGCCGCCTGAAACATGGCCACGACAAGCCCCACCAGCAACCCCGGGACGATGAGCACGGCCAGGATGATGATCATCACATAAACGCTCTCGCTGAAAATTGAAACAATGCCATCGGGTGTCATCTTCCCCTCCTGGGTTAGCTCAGGCCTAGCTCATGGCAAAACTGGACGCTAAAGAGCCCAGTACCAGTGTCCACCCATCAACCATCACAAACAGCATGATCTTAAACGGCAGGGAAATGATTAACGGCGACAGCATCATCATACCCATGGCCATCAGCACGCTCGCCACCACAATATCGATGATTAAAAAAGGCAGAAACAGCAAAAACCCAATCTGAAAAGCCGTTTTTAATTCACTGGTCACAAAGGCAGGAATCACTACGCTCATGGGGACCTCAGCCAGGTTGGCATAGGTTTTGTTACTGAATTTCTCAAACAGCGCCAGATCGTTTTTGCGGGTTTGATTGAGCATAAAATGACGAAGCGGCCCCTGGGCCAGCCCTAAGGCCTGCGTGAATTCGATTTTATCGGCGAGGTAAGGCTGCACCGCCTGCTCATTGATTTGATTGAATACCGGGGCCATGACAAAAAAAGTCAGGAACAGGGCAATACCTATCAATATCTGATTGGTCGGCGTTTGAGCCATCCCTATGGCCTGCCTTAAAATAGAAAGCACGATGATGATGCGGGTAAATGCTGTCATCGCCATCAACAACCCCGGCAAAACGCTGAGCAGGGTCATGAAGATGAGAATTTGCAGATTCACGCTGTAGGTTTGGGCTCCGCCTGTGCCAGGTGTCACGGTGACGCCTGGTAGACTGAGGGATGCGGCATTGGCAAGCACCGGAAATAAAAGCGCCATCACGAGAAAGAGTCTTGTCCTCTTGTGCTTCATTTCAGGACTTCCTCATGACGTGTTTAAGCAATTCAGGAAACGAACTTTTCGCTTCTGTCTGAAAACCTGGCGGCAGTTCCTCGCCGAAATCATGCAGTGTGTTGATACTGCCATTAGCCACACCAAGCAGTAAATAACGCTCGCCCGCCTTAACCAGCATGATTTTTTCACGTGGCCCAAGACTTGTGCCGGCAATGATGCGAAACGCACCGCTGACGCCGATGCCTGCCTGATTTAAACGCCTTAAAACCCAGGCTAAAAAGACAATCAGCAGCACCACCATCAAAAGACCCAACGTCAGGCGCAACATGTCATGAGCGCCTAAAGCCGAACTGCCTTTGGCCAGCTCCGTCCCGGCAGCCATGGCGTTTAATGGGAGAAAAAGGCTTCCCCAAACCCCGTGTGATGTTTTCATTTCAGGCGCTTGATCCGTTCGGCTTTGCTGACGATGTCGGTTAAGCGCACCCCGAACTTGTCGTTTACGACCACCACCTCGCCGTGAGCCACGAGGGTGCCGTTGACCAGGACATCGAGAGGCTCTCCAGCCAGCCTGTCCAAGGCCACGATGCCGCCCTGATTCAATTGCAAAAGATTGCGTATGGTCATTCTGGTACGACCAATTTCCACGGTTACCGTGACCGGGATATCCAGAATCAGCTCCATTTTTTCGCCGCTGGCATCCACCGCACTGCCA
The DNA here is from genome assembly GCF_001468125.1 of Legionella rubrilucens. GTDB lineage: Bacteria > Pseudomonadota > Gammaproteobacteria > Legionellales > Legionellaceae > Legionella_C > Legionella_C rubrilucens. The sequence continues at coordinate 675,180 of NZ_LNYT01000020.1, read as the reverse complement.
TTCCCTGTTGCCGTACCTGCAGCTATCGCGTCCTTCTGCTCACTCATGTCCATCCCCTAATAACTGATTTTTTTAATGATTTTTAACGCCCGCTTATCGTTGGCACTGCCCAGGGTCGCAGTAAAACTGGGCGTTCCCTCAATATCCAGCGTAACGATTTCATGCATTTCAAGCGGGAGGAAATCGCCAACCTGCCACGCCATCACTTTGCCAAGCGTACTGGTCGTTTGCGCCATGGCACTGGTGACCAGTAACTCCACATCCATTAATTCCTCTTTAAGCGACATGATCCAGTTGGGATCAATTTCATCATCCGGCCTTGCCGCGCCAAGTTCAAGCTGCTGTTTAATGGGCTCCACCATCGAGAAAGGCATGACAAAGGAGAAACTGCCCTTCTCGCGGCCGAAATCAATGAGAAAACGGCTGACCAACAGCAAGTCCTCCGGTTCGCCAATGTGTACAAGCTGCGGGTTGGTCTCATCGTTGACGCGGATAGCCTCCAGCTTGATGATGGGCGCCCAGGCGTGCTCAATATTATGCACCAGTTTGTTAATCACAATTTCCATCACCCGTAATTCCGCCGCAGTAAAATCGGTTTTGTCCGTCTGCGCCAGAAACTGCGAATTGCCGCCAAAATAATAATCGACCAGATCGTAAACAAAGGTATTGTCAAACAGGACAATGGCTTTACCGCGTAAGGGTTTAAAACGGTAGAGGGTCATTAAGGTAGGGTTTGGCAGGCTGTCTAAAAAATCGCGGTGTTTGACGACACTTAACGGTTCCTGTTTGATTTCCAGCTCTTTAGCCATGAGCTGATAGATGTCATTACCAAAAAAACGGGCGGCTCGATCATGAATTTTATCGAGCACCGGCAATTCACCGCGAACAATGCGCTCCTGACTGGCGAAATTCAAGACCTGGATTTTTTCTTCAAGTCCTGCGTCTTTCGGCGGATGCACGGTTTTAGCAGCAGGCTTTTCTTTCACCGGCTCAGCGGCTTTCTCGTCGGCAGGATTTTCAGAAGCGGTGGCGGCGCCCTGATTGCTCTCCTCACTCCCTTCTGCGACAGGAGCAGCCCCTTCCTCATCGCTAACGGAGCTTAAGAGCGCATCAATTTCTTCCTGTGATAAAACATCTTTTTCAGCCATAACCATCCTGTCAAACCATTGAAAACACTCTTTTTCTTACCATTACTTTTTCTCTTTTACAGAGTCCAAGCAATTCACGTGCCACCTAAGAAATTGAGTGAATAATCAAAAAGATACAGGATTAAGATAAAAAGCCTGCAGGGAGAAAGTCAAGTTTTTGACACAAAAAGTCCTACTCTTCTTCCTTTTCCTCGCATTTATCAATGGCAGCGGCTTTGCATTGCTCATTGCAATCCAGGGCGCTGGAGGTGATGCACACTGTGCTGATGCAATTGTCCGTGTATTGATTGACACACATGTCATGATCATAATTTTCAGACCCGATAACGACTGTGGGTAAATCCGCAGCATACACCGTCACAGGGGCTAAACCGGTTAAGAAGAATACCATGGTGAGGGCTTTGCGCATAAGAGTCATCCTTTATTACTCCGTCTTATAAAGTATAGTCAGTGCTTCATAAAAAGAAGCAAACGGAATAAAGGATTGTTTAATTCAGCAAACATGGCAAAATGATCATTATAACAGACGCTTCCTCCCTTTATGCGCAGCCAGACTAAAACCCTTACTCATTTCAGCGGCGCCGTTTTAAGCCAGTCAACCTGCTTTCGTCCCGACAATGAATGGCAGCTGCCTCCTTTGTTTGAATCATCGCTGACCAATGTACTTGCCCGCGGCTATGGATTGAGCTATAGCGATTGTTGCTTTAACACGCAGGGAAACGTCATTGATTGCACGCGGCTTAATCATTTATTGAGCTTTGATGACAGCAACGGATTACTGTACTGCCAGGGCGGCGTAACCTTCGCTGATTTATTTGAGGTTCATCCGGACTTTATTCCGCCGGTCGTACCCGGTACTGTCCATGCCACCCTCGCTGGCGGCATTGCCAATGATGTCCATGGTAAAAACAACGCGTCCTCCGGCAGTCTTGGACAGCATATTCAATGGATAGAATTACAGCAGGGCTCCCGACTCCTGCGGGTAAGTTCCGAAAAATATTCTGATCTTTTTACCGCGACGCTGGCAGGACTTGGATTAACCGGAATTATCCGGCGCGTTGCCTTAACGCTGAAAAGAGCCCCCCGCTGCGTGGAGGTGCACACTGAAAAATTTACCCAATTCGATAAACTGCTGACTGCCATGAAAGAAAGCAGCAGGCAATGCGATTACCTCGTGGCCTGGCTCGATTTGCTGAATTCGCCGCAAGCGCTGATGTCCGCGGCGGTTCATTGTCACGGCACCGCTCCCCCGCCGCCAAGGTCCTTCACACTGCCCAAATTACCGTTTCGCCTGATTCATCGCTACAGCATGCAGTACCTTAACCAATATTATTTCAAGCGCGCCGATACCGGCATGCGGCGTATGGATTTTATCGAATTTAACAACCCTCTCGATAAAATCAGGCATTGGAACCGGCTTTACGGTCGGCAGGGCTTAGTGCAGTTTCAGGCAGTCTTTGCAGAAGATCAGGCCGAGACCACGTTAGCCCAATTGTTGCATTTAATCGCTAAAACGCAGGCAACCCCCACGCTCTGTGTATTGAAGTATTTTACCCGGCCGGGGGCCGGCTTATTGAGTTTTGTTCGTCCAGGCTTTACCCTCGCCGTTGATTTTATCCACGACAATAACGCTCGGGCAGCGATCGAAACCATGAATCAATTCATCACCGACATTGGCGGCCGCGTTTATCTGGCAAAGGATTTGTTTCTGACTCGCGATCAATTCATGGGCCAATACCCTGAGCATGGATCCTTTAAGGCATTACTGCAACAATACCCTGCCGGCATGCAATCCGACCTGGGGCGTCGCCTGGGGATTACCCATGACTAAACAAACCTGGATGATACTCGGCGCCACGTCCATCATTGCCAATGAATTCGCACACCTCGCGGCAGCAGCGGGCCATCCACTCCTTTTAGTCGGCCGCGATACACTGCAGCTCGATGTCATTGCGGATGATATCACCTTGCGTCATCGCGTGGTCTGCGACGTTCTGACAGCCGATTTAAGTCAAGACATCCGGGAGCTGCTTAAGAAAATTCAAACCCTGGAGCAGGAGCTGTCATTGTTCATCGCCCACAGTACCATTGTTGAAAACAATCACTTAACCCCGGCGGCAATAAGCAACGTGGTAAAAACCAACATTTCAAGCACGGTGCAGGTGATTCACACTTACCTGAATAAACAACAAAGCGAACATCAACTGCTTTTTTTAAGCTCAGTCGCCGCCTGCCGCGGCCGAGCCCGAAACAGTTTATACGGCGCCAGTAAAGCCGCCATAGAAGTCTATCTGCAGGGATTGCAGCAGCAGGCCGGGCCTTCGACAACCATCACCGTGGCGCGCCTCGGTTTCATCGATACCGTACAGACCTATGGCATGCCGGGTGTCTTTTACGCCTCACCGCCCAAGGCCTGCGCCAAAGCCTGCTGGGATAATCTCCACCGCAAAAAACGCCTGTTTTACCATCCCGGTTTCTGGCGTCTTATCATGGCCGTCATCAAGCATCTGCCTTTCTTTATTTATCGACGCATGGGAAATGTTTAATGGTTTCCGTCTGCGTTTAAAGACCGGTTAACCGACATACCTTCTTCAGTGAGCCGTTATTTATGGGGCAATGGCTTTTCACCGCCCTCTTCCTCGTCGCCCTCCCTTTCCGTGTCGGAGTCTCCTTCATCCTGCTCCTCCGTCAATGCGCCGCGATCCTCATCGCCTTCGCGTTCACGCTCATCGTCTTCATCCTCGTCACGATTGGCCGCACGATCCGCTGGCGCCAGCGCTGATTTTTTAGCAGGTGACGATTGCAATTGCTGACTCATGCGGGCATCGCTGCTTAAGCTTGCGCCCAGCAGGTGATCGGAAACACTATCCAGCGTTTCGGTGTCCTTGACCACGTCATGCTGCATCGCCTGTTCGGCTTCCTTCAGTTTTTTTTGTTCATTGAACACCTTGTACCCTAAAACAGCCCCGGCCAGGGCAGCAATGCCGACGGCCACTGCCGTCACCGCAATGACAGCTGCCGCGGGCACGGCGACACCGGGCAGAACAAAGGCTAAAGCCACAATACCCAAAGCAAAACCGGCAAAAGACGCGGCATAGCCTAAGCCTTTAACCCATTTTTTTTCTGTTGACCACTCATGATGCGCGTGGGGTTGTTTTCGCAGAAACCCTTCGACATCCATGTCTTCAATGTCATTCTCAAGGCTTTTCAATTCATCTTCCACGTCCAGGCTCAATCCGTCCTTTTCCTCTTCAGTCAATTCCGAGTAAAGTTCAACGCTTTCCTTGGCGAAATCGATGATGCCGTACCCCATCACGATGGAACCCACGACGATGCCGGGTACCGCCAAAACGGGAAAAGCGATGGCTAAAACGGCCGCGGCAGTAACCAGGCCAATACCCAATCCAATCCAACCGATGTCTTTCAGGAGGGATTTGCGGTTATTGGTTTCTTTTAAATAGCTTAAGCGGGTATCGGCTAATAATTGGGCATTTCGTTCAATTAACCCCATGGCTGCCAAATTACCTAAATCCAGGTAAGTGGTTTCCGCCACCAGGCCATCCAGCAAGGCCTTTTTCTGTGCCTCAAACTGACTGGGGGGTAAGCTTTGCAGCGCTTCAAAATGGCGGCACCATAAATCGAAATCAGGATCATCCTGAAACTTCTCGGCAAAACGCTCAAGCAAGGCCCCCCTGTTCTCGATGGTCGCGAGCTTCAGAGTCTGGTGCACGTGATGGAAAAAACGAAAATCCTTCAAGGCAAGCTCCACATCGCCCTCAAGCTGCATCACTTCTTTAAATTGATCAAGAAGCAGATTGAAGCGTTTCTGCTGCAACTCGTATTCTTCTCTGCTTTTTGCATGAAGCAGGGCAACCAATCCCTGATCAATGCGTTCCTGCAATTGTTTAACTGCTTTTCTGGCTGCCGCGGTTTTCAAGTGCGAACCTGAATCATCAAGAATGGCTCTCAGCTGATTGCGGATAATGAGAGCGGCGGTTAATTCCTGTTTGGATAAATCCTCATTGAGTTGCCGCTGGCTTGGCATGGGACTACTGGGCATGTTATTTCTCCACTCAAATCCTTTACTTCATCGCGTCTTTGGCGAAGAAGGTAAAATAGTAATTGTACAGCATAACGAAGGTACCATCATTTTCAAATTCAGTAATAATGGCATTCATTTTCTCTATCTCTTTTTCGTTGCCGCGCCGGGTGGCAATGCCCATGCCGTAGCCTACCTTAATACTCCCCTTTAACGCTTTCACAATGCTCGGGTACTGATGCTCCAGGTAGAGTACAGAATAATAATTGATAAAGGCCGCCTCGATTTTACCCGTCTTCATGGCTTCTACCAGACCGCCGATGTTGGAATACACCTGCAAATCGACCTTGAGTTCAGGATGGTGAAGCAGGTAATCAGCGTACACGGTGCCTTCCATTACGCCGATGCGTCGTCCTGCGAGTGGCTCAATGGATGTCAGCGGGCTTTTCACCATCACGATGAACCCGCCTGAGGACAGGAAATAAGGAATGGTGAATAAAAATTGGGTTTCCCGTTCCGGTGTAATCGCTAAAGACCCCATGGCGTAATCAATTTCACCGCTGGCTAATGCCTCAAACAATTGCTGCTTGGGCATGGTGACGAATTCGCATTGCCATTTTAAACGGCTGCAGATGCGCTGCATCAAGTCCACATCAAAACCGGTATTGACAAAATGGTTGTCATTCATCACAAAAGGAGGATCGAAAATGGGCGTACCTATTTTTACTTTGGCTTCAGCAGACAGGGTGAAAAAAAGAAGAAATGACAACAACAAACGCATCCACTTCGTCATCATCGTGAGCTCATGGTTATTTTTCTACTATAACTATAGTCAGCCTTAGCCTGTTGTGTAAAAATGCACGTTATTTTGTACTTTCTTTAATGACTACCCCTCTTGACAACCCCTTCTGGCAATTCTCCAATCACCTGTACCGCAATCCTCAGGTCAAAACAATTTGCCTTACCCTGCAAAATCAGTGGCAATACAACGTCAACCTGCTGTTATTCTGTGCCTGGTTAAGTCAAACCAAGCGGCTTATCCGCTTTAAGGACATGCGAAGTGCCGTGGATTTGGTGACTGAACAGCAGTCGCGCCTGACCGAACCCTTGCGTTGCGCTCGCCAATACTTAGCCGCCCTGCCGGCAGACGTCGCGATAAAGGCCAACTATGAACTGGTTCTTCAGCTTGAGCTTCTGTCTGAATCGTTGCAGCAGGACTCGCTCTACAGGGCCTTTAAGGATAAGCCGCAGGCCGCCTCAATCGATGTCAAACAACAGAACCTGCTTTACTTAAATTGGCTGACAGACGCCATGAATCAATCGCCTGAAGAGGCTATCCAGCACCTTTTCCTTGATTTGATTTGTTTTCAATGCCCCTGAAATGTGGGTTTATAATCCTTGTCAACTAAAATAATTGCTACAATTAGAATTAAAAGAATACAGGGAAGACAAATTATGAGCGGATACAGACCACTGTTTTCATTGTGTTTGTTGTACGCCCTGGCCTCGCCTCTGCAGGCAGAACCAGACAAATCCGATTTAATCAAAGTTGAAAAGGGTAAAAACACCGACTGCGTGGAATATTATAATTACAACGGCGAACTCTATTGCAGTACTAAAGCCTCACGCCTGCAAAATGCACCCGGCGATTTGGAAAGCATGGAAATGCAAACCATCGTTTTTGATGATCGCGAGTGGAAAGCGGCCTGGGGACAAAAAACCGACACCATCACCACCATTGAATACATCCCCAAAGGGGACAACATCGAAAAATGGCAGGAACTGGTGACCAGCCAGTTCATCCCCGGTATTCAGGATAAGATGACACCGAAAGAATTCAGCCAGAATGTCATAAAATATCTGAAAGAATCAGGACTCGACCCAGTGATTAACGTGATAAGCGAAAGCCCCGATCGGGTTCTGTTTGAATTTCAGGTGACGGAACCTGAAAATCTGAAACAGGATGAACTGCAACTGATTACCAAAGGCAAAGACGGGATGTATGTGCTGCACTATGTCATCAAGGAGGCGCCCATGGACAACGAGCGCCGGGAAAAATGGATTAAGCTGTTAAATCAAAGCAAGCCGGAAAAGCCTCAGATCAAAACTGAATAGCCCTCTCTGGTCAGCGACTCGTCGATATTGCGTAACGATTGCGCTTTACCAAAGAAACCGATACGGTGCGCACCCAATGCCTCGCGCACCGCTGGATTCCTGCGGACATCCCCGTTTTTTTCCTGACAGGCTGTAGTCAAGGCCTGTTCAATGCGGTTACTCTTGTCCGTGCATCCCCAGGACAAAAGGCCTGTTTTTTTCCGCAAACGTTCAATCTCTGCCCTGACAGCCACAACCCCTGACACCTCAGCCTCATCATGCCCTTCTGGCGTTTGAGCAATGTGAAGCGACGGGTCCGCGACGCTTGCCGTGTTCGTTTGCAGCGATGATGTCCTGGGCGCAATGTCGTCTGCAGACTCCACTTCAACCTCTACCGGGAGTGGACGTTTTAGCTCATCGGTCTCCTGCATGGTCCTGGAAAAACTGACTGTGGGATATTCAATTGAACTGACTACAGGGCTCTCGTCGGATGGCTCGGTCAATTGGGAGACAACCTCATCAACCTGCTCGTCGTCCCCGGAAGGATAATCTTCACTGACGTCCTCCGGATTATAGAGCAGAGGTTCATCATCGCTTCCCTCCTCGGCATACAAATCATCGAAATGAAGCAGGCTTTCTTTTTCTCTTTTTTTATCGAGAGTATCCAGAGCACTTAACAAAGCGGCATCGAAAGGCTCATAAAACTCGGTCACCCGGTCCAAGTCCTCATCAGTCACCGTTTGCAGCAACTCATCATGCCCTTTTCTCAGCTTCAGAATATTGTCTTTGTAGGTTTCCTCGTCATTAAACCGGGCCAGGTCGTCTGGCAAAACAAATTTTTCATCCACTGTCTCAAGCCAGTTGGGATTGTTTAAGACATACTCCAGGAAATAAAGGCTTAAAGGCCCACAGGAAACCAGTTTCCCTCCATCTTTTTTAGCGGTTTGCAACGCATGGGGAGAAGCATGCACAGGAATGAGTTTATCCAGTTTGGTTAAATCCAGATGCTTGATTTGTCCAGCCGGGTTAAACAGCACGAGCTTCATGCCCAGTGCCGCCACCTTGACAAAAACACCGGCCACGTAATGAACGCCTGCTAATTCGGGCTTAAAGATAAACGGAAAATAGCGCACGTGTTCAGGCGTTTTTCTGAACCAGTCGGCCGCGATGTTTAACACGTCGCCGATGTTTCGACTGTAAATACCGTCAAACAGCACCTGGGGCGATAAAAAAAGAGCCTTTGTTTTGCTTTCAGGTAAATGGGTAAACAAAGTCCATGCAATACGCTTGGTATCTTCGTTGTCATACCAGGTATTAAACTCGCGGCAATCTTCAAAACCACCTTTCTCATTATCACGCTTTCGAAACTCGTCCGTTGCTTTACCCATTTGCATCCCCTACCAGTAACATTCTGACATTTTACTTTTTTTGACCGAATTTACAATAAAAATCGGGCAATTTTTAGACAAAAAGATCTGGTTTTACAAATTACGGCGGATTGGTTTATCATAATGGGATGAAATTATCCCTGCGCATTTTACATGGTATGCTGGTTTTAAGTCTGCTGATTCTGGCCCTTAAACCCATGCTGCTGCCCTCTGCCGCCGAGCCAAACACCACCCATTACACCTTCCAGTACGACTGCCAAAGCCGCCTTGTCACCGCAATGTCCTGCGCATCAACGGCTTATTGCCTGCTGAGCGAAGACCCGGCTGGCAGTATTTTTAGCCATCTTGGCCTTTTGATTTCCCTGGTTTGCTTCATGGTCGCCACCTGGGCAACCGCGGCCCCCTTTAAACGCCTTTTGCGCCCTCCCATTCGTCCCTCCTGGTCAATTTAATCACAATTAAAAACCTTGGCGGAGTTTAAGCACTTCGCTTCTGTTATATTACCAAGAGGAAACTCATTATGAATTTATGGAAAGGCTTTCGCCTTCTGGCGCTGCTGATGCTTGTTTCAGAAAGCGCCTGGTCATTCAGCGGTGAATTGGGCAGCGCCAACCCGGCGATGATTATACATTTTATTGAAAATCACAATGCGCTCATTTATCTTTCCGCGTTTTTTGGTCTCGGCCTATTGCTGTCGTTTACCCCCTGTGTTTTACCGATGATCCCCATTCTCTCCGGCATTCTTGTCGGCCGTGATTCGTTGTCCACGCCACAGGCTTTCAAATTGTCCTTAAGCTATGTCATCGGCATGGCCGCAACCTATGCCGCGGCCGGGGTCATGGCCGGTTATCTGGGCAGCACCCTGCAGACAGCCATGCAGCGACCGGCAATCATCTTAAGTTTCAGTGCCTTGTTTGTGATGATGGGACTGTCCATGTCAGGCCTGTTTGAACTGCGGTTGCCGCAAATGCTGCAACATCGTTTCAGTGGTCTTAAGCAACGCGGCAAATCCGGCTATGCCGGGGCCATGCTGATGGGCATTGCCTCAACCCTAGTGGTCTCCCCCTGTGTCACCGCCCCTTTAATCGGTGTACTGACCTACATCAGTCAGAAAGGTGAACCCGCACAGGGCGGGCTCATTTTACTGGTCATGGCCGCAGGAATGGGCATGCCCCTGCTGCTGGTGGGCTCGGGTTATGGTTCCCTGTTGCCAAGAACAGGCGGCTGGATGCTCAAAATCAAGAAATGCTTTGCCCTGCTCCTGTTCGCCATGGCCATCTGGATGGCGTCACGAATCCTGCCTGACTCATTAATTAAGCTTTTATGGGCGTCTCTGTTCGTTTTCGGCAGCCTTTTCCTTGGCCTGCAAAGCGCCGCCCATAAAGGCGCTGTGTGGTTAAAAAGCCTGGGTGTAGCCAGCATCATGGCTGGCGGGATGCTCGCCCACGCCGCGCTCATGCCTCTGATAGCGCCTTACGCTGCGCAAGGACAACAGGCGGTGAAACAGACGGTGTTTGTGGCGGCAGATTCCATGGCAGCCATTGAAAAGCAGCTTCAGAATGCCCGCAGCCAACATAAACCGGCCTTGCTGATTTTTACCGCGTCCTGGTGCAGCGCCTGCCAGGCCCTTGAATCCAGGGTTTTGAATCAACCGCAACTGCGTTCCTCATTGAACGGATTGTTGAATTTAAAAATTGATATCAGCCAGAGCAACCCGACCACGGACGAGATCAAACAGGCCTTTGCCATTTACGGCACCCCCACCCTGTTGTTCATTGATCGTGAGGGACAGGTGGTGGATGATTTAAGTGCCGTGGGCTTTATTACCCAACAGGCCTTGTCAGACCGTATCAACCGGCTTAAAAACTGAACAAACGCGCCCGACAGGATCGGGCGCTTTTTCTTACCATAATCTTTACAATGAGATCATTATTTCGCTAGACTCGAGGCTTCCCTTGCCTGGTGAGTGCGAAATGAAATTTTCTTTTTTTGATCAACAACTACCCGAGCCCCTGGCCATTTATTTATTCAGCTTTCTTGATGCCCAAACCCTGGCAAAAACGACACAGGTCTGTAAAGAATGGAATCAGCTGGCAGAGAAAACAAAGCAAACCAATGGGCTTACTCCCCTCATTCAGCACATCCCGCGCTTGCGAGCCATAGCCCCTTACCAGCTTAAACTGAAGCAATTGTCAGGCGGCATGACCAATCTTACCTATGTTGTCAAACAGCTTAAACGCGTAAGCACCCCGGCCGAACGGTTTGTACTGCGTGTCCCAGGCAAAAACACGTCCAGCTTCATTAACAGGCAACATGAAGGCTACAACGCCAGGCAGACCAGTCAATTGGCGATTAATGTGACCATTGAATTTTTTAATGACCAGGACGGTCTTCAGTTAACCCGCTTTTTTGAGAGCAGCAAACCCTTGATTCCTGCGCTGCTTAAAGAAAAGCACGTGCTGGAAAACGTGGCGGGAATTTTTCGCACCCTCCATCAATCGCATCGCTTCAGCAATGACATTCATCTTTTTCAACGCAATAAGGAGTTATTAAAAGCCATTCAAGACAAGGCTCAGTTACCCCTGCCCAAGGATTTGGCTGCCGTTGAGGACAGCCTGGCAAAAATTGCGGCCGTTTGCGGCAAATATAAAATCCCGCTGAAACCCTGCCATAATGATCCCACCCCTGGCAATTTTCTGATGTCACTGACATCGTTCAAATTAATTGACTGGGAATATTCCGGTAATAACGATTTTTTATGGGATTTGGTTTATTTCTGCATGGAAGGAAAACTGTCCACAGAGCAGGAAAAACAGTTGCTTGGCTATTACTTTGACAAAGTCACTCCCACGATTGAAGCCTGGTTTGAAGTTTACAAACCCTTAGTCAGCTGGTGGATAACTCTCTGGTGCTGGACCCAGCTGAATAACAAAGCCAATGCCACAGCAACCGAGGCTTATGTCAAACTGGCAGAAACCAGTTACCAGGCTACCCAGGCCAGTCTTAAGAATCCAGTCTGCCTGGAAGCCTTAGCCCTGATTGCCTCCGATAGCGAAAAAACAGCGTTCGACGGTCTTCGTCCTTTTTAGTGCCTGGATCGTTCCCTCAAGCCCAACGAGAGAGATTCGTACCTGATATCCTTTATTGATAACACCCTCTCCCCCTGAGAAAAGGCTTGAGGAGAAGACTCTTTTTTTCAAAAAAATTTTTTTAAAACCATTCGCTTAGTTTTCATCCGTGAACTATGCTGAAAATTAGAATTACCTTTAATCAACCCTACGGAGTAACACGCCATGCACTCGAATAAAACAATAAAAACCCTGTTGGCTGTTGTTTTTGTTGGTGTTCCCTTACTTGTTCAGGCAGACAATGCCGCCGCACCGAAAAGCGAAGAAACCTTTCAATCCACCTGTGTCAAAGCCTGGCTCGGTCGTGACAATACCACCAAGGACAAAGTCGATTATAAAAATTTTGGTGAACAATATTGCGAATGCGCCTCCACACAACCCCTGCAGGACAGTGCTGCCGTGGATAAAGCCGCGCAGGTGTGCATGACCCGCACCCTGTTGCACGACGCCTTGAATTCCCTTGAAGAAGACAATGAATTAACCGGCGCCTCCGAAGCAGATATCGATGAATCCTGTCATGATCGCTGGAGTCTGGTGTATCCCAAAATGGATGATCGCTTAAAGCAAGTGGCGACATCCTATTGCGGCTGTGCCAAATCGGAATTAAAAACCCTGATTAAAAACTCCGATAACATGACTGACAAAGAGTACGACAATAAAATCAACGACATTGCCGCCTCTTGCGCAGCCCAACTGGCTAAATCAAACAGTTCTGAAAACCCCGCCCCTCAATCCGGCAATACATCCCAGCAATAAGGCATCTCACTCTCCAATTCTGAGGTCGGAATTGGAGAGTCGTTAACTCACTGTAAAATCTTCCCCTACACCCCGAACCACTTTCCACTGGCATTCGGCCCCATGGTAGGCAATGGCAGTAATGTCTGGCTGCGCCGGCCCCTTGGCCGTAACGACAAAAACACAGGCTTTCGATTGGAATCCCGCCTCCTGTTTCACCGCAGTGACCGTATAGGCCAAATCGAAATCCGCATCGTTCGGAAAGCCAAAGCCATAAATCAGGGGCTGTTCTGCCATGAGAGAGGCTTCTGTTAAGGGATTGCAATCGCGATCAGCAAACACACCCTGCTGATTAATCATTTTTAACGTGACCTTCCACTGCCCATCCAGCGAGTTGATCGCATGCCAGGTATGAATACGGCACTCACTGGCTGCGTGAAGCAAACCCGTGAGCAGCATAGCCGCTACAAGAGTGAATCCTTTCATTATCGTCCTTATTTCATTGGTGAGCAGGAACGATAATATAAATGAGAATTATTTGCAATTCAGTGGTACCAGTCGACGTTATTCCAGATTCGTTTACAAGGCCGTTTCCATTGTACCGGCCATGTCCACATTACTGGCTTTGTCGTAACCAATCAATTTAAGCGGCAGAACAGGCTCAGCCGGTTTTTCAGGATTAATGACATAAATATTGTCAGGATGGTGCCCGTCATCAAAAATCGACGCGTTGTCCCTGGGTGCCTGGGGTGTGCACGCGACGCCATCTGAATCGGCTTTAAGCAGATAAACGGTCCAGGTGGTTTTACCGTCCTTAAACACCATTTCATTGTTGTTCATCCATCTTGGCCCCAGCAACTTTTTAATGGATTTTTCATCTGCCCGACCTTCGGCCAGCAGTTTAAGATTTCGTCTTAATTCGAGAATACGGTGAATATTTAAAGGCAGGAGCAGGGAATGCAGGATAAAAATAGGCAGAAGATGCGCCGTGGTTGCATAAGCAATGAAAGCGACGTTGCTGCCAATCGCAATCAGACGTAACGTCATGATCCGTTTAACATAAAAGGCCGCGAAAACAAGCGATGAGGCGATGTATCCTAAGGTATTAATCAAAATGTCCATATTTTACTCACTATCTTAATTCGCATCTTCCTACGGGTTTGTCTTATTCACCAAGGTAAACAAAGCAGTCACACCCAACGACAAAAACCACCAACATGACGACAAGATCAATGGGATTTAACACCTCCTTTTTTTAATGCGGGCTCAGTATACAACTGACTGACCTCCCCTTTTTGACAAAATTCCGCGTTTAAATTGATGCCGCAAAGGCGGGCGAGTTTTGGATCCAGCGACAAGTCGGCGCCTTTGCCTTTGATTGCGCCATGATCACCCCACCAATTGTTTCGCGCGTAAACGCTGCCATTGATCACGACCACTTCCACGCCATTGCCGGAGGCACGTGAATTATTGTAAATTTCATTATGTCCCGAACTGGGGTTATCGATAAACGTGCCGGTTTCGCCAGCAGGCCCCTGCCCCAGATCAATGATGTTTTTAGGCGCATTGCCGAGCGAATTGCACATCACCATTCCAGGACCGCCGCTGCCGGTAATCACACTGTCTTCCACACGAAGAACAATTTGCGCATGATGCTCAGTCGCCGTCATTTTGGCCAGGGGCGCAAACTTGCCCTGTCCATAGGCGGTAATGGTTTCCAGCCCCTCGCTCATCTGCCCCTGCCAGGGTGAGCCGTAAAATTGATAACCTTGAATGTGGGCATATAATTTGGCGTCATCAAACGCCATCAGGTCAATCCCGTCATTGAATCGTTTTAAATGGCTGATGCTCAGACCGTTAATTTTCAGCCGCCCCTCCGCTTCGTCTTTGGCCAGTACATAAATGCCGGCATGGTAATTAGGCACCACACCCGCAAGGACGCTGTTGCCCTTGATCATGTTATTCTCCATGGCAATGCCGGCCGATGATTTTTCAGCCAGCAGCACACTGATCCCTGATCCTCGCGTACCGCCATCGTTTTCACCTTCAATCAGGCTGTGGCTGATTTCAATGGCATCCAGCGAATAATCGCTGTCACCGACAAAGGCGATGGCTGCTTTGGGAAAATTCCTGTTATTGTATTGTTTACCCAGAAAAAACGTCATCAGGCCGCGTAGCTCCGGCGGCGGTAGAAACTCGTCCTGCACCTTCGCCGCCTGATTGGCGCTGACAATACGGGTGTGGCTGATTTTCACGTTGCGAACATTTTTTCCATAGATGGCATAGCCTGCGGGTTTAATGATCTCAATGCCCATGATTTGTGTATTTTCCGCCAATTCAATGGCATCGCCATCGGGATTGGTGATTTGGGCTCCCGCCTGATTGACCTTGCAGACAAAGGGTTTTCCTGCGCAATCAATCTCACCGCCGCCCTTAATGATTTGATCCGGTTTAAGCTTGATTTTTCCTTTAAAAACCTCGTTGGAAGGAAGAATAATGAGGGTGTCCCCCTCTTCGGCAAGATTGCCAAGCGCCTCCATGCTGTTAAATGGTGCTTCGGCCGTGCCTTTGCCGGGGGTATTGCCGGCTTTCAGGTACCAGGTGGTTGCCTGGACGGATACAGCGGCCGTCAACAAGACTACACCGACCAGTTTTGAAAACATGGGCTTTAACGAAAACATGATTTGCGTCCATAAGCGCCTATGGACATTTCATTGAGCAAGTTTGATGCCAGATCAGAAAGACAGTGTTTTTTTAAGAAAATAACGGTCATGACCCAGGAGGTATTGCGGTACGCAGGCAATCACTTCAAAGCCGTTTTTTTCATAAAAATCAAGTGCTTGAAATGAAAAGGTATCGACAAAAATTTTCCTGATGCCCGCACTGACCGCCTGCTGGTCCAGCCTGTCGAGAAGTTCTGAACCCAGGCCCTGTCGACGGTAATTGTCTTCAAACCACAGCACATCGATGTAAAAAGCGTCACTGTGCTGCCAGAGGGACGCACCGCCAATCAATTGGCCGTCGTCTCTGGCGAAAAGGCAGAAATGGCTCGCCTGCTCATGAATGCAGCTGACATTAAACGCGACAATGCCCGCGCGCAACAGGGCTTCGTCTTCCTGTGCAGGATGCGGCTCCACTTGAAATTGCACTTTTGCCATGCCTGCCCCTGTCTCCATGTTGCCCCACATACTAGCAAAAACCGTCCTGAACGGGAATAGCCATTCGGCCTGAACGACAGAGTACCAGGCCAAGGGTTACTCGAAGCTGACGTCGGCTTTATTTGCAGATAGAATGCAGGACTTTCGACTCAAAGAGGCTGTCATGCAAACTAAAACGGAACAGAATTTTGCCGATTTCCATTGTCACCTCAATGGCAGTTTCAGCAAGGGCTTACTTAAGAAAATTGCAGAAAGAAACCATTGTCCGCAGGTTTACCAGCAATTCCTCAACGTTCAGCAACAGTATGAGGATAAATCCAGGGAAGAACCGCGCGACACGGAAGCCTGCCTTCAATTGATATGGGCACAGTTTGCTCTCGTTCATAAGATGGTGCAGAAACTGAAAGACATTCAGGAAGGCACTTACGATGTCATTGCCAACTCAGCCGGGAATTACCTCGAGATCCGTACGACCCCGAAACCCATGAACGGCTGCACGGTGGACGATTACATCGATGCCTTTTTAAAAGGCCTGCTCGATGCCAGAGAGGATACTGCCTTGGGCAAAGAAGCGTATGGCTTACTGAGCTTAGACCGAGTTCATCACACGGCAAAGGATGCCGAATACTTTATTCAGAAGGTGTTAAAAAGCGACGGCTTGCTGAAAGGCATTGATATCAGCGGCCAACCCCTGGCGCCGCGTCAATTAACGGGACAGGAATTAGTCAAAACCATTCAACTGGCGCTCGACAATCATGTCGGTCTTGCCATCCACATGGGCGAAGCGAATACTCCCGAAGAACGTCAAGACACTGACTCCATTCTTGCAACGCTTGAAGAATGGGTAAAAAATCATCCGGAGCAGAGTGAGCATCCCTTTTTTGGTAAAATCCGTTTAGGCCATTGCATTTACCTGACTGAACAGCAGAAACACCGCATCAAGGCCTTGCAATTACCCATTGAAGTCTGCCCCACCTGCCATGCCAAATTAAACTGGCATGAGCAGGGCAAGCCGCACCCGGTGGCGTCCATCTACGATTCCGTGTCCGATCCGGTTGTTCCAGGAACCGATGACGAAACCATTTTTAATGCAGACATCCAGCATGAAAGCCAACTGGTTTTTGGCTTTTTTAAAAATCCGAAACCCATCACGCTTAAGGAATTCCTGCAACAGCAAAACCAATACCGTTTTTAGTCATCCTAGGAAGAGCAACTCACCGAAATCCGCGCCGCCCATTCCGGCGGCAATTGCGCGTAATGCCCGCTCTCAGGCTGCTCGTCAAACGGCTTTTGCAACAGGCGAAAGAGCCTGTCGATTTCGCTGTAATCCTGATGCTCATAAGCGGCATCAATGGCTTGTTGCGCGAGGTAATTTCGCAGAATGTATTTGGGATTCACACGTTTCATCTGCCGGCTGCGCTCGTCACCTAAAGCGGGTTCCTGAGCACAGCGCGCCGCATAGGCTTCAAGCCACGGCTTTAGGGCTTGAGGCCGGCAGGTCAGGCGGTCAAAGCAGGTGTCATCCTGATGAAGCGCATAATCACTTAAGGTGCGTAAAAACAGGGTGTAGTCGAGGCGGTGCTGCTGCATTAAATCCAGCAGGGCATTGACGAGCTCCATATCCTCTTCCTGCGGTAACTGCCAGCCCATTTTTTTGCGCATCCATTCACTGTAAGCATTAACCAGCTCCGGTTGAAACAAATCCAGTAGGGATCTTAACGTGTCCTGCGGCAGCAGAGGGGTTAGCGCCTGAGCGAAGGCCATCAGGTTCCAAAAAGCAATGGCTGGCTGGCGGTCAAAGGCATAACGACCGGTCTCATCCGAACTGTTGCAGACATGGGCAGCGTCATAGGCGTCCAGAAATCCAAACGGGCCGTAGTCAATGGTTAATCCCAACACCGACATGTTATCGGTGTTCATCACCCCATGACAAAAGCCCACTGCCTGCCATTGCGCTATCAGGCGGGCGGTGCGTAACACGGCCTGCTCAAAAAGGTATTCGTAACCTTTTTCATCGTGGGGTTGGTCAGGATAATGCCGTGTTAACACATAATCAGCCAATTGCTTCACCGCTTCAAATTGGCGGGTATAGTAAAAATACTCAAAATGGCCGATACGGATGTGCGATTCCGCCACTCGAGTTAATACCGCGCCAGGCTCAGGCACATGACGGTAAACCGCCTCATGCGTGGCCACAATGCACAAGGCCTGAGTGGTTGGAATGCCAAGGGCATGCAGGGCTTCGGAGGCTAGGTACTCACGAACGGTCGACCGCAGCACCGCCCGGCCATCCCCCATGCGGGAATAAGGCGTTTGACCTGAGCCTTTTAATTGAATGTCGAAGCGCTCGCCCTGCGAATTAATGATTTCGCCAAGCAACAGCGCGCGGCCGTCGCCCAGTTGCGGGACGTAATAGCCGAATTGATGTCCCGCATACACCATGGCCAGAGGTTTACTGCCGGGCAGGCGTTGATTGCCGCCAAAATAATGGGCGAATGAAGGGGAGCTTAACACGTCAGCACCCATCCCAAGACGCGCAGCCACCCTTTCATTGACATGGATCAGCTCACAGTCTTTTACGGGTGTTGCATCGAGCAGGGTATAAAACGTATCCGGCAAGCGGGCAAAGCTGTTATCAAAATGAAGACGCATAGAAAACACCTGATGAATTACCCAGAGTATAGCGTTAAATCAAAGGAAAGGCTGCTTTTCCTTTCTATTTGCTGTTCATTTTAATAAGAGTGTGTAAATAGTATTGCAATTTAGCAAATTGCTGATTTGTTAATTATTACTTAATCTCATTTTAGGTAGTGTTATACTATCGCAGTAATGGTTTAGTATTTATTATGAAAAACAGAATTAACGCACGTAAAACCAACCTGGCAATGACGAAACTGGCGGAACGGGACATGCCCTTTTCACAATGCACCAGCACTTTACCGCCTTGGGCTATGGCTTCATCAATAAACGCCAATACCTTCTCAAAATGACAGCGTATGTTTTCTTTGGGCGAATCCGCGAGCGGGATGTGCAGGTGTTTGATGCTGTCAGCCACAGTGACTTTGGATTGAATGACACTGACTACGTGGGTAATTCCCTTACGCTTAAATTCTTTGCGGGTCAATGCGTCTTCGCTTGCTAAAAACAGATGCTTATTAATTTCGCTCAAAAAGGACAATAGGTTTTCCAGATGGTGCATATTTTTTCTAACAATAAAAAATAAGGTCAGATTTTATCACAACCTGACCTATTATTGATAAAAAAATAGCTAACCCTCGGTTTATCCAGGACTCGTTATTCCGCCGCCTGAGCCGCCCGCTGCTCAATGATCTGCAAGGCCTGCTGCAACCGGCTTAACACCCGTTGTCTGCCAATCAGCGCCAGCGTCACATCAATGGCTGGCGACATGCTGCTGCCGGTGACGGCCACCCGCAGCGGTTGCGCAATCTTGCCCAGATTTAAATCATACTCGGCACTGACATCATTAATGCATTCCTGTACGCGGTTAGCTTCCCAGGCATCCACCTGCTTCAGCCGCTCATAAAGCGTACGCAGCGGCTCAAGCACCACGGGACGCAAGTGCTTCTTCACCGCATCCGGATCATAATCAATGTCATCCCGATAGAAAAAGCTGCTTTTTTCACACATGTCCGCCAGCGTTTTGCAGCGTTCCGCCTGCACAGCCACGATATCGGCCAGCGACGGGCCTTTTGACCAATCCATCCCCTTTTGTTCAAAGTGCCATTGCAGGGCCTTGGCCACCTCCTTCGGAGAATCGCTCTTCTGATAGTGCTGGTTCAACCAATGCAGTTTTTCATAATTAAAGCTGGACACACCACGACTGACATTTTTTAAATCAAAACTGGCGATCATCTCGTCCACGCTGAAAATTTCCTGATCGCCGTTAGACCAGCCGAGGCGTACCAGGTAATTGAGCAAGGCATGCGGTAGAAAGCCTAATTCTTTAAATTGCAGAACACTGACCGCGCCATGGCGTTTGGACAGGCGTTTGCCATCCTCGCCCAAAATCATCGGCAGGTGCGCAAAGACGGGGATTGGCGCGTTTAAGGCTTTAAACAGATTGATTTGCCGGGGCGTGTTGTTGATGTGATCATCGCCGCGGATAACATGGGTAATGGTCATGTCCCAATCGTCAATGACGACAGCGAAATTATAGGTTGGATGGCCGTCGGAGCGGACAAGTATTAAATCATCAAGCTCACGGTTATCGACATGGATATCGCCGTAAACCTGATCGCTGAAAGAAACTACCCCTTCCTGCGGGTTTTTAAATCGAATGACAAAGGGCGTATCCCCTTCCGGCAACTGCTTATCGCGGCAATGACCGTCATAACGGGGCTTTTCCTTCGCGGCAAGCTGGGCTTCACGCAAAGACTCCAGGCGCTCTTTGGAACAGACGCAGCGATAGGCTTTGCCCTCGTTTAATAACTGCTCTGCAATCTGACGATAGCGGCCGTAGCGTTCTGTCTGATAAACCGGCCCTTCGTCATAATTCAGGCCCAACCAGGCCATGCCGTCTAAAATGGCCTGCACGGATTCCTTAGTCGAGCGCTCCTGATCGGTGTCTTCAATGCGTAAAACAAACTGACCGTGATGATGCCTTGCATATAACCATGAAAACAGGGCGGTACGTACCCCCCCCACATGCAGATAGCCCGTTGGACTGGGGGCAAAGCGAGTTCTGACAACCATCCGGTTCTCCGTTGTAAGCGATAAAATAATCGGGCTATAATAGCCGACTTTAAAGGCAACGGAAAGTAACCGAATGCGCTTCTTTTTTTGGCAATTCAACGAAAAATTGCTCAGCAAGAGACTTGTTGATCAGCCCACAAGAGGCAGGTAATGAAAGAACTCGGCATTAAATACCAACTGCGCCTCACAACCCTGATTCCAGTCCTGCTGGTCGCTTTGTTGTTTGCGGTGTTCTTCAACGGCGAATTCAATAAAGACTTAAACCAGCACATGTCCCGGCTCGGCGAAGCCTACATACGCCAATTGCTTCCTGCCGCACAGCTGGCGATGATGCGCAACGACCGCCGTGTCCTGCAGGCGCTGGTGGATGCCTCGACAGTCAATCCTGAGATCATTGCGCTGGCTTTTTACAGCGCGGACGGCCAGTTAATTGCCTACCGCGGCGGCAAGCACCTGATTAAAAAACCCTTTAAACCCCTGCAATACACCGGCGATTACATCGAAAGCAAACAGATTGAACCTTACGAAATTAATTTTTTAGCCCCGATTACCATCCCCAAACACAATTTATATTCCGCGAGCGTGTTTCAGTCGGCGCTGGAACGGGCCAATCTGGAGCCGGATGACATTTTAGGCTGGCTGTCAATCGACATCGACACGCAATCGTCGGTGATTAAACAGTATCAGATGTACATCGTTACCATTTTTATCATCCTGTTGGGTTTGCTTTTAAGCTTAAGCATTCATTATTTCCTTTCCAAACGGATTTACCTGCCTTTAGCCCGCCTGCGCCGCAGCATGAAGCAGATTTTAAGTAACGAATTCGAAACTCACATTTCAGTCACCAGTCCCGGCGAACTGGGAATTATCGAGCGCGGCTGCGCTCATTTGCAGCAGCAATACCTGAACACGGTCAGAGACTTAAACCATCACATTGAAGTGGCTACCGAAGATTTACAGCAAAGCCTTGAATTGCTCGAAGAAAAGAACATCGAATTGTCGCTTGAAAAGAAAAAAACCGAGGAGAAAAGCCGCCAGAAATCAGAATTCATTGCCAACATGAGCCATGAAATACGAACCCCCATGAATGGCGTCATCGGCTTCACCAATGTCCTTCTGGAAAGCAAGCTTGATCCCCTGCAGCTGGATTATGTCAAAACCATCAAGTCTTCCGCCCAGGATTTGCTGACTATCATCAATGACATTCTCGATTACTCCAAAATGGATGCCGGGAAATTAAGCCTCGACTGCATCCCGCTCGATCTTCGCGCCTGCGTCGATGAAGTATTAACCTTAGCCGCACCCAATGCCCATAAAAAAGGCATTGATTTGATTCCTTCCACGGAAGTGAATGTACCGAAGACCGTGCTCGGCGATCCCATTCGCATCAAGCAGATCCTGACTAACCTCGTAACCAATGCCGTTAAGTTCACCGATCGCGGTTATGTCCTGGTGAAAACCTGCATTGAACAGGAAACCGAAAAAGATTACCTGTTCTGTATCTCTGTCATTGACACCGGCATGGGCATTTCCAGTGATGATCAGACCAAACTGTTCAATGCGTTTAATCAGGCGGATACCACCATCACCCGCCGCTTTGGCGGTTCTGGCCTGGGGCTTGTGATTTGCAAAAAACTCGCCGAAGAAATGAAGGGACGCATTACCTTAACCAGTGAACTGCACAAAGGCTCGACCTTTGCTGTGCGCATACGCCTTGAGAAATTAACCGCCTATGAAAGCGAGAAGCACCAGGCACATCGGTTTGAGAACATTAAAGCCATCTGTTATGACGACAATCCCTTGCATCTGGAAGCGATGTGCAACGGCCTGGTCTACTGCGGAATTCAAAGCGTGGCTGTCGCCAGTCTGTCAGAACTGGACAAGGCTTTGGCCACACGGGATGATTGTACCCTTGCTTTTGTCAATGTGGATGAAGACTCTGAAGATAAAATCGCGGGTATTCTGCGCAAGTACTCCAAAGCCTCCATTTTAATTTCCAAATCCATTATTCATGAACCGCAACGACTCGGCGCCCGCGGCTTTCTGTTCAGACCAATCAGCATCCAGAAACTCCATGACACCATTGAAACCCTGATTAATCCGTCTCAACCTGCCCCTGCCGCGGTTAACCATGAACTGGATAATCTGCGGGGGCAATTACGTCTCTCCCATCCCGATATCCTGATTGCGGAAGATAATCCAGTTAACCGCATGCTGCTTCATTCCTTTCTCAATGAAATCGCCAACGTCGAAGCGGTGAACGATGGCGAAGAAGCGGTTTTGGCCTGTTGCGAAAAACACTACCAGATCATCCTGCTTGACTGGCAAATGCCAAAGCTTGGCGGCTTGGACGCCGCCAAACGCATACGTCAGGAATCATCGCTCAATATTACCACGCCCATTGTGGTGATCAGTGCCGATGAATCCGCCATGAGTGAAGAGAAACTCAAAAAAGCCGGCATTGATCTGTACCTGCAAAAACCCGTTGAGGAAAAGGAATTACTGTCAGCCCTGCTTTCCATTTTAAGACGCAGCAAACCGGCGGCCATTGACTGGGCGCTTTGTGTGCAGAAGGTATCCGGCAATCAGGCGCTGGCGAAAGAATTTTTAGGGCGCTTTGTGGAAGAACTGCGCGAAAATCGCAAGGAATTTATTCAGTTATACCATGATAAAAACGTCAAGGGATTAGGT
The DNA here is from genome assembly GCF_001468125.1 of Legionella rubrilucens. Lineage (GTDB taxonomy): Bacteria > Pseudomonadota > Gammaproteobacteria > Legionellales > Legionellaceae > Legionella_C > Legionella_C rubrilucens. The sequence goes on along the minus strand of NZ_LNYT01000020.1, from coordinate 652,086 downwards.
ACGGCGGCACACAAACTCCACGGCGCCTGCTGTTTTTGCGGGGTTCCCAATCTGCAGGTGCAGGTGACCCGTTTGGAGACACATGCCTTAAAGGCCAAGCATGTGAATGAACTGGAAACCGTTTTTGCCCAACTGATTCAAAGCATCGATGAAGTCCTGGATGAATTTGAGAACATTTACCAAACCAGTTCCTCGAATTTTGGCGAGTAACTGAAGCAAGCAAGCTGGAGAAATCATGTCTGTTAAAAATGCAATTTATGCCCAGTCAGGCGGTGTAACCGCGGTAATTAACGCGTCTGCCTGCGGTGTTATTCAAACGGCACGGCAACACCAAGACCGCATTGGCAAAGTCTATGCGGCGAAGAATGGCATCATTGGCGCACTGGATGAATTACTCATCGACACCTCGCTGGAAAGCGACGCGGACATCGCCCGCCTGATGCACACGCCCTCCGGCGCGTTTGGCTCCTGCCGTTATAAATTAAAAGACGATGGCGCGGAATACGCACGCCTCATTGACGTCTTCAAAGCCCACGACATTGGCTATTTCTTTTATAACGGCGGCGGCGATTCACAGGATACAGCCAATAAAATTGCTCAATTGGGCAGCAAGACGGGTTACCCCATTACCTGCATTGGTATTCCTAAAACCGTCGACAATGATTTACCTTTTACCGATACCTGCCCTGGATTTGGCTCCGTTGCCAAATACATCGCCATTTCGACCCGCGAAGCCGGTTTTGATGTGGCATCCATGGCCGCCTCATCAACCAAGGTTTTTATTCTTGAGGTCATGGGACGTCACGCCGGCTGGATTGCCGCAGCCAGCGGACTGGCCCGCGAGGCGGAAGGCGAACCGCCCCATGTCATTCTTTTACCCGAAATCACGTTTGAACCCTCGCGGTTTTTAGCGAAAGTGGATCAAAGCGTCAAACAATACGGTTATTGCGTGGTGGTTGTATCGGAAGGGATCCGTAATGAACAAGGTCAATTCTTAAGCGACGCGGGTCTGCGCGATGCCTTTGGCCATGCGCAATTAGGCGGCGTAGCACCGGTGATTGCCCAACTGGTTAAAAAAGAATTAGGGTACAAATACCATTGGGCGGTAGCCGATTACCTGCAGCGCGCGGCCCGTCATATTGCTTCGCAAGTGGATCTGGAACAGGCTTATGCCCTCGGCAAGGCAGCCGTTGAACTGGCTTTAACTGGCCACAATGCCATCATGCCCATCATCAAGCGGGAACAGGATTGGCCGTACCGCTGGTCCATAGACCACGTGCCCCTGGCTCAAGTGGCCAACCAGGAAAAGGCCATGCCGCCTGATTTCATTACCGAGGATGGTTTAGGCATCACGGAGGCCTGCCGTCGTTACCTGCGGCCGCTGATTCAGGGTGAAGCCTATCCTCCGTATAAGAATGGCCTGCCGGATTATGTCCGTCTTAAGAATGTGCTTGTCGAGCAGAAGCTGTGAGCCACGTGCACTAATGCACAACGCCAACGCTAGGGCACGCAACTCACTGGGCGGTATTTAGCCGCCAGTGTGCCGCCGCGGCAGTCCCAGGCCACGTCATTATTTGCCTGCAGCGTTGGCGTTAAAACAATGGTCCCACCCCCAGCCGCTGGAGTATAAGTAATGGTGATTACACCGGCAGCGGCAATGACGATGGAAGACACGTTGACCGAAGCGGCGGGACTGACGTACCCCGTCACCGCCTGATTGGCGGGCAAGACACTGGTGTCTATTGTTGTTTCACTGACCGCCAATTTGGCGGGAGCAGCCATGGTAAGGCCTTCGGCTACGCGAGCCCGGATAGAATAATCCTGATAAACCGGAATGGCGACTGCTGCGAGAATTCCCACAATAGCCACAACAATCATAAGTTCAATCAATGTAAAGCCTTTTCCATTCATGCTGGTATACTCCTTAAGCCCTCTGAAACAGGTTATTTTAGTGGGCCGTCAGCTATTGATTGACTCGTGACTTCGTGGTCAGGCAAGGATTAAACCTTGCCTGGATTGGGAATTAAGGTCTGCAACTGGCTGGACGGTATTTCGCTAATAACGTACCGCCGGTACATACCCAGGTGACATCGCCGTTGGCCTGCAGCGTCGGCGTCATGATAATCGTACCGCCACCGGCTGCTGCCGTGTAGGTGATGGTGATGACACCGCCTGCCCCAATCGTGATCGAGGTGACATTAGGTGTAGCCGCCGGGCTGACATAACCCGTTGCTGCCTGAGTAGCAGGTAAGGCGTTATTGGTAATGGCTGTTTCAGAAACAGCCAGCTTGGCCGACGCCGCCAGGTTTAATCCTTCCGTCACGCGCGCTCTAATGGTGTAATCCTGATAAGCTGGAATAGCGATTGCTGCCAGAATGCCGACAATGGCGACAACGATCATCAATTCAATCAGCGTAAAACCCTTCTGTCTCATAACTACCTCTCGTTTGATTCGTTACACTTCCTGTCATGCATCAACAATGCCAACTGTAAAAAATCAAGCCAGATAAGGCTTAGAGAAGGGACTGTCCGGCGTTATTGTTCATTAAACGTCGTTAAACCGATTTAAAGCAACGTGGAATTAGAGGGATCAGAGGTGACACAACTGGTCATTATATGACCAATAAGAAACGAAAGAACCCCTCTGCTTGCAAAAAAAAAGACCACTTGCGTGGTCTTTTTCAGGTCAAGCTGGATTATGGTCGGCAACTGGCTGGACGGTATTTAGCCAATAGCGTACCGCCGGTGCATACCCAGGTAACATCACCGTTCGCCTGCAGGGTCGGGGTCATGATAATCGTGCCACCGCCGGCAGCCGCCGTGTAGGTAATGGTCACCACGCCACCAGCACCAATCGTAATGGACGTTACGTTCGGTGTTGCAGCAGGGCTGACATAACCTGTTGCAGCCTGCGTAGCGGGCAAGGCGTTATTGGTAATGGCTGTTTCTGAGACTGCCAATTTGGCCGAAGCCGCAAGGTTTAAACCTTCCGTCACTCTCGCCCGAATCGTGTAGTCCTGGTAAGCGGGAATTGCAATCGCTGCCAAAATACCGACAATCGCGACCACAATCATCAATTCAATCAGTGTAAAACCCTTCTGTTTCATGCTGCTCTCCTCCGATAAAACAACGTTTACGAACTATCTGAGCAATATAAATGCCATTCCCAGCAAAAAACCAATAATGCCCAACCCTGTCATTTGCCTTGAGCAATAACCGCTCTCAAATCATGCACTTACAAGCATAACGCGAGATGACGTGCTGCTCAATAATGAGAAGGGAAAGAAGGTAGTTTTATTCAAAAATAGCTAAATTTACGCCCAATATTGTCACAAAATGACTTTTATTCTTTGTCATCGGCAAAAACTATGACAAACGGCAAACCAATGAGTATACTTTAACCTTCTGAACCCTAATCATCCGATCATGTCCCGTAAGCAACGCATTGAAGACCATTTGATGAGCCAATTGGCGCCCCTTCATCTTTCTGTGGAGAATGAGTCCCACCGTCATCATGTGCCGGAAGGGGCGGAAACTCATTTTAAAGTCATCGCTGTGAGCGATCAGTTTACCTCCTTAAACCGGGTTGCCCGCCACCGCCTGCTTAACCGTTTGCTCGCTGAAGAATTGCAAACCGGATTGCACGCCTTGAGCCTGCACCTGTATTCTCCGGCCGAATGGCAGGACAAGGAAGGAAAGGTCATGAACTCCCCGGCTTGCCGCGATGGGTATCGTCATGGGTAACACAGCAAAGCCGCCCATTTACTGGCAAACCGAATGGGTGCTGAAGCCCGTATCGCGAGGATTTCATTTGATTACGCCGGCTCTCCATGAGCAACTCAGGCAAGCGCCGGTCATTCATACCGGCCTTGTCCATTTATTCCTTAAGCACACCTCCGCTTCACTGGCCATCAGTGAGAACACCTGCACCGATGTGCCCATGGATTTGGAAACCCACTTAAACCGCCTGGTTCCAGACGACAATCAACTGTATCGGCACACCCTCGAGGGCGAGGACGACATGCCCGCGCACATTAAAAATGCCCTGTTGGGCGCAAGCCTCACACTGCCTGTCTGCGAAGGGAGGCTGATGCTTGGGCAATGGCAGGGTATTTTTCTGGCGGAACATCGCAACGCAGCACCTGCACGGCGATTAGTCATCACCGTGCATGGAATATAATCAGGATGGCTGTGCAATAGAGGAAGAAGGCGATGCTTCTTTTTGAGGGGTGTTTTTTGCATGATGAGTTCCCGCACTGTAGAACGTCGCTGCCAGATTGGTGCCCATGGCCACCCCTTCCATAAGGAGTGTTGAGCTGCTGACGTCATTGCAATTGCTCACGGCTTGACCAAAAACCAGTCCAGCGTAAGCCACATTAACTACCATACTGGCGAATTGACCCAACCCATACTCACCGCTGAGAGCAACACCCGTGGCCAGATTCAATAAGAGGCTGGCGCCATAGATCGCGGTGTTGGCTTCCGGGTTGGTGATGAAATCCACTACGGCCAAAATGCCAACAGCAACATTAACCCCTTGCGCAATCGCATTGACACGGTGTTGTTGATTAAAAAAAGTCCAGCCCATGGTGTACTCCTTATTAAAATGACTCTTTATTTAACCGCAATGCCATGGAACTGACAAGGTTTTATGGTACAGTGAATCAGACGAATAAAATAAAAAACGCTTTTCTTAGACGGCTTGCGCCTCTATAATGCTTACCTTTTTGACAATTCTGCAACCTGCCTCGCCTATGAAATCCTGGTCTACACAAAAAATATCGACATTTGCTCTGGTTCTACTGATCACCGGCGCCATTGACAGCATCAGGAATTTACCGGGCACCGCCCTGTTTGGCTCCTCCCTCATTTTCTTTTTTATTTTCTCAGCCATCGTTTTTTTAATTCCTGTCGCACTCGTTGCCGCAGAATTGTCTTCGACCTGGTCTGATGAAGAAGGCGGCATCTACAGTTGGGTTCGCCATGCCTTTGGAGAAAACGTCGCTTTTTTTACCATTTGGTTGCAATGGATTAATACCATGGTCTGGTACCCGACCATCCTCTCGTTTATCGCGGGTACGCTGGCCTATCTGATAAATCCGGCGCTCGCTGAACATAAATTTTACCTTATCAGCGTGATTCTCATCATTTTCTGGTCGTTAACCCTGCTCGGCTTAACCGGCATTCGCGCCTCCGCCGCCTTTGCCAGTGTCTGCGCCATTTTTGGTATGATTCTGCCCATGGGACTCATTATATTTCTGGCCTTCATCTGGTTAATCAAAGGCCACCCTCTCGCCATCGACTTAAGCTTTTCCCATTTGATTCCGCATTGGAAAGACACGCAATCCTGGGTCTCACTCACGGCAATCATGACCTCATTTCTTGGTATGGAACTGGCGGCCGTTCATGTACGGAATGTTCGCGATCCGCAAAAAAACTTCCCCCGCGCCATGTTTTTTTCGGTTCTGTTGATTTTAACCACCATGATTTTCGGTTCATTGGCCATCGCCTTTGTATTACCGCAAAAGGAAATCAATCTGGTGGATGGCGTTATGCAGGCTTTCACCAACTTTTTTGAAGCCTACCATTTGAGTGCGTTGATGCCGGTTGTTGTCGGCTTATTGCTGTTGGGTAGTTTGGGCAGCATGGTCAACTGGATTATTTCACCAGCCAAAGGCATGTTGCTGGCGGCGGACAATGGCTTTTTACCGCATTGGCTTTATCGATTAAACCGCCATGGTGTCGCCTCCCGTATTCTGATTCTGCAGGCAGTATTAGTCACTCTGCTTTGTGGCGGCTTCCTGCTGTTCCCTACCATCAATGCCATTTACTGGCTATTTACCGCCTTAAGCACGGAACTCTATATTCTGATGTACGTGTTGATGTTTATCGCCGCGTTTCGACTGAAAAGCAAATTTGCCGACAAACCCCGCCCCTTTAAAATACCGCTGGGCCGTTTTGGTTATTACCTGACCTGCCTGTTGGGTTTAACAGGCTGCGTTATTACTTTAATCATTGGGTTTATTCCCCCGGAAAGCAACATGGACATGGGCGATGCCAGCCATTACCGTCTGGTGTTTGCCTGCGGCATTGTGCTCATGATTATTCCGGCCTTTTTCCTGTACCTGCGACGACTTCATTTACAGAAAAAGCATCAATAATGTCAGGTCTTTTTCTCTAAGGAGAGCACGTGCCGTACCGCACCCATGCTTTACAATATTGATACATTTCTTTAATATTCTCTTAAGCCTGCAATGGTATCTTTATCTCACCAAAGGCCCGACTCAAATAATAAGGTGTACATGAATGGGTAAAGAGTTTGATAAGGCGTTAAACGCGCTTGATAAAATAGAAAAAATTTTATCCGTTGTTGAAACCATCACTCCTTTTCCACCACACAGTCTTGATGCTTATCGTCTTTGTGCCCAATCCCTTCGTTCTCAACTGTCAAGCCTGTCTGAAAGTGAACCGAATTCTGATGTGAAACACAGTCTGGTCAAACTCAAATCGCTCATTAAAAATAGTATTGTAAGCCATCTGGATAACATCACAGCCCCATTGCACCTGACCTGGAATCCATCCCCGGAAAACACACTTTCGCTTACCGAATTGGAAATGCTCGCAGAAAACCTGGCCGCTAAACTCATCGATCACAATCGGACCATCACCAAATCACTCAAAATGCTGCGTAAAAAAATAGCTGCCAGGGCGCCACAGGAACTGCTTGTGGAATTTGATGGGATAATAACGAAACTGGAACAATCTCCTGCAAGCCCCGTTTTGCCGGAAACCATCCATTGTTTAAAAAAGAAAGCGAAGGCGTATAAAAGCAAACCCAAAACCTTAGCTGCCCCCATAGAAGAAGCAAAAGAACCGCAATCCCCTTTGCTTAAGACGATCGAAGTCCTACGGGCTCAACTTGAAGAACAGCTTGAAATTCATACCCAATTGGCCAAACAGTCGTTTTTACCCAGCTTCTCAGAGGATTGTCTGCTGTCTGACTGGGTAACCCGTTACCAGGAAAAAACCATTGACGCGGATAAGGCAAGGCTTTTTATTACTGGCCGAATCCAACATACCCTGGAATACCCTGACTACCATGACATTTTAATCAGCGAATTGCAGCGCACGATAGGCCTGCTCAAAGAGACTAACCAGCAGCGAAACGAACTGGCAGAAAAAATCCTTGCCCGTGAAGCCCTGGTTTATCCCCCAGAGCTTGATCCGGCCGTGCTGGAGCAACTCATGCTGACTGCCAAAATTGCGCTTAAAAAACAGTTTGAAACCTTTCTGCTGACTTTTTGCGTTATCGACATTAACAACAAAGACGATAAAGATACCCCGTTTTTTGTTAAAAATCTGCTGCAATTCACTAACGAATTAAAGCAAAAATTTCAAAAATACCCTGCCATCGTTCATTCCGGCGCGCTCGACAAGCTTCATGATCAATTGCTGATGCACCTCGGTGAAAAAAAGCGCTTTTTGCTTTTGCGCACCGCATTATCCAAAATGGAAGCGAAAGACATCAGCGCGTTAAGCAACGAATTGTTAGATGTCGCCCTGCCGCCCAAAATCGATAGACAAATGTACAGCAAGGCCATTGCTGCTTATTATAACCTGACTGCGTTTATTGATGGATTTCCCATTCAATCCATTAAAAATTACCATGTTTTAAAAGAGATTAATGTACAAGAGCACCTTCAAATCCTGAGCAAAGAGAAAATGATTTTAAGCGATATCGATGCGCTCACGGAGGGGCTTTCAGAGTATTTTCATCTGTTGCCTGAAGTATTGGGCGAGCATGGTCCCTGGAAATCAGCACGTAAACTGCTGGGCGAATTGGAGACTTTCCGTTCCGAAGTGGAGAATGAGGCCGGCCCATACGGTGAGGAGAGGGAAAAAATTCTTGAACTGGTTTCTCCCTTAGACAGAGTTCACCAGTTGGCTTCTTTACAGGAAAAACGACTGGACCAAATCGCAAACCGCACGAAAATTTTAATAGAACTGCAAAAGCAAGCCGCTCCATTAATCCAAATGCTCAAACAACAATTTGAAGAGAAGAAAAAGGGATTAAGACAGCGCTTGAATGACGAACTGGTCGATGCCGAGGCTGCATTGCGTTTTATTCAATCCACTCCCGAACTGACTTTCAACGAACAGGAAACGAGCGAATTTAAGAGCGCTGTGGAACTGGCCACCAAGCTGATGAGCACAGTCGCTGAGAGTAAAGAGAACCTCTTCAAGTTAAGACGGGAGACTGACGTTGCAATTAATCAATTAAAAAGTCAGACCGAACAGGTAAAAGAAAAACTTAAAGCCCATATAACGCCTTGTTTCAATAAAGCCAACGCGCTCTACGAGAACTACCCTTACCCGCTTCTGGATGAGGACAATCCCCTGCAATTCAGTCTAAAAAAAGCGCATGAAAACTTGAAAAAAACGCTTGGAACACTGGATAGGGCCTTTGCCGGTTTAGATACACTGCAAGGGAGTGAGTTTAAGGAATGGGCCAACCGATGGAAGCTGGGAGAAACACGATTCATCTCGGCATTTGAGCACTACCAACAAAAGATCCTGGACGCCATGGAAATTGAGCGGCGTTTAAAAACAAAGACTTATAAGACATCCTGTGAAATCCTGGCCAAGCTTGAAACAGAGTTTGAACGCCTGACCCAGAAATACATTGACCAGGCTATCCATAAAACCTCCAATGAGAACGAATTAGCACAGCTTCAACAGCTTAAATCCCTGCCCAAGCTCCCACTGGTGGAGTGTAAAAAAACCCTGATGGACAGAGTGGACCCCAGACTTCACACCCTGGCCAGCATGCATGCGGAGTTTAGAGGAATCAATCAGGATTACATTAATGAAAATGTCCGTTTAAGCCAGGATGAAACCTATTTTTCCGAGTTAAAAGCCAGTGCGGACAAGCACTTCAGAAATAACAACATGGAGAAACTGTCAGACGGCATACGCCACAAATGGGTGCAGTTTCTGCGAATCAATGTCTTTAAACCCCTGCAGGCCTTGTCGTTTAATCTTGGCAATTATTTAAAATCACGAAGCCAGGAACTTTTCTTTGTAACCTTTGGCGCCTGCCGTACTGAAAGAGAGCTGGCTGAATTCGGTCATGACTTATCCAGCCGCCTGGTGTCTCCGGCGGCTTGATCAGGCGGTAAGGTACTCTCTCGCCAACTGCAAATCGTCGGCGGTGTTAATGTCCTGCAGGGGCTTCACACAGGCTTCGTCTACCCGAATGGTGTACCCTGCCCATAACACCCTCAGTTGCTCAAGCGCTTCAAGCCGCTCCAGTTCGCAGGGAGGCCAGGCAGTTAACTGGATTAAAAAAGCAGCGCGGTAAGCATACAAGCCAATATGCCTATACACCATGCGCAGGCTCTCCCTGTCCTCACGATGAGCAGGAACAGGGCTGCGCGAAAAATAGAGGGCATGATTAAACTGATTCCGCACCACTTTAACGACATTGGGGTTATAAAGCTGCTCCAAATCGTCAAGGGGCCAGCACAGCGTCGCCATCGGCGTTTCCGCCTTGGCTAAGCTGTCGGCTACCTGTCTTATTAATTGCGGCGCAATAAACGGCTCATCGCCCTGCACATTGACGATGATATCGTCCTCACGGTATTCCCCGTTTTGGACAACCTCAGCAATACGATCCGTACCGCTCTGATGATCAATGGAAGTCATCATGACCTTCGCCCCAAAGGCTTCAGCGTGCATTGCAATGTCGTCATTGTCCGTGGCGATGACAATGGACCTGGGCTTCGCCTGCACGGCCTGACGGTAAACCCGCTCAATCACCGTGATGTCTGCAATTTTCATCATTAATTTGCCGGGCAAACGCGACGATTGATAGCGCGCCGGAATCACCACATGAAAGTCAGTCATAATTTTTCTTTCTCATCCAGGGGAATGAGGCGGCCTTCCTGCTCCAGCATAACCGGAATGCCGTCCCGAATAGGGTAAGCCAGACGGTCGAAACGGCAAATCAATTCCTCGTCTTTTAATAACAGCTTACCCTTGCACAATGGGCATACCAACACATCCAATAAACGCTTATCCACGCGCTTCTCCTTGAGTAACCTTATTACGAATGTACACGGGTGAAGCCTCTTTTGCGTCAACCGCCTTGATTTTCTGAGCCTGCACCAATCGAATCATGGCCGGTGCCTGGGGAAAAATTGATTTTTCAATGCTTATTTTATCGATGATTTGCGCGCTCAATTGCGAACGGTAAGCGTCAAATCCGGCGCCGGCAAGCACAATGGATTCCGTATCCGGTACAGGAATATCGGCCGCATCGCTGACCTGCTCTTCGACGTCAAGGGTGGCGTCAGTAAAACAGGCCCAGTACAGTTGCTGCATACGGGCATCCAGCAAGGCCAGTACCGGCTGACCGCCCCAGGGGATCTGGTGCTGATGTAGGTACTCTTCCGCTATCGCCGCCAGGCTGCTGACAGGATACAGCGGCAGATCATGAGCATAAGCCAGACCTTTAGCCACACTGCAGGCAATACGCAAACCGGTGAAACTGCCAGGTCCCCGCCCGAAAGCGATGCCATCCAATTGCGGCAGGGAGCAACCCGCCTGGTTTAACAGACGCTCAATGGCAGGCAGAATGAATTGGCCATGCAGGCGTTCAGCCTGATGGCTTTCATGCCATAAGCGTCCATTAACCGATAAGCCAATGGAAGCCTCTGCAGTGGATGTGTCAATCGCCAGCAAGTTCATGATTTAAAGCCAATTCGTTAATAAAATGAAGCACCCGGGTAAGCTCACGGGTTTTTCGCAGCACAGGTAAACTAGCAAAAATCTGCCGCCCATATTCCCGACCAGTCAGCCTGGGGTCAGCCAGCATCAACACGCCTTTGTCCGTGACATCACGAATGAGCCGGCCTACCCCCTGTTTTAATGCCAGCACCGCTGCCGGCAGCGACAATTCATCAAAACCGGACAGACCGCGTGCTTTGTAATAAGCCATTTTACCACGAATCACCGGATCCACCGGACTCGCAAAAGGCAACTTGTCGATAATGACGCAGGACAAGGCCTCGCCTTTCACATCCACCCCTTCCCAGAATGTGGATGTCCCCAGTAAAACCGCATTACCCATCTGCCGAAAACGCGCCAGTAAAATAGGTTTCGCTTCATCACCCTGAATTAAAAGCGGATAGTTTAAAGTATTGTGCAGTAGTTGAGCAACCAATTTTAATGCCCGGTGACTGGTAAACAGGAAAAAGCAGCGCCCGCCACAGGCGTTAATCACGGGCACTGCCTTGTCGAGCAGGGCCTCATAGTAACGATGATCTTTGGGATCCGGCAAATGGCGGGGAAGGTACAGCAGGGCCTGCTGCTGGTAATCAAACGGACTCGGCAGTGTCAGGGTTTCCGCCCCGGTCAAACCCAGGGGCTTTAAAAAGCAATCAAAGGAAGCGGCCATGGTTAATGTCGCGGACGTAAACACATAGGCGCCTTGTTTTTGTGCCAGCAACTGATGGAATGAGTCAGCCACATCAAAGGGGGTAGCGTGCCACACCAGGGTATGCTTGAAACGCTCCAGCCAGCGGATATGGCTTGAGTCTTTGTCCGCAAACCGCTGCATAATAGCCTGATAGTCCTGAAGACGGGCAATGCAACGTGCAACGCCGGCTTCGCGTTCAATACCCGCCTCTTCAATGGCCGCCGCCAATTGCTGGAAAAAATGAAGCAAAGACTCCCAGGCAGCGATAAAACCCTTCTTTTTCGACACATCCTCCCAGGCCATGCGTTCTTCATAACCAGTCAAGGTCAGATGCAATTGATCAATGATTTTGTCAAGCTCGGTACTCATGGCTTTGAACGGGCGATTCGGCAAATCCAGCACCGGCCATTCGCGCAATAAATCCTCAAGCAGATCCGTAAGTTGACGTGTACCCAAGCGTTCGCCGTTAAAATTGGCTGCGATCTCTGCCAATTGATGGGCCTCATCAAACACCACCACATCCACGCCAGGTAATAATTCGCCGAATCCTTCCTCTTTAAGCCTTGAATCCGCGAAAAACAGGTGATGATTAATCACCACAATATCCGCTTCCATGGCTCGTTTGCGGGCTTTGACTAAAAAACAGTCCTGATAAAACTGGCATTCACCGCCCAGGCAATTTTCAGCGGTCGAGGTCACATAAGGCCAGGCCGGAGAATCTTCACTGATTTCCGGAAGTTCAGAGCGTTCGCCAGCCGTTAACAAGGGTAATTTTTCATGCACATTGAGAATGTCATTGACGCACTGTGGATTGACAAAACGCCCTTCCTCCGTATGCAATTGCGTTCGGTAGCGGCAAATGTAATTGGCTCGGCCTTTTAAATTCTGTACGCGGACAGAAAGGCCAAGCGCCCTGACTAACAGAGGTAAATCTTTTTGAAACAGTTGATCCTGAAGGGTTTTGGTGGCAGTGGATATCAGCGCTTTTTTGCCGCTTAAAAGGCAGGGAATCAGGTAGGCAAAGGTTTTACCGGTTCCGGTACCCGCCTCGGCGACCAGGGTTGATTGCTCCATGATGGCTTTGGCAATGGCTGAGGCTAATTCAATCTGCGCCTGCCGTGCTACGAAGCCCGGAATGGCCGTACTGAGGCGCCCTTTTGCACCTAAAACCCGTTGGCAATCCGCTATCGCGTCCTCTGCGACGACGGGATTTATTTCGGCCACTCTTTTTCGAGGTACTGAAGCTTGTCAGTGACATTTTCCCAGGACTTGGCATCCTCAGGCGCTTCTTTTTTGGATGTAATGTTGGGCCATTGCGGAGCAAGTTCGGCATTCAAAGCCTGGAACTGTTTTTGCTCCTCCGTCAAATCATCTTCAGAGACAATGGCCTGAACCGGGCATTCGGGTTCGCACAATGCACAATCAATGCACTCATCCGGATGAATAACCAGGAAATTGGGCCCCTCATAAAAACAATCGACCGGGCATACTTCCACGCAATCGGTGTATTTACATTTAATGCAATTTTCAGTGACTACAAAGGTCATATATCAACTCTTAAGCCTTTATCAGATGATGCTTATTAAAGCATAAATCAGCCTGTTTCTGCCAGCATTGAATACAATGGGCACGTTCGGTATTTAGCTGCCCTGAATCAACATTCAAACCACAGTTTAGGTCCCAGAGGCACGATCTGGGTGGGGTTAATGGTTTTGTGGCTGAAATAATAATGCTGTTTGATGTGAGTCCAATTCACTGTGTCGCGAATACCGGGGATGTCATACAATTTGGCAAGATAGGCCTGCAGGGCTGGGTAATCACAGATACGGCATTGATTGGTTTTAAAATGACCATAATAGACGGCATCAAACCGAACCAGTGTCGTAAACAGCCGCCAATCCGCCTCCGTTAATTGCTCCCCCACCAGCCAGGCATGATGTTGCAGATGCGCTTCCAAATCATCCAGGGTCGCGAATAATTCAGTATAGGCTTCGTCATACGCGGACTGAGTGGTGGCGAAACCACAGCGATAGACGCCGTTGTTGACCGTGCGGTAAATGGTATCATTCACCGAATCGATTGCGGACCTTAAGGCCTCTGGATAAAAATCCTGTTCATCACCCGTTAAGTGATTAAAGGCTGAATTAAATTGGCGGATGATAGCCGCGGATTCATTGCTGACGATGGTTTTGTTTTTTTTATCCCAGAGTACCGGCACGGTAACCCGTCCCGTGTAATCCGGGATCGCCTTGACATAAATCTCGTAGAGGTAACGTAAACCATACAGCGTATCGCCCGTGGCTCCCATGCCCTGTTTGAATTCCCAACCGTGCTCAAGCATGTGCGGATGCACAATGGACAGGCTGATGTAGTCCTCAAGCTTTTTAAGCTTTCTGAAAATGAGTGTTCGGTGTGCCCAGGGACATGCCAGAGAAACATAAAGGTGGTAACGATCCTTCTCAGCCGGAAATAGCGCCTGGGCATCTGCTTCAATCGCCCGGTTAAACTGCGCCGACTCGCGTTTGAAGGCACCGCCCGTTTTGGCAGTGTCATACCATTGATCACGCCATTGTCCCTCAACCAATAATCCCATGGTCTCTCCTTGGGTCAGCCTAACAGGAAACGGAAACTTTTCTGAATTTCATTCAAACTGAATTTATTAAGAAACAGGGAAAAACTCATCCACGCACTTAAGGCGGCCAAATCACGGAAAGGCGGCGGGAGATAAACCGGTGCCGTAAGCAGATTCATGTTGCGCAATTCGTTAAGCAGCGGCAAATCATCCAGCACCAGCTTTCCGGCAAACAATAACGGAATGGAATCGATGTGCCGTTGACTGATGGCAAAACGGATGAAGTTATAAATCATCACGAAGCCTTTGGCATAGGAAAGATCTTTGGTAAATGGCCCGCCATCCGGCGTGCTGCCGCGGAATACGCGCACGGTTTGATTGTAACTGTCATCCTCGCTTAATCCGCACTCGATAAAATAGCGGTAAATATCAACAAAGGTAGCGCCCTGCCTGACCTTGTCCAGCGCGATCACCCGATTGGTAATTTTGCGTATGCGGCCAGGATAAGACGAAAAGGTAACCACCTCTGTGATCACAGCCAACCCTTCCTGAATCACACTGCTCGAAGGCGAGCCTTTCGATAGAAAAAAGCAATAAGGCTGCGTGGCGCCATTTAAGGTGGTGCCGACATGCACCCAGCCTTCGTGGACTTCCAGGTAACGAAGATCCCTGTCGCTGAACATGGCCTGCTGGCTTAATTTGATGCTGTCAGCGCCCGCGGCCGCATCAGCGACCATGTCGTCACTGACCATCACGGTAATCTTGCCAGGATGTTGGGAAAAGAAGGAGCTTAAGCGCGACTCGAGTATGGCCTGCGCCTCCTGCGGGGTATACCGTTTCATGTCCGCATCGGATTGCAATTGCACATCAAGGGCGGTTAACACGTCAAACAGAAGTGTACCAAGCTCAGACAGGCGGGGACCTCCTGAGTAAAAGGCATCGTCAGGGCTGCCATACAGCTCCATTGACAATTCAGAAAAGGCAGGAGTACCACGCGCTTCCAGCATCTGCACGGCGCGGCAATACTCCTCGCACTGGCGCTTAATCAGGCGGGTAACGGGCGAATACTGCCCCAGTTGATTGATGGTGTCGCGTAAAATCAGACGGAATTCTTCCTGCTTTTCAACGGCATCAAAAGGTAAGGGTTTTCCCAGGTAGTAATCCCGGTTGATTAAAGGCAACTGTTGGGCTTTCTTTTGGAAAAAGTCTTTCTTGATGCTTTCATCCCATTTGATGCTGTCTAAAATGCGAATTTTACGTTGCGCCTCCACCAGCCTTCTGGAGATATCCTGAATTATTTCTGACTCATTGGTTTCCATAGACATACGCGTCAACCTCAATAGTTGGCCGCTCCTTTGCTGCTTTATTCAATCTTAGCAGATGGCGGCTCAATACTCACATTGGCTTTCTTATCCTGAGCGGGTAAATCGTAAAAATGGCTGACATTGTCGCTCGTCAACGGTGACGGCACCACAAGGCCCGGCCCATTACGGCTCTGCAGGTATTTCTGATCGCTGTTGTTTTTAAAATGCGAACACCCGCCGGCAATCAATGCTAAAAAAACGATAAAACTGACTTTTTTCACAACAAACCTCTTCATTATATCAATTGTAATTTTTTCAATACCTGTTCAAGCTCAGGTTGATGCGCCTCACTCAAACAGGTCATGGGCAGACGTAATTCGCTGCTGATTAAGCCCATTTTACTCAAGGCCCATTTGGCAGGAATGGGATTGGACTCGATGAACAACAACTTGTGCAATGGCGCCAACTGCTCATTCAGACGCAGGGTGCCGGCCTGATCATCATCAAAGGCTGCATCACAAAGCTTCGCCATCTGGCGGGCAGCCACATTGGCTGTGACGGAAATCACCCCTTTGGCTCCGGCTAAAAGCCACTGCGCCGCGGTTTCATCGTCACCACTGTACACATCAATGCTGTCACCGCACAGCCTTAAAATCTGCTGCAGACGCGACATATTACCCGTTGCTTCCTTAATGCCGATGATATTGGAAATTTTGGCAAGACGAGCCACGGTTTCCGGCAATAAATCACAGGCTGTTCTGCCCGGAACATTGTAAAGAATAATGGGAATAGCCACAGCAGAGGCAATCCGACTGTAGTGTTGATAAAGTCCTTCCTGAGTGGGTTTAATGTAGGCTGGCGTCATGATGAGCGCAGCATGAGCCCCGCATTCCATGGCCATTTGGGTTAAATGGATGCACTCTTTCGTCGCATTGGCAGCGGTACCGGCAATGACAGGAATGCGTTCGCGCGCCTGGTCAATCACGGTTTTGATCACCAGTATTTTTTCATCGCGGTTTAATGTGCCGGCCTCTCCCGTTGTTCCGGCTGCGACAATGGCATGCGTGCCGGCGCTGATGTGAAACTCAACCAGCTCCCGCAAACGCTTCACATCCACCTTGTCATCCAGTAACGGCGTGACTAAAGCCACAATGCTGCCACGAAACATAACCCCCCCTGATTCACGTTTGAATTACCCAATACTACTGGTGCCCCGATAATTTCTCAAGTTCGAATCCACAAACCAGGAAAAACAAATAATGCACAAATTGATTTAATTTGTACTAATATGACTAATGAAGTAACAAAAAGAAAGGAAATTTACCATGAGAAAAACACTGCCTATAGTACTCTTTATAGGATTATCCACAACAATCCTTGGTGGATGCACCTCAACACAGGTAGGCACAGCCGCAGGCGCAGGTATTGGTGCCGGCATAGGTTATGCCGTTTCTGGCGGCGACGCCCTGGGTACTGCCATTGGCGCAGGGGCTGGTGCATTGATCGGCAACCAAATCGGCCAACAGGAAGACAGACGCCGTTACTATCGTTACTATTATTACTAATAGTCCTTTTGCCTCAATCCTTATCAGGATGTGTTGAGGCAAAATAAAAATTCATTGCTATACTGATTCTGTTACTGGTTTAATCGATCGGATAAACGGAATAAATTTCAACCTGAAAAACCAATGGGTTTGTTCAGGTTGACGCATTGACAACCGCTTTAAAGAGGCGCTTGATAAGAACGATAACAACAAGGAATGTTAGTATGCAATTAAAAAATAAAGTGTCTGTGGTCACAGGGGCTGCCAGCGGCATTGGCAGGGAAATTGCCCACCTTTATGCCCGCGAAGGCAGCAAGGTCGCCATTGCCGATTTAAACCTGGACCAGGCCCAGGTGGTGGCCGATGAAATTAAGGCCAAAGGCGGTCAAGCCATGGCTGTCGCCATGAATGTAACCGATGAAGAACAGGTCAATAACGGCATTGATGCCGTCGCGGATCAGTTTGGCGGTGTTGATGTGCTGGTCAGTAATGCCGGCATTCAGATCATCGAGTCCGTCGACAAGCTGTCTTTTTCTAACTGGAAAAAAATGCTGGCCATTCATCTCGACGGTGCTTTTTTAACCACCCGCGCGGCATTGAAATACATGTACCGAGCCAATAGCGGCAGCATTATCTACATGGGCTCTGTCCATTCCAAGGAAGCCTCACTGTTAAAAGCCCCTTACGTGACAGCCAAGCACGGTCTTTTAGGCTTATGCCGCGTCGTGGCCAAAGAAGGCGCTGCACATGGCGTACGCGCTAATGTCATTTGCCCGGGTTTTGTCCGCACCCCGCTGGTTGACAAACAAATCCCCGAACAGGCCAAAGAATTGGGCATTTCCGAGGAAGAGGTGATTAAAAAAGTGATGTTGAAAGAAACCGTGGACGGTAAATTCACCACGACGGGTGACGTGGCCGAGACCGCTTTGTTTTTTGCCTCTTTTAAATCCAATGCGCTCACAGGCCAATCGCTTATTGTCAGTCACGGCTGGGTAATGGAATAGTGGCTGCGCGGCTTAAACCGAACCGCCAGCATGATTATCTGGCGTGTTCTTTACAGGGAGGCGGCGCCCTTGGCACTTACCAGGTGGGTGTCCTAAAGGCGCTGCAGGAAGCCAATTATTTTCCAGACTGGTTTGTCGGGACCTCCATCGGCGCGATCAATGCCGCCCTGGCCGCAGGCAATCCGCCAGAGGACCGTTTCCAGAAAATGCTGTCGTTTTGGGAAAGTGTCACCACACCCACCTTTTTTGATGTGGATGCCTGGCACAACGATCATGCCGGACGACGCTGGGAACATTTCATGTCCGCTCAATCCGCTTTATGGTTTGGGCAGCCAGGATTCTTTACGCCGCGCTGCCCCCAGCCGGAATTGAGCATGGAAAATGCCATCGACAAAATCAGCTATTACGATACTTCCGCACTGAAAGGCACCCTCGAGCGGTTGATTGATTTTGATCGCATCAATGCGGGTGAAACTCGATTGAGCGTCGGTGCGGTTGAAGTCTGCTCCGGATCCGTTGTCTACTTTGATTCGGCGAAAGAAACCCTTGGCCCCGAACACATCATGGCCAGCGGCGCCCTGCCCCCCGGTTTTCCTGCCATTGAAATTGAAGGCAAATTCTATTGGGACGGCGGGATTTCCAGCAACTCCCCAATCAGTTATGTATTGAGCCAGAATCCATCCAAAACCCTGTTGTGCTTTATGGTTCATTTGTTTAACTCACTGGGGTTAAAACCGTCTTCCATGGATGAAGTGCTGAAGCGTAAAAAAGACATCGAGTATTCAAGCCGCTTTGTTGAAATTGTCAACATGCACAAAGAAATCCACTCGCTGAAATACCGCATTAAACTGCTGTCTGAATTTATTCCTGAACAAGCCAAGGAGAAAAATCCCGAGGTGGAAGACTGCCTAAGCTGCGGCTGTGATAAAACGGTGGCGCTGGTTCGCTTCCTTTACCCGGGTGACGACACGGATTTAGCGTCGAAGGATTATGAATTCTCACGTAAATCCGTGATGCAACGCATTGCCGCCGGCTACCGTGATGGCCGCCGCGGCCTTGAAAAATCACCCTGGCTTGCCGAAATACCCGAACTGTCAGGCATTGAAGTCTATGATATGGCAGTCACACCCACTCATCTCACAGGAGTTTTATCATGAAGGAATCCGATGTCAAAGATCAGGCCTTTGCCATGCCGTTTACCTGCCCCTGCTATCCCCGCGGTCCTTATCGATTTATTAACCGCGAATACTTGATTGTGACTTATGAAACCGACATGGATTTGCTGCGCGAAGTGGTGCCTGAACCGTTGGAAGTCACGGAGCCTCTGGTTAAATTTGAATTTATCCGCATGCCGGACTCCACTGGTTTTGGCGATTACACTGAATCAGGCCAGGTTATTCCCGTGCGTTTTCAGGGCAAAAACGGCGGCTATACCCATGCCATGTTTTTAGATGATCTGCCCCCCATTGCCGGTGGTCGGGAAATCTGGGGATTCCCCAAAAAACTGGCCCAACCCACGCTGGTTGTTGACAAAGAAGTCTTAGTCGGTACGCTGGATTATGGCCACACCCGCATTGCCACTGCCACCATGGGCTACAAGTTTCAGGCGCTGGACAGTAAAAAAGTGGCCGAATCCATGTCAACACCCAATTATTTATTGAAAATCATTCCTCACGTCGATGGTACGACCCGCATCTGCGAACTCGTGGAGTACTATCTTACCGATTTGACGGTCAAAGGCGCATGGACAGGACCGGCACAACTGGAACTCTTCCATCATGCCTTAGCCCCTGTCGCGTCCCTGCCGGTTAAGCGGGTCGTGAATGCCGTGCACCTGCAATCGGATTTGACCCTGCCTTACGGCAAAGTGGTTCATGACTACATGAATCAGTAACACAATCAGAAAGGTATGTTTTTTGCTTTTAAAATGGAGATTGTATGTAAGCATCCTGCATTACGCTAGATAGGAAATTATTACATGCTTATTATTATCGGTTACATCGTGATTCTGCTTTGTGTTTTTGGCGGCTTTGCCTTAGCCGGGGGGCATCTGGCGGCCGTTTTTCAGCCGCTGGAATTGCTTATTATCGGTGGCGCCGCGGTAGGCGCCCTGATTGTGGGCAACAGCCCCTCTGTTTTAAAAGCAATCGGCAGAGCCTTGCCGGCGGTATTCAAGGGCCAGAAATCAGAGAAAGTGATGTACATGGATTTGCTGGCGCTGCTTTATGCGCTGCTGAACAAATCCCGTCAGGAAGGATTGATGTCGTTGGAAACCGATGTCGATGATCCAGCGAACAGTCCCATTTTCACTAATTTTCCGCGTCTGATGGCCAAACACCACATCATTGAATTCATCTGCGATTATTTTCGCTTGATCATTACCTCCAATCTCCAGCCTCATCAATTGGAAGCCTTGATGGACAGCGAGATTGAAACCCACCATAACGAAGAAATGATCCCGGCCCAGGCCATCACCAAATTGGCAGACGGTATGCCGGCTTTCGGGATTGTCGCCGCGGTATTGGGGGTGGTGCATACCATGGAATCCATTCACCTGCCGCCTGCGGAACTGGGGGTTTTAGTGGCGCATGCTCTGGTAGGGACTTTTCTGGGTATCCTGCTGGGTTATGGTTTCGTCGGTCCGGTCGCCAATGCCATGGAACAACGCGCCAACTCATCCCAGCTCATGCTGAATTGCATTAAAGTCACTATACTTGCCAGCATGAACAACAATCCACCGATTATTGCCACCGAATTTGGACGCAAAGTGTTGTTTTCTGCTTCAAGGCCATCGTTTAACGAGCTGAATGAACAAATCAAATCAGCATCGACGATTGCCAAACCCGAAAGTGAATAAGTAACAAGAGGTTCGTGTGGACGGCAACGACAGCAAAGACAAGGATAAGGAAGCCCATCCCCCTATTATCCGTAAAATCAAGAAACACGGGCATGGTCATCATGGCGGCTCCTGGAAGATTGCCTACGCCGACTTTGTCACGGCCATGATGGCGTTCTTTTTGCTCATGTGGTTGCTGGCCTCCCTCAATAAAGCGCAGAAAGAAGGTTTATCCGAGTATTTCAAACAACCGTTAAAAATCGCCCTGCTCGGCGGCGACAGCATGGGTTCGCGTGACATCAGCGTGCAGGGCGGAGGACAAAACATTGAAAAGAAAGACGGCCAGGTTTCAGCCAGTAATCAGCCTATCAATGAAAAAAAGGAATCAGCCAAGATCAAGGATCCAGGGAGTCAGGCCGAGGAGATGAAGCAGCTTGAGAAATTGAAATCCGACATCATGTTGGCCATGGCCAAAGATCCGGCACTGGCCGATCTCAAAGATCAGTTGCTCATGGATGTGGTTTCCGAAGGCTTACGCATTCAACTGATAGACAATAAAAACCGCCCCATGTTTGATATGGGAAGCGATAAAATGGACCCGCAGATGCAGCAGATCCTCATTAAAATTGCCAAGCTCCTTAATAAAATGCCAAACAAGGTCAGCATTCAGGGTCATACGGACGGTCACCCGTATCAGAATCCCGAAGATTTGGAATTGACGAACTGGGAACTGTCGACGCTGCGCGCCAACACTGCACGCCGGGCCTTGGTTAAGGCCGGGATGAAAGAAGACAAGGTTCTTGAAGTGACGGGCTTCGCCTCAACAGTGCTGTTCGACAAAGCCGACCCGTTTAACCCCAATAACCGACGCATCAGTATCATTGTGATGAAAAAAGAAGCCGAGCAACAATTGCTTAAAAAAGTAGCGCCGAAAGCCTCCGACCAAAAAATCAGCCTGCCCGATACCTCGCCTGCCAAAGCCGAGACTACCCCCACGCCTTCCCCGACGCCAACCCCTGCCAAGACGCCATGAGGCGCTAAGCAGTGACCTCGGAACTCATGATGCATTCCCCCTGCTCGCCCAGCATAAGCATAACGCGGGTTTTAAACGGCTTGTAGATGTGAAAAATAATGCGATACACAATCACTTTCTCATCGCCAATTGGCTGGGTTGTCGGGGAAATGTCCGACATGAAGGCATAATAGCTGCTTAATCCCAAAGGATGCAGGGTGTAATTGACTTTTTCTGATTTTAACTGCCTTAAGTAAGCCAAACCGCGGTTGCGTGAAAAATCATAATCATAGTCAACCACCACATCGGCATTATGAAGAAAGGAGGGGCACTGGTTATCCCGTTCAATCGTGGTCAATTGGAGCTGCACACGGCCCTGTTCAGGCGCGGCTTCACCAGACAAACTGGTGACGAGAAGCAATAGAAAAAGTAATTTTTTCATAATCCTGCTGTCGTTAACTGAAACGTTAAACTTACCGTTCAGCAGGAAAAATAACAAGTCTTTGAATTCAGACCATCAGGACTGGGGTCGACTGAGCATGGAGTTGAACCACGGTTTTTTCATCCTGCCGGCAGGACTTACTAAATAATCCATTCTCTCTGGGGGCTTGGATGATGGGTTTCGCCAGTTGCTGATCCACGAGACCAGTCAGGCTGACCTGGGTATGAGTCCCGCCAAACAGGCCTCGAATCTGGCGGATAATCCACAGTTCGGAGCGTAATTGCCTGATGTATTGCAGTTGCGGCGCCTTATCGACATTCAGCGCCTTTCTGAAATCGAATAAAATCGTGCGCAGCTTAGGGTTATCGGCCTGGGCTTCAATGAAGGTTTCTAAAGCGGAAATGGCCAAATCCTTCCTCATTTTGAGGGTAAAGCGCTCGTCTTCACCAATGGTTTGAAACACCGACAGCAATTCAGCCAGACTGGCCGCTTTTTGTGCCCTGCTCAGATGGGCTGTAGGGAGGCTATAATCCGACAATTGCTGGCGGAGATCGTGGGACATGGAGTGCTTAACTCCCTGCCTGAGTAAATGATTGGCTATAAAAAACGGGTTTTTCCTGGGATCGTCTGAGGCTGGTTTTTTTTCTTCCGCCTGCGAAATCTGGCTCATCACCAGCTGCATGGGAGTCATGCCGTCTTCATTTTTTTTGCGGGCAAACTGGCTAAATGCATCCCAGGTTTCATCATAACGGTAATCGCCAAGGCGAATGGCGGCATGCAGGGGGGTGTCTTTTTCCTTGAAACCCTTGCCTTTATCGGTGCATAACGTGTGGTGAAAAGCCGTTTCCTTCTTAAACTCAACCTGTAATTTTTCTTTAGTCAGGGGGGCGACACCAGTAAAAATTTCATTCTCAATGGTATCGAGGGGATTATCGCCGTCCACATGAAGGCTTTCAACAAAATGGCGAAATTCGGTAATCGAAAAAAGCACCGCCCGCAAACGGGCCTGCCTTGCGACAACTGCATTGGTAATTAAGGTGATTTGGGCGCGATCAGCGGGGTTATTGTGATCAAAGCCTTTTGCCACATCGTCTTCAATGAGTTGGCGGGGAATAAGAATATGCTTGTAAAATTCCTGCCATTTGGCGCGTACAAATTCAGGATTGGTCGACAACGCGAAAACGCGGTAATTTCGTTGCTATCATTGTAAACTTTCGGATCAAACGGTTTAACGAACAACCGGCGGCTGGTCGGCCAGTAATGATTCTGTGAATCCAGCAATTTGGGAAAATGAAGTAAATCCCGCTCGGTAATGCTAAAGGCGTTCTTCTGATAGAGCCAGTTAGCCACCCGGGCATGCCCATGCGACATCACGCTGTCGGCCATCATCAGGTCATGATCGATTTTCATGAAAACAACGTGGGGTTTATAGCCTTTCTCAGTCAGTTTTTTTGTTATGTAAAAACAAAAATTACCCTTATGCAGATCATCTTCTTCGAGCGTGTAAGCAGTCGCAAGCACGCTGGCTAAGGAAGCCATATCGAATGTCAGGCTTCCTTCCTTGAAAGCGCTGGTTAAACGGGTAAAAAATCCGGGTGGGAGGTCATTAAAAAAATGAATGGGAATTTGATTGGGCTCAGGATAAACCCTGGATTGAAGCTCGATGGTGCCATCTGGACCAATGGCATAAAACTCAGCCTCGTCCCCTTCGCGCTCACCGGCCGTGTAGCCAAGGTACTTTGACAACACCCCGGTAATTTTGCCCTTATCTTTGACCAACGCCTGAACGGCTGTCAGCCGGGGTTTTAAGAAACGTGAGGCAAGCCCGCTGAAAGCCACTTCCATTTGCGAAGCCAGCGTTTCACCGTGTTTGTTTTCTTTATAAAAAATGCTTTGGGAAGTAGATTGGGTACTAAGTTTTGCCTTATAAATGACATGCCCTGTGCGTTTTAGCACTTTTTTGTCTTTAATATGGTCTAGGTCTACCCATTCCGGCATGATACTCGAGGCAATACAGCATAGTTGAGTATAATTTTATCAGTTTTGAGGCTGATTGAAAAGCCCTGCCTGATCAAAATTTGGATTTTTCATCTTCCTCAATGGTCAAATCCACTTCGCCGCCAATGCCGCGCTCTTCCGACAGGCGAATCTGCAGGCCCACGTTATTTTTAGAATCAGCAAAGCGGATGGCGTTTTCCTTACTGATTTTGCCGGACTTGTATAAATCAAACAAGGCCTGGTCAAAGGTCTGCATGCCCTGTTCGCGCGAGCGCGCCATGACTTCCTTGATTTCATCGACCTTGCCTTTTTCTATCAAATCGGCGATGTAAGGCGAATTAATCATGATTTCCACGGCGGGAACCCGCTGTTTGTGCAAGCCCGGTATCAGCCGCAGTGAAATGATGGCGCGTAAGTTCAATGATAAATCGAGCAGCAACTGGTGTCTTGCATCTTCAGGGAAAAAGTTAAGGATGCGGTCCATGGTTTGGTTGGCGTTGTTCGCATGGAGGGTGGATAAGCACAAATGCCCGGTTTCAGCATAGGAAATGGCATGCTTCATGGTGTTGCGATCGCGGATTTCCCCGATGAGGATGACATCGGGTGCTTCGCGCATGGCATTTTTTAAGGCATTGTCGTAATCCAGGGTATCAATACCCACTTCCCGTTGGTCAACAATCGACTTTTTGTGCTTGTAAAGGTATTCAATCGGATCCTCGATAGTCAAAATATGACCGCGATGATTTTCATTGCGATAATCAATCATCGCCGCCAGCGTGGTGGATTTCCCTGAACTGGTTGACCCCACCACCAGCACCAATCCCCGAAGCTCCATAACAATGGAGTTTAATACTGCCGGTAGCTGCAATTCTTCAATGGTCGGAATAATGCCTTTAATGTAACGAACGACCATGGCGGTTTCACCGCGTTGCCTGAAAAGATTGACCCGGAAACGGCCTATCCCGCCAATGGAAATCGCCATGTTGAGTTCCATGGTGGCTTCGAATTCCTTGCGTTGCTCGTCATTCATGATGGAGGCCGCGATTTCAGCCATTTGCTGGGATTTAAGCGGTGCCTGCCCAATGGGTGAGGTAATGCCTTCTATTTTAATATTGGGCGGTGCGCCTACGCTGAAGAAAAGGTCCGATGCCCCACGATCAACCATCAATTTAAAGAAAGGTGTTATATCCATATAGTCCCAGCCACTGTTCTTTTTATATCTTAATTGTAGATAAAAAAATCAATTAAGCAATTTTGCGCTAAAATTAACACGAGTGACATAATTTTTCTCCAGTGGTTCTTCCCAGATGTACCGCGGATTTACAGGTGTTGATCATTATGAGACATTTTTCACACGAATCAGTGCACATCCCTAATCCACGCCTGCTGGCTGCCGTTTATTTTGCCCTGATTGCCATTGTATTGACGATTGTAGTCAGCACAGTGCTTTATGCTTTGGGATTTGACCAATCGATGCACATCGTTAAGGCCATTTTTTTAGGAGGCTTGGTCGCTGCCTTTTTTGGCGCATTGTTTGGGCGCCGTCTTTTAAGCTTAAGACAGCCCTGCTGGCATAAAGCCTTCTTGTTAGGCTTTTTAATGGCCATGGCCGCTATACCTGTTTATGACTTAGGTCTCCTTTATCTGATGAAAGATCTACCGCAAAATGCCTTTAATGAAGCATCTTTTGAACAAATCGTGGTGATGTATTTGTTTGTCGTGGCCGAGAGCTATATACTGGCAGGATGGGGGCTGGGCTTAATCATCGGGTTGGCGGCAGTGTTCTTGCGAAATAAAATCATTTATACCCTGCTGCACATTGAAAACAATCCGCAACGGTTAAGGTACAACCGCAGCCAGAGAAGCTATAAACGCAAACTGCGGGCGCGTCACCATTAAAAGGGGTAACCATTGGCTAATCAATCATCGCTCAATACCCGGGTTATCGGGGCTGTGTTTTTTGGGGTATTCGCCCTGTTGTTTCTTTTTTTTGCCAAATACACCGTCTTAAGCCTGTATGGGCGGCAAATTCTCCCGGTATTTCCGGCTCTTTTTTATGCAGTATTCATTGGCGGCCTGACCGGGGCGGTTTTTGGCGACACCCTGGCTCAACCTGGCCGCTGGTGGCGAGCCGTGCTCTGGGGCTTGCTCATTGCTGTTCTCGTCCTGCTGGCAATAAGCTTCGGCACGTTTCTCCATACCTATTATTACGATCCTGCCTTCATGAGCCGCGCGCAGCACTGGCAGGACTATTTTGTCATTTTTGGCGTGATTTTTCTGTCCATGCTGCTGGTTTTAGGCTTATGGCTTATTCCCCTGCTTGCTTTAGCCGCCCTTTATTTTAACCAGCGTTTTATACCGGGCATCAGAGCCGTCGAACAACATCAGATTCACGCATCAAAGGCAGTAAAAACCACGGATGACGACTCTCAATAATCGACAGGAGCTGCTGCTTAAGATGGCTGAGGGGGCCTGCGTCATTACCCCCAACAACCGCTTGGCCATGCAATTGCTCAATGACTACGCCTCAGCAGCATTATCCCCTGTGCTGGCCAAGCCAGCCTGTATTTCCTATCAGGCGTTTTTAGTGTCCCTGTACAAGCGTTTTGCCCAGAACAATCATCCGGCCCCGCGCTTGCTAAGCACGGAGCAATGCCGTTTTTTATGGCAACAGATTCTGACAGAACACTTAGGCTCTGCCCCCAACCAGGGGTTGATTCAACAGGTGCAGGACAGCTGGGCCCGTTGTCATTTATGGCAGATAAGCAACCCGCACCCAGCCTTTGAAAGCACCGCGCAAACCCGTCTGTTTCAACAGTGGCGAACCCGGATGGAGCAGCGGCTGCATGCCCTTCACGCGATAACAGCCGAGCAATGGGTGCCTTATTTTTTAACGCAGTCCGGCAACCACCTGCCTGACACCCTCATCTGGGCGTGTTTTGACGATTACACGCCACAGCAGCAGGCTTTGCAGGCTTATTTTGCCGCCCGGGATGTCACGCAGCATCACATTGACTGGTTACAATCAAATAATGAAACCCGGGTTTATGCAGCCAAAGACAATACCGATGAATACCGGCAACTGCTTTACTGGCTTCATGAGCAAGTAAGCCAGGGCCGGCAGCGGATTGGCGTTGTTGTCCCTGATTTGCAGCAGCAGGCTCCGGCGCTTTACCGGTTAATGACCGACCATTTTCCCGCTGATGCCTTTAATTTGTCGCTGGGACGAACCCTTAGCGATTACTCCTTAGTCAGCCATGCCCTAAGCTGGTTAAGCCTGGAGAGTGACCTCCTGACCCGTCAGCAGGCCACTCTCCTGCTGTACTCTCCTTTCCTGGGTCATTCGCAAAGTGAATTCCTGAAACGCGCACACCATGGCCAACACAGTCCCCTGCTGCGGGAAATGCGGCTTGATTTTTCGCTATTCCTTCACCAATTGGCTTCGGAGGCACCGAAGCTCGCTGCGTTGCTGAAAAACCTGCACGCCTATCCCGCCACGGCGACGCCGCAGCAATGGGTTCATCATTTTCATCAGCGGCTTAGTCAGTTGCAGTTCCCGGGCGAATACCCGCTGGATTCCGC
Source organism: Legionella rubrilucens (assembly GCF_001468125.1). Lineage (GTDB taxonomy): Bacteria > Pseudomonadota > Gammaproteobacteria > Legionellales > Legionellaceae > Legionella_C > Legionella_C rubrilucens. Next base: position 624,313 of record NZ_LNYT01000020.1, on the reverse strand, counting down.
GAATTACCAATGTTATCAGCGTTTTTTACTGCTGCTGGATGAGTTTAAGGCCCTGGAATTTCTCGCCCCTCCCATGGAAAAAAAGCAGGCCCTGACCGTGTTGACCGAGTTGGCGAAGGGGAGCATTTTTCAACCGCAAAAAAGCACGTCCGCCCCCATTCAAATCATGGGATTACTGGAAGCGGCAGGGCTTGCGTTTGATTGCCTGTGGGTCAGCGGTCTCACGGAGGATTGCCTGCCGCAGAAAACGAGGCCTTCCGCCTTTATTCCGCTGTCCCTGCAACGTGACAGGCAGATGCCCTACGCTCTGCCTGACCGCGAATTTGATTTGGCAGAAAAAACCTTAAACAGGCTCCGCAACGCGGCGGCAGAGTGCATCTTAAGCTATCCCAGCCAGACACAGGACAAACCCAACCGGCCGAGCCCGCTGCTGAAAGGCATTCCTTCCTGCGAGCCTTTTTCCATACCATCGATTCAGGCTAAGCCCTCTGCCCTGGAAAGCGTAACGGAAGAATACCTTTTTCCCGTCCAGGATGGGGAAGCGGTTGCCGGCGGTACAGCATTACTGGCCAATCAGGCCAAATGCCCCTTCCGTGCGTTCGCGGCCCACCGCCTTCATGCCAAAGCGGCCGCCGAAGTCTCCGACGGGCCCGATGCCAGGGAAAGAGGACAAATCATTCATCAGGTCATGGAAATCCTCTGGACTTTTTTGAAGGATCAGGCGTCACTGCTCAGTAAAACAGGGGAGGCGCTGGATGAATTCATTGAAAAGGCAATCGAGCAGGCACTTCAACCTTACACCCGTACCAGAAAACACTCGTTCCCGCCGCTGATTCAGACGGTGGAAGTCAAGCGTCTTAAACGCCTCGTGCATGCCAGCCTTGAATGGGAAAGGCAACGCCCTGCTTTTGCGGTAGAGGCGCTGGAAGAACACTTCAACCTGCCTTTGTCAGGGATTGATTTTAAGGTACGCATTGACCGCATGGACAGAATGGAAAACGGCAAACAATGGGTCATCGACTATAAAAGCAGTATCCAAAGCACCCCCTGGAATGAAGAACGTCCCACCGAACCCCAATTGCTGCTTTACGCGCTGCTCAGTGACAGCATCAATACCATTTTGTTTGCTGAACTTAAAAACGGTCAGTTGCAATGCCGGGGCTTAAGCGAGGAGAAACAGGAACTGGCAGGCATCAGTTCCCTTAAAAGGGAGGAGTCCTGGTCAGACTGCCGTCTGCGCTGGCGGCAGCAATTGAGCGCTCTGGCCGATGAATTTGTCCAGGGCCATTGCCCACCCAAACCCGCCAAAGAAAGCCTCTGCCAGTTGTGTGATTTTCAAAGCCTCTGCCGTTTTGGCGCAGAGGGTACATCGGGTGAAATACAGTAAAACCCGTCCCCTATTTCTGTTTAAAACAGCTTCATCCAATTGAATTCTCCTAACCGTCCCTTGATAATATTGGCCATAATAAATAAACAGGCCTTTCGTAAGGATTACTCCTTCCATGAAGCATTTAATTATCGGCTATGGCTATTGCGGCCATTATCTGGCGAAACATCTGCTGGCTCAGGGACATGACGTGGCGGCTTTATCGCGAAGCCAAACCCTGCCACCGTTGCCAGGTCTTAAGCATCTGAACCATGACATTAAGCAGGGTTTGAGCTGGCCTTTGCAAGACACCGTGCTTTATTATTTTATTCCCCCTTCCTCCGACGGTACAGAGGATAAACTGCTTGAGCAATTCCTTTTGCACGCCCATCTGTCCGTTAGCAAAGTACTCTATTGCAGCACCAGCGGCGTGTATGGTGACCATCAGGGTGCCTGGATTGACGAGCAGGCGCCCTGTCTTGGTCAATCGCCGCGGCAGATGAGACGGTTGGATGCGGAAAGGCAATGGCAGGCGTTCTGTCAACAGCACGCCATTCCCTGCCTTATTTTAAGATTAGCCGGCATTTACGGCCCGCATCGTTTGCCGACAGCCAGCGCGCTGGAACAATCCCCGTTAATTAATCCCGACGAAGCCCCATTCAGTAATCATATCTATGTCCGCGATTTGGTAAACATCCTGGCAGCCTTGGGTGAAACAATAAATCAGTCCCTGATATTAAACATTGCCGATGGGGAGCCTAATAAAATGGGGGAATTGCAACGGCTAACCGCTGAAATAAGCCATCTCCCCCCCGCCCCCTACCTGCCTTTTACGCAAATCTGGCAAGCCGCGAGTGAAATGAAGCGCGAATTCATGCAGGCTTCCAAACGATTGCTGATTAACCGATTGCAAACCACACTCCCCCAGATTATGCCGTTGACGCCTTTGAGGGAAGCCATTACTGAAAGCCTTAAGGATGAAGGGGGTAACCAATGAAACTGCTGATTGCCGGGGCCTCCGGATTCATTGGCCGCCAGTTGATAGACGCCATTAAAAACGAGCATCAGGTCACAGCCCTTGGGCGGGACATCACCCGTCTGCAACGCCTTTTTCCAGCCTCTGTCGCACATGCAGACTGGTCAACGCTTGATAGTTTGCCGGCAACCGAATTTGATGCCGTCATGAATTTAAGCGGCCATAACATTGGGGCTTCGCGCTGGAGTGACACCGTTAAGCAACAAATCATCCGTTCACGGGTGGACAGCACGCACACCCTGATACGCTGGATAAAACAACAGCAGGCTTCGCCTCATTTTTATTGTGCCAATGCCGTAGGCATTTACGGGGCGCAGGCTAATGGCGATCCCACAGCGTTCGATGAAGACAGTGTGATTGATGAGCAACATCCGAAAGATTTCCTGCAGGAGGTGGGTGTGCGCTGGCAACAGGCACTGGATGAAGCCTATGACATCCATTTACCCGTCACCATCACCCGTTTTGGTGTGGTTCTGAAACGCCATGAAGGCATGCTTAAAAAACTGGCTCCCTCGTTTAACTTAGGTTTGGGGAGTATCCTTGGCGACGGGACTCAGATTCTTTCCTGGGTACACTACCTTGATGTCGTCGATGCCCTGCGGTTTTTGCTGGCCCATCCTGCCCTGCATGGCGCCGTTAACATCACCTCCCCCAACCCTGTCAGTCAGGCTGAGTTTGCCCGTGCGCTGGCCAAAGCCATGAACCGGCCGCTCTTTTTAAAAACGCCAGCCATGGCCATCAAACTGCTGTTGGGTGAAATGGGCGAGATGCTGGTGTTGAAAGGCCAACGCGTCGTTCCTACGCGCTTGCTCAAAGCCGGCTACCGTTTCCGATTTGAAGACATCACCCGTGCTCTGCATGAAGAATACAGCACCTAGGCGCGGGAAAAATCAAAGGCCATGACAGGGGCTAACGAGGATTGATTAAACGCCAGCGCCAGCATGCGGTCAACACCGAGGGCCACGCCGCTGCACGGCGGCAAGCCATGCCGAAGGGCTGCCAGCAGGTAGCTGTCCACCGCGGGCAACGGTAAGCCCTTGCTCCGTCGCTTGGCCAAATCCTGCTCAAAACGATGCTGCTGTGCTCTGGCATCCGTTAATTCATGAAACCCATTGGCCAGTTCGACGCCGCGAAAATACACTTCAAAACGATCAGCAAACCCTTGCGCATTCAATTGCGCCAGCGCGGCCTGAGATGCCGGGAAATCATAGACAGCAACCGGTGCCGGCAATTGGCCCAACTGCGGTTCAACCACATGACTCATCAGTAAAAACAGGTATTGATCCCGGTCTTCTTCTCCCTCATCCAGCACGTTGTCCAGCTGATAACGGGCCAGGGTTGACTTGAAATCGTCAATTTCTGCTGCAAACGGATTAAGGCCGCAGGTTTCAAGAAAAGCCTGGCTGTAGGTTTTCTTAATCAGGGGGGGGCAGGATAAAATCCGTTGCAACAGGGCATCCACTTCCGTCATCAAGGCATGGTGATCAATGCCCGGTTGATACCATTCCAGCAGGGTGAACTCCGGATTATGCCAGCGCCCCAGTTCATCATCGCGAAAAACACGGGCTAACTGATAAATCGGACCGCTGCCGGCAGCCAGCAACCGCTTCATGGGGTATTCCGGTGAGGTCTGCAGACAATAAGGCTTATTTCTAAAAGTTGCCATCACGTTGCTTAAGTACACGTCAGTAATGCCAAAACGACACATGATGGGTGTTTCAACCTCGAGATAGCCCCGCTGATGAAAAAAATCACGTATGTCTTGCATGGCCTGTGCGCGTTTTCGCAATAGATGAAGATCAGCCGACGGTTGCCAGCGGCTGTCAGGCTCGCCTGATGTGGTCATTAATAAAAAATACCCAATTCCAGACGCGCCGCTTCAGTCATTCGCTCCTGAGTCCAGGGCGGATCCCAGACCAATTCCACGGTGCAATCGCTAACGCCTTCCACCTTATTCACTGCCTGCTCAACCGTACCTGGAAACGTCTGGGCGACCGGACAGCCGGGCGTCGTCAGCGTCATTTTGACCTGGACGTGGTGCTCCTCATCAATGCTGACATCATAAATTAATCCCAAATCATAAATATTGACCGGAATTTCAGGATCATAGACGGTTTTTAAGGCAGCAATGGCATTGTCCTTTAACACATCCAGATCCTGCTTTTTTTTAAAACCAAACATGACCTACTCCGTACTGACAACTGCTGTCTTTTTGTTCAATGCCGACTCCAGCGTATGCCAGGCTAAGGTGGCACACTTGACCCGGGCCGGATACGCCCTGACACCGGCTAAAACGGCCAGTTTATCCAGGGAGCTTAAGTGGCCATCCTCATCCCGGGTGACCATGGCATGAAAACGTTGAAATAATTCATGTGCTTCGCTAACGGTTTTTCCCTGCAAGGCTTCGGTCATCAGCGACGCGGAGGCCTGAGAAATGGCACAACCGCAACCCACAAAGCTCAATTGCCTCAGGCAATCATTCTCCACTTTCACATACAGGGTCAGCTTATCGCCGCACAGCGGATTAAAGCCATTGGCGGTCGCCGTCGCATCGTCCATCGCATGATGGTTTCTTGGGTTACGGTTATGATCAATGATAATTTCCTGATATAACTCTCGCAGCTCCATACTCATGCAAACACCTCTTTAACGCGTTCAAGCGCACAGGCAAAACGATCAATTTCCTCTTTGGTATTATAAAATGCCAAGGACAGGCGCGAGGTGGCCGCCACATCAAAAAAGGCCATTAACGGCATCGCGCAATGGTGACCGCTGCGAACGGCAATGCCTTCGCTGTCAAGGATAGTCCCAATGTCGTGGGCGTGAATTTTTCCGTGGACAAAGGACACAATCGGCACTTTATGGCGGGCGGTTCCTATGATTTTAAATCCCTTAACCGATTGCACCGCCTGGGTAGCATACGCCAGTAAATGGGCCTCGTACGCGGCAATGGCTTCCATGTCCAGAGACCATAAATAATCAAGGGTCGCACCAAGACCAATAACACCGGCAATGTTAGGCGTCCCTGCTTCAAATTTATGAGGAAGGGGCGCGTATTCCGTGGTCTCAAACGTGACATACTGAATCATTTCACCGCCGCCCTGATAAGGCATCATGTCATTCAGCAGATGCTCTTTGCCCCATAATACGCCAATACCGGTTGGACCGTACATTTTATGACCGGAAAACGCATAAAAATCACAATTCAGATCCTGCACATCAATGGGTAAATGCGCAGTCGACTGCGCACCATCCAGCAGCACCAGTGCGCCATGGGCATGCGCCATGTCAATCATCTGCTTCACCGGATTAATGGTACCTAAGGCGTTGGATACATAACTGATGGCCACCAAACGGGTTTTGGCATTCAATTTTTTTTCAAACGCATCAAGGAGCACTTCCCCATCCTGGGAAATGGGCGCCACCTGCAATCGGGCCCCGGTTTGCTGACAGACCATTTGCCAGGGAACAATGTTGGCATGGTGTTCCATGTGGGTAATCAGAATTTCTTCGCCGGCGGCAATGCGCGGACGAAGATAACTTTGGGCAACCAGGTTGATGCCTTCCGTCGTACCCCGCACAAAAATACATTCCTGCGGTGCGCTGGCATTGATGAAACGTTGGACTTTGCCGCGCGCCGCTTCATACTGGATCGTGGCGCGTGCAGAAAGGGTGTGCACGCCGCGATGCACATTGGCATTGTCCTGAGTGTAGTAATGGTTCATGGCTTCAATGACAGCCTTGGGCTTCTGGGTAGTGGCGGCATTGTCAAAGTACACATAGGGGCAGTCATTCACCTTCTGGTGAAGAATAGGGAACTGAGATCGTATCGTCTGTAATTCGACATCGCTCATCAAGGCAGTGGCTGTGTTCATGATAAGGCCCTCAACTGTTGACTGATGAGTGCCGCCATCCAGTCGGCTAATTGGCGATGGGGAATTAAGCGTAAATTCGCCTCGGCAAACGCATGGATTAAATAATGAACAGCTTCTGAGCGCTCAATACCTCGGGTGGCCAGATAAAACAAGGCGTCTTCATCCAACTGCCCTACCGTGGCTCCGTGCGAGCAAATCACATCATCAGCAAAAATTTCCAATTGCGGCTTGGTATCGATTTCAGCCTGAGCGGACAACAAAAGGTTTTTGTTCTGCTGGTGCGCTTCGGTATGCTGGGCATTTTTTGCGACAATGACTTTGCCATTAAATACGGCACGGCAACGGCCGGAAAGAATGCCTTTGTAATCCTGTTCGCTATGGCAATGGGGCACGTCGTGATTCACCACCGTGTGATGATCCACCTGCTGATTATCCGAAGTCATGTAAATGCCATTCATCAAAGCCTGTGCGTTTTCCCCTTTAAAGGTAATGCGGGTATCGCTGCGGGCCATTTTACTGCCAAGACTTAAGGATTGGCTGTTGAATTGCCCTTGAGCAGCCACGTGCGCAGCCACTTCGCCGATATGGTAAGCCGCGCGGCTTTCATTCTGAATTTTATAATGGGTCAGGCGGGCGCCTGAATCAACACGGATTTCCGTCAGCGCATTGCTGAGGTAACAGCAGCCCGTACGGCCCTGAAAATACTCAACCACTGTGGCCTCGCTGCCCGCTTCGGCAATAATCAACTGGCGGGTATGCACCGCTTGATGTTCATTATCCTGCCAATGTTCGATGAACAAGGGCTCCTTAAGGATGGCGCCTGCCGGCAGGTAGATGACCACGCCGCGTTGCATCATGGCGGAATTCAAGGCCTGAAAGCCATGCTCATGGCGCACGATTTGTCCCAGCCAGGGTTTTATACGCTCAGGATTGGTTTGCAGGGCATCCTGCAGGGATTGCACCAGCATCCCCGGCGGTAATTGCGACGCCAGAGCTCCGGTATCCAGCACCTGACCATTGTGCACCCTCAAACGCAAGGCACAGGGACTCTCTGCACGTTCCGCTTCAACAGCAGAGGAAAAGGCACTGGCTTCCGTAAACGGCTGCTGCAAAAAACCGTCCAGGCTGGTGTATTTCCAGTCCTCCTGATGCTTTGCCGGAAATCCCTGACGAGTAAAATCACGCAAGGCTTTCTTCTGCAAATCAGCCAGCCAGGCAATGGGCGACAGGCCAGCCTGGGCTTGCTGCTGATAAAAATTTAAAACCTCGCTCATACCTGCTCCGTCTCCTCAAGCCAGCTGTATCCTTTTTTCTCGAGATCGAGCGCAAGCGATTTGTCACCGGATTTAACAATACGGCCATTGGCCAGAACATGGATAAAGTCGGGTTCAATGTAATCCAGCAACCGTTGGTAGTGGGTCACTAAAATAATCGCACGCTCGGGAGAACGCATGGCATTGACGCCTTGCGAAATAATGCGCAAGGCGTCAATGTCCAATCCTGAATCGGTTTCATCGAGAATGGCCAGTTTAGGCTCCAAGGCTGCCATTTGCAAAATTTCATTACGCTTTTTTTCACCGCCAGAGAAGCCTTCATTAATGCTGCGGTACAGGAAGCTTTCATCCATGTCCAGCAGTTGGCATTTTTCCCGGATAAAACTTAAAAATTCAATGGCATCCAGGGTATTTTTCTGTTGGCCTTTGCGTACGGCATTCACCGAGGCTTTTAGAAAATTGATGTTCGTGACGCCGGGAATCTCAACCGGATACTGGAACGACATAAAGACGCCAGCCTGAGCACGTGCCTCCGGGGGCATCGCCAGTAAATCCTGATTCAGGTAGTCTACCTCGCCTGCCGTGACCTGGTAAGCCGGATGGCCAGCCAGCACTTTCGACAGGGTACTTTTTCCTGAGCCATTTGGACCCATGATGGCATGGACTTCCCCGGCCTTAATCGCCAGATCGATGCCTTTTAAAATCGGTTGCTCATTGATGGCAACATTTAAGTTCTTGATGGTTAACATATTAGCCTACTGCCCCTTCCAGACTGATACCCAGCAATTTGGTCGCTTCGACGGCAAACTCCATGGGTAACTCTTTTAACACTTGTTTACAAAAGCCATTGACAATCATTGACACCGCATCTTCTGTATCGATGCCCCGCTGCTGGCAATAAAATAATTGCTCCTCGCTGATTTTGGAGGTGGTCGCTTCATGTTCAAGCTGCGCGGTTGGGTTTTTCACCTCAATGTAGGGGAATGTATGAGCCGAACACTCACTCCCCATCAGCATGGAATCGCATTGGGTGAAATTGCGTGCATTGACCGCCGTGGGCGCTATGCGGACTAAGCCGCGGTAAGCATTGTGGGAGCGGCCTGCGCTGATGCCCTTGGCAATGATGGTTGAACGGGTATTCTTGCCAATGTGAATCATTTTGGTGCCCGTGTCTGCCTGCTGGCAATTATTCGTGAGGGCAACCGAATAAAACTCGCCCACCGAATCATCCCCCTGCAGAATCACACTGGGGTATTTCCAGGTTATGGCCGAACCGGTTTCAATCTGCGTCCAGGAAATTTTGGAGCGTTTCCCCCGGCAGGCGCCGCGCTTGGTGACAAAATTGTAAATGCCGCCCTTACCGTCTTTATCGCCCGGGTACCAGTTTTGTACAGTGGAGTATTTAATCTGCGCACCGTCCAGGGCCACCAGTTCAACCACTGCCGCATGCAGCTGGTTTTCATCGCGCATGGGTGCGGTGCAGCCTTCAAGATACGACACATAACTGTCGCTGTCAGCGACAATCAACGTGCGCTCAAACTGGCCGGTGGAGGCGGCATTGATACGGAAATAAGTGGATAATTCCATAGGACAGCGAACCCCTTTGGGGATGTACACAAAGGAGCCGTCACTGAACACGGCGGAATTTAAAGCCGCATAAAAATTATCGCGATACGGCACGACGGAACCCAGGTATTGGCGTACCAGCTCAGGGTATTCACGCACGGCTTCGGAAAACGAACAGAAAATGACCCCGGCTTCTGCGAGCTTGGCCTTAAACGTCGTGGCCACGGATACGCTGTCGAACACCGCATCAACGGCAACGCCAGCCAGCATTTCCTGCTCACGCAGGGGAATACCGAGTTTTTCATAGGTGCGAAGCAATTCAGGGTCAACTTCATCCAGACTTTTCGGCGCGTCCTTTTGGTTTTTTGGCGCGGAATAATAGGAAATGGCCTGATAATCAATCGGCGGATAGTGAACGCTTGCCCATTCCGGATGGGGCATGGTCTGCCAGTATTCAAACGCTTTCAAACGCCATTCAAGCAAAAATTCAGGCTCTCCCTTAATAGCAGACAGACGGCGAATGATCTCTTCATTGAGACCCGGTTCAAAAGTATCCACTTCAATGTCGGTTACAAAGCCGTGCTGGTATTCCCTTTCAAGGAGAGAATGAATCTGTTCGTTGCTTTTAGCCATGACTAACTCCACTTGCTAATTGCCTGATGCGGTCAAGTTCCACCGCGGGCAGCGTGGGCTTCGCCAGTACTTCGAGACTGACACTGTCCAACGCCGCTTCGATTGCCTGGCTGATTAACTGCCAATTGCCCTGTATGTGACAAACACTCTGCAGAGAACAGACATTCTGCTGCAAACTGCATTCGGTTAAACCAAGCCGCTCTTCCAGAGCACTGATAATCTGTCCTACGGATATCTCGGAAGCCGCAAGCTTTAATCGATACCCTCCGCTCACACCGCGTACGGACGTGAGTAAACCGGCTGCCGTAAGCCGTTTGAGTAATTTGCTGACCGTGGGAACAGCGATGTGCGTATGCTGGGCAATATCCCTGGCATTACAAAGCGCCGGGGCGCGCCGGGCAAGATACACCATCATGACTGTTCCATAATCGGCCAATTTGCTGATGCGCAGCATACCACCCCCACATCAAATAATCTAGTACCAAATAGGTCTTAATTCGCTTTTGGTTACCTTTAATATAGTACCAAATTAGTTCTATTTAAAGCAAATGCGCAATGATACCTCATTTTAAGATGACATTGAAGGAAATTATCGTGATAAGCGCAAGGCAGGCATGCTGAGAGAGGGAATTGGCTCCTGACAAGAGAATGACCTTAATGAAATCATATTGTACAATTGACAAACAAAATCAACATTATATAATACGCTCACCCTGATTTAGTAGGATCATGATGAACGCCGTGTCTTCCTTTTTCCTGAAGTTACTCCTGTCCGTTTCACTTATTCTTTCACTCAGTCCTTCAGCGTTCGCTGAACCGCCCAACTTAAGCATTGTAAAAAACGAAATCAAGACCTACCATGATTCCGGTATTTACAACCAGGAACTGACCCAGGCAATTGCCAGGGCCCACCATTACATCATGGCTCAGGTCAAAGCCAACGACCATCAGGCGATTAAACAAAAGCTGGCCATTGTGCTGGATATTGATGAAACCAGCCTCAGCAATTACGATGACATCATCAAAAATGATTTTACCGCCGACCGTCAGGCCATCCACCAGCAAATTCTGAAAGCCAGAGCACCAGCCATCAAGCCCATGCTCGCGCTTTACAAAGACGCCATTGAGCATGGCGTCAAGGTGTTTTTCGTCACCGGAAGAAATCACTCGGAACTGAAAGCCACCGAAACCAATTTATTGAAGGCCGGTTATAAACACTGGTCTGGTCTGTACGTTCGTCCAGACAATTATCAGCAACAATCCATTGTGCCCTTTAAAGCCCATGCCCGTGAGTTGATCACCAAGAAAGGCTATACCATCATTGCCACCATTGGCGATCAATACAGCGACTTGATGGGTGGTTTTGCCAAAAAAGAATTCAAACTGCCAAATCCTTTTTATTTCCTGCCTTGATGTATGCCAGCCCCCTTCCTTCGAAAGAAGTTGGGGGCCTGATTGATTCGAACGCTACTCAGAGACGTAATGCACTTCAATGATGTCGTATTCGACCGTTCCGCCCGGGGTTTGAACAACCACGGTGTCGTCGACCTGTTTTCCAATGAGCGCGCGGCCAATGGGTGAACTGTAGGAGATTTTATTTAATTTGATGTCCGCTTCGTCTTCACCCACGATCTGGTAGCAGATTTCCATATTATTCACCAGATGGCAGACTTTCACGGTGGCGCCGAAAACAACCTTGCCCTGATTGGACAGCTTGCTGATGTCCACAATCTGGCAATTGGATAATTTGGCTTCCAGTTCCTGAATGCGGCCTTCGTTAAAACTTTGCTGTTCGCGGGCGGCGTGGTATTCCGCGTTTTCTTTCAGATCGCCATGCGCGCGCGCCGTGGCAATGGCCTCAACAATGCGTGGACGCTCTACCGTTTTTAAACGGTGCAATTCACTTTTCAGCGCTTCGGCGCCCTTAACAGTCATGGGATGCTTTGACATAACCACCTCTAATGTAAATCCTGTAAACGAGAGACCGTTTCGCGGTCTTCATACTTCATAGCCAAACAGGCGGCCTCAGCTCCCGACAATGTGGTCGTGTAGCTTACCTTGTGTTGCAAGGCACTGCGTCTGATTGCAAAAGAATCGGCGATAGCCTGTTTGCCTTCCGTTGTATTGACGATAAAATCAATTTCATTATTTTTAATAAAATCTAGCACATGCGGTCGTCCCTCTGCTACCTTGAATACACGCCGGCATTCCACACCGGCCGCCTGCAATGCCAGTGCGGTACCCCGTGTGGCGATAATATCAAAACCTAACTGAATCAACCGTTTTACAATTTCTCCTACCCGCGTCTTATCCGCATCCCGAACCGAGACGAACGCACGGCGGCGTTTGACGATATTGCACCCGGCGCCCAATTGTGCCTTGGCATACGCCTGACCAAAGCGGCGGGCGATTCCCATCACTTCCCCGGTGGATTTCATCTCGGGTCCAAGGATTGAATCCACCCCTGAGAATTTAATGAAGGGGAAAACCGGTAATTTAATGGAATAAAACGAAGGCATGGGGTAATGCTGGCTCAATCCCTGCTGCTTTAAAGACACGCCGATTTTACACAGCGCGGCTATTTTTGCTAGAGGCAGGCCGGTGGCTTTGGAGACAAATGGCACCGTTCTTGAGGCTCTGGGGTTCACTTCAAGCACATAAATGTCATCGGCCTGAATGGCAAACTGGGCATTGATCAAGCCGACAACCCCGAGTTTTAACGCCATCTGCCGAACCTGTTCAATCAAGTCCTGTTGCACGACAACGCTTAAACTGAAGGGAGGCAGCGTGCAGGCCGAATCACCGGAATGCACACCCGCCTGCTCAATGTGTTCCATGATGGCGCCAATCATCACATCTTTGCCGTCACAGACGGCATCGATGTCGACCTCAATGGCATCATTGAGGAACTGGTCAAGCAGCACCGGCGAATCGTTGGATACAGCCACCGCATGCTTAAGGTAATGCTTCAGATCATCTTCATGATAAACAACTTCCATGGCCCGGCCGCCGAGCACATACGAGGGCCGAACCACCAGCGGATACCCGATTCGCTTGGCCACTTCGAGCGCTTCTTTCTCGCTGCGCACGGTGCCATTGGCGGGTTGGTCAAGCTTCAGTTCAGCCACCAGCTTCTGGAAACGTTCGCGATCCTCGGCCTGATCAATGGCATCCGGCGAGGTGCCAACGATGGTCAGGCCATTGGCTTGGAGATCCCGTGCGAGTTTCAGCGGGGTCTGGCCGCCATAATGGACAATGATGCCATCGGGTTTTTCCACCGCGGCAATGGACAGGACATCCTCCAGGGTAACCGGTTCGAAATAAAGGCGATCGGAGGTATCAAAATCGGTGGAGACCGTTTCCGGGTTACAATTGACCATAATGGTCTGATAACCCGCTTCACGCAGGGCTAAGGACGCATGGACGCAGCAATAATCAAATTCAATGCCCTGCCCGATGCGATTGGGTCCGCCGCCTAAAATCATGATTTTTTTCTTATCGGATTGCGGACGTGCTTCGCAAACGGTTTCATAACAGGAATACAGGTAAGCCGTGTCGCTTGGAAATTCACCGGCGCAGGAGTCAATTCGCTTGTAAACCGGGACAACCCCGAGCTCCAACCGCCGCGTCCTCACCTGTTCTTCATTGCAGTAAAGCAAACGCGCCAGGTAGGCATCGGCAAAACCGCGCTGTTTCATTAAACGCAGCGTCTGTTGATCAAGTTCATTGATGGATTTGCCGTACAAGGAGCGCTCAAGCATTACCAGTTCCTGGATCTGGGATAAAAACCAGGGGTCCACGCGGCTTTCCTGATGGATGTCTTCAAGCGACATGTCCTGACGGAATGCGTCAGCAATATACCACAGGCGATCCGGAGTCGGCTCATGCAAATGACCTTGTAAACGCGGCATATCCCCCTTTTTAAAGAGCGGAACAAGACCGCTACGGCCAATTTCAAGACCGCGGATGGCTTTTTGCAAGGATTCCTGAAAATTGGAGCCAATGGCCATCACTTCACCCACCGATTTCATCTGCGTGGTCAGGATGGGTGAAGTCTGCGGGAATTTGTCGAAATTAAAGCGGGGAATTTTGGTTACAACATAGTCAATGCTGGGCTCAAATGAGGCCGGCGTCTTACCGCCGGTAATCTCGTTGGCCAATTCATCGAGGGTATAACCCACGGCGAGCTTGGCAGCGACTTTGGCAATTGGGAAACCTGTGGCTTTGGAAGCCAAGGCAGAACTTCGCGATACACGGGGATTCATTTCCACAACCAGCATGCGCCCGTCCTCGGGATTGATGGCAAACTGGACATTGGAGCCGCCGGTATCCACACCGACAGCGCGCAGCACTTTAATCGCCGCATCACGCATGCGCTGGTATTCTTTATCAGTCAGGGTTTGTGCTGGTGCGACCGTAATGGAATCGCCGGTGTGCACCCCCATGGGATCAAAATTTTCAATGGTGCACACGATAATGCAATTGTCGTTTTTATCCCGTACCACTTCCATTTCAAATTCTTTCCAGCCCAGCACAGACTCATCGATGAGCAGTTCATGGGTTGGCGACAATTCGAGACCGCGCAGACAGATTTCCTCAAACTCTTCCCGGTTATAGGCAATGCCCCCACCGCTGCCGCCCATGGTGAACGAAGGTCTGATAATGGCCGGGTATCCAAGCTGTGCCTGCACCTGAAAAGCTTCTTCAAGGCTGTGGGCAATGGCTGAGCGCGGCATGTCCAGGCCAATTTTTTTCATTAACTGGCGAAACTGATCGCGATCTTCCGCCCGATCAATGGCTTCACGGGTAGCACCAATCATTTCCACGTTATAGCGAGCCAAAACCCCTTCCCGAACCAGATCCAGGGCACAGTTCAGCGCAGTTTGACCACCCATGGTGGGCAATAGCGCATCGGGTTTTTCCTTTTCAATGATCCGCGCCACTTCCTGCCACTGGATGGGTTCAATGTAAGTGGCATCCGCCAACTCGGGATCAGTCATGATGGTGGCCGGGTTGGAATTGACCAGGATAACGCGGTACCCTTCTTCCTTTAATGCGCGGACCGCCTGGGTCCCGGAATAATCAAATTCGCAGGCTTGACCAATGACAATTGGACCGGCGCCGAGAATCAGGATGGATTGGATATCAGTGCGTTTTGGCATAGTAACTGCAAAAAAAGATAAAGTGGCCTATTTTACCGAGTTTTGACTAAAGTTTATACCCTGTCGCGACAAGGAAATTCATCCTGAGCAAAATTAATCGGGAAATGAAAAAAAACCGCACCGGCAGCGATTGCCAGACGCTGCCTCAGGGTGGTTACGATGATTTTCATCGGATTGTCCGTTAATGCGTGGACGGGTGATGATCTTGTTTAAAGTGAAACATGTCCTGTCCTATTTTTTCAAGCTCTTCCTCGCTCAGCAGGGTTTTAACCTTGGGAAACAGAATCTGTTCCTCTTCACTGGCATGGTGCTCCACGTCTTTTTTAAATTTGGAAAATTTTTCTTCCCAGGTTTGGGTAGTCGTTGTGTCATCCAATTGTTTAATGGCTCTTTCAGCGCCCTTTTCCTCACTGACCAGGTGCTTTACGGTGTCATCCAGTCTGTCCTTGAAATGCGGATACCAAACGGCATGCTCCATTTTTTCATGCCGGATTAAATCTTGAGATAACACGGCAAACAGTTTGCGCCGTGTTTCTTCACGGTGCGAAGCATCATTGATATCGGCCAGCATCTTTCGTACCCGATTATGCTCTTTAATTAAAAAATCAATGGCGTTCATAATACTATCCTCTTTACTCTTGTTAGTTCCTTATTCATTAGAAGTATAGTTTTATTTTCCAGAAACAGCGGTTATTTTATTTTAACCCATTGAAAAAATGATTATTTTTCATAATGACCACTGCCCATCCCCGAACGGCTGGGGATGGCAGGCGGAGGATTTTTGGCAAAGAATTCCGCCAGCATCTTTTTTTTCTGAAAAAAATGCATGTTGGAATTGGCATACTGAGCAGAGGATTTCTCAGGATGGCCTGACTGCGAATCAGGAGCAGGCGTAATTGTCGTCACCACATCATTGGCACTGTAGGATTTTGGCAACGGCGGCAAGGGCTTTCTTTTTTGCTCAAGATTTAACAGTGAGGTCGTTTTTGCAACCGGCATCAGCTTCTCTGACTCCGGCGTTTTTTCGACGATGAGCGGCGCGTTCTTTACTGCCGCAGTCGCCTCCGCATCTCTCCGCGGAGGGGTACTGTTGTTTCCAGGTCGTTGATTAAGGAACGGTGGGGGGCTCTTCTTCGTGAGCGTGGCGAGCGATTGGAAGGAACGGGCTAATTTATCAGGATGAACCGTGCAAGGCACTGTGTTGTCATGGTATTCCCTGATGAGTTGATAAAGGGTGCCCAGCGACTCCTTAAAATAAGCCTCCGCCGGTTCATCCTTTTTTTTGATGTAGGCAAGGCAAACCTCAAGCGGCGTACTCTCTAAACACGACTCAATTTCTTTACACAGAAAGGGGTAATCGGGATGTGCCGGGTCGATCTTGTTTTCCTGATAAGCCGCGACAATTTTGACCGCGGCGATGCTTCTGGCCATGCGGGGATCAGGAAACAGGCGTTCTTCCTGCGCCTTATAGAATACCTCAAATTCCTTTTGGTATTCGGGAGGGTAATAGTCTGCCACCGATTTTCTTGCCGAATTCAACAGATCATAAAAATTGACAAGATTAGCCCCATAGGATTGCAGATTATCGCGAAACTGAAGCGGATGCAGTTCAATACCCTGCGTGTCCTTCAGGTACCTGGTCGCGCGGGTGAGTTTGACTTCCGAGGGTTCTGCAACACTCATATTCAGGCATTTATCCATGCCTGAAGCCGCATACTCAAGAAGCAGAAATTGAATCTGGGAACGCTGGTTGTTCGTCTCGATTTCTTTTCTGCGCTCGGCAATGAAATCATCGTATTTCTTACGGTAATACTGAATCCTTTCTTCCGTGGCTAAAAAGAGGCGTTCAGCTCTTGCCGCGTGAGGATGATTAACCGCTTTGGTATTGATAAGTTCCCTTAATGTCTGGCGATGTTTGGCACTTAAAATATCACCCCAATCAGGCAGCGTTTTCGCGGCCTGCTCAAACCGTGTATCCGACATCGTAAAGAGACTGTGTACAAATGCAATGCGCGCCTCTGCCAATTTTTCGGGAATCTCAGTCACGGAATCATAAGCCAGAATGATGGCTTTCGCAGAAAGAAAATTGGAATACTCCTTTTCACTCTCCTCCTCGTCTTTAATAATTGAACCTTTGCGTATGCCCTCTTTAATCCTGTTTAAAAACACAGCCTCATCCCCTACTGATGGTTTAGAGAAACGCCTCATTCCCCCAAACACTGTTAAGACAAAACGACTTAATTCAGATTTAGCGAGTGAAAAGTGTAATGGCTACAAGGAGGTAGACGCAAGAATTCAAGCAAGTAATTTGACAACAGCCTACAAAATAAAAGGCGCCTTTAAAAGGCGCCTTTGTTAGTCCGTGAAATGCTATTTTTTAGGCAGGTTGCTGTCGCGGCTTAAGTGAGACGGTATGTTCATGGAACCATACTTGTTGTGCTCGCTGGTAACCGTTTTGTTATCGCGGACAGTAGCCGATGGGTTAATGATTGGCTTGCTCATGTCCTTGGAAGAGGCCATGGACGAGCTAATCGGCTTGGAAGGCTGCATCCCGGGCCTTGTTGCCGTGCTGCCGGCCATCGTTGCTGGCTTGGTGGCAATCCCGTGTTTTGCGCCGCCATTGGTGCCATGCATCAGACTGGATGACGTACCCGGTCTGCTGCTTCCGACGGAAGTCGTGCTTTTTGCAGTCATCGGTCTGGCTGTGGTTTTAGCGCGTGATGCGGTGCTGCTCTTGCCAGTGGCTGTTTTTTTGATTGATGTGGATGGTTTGGCAATGGTTCTTGCCGTGGTTGTTTTGGCTTTGGATGCCGTTACTTTTTTAGCTGTAGCCGGCTTTTTGGCTGATGCCGTTTTTTTAATTGAACTGCTTTTTGCAATACCACTTGCCGATCTGGCTGATTTGCTTGTGGTACTTCCGGCTTTTGAAGCCACCTTTTTCACTGAACGTCGGCTTGCGCTTGAAGCTGATTTCTTAGCCGATGTGGATTTGCTCACTCCAGACGTTGTTCTGGACGCAGAAGCCGTTTTACCTGACGCGGTTTTACTGGTTGAAGACGTCGTTCTGCTGGCTGAAGTGGACTGGGTGGATCTTCTGGCAGCGGTAGTTTTGGGTCTTGACGTGCCGTTACCGGTGCTCTTGATGCCTGAGCTTAACGTACGGGCAATGGCTTGGCCATTTTGCAGGGCCTCGCTGGTTGTGGTTTTAATGTTGTCAGACATCAAAAGCCAGTGTCTTTCAAAAATGGTGAAAGCCTGTTGCATAAAATCGAGTGCTTTGTGACTGTTTTGAATAAACAGCTTGATGTTTCTGTCCCAGATTTCTTCCGGATTTTGCATTCTGGAGAATTCTTCGGGTTTGATGTAAGACAGGTTTTGCAGTGTTCTGGCATGAAGCGCGGCTAATTCCTGTACTGGCTTCTGCAAATTATTCAACGTGGTTTTTAATTGTTCGAAATGTTCCGTATGCATGGCTTCCTCCTTTGTTGCAATGCACAATAAGATTAGTAATGATTGTCCAATTTGTCAAATTTCACCCCCAAGCCTTTGAATTTTTTGTTCAATCATCCCCCCCAATCTCTTCTATAATTGAGAATGAAGCATTTTGCTTTGGTTTAGCGAACTGACCGCTACAGTGAGGGACAGGGATTCGATGATTTCTATATCAGGCTACGCATTACAGGAAAAATTGCGACATAACCACAGTATTGATACTTATCATGCCCTGCGCCTGAAAGATAAGTGCAAGGTATTGTTAAAAATACCCAACAATTATTATGCCTCGACCGACAATTTAGCTATCCTGCAGCATGAATTTCATCTTTTAAACAGCATTGAAGCGCCAACGATCATCAAGGCTTATGATTTTCTGCAGCATACGCCAGCCCCTGTCCTGGTTCTGGAAGGTGTCAAAGGCCAGCTACTGCACGCCTACCTCATGACCAATCAACTTAAAATCGAGGATTTTTTTAATCTTGCCATTCAGTTGATTGATATTATCTGGGAGTTACACCAGCGCAACATCATTCACAAGGAAATCAAGCCATCCAACATCATCATTGACCCTGAAAAATTAAAGCTTAAACTGGTCGACTTAAGTGCCTCCACCCGCCTTTCCGAAGAAAACCTGGACTATTTGAATTTAAATGAATTTGAAGACAGCCTGTCTTATATTTCACCGGAGCAGACGGGGCGTATCAACCGTCCAGTCGACTACCGTACGGATTTTTATTCCTTAGGAATCACCCTTTATCAGATGCTGACTAATCAGTTGCCTTTCCAGACCATGGATACCCTGGAACTGGTGCATTGCCACATTGCCAAAAAACCGCCTTCACTGATGGAATTGCGTCCCAATATTCCCCCCATGCTTGAAGCCATCATTAATAAATTACTGGAAAAAATGCCGGAAGAACGGTATTCAAGCATTGTCGGCTTGCGCGCCGACATGCAGGAATGCCGCAATCAATGGCGCAACAAGGGCCTTATCAGGGAATTTACCTTAGGTACCAATGATATTCGCGATCATCTGAATATTTCCCGCAACCTGTATGGCCGCGAACCACAGGTGCAACAATTAATTAATACCTTCAAACGCGTCAGCTTAGGCACCAAGGAAATTATCTTGATTGCGGGTTATTCCGGGATCGGTAAAACCTCGCTGGTGAAAGAAATCCATAAACCCATTGTTCAGCACAAGGGGTATTACATTGATGGAAAATTTGATCAGCTGCAGCGCAGCATGCCTTACAGTGCGATCGTCACCGCCTTTCAAAGCCTGGTCAAACAGGTGCTTTCTGAAAGCGAAGACCGACTGGAACTGCTTCGCAACCAGTTAATTGCCGCGCTGGGCAATGTCGGGCAGGTGGTGGTCGATGTCATTCCCGACGTCGAATTGATTATTGGTCAGCAACCGCTGGTACCCAAATTAAACCCCACGGATACCCAGATTCGTTTTAACCTCGTTTTCCAAAATTTTGTCCGTGTTTTCGCTCAGCCCTCGCACCCCCTGGTTCTTTTCCTGGATGATTTGCAGTGGGCGGATAATTCCTCCCTTAATTTCATTGAGAACCTGCTGCAGGATCATGACACCAACCATTTACTCATTATTGGCGCTTATCGCGATAACGAGGTGGATGAACGGCACCCGCTGCAACTCACCATCAATAACCTGCATAAACACAAGGTGTCGCTGACCACGTTGAAATTACAACCCCTGCTGTTTCAGGATATTCAGGAACTCCTGCAGGACACGCTATCAACCTCAAGTGATAAAATTCAAACGCTGGCGCAATGCATTTACGATAAAACACAGGGCAATCCCTTTTTTATCAATCAATTTTTAAAGATTGTTTATCAGGAGAAATTACTCACCTTTTCCTACGATAAGGGCCTTTGGGAGTGGGATTTAACCCGAATTCAGCGAACCAGCGCCACGGACAATGTGATTTCTCTTCTGACCTCCAAAATTCATCTGCTGTCAAAACCGACGCAGGAAATTTTAAAACTGGCCGCCTGTTTCGGTCATCAGTTTGATTTCAGAACGTTACAGATTATTAATGAACAAAGCACCAGTCAAATTGCTGAAAACCTGTGGCAGGCCATTAAGACCAACTTAATTTACCCGCTTGAAGAAAGCTATAAAACCATGGGACTGGTAGGACTTCGGGACAACCTGTCCAAAATTAATATTACCACCCTGAATTACCGCTTTGCCCATGACCGGATTCAGCAGGCGGCGTATGAATTAATTGATGAAGCGGAAAGACCGGTGCTTCATTTAAAAATCGGGCGGTTATTATTAAAAGACAAGCCGTTGACTGAGGACGACGAGCGGTTATTTGATGTCATGGAGCATTTCAATCAAAGCCTGCCTTTGATTGACAATCCGGAGGAGCGTCTGCAATTGGCCCGTTATAATTTATGGGCCGGGCAAAAGGCCAAACTGGCTTCCGCCTATTTTGCCGCCAACGACTACCTCTCCGCCGCCGTGTCGCTTTTGCAGCCGGTCAACTGGACAAAACACTACGACCTTGTCTTTCCCGTCTACCGCGAACAGGCAGTCTGCAAATACCTCATCAGCGATTTCAATGCAGCCGACGCTTTTTTTTCTGATCTGTTGGAGAATACCAGGGATGAACTGGATCGGCTGGGCATTTATCGTTTGAAAATTGAAATGCTCTCCACCCTGGGTCAGCACACGGAAGCCCTGGAAATTGGTTTGAATGCACTTCGTAAATTTGAAATCAGGATTCCCCAAAAACCCAAACTCATTCACTTGCTCATGGACATCTATAAAATCAAATTCAAGCTGCGGAAAACACGGATTGAAAATATCGATCTGCCATTGATGGAAGACGCCAAGCAGCAGGCCATTGTCAATCTGATTACCCAGCTTTTAAACAGCGCCTTCATCACCAATCAACAGCTTTTTGTTATCCTGACCTGCAAAAACATCAGCCTGAGTTTGAAGTACGGGTACACGGACAGCACCTCCATGTCACTGCCGGTGTTTGCCTTCATCATCATGCACTCCCTGAACTGGTACGATGAAGCCATCGCCTTCGTCAAACTCTACAATCGACTTAAACAAAAATACGGCGGGTCCAATTTTGAAGGTAAAAATCAATTCGTTATTGGTGCGTTCATTGAGCCTTATCAGAATCCCATCAGCCTCTGCAATAACACCATCATTAATGCCTTCAGGCTTTGCTGTGAGGTCGGTGATTTGGTGTACAGCAATTACAGCAATCTGTTATTGGTCATCCACTCGCAAACCACCGGTAAAAAACTCGATGAAATGAAAAAAAACATTCAATCGGCCCTGGCGTTTATGTCTCGGGTCTCGATCTCCGACTTTTTTAATTTCATCAAATTCTGGGAGTATGGGGCTCAATGCCTGGAAAACGTCTCACTGTTTTCTGACCAGACGTTGAATGCCTATGAGCAAGACATCATTCAAGGGAAAAATAAAACTGAACTCAGCTTTTTTTACAGCTCCCTGACGTTTCTGTACTTCATGCTCGGACGCTATGAAGAAGCCATTGAGGCCGGGGAGAATCACCTTCGTTATGCTGAATTCAATACAGGGATGATAAGCCACCTCGACGGCAAACTGTTTTTAGCGCTGGCCATGTTTTATCATCTGCCGGAAATATCGCATGTGCAGCGGCACAACTATTTAAAAAAATTACGCGGCCTCACCCGCTTCATCGAAGAATACGCGGCCTGGTGTCCTGATAATTTTAAAGCCTATGCCTTACTGCTTCGCAGTGAATTTGCACGCCTGGAGCAAGGGTATGAGCCCGTCATCGCCCTGTATGAGCAAACCATGGAAACTGCCAACCAAAGCGGTTTAAACCTGATCGCGGCGATTGCTTCGGAACGCGCTGGTTTTCACTGCATGACCGCCAAAGTCAGTCGCATTGCCAACATGTACCTGCACAATGCCTATCGCCATTATAAAGACTGGGGCGCGGTTTCACGCGTTAAATTACTGGAAGAAAATTACCCGATGCTGACGTTTGATTACTCTCTGCCTAATTTCAGCATCACCCCTGCCGCCGCGGTATCGCCCAAGGTGAATACCCAAAGCATCGACATGCTGGCCATCCTGAAATTTACCCAATTGATTTCCAGTGAAATCCGTCTGGACAAATTATTGCAGAAATTTTTAGTGATTGTGTCTGAGAATGCAGGGGCGCAACGCAGTCTGATCCTGACTCAGGTACAGGATCAATGGGTCGTGGAAGCTGAAGGCAATCTTGAACAGCAACTCATTTACCTTAATGCGAAAAAAGAAGAGGGATTGCTGCCGAAATACCCGGTTTCCATTTTAAACTACGTTCAGCACACGCAAAAACCCATCATTCTCAATGACGCCATCCAATCAGAACTGACTTTCCAGGATCCTTATGTGCAGCGGGAAAATCCACGATCGCTGCTGATGATGCCTTTGTTCTATAAAGGACAGCTGTCACGCATGCTTTACCTTGAAAATAACAGCAGCAGCCATACCTTCACTCCCAATCATCTGGACAGTTTAAACCTGCTGGCGTCCCAAGCCATGACCTCGCTTGAAAACGCCAAATTGTATTATCAGGCCACCCACGATCCCTTAACGGGGCTCGCCAACCGTAACATGCTGTATGAAATGTTCCAGCACATGACCAAACAGGCCTCGCGTTCGCAGGGTAAAATTGCCCTGGTCTTTTTAGACATTGACTATTTCAAAGTCATTAATGATACCCTGGGGCATGACAATGGCGACAAGCTTCTGATTCATGTTGCCAACACCCTGACGGCAAGCCTTCGGGAAGGCGACATTGCAGCAAGACTCGGCGGCGATGAATTCACCCTGATTTTAGCCAATATTTCGACCGATCAGGTCACGGCCATTGTCGAGCGGTTGTTTAAGGAAATGTCTAAACCCATCCCCATCGATGACCATTTGATTCAGATCACCTCCAGCATGGGCATCAGTATTTACCCTAAAGACGGTCATGACATCGAAACCCTGCTTAAGCAAGCTGATACTGCGCTTTACCAGGCCAAAGAAAAAGGCAGGAACCAATACCACTATTATTCCACCGCCCTTTATGAGGAATACCAGCAGATTCACGGTCTGGGCAAAGAGTTGCAGCGTGCTTATGACAAACAGGAATTTTTCATGGTCTACCAGCCCTTTTATGACGGGGTTACAGGTGAAATCATTGGCCTTGAATCCCTGTTGCGCTGGAATCACCCGGAAAAAGGGGTGCTGGCGGCGGGGGATTTCATCCATACGCTCGAAAAAAGTCCGTTGATTATCCCGGTCAGCGAATGGATTATCAAATCGGTCTGCCAACAGGCCAAGATCTGGAAAGACAAGAAAATTCTCCCCGGTCCCATTGCCATCAATGTCTCCACAGTGCAATTCCTGCGTCATTCATTAAGCAATGTCATCAATGCCATTCTCGATGAAATCCAGCTCCCCCCCTCCAGCATTGAACTGGAAATCACGGAAACCTTTTTTATTGAATACAACGAACGGCTCTACAAGGAGATCGATTCCCTTAAGAAAAGCGGCATTAATCTGGTGATTGATGATTTCGGCACCGGTTATTCGAGTCTATCTTATTTAAAACATTTACCGGTCAATAAAATTAAAATCGACAAAGCCTTCATTGACAATTGCCAGCATGACTACCTGGACCAGACCATTATCAGCGCCATCATCACCATCGCCCATAAACTGAACATCAGTGTCATTGCCGAAGGCGTTGAAATGGAGGAACAGTTAGACACCTTGAAGGTTCTGGGTATTGACGGCATCCAGGGGTATTATTACTCGCGCCCCCTGACCATGGACGACTGTGAAATTGAACTTAAAAAATCCATCATCGAAAAATACCTGAAAGACTAATCAGGCCATGTCCCCTCGCAGGGATGCCCAGGCCATGCCCAGCAATTCATGCAGGGCAATACTCAAATAAACCATGTTCTGCGGATTGGGTATGTACCGTTTTTCCCAGCGTTCATCTTGCCAGTAAAGGCTTCTGTCAGCCGGGGCAGCGATTGGTTTCAGGCCCTGGCTTCGACATAAGGCCATGGCCCTTGGCATGTGGATGGCGGAAGTCACCAGATAAAAAGGCTGCTCATGAACCCACCGCTTGATTGCCTTCGCCTGTTGAGCGGTATTTAACGACATGGTCTCCAGCACCACGGGCTTCAGAGGCTTGTTAAACCAGTCAGCCAATTGCGCCATGCGCTCAGACTCTGCCCTCTCACCGCCGAAACCGCCGCCCGAAAGCAGCAGAGTAGCGTCGGGTAATTGGCGATAAAGGCGAAGCCCTTCCAGCAGGCGCTTGATGCTGGCATTGTAAAGCAGCAGATGTTCCGGTTGTTCTGCCACCTCAGCCTGACCGCCACTGAAGACCACCACCCAACGCACGCGGGGGTCCACTTGCTTTACAACCGGGTATTGCTGTTCAAGCCCGGCCGTCAGGGTTTTAGGCAACCAGCCTGTACTGACAAATAAAAGCATCAGGTAAAGCAGCGAAAAACCAATCCTGCTTAACCTGTCGCCCTGACGCCAGAGCCTGATCAGCAACAGGGTATAAACAACTAAAAAAAGACACAGGGGATTAAGCAGCGCTTCCAGCAGGTGTCGAATTCCTGTCATCATTTCGCCTTAGCCATCATGAACAGCCCAAGCACGGCAAAGAGCAGGGTCGGGCCGATGGCTGCCAGCACAGGCGGCCACTGAAACACCTGACTGATCGGGCCAAAAAAACGATTAAGGATATGGAAGCCAAAACCCACCATAATGCCGAGCAGCAATTTGGATCCCATGGTGGACGAGCGCAGCGGGCCAAAGATGAACGGAATGGCAAGAACCATCATCACCACCGTCGTCAAGGGTTGAATCAGGCGCTGCCAATAAGCCAGTTGATAATTGCTGGCGGTTTGATGGCTTTGTTTTTGTTCGCGCAGATACTGGCGCAGCTCATGCAACGTCATTTCATCCGGTTCGCTGCTGGTTAAATTCAATAACTTAGGCTTAACCGACACATCCCAAACCATCTCTTTGGCGGTGCTGGCCACGGTCCTTGTCCGGAAAATGTCGGTTTGGGCAATGCCATACGCTTTCCAATGCCCATCCCGGTACTCAATACGTTCCATGCGCCGGGCAAAGCGCAAATGATGCCGTTCGTCGAAGCGAAACTGAAAAACACTGTGCAACGTATTCTTTTCAATGCTGCCAATGGTGATAAAGTCATTTTGATTACGAAGCCAGACTCCCTGAGCCGTGCGCAAAGCCTGACCGCCGCTTAAGGCCTGAGTCCGCAAATCATTGGCAAAATAGGCGAGCTTAGGCACCACGGTTTCGCCAACCAGAGTTACAAGAACAATGATTAAAAAAGCCACCTTCAAGACCGCCAGGGTGATTTGGCCGATGGACATTCCCGCCGCCCGCATAACGATGAGTTCGCGATGATTGGCCATCATGCCAAGACCAATCAAACAGCCCATGAGACTGGCCATGGGAAAAAAGAGATACACCTGATAAGGCATCTGCAGAAACACAAAAATGGCCGCATTGACAAGACCAAAATCGGCGCGGCCAAGATCATCCAGTTGATTGACAAAAAGAATGAATACCTGAAGTCCCGCAAGCATCAGGGTGACCAAGCCTATGGAGGCCAGAACCGTTCTGGCAATGTAGCGTTCGATTAAGATCATGCCGGCTTCACCCGATTATAGCCGACCAGTAACAGGCCGATAAGGAGAACCACGCCATGCAGCCACCACATGCCGATCCATTGCGGTACTTTGCCTGCCGCCACCCAATCACGGGCAACAAACATGAAATTCGCATACACAATGTAGAGTAAAATGGCCGGCAGCAGTTTGGCGTATTTTCCTGACCGGGGGTTGACCCGGCTTAAGGGCACAGCCACCAGGGTCAGGGTGAGAACCATCAGGGGGACTGAGAGCCGCCACTGCAATTCAGCGGCCTTGCGGTTATCGCTGTTAAAAAACGGCAGTAAATCAGCCGTTTTGGCAGTTCGCAGATCGTCTTTGATTTCGATGGTGGGGTGGGGCAGGCGGGCTTTGTACTGGGTAAATTCAGCCACCTGATAATTGGCCTGACCCGGCGCGCCTTCATATTCGGTGCCTTTAGCAAGGACAATGTAATCTTCAAGGGTCTCAGGATCCGTCTCTGCAAACGCGTGTTCCGCCCATAAGATATCCCAGCGCGGTTGATTGTCTTTAATCACCTGCCTTGCCAGAAAAATATTCTTTGCTTCCGTGTGCTCCCGGTTCATGGACTCCACATAAAACACCTGCCGTCCGTTGGAAATGGCGCGAAAGCGACCGGGCAGAATCGTCTGGATCAGGGTCTTTACCCCGGTGGCGCGCAGCAGGGAAGAGCGCTCCTTGGCAATGACAGGACTGACCCAGATCATGATAAAAGCCACCAGCAGGGCCACCGCCAGAGCCATGTAAACGCTGTGCTTCAATAAACGGTCAGGCCCATACCCGCAGGCCTGCAGAACCGTCATTTCGCTTTCGGCATACATCCTGCCATAGGCAATCAGCAAGGCAACGAAAAAACCGAGGGGCAGCAGAAGGCCCATGAGGTTAGGCAATTCGAGCATCATCAGTTTCATGATAATCATGCCCGGGATTTGCCCATTGGCCGCACGATTTAGGTAGCGCACAAACTGGTTGCTCATAAAGATAAGCATCAGGATAGTGGTCAGGGAAGCTAACGTCACGAACACTTCTTTAGCCAGGTAACGAAAAATCAACACAGTCTGGCTCTCGGCAAAAGGCTTGGATTACGGGTATTCACACGGGTCTCGCTGTTTATGATCACTCTAGCTTACCATGATCTGCGCTGATCGTCAGGTTTTCCTTTGTGGAAATTCACATAAAGGAGATGGCATTACAAGCCAAGCCTAGGTAAACTAGCACTCTTTGTCTTAAGGAAGCACAATGAATTATGGATTAATTGACACGCCCTCGCTGAGCGACGCCGAATGCCTCGTACTGGGCCTCTTCAGCGACGGCGAGTGGGATGCGTTTGCTCAGATGCTCGATGGCCATCTCCAGGGCTTGATTTCGCGACTTTTCAGCCGATTGAAGGACAAAGGCGATTCAGCCTGGCAAACGGACATCAATCATCACAGTTTACTGGTGTTGAATTGTGGGAAAAAAGCAGAATTTAACGGGGATGCCCTGCAAAAACGCCTGGGCGACATCATGGCTGCCCTATTGAAGCAGCGCGTGGCCTCAGCCACCCTTTGTCTGCCGCCCGTGGCCGATAAGACCCCCGACTGGCAACTTCAGCAGATGGTGCTGCAAGTCGATGCTCAATGCTATCAGTTGGATGAATTTAAAACCAAAGAAAAAAAACCACTCATTCTGGAGTCCGTTCATTTCAGTCTCCCTGGCGTCAGCCATCAAACCCTTAAGCACAGTGAAGCCATTGCCAAAGGCGTGCAACTGACCCGCACCTTAGCCGACTTACCCGCCAATCGCTGTACCCCCGCCTACCTGGGCGAGCAGGCTCTGGCGCTGGCCAACGAACATGCCGATATCAAAGCGTCGGTCATGGGACCCGATGAGATCCGCCAAATCGGCATGGGCGCGTTGCTCGCTGTCGCGCAGGGAAGCCATCAGGAACCCCGTTTTATTGAGTTGCAATACCAGGGCGGCGGCAATGCACAACCCATTGTTCTGGTAGGTAAGGGCATCACGTTCGACTCCGGCGGTTTGACCATCAAACCGGGCGATGCCATGATGGAGATGAAATACGACATGTCAGGCGCTGCCAGTGTGTTAGGCACATTGAAAGCCTGCGCCCTGCTCAAGCTGCCGGTGAATGTCACAGGCCTCATTGCCAGCGCTGAAAACATGCCGAGCGGCACCTCGGTCAAGCCGGGTGATATCGTGACCACCCTGTCCGGACAAACGGTTGAAATTCTGAATACGGACGCCGAAGGACGGCTGGTTCTGGCCGATGCCTTAAGTTACGCCGAACGGCTTAACCCTGCCATGGTCATAGACATCGCCACCTTAACCGGCGCCATCATTATTGCCCTGGGCTTTATTACCACGGGCTTTATGACCAAAGACGACGCGCTGGCCGCCGATTTACTGGCAGCCGCTGACCAAAGCAATGAAAAAACCTGGCGTATGCCGCTTGATGAGGCCTACCAGGAAGCGCTGGAAAGTCCTCTGGCGGACATGATTAACGGTGCGTTTGACCGCAGTGCCGGTGCCATTACCGCGGCTTGCTTTCTGTCGCGTTTTACTCAAAAATACCGCTGGGCGCATCTGGATATCGCAGGAACCGCCTGGGTTTCCGGGAAGAAGCGTCAGGCCACTGGCCGCCCCGTTCCCTTACTTGTTGAGTTTTTGCGCCATGTCAGTTCCACGCGTTGATTTTTACCTGTTAAACACCCGCGAGCCTCAGGCGAAATGGCTTTTCGCCTGCCGCCTGCTCGAGAAAGCTTACTTACGCGGGCATCAGGTGTTTGTTTATTGTCAAAATGAACAGGATGCCGAGAGGCTTGATGAATTGCTCTGGACTTTTAAAGAAGACAGCTTTATTCCCCATCATTTGCAGGGAGAAGGCCCCGAACCACCGCCACCGGTACAAATTGGCCATGACCAGGAACCGCGCGGTTTCCGTGAAATTCTACTCAATCTGTCCGATTCCATACCCTCATTTTACGGCCGGTTCAGACGGGTCATTGAAATTGTACCCGAGGAGGAGTCCGCGAAAGACATAAGCCGACTTCACTATCGCGAATACCGTGCCAAGGGATGCGAGCTGCAAACCCATGCCATTGATATGGCTTGATTTTATACCTTCCACCGCGATTGTAAATATTGCGTAGAGATTGATTGCAATTGTTTAATTCCACCGCAGACTTATTTATTTTATGCCTGCTTTTTCTACAATACCCGCCTTTCACAACTCAGTAGGAAAACAATGAAAACCAATCAACCGAATCAAGACGGGAAAAGCGAGCAGCCAACAGTCACCTCGACTAGCAAGACTCCGAAGAGTTGGGACCGGCTTCATGACATACTCCACCACCTCATTACCTCAGAAAACACAGACTATGTCATCGATATAGCAGGAGGACTCGGGAACCATCTTCTTTATTTGGCCGCCATGTTCCCTGAAAAAAAATTCATCGCCAATAACCTCCATCCCAGCGTGAGAGGCCATATTGCCATAATCGAAAAAATGGACATTGATAGCCTACTTAAAGACAGGATCAAGCCTTTGACCCCGCTGGCGAACCCTAAAAGCATGACATTACACAAAAACATGCTTGAACTTGAAAAAAAGGTCCTTGAGCAGAAGAACATTCTGTTTGAAAAGGATGAACCGACAGCGAAGATCATTAGCTCATATGATCCAAAAAATCTTTATGTTATCCCGTTAGCTCGCCTTACCCCTCAGGCGGCCACAAAAGTGCTTGCCGATTTTAAAGACAAAAAATGCCCTTATCTGGCCGTTTTTCAAAGCAAGACATCCGATCCCCTACCCTTTGATGTTCAAGGAAATACTTTTTTTGACGTCATTGACTTCTCTGGTTCCACCCCGATTCGATGGTTCTTTTACACCAACAGTGCAGCGGCCAACGACATTAAAGCGTTATTCCTTGAGGCGTACGCCGCGAGTGAGCGATGGGCAAACAGCAGGATCATGACCATTCAATCTCAACTGAAAAAGGCTAAAGACCCTGCTGAAATAAAGCGTCTCAACGAGATGCTACAGTCCGCTACTGTTTCGTTGAATTTCATCACGGAGTCGTTTAAAAATTCAGCGCTTAATGAAAAACAATCGCTCAGCAAGACGTTACCTGCCTCCGAAGCAACAACGCCTGAAAACCCCAAGCGAAAATTCATTGGGCCGGAGCCTGCGCCTCGCCAGACGAAAGCGTCTCAACAACCGGCCAGTGCTCGACCATCGCCATCACAAAAAGCTGCCCCGGCTTTTTTTGTAGGGAAAGGGTACTCTGCCGCTGAGATTAAAAATCAGACACTACAGGCAGAAATGATGGAGTTAGGCACCCAATTCCACCAGACTGCCACCCTATTGTCTAACGCAGACTTGACAAAACCGGGAGCGAGCACCCAGATAATGAAGGTGTTGGAGATACTAAAATCCAAGACGAACGAAACCGTTGAAAAAGCAAAAAAAGTGGTCAACGCCATAACGCCTGAGACGAGTGACTCTGTTGTCGAGATCACCGAAACACACCCTAAACGGCATAAATCAAAGAGTGGAGACGAACAGGTAACTGTTCATACCACAGAGCCGACAACTCAACCCGAAAAACTGAGCATTTCCTTTCTGATGAACTAGACCCGTATCACCCCGGCCGCGGTTTGACTTCGGCCTGGGTGGCTTTAGCCGTATGTTTCCTTCAGGTAATGAGCGATCGTGCGCATCCCCATGGCTTCACCGCCTTCCGGCTTTCCGGGTTTGCTCGCTAAATTCCAGGCCATGATGTCAAAGTGAATCCATTGTGTCGGGGAATGGATAAAGCGCTTTAAAAATAACGCCGCCGTGATCGCTCCAGCATAGGGCGATGGGCTGGCATTGATAACGTCGGCTACCGTGGAATCCAGCATGTTGTCATAGCCTGAAAACAAGGGAAGGCGCCAGACGGGGTCGTCAATGTCCTCACCCAGACGACTTAACGTCATGGCCAGTTCATCATTCCCGGTAAACAGGGCGGCTATTTCGGTACCCACCGCGACCCGCGCAGCTCCCGTTAGGGTCGAAAAATCAATCAGTAATTCCGGCTCTTCCTCGCAGGCTTTGACCATGGCATCGGCCAGAATCAGACGGCCCTCCGCGTCGGTGTTATCCACCTCCACCGTCAGGCCGTTGCGCATGGTCAGCACATCACCTGGACGAAACGCGCGTGAACCCACCGCATTTTCAACAGCGGGGATTAACACCTGCAGCCGCACAGGCAACTGATTGGCCATAATCCATTGCGCAAGCCCTAAGGCATTGGCTGCCCCCCCCATGTCTTTTTTCATTAAACGCATGTTTAAGGCCGGTTTAATATCAAGACCGCCGCTGTCGAAGCAGACACCTTTGCCCACCAGAGCAATTTTGGGATGCTCAGCTTTACCCCAGGTTAACTGGATTAAGCGGGGTTCAAATTCGGAGGCACGGCCAACCACATGAATGGCAGGAAAATTGGCCGCGAGCAATTCATCGCCCACCCACTGGCAGAAATCGGCCTGGTACTGCCTGGCCAATTCGGCCACCGCTTCAGACAATTGCAGAGGGCTTAAGTCATTACTCGGGGTATTGATGAGATCACGCACTAAAAAAACTGCTTCCACGTCGGTTTTAAGTGTCTTCATGACTTCTTTGGGCACAACCAGACGACGCGGCGGCCGCTCCTGCTTTTTGTACCGATCAAATCGGTATTGCGCCAAAGCCCAATTCACCTGAGCAAAAATCGATAAGGAATGAGCCGTTTCATAATCACCTTCCGGCAACAGGGTAGCGGCATACGCCATGGCCTGGGCTTCACTGGCCTCCCCTTGCCCTAAAAACGCTTTGGCAAGCTGACCGGACGGCGTGTAAATCAGGCACAACTGCCCCAGTCTGGCTTTAAATGCCTGAGACTGCAATTGACAGCGCTCGCCATCGCTCAATTCGATTTTGCCCTCATGCCATTGGGATGGATTAATGAGCATCAGGGGGACAGCCCCTTCGCTCTGAGTCTGATAAAATGCTTCAGCGTGCATAATCACTCCTTCATTGAACCACGAAATTGCGCCGGCCTTACTCCTGCAAGATACAGACACACCACGTAAATGAATAATACCGCAAAAATATGGGTGAATAAGGTGCCCAGCCTCAATAAGGGCGGTTTTGCCAGCCATTGGCTGACATCACCCGCCATAAACCATAAATAGACAGCAATGACGCCATTAGCAAAAAGCAGTTGGGCTATAAATTTCGGCCACCCCTTGACCGGCGTAAAGATTTGCCGGCGTCTTAATAGAATCAACAATAAACCGCAGTTTAAATAACCCGCCAGCGTCGAGGCCAAGGCTAAGCCGGCATGGGCCAGAGGCCAAATCAGCACCGCACACAGCAGGCTGTTCACCACCATGGCGATGGCGCCGATTTTAACCGGGGTTTTGATATTCTGGCGGGCATAAAACCCGGATGCCAAGACTTTAATCATCATAAAGGCAGGCACGCCGGAACCCAGAGCAATCAAACTTTTTTGTGTCTGCAGCACGTCAACTGCCGAAAATTTGCCATACGCAAAGCAACAGGCAATCATTGGCATGGAAAACAGCGCGAGCCCGATGCCCGACGGCAACCCAATCAGTAAAATGCTGCGCAGGCCCCAGTCTAAGGCACGCGAGTATTTTTCAAGGCTCTGTTCAGCATGTTTTCGTGACAAATGCGGCAGGATGACAGTCGCAATGGCTACCCCAAAGACCCCCAGAGGAAAATCAGTGAGCCTGTCCGTGTAGTACAGCCAGGACACACTGCCGACCTGAAGAAAGGAGGCAAAGATGGAATCAATCATTAAATTAAGCTGGGCAATGGACACCCCGAACAAGGCAGGAACCATTAACTTCAAAACACGCCTAACCCCTTCATCACCAAAGAACAGGCGCGGTTTAACCAACAACTGGCGTTGGTAAAGAAACGGAATTTGAAACAGCAATTGCGCAATCCCCGCCAGTAAAACACCCCAGGCCAGGGCGACAACGGGCGGATCGGTGTACGGGGTTAAATAGACAGCCGCCAGAATCATGAACACATTCAGCAGCACCGGTGTAAACGCCGGCACGCCAAAATAACCGTAGGTGTTCAATATCGCACCGGCCATGGCTGTCAATGAAATCAGCATTAAATAGGGAAACGTCAGGCGCAGCATTTCGGTGGCAAGCAGCGTTCGGGTACTGCCTTCGCCAAACCCCGGTGCAAAAATGAAAATAATGACAGGGGCGGCGATGACGCCAATGGCGGTGATTAAGGAAAGCACCAGGCTTAGATGCCCGGTGATGCGGGCAATGAACAGGCGCACATCATGCACAGGCCGGGTCTGCTGATATTCCGCCAGCACCGGCACAAAAGCCTGGGCGAAAGCGCCTTCGGCAAAGAGGCGGCGCATGAAATTGGGAATACGAAAAGCCACATAAAACGCATCCATCCCCGCCTGTGCTCCAAAAAAATAGGCAAGCAGCATGTCGCGGGCAAACCCCATCAGACGCGACGTCAGCGTCATTAAGGAAACAAGCGAAGTGGAGCGCAATAAACTTTGTCGTTTGGGAATCATGGTTTCTGTCGCTGACATAGTGTAAAATGGGTTTTTGACCTGCGACTATCATATACCCGATAAGGGGGAATTGCTTTCTTTTACGCAAGATTTTCTCATTTTCCCCTGTATCCAACCGTCTGTGCGAGCTGTCAGGTCATTGCCTTGGTTTTTTTGTTTTGCTAACAGGCTGAAAAACCATGATTTTTGCTTGCTAATCTGCCAGAATATATTGACAAATTCTAAGGCATTGTGCATGATTAGCTTCTTTTGTGACATCTAAAAATGAGTGGAGATTTGTAAGTGGCAAATATTAAATCAGCGATCAAACGTGCTCGCCAAAACGAAAAGTTACGCAAACATAACGCCAGCGCGCGTTCCATGTACCGTACTTTCATTAAAAATGTTCTGAAAGCTGTGGAAGCCGGTGATAAAGAAGCTGCACGTGCTGCTTACGCAAAAGCCCAGCCTATCATTGATAAGGCCGCCAGCAAAGGCTTGATCCATAAAAACAAAGCATCCCGAATTAAAAGCCGCCTCAGCGCACGCGTCAAAGCCCTGGCAGCTTAATCCCGGTGTTTCCGTCGCTCTAAGTCCGTAAACATCCGAACCGGCTTCTCCGGTTCGGACCCTAAAGCCTAAGTCAAAAACTTCATCCTGTGGCGTTAAATAAACGTCTCTCAATTCATTATTTCTATCTGCGGTTTGAGAGCTGCCCTCCCCCCAACGGGATGTGACCTCGCACTCATGCAAGAACAGTCCCATCCCGAGTGAATAGAAGTCATGGTGAACGTATGCAATTCAAATTCGAAGAGTTTAATCCATTACCCGAATGGCATCATTTCGGTAAAGAAGCGCTGCGACATACGCCGCCACAGGCACATCCCAGCATGGGTCTAAAAACAAACAAATCCTTGCATAACCCCAGTATACTGCTGTTCTCACCCCCGCCACCAAGTAACGGATTGACATTCATATAACATGCTTTGTGCATGGGGACCATCAATCAATAACAATACTGTTGCAACGTACACCCGCCATAGTTCGTGCAGACCTGATAGGTTTTACAGGTGCGGATAATGCCTGGGTTGTACCAGTAGTTGTTATAATAATTACCTTGTTTATAGCGCCAGTGATTGTAATACTTTTTCTGGTGGTATTTTTTATAGTAATGGTAATTAGGGCCACGGTAGATGTTACCGCGATAATACGGGTTGTATTGATTATTATTATTGTAATAACCAAAATTTCCCCGGTTATACCCCTGATTTTGCCAGGCGGAACTGGCCGTACTGATCATCAGCCCTCCCAGCAGGACCACTGCCTGCCAGGACATGTGTTTAATCCATGTATTCATAACGCTACCTCATGCGGCAAAAGCCGCAGTTACTCCACCCTGTCGGATTTACGGCAGCAAACTCCTGCAAAGGCATTGTAAAGCCAGGCAATAATGACACCGCCGATAAAGAGATCAATAAATCCGATCACTGCCCCAATCAGGCTGCCAAGTACAGTGGGTTCAAAACCGGGATAAAGAAGCCCCATCGACGCAACAAAGGGTCTGCCATAGGCATAATAAGTAGCAATTAATCCCATAATCAGAATGGAAATTCCCCAAAAAATGCCAAGCGCCAAACCCAGAGCGACTGGACTCAACCGTGCATTGTTCATCCTCATCTCCCCTGTAATCACCCTACTATTAATTATAGTTGATTACTCCTGGCCAGGTTACGGCTACTCAAGGGATGGTGAATCTCTCAGCCAGAGGCAGCAGCTTGGGCCGTTGTAGATTAACTGGGTAAGCTGCTCCTGGATCAGCTTATATACTGGGATTCCCGGCAGGAAACGTCGAAATTTCCGGACGGGTTTTAATCATAATTATCTTTTTGAGTCACCTGAGGAAACTTCGTTTATTATTTCATCAAGTTCAATGGTTTTATCGCTTATAACAGTTGTCAATTAACAGACGATATTTGGCCGAGCAGTATTGAACTCCATTCAGCAATGTATTTAATACAAGCAGCCAAAATAGCGTGTACAGTATTGCATAACAAAGCGAGGCATTTTGTAATGTAAGATTTCCAAATAATAAATCTTTGATAGAGGCAGGTTTATGGGGTCACCATCATTATTATGAACCAGAATATTGGCTTGAAACTTTAAGAGCAAAACGTGAAGAACATAAACCAGCATGGCGTTTTTGCCAAAAAGGGTGAATGGTTTTGACCAATAGCTTCATTGTTTGATTTCAATGAGTGCAAAACAGAGAGCAAATACTAGCAAGGCCAAACCGCCTGTCCATAATACATAGGAGCTAGACCAGAGTGATTTGTTAATTGGAAAAATAAAACCCCGTAGCCAACCTAGTGCCGATAAAATTATCCCAGCAACAATCATCCCTTGTAATTGATTTTTTGTCCGCGAAAAAATGAGAAAAATGCTAATAATAATATTCCCAATCAATGCGGATGCAATCGCAGGTAAAGGTACTTAAAATACCTTCCCCCAAATACGTCCAAGGATAACAATCTTGTAGTCATGTTTCTTTGATCCATATCTTTTAAAACGCTGTCGAGTTATGAGTTACAATTGATTTCTTTAAAGCAACAATGTGTTTATATGCTTCATTTATTCTTTTTGGGCTAATCTCACCCGAGAGAACTTTAGCTTCAATGATATCAATAAGTTGTTCAGGATCTTGTGGTTCAACAGTTAAATTGTTGCCAAAAATCAACATATCTGCGCCAGCATTTATCGTCAGCACTAAAGCTTGCTCAAGCCCATAGTTGTCACTAATGGCTTTCATTTGCATATCATCAGTAATGATGACACCGTTAAAATGTAATTGATGACGCAAAAGGCCTGTTAATATTTTCTTAGATAATGTAGCAGGCAGCCCTGTCTCATCTAATTGGCGATTCACTATATGTGCGGTCATAACCACGCCACAAGATTCATTTGAATTTAATAAGTGCTGGTAAGGTTGTAATTCATAAGTCTGCCAAGTATCAGTAACATCAACAAAACCTAGATGTGAATCTTTGGTAGAACTACCATGACCTGGAAAATGTTTATATACACATTGGATTTTTTGATTTAAAAAGTGGCGAGTATAAATGCTGGCATAACTACCCACCATTGATGCATCAGCAGAAAAACTACGGTCCTTTTTTCCAATGACTGGATTATCTGGATTAACATTTACATCGAGCACCGGAGCAAAATTTAAATTAAAGCCAACTTCTTTTAATGTTTGAGCCATAGAGTTTGCACTGGATTCTGCTTCCTCAAAACTTCTTTTTCCAACTTCTGCAGCTGATATTGTTGGCGGAAACCCATATTTTTCACCCAGTCGATTAACTTTTCCTCCTTCATAATCTACAGAAATTAAGAGAGGTAATTTTGACCTGTGGTGTTTTAAATTACCTTGCTCCGTAAAATACTGTAAATCACTATTTAGCTGTCTTACTTGTCCTGGGCTTTCAATGTTTTTATCATAAGTTTTGGTGCGGTAATCATAATCAAATAATATGACTCCGCCGATGTTATTTTTTTCAATAGTTTTTATTATTTTTGATTGGGCGTTTACGTTTTTTCCATCAAAACCAATAAGAAGCATTTGACCAATTTTATCGCGCAAGCTAACTTCAGGAGTAACACCAGCCATTACACTGGAGGAAAAACACAAAGAGATTAACAAGGAGACAAAATAATTCATAAACGCACCTTATATAATTAAAAAAGCATAGCATTTTATCACAAAGCATTCTTTTTGAGCAATTATTGCCATTTGTTCAACTTGCTCATTGTTTTTAGGGGTAATAATTCGATTTCATTAAGTTGTTTTTAACATAAGTTACGCTTATTAATATAAGTGTTGAGCGCAATATGACTTGTATAAGCTAACACCGTAGCAATCTTTCTAGCTGATAAGCCATACCCTAATGGCTCTTTAATTTTTTCAACGTCCTTATCAAATTTACTTTTCTGCATTGTGCTTCTTGGTTTACCCAAAATGGTGCCTTGGGATTTTTAGCAGCTAACGCTTCTTTTGTTCATAAGCTAATCAAATCGCGCTCAAGTTCAGAAAATAATGAAAACAGAGTAATCCTGACTTTAGATATCATGTCATGTTGTTTAATATCCAAGTTTTGCTTAGTGGGGATTACGCGAACTTGTTTTTTAATAAACTCATTCACAAGGCCGATGACTTCCGCTGTGCTTCTGCCTAAACGGCTGAGTTCTGTGACGATAAGCGTATCTGCATCATTAAGTACGGTAACCAGTTCATCAATGCGACGCTCTTTGGTGGTATTTTCTACTTGAGATGGTCATTTGAATAAAACCTTAAAGGTGATTATTAGAAATGTCTTGAATGCTGAGCGGGGCCTTCGAAAATCGCTGACTGAAGCGGATAAGTCTTCTTTGCAAATACTATGCAAGCCTTGTGGATTACTACGATGTTTATGACTTAAAAATCCGAACAAACCTATCTTTACCTTCTCTGTTATCTCTCGTAGCGATACCTCCATTGATCTTAATGCAATAATACACAAAGTTCTGTTGAGGTGCTTAAGGCAGCGCGAAGTGACTAAAAACAGTCCGGAAATTTCGACGGTTAGCGGCTAGAACCCCTGTACTCTAGCTGATACGCCGGCTTGCAGGCGCGTGCTCATCCTGAACATCCAGCGTCTTGTCAAATGGCGATGGTTTAATCGCATGAGTCCGGCAGTAATCCATGATTTCTGCCTTCGTGCCCATCTTGTAATGATTGTCGCCGTCCGAAAAGGCATAGTTGTCAGAATGGGCTTCCTTAAAGAGAAAGGCATACCCAAGATTAGCCTGAGAATGAAAAAAAACATTCGCCCGTGAATGATCCTCAAAGCACAAATTATTATTTTTAATATTTTCCTTGCCGTACTTGCGCTCAAAGTTTGCAGCTATCGCAGCAAATGACCGGTCGCTTTCCGATTGAATCTCAAAGGAAGCAAGCCCTGATTTATACATCTTTTGCAACGTTTCTACCGCAGGAAGTTCCTGCATTCCTTCTTCATCCATCAATCGGATTTGAAGCTTTTCGAAGGCTAATTGTTCCTTTAAATTCAATTTCTGTTGCTGGGCTTTAAGCATTAACGCGGCCTCTTGCTCACTAATAATCTTTTTTAACTCGTCCAGTGTGTCAGACATGATAACCTCGTTCATAAAATGAAAAGTATACCTATACACTGTCAATTCGAATTTTATTATGAATTAAATTTACACTGATTTAACACATTGTCCGGCTTAAAAGCGCTCTCAACCCCCTTTTCAGGGTTTGCGGGCCCATTCGTTATAAGCAGCCTTATTTGCCTGCATGCTGCTCACAGGATAACGTTGACTCCCTGCCGTTCATGCTCAAGCAACCATTTTTTCTTGGCGATGCCCCCGCCATAACCGCCAAGTTCGCCATTGCTGTTAATGACGCGGTGGCAGGGAATAACGATGGCGATTTGATTCGCCCCGTTGGCATTAGCGACCGCGCGGCAGGCGAAGGGTTTGCCCAAGGCTTGAGCCACCTGGGTGTAGGAGCGGGTCTCACCGGAGGGTATCTGGCGCAAGGCGTCCCAGACCTGTTGTTGAAAGGGAGAACCCATGAGGCACAAAGGCGTGGTGAATTCGGTCAGTGTTCCGGCAAAGTAAGCCTGCAACTCCTGATCAATCTGGTCGATCGGCGGTGCACTGCCGGGTAAAATCGCGGCACATGCCTTCTGACGCAGGCGTTCAATTTCCCGTTCAAGACCTCGGCGTTCGATAAATTCCAGCAGATAAAGTTGGGTATCACTGGCAATCGCCATCATCGGGCCTAAGGGGGTATCCAGCAGAGCGGTTTTCAACAGGGCGAAATGGCCTTTTTTGGATGGCGCCGCCCCCATAATTCGTGCAAACGCATCGCGAAATCCACTGCCGGATTCATAGCCTGCGGCGAGTTGCGCTTCGATAACAGACTCCCCTGCCCTGATTATTTTGACCGCAAGCCCCAGGCGGCGTGCGCGTGCATACTCCACAAAGGTCATGCCAAAGCGCTTTTTAAACTGACGCCTTGCTTTGACCGCGTCAATCGACAGGGCTTGAAGATCGCCATTCTGCCAACGCTTTTCAGGATTCGCCTCGACTGCAGCCACCAGGTGTTGCACCACATCGGAGACCTGATTAGGGTGCGACAGGGGACGGCAGCGTTTGCAGGGGCGGTAAGAAGCCAGCAGAGCCTGCTGCGCGGTCAGAAAAAACTCA
This sequence comes from Legionella rubrilucens, assembly GCF_001468125.1. Classification (GTDB taxonomy): domain Bacteria; phylum Pseudomonadota; class Gammaproteobacteria; order Legionellales; family Legionellaceae; genus Legionella_C; species Legionella_C rubrilucens. The sequence continues at coordinate 584,310 of NZ_LNYT01000020.1, read as the reverse complement.
CAATGCTCGTATTTGGGTTTTCTTGCAGGGCAGGTGGGACGGCAAAAAATGCCCGTAGTGGTCACGCCCACATAAAAGACGCCCTCATACTGCGGGTTATGGTCCAACAGGGCCTGGTAATAGTGCTTTTTGATGGTTTCGGTCAACATGGCGGCCTCAAATCAATCCTCTACGTCAATAACAGTGTAGTGAATTTTAAAAATGACGCCGCCGAAAAGTGAACATTGAATTTTTTACATGCAATGCTCAGACTCACTGTCAGGACGAGGGCACAATCGAGGTGGTCTCTGCATCGTCCTGATTCAAACTGGCATCCACACGGGGTGCTTCCGATGTAAGCATTCGCCGATCGATCCACCCATTGCCGCGCATCGCACGCCAAAAACCAAACATGGCATTGACATATGGCGAAATGCCAAGCGCAGGGTCGGTTGGCGTTCGCCAATGGGCCAATTGATCCTGAAGTCTCATGCGGCTTGCCATGCCGCCCAGTTTCCGTTCAGCCGACGACAACGCCCCTTTTATCTTTTCCTTGTAGTGATCAACGTCGGATTGCAATTGATGGCAGGCATCTGCCCTTCTCTGTGCTGCCGATTCAATCAGTTCATTAAAGCCATTGTCCAGGATTTTAAGGCTGTCGATGGACGGATGACGGCAGCAGGAACGGCCAAACAGGGCTTTGCCTGTCGCAATCACTACCGTCTGCCAGTGATCATACATCACGTATTTGAAAACGCTGGTATTGGGATAACGCTGATAGAGGGCTTTCAGTTCATTTTGCAGCAGGACCAGAATATCAATAAAATCCCTCTGACAATCCTGATGATGCTTTTCGTATAAATGCAGAGCAAGAGCCGCCTCATGGTCAGCCACTGCAAAATCAACCCGTGCTTTGGAAAGGCGTTGTTGGTAATCGGCAATAATATCCACATTCTCGGGCGCTTTATTAAGCTCCAGATCCATGTTGCCAGCCAGCAGGGCAAAGTAACTTAAATCCTCTAAATTGATTAATTGCGGAACGGTTGTGAGAATTTCTTCCGCACGAAGCAACAGTTCATACAGATTAACCAGATGGCAATATTGCTCATAGAACGCCTCCCCGCTCACCCCATACTGACGTCTCACTACCGGTGGCCGGACCTCGCTGGTTTCCGCCTCGCCATAAACCTGATGGGCCTCAGAATCGTTTGCCACCAGTGGCAGGCCATTGTGGCGCGTGGCATTCAGCAAGGATTCTCGGGTGCGGCGTTTAAAACAATCCTGCCATTTTGCTTTTTCTTCAAGGGGTATCGGTTGCTGCATCAACCAATCAGAAGCGGCTTTTCTGAAAGCCTGTTGAGCGGTTTTGATTTGTTCCTTTATTTGCAATAGTGATAAAACCATAATAATACTGCGCGTCCTTTTATTAAAGTGCGCGCAGTTTACCTATGACATGGGCATATTTCAACCAAAAATACTGATCTGGTTTTGTTGATTCAATTGTTCATAGGCCCGTTTGGCAGGAATGTAGTGAGGGAATTGACTCATCAAACGATTAAGAATCATACGCGATAAGGTTTCATCCCCGCGGTTCCACTCGCTTAAGGCGTCTAAGTACATTAAATCAGCGGTTTGCCCTGCCAGAACCGGTGCCTGGTTTAAAATGACAGGCTCAATGAAACTGACGCGGGTCGCCTGCTGCGCATCCAGCCATTGCAGCACTTTTTGGGCCTGCTGACTGCCATTATCGCTGGCTTCTTTAAGCAGTTGTTTCCCTCTTTCCGGCATTTTTTCACCCAGAGCCCCGTCCAGGTAAAGCATGGCCAGCCGGTATTGGGCATAGGCATTGTTATTGGCCGCTAATTCCTTGTACAAATCACCGGCATGATTAATGTCTTTCTCAACCCCCAATCCATACTGATACATGCGTGCCAGCGCCATTTTGGCCTTGGCATTGCCGAGATCAGACGATTGCTGATAAAACCGGACTGCATCGCCAAAATCCAGTTTGGTCGCTACCCCGGTTTCAGACAACAACCCCAACTGGTAGCTGGCATCCCTATCACCCAGTTCCGCCGCTTTTTTATACCAGTACAAGGCTTTCTGTTCATCGCGTTTGCCTTTATCGCCACGGAAATAAATTCCCGCCAGCTGATTCATGGCCGGGCTGTACCCTTTTTCGGCAGCGGCCAGATAAAGTGTCTCTGCCTTGGCGTAATTGACTGGTTGACCTTTACCGTACTCATACACCAGACCTAGATTGAACATTCCGCGAATATTGTCACGTCTGGCAGCCTGTTGATAATTGTCGGCTGCATTCAGGTAATCATCGTCCACGGTGTCATAGACGAACCCTAACGCCACTGCCGCCGGTACAAAGGATTTTTTCGCGGCGGTATACCATTGTTTGGCTTTGGCATAATCCGGTTTTAAACCGCCGCGTCCCATTTGATAAAATTGCCCCAACAGGTATTGGGCCACCGGTTGCCCCTGCTCGGCCGACGCCGTATAAAGCTGTTCTGCCAATTGCGAATTGGCTTCTCCACCCAGGCCGCGGTCATACAGGTAAGCCAGTTTCAACTGCGCGTCTTTATCCCCTTTATCAGCAAAATGTTGATAAATGTCGCGCGCCTGTTTCATGTTGTCCGGATTATCGGCTTTCTCAAGGAAATAATCCGCAAGAAGCAACCCGGCTACGCTGTTATTTTGCTGTCTCGCCTTATCCAGTTCCGCAAGGAAGGATTCGCCGGCCTGTTTTTTAAGGATGGCCAGGTTCAGATTGGCATAGGAAAAACCGGCATTTGCTGCCTGCTGCAGCAAGGCACGGCCCTTCTCAATGTCTTTGTTGAAACCCTGACCTTCCACGTAATAGGTACCCAGAATGAAAGCCGTTACGGGATTTAACGAGGCTTTTTGGTACCAGTAGCGTGACTCGATCGGATTCTTGGGCACGGAAATGCCGCGCTCATAGAGGATAGCCAGCAACAGCGCCGCTTCAGGATTACCTGCATCCGCTTCGCGTCTCGCCGTTTCAAAAGCCTGCTTTTGTCTGGCCGGATCAGCATCCATGGCATGGTAGAAGGCCAGCGGCAGAACTGCTTCAGCAACCCCCTGTTTGGCAGCGCCCTGCAATAGGCGTTTAATTAACTGGTTACGGTTTTGCCTGGCCGCTACGCTTAATCCGGCATTGTTTTCCTTAACCAGGTAATCTGCCAACCGGTATTGCGCCTCGCCGAACTGATTGGATGAAGCCAGATAATACATGGCCATCGCCTGTTGATGATCGGGTTGCACCACCAGATTGCCTTGGGGATCTTTAAAGCCTTTTTCATAAATATTGGCCAGTGCGTATTGAGCATAAGGGTTGCCTTTGAAGGCGGCATCGGTCATCCAGTCGATTCCCTTCTGGTAATCAACCGGGTTGGTTTGCCCTTCAAGATAAAGTATACCGAGATTGTATTCCGCCCTCACGTCCTGCTGGGACGCCGCGAGTTCGAAATAGACAACGGCCTGTTCGGGATTTTTAGCCACAGCAATCCCGTACTGATAAAGCTGGCCTATCTCATATTGGGCATCGGACTCGCCCAGAATGGCCTGATCATACAATTGCGTTAACACCGACTGATAATTGGCCTGATGCTCCCAGCCCTGAGTTAAATGTTCCACGTAATCAAAGGTGGGTATTTCTTCGGGAACAGGGTAAGGTACAACCCCCTTGGCCACGCGGAATTGTTTTGGATGTTTAAGAGCAAAAGCCTCACTGTCTTTCAACGCCTGAATCTGGCGGTTAATGGGATAACGCTTGAATGACCAGTCATTGGCTTCATTGCCGCTTAGCATCGGCGCCAACACGTCGAAATATTCACTGATGGCAATGTCCTGAGGATTAGCCAGTTTGAATTTGGGTTTGTAGAGGGACTGGCGGGTCACCTCGTCCATTCGCGGGTATTGATTGTAGTTATTTTCCTTTAATGCCATGGGGTTTTGCCAGGCGTTATAAATACCGCCCAGGTTGTAATTGCTGGCTGCAAAATTGTCTGCTTTGCCATTACTTAACCATCTGGCGACCAACAGATGCGCTGGCGTCTGTTGCTCTTTCAATCGTGTAGCGGCAGCCTGCGCCTGCCATTGTTCGGCCAACTGGCTGTCAGCTCCCACCGCTTTACCGTCTTTATACAAGACAGCAAGACCAGCCTGGGCATCTGCCTTGTTGTTTTGCGCGGCTCTGAGCATCCACATAAAACCCACTTTGGCATCATACAAACCGCCTTTTTCATCGAGGTATAATTGGGCCAGCGCAAACTGCGCATCAGCACTGCCCTCGGCTGCGGCTTTTTCATACCAGGTCTTTGCTGATTCAAGGTTATTGTCTTTTTTAGCGAGATTGCCCAATGCCAGCATGGCATTTAAATCATTCTGAGCCGCAGCCCGTTGTAACAGTTCCTGTGCCTTATTGACGTCTTTGGCAACCCCCATGCCATTGGCATACAGTTCAGCCAGTTTTACCAGGGCATTCACATTGCCGCTTTCTGCCGCCTTGTTGAGCCAAATAGCCCCCAGCTTTTTATTGCGATGGTCACGGCTGCCTGCGAAGTCGAGTCCTAAGGCATACTGAGCCAGCGCATTGCCCTTTTTGGCCGCGTCAATGATGTAACGACGGGCTGCATCGGTATTCTTTGGGGTTCCATAACCAAAAAGATAGGCAGCCGAGGTGTAAAGTTGTGCCTGGGTGTCGCCGCCGGCGGCGGCCTTTTTAAACCAGTAAAGGGCTTTTTCCGGATTATTTTCTTTAATCAGATAATAGTGGGCCATGAGCTGCTGGGCGGGAAGAAAGCCTTTTTCAGCCGATTGCAGGAAATAACGCAGCGCCAGGCTGTCATTTTTTAATTCACCGAAACCATAGAGCCGCATGCGTGCCATGTAATAATCGGCAACCGGGTCTTTTCCGATCTGGGGCGTTAAATTTTTGCCGGCAACGAAGTAATTCCCCTGACGGTAGTTGAGCAAGCCTTCCTCAGCCCACAGGGCTTGACTTCCCGTTGCAGCAACCAGACAAAACCATGGCACCAGTGATTTCATGGCAGTTCCCCTCTTTTTTATTCTCGTTGCAATTGGCGCTGTTTTTACATTGTCATTGCAGGAATGATGCCATACCTGACAACTTCTCTGACAGCCGCATTCCTTGAATTACTTTTCACCAGCCAAAAGTTCCCTTTGTTATTCAAACCATATTTCACCGTGGTGTATTCGCAAATCTTAAGGCTTTGGCTGCAATCCACGACCCGGCCATAACGAAGCCTGGGATCATCCACCGTACAAATGAATTTCACTTCCTTTTCACTGCTTGAAAGCGCCGCCCACTGCCGGCTGTTGATGGCATGATTTAAATAAAGGCTCCTTGAGCTTTCATCATCGCGCATCTGGTAAAGGTTAATTTTCTGTGGCAGGGTGTTAAAGAAAAAATACAGGGATTGCTTGGCACCGGCTGCCTCCGGCAAAAGATGCAGGGCCTTCAATTCAAACTGGTAACCTGTATCGAGGCAGCCCGGGGGGTTGCGGTTGTCTTTATCCGCTTTTTCCTCGGCAGTCATGGACAGACCTGGAGCAGATAATCCCAGACACACTATCATTGTCGCGTACTTGGTTATTGTTTTCATTGCGCTTTCCCGCTTGTGCTATCCAAAATAGGCCTGACTGTTACTTTAGTCCCCAGAAAACCGGTTTTATCATTGGATACTTCTACAAACTCATGATTCATCCACAAGGCATCGCGAGTGAACATGCGCACGCAGCCGTGACTTGCTCTGTAGCCAGGTATGTCATCGGAGCCATGCATGGCAAATCCTTTGTGGAAATACATGCAGTAAGGCATTTTTGCCCCGCCTCGGCCGATGGGGAAGACCCCGGAACGGCATTTTTCATTTTCCTTGCTGAAGAAATAAAAGATACCGGTTAAGGTGCGGCAGGAGTTGTTGCTGTCTGAGCATTTGTCGCGGCCAGACGAAATGGGGCCCCATTTCACCAGACGACCATCGGCATCGTAGGCGGCCCAGGCGAGTTTGTCCTGATCCACAATGATTTGTTTATTCCCTTCAGCCTTGATTTTCAAGGGGAAAGGCGAGAAATCAAGCAGGGTTTTGTTGGCCAGATTGCGCGGTACGGCAATCTCCTTGCCGGCCCAGAGGTGGTTGTACGTGCGGTTTATGCGCTGAACAATATCGCGCTGCTGCTCATCCGGGAAGAGTTTTTCCCAGCTTTGCCCTGAGGTCACTTTAATGCATTGGTATTGAGGATAAGCACATAATCCGGTCCCGTAATAGGGCGCTGCGTGAGAGGATATCGCCGATAAAAACGCTACCAGAGCCATCGTTATTTTTTTCATGACGTTATTCCCCGACTGTTTATAACGTTTAAGATGCAAAAAGCGTGCTTAAATTTCAGCGTACTCTTGACATTACTTCGACCCTCTGTTTAAAAAGTTTAGACTAAGGATAAATTTTGTAAAATTCCTCTATACTTAGTATAAGTGGTCCTCTGTCTAACATCCATGGGTAACACGAGTCTCATCATTGAGGAGGCGATTGCATCCGAGGTCGGTTTAGGCAATTTTGCGTCCCGGCACGACTTATCACACGCCATTCAATTAATGAGCGACAGTATTTTTGTCCTTGATAAAAAAAACAAAATCCTCTTTCTGAACGAAATGGCCGCTCATCATTTTTTACTTGAAGATCCAGGCAGGGTATTGGGGCAAACCTTACAGAAAGCGATTAGTATGAGGCAGTTGGGACCGAAACAACTGTTTACCGAATTGGCTCATCATTGCCATGAAACGCAAAAAGGCGTGCCGCAGCAGTTTACCTGGGTAGAGGAAAAGGACAATCATCGTCCTAGTCTTGCCTTTAATGTCATGGTCAGCACCCTGATGGTCGACAAGGAACCCAATGTACTGATTAAGCTGGTGGACATCACCGAATCGAAAATGCTCGAGTGGGTTTTACGCTCCCTGGCTGAAATTGCCAACCACGGCGGCATCAACGACGTGATTGATGATGTGACCAAACTGGCTTCCGATGCCTTCAATGCCGATCATGCCTGCGTCGATCTGATCGACAGCGATGACATTGCTCACAGTGTCAGTTACTATTATCGCGGCATCAAACGCAAAAATGTGTCCTATGCACTGCAGGATACCCCCTGTAAAGAAGTGAAAGAATCCAAAAGCATCCATCATTTTGACGGCGACGTGCAGGAGCGGTTTCCCAAAGACATTTTATTGCAGGAAATGAGCATCAACTCTTACATTGGCGGCCCGCTGCTCAACTCCGAAGGGGCCGTCGTTGGCTTGCTGGTGCTGTTATCGGAAAAACGAATTATCCTTAATCACCACAGTAAAACCCTGTTTCGCCTGTTAAGCGAGCGCATCTGCCTTGAAATAGAACGTCTCCTGTCTCAACGTAAACTGCAGTTTTTAGCGAGTATTCCCCATCAGGATCCTAACCCGGTATTTCGCATTCAATACGATGGCAATATTCTCTACAGCAACAGTTCCGGTCGGGAAATACTGGATTACTGGTACAAAGGATCGGCTAAATTACCGTTAAAACTCCAGGACGCCTGCCTTAAAGCCAAGCAGAAGCGCGATGTGGTTCGTATGGAAATGGAAGTCAAAGACAAAATGTACCTGTTTACTGTGGTCTGGATTCAGGATTTTGATCAGATTAACGTTTATGCAACTGACATCACCGAATTGAAAATGGCCCAGCAGAAAATGCGGGATCTGGCCAGTTATGATCCGCTGACCAACGTTGGAAACCGACAATTTTTTGAAACCACCCTGGATCAATGGATGGAAAAAGCGAAAAAGAACAAAGAGGAACTGGCGTTGCTGTTAATCGATGTGGATAATTTTAAAACCATCAACGACACGCTTGGGCATCATGTCGGCGATCAGCTGCTCAGAAACCTGGCCAAACGCATGTCCGGCTGCATCCGCAAGACAGATTTCATTGCCCGTCTGGGCGGCGACGAGTTCGTGGTGCTGCTGAAACTGACTGAACAAACTGACATCGAAAAAATAGCCGGTAAAATCAATCAGGCCCTGTCGACCCCCTTTGAAATCGGCGAATACCACCTTGAAACCGGATGCAGTATCGGCATCTGCTATTACCCAACCGGGGGACAGACAGCCAATGAGTTGCTGCGCAATGCCGATACGGCGATGTACCGGGCCAAGAAAAACGGCAAGAATCAATACACTATTTTTTCCAACGCAACGTACAATGAAATCAACAGCCGTCTCATTTTGCTGAAACGTGACCTTCGCCAATCCATTGCAAAAAACGAGTTTTACATTGATTATCAGCCTATGTTTGATTTAAAAACCAATGAAATTGTCAGTTATGAGGCTTTTATCCGTTGGCGCCATCCGAAAAAAGGCTTAATTTCCCCCAGTGAATTTATTCCCCTGGCTGAACAAACCGGCTGCATTCAATCCTTAGGTTATTGGACCATCCAGCAGGCTTTAAAGGATTTCGCCGCCATCATCGCCCCGCTTTCCGATGCTAAAATTGCTTTGAATATCGCCTTGTCCCAACTCAACGATCAGTATTTCATTGATAACCTCTGCGACAGCCTGCTGAAAGCCAATATCCCGGCCCGCTCGGTGATTCTTGACATTGCTGAGCAGATTTCAAGCCTGCAATACCGCCATCTCGATGCGAACCTTGAAGCCCTGCGATCAGAGGGAATCTGTTTAAGCCTGGATAACTTTGGTACGGAGCACTCCAACGTGTCACGTCTGCTGGAAACGCCGTTTGATTACGTCAAGATCGATCACAGCCTGCTTCACTCCCTGGCACTTGAACCCAAACGGAGCGCATTCATCAGCGGGTTAATTGAACTTGCCCACAAGCTCGAGCTGACAGTGATTCAAAAAGGCGTTGAAAACGCGGAGCAGAATCAGCTGCTAAAACAATTGGGTTGCCGTTATGCGCAGGGCTTTTATTACTGTCGTCCCCTTCCCATTGAAACACTGAAAATTTTCATTAATGATTACAATAACAACTATCAGGCTTAAGGGTGAACCGCTTCCCCGGCAAATTTTTGCCGTCTTAGGCAATCCGCATTAACCGTCACGAAAATGCTTAAATATCCGCAGGGCTAATTGATCATTGATTCCCGCCACTTTGGCAATCTCAGCCAGAGGGGCTTTGGCCAGTTCGCGTAAGCCGCCAAAACGGCGCAATAAGGCCTGACGCCGTTTCGGCCCCACCCCTTCAATGGTTTCCAGCGACGATTCAAGCCGGGCAGTCTGTCGTTTTTTACGGTGAGCGGTTATCGCAAAGCGATGCGCCTCATCGCGAATATGCTGCAGCAGATGAAGGGCGGGCGAATCCTCCGGTAACATGATTTCTTCATTACGAGCCACCAGGATAAGGCGCTCCAGACCTGCCTTGCGATCCGGTCCTTTAGCTATACCCAGGAGAAATACCCCTTCCACGCCAAGGTCAGTGAGGACTTTCTGGGCGACATTCACCTGCCCCTTGCCGCCATCAATGATTAAAATATCGGGAAAATGCCGCTCCTCCTTAAGCCGCTTAAAACGGCGGGTCAGCACCTGCTGCATGGCCGCGTAATCATCGCCGGCCGTAATGCCTGTGATATTGAAACGGCGGTAATCTTTTTTGCGAGGCCCTTCCGTGTCAAATACCACACAGGAGGCGATGGTGGCTTCCCCCTGTGTATGGCTGATATCAAAACATTCCATCCGTCTAATGGGGGCAGAACAGCGTAAAAAAGCAGCGAGCGCCTCGTAGCGGTTTTTCATGGTCAGACGTGAAGCATCATACTCACTGACTGCCAACCGCAGGTTATTGACGGCAAAATCCAGCCAACGTGCCTTGATGCCACGCGGGTTAATCTGAATCTGACACTCCTTGCCGCGCAACTCCGACAGCATCAGGCGAATCGCATCAAGTTCCGGCAGCGGCTCTGCAAGAATCAGCAAACCCGGGATGCGCTCCGGTGCATCCACGTAATAAAACGACACAAACGCTTCAAGAACCTGCTGCCGCAAATCACGCGGCTCCTCCACCACCAGAACCCGTTGCGGTACCGAGGGGAAAAAACTGCGGCTGGCCAGCACGTGCCCGTCACGAACAGTAACGCACTGAATGCAGGCAAACCCGGGTTTAGCATCCATGACTATCACATCCGCATCGCCGCGTAACTGCACAACCCCCTGCTGCTCCTGCACCAGGCGCAGGCTTTTAATCTGATCCCTTAACAGAGCCGCTTCTTCAAAGGCCAGACGCTTGACCGCTTCCTCCATCCGCGCCCCCATTTCCTCGAGAATAGCCTGGGACTTGCCCTGCAGAAACCGCACGGCGTCATCGACCGCGTGTTGATATTCTTCTTCGGAAATATAACCGGTGCAGGGGGCTGTGCAACGTTTGATTTGGTATTGCAGGCAGGGGCGGGAACGGGTGCTGAAATAGCTGTCGCGGCAATTGCGGATTTTGAAAATTTTCTGAATGCTGCTTAAGGTTTCCCGCACAGCGGTTGCGCTGGGATAAGGCCCGAAAAAATCGCCTTTTTGGGGTTTTTTCTTGCTGCGATAGAGTTCCATGCGCGGATAGCCATTGCTGCGGACCACATGGATGTAAGGGTAGGACTTGTCGTCGCGCAGCAGAACATTGTACTTGGGGCGAAGGGTTTTAATCAGGTTGCTTTCGAGCAACAGGGCTTCCGTTTCGCTGCGGGTCACACTGACTTCAATACGGGCAATCTGATTCACCAGCGATCGGGTTTTGGCGCCGGTAGTCTGTTTGCTGAAATAGCTGCTTACCCGTTTTTTCAGATTGGAGGCCTTACCGACATACAAAATGGTGTCTTCGGCATCCATCATGCGGTAAACGCCAGGCTCACTGGTTAAGTTGGCAAGCAAAGCCGTTAATTCGGAAGAAGGTAAAAACTCGTTCATAATTTAACTATAGATAGCACACGCCGCGGGCGTCAGCACCCGGCCTCAGTCATCGTGCAAAGCATCCGTGGGTTTTTCAATGATTCGGTGTTTCATGGCCAGGAACGTTAATTCCACATCGTTTTTAATGCCCAGTTTATCGAACATGCGGTAGCGGTAACCATTAATGGTCTTGCTGCTTAAAAACAGACGATCAGCAATATCCTGTACCGTCATGCCGCTGGTAATCATGAACATCACCTGCATTTCGCGTTCAGACAACCGATCAAACGGCGACTCTTCAACGGCTTCGAGGCTGTTAATTGCCATTTTCTGGGCAATTTCGGCACTTAAATATTTTTCCCCTTTAGCCACCTTGCGGATGGCGGCCGCCATTTCCTGAGCACCGGATTCTTTGGTCAGATAGCCCATGGCCCCCAGTTGCAGAATGCGGGTAGGCAGCGGTTCGGCACACATGGCGGTGACGGCGATGATTTTAATTTGCGGATTGGATTTTTTAAGACGGCGAGTGACCTCCCAGCCGTCAATGCCAGGCATTTTCATGTCCAATAGCACAACATCCGGTTTGCAGGTCTTCACCAGGGTGAGAGCCTGCTCCCCATTCTCTGCTTCAGCGACCACTTCCATGTCAGGTAAGTCGTCTAATAATCGTCGAATACCCATTCTAACCAAGGCATGGTCATCAACAATTAGTACTTTGATCAATCGATTGCTCCTTGATAAGCCATCAATGAACACAAAACGTTCACCGATATTAACAAGACTGAACGCGCATTACAATTGCACCACTGCCTGCATGGCTGCATGCGGAAATCAGTCTCTACTGCCTGATTAACAGGCAAGAATATGAATACTGGGATTGTTGGTATCCACGGGGAAAAAAGGCGGGTACTCACCCAGTTCCCGGGCACGGCGAATCAGGCTGCCAATATTCTGATTTACAAAATCGTAGAGTTGTTGATAAGTATCAATAACAAAATAAACTTTCTGCAGCATATCAATGCGGTAAGGGGTGCGAAAAGCCACAACCGGATCAAACAACACCCGCATGGGAATATCGCTTTCAATGCTGTAAGGGGTTTCACTGATGGAGGATAAGATACCGCCGCCATAAGCCCGTAATCCTTTTGGCGTTTTGATTAAACCAAATTCCACGGTAAACCAGAACAGGCGTTGCAGCAGAGGCCATTCATCTTCCGGAAATTCCAATACTTTACAGGCATAATTATGCACAAATTCCGCATACACCGGATCGGTTAACATCGGGCAGTGCCCGAAAATTTCATGAAAAATATCCGGCTCCTGCACATAGTCCAACTCGTCTTCCGCCCGAATAAACGTTGCGGCGGGAAAACGCCTTTGTGCCAGTAATTCAAAAAATTCACGCGCCGAGATCAGCGCTGCCACAGGGGCAACTTCCCAACCGGTCAACCCGCGCAGACGTTCGCTGATCTCCGGGAGTTGCGGAATGCGGTCGGCGGCTAGGCCCAGGCTTTCCAATCCCCGCAGGAACTCATCACAGGCCCTGCCCGGAAGAATAGTCATCTGCCGTTTATAGAGTAACTGCCAGACGCGATGTTCTTCGTCGGAGTAACTCACCATGCCCTTAAAATCCGGTTGATGAGATACGTAACGGCTGACAAATTCCATAATCGCTCCTAAAGCATTCTGTTTTTTTAATCGGGTTGTATAAATTATAGCTGTAAGCCAATTTAATCAACAGTTAAACGGTTTTCATCCTGCAAAGGTTTGGGTAGAGAATCGAAAGGCAACCCATGATTGGCAAAAAGCCGCTCATTGACACCAAAAAACACTGCGCTGCTGAGAAGAGCAATCAGGACCGGTACTTTTATCGCGAATAAAAGAGCGCTAAGGACAAGGGCGCGCGCCAGCTCCGGCCAGTGAATGGTTCGCGCACCGTTACACACCCGCGCCAGGAGGTAAATGGTTATCAGGGAAAACACATGAAGCAGAATGACCCTTGCCGATGCTTCACGGATGCCCGCGAGAAAAGCCGTGAACCCAATCACTAAGGCCATGGCATTCACCAGCAGATAAAGCACAGGAACCGGCCCCTGATAACGCCGCGATTCGCGTTTCACCTGATTAAAACGCCGCGTTCCCAAAAGGCTGACTATTTTTTCAGGCGGTTGGATAAACAAAGCCAGGCGCTGGCTGAATTTTTTTAAAAACTGACCGTAATAAATCATGTCCATCGCCACGTTAATATTGGCATAGAATGAATTCCAGGTTTGCAGCGGTTCCGTGACCCCGTAATCCGGAGACTCACGCTCTGGCTCAAAGGTGTTAAACAGTTTATCCCAGATAATGAGGCTGCCGGCATAGTTTTTATCAATGTACTGGGGATTGCGGCCGTGATGGACGCGGTGGTGCGAAGGGGTGTTGAACCATTTTTCAAACCAGCCCAAATGGCCAATGGTCTGGGTATGGATCCAGAATTGATAAAGTGTAATAGCACTCGATACCGTGACAAACATCCAGGTTGGAAAACCAATGAGGGCCAACGGCAGATAGATAAAGGGTGAAAACAGAGTCTGCACAACGCCCTGACGCAAGGCCACTGATAAATTGTAATGTTCACTCTGATGATGAACGGAATGCCCCATCCATAACAGAGTCACGCGATGAGTGGCACGATGATACCAGTAATAAAGAAAGTCCACTGAAAGCCACAGGACAAACCAGGCCATGGCGGAACGCGGATTGATGGTCATGAGGGCGGCGTGCTGATAAAGGCTGTGATACCCCCACAGGAGCAGAACCTGCAAAGGCGCGGTGCATAGCTGTTCCAGCGCACCGCTGCTTAAATTACTGACATAGTCCTTGATTTCATAAAGGGGTTGACGGCGAACTTTCGAAACAACGTATTCAATGCCAATCAGTAAAAAAAACACTGGAATGGCATAAACAATGTAATCACTTCCCATCTTAACTTCCCTCTGATTAAGCTGGTATGAAACAGTACCATCAAATGCGTCAATGCGCACGCCTCTGTATCGGTGCGATCGATTGTCTATCGAGCCTTGCGCTGAATGCTGGTGATGGGAATAAAAACCTCCCCGCTCTGCGTGATTGGCTGTGCCTGTCCCTTGAACGCATGGCCGTAAACCACTTCATACGTCAGCGGGTATTTTCCCTGGTCGGTACACAGTTGCTGATAAGCCCGCTCAAACGCCTGCCTCGCACCCTTGCCTGTTAATCCCTTATTACGGTCCTGATTGATATTGCGCACCCCCTGCGCCTTCAGACTGTCAACCAGGGCTTTAAGGGAAGAATAATGCACTGTTACCCATTCCATATCCACAACGGGGTTTAAAAAATGCTCCGCCAGCAGACAATCACCCACATCATGCATGTCGGCAAAGGTGTTGGTGTGGGCATGGGAATCGACACCGGCCCAGGCCTGTTTCAGTTCTTTAAAGGTATCAGGGCCCAAGGTCGAAAACAGCAGGCTCGCATCCGGACTCATAACCCGGTTAATTTCGCGCAGGACATCCTTAAGCGGCGAAACCCAATGTATCGCCTGGTTGGCAAAGACCAAATCAAATAAACCGTCGGGAAAAGGCAGCGCGGTCATGTCGGCATTCACCAGCGCCCATTTACGTCGCCAGCCCTGTTTCTTTCGGGCCTCATTGAGCATCTTCTCAGCCAGATCAATACCGATAATGTGGGCATCCGCATACCTTTTTTTAAGCAGGCGGGAAAAAATACCGGTACCGCAGCCTAAATCCAGCACGTAGCGCGGATTAATTTTCAGGTAATCGAGGCGCTCAAACAGGCGGTTGCCTATTTCATGCTGTATTTTGGCGGCACGATCATACTCGCCGGCGTGGGTATTAAATGAGTTGCTAATTTCGTTTTTAAGATTCATTATGGCAAAGCTTTACTAATGGAAGTCCAACACGCGTGTATCAGAAAATCAAGAGTATAACACAGCAATGGCGATTGCCTTCTGTTTGTGCGGTTTGCTGCCAAAACCATACCGGCCTGTTCACTGTTTGTTCGTTTTGCGAACAGTTATTAACCCCGCTTGGGCCAGCTTGCCGTTATTGCCGGCATCCCTTGGTTGATTCCGCTTTCGCGGTGTGCGGCCATTGCGTTAAAAAAAGACCAGACTTTGATGCCGTGTTCACTGCTTATCGCTTTAACAGCCTGTTACGCTGCCTGCTGCATGATTACAAATACCGTCAGGCCCTGCATCTTCGATCCTTTTTAGTTAAATTAATGAAAGCAGCCCTGCCTGAACACTACCGTTCCGATTGCCTGATTCCAGTCCCCCTTCATGCCCGGCGTTTGCGGCAACGCGGGTTTAATCAGACCGCGGAATTAGCCAAAAAACTGGCTGGCGAGTTAATGATTCCCTACTCCCTGACCCATTGCCACAAGCGAATCAATACGCCAACGCAAGCAGGACTCAGCGGGCGGCAACGCCGCAATAACCTGAAACAATCCTTCACGGTTAAACCCATGCCCTATGCCCATGTCACGCTGGTGGATGATTTACTCACCACGGGCAGCACGGCCAGTGAACTCGCGCGAGGCTTAAAACAGCAAGGGGTACAACGCGTGGACGTGTTATGCTGCGCCCGGGCGTAATCAATGGGCATAACGTTTAAGATCATTGAGAATGAGCTGAACAAAAACCAGCATAAAGAAAATCAGGGCCAGACGATGCAGCAGCACTTCCATGGCAATGGAAACCGGCTTGCCGCGCAGTTTTTCAAGCACCGCATAGACCATGGAGCCGCCATCCAGTCCGGGTAAAGGCAACAGGTTAACGAAACCCACTGTCAAACTGAGAGAGCCAATAAAAGAAAGAAACACGGAGAATCCCTGCAGAAAAGAATGAAGAGAGGCATTTAAAAAGCCCACAGGCCCCAGCAGCAGAGTAAAGGGAATAAGCCCTGTGAATAACTGCTTGAGCATCACCATAAAAAAAACCAGCAAATCAATTATCCGGCTTACCGCTTCCGTGGCGGCATTAAAAAAAGACATGCCGGGCACAGAGCGTTCACTCTGAGCCGGTGAGACCATTTCAAACCCCAACAGGGAAAACAGCGAACCCTTAACCGTTGGAAACCGCCAGCGGCTTAAATCCAATTGCAGCGGCCGTTGCTGATGCTGATTTTCGACAGTGACCGGAATGTCCGCCTGCCCCAGGGACGCTATCAACCGCATGCCGGCCTCCTGCAGCGATTGTGCCCCATAGCCATTGATGGTCAGGATGCGATCGCCTGCTTTAAAGCCCGCGGAGTCCGCGAGACTTTGCGGGGTTACCTTGTCAATGACGGCGTCATACTGTTTATAACCCACCATCAGCATCAGCGTGAAGGCCACCCAGGCCACTAGAAGATTAGCCATCGCACCAGCCAATAAAATAATCAGGCGTTGCCAGACTGGTTTTTTATCAAAACAAAAGGGGTGCTCATCCTCCTTGACCGGTTGAATACGGGAATTCAGCAAACGCACGTAACCACCCAGAGGCCACAACGCGAAGACCCATTCGATGCCCCGTTTATCCCGCCGCAAAAGCAGGGGCTTGCCAAAGCCGATGGCAATGCGTTGAATTTTAACGTTAAACAGCAAAGCCGCCAGGGCATGCCCGGCTTCATGAAGACCGATGACTAAAACTAATGTGAGTAGAAATGCCAGTAAGCCGGTAAGCATGTTATCCTGCTAGCGTGTGTTATCAACCACTAATTGCAGCATGGGACGGGGCTTTCGTCCAGTCTGAAGCTCATGGCCTTTGCGGTAGACTTCAAAAACGCGGTAAACCTGCGAGGTCTGACTATCGACAAGCTCGACATCATCGCCATGATCATCCACCAGAGTCACCGTTAAGTGCATCTCACGAAAATGGCTGATCTTATACCGTTCCTTGAACAAGCGCAGGACACTTAATAAATTTTCTGCCGCCTCTTCACTGTTGTGGTTGCCCTGGAAGATGATATCCATCTAAATCTCCTTAACAGGAAACGCCTTAAGGTTTATCTTGTTAACGGCAAATCAGCAAAGGACTTGAGTTTTCGGCGATTCATCCTCGCTTTACTCTACATTTTAAAAAAGTTATGGTTTACAATCTCAACATTGCCGGGTTAATAGTAAAACTTCGATGGTCTTTGTTGCCTGCGGACTTAATCATAA
Source organism: Legionella rubrilucens (assembly GCF_001468125.1). Lineage (GTDB taxonomy): Bacteria > Pseudomonadota > Gammaproteobacteria > Legionellales > Legionellaceae > Legionella_C > Legionella_C rubrilucens. Next base: position 567,182 of record NZ_LNYT01000020.1, on the reverse strand, counting down.
AACAGCCCCGCTGAATGTGCGCGAAAAAGTCGCGCTGACACCAGCGACACAGGATACACTGCTTCACAAGCTGGTGGGCCTTTCTGCAGTTAATGAAGCAGCCATCCTGTCCACCTGCAACCGCATGGACATTTATTGCGACACCAACGATCCGGAAAGTCTCGTTCCCTGGCTTGCGCATGAGCATCAGCTCTCGCCGGAAGTCCTGTCACCCTATATTTATCTCCATTACGGACATCACGGCATACGCCATACCCTCCGCGTGGCCAGCGGCCTCGATTCGATGATGCTTGGAGAACCACAGATTCTTGGGCAAATGAAACAGGCCTACCAGCAGGCCTGCCGTTTAGGCGCAGTCAAAAATAATTTACGCCATGTCTTTGAGTACGTGTTCAGTGCCAGCAAACGCATCCGGAGCCAAAGCGGCATTGGCACCAATCCTGTGTCTGTCGCTTATGCGGCCGTGCAACTGGTCAATCAGTTTTTCAGCGACGTTCAGTCCCTGCGGGTTTTTTTAATTGGCTCGGGGGAAACGGCCAACCTGGTGGTGAAATACCTGCACAAAGAAGGCGTCTCTGATTTTTTAGTTGCAAGCCGTACCCGCGAAAACGCCATGCAACTGGCCACCGCCTATCAAGGCAAAGCGCTTACCATTGGCGATATCCCCGAGCATCTGGCCGAAGCCGATGTCGTGATTTCAGCCACCGCCTGCCCGCTTCCTTTTATTAATCGCAGTCTCGTGGCGCATGCCCTTGAAAAACGCAAGGGCAACCCAATGTTCTTCCTTGATCTGGCTGTGCCGCGCGACATTGAACCCGATGTCAGCGAATTGGCGAATGTCGCCCTTTACAACATCGATGATTTGCAGACCATCATTACCCGAGGAATGGACGAACGCCGCAGCGCCGCGCTTCAGGCTGAGCAGTTGATTGATTGTGAGCTGGACAATTACATTCGCTGGCATCGCTCGCTGCGTGCGAAAGACGTCATCTGCCATTACCGGGATACCATGGAAAACCTGGCGGCTGAAGAATTGCAACGCGCCATGAAAAAGCTCTCTCTGGGCATGAATCAAACCGAGGTTTTGCAGGAATTCAGTACCCGTCTGGTGAATAAATTAACCCATTTCCCGACTGTCGGATTAAGGCAGGCGGCTTGGGATAACCGCGAGGAATTGCTGGATCTGGTGCACTATTTATTTAATCCTTCCAAAGCGCTTGTACCTTATGAAGAAATCTCTTGAACTGAAACTCGAACAGATGCTGGAACGCTTTGAAGAAGTGGGCCGCCTGTTATCCGAGGCATCGGTTATTGCCGATCAAAACCAATTTAAAAACCTGTCTAAAGAGTATGCCCAACTCGAACCGGTAGCCAGCTGTTACAATGACTATGTGACCGCCCGCGACAATGTCGCCTCACTTCAGGAGCTTATTGACGGCAACGATGCCGAAATGGCTGCCATGGCGAAGGAGGAAATCGACGAGGCCGTGCAGCATGTTGAGCAATTGGATGAGGCGTTGCAATGGCACCTTATCCCCAAAGATCCCGATGATGAACGCAACGTTTATCTGGAAGTACGCGCCGGCACCGGCGGCGACGAAGCAGCCATCTTCGCGGGCGATTTGTTTCGCATGTACAGCCGTTATGCTGAAACCGTGGGATGGCAAGTCGAAGTCATCAGCGCCAGTCATGGGGAACACGGCGGTTATAAGGAAATTATTGCCCGCATCAGCGGCAATGCCGTTTATTCCCAGCTGAAATTTGAATCCGGCGCCCATCGCGTGCAACGGGTACCTGAAACCGAATCACAGGGCCGCGTCCATACTTCCGCCTGCACAGTCGCCATCATGCCGGAAGTCGATGAAATTGATGACATTGACATCAGCCCAGACGATCTGCGCATTGACACCTACCGCTCGTCCGGCGCCGGCGGCCAGCACGTGAACAAAACAGATTCAGCCATCCGCATTACCCATATCCCAACAGGCGTGGTTGTCGAATGCCAGGATGAACGTTCGCAGCACAAGAACCGTTCCAAAGCCATGGCCCTGTTAAAAACGCGGTTATTGGACGCCGAACAAAGCAAGCAGCGTCAGCAACAGGCAGAAACCCGCAAATCCCTAGTGGGCACAGGCGATCGCTCTGAACGCATCCGCACCTACAATTTCCCGCAGGGGCGTTTGACGGATCATCGTATTAACCTCACTCTTTACCAGTTAACCGACATCATTGCCGGCGATCTGACTCCGGTTATCGACGCGTTGAAGCGTGAATACCACGCCGAACTGCTCGCGGAAATCGGGCGTCATGATGGACATTAAGAAAGCCCTGGCCGAGGCCATGGCGATACTTGAGCCGGATAATCCGGATTGCCGTGTTGATGCCGAGGTGCTTTTAGCCCATGTCCTTATCCGATCCCGCAGCTTCCTGTATTCACACCCGGAAGTCACGTTAACGTCCCTGCAATGGAATCGATTCAAAGCCCTGGTGGAACAACGCCGGCAAGGTCATCCCATTGCTTATCTTACCGGCATCAAGGAATTCTGGTCCTTACCGATTCGAGTGACGAAAGACACGCTCATTCCGCGGCCAGAGACCGAATTGCTGGTGGAAATCACCCTGTCGCAATTGCACGAGGTGCCGGAGGCCAGAATTCTTGATCTGGGTACTGGCAGCGGTGCCATCGCTCTGGCGCTGGCCAAAGAAAAACCCTCATGGCAGATTGTTGCCAGTGATTTCAGTGAAGGCGCACTTAAAACCGCTCGTGAAAACGCCGCCAGTCTAGGTCTGGATAACATCCAGTTCATTCATTCCGACTGGTTTGCCAATATTCACGAACCCGCTGCATTCCATGCCATTGTTTCCAATCCTCCCTACATTGCCAGCGCCGATCCTCATCTGCATGAAGGCGATGTCCGCTTTGAGCCGCAAACGGCCTTAATCAGCGGCGAAACCGGTTTGCAGGCTCTACAGCATATTATCAGCCAGAGTCTTGCGAGGCTTTGTCCAAGCGGTCTATTATTAGTGGAACACGGGTACGATCAAAAGTCGGCTGTAGCGTCTATGCTTAAAGATTATGGGTATAAAGCGATACATTGTTGGCAAGACTGGCAAGGGAATGACCGTGTAAGCGGTGGAAAACGTAATAATGGTTGAAGCTGCCTGTAATTTTTGATATACCTAACGCCCTTCATTCGCTTGCATGAATGAGTTAGATGACAGGATGTAGACAGTGGGAGGCAACGATGCCAGCGCATAGAGTGGATACAACTAACGAGAGTAGACATAACGTGAAAACCAACGCCGTGACAAGCATGGGTATTACACCTTATCAGGAAACTGAGGGTGAGGAATACATGAATGACAAACAAAAGGCACACATGGAGACCATATTGTTAGCCTGGCGTCAGTCCCTTATGGAAGAGGTGGATCGCACAGTAACCCACATGAAAGATGAAGCGGCTAATTTCCCCGATCCATCTGATCGCGCCACCCAGGAAGAAGAATTTAGTGTCGAACTGCGCACCCGTGATCGCGAAAGAAAGCTGATTAAAAAAATTGAAGATGCGCTGGAACGCCTGCGCGACGATGATTTTGGCTATTGCGAAGCCTGTGGTATCGAAATCGGCCTGCGTCGCCTTGAAGCACGCCCTACAGCGACGCTTTGCATTGATTGCAAAACGCTCTCTGAAATTAAAGAACGCCAAAACCAGGGCGGGTAATCCCCTGTTGTCTTTAAGATTAATTCCTGTCTCAGGAATTAATCCCTTAATGAATCAATTAAGAATCAACGAAAGAAGTAACCTTTCTGGGTGCACTGGCACACAGAAAGGATTATCCGACGAGTCAATTACTCATCCAGGACTTCCTGCACGACAGCAACGTAACGCGCCACAGCGCCGCGGTTGGCATTCAGCACGTCGCTGGCATTTTTGATTAATTGGGCTCTTTCACCGGGATTCGCATGAAGTCTGGCCAGACCTTCCATCAAATCGTTTGCGTTATCAATGATTTTCACGGCGTTTGCGGCGACAAGCGCTGCCATGATCATTTTAAAATTATGCGTATGGGGGCCGCTGAATACGGGTACGTTCATGGCGATGGGTTCAAGCACATTATGGCCGCCAACCGGCACGAAGCTTCCGCCGACAAACGCATAATCGGCAATCTGATAGCAGGCTAACAATTCGCCGGTGGAATCAATCACCACCACCTCGTTGTCAGGCTGGATACTATCCAACTCACTGCGTTGGCCGGTATGAAAACCCATTTGTCGGGCTAACTGAATGACTTTTGGAAAACGCTCAGGATGTCGCGGCACAAGAACTAGCACGACCTGAGGAATGGCCTGCTGCAATTGTCTCAAGTGAGACAGGATCAGTTCTTCTTCGTTTTCGTGTGTACTGGCAATAACCACCGCCGTTCGTTCGCTGCCCCAACGGGTTTTCAATTGCCAGAAGATATCCGCATTGACATGTTTGGTTTCCAAATCAAATTTAATGTTGCCCAATACCTTCACGCGTCCAGGTTCAGCGCCTAACTCAATAAAACGTTGGGCATCCTCCTGTCCCTGGGCATAAATACCGTGAAACTGGTTTAAATAGGGCTTGAAAAAAGACGCTGCCTTTTTATAGGAGCGCATGGATCGTTCCGATAAACGGGCATTGAACAGAACCAGCGGGACACCAGCCTCTGTGGCATAATGGATCATATTGGGCCAGATTTCTGTCTCAAAAATAATACCCATGCGCGGTTTGAAGGCTTTAAAAAAACGACGCAGGGTCCATGGGAGCTCATGAGGGACATAGCGATGCGTGACCTGATCACCAAACTGACGAGCGACCCGCTCGGCACCCGTGGGCGTCATGGTAGTGATTAGAATCCGCTTTTGTAATCGCAGTAATTCGTCCACCAGAGGCGTCGCAGCAATCACCTCACCCAATGACACGGTATGCAACCAGATGTCCACGGGTAGCGACGGCATTCTGTCTAAGCAGAATCGTTCGGCCAGACGCTGACGATAAGCAGGTAAGGTTCTGCCTTTCCACCAATACCGCAGCAGCAGGAATGGAACTAATAGATACCAGATTGTTGAATAAATAACCCGCATACACTAACCTTAAAAAGAGCAAGTATATAATTCTTACCGGTGTAAGGATACTGCCTGAAGTAAAAAGACAGCATTGGAAATGTCCAAAAAATTCCCTCCCCCGCTAAAAAACGCTAAAATAGTAATATTGGTTGGGAATGGCAACCTTGGGGCCAACTCATCTCGCCGGCCTCTCAACCTGATTTAACGAGATAACGGAACGCTGATTTAATGAATTTTCGCCAATTTTTTACCACCCACACCTGGTGGGGGAAAATCCTCGGAGCCTTCTTTGGCTACCAGATTGCAGGGCCCGTAGGTGCCTTTTTAGGTATTTTAATTGGCAACGTGTTCGATCGCGGCTTAGTCGAGCATTTTTCCCGTCCTCACTGGCGATACCACGAAGAAAAGCGTCAGGCCGTGCAAAAGATTTTTTTTGAAACCACCTTTCTTGTGATGGGACACATCGCCAAGTCAGACGGCCGGGTTTCCGAGCGTGAAATCGCCATGGCCCGCACATTGATGGATGAAATGCGTTTAAGTTACGAACAAAAGGCCCTGGCCAAGCGCTTTTTCCGTGAAGGAAAACAACCTTCTTTTGATTTGGGCCGTACCCTGAACAGGCTGCAGTTGACTTGCCGGGATAATCCGGAACTGCTTAAACTATTCATGGACATCCAGTACCGGGCGGCCATGACCGATGGCCTGTCACCCCCCAAAATCAAAGCACTGGATATGGTCTTCAGCCGTCTTGGCTTCGCCCCCCTGCACAAGCAATACCGCTTTTATGAGGATTTTGGCCCTCAGGCCACGCGCTCCTACTCTTATTCAGGTGCCAATGCCGGTTCCTCTCAATCAGGCGCCAGCGGCTCAAACGGTTATTCGTCGCAAAACCGTCAATCCTACAATCGCCACCATTCTGGCCGGCAACAGAGCAGTTATTCATCACAGAATAACCTGACCTTAGCCTATGCCCTGCTTGAGGTATCGCCGCAGGCAAGCAAACAGGATGTTAAACGGGCCTATCGCCGCCTAATCAGCCGCAATCACCCGGATAAACTGATGGCCAAAGGATTGCCGGAAGAAATGATTAAAATGGCCAATGACAAAACGCAAAAAATCACCAAGGCCTATGAATTAATCTGCGAAAGCAAAGGGTGGTAGGTTAACGCAGATTGATTGGCGGCTTCACCGGCTCTTCCGCGTCCTGTTTCAACATCCAGCCATTGAGGTAGGCTACCAACATGGGTATGGCATACCAGTATTGGTGGCGCGCCCCTGGCATGGTTAAGTTCTGATAGTTTTTTTCTGCCCCGCCCACCTGATTGCGCCGTTCTTTTGCCTGCTTAAGGACAAAGCCATAATCAAATTGCCCGACGATATCCATCGTAGGGAAATTCACTTTCTCAAGCAGGTCGAGAATGTCCTTTTGTTCCGGCTTATCGTAAGCTGAGATGAGAATTAAACCATTCACTTTTTTTGACTGCGGTTTGGAAAAATAGTCCAGGGTCACACGCAGTTTGTTGCCGTAATGCACCACCATCATGCGGTTATTGTTTTTCTGACGCAAAGCGGCCAGGGCTTCCGGCACTTGATCAATCCAGCTGTCTTTACCTGTTCCCGAATCGGCCGTAACCACCACCGCCGACCAGCCCCGTTTGGCCAACTGTTCGGCTAAGGATTTACCAAACTGAATACCGTACACGGGCGGATCGCCAAAGAGAATCACTACCCCGCCTTTGGATTTCATGTCAGGAGCCCAATACGGTAAAGCCACCTTTTTCTGGTTGACATTGATTTCCAAAGTCGATACTTCTGCCCTGGCAATCAATAAAAAGCCCAATAAGAGACATCCCAAAAGGACACGCATAGTCGGTGCATAACGGGAGTTGTAAGGGATTAATGCAAAATTCCTGCCGGAATTTTAGGCAGATTCAACTCTTGAAAAGGAGGAGGATGAAAAAATGCCGCGGCAGTCTGACGGCCGCGGCAGGGAAGGATTAATCAGCAAATTGAATACCAGCAGCATTCAGCAGGTCATGGACTCGCAAAGCCATCATGTCATGCGCCGGGGCGGAAGGATGTACGGGATCAAAAAACAGGTAGCTTGAACAATCCACCTGGCCCTGAAACGTCAGGCGTTGCGCAATTTTTAGCATGGATTGCTGAGACGGCTTGTCCACGATCACGTCATAACAGGTTTCAATCGTATTATTGAAACCGTATTGGCCTGGATCAGCCAGTACCTCACCCATCATCTGATACACATCGTATTGCAGCCACTGGACGTCTTTGTACTCTTTTTTAAGCGCTTCCACGGTTTGCATCAGGCGGTTGTTGTGATCCATGGAAATGGCAGACAACACCTCGGTGGCATCAAACAAACGGGCCACAGGGATTTTACCCAGATCAGGCAGATTCAGCACGAGAACATGTTTGGCCCCTGCTTGAGCCAGACGCTCAAGACCGCGCTTGATGCCTGTATTGACTTCTGTCACCGTCTTGTCGGCATCATCAGGAATACCCAGGTAATTATTCGCCCCTATCCAGACGATGAACAGGCTGTTCTCATCCGCTTTATCCTGGTGCGCGAGCAGGTAGCTGTCAATTTCCCGTTTCAGGGTAAACAAAATGCCATCGTCTTCGCTGTCATTGGAAACCCCGGCACCGCCAAAGGCATAATCGAGTAAACGGCCTTGGCCTTCTTTGGGAAAAGAAAGCGCAGCCAGTTTTTCTACCCATACCGGTCCATTGGTAAAACGGCCCTCATAATAAGGCGGCGATTCCGGCAGTTTACGCTCCATGTACTCATAAAGATTGCCGTTATCCGATAAGCTGTCGCCAAACACAACAATATTTTTTAACGGTGCGGCGGACACAAACCCGGAAAAAAGCAGGGTAAACAACAGGATTAACACATTCATTTAAAGCCTTATTTTTTAAAAAAAACTCGAGGATTATAGTATAGGGGCGTCAAAATGATCAATTTAATTTACATTCAGCTCCAATAATTGACACTGACGCGGCGAATCACATCGTCTGTCAACAATCACTTGCAATTTAATCCCTCTATCCACATTATAATGATTTTGATCATCACGTTGAACGCCATGCACAACGAGGCTTATCAAACCCAGCTCCGGCTTTTCAAAAATAAAATTGACTCTCTACCCAGTCATGAAATCAAATATTTTCTTCTGCTTTTAGCGGCAGCGCTTAAGCAAAAACCAACGCCTTATGTCAGCGACGTGCTTCGAGCCGCCATTGAACTGACGGATCAATGCCATGCATTCTTGAGCCTGAAGGATCCCGCCCGGGTGGACGCGTCTTTAAAGACACTACAGCAACGTTACCAGGCCCTGGTTCACATTGCCGGCACAAACAGTGCCCAGACGCAACTCATTCAGGGTATTTTGAATGTGGGCGGCGCCCTGGCCGCTTTGATGCTTGGGATATTAGGCGGCTTGATAGGCGGGTTTTCAGGCTTTCTGCGTGCCGGAGTCCGGCTTGAAAACCCATTCAAACATGTCCTTATCGGTTTTATTACCGGTTTTTTTGTCGGTGCAATGATAGGCTTCCGTGCCCCTAAAAAGCTGCTTAAAGAAGAAATGTTCAGGCAGATTAAATACACACTCGATGGCCTTGGGCGTTCACTGGACCATTTAGCCAGCAGTCAATACCAGCCGTTTCACCATTACCTGGACAAGATTAAAAACCGCTTGCTTCAAGAATATTTTAACAATAATCAGGATGAATTGGACACGTTTCTGGAAAGCCCGCAGGTTTATGAAATCGTGACCTTCGAGGCCCGGTTCATCAGCGATGCCTTAAAGGGTTATGTCGGTCATCATGCCTTAATTAAGTTGACCATTGGCGATAAACACTTAGCCCTTGAATTTTCACTCGGCGGTTCGGATCTTAAACAACCCGCTGTGCAACGCGAAAATCGCCAGGTAGACGGAAGGCAATTGTTGCACATGATGGCATTGCATGAGCACCTGCAGGCGACTCACGCCTGCACCAAACGCTTTATCGCCACCCGCATGAAACCCGGTGAAACGGACTGCCTGAGTTATGTCAATCTGATTTTAACCGGCACCAATCAGCCCGCCACCACCCTCAAACGTCTGACCGCTCAGGATTCACTGCCTGGAAAAATGATCGGTTTTTTTGCGACCTGTTTCAGTCCCTTTCCACAAACGGTTTTGGCGACGCAGCAGGACACGCCACCAAGTGCCTTAAAGCCGGATTGATGCACCTCGTTACTTGACGTGGCGGCCTGTCGGCTTCGTACTGATTTTAGCCGGAATCAGGTTGTTGGTGATACGGGAGACACTGCTGTCAACCCGCCGCTGAAGCTTGATTTCAACCATGACGGTTTCATTGGGATGAAGGATTTTGTTAATGTCCGCGAGCGACGAATGAAAATCAAGCAAGCGGTAATAAGCCAGAGCCCGATCACTGGCCTCAGGGTAGGCTCTTATCCGAAATCCCAAATTACCCTGCATTTTGGGCGTATTGATACCGGTTTCCATGATATCGTAGTCGAGAAAATAAGTGAGTTTTCCCGGGTTGCGCAGGTTTCGCTGGCGATCAACAAAGAACCCTTTGGGAAGCGCCCCTTCGCTGTATTGCGGTCCGGCTGTCAGGTAAAGATCATAATCATCAAGCGGATTACCCCGGTCATCAATCAGTTTAAACAGAATCATTGAGTAGCGGTTGGTGACGTATTCCCGCTTATGGATAAGCGTCCTGACCTGTTCGATGTGTTCGTTTCTCTGGGTTTCTTCCGTCAGCCTGCCAAGCGCATTCGCCAGGGCAGTATAACCGTCACGGTTTTTGACCTTAAGGCATCGCAAAACCCAGACCGCCGTCGGGTGATTAGCTGCATTGGCCATCGTCACGCTGCGGATGATACCCCTCTTTTTTCCAGAATGGGCACACCCCGGGAGAATGCCCATGGCCATGGGCTTTGTTCGTGTCAATTGGGTAACAACGAGGTTTTCGCCGTTATCCCCTTCCTGATGCAACTGCAGCAGGCTGTAATTCATGTTGGCCGCGGCGACACGGACAACACCATCCGATCCGGCTTCACCCGTGTAGGAGTTCAGCGCGTCATACAATTGGCGATCAATGCTCTGACCGGTAAGAACAAAGCAATAAATGCCATGTGCCGTGCAATCATAATGAAGCCAGCTTTCATTGAGCTTCCAACTCTTCTCGCTTCCAAGTTCAAGCCAGTCAAGCACAGGTTGTCCGGGTTCAATGCCTTCAAAAAAACACTTGATTCGAGCCAGCCGGGATTTACCCAATTGCGCCAACGCCGAACCGTGGTTAGCCGGAGCAAGCATAATCAGATGACTCAGCGGGCATTGTGAAAGAGTGTTTTTATAATACAAATCCATCCATTGACGCACCACCGGCCCGCCGGTGGAATGAGTGATGCAGGCAAAACGCTCCCCCTGGCGCAGTTTGTCCCCCATTTCCTCACGCACGGCATGCTCAAAAGCGCGGGCTATGTCATCAAGCGTCACCGTGTCGTTAAAACTGATGTAGCGACCAAGATAGATATTTCCTACCTGAATAGCCAACGCGCCCTCTCGGCACTGACTCTCAAGCCATTGAGGCAGTTCGCCATACGTATTGGTATGGGTCACACTCCAGCCATGGACAAAGATTACAATCATCGTCTTCCTTAATGTGTAGGCCACAAGGGGTATTGTTGCTCAATCGGATGATATTGGATTTTCCTGCAATAAAAAACTCCTGAAATGAGTTTCGGTGTGTTATTGCTGGCTCCCTCGACCAATCCCTGTTTAAAATAGGCTTCCTTCATTTTAAGGGTGTATTTTATGGATTTTAAAAAAAAATTTACGCATCAGTTTCTTATGACCCTGCTTGCGATTCTCAGCGATGAACAGGACATGAAAAAAGCGCGCGCAGGTTATACGCAACAGGAAAAGGATGAGCGCCGCTACAATTGTCAAGCCAGCTTTGGCCTGAAAAACTGGGATAAGGAAGCAGCGGTTGATTTTTCCGCCGCGGTGTTTGAAGCCCTGGCGCGTGCTTCCGAACACTTTGTGAATCATGCCCAGATGGTTGAGTGGGTGCAGAGGCTGAATGAACACATCCTGAAGGAACTGGTGCCCAGTTTAACCAAGGGCATTGATTGCAGCCAGCCGCTGGATAAGGTCAGGGACGTGATTACGCAGCGAATCGAATCAATGAAAGAGCCATCGCTGGCCAATAACCCTTACGTATTCTACGGCAGTCTTGCCGCAACGGCTCTGGCGGCAGTGGCAGTCGTGGCCTTATTGCCCTCCAACGGCCCCAGACAGTAAAGGGTAAAAGCCGATTAGGTCCGTTAAAAGCGCCCTAATCGGCTTTAAATCACACCGTGCCCAGGGACGTTAACTTCAGTTGACGGCCGCAGACCCAGGCCTTATTCAAGTCCTGGAAGACTTCTTTGGGCATGTTCTGGGGTAAACGCACGGTGGAATGATCATCATGGATTTTCAAACCGGAAATGAACTTGCTTTGCAAGCCGGCTTCATTGGCAATCGCACCGACAATATTACCGGGTTTTACACCGTGGATACGGCCCACATCGATGCGGAACAGTTCCTGCGGGTAATCGTCGCGGATGTTTTTCTTGCCAAAGCCTTTACGCTCTGAACCCTGGCGCTGTTCGTAAGGACGGGCGGATTTAAACTCGCTTTTAAACTCGCCATCCCGCTGCCGGGTTTCTTTGGCCGGTCGAGACGGTTTCGGCAACTCCTGTTGCCAGGCTTTATCCTGATTAAGCATCAAGGCCAGGGACGCCGCAACATCCATCGCGGAAGCTTCAGGATTGGCTTTGAGAAACTCTTCGATGATGCGGTAATAACCCGGAGCGTGTTCATGTCCAAAACGCGATTTGATATTGGCCATAAACCGTTCCTGCCTGGCCTGTTGAATCATGTAGTCATTGGGCACCACGACTTTCTCAATGCGCTGACGCGTATGACGCTCAATGGTATTGAGGATGCGCGATTCCCTCGGCGTAATGAATAACACCGTCACGCCGCTTCGACCGGCACGTCCGGTACGGCCGATGCGGTGCACGTAGGTTTCGCAGTCATGAGGAACATCATAATTGATGACATGCGTTACCCTGTCAACGTCCAGACCGCGTGCCGCCACATCCGTCGCCACCAGAATGTCGATAGCGCCCTGACGGAACTGGGCAATGATGCGCTCACGCAAAGCCTGGGTTATATCGCCGTGAATCGCCATGGCACGGTACCCCTGCTGCTGCAGCGAAGCGGCCACTTCTTCGGTGCTGCTCTTGGTGCGAACAAACACAATAACACCCTGATAATCTTCAACCGCTAAAACCCGAAGCAAGGCATCCGGTTTTTGGACCGGGGAGGCAAAAAGGAAACGTTGTTCAATGGCTTTGACCGTGGCAGTAGCCGCTTTAATTTCCACGGAAACCGGATCATTGAGGTAGCTGTTGGCAATCTGGCGAATTCGATACGGCATCGTCGCTGAAAACAGCGCAATCTGTTTCTCGTCAGGCAGCTTGGCAAGGATGGTTTCCACGTCTTCAATAAAACCCATACGCAACATCTCGTCGGCTTCATCAAGCACAAAGGTCTTCAGTTGATGAAGCTGCAGGGTCCCGCGATCGATGTGATCAAGGATTCGTCCCGGCGTTCCGACCACAATGTGTGCACCGTCACGCAATTGCTTCAGCTGACGGCTGTACTCCTGCCCGCCGCAAAGAACAGACACGGTCGTGCCTTTCTGATGAACGCTTAACGCTTCAAACTGCTCAGCCACCTGAATGGCCAGTTCGCGTGTTGGCGCCAGGATAAGCGCCTGGGTTGCCCTGGATTTTAACGATAACCGCTTAAGAATAGGCAAAGCAAATGCTGCCGTCTTCCCCGTACCCGTCTGTGCCTGCGCAATCACATCCCTGCCTTCAAGCAAATACGGAATCGTCTGTGCTTGAACAGGAGATGGCGCTTGAAACTTCATGTCCTCTAGGGCTTTCAGTAAAACATCCGATAGGTCGAGGGCAGCGAAGCTTGCTAATTCTTGTGTCATAAATGGTTCCAAAATATAAATCGTAACTGAAAAAAGGGGTTAACTAATGTAAAAATTGCTCACTATAATAGCAAAATCAGCACAGCGATGCACTAATTTTGTTAGTGTGTGCAATTCTTGGCATGGAATATTACTAAAAAAACAGGAAGATACATTTACAAAAAATTTAAAATTTGATCTAACTGACAGTTTTTTAATCTAAATTGACCCTCTTAATTATGATACAACTTTTTAAATAATCAACTGCAATTGCATGGGAATTAATTCAAAGCGGGCGGGCAGATAACCCAGCACCTCCCCATCCGCCTCCACCGGCACCGGTTTTCCCAGCGTCTCAATCAACACGGTTTTCGCCTGCCGATAATGAACTTTGGGCTCCCGCAGATGACTGCCGGAATAAATTTTTCGAAATTTTAACAACGCGCGTAAAGGCGTGGCATCTAGGAACATGACCACATCCAGCAAGTCATCATCCAGTCTGGCCATGGGCGCGACGTGCATCCGGCCCCCAAAAAACTGGCCATTGCAGAGGGCAATCATGGACATCCTGGCTTCTTCGGCAGGATGATCATCGTATTCAATCCGCACATCCACCGGTTTTAAGGACAATAACGTTTTAAACCCATGGATAAAATAATAAATTCCGCCCCCGACCCGTTTCAGCCAGGGGGTTTTCGATGCACTGACAACCACTTCGGCCGATACCCCGCAACTGGCGATGTTGATGAAATAACGGATTTTATCATTGAACGTGATTTTGCCCACATTGGTGTTAATGGCTTGATTATGGACGAGATGCTCCAGAAATTCTGTAATGTGCTGGGGAGGAAACTGCCTGCCAAAATCACCGCCGCAACCGCAATTGAAGTAAGCCGTCTTAAGCTCAGGATAAAGCAATTGATCCTCAGCGATAATGCCGTTGATGGCCTGGCTTAAGGTGCCATCGCCGCCAATGATAACGAGGTAATCAGGACGCTCGCTTAACAGATCGCGGGTTAACCCGCTGATGTCATCGCTTAAGTTGGACATGCGGTGAGTGATTTTTTCAAAAAGCGCTTTGAGCCCAGGCTCCAGAGCCTGCCAGATTTTCTTTCCAGCCCCATTGCCGGCAATCGGGTTAATAATGACCGCGATGTGCTTCATAGCAGGGCCGCCAGACGACAGGCCTGATCAATGGCATGGCGCGCATCCAGTTCCAGTGCCTTGAAGGCTCCTCCGATTAAATGCACGGATTGACCGCTTTCGCGTAAAGGTTCATATAAATCCCGCAGTTCATTCTGTCCGGCACAAATGACCACGGAGTCAACCGGCAAGACTGTTTTTTCCTCACCAACAAGGATATGCAGGCCTTCATCGTCAATGCGCTCGTAAGTCACTCCCGCCAGCATCTTGACCTCCTTGTGTTTAAGGCTTAAACGATGGATCCAGCCTGTGGTTTTACCCAGGTTTTTGCCGTGCTTTTCTTTTTTGCGCTGCAGTAAATACACCTCGCGCGGACTTGGACTCACCAAAGCGTCTTCAAGTCCGCCGCGATGGCTGACAGTCAAATCAATGCCCCACTCTTTGTAAAAATGCTTCGCTTCATGGCCATGGTGCTCGTGCGTCAGCCATTCCGCCACATCAAAACCAATGCCGCCGGCACCGATAATGGCAACCCGTTGGCCGGGCACCCGCCGCTCCATGATCACATCAATGTAAGTCATGACTTTTTCATGATGAATGCCGTCAATTTGCGGAATCCTTGGGGTAATACCCGTGGCCAGCACCACTTCGTCAAACCCCTGCAGCAAAGCCGGCGTGGCCGCTGTATTGAAGCGGATATCCACCCCGAGTTTGGGCAATTGGTGGGCAAAATAATTAATGGTGTGCTGAAAGTCCTCCTTACCGGGGATACGCCTGGCAAGGTTAAACTGACCGCCCAGTACATCGCTTTTTTCAAACAGGGTGACGTCATGTCCACGCTCAGCGGCTACCGCCGAAAAAGCCAGGCCGGCGGGCCCGCCGCCAACCACCGCGATGCGTTTGGGGTGATGGACTGTCTGATACACAAGTTCGGTTTCATTACAGGCCCTGGGATTCACCAGACAGGATGCCGTTTTATTGACAAACACCCGGTCGAGGCATGCCTGATTGCAGGCAATGCAGACGTTGATCGCAGCGCTTTCACCGCGTTTGGCTTTTTCGACGAAATGCGCATCCGCTAAAAAAGGCCTGGCCATGGACACCATGTCCGCATAGCCTTCCGCCAATACCTGGTTGGCTAATTCCGGCGTGTTGATGCGATTGGAGGTAATTACAGGGATGCGTAATTCCGGTTTCAGTTGTTTAGTCACTGCCGTGAAAGCCGCGGGAGGCACCATGGTTGCAATGGTAGGAATACGGGCTTCATGCCAGCCAATACCGGTATTGATTAACGTCGCCCCTGCGTCTTCAATCGCTTTGGCCAAAAGAACAATTTCTTCCCAGCTGCTGCCCTGGCTTATCAAATCCAGCATGGATAAACGGTAAATAATAATGAATTTCTCACCGACAGCCTGCCGCACTTCACGCACAATCTCGACCGGGAAACGAATGCGATTGGCGTAACTGCCGCCCCAGTCATCGAGACGGTGGTTGGTGTGGGTGACAATGAACTGGTTGATGAGATAGCCTTCGCTGCCCATGATTTCAACCCCGTCATAACCAGCGCCCTGAGCAAGCTTTGCGCAGCGAGCAAAGTGCTGGATGGTTTTGGCAATCCGGCGTTTGGTCATGACCCAGGGTTTGAAGGGGCTGATTGGCGATTTAATGCCGCTTGGCGCCACAATGAACGGGTGATAACCGTAACGCCCGGCATGGAGAATCTGCAGGGCAATTTTTCCGCCCGCATCGTGCACGGCATGAGTAATGACTTCATGGCGCTGCTGTTCTTTGCTGTTGGTGAGTTTGGCGGCAAACGGCGCTAAACGGCCGGAACGGTTGGGGGCAAATCCGCCGGTTACAATTAACCCTGCCCCGCCTAAAGCCCGTTCACGATAAAAGGCAGCGAGACGGTCAAGTCCCTCCTTGTCTTCTTCAAGTCCTGTGTGCATGGAGCCCATCAGAATGCGGTTTTTAAGGTGGGTAAATCCTAAATCCAGGGGCTGAAAGATGGCTTTAAACGGGGTATTGTCAATTCTCAATTCCATGAACGGTAATCCATCGCGGCAACTTAAAAAAAAGATTATAAGGTTTTCAAAAGCATAACGACAGTATTACTTTGGAAGTCCCTGATAATTCCAGTTGCCTTTTTAGCTTAAGTTGCTACCATTCTTTTAATCCACCTGCCCGGGACACAATGAGCATTAAAAAATACCCGACCTGCATTGGCTATTGCGCCTTGATTTTCTGGGTATTGGCCGCGCCATTCACAGCCACAGTGAAATCCCTGCCCCTGTTTGAAACCTTAAGCCTGACTTTTCTGGTGAGCTTCCTGTTGTCAGCCATGCAGCTCACCCTGCGCGGGCAATGGGCGGCGCTCAAACAACCCTGGCCGTTGTACCTGCTTGGCTTTATCGGTATTTACGGCAATCAAATCCTGTACGTGGCGTCCTTCAAATACGCCCCGGCTTCCCATGCGGATCTGATTAATTACCTCTGGCCGATTCTCATTCTGCTCCTGACCGGCTTTTTACCCAACGAACAACGCAGCATCAAGCACCTTCTTGCCGCCTGCTTTGGTTTTGCCGGTGTCTACATTCTTTTATGTCAGGGAGAAACAGGGTTTGATCGTCAATACCTGCAAGGCTATATTCTGGCATTTACGGGTGCGCTGGTCTGGGCGCTTTACAGCGTGACAACCCGCTTCTTCCATGAGGCGCCCGTGGACATGATTGGTCTTTGTTGTGGATTGGCCGCGGTATCGTCCGGTGCGCTTCACATGACTTACGAAACCACCATCCTCCCCCATGGCAGGGAATGGGCCGTTCTGCTGTTGATGGGGCTGACCACTCAGGGTCTGGCTTATTTTTTCTGGGATTTCGGCATAAAAAAAGGCGATGTTAAACTGTTAAGCCTGCTGTCTTATGGTAATCCCGTACTCTCCATGCTGGTTTTAATCCTCCTCGGGATGGCAACGCCCACCCGTGAGTTGCTCATTGCCTTCAGCTTAGTCGCTTTGGGCGGTTTCATCGGCATGATGTCCTTTAATAAAGACGACTAGCCTCGCCTTGACAGAAAATGCTAGACTTATCAACTGTCCAGAGTCTAAGGAAAATCATGAAAACCAATTCATTGCTTGCTGCCGGCCTCTTTCTTTTCTCTTCCGCGCATGCCGCAACATTAACCAGTGATTTGTACGCCACGGAAACCGGCGAAAAAATAGGTCAGGTTGTTTTTGAAGACAGCCAATACGGTTTACTGATTAAACCAGCGCTCCAGGCGCTTCCTGCAGGGCAACTGCATGGATTTCACCTGCATCAACAGGCGGATTGCGGCGACAAGGGCATGAAAGCCGGGGGACACTATGATCCAGCCAAGACCAACACGCATGCCGGCCCTTATGGGAATGGGCATTTAGGCGATTTACCCGTATTAGCCGTCAACAGCGAGGGGCAAGCCAATACCCCGCTGCTGGCTCCACGATTAAAAACCAGTGATTTGAACGGTCTGGCGGTGATGATTCATGCCGGAGGCGACAATTACAGCGATAACCCACCCTTGGGCGGCGGCGGCGCCCGCATCGCCTGCGGTACCCTTAATTAAACCACGGGCCGATGGCTTGTTCAGCATCGGCCCGCTGCGTGTTACTTTTTGGCGATTTGGGTATACGCTGGGTTGTCGGTGCGGACAAAAATCTGCGTGTAATAAATGTACCCGCGTTTATCATGCGCAATACCCACACCCGTCATATTGAAATTGCCTTCAATGTTACGGCGATGGCCGGGACTGGTCAGCCAGCGGCGAACCACTTCTCGGGGGCCCACTTTAAAATACGCAACGTTTTCCGAACCGGCACGGCACAGCTGAATGTTGTCATAAATGCGCTTAATGCGTTTGTTGAAATCGATGTGGCCAAACGCCATGCGTTTAGAGGCCATGTCCTGACTGTGGATAGCCGCCTCATGCGACATGAATTTATTCATCACCAGCGGCTTTAACCCTTTCGACTGCCGGTATTTATTCACCTCATCAAGAACCAGTTGCTGATCATGGGCGTACCGGTCTTCAAGCGCCGCAGCCCCTGCCGACTGTGCGAAAACGGTCATGGCCAAAAGGACAAACAGTACGGCATTTTTTCTCATTAGGATTCTCCCTCATGCGTTGAAAAGGGCAAATTTTAATCCGGATGACTTTTTTTTGCCAGACCCATGTTAATCACCATGATCTATACTTGCAAATAATGACAACAGGGAGGCACGTGCATGATAAGCACAGAATCAGGGAGTACCGATCGCCGCTTACAACTGGCTCAATGCGGAAGTCATTGGGGTGAAGACATCAGTTTCGGCGACTCTGACCATACGGGCAAGGACGAATGGTTTGAGACTGCCGTACCCGGTACCATCGGCTTAAATGGCAGTGAACCCGGTCCCGGACCCGGCATCGTTTTGAAAGACATCGAACACAACCCGGTTGAGATGGTGTGGACGGAAAGCCTTATCGGGTGCATGGGGCTGGCTATTATCGGCCAGGACAAAGACGGAAAGACCGATGCTTTTTTTGCCCACGCACGACAATACGACAGAGCGGATGCTGCCACCACGCCCGATAATCCCATTCATTTAGCCCGTGAATTTGTCAAAAGCCATGACAATGTCCGCGTCTTTTGGGGAACTGATTTTATACACGGGTGTCGAACAGCAGAAGATTACAGCATGGCACAGGTTGCCCGCGAAAATGCACAACGAAAATTATCCTCCGATCTAGGCTGCTGGGTCAGGGCCAATGATTGCCTGCCATCAAGCAGCATGACGTTTCTACCCAAAGAAGGATTGCTTCGACAGGGAAAACCGCTTGAAGTGATGGGCAAGCTTGCGAAAGAAGACCACCTGGCTGAGAAAAAAGAGTTTTCCGACAGCAAAGCCTTAAAAAAATTCACCCCGGACACTGGCATTTTAGGGCGCATGGAAATGCATCTCGCGGAAATCAAAATGCAGCGTCAATCGAAGATGCGACTGTACCATCAGGACGCCAAGCGGGATTATAAAATTCTCATCTTAAGCCAGGCCATTGAAGCGTATCGCGTCGGCAACATTGACGTGTTACGTCGTTATGCCCAGGATGCGGAAAGAAATGTCGGCTCGTTTGTCGATCCCAAAAGCGTTGACGCCTGGCACAAGACCTCCGGCGAAAGCGTGACCGCGCGGCTGGTTCAGGATGCCTTTGCTGATGCACGTGACAAAACCAGAAGCATGAATACCACCGGATGCGGCCTTAGAGAAGACGGCAATGATGTTCACGATTACAAGGAACACGCCAGGATCGTACCATCAGTCATCAGCCGGGCAGAGATATAAGCGTGAAAGCCCGGCGCTGCGTCTCAAGGGACAGGACCGTTTTTGGATAAATATAGTACATGATGCACTTATTATGGTATTATTGACCAAGTGCTTTTTAGATGTACATAACCATGACCAAATCCCTTTACCGTGATCTCCATCAGCAATTGCCGGGTTCCTGGCGCATTCGTCTGCAAAATTTTTTCAGTTTCCTGCCTGGGATAAAACCCGTGGATGACCGGGTGGCGACATTACGAAAAAAATTAAACCAGGCCCGTGATTTCCAGTACGTCGATTACTACCATGGTCATTCGGATTATTTTAATCGCCGTTTTAAAACTTCAATGGTCAATCAGTCTTCTGAGGAAACCGACTACCTGGTCAATGCCTATCCACCGCCGCCATTGATTGATCCGGCGTTAACTGTTCTCAGAAGCGGCTCTGGAAATGCAGCGGCATCCGACCTTTTCAATGACAATGAGATGCAGGCGGCTGAATCCAGTACCCACCCCAAAACCCTGGATTGGATTGTCAACGAGGCAGAAGCCAGTCAAACAGGCTCGCCCAGTCAATCCATGGCTTTTTAACAAGCCGTGGTTTGACTCGCTGAGGTCACCTGGCGTCAGGCCGCATTTGCCCCTATGATGAAATGAGAATCGCCACTGAAGGAACACTCATGACTGCCTTGCCGCATTTTGTCTGCACCCACCCCTACCTCAGCATGCTGGTCTTTGCCTGCATTGGTTTTCTTCTTCGCGGCATGGTCCGCGTCAACATCCAGGCTGTGCGTTTTGCCATTGACGATCTGGAGATGGCGTTGCAGGACAACGATCTTGAACAGGCGAAATATTGCTTGGGCCGGCTTAAAGCGGGATTTGGCTGGCGATAATGGGATGGCAACGCGCCAAAGCGCGTTGCTTGTTTATAATTGGCTGCTGATGTGCACGGCATGAATCACGGCACTGATTCGCCCCACGCGCGCGATGGCTGCAGGCGTTAAGCCATGTTCCAGCAATTGCCGGCTATGGGCACTGATGCAGGCACCGCAACCATTCAATACCGACACAGCGAGACTCAATACCTCAAATGTCACTTTATCCGTTCCGGGATTCATCATGCCCTGCATGCGAAGCCCCGCAGGGATTTTCCCCAGTTCCGGTAATTCGCTTAAATGAACAAAACGATAATAAAGGTTGTTCATCGCCATGATGCTCGCGGCATTTTTTGCCGCTTCTTCGATGGTAAAATCACCCTGCAAGGCTTTAATGCCAGCCACCAGCGGCTGATTGCCGAGATGATAAGCGACTGCCAGCGCTGAGCCGAGGATTTGTTCTTGACTTAAACCGTCTGTCTGCTCAAGGTCAAGGACCTTGCCCACATTGACGCGGGCATCTTTGGCAAATTCCGGCAACAGATCTTTAATGGATTGCAACATGGTTCTCTCCGTTATTGATGGGCTTCGGCGCATTAAACATGGATGGTTTCTTCCCCTTTTTTCCAATTGCAAGGGCACAATTCATCCGTTTGCAGGGCATCCAGTACCCGAAGCACTTCCTGTGGATTACGGCCTACATTCAAATCGGTGACCATGACAAAACGGGTAATGCCTTGCGGATCAACGATGAACGTGGCCCGTTGCGCCACCCCTTCCTGCTCATCCAGGATGCCTAAAGCCTGAGTCAGTTCCCGTTTAATGTCAGCGAGCATGGGAAATGGCAGATTTTTTAAATCCGCATGGTTGTTGCGCCAGGCCAGATGCACGAATTCGCTGTCCGTACTTCCGCCTAAAATTTGCGCATCCCGATCGGCAAATTCACCGGCCAGCTTGCCAAATTCAGCAATTTCAGTCGGGCATACAAAGGTAAAATCTTTAGGCCAGAAAAAAACCACCAGCCATTTTTCTTTGTAGGTGTTATTGCTGATGACGGTAAACGCATCATGAACATCGTTCCCTACGGTTGCCTTTAACTCAAACGTTGGAAATGGATTACCTACTGTGATCATTTTATTCTCCTCAATTCATCGGTTTCACTGTAAATTTAGTCGGGCAGGAATAATAAGTAAAATTGAATATTTCTATAACATTAATAGATAATATCTATTGAATGCCGCGTCCTTGTGGGTTGATTACTGATCAATTGGATGCTTAAATGACTGTCTGTGCAAATAATAAAAATAAGAGGACCTCATGAGTAAACAAGAAAAAATCTGCCGCATCGTGCGCTTCATTACCAATAAAAACTGGCAGGGAACCTGTTGTCGCTGATGGAAGTTCCGACACTGCAGGTTGTTTTGCATTATCAAAATGCAACCGTGGTACGCCATTTCGCGCACAACCATCCCGAGTTTGATCTTAAAGCCAGCCAACAGCTTTTTAGCGATTTACTGGCCTGGCTATGGTTAAACGCTTACCGGCAAAAAACGAAGCAGCCCACCTATTTTTTTGGTCCGCTGCTTCCTCTGGATGCCATGTGGCATACCTTTATTCTCCATACCCGCGACTACATGGATTTCTGTCAGACGTTCTTTAAAGCCTATTTTCATCATGAGGTCGAACCTCCAGGCGAAGAACATCAATTGACGCCGGACGAACTGGCGAATTTCCTCACCGACTGTTACGACCACCTCGGTGAGGCATGGGTTAATCGCTATTTTTCTGATGCATTTGAAGCCGTCGAATAAGACTCTCCTGTCTTTCATCATTGTCCGCTTTCCCATATCGACAAGGCATTGGAGATAACGTATTATCCTTAGGATTGTGTTGGTGTAACTGGCCAAACAAGAATAACAATCAGCCTCCCCAGAGGACAACTGCACAATTAATTGGGAGTGAAGCCATGGCAGCCGAGCATTATTCGGCCTCTCTTGTGAGTCAACTGTCATTACCGGGCACTCAGCAAATGCCTCAAGGCTATTTTCGCTCCAAATTATTTGTTGCTCCTTTTACAACCAATCCGCTCGTTGCCGCAGCAGGACCTGTTTTATCACTGCTGGAACGATTGGGGGTCAGCCCGTCTTTGCCGCCGGTACAAACCATTCGCGGCAATATTGAACACGAATTACTGGCATTTCATAGCCGCGTGCTTGGCAAATCCTACAGTGATGAATTCATAGCCATAGCCCGTTACTTACTCTGTGCCACCATTGATGAATTGCTGGGAAAGAGCTACCTGCGCCTGCATAAAGAACCCGCCATCTTTGCGGCATTCACCCCTGCATCTCAGGATGGCACCGGTCCTGAACAACGGTTTTTTGATATTGTCCATTTCATCAAGGAACGGCCCAACCAATACCTCGACTTAATTGAGTTGGCCTATTACTGCCTGATTGCCGGCTTTGAAGGCATACAGCATGGGCAGGCCAATGGACGCAGTGTGCTTGATAACCTAATCGAAGAACTTTATCAATTAATTCAACAGCACCGGGTCAATCAATCGCATCATCTGTTTAAAGAACAGAAAAAAGCCGATTTTAGCCCCACGAGCCGTAAACCGCTGCTGACGGTCTGTTTTCTCTCATTGGGATTGCTTATTGCCGGTTACCTCGTGAGTTACATCTTGCTGGAAAATAAAGCCAAAACTGTCCAGACAGGACATCATCTCATAGCCAAACTGGATGACTAATGGATAAATCGCTCCACCTGCTTTGCGAAGCATTAAAACGAATTTTCGTGCAGTTAAAACCCCAACAAACCCCCTTGTCTTTTCTGTTATTGATTGGTAAAACCGGCCAGGGTAAAACGGCGCTTTTAAAGCAGGCCAATTTTATCCATTGCCCCATCGAGAACGAGCAGGGAGCCAACCTGTTTTACAATAATCAGGGGGTTATTCTGGAGTTGGGCGAAACCTGGCTTCACAGCAGTGAAAGCTTGTTAACCAATACGCTTAAGCAATTGAACCGCTGCCACAGCAATGTCAAAATCAATGGCCTCATCCTGTGCATCAACAGCAGCGAATTATTGCTGGTTGAACCGGCGCAACTCGTTGAACATTGCAAATCACACATGCAATTACTTGAACGTTTTGGCAGCGCCCTGGGGTATTGCACGGACATGGCCCTTCTGTTCACCCAGTTGGATACGCTGGCCGGTTTTTGTGAATTTTTCCAGTCTGAGCACCCCAGCGAACTCGCCAAGCCCCTGGGATTTTCATTGGAAAACACGGGGACCCGCAACAAATTCATAGAAAGGTATCAGTCCCAGTTTGACCAGATGATCGAAGTCCTGGGCCAGCAAATTATCAATAAACTGCACCCTGCACGTTCCAGCGCCAAACGGACATTAATCCGGGAATTTCCCTTGCAGTTAGCCTGCCTGCGGGTGCCTGTGCAGGCCTTGATTCAACAATTGAACCATCAGCTCTTCCGTCTGCAGGCACTGTATTTTACCAGTGCGCAACAGGGCGGTTTAACCATTGATCGCTTGAACCGTAAAATTCAGCATGAATATGCGTTAACCGTGCAGGACCGATTTCAACAGTCCAGCAACTACCGACCCTATTTTATCGAGGGAGCCATCAAAGCCCTGCAGGAACACACAAAAAGCCATGTGCCTGGTATGAGCGGCAGGCATAAACTGATTGCAGGCATTGCGGCAGGGGTTGTCGGCCTGTCCCTCTGCGGCGTCTCTTATCAACATTGGACGACATCCAGACTGCTTGATGAAGCCAGTAAGGAATTATTAGCCTATGAAACGCTGATCGGACAGCCCAATGGCAAAACATCGGCACTGTATCATCTGTCGCAGGCGGAAAATAAAATAGACTCCATTCCGGTTAATCTGTTGTCCCTCACCATCATTGAGCAACTTAAAAGCCAACTGCATTCCAATGCAAAGAACAGACTGCACCACAATTTCTTACCGGACATGATAGCCGATCTGGAAGCAATCATTGCCAACCCGTCACAAAGCCAATTGGCGCGCTATCAGGCTTTAAAAATTTACCTGATGCTGGCTGAGCCGGAGCATTTTTCGGAAACCGCCGTGATAGAGTGGTTCAGAACCAATCATGAAGCAAATCATGCCGCGCCAATGAATGACAAAGAGCTTCTGCTTCTTAAAAAAGCATTGAAGCAGCCGCTGCAGCCCATCGCCATTAATCGTCAACTGGTCAGTGATGTACGAAATTACCTCAACGCCCTGCCTGCGGCTTACCTGTATTATTCGTTGGCGAAGGACAGTTTCCCTAAAGACAAAAAAATCATCGATATACCCGGGTTTGATCTGACCAACAGGGAATTGCCGGTTTATTACACCAAAAAAGGCTTCAACGAAGTTATGGCGAAACTGCCAGCCATCAGCGCGCAACTTCAGAATGAAAATTGGATTCTGGCCCGACAGGATTTGCAAAACCTGCCCTCGCAACTCGAACAGGCTTATTGTTTTGAATACGCGACCTGGTGGCAGAACTTCATTCGCCGCACACATCCTCAGCATTACCAAGGCTATCAGCAGGCCCGTCTGTTGACTCAGACGCTGACGCAAACCAATGCCATTGAACGCCTCGTTGAACTGATTCAGGAGCAGACCAGCCCGTCGCCGGATCAAAGCGCTTCTGTTTTCAATCAGCAGGTGGCAGGCCAGTTTACCTCCCTTAACTTAATGAGCAATTCCGCCACGCATGATTTGAGTTTAAACATCAGCGAACTGGAAAAATTCATTACCACGCTGGCGCTGGTCAATGATCAGGGACGCACCGTTTTTGAACTGACGCGCTCACGCTTTAGCGGCGAATCCTTATCCGATCCGTTAAGCGCGCTTTACAATCGCGCCCGTCAGCTTCCGGAGCCTGTATCCAGTTGGGCGAAGCAAATTGCCGATGACACCTGGTTTATTTTTATTACTGAAAGCCGTACCTATTTGAATCACCAATGGCAGCGGTTGGTTTTTACGGATTATCAATCAGCCATCGCCAACCGTTACCCGCTGGATGCCAATAACCCGGACAATGAAGTGTCGCTGATGGAGTTTGATCGTTTCTTCGCACCGGAAGGTACCTTGAATTCCTTCGTGAATCATTATTTAAAACCCTTCCTGGATACCTCCAAGCCCCAATGGGAATCCAAAGAATTAAACGGGTACGTGATGCCGATTTCCACCGATTTGATTAATGAATTGATACGGGCCAATGTTATCAGTAACATGTTTTTCCCTGAGCATGCCAAAACCAGCAAAATCGATTTCACCCTGCAAAAAATTAATCTGGATCCCGTGGTAGCCAATATCCAGTTATCCATCGGTGAAACCAAACTCACCGACAGCCAGACGAGCGACTCCTACACTTTCTTCAGTTGGCCTCAATCGGATGCCAAACTGGCCATTTACTCCATTGAAGGCAACCATTTTGAACTGGAAGAGAAAGGCCCCTGGGCATTCTTTAAAATTCTCCAGAAGGTCAATGTGCTGGTTGACAGCAATGACAGCGCGAGCCTGCAGATCCTGTTTGAAATCAACGGCAATTCAGGACGATACCAGCTCAAGACAGAAAATCAGATCAATCCATTTAGTCCTGGCATTTTAACCGGGTTTAATTTAAACGAAGAGATAGCCTAACATGCCGTGGATAAGCAGTGACGGGTTCTGATGGCGTTGTGGGATTTTCGTGGAAACGGCGTAACATCGCGGCAGGCAATTGGAGACGTCCTGAACCTCTATCCTGTCTCGCCGTGCAGCCTCCATCAGAGGCTTCTTATATTGAGCGCATTACAACCCGCTTTCAAGCGGCGCACGGTAAATTCGGTACTCCAATTCGTGCAGAACACGTCCGGACTCGCTGCATTTCACGTACTCATCCTGTGGCGTACCCCCCAACTTTTCAATGAGTTTTCGGCTGGGGTAATTGCTTTTATCCACCGGGTATTTCAGGTAATCATAGTGAAGATTAGCCGCCGCCCACTCTATCAGAGCCGACAACGCTTCATAGCCATAATAATGCCCCTGCGCGCTCTTCTTAATCCAGATGCCGAGTTCTGGTGAGCGGGATTGAACCTCATGAAGACTGGCATAGCCTAAGAACTCCCGGCCCTCTTTACGGATAAGAATCAAGGCTATTTCCTCGCCTTTGTGCATGGCCAGTTGCTTTAATTGCACGTGATCCGCAATCTCCTGCCGAGTCTTGGGCGCGGAAGGCCACATGTAGCGGGTAATCTCAGCGGTAAAATGCTCACAGACAGCGCTCGCATACTCTTCGCTGATAGGGACTAATTTCATTCTGGGCGTATCTAAACGTAATTGGCTAAAATCCATTCTAATCCCACCCTTCTGCATCGCCCTGCCCAAATTATGATTAATTTTTGGGCAGCATTTTCACGTTAGGATCCTTGGTGTACGCGTTGAGAATATCGCTGACCAACTGTTCAATGACACTATCCTTGGCATCGTCCTCGATCAAACCGACTTCTGCCTTCATGGCAGCCAGTCGCTCCTCGATAATTTTAGCCACAGAACCATTAGGGAACAAAGCAGCCAGCAATCGGCGTGCTTCCGCAGGACCTAAATGACGGTAAAGCTGATTACGTACTGAGGCATCTTCCGCCGTGGTACTGAAGGCCCACAATTCAACAGGACCCAGAGTCAGGGTCAACAATTGGATGTTTACCCCGTTCTTGGTGGCGTATTGCACAAGGAACGTAGCCCCGCCCTGACGCGGCCCATGGACGCGGGTGCGCAGGGCAGTTTTTGCCGTCTCTGACAGGCCGAAAATCTGAGTGGTTTTTTCCACGGCCTGGGAGGGACCGGCATCCATAATGTAAATGGCAGTACTGAATTCAATCATCACCGAATCAAAGTCATCCACGGATTGCGAGAGCAGGGCAATCTGTACCTTCCATTTTCGACCTTCGCGCATGTCAATGATGACCTGGTCGCGCACGGCAGCGGACTTGGATGTACGGTGGAATTCGTCATACACAATGCGTTTGGGATCTTCACGGATTTCAAGCACACGGGTCTTATGGTATTCGCGGTACTGATCCGGCACATTGTTCATGCTTTCTTCAGTTAAATAGTAATGACGCGCGAGAACATAGCGTGCCAGCATGTACATGACGGACGTCTGGCGATCGGCTGCATCACCCCCGCTTTTAGCCACTTCATCGAGGTCAAGAGACACAACGCGGGCATCGCCGATATCGAAACTGCTGACCCGTGATAAGATGGAGTATTCGCGTACCGCACCGGAGATCATACGCGAAAACGCGCTGATAAGGGATTCACCGGTGGGAGCGACGACCTTTTCATACAAGTCCTCAATGGAGGGTGTACGGCAGATGGACGCCGCATCCGCCAGCAGCGGCATGGCATAACGTTGTGCGAGCATGGCTTCATGGACAAACCCGGCGGAATACAAGGCATCGGTGACTTCCCACCAGGTTGACTTCGAATCCCTCACAAACCCAATTTCCTCTAAAATACTGTCGATAAATTCTTCAACCCCAGGCGCATACGGGGTGGGGTTAAATTCATCAGCCAGGCTTTTATACAACTCGTCAACCACCATACCGGCCAGATCCGGCATCCCGTCATAGGGTTTATTCGCCCCGAGCGGCGTGGTGAGCAACGTGAGGAAGTTCACTAAAAAGGAGCGTTCCGTCGCGGTGGGGTAACGGCAGCCTAATTGAGTATCAAAGGGATTAATGGAGTATTCCGGTGTCATGCGCAAACGGTAATAGGCCACGAGATGACGTTTGGCCGCGGGTAACGCCTCTTTAAGCAGGGAAATTAACCCGCTGCTTGACGGCCCGATATCAATGATGGCGATGCGGGGCAGGCGCGTTAAGCCTCCCTGCAGGCAAAGGGCTAAGTTTAACGCGTTGGATAACACCGATTTACCAGAACCAGGACGTGCATACACCAGATCAATCCAGGTTGTCTGCTGGGTAGAACCGGGTTGAAACGGCCAGGGCTTACCGTCGGGTGTGCGGAATAATAATGCACCAGTCTCCCAGGGCGACGCCGGGCGTGTGATGGGGAGCATGGTAATGACATCCGACAAGGGCGCAACCGAAGGAACCGCCGCACTCCGTGTCGTCACAGCCAACATGCTGGATACAAAGCCGGCAAACGGATCACCGCAAATTTCCGAGACATCGGTGGACCCCCAACCCTGTATGGCCTTTACCAATTCCGAACTGCGCCGGCGTAATAAGGGAATATTGCCCTCCGGCGCCCAGGTGGTGGCTACCACCCGCAAACGCACAATGGCGTCATCGGTATTCAATTGCAGGTATTTTAACAGGTTCACCGAGTCGCTGATGAGACGATTTTGTGCTGATGTAAAGGAAAGAATGGCTGACAGCATGCCTTTTAATTTAATAGTATTTAAGCCCTCGCTTTCAACGAGGAACGAAATACGCCAGGGTATGTGCGACGGTAATATCCGTGCAAACAGGGTCAGGAAAGGACGCACATCTTTGGGAAAAAGATCAATAAACACCGAAGAATAGATTTTCGTACCCACTTTTACTGTGCGCAGATCGAGGTTTTC
This sequence comes from Legionella rubrilucens, assembly GCF_001468125.1. Lineage (GTDB taxonomy): Bacteria > Pseudomonadota > Gammaproteobacteria > Legionellales > Legionellaceae > Legionella_C > Legionella_C rubrilucens. The sequence goes on along the minus strand of NZ_LNYT01000020.1, from coordinate 538,062 downwards.
CGCATCGCGGGGTATCACCTGTTTAGCCAGTGAAGGCCAAAGCAAATCGGACACATCGCCTTCAAAGCGATTAATCTCACGGGGAAGAATCTTATCGCCCGGTAAAGTAGCCCGCCAGTCATCCGCTGTAAAGTCCGGATCAGCGGTCATACGGATAGCCTGCACGGCATCATGCACTTCAACCAGACGGGCATAAATATTCAAGGCATCCAGATCGTTTAAGACCGAACGCACATAGGCATCATGCGTATCCCTTAATTCAGGAATGGCGGCGTATATGGTCTGGGTGTTTTTAAAAGAAGGGGCCTTCATGTCCCTCAGCATTTTCAGTTTGGCTTTATTGGCCGTTTTCAATTGATCCTGCGCGAGGTTAAAAGGGCGTGTAAATAACACAAAGTAAAGCCGCTCTTCCGCACAATATTGCGAAAGGTAATCCACACGCTCGGTGAATAGATCATCCAGGGTTAACTCCAGCCGTTTGGCCGTCGCTTCCGCTGGAGCATAAATGTCTTCAATGACTTTGCGGATGTTCTGCTTGTCATGACTGAAATACACCTGGAAAGCATGGCCAGGACGGCTCATGGCGCCCTGAAATGCATTCGATAACCCCTCCACCAGCTGATCGAATTCTTCGGCACCTGCAAGCGCTGTCACCCCTTCCACTTTGATTAAGGAAATCAGCGACCCGTCATGATTAACCAATACCGTGGGACTGTCCGCGGTTTCGAGTTCGCAATACGACTCCGTGGTTTGTTTTAGCGAGGTACTTAACCAGGCAAAAAAGGTATCTATACCTTCAAAAAATGATTCGGCCCAATTCCCCATGGTTATTCCCTATTCTTTACCAGTCATTGTTACTATTGAACATGAACAATCAGCTCGACTCCGTAATCTCTTCAAGTGCACTGGCCGCCCAGCGTTCAATCTGCTTGCGGAACTTGGCCCTTGAAGGCAGAAGCCGAATATTATTAAAAAGTTTATCCAATGTCTCTGGCGCGGTAGCGCCGGAGTCAATGATCAGCTGGCCAAATATGGCTGGATCACTGGTCCCTTCCCCAAATTTTTCTTCAACAATCTGGGATCTGAATTTAAAACTGCGATAGATATTCTGGGCACTGCTCTTGTAACCGGTATCATTGGTAATCGCGCAGAAAAGCACATGACACAAACTGTTCAGTTCGGTCTGCGACAATTCCGGGAGATAAATCAGAGTACCGCCGCCATAACCGCCCACTCCCACCGATTCAATAAAGAAACATTGAGCGCAAAAACAACAAGCGGTAACCAGGTTGGATAAGCGGTTGTTGGTGTAATCATTATCCAGATTAACCACTTCCTGGAATAGCCTCGCCTGAAATCCACAAAATTGACAGGTATAGCGATCGCGCTGAAAAACTTTTTGTTCAAAAGCACGAAAACGCTCATCCGCCTTTCTGGCTGAATACAAGCGCCAGGCTCCAGCACTCGCTACTAATTTAAGCTTGCTTTGTTCCTGATTCATAACCATCAATCTTGCCTGTTTGCTTTCATTATAAATCAGGAAGCACTGGGCTTCCTGATTTAACCGCGATGTTACTGTTTACTTAAGATTAACCGCCACTGCTGGTGAATACAGTACCAGTAGGACCGGCTGTTGTACCACCAGAGCCACCGAACATGGTCACACCAGCCACACCGAGGATAGTGGGCAGGAAGAGAAGCGCCGCGGCAATAAACACCAGAGCAATCGGTGTACCGATTGGGATTTGGGTTGGGTTATCTTTATGCTGTTTGAACTTCATAATGGCACCCACCGAAAAACCCAGACCAGCCAGGTAAGAACCGGCAGTGATTAATTTCGCCAATTGCCCGAATGAACCATAAATGGTCGAAGCCATGCCGCCAATCGACTGACTCGATGCTGCCATGGCGTCCCCTGCTATGCCTAGGCACAAAAACACGGTCGCCATCACAGCGTAATTAATATAACTGTTTCTTTTCGCTGGGGTATTCACTTTCATCTCTCCTGTTTAAACACATTTAAAATTATGAACCATAAATTGTTGCATTAATGACATTAACCGTTCCCACAATATTAATTGCAAGAATCCCGCCAAACACATGCATTAATCCTTTGCCCGTACCGCCAGGCGGTTGTCCCTGCGAAGCTGAGCGGGCAATAAGCACCCAGCCTCGTATAAAGGCTGCCAGGCCGATGGTCTGAATAATGATCCTCAAGGCCCAGGCGACAGGACTGCCGCTGCCAAAAAGCGCATTGGTGCTTTGATTGGCGCTGGCATTGGCATAGGCCAGAATGTTGGTATTTCCAAACGTGGTCATGAGCATCACGTCCATGGCCGTCGGGAAATAAATAAATACCGCCGCGACAATAAAATAAACCACAGGCTCCTTCACACTGGTATTGGAAGACATCATCGTTCTGGCTTCACCATACACCTTTAAACTATATATGGCCTTAAAGGCAAAGGACAAGCCTATCAGATAGGCCGCACCGGTTAATAGTCTCTGAACAGGAGCAAGGTTGGAGGCGATATTGTTTAGAATATCGGCCTGGCTTGTAATCCAGTTCGTAATTGATTGGTTAGCCATATTCGTCTCAACTGTCTTGCTGGCTAAATCGAATGATCTGACCAGTACTCATAACCACTCGTCCCTGGGTCGCATCAATCAGCTTTACAGTTCCATACCCTGCTATAACAGAACCCTCTCTTACCGTAAGTGTAGACCCATTTGTGGCAATTAACCACGCCCGGCCGGGAATCACTGCCTGAATATAATAGACTGGTCGAGGGGTTACTTTTCGCACCACGTGCGGAACTGGTTTCGGTTTGGTCCGAACCGTTAATACCGCAATTTGCTGGGATTGTTGCTCAACTTTGGCCGCCAATAAACTGACGGATTGACTTAAGGCCGCAATTTTATTACTTAAATCGTTTACATTGCCTGAAAGGCCATTCAACTGATTGTTGATGGTTGTGATTTCCGAACGCATGCCCTGCTGTGCCAATTCAAGCGCGGACAATTTCTGGTTGATCTCATCAGACACCGCGGCCGTCGGTTGGGGTTGGGTAGGAACAGGAGTCAGGCTAGACGGCGTCGGTTGAGTAACCACCGGCGTAACAGGCGTTGGCGTCACCGGTGTTGTCACCGTTTGTGTCGGCGTCACAGGCTCCGGTTTTCTGGAAAACATGGCTCCCATGAATTTGTAAATAATCATGGCGACCACAATCAAAGCAATCACAATCAATGCGTTTTTGCGGACATCTTTTTTAGGAGCCCGCTGCTCGCCTTCAGCGCGCATGGCTTCTAAATCATCATCACCGCCATCCGGATTGACCACATCCAAATCAGCAAACTGATATTCATCATTGTTTTGATTATTATCAACCATTTCTTACCTTCTCTTCACGTTAAAGGGAGGTTAAATCCTGAGTAAATAATATACCCAACCCTGTTCCAGAAAATACCTCAACCGTTGTTGGACGGTTAAATTGCTGCTGCGCGACCTGCCCCCATTGCTTACCCAGGGTGGCCAGACCAATGACTGCGTTCTCCAGTGCTGAACGCCCTACGCCATTCTGAATCGTAATGTTATCGCCGCCTCCAGTACCGCCAATGGTTACAGTCGTATTGGCCGATTGGAAGGCATTTCCGAAGCCTTCGAGGAAAGAGGAGGCGAACAGCGAACCATAACGCAGCAGGTAATGGTGATTGGTGCGGCTTGATAAAGCCGTTCGCGCTGTGTTGGGGTCAATGGCAAAGGCACTGATGGAAGTGGTTTTTGCTGCGCCAGGAACGGACATGGTATTAAAACTGATAACCATCTTGTCCGAATTGCTGGGCAGGTTAAAACTGCCAATAAGCTTCGCCCCTTTAAAACGTCCGGATACAATGGTTGCAAGAATCGGCCCGGGCTCATCGCTGTTAATCGAGGTATCGAGTACCGCAAACAGAATATCGCCGGTCTTGATCAATGCTTTTGGCGCGGGTCCTGTTGCGGTGGTGGCCTGAGGAATGGCGGAAGCCCCTGCCTGATTCGGGCCAAAACCGGCTAAACCCGCCTGTGCGGCTTCTTTTTTGTCTTCCTCTTCGCCGCCGGTATAAACCTGCACACCGATTTTTTGCCAGGTCTGTAACGACTGGTTAGCCACAGACAGCATTTCCGAGGTACGTTGCTGAATCTGCTGCTGGTAGCGTTGATCGGCTAATTGCTCGTTTTGCTTCTTGAGAATGGCCTGCAACTGTTGCGCATTGGCGGCCTCCACCGAGGCAGCAGTCTGGGGACGGCCCTGTCCTCCGGGCAGGCCAACCATGGTGGACGACAGTCCTGGTTGTGTTATTCCTTCAAGACCCGGAAGTTGCGCCCCGGTATCCGTGCCTGTTCCCAACTCAGACGCAGTAAAGCCCGCGTTTTTCAATTGATCATTAGTAAAACCGGCCCGTCGTAATTGCGCCGCGGTAAAACCGGCCTCTTTCAACTCCTTGGCAGAAAAGCCCGCCTTCATTAATTCTTCAGGGCTGAAACCGGCGTCTTTAAGCTCCCTGGCACTGTATCCTGCGGCCTTCAATTGAGCAGCAGTGAAGCCTGCATTTTTTAATTCCGCCGCACTGAATCCAGCATCACGCAATTGACTGGCGCTGAAACCAGCGTCTTTTAATTGTTGCGCGGTGAAACCGGCTGCGCGCAATTCCTTCGCAGAGAACCCGGCGGCTTTCAATTCAGCCGCTGTAAAACCAGCGTTTTTAAGTTCCGCTGCCGTATAACCGGCTGCACGAAGTTCCGCGGCTGTATACCCTGCGGCTTTCATTGCAGCGGCACTGCATCCCAGTGTTTGCTTAATGGTAGCGGCAGAGACTCCGGCCGCCCGTGCAGCCTGCAAAGAGGCGACGCTGCAATCGGCAGTGCGTCCTGCGGCAATGATTGCAGAGGGGTCGATGCCTGCCGCGGCCAACTGCTGAGGAGTAAATCCGGCAGCCAGTAATTCCTGAGGGGTAAAACCGGCGTCTGACAGCGCTTTGGCATCAAAGCCGGCCGCCTTGAGCGCCGCAGCGCTGCAGCCGTTTAATTCACGAATACGCTTGGCAGAAACGCCGGCTTCGAACAGTTGACGCAGTTTTGCGGGATCGCAGCCTGCAGCACGGATCGCCTCATCGGAGGAGGCAGCCGCCTGTTTAATCTCCTGCGGTGTAAATCCGGCGGCCAGCAGTTCCTGAGGTGTAAAGCCCGCATCCAGCAGGGCTTTGGCGTCATAACCGGCTGCCTTTAAAGCCGCTGCACTGCAACCGTTTAATTCCTTGATGCGTTTGGCGGAGACACCCTGATTGAATAAGGCTTTTAACTTATCCGGATCACAACCGGCTGCACGAATGGCATTATCGTCCAGTGGATTTGCCGCACTGATTTGAGCCGGGGTAAATCCGGCATTGGCCAAATCATTGTCGGTGAAACCCGCTTCTTTCAGTGCTTTTGCACTGCAGCCGGCGTACTGCCTGATTAATTTGGCGCTGACACCCGCCAGCCGCTCCTTGCGCAATGCTTCCACATCGCAGCCGGCTTTTTTGACGTCGTCCGGCGTGATGCCGGGGGGCAATTCCGATTCAGCCGCCATGATTTGAGCCGGGGTAAAACCCGCTTTCGCCAAATCATCGGGAGTAAAGCCAGCATTGAGCAAATCCCTGGCGCTGAAACCAGCGGCTTTTAACTCGGCCGCCGTAAAGCCTGCATTTTTTAACTCTGCGGCACTGAAACCGGCATTCCGTAATTCTGCCGCAGTATAGCCTGCGGCTTTCAGTTGCGCAGCACTGCAACCGCTGATGCGGCGAATGGCGGCGGCACTGACACCGGCTGCCCTGAGTTTCTGCAAAGCGGCGACCTGACATCCGGCATTGCGAACGTCCGCCTCGGTTATTCCTTCTGGCAAACCGCTGGCCCGGGCAATGTCGTCATCCGAAAAGCCGGCGCCTTTCAATTCGCCGTCACTGAAACCGGCATCTTTCATTTCCTGAGCAGTAAAGCCGGCGTTGCGTAATTCGCAGGCATCAAACCCGCAGGCACGCAAGCGGGCCGCACTGTAGCCCGCGTCTTTTAATTGACGGGCATTGTATCCAGCCGCTCGTAATTCTTTACAGGAACACACGGGTTCCAGATCGCCAATCTGATAGCCATTGTCTTTTAACTGAGTACAGGTACAGGCGCGCTTCAGATCAGTCATAGCCGCGCCCTGACTAACCACTTGCTGAACGGTGGCCTTGCTGCAATTGCTGTTTTTCAGATCCTGCAGCCACAGGCTTTGTTGTGGTCCGCCCTCTTCTTCACGGGCTAAGGTAGAAAACCCGACACTGCCTTCGCCCTGCTGAGGACCGACCGATTGCACTCCCGCTCCTAGTTCCTGAGTGCGAATGATGGTAGGAATTGCGCTTCCGCCGCTTTTAAGCGCAGTTTCAGCCTGGGTGACGTTCTGTATCTGCTGCAGCTTGGCATATTGCGCTGTGGGATCGAGCGCGCCCGGAATGGATTGAATGTTTCCTGGTGCACTGGTCACGGTGGAGGTTCCCAGAGGCCCGACATCCGTTGACGAGGTGAATTTGACCAGTCCAACCACGACGGCTATCACCAAAAGCAGGGAAGTGAATATAATAATGACCCTGGATCGGGTGTTGGTGAACAGCGCTTTCAGATTTTCTTTTTTTCCTGCCATTGCTATAACCCTTCTACCTTGAGTTGCATGACTTTCCCATGCCAGGACACTAATAATACAGGCGACTTCTGCATCTCGTAGGCATGCATGCCATCGGCGCTGGTCATGCTGCTGATCCACCCTGGGGATAAAATAGTCAAATTGGTCCGCACAAACATTTTATCGCCTAACAGCCAGGCTCTGGCATCCCCGCCGCTGACGGTTAACCGTTGACTGCCCTGTGGAGGAACGCCATCCAGCACATGCAGCAGAACATCATTGGCGCTTGGGGGTATTCCTTCTTCAATCGGCGTGTTGTTGGCATTAGGGCCATAGCCCTGAACACGTAAATCCACACGGTAATCCACTGCTTTCTGTCCGGGGATTAATGTCAGCATGACCGGGGTATTGAGTCCTTTTAAACGGACGGCCAAATTACCATAGTTATAGAGTTTTTGTGCTTGAATCATCAGGGTGTTGCTGGTTTTGTCCCACTGAATATTAAACGCTGTCGGATCGCCCAGGTCGTAAGCGCTGATAGGCCAGGGAGCCCCCGTGGAATCTAAAAAAACCAGGGAAGAGACAAAGCCCTGCGACAGACGAATCACGGGCGGAGTTGAACCTGGCGATAAATTCACAAACTGGGACGTGGCCGTCGGCTTGGGCGGGGTTCCCGCCGGGGAAGCTTCCGCAAATTCCGAGGCTTCGTAAATCTGCTTCAAACGCACAATCTGTTCAGGGGTTAAAGGAAACAACTGCCGGGTAACCCCTTCAAACGCCTTGGTATCGATTAACTCCTTGTCGTTAGCCGTGATCGTTGGATCCTGTGGATTGTTTTGCTGCGGCGGTGTCTGCCCCTGATTAGCCGCTGCGGTGGTTGTGGTGGTCATCGGCGGCCGATTGCCCGCCTGACCGCCCTGAACAGCCTGTCCGCCTTCCGGCAGGCCGGCCTGATTGCCCTGATCAGTCTGAGACAAGCGTTGTTGCAGTAATCGCAATTGTTGCAAAGCCTGTTGAGCCGAATCAGTCTGATCGGCAGCATAGGGGGCAACGGTCAAGGCATTGACTGCCAAAAGACCGGATAGACTGACCCACTGAAGTAAAACTTTTGTTTTTTCCATCAGGTTACTCCACCGCTGGCTTGTCCTACAACAAATTGTGCAATACCAATTCCACGAGGCGAATCAAGCGTTGAAATCCGCGTAATGAGCATAGTGACCACATTGTTTTGCTGAAAAAATTCGCTCGCACTCTGATAGGTAACCAAAATCGGCATTTGCACGCGCCATGAGAAGCGGCCGCTTAAAACGCCTTTTTGTAAAATAATCGGGGCCCGTGTCGCTACGGCGGAAACAATCAATTTTTTTGCCTTGACCTGATCAAGAATATTGGAATCCTGCAGGGCCTGAAGAAACTGCTGCCAGCCATCGGTTGTAAAAAAGCCCGAGGTTGATTCCAGTTCATCCCGGTAATTGACAAAGTTATAGGTAAATGCCGCAATAGCTGCCTGGTTTGCCCATTGTAAAACAGCGGAATCCGACTGGTTCGGCTCATTTAAGGCAGTCAACGGAGTAATACGGCCATTAATACTGGTTGAAAAGTATTTCGGTTCAGGCGGGTGCGTGACAATGTAAGCGAGCATGGAGCCAATAATAAAAATAACAGCCACAGCAACCAGCAGGGCAAACATCAATTTCTGCTGCCCATCTCGTGCAAACTTCTCCTGAAAGCGGACTTCTTTTAACTCTTGTTGAGCCATATCTTCCTCGTCTTATTCCGGTATCACTTTAACGGGCTGGTCGTTAACAGGATCCGGCGGCAATAATGCGACTGATGAATCATTAGGGGTGTCCCGCGGTGACAGCTTGACAGGCGGCGTTACCCCGTTTGAGGCATAGTATTCTCGCTCGGGCTGATTAAAATAGGCGTAGTAAATCCCGCTAATCAAAGCCAGATTGATTACCAGGGAACCAATAACCATAGTACAGGCACGCCTGTAGCTTGAGACGTAGAATGATTTGGAATTTTTTATTGACAACCAAGTCTCTCGACTCATTTTTTCCCCATTAAACCATGACTTCTTGATTTACTTATTTTTCAGCAACATGATGGCTCATTTTCCCGAAGGAATGCAACTATAGATTTATCATCCACCCCTGCTCGCTGTAAAGCGAAATCCGATATTCCTGCCCATTTTCTTTAACTGCTTAAAGGGCTAACCACAAATTGGGATATACCAATACCACGCGGAGAGTTCAATGTGGATACGCGTGTAACCAACATGCTCACCATATTGGCTTGTTGTGTATATTCAGTCACGCTCTGGTAGGTTACCAGAATCGGAATCTGCACGCGCCAGGTGAATCGATCATTTACAAGTCCTTTACGCAAAATCGTCGGCGGACTTATCGCGGCGGCAGAAACAATGAGTTTTTTAGCCTGCACGGCATCGAGGTTATTCGATTCTTCCAATGCCTGTAAAAACAAACGCCAGCCATCGGCGGTAAAAAATCCGGACGAAGCCTGTAATTCCTCGCGGTAATTGACAAAATTATAACTGAACGCCGCCACAGCCGCCTGCCCTGCCCAGGCCAGCATCGCATCATCGGATTGATTAGGCTGATTTAAAGGAAAAAGAGGCATGACTCGCCCGTTTAAACTGGTTGGGAAGTAGCGTGGTGCCGGAGGGTTGTTGACAATCCAGATTAACAGGAATGCCAGCAGAAGATTAATCGCTAACGAAACCAAAAGAATCCCCATGACCTTTCGGTGGCCTTTACGGTAATATTCATTGCGAACATGAACGGCCATTAACGCATCTTGTGGCATCTTATCCTCTAAACAATTGCATCTCTGAATGTAATTTCAATTCTGGAGTTGGGTGATTTGTCTCCTCCCTGATAAAATGAGACAACCGGTTTGTCGCTCCCCGCCCCTTCCGTGAATATGAAACGGCTGTCAATACCCTGAGACCAGAGGTAATTAGCCACAACTCTGGCCCTCGCCAGCGTCAAAGCCTGTTCGCGGCGTGAAGATACATACTGGCTGCTGTAGCTGGTTACATTGACGCCGACTTTTCTGAATTGTTTTAGAAATAGCACCACTTGATTCAACAAAGCATAGGATTCCCAGCGAATGCGAGGCGATTGATCAGCAAAGAGCGCGGCTGAAGGGATACTGACTAAATAGTCGGAGCCGATAGTAATGACTTTAACGCCGCGTTTATTGAAATTCTTCTGCATGGTTATCACGGCATAATCGGATGTTCCTGCTACTTTTTTAGGGAGACGGTAGACGTCTTCCTCCAGGGGCTGATAATTGCCACCGCGCTGGCAGCTCGATAACAGCAGCACACCAAACAAAACAGCCTGCCCGGTTAAAAAGGCTTTTGAGGTCACACGCCAAAATCTCACTATAGCCCTCTTTTCATGTATGGATTGATTGAGTCTTATCAAATAAAAACATACAAATCATTGCGTTACAAGCACTTCCTGAAAAAACAGGGCGGGGACAGGATTTGTGGTCAAATTTAAACCCTGATGATCAATATTTGGTAGCAATAGGGGGAATTTCAGAACGGTGTTACCGTTATTCTGTGGACTCAGTATTGTTTGCCTTTTCGCGCTCACTGATGATCTTCTCCGTAAGCGAAAGGGCCATTTCGGCGAGAATCGGAGCTGAAACCTCATCACGTTCGGCCGGCGGATAACTTGTTGCCATCTGGAAGTCTTTAATTAATTCATTGGCCACGGTGCCTGAATATTTATCCTTCGCCCCACTCACCCGTTCAATAATGGACAGGTAATTCCGCGTTTCATTGATGGGCAATAAGGGCTGAGAAAATTGCTCGACATCTTTGACCAGGAGCGGTAAGGCATTCGCGCTGCGGCGCAATTTACTGAAAATGGTAAGAACCCCTTCCTCTTCTTCCTCGATGAGTTCTTCCACCGGTTCCGGTTCATTGTAGCCGTGGAATGCCAACAGGGCACTGACGCCGCGCTCAATGGGTTCCACGACGTTGGATTCGCGCAGGGCCCTGGTAATGAGTGAAATCTCTTCGTTTTCCACTTCTTTTTTAATGCTCAAATCACCACTGTCCAGCACCCGCTGGAAACTGGACAATTGTTTTTGCAGTTTAGCCAGGTAATCATCCGGTGGCGGCTCCACCTTCAGGAATTGATTCAGTTTTAACTGTTTAACCGGTTTGGGATTGGCATAAAACATCCGGGCACGTACAATTTTGGATTTGAAAAAGATGTGGGCCTCACCCTCGGTTTGCTCTTTGAGATCCAGCAAATCAATACGGGCTCGTTTCTCATAGGATGAGCTTTTGGTATCCATGTAACTGTTGGAGAAACTGGTATCCTTCGTCTGGAAGGAATCCACCTTGGTGACGTAGGCTTCACCCGCCGTCTTGGTAAAGAAGTCCCAGGTTTCTGTCGGATCTTCAAGCTTCATGCAGATCTTGATGTTGGTGTTTGCACCGATGGAAGCCGCCTCTTCTTTAGAGGCTTTCTGGAAAGCTGGCAAATCCTGCCCGGCAAAAATGGCTGAGAAACCTAATGAACGCGCCTGGGCTGGCACCACAGCAAACCCCTGCACCGCATAATAACCGTACTCATCGAGTATGCACATGTAGGGTGTCGGGGAATTGGTTGGTTTACGTTCGATAACATCCCGGTAATCCCCTTCCACTTCCTCCCCCAAACCGGCTGCCATCATGGCTTTAAGGGAAGAAACGATCACTTTACCCAGGTTAGCCAATTCATCCGGCGATTTTTCAAGCGCCGGCAACAGCACCACCAGAATACGACGGTTTAAAACCACATCCTTGAAATCCACTTCCGCGAGGTTGGTGCGGATAATATGTCCGTAAGTATCGGCCAGTGAAGAAAACACCCGCACTAACTGCATGGTAATAAAGCCGTGCTGCTCCAGCACCTGCGAAACCTGTTTACCCTTTTTCTCCTTGTTGTAACCCGGGAGGTTGAACAGGTAGTTACGCAGCGGATCGGTCACCAGCTTGGGAACGGATTCTATGTTAACGCTTTCCTGTTCATCGCGAGGGAAAACCTTATCAATGACAATCGCTTCAAGACGGGTTAAGTCAAAATAGTTACGGATAGTATTGGCGTCGAGCAGAATAGCGCCTTCATCACGCATGTACACCAGCAGCTTCATCAAGGCTTCCACGAAGCTGATGGCACGGCCTTTCCACATATCCCCATCGGACGATTGCCCGGAGGAACCCATGAGGCTCACGACCAATTGGGTCAGCATGCTGGATGACCCCTGACAAAATGGATTGAGGGTATTGGACAGACGCTTTTCCTGCGGGCCCACAATGTCACGCGCACCGGTCATGAAGTTGATCAATAATAAATCATCTTCACGCCCCATGCTGCGAACCATGGAGAATACTTTGGCATAGAGAGAGTTATCCCCTTTCCCATCGACATAAATAAAACCGCTGGCTTGCACCAGGGCATTAAAGGCTAAAGAGACCAGGGCTTCCGTTTTACCGCTACCGGTGGATCCGAAAATCAGGGCATGGGTACGCAGGTCTTCGTTGGCAAACCACAATTCCTCGTTTGTTTTCCGGTCATTGCCAAAAAACGCAATGCCGCGGGCAATGTTGGGCGTTTTGATGCCGGGTTTTAAGTCATTGTAATCTTTGACCCGCGCAATTCTGGGCAGGCGGAAAGGCAGCATCTGTTTGCGGGTATAGCTGTAGAGGAAACTGATGCCGCCCAAAATCAGAATAAGGCTTGCGGCCTGAGAAATGTAATACCCGACGGCAGCCAGGGAAATCAGGACAATGGAGATATTGCTGGGATCAGCAAAAAAATCCGCTATCCGCTGCCCCATGGTTCGCGTATCCCGGAGCAACTGCGAAGGATCTATTTCATGTCGTGTATCAATACCGCGCATCATGGTTTTAATTCCTGCAATTCTTTCGGCGACAGTTTGACCTCTTTCACGGCCACTTCAAGTGCTTTAATCGCTTCGTCTATCATGGGGACCAGTGAGCGTCTTCCCATCGCCTGTTCCGCGCGCCAATGAGCAAACGGGCCTGCGACTTCGGAAAAAGGAGTTTGTCGGCCTACACAATTAAGCATATACCATAATCGCCGATCAATGGGCTTCAACCATAAAAATTCCGAGCTTGGCACCACCCCGTCTTCCCGAGCTTCCTGCAATAAGGAGGCCATAACCGTCAGAAGATAGGCATGCTTGGCCAACACTTCCTGCACCAGTTCTGAATTCAGGTATTTTTTAATCACGGGTTTGGCAATGGAAAAATCAATCTTCCCCTCCGAACTGCCTTTATCAATGCCTTCAAGAATGGCAGCACCCGCTCCCCTGTCCCGATTCATGCGGGCCATGAAAACAGCCGCCAGAGCCATGGCATGCTGGGGGCAACGATCGAAGCCGTCAAAATAGGGGCCCAACTGCAGGGTAAAAACCCGTTTGGCATCGCCCCGCCTTATACCAGCCGTCATTTCCTGACCCGGTACAGGATTATCCAATATGGCATCGTCTTTTTTTAATAACTGGTATTTGCGGGCAAACTCCATGGGTGTCAGTGCCATCGCCCAGGGCCCTTTATTCAAATCCTGCGAAACCAAATCCTCCTTCACCACCGGCATAATGGCCGGCCAGTTATGCTGCTCCTGCGCCCGCAGGGATTTCATATCATGTGCACGGCGAAATTTTAAGGTGATGTTGGATTGGTACAGAAAAATAGCGAGGAGTACCAGAATCACCACCACGGGATAACGGATATAATCACCCACGCTGCCGGTCAGTTCAAGAAAGCGATTCCAGTCAACTGAGGCCGGGTCCAGTGTTTGCATCAGATAAATATTATTCTGCAGGGTCTTGTCGGTAATAAAAAATGAAACCAGCTTCGCCTGCCAGATATTTAATTTAAACACGAAGGCAACAATGTACTGATGCCCCGTTGCCCAAATAATGTAGGCAGTAACAAAAAGCAGGATCATAATCCAGACCGGAGCCATTGAATTATCGCCACTGCCGCCTTGCTGCTGTGCTTGCTGAGCCATTGAAGTCAGAAATAAAAATTACCTAGTCCAAGTATATACATACTTTAAGCCGGGTGCGACTATCTGTCTGATTCTGTTGCAGGATTTTTAATAAGCCGCCCTTTGAGATAAGTATAGACGCCGGAAAAATGAACAAAACGGACGATATTATCAAGATTAATGGCTTTGTCTTTGAGTGTAATCAACGGCCGTCCCAGTTTATCCAACGGGGTTTTATCAGGTGGCAGGATCAACAAATCACTTTGGTTGATAAAAATCGCCACATAGGCCTCGTTGATTTTTTTCTCTTTCGACTTCATGAGATTAACGATATCTGCTTCGTCAGCATAAATAGGACGCGAAATAATCTGGCGCTGCAGATTGGCGATGATTCGTTCCCAGGACTGCAAATTCTGACCTTCACTGGAGTAGAGACTGACGAAAACCAATTGTTGATCGTTGTGCAGGTTGCGCTGCAGCGCATTGACGGCAGACTTTAATTTTTCTTCGGGATTTAACCCCACCTGCCGAATGAAATTATCACGGATTTCCCGTAAATTTTTGCCGACAACCCGTAAAAAATTAGAATCCTCCCAGGGACCATTATCAATCGCTTCATTGAGGGTCTTTATAAGAATGTCTATTTGTTCCTGAACGTCATCGTCTCTCATACGGCAAGGTTAGCAAAATGCTTTTTTCTTATTTGGAAGAGTACTGCAAAGTATAACAGCATTCACGGGGATTAGTGAGTGAATGCTGTAAAAGATTGGAATCAGGGATTGTAGCGTAAGCTTGAAGAACTGGTTTCTTCTTCCCTGTGTCCCAGTTGGTCCTGTTTTTCAAGCGCTTTAAGATTATTGGCCGCTGTGAGGAAGGCGCTGCTCATCATGTCAACCCGTCTTAAAGCCTCGACATTACTGGTATTGGGACGCATGGCGATAATCTTTTCTATCGGACCTTTCATTTTTTCTGCATCATTTAAACCCTCATGACAGTACCCGGCTACTTCTGCGGGGTTTATCGTTTTGTGGGTTGATGCCTGCGGCTTAGGAGTAGAAAACAGCCCCAAAGTGGAAGCGCGACTATTATTTTCGTTTGCCATGTTGTCACTCCTAAAACTTGATGCTTACAGATTAACAGATTTGCCCTTAAGGAAATCTTAACAACGCTGCTTTTTTTCTATTTTTTTAATGACCGCGTCCTAGTCATACATTAACTCGTCCAACGGCGTGTAATCCCGGCTTGGACCGCCCTGAATGAGTTCATTCACGACATCCGTCATACACAGTAACCTTAGAGCATTGGGTGTCACTTCGTCAAATGTGACGCGAATGCCAAGCAGGGCATTTTCCGCTTCGTCAAATGTCGCCCCCAACCCATAACCTAAACACAGCGAACACAGCTGATCAGCCCGACGGGCAATGGCAGGCAACAAACCCGTGTCAGAAAAAACCTCTTCAAAGCTGACAAAACGATCATTTAAGTAGAATTTGGCATTCATGCCGGCGGCAATCAAGGCCATGCTTTTACGAATATCGGTTTCCATTTATCGCCACCAGGGTTGGGAGGATTTGACCCGGCCAGCCGCAAAACTCCTGAGCCAGCGTAAAAAAACAGGGACTGTGAAGCCATAATGCTCAATCACACCAAAAAAAACGGCGGATATCAACACCAGAACGGCTGTCCACACGCGAATATGCATAAGAAAAAGAAAAATGGGAAAGGCGGCGCGGGCATCGACGATAAAAAAGCGGGCACTTCTCGCTGAGTCACGCCAATGAGAAGTAGGAGAAAAACCGCCTGCCATAAAAACCTCATTATTATCCGGGATATATCAAGTATATCGCTCAGGATTGATAATTCAAGAGAAACGGCAATCAGGAAAAAGGCGTCAGATCGTAATTGTCCTTCTTCGTGAGGCAATTCATGAAATCAGCCAGAGTAGGCGACTGTGCTTCTGCCTGGGTTTTTGCTGCACAATCCAACTCAGACGATACTGCTTTTTGATTTGCTTCAGTATGGCTCATACGGCTTAACATTTTTTGCGTGCTATTGATCATGCATAGCTCCTGCAGTAATTCTTACAAATAGACTAACTCTACAATATTAAGGTTTTATTAATTTTCCAACTGTTTTTTAAAAAAAATTGCAATGCGCGCCCGGCAGTAAGCAGACACTTAAGCAAATGATGCAAAGCCTTACAATAACTTTACAATGACTAATCGCGATTTGGGTTAATATAATTAAATCGAATTGAACATTTCTAACGCACGATGAACCTTATCCAGAAAAAAGAGCTTCTGAGGCTATGGAAGCAAAAAATTGCCAACGTCCCTACCCGTCGAATAGAGATAAAGAATCAATTAATTAGTCTGGCCACGCTCGGTGATCAGGACAAAGTTGAGGAAAAATACCATACTTTTGTAAAGAAACGGGCGGAGTTATTAAGTGACAATCACCAGCAGGGATTCACCTGGGAACCTCACTTTCAATGGGCACTGGACTGGTTGACTTATTTTTTGCCGGCTGGTTGGCGTTTTTTTAAGGGCTCAGCATTAAGACAAGCCTTACTGGAAGCACCCTTGCTCGAACAATTTAATATTCTGGATGAGCGTGACCTTCTCTCCCCAGCGGGCGTACAGACAGACCACCTCAGGATGGAGCAAACCCTGTCCTATAAGGCAGACACCACGCCTCATACGGAGACTTATGCGACGCTTGAGACTTCCTTTTCTGACCAATCACCGACGGAGCAACAAATCACCCGTCAAGTCCAAGAGCCCCTGATGCACACCTCTCCTGCATTGGGGGTCGTTGCTTTTGAAGAATCGACCAAAGACGAAGTCTTGACCAAAGACGAAGCCTTGACCAAAGACGAAGTCTTGACCAAAGACGAAGTCTTGACCAAAGACGAAGTCTTGACCAAAGACGAAGTCTTGACCAAGAACGAAGTTTTGACTAAGAGCGAAGTTTTGACTAAGAGCGAAGTCTTCATGACCGAGTCTGAGTTTGAACAGGCTCTGCTGCATCATCCCCGTGCAGCCCTGCTGGCTCTTGATCACCAATTGGACGCCATCTCGGAAACCACCGACCAAAAAGAATTAGCCCCTCTCTTTAAGCGTCTGGATTTAATTAAAACCAGCGTGGACCCCTTGGTTTACTATCATCTGCTTGAAAAACTCTATCAGCATCAACCTTTAAACACCTTGAGTTATTTCTACAGCCTCTACCAAAGCGATCCGAAAGAGATGCCGAATTCGTATGAATTCATTGAGCAGCATCTCTGGGCAAAAACAGTCATGGACTTGTTTGTAAAACACAGCGCCACGCCAGTGTATACCATTCAACTCCTGTTAATTTTATCAAGCGCTATCCCCTCGCTTCCCACCTCGTTGAGTACCAAAAATTCATCGGCGCATTTACTCTTAGGCAAAGGAAAACAGCCGATTGATTTTTTTGGAGAGTTATTTAAATTGTGGTCTGAAACCCGCAGCGAGTCACCCATTAACTTGTTATTAACTGTTTATATCAACAAAAAACGCTACCTCCAGGAACAAATTGAACCACTGCTGGGAACCAACACCAAACAGAACCGTGAACTGAATAGCAGGTTTTCGGTAGCCAAGGGCGATGGTTCATCTTACATGCAAATGCTTGAGGACATTCTCGACTACATCAAACCGGTACAGCATCCTTTTTTAAAGCACCTGGCCAGACAGGGAGCGGAACAGTTACTGGCAACTTATTGCCAAAATGCCGATCAAAAATCGGAGCACACCTGGCACAAAGGACACGAGGGGGCAGAAACCTTTCGGTTAATCGGTAAAATACTGGGGAAACCCGCTATTATTCCTGCCGCTTACAATACTTATCTTTCAGGCCTTGACCCGTTTACTCCTACCATACCTATATTCCCAATCAACGGTTATGATTTCCAACATGCCGAACGTTATGCTGTCGAGATTATCCTGGGCGCGATCATCAGCCCGGAAATGGCCTTGCTCAACGCACGCCGTATCAAACAAATGTACGTTCAAATCAAAAACCCTAGCCCTTTTATCATCAGCTGGATAGTGAAACGGGTTACCCCGTTTTGTCCAACTATCGTGGCGGATTTAAAGTATGTTTTAGGGGAGGTGGCTATTTATGGTACAGAGGACCTGCCGTCCCATGAAATAACCGACTTCTGTTATCACCCCGCTGAACTTGAAAAACAGATTGAGGAGCAGTTTACGAGACTCCTGAATGCTTCAAAGAACCATCGGGCTAAAGAAGAAAATGAGGCCTCTGCTATCCTTTTAAATCGTCTCATCCAGTTAATTGACCATCCGAAAAGTCGCCCTGACACGTTCGACAAGGCACACTCGTTCATCGCCCAATTCAAAAATTACCTGAGTGATAACCTTAAGGCCGCCCTGGAGAAGCAAATCCAGTTAAGGCAGAAAGCATTGTGCCAATGGGAAAAAAGCACCTTGGGCGCTTTTGAACCGGGAGATGAAGAATGGACTATGGAAAAAGTGAGGCAATACAAATTAAATGCTTCTTTGGCCGGAAGCAGTAACCAGTTCCAACAGGAATATCGTGATTCGCTGACCGCGGTTAATGCCTTTGTCGTGGCGCTTGAGAAAATCAATCCACACGATTTAGACGCCTTACGCGAGGCCAATGCTGTTCTTGTCGACCTTCAGGTTTACTTGACAGACAATCAATACCAGGAATGGCATCAACAGATAGGAAAACTAATCCATGACTGCCCCCGGGACTTAAAGCCTTCCCCAAAACAGTTGGCCAGTCCCTCGCCGCAATTTTTTGCGCATTCGGCTAAAATTTCCCACTTACCTGCTGATTACCTGCAGGATCGAAGCAAGAAGATAATTTAACACCTTGCTCAAATGGCCCGACTGTAATAAAGTGTGCAGCATGTTGCCTCGCCATGCTGGTTAATGAGAAGCGTATTCATCGTTTTTATCCTGGTGGTTTTTGTTGCTTGTGCCTGCAGTTTCCAACAGCACGCTCCGTTCCTGCTGAACCAGATTAAGAATCTTGGATGGCTTGGACCTTTGTTTTTTCTTCTCATCTATTGCTTGGCTACCCTCCTTTTTTTGCCAACCATGGTACTTACTTTAGCTGGCGGTGCCCTGTTTGGTCCGGTGATGGGTACCTTTTTAAATCTTACCGGTGCAACCTTAGGTGCCGGTTGTGCTTTCTGCATCAGCCGTTATTTAGCCAATGACTGGCTTGCCCATAAAAAAGGACTGCGTCACAACAGGCTGATTCAAGGGGTTGAAAAGCGGGGCTGGCAGTTTGTGGCCCTGCTGCGCTTGGTTCCTCTTGTTCCTTTTAATCTGGTGAATTATGGCTTGGGGATGACCCGAATCCGTTTGAGCCATTATTTACTGACCACCCTGATATTCCTTGCACCGGGCGAAGTCATTTATACTTATTGCGGTCATGCGGGCATGGATGCGCTGATTAATGCCCACTCCATCTACAGCTATGCCTGGCCATTGTTCTCTCTGATCGCCTGCCTGGGAGTGGGGCTGGTGATTAAACTCAAATGGCGTTCACAACACGCGGGCAAAGTACAGCCCGGCAGCCCGTTGTCAATGCCAGGTGACTAACCACCAGAACGGCATGCGGCTAAGTCTACCGGCCAATTAATATAAAAATCGCTGCTGCCAGAGCAATCACACCCACAATAAACGATGGAATCATCACGCCGGGTACAATCGCAATGATGGCTACGATAATTAAATAAACGGCAAGAAGAATAAAACCAATGTTGTTAATCAGTCGCATCATTGAGTCCTTTTTAATTAGCGGATTGAGGAGTATTCAGATTAACTGGTTTGTTAGGGCTTGCCAACATCAGGCGGAGTGTAAACCAGGCTTCGTCTGGCAACCTGCACCAGTTTTCTTCTGAACAAAGCGGCAGCCTGCACCAGAAGAGTTGACATGGTGAGACGCAACAATTGACGAAACCCCTGATGCACCCGGCCTTGCCGCCATCCCCAGAGTAACGGGATGACCAGCAAAACGATGAGGCTCTCCTGACGCTCAATCACCGAACTTAAGTACTGCTTATGTGCAAGTACCTTATCATAACAACGATAAAGAGCGGCTTCCTGATGGGCAATCTGTTCAATCAGTTTTTTGCGGGATTCGTGCATGGGGTTTATCCTTAGGCGCATTCAGATAATGCCTGGTCCTGGCAAAACTCATGCGGTGCAGGTTCGTTTTCAATCGTCCAGCTGACAGGGCTAATAGGGCAAGATGAATCAAAAGAATCAGCATCAGCGTGACAATCAGACTTCCAGACACCAATAAAAGCCCGTACCCGATTAATACCGCCACTGTTGCCCAGGTTGAAATCAGCAACGTCAGTAAGAGACAGGCATTTAACAGGAGAGGATAAACGCTCTGTCCCGCTAATCGGGCTTCAAGCCTGATCAGCGAAACCAGCGTTTTCACCAGGCTAATTTTGCCGGTAATAAAGCCTTCCAACTCGGTTAACAGTTTCATTTATTTTTCAAAAATGAAGACAATAAAAAGCCGATACCCCCTGCAATCAGTATGGAAGTCAAAGGATTTTCTTTCACTCTAACCAGCAAATCATCGGTGTATTGTTTCACATTGGTGCCAGCTTCGTTGACTTTATTCATCCCTTGTTCATAAACTTCATTTGCTAATTTTTTTCCGTCATCAAGGAGATCTTTTGCAGCTCTTTGTATTGGCGTTTCTTCGTGGCTTCTTGAGTTGTTTTTTTGAGAAAAATCTTGATTATTTCCATTCATTTTTTTCTTCCTTGTTTTGTTATTAATAAAAATTAATGTAGCACAAATTTTATTGAAAAAATTAAAATTGTGTAAGAAAGCATAGCACAAAATTTTCTAGTGCGTTTTGAATAAAATGATACTAACATCGCTTAATCGCGACATGACACGGTATTCAGCGGTGTAATCAAACGAATTAATCGAACGCCTCTCGGCTAATTTTTTCAAAACTACTTCTCACCTAATAGACTATTTCGGTAAACTTGCTCTATGCAACCAGAAGCTGATTATTATGTTCTCATTTTTTGATTTTGAAGCAGTATGTTTTGAGACTAACAATGCACACGCACCTGCAGTAAGCTCAGAGAAAACAATGGCCTACGAAATGGGGATAGAGTATGCGAAAAAAATCCATTTAAATAAGACTGTGCTTGGCCTGATCGATGAAGACGATGGGCAGGCAATTATCACGTCAGGAAGCCACCCGGATTTTGTCGCCGGCTGCTTTGCGGGCGCGCGTGGAAAAAAGGTGCGATTAATCAAAACGAGTTATGCAGGCGAACCTGCCCGCATAGGCGTTAACCACTACGCCATCGACGGAAGTAACAAGCCCCTGCTCATCTCTTATCCCTGTGCACCCCTGGTCAGAAAAAATGAACACCTTACTTTTCTAAAAAGCCTCGGCGAAAAAGAATACCGCCTGGACACCAAAAAAATTATTTTTTACCCCCAGCAAAGCCTGATTATCAGCAGTCAGACTCCGCAACGGCGGGAGGCCTTCCCTCAGGAAGGCGGTACAGCCCTGGCACTGCATGCCATTACGGGATTACCCGTAGTCAAAATGCATAAGGACAGTAAGGCGCGCGCGCATGAAAAACCCGTGTTTGAACGGATTGGCAACGGCAGTACAGTCTATATCACAGGACATAGCAGTTTGGGTTCTAACGGGTTTAGCGGACTCTATATCAACGTCAACACCGCTACGAAACAAAAATGGTCTCTGGAAAATTTCAGAGATCTCATTCTTGCTGACTCGCAATTACAGGAAAACGATACCTTAACAATTGTCCTCTGGGCCTGCGAGGCAGGGGGCGGCGGTGTCGACAGTGTGGCCGCCAAACTGGCGCTTCTTTTTCAGGAGAAAGGCATTCATACCCGCATCATTGCCTCCACGGTCGAGATGCTGCGTTTTGACGGCAAACCTGAGCCACGCGAAAACCTGATAAACGATGGCACTTCAGCCTTCAATCCCGATGATCATTACATGCCTGAGGGAAGATTACGCTTCAGAACCGCCCAACCGAACACGGTGCGTATTTTCGAGTGCAACCGGGAAGGGTTGTTTGAATCCCAAAACAAGAGGGCCGTTTTTTTCACAGCGCAGGGAGTGGAAGGCATCCAGGCCACGCAGACGGTAAAACTTCTATCCAAAGCGATTATTGAAATTCAGTGCTCACCTTATTTCCGTAAGGATTTAACCGATCGCACGAAAGCCGATAAGGCGGTTAAAGACATGTTCGAGAAGGACAAGTCCATCCCGTCTTTTGTATTGCGGCCCGCATCCAGACAAATGCCAGGTTACTTCTCGTTTGTCCTCTCTTATTTTGATGAAGCGAATCAAAAAAATGAACATATTCTCTATCGCATCAAGAATGGAAAGTTATATAACGCGGCTAATTCCGATGAGATAGGGAGTCTCATCGAATGTGATGGCTTAACGCCGCTTAACAAAATCAGGGCGCTGAATCAGGATTTATTCAAAGAGAAAGTCAATTCCGGTAAACAGGAGGTCGAAGAACGATTGGACTCAGAACCTGCGTTATCACTCAACGACCTCAACCCGCTCGCTCCTGCTCACTCAACATCGCCCCTGTCCACTTCAAAGCTTTATGACGAAACGCCACTGTATAAAGAAATCCAAAACGCCGTTTTAAAGGCATCATCGGATTACCTGAGCTATCATACACTGGGCTTGCACGATCGGGGCCTTAAGCGCGGTCTGTTCAGTTTCTTTCGCCATGGACAGCAGGGAAGGGATAATGCCAACCAATTGTCCAGCAGCATTTCGCAAACAACCAGCATCAAAGAAATAATAACGCTCCTGCGAAACACAACCCATTTACGCTTTCACCACCATTCGTTTGGAAGTTACCTGAAGGATGAACTTAATCACATTGTCAATCTACTGGCTCCTGATTGTTCCGAGGACAGTAATTGTTCCGAGGACAGTTGGGATGCGGCAATGGATGGGCTTTCCAGATTAGCCCAAAAGTCTTAATGGCCCTGCTAATAACAAAAGAAAACCAGGACTCATTTAAGCGAGCGCATCGTCCTTAAGTTTTTCTCGTAACAAAAGAAACAACGGATGATGGCTGTCGTAAGCGGTGTTATCGAGCCGTTGAACGGCTTGCACGCCCTGAAGCGCATTACAGACAAAAAGCGCATCGGCGTCATACAACTGGTGCTGCGTTAAAGGCGACTCCTGACAGACTACCCCCCAATCACCCGCTTTAGTCAGTAGCCGCTGCCGGATAATCCCCGCCAGCAAACCGCAGGACAATGGCGGAGTATAGAGGCGATTGCCGCTAATCATAAACAGATTGGCAACCGTGGTTTCAGTCGCCTCGCCTTCCATGTTGTAAAAAAGCACCTCATCAGCTCCACGCTCTGCCGCTTGGCGCCGGGCCATAATCGCTTCGAGGTAATTAATCGACTTGAAGCCATACACGGGGTTGTTGCGATCCCGCTGCCAACTGGAGGATACCAGCGTGAGCGGGGTGGTAACCGGTGAATAATGGAACGCTGTCAGTACTAATTGAGGATCAGTGCCTGTCGTTAAAAGCCCTCTGGCTGCCCGTCCGCCGCTTAATAAGGCCTTCACGCCATTCACCGGCTCTTTGGGTTCAAGCAGGCATTGCTGAAGGCGTTGCAGCCAGTCGGCATAAGGCAGTTCAATGGCAATGTGGAGACGGGCGGCGGAATCGTGCAAACGCTGCCAGTGCAAGTCAGGATAACAGGGCTTTCCAGCCTGCACACGCAGGGTTTCAAAAAGCCCTTCACCGAGATAAATCCTGTCGTCCCTTGTAAACGGACTGAGTGCCGTGTGATCAGGCGAAAGAGGCGGCATGTTCAGTAATCAAGAAAATCGTCAAGCTCTTCACGCAGACGTTTTTCTTCCAGCATATTTTCCAGCCGGCGACGGGCATCCAGCGTGCCATCCACAGCCGCTAACGCGTCCACATCAATGTCGATGTCGTCCCCGTCATTGACAAACGATTCCTCTTCGATGATGTCTTCTTCTTCGCCTTCAAATAATTCAGTCATAGTTAACCCTCAGCTAAAAAATTTTGAATAAAGAACCCAACAAAATTTTCCAGCTGTATAACTTATTTTTTTAAATTTTCCTAGAGTATTTGCAAAAAATTTTCACGCTCAAGCCGTCATGGCTTTTTATGACAAATGTTGAGTCATTGCCATATCTGGGCAATAATAAAAAAATGAAACAAAAAAGCATAGGTTATGGCTGATCCGTTAAAAAATGCATTGAGGCAGGCTTTACGTGGTTTGCGTGGCAGGCTCTCGCTCGATTATCAGCAAAACGCATCCCTTAAGGTATGTGAGCGTATTAAAGCACTTCAACAATACCGCCAGGCCCGGCGCATCGCCCTTTACCAGGCCACGCAGGGAGAGATTGATCTAAGTGCCATCTGGCGTTCCGCGCCAATGCAAGGAAAATATTGCTACTTTCCCAGTTTGAATGACGACAAAACCCTGTCGTTTTTGCCCGCTACGCCAGCGACTTCTTTTATTACCAATCGATTTGGAATTAATGAGCCGGATGTTGCACGCAGCGAAGCCATCTCACCTCATGAACTGGATATCATTTTCCTGCCGCTTGTCGCCTTTGACCTGTTGGGCGCACGGATTGGCATGGGGGCCGGGTATTATGACAGGACCTTAGCCGGCACCGCCTCTCCTCTGCTGGTTGGCGTAGCCTATGAATTTCAGCGGCAAGCGTATCTTTTCCCTCAGCAATGGGATATCCGTCTGCATGCCACCATTACCCCCAAACACGTTTACTGGAGTATTTAATGCCTAACTACTGGCTGATGAAGTCGGAACCTTCCTGTTTCAGTATTGATGACTTGCAAAACGCCCCCGGCCAAACCACACACTGGGATGGCGTGCGCAATTACCAGGCGCGTAATTTCATGCGCGATCAGATGCAGCTTGGCGATCAGGTCTTTTTCTATCACTCCAACTGCAATCCCCCCGGCATTGCCGGCATTGCCGAAGTCACCCGCACAGCTTATCCCGATCACACCGCGTTTGATCCCTTAAGCGAGCACCCCGATGACAAAAGCACACCGGAGAATCCCCGCTGGTATATGGTGGATATCCGCTTTAAAGAAAAATTCAATCATCTGATTGCGCTGGATACCTTAAAGCAATACCCCGAACTTTCAAACATGCCCCTGCTGCGAAAAGGGAACCGTTTATCGGTCCTGCCTGTGAGCCAGGGTGAATGGGATTTTATAAACAGGACGCTTCGGGATTAACCGATTGCGTCTTCACCCACCTCGCCGGTGCGTACACGCACGACCTGCTCAAGGTTGTATACAAAGATTTTACCATCGCCAATTTTGCCGGTGTAAGCAGCCTTGCAGATGGCGTCAATGGCCGGTTCGACCATGTTATCCGGCAGGGCGAGTTCAATTTTAATTTTCGGCAGGAAATCCACCACATACTCCGCTCCGCGATACAATTCGGTATGTCCTTTCTGACGCCCAAAACCCCGCGTTTCGGAGATGGTGATGCCCGGTACTCCAATTTCCATCAACGCTTCATGCACATCATCCAGTTTGAATGGTTTAATAATCGCGGTTAGCATTTTCATGACAACGTCCCCTAGTTACTCATTTAATAAATACATGACTGCAAGGTCTAATTTTTGTTAGACTGGCACCCAAAGAACAATCCTCGCCGGGAGATTAGCATGTTTGATCCAAAACAATTCGATGATTTAGCCCAAAAACTTTTTTCTACCTTGCCTGTCAGTCTACAGAATTTTGAAAAAGAGATTCAACAAAAATTCAAGGATGTTTTACAGGCCGCTTTTGACCGTATGGATCTGGTTACGCGTGAAGAATTTGATATTCAAACCAAAGTACTGGCCAGAACCCGTGAAAAACTGGACGCATTGAATGAGCAGGTGGAGGCCCTGATGGCTAAACATCACACGCACTAAGCGGTTCGATTGTACAGGGCATTGGAAGGACTCTGTACCTCAACTGACATTTAAGTCCAATCATTAAGGAAATCAATGAATCTCGCGTTAACCTATACTCGTAGCGCACAGGGCATTCATGCCAGGGCGGTGCATGTTGAAGTGCATTTATCCAATGGCCTGCCGCAATTTACTATCGTCGGTCTTGCTGAAACCGCCGTGAAAGAAAGCAAGGATCGCGTACGCAGTGCCATCATTAACAGCCAATTTGAATTCCCCTGCCGTAAAATCACGGTCAATCTTGCGCCGGCTGATTTACCCAAAACCGGCAGCGGCTTTGATTTACCCATTGCCTTGGGCATATTGGCTGCATCGGGGCAAATTCCCTCGGAGGCATTGGCCTCCCATGAGTTTATCAGTGAGCTGGCGTTAAGCGGCGAATTACGCGGCCACACGCCGATTATTCCCAGCGTGGTGGCTGCCCGACGTGAACAGCGGCGCTTAATCATTGCCGAAGCGAATGCACGTGAAGCCGCGCTCACCGGTTACGATCAGGTGTTTAGTGCGGGCAGCCTGCGGCAAGTCTGTGATTATCTTCTCCACCAGACACCGCTTGATACGCTACCGGTCCTGCCTCCCCCTTCAGCCGTTGAGCCGGGGTTGGACTGGTCAGACGTCAAAGGGCAGTACCACGCCAAACAGGCCATGGTCATCGCAGCCTGCGGCGGTCATAGCCTTTTATTAAACGGGCCGCCGGGCAGCGGCAAAACCATGCTGGCGAAACGCTTCACCACCCTGCTTCCTGAATTGAGCGAAACGCAGGCTTTAGAATGTGCCGCGATCCATTCGCTTCGAGGCAAACTGCCACCCTATGAACACTGGCGTATTCCCCCTTTCCGCTCCCCTCATCACACGGCCTCGCCCGTCGCGCTGGTAGGCGGAGGCAGTCCGCCCAAACCCGGGGAAATTTCGTTAGCACACCACGGCATCCTTTTTCTTGATGAGTTGCCTGAATTTCATAAGCAGGTGTTGGAGACCTTGCGCCAACCCCTTGAATCAGGGCTTATTTCGATTTCACGTGCTGCCATGCAGACTGACTTTCCGGCGGAATTCCAGTTCATTGCCGCCATGAATCCATGTCCCTGCGGGCAATGGGGCAATCCCAGGGCCAATTGCCTGTGTACACCGGATCGAATTAAACGCTACCTGGGCAAATTATCAGCCCCGCTTCTCGATCGCATCGACATGCAGGTGAATTTGCAGGCGTTGTCACACCAGGAATTACTCAAGGCCACTCCAACCCAGGAAGGAGAAAGTCAGCGCATCCGGCTTCAGGTGCAGGCGTTACGCGCACTGCAAATCAGAAGGCAGGGCAGGCTGAATGCCCGGCTTGAAAGCAAAGCCTGTGAACAGGTCTGTTACCTGGGCAAGGAAGAAAAGGCGTTCCTGTCGCAGGTGCTGGACAAACTGCAACTGTCTGCCCGCGCTTACCATCGCTTTTTGAAGGTGGCCCGTACCATTGCCGACATGAAAGGTGAGGAGCAGGTTAAACGATCCGCCTTGCAACAGGCTCTGTCGTTCAAACAATGTTTGCAGATGCCGCAGTAAATTCCTAGAATGGAAGGCTGTGCAATCGAGATACCCGGCTTCAGAAAAAGCTTAGACCTTGACAGGACTCCCATGATGAATAACAAAGCCAAGATTGAAACCGCCACTGTTCGCGATCATCTCGCCAATGAACGGACGTTTCTGGCCTGGATAAGAACCAGTATCGGCATCATGGCATTTGGTTTTGTTGTGGAAAAATTTTCCCTGTTCCTGCGGCAGGCAGCCAGTTTTTTTCATAAAGCCCATCTGCCGCTGATGAACAACGTGTCCCCCAGCCTGCAAAGTTACTCTGCGATGGTCGGCATTCTGCTTGTCGCGCTCGGGGCCCTGATTTGCCCTGTCGCTTTTATCCGTTATCATAAGCTCAAAAAGCAGATCACAACGGGGGATTATATCCCCACGTTCTTTTTCGATGCGCTGCTTGCAGTCATTGTTTTTATCATTGGCGTGTTTTTAACGGCTTCGTTAATTCGCGGCTTTTAATCCGATCTGCTTTTGAATCAGCGATTCGATAATGGCCATGCGCATAAATACACCGTTATGCACCTGCTCAAGAATCACGGATTGCGGCCCATCAGCGACTTCGCTTTCAATTTCCACGCCGCGATTAATTGGTCCAGGATGCATGACAATGGCATCCGGTTTTGCCAGAGCCAAACGCTCTTGAGTCAAGGTAAAGAAGTGGTGGTAGGTTGAGAGATCCATGTGCTCTTTTTTACCAAGACGCTCGCGTTGTACGCGAAGGCACATCACTACATCCGCCCCGCTAATCCCTTCACGCAAGCTCTCGGTGAGGCGTCCATAATGAACTTCCTCCGGTTGCCAGATCTCGGGAGCAACCAGCATTAATTCGCCCACACCCATGAGCTTGCAGAGAGCCTGCAATGAATTAGCCACTCGTGAATGGCGAAGATTCCCTACTACTGCAATTTTTAATTGCTTAAGATCTTTCTTTTTCTCAGCAATGGTCATCCAATCCAGCATGGCCTGAGTCGGGTGCGCGTGTTTGCCGTCGCCAGCATTGATGATCTGCACAGGGCTGTCCTGTAATTGCTGCGCCAGCGCTTCCTGGAGACCTTCCTGTGTGTGCCGGATAACGAAGAGATTAATATCCATGGCGGACAGGGTTTTAATCGTGTCCTCAATCGACTCTCCCTTACTGACCGAGGAGCTCTGCAAATCCAGATTAACAACAGTCACACCCAGCCGCTTGGCCGCCAGTTCAAAGCTGATGCGCGTCCGGGTGCTGTTTTCATAAAAAAGATTAGCCAGCGCATGTGAAGAATAATCCGGGAATTGACCTTGTTTTTTAAACTGGAAGGCACGTTGCAATAAGGCCTCGACATCCGCTGTTGAAAGCTGATTAATATCTAGAAAATGATTCATGGTGAACTCGTTTAATGTGGATATTGCAACCACTGCTCAAGAATAATACAGGCAGCAGTACTGTCGATTTGAGAATTTTTAAGTTTACGATATCCCCCTTCGGCAAACAACTGCGAACGGGCCTCCACTGTCGTGAGCCGTTCATCGACCAGATGCACAGGTAGAGAAAAACGCTTTTTTAATTGTTTGGCAAAATGGCGGGCGAGAGGCGTGGTGTATTGTTCACTGCCATCGATGCAGGTCGGCAGTCCGACAATCAGGGCTTGAGGTTGCCATTGCTCAATCAGTCTGGTCACAAGCTGCCAATCAGGAATGCCTTGTCTGGCAGCCAAGGTCGGCAAAGGCCTGGCGCTTAACGTGACGGTTTGCCCTACCGCCACACCAATGCGTTTGTAACCAAAATCAAAGCCCAGATAAACACCGTCTGGCATTCAAACACTCCATGGGGAAAACGAGCAGCGGATTAAGCATGCCCTGCATCAGAAGACAATTGACTCATTTTAACACCAATCAGCAGGCCTGCGTATTCCCAGCGTTCAGAAAAGGGGACATCATAAAGCAGTTCGGATTTGTAGGGACAGACCAACCAGACATTATTCATGACTTCCTGTTCAAGCTGGTTTTCTCCCCAACCGGTGTAACCTAAGGTAATCAAGGCATCTTTAGGACCCGTTTCGGCAGCAATGGCGCGAATGATGTCGCTTGACGTGGTCACTGTGACATCATCCCGCAAGGATAAACTGGAGCGCCATCCGCCAATCGGGCGATGAATAACAAAGCCACGTTCCGGTTGCACAGGACCGCCATAAAGCAAGGGTTGCATGCTTCGTTCTTTTCTCGCCGGTTCGATTTGCATTTGCTCAAAGACAAGGCTTAACGGGTACTGCATCGGGCGGTTAATGATTAAACCCACTGTGCCTTGCACATGATGCTCGCAAACGTAAACAACGGTGCGTTGAAAATTAGGGTCAGTCAGAGAGGGCATCGCAACCAGAATGTGATTGGCCAGTGAGGTGTCTATTGCCATGGCCGCCCTCCAATGGTGTGGTCTTAAGTTAAGTATATACTAAATAAATGAACGTATTGAATTTCCATTGGACAATGCTGGCGCTTTCATTTGAATGATCCTGTTTACTCCATTGAGCAGGCAAACGCCTCACGCAAAGCACGGGTTAACTCCTCTGCTCTGACTTCGTCATAAGGCATCGACCATTTACCCGCAGCCGTTTGCCACACACTGTGTGGCCACAACGGATCGTCTTTGTAACGAGCAATGACATGAATGTGCAATTGTTGCACAATGTTGCCCAGGGCACCCACATTGATCTTTTCCGCTTCAAAATACCGGCTGACCAGTTCTGAGGTTTTGTTGATTTCGCACATCAGTTGCTGACTGTCCTCACGAGTCAGTTGATGAAGCTCGCTCAGTCCCGGTAGACGAGGCACGAGAATTAACCAGGGGAAAGTCGCCTCGTTTTTAAGGTACACTCGCGATAAAGGCGCGTCGAAAAGAAAGAGTGACGACTGTTCAAGCCGTGGATCAACAATAAAAGACATGGTAATCGGAAAAAGAGTAAAAGCGCAGTGTAACAAAATTACGCCTCGAGGAAAGCCATGCTGTGTCACCGTCTTTAACTGAGTGTATGATAGGGAATAACTCATTGGAATAATCAGCCATGGATCCAATCACTCAGGGCGCCCTGGGCGCGGCGTGTGCTCAAATGTTTTTTGGCAGGTACAGCCGGCATATCCCATGGCAAGTCGGGGCTTTGGCTGCCATGACAGCCGATCTCGATATCTTATTCGGCTCAAGAAGCGATCCTCTGCGCATTGAACTCTGGCATCGCCATTTTACCCATTCACTGGCTTTCATTCCAGCAGGTGCTTTATTAAGCATTCTTCTGCTGATGCTGTTTTCCTATTACCGTCACCATTGGCGTCTGGTTATCGCCGTCTCGCTGGTGGCTTACGCGACGCATGGCTTATTGGATGCCTGCACCAGTTATGGCACCGTGCTCCTGTGGCCCTTTAGCCTTCGGCGCATCAGCTGGGATATTGTGTCCATCATTGATCCCTGGTTTACAGTACCTCTGATTTTAGGCACTGCCTGGTCAGTCATTCATCAGCAACCGCAGGCTGTCCGGCTCGGCCTTGCTGCAGCAGCCCTGTTTTTGGTTTTTAACAGCGTGCAGCACCAGCGGGCTATTCATTTGGTGCAGGATTATGCGAAAACGCACCATCTGAATTTAACCCGGCTGCGCGCCATGCCCGAACTGGCAAGCTCTACCCGTTGGCGGATTATCGCCAAAGAACCACCCTGCCTTTTTATCGCCACCGCCATGATTCCACTCTGGGGCAACAACACGTTAATACCCGCCTCGCCTGCCGTCTTATTTTCAGTTAAGCAATTGCCTTTCCCGCTGTCGCCAGGTCAGCGACGCGATCTGGCTGTTTTTTCCTGGTTCAGTGATGACTATTTAATCTTGGCCCGCAGCAAGCCCGCTCTTGTTGCCGACGCAAGGTATACTCAAGGGTTTGATGCAGTCGTATCCTTATGGGGAATTGGTTTTCAGCAGGATAAGCCTCATGTTAAACGCATGATCTCTGTTCCCATACAGACAACCTGCAGACGGGTTTAAATGGACAGGCACTCACTAATAACCCTTGTGTTTTCAATGTTTAACAATGTCAACAAAAAAATGAATTTTTTTAAAAAACTATTGTTCCCGGTGCTACTTTTGCGTTATGGTGGATTGTATCTCTTGCAAGAGAGAAACAACCCATGCTTTTTATGGTTTACAATTGTCATTTAGGGACGAATGCAATTGCTCAGCTGGAAGATAATCCAGTCGACGATTGATAAGCTTTAGCAAAAGGAGGAGTCATGGCTACAGGCGAAGTCAAATGGTTTAACAATGCCAAGGGATGGGGTTTTATCATGCCCGAAGGGGGCGGTGAAGATATTTTCGTTCACTTTTCTGCCATTCATGGTACAGGCTATAAAACACTGATCCCAGGGCAACAAGTGAGTTACGATGTAGAAAAAGGCGATCGAGGCTTACATGCTTCCAATGTGGTGGCATTGTCTGAAACCACTTCAGCTTAAGCCGCTCCATGCAGTGACACAGTAGCTTTTTGCTGCTGTGTTACCGAACATCATGTATCATTGCCTTTTTTAATGCTGGATTTGAACATGATGAAGCAAGGTCTCCTGTTAATTAATCTCGGCACGCCCGATGCACCCAACACGCGTTCCGTGCGTCGCTATTTGCGGGAATTTTTAGCCGATCGACGTGTAATTGACTTACCCGCGCTCATTCGCTACCCCCTTCTCTATGGGCTTATTCTGCCATTCAGACCGCGCCGCTCGGCTCATGCTTATCAAGCCATCTGGAAAGAAGAAGGTTCTCCTTTGCTTATCCATAGCCGAAATTTAGCCGCGAAATTGCAATCCGTTGTAGGGAATCGATGTCAGGTCGCACTGGGCATGCGTTATGGTAATCCCTCCATTGAGGAGGCCCTTGAGCAGCTTAAACAGTGTACCCATATCACCCTGTTGCCTTTGTATCCTCAATACTCCTCAGCGGCAACCGGTTCGTCCATTGAGAAGGTATTGACCTTACTGGCCGAAAAACCGGTTCAACCCTCGTTAAACATCATTCGGGATTTTTATAATCATCCCCGCTTTCTTGCAGCACAGGCACAGCGGATTAAACCTTACCTGGATGAGCATGATTATTTACTGTTAAGTTTCCATGGGATCCCGGAGCGTCATCTCAAAGCCAGTGGTTGTGAAACAGTTTGTACTGACATTTGCCCTCCGCTTGCCGCGCCTAATCAAGCCTGCTATCGGGCGCAATGCTTCGCTACCGGCCAACTGCTTGCAGCACGACTGGGTTTGCCTGCCGGCTACTACCAGATTGCCTTTCAATCCAGATTAGGTAAAACGCCCTGGATTAAACCTTATACGGATGAGGTGCTGGCGGAACTGGCTTCACAGGGAATAAAGCGACTTGCCGTGGCCTGCCCGTCCTTTGTCGCCGATTGCCTGGAAACGCTGGAAGAAATCGGCCTGCGCGCTCAATTGCAATGGATGAAACTGGGGGGTGAAAAACTGACTGTCATTCCCTGTTTAAATGACATGCCGCAATGGGTGGAGGGCTTGGTCGACATTTGCCAATTACGGCAGGAAGAACCGCTTACGGTGTAAGCGGCTCGACGATAAGCAGGGTTCCGTCTTCGATACCAACCACTTTAACACGGGTTCCGGCAGGCAACTCCGGCCCGGTTACAAACCAGTGCGCATCGTTGATGCGGATTTTACCGCGGCCATTTTCAATGGCTTCCACCAGGGTCACTGTCCGTCCCACCATCGATTCAAAGGGACGATTAATCAGAGAAGGCGGTTTCAAAGCCGTACGGTGTTTAAGAAAACGCCACCAGGCATAGGCTAGGAAAATGCTGAAGATGGAAAACCAGACCAATTGCCACTGCCAGCTGATCAGCAGCAGCCAGGTGAGAAACCCCGTAATAGCCGCTGCCATGCCTAGCGCAATGAGAAAACCTGCGGCACCCAACGTTTCAGCAATGATAAGCAACAGGGCCAGTGCCAACCAATGCCAATATAATAACCATGCCATGAAGAGACCTTACAATTGAACTTTGTTCACATTCTTGGGATTGATATTCTTAAGCATTTCAGTCATACCACCCAAGGCACCAATGACACCGGTTGCTTCCACCGGCAGGAAAACCATTTTGCTGTTTTGAGCATTACCGATTGTTTTTAAGGCATCGACGTATTTTTCGGCGATAAAATAATTGATCGCATTAATATCCCCTTCGGCAATGGCCACAGAAACCATTTTAGTGGCATTCGCATCCGCCTGGGCTGTTCTTTCTCTGGCCTCCGCCGCGAGGAATGCTGCCTGTTTATCGGCTTCGGCTCTTAAAATCTGACCTTGCTTGTCCCCTTCCGCACGCAGGATTTCAGCCTGTCTGTCCCCCTCCGCGGCTAAAATCGCAGCCCGCTTTTCCCTTTCGGCTTTCATCTGGTTAGCCATGGCATCAATTAAGTTTTGCGGTGGACGGATATCTCTGATTTCAATGCGGGTCACTTTCACGCCCCAGGGATTGGTGGCGGCATCCACTACATGCATCAGACGATTATTAATTTCATCGCGCTGACTCAGCATGCCGTCCAATTCAAGTGAGCCCAGCACCGTACGGATATTGGTCATGGTCAGGTTACGAATGGCATGTTCAAGATTATCAACCTGGTAGGCCGATTTGGCGGGATCAACCACCTGAAAAAAACACACGGCATCAATCGTCACCATGGCGTTGTCAGAGGAAATGACTTCCTGAGGCGGAATATCCAATACCCGTTCCCTCATGTTCACTTTATAAGTGACCCTGTCAATAAAAGGAATGATTAAACCCAGGCCGGGCAGAAGCGTCTGAGTGTAACGTCCGAAACGCTCAACGGTCCACTCCTCGGACTGTGGGACCACTTTTACACCAGCTAGAACAAATGCGATGGCAAAGATTGCCAATAAACCCAAAGTAATCAATGATCCCACGTCATTCTCCCTTCTTTTTCAATTCCCTTGCTGTGAATTGAGGGTATTGTTATTTAAGCTTATAGCTTACCGCCAAGAAGATTGCAAAATCCAATTTTTTTATGCTATAGAAGTAGTTAATGAAACTTTTGACGGAAAACCATGCCTAACAAACAATTTGCTGAACGTCTTAATCGGGAGCTTGATGCGATAGGTGTTCCTCTGCGCAGTGACGAACGCATTGAGGTGTTTTCCAAGCTGATTAAAATTCCAAAATTTAAAGCCGAAGCCATGCTCAACGGCGTTACAGTCCCCGATGAAGCGCTGCTGAAACTATTGGCTGAAGAGTTGGAAGTCAATCCGGACTGGCTCATTGGAAAAAGCGAACAGAAACAAAAAAAAACGAAGGCCAGTTAATGGCTTGATGGTAATCCGCTCAGGCTTCCTACGCGTGAATCAAGCCTTGTTGCAAAGCCATGCCTTGCAACAATTCACTTGATTACATCAGGAGATTTGGTTGTTTCAATCATATCAAAACAACAGGTGGTTCATTTTAAATAAAATTTCTTAAGAGAATATTAAGAACGAGTGTGGGTTTATTTTTTGGCTTAATCCCTCTCCAGCAGGAGAGGAGTATTCAGAAAACGTCCCTTGACCTGGCCTTTCGGAAAAGAGAAGCAATTACCCATGAAAGCGATGATTGGCGCTTATTGGTTTGGCATTTTTCTCAATGAACTGAATCACTTTGGCCGCAATATTGACATGCGTTGCCTTTTCAATGCCTTCCAACCCGGGTGATGAATTGATTTCAAGCACTAAAGGGCCATGGTTTGAACGAATCAAATCCACGCCCGCTACCTTTAAACCCATGGTTTTTGCTGCAGCCACGGCGATGGCGCGTTCCTGGGGTGATAATTTGACTTTAATGGCTTTACCGCCCTGATGCACGTTGGCACGAAACTCCCCTTCCTTCGCCTGACGCTTGATGGCCGCCACCACTTTATCGCCAATCACAAAACAGCGAATATCGGTACCACGCGACTCTTCAATGAATTCCTGAACCAGAATATTGGCCGACATTTCTTTAAAGGCATTAATGATGCTGACCGCGGATTGATGGCTATCGGCGAGAATCACGCCTTTACCCTGCGTGCCTTCCAGCAACTTGATCACCAGCGGCGCACCGCCTACCATGCGAATTAAATCTTCGGTGTCGTCAGGGGATTGGGCAAAACTGGTCAGCGGCATGGGGATCCCCTTACGCGCCAGCAATTGCAGGGATCGAAACTTGTCACGCGAGCGGGAAATGGCAATCGATTCATTGACCGTATACATGCCCATGGTTTCCATATGACGTAATACGGCTGTTCCATAATACGTGATGGATGCGCCAATGCGGGGAATGACAGCATCATAATGCGGCAACGGTTCGCCGCCGCGATAATGGACTTTAGGACAGGATGCAGCCACATTCATGTAGCAATAGAGTGGATTAATAATACTCACCTCATGACCCGCCTCCTCACCAGCGGCTTTAAGCCGCTGATGGGAATACAATTGGGGGTTAGTGGCCAATATTGCAATTTTCATAACGCGCTGTTCCCGAATCTGATTTTTTTATTCTATAAGCAGAGCCTAGCTCAAAACTTACCTTTATGCTTGGCCTATCCCGGGCACATCCATTTTAATCCTGTATGAGTCATTAACCGACCAATAACTGGTAATCCTTGGCCAGTGTCAATGCCTGATGCGGTGTAGTAAAGAAAGCGCTTAACTCCCCATCGGGATTGAACAACATGACAGTGCCGCTATGTTGTACATCGTAATTTTGCGCATCCTGACCCGTCGGCATGGCCACTTTGGCATAGGCAATACCCATTTCACGTGTCATTTTTTTAATTGCTTTGCTCTCGCCCCGCGCGCCATAGAAATGCGGATCGAAGGATTTTACATAACCCGCCAGCTTTTGCAGATCATCGCGCTCAGGATCAATTGAAATCATGACCACTCGGGGTAAGGGATTAACCCCTTTTTCCTCCAGGGAACGGTACATTTTTGCCAGTTCCGCCATGGTGGTCGGGCAGAGATAACCGCAACTGGTAAAACCAAAGAATACAAGAGTCCACTGGCCTTTGAGGCTTTGATTATTAAAGGGTTGATTATCGATGCCCGTTAAGGCGAACTCATTCACGCCGCGCGGCGTTTCAAGCAGCGTCCCATGAAATTGGGAGGCATCGATTTTTTTGCCTTTATGCAGATGCTGTGAAACAAAAAAGCCGGTGACCAGTGCAACAAAAGCCAGTAATAAAATCACTGTCAGATTAATTCGATTTTTCTGAGCGGTCATGTTTCCCCCTAAAGATAATGGTCAATCAATAAAAAACAAAACAAAAGCATTAAATACACAATTGAAAAGCGGAACGTGCGCATGGCGATAACGCCTTGCTCGGTTCGATACAGACGAAGCGACCACTGAAGAAAACGAACCCCCAGCGCCAAAGCCGCTGCCAGATATAAAAATCCGCTCATGCCCACTGCAAAAGGAAGAATACTGACAACCAGCAATAGAATGGTATACAACAGCACATTTAATTTGGTGAACGCAATACCATGCGTTACCGGTAACATGGGAATTTCCGCATGTTGGTATTCTTCAAAGCGGTAAATCGCCAGAGCCCAGAAATGTGGAGGGGTCCAGGTGAAGATAATCAGCACCAGCAACAGGGCTTGAGGATCAAGCTGGTTGGTCACTGCCGTCCATCCCAGTAACGGCGGCGCTGCACCGGCTAAACCGCCGATGACAATGTTCTGCGGTGTTGCCCGCTTTAAATAGCCGGTGTAAATGCCCGCATATCCGATGAGGGTAATAAACGTTAACACCGCCGTCAGCGTGTTGACCCATAACCACAATAAAACCAGCCCGCTGACGCCTAACACGGCAGCAAAATAAATGGCTTGAGCAACCGACACCCGGCCGTGGGCAACCGGTCTTTTTTTAGTCCGTGCCATAATGGCGTCAATGCGTTTATCCACCAGATGATTAATCGCTGCCGCACTGCCGGCACAAAGCCCTATGCCTGCCAGAGACACCAGTACCGTCGAAAGCGGAATCCACCCGGGTGCGGCCAGGTACATCCCCACCACCACCGTCAGCAGCATCAGGGCGACGACACGCGGCTTGCACAGTTCAAGGTAATCGCGCCAGTCTACCGGTGTTGCCAGTTCATGCTTAGCCTGCATTGCGTTGTTTCCTCATCGTCAGATAAAACATCATGAAGACTGTTGCCATTAACAAAGCAGCAACCCCATTGTGTAAAACAGCCACGCCAAGCGGCAGGAGGTAAAGGACATTCAGTATGCCTAACGTGAACTGGACAGCAACGAGCACCAGGGCGGCAATGGCCAGTAACCTCAACGTTTGGTCAGGAACCCTGGCCAGCATCATTGCACACATCCCAACCACGTAAGCGGCGGTTACCAATGCCCAGAGTCGATGTATGGTTTGAATGGTCGCTCGCACCTCGTTATCAAGCACACCGCCCTGATAATTCGCCCCAACCGGTGAAAACAGATTAAATCCCTGAGTAAAATGCAGCGCAGGCCACCATTGGCCATTGCATTGCGGGAAGCCGATGCAGGCAATACCGGCATAATTGGAGCTGACCCAGCCGCCCAGGGCAATTTGAATCAATACGATAATCAACCCGAGACCCACAGCAAACCGCCATTGAGGCAGTGCGGGGGATGCGGTGTGAACGGATTGGAGGCAAAGGCAGCTTAAGCAGGAAAAAATAATGATCCCGCCAAGGAGATGGGCCATCACCACCACCGGCAAGAGTTTCATCGTCACCGTCCACATGCCCAGTGCGGCCTGAAAAAAGACCAGTCCGATCAAAGCCGCTGGCAACACCCAGGGCGTTGCTTCTTTTTTAAAGCGGGATACCATCGCGCGGCATCCTAAAAATACAATCAATAAACCCAACGTGCCCGCCGCATAACGATGTGCCATCTCTGTCCAGGCCTTACGCGATTCAATGGGGCTATCGGGATAGGATTGCTGGGCCGCGGTTAATGCGGGTTTCGCGCTCGGCAGGACCAGATGCCCGTAGCATCCCGGCCAGTCGGGACACCCCAGTCCGGCATCCGTCAGACGCGTGTAAGCCCCGAGCATGACCACAAACAAGGCTAAGGCAACCGCCAGGACGGCGGCATAACGGGTGGTTTTTGTCTGCATGCTAACTACTCTTTTTTTCAACGGTGGTCAGTAACTGTTTTAAATCGTGGAATATGTCTTCTGATTTGGCTGTTAACCCGTAAGACAGGATCAGGTAACTATTAGGATCCGCGATGAATACCCGGTCTTCGCCAGTCAATCGCTCAATCACCTGACGCTGGGCCTGATTAAGACGCAGGACATGGATATCCTGCTCGTGCAGGGCATTCTGCAAAGCCGCAGGCAAGGCCGGATCGCTGTCATTGATAACCAGCCATTGCTCCACCTCATAAAGCCGCCGTCCCAAGGCAAGGCGCACGCGCGCAAGCCTCTCGATCTGCTGGCTGCACCCCGAGTCACAGGCGCCCGGATGCCAGAGCAGCAGATGCCACTTGTCCTTGTTATTGATGGCACTGAACGACACGGCGGGTTTAAGCAGCTCCCCTTTATTGGTCTGGGCGCCCAACCACTGGGGGTGTTTAAAAAACAGGTAAGCAATGGGCGCCGGCGCTGCAAACATCAGCGCGAGTAGAATTAAAGCCAGTTTCTGATTTTTAGTTTTTTTCATGGGTTTTCTTAAGATTCAGTACGATATAAATTACCAATACCGCGAGGGCCATGGCAAACCACTGTACCGCATAGCCATAATGACGTTGCGGAGACAGAGTCACCACCGGCCATTCACGAACGTACCCGTTCGCAGCATTTTTATTGAGGCGAATGATAAACGGATAGACTGATTTATGCAAAACTTGGCTGACTAAATTTGCATCAATTTTTTCAATGACATAATATTTGTCTTTTTTTTGCTCAATAGCCTCACCCAATACCCATTGCTTGGTCGACGGATAATAAACACGGCCGGTAATGACTGAACGCTGTCGCGGCGTTGTCACTTCCGGCAACTGGTTACGATCAAGGTTGCCTTTAATCCACCCTCTGTCAACTAAAACAAGCTGGCCATTTTCAAGCAGTAAGGGGTTGAAAACATGGTAGCCAAACGCGTGGTCATAAAATTGATTATCCAGTAAAAACACCGTGGGAACAAACCTGCCCCGTACGCGAATACGCTGATACTGAGCGGGAGGCGAGCTGTCAGGCTGCCAGTCAGCGACCGGTTTTTTGGCGCTTTGGGCTTCAAGCTCAAGCGTTTTCTCTTTTTCATGAGCCCGGATAATTTGCCAATACCCAAGACCCGAAAGCAATGCGATCACAATCACCGTCAGCAGGGTCATGCTCCATTTGGGGGCGAATCGATAATTACCAGTGAATAAATGAGTCATAATTAATAAATGGATGTGGGTTAATCTTGTCGCGCTGTGAATCAAAATGAGAGTATACCCCCCGATGTTCAACTTGTGATATTTTAATTGAAAGTTTTTTAAGGATTGTTCCATGACTAAAGTTGTTATCATTCTTGCCATGCTCATTATCCTGATTTCTCTGGGCAGCGGCCTTTTTTTCTTAATCCGGGATGAGGGGAAAACCACGCGCACCGTCAAAGCCCTGAGCTGGCGTATCGGCCTGTCGCTTGCGCTTTTTATCTTTCTTATCGTGGCATTCAGCCAGGGCTGGATACAGCCTCACTCCGTTTAGCGAGCATCGCATGCTTCGGCAGGCCGCGAATGATTTTGCACGGCACGGGGCGGTTTGCCTGCGGCAATTGCTCAATGCGCGGCAGATTGACCAGTTGCGGCGGGGCATTGAGCTCAATTTGGCCGCGTTAAGCCCACGCGCTAAAGTAGCCAGCCGTCCGGACGATCCCGGCTTTTTCATTGAAGATTTCTGCACCTGGCAGCAAAATGCTTTTTACCGGCAGATTATTTTTGATTCTCCTCTGGGTCAAGTCGCCGCCCAATTGATGAATAG
Organism: Legionella rubrilucens; assembly: GCF_001468125.1. Taxonomy (GTDB): domain Bacteria; phylum Pseudomonadota; class Gammaproteobacteria; order Legionellales; family Legionellaceae; genus Legionella_C; species Legionella_C rubrilucens. Next base: position 497,702 of record NZ_LNYT01000020.1, on the reverse strand, counting down.
CCGTCAGGTCAGGCTTTATCATGATCACCTGCTCGTCAAGGAGCCTCACACCCGTCAACCGACGCCCTGGCATCAGGATCAACCCTACTACAATGTCAGCGGCCATCAGAATGTCAGCTTCTGGATTCCAGTGGATCCGGTCAGCCGTGCCTCGACCCTGGAATTTGTCGCCGGCTCTCATCGCGGACCCTGGCTGATGCCGCGAACGTTCATGGATAATCAGGCCAGATGGTTCCCGGAAGGATCGCTCGAAGAATTACCTGATATTGACGCAGCGCGCGAGAATTTCCCTATTCTGGGCTGGGCTGTTGAGCCCGGCGATGTCGTGTGTTTCCATATGCTGACCCTGCATGCGGCGGCCGGCGTAGACGACACCCGAAGACGGGTTTTTTCGCTCCGCTTTCTTGGCGATGACATGGTGTATGCCCCGCGAAGCTGGGCCACCTCGCCGGACTTTCCCGGTCTCAATGACGAATTAGCCGCCGGCTCACCACTTAACCATGCCCTCTTTCCTCTCGTCTGGCAGGATAAAGAAACTATTCCCAACACAGACATCCGTCCGCTATAGTTTAAAGTTCCACGTGATGACAAGGACAATTATGTACACGCTTTATTCATTTGCCACACCCAATGGTTTTAAACCCACCATTCTACTCGAGGAATTGCAGGTTCCTTATGAAATCAAGCTGGTGAATATTCGCGAAGGCGATCAATTCAAGCCCGACTTTCTAGCGATTTCCCCCAACAACAAAATTCCCGCCCTGCATGACAGCGACAATGATTTTCATTTGTTTGAAAGCGTCGCCATTCTTGAATACCTGGCGGAAAAGCACGGTCAATTTTTACCCGAGGCCTTAAAGCCCAAATTTAATGTGCTGCAATGGTGTTATTTTCAGGTGGGCAGCGTAGGCCCCATGTTCGGTCAATATGGCCATTTTACCGTTTATGCTCCTGAGCAGGTTCCTTATGCAAAAAAACGCTACAGCGATGAAGTATTGCGCCTCATGGCAGTCATGGACAAGCAGCTCATGCAACAGGATTTCATCGCCGGTAAGGACTACACCATTGCCGACATGGCCATCTGGCCCTGGATTTATTGTTATGAGGTCTTTTACAAAACACCCCTCGATGGCAAGCAGTTTCCTCATCTCGCGAACTGGTATCACTCCTTAAGCAAGCGCCCTGCTATCGAAGCGGCACTCGCTGCCTATGAATAGCCCTGGTACACCAGCAAGCCGCTTTGTGAAAGCCCTCTGCCGCACAGAGGGCTTGTCTTCTGCGATTACAGAGTATTGTCGGCCAGTTGCTTCAGGTAATGCACAGCCTTGGACAGAATAGCCTTTTGTTTTTCGTGGGGCATTTTTTCCCAATTCATGTAGGCGTAATGAAGCCGGGTGTTTTTTTGTAATTTTTGACGATGAGTATGGAGGAAATTCCAGTAAAGCGAATTAAACGGACACGCGGCCTGCCCTATTGTGTCATTGGGATCGTAAGCACAGGATTGACAAAAATTGCTCATTCGCTGGATGTATTTGCCGCTGGCTGCATACGGTTTACTGGCCATTATACCGCCATCGGCAAACAGGGCCATACCGAGAGTATTCGGCAACTCCACCCATTCATACGCATCGGCATAAACGGCCAGATACCACGCACAGACATCCTCCGGGTTAAGCCCGGCCAACAAGGCAAAATTACCCGTCACCATCAGCCGCTGAATATGATGCGAATAGGCGTATTCCCGCGTGTGGGATACCACTTCGCTGAGGCAATGCATCCGGGTTGGCCCTCCCCAGTAAAATGACGGCAAAGGCCTTTGGGCCTCAAGGTAATTGAGCTTCGCATAATCCGGCATGTGTAACCAATAAACCCCACGGACAAATTCTCGCCAGCCCAATACCTGCCGGATAAAGCCCTCCGCCGTATTTAAAGCCACTTTTTTATCCAGGTAGGCCTTCTCAACCCACTGGCAAAGTTCAAGAGGCAATAACAGCCCGGCATTAAGATAGCCCGATAATTTCGAATGATAAAGCATTGCCTCGCCGGTCATCATGGCGTCCTGATAAGGACCAAAAGCAGGCAGGTAGTGGTCAATGAAATAACATGCTTCGTTTAAAGCCTGTGCTCGGGTGACCGCCATGTTAAAGGTGTCCAGCGTACCAAAATGATGTTGAAAGCGATTATTGACCAAATTTAAAACGGTCCGGGTTATATCATCTTTTTCGTGGATTAGCCGTTGAGGAAGATCAGGCGGCTGTTTTAGACGCTTGCGATTATCAACATCATAGTTCCATTGCCCGCCTTCAGGCTGATTATCCGCCCCCATTAATAATTGATACCGTTTTCGCATGTCGCGATAAAAATACTCCATCCGTAATTGTTTTCTTCCCTGAGCCCAGGATTTAAATTCCTGGATTGAACATAGAAAACGGTTATCCCTGAACACGTTGACTGGCAGAGGCAGCTCTTTTTTCCAGGAGGAAAATTTTTGCCAGACACGCCATTCGCCTGGACGGGTTAAAACGAGACGGGCCGCCTTTTCCTCAACGACAGCCCGTTTTAACTCGTCGTCAAAGTTTCCCGTATTCACCGGATCATCCAATTGGATATAACGTACCCTGTAGCCATCGGCCTTCAATTCTTCAGCAAAATGGCGCATGGCTGAAAAGAGGAACGCGATTTTTTGAGGATGATGCCTGACGTAAGTGGCTTCTTCCATCACTTCACAGAGAAAAACAACATCGTTCTGCTTATCAAGGCCCTGCAGAGCGTGCAGTGAACGCGTTAATTGATCCCCTAAAACAAAACACAATGTTGACATGCAGAAATCCGGATTAAATTTTCATTTTCGCACGCACGGAACCTAAACCGCCGTCGACGCCGAGAACCTGACCTGTTATCCAGTTGTTCTGGGGATCCATTAAAAAAAGAATGGCTCGGGCGATGTCATCCGGTCTTCCCACTCGTCCGAGAGGGTGCATGGCTTTTGACGCGTTCAATGCGAGCTCATTGTTCAATAAACCAGCCGTTAGAGGGGAGGCAACCAGGCCTGGAGCCACCACATTGAAGCGGAGATTCGTGTTGGCATACGTGGCAGCAGCCGAGCGAGCCAGACCAATCAGTGCGGATTTCGCCGCCGCAATGGCTTCATGGTTTGCCAGCCCAATCGTGGCCGCAGCAGAGGAAATCAGCACCACCGAGCCGCCCTGTTTCATGGTCAAGCCTGCCGCCCGTACGGTCGCAAAGGCCGTCGTCAACGACGCATTTATGACGGACTGGTATTGTTCCTGACTGGTCATATGAGCCGCTTTAAGCAACAATGAACCGCTGCAATTCACCACCCCCTGAATATCACCAGCCTGTCTGAACACGTCTTCCACGGCTTTAAAATCAGCCGCATCAAGAATGGCGTCGGGTTTTATTTTGCTTTCATCACGGGCGGTAGTAAAAACAGTATCTCCCTGTGCCAGCAAAGCCTGGGTTACCGCCTGACCAATCGCACTGCTTGCTGCAATCACCAAATAATGAGCCATTTTTTTTTCCTTACACTTAAACAGGATTGAGGCCAACTTCAATCTAATGATAATGTGTGAGATTGAACCTTAATACAATAGCCAGGTCGCACCATTCATCGTGACAAAAAAAGCCATTGGAATCATTTTACATGGGGCGCTTTATTACCTGAGCTGGGTGGCCTGTGTTTATTTTGCTCATAGGGAAGCCCCCTGGACGGGTCCCCTTCTCACTCTATTGTTGCTGTTGATTCAAGCGCTCTGGGAGAAAGTGAATGGCGTTAACCTCACCCGTCAGCTTCTCTTCACGCTGAGCTTTGGGGTGCTGGGTGCTGTTGTCGACAGCCTGTGGCTATGGTCAGGCCTCATCGTCTACAAAGCCAATCCATGGGCCCCTTACTTGGCCGCCCCCTGGATTATCGCCCTTTGGTTGAGCTTTGGCTTTTATCTGATTGTTGCCTATGAAAAGCTATTCGCCTATTACAAAACGTTCGGTTTCCTCGCTCTGACCGGCGTGCCCATTGCCTATTGGCTCGGAGTAAAAATCGGCGCGGCCTTGCCCCTTCACCCTTGTTTTTACATCATCCTGGGTTGTTTTTGGGCCATAGCCTTACCGTTTTTCCTTTGGATCTACAATGTCCGAATACAGCCCGCGCCTCAATGGTAGTTGTCCTGGGATTTGCCTCGGAATAGATAATAGGCATACAACGTATAAGCCAGAAGCACGGGCAGCATGATACAGACCCCAACCAGAATAAAGCTCAAGGTCGAATCGGGGGCTGCGGCTTCCCAGAGTGTGACCTGATGAGGGATTAAGTAGGGGTAAACGCTTAAGGCAATGCCCGCGTAAGCACAGAAAAAAATAACAATACTGTACAGGAATGGATTTCTTTCATGACCTGCGGCTAAATTTTTCCAGGCCAGGACAATGGCGACAAGGGTTATTAATGGCAATGGACTTAGTAAAATGACATTGGGAAAGCTATACCAGCGATTAAAAATTTCAGTGTTGTGGAGCGGCGTCCAGATGCTGACAAACAATAAAAACAGGCTGACGATGACCAACAGGCCCTTGGCATAATGGTTCATGTTTTTTTGCAGGGAGCCGCTGCTTTTGATAATCATCCACGTTGCGCCCAAAAGGGCATAGCCGCTGACCAAAGCAATCCCCGTCAACAGACTGAAGGGGGTGAGCCAATCCGCATCATTGATGGTCATTTGCGCTTCATTGATGGGAAAGCCCTGCACGAAGCAGCCGAGCACGACCCCTTGAAAAAAGGCCGCGGCCAAAGAACTGATTGAAAACAACCAGTTCCATAACGGCTTTGATCGCTCCGCTTTAAAACGAAACTCGAAACTGACTCCTCGAAAAATGAGGGCAATCAGCATCAGCATCAGGGGCATGTATAAGATAGGGAGCAACAGGCCATACACCTGCGGGAAGCCGCCATAAAGAATGGCGCCGCCAAAAACCAGCCAGGTTTCATTGCCATCCCAGACAGGAGCAATGGAATTCATCATCTGATCCCGCTCGCTTTCATTGGCAGTAAAGGGAAATAAAATGCCGACCCCTAAATCAAAACCGTCCAGAATAACGTACATGATCACAATAAAAGCAAGCAGGAAGGCGAAAGTTAAAGGCAGCATTAGTTATCCTCCCGTGATAAATCAGTCATGTACTGGAAGGCATGATGTTCTGTTTTATCCTCTTCGGCCTCTTCGGGGCCACGACTTATTAATTTCAGGAGATAATACAGATAGAAACCGAACACAATGCCATAGGCGATGACTAATAACACGAATGAAATAATCACTTCCTCCAATCCAATAGCCGAGACGGCATTGGAGGTACGCAATAGCCCATAAACCACCCAGGGCTGACGGCCTAATTCAGCAGTTAACCAACCCGAGACGCTGGCTACAAAACCCAAAGGAGCTAAACCTAAACTCAGGTAATGGAACCACCGGCTGGTGTAAAGCGTCTTTCTGACACGCAGATAGAGGCCAACAACAGCGGTAAACAGCATGAGAAGGCCGATGCCCACCATGATGCGGAATGAAAAAAACACAGGGACAACCCGCGGTTGATCCTGTGGAGAGACCGTGTTAAGGCCCGTCATTTGCCCATCCCAATCATGGGTATTGATGAAGCTTGCCAGCTTGGGAATGGTAATGGCATAGTCATTTCGTTGCTTTTCCTGTGATGGCAGGGCAAACACCACCAGCGGGGCACCCTTTTGAGTCTCCCAAAGCCCCTCCATCGCCGCCGTTTTAATGGGTTGATGCTCGTGTATCTTTAATCCAACCCAATCACCCACGGCAATTTGCAGGGGGACGAGGATTAATGCCGACCACAACGCAAACGAAAGGCATTTTTTCGCAACCGCAACGGCTTTGTTTTTTAACAGGTAATAACCGGATACGGCAATAATCACAAACGAGGTTGTCACATAAGAGGCCAGCATCATGTGAATGAAACGAGGAATAAAGGAGGGATTAAACACAACAGCCGACCAGCTTGCAACGATGTATTTACCATCCATAAGCTCATAGCCGCTAGGCGTCTGCATCCAGGAGTTGGCCGATAAAATCCAGAAAGCGGAGACGGTTGTTCCCAAAGCGACCAGGATGGTCGCAGTAAAATGCAACCAGGGAGGAACCCGTTGCCAGCCAAACAGCATGATGCCTAAAAATCCTGCTTCAAGGAAAAAGGCCGTCAGCGTCTCGTAGGCAAACAGTGCACCGAGAACATTGCCGAATTCACGAATAAACGGGCCAAAATTGGTGCCTATCTGATAAGCAAGCACGATTCCTGAGACAACGCCCATACCAAAAGTGAGCGCAAAAATTTTAGTCCATAATTTACAAATTTTCAGGTAATCGCTATTCCCTGTCTTAAGCCACAGGCCTTCCATGATAATCAGGAATACCGCCAACCCGAGGTTCAATGTCGGAAATAGAATATGAAAACCGATGCTAAATCCAAATTGGATTCGCGACAGAAGTTCTACATCCATGGTCTATAGGCCCCATGATTCGTTATAAATGTATCTTAACACGAAAAAACAGGATGATGTCTGTTTCTTTATGCTTTGATCGCTGTGCATTGCCATCGGGCTGGAAATGAGTGCCATGGCGCTCTCCGCAGTCATTTCCAGTCTTGATGATCAGGATGTTTTTTTGCCGCTGATGCCATGATTGACCTGATCGAATCGATCGAGATTCATCACCTTCACCCAGGCTTTAACAAAATCATGGATAAATTGTTTCTGAGCATCATTACTGCCATAAACTTCGGCCACAGCCCTCAACTCGGAATTGGAACCAAAGATGAGGTCAACAGAAGTGGCTTTCCATTTTAATTTCCCTGTAGACCTGTCGTACCCCTCGTACTCACCTTCCACTGTGGAGGATTTTTTCCATTCAGTTGACATGTCCAACAAGTTGACGAAGTAATCATTGCTCAAGGTACCTGGTTTCGTTGTGAACACACCGTCATTGCCATTAGCCGCATTGGCGCCCAGCACACGCATCCCGCCGACCAGCACAGTCATTTCAGGAACGGTGAGATTAAGCAGGCTGGCTTTTTCAACTAACATTTCCGGGGGGGATTTCACATTGCCTTTTTCAAAGTAGTTTCGAAAGCCATCGGCTGTGGGTCTTAAAACCGCGAAGGATTCGACATCCGTCTGCTCCTGTAGCGCGTCGTTACGACCGGGAGTAAAGGGTACCACAATATCAACACCCCCTTTTTTTGCCGCCTGCTCAATGGCGACGCCTCCTCCCAACACAATCAGATCAGCCAGTGAGATTTTTTTGCCATTGGCTTGACCCTGATTAAACTCATCCCTTATTTTTTCAAGCGTACTCAACACCTCAGCCAACTCGCGGGGATTATTCACAGGCCAGTTTTTTTGCGGCTCGAGGCGAATCCGGGCGCCGTTAGCACCTCCGCGCATGTCTGTTTTGCGGAATACTGAGGCAGAGGCCCAGGCTGTTCTGACCAGCTGAGGCCCAGTTAATTGCGAATTGATAATTTTCGTTTTCAGCGTCTCAATGTCTTGCGCATCGACCAGAGGATAATCAACAGCCGGGATTGGATCCTGCCATATCATCACTTCTTCAGGCACCATCGACCCTAAATAGCGGGAGCGCGGCCCCATATCGCGGTGGGTTAATTTAAACCAGGCTTTGGCAAATGCCATTTCGAACTCTTTGGGATTATCCCTGAAGCGTTTGGCAATTTTGCTGTAGGCCGGATCAAATTTAAGCGCTAAATCCGTTGTGAACATCATGGGCGGATGTCTTTTGGCTGCATCCGAAGCATCGGGTACCAGGGAGGAGGCACTTTGATCATCGGGCATCCATTGGATGGCTCCCGCTGGACTCCTGGTTTGTACCCAGTTGAAGCGAAACAGGTTGTCTAAGTAGTTGTGGGTAAACTGTACCGGAGAAACCGTCCAGGCACCCTCAAGGCCACTGGTTATGGTGTCTTTTCCTTTTCCTGTGCCATAACTGTTTTTCCACCCAAAGCCTTGTTCTTCAATGGCTGCATTTTCGGGGGAAGGGCCTAAATATTTTGCGGAAGCCGCACCATGTGCTTTACCAAAACTGTGTCCACCGGCAATCAAAGCCACCGTTTCTTCATCGTTCATGGCCATGCGGGCAAACGTTTCGCGAATGTCTCTGGCAGCAGCCAGCGGATCGGGATTCCCCTGCGGGCCCTCGGGATTGACATAGATGAGTCCCATTTGAGTTGCGGCAAACGGTTTATCCAATACCTTGTCCTTCGTCTGTCGATGACTGGCAAGCCACTCGCTCTCAGAACCCCAATTCACCAACTCCGGCTCCCAGGCATCGATGCGTCCCCCGGCAAAACCCAGCGTTTTAAACCCCATCGACTCCAATGCGACATTGCCTGCCAGGATCATTAAGTCAGACCATGAAATGTTATTCCCATATTTTTGCTTGATCGGCCAAAGTAAACGCCGCGCCTTATCGAGGCTGACGTTATCGGGCCAACTGTTTAATGGAGCAAAACGCTGCATTCCACCGTCTCCGCCCCCGCGACCGTCAAAAATGCGGTAAGTTCCTGCACTATGCCAGGCCATTCGAATAAACAAAGGACCATAATGACCAAAATCGGCAGGCCACCAATCCTGAGATTGAGTCATCAGCGCGGTGAGATCACTTTTGACAGCATTGAGATCCAGTGCGTTAAATGCCTTGGCATAATCAAAATCAGGACCTAACGGGTTTTCCAGGGCATCATGCTGACGAAGCGGACTGAGATCCAGCGCCTTGGGAAACCAGTACTGGTTCGTTTTTGGTGCGCTAGCGTCAATGTTTGCATGGAGAGGAACTGTTGGCGCCATGGTGAAAACCAACAGCGATGAAAAAACAGCTTTCCGGCTAATCATGATCATCCCTAACTTAATTAATTAATGATTTTTCCCAGTGTGACGGATTTGATGCAATAGAGCAATCGTTACTGTCAATACCGAATAACCCTTAAGCGTTTATTGCTTCGCATAGGTTTTGGCACGTACGCAATAACCATGTTCAATACTGGTTTTATTCAGGTAAGTCCAGGTGGAGGCCATGGAACCATCCTGTTTGACTTCAGCCGCCACAACACCGGTTTCCGCTGCCTTCTTAGGATTAATAAAGACTAACGTTAACTGTTGTTTTTCGGGAAAATAAATGCCCGTGCCAAGGTAAGAGGAACCATCGTCACAAAGCGATTTGATGCGGTAAGTTTCTCCGGTTTTTTCAATGGACATGTTGCATTTAAAATCGGCATGGGTATCGATTTCTTTGCCGCCGCATTCATAGCGGCCTTCCAGTTTAACGGGATCCGTCGCTGCATAAGCGCTCTGGACCATTGTGACTAACAGCATGGCAACCATTGGTTTCAGCATGTTTTTTCTCTGCATTTGAAGTGAACTATGATTTTTACGCTTTGCCTTGAACGGCGTCAACCGCTATTTGACAAGAAGTAAATCGGACCATCGCGTGGTGTAGCAGGGAGAGCGCATGGCGGAGCGCATGGCCCAGGGCTTGGCATGCCCTTCCGCACCAAGACGAATCATGTGACCGCCGTATTTTTGATTAATCGCATCATAAACCGCCAGAAACCGTTTGGTCTGCTGCTGTTGATGGGGGGTCGACGAATCAAACAGCCCCAGTTGCTGCACAGTCTGGCGTTGCAAATCACCCAGATAGACGCCGACTTTATTGTATTGAAAACCCGAACGGTAAATCCGGTTCAGACACCACTTGGCCCATCGCGTCAATTCCCGCAAGTCATCCGTAGGCTGAGGCAAACACACACCCATGGACGGTGCATACTGGGGCAGATCAGCCCGAAAAGGATTGGTACGGATAAAAATGCCGAGATAGCCGGCGACAGAATGCTGCTGTCGTAATTTTTCATAAGCACGGGCACAATGGGCGCTTAGCGCCTGCGCTAACACGTCCTGTTCACTTTGCAGGCAGCCAAATGACCGGGAGGATAAAATGCTTTTTCGCTCCTCTCTTTCTTCAAAACCAAGGCAGGGAATGCCACGCAGCTCAAGGGCTGTACGCTGCAACACCACATTAAAGCGGGCTCTGAGTGACTGCAGGGGCAAGGCCGCCAAATCACTGGCCCAATGAATGCCCTGCTGAATGAGGGTTTTATGCCATTTTCTGCCGATTCCCCAGACGTCACCGATCTCAATCTGCGAAAGCCAGTGGTTTTGGCCAACCCAATTAAAAACCGGGACATTCAGGCGGCGTTTAGCGACATAATTAGCCAATTTAGCCAGCGTTTTGGTTTGAGCAAGGCCGATGGACACCGGAATGCCGGTGTATTGCAGGATTTTTTTCTGCAGGTCTCGGCAGAAAGGCTCCTGGTCTTCCAGAGGCAAGGTTTTTAAATCCAGGAAAGCTTCATCAATGGAATAAACCGCCACGTGCTGCCAGCTTTCCTCGATAATCGACATCACCCGCCGCGACATGTCGCCATAGAGGCTGAAATTGGATGAAAACACATGGACGCCCTGTTGCCGGCACAGGCCCTGAATTTTAAAAAAAGGCACCCCCATGGGAATACCCAGCGCTTTGGCCTCGTTGGATCGGGCAATCACACAGCCGTCATTGTTCGACAGAATGACTACCGGCTTGCCCATCAGGTGCGGTTTAAAAACCCGCTCGCAAGAGGCGTAAAAATTATTGCAGTCCACCAGTGCATACATCAGAGCACCGCATGAATAACGTGGGTAACCACCCCCCAAATCACAACATCCTGATCGTGGGTTAAATCGATGGCGGCGAATTCGGGGTTTTCCGCCAGCAGGCGGGTTTTGCCATGCAGCCGCGATAACCGTTTGACCGTCAGTTCGCCATTGACTGCCGCAATCACCACGTGGCCATGCCCTGCCTCGATGCTGCGGTCAACCACCAGCATGTCGCCGGAATGAATGCCGGCATTGATCATGGATTCACCCGACGCCCTGACAAAAAAAGTAGCCGCAGGATGCTTAATCAGGTGTTCATTCAAATCGAGGTAATGCTCGATGAAATCATCGGCCGGTGAAGGAAAACCGGCCTTGACCGAACTGGCATACAGCGGGATACGGACGGCTGCCTGGCCCTTGTTCAGGTATTGCATGACCTCACCCACCCGCGACACCGGAATACGCACCGATTTGGTCGCCTCGCCAAACTTCCCCTTCCCCCGCGGCCGACCTGCCCCGACCCGTGCGCCGCCGTGTGACATAGACCCTTCTCTTGAATTTTGATTCATTATTCAAGTCTATCGCGGCAACCCGCGGCTGTAAAGGACAGCGGGCAATTCTGCGCTATAATTTGGGATGAACTGGTATTGGCAGGAGTTCCGTATGTCTCGAAAATCACACAAACCCGGCAAGCACATCCGCAAAGAAAATAAAAAAATTCTTCACCACAATTTACGTGACATTTCCGGAGGCGCCAACCTCATCGATTTCAAACCCGGCACCAATCCCTTTCCAGCCACCGCGCCCAGTAAAAACTAACGGCATCCGCTAAAGTCTGCGTGCTCGATTCGAAATCATTGCCTATCCGGGATATACTGAAACAGAGGGCCATGATTCAGGATAGCGATGGATAAACTGTTTCGTGAAAAAAGTTTAAAACGACTGAACAATCCGGAAAAACTGGATACGCTCTTTCGTATTGTCCCTCCCTTAAACTGGCTTATTCTCGCCACCCTGGTTTTGCTGCTTGGCATGATTGCCGCGTGGTCCGTGTTCGGCAGCATCGATACGCGGGTTTCCGGGAATGGCATCCTCATCAGCGGCGGTCAGAAAATCTACGATGCCATTGCTGAAGATTCCGGACGTTTATTAACCGTGGAGGTCCAGGTGGGCGATGTGGTCAAAACGGGGCAGCGATTGGCAACCCTGAAATTGCCGCTCCTGCTGCTGGACATCGAAAACAGGCAGCAGACTGTCCTGTCGCTGCGAAAACAGGTCAGTGATTTGCAACATTTCATTGACAAGGATTTTAAACTGGAACAACAGAACAATGAAACGCTGCGGAAAAACTGGGCGAACGATTTGGAAAATGCCAATCTTCATCTGCAATTTCTAAAAACGGCACTGGAGGAGCGGGAAAAGCTGGTGGATAAAGTGATTTCACGTCAGGAACTCGCCGAACTGAAAAGCAATTATTTTAAGGAGCTGCAGTTGCGCGACGAGATCAGCAAAAAAATCGCTGACAACATCATTGAATTTAAACGACGCGTGGAGGCCAATCAACAACGGCTGATTGAATTGAAGAATCGCCTGCGACAGGCAGAACAGGATGTTGCTTTTTTGATGAAAAAATTAAAAGTCCACAGCATTATTGTAAGTCCTGTCGATGGGGAGATTATTAATATCATCGGCAAACCCGGTGAAATTGTGCAGCCGGGCAGCAAAATCATGGATATCGAACCTTATGCCGAAACCGTGGATGCCGTCATTTACGTGCCGGCCAGCATGGGTAAAGTCGTCCTGCGGGGCATGGCCGCTCAGGTGGTCCCCAGTACCGTTAAAAAGCAGGAATACGGCAGTATTGTCGGCGTGGTTGAAGACGTGGCTGGCTTTCCCAGCAGCCAAAGCAGCATGATGGCGGTCTTGGCCAACGAAAAGCTGGTGGAGGACTTCAGCCAAAGCGGGCCGCAATTGTATGTGCGTGTTCGTCTGATGAAAGCCGATACGCCAAGCCATTATCAATGGACAACGTCAAAAGGACCCAACATGGTCATTACCAATGGCACCTTATGCACTGCTGACATCATTACCAAATCCCAGCCGCCGATTACACTGGTCATTCCAGCCATTAAAACCTTTCTGGGGATAGATTAACAGGCATGGACATGGGAAACAGGTTTAAAACGATACCAAGGACACCCACCATTCTGCAGATGGAAGCCGTGGAATGCGGGGCCGTCGCCTTGGCCATTGTTCTGGCTTACTATGATCGCTGGATTCCGCTGGATGTCCTGCGCATGGATTGCGGAGTATCCCGGGATGGCAGCCGTGCTGACAATATTTACCGTGCAGCGGTCCTGCATGGCATGGTGGTTGAAGCCTACAGCCTTGAACCCGCCGACATTCACGACTGCCGCCTGCCTGCCATTATCCATTGGGAATTCAATCATTTCGTGGTGCTTGAGGGAACCGGCAGACACCATGTTTACATCAATGATCCCGCCCATGGGAGACGAAAATTAAGCCTTGAAGAATTTGATGAGGGGTTTACGGGCGTGCTGCTTGAACTGACCCCCGGCCCGCAGTTCGTCAAGGCAGGGCATAAACCTAAAATTTTCGCGAATCTGATGACCCGCCTGCGCCACTCCAAAGAAGCCGTCGGCTTTATTATTCTTGCAACCTTAAGTCTCGCCATTCCAGGCATTGCCATTGCCGGGCTAAACAAAATTTTCATTGATGAGGTCCTCATTCAGCAACTGAATCACTGGCAAAGGCCCGTTTTACTGGGCTTGTTGATTGCCGGTTTTTTCAGCGCCCTGCTCACCTGGTACCAACGGACTATGTTAAGCCGGCTCGAAGTGAAAATGGCACTTGTGAATGGCGCGTCGTTTTTCTGGCATTTACTTCGCCTGCCCATGTCTTTCTTTAATCAACGCTACCTTGGCGACATTCTAAATCGCCTGCAATCCAGCGATTCAGTGGCGTCGTTGGTCTCGCAACAATTCGGCACCAACATGGTGAGCCTCCTTCTGGCGTTGATTTACCTGATGATCCTCTTTTTGCTCAGCGTGCCGCTGACCTTGCTGGTGTTACTCGCCACCGCGATCAATGTCATCGCCCTGCTGGTGATTGCCCAGAAGCGAAGCAGTGAAAGCCAGCGGCAAACCAAGGCGCAGAATAAACTGATGAGTACTGCCATCAGCGGTTTGCAGATGATAGAAACTTACAAAGCGTCCGGCGCTGAGCAGGATTTTTTTAAGAAATTTGCCGGCATACATGCCAATTATTTAACCGCCGAACAACAACTGAGCTGGACGCGCGATTGCTTTGCCGCACTCCCCATGGCGCTGGATTTGCTGACCAATGCCGGCATCCTCTGCTTTGGGGCCTGGTTAGCCATTGAAGGGCAACTGAGCATCGGGACTGTTGTCGCCTTTCAGATTTTATACCGCAGCTTTATCCAGCCGGTCAAAATGCTGGTGATGCTCGCCGGCACCATTCAGGATATTGCAGCCGATTTATTTCATCTGGAAGACATCACCTCCCATCCGGTGGCCCAACGTTACGAGCCGGTGACTGCACAAGCTAATATCCCCGAAGCCAAATTAACGGGCCATGTGATCTTTGAAAAGGTCACCTTCGGCTACAGCCCGCTCGCCGAGCCGCTGCTGCGTGATTTTTCTCTGGAAATTCAACCCGGCCGCCGCCTGGCGCTGGTGGGCAGTTCAGGCAGCGGCAAATCCACCATTGGTAAATTACTGTTGGGGTTTTATGAGCCGTGGACAGGACGCATCCTGATTGATGGCAGGGAATTACGCCAAATCCCGAATGCTATTCGCGTTCGTTCCATCGCCAGTGTTGATCAGGACATCAGCCTGTTTCATGCGACCTTAAAAGATAACTTGACCTTGTGGGATCCCACCATCGACGACGAAGACATCCTCAATGCCTGCAAAGCCGTCTTCATGCATGACATGATTGCCGGTGAACGGGAGATGGGCTATGAAAGCGTCATCAATGAAGGCGGTTCCAATTTCAGCGGCGGCCAGCGCCAACGCCTGGAAATCGCCCGCGCCATGCTGCAGAAACCCAGCATTTTAATTCTGGATGAAGCCACCTCTGCCCTGGATGCGCAGATGGAAAAAGCCATTGATACCGCCTTACGCCGTCTGGGATGCACCCTGTTGATTATTTCGCACCGGTTAAGCACCATACGGGATGCCGATGAAATCATCGTTCTTGAACAGGGCCAGGTGGTTGAACGAGGCACCCATGATCAATTGCTGATGCTCAAAGGCGCTTATTGCCGTCTATTGGCGAGTGAGGCGTGATGATGACAGACCATCGGCCTCTCCATGAAATGGATCTCCTGCAAAGCGACAGGCACTACCGAGTGCTCAAAGGCCATGTTGATCTGTTTCTTGTTCCAGGCGAAGGCCCTTATCGACATCGCCGTTATCTTATCGGCCATTGCCAACCGGGCGATGTGCTTCCTGGGCTTAAAGGGTGCTCAACGGAAACCGGCTGGCAGTTCCTTGCTTCCTGCGGCACAGACGCTGAATTGCAGGCCGTGACAGATGCCTCGCTGAATAAAGACAAGCAGAGGGCATCCATCAAGTCCTGGCAGCAGCATTTTATTAATTACCTTAAGAATACCCCTTTCGATGGCAATGTCAGCCTGCTCATCGAAAACCAGATTGGCACGTCGCAACGGGTGAATGCCGCCAAAGAGTTCTTTAAATCAATTCTTCCTGTCTTGATTCAAGCCAGTGAGTGGTTAGAGCAGCAGGAAGAAGAACGCGCCCGGCAAAGGAAAAAAATAGAAAACAATCGCTTGAAACGGGCGTATCTGTCGATGATTTCCACGCTGAGAAGCAAACCTCCTGTTGCTCAAACCGGGCGGCAAGATACGCTGACCTATTGTGTCCAACGCACAGCCGCCTTTTATCAACTGGCGCTTCCAGAGCATGTTCAGGTCGATGCGATTCAGGAAATCAACCTGAAAACGGGCATGGCCATCCGCCCCGTGCAATTAAGCGGCGCCTGGTGGCGCGGCGCCACCCATCCGCTGCTGCTGCAAAAGCCGGATGATAAAGCCTATTACCTCGCCCTGCCTACCCTGACCCGGGGCCTGCTGTTGATTGATCCAGTTCAGGGAATCAGTAAAAAACTCACCCCGGGGGAAGCGGCTGTTTTTGGCGAGGAAGCCTGGCAAATGTACTGTCCCTTGCCGCAGAAACCTTTGAAAATAAAAGATTTAATCCCGTTTGCCTTTCGAGGCGGTCAACGCGATCTGGTCCGTCTGCTGATCGTGGGTTCTCTGGCCGCACTGCTTAGTCTGGTAACCCCCTGGTTTACTGGTATTCTCTTCGAACAGGTCGTTCCCGCAGGCGACATCAACCAATTGCAGCAAGTTATTCTGGCACTGTTAATTGCCGCCTTTTCCGCTGGTCTTTTTGAATTGGTACGCACCATTACCGTCCTGCGATTAAGCAGTCGGTTAAACTTAAACCTGGAAGTGGCCATCTGGGATCGTCTAATCCGCCTGCCGGTGACTTTTTTCAAACAATTCACCACCGGCGATCTGACGCAGCGGGCCATGGCAATCAGCCATATCCGCACACTGTTAGCCGGTGTGGTGGTTAACTCCCTGCTCAGCGGCATATTTTCATTGTTCAGCCTGCTTTTATTGTTTTATTACGACGTAAGGCTTGCCGTCACAGCGACGCTCATCATTCTCATCCTTTGCGCCTATACCCTGCTCATCAGTTTAAGGCAGTTAAGGCATTATAAAGAGCAGGAAACCCTGCAGGGCGACTTGTCAGGCATGGTGGTGCAGTTACTTGGCGGCATTGGCAAAATTCAAAGCTCGGGACGAGAAAAAACCGCCTTTTCCCAGTGGGCCATTAAAAACAGCCAAATTAAACAGGCCGCCTACCGGGCAAACCACGCCAGCGCTTTGTTATCCAGTCTCAACAGCTTCTTTTTAACCCTCCTGTCTGTCGTGGTGTTCACCCAGTTTCTGCATCGTACCGACACACTGAGTCTCGGGCTTTTTCTGGCGTTTAATGCCACCCTTGGACAATTCACCGCCGGCATGCTGGGCATGACTGACATCGCCGGTACGGTGATTAACAGCATTCCTTTATTGAAACGGGCAGCCCCTATTCTTGAAGCCCTTCCTGAAACCCATGCCGGCAAACGGGATCCTGGGGTTCTGAAGGGCAAGATTGAAGTGGACCATCTGCGCTTTTCCTATACCAAAGAACAACCGGTGATTAAAAACGTGTCATTCACTATTCATCCAGGCCAATACGTGGCAATTACAGGTCCTTCCGGCTCAGGTAAATCGACCCTGCTTCGTCTTCTCCTTGGATTTGAAAAAGCCGATCAGGGCAATCTTTTTTTCGATGATCACGACATCAGACAACTCAACGTGCAACGCGTACGCGAACAATGCGGCGTCGTCCTGCAAAACAGCACGCTCCTTTCAGGTACCTTGTTTGAAAACATTGCAGGCTCCGCCCTGCTCAGTCTGGATGAAGCCTGGGACGCGGCCGACATGGCCGGCCTTGCTGCCGATATTGAAAAAATGCCCATGGGCATGCACACGGTCATTTCCGAACGCGGCGGCACACTGTCAGGCGGACAGCGGCAACGGGTATTAATTGCCCGCGCGCTGGCGAAAAAACCGCGATTGCTGTTTTTCGACGAAGCCACCAGTGCACTGGATAACGTCACCCAGACTATCGTCATCCAGAGCCTTGCAAAACTCAACATCACCCGCGTAGTCATTGCTCATCGCCTGACCACCATTGAGAAAGCAGACTTTATTCTGGTGATGGACCAGGGCGAGGTGGTTCAATGCGGTTCTTATTCCCAATTAATGGCCGAAGACGGTCTTTTTCGGCAAATGGCTATGCGTCAACTCATTAATTGATCATTAATTGATCAATTTAAATGCAAATATTCTATACTTAAACAGTCTTTGCAGTGAGGGAGTGAAATGAAACGTCAACCACAAAAACCCACAGACAAGCCCAGTAAATCCATCAATCCTGATGAATTAAGCCAAGTCTCAGGGGGTTCACATGAGCGGCGGGATCGATCAAGACCCCGGTATGTGGATGAAGCAAGAATCAGGCACCGTCAAGGGTCTTAGTGAATGAGGGGTTCAATGATGAGTAAGCACAAAACCAAAAAGGGCCAATTGAGTAAAGAGCATTTAAAACAGGTCAGCGGCGGACAACACGATCGCCGCCCCAGGCCGCCCATCCTCATAAGGCCGGAACCGACACGACCGGCTCAGCCGGGTTTACCGCCGTTAACCCGGGTGGATGAATAACAGCCAGCCTGACAGCGGCTGGCTCCTGGTTTATCAAGCCGGGCAGTCTGCCAGTTCAGCGCATTCCAATACATTTCGGGCCTGCGCCTGACGGTGTTCGCGGACAGCCTGACGGTACTGCGGGTATTTATTGGCAAGGATCATGGCTGCCAGAATTGCCGCATTAGCGGCCCCGGCCTTACCTACAGCCAGGGTACCCACAGGAATACCAGCCGGCATTTGCACAATGGACAATAAAGCATCCAGGCCATTATGAAACGTTGATGAAGGCATAGGTACTCCCAGTACCGGCAGCAGGGTTTTAGAGGCCACCACGCCGGGTAAATGCGCGGCCCCTCCGGCGGCGGCGATAAACACCTCGACCCCTCGCGCTTCGGCAGACTGCATGTACTCACTCAGAGCCTCCGGTGTGCGATGCGCCGATAAGGCACGGGCTTCATGGGGGATCTGAAATTTTTTCAGCATTAAACTGGCCTCTTCCATGATGGTCCAATCGGATTTTGAGCCCATAAGCAGTGAGACTAGAATTGTTGACATGTTCGATTCCTGATGAGTTAATAAAGTGTTTCCTGCGATGCATTCGCTGCAATGCGACCAATGGCCGCCACGAGGGCTTGCCCTTCCAACTGCTGCACGCGGCTTCGCAACCTGTCCGGCGTGTCGTCGGCATAAACCGAACAGGTTTTCTGAATTAAAATCGGCCCTGCATCGACGTCTTCGGTCACGTAATGCACGGTACAACCGCTTTGTTTCTCTCCCGCCCCTAACACCGCGCGGTGAACGTCCAAATCCATTAATCCTGAAAAAGCAGGCAATAAGGACGGATGAACATTGATGATCTGCTGCCGCCAGGTTTGAACAAAGGGGGCTGACAAAATACGCATATAGCCAATAAGAACAATCAATTCCACTTCAAAACGGCGAAACACCTGATCAAGCTGCTGATCATAATCCGGACGGGTTAAGCCTGCGGGATCAACAAAAAAGGAGGGGATAGCCGAATGCCTGGCTTTTTCAAGAATCAAGGCCTCGGCTTTATTACTGACGACCAATTCAATCCGTGCAGCCAGTTTTTTGCTGGCTATCGCTTCCTGCAATGCCAGCAAATTGGTTCCCTTAGTTGAGCCCAGAATGCCAAGCCGGATCATGACTGGCGCAACCGGTTCATATGAGCCATGCGGGCTTCAATCCGCTCCGGCGTGCCGATGTCGCGGCGGTGATACAGGGGACCTGCGACACGGGCAATCTCAGATTCGGCTTTTTTTTCCGCCTCAGCCAATGTCGCGCCAATTCCAACATAGGCCGCGGTTCTTGACCCCGTTGCCACCCATTGATCACCCTGCTGATGAACCCCCGCCAGATAAAAATGAGACGAATCCTGAATCAGGCTGCAATCAATTGGAAACTGTTTAAGGGGCGCATCCGGATAACCTTGAGGTACAGCGTATTTGCACACAGTCGCATACGGGGCGAAGCGCACGTCGGCGGCATTCAGTTCGCCCTGCACCATGGCGATGCAATGATCCACCAGGTCACTTTCAAGCAGCGGGAGGACATTCAGGGACTCCGGATCACCAAGCCGCGCATTAAACTCAATGACAGACACACCCCGTGCCGTCGCCATAAAACTGCCATACCAAAAGCCAATGTAGGGTTGTTGCAATTCAAGCTGCAAGGCATGATAAACCGACTGATTAATGGCCCAGGCCGCCTCAATGTCAGCCGTTGACAGGAAAGGCAGGCCATGATCCGCCGCCGAATAACTGCCCATACCGCCGGTGTTGGGCCCTTTATCCCCCTCAAAAGCCCGCTTATGGTCCTGGACCAGCGGCATCGGCACCAGGCTTTTGCCATCTGCGAAGGCCATGAACGAGAACTCTTCACCGATTAATTTTTCCTCGATAATCAATGTTTGACCTTCAGCCAGAAGGCTTTGGCAATAACTCAAGGCTTCAGTCAGCAAGTGCAGATGTTCTCCTGCTACCTTAACCCCCTTGCCTCCCATCAGGCCGTCGGCTTTAATGACATACTGCCCCTCGCCCAGACACCTTAAATAGTCTTCAATACCCTGCATGGAATCAAACTGACTGTAAGCCGGTAAACCGGCGATGGCGTGTTTTTTCATTAAATTGCGGGCAAACTGCTTACTGGTCTCAATTCGGGCAGCCGCTTGACGAGGACCGATGACTGCAATACCTGCCTGCCACAAGGCATCAGCCAACCCTTTTTCAAGCGGCGCCTCCGGACCAATAATGGCCAATTCAATGCCCCATGCCAGTGCCTGAGTCACCACTGCCTCGCTTTCGGTGATATCCCCGCACGCATAATGGCTTGTCAGACGCCCAATACCCGGATTGAATGATGTCCCATAACAGAAGAGCAATGGGGTTAGCGGTGAGCGGTGCATGGCATGAATCAAAGCCTGTTCACGAGCCCCTGAGCCAATAACGAGAATATTCACCTGGTCAATTCCTCTTCTTTTAGTTCAAGACGTGGTTTTTGCCGTTGCTGTTCCAATTGCTGCATTTTGGCCGGGGTGATGGATGGGCAAAAATAATCGCCATCCATACAGGCCATGCAGGGCTTTTTGATGCGATGCTGGCCACGTCGAGTCACAGCCTCGATTAAATCCTCCTGAGTCTGGTACATCAGAATATCGACGCCAATAAAACGGGCTATCTCCGCTTCACTCATGTTGGCCGCGATCAATTCACCGCGCGAAGGGATATCAATGCCGCTGAAGCAGGGGTTTTTCAAGGCGGGCGACGTGGAGACAAAATAAATATTCTTTGCCCCAAGCGCCCTGACCATTTTGACAATCTCGCGCGATGTGGTACCGCGCACAAGGCTGTCATCAACAATCAACACCGATTTGTTTTCTATTTCAGTTCGCTGCGGCGTTAATTTATAACCAATGCTCTGCTTTCTTGCCTTTTGATTAGGCATAATAAAAGTGCGGCCAATAAACGGATTTTTATAAAGCCCTTCCGAATAACGTACACCCAGTTCATGCGCAAACGCCATGGCGGACGTGTTGGCAGTAAATGGAACCGGAATCACGACATCGGGGATAATATCCGGGTATTTTTTTTGCCATTGCCGGCTTAGATTCTGTCCCATGCGCAAACGCGCCCGATAGACGCTGACATGATTAAGCGTCGCATCCGGACGGGCAAAGTAAACGTATTCAAAAACACAGGGTCGAAAGTCTTTCCGGCGAATAACCCGACGGTACACCTTCCCGCTTAAACTGACAAAAGCCACTTCACCGGCGTCAATATCGCCTTCATCCTTAAATCCCAGCGCATAAAAAGGCGTGGTCTCGGAAGCAAACATAATGTCCTGATGACCGGACTGATTGTCGCGGCTTCCCATGACTAAGGGCCTTATGCCGTGGGGATCGCGAAAAGCAACCAGCCCCTTGCCGATAATGACGCTGACAATCGAGTAGGCACCCTGCACCCGATCAAAAAGGTAAGCCACGGCCTCACAGAGTAATTCAAAAAAGGCTTCATCGTTTTCATAGCCATAAGCCCCTTTGGCCAATTGATCAGCCAACATCAGTAAAAGCACTTCCGAGTCGAGTGAGGAATTGAGATGGCGGTATTGATTCAGCCGGATTTCATCGGCCAGCGCCTGGTAATTGGACAGGTTGCCATTATGGGCTAAGGCAATGCCACGCGGGCTGCCAATCCACAGGGGTTGAATATCGGCTTCGCTGTATCCTCCTGCAGTGGGATAGCGGGAGTGAGCAATGCCGATGGTGCCGTGCAGGGACTGAACGTTCTCGGGCGTGAAGATTTCTCTCACCAATCCCAGCCCCTGTTTGACATAAAAACGCTGGTCGCAGGTCAGGATACCGGCCGCATCCTGACCGCGATGCTGCAAATGCACCAGACTGTCTAACAGCTCGGAAGCCACGGGTTCCACGCTGTAAATCCCTACTATTCCGCACATGAGTGTCCGCCTATCGTAAGTAAGGGGCAATGTTTCTTAAAATGCGCTGCTCGACCGGTTCGTCGTGAGTTGGAAAGGCAAACGGCTTTCCGGTAATCATTTCATACAATTGAATATACCGTTCGGATAATTGTTCAACCAACGCCTGGGGCGCCTGCGGCAGCTCTTTGTCGTGATATGGATCGCAGTGTTTGGCAAACCATAACCTTAAAAATTCTTTATCGATGTTCTCCGGCTCAAGGCCTGCCGCCAGCCGCTCCTGATAAGACGACGCCAGCCAGTAACGGCTGGAATCGGGGGTATGGATTTCATCGACAACCAGCACATTGCCTGCGTCATCGACGCCAAACTCGTATTTGGTGTCGACCAGAATCAATCCATGCTGAGCCGCCAATTCCACACCGCGTTGATATAACTTCAGCGCCAGCGCACTGGCTTTTAACCAGTGCGCTTCCGTCATCCAGCCTTCTGCAATGATCTCATCCGGTGAAATGGGACGATCATGAATTTTTTCCTTGGTGGTCGGGGTGAGTACCGGCCGCTCCAGGGCTTGATTTTTCTTCAAGCCTTCAGGGATTGTAATGCCGCAATACTGACGGACGCCTTTTTGATACTGGGTCCATAAGGACGTGTCCGTTGTCCCGGTAATGTAACCTCGTACCACAAATTCAATGGGAAAAACCTGGCATTTTTTTGCGACAACCACATTGGGATCCGGCACAGCAATCACATGATTGGGAACCAGACTGGCTGTTTGCTCAAACCACCATGCACTGGTGAGGTTCAACACCTGCCCCTTGCAGGGAATTAACGCCAGGGGCCGGTCAAATGCGGTCAGGCGATCGGTGGTAATGAGTAGAATATGTTCACCCAGGTCATAGGCATCCCGGACTTTGCCCTGGGTGCGGTGATTAATGGGCAAATGGGTCTTATCGAGAAGAAACGGCCACTGGGCGCGAATTTCATCCTGATAACGGGGCGTCGTAGCGATAGCATTCATGAGCGTATGGATTCCCTATCATGTTGGTGGAAAGAATTCTATCAATCAGCGTGGTGACATCGGCTTCATCACTCTCAAATTGCCAGACAATGCCGTGATGAACCGTTTTCACTGCCTCAAAACCGTAATGGTCAACCAAGGTTTGCCGCATGTCCTGACCGTGGACATCGTCTTTGGCTCGAACTAAATAGGACAGCGCCCTGGTCTTATGAATTGCGTCAGCAGGCATTTCCTGTTCCTTTCGATCGCAAAACAAAACACCAGCCTGTTTAATTGCCTGCATCATCCCGGAGTCAGGACCAACCAGCTCCCAGTGCACATAACGATGGACACGCACCGGAAAACCCATCGCCTGCAGGGTTTTCTGCACGGTCATGGCCTGGTTGTCCGTGATGGTTAACTTCACCAGGCATTGGTGAGCCTGAGCTGTCTGACGATAAGCCGCATCAGGTCGTGAAACCGTCCTGGCAGGGCAATCGGCTGAACCGGAAGAGCGAATGCCTGTTTCAATGTAGTCGCGCATGGAGGTCAACAGTTTATCGCCATTCACCGTACGTTCCGGGTGCGGCATCATCGCCAACACGTTACCGGCGGCATTGCTGACTGCGGCTAAATTGTTGACGGAGCCATTAGGGTTTACCGGGAAATGATCGACAATCCGGCCTTCGGCATCGCAATATTGGAACAGATTCAGTCCCCGGGTGATGAGCTGCTGCAATAAGCCATCCGGCATGACAAAACGTCCCTGGGCATGCGCAACGGGAAGCTGAAGCCTGTCGTTGGCATTCAGATGACGGGTAAAGGCATTGGCTTGATGACCTTCGCTCAGACGCAGGGTAACCCACGCGTTGTAGAAACCGGTACCGAGAATTCGGCCCTGGCGAATACGCCGGTTTTCAGTCAATGCCATTTGCCCCTCGGCATCAACCAACCCGGGTACCAGCCCGGCCTCGACGAGGATCTGCGCCCCGTTACAGATACCCAGAATGGGTTTACCGAGGCGGCTTTGCTGTTTGATTTCCTGCATGATGGGCTGAAGCGCTGCGATAATACCGGCACGGGAACGATCTTCATAAGAAAAACCACCCACCAGAATAAAGCCGTCCAATGCCCGCAAGGTCTCAGGCGGTTCATTCCATAACACGTCAACCGGATTCATGCCTGCCCGTTTTACCGCCATTGCGGTCTCACGCTCGCAATTGGAACCGGGAAAGAGCAGCAATCCAATCCGTATCATAGTAAGGTCACCTGTTGCTGGCTGCGAACGACCTTGCCAATTTCATAGACAGGCAGGGAGTAGGATTTCTGCAGGACTTCCCTGACCGCGTTCAAGTCCTCAGGCGAAAGAATTAAAACCAGGCCAGCACCCATGTTAAAGGTGCGGAACATTTGCTCATCATCCAAACGGCTTAACTGCTTCATGACATCAAAAACTGGCAAATGAGGGATGCGTTTTTTTTCAATTTCCACCCCGCAACCCGGCGGCAGGATACGCGGAATATTTTCCAATAAACCGCCGCCAGTGATGTGGGCCATGCCTTTGATGGTGAGGCCTTGCGCTAAAATACGGTGAACGGGTTGCGTGTAATTAAGATGAGGCGTTAACAATTCTTCGCCAATGGTGCGTCCCAAATCGTGATGATAACTGTCGACATCGAGCCCCAGAACACCAAAAAACAGTTTGCGTGCCAGCGAGTAACCATTGGTATGCAGCCCACTGGAAGGGAAGGTCACCACCGTGTCGCCTTCACAGATGGTTTTTCCGGTAATCGCCTTGTGTTTGTCAACCACGCCGGTAATCACACCGACTAAGTCAAACTCCCCGGGCAGGTAGGTACCCGGCATTTCAGCGGTTTCACCACCCACCAGTGAAATCTGATTTTCCCGACAGGCAACGACCATGCCGCTCACGATTTGTTCAATAATGACTGGGTCGAGTTTATCATTGGCAACGTAATCAAGCAGGGTCAGGGGTTTGGCGCCAAGGACAATGATGTCATTGGTGGTGGCACTGACTAAATCCATGCCGATGGTATCAAATTTTTGCATCCGTTTCGCCACCATCATTTTCGTGCCGACACCGTCAATGCTTTGCACCATGACCGGATGTTCATACTCCTCCAGTAAGGGTTTTAAATCAAACATCGAGGCAAAATGACCAATTCCGGTCAATACGCGCGGTGAAAAGGTGCTCTCCACGGCCGCTTTGATACTGCGCACAGCCCTGTTACCGGCCTCGACATCCACACCAGCCGCTTTGTAATCAATGCTTGTCACAACAGTCTCCTTCGCGTAAACCGTTTTCCCAGGCCTTGCGAGCCAGGTGTAAGGATAAATGAATGGCTGAATGCACTGTCAGTGTCGAAGAAGCCGTTGTCTCGCCGATAGCGACACAGGGAACAGCACTTTCTTTAAATAATTGTTCAATTGAATAGGCGTGCTGCGGCGGTACCTCCAGAATAAAGCCGCCCTCTTCCGCGAATAACCAAGGGACTAATGCGGAGGCCGCAGGCGGTGTAATATCGACGCCCAGGTTGTTTTTAAACGCCATTTCGGCCACAGCTACCGCGAGGCCGCCGCGGGTGATGGCATGGGCGGCAAGAACCAACTGACCCTGAATCGCTTCATAAACAGCCTGTAATTCGGCCTGCAAAACAGCAAGATTCGGCTGAGGGAGGTCTGTAGCTGAATATTGATGAAGGGCATCATACACACTGCCGCCCCCCTGTTGACGCCGCTCGCCGATGAGGTACAGTACAGAACCTTGTTGTTTTAAATCGCAGGTCAATGCCCTTGTGTAATCGGGCATACGACCTAAACAACTGATCATAGGGCCTGGAGGAATAGCGCCTGCGGAAGACTCGTTATAAAGGGACACATTGCCTGAGATAATGGGTAAACTCGCCCCCGTATCAAGCATGTTCACCGCACCCGCCGCATCAGCTATGCCTTTGACGGCCTCCACAAACTCCCCCATCTGTTCCGGTTTTTCAGGATTGCCGAAACACAGGCAATCGGTGAGCGCACAGGGCCAGGCACCTGTCGCGACCACCTTACGCACAGCGTCAGTGACTGCATTGACAGCGCCCCAATAGGCGCTGATTTTATTGAACCTGGGATTTTGTCCTACCGCCAGAGCAATGCCGGTTTTTTGAATTTCTTCCGGGTATTTGTCTTCATTGAAAGGGGCCATCACACCCGCATCAGCGCATCCCCGTTCCAGAACAGTGCGCCCCTGCACCTGTTTATCGTACATTTCGTAAATGGGGGCTCTTGAAGCAATGGTTTCATGCGCGAGCAAACGGAGCAGAACCTCGGTTAAATCGTCACTGGAAGGCCTGTTCGCCTCGGAAAAATGGCATGGACGGCTGACGTAGGGTCTATCGTATAAAATCCCCTGAGTAATGTCTCTCGAGCAGGCATCGACCAGATTCTTGCCCTGATAACGCACCAGGTAGCGATCATCCCGACGCAAACGGCCGATGACCGTAGCCCTGGCGCCATCACAGATTTCCGGCAGAGCAAAGCGTTCGTTGTAATGACTCAGCAAATCGGGGAGAAGGCTTTTGGGCACGACCCACATGAAACGTTCCTGGGTTTCCGAACACAGGATGACCGCGGGGGGGAGATTAGCCATGCTGGTGGGCACCGTTTCCAAATCAATTTCAGCGCCATATCCGCCGGCTTCGGCCAGTTCCACGCTGGCACAGGCAATGCCGCCCGCGCCTAAATCCTTAAATCCGACGCGATCAATCAGGTTGCGCTCACGCAACCAGGCAAAGAATGCATAATTGGCTTTCAGCAGGTGACGCTGCAGGAATGCATTCGGTTCCTGTACTGCGCCCTTGTTTTCTTCTTCCCGTTCGCTGTCCAGATTGGATGAGGCAAACGCTGCGCCGCCAAAACCGCTGTTGTCTGTCGGTTTGCCGACCAGGACAAAATGATAGTCATCCGCATTGGGCGGTGCATAGGAATGAATCACCTGATCTTCGCGGACAACACCCAGGGTCACGACGGTTACCAGGCAATTTTCATTATACCCTTCATCGTAATCGACATCGCCTGCCAGATTGGGGATACCCAACGGGTTGGCATAGCCTGCAATGCCGCGTACAACCCCCTGTTCCAGCCAACGGGTTTTAGGCCGATGACGCTGGCCAAATCGCAGACTGTCAGCGACCGCAATCACTTCGGCTCCCATACAGCACACATCACGAACATTGCCGCCCACACCGGTCGCCGCGCCTTCATAAGGCACCAGTTGCGACGGATGATTGTGTGACTCATGGCTCATGACAATGCCGTAACGCCGTCCTTCCTTGTCGGCGGCTACAGCCACGATACCCGCATCTTCCTTAGGTCCAAGGATCACATGCGGCGCGTCGGTAATGAACTGTTTGAGGTGTTTTCTGCTGCTTTTGTAGGAGCAATGTTCGGAGCCCTGAATGGACCAGAGAACGCATTCGGCGTAGGTAGGAGGACGTTTTAACAGCTTATTCTGAATGGTCAGGGCTTCATCGACGGTAAGCCGCAGGTTGAACTCCTGAAGCCAGCAAGCCGCTTCATCCCTGGACAATTGAGAAAAGTCAACAAAATCCGGCGTTTTCAACACGTTGAGGACCTGGCCTTCAAGCTAAAACGAAGGGATACGATAATGATTTTTTCCCATAAAATCAAATGTTTTCTTTTACTTTCCCGGGCCCCTGTTGTTGACTTTCTGCCAAACATTGTATCCTTGCAGTTCCATCGCTGTTAACAGGAACTTTTGCAATGAAGACGCTGGCTGTTTTTTGTGGCGCAAGCCTGGGTCATTCAGCCGTCTATGCCGAACAGGCCAATGCGCTGGCGGATGCTCTGTTTGATAACAACATCACCTTAATCTATGGGGGTGCAACCGTTGGCCTCATGGGGATTCTGGCCAATCGCCTTCTGAACCAGGGAGGAAAAGTGATCGGAGTCATTCCCCAATCCCTGGTTGAAGTCGATATTGCTCATGAACGTTTAACCGAGCTCCACATCGTCCATTCCATGGCCGAAAGGAAACAATTAATCGCCAGTCTGGCCGAGGGTTTTCTCATGCTGCCCGGCGGTGCCGGTTCACTGGATGAATTTTTTGAAATGGTCGTTTCAGCGCAGCTCGGCCATCATCAAAAACCCTGTGGCTTATTGAATACCGCGGGTTATTATGATTTGCTTCTTCAGTTTCTGGATCACGCCGTCACTGAAGGTTTTTTTAACAGCCGCTGCCGTCACGGGATTCTTGTTGGTCAGTCACCTCTGGCTTTACTGGACAGGTTCATGCATTATCAATCGTCGGCCAGCCCGCGGTGGATGAAAGAACCGGCCTGACAGGCAGCATTAATATTGTCTTAATCTAAAACTGCTACAATAAGGCGGTTTGTGTAACGAGTTGTATTTATGATTACCGTCAACATCTGGCTTTCGACCACCCAATTATTTAGTAAGCGCATCACCCACAGTTATTTCGGGCCTTTACTGGCTTCCCAGGATAACAATGAACACATCGGGCATGCCAATCTTCAGCTTGAAATCACTGAGAATTCAGCGCATTTTGCTTATTCTCAAACGGTTCTTGAACCCCTTAAAGGCCAAGCCACCTTAAAAACCATTGCCGTGCCGGTGGATGATAAAAAAGAGGGCCATGCCTCCCATAAACCTCAATGGGTGCGCTGCAATAGCTTTATTCTAAGCTTCTGGCCTGAAGAACGCCCCAAATTGTTAAAAGAAGCCGCACACCTGTTTTTCAAACTAACTGACAGCAAGCCCCGGATTAAAGGGATTAAACCGGAATTTAAAACCCATACTGAAGACATGCTGCTTGAAGAGACCGCAGCTCAACCTGTCACTATCAAACATCCTACATTACACTA
Organism: Legionella rubrilucens; assembly: GCF_001468125.1. GTDB lineage: Bacteria > Pseudomonadota > Gammaproteobacteria > Legionellales > Legionellaceae > Legionella_C > Legionella_C rubrilucens. Next base: position 468,777 of record NZ_LNYT01000020.1, on the reverse strand, counting down.
CCGAAAGGACAACGCGATCAGCCTGCTGCAGCAGAAATTAAAGCGGGAACTCACCGAATTCGCCGACCTGCATGCCATGCTCCCACTCAGCCAGCTCAAACTGGAAGAAAACCGTGAGCAACAAAAAAAGCTGCTTCAGCAAAAGCAGACCCTGGATCTTAATCATAAACAGGAGATGCAGCAACTGCAGTATGAGTTGCAAAAAAACCGAAAAGCGCAACAAAAGACTCAGACGCAATTAACCAGGAAAAAAACCGTCCATCGTTATCTGTATAACCTTGAACAACGGGATGACCAATCCATGGCGCAGTTTCTGGCATTAAACAAGGAAATCAATAAACTGACCAAGCAACAGCAGCGGCTTGTTCACAAAGAAGAAGGGCTGTTGCGCACTCAGAAAAAGTTGGAGAAACATTACCGGTGCGATAGTCAAAACCTGGATAAGCAATTGTTGCAACGTCAGCAGGAAGAGAATGAGTTGAAGAAACAGCTTGATGACGCCGTCCTTCGCCTCAATGGCCGTAATGAGAACGATATAAAAATCTTGCGCGCCCAATACATTGATCTCAGCCTGCGCGAAAATCAATTCATCAGGGCGGAATCGCAGGTCACCACCGGCCGCCACCCGGATCTGACCCTTTATTTACCTGCAGCAGATTCAGTCACCATTGGCCTTGATGAAAGGAAAATCATGCAGGCCATGAAAGAGGAAAAAGAACAAACCTACTCGTTCATTGTCAATAATTGCGCAAGCAGCGTCAAACGCTGTTTATTGGCCGGCATTGATGACGCGTTAAAAAAGCAATTGCAGGAGCAGGGACTTGAACCTGACTTTTTCAGGGTGAAAAAAATTGAAACCTGTCAAAGCCTGAAAAAATGGACAAAAACGCTGGAACGTCACCTCATCGAGCTCAATGCCGCAACGCATCGCTTCGACACCACCCCGGCCATAAACCTGTAAATTCCGTGGATTTGCCCACGCAGGAAGCTTAGGCAAATCCAACTTTAAAGGTTTTTTAAATCCTGTCGAAATAAGGTTATCAAGAAAAAGAAAAAGTGACTCCACCATGTCCATTCTCAACTCGGAAGTTTTGAAAAGCCATGTGAACCGCTATTCGCTGCTTGGCTTGCTGATTTCGATGGGAAGTATTTTAACCGCAACACTGATCGTCGCATATCAAATCACAGGCAGCATCACCCTCGAGAGCATTGTCTTAGCCCAAACCACCAATCCAGCCATTTGGGCCCTTGATCTCACCCCCTTTATGTTTGCTTACTGGGGGCAATCCTTCTGCTATGGTCTTGTGCACAAGGCTGAAACCATCCTTCGTGATAAAACCCGGGAATTAACCAGCAAAAAAGATGATCTTGAAATCAAACTCAAATACGAAAGCACCCACGACAGCCTGACTAACCTGCCAAATTACAAGCTGTTTGTGGAAAGGATCAAACAGGCCATTACTCAAATTGAACAGGAAAACCAGGAAAGCCGGGCGGCTGTTTTTGTGTTAAGTATCAGTGACTTCAAAGAAATCAGCTACAGTTTCGGTACATTTCACTCCAACAGTTTTCTTAAACAGTTTGCCGAAAAATTAAAAAGCCTGTTGATTGAACCCTTTATGCTCGAAGCCTACATGGGCATGAATGTGATCGCCCGTTTACGGAATGATGAATTTGCCATTCTCCTGCCGCGCTTAAGTCCCAATCAGGATATCGATGAGCTGCTGCATCGGATTCAGGAATACACCTCCGTCAATTTCATGATTGAAGGCATTAACATGAACATCATGACCACCATCGGCGCCGCCCTTTACCCTACCCACGGCACCAAGGCCGAAACGCTGATGATGCATGCCACGGACAGCATTTATTTTGCTAAAAAAGAAGGCAAACCTTATGCGATCTATCACAAAGACATACAGGAAAGAACCACCATTAATCGGGAAATGCTGGATGAATTTGAACAAATCATGGATGCTGAACAGGCTGTTATCCAGCTCCAGCCTCATCTTGAACTGGCCACTGGAAAAATAGTAGGCGTCGAAGGCTCAGTTAAACTGGATTTGGCCGATTGGGCAATTTTAAATGAAGAAAAACTCTTCCAATTAATGAACGATACCCGCTATGCCAAAAAAGTCACCTTTTTCTCGTTAAAAACATTGATCAAACAATTATCCCTCTGGCACAAAGAAGGCCATACGATCTACGGCGAAGTCGACCTGTCGATCATGGACATTGGCGATCCGGAACTGGTAACGATGATTAAGGATTTGCTGACGGCCCACCAGCTTGACGGAAAATACCTGAAATTGGCCTTAACTGAAAAGGCATGCCTGAGTGATCAGGCCCGTGCTTTGCACACCCTGATGCCGCTGACGCAGATGGGCATTCAAATTGCCATTAAGGATTTTTCCACGGGCTACACCTCTTTTGTTTACCTGACCAATTTTCCCATACGCGAAGTCAAAATTGATCGCTCCTTTGTTATAAAAATGGTCCAGGATGAAAAGAAAACACGCATTGTTCATACCATCATTCAGATGGCAGCAGCCCTTGAACTGAACGTCATGGCCTGTGGGATTCCCGACGAAGCGACGGTTGAAAAATTAATCCGCGTGGGCTGCCGATATGGCCAGGGAGGGTATTTCGGGTCACCGGCCAGTGTTGAAGAAATCACTGAAAAATTAAACAAAAAGTAACATTTAACTCTAGACTTAAGGTAAAGCCATTATTCAGGGAGAATTCGATGGACTATAAACAATTAACGGATGACAATGGGCAAATCTATTACGAAGTTAAAACCACGGACTTCGCCCTGATAACCAACCCCATCCTGAATAAAGGCTCCGGTTTCAGCAACCAGGAACGGGTGGATTTCAAATTATTCGGTCTCTTGCCCCCTGAGGAAAGCAACCTCGCCCAACAGCGCGCCCGCTCGTATGAAGCCTTTAAAAGCAAAACCAGTGAATTGGAAAAATACATCTACATGCGGGATCTTCAGGACTCGAACGAAACACTGTTTTATAGTTTACTTTGTGAACACATCACTGAAATCATGCCCATTGTCTACACACCGGTCGTGGGTTCGGCCTGTCAACGATTCAGTCATATTTATCGACGTCCGCGCGGCTTGTTCATTTCCTATCCGAACCGCGACAAAATCGACATGATTCTTGCCAATCCTCGCTTTGATAATGTCAAAGCCATCGTTGTCTCGGATGGCGAACGCATCCTGGGTCTTGGGGATCAGGGCGCAGGCGGAATGGGCATTCCCATCGGCAAGCTGGCCCTGTATTGTGCCTGCGCAGGCATTCATCCTGCGTCCACCTTACCCGTGTTACTGGACACCGGAACAAACAACAGCGATTTGCTGCAGGATCCCCTGTACATGGGCTGGCGGCATGAACGGGTCCGTGATCAGGAATACGATGACTTTGTTGATCGTTTTGTTCAGGCCTTGAAAAAACGCTTTCCCCATATTCTACTGCAATGGGAGGATTTTGCCCTGCAAAACGCGACCCGTTTGCTCAATACTTACCGCGATCAGCTGTGCACCTTCAATGACGACATTCAGGGGACAGCCGCCGTCGCCACAGGCACCTTGTTTGCCGCCGTTCAGGTAACCGGTATTCGCCTAAGCGAACAACGCATTGTCATTGTGGGCGCCGGATCTGCCGGTTGCGGCATTGCCGAACTGATTGTGCACGCCATGGTGGAAGACGGCATTTCGGAAGCGCAAGCGCGTTCTCAGATTTACATGATTGACCGAAACGGGTTACTGCTTGAAGGCATGACCGGCCTTCTGCCCTTCCAACAGCAACTGTTAAAATCCCGCGCCGCCATTTCCGGCTGGCAATGTGAAAACAATGCTGAAATCAGCTTAAAAGACGTCATTCGCAACTTGCATCCCAATGCCCTGCTCGGCGTTTCCGGCCAACCCAATCTGTTTACTGAAGAGTTGGTTCGGGAAATGGCCGCTCATGTGGAGCGTCCGATTATTATGCCGCTCTCCAACCCGATTTCACGCAGTGAAGCGGTTCCTCAGGATTTAATCCAATGGACTGACGATCGCGCCGTGATTGGCACAGGCAGCCCTTTTGGCGTAATCAAACGCCGCGGTCAGGATTTCCGTATCGATCAGACCAACAATGTCTATATTTTTCCAGGCATGGGCCTTGGCTTGATCGCCGTTCAGGCAAGACGGGTCACGGACAAAATGTTCATGGCCGCCGCCAGAGCCTTGGCCGGTTGCTCGCCAGCCCTGCAAAACCCGAATGCCAACCTGTTGCCCCCGCTTGACGACGTGCGGGAAGTGTCCTACCAGGTTGCTCTGGCTGTGGCTAAAGAGGCAGTCAAAAGTGAATTGGCTGATTATAAAACAGAGACCGACATTGAAAAACTCATTCGCGCTCACATCTGGGAACCGGTGTATGTACCCTACCGCAAACCTTATTAAAGGCTAGCGCGAAGCAATCGCACGCAGGGTATTCTGGCGAAGCAGATCGGCAAAATCATCGGCCTTCAGGGGCTCGGCAAAATAATAGCCCTGCCCCTGATCACAGCCGAGATTTTTAAGCAGTTGCAATTGTTCCTTGTTTTCAACCCCTTCGGCAATCACTTTCAACTTCAACCCATGCCCCATGGCAATAATCGCCTCGACGATGGACGCATCATTGCTGTCCTTGGTGCAATCACGAACAAAGCATTGGTCAATCTTAAGCTTGTTTACCGGGAATTTTTTCAGGTAATTCAAGCTGGAATACCCGGTACCAAAATCATCAATGACAAAATCAATACCAATGGAATCCAGTTTCAGTAACAGGGAAATGATTTTCTTGGTGTTGTCCATGAGCGTGCTCTCAGTCAATTCGATTTCGAGATAACCCGGGTCCATTCTGGATTGTTTAAGGATATCCTCCAGCGTATCGATAAACCCCTCGCGCTTGACCTGCACGCCGGACACGTTCACGGCGATGCGGATAGGTGGCAGCCCCATTTTTTGCCAGGCGGCATTCTGCAGGCAGGCCGTCCTAATCCCCCATTCGCCCAGGGGAACAATTAATCCGCATTCTTCGGCGGCAATAATAAAATCATTGGGTAACAGGAGGCCGAAATCGGGGTGCTGCCAGCGCATCAGGGCCTCCACGGCACAGATTTCGCCGGTTTCAATATGGATAATCGGTTGATAAAGCATGAAAAATTCTTTGTTTTTTATTGCATTGCGAATCTGGCTTTGAATTTCGAGTTTCTTCTGCGATTGGTAATTGATTTCTTCATCGTACAACTGGTAATTATTTCTCCCCTGACGCTTGGCAAAGTACATGGCCATGTCCGCGTTTTTCAGCAGTGTCGTGGCATCCTTGCCGTGATGAGGGTAAGTGCTGATGCCAATGCTCGTGGTGACAACGATGTCATGGCCACTGAGTTTAATCGGCTGCGTCACTTTATTGAGAATATGATCAGCAAGCACGGTGATGTCTTCCCTGCGGCTGTTCATGAACAAGATTACAAATTCATCGCCGCCAAAGCGGGATACTGTATCGCTTTTACGCACACACTCCTTTAAACGGGCAGCAACCTCCTGCAACAATTGATCGCCGGCATTATGACCCAGTGAGTCATTGATGATTTTAAAATTATCCACATCAAGGAATAACAGTGTTAAATGATTTTGAAAACGTTGCGCGTAAACGATACCCTGTTCAATGCGATCATAGAGCAGCGTGCGGTTCGGGAGGCTAGTCAGGAGGTCATGGTTAGCCTGATAGGCCAGTTGATGCTCCATCTGTTTTCGCTCACTGATGTCACGATACTGCCAGATATGCCCGGCCTTGCCTTTGTCCGTGCCATGCGGCTTGACATAGAGCTCAAAAAATTTACCGTCCTTGCAGGTCAACTCATCAATCCACTCATGCGCTGACTGCTCATGAAAATGCTGCATTTTTCGGGCATGGGCGTCCGGGTTTTCCAGTTTGGATAAAATATGCTGGCTGACATCCTGGTAAGTGTAGCCCGTGATGACGTTCTGAGGGATTTCCCACATGTCGAGAAAAGTCTGGTTAAAATACTCAATATGGCCATGATTATCGACCACCAGCACACCAAATTCGCTCGATTCAAGGCTGGCACGCAGGATATCAAAGGATTTTTCCAGTGCATTAGTACGCTCCGCCACCTTTTTTTCCAGAAGCTGGTTATTAAAACCCAAATCAATGTTGGTTAAACGCAATTCCAGCGAGGACACCACCAGTGAATTCAAGTAGTGAGAGGACCCAAGCATCACGAAAATATAAAGAAACACGCAATAGCCGAGAAGAATATTATCCCCGCCCTGGGCAAAAAGCCAAAACGCATAGGGTAGAACAGCCGGTAACAGGAAAGCAATGTACACGGAGCGAATGGGGGAATAATACGAACTGGCCGAGGCCGTAATACCCAACAGCACGATCACCACGAAATTCTGTTGAAACACACTGTCAACCGGAATGAAAACGCCGGCGGCAAATCCCCAGCCAAGGCTTGAAATCAATACCCCAATCACAAACAGAGTAAGCCAGGCTTTCTGGCTCCGTGCTTCGTAATGGTGCCGGTAACGCCAGACAATGTAACCCCGCCAGGTGGCCGATGCAATGAACATGTAAAGCAGCCAACCGATCAACACCCGTTGGTCAAAGACAGTCCATAAAGCAACACAAATGGAGGTAACCGCCAGGCATTCTCCGAACAAGGCCACGGGGATTTGATCATAAAGCAACTTGACCTGCGCTCTCAGAATATTCTTGGGCACGATAGACTAACCTTCTGTACGTAAGCCAGATGATTAAAAGCTGCTCTTTTTTCCATAACGTCCTGTCGAGTTGCCGTAATAAACCCTTTTATTCTTATTAGTATAGACGCAGGCCAACCTTGTTTTGAAACTTTTTACTCAAAGCCAGGCTGTAAAGCCCGGCAACTCTTTCTATACTAATAGTAAAGAAATCAGGATGATTTTCTCTATGATTAAACAATTAGAACAAGCACTTAGCCAAGCCCTTTACGGAAAAGAAGAGGTGATTCGGTTGGGGATAAGCTGCCTGCTTGCCAATGGGCATTTGCTTCTTGAAGACATACCGGGCATGGGCAAAACCACATTCAGCCATGCCCTGGCCCACTTTACCGGCATGCAATACCGCCGCATTCAGTTTACCAGCGACCTGTTGCCCAGTGATTTAATCGGTGTGTCCATTTTTGACGCAACGACGCAGCAGTTTCGCTTCCATGCCGGCCCGATTTTTTCACAACTCATCCTTGCCGATGAAGTGAATCGTGCAACGCCACGAACCCAGAGCGCTCTGCTTGAAGCCATGGAGGAACGCCAGGTAACCACGGAAAATGGCACGCACCCCCTGCCGGAACCTTTTTTTGTGATTGCCACCCAAAATCCATCCCATCAGACCGGGACCTATTTTCTGCCGGAATCCCAGCTGGATCGTTTCCTGATGTGCTTAAGCATCGGCTACCCTCCTCCTGAGGCCGAACGGCAACTGCTGAAACTGCCAGAAAATGGTAAAATTTTTGAACAGCCGCCAGTCAGTAGCATTGAACAGCTTCTGACCTGGCAGCAACAAAGCCTTCAAGTGCACGTCGCCGACACCGTGTTGGACTACATCCAGAACATTCTGGCCGCCAGCCGCCATCAGGGCTGGTTTAATCATGGTTTAAGCCCGCGAGCGGGCATGGCGCTTGTACGGGCGGCTAAAGCCTATGCCCGAACCGAGGAGCGCGATTTTGTGCGCCCTGACGATGTGCAGGCGGTGATGCCGGCTGTGGTCAATCATCGCCTGGTGATTAAACAGGCCCACATTCAGCATTCCCCAGCCGAAATGTTGCTTAATCAGGTTGAGGTTCCACTTTGAACACGTTCATGACCGAGCGCATCAAACAGTATTGGTTTCAATGGGCAAGACGTCGCAATGCCCCCGGCGAGCCGCAACGATTGGAAAACGCCAATCTCTACATTTTACCTTCCGGTTTTGGCTGGGCCTATGGGGCCGTGCTGTTGACCTTGTTTCTTTGTGCCATCAACTACCAAATCAGCGCCATTTTTTTATTTACGTTTTTTTTAGCGATTATCGGCATGATCAGTGCCTGGGCCACCCATGCCAACCTGAAAGGATTGACCATTACCAGCTCGGAGATTGTCGATGTCCCCAGAGGCTCACCTGTGGCCGTGCGGCTGCTGGTTAAAAGCGCACATGGACAACGCTTCAGTTTGCACTGCGCCATACCGCCTCAGACACACCAAACCATCGATTGCCTGCCTGAAGAGGGGAAGGAATTAACACTTTATCTGCCAGGCGAAAGGCGCGGTTGTTTTACACTGCCGCCCATCCAGTTCCATAGTGTTTTTCCTTTTGGTCTCTTCCGCACCTGGGGGTATGTTTTTTTTGACAAAACCTATTCTGTTTACCCCGAGCCCGTGTCACCCGGTTTCTGGCCAAAAGCAGCCTCCAGCGAGGAGGGTAGTCATAAAATAAGCCAGACGGGCATTGAGGATCTGGAAAATTTAAGGCCCGTGGGTAATCCCTGGGTTCAGGTTAATCGCATCGCCTGGAAGATTGCCGCTCGAGGCCAGGGTTGGTATCTTAAAACAATGAGCAATCCGGAAGGCCGGCTTTGGTTGTTTAAACTCGATGACATGCCGGCCATGGACATTGAACAGAAATTACAGCATCTCAGTTATTGGCTAATTGAGGCTGAGCAGCAGGGTTTGGTGTATGGGCTTGAATTAAGGGGGATTCGCACCGCCTTCTCCCAGGGTGCCAATCATTTAAAACAGTGCTTACGCCAACTGGCAGCTTACTGATGGATTTAACCACGCACACCCCCACACTGCGTCTGGCCCTGTTGGTGATGATGTTCTGTTATTTGCCGCATGGAATGAACATGCCGGTATTGCTGTCGCTGATTATTTTAAGTGCAATCGGCTACCGCCTGCTGGTGAGTTATTATCCCGTGCCGTTGCCGTCAAGCGGAATAAGACTCGGTTTGATTGCACTATGCCTGGCCTTGTTATTCTGGCAATACGGTACCCTGTGGTCAGGGCAATTTTTTATTGGCTTCCTGCTGCTTTTTGTGGCTTTAAAAAGTCTGGAACTGCAAAACCTGCGCGATTTACGCGTCATCATTCTCTGTAACTTCTATTTAATCCTGACTAACCTCATCATTTACCAGGAGTTATGGATTTTTATTTACCTTCTCCTCGCTGTGTTGGCCAATCTGTTGTTGATGCTTAAACTCTTTGCTCCTGAAACCCCCTGGGCCCTGGGCGGCAGACTGGTTATCAGACACCTGTTGCTAGCCATTCCCATTACGCTGTTGGTTTTCTATCTTTTTCCGCGATTAACCAATCCCCTCTGGCAGGTACCCTCCCTGTCACGAGGTCAATTGGGATTTAATGAAGAACTGACCCTTGACAAAATGAATGAGCTTTTTAATGATGATTCAATCGTTATGCGGGTGACGTTTAAACCGACTTTTTTGCCCACACTCTACTGGCGCGGCATTGTGCTGAGTCACTACGATGGCTGGCGCTGGACTGCCCTCCAACGGGACAGCACCTATTTTCCGCCCCTTGAAAAAATCCCGCAGGGACAGACAGCCGACTATCAGATCCTGCTTGAGCCGCACCAGAAAAAATGGCTTTTTTACCAGGATTACCCTTATGCTGCCAATCCCAACCTGCTGTATGCTCCAGGACTTGGGCTGGTGCAGCCAGGGGATCGCGACGTGTATCAGCGGTTTGCCTATGCCGTCGTTGAAAAAAGACCCTTTTATCTGCCCATTTCTGCCAGAGACAGGCAATTAAACACGTATTTACCGTCTGCCAACAATCCGCGACTGCGCGCCTTTGCGAAGCAGCAATTCACCGCCGTTCAGGGAGATACGGAGGCATTTATCAATCAATTGAAGCAGTACATTCACAACGAACCTTTCTGGTACAGTCTGTCGGTTAACAACCCCAGGCGCTTCCATCAGATGGATTATTTCTGGTTTGAACAGCGCAGGGGGTACTGTGAATACTACGCCAGTTCGGTGGCCTTTATCCTGCGGGCGGTGGGGATCCCTGCCCGGGTGGTGGTGGGTTATCATGGCGGACAATGGAATCCCATGTCCCACTACCTGACCGTGCGGCAGAATGATGCACACGCCTGGATTGAATACTGGCAGGAGGGTAAAGGATGGCGGCGTCTGGATCCGACACTCTACATTGCCCCCGAGCGGATTGACCGGGCCATCCGTGACAAACAGGGGAACGCGCTCGCCTCGCAGTGGTCCCAGGGAGGATCGCTCCCCTGGCTTGCGCAGACTGGGCTGTTTCTCGAATCCCTGCAATTTTTTTGGGAGCGGTGGCTGCTTTTTTATAATTACGATAACCAGCGAGCTTTCTTAAAGGAGCTGGGCCTCAACCATTGGGACGGTCAAACCCTGCTCAAGGCGTCTATTGCGGCCCTGCTCGCCTTTTTATTGATCGGCAGCCTGATTTATCAATGGCAGCAGCACCGGTACCACGATCCCCTGTCGCGTGAATACGCAAGATTAAAAAAACGCTTTAAAGCCCTGGGTGTTGATGTCGCCCCACCCGCGACGTTAAATGATCAATTACGGACATTGGGGCAGCAGTTTCCCGCCTTAAGGATCAAACTCAGCCAGTATTATCGCGAATATGAATTGCTGCGATTAAAGCCTTTCACCGACAGAACCAGGGGATATCAGAAAACGCTCCAGTGGTTAAAATCCTTATCGGCTTACCTGAAGCGGGTTAAAAAACCCAACCGGACTCCAGGGAATCGCTAGTTTGGTCACCCAGGTCGCTGAGCTTTGAAGGCTCAGACGCTTCCTCGATGTCGAGAGACTTTACAGAAGGAGCAGCCCCTTTTTTGCCATCGACTGGCGCCTTGGAAGGATTTACAAGCACAAAAGCATCCTTCTCTTCCTTACTGGTTGTTTCAATTCCATTTTTCTTAAACACTTCGTTGACATTGCTGGCATTCGGAAGTTTCGAATCCTGGACGGGCTTTTGGATTGCTTCTTTTTTGGGAAGTTTTTTTTCCACGGTATCAACCAGTTTATTCAGTAATAATCGGCCAGCCTGAACAATGACAGCGCCCAGCGTTAATGTCCCGGCCGCCGCCGTCCCTGTCGTCAGCGACACGCCGATCAAACCAAACAACTGCACCAGAGGGTAAGCCAGCGCATTAAAAGCAGGGGCAGCGGCAGGGCCGGCTGCCATGAGGATTGGCACAACAACAGGCGCGGCAAAGTAAACCAGAGCCGCATAAACGGTTAATGAAACAACAGCGCTTAAAATACCCAGCGCGGGATGAATACGCCAGGCCTCTTTAAAACTGGTAACAGGAGACGTGACTGTGCGAATCGCAAAATACAAGCCTTTGAACAGTCCCTGCAGGCCAATGGTGCTTAATAACAGGCCGCTACGAAAAAACTGCGTCGCCGGATGGGTCGGAGCCCAGTTTATCAGACTGTTTTTAAGAAAACTGAACGACTCCGATATGCCATTGGCTAATAGTTCCGGCAGCTTGATCACGTTGATTAAGGGATTCAAAATAAAACCCAGCGTGAGGAAGTACACCACTTTACGGAAAGTGCCTTTTTGGGAAGGCCAACCCATAAAATAATGGCCAAAATGCAGGGGTTCACGCTCTTCTTCGATTTTATCCGGCAGGTAGGTGTCAAGCCAGGCTTTCTTCATGAATGCCAAAAAGCGGTTCGTAGCCTGCGATTCATAAGGGGTTTGCTTGAGCGCCTCACTGCTTTCATGGACGGGATTGCGGAGTTTGTCCAGTAAGGCGTCAACCGTCACACGCTTGCCTTGCATGATGAGGTGTTTTAACACCAACAGTTGCGCCGCATGATGATAACCGCAGGAAACCCCGTCATAAAACGATTGGGTGCCTAAGGCGAAATGAACTGCCGGCCTGTTGATGTCCTCCCCATCAGACAGAGTAAAGGACGACGTGGGTCTTGGCGACAAAGAATTCCATAAAGCAGGAAACAGCCGACGCCAGCTGAACGTCTGATCAATGAGTTTATCCGAAAAAAATTTTTCCCGATCGCTTGCCTTAGGATCAAAAAAATGAATATCCCCATTGGGCGGCACATACATGCTAACAATGTGGCGTTCGGTTACGCCGTTGCCGACGACACCGGCGAGAACATGAAAACGGTGCTGTCGAGTTTGGAACTCGGGAATGCGCTGTCGGAAGCCCGTGAGTACACTGCCAATATCCTGTTGATTAGGGATCAAATGGATGGGCGTCAAAATAACGAGAAGCTGGTTGTCGTCATCGATTGTTTCTATGCAATATTTGAATGATTGATTCAGGTCATCGCCCGCAGCAACTTGTGTATGAGAGAAATTTTTCTCTAATATACGTTCCGTAGCGCCATTACCTAAACCCTTATAACCCGCCATGACCAATACCCGCAACACCCTTTAGGCGTTTAGAATAACAAAGACAGATTAAGGAAGAATTAATAGCCAGTGATTGATTAAAAATAAATAGTTGATGACTGCAGCGCATGATTCGACCCTCCCGACAGCACCATTGGCGTCGCTTCGCCCTCCTGAGAGGGCGGTGAGTCGAGGTTAGGGATTACAGCAGGCAGTCTTGCCTAGCGCGGGGGGTATTTATCCGCCGTGGGAGTTGCCGCGATAAAATCGATGTCATGTGCCAGGGGTCTGCGATTGGCGCGAAAATAGGTGATGGGTGAATGCGCCAACAAATCAGACAACTTCGCCATGTAAATGCAGGCAAAACGATCCACCTGGTAGGCAAAATAGCTTTCCTCAGCACCCGCACGGAAAACCCGATCCCATTTGGGATTGTAGTATTGATGCTGCTCCTGCAGAAGTTTCGCCAGCTCCGCATCAATGGCGGTTAATTTTTTCTGTAACTCATTGATGTCTTCATCAAAGGCTTTGGAGTGCTCATCAATGCGTTGGGTACAGAGCTCCACATACTGCTGCTCCAGCGTTTTTTTAACAGTCATGGCTTCACCGATTTTTAGCGTGGTCGGCAAAGCGTTGGCCTGAGCCTCAATTTCATCGCCCAATTCTTCGACTACCAACGCCGTACGCCAGTTACAATCTTTCTTCAAACGAACAATATCGCCATAAATATGGTCGCCGATGTAAAGAATTTCATCGCCCTTCAAGTTAAGATCATGGGTGAATTTATTAGCACAGCCGCCTTGATAAATTCCAGGGACAATCGGCCCATTCAAATTGGTCATGCTGCCGTCTGCCGCATTAATGTGTAAAAAACGGAGGTTGTCATAAAAAAACCGCGGTTTATTCGCCAGAGTAATCACAAACTCAAACAAACTGGTCCAGTCTTTCCCCTCGTCGAGAAAGGGATTAATGGCGTAATCAAGCATCAGTTTGGTGTAGAAATAATCGGAATTGGTCAGTACAAAAATCTTTTTACCATGGCGGATATACCATTGAAGTCCCTCCACCACGTCCTTGTCCTTGATGACGTACTCATTAAGGTTTTCACTGATCGCTTTTTTAAGGCTGCCATCGGCATGCGCCATGTCAACGTATTTCAGCACATCCATGGCAATGTCATGATAACTTGGCAACTGATTGGGGTATTCATCCTTGTAATCAACCAACTGACTGTACAACACAGCGAAAGCAATCGAAAAGGAGGTATCGATAGCCTTGTAATTGGCATCGCTTAAATCCACATAGATACTGCGGTAAATTTCCTGCTGCTCAGCATAGCTGATGGGACGGGTGCCATGATAACTCTGGCGAATGGCCGCATACCGGCTCAGTTTAAGCAGGTTGCCATTTTTGCTGTCAATCACCAGACCTCGAATGGCATCATCGAAATTAAACCGAAACGTTCGGATAGCTGCAGGATAATGGTTGTGGCTGATTAATTTTTCCACAACCAGTGTGTAAACCAGCGTTTCAAGTTTTTTGGTGTTGTAACGGAGCAAGGTATGGTCCATATCCAGACCAATGTACTTGATTTTCTTCATATTCAAAATGCGGTTTACAAACACTTTTTGATTCATCAGCTTTCCTCAACCTCCCGTTTATCCGGGATATTAGTCATGAATGGACAAAGACTGGGCAACGTCAACAAGGCTTCCTTTTCCTGACGCGACAGCGTCTTGATAAAACGCTCAAGCTTTAGGGCGGCGGATTTGTCAAAGACTTGCCAATGAGCAGCAATTTCGACTGGTTTAAAACTGCGGGTGTATTTGCATTTTCCTGCCAGATGGGCCTGGTAGCGACGCTCAAGATGAGTCGTGTAGCCCGTATAAAGACTGCCATTTTCACAGCGAAGCATATACACCGTATACGCCGTCATCTACCTCATCCTGTCTTCTCCTGTTTTCTCGGGCTTAGGTTACACCAAAGCCCTTTAGAATTCATCTTTTATCGCCTTCAACACGGGTGGAGGGCACAAAAAAATCGATTACCGCCTGACTCCACGCCGCTGGCTTTTCAAGATTCGCCAAATGACCTGCTTCTTCAATTACCACAAGCCTGCTCTGCCGGGTGATGGTCTGCATGGTCCGGCTTTGCTCAGGTGAAATCAAGGTATCCTCCGCGCCGGTTATGAAAAGCACCGGTAAGTCCGTTTCAGCCAAAAGCCGGGTTGAATCGTCTCGTACCGCCATGCCGCGTAATGCCGAGGCCAAGGCCTCGGGTGGCTGCGCCGATAAGACATTGTGGAGCCACATGCGCAATGCCGTCGAGGCATGAGTTGATAATGCCTTGGGCAAAAACCCCTCGATAAAGGCTTTGTTTCCATGCTGCAGGATGTCCTGAGCGGCCTGTTCTCTTTTTTCCTGCATGGGTACAGTATCCGCAACCGCCTGTGTGTCCGATAAGATCAAACCCGCCGTCTTAAGCGGGTATTTTTTCAAAAAAGCCAAAGCGACATAGCCTCCCATGGATTCTCCGGCAAGAATGGCTTTTTTAATCCGCAGGTGTTGAAGCAGCAAGGCCACCTCATCCGCATACTCACTCATACTGACGGCTTCGCCACTGACGGATTGGGATTGACCAAACCCCCACAGATCAAGACTAATGACACGAAAGTGGCTGGCTAAGGATTGTTGCGGAATCCATAAACGTTTATCCGTTGGAAATGCATGAATAAAAACCAGAGCCGGGCCTTTCCCTGTGTCGGTATATGCGATTGGAGGAGAAGCCTGCGCCGTCAGTGTGCCCAAAAAAATCAATAAACAGGCTAAACGCCGTACCCTGCTTTCCATGATGTGAACCTCCTTGTGAAAGAATCCTATCATAGCGGGTTTTCGATACGGAACAATGAAAAAAAATACCCATTGATAACCTCTGTTAATAATCAGCTAAGCAAAGTATGGTATTTTATGTACATACCATGGGCAAATTTGGAACATCAGACATGCCATTAACTGAACAGCAGGCTCTGGAGTTACGGCAAGCGGTAGCCAGTATTCAATTTGAAGATAAAATAAACGATGCACAGTTTCGCTGGATAAGATTAATGGCACCCAGCGCAGTCCCCCTGTTGCCGCCATCCAATGATAAACCGGAACACCTTAAGGCAGTATTAACCGGACTTCAGAACCGCCTGATTGATGTACGCAAAGCGCATCTGAATACCAAATCCGTGGAAATCAAGTTTAAACAAAACTCGGCCTTTGGCAAAAAAACCATCCGTGTTTTCGATCCCAATCGACAAAAGAATTTTAATAGCGATGTCTCTGATATTTTCGCCCGGGGCATTGATTCGGCCAATGCGGTAATTGAAATATTAAAGCACGCGATTCCTCTTAGACTTCGAAACAGCCAGGGCGCCCTGCAATTACTGACTGAGCATCCTGATCAAAAGGCGATAGACGCTCTGATGACGCTTATTTTCCACTTCAAAAATCAAATGGCCAATCATGGAGCTGATTTGGAAGGTGAAAAACAAATTGCCGCCGCCATGAAAGAATTAAAGCGGTTTAATGCAGCCTTAGCTTCGCTGCTTGTGGAATACAATGTGGTTACGAAACGCAGCCATGCTGAAAAAGCCATTGGCTTAGTCCGTGATTTTGTCTGGAAACGGGATCTTTGCATTGCGCATTGCAGTATAGAAAGAAAAGCGCAAGGTTCTTCTCATACCATGCTTCGCTACGCCGAACCGATGACCTTTGGCCCCTCCGAATTCCGCATAAGGGGAGGCGATAGCCGATTGGATTTATGGCAAACAAAAGATCGGATGTGGCTTCACGATTTTGCCGAGAAGCTGGGTTTGAACCACGACAACATGGCCGGCAGCTGGTTTAAGAAATTCCTTGATGACAACAAGGAACAGCTTGCTTCCCTGTCTTCCACGCCCATGACGCGTTTTACCCCCAATCCAGCCAATGCCTTTGATTGCACCGACTTTATTGTCGATGGCAATAATCGCCTGGTGCACATGGGACACCATGTACGCATGGCCATTACCGACCCACTCGAAATAAAAAATCCCATCGAGCGCCAGAAACTGACCGATTTCAATCACCTGCAGCTTTTCAGTAGAGTTCGCCTGGCACAGGAAGTCACGACCTTTATGGACAATTGGGGGTGTTTATTCCAGGATGCTGACAATCGTTCCATCCCTTTAACTATTCTTCATCAGACATTAATCGGCGATGAAGTCACATTATCCCCTGATCAAACCAAAGCCGTCAGTGGTTTTGACGGCAGTGTCATCGATGCGAAACAGGAAGCCAATGAGGCGGTTCGTACCATGTTGTCGAAAAGCCTGATTCTTTGTAAGAGAGAAAAACCCCATCAGGTTTTGATCTTAAACAAATCGTTAATCAAGCAGACAGACAACGGAATTGAGGTATACGAGGGCCCATCGGGTCAGCGGGGAAAATTGCTTACTACCTACCCGTATGATCAATACCGGGAAGTCAAGATCAGTCTTTTGGAAACCAACAATTGCGTGAACATGTGGCATTCGCGTGCCCGGATTCGCAATAAGGATGTCAATCACGCCCGCCAATTGATTAATAATGCTGTCGTGCTTTTTGAACAGTGCAACCAGCAACTGAACAATGACAACCTAAGCATTATTATCGATTTCCTAAAGTCACGCGACCATTCGCTGCTTACACCTCATAAACACCGGGGAGAAAAAGTCAAGACGGCAGTTCGTCAATTCAGCACTTACCTGCGAAACAACCCTCTGCCCGGCGATCTCAGCGAGCTTAACTGTGAGACGCTTAATTTAAGCCTGCAAGCCGCAGTTGAATTAAAGTGCACCGTGCATGAAACCTGGTTTGGCTCCATGCGTCGTGTGATTTCCAATTTTACCCGCGACGTTCGCGACACCGTTCCGGTGATTGGTCATCTAATCAATTGGACCACGCGTTTTGTCTTATGGACGCTTGCCACAGTATTCACTATTCTCGCTTTTCCGCTTAACGCCCCCTCCTACATCAAGCATTTAGCCGACAGAAAAGAGATTGCCAAAGCCAACTATGAGGGGCTGCTGGCTGAAAGCATCGGCACGTTGATGGGCGGCTGCATGAGTGCCGCCGATCGTGCCGGTGAAATTGACGAACAACGTGCCGCATTGCGCCGGCAGTTCGCCGACACAGGGGTATTGCTGGGTTATAATGACTCCCCAGAGGACAAACTGGCGTTTTTTAAAACCTATGGCAGTACACGCACCAAACACGATAACGTTGAAATGGCCACTGGCACCGCCGTTACCAGTGATGCAGAGACACGCGGTTTCAATCCGCTATTGTACGTGGCGAAATTTCTCGCCGCCATTCACCTGATTTCCCCTGACGCGGTTAATCTCATGACCGTTGGCTTAATGTCATCCCGCGTTGAAACGCCAGAAGAACGAGCCGCCAATGAACAGATGTCAGGGTTGAGAAAAACAGGCTATGACGGAAAAGTAAGATCCAGCACTCAGTACCTGGAATCCAAAGGAAAATCAGCTTCCCAGTCAAGCGCTGATCCCGAAATACCGAGCAGGAAAGCTGACAAAGCACAGAATCCTGTCCCTGAAGTGGGCGACCTGGACAAGAATCCAACCTACTCCGACAAATCTACCTTTGGGTATTAATCGCCAGCTATTGCCATGCAACCGGCGATAGCCAAAATCAGTTTTTAGTCCATACCCAACGAATCAACCGGCGGTGCTGAAGGGGCGTATTGACCCTGCACGGGGAGGGCGAAAAACTGCTCTGAATTGGCGGCAAACGGCATATCCATGGCTTGTATCTGGCCCGCTTTGTTGTGATAGAAGGCGGCTGTTTCAGCATGCAAGCTTATTTTGCCTTTGATTTCATTGATGCTTAAATAGCTCCTGTTAACCTCCTCCTCCAGATCAGGAATTTTTTTCTCCTTAAGTTCACTGATTTCCTTTGCCTGATCCTGGAAGGTTTGGGTGTTTTGCCTCATTTCGCTGGCTTTTTCTGTAAGTTGCCTCTGGCTTGCATTATTCATTAGCGTATAAACCAGGACTGTAATGAGCAAACCCACCAATACCAGCGCGGCTGCTCCGCCCGGTATAAACAGCAGGGGCCATAAGCCGGCAGCGACAGGCAGCGTTGTCAATGGCAAGGCGAAAGGAATGCCAATGCCAAGAGCCGCAGCGAAGAAAGCAAACGTTGAGGCAACAAGGGTTCGACGACGCACCGGTTCCCGCCGTGCAACCTGAGCACGTAAGTCCTCATTCTCTGCCGCCAATTGCTCATTTCGTTTCAGCAATTGCGGGTTGGATTGCAAAAGACTCTGCAGGCGGTTTCTGGCATTTGCCAATGCCTGCCTCAAGGTGTTGTAAAGCGACTCTGCTTGCTCAAGATTCATCCTCTCGTGCTTCTCTTTTTCTTTTTCGTGCAGGTAGGTCTTCATTGTCTCGGCAATGCACAGCAAAGGTTTTTGCTGCCCACCGAGTCGGCTGAGGTCGGCATCATAACGCAGGACATCAATGCAGCAGCGATAACTGATCTCAGTGGCTGTTTTTAAAAGGTCCTCTTTCTTTTGCTCCAGTTTTTTATTGCAAAACAGAATGTCCTTTTCCAGTTCCTTGCGTTTTTTTTCGGATAGCTGATTCATTGTGCCTTCATTGCGTGCTTTTGTCCGGGTTTCCCGGTCAACACTGCGCTGATGCCTCTCCTTTTGACGTCGAGGAATAATCTCTGTTAATTCAGTTCTGTTTTTGTCATAGGCTGCCTCTAATTGACTGAGGGTGGTTTTTGCGCTGAACACGTCAAGCTCCGCGTTGCGGCATTGACCTTCAAGATGACTACGCCGTGAGGTCAATGTCTGCCAGTCCTCAGCAGGGTAATGGCTTACAACGGCATGAGCATGATGATGAACAAGCGGCGTGTGATCGTGGTGATGGGTAGTCGCGGCATGCCCGTGATGATGCGCACCCGTCGAGTGGCCATGGCTGTGCTGAGCGCTTTCTTCCAGTTGACTTATCTGCCTGTTCAGCTCAAGCAGTTGATTACTTATTCCCTGATGACGTAAACGAAGGGTTTCAAGATGACTTTTTCCCTGGCTGATTTGTTTGTTCAAGTGGTTAAGCGTCTGGGATAAGGATTCAGCCAACGCCCTGTCCTTCGTGGCCTCAAGGTTATCCTTAACCTCTTCTATCCTGTCTTGTTCTTCCTGTTGTTTAAAGGAAGCCTGCGTGAGCAATTCCTTACTCTCGTTTTTATCTTTTTCACATTCAGTAATGAGCAGATGAGCTACCATCTGAATAACGGAATCTAAAGGTCTGACCTCAAGGCAATGGTTTCGCAATTGCTCATAACCGCATTGATCAACAGCAAGCTTTGTTTTTTCCCTGACCAGACCATGAATATCGAGAGTGGCTAACGGCATCGATCATCTCCTCATTTGAATGACCCATTTTAGCCGTATTTAATACGCCGTCAACTCAGAAAAATCGTTAATTTCATGCTTTGGCAACCGTCTTAAACGCTGCCTATCGACTGGCTGAACAAGCGGATAATCCAGTAGAAAAGGATAAACACCTGCCCTGCAAAAAATAAAAATCGCACGAGCACAGCCAGGACACGGGTCGACAACACATGAACAATCGATTGCAATACCCTCAAGGTTAAACAAGTTAGCGCCAGGGGATTAATAACAGACAGTTGCTGGGTCATGGCGGCTACAAAGACCACGCCTACAACCACGGGGAGGTTTTCATAACAGTTGGCATGGGCGCGGCATAAGCGATTGGCAAACGGCGATACATCATCGCCAAAAGGAGAAAACGCATTGGCGCGTCGTTGACCGCTTACCGTGAGACTGACACGCAATAAACCAATACTGAACAATAAAATCAACGTCCAGGTGCAAAACCCCAATACCAACAAATAACCTGATTCCATGGCTGTCCTGACTAATCATTAAATCACTAGCATAACCAAGGTATTGCGGTTTGTCAGCGTTATTTACGCCGGGAAACGAAAGGGTTGTCTTTAATGTAAAAACGCAGTTCCTCTTTTGCCCATTCTTTCGCATAATCCACACCGATGCGGGGGGTCCTGATAATGGAAAAGGATTCAACCGCAGGATTTTTAGCGACAAAGAAATTGTCACTCAACAAGTCATGGGCATTTAACTGCCTGTCTATTCCCATGGCCCGGCAAAGCAGGCCAGGGCCCTCCGTGCGGCTGGCAAGGTTCTGAATGGGCTCAAGCGCTCGCAGCAGCACCGCCGTACCCTGCCCTTCCGGCTCAGTCACCACATTGACGCAATGGTACATGCCATAGATGAGATAAACATAAGCATACCCGGGAGGACCAAACATCACGCGCGTGCGCGGCGTGATGCCGCGTGAGGAATGCGCGGCCAAATCCCGTTGACCGAGGTAAGCCTCTACTTCAACGATTTTGCCGACACGCTCTTCATCCCCCACACGGTGAATGAGGTAGTGGCCCAACAACGATTGAGCCACATCCACCGTGTCGCGGTTATAAAAATCACGGGTTAATTTTTCCCACACCATAAGCAATCTGAATTCATTGGGTCGATAAAGCCGCAGCCGGCTTAAAGCAAGACGTTTTAATCAATTCCCATAGTATAGCTGACTCTGCTCGTTTGACGAGAAACAGGAAACAACTTCATGCAACGGCCTCCCTGACGTCGTTTAGCCAGGGATGGCGCGAAACCATGCACTCTTTTACTCCACCCCCACAGACACCTTACCCGCCGTGTAGGAATGAGCGCCGACACCGGCCAAACGTCCCTGATTCACCACCAGGTATTCGTCACGGATCGGACGGCCCGCCAACCAGCACTCCAGTATTTCACGCGTTCCTGCTGCATACCTGGCCTGGGCAGACAGGGAGGTGCCGGAAATATGGGGGGTCATCGCATGGTGAGGCATGAAACGCCAGGGATGGTTCTGCGGTGCTGGCTGAGGGAACCAGACATCACCCGCATAGCCGGCAAGCTGTCCTGACTTGCAGGCGCGAACAATGGCATCCCGATCGCAAATCTTTCCTCGTGCCGTGTTAATCAGGTACGCCCCTTTTTTCATTTGAGCCAGCAGTTCATCGTCAAACAGATGTTCTGTTTCAGGATGCAGGGGCACATTGATCGTCACCACGTCACAGTGTGGCAGCATGGACTCCACATTAGGATGGTAAACAAGGCCTAATTCTTTTTCCACCGCGTCAGGCAAGCGGTGATAATCGGTATAGTGCAGCGTTACGTCAAACGGTTTTAAACGACGCATGGCAGCGAGACCAATACGACCAGCACCCAATGAACCCACTGCCATGCCTTCGAGATCATAAGACCGTGTCACACAGTCAGCAATATTCCATCCGCCGTCAATAACCTGCTGGTAGGAGGGGATGTAATGGCGAACTAACGTCAGGATCATCATCACCACGTGTTCCGCCACGCTGATGCTGTTGGAGTAAGTCACTTCAGCCACCGTAATGCCATGGGCCATGGCCGCACTCAAATCCACATGATCGGAACCAATACCGGCTGTTATCGCTAATTTTAATTTCCTGGCTTTGGCCAAACGCTCTGACGTCAGGTAAGCCGGCCAGAATGGTTGAGAGATAACGATGTCAGCATCCGGCAATTCCTGTTCAAAACGGGAATGGGGACCGTCCTTATCCGACGTGACAATCAGAGTATGACCCTGGCTTTCAAGAAAAGTGCGCAAACCCAACTCGCCAGAGACACTGCCCAGCAATTCGCCTGGTTTAAAATCAATTCGCTCGGGATTGGGTAAGGTTTGGCCGCCAGGGTAATGGCTGATGCGGGGAATACCCTCACGGGCATAGTGTTGAGGGTAGCCGGTGACCGGATCATCATACAAAACGCAAAGTACTTTTGCCATTATTCTCTCCATGTAATACGTGTCCTGAGGCACTGAGAGCAGCGTCCCTCAGTGATAGCATTTAACGACAACCAGACAATCCCAGTTCACCCTGAATTTAACTTGTCAGCCAGTGTTTCAACAATAAGGCTGTCCGTTCACGCGTCTGAATCAGGGCGTCTGAATCGGCTTCACTCGGCGCGACCAGATCGTCACAATGCGAGGCGCCTGAAATCAAACTGTAAGTCAACCCGGGATTGCCGGCATTGTTGTTGCGTTCGGCTAAGGATAACAAAGACCAGGGATCCTGTTCGCCATTGGTGAAGTGAATGTTATCAATGCTGCTTTCCATCAAGGGAAAGTAATAGGCGGTATTCATCCTGTCCGTGTTGGCAGGCTGCGTAAGACCAAACAACCGTTTACAGAGCATTTGATGGTATTCAGCATTAATGAGTCTGGATCGCGTTGACCTGTCTGGATTCGGATGAGCGTTCTGCCAGTAACCGTATTCGCTGCAGGATTGATAAAGCCAGGCACGCAGGCCAAACGCTTTGTTGTAATCAGCCGCGTCCTCACTGATTGCGCCCTGCGCACTGAGCTCGACAGCGGTGATGCCATAATGGTTAAAAATAGCCTGGGCAAAAGCCGCGTAGTTCTCTAAAACCGTTTTTTCAGGCAAGGCTAACTGTTCACAGAACATGTCGCGCATGCCGTATTGAACCGCCATGGCACCCAAATCAGCGACGACATAAATAAAATCGACACTCTCTTTGATGTCTTCGGCACCAAACATCTGTTTGATTGCCTGCAGGCGCATGGGGTCTTTCAAGGCCGCTTCGATAACTCGTACCGCCTCCCGCATTCTGCCCGCGCAATCGGAACCGGCGACCTCCGTCACGTGCGCATCGTATTCAATGAAATCACTTTTAGCCATCACTGGCGCAGAAGATGCCAGGGCGCCTGCTGCAAGCTGCGGATATTTCAAACGATAGTAGGCTGCCAGCGAACCGGGATAGGAACCGCCAAACGCGATCCAGCGGCCTGTCCATTGCCGCTGTTCGCTCAAGCGTTGCTGGAAATTAGCCAGGTCATCCAACGCGGCATCGGTGGATAAATACCGGAGGTTTGCCGTGGACAGCGTGGCAAAAGGATGGCTTTCGCCGTAATAACGGTGTTCCAAAGCCACCAGCCGGGCATGAAACTGTTGAGCAAAATGCCGTATGGCACCCTGTAAATGACGTTTTTCACAGGCCCCCTCACCACATATGTAGAAAAAAACAGGCGCATCGTGTCCAGCAGCAAAGCTTTCATCCACATAGTAACGTTGGGTAAATGTCCCCCGATCATGGTGATGATGATCAATCCATTGCTGGAAACGGCCTTCATGAATTTTTTTCTCAGCCAAAGGCAATGACGGTGCCCGTTCACGCTGGATGTAATAATCCAGCGGGTTAGCGTGTGTTAAAGGTAACAATAAAAAAAGCTGAGACCGGCCAGCAGCGCCCCTGTAAATCCTTTTACCCTGTCAAACATCCCTTACTCCTTTATGGATGAAATCCCATGATATTTTTGTAAGGGGGATAAAACAATATTAATTTAACAATTGCGGGTTTTTTTGCAGGTATTGCAGTAAATTGGCCGGCCGATAGTCCGCATCGGACTTGTAACGCTGCAAAACGGAAGGATGAAGCATTTCACAGGTTTCCTTTCCTTCCCCCGCCGGATGGTCGATTGGCCGGGAATAGGGCGGGATAAGCCGGTACAGGCCGGTACGCGAGTTAGCGCAGGGCTGCATTAAATCAGGCTTGATGGTGAGTTCAGACAGCCCGAGACCCGCATGCCTCGCCTTATCCGCCATCCATTGAAGCGCAATATCCGATAGACCGGTGGCGCTATAGCCGCCGCCGACATCGGAATGGACACCCACAAACCACACCTGTTCCATGGTCTGCTGGGTATCGTTTTTATCTTTTTCCCACAAGGCCGGCTGAAAATGTCGCCGCTGTTCATTAATGGCCACCGCATGGTATGCATGGTTCACCATGCTGCTTAATTTATAATCATGAAAACGGTAGCGGGGAGCTAAAATACCATTAAGCAACAAGGGGTTGCCCAATGCGCCCACAGTGTCCCAGACCCCGATGAATTGGATCGGCGTTCGATCCCTGACCGCATAGGAACGGCGGAACAGGGTCGATTCCACCAGACGGGGATGAGACGACAAGGTACGGGCACTGTAAAGCTTAAAGCCCTGATCCATTTTATCGATCTGATTACGCCGTAAAATGCCGCAATTGCGAATCATACCGGCTAAGGTCCGCACCGTGAATGCACCGCGGCTGAAACCGAATAGAAACAATTCGTCACCGTCATCATAATTCTGCACCAGAAAACGATAGGCCTTGAGCATGTTTTCCGATAAGCGATAGCCGGTCAGGCCATCGTAAATTCGGATGAACGCGTTGCCATGCGTGCCGATACCCGTGTCATAGAACATCATCTGCTGAATGCCTTTGTAATCATACAGTACAGCTTCAGCGAGTTTTGTAACGTTGGTTTTCAACGGCAGCCCATTAAACATGGCATCGGGCAAATTCCAGGTGCCGTCGCAGCAAATCACAATCCGTTTCATTAAGACTATCCCTGTTGCTTTTTCTTTAATTATAGAAGTAGATTATACCTCTCCCGGGTGTTGCGCCGTTTCGTTAAAATGCCCGCCATTGTCTTTTGGATGAAACCAATGAAAAGGATTTTAATCTCCTGGCTTTGCCTGATGCCCTGCCTGAACCTGTATGGTCAAACGACTGTGCAGCGCCTTGAACTTCACGGTTCGTTTTATGACATGGGCATACAATATGCCGAAAAAACGGCAGACAAACTGATTGCGCAAAAAGCCTTATCCATTCAGAGTCTTTACCCCGATGATCCGGTTAAAAAACGGAAATTCGAACGCCTGGTGAAAATGTGGCTTAAACAAGCCAGACTGCGCTACCCGCCTGAACTTTATGAATTTATACAGGGCGAGGCCAACAGCGATTTTGCCAAAACCCATGGTCTGACCATCGATGATTTTATTTTCCTTGATCAGAGCATTATTCTGACTCTCTTCGCCAAAGAATTTAAGAACGGTCCTTCTGTTGATTCCTGCTCTTTTCTGGCTTTAACGGATAAAGCGGTGATGGCAGGACGTAATTTCGATTACCCCAGAGACTATCTGGCCATGACCACCCGCTACCCCCAGGTTATTCTTTTTGAACACCAGGACAACGATCGTTACCCTCATCGCGTCATGAGCATTGGGCAACCGGGCCTGATTTCCGCCGCGACGTTCATGAATGACCAGGGTTATTTTATGGCCATCAATGCCGGGGCCAGTGTTGGCAATGAGTACAAGGTGTTTCAAAGACGAACTTATTTCGGTCAGATGCTGATTCAAATGTTTAAGACAAGTCAGTTTGATCAATTGTCTAACTGGGTCCGTCACACGGCGCCGGATTTTGGTTACCTGGTGAATATTGCCGGTCCAAAAGAAAATGATCTGCTGTCCTTCGAAGCCTCGCCGTATAATGAAGTCCAGGGGCATTATCCCCTCGATCAACTCCCGGAAGATGTGTTTAAAATTCGTTCACGCAAACCCGGCGAGGCAGAGACTGTTGAACCGGAACTGGACAATAACAGGGACTTCCTGGTGGCCGCTAACACGTTTCGGTTGTTGAATTGGCCGCTCTACCTGGGCCACGACCATGGCCAGCAGACGCCCAGTTTCTCGGCCGAACGTTACCTTCATCTAACGGAATTGGCCCGGGCGCGACAGAACAGCTCCGTAGAGACACTCAAGGGCATCATGGAAAAAGAACTCAATACCCTGCAGGCCGTTCCCGGTGCGACGGTGCATTATTGCGGCACCGATCCTCACTATCAAAGTGATCCCAGCGTCACTTATTACACCGTGGTTTTTGATACAGCCAGGCGAGAAGCCTTTATTCGATTTCAACAAACCGAGAACGATCAAGAAGCCCCCTGTGCAAGCCAATGGACACCCTGGCAGTCTGTAGCATTTTGAGCAGATGAGACACCGTTTACTGCATAATCGGTGAAGCCTCAAATGAGAAACAGGTTCCTGGTCGCCCATCACAACGCTTGAGGAAAAGTCAAAACGGGGATGAGGGAGGTTTTTACACCGCTGATTGCGGCTACCTTTTTTTACGGATGTATCCGGCGACCAGCACAATCACGGCAATACCGAAAACAACCGCCGACAGGGATAATTTTCCGAAGCCGCCAAAGTACCCTTCCACGAAGTTCACATTAATGGATGGCTCAATCAAATCAGCGTATGCCGACGTGACCGAAGCCAGCATCAGGCACAGGCAGGCAATAATTTTAACCAGCACAATAGTTCTCCGATAATAATTGAACTGCCGTTTAAGATCAGGGAATAACCGAGGCCCGATTTCAGCGGCTTTAACATGGCAATACGAATCAGCAGGGCTTCGACCAGAATGACAGCCGCCTCAGTCATGATCCAGCTCAGGGTCGGTGCATGCGTTGTCTGTTCCAGATAATTAAAGGCTATCTGGGCCAATGGATTGGTCACACAGTTTAATCCTATAATAAAGGCTATCCATAGCCAGAATTCTTTTTTGGGGACAAAGCGTTTGATAATCAGTAAAAAAGCAGCCAACTCACACAATACAGTCACGAGCAGTGTGGTGGTCATGTTTATGCTGTCAGCATCCATTTTTCCTTTTAGCTCCTACTTGCTATCCCTCAGTTTATTGGGGGCGCCTCATGTCTATTACGAACTGGTTTATATCCGCAAACACATTGCCACGCAGTTACCCGCGTCGTTCATGATTCTCGTGGTAAGCATACTCTCTTTCTTAGTCATTGTGAAAATGTTTCATCTGATACACCCTCTTCCCGGGATGACGCTTTTCGAACTTTTTTGTTTATTCTCTCTTTTATTTCTGTGCCTTTATTACAGCACCCACTGGCTGACCAGTCTCGTCCTGGCGGTGTTCACAAGCCTGCTGATTTTCAATGCAGCCCTGCTTTTAGTTATTCTCGCTTTTTTACATAACCTGACCCCCTGGGGCTTTCTGTCAGTACAAAAAGCATCATCGCGAGCCTGGATTATTTTTATTGTCAATCCTTGCGCTGTTTTTCTCCTGGCTCTTTTCCTGACGGTCGATGCGCCTGTTTTTTCTCATCAGGAAATCCACCAGTTCTTGTCTCATTACATCCTGAACTCGTCTTACAACACCCTGACCATCGCCTGGTTTGCGGCAGCCGTTTATCTGCAAATGATTCATTATTATTTTGTGCTGCGGGTGCTGCCAAACCGTGCCGGCATGACATTGTCTGCTCATTTACCAGTACTGGCCGTTTTCGTATTATTCACCGCCTTTTTCTTCTATGCCTTCTCAGTCACCCGACAAGTCTATGGCATCGCTGCCCTTTTTCATGCCTATCTTGAAATTCCCCTGCTGCTTTATCTTTTGCCCCTGGCAGGGAAATTAACTGCCAACTCTGATCAAATAACCACCATTGTCAAAAAATAAGGTTCAATGATATTGTAATCGATGGGGGTAACTTTTGCGGTTTAAAGTCATCGATTAAGCTCCGTACCTGATCGGGCTCCACAACTAATTAAGGATGATGTAATGAAATATTTAGTGACTTATTGTGCCTTCGATACCGAAACCAGCAATCCTTTATGGCATAGCGCCTTTATTCTGTCTCAATGGGATGATTTGCAAGGCAATCAAGCGCCTATAGAGGTTGTCAATACTTATGGATTTTATGGCGTCCCCACCACCACACGCAATACCTGGACAGCGAAACTCAAGCTGCTTGTCGGATTTGATGTGGATATGAATGGCAATCACGGCATGCTTCGTCCGGAAGAAACCCGGTTCATGGATTTTGGTTCCGGGATGCACGGCGTTACTTTTGAATTAACGATGGAACAGTTCCTTGCCTTGCAGGCTAAATGCCAAAAAATGATGCAGGAGCAGGAAGACACTATTCAGGAAACCGCCCAATTTTTTAAATTAAAGGCCGCCGATAAAAAGCGAGTCTATGCTTACGAAAAATGGTCCGCCTTAATTTATGAAACTGAAAAGATTCGCGCCAGCAATGAGGGCCGCGAGCCGCGTTTAAAACCCTTTGAAATCAATCCCTCGCTGACCTGGTCAGGCCCTTCGTTAAGCCAGTCTCATACCTGCAAATCTCAGGCAATACGCCTGCTGGAAGGGGTATTGACTGCCAGCCAGATTGCCCGGCTGACGGAAAATGGCAAACATCCTACCATCCCCCGCTACAGCGGCATCATGGAGCCTCTTGCACTCCACAGCGAAGGCCCTTTGACACCCCATCAGAAGTCGGATAAAACAATCGTTCATTTTCGTGACGGCACCGATCCCGCGGTGAAGTTACGCTGGACTCTCCCTCCTCAGGAAATCGAAGCCCTCTCGGAAGACACCTTACGACGGGTGACGCTGCCTGAGGAACATTTGCCTCGAATCCGAACGCTTTGTAAACGGCTCCAGCGCCTGGAGTGGTTATTTATCAATGCCGAATTACCAACCCACTATGAATCTTACCGCCAGGCGCTCATTGCGCTTATCCGCTCCAGCTATCAGGCCTTTTCCACCCCAGCCCCCAAAGAACCACTGACGGAGCTTCCGGGTTGGAAAGGGTATATGCGCTTTCTGTTCTCTATTCCCAGAAATCAGTATGAGGTCACCCTGCTTGACCAAATCAGGCAGGGCGAAGTCCTCTTGAATACCCTCTACATGGCGATGGTGGACAATTGGAAAATTGAAAGCCAATGCCCCATGGAATTCAATACCCTGGCAACGGATGACTCAGAGGAAGACGACGTTTATAAAAATCCGGTTGAAGCCATTGCGGCTTATCTTGAAGAAAAGGACAAAAAACGCGCCTGCGAAATCATGGGTCGCAGTTATGTCAGTGCGGAGGAAGAAGAAGCGCAGGAAGACGTTTCCTTCAATGCAACCCCCGCGCTTCAATAAGTCAGAGGAGCCGTGCTATGCGGCTCCCCCCCCTTTACACTATTGAAATGACCTGGCAAATACTGAATAATGGCAAAGCCACTTACATGACCTTGATGGTTAATTGATAACCATGTCGGAATTAAATCAATTAAATAACAGTGAGTTGCGGCAACTATTAAACTCGAACAAGTTAAATGATCTTTACGAGTTTCTGGACGAGGGAACCGTCGATGCCCTGATTGCCTACGGGCACAGGATAGCTCCGAAAATGCGTCGTAAGAATAAACTGCTGCAAGCCATATCCCTCCCGCTGACTGATTCCTCAAGCTATCCCTTGATCTTGTTATGGAGCGTTATTGGCGTCGTGACCCTGGGGGTTATTTCCCTGTTGATAAGTACAGGCATTATGGCCCTGCTCTCTCTCTTAATGGGCGGCCTGTTTATTTATGCCAATTACAAAGAGTTGCATCGAGACGAACTTAAAAATAAAAAATATTGCTGCCTTTATGCGTTAAAAAACAAAACAGCCGATCTGCTGCTTGAACGAAACGGCCTGGCTATCAAGACACAACGGATCCCTGAGTACATCAACAAAAACCGTGCCCTGCTTATTCGCGACGCGGTCAATACTACGGCGTTAATCTGCACGACCTTATTCGGCACTTATTTTCTCGGGGTCAACGCGGTTTTAACCGCTTTTGAAGCCGCCGCCGTTGCGGGCATGACCATTGGACCGGCGGGTTTTCTCATTGGTATTGGCATAGCGGGTTTCATCAGTCTCTATTTAGGCTACCATTATTATCAATCAATAAAAGCCGATGATTACTGTAAATACCAAAAAAAATGCCTCACCAGCATTGTGGAAAAAAAAGCCACCGTCTGTGAGGCCATTCATAACCGGGAGATTGAACTTGTGGCGCCAAAGGAAATACACGCCAACGCAACGCTTGGCGTAATAAACAGCCCCTCCACCCGAAGTAAATTTCTGTTCACCTTAACCACGGTCAAGGACACTGCCTTTTTTAAGCCAGCGGAGGAAGAAGCAGAGCTAGAAAAATTGACGCTCCCTTTGACTATCGGCTCCTATCGCTAAGCAAAACGGTTTTTTGATTTAAGCCTGTTGAATATTACCTGTCATCCCGGTCGCACCGATGTTCCTTTGAATAATCAGGCACTCACGTGTACTATGGGGGTGTTATTTTGCCGATTAAGGATAGTCAAGGGATTTTATGGCATTGATTCTATTTCAACGCACTGGCGAAAAAGCAGGCGCCTTATTGCAATCCACTGTGTTCTTCTTTGTGTTTTTGGGTCATTTTTTTTATAGCCTGCTGTGTAACTGGAACGCCATCACCTGGCGCGAATCCTTTATTGCAACCTTGCGAGCCGGAACCTGGGTCGTGATTCCCCTGCTTTTTGTCAGCATGTTGATGGGTACCTCCCTTGCCGTCAGTATTCACTACATGCTGGCCTCGTATAACCTTCAGCATCAAGGCATGCTGATTGCCCAGAATACCGTCATTCATGATTTCGCCCCATTAACTATTGGCTTTGTTCTTTGTACTCAGTGCGGTTTGAACCTCATCGATTTTTATCACCCAAGCCTCCATGAAGATCCGCAAAAGGTGTTGCTTGAAAACATCATTCCCCTTGTCGCCGGATTCAATGTCACGGCGCTGCTGCTTTATACCTATGTCTCTTTAGGATTTTTAACCAGCATTTTTTTAACCTTCTATTATTACCTCAAGGCGGATATCAACGAGTATTTAATCCGTTTGAGCGATGTCATTACTCTGGCTGATTTATTGAATTCACTCTGTAAGACTATCCTCTATGCAACCATTGCCAGTTTCACGGCAGGTTATTATTATTATGATGTGGCCAATAGAATATTACCTACGAGAAAAGCCGTGTCACGCATCATTACACGCGGGTTGTTTTGGTTAATTACTGTCAGCGTTATATTAAAATTATATCTCTCATAGCCATCGGTAAGGAAAAGCATGCCCAGGGAACGTCAGGAACGCATCTACATAGGAATTGGCATATTTGTTTTTGGCGCCATCGTGCTTGCTGCGCTGAGTCTGGTTTTTATGTACAAAGAATACATGCATGGTAAAGTGGAAACCTATACCATGTTTTTCAAGGGCTCCTTAAACGGCTTGAATGTGACCTCCCCCATCACGTACCGCGGCGTTAAAATCGGTGAGGTCAAACGCATCGAATTGACCGCGAATAAATCCAAATCCAATGTGGCCATTCCAGTTTATGTTGAATTTTTCGTCGAAAAGTCCTTCGTCCAGAAAGACAACCCCATTCAAATCCTGATTGATAACGGCATCGTGGCGACAATCACCGCGCCCAATATCCTCACCGGCACAGCCAGCATTGAATTGGTGCCTTCGGAAAACAAACAGAGAACAACGCCGTTGATTCGAACCTTCCACGGCTATTCAATGTTCCCAACCGAAACGTCTAACGAAGACGACATGACAGCCAATGATACCTTGCGCGCTGCACGTAAGACCTTACGCGATATCAGTAATTTAATTCGTTCCAAAGAATTCAAAGACACCATTGTCGCTATTAAGGACATGGCGGCCAGCATTGATAAATTAGCCATCGCCATCTCCGAACGCATGCCGGGGACCTTTGTCTACTTTAATGAAAGCATGAGGGAAGTAGCCAAAGCCGCTTATTCGGTGCGCAACTTAAGCGATTACCTCTCCCGTCACCCTGAATCCCTGCTGCGGGGTAAATCATGAAGCGCACCTTAGGACTACTCCTCAGTGCAAGTCTGATTCTTACCGCCTGTTCGCGCAGCAAAGATCCGTCCTATTATGTATTGAATCCGGTTTCAGGGCCGGTGAATCAAAGCAATCAATACATCCATGTCAGGCTGGGGATCGAACGAGTCAGCGTACCGGATTACCTTGATAAACCGCAGTTAAGTATTTATTACACACCTAACCTCAGTGAATTACAGGAAGATTTTCAATGGGCAGAAGAGGTCCGGGGCAATGTCAAGCGGGTCATTAAAACCAATCTGTCCACTTTTTTGTCTGGTGCTCTTGTTGAACTGGCGCCCTGGGATATTAAATTCAAACCCAACTATCAATTGCAGGTCGATATTTCCCAATACAAAGTGACCGCACAAGGACAAAGCATTTTACAGGCTGAATATGTGATTTATAAAGGCGATGAACCCTTTAAAAAATACAAAGTAGCCTACACGGAGAAGTTGCCCGTGGTGAACCCCAATACCATGGTCACCAGCATGAACAATAACCTGACTCTCCTGACCCGGGATATCGCGAGACACCTGCCGCGCGCCTAGTCAATACGGCCTCCCGCCTGTTGAATGTGGTGAAGGATGTAGTCCTGGACTTCTTCGCTGACCTGTGCGCTTGGAAAAGTCATGAATTGGCTCTTTGAAAAAAAGAGCAACCACAGATCATCATAGCGCCATACTTCTTTAATGGCGGACCAGGGAAAGGTGCTGGTGCCGGCGCTGGAAGAGATTGTTGCGCTGTTTTCTGCCACAATAAACGACGCCACGGGCGAGCCCATTTCCCTGAATTTATGCCAGGCATTACGAAAATGCACCAGGTAGAGGGTTAAAATCATTAAAAAACTGATAAGGAGGACCGCCCCTAACGCCCCAATCCACCAGGAACGGTTGCCCTGATAAAGCAGAATCAAGAAAATCAAGGTCATCATGATCAGAGCAACCGGATAGACCAGGCCAACCGTTCTTTTCCAGAAGCGGAAAATGGCTTTACGAACCATGGATTCATCATAGGTCAGCGTAATCTGGTGCATGATCATCACTTCACGGTCTGTTTATAGAAAGATAGCAGTTATTCGTTATCTGCTCTAATTTTTTACTAAAAAACTGGCCAATCCCCGTTTAAAGGCAGTACTATAAAGACCTTATCAGTTCTTATGGGTATTGTCTTTATGCACACAGTGAAGAAAGCGGTGGGCCGCTTTATTTTTATGAGCCGCTGGCTTCAGGCGCCCCTGTATCTCGGCCTGATTGTTATTTTAGCCACGTATGTCTACCGTTTCATTGCTGAGCTTTACCATCTTGTCAGCCATTTAAATGGGGTGGATGACAATCAAATCATGCTCGGCGTATTAAGCCTGATTGACGTGGTCATGATTGCCAACCTGCTCATCATGGTGGTCATGGGCGGTTATGAAACCTTCATCTCGCGTCTTGATTTGGATGCCCATCCCGATCAGCCGGAATGGCTGGATCATCTTGACGCAGGGGCTATGAAAATTAAACTGGCCCTGGCGTTAATCGGCATTTCATCCATTCATTTATTGCGCACATTCATTGATCCGTCGCGGATGGCCAATGACAAGGTCATGTGGCAGGTTCTTATTCATCTTACCCTGCTGATCTCAGCCTTAGCCATTGCTTACACCAACAGGCTTTTGTCCTTGGGCAGTAAACATCATTCCACAGAATAGACTGATAAACATTATTGCATCATGGTCATCCTTTATGCCATGATGGGTGCGTTAACTATTGATTTGGATTTAGATATGTTAAAAAAAATAGCCGTTTTGTCGCTTGGTACCGCCTCCCCTGTATTAACGGCGAGTAACGCCGTAGACCTTTATCAGGCGCCGCTTTCCAGTTTAAAACCCTTTTCCCTCATTCAACCTCAAGCCAACGTCTCCGCCGCTAAAAAGGCGGCGCCACAGGACAATGCCTTGCAACAAGTCAGCCAAACACAGGCAAACAACAAAACCATTACCCGTTTTCAGCAACTCTACAAGGGAATCCCGGTGATTGGCGCCCAGGTCATGGTTGCCAAATCAACGACCACCGCGCTGGCGGCCAATGCCGAGGGAGAAGTAAACGGCCAGCTGATTAACGAATTAGACTTAAACACTCAACCCGCATTCAGTGCTGATAAGGCTATTGAGGTCGCGAAAAAAGACTATCAAACCACCCATACCGGTGAACTCCACCCCATTCGCAATGAATTACAAATCCGTATGGAAGAACCCCATACGCCCCGTCTGGTTTATCTGGTTGCCTTTAAGACCGTCGAGGGCAACAAACCGGCGCAGCCGACCTTTGTCATTGACGCACAATCCGGCGCTGTTTTGAGTCAATGGAACGATGTCAAAACCTACGGTGATACCGGCCCTGGAGGAAATGAGAAAGTTCATGAGTATTGGTATGGTAAAGACGGCTTGCCGGCATTGGAAGTGACTCAGCGCGGCGACACCTGCATCATGGATGATTCGAAAGTACGCCTGGTTAATTTAAATTCCAGGTGGGATTGGGACGACAAAATCATGACTCCCTATCAATATCCCTGCAATACCAACATCGAAGAAACAGTCAACGGCGCCTATTCGCCTACGGATGATGCCTACTATTTCGGTCATACCATCATTGACATGTACCAAGACTGGTACGGTGTCAATGCCTTGCAGAACACGCGAGGCAAGCCCATACCTCTCGTTATGCGTGTTCATTTCGGTGACGGTTATGACAATGCGTTCTGGGATGGTCAGGCCATGTCATTTGGCGATGGCACCGATTTTTATCCCCTGGTTTCGCTTGATGTCGCCGGACATGAGGTTACCCATGGCTTTACCGAGCAACACGCGGGTCTTGAATACCATGATCAATCCGGAGCGCTCAATGAGTCCTTATCGGATATGGGAGGTCAGGCCACCCGCGCTTACCTGTTAGAAAAAAATCCCTTGCTATTCAGCAAAACCAATTTAAATCCCACGGCAGTGACCTGGGGGATTGGTGAGACTATCGTGAAGGATTCTTTTGGTAAAGCATTGCGTTTTATGGATTATCCTTCTTCGGATGGCAGTTCGGCGGATTGTCTGGATAAGACAATTGCTCGCAGCAGCGGCAGCTATTGCGCAATCAGTTACCCCGAACTGGTGGCGTTCGCCAAATCACGCATCGCCGATCCACAGGACCAGCAAAGTTTCATTGTTCACACGGCCAGCGGCGTATTTAACAAAGCGTTTTATCTGTTATCCCAAAAAATCGGCATCAAAAAAGCCTACCATGCCATGGTCATCGCCAACACCCGTTATTGGACGCCAACCACCGATTTCAAAAATGGGGCTTGCGGTGTTTTGTATGCCGCAAACGATTTGAAACTGGATTTGAAAACCTTTAAAACGGCCTTTGCACAAGTGGGCGTCATGACCACTCAATGCCGCGTATAGGGTCGCGCAATTCTCAGTCATCCCCCGCGCCAGCGGGGGAACCATGCCTTCCATTTAAAAATTCACTATAGCCTGCAAGGCAAACGTATCCCGATTGCCACGGTAACCTCTAACCGGCCGATTAAGCCCTGAAGCCATCACAGACTGCTTGTAATTAATGTCTTTAAAATATTGCAACTGCAGGGTGAGGTAAGGCTTTGGAAACAATGCCAGACCGATTCCAGCTCGTTTCTCAGGCAATTGCAAGGCCAGGGCCTCAAAGGATTGATCATAAAAAACACTGGCTTTGGCTTGAACCGCCCTGACCTGGAACTCATAACCGCCTTGCACGCTCAAAGCCTTGGGTACAGCGCCTTTGTTCTGGTAGGCGAGTTCATTGCTCTCAAAGGGCCGCAAAGCCGAAATGAAGGTCAGGTAGGTTGAATAGCTGCGATAATGCCAATTCACATAAGCCGCGCCTGCCGGCACATGGCTATTGATCGTCGAAAACAGGTAACCTCCAAATCCTTTGTTGTATTGAAACAATTGACTCTCAGCGAATGAATAGAGATAACTGAAACCCACATCGTAATCGTCATTGTGCCAACCTGTATTGAGATTGTAATAATAATCAAGCCTTGAAGAACGAACACGTGAGTGAGGCGAAAACAGCGACACACTGCCATAAAAGCGGTTATCAAAGGCCATGATTATCGTATCCTCATTCGTCTGACCCATGGCCTTGGTCAAAGGCTTGTAAATCAGGTCATTTTTATAACTGCCGAAAGGAAGCCATTTTCTACCGGCATTGAAGTAAAACCTGGCCAGGGCGGGCTCGTGCAAATCCAGGTAGAGTTGCTCAAAATACAATTCGGGGGTGACTGGCGTGGGCAGGGTGTTGTAAATCAACAAGCCCTTAATCTGGCTTTTTTCAGAGAAAGCCCAATCGGACTCAAGCTTGACATTGGATAATTGTTGATTGAGTAAATAACGCTCTCCTGCCAGTGCTGAATCACTGACATTAAAAAACACATGCCCCTGGTAAGCGAATCGCTCATTTTGAAACGGATGAGGCAAGGCGGCATCTGAACTGGCCGACAGGATAAACAAACCTCCCAAGGCAATTTTTTTCAACATCAAAGCATAGGCTCAGGGCAAAATTAAATGATAATGATTATCATTAACATTTACAAGGGAGCGCGGCTCTGGCAGATTACGTGTGAGAAGACAGGTTGTTTCCTTTATCGGGTTTGTAATGGCGTCGGCTTTGGAGTTGGGTGCAGAGGATTTTCTTGCCATCGGTTGCATAAAAGAAGGTGTCACCCACGCGGCCTTCATGTATTTTGAACCGTTTTTTATACGGAAAATACTCGTTGGGGTTCGCCATGTTTTTGGTGGTTTTTTTAAAACCAGGCGGCAAAATCGGCTTGGTCAAATCCCAATGCGAATAGGGTTTATGGGTTAAAAAAACATTGCATAACGCTAACGCATTAAAGGCAAAGACCAAATCATACTGAATGATCTGATTCGCATAGGGCGTCTGTCCAGGAAAATCCATGGTCGGGGTGATGTTAACCAGTTGCAGACGGGGATCGCGGGTAAGCAGCAGGTAGTTTAACAGAGGTAGGTACTGCTGCCATTTGTCCTCGTTCATAACCGGCAAAGGCAAACCCTGCTGTATCGTCGTTTCTATCCGTTGAACCAACGCCGTCATGGTGGGCTCAATCGACAGGTAATAATTCACGGCCATGGCTTTAACCAGACCGATGAAGAGATCGTGCAGGGCCATCCTGCACTTTTCAATGGCCGCGAGCTCGGCAAAAAAACCATTCAATTCATCGGTGGTTAACGATTCGGCTCGGGCAAGACGATTAAAAAAAAGGGCAAGGCCAAGCGGCACCTCGTCGTGAAGGATGCGATGGTTTTCTGCGTAATTTATAGCTTGATTTTTTACAGAAAAAGAAATAGCCCCTTGTTCAATCAGTTCTTTAACCATTATCGTACAGCAAAGCGACTACTCTTATAATTATAGATCAAATGGGCGTCTCCCGTAGAAACAGGACAGCCTTTATTGCTTTTTTTAAGCTTCAAAAATAAAAAATTAATGCTTTACTAACCACTTAAT
Organism: Legionella rubrilucens; assembly: GCF_001468125.1. GTDB lineage: Bacteria > Pseudomonadota > Gammaproteobacteria > Legionellales > Legionellaceae > Legionella_C > Legionella_C rubrilucens. Next base: position 431,059 of record NZ_LNYT01000020.1, on the reverse strand, counting down.
AATCAATACATTACGCCTATTATTATCTTGCATTGAAAAAGATGAAGAAACACCTGCTCTTCTTGCTGAGTATTGTATCCCTCAGTCACGCCCACTGCCCGATTTACTTCAAGAATAATACCCTGGCCATCCAACACGACCCTTTATTTTCACTGGTTTCATCGAGCGCCTCTTGCCCTGAAACGATTACTGCTTTCACTTCCCTGTTGCGTGACAATGGCTTGAATCAGCAAATAAGTCTGGTTGCCAACCGTGGCCGCAACAATCCTGCACAAGGCAGCTTCAGCTTCTTTACTTCCATTTTTGGTTCGATGCGGGATGGTACCTCAGTAGGGCACGGTGATTTCTTTATTGGTTATTTCACCGACCAGAAAGAAGGGCTCATTCATCTTGATCAACAGGCTGAAACGGGCAAATTAGTGATAGAAGTTATCGCCTGGGATAACGAAAAAGCGCTGTATAATTTTTATGAATTACGGGGGATTGAAGGCGGTCAAACCCGCTGGTTTTATCGTGGAAATTCGAAAGATGCTTATCGCGACAACCGTTTTTTATACCGCCAGAACCCTCCGGATCAACCCCATTTCGGCCAGCGTATGCGCTGCTCGGCCTGCCATAATTCAGGCGGCCCTATTCTTAAGGAAATCAATGCGCCTCACAATGATTGGTGGACAGTATCCCGACCTTTGGAGTTCGCACCCAATCGACTTGATGAGGAAACCACCGTCCTGCTGTTTCAGGTAAGCGAAGCCAGTTTGTTGGCAAACGATGCCAAAAAAGGAATGAAGAAACTGCGTCAATCCGATAAAATGCGACATTTTGTCAAGCACTTAAGTTTACAGGAACAGCTTCGACCCCTCTTTTGTACCACTGAAATTAATCTCGAATCCAGTTTTAAAAATTCCCGGGTTTCTATCCCTTCGGCGTTCTGGCTCAATCCCTTGCTCGGTCAGATCAAGTCCTCATTAACCACGCCCCGGTATGCCTCCTTATTGAATCAATGGGGTATGCATTTTCCCGAAACGTCCTTACAGGATGCTGATCATCCCTGGCTTACACCGGTTAAGGGCTATAATGACCAGCAGGCCATTCGCCAGATGCTTCTGGATAAAATCATTGATAAGCACTTCGTTCAGGCGGTACTGATGATTGACTATCAGCATCCTGTGTTTTCCAAAACACGCTGTGAACTTTTAACCCGTCTGCCGTTACAGAATAAGTCAGGTTGGCAGGATGAATTTATTGTGAATTTAAACAAGGCTGAACACCTGGCTGCAGGCAGGCAATTAGCTCGTTTTCTCACAATGAAAAACAGCAATGAATGGCAGAACGTTATTCGTCACTATCGCCAGTCGGTGCGGCAGTTGTTACGCACAGAACGGGGTGTTGATGCCAGTTTTCAGCAATTACTCTGGCTGCGTCAACGTGTGTTTGACAGTGAGATATCCAAAAATCCTCTCGGGCAAATTCTTGAGCCAGGATTTCGCGTGATTTTTCCACAATCGTCAAAGAGCCAGTAGAGTCTGGGGGTTATACCCCCTGTCCTTTGGGGTTTTTGCACTGCGCCAGATCAATCCCTTTTTCTTTTAATGCTGCGGCAAGTGCTTCGCGTGTGGGGTAGGAATAAATACTCCATGCCACGCCATAATGACCGCGTTTGCCCTCAAAAAAATAAAAAATGTCATCAAGATACGGATTGCTTTTGGGGTGCCTGACAAATTGTTCCGGTGCACAGACAAAATCATCAGGTTGAATATTATACATATTGGCCTGCAACTTATTGTAGTTGGCTTGGCTGCCCGTATGATAAATCACATACAGGAGCGGCAACAGGCAGACAAACGGAATTAACAGCGCCATAATGGACTTGTCAGGACGTGATGCTTTATTCAATCTGCGGGCATAAAACAGGCTGGCGAAAACAATCAAAGGGTAAAGCCAGATGTAATAGCCGACGATGGAGACATAATGGGACGCAATACCCGGCCCACCACAAAGACCGCTGTAACAAACATAGAAGGTAATGGCATACGGAACCACTAACAAGGAAAACCAGACTAAAGCCAACAGAAAAGTACGTGTAAATTGTTTCATGACAATCACCTTAAAACGAATCAAATCCTTGATAATCCTGCCAGGGAAGGTCTTCACGACTATGCTCTTGCACACGGGCTAAATGCGGGCCTTTTTTTATCCACGCATAAAACAGATCGAGTTTATCCACGTCCCCACAGGCAAAAATTTCTACACGTCCATCCTTCAGATTACGTGCCCATCCGCTAATACCCAGTCTGACTGCCTCCTTTTTGGCGGAGGCCCGGTACCATACTCCCTGCACTTTGCCTGCAACAAAACAGCGCATACACGATGGATTAGTCATAGGAATTTCTTACTGGTTTGCGTAGTATTAGAGTTTATGCTTATTTTACAAAGAAGTGGAGATGAAAATGGCCATCTGGTACAACGAGTTTGGTGTTGACGATTTGAATCGCCGCGGCAATAACACCCTGTCTGAGTTACTGGGCATTCAGTTTACCGAAATTGGCGAGGATTACCTTACTGCCACCATGCCCGTGGATGAGCGTACGCGGCAACCCATCGGCATTCTCCATGGCGGCGCCAATGTGGTGCTGGCAGAAACCGTGGCCAGTACCGCAGCCAATGCCGTGATTGATATCAGGCACTTTTATTGTGTGGGGCTGGAAATCAACGCCAACCACCTTCGTTCGGTGAAGGAAGGGCTGGTCACGGCTGTCGCCTCGCCCGTGCATTTGGGGCGTACAACGCAGGTTTGGCAGATTGCCATTTACAACGAGCAGGGTAAACAAACCTGTATTTCACGAATGACGGCGGCAGTCATTGCCCGCTAAGCTGGTTATGATGAGAAAAAATCTTATCCTCGTGCTGGTGTCCTTTGCCCTGTTCATGGAATCGGTGGACACCACGGTCATTAACACCGCCATTCCAGTGATGGCCAAAAGCCTTAAGGTCTATCCCATCGATTTAAAACTGGCGTTGATCAGCTACCTGCTCAGCCTGGCTATTTTTATTCCCATCAGCGGCTGGATAGCGGATAAATTCGGGGTTAAAAAAGTCTTCATGTGTGCCATTGGCGTGTTCACGTTAAGCTCCATCTGGTGTGGCTTTACCCAAAGCCTGCCGGAATTGATTGTAGCCCGTATTGTGCAGGGACTGGGTGGATCATTGACCATGCCCGTGGGTCGTCTGATCATTATCCGTACCTGCGAGCGCCACGAACTGGTTGCCAAAATGAGTATTGTGGTTATGGTGGCGGCGATAGGAATGATGCTGGGTCCAGTTGTTGGCGGTTTCATCACCAGTCATTTTTCCTGGCGCTGGATATTCTGGGTGAATGCGCCCATCGGTGCGCTGGCGTTAGTCCTTGCCCGGAAATTGCTGCCATCTATGCCGCCAAGGCCGGTGCCCAGTCTCGATAAAATCGGGTTTATCCTGTTTGGCAGTGGACTGGCCACGCTGACCTTTGGCCTGTCCACGCTAAGCGAATCCCACACAAGAAACTCCCATTCGCTGTTGACTCTGGCCGTGGCGGTGCTGCTGCTGTTATTTTACAGTTGGCATTCGCGCAATAAAACACACCCGGTGGTCAAGGTCAGTCTGCTTCGCCTGCGCACCTTTCGGGTTTCCATCACGGGGAATCTTCTTGCACGGCTTGGGTTTGGCGGTATCCCCTTTCTGCTTCCCCTCCTTTTTCAGATTAGCCTTGGATTTTCACCGGAGCTTTCGGGGCTTCTTCTGGCGCCGATAGCCTTAGGGGTTTTACTGGTTAAGCCTTTGTCGCTTGCGATTCTGAGGCTCTTTGGCTACAAGAAACTTTTAATCCTCAACACGGTACTGGTAGCCCTGGGGCTGTTTTCCTTTGCCTTAGTCAATGAAAAGACTTCCCTTTACCTTATTACCACCCTGACTTTCGCCTACGGGTTTTTGATCTCATTGCAATACACCGGCATGAATTCCTTAGCTTATGCCAATCTCGCCCCCGATGACATCAGTGCAGCCACCAGCATCATGAGCACGACCCAGCAGCTCGCACAAAGTTTCGGGGTGGCGGTGGCTGCCGTTCTGGTACGGATTTTTGCAGCCAGTAACAAGGAAGTCATCCTAAGCCTTAAAACCTTTCATGAATCATTTATCGCCTTAGGGATATTAACCTTATGCTCCGTGGCTGTTTTTATTTCATTAAAGAAAGAGGATGGCGATGAATTAATTCATGGTCCTTTGGAAAACGCCAGGGCCAACTAGAAAAATCCAATGACCAGACCGCCGCCAAAGGAGCGTTCCAGGCTGTTTAAAGCGCCATGGAAACGCTGGTTGTAAACCACATCCACCGTCAGATTTTTTGTCACCAGAAAAACCACCCCGGCATCGGCATTCACGCCCCAACCCTGATTGGGCGCTGTGCGACTTTGGGCATAGGCTTCGACATACACGTTAATTTTATCCTGTAATGGCCATCCTGCAAGAATCAGTGGATTCATGCTGAGGTAGCTTTGATTCCCATCCACCGGTTGAGTCACGAATGAAGCAAAACCCACTTGCGCCGCAATCCCTAATCCTGAATCAAAACTGTAATTGTAAATGCCATTCACTGTGTAGCCATTTTTACGGCCGCCAAAATTTTTACCTCCTGAGGGGGGCGAAATAGCCGCCTGCAGCGTAACCAACTGATGATCGTCATAATAGGCAATGCGTTTAGCTCCCAATGTCACAAAACTGTAGCCGACCTGGCGGGGCGTTGATTGCCAGTTGTAAGTCGGGGGTAAAATATCGAACTCGGTATTGCCTCCTAAACCGAACCGCCACTCCATCTGCGGCACATTTTGACTGAAACCATTGGGTGTGACTTGCTGGTAAGTATACCCGGATTCAATGAGTAAAGACCTGGCAGGGACAATGCAGGCGCTTAAAGCTTCGGAAGGCCTGTCGACCAATGACAACAGGCGGTTATCCCCACTGCAAAGCGGCACCTCCTCGGCTTGCAGGGGAAAAATGGTAAAGGCCAGCAGGCAGAGAAACAGTCGGGTTTGAAGAACACCATTCATGCAGCAATCCATTGATGCAATACTAAAATTAAACTTTACCCCGCTCAGTCGTCATTGACAAATCGCCTCTTAATCAAAGCGACAGGCGGCCAGGGTCACACATCGTGTTTGATTCAGCCATTTATGGCTAAGCCATACGCCTAAAAACAAGGGAACGCCAAGGTAGGAAATGACAACCCCTTGCCAATCAACGGCCTGCCCGATAAACGCCTTGTAATTCTGACTGCCGATGATCAACAGGCATAAACCGAAGGCAAACAAAGGTCCGTAAGGATACCCTTTGGCAAGATAAGGCAGCTTCTTTGGATCCCTCCCCTGATGAAGATAGGCTTTTCGGAAGCGGTAATGGCTGGCGGCAATACCCATCCAGGTAATAAATCCTGACAGGCTGCCGGCATTCAGTAACCAGAAATACACCCTGCCGCTACCGTAGAGCGAGGATAAGAAAGCCAGCAAAGCAATGCTGCTGGTCAAAGCCAGGGACCGCAGAGGTACGCCGCGGCGATTGACTTTGGCAAAAGACCTGGGTACATGGCCTTCACTGGCAAGAAACCAGAGCAGACGGCTTGAGACATACAAACCGGAATTGGCTGTGGAAAGAATGGCAATCAACACCACACCGTTCATCAGTAACGCGGCCGAAGCAATGCCTCTTTGCTGAAACACAAACGTGAAGGGGCTCATCAACACATCAGAAACCGTCAATTGTTCGGCTGTATAAGGGACAAGCAGGCTGATAATTAAAATCGATAAAACAAAGAACAATAGAATCCGCCAGAATACCAATCGGACCGCACGAGGTACATTAACCCCTGGATTGTCACTCTCGCCTGCGGCGATCCCTAATAATTCCGTACCCTGAAATGAAAAACCAGCAGCAACAAAGGCACTTAAAACACCGAGCCAGCCATCATGAAACGGCGCGTCGCCAATAGACCAGTATTTAAACCCGGCTGGCTGGTATTCGGTCAGACCGGCAATCATGGCAAAACCCGCAACAATAAACAGAATGATGACTGTGATTTTGATGAACGAAAACCAGTATTCCGCCAAACCGAACGCTTTGGTGGAAATCACATTAAAGCCAATCACCAACACTAAAAAGGTTGCACACCACAACAGCGGCGGGCTGCCAGGAAACCAGAAATTCATCAGCAAGGCGGAGGCTGCAATTTCAGACGCAATGGTGATGGGCCAGCTAAACCAGTAATTCCAGGCCAGCGCATAACCTAAGGAAGGATCAATGAAACGGGAAGCATACACATAAAAGGAACCTGAACTCGGCATGTAGGCGGCAAGCTCCCCCAAACCACTCATCAGGTAATAGACCATAATGCCCATGATCACGTAAGCCAGCAACGTACCGCCTGGACCCGCCAGCGACAAGGCATTGCCACTGGCTAAAAAAATACCGGTACCCAGGGAGCCGCCCAAGGTAATCATGCTTAACGTACGGGCACTCAGCTGACGCTGCAAACCCGGTTGTGATGGCGCATCCTGCATCACTGTCCTTAGTTAGTCATTCAGGAATTCACAAAGCAGGCGTTGGAAATGATGAGTTCCCTGTTCTTTGGTCGGTGAAAAACGGCCGCTATCATAAAAACGTGACCGTATCCCTTTTTGCACAGCCTCCACCACCGCTTCGTCTTCCCGCTCAACGACATCCAGCTCGCCTCCTGCCCCTTTACCCAATTGATTCTCATCAAGCACAAAGGTTAGAAACGAGACTTTCGTTAAATCAGGCGCCATGGGTTTGACCACATTCACTGAGCATCCCCAGGGATAGAAATTAAGCATGGTGTTGGGGAATATCCAGTAATAATAAGCCGCCACCTCCTTGCCATAGTCCTGCGCGTCCTTTGGTAAGTTAAAACTCGCCTCGCCATTGGCGGCCAGCGCCAATTGCAAATTGCAATAACGGTAAAGTTCGGTGGTGTACGTGGTGCAGTCAATGACCTGCCTTAAGCCATGATGGACAAAGGGAATATGCAGGGCTTCAAGGTAATTTTCACAGTACAGGGCCCAATGAGCCTTAACCAGATAATCCCGCGAACGATGGATATCCAGGCGCATGTTTTCCATGGGCAGCCAGAATAAACGCTCGCGAATTTCGGCAAAAACCTCCTTAAACGGCGCCGCAGGGGACAACGAAGCAAATAAAAACGGCTCCAGAGCATCAAAGGGAATAGCAGGCAGGTTATCGCGCTCAGAAGGAAAATTCGCCGTTTGTTCAAATTCCGGCATGTGCAGCATGTCGCCGCAGAGACTGAAGCGGCGGCCATGGTAGGCACATTTGATTTTCTGCATGACGGTACAGGGGGCTTCAACCAGAAGATTACCGCGGTGGGTACAGACATTGCTCAGGCAGTGCAAAGCATCCTGCTCATCGCGCGCAAACAGCAAGGGTTCATCGAGGAAGCCAGGCAGCAGGGTATGGGGCACTAATTGACCGGGAAGCCGTAAAGCCTCCGTACTCAGACAAAATTGCCAGGTTCTCGCAAAAATTTTTTCCTTGCTCTGCTCAAACCAGTCGGTTGAAGTATAAAAGTCCGAAGACAGCGTGGACGCTTTTCTAATATCCGGATCAACATAAAGCGGCTTCATTCAAATATCCTTGTGCAGCACTCCCGCAACAGGCTGGTAAAATTATTGTATTCCCTGCCGGCTGTCAATTGAATTTACGGTAACGGGCGATTGACTGTACTGCCTGAAGAGGTCGGTGAGCACTCGTGCGGAAGGCCCCATGTTCTGGGGATTGTGATGCACCAGATACAGGGGGTAAGTCCGTACATTATCCTGAGGTAATCGCAGGGGTTTAATGGGTAAGTTTCTACCCGCGACCAGCGCTTCAGGCAACCAGGAAAAACCAATGCCATGCGCCACGCACTGAATTTTCATTTCCATGGAACTGACCTTCCAGTGAAATTCCGAGCCTAACCAGCCTTCATTCCTTTTTTTATGCCGTCCCGAATCCTGAACGATGATGTATCGCTCCTCACAAAGTTCCTCAAGGCCTATGTTTTTTTGATGCAGGGGACTGTCAATATGCGCATAGGGAATGGAATTAATTTCCATTAACTTCTCACCCATGTAGCCTTCAGGAATACGAGAGACAATAACCATCTCGGCCTCACCCTGCTCTAATGCTTCGCTGGGTCCGGATAACAACCCCTGATTTAAAATAATACGGGTATGGGTATTCTGACGGCCAAAGGCTTTTAAAACCTGCAATAAGCGATCGGGTGGGAAAATTTCATCCACCGCCAGACGCAATGTTTTTTCATAGCTGGATTTAAACTGGTGAACGCTCTGTTCCAGACTCCTGGCAGCCCTTGTTAATTGCCGCGACAAATTAAGAATATGCAGGCCCTGCTCGGTAAGCACAGCCTTTCGTCCCTGCAAGTCAAACAGGCAAATACCGAGGATGTCTTGTAATTTACCCACGGTGTAACTGATACTTGATTGACTTTTATGCAGTTTTTCCCCGGCCTTTGCAAAGGTTCCTTCGTCCGCCACGGCTTGCAAAACCCGCCACTGTTCCAGAGTAATTTTAGCCATTGCGCCCCTTTAATTAATCAAAAAAACTGATTGTTTTACCCAAAAAATCACGCTTTTTTATTTAAAAAAGGCAATTATAATCGATTTAATCAATAAATAAAGGAGAATAACATGAGCAAAAAATGTTTATCGCTGGCCCTCTGCCTGGCCGCTTCCAGTCTGGCTTTTGCTGCAAAAAATGAACAGGAAATAAATAAAGAGGTCGTGACCCGGTTTTACCAAAAGGCCATTAATGACAAGGATTTTGCCGCCGCAGAAACGTACATGGGCCCCTGGTATATCCAGCACAATCCCCTGGCGAAAGACGGTATCGAGGGCTTCAAGCAATACCTTGAGTACCTGAAAAGCACCTACCCCCAGTCACACAGCGAAATCAAACGGGTCATGGCGGAAGGGGATTATGTCATTCTACATGTCCATTCCATCAAAGAGCCGGGGACTCGCGGCCAGGCCATCATCGACATTTTCAGGCTGGAAAATAATAAAATTGTCGAGCATTGGGACGTTGTGCAAAGCATCCCTGAGAATGCCGCCAACAGCAATGGCATGTTTTAACAATCAAGGCCGTGACCCGGCCTTCATGTCAGACATTGAATCGCAGATTGAGTTCAATGGCTTGAGTGAGCAAGCCTTTAACAGCATGTTCGGCAATGTAAAACGAAGCCTGTCCCGGAGTACCGGGATTGCTGGTAATTACGCTGCCGCTGGCTTTGAAACTGGATGTGCCCAATAAACGGTACTGCAGGATCGCGGTGATTTTATCATTGACCTCGTAAGCGGCGCCAGTCTTAAACTGCCAGGCGAATGCAGTACCATAGAGGGAAGGACTGGTTTGCGTCGCTGGCGCGGTTTCAATCAGGGGCGTGGCCGGATCATCGATATTGATGATGTTATTGGTTTTTACCCGACCCGATTGCAACCAGGCCACACCCACCCCACCATTGAAGAAGGGAGTCCATTGACCATGATGGTTTAAATCATAAGCGATGTTGGTCAGCAGCGAATACACATGAGCCCGCTTGCTTTTGTCGCTGATGGGGTTATTGGCCTGTCGTGCATAGATTGCCCCGGTAAGGGGATTTTGTTCTTGCCAGTCGTAACTGCCTTGATTGTGACGCGTCAGGTTTTGATATAAAAATTCAACATCGGCTCGCCAGGTTTCATTCAAGCGATAACCGAGGGCCGCGTTTAAATCAAAACCATTCGTTAATTCATTACGCCAGTTCACATTCGGCAATGAAAATAAACTGGTGCCTATGGCGGTCGGGCCATACAATACCGTGGTTGAATTGCCGGTAAAACTATCGCTGGTTGAGGAAAACGTACCACCGGCCCCCAGATTAAAATAAACGGCTGCTGGCGCTGCAGCAGCCCAGAGTATACTCACCAGGGCGAGATTGGCTTTTAACATCCTGTTCATGGCGAAATTCCTTTTTTAAAACTTTGTTTCTTAACAGGATTTTTTCTTTAAGTAAAGAGTCAGCTGTTATTCTTGACGTTGAATGCTACCGGCCCCCCTTCATTCAGATCAAGTGCGGTTTCAGATTGGGCATGCGCCATGGATGGCGGCGGCCTGAAAAAACCTGGAGCTCGGTGTTCCACCATTTTGTACAGCGAGCGGCAACCTGCCACCAGAAAAAGGCACAAGAACAGATCCGCCAAATCAGCCTGCGGCGCCTGCCCGTCTTTGCTGCCCATTGTTTTCATCAGCAGGGCAAAAAAAGCGGCGGTGAAAAACAACAACGCCCCGGTTTTATTCATCTCCTGGCGGTAAGGATCGTAAGGATGATTTAAACAGGACTGCAATTCTTTAAAAGCCGCCGTGCCATCATACTCCTGATAACGATCCGCTGGATTGAGCGTATCCAGTTCCCGTTTGAGCTCTTTATCATAAATGACATAAGTCACTTTTTCCCGGGTTAAGGGCGAAGTCCTGTGCCCCTCCTTAAACCAATCCAGCAAAGCGGACAATTCATAGTGATGGGGATAAGCATAAACTGGATGACGCATCGGCTCATGAGTAATAGGGCAGCAAATTGTAGTACGCGCAAGGTCTTTTTTCATGGAATGAATCCCGTTACAGGTGAAAAATACTTTCGTGTTCATCAGGATCGACGCTACTGAGCACCTCTCCCATCCAACAGAGGAAACCGGGTAATTTTCTTAACCCATCGCCAAGACCGTACTGGTGACCGCTCCCGAGGCGAATGCAATAGTCGAGAATACTGCTTGCCAGCATCAACACGAGCAGACTATCCGCGTTTAACGTCCGGCATTCTTTGAATAGACTCAGGGCAGTGACCATCAAAAGGAGAGCATCCGCTGTTAAAAAGGCCTTATAGGCATCCTGCTTCCACGGTTTGTAAGGTGCACCCAGGCGTTCTGTTAATTGCTCAAGATAAGGCTGGCGTTCATACTCGTCATACCGATCGGGTAAATCCATGATATCGAGATCATTTCGAAGCGGTAAATCATAACTGGCAAAAAAAATCGCTTCGCGGTCCTGATAACCATTCCTGTGCCCCGCTTTCAGTCGTTCATTCAGGGCTTTCAACTCATAATGATGGCCATCGGAAGCCAGGACAGGATGGCGAAAGGGTTTACCGGTGAGGGGACAGCGAATGCCATCATTCACACTGCTTTCGACTTTATTTTGCATAGGGACACCAGGTTGACCAAAAGCGCAAAATAGTACCTTGTGATCAATTTGCTGTCAAAGAGAGCATTCATCTAATGGATACAGTCAGCTAATGGATACAGTCAGGTGTATAGCATCAATCAATAACGCTTGTTGTTCACTTTATCCAGGACGTGCGGATTCTCAGAGAGGTCGACATAATCCTTCAAGCCGCGTGGTTTTTTTATATCCAATTTTGCAATGTCCTGATAGAACGCTTCAACTGCCGGATCCCGTTTTCTGAATGTTTCGTGAAACGCTTTAGTCAATGCCGAATCTGATTTTTTGTCCTTCGCTAACGCAATGATTTCAGCGAGCTTCGCCGTACTGGACGTGTTTTTATCCATAATCGCGTTCATTTTTTGCAATCCATCAACATTCGGATGTTTCTCGATAAAATCTTTGATTTTAGCGAGCACTTCCGTACAGGCCTTATGGGTGTCTTTTTCCCTGAGAATTTTGGTGGCATGTTGCGCCACCTCGTGATGGAAATTAGCCAGCTCAAAGACTAACTGAGTACGTTCAGGATGCATGCGGGCGTAATAATTGAGAAAAGGGCCATTCAATTGTTTGGACAACTCAACAAAAGCCGCCTGGGGATCTCTGCCGCTCCGATCCATAGCGGGTAATCCTTTAACAAAGTCCGTGGGCTTATACGGCGTTCCCGTCGCTATGCATTGAAGGACCTGCAGCAAATTAGGAATGATTTGAGCATCGGCACGTCCCGGGGAAAAAGAGCCAGAGGGTGTATTCATGCGAGGGATATTATCCTGTAATGCCTGCAGTGCCTTGCCGTAATTTGTCAATAACTGTTTCGCCTGCTCTTTGGTGATCATGGAGGGCCTTAAACGTTCTCAGTTTAATTATAGACGCTTGGCGCCACCCTGATTGAAATTAAGCCTGTGCTAATTTCCACATGGTTGGCCGCGCAGACGGGCAACCATCAGGACCATGGATGAAGGAGACTTGCGAGTGCAGGCCTAAGTGCATGGGCCTTTAATGGGTGCACATCGGCATGGATAAAGCATGAAATAACCGGCCCCATACCGCGGATAAACAGCACCCTGTGGCGATTTTTTTTTCATTTTCCATTTGCCTTAATATTTCATTAAGGAATAAATAGTACTATTTTTGGACAGAAGTTGTATTTTTAACACAGGACCCGGGATTCATGTTACTAAAAATTATCGCCAATGCGCAAAACAGTAATCTGGTTGAACTTCATATTGATGGGCATTTTGTCCGCTACGCAAAGCTCAGTGAACTATCCTCTCTCAGTGAGGGGGTTAACGCGTTTTTCCTCCAACAGGAATTGGTTAATTTAGACGAACCATCACAAACAATCACTTTAACAGCCCAGTCCGAATATGAGCTGGAGGACATGGATGAATCCCAGGAAGAGCACTTAAAAAACCTGCTGGAAACAGGGCACGGTAAACGTAAAGTAAAATTTCCCCAGCATTTGGCAACCTCTGCTCAAGACAACCCAGTGTTTTTTTCCTATCGTAACCTTAGCCAGTTTCAAAACTATTGGCAAAACCAATCCCTCGATAAAAAAACCATGCTTTACCAGGTATTGTCTGCCGATATTATCGAAACACCTTATGTTGATGATCCCAGAGATTATATCGAGCGTCAGAATGTGATCGCTTACCATACTAACCATGGCACGTGTCATGGCATCCGTCAGGATAAATTATCCGTTGCCTACTTACAGCTTATTAAGAAGCAAGGCAATGCTGTCACTCTGCAAACGGCCAATTCACTGACAAGCGAAGAAGAAGCCTGTCTGCAACTGGCTGCCTTCTTATTCCGCTCAGGACGAACGAATGAATTAGGCTGGAAGGATGACGCGACTTACGGCCAACGCTCAGCCGTCATTTTCAAGCAGGTCGCTATTGATTTGGGGTTTAATACAGCGATTGTTGACTTAATCACCCTTTGTTTTGATTACCATAGCAAAAACGAACACATTAATCCTTTGCCGGATCATATCATGCAACAGACCCGCAATAAGCTTGATTTGTTCACGAGCATTTTAAAATTAAGCCATGAAAGCGATTTAATCCGGGTCAATATGGATGGCTATGCCCAACAACGCGAACCCATTGTTGGGGAACTCAACAAAGTGCTGGATCAGAAAAACGACATCGGAAACCTGGCCGACAGCCTGTTGTTGTACGCAGGCCAATTGTGTGCCGAAACCGGTGCGCCCATCACTGACGGCAGTTTACGTGAACGGGTCACTCAATCCTTCAGCGAATTAAAAACCTCACGAAGAGGCATGATGCTGTCCATGACCGGGAACCAGGTCCTGGCGGCTAAATCGGCCAATGAATTACGCGACACGTATTACCGTCTGCTTGAAATCCATCCTGCTGTTTTCCCAGGCTTTACGTCTGCCACAGCCTTATGGATAGAATCGGACGAGCATACTTATTCAACAGAAGAGAGCGCTTCCTCCCTGAAAAAAGAAAAGGAATCAAAGCCCGACGAGGTAACCCCCTTTCAACGCAGCACAACTGGTAAATTTTTAATCTGGGGTCACTCCGACACTAAAAAAATTCTGACGAAGGACAGCTGGACCCCTCAAAGCATTCAGGCCATTCCTACCAGAGCCTGCATTGAAGAAGAACACCAGTTGTCGGAAACCCATGTCAGCATTTACCATGCCACCACCAAAGCCAGTTATGCTCTGGACCTGTTTTGCCGTGAATTGAAAAAGCTGTCCGAGGGAGCCAATCATGTCGCCTGGTTAAGGGATTTCCACTCAAAACCACGCGGTAAGATGTACACGGAAATTGAAGAAGTTAAAAGCAAAATGAGTGATGGACGCTCGGTCGACAACAGTGAGAACATCAGTTGGAATCTGTTATCCTGCAGCCCAAGCCTGTGGCAAAACGCCGATTTCGCTTCTGAAGAGTCCACCGTGGATTATTTCTACAACAACAGTTCGGTCATTCGCCTGGATTTTAAAACAATCATTCATGATTTATTGGATAAGGTCCAATTACTGGTAGGTCACGACCATTTGCGTAAACAATTGGTGGATGACTTTTATGAGTTGGTCAATGATCCAACTTTTGGCAGCCAGGGGGTTATTTATCAGTTCATGATTCCTCATCATCTGGTGGATGAGATAGCCTACATTTCCAAAGAAAACGGCATCTACGACCCGAGCAATCCCAGCGCATTAGACACTTTGATTAAATTGAAAACACCTGAGCAGGAAGCGCCCAATCATCATAGACTGCAGGTTCGCCTGCTGGTGTCCAAGGTGATTAATCCCGACATTGCAAAACTCATTCAGGTCCATAACCATGTCAATATGCAGACAGAACTCCACGATACACTGAAAAACAGAGTAGCGGCAATGGCAAAAATGGCTTACACAGGTCCTACCGAGGGCGTTAAGAAAACCGTTGAGCTTAAAGATGAAAAAGCGTCTTATTCGTTTAATGTCTTAAGCACACTGACCCGCGTTCAGATTCCCTTAACGCCGGTTAATCCTAAAAAGAAAGTGGACGTATCGGATGAGTGGTTTTTTGATTTCTTTACCCCGACTGAAAGCGAGGCCACCACGGATAACCCTCACTCCACGTCAGAATCAGAGAGTGAGATGACCGCTCAATCCACTGGGTATCCTGATTAACAAAGACAGGCAATTGGACAAACACATGCACACTCTGCGCATATAATGTAAAATTGCCTTTTCCTTTTCTGGGGCCTTAATATTATGCTGACAATTCAGACTCGCCGCTTGACTACGGAAATTTTTGAGCTACGCGTGAATGATCACTTTACACGTTATCTTTCTCAACAGGAGATGGATGACCTGCAGGGGAAGGTTCGCCAGTTTGCCTCCGATGTCGGTTTGTTCAGGCCCTTTATTCCAATCCAGGTTGAGCCTGTCTTACTGGATTTGTCCCGTGATGACGAGGCCCGTCTGCTTAACATTCTGCTCTATCAACAAAAGAAGCACATTGATTTTCCAGAGGAACTGACTTTATCCAAAGAAAAAAAATACCCGGTGATCGTTAGTTACAGCGATCTTTCAAAATTCAAATTCTATTGGGAAGATCAAAATGCTCCTGCGTCTTTGTTATGGCAACAGTTATCGCAGGAACTGATTGAACACCCTTACCTGGATGACCCTCAAAATTATGAGGTGCGTTACAACAGCATTGCCTTTCACATCAATCACGGCACCGCCTCTGGATTACGCACCATGATCCTGGTGCAAAGTGGGTTGGCATTGCTAAAACAATGGGGACGCGATGAAGTACAGACCCTCGCCAAAAACCTCGGCACAAAAGAACAGAGTTGCCTTCAGTTAGCCGGCTTTTTATTGCGAAGCGGGCGAACCAATGAGTTAAGCTGGGACGATGATCCCACCTATAGTCCACGGTCCGCTTACGTTTTCACCACCATTGCCCATGAGTTGGGCTATGACCCTGAATTAATTAAGGACATCGCCGATTGTTTTGATTTTGACAAAGAGCTGACGTCAGACGATAAATCCCCCCAACGCTGGCATAGAAAAACCCTCTACCAAACTTTGCTTAAGCTGGCTCACCAAGCCGAGTTGGTCCGCTGCAAACCTAAATTGGAAAGCCTCTCCACAAAAATCAACGTCCTCTTTAATGATATTCTGCTTTCAACTTGCTCCATTAGTGGCCTGACTGGGCAATTTTTACTTTTCGCTGCGGTTTTATGTAAAAACACCGGTTCTCCCGTATTGCCCAAAGAGTTAAGGGAAGAACTGAACATGGATTTTTTTGCTAATCTTGTTCTTGCCGTCAGTTGTGCAAACAACGCGGGGACCACTTTGAAAAACTTAACTGTCCTGGGAAGGGAGTTTGTATCTCATCTTGACTGCCGATCCATTACAGCCGCCACCACCCATCCCCGCACCCTTCACCTGTCCCTGGGTATTGAAAACACCCATGAGAAAGACGAAATCCTGCCGGAAAAAGACACGATTGAGTCAAACCAAGTAATTTACCGTTTTGACAATACTTTTTTCTCATCCCCAGGGAAAGACCAGCAGGATAAAAAGGAGCCACCGAGTTTAAAAAACTACGGGATGGTTTAACCATTCATCAACCGGGAAACCGTACGATTTCGCGGGACTCGCGACCTCGTGCCTGATCGGGTCCTGGTCAGGCTTGATCATCACATAGGCCGGATGGTAGGTCGTGCTCTCGCTGATGGTTTGATTGCGCTTGGCCGCCACGCAGTTTTCAACCTGAAAACCGATGGACTCCAGGTTTTTTTTCGATAACAGCAGGGACGTCAGTCCCGTTGCAATCACGGCTCCCCCCTCGGCCAACATCGCTAAATAATCACAGGCATTGGTGTAGGCCGTGTCGTAGGAAACCACTTGATTGTTTAAGGGGCCTCCGCAGGAAATGATTAAATCCACACCGCCTTTGACGCGTTGCTCGTCAAACCGGGCTTGACGTAACTCATCCTCAAATCCCTTATCATTCAGGCTGGTCCTAAAATCCTGGAGGGTACCATGGAAAACCAACACCTGAGGATAGGTTTTGAGTAATGCTTCGGCGGCCTCGCATTGAGACAGATCCGGTTCAATTAAAATATAGTGAAGCTCGATGCCCATGCGCTGGGCTTCACGCAATAATTTATCAGCGAGCCTTCCTTTGCCGCCGCCCACATCAAGCACCAGGGCTGCTGATAAAGCTTTATGGGTCATGTGATTGCAAAAAGCATCGACCGTGACCGCATCAATTCCCCCCGGTGCACTATAAGGCGTAGTGTATTTATCCAGCCCCCATTCCTTGCCCCAGAAGGAACTGGGATGCGGTTTCGCTCGCAGACGGTAATAACGCTTCAGTTTTTCTTCAATCTGCTGAATGGGCAGTTGAAGACGCAGGGCACGGAATGCGTCATTCAATTCGTGTTTATTTTTGGCAATGTAATGGGTTTTCTGCACCTTTTTATCATCGAGGTATTCCACCGTGAAGAGGGTTAAACGCTGATTGTGGGTAAATTTGCTTTGTGATTGTTTAATGGCCAGTACGTCACGCCCGCGGTGATCTTTAATCGCGTAGGCGCTGATATCGAGGGAAATGCTGTATTCACAAAAACGGTCTTCGCCAAACTGCGTCTTAAAGGACTTGAATTGCTCATGACTTAAAGGGATAACGAAAGAAAATAACCCGCGTGCCTCCTCGATGGTTTTGGCCGAGAGGGGCTCCATGCCGCAAAGCACTTTGTTATTAAAGCTAAGCTCCCCTAAAGCATGTATCCCTTCCACTATTTTCGCAGCATCGATCATCCCGCACCCCTAAATAGTTTGAGCTATAGTTAGTTATAACGAGGAAGAATAAGAAAGTATAGACCAAGGAATTCCCATGAGAAAAAGCCTGTTATTGCTTTTGGCAGTGACATTCCCCTGTTTCTCACTGACCTCTCTGCAGTTTCTTAAAGAAAGAACCACGCCGGCGGAAGAACCGGTGTTGAGCGAAGTCATTTCCATTATCAACAATCAACCGCCGATCAATGGGCACACCCTGCAAAGCATTCATGCGCTCCTGCGTCAGCAAAGCCCACACCTCAGTGAAGCCGTCATTAACAAAGTGCTGACGACCTTAAAATGCCTGGATACCTATCACATTGAACACAACCCGGTGTTAACGATCATTGACTATTCTTTGCCTTCCAGCGAAAAACGGCTCTGGGTTTTTGATTTAAGCACCAATCAATTGCTGTTTCATACTTACGTTTCCCATGGCATCCGCTCCGGTACGCTGTTGACACAATACTTTTCCAACCAGTACGACAGCAAAGCCAGCAGTATTGGGGTTTATAAAACCGAACAGGCTTATTACGGGCGCGAAGGGTTGTCATTACGCCTTGCGGGACTTGATCAGGGTTTTAATGACAATGCCATTGGCCGTTACTTAGTCATGCACAGCGGCTGGTATGTCGACGAGAATTTCATCAAAAAATACGGCCGAGCAGGCCGCAGTTGGGGGTGCCCGGCTTTGCCCATGCAATTAGCGAAACCCATCATTGATACCATTAAGGACAATTCCCTTATGGTGATTTATTACCCCAGCGACAATTGGTTTCTCAAATCCAAATTTTTAAATTGCGACAATTTCTCACCCGTGCGCCGCAGCGCCATTCAGACGGTTGAAGAAAACCTGTTGCCGCCGAAGCATGAAACGCGCGATGGAATTCTTTTTTTAGACCTCAATAAAAACAATCAACGGGAAGAAAATGAACCGATTGTAGTGATTACTGCCGATAATTACCTGCGATTTTTTCATCGCCCGCCGCCGCTGGATCGCATGCTGAGAAGACAAATTGATAAAATTGAATACATTGCCTTAAGCCAGGATGAATTCATTACTCTGCTCGGCAACACACAGGAGCCTTTATCTGATTTCAGCCACTTTTATTTCGTCATTCCCGAGGTAAAACGCCTGCGCGGCTATTACATCACCGAAATGAAACTGATGAATCTCGGAAAGATTAAAGCCATTAGCAAACGAGACGACAACGGGGAAAACCCGGGCACGGACGATTACCTGATTTCTTTTGATAGCCGCCCCACGGCGACTCTGAAAACCACCGCCCATTTTATACGCTGGCTGGGATTGTAGACAGGCCATTGAGGCCTGTCTACAGAGTCTTTAAGGAATGCAATTCCATAAAATACTGATAGAACACAACCATCCCACGAACCAGATGGTGGATCGTAATGTTGACCAATTCAACAGATAAATGGCATGGTAGGCCAGCCTTGCCGCAATGAAGGTGATGGCTAAATATTGATTAACCGTTGAGGTATGCTGAGTCGCTAATGCTGCAAGAACCGCTGTGGAAAAAACCAGCAACGCTTCAAAGCTGTTCTGATGCGCCGCCACAGCCCGAGCACCCAACCCGATGAGTCCGGCCTGTTGCTGGCGAGGATGATGATTATCGTAGCGGCCTTCTTTTTTGATGGCATAGACCACCGCCAGTTTTGACAGATAGGGTAATAATGCCGCAATAAACAGACAAATCAGTAAGGTCGTCACTTTCGCTCCCTGTGCCTTGATAAAGAGCGAGAATACCACAGCATAACACCCTGGCCAATCCTGAATGCCTGCCACTACTTTTCAATACGCAGGGCTTGCTGAAGTGTCCAGAAATCCGCCCAGGGATCGTTTTTTAGTTGCTTAAGCCGCTTTGGCAGTGTATGAATAGTATAAAAATGATCATCAAATCGCCCGCTTAACTCCTCCCAATGCAAAGGCACCGCAACAGGTGCATGCCGCCTTGCTCGCGTTGAAAACGGAGCAATGGCCGTGGCCCCGCGCTGATTACGCAGGTAATCAACGAAAATTTTCCCTTTGCGCTTCACCTTCGCCATGGTGCTGATGTAGTTTTGCGGATTGATTTTTTCAAGGTATTCCGCAAACACATGGGTGTAGTTTTTAAGCATATCCCAATCGTGATCCGGCTTAATGGGAATCACCAGATGCAGCCCCTTCCCTCCGGTTGTTTTTACAAAACAGCGCAACGAATAACTTGCCAGACGATCGCGGATATCGAAGGCGGCATCGACCACCTGACTCCATGCGACCCCGGTACCGGGATCCAAATCAAAAATGAGGATATCCGGGTACTCGTACTGTTTCACCGTACTGCCCCAGGGATGAATTTCAAGCACCCCCATCTGCACCAGACTCAAGAGCCCTTCCTTGTCATTGAGATAAAGGTATTGCTCAGTGTCGCCGTTTTTATCCTGAACAGGCAGGGAGAGCAAGTGATCGGACTTCTGGTTTAGGTGTTTCTGATAAAAACATTGCGTGTAGCTTGAAGGACAGCGCACCAGGGATAAAAACCGGTTGCGGATATAGGGCAGGATATGATCGCTGATTTCGTCATAATAATCAAAAAGATCCTGTTTGGTGATTTTGTCTTCAGGGTAAAGAATCTTGTCCGGATTGGACAGAATAATGGCTGTGTTTTTGATCTTGGACTCCTTTTTCTCAATGGGTTCCACCGGTTTGACGTTTTCCTTAACCACTTCAGTCGCTGGTTTATCCAACCGCAGGCCCTTGAAACTTGGGTGCCTTAATCGCCCCTCTTCTGTCCATTGTGAAAATTCCACTTCAATGACCAGTTCAGGCTTCACCCAAGTCGCTGTTTTGGCATCCGGCGGTCTTTTTTTAAAAGGGCTTTTGTCAATGATGAGGGGTTTCATTTTCTCATACAGGGATTTGATGGATTTGTCAGTAAAGCCGGTGCCGACATTGCCGGTATGCACGAATTCGCCCTGCTCATTGAATACGCCGATAAACAGGGATCCAAAGCAGGTGCGTGAGCCTTTGGGTTGGGAAAAACCGCCAATAACGAATTCCTGCCGTTGGCAGCATTTGATTTTAAGCCAGGATAAGGTGCGCTTACCCTCGTAGGGGCTGTGAATCTGCTTGGCAATGATGCCTTCCAACGCCATGTCACAGGCCTGTTTAAAGACGTCATTGCCCTGACCAATGATGTGATCGCTGTAGCGCAGAATGGATGAAGCGGACGCTGCGATTAATGGCGCAAGCAGGCTTTTGCGCTCAATCAGCGGCAGGGGCCGTAAATCGTATGGCGCAAGGTACAGTAAATCAAACAGATAATAGATAAAGGGGGCCTTTAAGCCTTCTTTAATGGAATTCTGCAAGCGCTGAAAGTCAGGCCGCCCTTCCTCGTTTAAAACCACCACCTCGCCGTCAAAAATGGCCTTTTTCACCGGTAATTCAGCAATGGCGTCAACCACCGCCGGGAAAACAGAGGTCCAGTCATTGTGGTTTCGGGTTAACAGCTGGACTTTTTTATTGTTTTTTAACGCTAAAATACGGTAGCCGTCAAACTTTAACTCCTGCAGCCAATCATCCCCTCGCGGCGGTTTGTTCACCAGCGTCGCCAGCTGGACGGACACCGTCTCAGGAAAAGGCGATTCGGGGAGGTTCAGTTGCAATCGTTGCGCCGCCGTCACTGATTTTTTACGTCCCTGGTTTTTTTTTTCCTTACTGCTCCAGACCCGCTCGTAGTGATCGGCAATGCCTTCCATGGACTGCCCGCTTAATACACTCAAGGGCTTATCGGTGGTTATGTCATAGTCAGCCGGCTCGGCATAGTCGTCTTTGAACTTAATTAAAAACCAGTTTTTATCGTCTTTAAACCGGATGAGATCCCATCGCCCTTTAAGCTTTTTTCCTTTTAATTCAAAACGTAAGTGGCCTTTTTCATAACCGGCCCGCGGTTCTTTATCCAGTGGAATCCATTCGCCCTGATCCCAAAGCATCACTGTACCACCGCCGTATTCGCCCTTGGGGATAATGCCTTCAAAGGTCCCGTACTCGATGGGGTGATCTTCCACATGCACCGCCAGGCGTTTGACGGTATTGTCAAGACAGGGTCCCTTAGGCACCGCCCAGCTTTTTAGTACACCATCCAGCTCCAGGCGGAAATCATAATGCAGGTGGCTCGCGGCATGTTTTTGAATGACATAAAGAAAATGCTTCTGCCGATGCACACGACCCCGCGGTTCGGGCGTTTTTTTAAAATTTCTTTTTTTATGATAGGTTTCAAGGCCCATGGCAATCCTTGGCTTGTCCTCTTAACTCTTTAATTGTAGTTCAATAAAAGAACAGCTACGTATTTTTACCTATACTTAAGGAAAGAGAAAAACAAGGAGAAAACCATGCCAAGGCCTGTATGGAAAGGCGACATTTCCTTCGGTCTGGTTGCAATCCCTGTCAGTCTTGTGCAAGTTGAAGAAAAACAGGATATTCACTTTCACCTGGTGGATTCACATGACCATTCCCGCATTCGCTATGAGCGCGTTAATTCCGAGACGGGCAAGGAAGTGCCATGGAATGAGATTGTCAAAGCCTATGAATACGACAAGGACAGTTATATCATCCTGGACGAAGAAGACTTCAAAAAAGCAAGTCCTGAAGCTTATAAATCCATTGATATCGAGGAATTCGTCAATCTAAAGGACATTGATTACCTTTTTTTCGATAAACCTTACTATATTCTCCCTGAAAGCAAGAATAAAAAAGCTTATGTGTTATTGCGGGAAGCGTTGAAAAAGTCCAATAAAGTCGGCGTGGCCAAAGTCATTATTCGTACCCGTGAATATTTAAGCCTGATTCTTCCGCATGACAATGCCCTGATTTTATACATCATTCGGTTTCAACAGGAAATCCGCGAGGAAGAGGAATTTCATTTTCCGACGAATGACTTGAAAGCCTATAAAATCAATGACAAAGAAATCAAAATGGCTCAGGACCTGATTTCTGAAATGAGCACGCCCTGGGAACCTGAAAAATACCATGACGAGTACCGCGAAGCGCTCATGGCCTGGATAGACAAAAAAATGCAGGGCATTACCAGCATCAAACCGTCTAAAAAAGTGAAGAAAACATCCAGTGATGATGTCATTGATTTCATGGAACTGCTTAAGCAAAGCATGGAAAAAAAGGGCAAAGAAAAAACCGACAAACAGGAGTCCAGTAAAACGGCCAAAAAAGCCAGGAAATCGTCTGCAAAATAGTACAAAATTAGTACCATTTTATCAATAAGCAACTATACTTACTGATGTTAACTTTTATGGAGAAAATCGACCGATGTTATACCGTTTCTTATTCCGCTATTTCCAAGCCAAACTGATTGGCCACCTTCTGGCTAAATTTTTAAAAAATAAAAGCTTGAAGAACATGCCGTTGAGCCGCATGGGGATACTCTATTTCCTGTTTAACCATTTTTTCCGTCAAGCCAAGCCACTGAATAGAAAATAAGCAGGTTCCAGCCTTAGTCCCGAACATTATACCCACCATCCACATAGAGGATTTGTCCTGTAATGGATTGTGCTTTTTCTGAAACCAGAAAAGCCGCCATCTCACCAATGGCATCGATGGTCACGCGTTGATGCAAAGGGGCTTTTTGCGCGGCCTTTTCCATCAGGTGATCAAAGTCAGTAAGACCTGAGGCTGCACGGGTACTGATAGGGCCTGGCGAAATGGCATTGACCCTGATTTTTTTACTGCCCAGCTCGATGGCCAGATAGCGTACGACGGTTTCCAATGCCGCCTTCACCGGTCCCATGAGATTGTAATTCTGCACAACTTTTTCTGACCCATAATAACTCATGGTGATAAGGCTGCCGCCATGACTCATCAAGGGTTCCGCTGCCTGGGCCAAACGAATAAACGAATGACAGGAAATGTCCATGGCCGTTAGAAAACCCTCGCGTGAACAATCAACCACACGCCCCTGCAAATCGCTTTTAGGTGCAAACGCAATGGCATGGATTAGGAAATCCAGCTTGCCCCAATGCGTTTTGATACGTTGAAACAAGGCATCCATCTGGCAATCCTCCCTCACATCCAGCGGCATGACTAGGGGGCAGGAAACCTGGTTTACCAACGGTTCGATATAACCTTTGGTTTTTTCATTCTGATAGGTTATTGCCAGTTCACAGCCTGCCTCATGCAGGACTTTCGCACACCCCCAGGCAATGGAGTCTTTGTTGGCTATACCGACAATCAGCCCTTTTAAATGGGTCATGTGGGTTCCTCCTTATGATGTTCAAGCACTGCCAGCGTGTGCAGTGCCATCATGTGTTCCTCATTGGCCTCGATGACGCGGACTTCAAAGGGCCTTAAAAAATCAAGGTAATGAACAATACTCTCACGAACAGGCCTTGCGTTTTCCCCAATTCCCCCAGTAAACACCAGGCCATCGATGCCGCCCAAGGATACCGCCATCATGCCGGCAAATTGCGCAGCCCGCAGGCAAAAAAAGTCGAGGGCAAATTGGGCCTTTGGGTCCCGGCTGTTTTGCAGGAGACGAACATCCTGCGTCCATTGCGATAAGCCCCGCAACCCTGACTCATGGTAAAGAATGGACTCCGCTTCATCCGGGGAGAGTTGAAGCTCTCGTGTCATGTAAATCACAGCACCAGGATCCAGGCTTCCACAGCGGGTGCCCATGGGCAGGCCGTCAAGCGCAGTCATGCCCATGGTGGTATCCACGCTGCAGCCATTGTTCATGGCGCACAGGCTGGCGCCATTCCCCAGATGGGCTGCGACCAGGCGTTTTTTGGCCAACGCCGGTTCATTCTGGTGCAGCGAATGAGCCAGCCACTCATAGGAAAGGCCATGAAAACCATAGCGGCGAATGCCCTGATCACGGAGGTTTTGCGGCAGGGCATAAGCCGTCAATAAAGGATTGTGCCCGGCATGAAAGGCGGTATCAAAACAGGCGATTTGAACTAATTCCGGCTTAAACGCACTGAAAATATCAACCGCCATCAGGTTGTGCGGCTGGTGTAAGGGGGCTAAGGGACATAATTGCCGCAAATAAGCCATGACCTCTGGCGTCACCACCACACTGGACGTGTAGCGGTCACCGCCGTGGACGATGCGGTGCGTCACCGTGTTAATCGGCATCCCCTGATTCTCATCCTGAAGCCAGCGAAAGAGAAAATGCAGGGCCTCTTCGTGATTGCAATGGGCAGGAAGGGCAAGCGTCTGTGCCTGATTTGCGCTATCCATGGCAATAAAGGAAGGGCTTAAACCTAAATCAACAATCTTACCCTTGAGCAGGCATTTTAACACGGGCCGGGTGTTGAATACCTGAAATTTAATGCTCGATGAACCCGTATTGATCACTAAAATCAAGTCGCTCATTTAATCTTCCCTGCTTTGCGGGCGGCAGACATTTTAACCGCCAGCGCGCAGGATAAAAGCCGGGTGCGCAGGGAGTCGGCACGGCTGGTTAAAATAATGGGAACCCGCGCACCCAAAACAATGCCGCCCGCATCGGCATTGCCTAAAAAGGTTAACTGTTTAGCCAGAATGTTTCCTGAGTCAATGTCGGGAGCGAGCAGAATATCCGCATCCCCAGCCACCAGCGAGACGATGCCCTTCTCTTCGGCCGCCTGCCGGTTAATGGCATTATCAAAGGCCAGCGGCCCATCCAGAATGCCATCCATGATTTGGCCGCGATCCGCCATTTTGCACAGGATGGCCGCGTCGACGGTCGCCTGCATGATCGGATTAACCGATTCGATGGCGGCTAAAATGGCCACTTTAGGCTTTTCCTCCTCGCCAAATAACACCCGCCAAAGATTGATTGCATTTTGACAGATGTCCGCCTTCTCGAGCGCATTCGGTGCGATATTGATAGCCGCGTCGGTGATAATGAGCGGTTTATGGTAGGAGGGGACATCCATGACATAGGCATGACTGATGCGGTATTTGGTTCGCAGGTTGGCGCTGGCAGGGACAACGGCGGTTAATAACTCGTGTGTACTCAAAGACCCTTTCATGATGGCATCGGCATGTCCTGCCGCAGCCAACGCCACCGCTTTGACGGCTGCGGCGTCACTGTGCGGTGTATCAATCAGCTCCCATTGACGGATGTCAATGCCCGCCTGCCTAGCGGCGTCCTGAATTTTAACCCGTGGGCCAATCAGGACAGGCGTAATCAACGCGGCTTTCACTGCATCCGCCACCGCCGCCAGCACATTGTCCTTGACAGGATGAACCACTGCCGTGCGAACAGACTCCATCGACTGACAGGATTGGATGATGGCCTGAAAACGGTCATGGTTATGAATTTCAACATGCGGCAAATCCGCTTTGGCCACGCGGATTTTTTTCGTCGGCGCAAGCACGGTGGCCAATCCTTCAATCACCGTCTCCCCGCGTTGATTCACCCCTCGGCAATTCAGCGTCACAATGGATTTCGCGGGGAATTTATCCCGTACCGTCAGGGTAATGGTGACGGTGTCGCCCAGGCGGACTGGCTTGCGGAATTTAATATCCTGCTCGAGGTAAATGGTTCCAGGCCCCGGCAAGGTTGTGCCAAGCAAAGCGGAAATGAGTGAGCCAGACCACATGCCGTGGCCGACGATGCCGCGAAAAATATCGCTTTTGGCGAAATCAGCGTCGAGGTGAGCCGGGTTGACATCTCCGGACATCACCGCAAACAGGGCAATGTCATTCGGATTCAGCGTTTTGCTCAAACTGGCCTGCTGGCCAGGCATGAGCTCCTCAAAGGTAATGTTTTCCAGAAATTCCTTATCCATTGACTCGTCCTTGCATTGAATGCCCTGCTGTCAGAAGCCCAGTGTCCCTGTCTCGGCCGCTGAGTTAAAGACCATTTCCTATTACCCCGGGAAAACTAATTTTTTCATAACCTGACCCTAATTGAAAGGTGATTTGACAGGAGCGTGAACGGCTTGAGAGAGCCGTTGTATTTTTCCAACCACCCACCTCTTGCCCTGGTTACCTTATTATTGTCTTATATGATTATATTTTATATGGTGTTAATCCAAGCAAACAAACGAGAGATTTGTTCAGCGCCGGCCTAAACGACTTACTACGCTGTCATGACATAGCGGTTCGCGCCAACAGGAAAATGGGCCGAAATACTCGTTACCATCATGTGCTCCCATTCAGGCGAACAACCCCGCGGCTGTCTTCTTTGCCTGATTAAAGCGCGCTGTGTGGCATAGGCAAAAAATAAATGGACGTATCACTGTGCGTTTAACATCTGGAGCAACTCCAGGAATAAAATTCGTTTCCCAATCAATACCTTGGCGCGCCTTATCGCTTAATTTATACTCCTCTATCCTAGCTCTGGTTAGCGCATCCATCATGCTCACCGCGGGGGTAGAGGACTTATAGTCACTTATCGAACCGCGTCATGATCGTCCTTGAATTTAACATTTTTTTTACAATTTAATAATTTCTTAATCCAAGTCAGGTAATCTATTCATCCTGAAATGAACTATTCGTTAAACAACCCTTAAGGGCATAAACGAACGGAGGACTGGTAACTTATTAAAAATTTCTTATCTACGCTGGATTGTATTGAGAGATTTTAAGTTATCCGGTTTTAAGACCTTCTTAATGCCAATCATTACCAGTCAATGTGACTGTGTCCGCCTTATTCTCACAATCAAATCCAGTCTGACTTCATTTTAAATTTTAAGGTGCAAAAATGACGATACGGTATTTATCTTTTGCTTTTAATGGCTGTTTATTCAATACAACGTATTTAGAGCGTGTTTCTGAACAAGGCATCGGCAAAGCGGTTCGATCAGCCAATCAAGTCCTTCTTAAGCAATTAAAGAAAGAAGGCGAAGCGTTTACCAAAACTCACGTATTCATTGGTTCAACCCGACTTGATTTTCATCCCAGCCACTGCCCTGCCGCCCTGGCTATCAGCAAGGCCCTGGGGGCTAAGCCAGACCTTTTTTTAATGGAGGATATCCTCAAGAAACGTCAGCCGGGAGAATCGTTTCATCGCACCATCAAAAGCCTGATTGACAACACGAGCATCCCGCATCCCGCCGACGGAACGGCAGGTCATTCCATTATCCCCCTGCTTTTTGCACAACTCTACAAAGCAGCACAGGATAATCCGGATGAGACGATTGTCTTTGAAGTATGGACAGGGAGTCGCGAAGACATCGATCAAATTGAAAAAGTTTTTACAGATCATCCCAATTTTATTCCATCTGGCATTCAACTGCGTATCAGACTGTATGATGGTGTACTGTATGAGGGTAAATTGCATGATATGAAAATAATATTGGAGAGCAATAACGTGATAACTGCCCTGCCCGACTACCTCCATTTAGCCGCCATCATGGACACGAATCTTGAGCGGCTGAGCTTGTTTTCCGAGGGGCTGGCTGATTTTGTACAACCCATCTCCTCAGCCATCTACCCTGAAGTTAAAACCATGGCAAACACGACGCAACCGGATGCGAATGGCGGCATCATGGTCGAAACCATTTCGTCCAGCCTCTTCTTTTCAAACAAACCTTCCACCACACCACTGACGGCTGACAGGACCGGTTTCCATTACTCCTCAGGGCCCAAGCAATGATTTTTTATTCGGTAAAAATCTGATGTACATCAGGCTTTTACCGAGCTATTGCCCGGTTCGTTTATTACACAAAGTATGGTAATGCTTTTCGAGCGACTTTAATTCCTCATCGCTGAGTTTATTGAGATCAATCGAGGTATTGCTGGCTCCCTTATGGGATTTGATTAATTCATCAAGTTTTAAATTGATTATTTTGGTTTCGCGGTTCTGGGTGTTCTGAATTAAAAAAACCATCAGGAAAGTCACAATGGTTGTGCCGGTATTGATGACTAATTGCCATCCTTCGGAAAAATGAAACAGAGGGCCGGTCACCACCCAGATCAGCACAAAGCTTAACGCCAGTAAAAAACACCAGGAGGTACCCACCGCCACGGATACTTTTTCTGCAAAAGTGGCAAAATCAGTGCTCCCCTTCTTTTTTCTGCGCTTGGCTTGTTGAGCCATCACCGTTCCTTTTCATCATCGATACCCTATCTTATGAAATTACCAGATAAAAATGAATGCTATTCTTTTTCCCATTGCTCATCCCACCAACTCAACTGGTGTGCGCCTTCCTTTTCAGGCCGTTTTCTAAAGTGATGCAGGGCCAATTGCGGCGCAGGCTCTGCATTTAACTGATAACGCTTACAGGCCAGACGAAAACGGGTTTCGAGCAAATTGGCATATTCCCCTTCTCCCCGCATGCGTTTACCAAACGTGGCATCGTAATCTTTGCCGCCTCGCATCTGATTAATCAGGCTCATGACGTGCCCTGCCCTGTCAGGAAAGTGTTTAGTCAACCATTCACGAAACAGGGTTTTCACCTCATAGGGAAGACGCACGAGCACGTAACTGGCATGTAGGGCGCCGGCGTCTTTTACCGCCTTAAGGATCTGTTCCAGTTCCATGTCATTGATCATGGGAATGACCGGGGCCACCATGGCCCGCACGGGAATACCGTGCTCAGTCAATTGGCGAATCGCGCGCAACCGTCCCGACGGGGCTGACGTACGCGGTTCCATGATGTGTTTTAATTGCGGTGATAAGGAGGTGACGCTGACAGCGACTTTCACCAGATTAAGGCGCGCCATTTCCGATAAGAGATCCAAATCGCGCTCAATCATGGCATTTTTAGTGATAATCGCCACGGGATGACGGTGCAGAAGCAGGACTTCAAGAATACGCCGGGTAATGGTTAATTTCGACTCCGCCGGCTGGTAAGGGTCAGTATTGGCACCCAAGACAATGGGCTCACACTGGTAACGTGGTGCATTGAGGGCATTTCCAAGCACCGTGGCTGCGTCCTTTTTGTAAAAGATTTTGGTTTCAAAATCGATCCCGGGTGATAGGTTCATGTACGCATGGCTGGGACGGGCATAACAATAAATACAGCCGTGCTCACATCCACGATAAGGATTAATCGATTGATTAAACCCGAGATCGGGTGAGTCATTGCGGGTAATGATGCTTTTGGATGTCTCAGGCAGCAACAGGGTTTCAAGCGGCGGCAACCGCTCCTCTTCACCATCCCAGCCATCATCAAAGCGCTCGGAAACCGTCTTTTCAAAACGGCCTTCGGGATTACTGAACGCCCCACGATTTTTATGTGTCTGGTTGTATTTCATGGCGAGCGAAATATGGCGATTTATTTACCATATTGAATCATATGGACGCTTTATTTGGAATCTATTTTTTTAATGGTTTGAGTCACTGGCAACGTGAATACAAAACACGCACCCCGAGCGACTTTGTGCACGGCTAAAACGCCGCCATGCGCCATGATGATCGACCGGCAAATGGACAGGCCAAGCCCTGTGCCTTGCGGCTTGGTGGTGAAGTAGGAATGGAGAATTTTATCCTGGATTTCAGCTGGAATGCCCGGGCCATTGTCCTGAAAATGCACCACAATGTGATCATTGCTTAATTGCGTAGACAACCTGATTTCTGGGTTTTCCACCGCCGCGCCATTCAGTGCTTCAATGCTGTTACGCCCAAGGTTTAAAATCACCTGCATGATTTTAACCCGATCCACCATCGTGCTGGGTATATTGCTTAAAAAACTAAAATTAAATTTTAACCTGGCTAAATCATGGTATAAAAAGCCAATGGTTTTACGGATTAAGTAATTGATGTTGGTTTGTTCAAGATAAAGCGTCCCCTCGTTAAAATTTCTCATTTTATGAATGACTTCTCCGGCATGCTCTGCCTGCCGCTCAATTTGCTTTAGTGGAAACTCAAGGGGATGTTCTGCTGCACTGTCTCTGATTTTTTTTAAGCAACTGCGAGTATAAGCCTTGATGGCAGTCAGGGGTTGGTTAATCTCATGGGCCAGGGCCGATGTTAACTCCCCCACGATGTTGGAACGGCTCACGCGTTCAATTTCGGCACGCTGTTTGCCATCCTGATAATCTTTAAGTCGTGTCTGGCTTAAATCTCTTATTTTAAAAATGATTTCATTTTTCTGGGTTGCCTTATCCGGGAGAAAAAAATGAAATTCATAACAGTAATAGGTATCCACTTTAGGAATTTTATTCTCAACCAGAATAAAATTCCTGTGACCGCGAACAGCCTGATTGCAAGCCGTCATGACTTTGCCCTTTAATTCAGGGAAATCAGCTAAAATGCGTATCAGGTTATCATTCGCTTTCACCTTACAGGAAAAAATTCTCGAAAATGCCAGCACAAATGGTTGGTTAAGCATTCGCAGATAAAAACTCTCATCGAGAAGAGCAATCGCGCTGCTGATATTCTGAAAAATATTATTGAAGGAATCAACCGTTTTTTCCAACTCCACGAGCCTTAATGCATCTGATTTCTCGCGGGTTAAATCAAATAAATAACAATGAATTAGTTTCTTTCTGCAAAGAAAAAACTGTAACTGCACATGTTTCATGCCATTTCTTACAGAAAACAATTCCATTTCGTATTTACGGCTGTATTTTTCCTCTAAAAAAAGAGCAACACACTTCACCAGTTTAGCAGCCGAGCTCTCGCTTAAAAATTCCAGAAATGATTTCCCTACCAGACAACTCGCCTCCCTGCCTATCAGTAAAGCGGTTTGTACATTCACATGATGAATCACAAACGAAGAATCAAACACGATGTACCCGCAGGGATTAAATGTCTGAATTTCTTTATGCCAGCATTTCACTTCCTGCAATTCAGACGACAATAAGCGAAGTTGTTGAGATTGCTTTTCTATTATGTTTTCGTAACGAGCCAGTTTTACACTCAGTTCCCTTAACTTATTTTTTTCCAAAGAATTAACTGGCATAACAACATCCCTAACATCTAAATAAATTCATTACGTCAGTAGTAAAAATGATGGTATCACCGTCATTTTTTTTGAGAAAAACAAATAAGCAGCATGTTTTCAGGGTACTGATAAGTACTCAACGCCATGTTGTTATTGAATACGTCCAGGGTCGTGTTTAAAACGGGCTCAATAGACATCGCAGCCTCATTTAATACCTGTTGCAATTTGTCTTTATCCCAATTCAATTTTAATTTGCATAAAATGCAGCCCACAAGCTCCTTCATTTCCAAACCCACTAACTGTTCAAACAGCTTATTAGCAAAAACAATTTTATAGCCTGAGTTCACCAACACAGCAGCCTGTTTCATGTTGTTGAGCAGGACTTTGTTAATTTCGTTGTATTTTTGTAATTCCTTTTGCAATTCAACGGAATTGTTTTCTGCTCTTTTTTGAGCATGAATATTAAGAAAAGTAATCACTACCCCATCAATCACATTGGTCACCGTGCGATAGGGGATAATACGCACAACATACCAGTGTTCGCTTTTATCAATTATCTCTCGGACAGTGGGCTCCAGGGTTTGCAATACCCCTCTTGCATCATCAATCAGAGTGTCATAATAAAGATTGGAAACAATGTGGCTGATAGGCCTCCCCACATCCGATGGGATCAAATTAATAATTTCAGTGGCTTTGGGAGTAAACCGCTTAATGCATAAATCCTTATCTAAAAAGACCGTGGCGATTTCGGTATTGTCCAGCAGGTTTTTAATGTCGTCATTGGCGCTCGATAATTGTTCGATGCGGCTTTCGAGTTCGGCATTAACTGTTGTCAATTCTTCATTGAGCGATTGCAACTCCTCTTTTGACGTTTCAATTTCTTCATTGGTACTTTGCAGTTCTTCATTAGTACTCTGCAGTTCCTCATTGCTGGATTTCAATTCTTCATTGGAAGTTTCCAATTCTTCAATTGTCGTCTGCAGACTTTCTTTAGTGTATTTCAATTCCTGATCCAATTGAGTAATCTTTTTTTCCAATTCATCCTTAGTTTCCAACCGACGTCCTTTCTCATGCCTTTGGCCAAAAGTAGCCATTTCTTCAAACACAATCAGCAGCAATTTTTTGTGCAGCGCCTGGGCTTCAAAGACTGGCCTGACTTTCAGGTTAATGTATTTGATTTCCCCGTCTTCTTTAAATTGCAGACCACTAAAAATAATTTCCTTTTGCTGCATCGTCGCATTGCGTATGGCCAGAGACACTTTGGCTTTAAGCTCAGGGCGCACCATCTCTAAAAAATGAAATCTGGCTTCGCCGGCTGCGAATTCGAGAAAGCGGCCTGTCCGGCCATAGACATAAACAATGCTTCCCTTGTCATCGATAACCACACAGGGCGGGGTATGCTTTTTAAGCAGTAGTTGCTCAATAATCAATGTCAGATTGGGTTCATGGGAAGCCCGCCTAAAAGGGCTTTTAAAGCAGTTAATCCGCCAGCTGATGTACCGATGACCACAACATAATTTTCCATGCTTTACCCGCTCCCTTGCCTGGAACTTCTCTTTGAATATCAGCAACTCAGCAGGTAAGCATAATTTCGTATTAGGGAATTAGCAATCATTGCAGAGATTTTCTTTGAAATTTAATGCATTAACTGGCAAAAGTACTGGTATTCATCACCACTTTTTCTCCCTCTTTATTCTGGTAATTATGACTGAAAAAACCAGGAGAAAGGGTACTGGATTTTTGGCATGGCAGTGACGCTTCATTTTTCAACACCACCTCTTCTTTCAAAGACAAGGTTTTTATTCCTTCATTAAGCACGGCCTCATTCACGGTACCCGCTAATTCTTCCAAAAAACAAGGGGATTTCCTCTCAATAAAGTCATTTGTTTTCGCATTGTCTTTTTCAAATCGTTTTTTGTTATTGACGGTACTTAGCGATTGTAACTCATAGTCCTGTTGTGAAAGCGCACATTGTTCTAAAAAAATCTCGCCGCTCGACATCGCCGCATCATGAGCGACTCGATTACCGCCATGGCCATCATACAGTCCGAGAAAGATCGGCATACCATAAACCAGCGTTTGAACCGCAATGGAAATGTTATCCTCTGATTTAGACTCTATGGCACAGGCTGCAAGGAATGCCGCAATTTCGGCTTCTGTCTTAAAGCCCGGTTTGTCCATGTGCGCAAGGCAGGTCAATAAATACATCACCTGACTTTCAATGCGGCTGTCCTCAGCACCATCGGTGAAGCCATCGCAGGTTGAAATCAACTGGATTTTGCTGACGGGCTCTTCCTCCTCTTCCAATAGCTGACTGATACTGGCAATTTCCACCGCCGCGTCGGATATCGCTAATTTATTCCCCTGGGTATCGAGGGTATCGTAGTCGCCAATTGCGCGGGAAACCGAGAGAATGCCATTGATTCTGTTCGACGCATCAATACTCCCGCCGGCTTTAAGGATGCGTTCTTTCTCCGACAGGACCATCGGATGATGAAGCGTGGAATTTAATCGGGTGGCACTGATGACTTCCCCTTTTTTTCCATAGGCGACCAAAAAGGCAACACTGTCGCCAACGGAGGCGGTAATCACACTGTCCCTGCCGTCAAAAACGGTCATGCACGCCGTTGTCCCTGCTTCCACCGTAAAGTGTTTGGCCCGCTCATCGAGCTGCTTGCAGGTCGTCCACAGGCGTTGCCCTATTTTTTGGGGACTTAACGATCGCAGTTGTTTTTCACCCAAAGTATGCCAGGCCAGCGCATCTTCCTGAGTGGATCGCTTGTTTTGGGTTTCAAAGTAAGCAAAATGATGTTCCCTGTCTTCACCCTCAACCACCCCCTTTGATGGGGTGGATATAATCTCTGGCATGGCTCAACCTCAAGGTTTGGTTACGGGATGGATGATTACTTTTTTTTTACAATCCCTGGAAATACCGATAATGTAGACACACTTGATACCATTTTTTATGTTTATAAACAACCACCTTGATCAAAAATGAATAAATTTGAATGGCTCCACCGCCTGATAAGTTTTAACACCGTATCCAGCAACAGCAACCTGGACTTGATTCATGAAATAGCAGGCTGGTTTGAATCGCATCAAATCGAGGCGACGATCATTCCTGGCACGGCGGATGACAAAGCCAACCTGCTCGCCACCTTACCTGCCAGCGACGGCAACCGCCAGGGCGGGCTGTTATTATCCGGTCATACCGATGTGGTGCCGGTGGTCGGCCAACTCTGGGAAACGGATCCTTTCCATGCGGTTGAAAAAGACGGTCGAATTTACGGGCGAGGGGCGTGCGACATGAAAGGGTTTTTAGCCGTCATGTTGGCCATGGTGCCTGAAATCAAAGGTTACATCCTGCAAAAACCTGTGCATTTCGCGTTCACCTGCGATGAAGAAATCGGCTGCCTTGGCGTTGATTTTGTGGCGGACTACCTGAAACAGATGAAGCTTCAGCCTGAAGGCTGCATCATTGGCGAACCGTCCAGCATGAAACCGATTGTCGGAGAAAAATCGCGGCGTGTTTACCATTGTCAGGTCCAGGGCAAAGCCGCGCATTCCTCCATGGTCACCGAAGGCTGTAATGCCATCGTGTATGCAAGCCGCCTGATTACCTACATCAATGATTTGTTTAACCATTTAAAAACCCTGGGGCCTTTCGATGATGCATTTAATATCCCCTATTCCACCATCTCCACCAATTTAATCAGTGGCGGCAATGCCTCCAACATCATTCCCGGGATCTGTGAATTCATGCTGGAAATTCGCTACATCCCCGAATTCCCTTTAGAGCATTTCCGAAGCCAGGTGGAGAACTACATCAATGAGCAATTGTTGCCGGAGATGCAAAAGACTTATAAGGATGCCGCGATTTATTTTGATCAGGTTTCTGACGCTTCAGGCTTTACAGCACGCGAAGACGCACCCATTACCCATTTGTTAAGGACAGTTACCGGCGTGAAAGAGCGGCTTAAAGTCTCTTATGCAACCGAAGCCAGCGCTTTTCAGGACATGGGAATTCCCACCATCATCTGCGGCCCGGGCGACATCGCCGAGGCACACCGCCCCAATGAATTTGTCACACGCGATCAGCTGACCATCTGCGAGCATGTCTTAAAAAACGTCATCCAGTTTTTTTGCGGGCAGGGTGTCTTCTAGCGATTGCGAATGCGATAAAACTTGCAATCCATGCCTAGAAAATGCGCTTCTTTATAAAACCGCATGCCGCATTTTTGCATGACGCGGAATGAGGCCACGTTTTCTTTATCCGCATAGGCAATAATGTAATCCGCCTTGATGTTTTTTTTCGCCCAATTGAGCAGTGCCTTTAACACCTCGGTGGCATAGCCGCGATTCCAGAATTGCCGATGGAACAGGTAACCGACTTTAATTTCACCGCTTTCGAGCTGATCAAAATAAGCTTCGCCTACAAAACGCCTGTCCTTCAAACGAAAAATCACAAAGCAGGGCAAATTTTTATTTTCATGATTTTCAAGGCTTTCCTGAATGAATTCCCTGATTTCACGCCGGCTTAACGTCCCTTCAGGAAAATATTCTTTAACCACGGGATCCTTGTCAATTTCTTCCAGGTACCTCACATCCTCTTCGCGGATGGGACGTAACCCTAACTTTTGCGTTTTAATCACATAAGGCTGCATACATTCTCCTGCTGCTGATGGCTGGCCTCGCGCGGCATGACCAACCTTGTGCAAAATAGGCTATTCTTGTAATTATCACAAAACAAAAGGATTTGAATTGTGAACCACAAGTTAATGGCCTTTATTGTGCTGTTCCTCCTTTTTTGCGCCCATGCCAAAACAGGTCCCCACAATGTCACGGCCTGGGTACAGCAAACCCTGATGGACACCCTGTCTGCCAGTTATGGCGACACCCCGGCCGACATCGACAAGGTGAAACGAAATTACTACCCTGCCGCCTGGTGGCCAATGAACCATTTTTTCAGGGACAGACTTGAACTCATTAAAGCTAAAAAACTCATTCTTCACCCCAAACCCCTCACCCATGCCCGCATCACAGCCTCCGGACCCTGTGGTACATCCCAATGCTGGCGAATCAATCAATCGTATCAAATACCGGAGCTGTCAATTATTATCGATTTTTCACTCCTGGTGGTACCTGCGAGCACCATGGTAAAATCAAAATCGCCATTCCTCATTCAGAGTCTGTCGTTAAAAATAAATGATTATTAACCGGCAGGTTCAGGTTTTCCGGGTATGCTCTGTCTCCTCCTCCCTGTCGGAATACATCACCACCCGATTTCTACCGCGGCTTTTCGCAAGGTACAAGGCTTTATCAGCCGCTTCAATTAATTGCGACGGGGTTTTGCCATCTTCAGGGTACATGGCCACGCCAATCGATACCGTGATATGCCCCACCTGCTGCGCCCCGTATTTAGGCCTTACGGTAGCCACATGATTACGCAGCGCTTCAGCACGCGTCAGTGCGGCCTCTTTCTCGATGTCATACAGCATGACAATGAATTCCTCTCCTCCAAAGCGCGCGGCAATATCGCCCAAACGAATGTCTTCGTATAAAATTTGACCTAATTCTTTTAAAACCGAATCGCCGGCATCATGACCGTAGGTATCATTAATTTTTTTAAAGTGATCAAGGTCAAGCATCAACACGGCAAACGACAATTTACTGCGTTCAGCCTGATGCAACTGTTTGAATAAAAAGTCTTCGAGGTATCGGCGGTTGTACAAACCGGTAAGCGGGTCGCGAATGGATTGATAGCGTAAATTTTCCCTCAGGCGGACATTGGCCAAAGCGAGCGCAGTAAGTTCAGCAAACGCGGTAATCAGCAGCCGTTGATTTTCATCGGCCAATGGAGCAATACCGGGGGACACCTCCATGTACAGCAGGCCGTAAATGTCGTTCTGTGCCATCAGCGGCACACAGAGCACGCGGGAAGGATTGTCCATGGCCTTAATGTGGGTACACATCAAATCATGCAGGGATGAACTGCCCTGATGGATACGTCCCAGACGAATGGCCCAGCATTGATCCGGCGTAAACGTGACTTCATGGGTGGCGGGATTGCCCCAATCGCAGGCTTTCTCAAGGTAGTTTTTCGACGGGTGCATAATGAAAAGGTAACCGCCTGAAAAGGTCAACAGTCGCTCGGCGTATTTGGCCATTACCACGCTCAATTCTTCCTGTGTATTGCAGGCAAGCATGATGTCGCTCATTTCCACCAGAAGGGTAATCTGCTGGTTTTTATCCTGCAATTCCTTCATTCCTTCAGCCAATTGCTCATACGAGCGCTGCAATTCCGTATGCTCCTGCACCCGTTTGGTGATGTTTCGGATACTGTGCACTACCCCATTAATTTCATTGTCCTCGTCCTGAATTAAACTGGAGCTCATTTCATAAATGTTTTTTTCCGCGCCATTCATAAATTCCGCATTCGTCAGGCCGTCATTGCCATGGAGTGATTGCTTCCACTGCTCAGCCATGATCGATTTTGGTTCAGGCACGTCACTCAATGCCTCATCCAACGACATGTGCAGGGTTAGTGATTTGTCAAAAAGACGTTTAAATTCACGTTGATAAGCTTCATTGAAAATGATTAAACGCCCGTCTTTATCAAACGCGGCAATCATGTCGCTTGCGCTTTCAATGATTTTTTTCAGACGCAGGCGAATGTGGTGGTTGTGATCTTCCGTCTGCTTGCGGGTCAGAAGCTCAATATTAGCCAGAATAAAGGCCACAATTAAAAACAACATGCTCAATAAACTGCCGCAGATAAGAATGAAACTGGTGATGTTGGCATTTTCCAAGACGGTGGCATTTCTTTCCCGCAGCAAAATCAATTCCACCGCCTTAATTTCCTGGCCCATGCTTTTCACCCGGTTGGAAAAATCCTGGCTTTGATTCATGAGGCTGACCGCTGAAGGCGTGGTCATGCCTTCCCCGGCTTTGAGCTGCATGACCTGATTCAACAGATTCAATCGCTCGTCAATTAAATGGATATACTGCTTCACCCGCTGATTTTGCTCCGGGTTATCCTTTGTTAACCTGTCCAGTCTGTTTAATTCGGCAGTCAGCGTCGTTTTGATAACATCGATGTCAGCTAAAAGCAGGGATGATCCGGTTAACAGATAAGCTCTCTGGCGTGATTCCGCATCCACCATGCCGTACAGGGTGGATTCCACATTTTGAATGACTCGATGGGTGTGATTCACCCATTGACTGTCGGTGATTAAGTTATTAACCTGCCTGTAGGACGTGATGCTGATAAACAACAACACAGCGACCGCCATAATGAAGATGGCATTCAGAACACCTCGATTCAGCCGCGTATTTTTTAAAAACGAAACGGCAAAAGACGAATATGTGCTTGAATTCTGGTTCATCCCTGATTCTTCGAATTCAATAATCCTTTGCATAGTATAGCTGAATTATTAATGACCACCTTGGTCAAAACGTCGTTGTGATGATCAGTAAGGTTTTCTGACGTTTTAAACGGGCTTGACTATACTGTTCATGAAAAGTCCAATCCATGATTAAGCAGGGAGACTCTCATGCGAAATGAGCACCATGTCGTACCCAATGCCAAAGGCGGTTGGGATATTAAAAAACCCAATGTTCAGTCAACTCTTGGCCATTATTCGACTAAAAAAGAAGCGGTAAATCAGGCAAGAATCATGAGCCGAAGCGCACAGTCTGAACTGGTGATTCATAACAAAAACGG
Organism: Legionella rubrilucens; assembly: GCF_001468125.1. Lineage (GTDB taxonomy): Bacteria > Pseudomonadota > Gammaproteobacteria > Legionellales > Legionellaceae > Legionella_C > Legionella_C rubrilucens. The sequence continues at coordinate 391,865 of NZ_LNYT01000020.1, read as the reverse complement.
GCAAATAGCCGCTAAAGACAGCCACGGGCACGATCCGCGATCCTCTAAAGGATAAGGATTTAACAGCCCCGGTTCTAACCGATTATAAAGAGGGCATTGATGAAGAAACTGCTGGTCGTTTCACTGGTCGCGCTCAGCCTTTGCGGCCTGATTTATTTAAGCATGCCATGGCTGGGATTTAATATTGCCCTGGGGGAATTATTTGGCAGTTCTTTTTCTTTTTTAAAAACAAGCCCCACAGCACTTGCCTCAAAAGCCCAGGTTACAATTAAACCCTACATCAAGGGTCTTGAAAATCCGCGCTTTATGCACATCACCAGCGCAGGCGATTTACTGGTCAGCGAACCCTTTAAAGGCCGTGTGCTTCTAATCCCCTATCAACAACCACTACAGCGCCGGGTATTGGTTTCAGGCCTGCAAAAACCGCACAGCATGGACGTTCATGACGGTTATCTGTACGTGGCTGAGGAAAACGCGATTGGGCGTATTGCCTTTCAGGAAGACAAAGGAACTACCGTCGGGAATTATAAGCGACTCATTACCGGCATACCTTCCGGCAGCGGGCACTGGACGCGCACGATTCGATTTGGACCTGACGGCTACGCTTATGTCGCTATCGGCTCCTCCTGCAATGCCTGTCTTGAAAAAAATCCGCTGCGTGCCACCATCAGCCGTTTTAAGCCCGGCGAGTCGCAACTGAGCATTTATGCGCGGGGTCTGCGTAATTCCGTGGGTTTTGACTGGTCGCCTGAGGATGGTAAACTCTACGCCACTGAAAATGGACGCGATTTATTAGGCGATCATTTTCCCCCTGAGGAACTCAATGCCATTTTAGAAGATCAGTTTTATGGCTGGCCCTATGCCAACGGCAACCGCGTCCCCGATCCCACCTACGGTCAGGGGCATGAGCAACAGATTAAACAGTCCCTCCCCCCCGTGTTTGAATTTGGCGCACACCAGGCGCCGTTGGGCCTGACTTTCATTAAAAACCGGCAATCCCCCTGGTACGGCAAAGCCTTAGTGGCCTTGCATGGCTCCTGGAACAGCTCCGTGAAAGTCGGTTATAAAGTGGTGATGCTCACCCTGGAAGGAGGGCACATGACTGAAGAAGATTTCATAACCGGTTTTTTAAAGGATGGAAAAGTCATGGGCAGGCCGGTACACGTGGTGGAAGGCAAAACAGGGGAACTTTATTTGTCAGATGACTACAATGGTATTATTTATCTCATTCAAGCCATACAATAAGGGCAGGTGAAAGAATAACGAGCAATTATTCATCCACTTGGAAAATAGCTATACTAAAAAAAGCAGAATGGTTTCATGATGAGGCCAGCCACAGTAGAGATGACTATGAAAACGGACTTGAACTGGTTCCACACAGGCCCTCTGCCTGACAATCTATTAACGGGCCGCTATGATCTGAAACTCGTTGTTTTATCCTATGTCATTGCCGTTTTAGCGTCTTATGTTGCCCTTGACTTTGTGGGCCGGCTTCGCGCGGAAAAATCGCCGCAATATAAAGTTTACTGGATCACAGGCGGCGCCTTTGCCATGGGCGCTGGCATCTGGTCCATGCATTTTATCGGCATGCTCGCCTTCATCATGGCGATGCCCATGAGTTACGAACTGATATGGACTATTTCATCCATGCTGGTTGCCATCGCTGCCTCAGCCTTTGCCCTGTATATCTTAAAGGATCAGAAACGCCCCTTTGCCGAGGTGGCCAAAGGTGGCGTTCTCATTGGATTGGCCATTGCCACCATGCATTACATGGGCATGGAGGGGATGAAAACCCATGTCAATATTCAATACCTTCCCGGCTTATTTATTCTTTCCATTCTGATTGCCCTTTTTGCCTCGGAAGCGGCCCTGTGGTTGACCATTGAGAGCACAAAACGCTCTGGGAAGCAGCAAGTGCTCTTTAAAACAGGCAGCGCCCTGGTCATGGGTATCGCCATATGCGGCATGCATTACACCGGCATGGCCGCGGCGCTGTTTACACCCTTAGCCGGCATGAACATGGAGCACACCACCACCATCCATCCTACCTGGATGGCCCTCTTTATTGCCGGGGTCACCAGCTTGATTATTGTCCTTGCACTCACCGTGTCGACCTACTATCGAAAAATGCTCAATGTTATACAAAATGAAAAAGAATTCCTCAATGTCATGCTCAATAACCTGGATGACGGCATCATCGCCTGCGACGCTCAGGGCAGAATTACGGTGTTTAACCAGGCCCTGCACAAATTTGTCGGCGACATGAAACCCAACTCGCAGGCGATGGAGCAGACCGATTATTTTGAACTGTATGAATTGAACAAGGATACCCCCCTTGCAGTGGAAGACACGCCGCTTTATCAGGCCCTGCGAGGCCAACGCATCCATGGCAAGGAACTTCTGCTTCGATTCAGAAACGGCATCTCGCGCAACGTGGTTATCGACGGGCAACCCATTATCCGCGAAGACGGCTATACCTTAGGCGCGGTGATCGCCATTCATGACATCACCGAACTGAAACAGACTGAAAAAATCAAAAGCGAATTTGTCTCCGTGGTCAGCCATGAATTAAGAACACCGCTGACGTCCATTTTAGGCTCACTGGGTTTAATCATGGGCGGCACCGTGGGGGATTTTTCCGATAAGGCCAAAAAACTGCTGGACATCGCCAACAAAAACTGTGAACGCCTGTTGTTGCTGATTAACGACATCCTCGACATGGAGAAAATCGAAAGCGGCAAGATGGAGTTTGACATCCAGTCCGTGGAATTAAACAAACTGGTCAACGAAGCCATCATTGCCAACAAAACCTATGGGGAAAAATACGGCATCGACATCGAACTGAAAGACAGCCTGCCTGATACCTATGTCCAGGCCGACCCGCACCGCCTCATGCAGGTTCTGGCCAATTTAATTTCCAATGCCGTCAAATTTTCCAATCAGGGCGGTAAAGTCTCGATTTCACTCTCAACCCACGATCAGCAGGTCCGGGTTTCTGTGGCCGATCAGGGTTCAGGCATTCCACTTGAATTTCAGCCCCGGATTTTTCAGAAATTTTCTCAGGCTGATTCCTCCTCCACACGCGGAAAAAGCGGTACCGGCTTAGGTTTGAGTATCAGTAAAATCATTATTGAGAAGCTTGGGGGCAGCATCAATTTCAGCAGCCAGCCGGGTGAGGGCACGACCTTCTACTTCGATTTGCCAAGCAGCGCTTACGTGCCGGTGCGAGAAAGCAGTACGCCTGCCACCGATGAGAAACGGTTTTTAATCTGCGAAGATGACCTGGATCAGGCGAAGTATCTAAGCCTGCTTATGGAGGCTTCCGGTTGGCAATGCGACATCGCCGGTTCTGTGGGTGAGGCCAAAGTGCTGCTCGAAAAACACAATTATGAGGCCATTCTGCTTGATTTAATCCTGCCAGACCAGGATGGCATTACGTTTATCCGTGAATTGCGCAATTCGCCGAAAACCCATGATCTACCCATTATTGTCCTCTCCATCATCGCCGAAACAGGCCAGGCAATCATTAATGGCGATGCTCTCTCCGTCATTGACTGGCTGGAGAAACCCATCAATTTTGGCAAGTTAACGCAGGCCATTTCGCGCATTCACCATCCGCAATCAAGCAGTCTGCCGGTGGTTTTACACATTGAAGATGATGCCGATACCCAGAAAATCATTCACGAGGTCTTAAGTAAAACAGTCAATCTTATTGCAGTGGATACCCTTAAAAAAGCCAAGGCCCAATTGCTGCAAACCAAGGTGGATGCCGTGATTCTTGATCTCCTCCTGCCTGATGGCAATGGCAGTTCGTTGCTGCCTTTGCTTGCCCAGCGCCAGATACCAGTCATTGTCTACTCGGCGACCGAACTGGATAAGGATTTCTCGCGCTATGTCATCGATGCGCTGGTGAAATCAAAAATCACCAATAATGAATTGTTGACCAAAATTAAGAATCTGTTTCCTGAACCCTTAAAGGAAGATCACTATGTCCAGCAAAACTCTTAATACCATTCTTTATGCCGAGGACGAGTCAGATATCCGGGAAATCGCGCAAATCGCGCTGGAAGATTTAGGTGGCTTTGAGGTGATTTATTGCACCAACGGCTTTGATGTCCTTAAAGCGGCCAAAGAGACCGAGCCTGATTTATTGCTTCTCGACGTGATGATGCCTGGCATGGATGGCCCAACGGCTTTAAGCGAACTGCGTAAAATGCCAGGTTATGTGCAAATTCCAGCGATCTTCATGACCGCAAAAATACAAAGCGAAGAAATACAACACTACATGGCCATGGGCGCGCTGGAAGTAATCTCCAAACCCTTTGATCCGATGACATTGGCCGATAAGATTAAATCGGCGTGGGAAAGACAGGCATGAAAGAGGATGTACAGCATAAGTTAAACGCGTTATTTGCAATGTATCGCCAGAGCCTGCCCGGTAAAATTGAGAAACTGCGGGAGGAATGGACCGCTTTGCTGAAAGACTGGGATAAAGCACGTCTGATTGATTTTCATCGCAATGTTCACAGCCTGTGCGGCTCGGCAGGCACCTATGGCTACACCGAATTGGGAAAAGCCGCCCGTTCGCTGGAGGTGTATTTAAAATCTCTGCTGGAGCGCCATGATCCTCTTTCGTTGAACGAACAACGCGAGATAGAACAATTACTGAAATACCTGGAATTGATCCTGACTGACTGTATCGCTGAAGCCCCTTCCCCGGGTCCGGTGAAGGTTGCAAAAAAGCCTCAGGAATTGCTGGTGTATTTATTAGGCAATAGCGATTCTCTCGCTCAAGAATTAAAAAAAAATCTGGAGGAATCCGATTTAAAATTACTCAAAATCACTCAGGCAGCGTCGCTCAAAGACATGATTGAAAAAAAGATCCCCGCAGCCATCCTCATTGATCTGGATTCACTGAAAGAGAAAGAGACCGAATTCCTAACCGACTTCTTAAGCCAATTTAAACGGTCTATTCCCTTGTTTTGCTTAGCGGGTCAAGGGGATATCCTAACCCGGCTTAAAGCCATCCGTCTTGGCAGCACGGATTTTTATCAAAAACCCCTTGATCCTTTTCTGCTGGCTAAAAAATTAATTCAAATCACCATCGGCCAGCCGCGGGAGCCTTACCGCATCCTCATCATTGATGACTCGATCTCGGTTGCAGAATACTATGCCCTGATTTTAAAAGAAGCCGGCATGGAGGCGCGCTTTATTACCAACCCGCTGGCACTGATTGAATCCATTGAAGATTTTCAACCGGATTTGCTGCTTATGGATATCTATATGCCGGAATGCACGGGCCTTGAACTGGCCGTCCTGCTGCGTCAGGAACCGCAATACACAGGCATCCCCATTGTTTTTCTCTCCAGCGAAGGCGATCGCGTCAAACAATTGTCCGCTTTAAACTTGGGCGGTGATGATTTCCTGTTAAAACCCGTGGAGCCTCAGGATTTGATTCATGTTCTGACGTCCCGTGCCAAACGGGCCCGAGTACTTGGATCACTCATGGTCAAAGACAGCTTTACCGGGCTTTATAACCACACCAACATTATCCAGCGTCTTGAAAATGAAGTGTCGCGTGCGCAGCGTAATAAAAAGCCCCTGTCGTTTGCCATGCTGGATATCGATCATTTTAAATTAATCAACGATAATTTTGGCCACCCGGTCGGCGATCAGGTCATCCGTAAAATTGCCATTCTGCTGCAGAATTCCTTTCGACGTTCAGACATCATCGGCCGTTATGGCGGTGAGGAGTTTGCTGTCGTCCTGCCTGAAGTGCAGCAGGCGCATGCCATTCGCATCTGCGACAATTTTCGTCACCAGGTATCCCAGTTGCAATTTGAAGCCAACAATCACCATTTCGTGGTCACGCTCAGCGTGGGCATTGCCTGCTGCCCGCCGGTCAGGGACGTTCAACCCTTGATTAATGCCGCGGATAAAGCCTTGTACATCGCCAAACACAATGGCAGAAATCAGGTTGTTGCCTTCAATGAATCGCTGGATTCGCTCTAAGGCCCGTAGCGGCTATCCCAAACCTTTAGGTGGTTTTATCAATTGTCTGGGTGTTTTTTAAGCTGCTTTCCTTTATTTTGCCCATAAGCGCCGCCAGTTTCTTATCTTCCGTCTCGGATAACAGATCCTGACTCTGTAATTGGCTATAATTGATTTCTGCTTCTTCCAGTTTGGCCATCACCTGTTTGTCCGGCGTTTCTTTTTTCGCTTCATTCGCTATTTGCGTCAGTATGCCCTTACAATGATTATACCGGATTTTGTCCTTTAGTTTTTTAACCTCAGGTAAGGACTCATCCTGACGCTTTAACCATTGTAAAGCCAGATTATTGTAATTTTCCACCAAGTTATATTGCTGTTGTTGTTTGGCAATGATTAATAAATTGGAATATATTTTCACTAACTCCAAGGAGTATTCCGCTGAAAAAAAGGTGTCTAACAGGTTAGCCGCGGCCTTGTAATAAATCTTCGCAGTCGCTTTCTGGTCATTTAGAAAAAGCCGGCCGGCAACCTCCTTGTAACTCCTCGCCAAATCAAGCAATTCGTCTTTAACAACGTTCTGTTTATGGGCTGGCATCAATTCCAGGGCACTAAATAAGGCTTTCTCGCAATCGCGCAAGGCTTCCTCCTGAAGAACGACACTGGTTTTGGATAGACGAATTCGTCGGATAGGCTGTTGGTCGCTTTTTTCATGTGCGGCAATCGCAAAATGCTCTCTGGCCAGAGCCAGCTGTTCCAGTGCGAGTTGTGTATTGATGTCATCCAGGCCAGCCTCAAGCGTTAACCGGTCGATATCGGTCTCGACCTGGGATAAAGCCGCCATGTACATTTTTTTCGTCTGGGGCAGGGCATTTTTTATTTTTTCTTTCTCCAGGCGGTACTCCGATTGCAGGGTCTGCTCATGCCATCCCATGGGATTTTGCACCAACACCTCATAGGGTTTTAATGCCCCAGGTATATTTCCGCCGCTTTTAACCAATGCCGTAATAAACGATTCTGCTCTTAAAACGCCGCTGCGAATTCCTATTCCCAGGCGAAAATCCGGTTTGATGTGCGCATCACCCATAGGTAACGCAATGAAGGGCAAGGCACTGGTTTGCAGATAGACTTCATTCACCTTGTCCGGATCGACAACAAAAGCGCTGAATTTCAGAGGATCGTCTTCGACGTGGAACTTAAGCGCATGGCCTGTCTTGAATTCGATTAACGCCGACAACCACTCCTTCTGTTTGGATTGGGAAATCGAATTAAACTGCGGCGGGGTTTCATAATAAAGATAAAAAAGCACCGACTCGTCAGTGGTGTAGCGGCGTTGACTGAGTTCCGGCTCAACAAATTCAGGCCATTTAAATTCACTGCGCAAACGCTGCAACCCCAATGCACGCTGCAAAGGATCCCTTTGGGTGTCTTCAATCATTCGTGCAGCATTGGTGGTATCCATGGTCACATAGGCAACAAAATGATTTTTCCTGGGATTATCACCCACCGTTGAAACCGTGAATTTGGTCCCAGGCGGCAGCTGGCTATTGACCGCAGAAATCAGTTTGCGTCTTGCTCCCGTGCAATCAAACGCGTAATCACACGTCAGGCGCTGGCCATTATCAAGCAGTAAATCCCCCTGCGGGCTCATGCCGGTCAGAGCGGCTTTGACAAACTGGATGGGGTAATGCTTTGCCTCCTTGAGCAAAGCCGCTTCAAGCCGGCCGATGAAGATGGAACTGTCACTGTCATCACTGGCTTTCAGTACCTCATTACCGAGTTTGATGTGCCGTTCAATCAAGTCCAGCACATTCTTTGCAACAATGCCCGGCCGATTGTAATCATTGAGTTTCGGTTCAATAATGATGATTTTAAATTCACTCAATTGACTGCCTAAGACCTGGCTCAACCGGATGGCCAGATACAAACCGATGGGACCGCCGCCTACAATAGCAATTGTTTTCATTTTTGCAACAAAATAATCAAAACATAATCTAATTGTAATTAAAAATTATTATGTGATTATTAACAGAACAAAATCGCGCAGACGCCCGCAGGGCCGCGACAGCGTCTATAGTTATAAAAAGGACTTTTGCAGGCTCATCATGGAAAAAAAGGGTGTCCATATCGGTACGTCAGGCTGGAGCTATCCTGGCTGGATAGGGATTTTCTATCCTGAAAAAATCAAGCCCGATCAGGTTTTGCCGTGTTATACCCAGACGTTTGCTTCCGTTGAACTCAACAACAGCTTTTATCAGGTTCCCAAAGAAAAAAATGTCAGGAAATGGGTGGCCATGACCCCAGCGGATTTTGTTTTTTCCTGCAAAGCTAACCGTTACATCACCCACATCAAACGTTTGCGTGACGTGACTGAAACTACCGTCAACCTGCTCCAGGCATTCAGTCATTTTGAGGACAAATTGGGCGCTATTCTTTTCCAGTTTCCGCCCTATTGGCCTCTCAATATCCTGGTACTCAAGGCGTTTGTTGAAAGCCTGCCGAAACAATACCTGTACACCTTTGAGTTTCGTCATCAAAGCTGGTTTTGCGATGCACTTTATGAATTACTGCACCAGCATGACATGAGCCTGTGTTTTTATGACTTTAAAACCTACCAGTCCCCGGAGGTGGTGACCGGCTCCTTTATCTACATTCGCATGCACGGCCCTAACCCTTCGGCGTATCAGGGTTCTTACGGAGACGAGACGCTCAAACGGTACGCCAGCAAGATCACCGCCTGGCACGATGAGGGAAAACCGGTCTTCTGTTATTTTGATAATGATGAAAAGTGTTGCGCCCCCAATGACGCCTTTCGCCTTAAAACATTATTAAATTCAATAAATTAGCGACCATGAAGACATCCCTTTCGAAAAGAAGTGTAGATTTTTTTACCTAACCCCTTTACATTAAAACAAGGGATGATCTTAAAGGACTTATGATGATTTCGATGACCGCTTACTGGCAATGCTTTAAAGACTTAATCAACCAACTTCCTCAGGTCAAAACAAATCCAGAATATGCACGGCAAATTCAAATCGCCAGAAATTTAATTCGCATCGGGCTGCAGATCGAGACCCAGGGGATTACCGAAATTAAGGAAGTGGCTAATCACCTGCATCATGAGGCGGTGAAATTTAATAACAACGTTGCATTCAAAACAGAAGAAGAGGATTACGAATTTCATTTACCGAAGATCACCAGCCGGGAAAGCTTGATTTTTGCCATAGTCTACTACCAGCATCTGAAAAATTATCGCAACGTGCAGTATGAAGGCACGATTTGGATGCTTCGGTCCTTTGTCGTTAAATCCGTTGAGGACAAGAAAAAATCGACTGCCTGTCAAGCCTTAGCCCTTCTGGACCAGATTAAACCCTATTGCGTAGAGAATGGCATTCCTCTCATGCATGATCAGTTAGACCGGGGAGAAACGGAAAGCCCCAAGGATTACATTACCCGGCTGGTCAAGCTGTTCGCTTCCGTGCCCGCCCCGCAGGAACAAAAAAAAGAAATACCCATTGAACCCATTGAGCCCAAGCCCTTATTGATTCCTTCTGAAGAAATCTCAGGACTTGAAGTCTGCAAAAAGCTTGAAAAAAAGCTGACTGTTTTTGCGTCCCAGCGTTCTGAGCTTAAGGCAAAGCTGGCCTCATTCGAACAAAAATTAAATCATTTCAATGCAGCCAGTCAAAATTATTACACCTGCCGAAGCCGCTGGGAACAACTGTCCTGGTTTACACAATGCTATTACTGGATAAAATCCTGTTTTTTTTCGGTTGAACTCATCGAATCCCTCCAGACTACCGCGCTTCAATACGAAAGCGCCGAAAAAGCCCTGCATCATGAAATCAATGACGATGAGCTCAAACAAATTACCATCAGCCAAAACGAGGAATTGTCCTCGGCCAAGGATTGGGAACGATACCGCCATCAATTGCAATACCATCTTCAGGAGGTACAGAAAAATTATGAACAAACCCACGAGCGACTTCAAAAGGTTAAATTAACCCAACAGGAACAAAAAAATCAGGCACTGCTCCAGCAATTGCGCGATTTACAGGAGGAAAAGCAACTCCTTAAGGATCAATACCACAAACTGCTGGCTCAACAGGCGACTCAAACTGCGCGGATACAAGAGGAAACAGCAGATACCAGACAACTTCTCGTGGAGGAAACATCAGAGACAAGCGATGAAGAGGACCTCATCGAATCGCATACCAGTTCCATTGAGAATGAACCAGGTTATTATGGTTTTTTTAAAAACTACCTGCCGAGCAATGCCACAATCACTCACATCACGGTGGCGTTGGGTGCCATTGCTACCCAACAGTTGATGACTTAATGACGCTGGGGCGTGACTCATTTTCACGCCCACACGCTAGGGCTTGAATGGTTGCCCATTGACAATCAATTGCTGATTTTCCAACTTAAAGCTTACCACGTAATCCTCCCCTTCACGTTTTAAAATACCCCTGCTGACGTAATCCTTAAGCAGTTGATCGGCCTGTTGTTCGACATCCGGGTTTTGATTGGCAGGGACCGGGTTGGCCGCCTCCAACGTCAGGGCCTGCTCCCTTGAAGCCGCAGGCGCAGACGGTGGCGCATGCCGTTTCAGTGATTCCATCAACAAGGCTTTGACAACCTTCACCGGCGCCCGGAATTGCCCTTCACCGTGCACTTTTTCCATGAATTTTGCATCGTCTTTGGGATGAACCTCAGGGAAAATCACTTTAAAATGGCCAATCACCTTGCCCTCAGGCAGGGTTAAATCAAATTCCGAGAGTTCGATAACCGGTCCTTTGGCGAGCAAGTCAGGCAATGCCATCATGACCGCCATCATTGCCCTGTCCGGGTTGCTCTGCGCCGTGGAATTCCACAGCTGCTGATTGATTTTCGCAAAAGCGGCCCTATCCACCCTGCGAATGCTCAATTTCATCGTGGCCGGACCATAGGTCTGGTTGTTCGCAAACAGCTTCTGCAGGGACAATTGCCAATCAAACCGCAGGTTGTCATCCTCAATCTGATTGGTGACGGTCAAATTAAAGCGCGTCAGATCAAACCACGTCTGTCCGGGTGTAGTAAACGTCAGGGAAGGCAGGAAAAGCCGGGTTTTCCCCACCCACAACCACTCCTGATAGCGTGTTGATTCCGTCTCACTGACGATTTTCTGAAGTTTTAATTTAAAATCCTTAGAACTGATGGTTAAACCACCCGCCTTAAGATGGCTTTCAAACCCGTTTAAATGCGGCGACAAACCCAGCCAGAGACGAAGCCCTTGCCAATCGAACTGAAAACCGCCCAAGGAGGGATTGATTTCCGTGTACAACGTCATCGCTGGCAGGGTATAGGTCATGATGGTTTTGTTCAGGTAACTGATGAATGCGCCATAATGGGTTGCGGGGCGAGTCGTTACCTGCGCTGTTCCAAAACGAAGGCCCGTCTCGGTTGCGATGACAGGTCCATGCTGAATCAGCAAAGGGAATCCAACCCGAATCGTCACCGGCGGCCCCATGGTCGCCTGCCCATCCGCCCCGGTGATGGGCTGGGGTGGAACATGGAGCTTAAAGTGCAGCAGGGCATGCGATGAAAACCAGCCGCGATGGTACTTTTCCAGTGAAATGTTAAAGACAGGGCTGTCAGGTAAGGCATCGATATTCTGGCTTAACGTACGCATGGCCATCCACCCCATCACGTAATAAGCCCCCAAAACCATTATCGTCAGCACGATAAGAAAACCAGTCCATTTTTTCATGCGGTACTTAATTGGATTCCCTTGGTATATTATTTAGTTGAGATCGGGCATTTTGCAAATTAAAGCGTGCTCTCGGCGTCAACACCGGGACATACCCTCGCCAATCTGCATCAAAAAAACCTGACTGCATTCCTATTGACCATCCCCCAGGAGAACAATATAGTGATAGGACGTTGACTGGACCGATAGCACAGGAAGAATAATGAAGCTGTATCGCTCCCTTTCAGAAATAATGGCCTTTTTGCAACGCAAACCCAAAGAAGTGATCGCCATCATCAGTTTAAACGGCCAGGCTTATTTTGTTTTTCGCAGTAATCCGCATCCGGAAATTGCCACTCTCAAACAGGCGCAGGCCAAAATAGCCATCAGCAATGAATTGCAGGTGAGTGCCCCAAAGCATGGGAATAAGGAAAAAAAACAACGCCTTTATCAGTTCATGCTGGCAGATAACGTACCAGCCGTATTTCCGGAATCCAATCACGCAGAAGAAAATCTGATTCGCCGTTTTCCCGATGTGTTAAGCCAGTTTAAATCCACGTTTCCCGGACAAAAAATCATTAACATCACCATCTTTCTCTCGCATTCCCCCTGTTGTGCAGAGGGTGAAAAAAAACACAGCGACGCACGCCCTATTAATGGTTTTTTCTTTCCAGCCGGCTGCAATAAAAAATTGTCAGTATTCTTTGAAAAGGGAAATTACAAGGCGCTTGATGCGTCATTGTTTGTAAACACTAAATTTAAAGTACAATACCTTTATCGCTTTAACCACACAGTTGAAGAGCAAGAACCATTTATTCGGCAGGCTGATCCGCTTCTTCACAGCGTATTGGCGCAAAAAATGGAAAAGTGCGGGCAGTGAATTTTCATCTTTTTATACTATGCTTAAATAAGTCAGACAACTTGGATTAACAGTATGAAAAAGACACCCGAACACTCCAAAAACCGCTTAAATAAAACCAAAAAAATAGCTGAAAAAGATCTTCAAAAAATTTCTGGCGGCTCCGGAAAATGGGATTGGAGAGAAGATCAGCGAAGCAAAGAGGAAAATGACTACAACAATGCCCATTTTAAAGATTAGTCGCATCCGCTTCACACCCATTGAACCGCCCTCTTCCCGGGAAGAGGGTTATTCATAACGCTTTTATCCTGCTTAAAAGAAAGCTACTCTGGATGGTCATGGATTAGATCATGGGGTCACAGTATGCAGAAATGGATGAGCTATTGGATAATCCTGCTGCTAATCAGCGGGTTCAGCAGCAGGGCAGCAGCCGTTAAAGACAGGATGACTGAACAGGTCAAAGCCTACGTGGAGTCGACCTGGGATGTCCTGGTCAGGGATACGAATCAATTGGACTGGTCACATGCAGATGACAAATTGAACTCAACTCAGACTATCCTCTATATTTCACGCCGGGAAAACCTGCAACACATTAAAAACCGTGTTGCCGGCACATCCAAATCGGCGAAGAAGCCTGTGATCATTCGGACTCTGCCTGAAGATGTAAGCCATATCCAGGAGCATGGACTGCTTTATTTACCCCACCCTTATGTTGTACCCGGCGGTCGATTTAATGAAATGTATGGCTGGGACAGCTATTTTATTCAACTGGGATTACTTGAAAGCGGCAGACTACAATTGGCCAGATGCATGGTGGACAACCTGATATATGAAATTAATCATTACGGTACCATCCTCAATGCGAATCGCACGTATTATTTACAACGATCCCAACCCCCTTTATTAACAGGAATGATCCTGGCTTATTACCGCCGAACTCACGATAAGCAATGGTTAGAAACCACTCTTCCTGCGATCAATACCTTTTATCAATTCTGGGTAAGTCCACCGCATTTGAATGCCGAAACCGGGTTGTCGCGTTATTACGCTCAGGGTGAAGGGCCTGCTCCTGAAGAATCGGAGACCTATTATCAGAACGTGTTACGCTATTTTAAAACCCATAACATTCGTGATTATGACAAGTCCCTGTATTACGACGCCAACCGTGGGACATTAACGCCGGCCTTTTATCTAGCCGATAGGACAGTACGGGAGTCAGGATTGGATATCTCGAATAAATATGGGCCTTTTGGCGCAGCCATCGTTGATTATATCCCCGTTGATTTAAATGTTTTTCTTTATCAAATGGAAAAAGAAACGGGTGAAATTTATACCCTTTTGAACCGTTCCAAATCCGCTTCAGTCTGGCAGAAACGGGCGAGCCAACGTGCCGCACGCATCAATCAATACTTATGGGATAATCAACGCGGTTTTTACTTTGATTACAATCACAAAACCAAACAATTACGGCCGTACCTGTTTGCTACCACGCTTTATCCATTGTGGGCAGGCCTGGCGACCAAGGAACAAGCCAAGGCAGTGGTAAGAAACCTGCCTCTTTTAATGGGTAAAGGCGGGCTCTTGGCCAGCCCTTATAAACAGGGAGTGCAGTGGGATGCTCCCTTTGGCTGGGCTCCCATGCACTATTTTGCCGTGGAGGGATTAAAACGGTATGGGTACCGCTCAGAAGCGCTGGATTTAGCCCAACGATTTGTCAATACGGTGAACAAGGGATTTGCAAAAACGCAGGCCGTTTTTGAAAAATACGACGTGTTGGATGAAAGCATCCATACATCCGGAAAAATCCATTACAGCTACACCAGCAATGAAGTTGGTTTTGGCTGGACCAATGGCGTGTATTTGTTATTTCTTAATGAGTTGGACGCCGCTTAAAATCCAGCGGCGCCTGCAAGGCTATCTGAAAATGCCTTTTCCGCTAATTCCACAGCCAGATAACGCCATTGAGGTAAGCGGCAAACACGAGCCAGACCAGATAAGGCATTAACAAGACAGCAAGGGTTCTTTTTTCAGGATACAGACGATAAATCATTATCCCCGTCAGACTGGCAATGAGAATAATCCACAGCAGACTAAACCCTGTCCAATGCCGCTGGAAGAAGAAAGGCGTCCAACTCCAATTCATGACCAGTTGTAACAGGTAAAGGTAAAATAACGGCCTGACACGCGGCTCTTTTCTATTCGTCCACAAGACCCATCCGACGTAAGCAAGCAGCAGGTACAACAGGCTCCAGACTGTTGAAAATACCCAGGGCGGAGGCGTTAAACTGGACTTATTCAGATGCTCATACCAGGGGAAGATATTGGCTTTGGTTAACAGACCAAAAAGAAACCCGACGCCTTGAAGGACAATAACCCAGAGAAGGAGTTCGATCCCCTTTTTAATGTTCAACTGTTTCTCCTGTAAAGGTTTACAATCCACCGGTTTATTCCTGCTTAACCAGACGGAAAGAATAAAAAAACCACACCATCGTGACCAGACCGTTAACAATGAAGAGAGTATGCAGCGAAAAAAACTGATCAATTACCCCGGCACATACCCCGCCAAGGAAAAAGCCAAAAAACTGATAGGTGGTAAATAATCCAAGCACTGTTCCACGGGTGGCGGGTGAGCAATGGTTCGAAATGAACGCGTATAAATTGCCTTCAATAAAATTAAAGGCTGTAAAATACAAAGTAAACAGAAAAATGAGGGTGAAAATACCCGGCTTAAAGCCCATGCTGAACTGGATGACACTGTAAGTGGCAATGCTTAAGAGAAAAAGCGGTTTAGCCAATCGGTATTTTTCAGAAAGTCGGATAAGGGGTACGATCAAAACAAAGCTCAGGCTTAGCGACGGCGCATAAATATAAAGCGCACTGCTTAGCTCGCCCCGTTGAACTAATTGTTTTAATACAATAGGAACTGCATAAAACGTCGAGCACACCAGCAAGTGCTGAATCAGAATACTGTGGTTTAGAACCACTAATTTTTTATCTTTAAGCAAGCCCTTTATCGAGGTGCGCTCAATACTCGGCGTGAGATTTCTACCCGGATTGGGTATGACATACTGACTAATCATCAACCCGGTCAATGAAAACCCTGCCAGAATGTAAAATAAAACCGGCAAACCGAAATAATCCACAAGGACTGGGGAGATAACCATACACACCATGAAAAGGATAGCAATCATGATGCCGATGAAAACAAACGCTTTCAATCGCACGGATTCAGGAGTCAAATCCACCATTAAAGCACTTAAAACAGCCGATATCGCTCCCAACCCCTGAACTATGCGTGCAAGGATCAGCGTGTAGATGGATCCTGCCATGATACCCAGCACACTCCCCAGCAGGTAACTGCACAAACCGATGTTGATTAATTTTTTCCTGCCAAATTTATCCGACCACAGGCCAAAAGGGATTTGAAGGAGGGCTTGTGTTAAGCCGAATATTCCTATCGCAACACCCACTAAAAAGGGCGTGGCGTGGGGAATGTGTTCAATCGAAGCAGAAAAAATAGGCGTAAACAAAAGCACTCCCATAATCCTTACCAGGTAAAGGTAGGTAATCGGGAAGACTATGCCTGTCCATACATTAGTCATACACTATTCCGCTTGAGGTTGACTTAAACCGTGCGTTTAAGCGTTTAACTTTAAGAAGCGTCTTATCCATTGTCAATTTAAATTGATCTAAACCTTAAGATTCAGCCTGCAATCTTTAAAATAACCTTTCTCAATTGTTGGGAATACGGTGTTTAATCTGTATCTTTGCAGCAACCGGTTGGAGCAACGGGACGATTGCCAAAGATGGATGTCCCTGCCAGGGATTGCCAGTGATTGAGTTGCAGCAATTGAAACCGGATGATCTCCTCGACGAACTGTTTTAAAGTTTACCCACCAGTGGACTGTCCGCTGCTTTTTCTGAAGCAGCATCATTAATTCTTTTCTTTGCTGCCTCAAAAAGTTTCTCCGCGGCTTTATGGGAATCCGTTTTAAGGTTAAAGCTGTGCGTCAATTTGCCTTGTGCCTTATCCAGAATGGCCATTTCGGGCGATTTTAAGAAGCGGGTTATAATGTCTAAAAGCGCCTCTTCTGTCTCGGCCTCAGCCAGTTCATCTTTAAGTCCGTTAAGAATAGCTCTTTTCAAGGCATCGCCCTTTATACCCTTGTATTGATTTTTAAAGCGATCATGAGAAGCATCGTTCACACTGACTTCATGGAAAAAATGGAGCCTGTTTTTTCTGCTGCCAGAACGGTATTCCTCTACTGCCCTGGTCGAATTTTTAAGATGAAGTTCATGGGCGATGCTGTCAGGTAGCGCAATCTTTCCCTGATGATGGAGCATTAGCAGTGCTTGAGGATGATTAGACAGTGCCTCGCCCTGGTGTTTTTTGTACCAATTTTCAACTTCCTGGCGCCATGCTGTGTTTTCAGAAGGAAAGTAATGATTATGAACATAGTTATAAACATATAACCATTGATCTCTTCCATACACTTTCTTTTCTTCACTGTAATCATTAGGACGAAATCCTTCATCCAAATCAATGGCCTTAATGCCCTCCGCTGTGGAGAACAGGTTTTGCGGGCTGGTATGCCAATTGTGATCGGCCAAATCAGGATGATGATAACCCAGCTCGTTTAATTTTTTGAGACCAAGAACAACAAACTTCTCATATTGTGCTGGTGCGATGTCTCTCGGTAAATTCTTGCTTAATAGCTGCGGCATATTAAAAACCACGTGGTTTTTGTCTTTAATGTTCCAGAGGCCTAAGACAAAATACTCTTCAATGCCCTGTTCCTTCAGCAAAAATTTATGCTCGAGGATAGTCAGGTTTTTTTGAATTTCCTTCCCGTTGTAGCGTTTATCCTCTAATTCTTTAAACGCTTTCGTGTCTGTTTTCTTAAATACCCTACCAAAATTCCCCGCACCCAGGAGTTTAGTTTTACTGTGCGTCTCCCCTTTCTGGCTACCCCAGAGGTGAACAAAATCAACCGCGTCCGTGTCCTTATAACGAACTGCATAAACGTTTTTATCGTAACGAAAAATCTTAAACGACTTATCCTCACTTCCCAGGTAATGAGAAGTTATATCGACTCCGGAGGCTATGTCTTTCGCTGACAGAGGCATAATACTCTACTGCAAGTAAACCTGTTAAAATTGTAGCAAAAAAGTGCAAATAATTAAACCAAATGGCATTTTTTGTACAATTTAACATCCCTCTTAATCAGACGCTGTATCCAGTGCCTTGCCGGTAGTATTCTAAAGACCTGACGCTGTACGGGCACCAGGCGCCTCTTTTTCGGCTTGCGCTTTGGTATTCATAAAATCAGTCATCTTTTCCAGCACGTGCGCCCTTTCTTCTTGCCCTGGCAATTGGCTGTGAACCGCTTTGACCAGATAAATTTCGGCTTTAGCGAATTGGATTTGGTTTAAATCGAATTGATCGAGCGCATTGCATGCGGCGTGGAATTCGTTAATCAAGGAATCGGGAACTGGTAACGAATTGGCTTTAAGAATGGTGTTTATTTCTTTCGCATAAGAAATTAATTGAAGATAGCCTTTCTGCTCTTTTGAATAGTAGGAATAAAAAGGCGACATCTGTTGCCCCTCCTCAATCAGTGTTGCTGCGATTTCACCCAATCGGTCATTCAAGATTTTTAATTGGGATTCTGAAAACTGGTGATTCTCAGTCAAAGCTTCCAATCGTTTAATTACCCTAAACCAATAGGGAAGTTGCACATACCGCCTGGGCTCTGCGTTGAAATGAAGTTTCTGCACCAGCAGGTTGAACAACTCCAGGTTCTCGTCGCTCAACGTGAAATTCAAGTTTTTAAAAGTGCCCAGCAGGTCCTCTGCATTGTAAATCTTGTCTTCATACTCGGCGAGCCAGCGGTTAATCACGGGATGTGGTTCTTCCTTTAATAACTTGATTACCTTGGCGTAATAAAGCCAGTCCGACGGACGCAACGCCGGGAGGGCTTCACTCATTTTATCAAAAACAACACGAAACTCGTCCTGATACTGGGACCTGGGAAAGCCCGCCCCATCCAGGGTTTTTATCAGCTGATAACTGGATTGCAAATAGGATTTGTTACTCGCATAATGGGTTGTTAATTGGCCAATTATCTCTTTCACGCTGGCATTTACCGCCGGTAATAACGGGTTTTCAGGGTCCATTAACATCATCAGCTGCCGTAACTTGAGCCGTTCATTCAGTCCTGATTTGCTTAAATCATTATCCTCCAGAAGTTGTTTGGCCCACTCACCCAGTTTATTGCGAATCAGTTGAGCTTCATTGTCTAATCCTGATTGTTGACACAAAATAAAGGCTTTTATCAGCTTACTTTTACAAAAGGCATTCCTTGCTTTTGCATTGCAGTGAGGGATATCCAGGGTCGAAATCGGTACATCAGGCAGGCTTATGCTGGCCAGTTGGCAGGCATCCAACTCTCCTGAATGAACAAAGTCAAGCAGATCCGCTTTGATTTTATCGGCAGCCTGTTCCCTGAGGTGCGGGCTGTATTGGAGCACTAAAAAGCCTGTTGTGGATAAAGCAGACTCTTGATTGTTCGCCAGTTTTTCTAACAGGCTGTGTTCGTATTCAGCGACTATGTTCTCTCTAGCCTTTTCAATGGCATCCGACACCTGTTTTCTTAGAGGCTCATCGTAACTTAAATCAGCCGGTTGATTTTTTTGTGCGAGGGTGTTTACCTTGATCTTGTACATACTGCACACCTTGATGTCCTCGACGTTTAACGAATAGAAAAATGAATCATGAACATAATAGCTCGTGTCCTCATCCAAATGGAGCAGGCTATCCCTCATGAAATCAGAGCACATGTCCACCCACATGTGCACAATGTTTTCCTTTGTCAATAACGCCGCATCACAAGGAACCAGGCTATTGTTTAAGCCGGAATATTCATGAATGGGCAACCGTGGGTCAGAGCCAAATCGTTGGAGGAACAATGCCTCACCTTCTTCACCGTAGCGTTCGCGATAGGCCGCCCGTGTGGCTTCGTATTGCCTTTCGTATTGTTTCTGTAAATAAACAGCCTGCAATAATGGGGAGAACCGGTGTGCAGGATTAAAATCGTCATAAGCAATGGAATTGCCTATGGTTGGATCGTTGGTATAGAAAATGGCGTCATACCGGTCGATGTCATATAAAATTTCAACGTAATTTGAACCTTGCTGGTTTTTTTTGCCAAATAAGCCCAATTTCATTTTGTGATGAAGATCGGTTAATTCCTGCCCCAGCATTTCTCGGGATTCGCTGTATTCTTTCTCCTGCAAATGGGCCAAATGTGCTTTCTGGCCTCGGCCACTGTCAAAATCTTCGGTTGAAACGCGCCGGACCTGTTTCAAATTGGGGTTAAAAATTAACAGGCCCGCCGCGGGATAAACACCGCTCCCGTACCCAAGAATGGACGTGGAGCGCAGGGGGTTTTTGTCTTTTGGGTTTGGAGGCTCTTTTCTGCTTTTTGTGTTAATTCCCTCAGCTCGCATTGATTTCCTTATTTCTTTTTCAGCCAGGGTTTCGTCAGGCAGAATCGGTTTATTGGCTTTGGGTTTAGGCAAAGCGCTCGGCGTTGTAATGCCGCGAGCCAGAATCCGCCCTTCTCTGAGCGCCGCCGCCAGGTTTTTTCCAGTCATCGGCGCTGTGTCATCAAAAGGCGTGAGATCAACCAGGGTTAGGGTTTGTAATTCTTCGACGGATAATAATCGTTCGTGCAAAGCCTGGAGGATAGGGTAAGCACCGGATTGCATGTCGGTCTGGATTCGAGCATGAACCTCCTCATGTTCATACTCCAGCTTACGTGCCTCGTCTTTGGTGATGTAGGAATCGCCCTGGTGATGAATAAGACCCCTGGCTTCAATAATGAGTTCAGCCATTTCTTCCAAAGCCAGCTCATTCTGGCTGGCGATATCCTTATAAAAATCAAGGTAGTTGGCATCGTATTGGTTTCTCGCCCTGATAATATCCAGGCAATCGCAATCATGAATTATTTTTTGATAAATGTTTTTTGGGGGGAAAAATCCCTCTTCAAATTGGGAAAACTGCCAGGAGAGTTGCCCGTCTTCGTCTTCGTTGAGCTCAAAATAGCCTTTCTCAGGACTGGGATCCTTATTGGCAGTAGCTTCTGCAACCCATTTTGCCGTCTGGCTGTCCACATGCAAAATGCGAGTCAGATACCAATACAACAGAATGGCACTTTCGTGATCCCATAAATCCTCGTTATCCCCTTCGCGCGCCGAATCATGAAATAACAGAGCAATTTGAATGAGTTTGATGTCATTTTCGGTTAAATGCTGTGCTTCCTCATCACCGTATTTCCGGTACAAATTAGCAAATACGCGCGCATAGTTAGCCGCCCGGGTCACATGCTGAATGCCATGATGGAACCGTGCAATGAGGGTGTCATCATACGAGGAGGGATAGGCATACTGATAAATACGACTGTAGGCCCATTGCACATGATCCTGAAGGTCATGTTCAAGTGTTAAATCCGTTTCAGAAGGGTCAAACAAATTGACAGGAATCCCTTTGGATTCAATCATCGCTTGAATAGAAGGAAGTGCCCACGTTTGCTCATCGACGTAGGGCTCTCCGTTCTCCGTGAGGATATCCACGGGAGAGGGTGTGATAAGCGTGCTTTCCCGCATGGAAAAATCAATCGAACCCTCTTCTTTTATTACGTGATTAAATAATTGCTGAGTTTCACCATTTTTTGATAATTCGCCAAACTGCTCTCCCAATATCCTGAACATTTCAAGACGGGTTGTGGCTGTCTCTCCTTCGTGCTGGTAATCTGGGCTGACTTTGAGCGCATTTAATTTTTCAATCACCGTACCGATAATGGCTATATTTTTTTGTGTGACTTTGGGCTGAAAAAAAGGATTTTTATCAAACCGCAATCCAATGCCAAAGTACTTGAGCTTATTCCGGTTAATCCAGTCTTCCCGGTTCTGCTTTAGGGTACTTAAGGTGAAAAGAAGGGAATCAATCGTCGAATAGCCTTCGTATTTATGCTGTTCATAGCGCGCAATGTACTCGTTCACCTGCATTACTCCTGAATGGCCAACCATTAAAACAGTAGCATGCAGAAATAATATTGATCAAATTACTCTTTTTTTGGTCAACCACTAAATCCCTATGCCCTTGCGTAAGGACTGCATTTCCACGTTATCAAGCCCCTTTGGGCCAATCATTGCCCGCCTGCGCGGGCAAGACAGGTAAGGGTGAGGTTGGCAAAAGCCAGCCAGGACAACCGGGGGATGACCACCTTCACCAGCAGACAGAGCGTGGGAATGGACGAGGCCAGCTATGACAGCCCATGGATGTCTTGCCCGCGCAGGCAGGCCTCCATCAGGTCAGTGTTAGAATAGGCGGTCAATCTTTGGAAGAAACCAGTATCCAAACGGGTAAGAGCCAACAGGCTGTCCAGTTCGCTTAAGAATTCTTTCCCCAAGGTGTGTTCTATTTCTTTTTTATCCATTCCCTGAAGCGATGAAGTCAACTGCAGTAAATGCCCATCGCCTTTGAATTGTTCAAATAATTTCTTTATTTGAATAAGCAGCGTGTTATTTATATGCATTGAAAACAGGCGTTGATCAGAAGATGACTGCTCCAGCATTTTTTCCAGTTTTTTAAGATGCGTTTCATACCGTTGCGTAAACTCAGCGATTACTTTATTGAGTTTGGCTGACAGGTTCTCATACAATTCAGCAGTGGATTTTTTTCCCAACCATTCGGCATTCATTTTCCCCAATTCACTGGCCTCAGCAATCACATAATCAAAACGATGCATGCCTTGCTTTACCTGTTCTTCAAGCTCTGCAACACTGTATAAATCGAGACGATTGGGGTTGTAAAGCATGGTGGCTTTCAGGCCCAGTTTGAGCAATGCCTCGTTAAGCAAGAAATAATTCGTACGGCAATTGGCATCATGAAACAGGTGAAGCAGCTCCAATTCATGAACCAGGGATACTATACAGCGAATGGCCTCTTCAGGTGTTTTTACGTGAATGATGTCCTTGTTATATTGCTCGATGGCTTTTTGTGCCAGAGTTACTGCTGTTTTAGCGTCTGGCGTTAAAATGGATAACGGTTGCCTGCTCAAATCAGCCATTAAGGTTTTGGCTATAACCTCTAATTCTTCATCCGATTTTTTCATCAAACGGCCAGGATTGACCAGAGAATGTTGGCGGGCAAGCGCCAATTCCATTTTTAACTCAGACTGAGACGGTCTAAGTTTGGTCTGTGAAGCCAGATGCAACAGGCTAAACGACGTGGAATCGAACAGGCTCAGGCCATGCTTTTTGTATTTCTCTTCATTAAGGCATTCGTCCTCAATCCGGTTGGTTTGCAACTCCGATAAAATCACTTCGCTTATCATGGATTCAGAGACGTGCGGATGCTGTTGAGTAATGACCCTGACTGTGTCTTTCACAGCGCGTTCTTTTAATTCCAAAAAGACTTTGCTGTATTCCGTAAACGGTAAGGGCGTTTTGGTTTGTAAATAGAATACACGTAACGCATTGGACAGCGCGGCGTAAAACTGGGTCATGACACCAATACGTTTTAACTCGCCAATCATAAAACCATCTTCATTGTTATCGTTTCTTATTCTTTTTAACAGTTCAATCAACCCATTGAGCGATACGGCATCCCGAAGAATTGGAAATGAGTTATGCCCTTCACGCAGAGCGCCGCTTCGGCTCGTTACTTCCTTGGCAAACAAACTCTGACTCAATGCCGATTGCAATGCCTGAATGTATTTTAAGGTGAGCGGCTCTGATTGGCCGTCTAAAAAAAGCCGGTGACATAATTGAGCCTGGGCATTAAACAAGTCCAGTACGGATCCGGGTTCCCGGTCATGGTAAGCCGTCCAGGTCTCATTAAAATGGTGAAACAGTGCATAATCGATAAAACAAAGGAAACGCAGGGAAGCCGGCATGTTGGATAAGACACGCAGGTAAGGTTCTTTAAGCAACAACCCCTCTGACTTAAGATCCTGGTACTTCATATCCATTAATTGCTGTTTTTCATGCTCTTTAATGTCAAGCCACTGAGCATTCATTCTTTTGTCTTTAACAATGAAGGCCATCGTGGCTTTCTGAAGGTTTTCAGGCTGGGATTGTATTTCCTTAAAATCGTCCTTGTTCTTTAAATTTAATTCGACAAACCCATAACTGTACTTTGCCCTGTAATCAGGGGACATTAACTTCAATTCGCCATCCATGTAGTTGCGGGCGCCCTCAAAATTGTCAAAAACCAGTTTTGGTTTTACTTTGGCAATGGCTTCATTGATTGCCTGCCGGGGATCATTACCGGCTAACAGTTCAGGTAAATTTTTAATTAAAACATAGACCATAGTGATTTCTGCCCACCCACTTATGAGATAAAATTAGTCATTATGAGCTATTTTATTATATTTTTGTATAAAAAGCCTGCAAAAAATAGGTTTATGTGTGCGGTTGGCTTTTGGTAATCAGGATTTACTCTATAATAAAACCCTTTTACAAGCGAAATACCTTCAAGGTAAGCGCTTACGAAACTTGAATGCCTAAGTGAATTATGCCGACAACAGACAAAAAAGAATCATGGCTTGAACCGGGGTTTATCAGTACCCAAGCCGATTTTTTCAAGCCGATACTGTCCGCACTGGATATAACGAATGATCTCGCTGCTACGGCACAAAAAATAAATGAACGATTAAAAACCGATAATGACAAACGCTTGTTCAATTGGAACGCTTTGTTTATTGGTTTTACTCAACACGTTACTCACTCTGGTTCGCCAGTGCCCATCGCTTATATTTTTAAATTATTCCGAGTCCTTTGCGCGATTCATTTAAATCCAGGCTTAAAGACAGCGTATTCTAACATTGACACCCAGTCATTAATCGGCTGTTTTAGTGGATTAATTAAAACCTCTTTTCTCGATGAAAGTGATCATATCAAACCGATTTATGAAAAAAGCGACAGTGTAAAAACCTTCATTTGGATCTATCAAACATTAAAGAGGTACCCAACAAAGGATCAAGCCACGCAATGGGCATTGGCTTTTACTCTTTTTATGTTTGAAGACAGTGATCATCTTGAAAAAAAGATGAACTTAATTGATGCACAGGTAAAAGCCATGGAAGGCCTTGTTTCCGATACAACGGTTGCTGATAAACAAAAGGCGCTGGAACACTGTTATCAAAAAACCGCTCATGCAGCCTCTGACATTCGACTGGCGGTCAAGATGTTGTTCGGAACTGAAAGGGTTGAAGAGGACTTTAAAGTAAACAGAGGATTCAGAGACCCCTGCATGCAGTTTAGAAAAAAGGAGGGAATAGACAAGGAACCCCTGGTATTGGTTGAGGTTTTTTCATCCCCTGCTATCCATGAAAAACCACTGCATTGCAAGGAATCCTTAGCGCACAACAAAAAAAGGGTTGCGTTACAAGCGAAAATAGAGTCGCGGCTGAGCTGGTTAAGGCTTGTTTCCCTGTTTACTTTTGGTGATGAGGACACGTCACTTCTTAAGGCCAAACTAACTATTTTAAATGCAATGTTAAGTAACATGACGTGCGAAAATCCTCAGGCGATTGGGCTGGACTCTATTGATAAGCAACGCTCTGCTTTTTTTCAATCCGGCAAAACACGAACGAGGGAATTGCATGATGAATATCAGGAGCTGATGAATCCAGTCCCATGAGCTTGTTCCCTTTAACAAGGATTCGTACCTGACCCTATCAGGCGTTCAGCACAGGAGAGACGGATGAATGTAAAAAAGACGACTAATTAACCAGGGAGTTGTTGATGTTATCCAGTGAAGAAATAAAGCGATTGTTAACCTCTAACCCGAAAGAGTTTTCAGACCTGCTTAAAACGGAAGAAAACGCCTTGAGCACTGAATTTGCGTCAGCGCTGGATAAGGCGGATCCTCTCAATTTAAAGGTGTTATTTGATTTAGGCCCAATCACGCCTTTTGCCGGCCACTCCTTAGGGCCAGTATTTATACCGGCTATCCATGCCATCGAAACCATTTTAAAATTGCAACGTGAGCAACTTCACTCAGGCCATTTTCCTGACACCGCGTCCCTTGGGGGTAATTGGTTTGATTGCGATATAGACCCGCAATCTGTTTTAGCCATGCAAGCGCTGTTGGGTTTTGACGATCCCTGCGAGTTTGTTTTTACCCAGGCAGGACTATCCACCAATTTAGGCAATCTGCTGGATACGTTTTACAAACCCACCTTAAAAGACTGGAAAACGGGAAAAACCAAAATATGCCATCTGGCCACCGAATTTTTTTCTGATCAGGCGATTGTTCATTCCGTTATTAAGCGACAACTACAAACCGCCAAACATTTTGAATTGTTTGAGGATAATCAGGCACCCACTCCGGATTTGCTCACCTTGAAATTGGCAGCCGATGAAAAGGGGTTATACAGTTCACAAGCGATTATTGACTTTGTAAAACAGCATGCTCATGAGATCCAGGTATTGCACTTATCGGATCTGGTCTTTAATACGGGACAGCGTTTGAATCTTGCTTTTATTTTACAGGAACTGAAAAAGACCATTGAGGAAAACCACATTATCGTCGGGCTTGATTTGGCCCACACTGTCGGCAATCGTCCCATTGACCTTAAAAAGCTTGAGGTAGTCACTTATGCCGTAGGATGCAGTTACAAGCATTGCAGCAGCACGGCTGGCAGTCCTTTTGGCATTTATGTTAACAAAAACACCGATCTCAACAGGTATCCCCCAATCCAGGGCTGGAAAGCCGCTGATTCCGGGAAAGTGTTTGGCTGTATTAATGGCTTTACACCAGACATCATGGCAACGAAGGGGGCAAAGGCTTTTCGGACAAGCAATGCCTCCCCTGTTGCCCTGGCACCCATTCAAACCTACGTCGAAATCATGGCCGACATCGGGTGGGATAAATTAATGATCAAATCGGAATGCCTCACCCTCTACCTGCTGGCGCTTCTCAAGAAGCATTTGGGGGATACGATGCAACTGATTACTCCTGAAGCAGCCGAGGAACGCGGGGCTACTCTTGTATTTCGCATTAAGGGACTTAAAAATGTCAGTCTTGTGGAAGAAGAATTGAAAAAGGAAAGCTCACTCGGGCGGTTTGAAGTGGACACCAGACCCCCAAACAATATCCGTGTCACCGCCCATTACGGCTACATCGGGTTTAGCGATATTCAAAAGATGACCCTTCGACTTAAGGAGGTAGTGACTCAGGTGCTTGCCCTTGAAGCAAAAACGTCAAGCTCTCTGCTCAAAGTCGGCTTGTTTAATGAAGTAAAATCCACATCTTCATCTAATGTAGATAAGCAACCCGGTAACTCACCCGTTAACCAGTAATGGCGAATACGGAGCCTGAATGGTAAACAAGAACCGCTGTAACGCCAGGTTAACGCGTGTTGACCTGGCTGTTATTCTATTCGATTTGCTCTCGCTGCTTTAAACCCTGTCAAAAATAACAGTAACGCCTCCATGGTCTAGGCAATTAAAATCGGCTCCATGTAAACGATTGAGAATGACCGATGACTATTTTCCGGCTGACCCTGACTGCATGGATACTTGGCTTCGCGGCCCCGGTTGCACTGGCATGGACACCTTACTGCGCTGTGCAACAACAAACCCATCAGCGGGTCATCGCCTACCTGGGCGCTGATTCGTCCTGGGGATTGCAAGACAAAGACATCGCCAAATTAAACGAGCAATTGGATAAAGTCACCCTGGTGAATTATGCCTTTGCACGTTTTGCCAAAGACGAAGCAGGCAATACAGTGGTTAGACTTCATGCCGAAGATATTAAAACCATTCAACAGTTACGCCAGTTAAGGCCGGATTTACCCATCCTGATTGCCATCGGCGGGTGGGGCGACCGTGAAAGCTTCCGATTTTTAGAAAATGACGAGCAAATCAGGGTTTTTGTAAATTCGGTAAAAAAAGTACTTGAGCACTATCAACTTGATGGAATCGATGTCGATTGGGAAAACGAGTTATTGGCCAGTAAAAACGAGATGGCTGGGGTAACAACCCTGCTTAAACAGTTGCATGAGGCTCTTCAGGATGACGGCTACTGCGTCAGCAATGCCGTTCCCGCCACCCGCGCGTATTGGCGTCATTACCCCAATGCGCGGGAATGGCAAGCCTATGTGAACTGGACGACAATAATGGCCTATGATCATTACGGTACATTCGGCCCACGTACCGAGCTTGGGGCAGCACTCTATGAACCTGATCGTCAGGAAGACACGACCTACCCCTATCCGAGTACTTCCGGTAATAAAGCAATCAAGCATTATTACTCTCAGGGATTGGCGGCTGATCAGCTGATTTTAGGATTGCCTTTTTACTGTCATTCCTATTATGTTGAGAATGAGCAGATAAATGACAATACACGCTATCCAGGTCTGCATGTCCCTGTCCTCGATGCCAATATCAGCAGTCAGATCAGTTATGATGAGGCCTATCAGCGTTATGGAGACCAATTGTTTAACCAGGTAATCCATGAGGGTAAAAGCGGCAGACAGGCGGTCACTTTTTACGGTTTGATTCCCCTCGACAATACGTCGAAAAGCCGCTTTCTCAGTTGTGACAGCCCCCAATCCGTGCTGGCCAAAATTGATTATGTCGAAGGGAATAATCCTTTGACTGACAAAGCAAAAGAAACGGTACGACTGGGCGGCGTTTCATTCTGGAGTCTGCAGCAGGACCTGCCTTTTTCCAGCGAAAAGTCATTATTGCGTGCACTGACCCGGGGTTTTGCAGAGAGTGGTGAATGATGAGGACAGCCTGTTCGTGTTAATGGGATAGAGTCTTCCATAATAAACCACCGCATCATTAATCGTTGAAGTACTCAACAACCCTGGCTATTTAACAAGATGTTCTGGCTAATGCAGCGGATGCCCTTTACACCCATTGAAAAATCAAGGGCATCGAGTGCCTTGCTCGCATCAACCATTGATTTTAAACAGGCAAAAGCGTGCGAACAATTATCAAGCGCAATAAAAAGTAATAGGAACGGCGGATTCAACTTGCAATGCAACCTCACCGGTAATCAACCTAATCTTGTCCGCCTGCGGGGGCAAGACAGAAGAGGGTCATGATTTTTTTACATACTGTGATTTTAGTTTCATCGCACCAATGCCCTCAATTTTGCAATCGATATCATGATCACCCGACACCAGGCGAATGTTTTTAACTTTAGTTCCTACTTTCAAGGTTAAAGATGAGCCTTTAACTTTTAAATCCTTAATGACAGTCACGGTATCACCATCTTGCAACAGGTTGCCATGGGCATCTTTTATAACGGATTCGGATGGCGTGCTTTGTTGTTCAACTGCGGGGATCCACTCGTGCGCACATTCGGGACAAATGCATTGGGTACCGTCCTCGTAAGTATAGGTTGAGTGGCATTGAGGGCATGGAGGCAAGTTTGACATGATTATCCTGGTTGGTTTAAGGGGACGCGTTAAGATGAGCAAAGCGAATTATAAACGGTCAATGACAAATACACTATAGCAGCCCTCTACATTGCAGGCCGTCATCTCTCGGGTGAGTTAACAATGCTTATACCCAGGGCAAGCCTATCGAGACTGGTCTAATCCTGTCCGCAGGCAAATTCCCTTTGCCTTTTTGCACCTTGATAGTCAGGGTGGTTGTTGTAGAATGGCGAATCACTGCCAGCTCTCAATCCATAAATAATGCAAAAACCGACTTATTTATACAGCTTACTATTTATCCAGTTGAAAAGCAGATTAGCCACTACTCTGTTTTTGCATCCGATTTCAAAAAATTAACTAACCATTCAACCCAGGGTTTCTGATGTCAAATGTATCAAATTGTAACCTTATTGCCCGAACAGGATTGACTGGGCGGGAACAATTCATTGCCTTAACCGGGGAACACGCTGCCATCTCAAAACACCGAGTATTTCATTTCGATTTTGAAGGGAGTTGCTACGTTGTTAAAAAGCAAGCCATGAAGCGCAGTAAAATTGGATATTCTATTCTAACCCTGGTAACAAAAGCACTTTCCATCCCTGCTCTACGGGGTATTCCTGTTCCTGGCGGCAAACTCACTCAGGCTATTGAAATACAACGATTGATTTCATTGTCTGCGGCGGGCGTCCCAGTCCCGAGCGTGGTTTATGTGGGGGAAAACTACTTTGTTATGTCTTGTCTGGGGCACTCTAGCGTTGAGTTTTTTTTGAAGAATCCCAGCCAGCAGTCTGCCGTTTTTTATTGGAAACAAGCGCTGGACGCGATTCTTGATGTCCATCACAAAGGGGCCTACTTAAGTCAGGCCTTTATTCGTAATATGATTGCCGGCGATCGCTCTGTTGCTTTTGTTGATTTTGAAGACGACCCCGGTGCAGTAATGCCCATCCATTTAGCCCAGGCACGTGATTGGTTATTGTATCTGTTGTCCTCTTCTCTGCGGCTCGACATGAGCCCTCAAGAGCAGGCTGATATCATTTTAAGTTATTTACGACAGGATACACTGGAAGTGCAGGAAGAAGTATTCGCCTGCGCGTCTAAAATTGCGTTATTTCGTTTTATTTTTCGAAGAAAAAAGCCCTACCTTAACCGCGATCTACAATCATTTAATGTATTCATACAGCTGATGCAGGAGCTTGGTTCTCGTTGTTTCACAAGGGGTTAAGCCTCTACTCCTATTCCAAAAGGAATATCAATCAACTTGGCTCTTCCTGTCAATGGTGTTTATGGATTGACGACGGGTACCCTGAGTCCCCTGACTCATGCAAGGATGCAAAACAGAGTTCGGGTGATTGCTATCGGGTTTTGTTCGCTTTTTCAATGTAGCCAGCCCCAGATACTGCAGAATCAGAATATAAAACCATCCGAGATCCCATTCGTTTGATTTGACAGAAAATTTGCAGCTGGAAGAGTCTCCATGGTGGTTATTGTGCAACTCTTCACCCACGATGAACAGACCAAAGCGGGTCAGGTTATGGGAATTATCCTGGGTGTCAAAATTACGGTAGCCGTGATAATGACCAAGGCCGTTAATCACACTGGCTTGCAGGATAATTTGCAGAATCATTTGCAGAAACCACAACGGAATTCCCCAGATGCCTATAAAGACGATATAGAGCAACATCAATAATAAGGGACCTGCCATGGAAAATTTTCCATAGAGGTGTTTTTCCAAAAAGTCATCATTACGGACAACACCCAACTGTTTGACAACGTCCTCATTCTTGGCGCTATTATAAATTTCAATTCCGGATGTAAACAACGCTTTAATGCTGAGGTTGACTGGGCTGTGAGGATCCTTTTTGCCATCCGGATCCTGATGATGCAGGCGATGGATGGCTACCCATTCCTTGCGATTGGTTCCTGTTGCCAACCAGAGCCAAAATCGAAAAAAATGGGTGATTACAGGATGAAATTTTAAGGCCCGATGAGTTTCGGCGCGATGCAGGTAAATGGAAATCGTCAGCAAGGATAAGTGCACAGTAAAAAATAGAACAATAAAGAAAGCCCAGATATTAAAGCCGATTAGTCCTTGAGATAATGGCGGTAAAACCAAACAAAGCAGCCAATAGAAAAATACAAAAAGCAGAACACCAAGAACGAAGGGAAAGTAGCTGGAATAATGGCTCTTCAACCAATTGACCAGGTCGTTAATCAACATAAGATTTTTAAATTTTTCGAAATCTATTTCGGTGTCGATACCAATATTAAGTTGATGCCTGTCAACATCACCCAGAAGGGGCGGAACCTGTTTGCGGCCCAGTTTATCCCAAACCGTTAAAACGGTGGCGAAATTCTTATTACAATGCTCTTTCGTATGATGTTGCAGATGGTACCTGGGTGTAACGATAAATTTACATAAGATTCTTTCAAATTGGTCGTTAATTTTAATATTGCTGTGGGAAAAGAAAGCAATTATCGTATGAGAAAAATTAATGATCGCAAAAGCGAGAAGGCAAGGGCCAAAAATAATCACACAAATCGAGCGGGTGATCAGGAGGCTTAAAAAATCAAGCGGATGCAAACGAAATGTGGTTGTAATGTTGGGTGATTTGTCACTGTGATGGATCTGGTGAAAATACCAGAATAAATTAACTGAATGACCCAGACGATGATGGGTATAGTAAATGAGATCCGATATGATAAACCAGACAATAAATACCAGCCAGAATGGGGCACTGTAATAGTTAAGTAGTCCTATGTTATTGATTTCACAATAATAAGCAAGAAAGTAATTGCTTATGGGGTAAGCAGAAAAAATATTAATCAATCCGATAGACCAATTCAGAAGCCGCCGACGTCGAAAGCCGGCTTTGCCCAACTGGTGTAATCTGGCAATGTATTCCAACGCGATGAGCGAGGAAATCACCACAAAAAATGCCAACGTTAACAGTAAATTATAAAAATCTAAATCAGTAATGTCATACTCTGTCATGATTCGGCCTGATAATACCGCCGTCTCCCCTCGGCAATAAAACCCATCCCAAGGCATCCATTTTTGAGCATCACAGTGAGTATAGAATATTTTTTATGGTGTGATCTGCGAGTAATTTCTGAGTAATCACAGAAGCGCTCGCATGGGTGTTTATTAAGGCATTCCGCAAATCATAGGACTAACTGGATAAAGCCATTGACAGCAGAGTAGGAGTAACCAAGAAAAAAGTGTATTTCCAATGATTCCAGGGCTTGAATGCCAACCCTGCCTATCTGCCTTTTTCTACATTACAAACCCTCTACTCCTGTATAAATGATGTTTGCTGTTATTGATTGCAACCATTGTCACACTGACTCTGCGCGCTGTCTGGCCTGGAGCAATGTTGTGCCCCAACCTATTTTGGACTCAAAGCGACACTAAATACTTTGTCGTCTTGAAACTCGATGATAAAAGTAGATGGTCTTTTGTAGATTAAGGTTTGAGTGTATATTTTTTGACAAGAATATTGGAGACCTTGAGCACAGACTATATGCTCCTTTTTTTCAGATTCTTCAAATGGCTCACCGCATAACGATTTCACTTCATCCAGAGAAAGCCCGGGACTGATAATCGTGGTTTGGCAACGTAAAGCCCATGCGTTAACCCATGTTACACAAAAGACGATCCCTACCACCGTTTTAATGAATTTTCTATTCAAGAAAACCTCCATACTAAAGATTTATGGCCATAGCCACAGCATTGCTGATCTCTCAGCTAATTCAAAATAAAGGGTTCAATTTTTTGTAGGACAAAAAGCAACCTTCTTCAATGAATTTTTTATCTCAACTTTTATTATTTCCAAAATTAACTCCACTGATTTTAGCGCTATGGTGTATGTTTCGAAGGGATTTATCAACATGAATAAATTAAAGTCACCGACGATGCATCGAGTATGACCTGAGATCCAATGGGTAAAACACAATTATCCAAGCCATGACTATAGGGAAAATTTTTAATACACGGAACTTTAAAATATGAAATCCAGTCGTCAATCACTTCATCAATAGTCCCTTCATTCGGATCCTTTGAAATACAATTTTCAAATTGACCCAATATCACACCAGAAACCTGGGTAAAGACCCCAGCAAGATGTAGATGGGAAAGCATTCTATCGACATTAAAAGGTTCAACGCCTACATCCTCGATGAGTAAGATACGCTCTTTGAAGTCAGGTTGATACGGAGTTCCCATCAACGATGTTAAAAGCGACAAATTCCCCCCGACCAACTCGCCCTTAATCTTACCTGGATGGACAAACTCCCCACCCTGCACTGAAAAGGGCTCATCCGCTAAACAAGCGAATAGGGTTCTCTCGAGTAAGGGATTAATAGGGACAGTCATTGTATATCCCGTATAGGAAATTAACCCCGTCTTTTTTAGAAGACCTAATTGCAATGCAGTAGTGTCACTAAATCCAACAAGAATTTTAGGATTATTCAATATCGTATCATAATCCAGCAAAGGCAAAAGGCGTTGAGAACCTTGTCCTCCTCTGCTTGCTATGATGGCACTTATATCTGGGTCTTTAAAAAATGCCATTACATCTTTTGCTCGATTTACATCTGTTCCCGCTAAAAATCTATTTTCATCATTGCAATGCTCCCCGAATTTAACATTAAATCCAGCCTCCCGAAGAAAATGGATGGCGATATCAAGTGGTTTGTCTCTTAAAGGACTCGATGGGGAAAGCACCCCTATGGTGTCTCCTGGTTTCAGGGGCTGTGGTTTAATTCTCATAGGATGCCTATAGATTTTTTTATATGCATCTATTGTACTAAGAATACATTTTTCAAAGTAGGTTTACTTAGATGGATAATAAAACGGGGGTTTTACGAACTTTGCTGTTTATGAAGATAAATATATTTGTCTTTCAAGTAATTGTTTATTTCGAAGTCAGCTGTGTACTTAAAATCTACCTAGATTGAACCAAATACTTAGCTGGAAAATTTTAGCTCTCTGATAATAGTTGTTTAATGATGCTCATAGGTAAAAACAATTTATTAGTATTATCTATGAATTTTTGAAAACCAAATTTCTCATAAAAATCCGAGGCCCTGCTACTTAAAGAATCAACAATTACCGCCATTGAGCCGAGTTCATTACTTAGTCTGCCTGCTCTTAATAAAGCATCTGTTAATAATAACTCACCTAAGCCTTGCCCTTGTAACTTTATATCAATAGCCAAACGCCCTAATAATGTTACAGGAATTAATGGATAACGAGGTAATTTCTTGGATACTTCGCGAGGAATACTATCTATTAAAACGCTCGAAGAGCATAAAGTATAATAACCCAATACCGTAGAATCTTGTCCTTCGAGCAACACATAGACCGCGCTTAAATTACGCTTTATGTCTTGAGTTGCTTGTGTTTGAAGATATTTATCTAATGAATCTTCACCACTATTAAAGCTCTCTTTAACATGTGATTTATTTAATTGCTCTATACAATATTTACTCAAGATATTTATTCTTATATCAATTTTTTATGTCTTTTTACCGCTTTGAGTAACCGTTGGTTAGGAGCAGTATCCTTTAATAAACTATCAATAAATAATTGCTGATCTCTTAAGGATAGTTCTATTAATGCATGTTCTTTGATCACTTTAACAGAAGCATCCTTCAATGCTTTAATTACGAAAGCAGTAAAATTATTCATACCGGAGAGTTCAGCTGCTCTCTTAAAAAGATCCTTATCCTCAGAACTAACACGAGCTTCTATTCGATCACTTTTAGAGTCTTGGTGTGTAGTTTGCATAACAATACCTTAAAGTATCACATTTATATTCATTATACGGCAAATTGCCGTACATATCAAATTTTACACAACCATAGATAAAATAAAACGGGAGTTTTGTTTACCAAAATGCTTCTCCAAAATTATTTTTTAAAATGTAGACTAAGCCCTATACTTTGAAGCCCAGATAAAGCGACTATGTGGGCAATAAGGCTAGAGAGCAACCAGCTCAGAAATTTTTGCCGCGACCACCGCCATTGAATCTTCTGTGGTGTCGAGGCCGGTTCAAGAGGCAAGCAAAGGGCTGACATTGCGGAGAGCTTCATACGTCGTATTGTGCACAATAGGAACGAGCTGGTTGCCCGCCAGGAGTACCGAAAGCTCTTTGTCGGCAACGCTCTCTTTGGGGAGACGGGCCAGCAGCACAGGGGTCACCAGTACAAGTCCGATCCGCGAATTCGCTAACCCTTTGTCGATGGCGCGCATCATCGGCACCCCAAGGCCAAGATCCTTCTCACTAAGCCAAACTTTGACACCAGCCTCAACGAGCAAGTCGTGCAGCTCTTTGGCTGGACCATGACGGTCGTCCCAGGCGTGACACAGGAAGACGTCACGAAGGTCAGGTTGCTCCGCTGCTCGCGTTTCAACTGTTTGGCGTATTGGTGTCAGTGACTGTACTTGGGCAGATGTGTATGACAAGGACGAACCCGCTCTGGACCAGCGCGGTCTTGAACTACTTGATCTGCCACCACTGCTGCTATAGTTAGCTCTGCTGCTGTTTGGTGAAGAGTAGGACGGGCTGTTGTAGCCGCCGTAGCGGTAGCTAGTGCGGTAACGGCATAAAGGGCAGGTCGAGGCCGCAGCCGCTGAGCTATGCCCGCGTACTGGCGCTGTACATTTAGTCATATCGTAATACCTCCAGTCACAATAGCCATATAAGTTTGATATTATCTTTATATATATAAATAACAAAAACACAACATATGGCATTATTAATACATTAAATAACAATATAATGTGTTTTTTAAATATGATCAGAGACTAACTTGGGGGCAATTTGTGGTTTACACTATGAATCCACAGCGGGCTATGGCCATACTGTAATTTGGAAATCCACACAAGAATTTATGAATGCCCGAGGAGTAAAGCAATGTCGATAAAAAAATTTTCTATCGTTATATTAGGAACTATCTGTACCAATTTAGTCTTTGCAGATTTACCCCCGGAGGTGATAGGCTCATGTAAACAACATAAACCCGTTAACTCATCAGTAACATTCATTAATATAGATCCACCTGAGGGATTAGGGGATGATGAGCCTAAGTGTTTAAATCATGCTGAATCGACTGAAAACTCATTGAACTATGGTTCAATTATTTGTAATGATGAAAATTATTTAATCCTCAAAGGCTCAAGAATCAATTTAAAGACGGCACAAAATCATTCTGTTAATCCTTCTATTTCACCCGGTGCTGACATAGCACCAGTAGCTACATGGTCTAAAATAACTTTTGATAATAATGATTACCTATGTATTAGCATGCCGCTTTCTCCTTCTGGAACAGGCGCTAGCGTTGAGCAATATTATATTGTTGAAAATGCTTACAATAATTCAACACCAATTATCCATTATTATTTCTTTAATCAAGAAATTATGCCGACTACTTCAACGAACTAATAGATTATGAGGGCAGAATCAAGCCTGCTCTCATTATAGAAAGGCAATTGATTTTTAATTATTAACAATGCCATCAAAACTACGTTTATGTCGAATACCTAGAAGAACTTTTACAATGATACAATTTAAAAGTCACCTATTAAGATCAACTTATTTTGATTATCTACGTCATTAATTAGAAGATAGTATTGCTGTTTTTTTGGTACATCGAAAATAAGAATTGCGGTTTTCACTAGATCAGGGTTTATAGATTCGAAGGGTTTTACAGACTCATTTATCAACAGAGAGTCGCTTGAAATACTATAATGTTTCTTATCTTCACCTATCAAAATGAATTCAGGTATCTCTCTGGCTTTATTATCATTATTCCTAATTAAAATATTAATTTTAACATAAATACCGTAAGGGGGTTTATTTAAATATTGATTATTACTTAAGCTTTTTGTCCATACAGAATCTGTTACCTTGTAAGAAAAATAGCCTATATTAACTTGCTCATTTTGAAGATAGATATTTTTCGATTTTAAATTAATCGCTAAATATTTGTCATAAAAACAATTTGATAATTTTGAAGAGAAATTGTCAATTTGAGAATGCTTTATTACATTTCCATTATCTCGCAAGCTTTTATCAAAACATTCATCATAGACCTCGGTAATTTGTTGAACACAAACAGACATATTATTAAAAATTAAAAGAAATTCTTTTTGATTATTCTTATAAATAATTTCGCAAAATCCGTTAGGTAATTTCTTTTTCAAACGTTGTTTAAATTTTTCTGAATCAATATTGTCCTTATTCACATTTTGATTGTTTGTTTCGCCTGGATTGTCCGAAAAATGAACAATGCCATTCTTATCAGTCCATTGATATACTTGAGAGGCCTCTCCAGCGGATATGAGACAGATATATATAGAAAATAAGTAATACAAATAGATCTTCACATTAAATCCATTTATATGAATTATTCTAAATATAGACCAGAAATTAGGATGAAAACCTAGTCTTTATGGTTAAGCTTTAATTTTGGCTCTTTCTCATCTGAGGGGGCACTTTAATCTAAGTTAGAGTAATCTAACTCCTTGATTTGACGATCAAAAGGAGATTAAAGTGCCGAAGTATGATCTTATCCTAAATTTACCCGGATTTTCTATAAGGAAAGTGAAAGGTTATCAACCATTGTGGTTAGAACTTTCTTATAATCGACTTCCTCGTTGTGGTCATTGCAAAAGTAAGGTAGTTCGTAAAAAAGCTTCTTATATGAGAAAAGTTCATCATGAACTTATAGGGCATCGAAGAAGTATCTTAAGTTTTAAGGCTTATAAATTGTATTGCCACACCTGTAAGCGTTATGGCAATCAACAGTTCCCTGGAATTAATAAGCATCAACGTTCAACATGGCGGCTCCAAGCCGCTGTCTTTCATGAGCATACGCGGGGTGTTTCGCAAAAAGATTTGGCTGAGCAATTCAAAAAAGGTAAGGCCACAATTGAGCGTTGGTATCAAAAACAATACCAAGAGCAACATAAAGAGCTAAGCAATGCATTATGTCCTACAGTCCTTGGGATAGACGAACATTTCTTTAGTCGTAAGCAAGGATTTGCAACAACCTTGTGTGATTTAAAAAAAAGAAAAATATTCGATATTGTAAAAGGCAGGAGCGAGAGTACGCTCAAAGGCTATCTGTCTTCTCTCCCGGGAAAAGAAAGAGTTAAAGTCATTTGTATGGACCTAAGTAGCACCTATCGTTCCATAGTTA
>NZ_LNYT01000020.1:352976-353613 GCF_001468125.1 Legionella rubrilucens | reverse complement strand
CTTTAAAAACTTTGAAAATTATAGAACCAGAGTTAGAGTACTATGCTGTTGATTGAGTGCCCCCGTAATTGGGAAAGACCCAAAAATACTTTCCCAATGCCAAAATAGTCGCAGACCGATTCCATGTCATACGACTATTACAGCATCAATGCATGCTAACCTATCGGGAACTATCAACAAAAATAAAAAGTAATCGCGGCCTATTAGCTCTACTTCGCAAGAAACCCGACAAATTAACCATTCAGCAACTCATTACCAGAGACGCTTTCTTTAAAGAGAATCCCGCTATTGAATCCATCTATCATTTTCAACAAAGTCTTTATGAAATATTAATGAAGAAAACATTAGATAAGCCTCGCTGTCGTCAGCTCATCCCTCAATTCCTGGACATGCTCAACTCACTAAAAAACAGCGCTTTTAAATCATTATGCGCTCTTGGTAAAACCTTAGATTCTTGGAAAGAAGAGATCGTGAGAATGTGGCGATTCAGCAAGTCTAACGGCATTACCGAAGGCTTCCATAGAAAAATGAAATTGATTCAAAGACGAGCCTATGGCTTTAAAAACTTTGAAAATTATAGAACCAGAGTTAGAGTACTATGCTGTTGATTGAGTGCCCCCGTAATTGGGAAAGACCC
>NZ_LNYT01000020.1:352882-352966 GCF_001468125.1 Legionella rubrilucens | reverse complement strand
CGATTCAGCAAGTCTAACGGCATTACCGAAGGCTTCCATAGAAAAATGAAATTGATTCAAAGACGAGCCTATGGCTTTAAAAAC
>NZ_LNYT01000020.1:85101-352872 GCF_001468125.1 Legionella rubrilucens | reverse complement strand
TGGCTTTAAAAACTTTGAAAATTATAGAACCAGAGTTAGAGTACTATGCTGTTGATTGAGTGCCCCCGTAATTGGGAAAGACCCAATAGAAATTGATGGTCGGGACGGTAGGATTTGAACCTACGACCACTAGCACCCCATGCTAGTGACAACCAATTTCATTTAATTTCAAACAAATTCAATTATAACCATAACATCCTTTTAAATAAAGGATTATTTGCATTTCAATATTTCAAATGATATAAATTGATTTCATACAAGCAAACAAAAAAGTGTAGCCAGAAGTGTAGCCAATTTCTGATATCCTAATAAGAGCATAATTATGGAAAAGTTTACTCATAACAAAATTGCAAATTTAAGTGCCGAAAAAAATCGTTACCATATTACTGAGGGTAATGGCTTTTGTTTAAGGGTTTCTCCTAAAGGTACGAAAACCTGGTTCTACCGTTATAAATTTGGCGGTAAAGAGAAATGGCTCACTATTGGTAATTTCCCAGTAATGGGTGTTGCTGAAGCTAGAAAAGCCTTTAATGATTTATGGGAGATAAGGCAGTCTGACCAAGACCCAGAAGACATTATCCAAAAAAAATTGCTCCAAAAAAATAATAATGTGAAAACGTTAATTTCTGATTGGTACAACAATTATATTGTTAAACACCGTAAGCAACCTCAACAGATTAAACAACAAATTGATGCTGACATTATCCCTCTATTAGGAACATTAGAAATTGAAAAAATACAGCCTCGAGACATAGCAAAGGCCTTGGATAATATAGTTCAAAGAGGCTCCCCTGTTCACGCCAATAAAGTGCTTAGTACCTTGAAACAAGTATTTAATTACGCGGTAAGTCGAGGAGAAATTACAATTAATCCAGCCATAAATATTCGAGCAAGAGACATAGGTGGAGTAGAAAAACCTCGTGATCGCAATCTCGATCTTGATGAAATAAAAAAAATATGGCTATTTTTGGATAGTGATAATCACTCGATGTCAATTCAGATTAAAAACGCCATTAAAATCATATTATTAACTGGTGCAAGGACTGGTGAACTAAGACTAGCAAAATGGTCTGAATTTAATTTCGAGAAATCTCTTTGGATTATTCCTCCCGAGAATAATAAAATCGGACTTAGCATGAAGATTCATCTGAGCGAGCTTACTAAAAAACTTCTGTTGGAAATAAAAGAAATCAGCTTATCTAATTTTGTTTTAGCTGGGGTCGATGATGATTCCCCACTAGGCGATAAATCGATATCTAAAGCTATTCAACGCATACAAAAACGAGTAGGTATCCCACAATGGACTGCCCATGATCTCAGACGCACTTTTGCCACTCAGCTTGGAGAAACATTGCGAATCGACCCAGTAGTTATAGAAAAATGTCTTGGACATAAAATGCCTAAGATCATGGCGACTTATAACAAAGACGAAATGCTGTACCAGCGCAAAGAGGCTTTAGATAAATGGAGTAGCCTGATAGAAGAACTAACAATAAACAAATTTGAATTTGTGCAACTATAGTGGTACAATTATAATGAATAGAGATATTGAATATATTGCCTATCAAGGCGAAAAGTTTACGATTGAATGGTACTTTGACGAAAAGAAGCATAGCCAATCTCAAGAATATTATTATTCTTTGAATAAAGACGAACGCATTCAGTTGTTGAAGCTATTAAAGAGAATGGGCGATGCCGGTATCATTCACGATAAAACCAAGTTTAGACATGAAGGAGACAAAATTTATGCCTTCAAACCTAAGCCAGATAGATTTTTATGTTTCTTTTTTGAAGACAGAAAAATAATTTTAACTAATGCCTTTAGGAAGAAGCAGGATAAGTTACCTTTAACCGAAAAGGAAAAAGCCTTAAAGGTTATGGATCAATATACCAGTAGAGTAAAAACAGGTGATTATTATGACTAAGAAACATTTATCTACTTTTGAACGAGAAATGCAGGACCCTCTTTTTCGTGAACAATTTGAAAAAGAATATGATGAGTTTCTATTATCTGAAATCATCAAAGCACTCATGAAGAATGGCAAAATGACCGTGAGAAAACTGGCCGAAAAAGCAGGGCTTTCTCCAACTGTAATTCAAAAAATTCGCTCCGGTGAGCAAGAAGATGTAAAGCTTAGTAACTTCCTCAACATCTCTCACACTTGCGGTTTTAAAGTCATTTTAGAAAAAGGGGATGATAAGTATTACTTATAAACCTTTAGAAATTAATCATTGTCTAAAGCAGTCATTGACCACTTCAGGCAATGAAAATGGATTTATCTGACATATTGATTAATCCAGTTATCAATCACGTCTTTATGCCAGGCTAAAGTTCTGCCATGTAATTTTACTGGCTTGGGAAATTTCCCTTCACTCCACCAACGGCGTAAAGTCAATCGGTCCTTTCCGATAATGACTTCTACGTCATTGATAAACAGAATCTGTTGTGTAAATAGATCATTAACTGGTTGCATCATTGATTCTCCAAATCCCTCTGTTATTTAAGTTGTAAACGAGCCTTCCATTCACCCTTGTGTTCCATATCAATGACTGTGATAAACAGCTTCAGCAAATTCAATTCAACCTTACTTTCTTTAGGTAAACGATTGTGCTGGTAGATTAACTGCAAATGAGCAATTGGGGAGTTTGATAAATTAGCGATTCGTTGTAGAGAATAATTGGTTGAATCCAGTAGATACTGAATAATACCCTTATAGATGGTGATCTTTTGATCGTAAAACATGCGATATACTCCTGTAAAACATGTGTAATAAAGTCCAAATCGCGCAAAATGAACATTAAGTATCATTTATCGAAACTAATATTAAAACGATATTAAAATAATTATCAATATGTATTTTTAAGAAATTTAAATTAAGATACGATATGATATTGAATGATACCGTTTTATATGATAATTTTTTTACGACGTTCGATTAAAAGGATAATTTTATGAGTAAGGGACCCTATCAATCGTTTGCAAATCGCTTGATCCATACCCTCAAAGATAAAGGACATACTGCATCTCGTTCACCTAATGGGATCTGTATTAAAGCCCTAGCAGAATTTACAGGTGCATCAGAACAAATCTGCCGTCGCTATATAAGAGGTGATGCTCTACCTGATTATGAGAAAGTTAAACAATTAGCTCATCATCTTCATGTAAACCCAGGCTGGCTATTATTTGGTGAGGAAGGACATGCAGCTCCTAAGAAAAATGAAGTCGATGAAACACTACTTCATTACATCTTGAAGCAAAGCCATCATTTATACCCTGTTTCTCATGGAAGTAATGACGATTACGCCGATTTTGTGTTAGGATTAATCAAAGAAGTACGTGCAATTGACACATCGGAAAATAATTTACTAAAAATCATTGACTTGGCCATTGGTTCCATTTCTTCCTACGAAGAACAAAGAAAAAAGCACAGTCATGCCGTTTAAGAAGTTTGTAGATATGGATGTAACAGCTGTTGAAGTAAGGCTTCACCCTAAAGCAAAAGATTTTCTCTTTGAACATTATATCACCATGCGAAAAGTGTTCTCTGACGTACTCGGGCAAGTAGAAACAGACTATGCTTCCATTGCCCTCATCAATCAAGCAGGACAGATCTTTTTCATGTCCTCCAACCCAGCTATAGAGCAAAATTTAATTGAGAAAAGTCTCTGGCTATTTGATGGTTGCTATCAACCAGAGTTCATCAGCCAGGATCAACCGAAATTATGGAGCGAACTTCCTCATATAGGCTGTATAGAAGCAATTACAAAATACAAACAGATAGAACCTGGACTCATCACAGGTATTTCCATCCCCACTGAATATGATTCTCATAGAGCAATCTTTTCATTTGGATTAAAACGAATAAATCCCTATATCCAAAACAAAAGCTCCATTCATTGCGAAAAACTGTTAGCCATGGGCAAGTTTGCGTTAAGGCAAATTCAAGAGTATTTAACTTTACCAGACAAACAGTCCTGCATGAAGACTAAGCCCAAACTCACATTAATCATCAACAATCAGGTGAACTATGAACACACTCCTGGATAAAAACGATCCTATTTTAAGACAAACCGCTGAGCCAATTAAAGAATCAGAATTTGGTAGCAGTTGGTTAAAAGAGCTGATTAAGACTATGTTCGGCATTATGGCTGACAAAGGTGCCGTAGGGGTAGCTGCTCCCCAAATTGGCATCAGCAAACGAGTTATTGTATTTGGTACTAATTATACCAAACGGAGAAAACCAGAATACCCGATCCCCGATACTGCATTAATTAATCCTGCATTAAAAAT
The DNA here is from genome assembly GCF_001468125.1 of Legionella rubrilucens. Lineage (GTDB taxonomy): Bacteria > Pseudomonadota > Gammaproteobacteria > Legionellales > Legionellaceae > Legionella_C > Legionella_C rubrilucens. The sequence continues at coordinate 348,581 of NZ_LNYT01000020.1, read as the reverse complement.
CCTGTCCCAAGAAATTCAAACTGGCTACGAGGGATGCCTTAATTGCGGTGAATTAATGGGAGAGGTTCCAAGAGCCATGGAAATTGAATATTCAGGCTTTGACATAGATGGAAATAGAATTACCAAAAAAGCTTCCGGCTTGGAAGCCCGTATTCTTCAGCATGAAATTGATCACCTGAATGGATTTTTATTTTTAGACCGAGTAGAAGATCAGGACTCACTAACCACTCTATCGGCAATGCAAAGTAAAGGATAATCCTATGAAGCATCAAACCCGAATCATACTGGCAGGCACACTAGGCAATTTAATAGAATCTTTTGATATGGCCATTTGCGGCCTACTCTCAGTCTACATTGCCAAATACCTAATTGGTGATGCTTCAAAGGGTTTATTTCTAGTATTTCTTACTTTCTTTGCTGGATATCTAGCCAGACCTATTGGGGCTATGATAATGGGCTTATTATCCGATATCTATGGCAGAAAAATTATCCTTGCAGCGTCCATCTTAACGATGGGCGTGTCAACAACCCTTATCGGGTTTATCCCCCCACACAGCACCATAGGTACTTTTTCTGTTATAACCTTATTAGTGTTAAGAGTTATTCAGAGCTTCTCCTGTGGTGCAGAATATCTAAATTCTTCAGCTTATCTGGTTGAAAATGCAGAAGCCTCCAAAAAAGGCTACTCGGGCAGCTGGGCTTCGTTTGGTGCCATGTCAGGAATGCTCGTAGCATCATTGGTAGCATTATTAGTTACTTATTTTACCAATCACTATCCTGAACACGATTGGCTAGTCTGGCGTGTACCTTTTGTCCTTGCACTACTAGGTTCTTCCATTGGCTTGTATATCCGGTTGTGTATTCCTGAGAGTATGGAGTACATCATGTACTATGCAGACAGGCCAAAACCTAAATTTAAGAGTCTACTTTCAGAATCAGTCAACTACATCAAGGACAATAAAATTCAATCTCTTTATGTATTTGTTTTAAGTTGCCTAGGAGTAACAACGACTTTCCAGATTTACATTTATGGTCCTATGCAAGCCCATTTATATAGTCATTTTCAGGATCATGAAATTATCCTATCAAATATACTTTCATTAATTGTTTTATTAGCTGTATTTCCTTTAGTTGGAAAACTATCTGATAAAATCAATCGAGAAAAAATTGTGATCTTTGCTAGTGTTGGTTTATTGATTCTTTCCCAGCCATTTTTTTATGTTTTATCGCACCATGATATTTATGAGCTCTTATTAGGACAAGCATTAATTGCAATTCCTGCTGGAGCTTATTATGCAACAGTACCGGTGATGTTAGCTGAAATGTTTCCGATTAAGTTACGATGCACTGTTTTATCAATTTTATATTCAACTGCTGCAAGTTTATCAGCTGGACTTGCTCCGTTAGTTTCTTTAATACTGGTTAAAAAAACAGGTATTGCATCATCGCCTTCTATATTAGTATTTACTTTGGTGGCTAGTGCTTTTATTACTATGTATGTGAAGCATTCTAATAATAGACAAAAATACTCTCAGTTACCTGCATAAAATAGTTTAACGATTACATATGCTAAATTTGCACACTCCCCCCATTATTTTTTATATTGGTACATTCATTGGTTAAAGCTGACAAAACCTATTATATTATTCAATCATCGCTTGGGTGGTGATATGAGCATGTTATAGATAAAATATACCCAAAATTAAGAGCCTACAAAGCCAAGACAGAGAGCACTGAATGAACTATATTCCAAGACGAATAGAAATTATTGATGATTCAGACAAGAAAAAAATTTGCTCTGATGCGGATTTTTTTGCTATGGATGGTCCTTTAATCCTACTAGGTGAGCCTGGCAGTGGGAAGTCTACTCTATTAAGAGAATTCAAAGAAAGAACAAATTCTATCTGTTATGATGCAGTATCCATAATGTTATCTCCAGCAATCGAAGCAGTTTCTAAGCCCTCTAAAATTATCATTGATGGAATTGATGAGGTAACAGTATATAAAAAAGAGCTTATATCCGATAATATTTTATCAAAAATCTCGCATCATCATAGCCCAAACTTTATATTGGCATGTCGCACTGCTGACTGGAAGGATGCGGTAAATAGTAAAATCATTCAAAACAGATGGAATAAAAAACCAATTCTTGGGCATTTATTATCCTTAAATGACCGAGAAATTATAGAGTTCATTAACAACGAAGGTAAAGAAATAGATGGTAACGACTTTTTTATAGAAGCTCAAAAACGAGGTGTTGTAGATTTACTAAGAAATCCTAATAATTTGTCATTATTTTTAAAAGCACATCAACAAAATGGTGGATGGCCGAGCTCTAAATTAGATTTGTATGAAAATGCTTGTTTGACTCTTCTTGAGGAACATAGTGAAATTCATGCATCTATTAAAACACCTCCAAATATCCATAAGCTAATTGAAACAGCTGGTTGTATTTGTGCTCAACTTTTGCTTTCAGGAAAAATAGGCGTATCTATTAATAATAAAGATTTATCTGCACCTAAAATTGAAGAATTTTTCGATGAGAATAGTTCTAATGAATTAATGCAACATATCTTATCAACAATGTTATTCCGTTCAGATTCTAATAATATTTTAGTGCCATGCCATAGAACAGTAGCAGAATTTTTAGCTGCAAAATGGCTCGGCAATAAGTTAAATAATAAATTATCTATACGACGTCTAGAAGCGTTGCTTTATGGTGATAGATATATAGTTCCTTCTGCTCTTAGAGGACTCCATGCTTGGCTTGCAGTTTTTTGTCAGCCAGAAAGGAATAGTTTTATTAACCGAGATCCTTACGGATTCTTAAAATATAGTGATCCCACAATTTTAACTACAGAACAGTTAAAATTTCTTCTGAAGTCTTTACAAAAAATTGCAAAGGACGATCCCTATTTCCGAGCCGAAGATTGGCATATCAGCGTGGGAGACGGTCTGTTAAGACCTGAGTTGCGAGACGATGTTTTAAGTATTTTACATACTAAAGATACGCCGTTTCAATTATCTTATTTAATTATTCAATCCATTGAACATACCGCATCTCCTAATTTTATTGATAGTATAAAAGATGAGCTCATATCTATTTTATTAGAACAAACTGTAACTCTTGTAGAAAGAGAAGCTGTTGTAACAGCTTTAAAAAAATGTACGATAGAACCCAATTGGATAATAATATCTGATAAATTACATCACCATGACGAAATTAATTCTCTATATCTCATTTTAGATATATTTAGAGTTGCTACCAAACTGTATAATTCAGACAAAATTTCAGAAATTTTCTTAGAAATATTAAAAAAATCAGCTGAAGATAAACAAATATCTTTGATAGCTTTAGGTTATAAATTATTCGAACAATTGTCTATTGAACAAATTGAAGGATGTATCCGATCTTTTCTGAAGGAATTAGGCTCAGCATCATCAGAAAAAAATGAAAAAATTCAAAACAAAATAAAGAGATTAGTATTACAGTTTACTCAAGAGAGAATGAAACGAATTTCTAAACCTGTACCTCAAGAATTATGGACTTGGTTAAGCATAATTGAAACAAATGCTTCTCGGCATCATAATGAGTATGATGAAATTACTAAATATTTGTCTGAAAATACTGATTATCGTAGATCTCTTCAATCAGTTGCAATTAAAAGCTCAAAGCCAGATAAACTCTGGCTAATATTCTGTTTAAGTCATACATGGTTATGGGTAATAGAGGAAGACATAATATTTCATCTCGATAATATTATGGGACTGCATACGTCGGATAACGAATTAAAATGGAAAGAACTAGTTCGTTGGATATTTGCCTATCAGCCTTTTACTGGTGCTGCTTTGAAACATGCTCAGGATCAAGCCATTCTAAATATAAATTTAAAAAAACATATACATGATATAGAACTGCAAAGAGCTAATGGAAAAAAAGAAATTGAACAATATGAAAAAAAGCAAGCAGCTCATCGTAGTAGACAAAAGAAAAAAGTAATAGAAAGACACCAACAATATCATGAAATTAGAGATCAGTTAGTTTCAGGAAAACATATAAATGGCTTAAATCAAATAGCGAAAGCTTATTTAGGTTGGTTTAGTGATATTCAGGGAAATGAACCGAAAAAACGTGTAGTTGAACTTTTAGGTATAGAGCTCTTACCACTAGCAATAAATGGAATCTGTTCAGCTATTGAAGAAAATAACATACCAACCGTCCATGAGATAATACAACTACGTATTAATCAAAACTTGATTTCCCCCTTTGAGGCTATTCTTTTAGCATACTGCGATATTATTTTATCTCGCAATGAAAAGTTAGACGAAATTCCATTAAATATTGCTCATTCAGCTCTAGCTGCTTGTCATTGGGGAGCTAGCTTCAAAAGCAATGATATATCCTCTTCTGTACAAAAAGAGCTTGAATTTATTCTTTTCAAAGACTCATTGTCAAAAGAAAATTTTATTTATGAAACGATAGAACCTTATTTATATTCTGAAGAAAGATATGTTCCTGGATTATATCGAATTCAAACTGACAGTTTATTCCAGGATATAGCAGGAAAAGTAGCTTTAAAATGGCTTAATAATTACCAAAAATTAGCTTATGATAGCTTGAAAACAGTCCTTACCATAGCTATTTGTTACTCACCTAATGATGTTATTAAGTTAATTCGAGAACAAATTAGTAAGCAAGAATTTGATAAATGCCCTCAACGGGATATTTGGATAAGCACTTGTTTTCTTCTGGACTTTGAATCTCATTTTGAAATACTCAATCAATATACTTCAGAAGATAAAATAAGTATTTGGGTATTAAGTGAGTTTATCTTCGTTGATAAGAAAATTTCAACTTATTGGCCAAAGATGAATGCACAGCAATTATATTTTTTTATTTTGAAATTTGGTTCAATATGGCCACCGGTGCCATACCCCACTGGCAGTTGGGAAGGAAATCAACATCCGTGGGATGCATCCAGACTTATTAAAGGATGTATAACTGAACTTTCTTTAATTACAACGCAAGAAGCACAAGATTTAATTTCTGATCTCATTAACAAAAACGATTTATGTCAATATTGCGATGAACTTAAACATGCGTTAACTGAGAATAAAAAGCATAAATCAGAAAGCTATAAAAAATATTTTTCATTACAAGATGTACAAAATATCTTACTGAGCAAAGAACCCACCGGACACAAGGATTTACAAGCCTTACTAATTGACCAATTAGAAATATTACAGTTAAGACTCAAAGGTAGTGAAACAAGTGATTTTAAATTTTATTGGGATAACGAAAACCCACATAAAGAAAATTATTGTCGTGATCTAATAGCATCAGCACTAACACCGCATCTTGAAAAATATAATGCACGCGCGCACGTAGAGGGCGCTAGATCTGATGATAAACGATGTGATCTTCTTAGTACTTATAATTTATTAGATGTGCCAATAGAAATAAAAGGTCAATGGCATACTGATCTATGGTCTGCCGCAATAGATCAACTACAAAATTATTCAACAGATTATCATGCCAACGGATTTGGTGTTTATTTAGTATTATGGTTTGGAAATAAAACCACATCTAAACTCCCAAAAGCTTGGAAAAGAAAACGTCCTCAATCTCTACAAGAAATGAAAAATAAACTCAATGAATGTTATAAAGATATTTCTGATAAAACTAAAATATTTGTTCTTGATCTTTCAAAATAAGCTCTTGTGAAAACATTTACTCGTATTTTGTGTTGGCAATTATGCTCTTTTCAACTCGTTCACCTAATGGGTCATCTGTCAAACAAAGCAACCAAGAAGCCGCAACCTGCAATTCCTTAGACAAGCTCTTAGCCTCTTCCGGCCCAGGACTCCTGGTTCCCTGCTCCCAATTCCCAATCCTGGCAGCCCCAAATCCTGTCCTATCAGCCAAAACCTTAATCGTCAATCCATTCGCCCTTCTTGCCTGTGCAATCCTACTGCCAATAATTTTTTTCATGTTCATTTAGGTTCATTTGCTATCAAACGGAAATACCCCATTGACACTAAAAAGTGCTTATTTACAATGGGTTATCAACAACACACTTCGTGTTATTGATTGATACTAATTGAAATCATTTGATAGTGCAAGCGCTGTTTTTTGATGGTGCTTTTGAAGGGATGAAATAGAAAAATGGGATTTTTGTTTGTTAATACCGATGAATTATCAGCTCTGATGGGGTTACCTTATATCCAGCAATCAGCCTATTTGCTGGGGATTCGTCCGTATATGGACCGTAATACCTTTCTGGTAGGTGTTAAGCGTAAAATCAGCTATCAACAGCTTGCTGAAGCCCTCTATGTTGAACCCCACCAAGGTTTTGAACATTCAGGTAGCCCTAGTCGTCCGCAATTACGCCGTATCATCTATGCGCTTGAGCGCGCTGGGTTAGTGGAGATCAAATCTATTGGTAAACAACTCATTTTAAAATGCTTATTAGCCAATTCGGATTTGTCTGTTCAAAATAAACCCGACACAAACCCGACACTTCAACCCAGCACAAACCCGAACGATAAAAATAATATTAAATCATCAAGTTACGACAAAAAATATCAAAAACCCAACACAGCGCAAAACACAAAACCCGACACACCTCATAACTCCAAAGATCGTTTTATTTTTTTACAGCAGCAATTTGAAAAATTTTGGTCTCTTTATCCTTTAAAACAAGACCGAACTAAAGCCTGGCGTGAGTTTGGTTATCTGCAACCAGATGAACAGTTGATTGAACAAATACTAACAGGCTTGCAAGCCCAAATTAATAACCGTGAGGAAATGGAGTTTTTCGGCGAGTGGCTGCCAAACTGGAAATACCCAGCCACCTGGCTTTCACGCAAATGTTGGAACGATGAATTACTTACCTTAAAAACCCAAGAGGAGCAGCAAAATGAAGCCAATCAAGCGCGTTCTCGAAAAAAATCAGCAACAGATATCCTTACTGAATCCTGCAAAGATGCAAACTTCGATTTCGACTTTGATGAACCCCCAGAGTCAGGAAGCAATGTCCTCTCATTCGACAACTCCAGAGTACGATAAGAGAATGGATACACTGTTTATGCGCCTTGCAGCAATTTATGGCTATCTGTGGGTCTCAACTTACAGCAACACTAATTTTCTCGAGGTCTCAAAACGTGAATGGTCAGAAGGCTTGAAAGAATTTGACAATCAAGTGTTGAAACTTGCTTTAGAACAAATAAAGAAAAAGCTGGCTGTTCCTCCTTGTCTGCCGATTTTTTATGAGTACTGCACCAACATCCAAAAAGGCATCCAAGCCCGTCAAGAAGTGTTAAAACAAAAAACTGAACCGCATATCCCTACCGATCCCAAAATCGTCCAACTTCATATCGACCAAATGAAAGACTACCTCTTCAAAGAAGCTAAGGAGAAAACATCATGCTAATTCTAATCCGTCGTATGGGCGAAGCAATTTACATTGATAAAGGCAGAATCAAAGTACTTCTTATCTCTGAAAAGGAAGGACTAATCAAATTAGGTATAGATGCTCCCAAACATATTGATGTTGAACGTAAAGAGGTCTTTATCCAAAAAGCAATGGAACAACATGCCCTGGCTCAAAAATTAAGGGATAAATCCACAGAATCAGGAGGCAATCATGCTTAGAAAATTTCTGCTTTGTAGTTTTGTTTTATGTAGCCTAAATGCTCAGGCAGCTAATATAACCCAAGTCGGTCGCTATGCCACGCTCAACAATCAACCTTTGGCAGCTCAGATAAATCCATTGAAAACTGTTCAACAGATTCATTTTCCTGCATCCATACAAACTATAGGAGAAGCAGTGAATTACTGGCTTCGTTATTCAGGGTATCACCTTGCTCCAAAAGAAAAACAAAGCGAAAGCCTACAACAAGTATTTCAACAACCACTACCACAGGTTAGTAGAAATTTAGGACCTTTAACGATTACCGATGGATTGACGGTATTGGTCGGTCAGCATCTATTCAATCTCAAGCAGGATGACCTGTTAAGAGAAATCAATTTTAGTCTGATAGCAAGGAGAGCAGGATGAAAAAGTATTTTGATGCCAAATGGCTTAGTCTTCTTTTGTTAAACGGATTGTTGGTCGTATTCATTTGTTTAAAAAGCCAACCCTCTATTGAGAACAATAAATTTAATACGCTGGATGAGCGATTAACCACTATACAAAAACAACTCAATCAACCTGTTGAACAACCGGATTTATCGCCTATTACCAAAAACATAAAACAATTGGGAGCGTTCATTCAACAAATACAAAATAAAGATGAACACCAATTAGGTGAAATGTTTACAACTGAACAAATCGCAATTAAGAAACAGCTTGAAGGCATTACTGATTTATTACGCCATCTGGATGAGAAAAAGCAACCTGTCAAAATGCTTCCTGCAAATCAACTACCGTTTAAAGTATTAAGCATAGACAGTATCCAAGAAGTTTCTGTTGCCTCTGTTTCCTACCACTACAAAACCCAAGCGTTGGAAAAAGGCGATTCCTTGGCAGGATGGACTGTCTTTGAGATCGACTTTGCGAAGCAAACCATAGAATTTGAAAATGCTGACAATGCGCATCTGCGGGTTCATCTAAGTCAACAAGAGGTGAGCCATGCTTAAGCTGTCCACACTGGCAATCGGGTTACTCCTGGGTCAACAGGCAATTGCCGGTTTGTATATCCCAGGTATTGCCACACCACCTATGCTCAGTGCTGATAATGCGTTGACGAAAGCAGGTCTGGCCGAATTTCATGATGAAGTTATTGAAGACAAAGATTTTCAACTTAACGACTTACAAAAACAGGAAGCCAAAGCATGGGGATTAAGTGAGGCAGAAGAAAAACGCTATCTGCAATTAATACAAAGCAGAAGTGGTATTTACTACAAAGACCTACGTATGACACCCGTTGATATTCTTGGACTAAATGCCAAGAATGACGCTGAACGAGCTCATTTCGCCGAACTTGCTGCCCTTCAAGAAGCCCAAAAGGTCGCGCAAAACATAGCCTGGAATAATGCCTTTTACAAAGCCTATAACCAACTGTTTAAAGATGTGCCTGTAGTCGGTGATTTTGATCCATCTCCTTACTCTCCCTATGCACATCAACCCATTCAATTAAAAGAAAGTGAAACGCTCTATTTCTTTATAAGAGCCGATGACGCTGTAACCACCATTGTACTGCAACTGGTCGATGCTATTAGCCGTACACCAAACACCAAGCTCAATCTTCTCTTTCTGGATATGGACAATAGCGCTATCCAACTTTGGGCTAACAGACATCAAATCCCTATCCATTTGGTGACCAGTCAACAAATCACCTTGAACCCAGGTAGCCAACAGTATGAGGGCTTAAAACTCGACAAGAAACAAACACCCTTGCTCTTACTGGCAAAAGGCAAAACTTCGCAAGTCGTCGATTTAGGGAGATTTTAATGATTAGGATTTTGCTCTTGCTGTTGGTCGCTTTAAATGTTCATAGCATGAATGTGATTCCTTTAACGCTGTCACAAAGTGATGCGTCATTAAGACTTAATCTGTCTAGCCCTATTGGCGTACCAGCAAAGAGCAAAGCCACTGTTGGCAAAGTAAGCCGCAAAAAATTGGATACCAATCTGTTAAACATGGCTCTATTTGTCATAGGCGCGGATAGAGAATCCATCAAATGGTTAGAACAACATCAAGAGCAATTAAAATCCATGCAAGCCACTGGGTTCATCACCAATGTGAATGACTTTGAAACCATTGTAGCTCTGCAAGAAAAGTTTAAATTGCCACTATTACCCGTCAATGTTGATCCATTGCTGAATTACATCCGTGAACAACATTACCCCTTAATCATTGCTGAGGGGGCTGTATGGCAGTAAAACAATATTCCAGACAAATGACTATGCAGCTGACTTTAGTTCTTTTCTTGGGTTGGTTAGCGTTGCTTATCTGGGCTGTAAGTCAATGGATGCTTCATGGCTATCCATTTGCCTTTGATAAGGTCAATGTCCTTGTAAATACTCAACGAGAAGCCATCACCCCTGTTTATCAAGGTTCACTATTGGCAGCCCTACCCTTAGATGCCAAACCTAGCTGGACGCTGACTATTCCCTATTTAAACAAATTAGCGATTAATGAATTTGCAGCAGACTTACTCGAAAAATCACAACAGTTTTTCCAGCTGGTTTTATTAAGCAGTCAATGTCTATTAATCAAACTTATTATTTTATTCGCTGCCATGCCTTTATTTGCCCTGACTATGGTTGCAGGTCTAGTTGATGGTCTTAACCAAAGAGCAATACGCACCGCTTGCTTAGGCCGTGAATCCTCTTATTTATTCCACAGACTTAACCACTATTTAAAAAAGGGACTTGTGATTTTACTCATGCTCTGGCTTGCCCTGCCTGTCAGCATCACCCCTGCTTATGTCTTTGTTCCTATCAGTTTATTGATGGGATTAATGGTGGCCATGACGGCCAGTCGCTTTAAAAAGTATTTATAGGGAGAAACCATGAAACGATTGCTTTGTTTGACCTTTATGATGATAAGCCTACACAGCTGGGCGAATAACCCTGATTTAAATGAAACGCTGGTGCGCATCATTAACCAGATTAACGCCATCATGCCCCTGCTTGATGAAGCACAAACACAGATAACCCCCAATACCCGTATCCAATTACAAATTGAAGGATTTGAAGATGTCCAAGGCCAATATCATGCAGGTTTAAGAGAAGATTTACTGAATATTCGCAATGGCCTGATTGATTACATCAATCAACCAATCATTGCACCACGCAAGATCAAGGCCTTGGAAATGGACTTTGTGAGGAAACCCTAATGAGTAAAGACGAAATAGCCAGAATGTTTGCCACCACCTTTAAACAAGCAAGCAATAACATATCGGCACAAGTCTTTTCCGGCAGTATCCGCTTTATTGCCATAGCCCTGGTGATATTAGCGGTGATGTGGTCTGTCAACCACATGATGGACGCAGAGGAAAAACAACAACATGGATACTTACTGCGTCTGGGTTCTCGGCTCATCAGATTAGTGATTGGTCTGATGATCTTCATTTTAGTTTTATTTGTTAAGGAGACAACATGAAAACAATGCTTCGCTCAATCTGCCTTGGAGTAGTAAATATCTTATATGCCCCTGTGCTATTGGCAGATAACTGGTTCCCTAAAATTTCCGACGCGGACAACATCGGGGACGGCTCTAAAAGCATGATGACCGTGACAGGGAATTACGTCAAACAAGGTCTGGGTTTATTGCTCTTCATTACCGCTGTTGTGACCTTTATTAAATTCATTACCACGGTACAACACGGTATTGAAGAGTCTAAAAAGAACGAAGGATCCATGGTGGCCTTCGGTACTTTTGCCGTAATGGGCATCACCTATTTAGCCATTAGCATTGCTTCTGGTTATGTGGGTTACACCATGATTACCAAGTTCAAAATATAGGAGGTGAAATATGAGTCAGCCTTCTTCGCGCCATCTGTCACACGACTTCCCAGCCTGGAAAGGTTTAAGTCTTCGTGAATTATTTTGGATTGTTATCACCACAACCCCAGCAACTACCCTGTTCTTCGTTCTCTTAGGAGCAATGGTTGAGTTTCCGCTGGCCTCTGGCTGCATCGGTTTTGTGATTGGATTCATTCTGTCTATTACTGTGTGGCCTAAAGGAGTTTCCCGCATCAAAGCAGGTAAGCCCTATGGTTATGTGATGAAGAAAACGATTCAGTGGATGGTGCGATTAAGGCTCAAACATTCACCTTGGATTCATTACCAGGGAACTTGGCAAAAGAATAAATCTGTTGGAGAGCCGCATGTTTAACTACTGGAAAAAAATCGACAGCCTACAACATCACAATCGTTTATTACTGGCTTTTATCGGTGTGTTATCAATCATCATCTTAGCATTAATTATTAACCTGATGATCATGCCCAAACGCTATGAATTCTGGCTTAGTCCTAATATGGCTGCTAATGGCGGTTTAATGAAGGCAAGCGAAATACCGAATGAATACGTGCAAGGATATGTGACTTCCTTAATGCCGACACTCTACAGCTGGTCTAATAAAGGCAAAGAAGAATTCAACCTAAACATTAAAGCCTTTCATTATTACTTCACATCACGGCATGAGCAGTTACTTCGTGAAACCCTGGCAGCTTATAAAAACGCTCAACTCTTTGACCGCACTCAAGTAGCAAGTCTCTATCGCTTTATGGAACCGCAAGACATTAAAAAAATTGGTCCCGATACCTGGGAAGTCAAGCTGATACTACGCATTACGCAAAGGCTCAAAGACAACTCTGCCATGGTCATTGCTGACAAAGTAGTGGCTTATCACCTTCGTGTGGTCAAGCTCAACCTGTCGCGTCTTCACAACCCTTTTCAATTAGCTCTGGATGGCTATACCCGTCCTGAAGAACGTTTACAAGATTTACTGGTCGACACGGAGGAACACCATGAAACTCATTAAAATTAGCTTATTCGCTCTGTGCTTTGCTGTGATGCACCTAAGCCATGCCCTGCAAAGTGAACACCTGGTTTGGGAAAAAGTTCCTTTAACAATTGAATTACCGATCAATAAAGAGCGGTTAGTCCAGTTTCCCCAAGCCATTAAGGTGATTGATCAACAACTCAGTGCCAGCCTCGATATTCTGAAAGTCAAAGGTAGCTTGTATCTTAAAGCCAAAGAATCATTCAAAGATTCTCGCTTGATTGTCCAGTTATTGCCTGAAGGCGAAGTGGTTATTCTTAATCTTAATGCCAATGAGAAAGCAATCAACACCACGCCGATTGAGATTCTGATAGATGATCCCAAAATCAACCTTAATGCAGGAGCCAGTCAATATGAATACAACGCTATTCAATTAACCCGTTTTGCCATTCAAGCCTTGTATTCGCCTGAACGGGTCAGAGAAATTCCAGAGGGAATTTACCGCTCACCTATGCAAACCAATAAAACCATCCCTTTGTTTTATGGTGCAAGCATTGAAGCTCATCCTCTGGCTTCATGGCGTGGCGGCAATCTTTACGTCACCGCAGTCGATTTAAAAAATTTGCTGAATCAACCTATAAAGCTGCCATTCACCAAACTGATGGGGCATTGGCAAACCGCGAGCTTCTATCCCAAAAATGAATTGCCAGCACGCAACCAGCATCAAAGCACCACTGTCTTTTTAGTCTCTGATCAGCCTTTTGCAGCAGCTTTAACTCAACAAGCGAGGTACAGCCGATGAATAAAAACAATGGCATTAAAATTCTGGCAGGCTCGGTGGTTTTTGCGGTCATTATGATTCTTATTAATAGCCGTCATAGCGCACCGGTTAACAACAACACGCCCAATCCTAATAATTTTGGCGAAGCTATAGCAAGCCAATTCAATGACAATATTCGTGATGTTTCCGCGCGATTATTAGAAACAGAAAAGAAATTAGATCAAATGCACAAAGAGAATAAATCGCTGCAAAAACAATTAAAACAACCCAAACAAGAAGCCAGCCATACACTGCAAGATGAGTTACAAGCGCTTAAAGAACAACTGACTGCACTGACTGAACATCAATCACAATCTTATCCAATGGAAGGAAAACCAGTGCCCTTAACAGGTCAAATCAAAGATTTAGATACCTTGCTAGATAAAGCCCCAACTGAAAGCAAAATCTTCAATGAACATGAATCCCCTATCAAGGAAGAAGGTCCAACAAAAACGCCATTCTATACTATTCCAGCTGGCAGCGATTTCAGCAAAATCACGCTCTTATCAGCTTTAATCGGCGAAGTTCCTGTTGAAGGCAAACTCATGCAGCCTTTATTTCCCTTCACAGCAATTGTCAGTCGAGGGGATTTAATGACAGCCAATGGGATGCAACTACCCGAAGAAATCACTGGTATGAAAATCAGCGGTTATTCGATTGGCGTTGGTTCCTTTCTCGATAACATCAGCTGTGTTCGTGCCTATGTCACCTCAGCCTTATTTGTCTTTGAGGATGGGCATTTTGTGAATGTCGGCCAAGAACAAATGAAAAGCTCCGCAGAGCTGGTGAATAACGACAGCATTGGTTACCTGACCACGCAATTCGGTAATCCTTGTATCAAAGGACAATACATCACCAATGCCCCTAGAGTATTAACAGCCTTCATGGCAGCTGGCGGTATTCAAGGTGCAGGAAATGCCCTATCTAAATGGCAAATGAGTTATCAGGCAGACGGAGGTTCTGCCATTGCCACACCTACAGGCGACTTAGCACACTTTGCTGCTGGTGGCGCAATCAACGAAGGCAGCCAAAAGATTACTGACTGGCTTGAGAAAAGAATCCAGGGCAGCTTCGATATGGTCTTTGTTCCTGCAAGTATCCGCGGCCATACAGGGTTTGTCCCTAATCAACTCAGTTTACATTTCAGCCAAACCATAGCCATTGATAAAGAACACCAAGGGAGGGTATTAGATTATGGTTACCATCAACAAAAAAACTTTGATAATGCTTTGCGCTAGTCTGGCATTAAGCGCTTGTTCCACTGCCAGGATGTCGCAAAACGCCATTCCTGAGCAGGGCTTAACAGTCAGCCAATTGTATCAGCAGAGCCTGCAACAACCAATACAAAAGCCTGTTTACCAACAGATGCGTCTTGATGATTCGGGAGAAGAATTTAAGCAACTGCCTAACCCCGAAGTGCCTATCCATGTTTTTGCGCATGTGGCGCAATTGGGTGATGAACAAATCATCAAGCCTGCCTACACGACTCGCTTTTTCCTTTACAAGCAAAACCAGTATGCCTTGGCATCAGAACTGTATTAAGGAGACATGATGAAACGATTATCTAACTGGTTGCTTGGAGAAATGAATCCCCAAGCTATAAAAGAACAAGCTGTTAAAAAGCGTTACGCCAATCCTTTACCTTCTTTTGCCGATAGATTGACTATTGTTGATTTTAATGAACAAGAGCAGGTCTTTTTATTTGCCGATGGCAAAAGTCTAGGCTCAGGATTTGAATTAGGTGATATTCAGGCAGAAGCAGCCTCCTCTGAGTATTTACAAGCGGTATTTCATAAAATTCGGGATACCTTTGCATCCGTAGTTCCACTACATGCCGTTGATCCTTGGGTCATGCAGATGTTTGTTCAAGACGAATATTGCCTTGATCCCGTTATTACTCATATTAAAACCCAAATCCCCCAACAATTTAGAGACAGTCCATTAACGCAAGATTATTTAAAACGCCTGCACGATCTTTACAATAAAATGACCCGACCCGAAGGCTTATTTATTGATCCCAAAACAGGCGCACCCTACCGTGGACGAAGACGAAGAATCAGAGTTTTGTTTTATAGACAATTACACCAAACCAATCTACCCCGAGAGCAAATTCTTCTCGAACATCAAGAAGTCATTAGTCAGATTGAAACCAAACTGCGCTCACCAGGGCTGGAAATCAAACGCCTCAAAGGGCAAGATTATTACCAGTGGTGGATACGTTGGTTTAATCCCAAATCAGCTGACGAGATATTAGAACAATACCCTTATCCGAATCCCATACCAGCAGGATTTAACCTAGCGCAAAATGTATTCTTTACGCCACCTGTAAGCGATGAAGATGGGTTTGTTTTTGAAGGAAACAAACAAAGAATTCTGTATGTTGACGGGTTAAAAGAAGCGCCTATCATTGGATTAGTCTCACGAGAAAGACAGCAAGCTAATCCCAAACATCGATACGCACTTTTAGATACCTTGCCAGAAGGAAGCATCTACACAATCCAAGTCGTCTTTAGTCATGATGAAAATCTTGATTCCCATTTAACGCGATTGGAAAAAGGAATCGTAGGAACCAGTCTAAAACCTCAGGAAGTCCGAGATGATATTAGGACAGCCCGTAATGAGTTAAGTATGGGCAATCGATTGTTCTGGGTTAATCAGGCCATTTTCTATCAAGCTGAAGATGAGCAACAAGCTCAAATCATAGAAAAAAATCTGCACGCGATTTTCAACGATGCCAAAATGCCCTTGATTCATTCCAACTATGATCTCCATCCTCTAAATTCCTGGCTCAATGCTCTGCCCTTTAATTTTGATCCCCACTATGCCCGTAAATATTTATGTTTTGATCGTCTGATGTATGCCACTGAGCTGGCAGCACTGCTTCCGGTCTATGGACGCAACCAAGGTGCAAGGCATTTACCTTGTTTCCCCTTTTTCAATCGTTTGGGTGAACCTGTTTTTTTTGACTTACTGCATCATGATTTTGTTAGCCAAAATTCTCATTGCGCTATTTTTGCAAACTCTGGTGGTGGCAAGTCGGTTTTAACGGGTTGGATGATTCAATCTTTATTAGCCATGAAAAATGCCCGAATAGTGCTTTTTGAAATGGGGAACTCTTTTGACAGGATACTCATTCACGCCAAAGCGCACGGTAAAAAGACCAAACAGTTATTACTAAGCAATAAGAAAGATGAAGCAGTCCCATTAAATCCATTTTGTGAAGCATATAAAGCTATTCCCGAAATCACAGATAATTTAAGTACAAAGCAGGCTACCTTAATTGCTCAAAAAATCATGGAATTAAAGAGCAACCTTCAAGAACCTGCTAATTCAGAAGACGTGGTCTGTGGTGATGGTCACCGCTCCTATCTGGCCGAGCTTGCTTTAGCTTTACGTACCATGATTACTGAGGCTAATGCTTTGGAAGAAGAACAATTTACTTTGGCTGATGAAACTCTATTAATCGAAGTGTTAAGTGATGCGATTTTAACGTCCTTTAACAATGACATACCGCAAATGCTCACTGAGCATATTGTAAGTGCTTTTAAACGACGACTTGATAGAGAAACAGTTGCTCGCAAAAAAGACCGCATCCTTGATATGCACGATCGACTTAACAGTTATGTGATTAACAGTGCCAAATCTCGTTTTTTTAATGTGTCGACAGAGCCTTTAGGTGACTTTGATATTTTTCATGTTGATATTTCAGCCATTAAGGATGATACCGGAAAGCTGGCCTTGGTAATGGTTTCATTATTGCCAAGAATACTGGCTATGGCAGAAGCTACTCAAAACGATAACAGACCAACCTTTCTCTTTATTGATGAATCCCATTTGCAATTTCAAATCCCTTCTGTTGTGACCGTTTGTTTACTGATTGCCAAAGTAGCAAGAAAGCTCGGTCTTTGGCTGGTTGCTATTACCCAAAACGTCACGGACATGAATTCAGAAAAGGCCACCAAAATTTTATCGTTGATTGAAACCTGGATTTTATTGGGACTAGATGAAAAAGAAATCACTGACGTAAAACGCTTTAAATCCCTAACACCACAGCAGGAAACATTAATCAGAGATATTGATTCGCAAAAAGGCTTGTATGCAGAAGCGGTTTTATTAGGGTCACGTTATCAGGGTTTGTTTCGCGTCATTCCACCTCGCTACCTACTAGCACTGTTAATGACCGAAAAATCAGAAAAAGCTCAACGTCACCTTCTGGAGAAAGAACATGATGTACTTGAAGCAGCCGAAATCATGGCTAAAAAACTCGAACAACCTAAAACTGCTATTCACAATAGGACTTATTTTTATGACTAACTTGTCCTTTGCTTTAGAAAGCACTAGCCCTCCTCACCCAGTGAACACCTTCATCATAGCCACACGGGTCTTGCAAAAGCTATTTCAAAACAGCCATTATAAAGTGATTGGTTCTTGTACCTGGGCTGTAGGCCGTCTACCGCCCAGGCTTGAAGTCACGCCCGCGGTTGAGCAATTCTTGCCTGATCTAATCATTACTGTCAGCAATAAGCCAGAAGAAAATCCCTGGCTTGAGGCACGAACGCTTTACGAAAATAAAGCAGCAAGAACACTGTATCAACAAGCTTATAAAGCTGCGACTGGTTCTGAATTAGGTTTTGGCAATGACAGCGGCCAAACCACCGATCTTCATATTAATGATGAACGCACCCGTATCGTTGATGTTATTGGCAGCCCTGCTGCTTTCTATCGTATCCCTTACCTGTCACATAGACCTGAAACAGGTTTTGGTGTTCCTTATTATCTTGCCGAAGCTGATGCAGTCATGGATAGAACAGAAGCCGCTGAGTTGTTGTATATGGGAACTCATCCATACCTATTAATTAATCATGACATTGGCACATTCACCCAAAATTGGGGTTCTGAAATTCCAAGATTAATGCGAGTGACTCAGCCCTATAACTATAGAGCCTCAGTTGTAGCGGCCATGCACGCAGCGGATATCGTCACCAATAAAAATCCCTTACATGTCACCAAATCAACTCGTAATTCCTGTGGGAGAAACTGTGTAGTAGCTAATGCCATTTATGACCCCAGAAACACCAAGGTCATCTGGCAGGAAATCTACCCCATTAACCGAAATATTCACCCAGGGGATGCACAGGACTTTGGTACAGAAGATGACAAAGCGGGTAATGGTAATTATGTATTTGTCCTCTGGCGTAAATACCGCGGCTGTATCCAGCACGAAGGCAAACTCGTGAACTTTTTAACCTTTCCCAAAGTAGAACAACCTCAAAAACGATAGGACGATGCCATGAAGAAATCACTACTACTTAGTTTACTAATCCCCTCTCTGATCCAAGCTGGCAGCTTTATGCCTAGCCAATCTGATTACTATTACGAATTAGGAGGAACATCTAATTTATTTATTCCACCCGTCAATAAAGATCAAACACTGGTTATTGGTGCAGATATAGATGGCCGTATGGGCTTTTCCTGTAGCGGTTTTAATCCTGTGGTATCCATTACCAATACTTTTCAGGATTTAAAGAAATCAGCATTAAATATCCCTGGCGGTGTAATTGATAATTTGAAAGGCTCTGTCGCAGGATTTCCGCTTTATAAGCTACAACAGTCCATGCCTGCTTTATACAATGTTCTACAAAATGCTGCATCTAGCGCGCAAAATGAATTTACCCTCAAAGTTAAAGATTGTCAGGAAGTCAAACAAGCATTGGAACAAAACCAATCTCCTATGGAAGGCATCTTATCAGTATCAGATAGTCAGGGATGGCTCGATGCTGCCAAACGGGCTAAGAAGGAAAACGTCGATGTGACCGAAACGTCAAAAAGTATTGCCCAAAAACGAGATGAATACGGTCTACCCTGGATAGGCAGCGATAAAGGCAATGCTGGCGGTAAATTCCAACGCCCCATTAAGGTGATTAATGATGTAGTCATTGCTGGGTACAACATTCTTTTGGAGAGAAAACCTTTAAATTCCTTGGAGAAACCAAGTACTAAAATCCCTATGACACTAAGCTGGCCAACGCCTACTGATGCTGCCAATTGGGCAGTTAAGGTTCTAGGTGATATTCAAGTCAGCAGCAGTGAAAACAAACAAAATCACGATGCTAAAGCAGGGATAGGCTTATCAGCCTTATTGCAAAGCTGTGCGAACGCTAATACCTGTAGTCAGAACATTGCCAAAGCCTTATGGAATTTAGTCAATGGTACATGGACACTGACCGAAGAAAATCTGCATAAAGTCAGCGCCTCCAATTTACTGATTACTGATGAAGTCATTATCACAATTCAACATTTACCTCGTGAAGAACAGATGCTCACTGTCTCGAAGTTAGCTGAGGAAATTGCTGTCCAAAACATGTTGGATAAAGCCTTAATGATGCGTCGTATTT
The DNA here is from genome assembly GCF_001468125.1 of Legionella rubrilucens. Classification (GTDB taxonomy): domain Bacteria; phylum Pseudomonadota; class Gammaproteobacteria; order Legionellales; family Legionellaceae; genus Legionella_C; species Legionella_C rubrilucens. The sequence goes on along the minus strand of NZ_LNYT01000020.1, from coordinate 328,910 downwards.
TACAAGCAGGACTGCAAGTACAAGAAGTACAAAACTTAAAACCTGCTATGAACATGGTCCTTTTTGCACTGAAAAAACTGGATGATGACATTCACTCATTGTCATTTGAAAACGATGTCCGCAAAAAAATGATGAATGAGACTTTGGGAACCATCATGGACATTCGCCACCAAGCACAAAACCAAAATATCCCAGGCCAGGATCATGAACAGCCAACAGTAAAAAATGGTGCAATCTACGTCAAAGAAAATAAAGGAGCTTAATCATGATCGTCTTTAACCCTTTATCCCTCTACACCACCTATCTAGGCTGGCAACAGTATGAGGTTCTATTTAACGCCCTGTGGCAAACAGGGCTGTTATATCTTGGCTTTTTGGCCATTGGCTATCGCTTTCTTAAAAATGTGCTTAATCCAGCTGGCGCTTTTTATGCTGTGGAACATGCTTTAAATAATTTCCTTTATGAATTGGCAGTCACTTTCCTGATATGCAGTTTATTTGTCTATCCTTGCGTACCATTGGAAACCAAAGCCTTACAATTTAAACCCCTATGTGGACTAAAGAACCCAACGACTGCGGTCATTGGCGACAGCGGCACAACTTATGATGAAGCCTTTGCAGATCTACTGACTAACCAGGTCAAAATTCCTATAGGCTTTGCCATTATCCAGAATTTCATGTCGAGCTTCACTTACAGCCTTATGAAGGTAACGGGTTGCACCGATAGTTTGCAATCTATTCAAGGCGATTTGGTATCAACCTATCTACCCCAAAGCGTTCGCAAACAAGCATTGGATTTTCATAGGCAATGTTTTATTGAAGCAAGAACTCAATTCAATAGTGAAAAGCATGAAGCCAGTGAGTTAGATCCTATGCTCAAACGCTATGGTGGTGAAGATGATTTAAACTGGATGGGTTCTAAAATTCTGCAAAAGATGTATTACAGCAAACTTCACGCTCGCCAACCCGTGTCAGGATTTACCTTTCATCAAGCCCCAAATCGCAATCTTGAAAAAGCAGCTAATCGTGGCGATATTCCACCCGAACGATTGCCAGAAGATGGATATCCAAGCTGTCAGCAATGGTGGAACAAAATCAAAACTGACCTGGTTGAAGTCTCTAATCAGGCCAGTGTTTTTAACAAGCATCTAAATTACTACGCCATGCTCGATAGAGTTCGCCAATATAAAGTGAAACACCCAAAAGCCTGGAAAGCAGACATCAGCGCAGAAGATTTTATTGCGAAAATGCTCTTGCAAGAAAGCAAAGACATGCAGACCAGTTCTGTGCAAAACCTCATGGATAATAACAATGGAAAGGTCGCATCTGCCATTACCCATAGCCTGGTCAATGTCGGACAATGGACAAAATCATGGACATCCACCCCATTAAAAAGAGAAGCAATCATGCAAACCCTGCCCGTCATGCAAGCGTTTTTCATGTTCTTTTTAATCATTTTAACGCCAATGGTATTGTCCTTAAGTTGCTATAGTCCAAGAGCGTTGGGCAGTCTGTGCGCCTTGTTTGTTATGGCTATCTTTCTTCAATACCTCTGGCATCTGGTCGGATTTCTCGAACGCTCTGTGCTTGATCCATTAGGGGAAAACGATGCTATTTCGGCCATGAAGAATATGGCTGTAATGTTTTACTTTGTAGCACCCGTTTTGTTACTCAGATTATCTAGTCATTTTGGCGGTGACGCTGGTGCAGGTCTTATGGATTTAGTCAGCGGTACTGAACGCCATAGCGATAACGTAAGTCAATCAGGTATGCAGGTAGCTAAAACAGGCGTTAAAGTGATATCAGGAGGTCTTCGATGAAGACCTTATTTAGACTCAAGGGATTCATTGTATTCACGAATACTAATCAAGCCCTTATCAAATTTTTCTTGAGCCTCATAAACAGTCAAATAGCGTTTAGCAGGTTTATCCTCGGCTACGCCAACAAGGGCATCAAGAACTACCGCCAACAAGCGAAATACCTTTCTCATTTGGAGCTATCCCTATGATTAAACATTACATCCGTTCATTCATTATAGTACTGATTCAAGCCATTTTACCAATCATTGGTTTATTGATAATTGCTCCTTGGATTATCAATACAAATATTCTTACTCGTTGGCAACATACATTCGCTAATATACAACCGTTGTTTCTAGGCTTACATGGACTACTTTATCTGGCTTTGATTTTGTTATGGCCAAAGCTGGTCACACGCATACAGATTAATAATCAACTCTCATCCGAACAACTCAAAACAGCCCTCAAAGTCCGCTGGTATCTACTGGCTATTTTCTTATTTATTGATGCACTGATGATTTGGAGAATGTTATGAGCGAATATCCTATTAATAACCTATTTCGGGAACCAACCGAAGCCTGGTCAGCGATTACCTGTTTGTCTTTGGCTCTACTCGCTTATAGCCAACCACATCTGTTCTTGCTTACGCAAACAATGAGTCTATATGCAGCGATTACACTATCAATCCCTGGTGTCTTTAGAGCATGGCAAGCAATAAAGGTTAAGCGATATCAGCACAGACTTTTAGCCATGCCAACCTATGCCCTATCCACCACAGAAATTCCTTTATCCAAAAACTGGCTATTTCTAGGTAAAGGTTTCCGCTGGCGACCAAGCCATACCCAAAAGCTGCATCAAATCAAACAGGTCAAAAATGAAAAGTTCATGCAAAGGAGCTATAGCTATCAGCTGGCCAGACAATTCTGCCAAAACCATGAACACACTCGATTAGCAAAATGGCTTAACAACCGCTCCAAGTTAAATCCATTCAGACCCGATCCTCCCGTCGGAGGAAGTCCTTTCCTTCACGGAGTTGGAGAAGAAGATAAACCAGTTTACATTCCTCAAGATGTACGTGTAGGTCATACTTTTGTGGTTGGTACTACCAGAGTCGGCAAAACTCGATTAGCCAGTATTCTGATTAACCAGGACATCCGAAACGGTGATGCCGTTATTGTTGTAGACCCTAAAGGCGACCAGGACTTGGTTAGAGACATGATGGCTGCCTGTAAGGTATCAGGCAGAACAGAAGATTTCAAAATCGTTCACTTAGGCTTTCCAGAGAAATCCGCACGATATAATCCTCTCAAAAATTTCGACCAAATCAGTGAAGTGGCTACACGAATCACCGATGCAATATCCGCAGAAGGTGAAGGGAAGCAATTTGCAGCCTTTGCATGGAAATATGTTAATATCGTTGCCATTTGTCTTGAAGAAATGAAACAACCCATTACCTACCAATCCATAGCCTTTTATATCAGTCGATTAGATCAACTATTGATGACATATGCCGACACCATTCTACCCAATCACTATCCCAAATATCATCAAGAGATTGAAGCTATTATAGAGGAACATGACAGCAAGATTGGTAAAAACAATAAAACCAAATCCCCTATGGAACGCCACCAGGCAGTCATTCAATATGTCAAAGACCACATCAACAAAACCATCAAAAGCAACAATGCCGAAGCGCTTCACGACCAAATCCTGATAGACCTTTATGATGCAGCTATTATGGATAAACACTACTATGAAAAAATCACAGCCAGCGTCGGCCCTGTATTGTCTGAAATCAATAAAAGTAATGCTTCAAAAATTCTATCGTCAAAGGCCAAAGCAGGTGACATTGAGCTGATGGATGTGATTAAAAATAAGAAAGTGCTTTATATTGGTTTAGATAGTTTAACTAATCCTAATATTGCCCAAGCAGTGGGTAAAGCTTTTTTGTCAGATCTGGTTTCTACAGCTGGTAAAATTTACAAGGAACCCAATGCTCGTTATATATTGAATCTGCATTGTGATGAGCTGTCAGAGATTATCCAGGATTCTTTTGTGAAGATTCTCAATAAAGCGGGCGGTGCTGGTTTTCAAGTGACCGCTTACGCTCAAACTATTCAAGATATGGAAGTTGCACTGGGTTCCAGGGCTAAAGCAGAAGTATCCGAGGGAAATTTTAATACCCTAATTATGCTGCGTGTTAAAAATGAAGAAACAGCCAATTTACTGGTTAAAGTGCTGCCTCAAGTTGGAGTTATTGGACATACCCAAGTTTCTATGGTTAATGATACACCTCATGGGGAAGATGGGGTTTATTTTAATACAACCAATGAGGACAGAGTACAAACTTCTTCTGTGCCTATGATTGGAGTAGAGGATATTATTTCTTTGCCAAAGGGGCAGGCTTTTGTTTTAGTAAATGGGGGAGAACTTTATAAAGTAAGAGTTCCTTTACCTTTAAGCCACAAAGATAAGTCATCTGATATCTATTCAATGAAATTGAAAATCAATCAACTACCAGAAAATTAACCCACCATGCCAATGGATGGTTTCTCCAGTTTTATTTGTTCAATATGAGATGAATGGATTCGTGATTCAAGTGATGTATCCAGTATTGCGGATCTAATATTGCATTGTATTTTTTACTGGGATTCCAAACGGGGCAAAAAGTGTTTTCCCATTAATTTGTACTTGGGTGAACAATTTAATAAATCCCGCTTTATTGGGCTCAATATGAAATTGTAATTCGGGTCCTCCACGTTCAGCCTTATTTTGGGGTTCTTTCCACATAGGATGAACGTGGGTAACGGTTTTAAAGTCTTCATTAAAACCAACGATGTGAGCATAGGCACCCATAATTGGTTCTAACGTATGAACTGGGTTTCCCTTGGCATCAACAATATCTATTTTACCCATGGCTGGTTGCCCCACTTGTAATGGTGTTTTATCAAAAGATAATTTGAACTGATAGCCATCAACAGTGCTTTCAAATAAAGGCTGGTGATCAATATGACCTCCTAATCCCTTAATGTTTTTAGGAGATGGAAAATCAGCAATAATATATTCCTGAATTTTTGTATTCGCAGGCAATAGATCGGCCCATGCACGATAAGAAGCATTTTTGAGGATAGGCTGCCACTCAAATTGGTAAACACCGGGTGTCGTTGTTTCAACTGGATGAACATGGCTGTAGTCCATGAGATTGTCATCAATAATCAATAAATGAATCTTTTGTGTATGTGCCTCAACAAGATCGTTTAGGGTAACTGGGTTATTATTTGTTGTTTTAGATAACTTGAGGAAGACTAGTTTCTTATCCTTTTTTTCAATTATCCTCTGAATTGATAATCGCATGGTAGCACTTTGCTGTGACTTCGATGAATTTTTTGAGGGATTTTTCATCGCATGATGATGTGAATTTCCAGCAATAGCAATTCCATAATACGAATTGCTTAATAGCAAACCAATGAGGGCAATGATAAATTTTTTCACAATAATTTTGGCTCCAAGGACACTCAACCGTTCTGTATCATTATATCGTAGATAAACACTAACTACCTAGGTTTCAATTAACCGCTTTATATGATTACTGTTTTTTTTAGAGTTTATACAACATCTCATTCAATTGCTTAAATCAGTTTAGCGAATTAAAGTATAAGAAAAATTAGATATGCTTAAGATAATTCACTTTATTTTAAGTTATTATTAGGTAATCTATTTATCGATGGAACTATCATGAGTGATATGGAGATCTTGGAGTATTTTCCTGAAGCAAGAGCCGAAGAGGAAAAAGAAAAAGCTCTCTGTTTTCACCCAAAAAATAGTAATCATGCACAAAATAATCTAGTCTATCTTTTGGATTGGGAAGAAGAGTTTGATGTTATCCGTTCAATCAATTAGAGCTATTTATTTTGACTGGTGATTGAATGACAGTCTATATTTTAATTATTTCCTTTTAAAATCATGGATAAAAATCATCATAAAACAAAGTCATTGGTTTATTTTAGCCTGCTGTTTATTACTTGCTGTTTGTACAAACAGTGGAGCTGCCAACGATAGTACAAAGAATTAAAATATTCATGTCGCGCAAGGCCATGGAGGTGGCAGTGGTCGTTAACATCAGGGGCTTTAGACTGAATTGTAAGGGTTTGTCATGAGTATTGATTCTCTTATAATACCAACTTAGGCGTTTGAATTTTTAGGGAAATTAAACTCACATGAATAATAGGTGAGCAGATTCAAAGGATGGACAATGACGCAGATTTGGCATGACAAGAAGCCCCAAGAAGTGGCCAAAGTACTTAAAACTGATTTATCAGTTGGTTTAACTGAGGAAGAAGCACAACGACGCTTAGAAGAGTCTGGCGCTAATGTATTGGTCAAACAGAAAAAAACTTCTTTTTTGAAAATTCTTTTCCAACAAGTAAACAGTTTAGTCACCTGGGTTCTTTTAGGCGCTGTAGTCATTTCATTTTTACTTGGTGAAACAGTAGATGCCATTGCCATTTTTGCCATTGTGGTTTTGAATGCCATTATCGGCTTTATTATCGAATTTCGAGCTGATCGTGCTATTTTAGCGTTGCAAAAATTGGCTTCCCCTAAAGCCAGGGTAATTCGGGATGGTCATGCCAGGATAATCACTACTTCCGATATAGTGCCAGGCGATATTCTTCTTTTTGAAGGAGGAGATTTAGTTACAGCTGATGCTCGTCTTTTTGAGCTGTCTTCCTTAAAGACGGAGGAAGCCCCTTTAACCGGTGAATCATTGCCTATTGAAAAAAATCTCAATTTTTATAGTGCTGAAACACCGCTGGCTGAGCGCAAAAACATGGTCTTTATGGGAACATCCGTGGCGAATGGTACAGGTCGAGCCATTGTAGTCGCAACCGGTATGAGTACCGAAATGGGACGTATTGCGACCATGTTGAATGAGGCTTCTCGTGATGAATCCCCATTACAAAAAAGGCTTAATCATGTGGGTTCCCGGCTATTATGGCTTTGTTTTTCCATTGTCCTACTGATTTTTATTCTCGGTTGGTTACGTCGTATTCCATTTTTTGAATTGTTTATGAGCTCCGTTAGTCTGGCTGTAGCGGCTATTCCTGAGGGTTTACCTGCGGTAGTCACTGTTGCTTTAGCCTTAGGTGTTCAACGCATGGTACGACGTGCTGTCTTGGTAAGGCGTATGTCAGCTGTGGAAACTCTGGGTTGTCTCCAAGTCATTTGTACGGATAAAACCGGGACATTAACAGTGGGTGAGATGACAGCCCGTAAACTCATTACCGCAGAGGAAGTGTACAGTATCATAGGTGAAGGATATCACTTGGATGGTCATTTTATTTCCCAAGGTCAAGAGAGTGATGTCGCCAAAGATAATTTGTTACAGACTGTTTTGAGCGCCGCTTCGGCGTGTAACAATGCAGAAATTCGTTTGCAACAAGGACAACTATCCACTGTTGGGGACCCAACAGAAATTGCACTATTAGTAGCGGCTGCCAAAGGAGATATTTGGCGTGATATTCTGGAGTCGACTTTTCCTCGCATACGAGAATTGCCTTTCGATTCAGAACGAAAACGTATGACGATAATCCGTAGGCAAGCAGAGCAACTGACTGCGTTTGTCAAAGGGGCACCTGAAGTGATTTTCGAACGCTGTAGCCATATTTTGACTCGAGAGGGCATCAAAAAATTAACCCCTAAAGAACGTGCCCGTATGCAACAATCCTGTCAATTGATGGCCAGTGAAGCATTGCGAATCTTGGCCTTTGCACAACGGCAATGCGATTCTTCATTATTGGAGGCTGCTGATGAAGACATTGAAAATAATCTTGTTTTACTAGGACTCATAGGACTCCAGGATCCGCCGCATGCTGATGCAAAAGCATCGGTTAAGCGTTGTAAAATGGCAGGCATTAAACCAGTCATGATCACAGGCGATCACCCCGATACCGCCAAAGCAATTGCTCGTGAATTAGAGATACTGAATCCAGGCGATCGCCTGATGACAGGTAATGAACTGGATAAGATGTCTGATGATGACTTTATGGCGTGTGTGAAACAGATTGCTGTTTATGCTCGCGTTACTGCTGAACATAAATTAAAAATCGTTCGTGCCTGGAAAAAACATCACATGGTGGTTGCAATGACTGGTGATGGTGTAAACGATGCACCGGCACTAAAAGAAGCTTCGGTTGGTATCGCAATGGGGCTCACAGGCACTGAAGTGACTAAAGAATCTGCCGATATTATTCTCATGGATAATAACTTTACCTCTATTGTCGATGGGATTGAAGAAGGGCGGACAATTTATGACAATATTGCCAAAACGCTTGCTTATTTATTAGCGGGAAATATGGGTGAACTGCTGGTTGTTTTTAGTGTTCTTTTAATCGGCTGGCCCTTACCACTATTGCCAATCCAATTGTTATGGATAAATTTAGTGACGGATGGTTTGCCGGCATTGGCTTTGGCAACCGATCCGGCTGAGCCTGGAATTCTTAAACGTCCGCCAAGATCATCACAACAATCTCTGATGAATTTTTCATTTTTCAAGCAGGTATCTTTTATAGGTTGTTTAACGGCACTGGTCACCTTTGGTGTATTTGCTTACGAATATTTAGTCAATGCGGATTTGATACAGGCTCAGGACGCTGCTTTTTCTGTTTTAGTGACTGCAGAATTATTAAGAGCCTTTGGGGCTCGTAGTCAAACCAAGACCATATGGCAAGTAGGGCTGTTTTCAAACATGCGCTTGTTTTTTATTGTCAGCATTAGTTTTGCGTTGCAGATCTTCATTCATCATGTCCCTTTTTTGCAACGTCTTTTTGGAATTAGTCCAGTGACTTTATCTGAATGCTTGCTTTGGATAGTCTTAGGAACCATCCCTTTACTGATTTTGGAATTGAAGAAAATGATTAAATTAAGGAATTCACCTCATGAGGCGTTTTAATTTTAAAAAAGGCTTCTGGGTCATCCTGATTACCAGCTTGATCAATTACCCTGTTTTCTCTTTAAGCCATGCTGCGCCATTACCAGTTTTAGAGAAGCTGATTGAAGAGGCTAAGGGAAATAACCCACAAATTAAGGCGGCTCATGCGCGCTGGATCGCTGCCAATCGTGTTGCACCCCAAGCCCGTTCACTCCCTGATCCTAAAGTCAGTGTTGGTTCCCCGATGAATATTGATCCCATGCGGCTACAAATGATTGGTGCAAGTCAGGAAATTCCATTTCCAGGGAAGCTGGCAGTTCGTGGGAAAATAGCAGTCGAGAAGGCAAAACGGGCTGCCGCGGACTTCCAGGCCACGTGCCTGGTTGTTATTGCCCAATTAAAGCGTATCTATTACAACCTTTATTCGGTTAATAAATCAATTGAAATCCTGCAAAAAACCCTACTGCTTCTGCAAGAGCTTGAAAAAAGTGCTCAAGTGAATTACAGCGTGGGAAAAGTTCCGCAACAAGATATTTTTCGGGCACAGACCGAAATCGCTCGCCTGGATATGCGTTTGGTTATCTTAAAACAAGAGCGGGAATCGCTTGAGGCGGATATTAACCGTCTTTTAAATCGACCCTTGGATATTGCAATTCATACCCCATCGCAGTTATCTGTAACCCATCATCGTCATAATTTGGCATTTCTCAATAACCTCATCAAACAGCGCTCTCCACAATTAAAAGCACGCGAACGAAGCGTTGAGCAACGACGCCAAACGGTTAAATTAAGTAAAATGAATTATTTTCCTGATGTTGAAATTGAAGGAGGAAAATTACATAACACAGTAACGAATAATGACGGATATATGGTCAACTTGAAAGCCACTATTCCTTTGTATTTTATGGAGAAGCAAAATAATGGCTTGCGAGAATCCCTTTCTCGTTACAATGCTGAAGTAGAAGATTTGCACACCACCTATCAAGCGCTTCTTTTCCAGGTCAAAAACGCTTTTTTAGTGGAACAGCGTTCTGCAAAGTTAATTGAATTGATCCAAGGCTCCATCATTCCTTTGGCCACACTAACGTTTAATTCATCACAAGCCAATTATGGAGTTGGTAAAGTGGATTTTTTAACCTTGCTTAATAACCTGCTGACGTTACAAGAAAATGAAATTGAATTGCATAATGAGTTGGCAAATCACGAAAAAGCCATCACGCAGATAGAAGAAATTACAGGGAAGCTCACATGAAGTCTAGAAAGCCAATCGTCTTATTTATTGTGTTATTGATCGCCGTTCAAATAGGTATTGCGCAATCAACAACAAGTACTCATGACAAGATGGATATGAAAAAATCCACCTCGGACAATTTAATCATGATAGACCCAGTTCGCTTACAAGCCATAGGCATTACATCGGAGCCGGTAAAAAGCCAATGGATTGAAAAAACGATTCGTACGGTGGGTTATGTTGAAGCAGATGAACGGTTGGTTGCCCATATTCATGTGCGTTTTGATGGTTGGATAGAAAAATTATTCGTCAATTTTACCGGAGAGAAAGTCAAAAAAAATCAAGCTTTATTTACTGTTTATAGTCCTGATCTGGTTTCTACTCAACAAGAATATTTATTGGCTTTACAAGCCAAAAAAATTCTTGGTAAAAACAAAAACACTTCAATTATATCAGGCTCTCAGGCGTCTTTTGAGGCAGCCAAACAAAGACTTTTGCTGTGGGGAATTTCTGAGAAGGAAATCGAGCATTTGACAAAAAGCGGTAAAATTACCAATACGATGACCATTAATTCTCCAATTAATGGAACGGTTACTCATAAAATGGCATTAGTCGGCATGCGAATCAAACCAGAAGATGAACTGTATACCATAGCCGATTTATCTCGTTTGTGGATTTTAGGCGACATTTATGAGTATGAATTACCTTATATTAAACTCGATCAAACAGCGGATGTCACCTTGTCGTATTTGCCTAATCAATTGTTTAAAGCCAAACTTGATTTTATTTATCCAACGGTCGATATGAAAACTCGTACCGCCAAGGTTCGTTTTGTGGTGGATAATGCCAAGGATCAATTAAAACCGGGGATGTACGCCAATATTGACTTAAAAATTCCTTTAGGCAAGCGACTTGTAGTGTCCAAAAATGCTGTTTTGATAACGGGTGAGCGTGCCGTGGTGTTTATTTATCATGGGGATGGAAAAATTGAGTGGCGCAATGTGACATTGGGTGTGCGTGCTGGTGATTTGATCGAGGTGGTACAAGGCATCAAAGAGGGAGATAACATTATTACCTCTGCTAACTTCCTCATTGACTCTGAAAGTCAGTTAAAGGCTGCGATGGGTGGTATGCAGCATTAATACGATAAAAGGATTTACATGGTTGAGAAAATAATTGAATTCTGCGCAAACAATCGATTTATCGTGTTGCTATTTGTCGTGGGGTTCTCCTTGGGCGGTTGGTGGGGTTTAAAAAATACTCGCATGGATGCTTTGCCTGATATTTCAGATACGCAAGTGATTGTGTATACCACATGGATGGGCAGAGCACCGGATCTGGTGGAAGATCAAGTCACTTACCCCATTGTAACGGCATTGTTATCCGCACCGAACGTTGTAGCAGTTCGCGGTTTTTCTGATTTTGGTTTTTCTTACGTTTATATCATTTTTAAGGACGGAACCGATATTTATTGGGCGCGCTCACGTGTCTTAGAATACATGAGCCAATTGAGTGGAAAACTGCCTGAAGGCGTGACCCCTCAATTAGGCCCTGATGCCACACCAGTCGGTTGGATTTATCAATACGCCTTAGTGGATGAAAGCGGGAAGCATAATCTGGCCGATTTACGCACTTTTCAAGATTGGTATTTAAGTTATTGGTTAAGAGCTATACCTGGTGTATCAGAGGTCGCCACCGTGGGTGGTTTTGTTAAGCAGTATCAAATTAATTTAGATCCCGTCAAAGTACTTTCCTATAAACTTTCTGTACCCCAAATTATTGAAAAAATTCGTATGAGCAATAATGATACTGGTGGGCGTGTCATTGAATTTTCAGGGACAGAGTACATGGTTCGTGGACGAGGCTATATCACGTCGACAGATGATATTGAAAAAATAGCCATTGGTACGAATGCCAATGGGACGCCGATTTTATTACGAGATGTGGCAACCGTGCAGCTAGGCTCAGACATGCGTCGTGGTGTGGTCGATTTAAATGGTCAAGGCGAAACCGTTGGTGGCATCGTCATCATGCGTTTTGGGGAAGACGTTTTGGAAGTGATTGGTCGAATCAAGGATAAGCTCAAAGAATTGGCTACTGCCATTCCAGAAGGAATAAAAATGGTCAATGTGTATGACCGCAGTAATCTGATTCGAGAAGCCATTTCAACGGCCAACTGGAATTTGATTGAAGAACTTGTGGTGGTTGGGTTATTAATCATTGTTTTCTTGGGGCATTTTCGTTCCGCTTTGATTCCAATTATTACTTTGCCGCTTGCTATTTTGATTTCGTTTATTCCCATTTATTTTTTCAATATTGGCCTTAATATCATGTCCATTGGCGGCATCATTGTGGCGGTTGGGGATATGGTGGATGCGGCCATTATCATGGTCGATAACGCACACAAACGGTTAGCCGATTGGGAAGCAAAAGGAAGTCCCGGCGATCGCAACAAAGTGTTGATTGATTCAGCGAAAGAAGTAGGCCCTGCCATTTTTGCATCATTAGTGGTTATTGCCATATCGTTTATGCCGGTTTTTACCCTGGAGGCCCAAGAAGGACGGTTATTCTCACCCTTGGCCTATACAAAAAATTTAGCCATTTTTATGAGTGCTTTGCTGGCCATTACTTTAATCCCCATGTTATTACCTATTTTGGTGCGTGGGCGTATCATCCCCGAGCAAAAACATCCCATTACCCGCGTGATGCAAAAAATGTACGCACCAGTTTTGAAATTAGCACTGCATTACCGTGGTGTTGTAGTAGCGATTGCTGTGGTAGCAGCATTAGCCACGGTTCCCCTCTATAAACTCATTGGCTCAGAATTCATGCCGCCTCTGTATGAAGGTACGATTTTATATATGCCTGTTACTTTACCTGGCATATCGGTCACACAAGCCACAGAACTGCTCCAGGAAATGGATAAGAAATTAAAATCATTCCCGGAAGTGGCTTATGTGTTTGGAAAAACGGGACGGGCTAATACGTCAACCGATCCTTCTCCTTTTAGCATGATGGAAGTGATTGTTGAACTTAAGCCTAAGAAATTTTGGCGCAAAAGCGTGACCTATGAAAGCCTGGTCGCTGAGATGGACAAAGCCTTGCAATTTCCCGGTGTGAGCAATGCCTGGACTATGCCCATTAAAGCGCGTAATGACATGCTCACCACAGGAATTCGAACCGCTGTAGGGATTAAAGTTTTTGGTCCTGACATTAAAAAAATTGAAGCCATTGGCAAAGAAATCGAAATGGTAGCCAAAGAAGTACCGGGGACAAGTACGGTGTATGCGGAACGGGTGGCTGGAGGGTATTTTCTTGATTTTGACATCCATCGAGACGAGCTTGCGCGCTATGGTTTAACCATTATGGATGTCAATCGTATCATCGAATCAGCCGTGGGTGGTGAAAACATAGCGACCACAATTGAAGGCCGTGAACGTTATCCTGTTAATGTGCGTTATTTGCGAGAATTACGCGATGATCCGGATAAGATCAATCGTATTTTAGTGAAAACACCCAGTGGTGCTGAAATACCTATTGCTCAATTGGTGACTTTAACCTTTCGTTCAGGTCCTGCCATGGTTCGCGATGAGAATGCGATGTTAGCAGGTTATGTGTTCATTGATATTAGCGGACGAGACATTGGAAGCTACGTGGAAGAGTTAAAGCAAGTGGTCAAGGCAAAAGTCACATTACCCCCGGGCTACACGCTTGCCTGGTCAGGTCAATACGAATTCATGCAACGCGTGTATGAACGACTTAAAATTTTTGTACCACTCACCTTAGCCATTATTTTTATTTTGTTTTACTTTACCTTCCGCACCATCACTGAGACATTGATGGTGATGCTAGGTGTACCCTTTGCTCTACTTGGCGGATTTTTGCTGCTCCTTCTATTAGGGTACAACATGAGTATCGCGGTCTGGGTTGGGATGATTGCACTTGCTGGAGTGGCTGCTGAAACGAGTGCGGTGATGCTCGCTTACCTTGATTCTGATTACAACGAGCAAAAAGAAAAAGGATTACTCAAAACCTTGCCGGACTTGATTCAAACGGTGCAGCAATGCGCCGTATCGCGTATTCGCCCTATGGCGATGGCAGGGCTTGCGAATATACTGGGTTTGTTACCGGTGATGTGGGCGACAGGTATTGGTGCTGATGTGATGAAACGCCTCGCGGCTCCCATGGTGGGTGGGATTTTTTCAGCACTATTGCTGACTTTAATTGTGATTCCCGTGGTTTATGTGATGTGGCGCTGGCAAGTGGATTTGAAAAAACAAGGAAGTCTAATGGAGGCAAGATGAAATTAACGTTCTTAGGGGCAACCCAAACCGTTACTGGTTCAAAATACCTTTTGACCATCGATTCTAAAAAAATTCTCATCGATTGTGGTCTTTTTCAAGGGTATAAAGAATTACGATTACGTAACTGGGCTTCATTGCCTATTGACCCGCGCGATATTGATGCTGTGATTATCACTCATGCGCATATTGACCACACCGGTTATTTGCCCCTATTAGTAAAAAATGGATTTCAAGGAAAAATCTATGCAACACCCGGCACAAAAGCATTGTGTGCTATTTTATTACCGGATAGTGGTCATCTTCAGGAAGAAGAAGCACGATTAGCCAATAAATATGGTTTCTCGAAACATAAGCCAGCGCTTCCTCTTTATACCGAAAAAGACGCGAGAACGGCATTAAAACATTTTGAAACCGTTGATTTTAATGCGCCGCACCAATTATTTAATGGATTTAGCTTCGAATTTCATCGTGCAGGACACATCGTGGGTGCCGCGATGATCAAAATAAAAACAAGCAAGTGTTCCCTTTTGTTTAGCGGGGATGTTGGTCGACCTTATGATCCGGTCATGAAGGCACCAACCCCCATTCAAGAAGCGGATTATCTGATCATGGAATCCACTTATGGCGACCGATTGCATGATGCAACTGATCCGTTGCCGCAAATGGGGCAAGTGATTAATACAACCATCAAACGAGGGGGTTCTGTCGTCATTCCAGCCTTTGCCGTAGGGCGTGCGCAAAGTCTTCTTTATTTTATTTATCAACTGAAACAAAAAGGAGAGATTCACAAAGACGTTCCAGTGTTTTTAGACAGCCCAATGGCCATCAATGCGACCCATTTGCTCTGCACTTATAAAGAGGATCATCGTTTAAATGAGGAACAATGCCATGGCTTATGTAACGCAGCTACTTATATCAATACCCCTGAGGAGTCAAAAGAACTCGATCGTCATAAAATGCCTCAAATCATTATAGCCGCCAGTGGGATGGCCCAAGGTGGTCGTATTGTGCATCATTTGAAAGCCTTTGCCCCTGATCCTAAGAGCACCCTTCTTTTTACCGGCTTTCAAGCAGGAGGCACTCGTGGTGCCAGGATTGTCAATGGGGAACGTGAGGTCAAAATTCATGGTAGTATGATTCCTATACGTGCCAAGGTCGTTGTCATGAGCAGTACTTCTGCGCATGCCGATTATCAGGAGCTGTTAGGTTGGCTAAAGCACTTTATTCGGCCACCCAAAAAAGTCTTTATCACTCATGGTGAACCTCACAGTGCACAATCGCTCAAAGACAAGATTGAACAGCAATTTGGTTTCACCTGCATGATTCCTTCTTACCAGCATGTGGAGGATTTGTCGTGACAAAAGAAGTGGGTCATGCCTTGCGTTTAAAATATTTAGGCATCAAGACGTATCATGAAGCCATTATTTACATGCGAGAGGATTGTCATGTGTGTCATGCAGAAGGCTTTGAAGTGCAGACACGTATTCAAGTGACCCTTGGAAAACGCTCCATTATCGCAACGCTTAATGTCGTTACCTCAGAGCTGCTTAAGCCCGGGGAAGCCAGCTTGTCACACTATGCCTGGGATTCTTTAAATGCTAAAGAAGGGGATGAAATCCAATTATCCCATCCTAAACCTCTGGAATCATTAAGTTATGTGCATACGAAGATTTATGGTAATGAACTCTCTTTTAAACAAATCAAAGCCATCGTGGATGACGTTTTAAGTGGTCGTCTTTCTGATTTGCAAATTTCTGCTTTTTTAGCGGCCAGTGCCGCAGAACGTTTAAGCAATACTGAAATCATGAAACTTACAAAAGCCATGATTGACAGTGGCGATCGCTTATCCTGGTCATCTCCTTTGATTGTAGACAAGCATTGTGTTGGTGGTTTGCCAGGAAATCGCACCACCCTTGTTGTGGTTCCCATTGTAGCTGCTTTTGGGTTAACTATCCCAAAAACCTCTTCACGGGCAATTACTTCTCCAGCAGGTACTGCAGATACAATGGAAACTTTAGCACCGGTGTCACTGAGCCCAAAGGCTATGTGTCACGTGGTTGAAAAGGAAAACGGTTGTATCGTTTGGGGAGGTGCTGTGAGCTTAAGCCCTGCCGATGATGTGCTTATTCGGGTGGAGCGTGCTCTTGAGTTAGATAGTGAAGGTCAATTGGTCGCCTCAATCCTTTCTAAAAAAATTGCTACAGGAGCAACCCATGCCGTTATTGATATTCCAGTGGGACCTACCGCAAAAGTCAGGAATAAGTCCAGGGCTTTACTTCTTAAGCAATCCCTTGAAGAAGTAGGAAAACAGTTAGGCCTTGTGGTCCATACTTTAATTACTGATGGCGCACAACCGATAGGAAATGGTATTGGCCCTTCCCTGGAAGCACGCGATGTGTTGGCGGTATTACAAGGATTGCTTCATGCCCCAAAGGATTTGCGCGAAAAATCATTAACTCTTGCAGGAGCAGTACTGGAATTTTCATCAACAGTACAACCTGGCTCAGGTCAATCGATAGCCAAACAATTATTAGATAGCGGCGAAGCGTTTAAAAAATTTCAGGCGATTTGTGAGGCACAAGGAGGCATGCGGGAATTGACGGCGGCACGTTTTACTAACCCTATTGGTGCTGAGAAAGCAGGTAAAGTATCTCTCATTGACAATCGAATGCTCGCAAAAATTGCCAAGCTTGCAGGGGCCCCTAAGTCTAAATCAGCAGGGGTTGATTTGCATGTTCATATTGGCGACCAAGTTGAAAAAGGACAGCCTTTGTTCACCATCCATTCAGAGTCTTCAGGAGAGATGACTTATGCTCGCGATTTTATTCGCGATAAACAAAATACCATTGTTCTGGGAGAGAAGCCTTGAAGCCCATTTTATTTTCATTATTTGATGCTTCAGAAATCAGTAGACACTTAAAAAAAGCGCTTCAAGTGGAGGTGGGTGATGCCACGTTGCATCGTTTTCCAGACACGGAGTGGTACGTAAAAATTAATTCGGAAGTTAAAAATCACAGCCTCATTGTAGTGGATAGCTTAAACCGACCCGATGAAAAAATACTACCTTTGTTGTTTTTTGCTAAAACAGCCAAAGAATTAGGAGCTAAAAAAATTGGTTTGATTGCCCCTTATCTTCCGTATTTACGTCAAGATAAACGTTTTCATCAGGGTGAAGGGATTACCTCGCGTTATTTTGCTGAGTTACTCTCTACTTCATTTGATTGGCTCATAACCATTGACCCCCATTTGCATCGTTATAACTCTTTAGATGAAGTCTACTCCATTCCTACTTTTGTCTTACATGCTACTTCAAATATAGCGAGATGGATTAAGGCTCATGTTATTAAACCAGTGCTTATAGGCCCTGATATGGAAAGTGAGCAATGGGTTGCCGACATTGCAGAAAAGGGCGATTTTCCCTATGTGATTTTGGAAAAAAAGAGACGGGGTGATAAAGAGGTGGCTATTTCAGTACCCAATATTCCGAAGCTTCACTCCTCTACCCCAGTATTAGTCGATGACATCATCTCCACGGCCAGAACCATGGTGGAAACGGTGAAGCATTTGCAAGATTTAGGGGTTAAGTCAGTGACTTGCATTGGTGTGCATGCGCTTTTTGCAGAAGATGCCTATTCCCTATTATCGGAAATGGAAGGTATGCAAATCATTACTTGTAACACGGTAAATCATATAACCAATGCCATTGATGTGAGTGATTTGGTTGTGGATGAGTTAGTAAAACACAATTTGGTAAAGGCTTTAAAAGGATAAGTGGACCAACATTTATTTTCAAGGAGTATCAGATGTCAATTTTTAAAATAACTATGGCATTTATTGTTTTTATTGGGTTAGTTGGGGCAACACTCTTTTTGAGCTCCTGTGATGGGTTGAGAAAGCATAGTTCACAGGAGGTTGATGGAGGCTATGGGGGACACGGTGCTGGTGGCCACGGTGGCCATGGCGGTGGGCATTGAAACGTGTTCTCTGCTTAAGTGAAACTACTAATACGAATAGGTGATCAATGAAACACGACCATCATCAACAAAAGCATACAAATACTGGAAAAGAGGACGCTTGTTGTCATCAGGAACATAGAGTACAGAAGTCACGCAATGCTTCCTCCAAAACAGAGGGTGTAATCATCTATACTTGCCCCATGCATCCTGAAGTACGTCAGACTAATCCCGGGATTTGCCCTCTTTGTGGTATGGCCTTAGAGCCGGAAACAGTGACAGCCGAAGAAGAAACAAATCCTGAATACCTCGATATGAGGCGTCGATTTTGGATGGCAGTAATTCTTACTTTACCTGTTGTGGTATTGGAGATGGGCGGACATTTGTTGCAAAACTTTATATCTGCCAGTGTTTCAAACTGGATTCAACTGCTATTTGCTACACCTGTTGTGTTTTGGTGTGGTTGGCCATTTTTTCAACGTGGCTGGCAAACTCTTAAAACACGTCAATTGAATATGTTTACTCTAATAGCTATGGGTATTGGGGTAGCATGGGTTTATAGTATGGTGGCAGTACTTCTGCCCGGGGTATTTCCCATGACTTTTCGAAGTCCAGAAGGGGTAGTCGCTGTGTATTTTGAAGCCGCAGCTGTTATTACGACCCTTGTCTTATTAGGACAAGTGCTGGAATTAAAAGCAAGAGAGCAGACAGGCAGTGCTATCCGTGCTTTATTGAAATTAGCACCTGACAGTGCGCATCGTATAAAAGAAGATGAGAGTGAAGAGGAAGTATCTCTGGATAAGATTAATGTTGGCGATTTGCTGCGTGTTCGCCCTGGTGAAAAGATACCGGTAGATGGTGAGGTACAGGAAGGCCGAAGTTTTGTAGATGAATCTATGGTGACTGGAGAACCTATTCCGGTTACTAAAGAAGCAGGTGCTAAAGTTATTGGTGCGACAATTAACCAGACGGGTAGTTTTGTTATGAAAGCACTTCACGTTGGTAGTGACACCATGCTTTCACGTATTGTTCAGATGGTGAGTGATGCTCAACGAAGCCGCGCCCCTATTCAACGTTTAGCAGATACTGTATCTGGATGGTTTGTGCCTGCCGTGATTTTAATTGCCATGCTTTCTTTTATTTTGTGGGCATTGTTGGGGCCGCAACCATCACTTAGCTATGGCTTAATTGCTGCTGTATCTGTATTAATCATCGCTTGTCCCTGTGCCTTGGGCTTGGCAACTCCGATGTCTATCATGGTAGGAGTAGGGAAAGGTGCTCAGACTGGTGTATTGATTAAAAACGCGGAAGCGCTTGAGCGAATGGAAAAGGTGAACACGCTTGTTGTAGATAAAACAGGAACACTCACTGAAGGGCACCCCAAATTGACGCAGATTGTATCTGATCAAGGCTTAAATGAGGAAGAGGCATTAGCGCTAGCGGCATCACTTGAACATCAAAGCGAACATCCGCTTGCCAAAGCCATCGTGAGGGCTGCAAAGGAAAAACAGTTGGCTCTTGAACCAGTCCAAAATTTTGACGCCCCAACTGGGAAAGGAGTAGTGGGTAAAGTAAATGGTCATCGTGTTGCCATTGGTAATATCAAATTAATGCAAGAGCATGGGAACGATAATACTTCTCTTTTTACAAAAGCAGATGCGCTCCGTGCCAAAGGTGCCTCTGTGATGTTTATGGCTATCGATGATAAAACAGTAGCCCTTTTGGTAGTGGAAGATCCAATTAAATCAACAACCCCTGAAACCATCCACTCACTTCAACAAAGTGGCATTGAAATTTACATGCTGACAGGGGATAGTAAAAAAACAGCAGAAGCTGTGGCAGGTACACTTGGCATAAAAAAGGTAGTGGCTGAAATCATGCCTGAGGATAAAAGCCGTATTATAAGTGAATTAAAGGATAAAGGACTCACTGTTGCAATGGCAGGAGATGGGGTGAATGACGCACCGGCACTGGCACGAGCTGATATTGGTATTGCCATGGGAACAGGGACTGATGTGGCTATTGAGAGTGCTGGTATTACATTATTGCATGGGGATTTGCGTGGTATTGTCAAGGCTCGTCGTTTATCAGAAGGGACCATGAGTAATATACGCCAGAATCTCTTCTTTGCTTTTATTTATAACATCTTGGGTGTACCTTTGGCTGCAGGAATCTTGTATCCATTCACAGGCTTACTATTAAGTCCAATCATCGCTGCACTTGCTATGGCGCTTTCTTCTGTATCCGTTATTATCAATGCGCTGAGGCTACGGCGGATAACACTGTGAAGAATGTAATTTGGCAAAGAAGATAAAAAGTTGAATTAAAGATAGATGCTAATACTGGTAAAATCACTCACGAATAAAATATTGATTAAACGTCCATTACACACAAAAAACAATACTGTTATCGTGCACCATTCATAGGGCATGGCTATGGAATGTCATTGAAAAATAAGCGAAACTAGAAAGATAGTGATGAGCATTAAAATCTCTATTAATTAACGTTGACTTAACCTAAATACTTAAATATTTTTGGCAGGAGGTATCTATTTATGTGCCATATACGCTCATTAAAAACAAGTCTTTTTTTCATTCTCTTATTCGTTATCTCTTTATGCTCTTCTTGTGCGTCGGTCGACTCCAAAGAAAGCCAAAATAAAGAGCCAAGAAAAGGACGATTTGGAGGTTACCATCCCCATGTGCACGGTCCTGGGCGCCATTAAAGTGAATTTAACCAAAATTTATTGAATCCAGAGAGACGTGTTTTCTTCATGGATACACTAATGGTTTTTTGAAATCATGTTACTTTGATCATAAGCTCTATATCAAAACCAAAGAAATGGCCTTTATCGGCATTTATAGCAAAGGGGGCGTGTCGTCTACCCCAATAATCAATGGTTTGGCCTCCACTATACTGGCCAACACGAGAAATACATCACCTAAAAAAAGAATCCGCATCGAATCATCACCTGGATAGAGCTGTTAATTATTCACTGCATAAAAGAAATTCAATGATTCCAGTGAATTATTAAGCTAATTTTTGCCATTCTATAGGGTACAGAGGGTATTCTCTTAAAGCAAATCAGGATACACTAAATAAGTGATACTGGGCATGGTATTTTTTAAAAGGTGAGGGATGCGTTACATCGGTTTAGCCATTATTCTATTAATACACTTCCTTTGTAATGAAGTGATGGCTGCTGCTCCACTAACGTTTAAGCAAGCATTAGATATTGCTTACCGAAATAACCCTGAATTGCAAGCAGAAATCGATAGAGCCCAAGCGATGCGCGGGGTTTTTATTCAAAGCGGTCTTTATCCCAATCCGCAATTAACTTTAACTGCCGAAAATTTTGGTGGTTCAGGTAGTTATAGTAGTTATGAAGCAGCAGAAACAACTTTTTCCGCCACTCAACCCATTCCTTTGGGGCATCGCCTTCAGTATCTAAAAAAAGCAACTTATGCGGATTACTTAGCATCTCTTGCCCAGATTAAAGTGCAAAAGGCCACCCTGTATGTGGCGGTTGGGGTAGCTTACGTGGACGCGCTGTATGCGGAGCAATGGCATCGCGTGACGAAAAAACTAATTCGACTGAATCTAGACATTGTGGCAGCCATTGAACGACGGGTTAAGGCAGGTGCTGGGTCTGAATTGGACTTGCGATTAGCCCAAATACGGTTGGGTGAGGCTCGAATTCAGGAAAATAAAGCGGCACGTGACGCGTTGTTCCAACGAGCCAAACTGGCTCGGTCATTAGGTGACGGGCTAAGAATAGATAGACCCTTGGTGGATAAGGGCTTGCCGGGCATTTCACTTAATTGGCCCAAATTATTAAAACACTTACCTCAAAGCCCGCAGCTCCTGCAAATGCAACTGCAATTGCAAGCCAAGCGTGCGACGATTACGGCAGTAAAAAAGTCCGTTTGGCCGGATTTAAACATACAACTCGGTGGCCGTCATTTTTCTGATGACGGCAGTAATGCTGCCGTGATGTCCGCTTTTGCGGAAGTGCCAGTTTACAATAGAAATCAAGGCAAAATCCTGACTGCAGAGGCGCAATACACGCAAACGTCCCATGACTTTCAAGGAACGCGACTTGATGTGCGTCAAAATGTGTACAATGCCTTTTTACAAGCCCAGCAAAGTCACTATGAAGCGAGTTTAGTCACCGATTCACTATTACCTTTAGCACGTAAATCAATAACACTCGCGCAAGAGGGTTATCAAATGGGGCGTTACACGTATATTGAGTTATTCACAGCACTCAATACCTTGTATGAAGAAGAGCGTCATTACCAGCAAGCCCATGCGGATTATCATAAAGCACTAATTCAGCTGGTAGGGCTTTTAGGATTAAATCCTGTTAAGGAGAGTCAATGAAATTTCTAAAGTTATTCATTCTCCCGATTCCATTACTGATTCTTTTATTTGGTTTAAGTTCCTTTTCATTATGGGCAAGTGGAGATACTCATGCGGTTGAGGAAAACAATCACCAAGACACCATGGAAAAAGGGCCCAATGGGGGACGTTTGCTAAAAGAAGGGAACATAGCCCTTGAGCTGTTAATATTTGAACGAGGGATGCCTCCTCATTTTCGTGCTTATCTTTATCAAAATGGAGAGTTGATTTCACCCGATAAGGCCCATTTAACGGTTCAATTGCTCCGCTTCAATGACAAAAAAGAAGAGATTACCTTTATTCCTGTTGAGCATTTTTTACAAAGCAATCAAGTGATTCGAGAACCTCATTCTTTTGATGTGACGGTGCAATTAGAGCTTAATGGAACACGTTACAATTGGCGTTACTCAAGCTATGAAGGTCGCGTAAAAATAGTATCAGGCATTCTAAAAGCGGCTGACATTCAAATTGCTACAGCTCAGAGCCAAACCATTAAGACCCAATTAAAGGTGGTCGGAAAAATTGTTCCTAATCGCGACACCCTAACTCCTATTTATGCACGCTATTCGGGCATCATTAAATCAATGACTAAAAATCTCGGTGATGAAGTCACTAAAGGAGACGTATTAGTCACCATTGAAAGCAATGAGAGTTTGCAAAACTACAGCATTACTGCCCCAATGACTGGGACTATTGTGCAAAAATATGCAACGAATGGCGAGTTGGCTCAAAACACCAAACCCATTTATGAGGTGGCCAATTTAGCCACGGTGTGGGCCGATTTTACCTTGTATCGCAAAGAGTCCCCTCTTGTGAAGCAAGGGATGGAAGTGACTGTCACGGGCGATGAAGGACAACCAAAGTCCACCAGCACGATTTCTTACATTGCACCTTTAGGCATCGAAGACAGTCAAACCACGTTAGCACGTGCGGTTTTATCTAACGAACCACGAGTCTGGTTACCAGGAATGTATGTGAATGCGGCCATTACCATTAAAGAAAAAAAAGTACCAGTGGCGGTCCTTCTTTCGGCCATCCAGCGCATGGATAAACAAGAGGTGGTTTTTGTCCAGCAAGGGGATTATTTTGAAGCGACACCCGTTACTTTAGGTGAAAAAGACGACCAATGGGCAGAAGTGGTGTCAGGGCTTGATGCTGGCCAGCGTTATGTCAGTAAAAACAGCTTTTTTATGAAGGCTGAGTTAGGCAAGGAAGGCGCGAGCCATGAGCACTAAGGATTGAGATGCTTGAAAAAATTATTCGCTTTTCTCTAAAACATCGTTGGTTTGTTCTTTTATTCACCTTGGTGATTGCAGCGCTCGGCGTCTACAACTTTCAACGTTTGCCCATTGATGCCGTTCCTGATATTACCAACGTGCAAGTGCAAATTAATACTCAAGCTTCAGGCTATTCGCCCTTTGAGGTGGAGCAACGCATTACTTTTCCTATTGAGTTAGCGATGAGTGGGCTACCTAATCTCGATTATACGCGTTCTTTGTCGCGTTATGGGTTATCGCAAGTCACGGTGGTCTTTAAAGACGGCACGAATATTTATTTTGCGCGTCAGTTAATTAATGAACGTTTGCAAGAGGTTAGGGATAAACTACCGCCCGAAGCGGAAACCACTCTAGGCCCCATATCGACAGGTCTTGGTGAGATTTTTATGTATACTGTCACCAATAAACCTAATGTGCCTGTGTCCCAGCGTTACAATCCCACTGAACTTCGTACCATTCAGGATTGGATTATTAAGCCTCAACTACGAAATGTGGAAGGCGTTGCGGAGGTCAATACCATTGGTGGTTATGAAAAGCAATTTCATATTACGCCCGATCCCATGAAACTGGTTCGCTATCGTTTAAGTTTGAACGATGTGGTAGAAGCGCTTACGCGCAATAATGCCAATGTGGGCGCAGGTTACATTGAAACCAATGGGGAGCAAAACTTAATTCGCGTGCCCGGTCAAGTAAAAAATATTCCGGACATTGAAAATATTGTGATTGCCAGTTTTGAAGGCACACCGGTTCGTATCCGTGATGTGGCAGATGTTGCTTTAGGTAAAGAGTTGCGTACAGGCGCTGCAACAGAGAACAGTAAAGAAGTGGTTTTAGGCACGGTGTTTATGTTGATGGGAGAAAACAGCCGAACCGTTTCTGAGCGCGTGGCCGCCAAAATGAAAGACATTAACAAATCCTTGCCTCAAGGTGTTGAAGCAGTCACGGTGTATAATCGAACCTTGCTGGTGAATGCCACGATTAATACGGTGAAGAACAATCTTCTTGAAGGCGCCTTATTAGTTTGTGTCATTTTATTTTTATTTTTGGGAAATATTAGGGCCGCCCTTATTACGGCGATGGTCATTCCTTTATCCATGTTACTCACCATCACCGGCATGGTGAGTAATCAAATCAGTGCCAATTTAATGAGTTTAGGAGCACTTGATTTTGGTTTGATTGTGGATGGTGCGGTCATTATCGTTGAAAACTGCATTAAACATTTAGGTGAGCAACAGCATGCACTGCAGCGAGTTTTAAATCTGGAAGAGCGCTTAAAAGTGATTGCCTATGCGACCACCGAAGTCATAAGGCCCAGCATCTTTGGCGTGTTCATTATTACGGTGGTTTATTTGCCGATTTTAACGTTAACGGGTGTGGAAGGAAAAATGTTTTTACCGATGGCTCAAACCGTCATCATCGCCTTGTTGGCCTCCATGCTTTTTGCATTGACGTTTATTCCTGCAGCCGTTGCAATTTTTCTTCGAGGACGTGTCCAGGAAAAAGAAAATTGGCTCGTGCATCACCTGTCAAAAGTCTATGCTAAAGTGTTACGCCGTAGTTTTCATGCAAGGCGATGGGTCATTAGTGCGGCAGTGGTTTTAGTGGTCATCAGTTTGCTCCTTGCTTATCGCTTAGGTGGGGAATTTATTCCAAGCCTGGATGAAGGCGATATTGCGATGCATGCGATGCGCATTCCAGGCACCAGTTTGACTCAAGCCCTGGCCATGCAAGATTTGGTGGAAGAACGGGTGCGGCAATTTCCTGAAGTCAAAAACGTGTTTGCAAAACTTGGAACGGCAGAGGTAGCCACCGATCCCATGCCACCGAACGTGGCAGATACTTTTATTATCTTAAAACCTCGAAAAGAGTGGCCCAATCCCAAAAAAACCAAGCAAGAGTTAGTGCAGGAAATTGAACAGGCGGTACAACAAATTCCTGGTAATAATTATGAGTTTACCCAGCCGATTCAAATGCGTTTTAATGAACTTATTTCTGGGGTGCGAAGCGATGTGGCGGTGAAGGTATTCGGCGATGACATGGATACCTTGCTAGAAATAGCTGAATCGATAAGTGCGCAATTAAAAAAGGTACCCGGGGCTGCAGATGTCAAGGTCGAGCAAGTCAGTGGCTTGCCGCTTTTAACCATTGCGATTAATCGCGATATGCTCGCCCGTTACGGTTTACAAATAGGTAGTGTGCAAGATGCGATTGTGATTGCTACAGGCGGCAAAAAAGGTGGGGAGCTTTTTGAGGGAGATAAACGTTTTGATTTAATTGTACGCCTACCTGAATCATTGCGCTCCGATCCGAATGTATTACGACAAATCTTTATTCCTTTGCCTCCTGCTAAAGACGGTGAGCGCCATTTCATTCCTCTGAATGAAGTGGCGAAAATGGTGAGAAGCGAGAGCCCTAATCAAATCAGTCGCGAAAGCGGTAAACGTCGCGTGGTCGTCAGTGCGAACGTAAGAAATCGTGATTTAAGTTCGTTTGTCAATGAGGCCAAACAACGCATTGAGCAAAATGTCAAAATACCCAGTGGGTATTGGATAACCTGGGGTGGGCAATTTGAACAATTGCAATCGGCCTCTCAACGACTACAAATTGTAGTGCCTATTACCTTATTGGGCATTTTCCTACTGCTGTTTATGAGCTTTGGTAGAGTAAGAGATGCGCTTTTGGTGTTTAGCGGCATTCCTTTAGCATTAACAGGCGGTGTACTCGCCTTATGGTTACGGGGGATCCCCTTATCCATTTCCGCGGGAGTCGGGTTTATTGCCTTATCAGGAGTTGCGGTGCTAAACGGCTTGGTAATGATTACTTTTATCAATAAACTACACGAGCAAAAAAAAATGTATTTAAAAGACGCGGTATTGCAAGGCTCACTGGCGCGTCTTCGTCCGGTATTAATGACAGCCTTAGTGGCTTCTTTGGGCTTTGTACCAATGGCATTAGCGACCGGTACAGGCTCTGAAGTGCAACGGCCTTTAGCCACGGTGGTGATTGGCGGTATTATTTCTTCGACTTTCCTGACTTTGTTGGTATTGCCTGGTTTGTATTATGTGTTTCATGAGCGACGTAAAAAGCCATTGATGAAGAAATCAGGCGAGGAAACCTAATTTATGCTGAGAGATACACAGTTTGTAATATCTGAGTGTTTTAGAGTTAATAATTAGAATTATCTTAGTAATTTATAAAAAATCGAGGATTAAAAAATGGAACATATTAAATATGGATTTGGAAAAAAAGTATTATATTCTTTTGACGATACAGTAAAAAAAGTTACAGAAGGGCTTCAAAAAGAAGGATTTGGAGTCCTGACCACTATAGATGTATCAGCAACGCTGAAAAAAAAGTTAAATCAAGATATGCCTCCTTATCAAATTCTTGGTGCATGCAATCCTCAATTTGCTCATCATGCTTTAGCTAAGGAACCCTCTATAGGTTTGCTTCTACCTTGTAATGTAGTCGTACGTCAAGATAACCTTGGCAACGTATATGTTGAATTTATGGATCCTAAAGCAGTATTGGAATTAGTCAGCAATTCGGAGATAAATCATATTGCTCTTGAAGTGAAGGAACGACTCGAGAGAGTATTGAGTGCAATGTAATCAATAAATTACCTCACTAAGAAAATAAACACTGCTTAGATACGTCATTGCAGTCAATGTGGGAAATCATTATGACAACACCTTTAACCTTAACGACCTTTTTTGTTGCAGGGCTTGATTGTCCTGCTGAAGAGCAATTAATTAGGCGACAATTACAAACAATTCCGGAAATCGAAAAGATGGATTTTAACTTCATTGCCGAAGAAGTGACGATTCATCATCGTTTAAATACGATTGAGCCACTCCAGAGACAAATTGAAGCATTGGGCATGAGTGTTCGCACCAAAAGCAGCACTAAAAGTGATAGCCCAAAAGAGGCCAATGATTTTTCTTGGTGGTGGCTTGCTGTAGCTGGATTGTTGGCTCTTTTCTCGGAAGTGCTCTCCTATTTATTTGGGACCGAGAAGTCAGTTTGGGTAGCGGCATTGGCATTAGTGGCTATGGCCATAAGTGGACCGCCTACCTTCAAAAAGGGTTGGCTTGCTCTGCGCACGAAAGCCTTGAATATCAACAGCTTGATGATGATTGCAATAACAGGTGCCATACTCATCGGCGAATGGCCGGAAGCGGCGATGGTCACCGTGTTATTTGCATTGGCTGAGCGTATTGAACGCTACTCATTGGATAAAGCACGATTAGCCATTCGAAGCCTGATGCAGATTGCACCGGATGAAGCAACCGTCAAAACGACGGAAGGAAAATGGCAAAAATTAGCGGTCGAGAACATCAAGTCAGGTGCAATTATCCTGGTTAAGCCAGGTGAGCGGATTGCCTTGGACGGCGTTATTGTGAGTGGCCAAAGTAGCGTTAATCAAGCGCCCATTACTGGTGAGTCGATGCCTGTGAGCAAACAAACAGGAGACAGTGTGTTTGCCGGTACGCTCAATGAGCGAGGCTCCTTTGAAGTGAAGGTGACCAAAGAATCAGGCGATACCCTGTTGGCTAAAATTGGCAAAGCAATAGAACAAGCACAAGCAGAGCGGGCACCAACCCAGCGATTTGTTGATGAGTTCGCCAAATATTACACGCCAATCATGGTGCTCATTGCAGTAGCCGTTGCTCTGATTCCACCAATTGCATTGGGGTATCCTTTTTATGATTGGCTGTATAAGGCACTCACCTTGCTTGTAATCGCTTGCCCTTGTGCGTTGGTTATTTCAACGCCTGTGACCGTAGTAAGTGGCTTGGCAGCGGCAGCTCATCACGGACTTCTTATCAAGGGCGGAAGTTATTTAGAAATCGGCTATCAGTTAAAACTCATTGCGCTGGATAAAACGGGAACACTGACTGAAGGAAAGCCGGTGGTCACGGATTTTATTGCCTATGAAAGCACGCAAACCAAAGGTGATTTACTGCTCTTGGCAGCCAGTTTAGACAGTCACTCCGAACATCCTGTTGCCCACGCTTTGGTCGAATACTGGCGAGAAGAACAACCAACGGGGTCGTTATTGACGGTGAGTCGGTTTGAAGCAATTCCTGGTCGGGGCGTCATGGGGAGCGTCAATAATGAGCAGTATTTTGTTGGGAATCATCAGCTGGCTGAAGACAATGGGGTGTGTAATTCCGGTATCGAAAAACAACTTGCTCAGTTAGAGCAAGAAGGAAAGACCACAGTTATTTTAAGTAATGACACAACCGTGTTGGCTATTTTTGCAGTAGCGGATACCCTTCGTTCAACCAGCCAATTAGCCATCCAATCCTTGCATCAACGTGGCATCAAAACAGCCATGTTAACTGGAGATAATGCCGTCACCGCTGCCGCTATTGCCAAAGAGGTGGGAATTGATGAAGTCAATGCCAATATCTTGCCTACAGAGAAGCTGAATGCCATGAACGCCCTGTTGGCTCATTACCACACCGTGGGTATGGTTGGTGATGGCATTAATGATGCCCCTGCACTTGCAAAGGCAACGATTAGTTTCGCGATGGGAAAAGGGACTGATACCGCACTTGAAACAGCGGATGTGGCCCTGATGAACGATAATTTAGCGATGCTGTCTTTTTTTATCGATTTAAGTCATAAAACAGCTCGGGTGCTACGTCAAAATATCAGTTTATCGATTGCTATCAAGGTTGTTTTTTTCATCTTGGCTTTGGCTGGGTTGGCGACACTTTGGATGGCGGTTTTTGCCGATATGGGAGCAAGTCTCATTGTTGTTGCGAATGGTTTGCGATTGTTGAATTTTCAAAATAAAAACACCAGTTAAAATGGTAAGAGGTTGTTTCCTATCATGCCTCTGGAGAGATTCATTTAGGGTTTCGTTAAGCAGGACATCATAGGATTCAGTATGTTATGATGACCGATGCAACGATTTTTATTTGTGGAAATGGAGATGTAAATGAACCCTATCGGATTTAAAACAATTTTTGTTTTTATTGGCTTACTCATTTTAGGATGCGGTTTAATGTCTTGTAATAAAACAACCCCTGCCGAGACTCATCCTGAAGGAGCTTATGAGGGTGGTTTTGGTGGTGATGGTGGCCATATACACCAAAATGGATAACAAGGGATTTTATAATCTACTCAGGGATGAATAATGGAACTCAATGCATGGTTTATAGGCGTTTTGGGTGTATTTGTTATTCTGTTAATTGGCCTCATGTTTCTCTTTAGAAAAAAGAGGCATTTGCGATTTGTCATCGCCCTATTCATTTTCCTCATCTTAGGAGCGATTTTTTTGCATGGTGTTTCCTTTACGTTGCATTAGAGTGTGTGGCAGGGATTTTTAATTAAAAAATGGATGCACGGTACCGTAATAAGGATGTGTATGAGGCGGATGCTATTACTGTTTTTATTTTTAACGGGATTATAATCATTTATCTCAATGAAAAATAAAATGAAGCAGTTTTTCTAGAGATAAGGAAAGGATTAAAATGGCCTTGTAACAGATGGCCTTATGTTTAAAATTTATTTTACCGATGAAGGGTAACCTTACATTACTCGTTGCCTCAGTTAAATCAGATACCTGTGCATGGAATTGTTTGGTTACATGGACCGTTATATCTGGTTTATAAATGGCTTGCCGGAATACAAGGCCAAACCGATTCTGATAAAAAGACGTTTGGATTTATCGATCATCAAATACACCAAGCCTTGTGGAGATTGGTTCATCGTAGACGCCCGAGAAAAAGTACAGCATGGAGGGAAAAGAAGTACTTTCGCTCTCAGGGTGCACGAGATTGGATATTTACTGCGAGAAACCCAAATAAAGATAGCAAAAGCACCTATATGGATTTATTTTTAATGAGTTCTGTTGCTATTAGAAGACATACCAAAATAAGGGTAGAGGCAACACCCTATGTTCCAGCCTATACAGAATATTTTAAGAAGCGCCAGCGCTACTTGAAACTATAGCGGCTAGAAACAAGGGATAAAGCATCAACCTCCTTATTATCATCAAATGAAGTAGACTGGATGGTTGGGTCAACCAAAGTTGGCCTTGCGAAGGCTTGAGCGGAGTGCGGCTAAAGTCGCATGCTCCGTTCTTATGGGACGGGGCTACAGTAATGTAGTCCTGTTACCAGATAGGACCCTGGATTTTTTAATAATTTATCTGCAGGTCATCATTTTCAAATAATGGAGTTTGCTTAATTTCTAAATTTCTTTGTTGTAATTGGTCAATTTTCACATAGGGACAATAATATGCATTAGCTATTACGGAATGGATATTAATAGTTGTTAAGTTTTTTGATCCCCTTACATATCTCTTATGAAATTCCCTTGGTGTATGTGTTACAAGAACGATAACATTTGCTCCTAACTTCGCGCCTTCATTTTTTAAAAAATTATTATCATCTTTTTCTAGATCTTTTAAAGAGGAGCGGATATCCATAACTTCATGTACATTTGGATTTTTAATAATCCCTAAGAAACGGCAATTTCCTGTAGGATAGGAAAAATACAAGTTAACATTTTTCGCATCTTCATTTACTTGACGTAATCCTCCACAGCCCGAATTCAAAAGAAGAATCATAAAGCTAATTATTAAATAAACAATTTTCATATCTATAATTCCTTTTATTTAGCGTGCTTTTAACATACCCATATAAGACTATTACTTACTTTGATTACGAATAAAAGTATTAATTGTAAAAATATAAAATTAATGTCGCTTTCAATTGAGTAAAATAAATTCACCATTTTGCATAGTGATGGCTAAGATGCATACCTGATTTGCGAGCTAAAGTCACTTGTCACCTGCTATCATATTTTCGGCTACTTCTTCCTCTTGTTTTTGATAGGTGGTAATAATCTGCTTAAAATAATTAATCCGCTATTGCAATAAATTGCTTTAAGGTATTTAAATGGCTTAATAAACCATTGACTATAGTCCATAGTCAAGAAAGTGATCATTACTACCAAGCAAGGAAAGAAATAGCTAAAGTTCCTCAAAGTGTCATTATTTAGCATCCCCATACAAGAATAGATATCCCCTGAACTGAATGGGTAGGTTAAATATTCTGCTATTATTGTATGTATCTGATTGATTATCTACTTATATAATGCCAAGGATATAGGCCATGAATGGACTAGAAAAGCAATGCTGTCCCAAGAAAATCCTATTAACTCAGCAGGAAGAATCTTCAGAAGGTTTAGATTCTTGTTGTGCACCCAGTGATGCAGACGCTACTGATAATGCCTTTGCTTTTTTCGGTCAGTTATTTCAAGCAAACCTTGCTAAATGGACTGCGGGGATAAGTCCTGCAGCGCTAGGCTCGTCCTATTCCACATGGCTTTGGCAATTGGCACAATCTCCAGAAGTATTATGGGAACTGGCCTTTTATCCTGTCTTTCATGCTAATGATTGCATTAATAATATCATTTGTGTCGATCGTGCTGCTGGTGGCAAAGACGTACGTTTCAAAAAAGACAGTTGGCAGCCTATGCCTTGGCGCTTATATGCGGAAGGATTTTTGCAGGTAGAGGATTGGTGGCGACGTGCCACAACCAAAGTTCCTGGGCTACCCAGCCAAGTGGAACGCACCGTTTCATTCTGGGCACGCCAATATCTTGATGCCCTGTCCCCTTCCAATTGTGTTTGGTCTAACCCTGATTTGTTTCATGAAGCCATTCGCACTGGGGGACTTAATCTCATTCAAGGCAGCCAAATCGCTATGGAAGACTCCTTAGAAAAGCTAACGGGCGCACCACCTACAGGCTCTGAACATTTTATCCCGGGCAAAGACGTGGCGATTACCCCAGGACGAGTGGTGTTTCAAAATCATTTAATCGAATTGATTCAATACGAAGCTCTGACTAAAACCGTGTATAAAGAGCCCATACTGGTTCTCCCTGCCTGGATTATGAAATATTATATTTTGGATTTATCGCCTCATAATTCCTTGGTGAAGTGGCTCGTAAGGCAAGGCCATACCGTATTCATCATTTCTTGGCGTAACCCCGACAAAGAGGATCGTGATTTAGGAATGGATGATTATTATCGCCAAGGCGCCATGGCTGCGATTGATGCGGTATCAGCCACTCTGCCTCAAACAAAAATTAATCTGATGGGCTATTGTTTAGGTGGCACACTAGCCATGATTACGGCGGCCGCGATGAGTAGAGATAAGGATGAACGCTTAAATAGCCTCACCCTTCTTGCAGCCCAAGGGGATTTTACTGAAGCCGGGGAATTAATGCTTTTTGTTACTGAAAGCCAAGTGGCTTTCCTTAAAAACATGATGGGAGAACAAGGGTATCTTGATACCAAACAAATGGCCGGTTCCTTTCAAATGTTGCGTGCCTACGATTTAATTTGGTCCAAAATGGTTCAAGACTACATGCACGGGATGCGGCGTGGGATGATTGACTTAACCGCTTGGAATGCGGATGCCACGCGGATGCCTTATAAAATGCACAGCGAATACCTTGAAAAACTGTTTTTAAACAATGATTTTGCAGAAGGCCGTTATACCGTGGAAGGAAAGCCGGTGGCTGCTGAAAACATTCAGTTGCCCGTCTTTGCAGTCAGTACTGAAAAAGACCATGTGGCGCCTTGGCAGTCTGTTTATAAAATCCACCTGATGACGGAGGGTGACATTACCTTCGTCCTCACCGGTGGCGGACATAATGCAGGGATTGTGAGTGAACCGGGTCATCCGGGGCGTTCTTATCGGGTTCATGAGAGCAAGAAAGGTGATGCTTATCTCAATCCTGAGAGTTGGCTCGCGATTGCAGAAAAACAAGAAGACTCCTGGTGGCAAGAATGGCATGATTGGTTAGTGCAACAGTCCACCAAAAAACGCGTTCCTGCGTTGGTCATAAATGCCTCACTACCCGCTGCACCAGGTACTTATGTACTGCAGAAATAAAAGGGAAGAAAAATGGACAAGGAGTTTCTTGAGAATGTGACTTTTGATGAGCTTACGGTAGGCCGGCAGGCGAGTCTAAGTAAAACACTCACTCAAGACGACATCAATTTATTTGCTGCCATGTCGGGTGATGTGAATCCTGCTCATATGGATCCGGTGTTTGCCCAAAGCGATATTTTTCATGGTATTGTGGGTCATGGCATGTGGTCTGGCTCGCTGATTTCAACACTTCTTGGTACTATTATACCTGGTCCAGGCACCATTTATCTTAAACAGGACATTCAATTTAAAAAGCCAGTGCGTTTAGGGGATACGCTCACCATCACCATCATCGTCAAGGATAAGGGTGCCAATAAGCCCCGTGTGATTTTTAATTGCAAGGGTGTGAATCAGCACGGAGAAACGGTCATCGAGGGCTTAGCAACCGTGCTTGCGCCAACGAAAAAAGTACGGGTTGCACGAACTCATTTACCGTCTATAGAAATACATAACCACGATCGCTTCGAGGCGATAATCAAAGCGTGTCGCTGTATGGGCGCTGTTCGCACGGCCATTGTGCATCCGGTTAGTATGAGTGTCATGGAAGCGGTGAACGATGCGGTAAACGCAGGACTCATTATTCCCATTTTAATTGGCCCTTTGGTCAAGATGAAAACTGCAGCTTTGGAAGCAAGTATTGATTTATCACAGTGGGAAACGATTGATACAGAACACAGCGATGCCGCAGCAAGCAAGGCTGCCGAATTGGCAGCTTCCGGCGAGATTGATGCCATCATGAAAGGCTCATTAAGCACTCATGAATTAATGGGGGCTATTGTACCCACCGCCTCGGGCTTACGCACGCAACATCGTGTGAGTCACGCCTACGTCATGGATATCCCTTCGTACCACAAACCACTCATCATTACAGATGCTGCGATTAATATTGCCCCTACTGCCACCGACAAAGCGGACATTTGCCAAAATGCCATTAATCTTTGGCGAGTATTGTTTGGCGAGGACAAGAAGCCCAAAGTAGCCATCCTTGCCGCCATCGAAACCGTCAACCCTAAGATGCAAGCCACTGTCGATGCCTCTATTTTATGCAAAATGGCTGACCGAGGACAGATAAATGATGGCATTCTTGACGGTCCCTTGGCTTTTGATAATGCGATTAACAAGGAGGCAGCCAAAGAAAAAGGGATTATTTCTTCTGTGGCAGGCGATCCGGATATTCTTTTGGTTCCTGAAATCGAGTCCGGGAATATTTTGGCCAAGCAATTGACTTTTTTAGGCCATGCGGATGCTGCCGGAATTGTTTTGGGTGCTCGTGTTCCATTCATTCTGGTGAGCCGAGCCGACTCACTTAGAACGAGGCTCTTCTCTTGCTCCCTGGCTGTTAAACTGGCGGCAGCTCGAAAGGAAGGACGAATCAAATGACCCAAGTACAAGAAGCCAGTATCCTTGTGATTAATGCAGGCTCTTCCAGTGTCAAATTTCAGCTTTTTTCAAGACAATTAAACCCACAACTGTTGGTTCAAGGGAAAGTATCTGATATTGGTAACAAGCCTTCATTTACAGCGATCGGTGCAATACCAAATCTCGGCAATACAGAGGTTGATAAAAAAAGCCTTTCTGATGAGTGTACGCATGAAGAAGCCTTACGTCTTATTTTGAACTGGATTGAGGTTTTGAGTGAACAATGGCAGGTGACTGCAGTTGCTCATCGCATTGTCCATGGCGGGACTCTCTTTAAAAACAGTGTGATAGTCAATCCACACGTCATGCAGAAATTATGGGCATTAGCTCCATTGGCTCCTTTACACCAACCCCATAATCTCAAAGCCATTGAATTCATCAGTACCCTGAAACCAGAGGCACTTCAAATTGCTTGTTTTGATACAGCGTTTCATGCCCATCATAAGGCTTTGTTCACCGAGTATGCATTGCCACAAAAGATAAGGGAACAAGGTGTTCGTCGTTATGGGTTTCATGGATTATCGTATGAATGGATTGTTCACACCTTGCGGCGGTATGAGCCTTCATTAGTTGAGGGACGGCTTATTGCGGCCCATCTTGGCAATGGAGCAAGTTTGTGTGCGATGCGTAATGGAGTAAGTATTGATACGACGATGGGCATGACTGCCTTGGATGGATTACCCATGGGAACTCGTTGTGGGAACCTTGATGCCGGCGCTGTAACGTTTATGATGCGTCATTTAGGCTTATCTACCGATGAGGTTGAGCGTCTTCTTTATAATGAATCTGGACTTCTTGGCTTATCAGGCTTAAGCAATGATGTGAAAATCTTGCAAGACAGTGAGGATACAAGGGCACAATTTGCATTAGATTATTTCTGCCTTAAAGCTGCCCAATTCATGGGGATGATGGCAGTAACCCTGGGTGGGATGGATGCCATCGTGTTTACGGGCGGTATTGGTGAGAACTCAGCCTTTGTGCGAAACACTATCTTGCGTCATTTGAAATTTCTTAAACCTTTTGAAACACGGGTTGTTACAGCTAACGAAGAGCGCATGATGGCAATTCATGCCATGTCACTTCTTGAGCGTCAAACGGGAGTAAAAGCTGATGGAGAATAAAAAAGGATTGATTGTTGGAATTGCCAATGAGTACTCCATCGCATGGGGTTGTACTAAAGCATTGCATGAAGCGGGCAGCGAATTGGCAATCACCTATCAAAATGAGAAAACCAGGGGCTATGTACAGCCTTTGGCTGAAAAAGTGTCATCTCCTATTGTTATGCCTTTGGACGTGACGGATAAGGAACAATTTGATGCCCTATTTCAGAAAATAAAAGACCGCTGGGGTCGTCTTGATTTTGTTATCCATGCGATTGCCTTTGCACCAAAAACTGATTTACAAGGTCGTGTTGTCGATTGCTCGAAAGACGGCTTCATGATGGCGATGGATATTTCTTGTCATTCGCTCATCCGATTGGCAAAAGCCGCTGAACCACTGATGGTCGATGGAGGGAGTATCATAACCATGAGTTATTATGGTGCCGAAAAAGTGGTCAAAAATTACAATCTCATGGGGCCTGTTAAAGCGGCTTTGGAAACCTCAGTACGCTATCTCGCCATGGAACTTGGCAGTAAAAAGATTCGAGTCAATGCCATTTCTCCAGGGCCAATAAGCACTCGTGCAGCCTCAGGTTTAGCTGATTTTGATACGCTGATGGAACAGGCAGCAAAGGAAGCGCCCTTGCATCAACTGGTTACAATAGAGGACATTGGTGAAACAGCCTCATTTTTGGTATCCGATAAAGCCGCCTCCATCACTGGTCAGACTCTTTATGTGGATAGCGGCTACAATATTAAGGGCTAATAAACCAAAAGTCATTTTTTCTTTAAAAGTATTCTTGGTCATTTAGTAATTACATGTATTGTCCACCATTGATATCAAAGTTAGCACCCGTGATAAAGCCACTTTGTTCATCAGCAAGAAAAGCAACGACCCGAGCAATTTCCTGAGGTTTGCCTAATCGCCCCACAGGAATTTGAGCGACAATGGCTTCTAAAACATCATCCCTCATCGCGGCAAGCATCTCCGTATTAATGTAGCCAGGGGAGACCGTGTTCACGGTAATTCCTTTCTTTGCGACTTCTTGCGCCAGGCTTTTGGTAAAACCATATAACGCCGATTTACTGGCGGCATAATTACATTGTCCGAACTGCCCTTTGCGCCCATTAATGGAGGAGATTGTGATAATACGCCCATAACCATTATCCAGCATGTTGGATAATACGGTTTTCGTCATATTAAAAACGCTATTTAAATTAGCATTAATGACTTCTTGCCATTGTTCCGGTGTCATTTTTTTCAAGCTGGCATCATGAGTAATGCCTGCATTATTAACTAGAACGTCAATTTTGCCGTACTTCTCTATCACCAAATCCGTTAATTTTTCACAATCATTGAAGGAAGAAATATCCGCATAGGCAATGTCGATATCAAATCCTTGCATGGATTGTTTTTTCTGCCATTCTCTTGCTAATTCGTGATGGCCATGTTTGAAGTAGCAAGCAATCACTTGATAATTGAGGTTTTGCATTTCTTGACATATGGCTGTTCCAATGCCACCAGTTCCTCCCGTTACTAAAGCAATTCGTTTGTTCACCTTCCTTCCTCCTTGATTTGGTTATTTAATTATTTAACGAGTTCAACGTCCTCTGCTTGCGGCCCTTTTTGTCCTTTGCCTACTTTAAATAGAACGGTTGCCCCTTCGGGAAGGGTTTTAAAACCGCTACTTTGTATAGCACTGAAATGGACAAAATAATCCTTGCCACTACTTTCAATAAAGCCAAAGCCCTTGCCTTCATTAAACCATTTTACTTTACCGCGAATTTTATTGGTCATTTTGGTTTCTTTTCTGATAATTTGAGTGCTTTATAGTGTCATGCTACATGATTCTCTGTGTCAATAGTCAGTATTTTAGCTCAGCAATCCTGGATTTTTTTATTCTTTCTAAGTCATGGGGTTTTAAAACCAAAAGACATAATCAAAAGAACTGAGGAGAATTATTGATTGTCGCATCCCTTTCTCAATTAATTGAATCAGAGGGCTTAGTTTCTTCTTCCATCTTCTTCAATGAAACAACTTTATCACACTGAATCTCAATCGTATTTGTTTTACGTGTTGATACACCCCAGCATCTTATCCTTTTTCCATCAATATTCATTGATAGGATATGAATAATCAAATTTTTTCCATAAGTGTTGTCTATCTTAATATCTTGAGTATTACTTGTTTTTGTAGTAATTCTCCCAATTGAATTTCCATTACGATGGAACTCTATTAATATCTCGATATTGGATAAAGATACATTTTTTATTTTGGAATCTTTATGATATTTAATATGATAGGATTCCTTGCCTGCATAGGCGTTTATTGCTGTGAAGAAAAAAATAACAATAAGAACAACCTTAAAAAAGCTCATTTTTTCTATTTTAGACAGTCTGATATGCTTCATGTGAGTCATGCCCCCTTATTTTTTTGATATTCCAATAAAAATTTTCATGTTCCCCAGTTCTATAAAATTAATATTAATCCTTCTTCTGCATACATATAATCCCTCCAAGTTTAGACTACACAAAACAAATTTTTGAGGGGCAATGAACGTAAGTCTGATTCAGAGTATCCTTTGACAATATATAACCCAATCATTAATGCATCGTATTCTACTCCTCTGTTCTGCGTCACTGCAATTTTGTGCAGTGACGCAGAAAACCAACCTTGATTTTACCGGGTAAAATCAAAACATTAGCGCATTTTGTCCTGGCGCCCGTCTGGCGTCAGGACAAAATTCTCTTCTTCAAACCCTTGCGCAGCAAGCACCGCTTTGGTACTTTTTAATGAAGCACAACTGAAGAGCTGGTGTGATTCCAGCGAAACGTATCCAACGTCTTGTGCAAAGCCACTTCATTCCCTAACTCTGTGGCTAGACGTTCAGTCGGGAAAACCATCTAGGAATCTCTGCCATCCGGCAGGGCAACTCCCTCGGGAGTTTAAGTCAATTTATTTCAATTTGACCATGGACTTGTGACAAGGCCCATTGTCTTGTCGTTTTTATTAATCAGCAAAATAAGGAGAAATAACCACTAGAAAAACTGTAATAATCGGCGAGATCGTTTGCCTTATAACGATTGTTTTGCCCCCCAACTTCGAGCTTTATGGCTTTTGCCAGGTTTCATTTTTGAGTGAGCCGCTCGACCAACACTAAACCAGAAACAGGGCAAATGAATTTTCGGATTGGATGATGAGACAATATTCCTTAAGACAAACTGCTAATCGGTACTTTCAGCTTGATAACCGAGGCAGCTATCAAGAAAAGAAAAAGCGTGCTTACGTCATACAAAAAATGATTGATGATTTATTTTGCATTGGTGATGTGCCTACCTCATGGCAAGTCATGAAATCAGAGCATATTCAAAAGCTGGTTGAATATTGGAAAAAAGACCGTGTCAAA
This sequence comes from Legionella rubrilucens, assembly GCF_001468125.1. GTDB lineage: Bacteria > Pseudomonadota > Gammaproteobacteria > Legionellales > Legionellaceae > Legionella_C > Legionella_C rubrilucens. The sequence goes on along the minus strand of NZ_LNYT01000020.1, from coordinate 289,130 downwards.
GACGCCACGATTATGCGTTACATGACAATTATCAGAAATTATTTACAGGATATTGATTGTCAAATACTCAATATTGATAACAAATCCTTGCAATTGCAAAGAAAAAAGCCAAAACGCCAACGATTAAAATGGCAACCTAACCTCTGGGAATCATTCTCTGATAGGACACCACGTATCATCATGGCACTGCAAACACAATTTGGCCTAACTTTTAGTGAAGCAATACATATTAGGCCAGGTATCCATATTAAAGAACATAAACTCTCGCTCACACGCGAGATCACTTTTAACTCGGTGGATAGAACCATTCCTATCAGAAATGAAATCCAAAAAAATATTCTGTCTGATTTAGAACAACTAACCAATAGGCAAAGCCTGGTACATTTTTTTAGCTACAAACGCATCAAGCTAGATTGGAATCATGCACTGGTAGACCACAGCATCCCAATAAAAAAATCCTGGCGTTATTTATATGCAAGACAGATGTACGAATACTTACTACCGATTCTGGGCAACTACCAAACCTGTTTAGTATTACATGATGAACTGGGAATAAAATCCCGCAACACACTATGGGCATACCTCCATGAGTAAATCAAAGCTGAAAAGCGCATTATTTTCGATCAATGAATGTGTCAAAGAGTTAGGCGTATATTCCCATGCCAGCAAAGCCGACACACGCCATATCTTAAATCGCTGCATTAAGGATCTACATGACCAGGGTTTTATGGTTGCTCATGTTAAAGGGCTAAAATCAAAACACATTTATGTGTTAGTAGAGCACTGGAAAAAACTGGGTAAAAACCCCGCTACTATCAAAAATTACATGTCTAAACTAAGGAAGTTATCTATCTGGCTCAATAAACCAGAATTGATCAAGCCGAGCAATGATCATTATCAAATTGACAAGCGGAATTATGTGCCAACACATAACAAAGCCATCACTAACGTAGATTTCTCAAAATGCGAAAATCCAATGATACGTCTATCTCTTGAGGCCCAATGCCTCTTTGGTTTACGCCGTGAAGAGTCAATGAAATTAGTTATCAGTGATGCTTGGAGAGGGGACCGTCTAATATTAAAATCCAGCTGGACAAAAGGCGGTATTGGGAGATCCATAGATATCACCAACGATGAACAAAAAGAATGGCTAGAAAAAGCGATTAAGCAAGTACCTCATGGTCGATCATTGATCCCCAAAGGCAAAACCTATAAACAATATTTAAGGCAATACCAAACTGAAACAGAAAAGCTGGGACTTAAAAAGTGCCATGGTCTGCGTCATGCCTATGCTCAAAAAAGATATCATGAAATCACGAGTCAGCTTTCTCCAGATAAACAGTCATTAAAATGTCCAATTGAGGGTGGAAAATCATCTAAATATTTGTCTCAATCAGAAAAAGCAATAGATCGTGAAGCCCGTGGAATTATAAGTAGAGACCTCGGCCACTCCAGAGTATCCATAACCAAAATTTATTTAGGCTGACACTTTTTGTTTTTTTAGCTTTTCAATACACAATTTCATTTTATAATGTGGCACTGGATGCCATGAAGCTAGAAATTCTCCAATAATTTCAAAACCAACCTTTTTATAAACATGAACCGCACGCTCATTAGAGATCTCAGGATCAATAAGCACTATTTTTGCATCAGAAAATTGACTTAAAATAAACTCATGAATCATCCATACTGATAATCCCTTACCGATATAATCCAATCTGCAAATGAATAAATCTAGAGTAACTGCACCATCAAGATATTCTTCTGATTTCTCTATTTCAGAAGTAATTAAATAAGCGAATGGGATTTCATTATCATAGGCTATCCAATGAGTAGCCCACGATTCCCCATCACTTAAAAATTGATCAATGTCTTTAATCGTATTACTTAGACCATCACCATGAAGCCATTCATTAATATGTGGCTGATGAATCCACGCCAGAACAAGTTCATGTTGAGATTTATTCATTGGTCTGAAACAAAAACGCAACTCATTTGAGGAGGCTTTAATCATCTAAATAATACTCAAATAACGGGGAGCTAATCTTTGAATTGTATCACTTATCAGAAAACTGTGTATTAATAAATTTTCAAATAAGTTCATTTACTATCATTTGGAAAAAGCGCTTGATTTCCAGTTCTGGCTTGATAATCTAAAAGCAACACAACTGAAGAGTCAGTGCGATTCTGACGAAACCTACAGGTCTTGTGATATGCCATCTTGTTCCCTAATTCCATGGCAAAGCGTTTAGCAGGGAAACCCCATCAGGAGTTGTCTTTACGGCCTTGCGCCCGAGGAGTGCTTCGAGCACATCATCATTAATAACCAGGTAAATCAACCGATGTTTCGGTGATCTTTTTGCATAACCCAATTGGGATTAATAGTCCCTTTGGGGCTAATCCTCCCTATTTCCAAGGAGCCTATAATGCAACAACTGGAACCAGCACAATTTGAGATCGAACATTTGCTGTTTGAGCTGAATTGTTGTGTCAATGATTTAAGTCGCCACCGACTGCAAATCAATCCCCATGATATTCAGCAAGCAGAGTTAAGTATGCACAAACTGGAATCTCTGATTTCTTTTGTCAAACTGTTTGATACTCAACGAATCGCTTGTTGATTGAAACGATTTAAGTCTTATCTGCATAACAGAAAACCATCTGCCTATGCGGATGTTTTTCTGTTATGCGCTCACATTTAACAAATAACAGGAGAATACAATGACTGCATCTTTAAACCGCGTTCAATTAATCGGCAATTTAGGGGCTGATCCTAAAAGCATCACCGGAAAAGACGGACAATCTTTTGTCACAGCCACTTTAGCAACCAATGAGTCATTCAAACAGAATGATGAATGGCAAACCAGAGTGGAATGGTATCAGCTAGTGCTTTTTGGAAAGCTGACTAAAGTGACTGAATATTTAAAGAAAGGGGCGCAAGTATACCTTGAAGGCAAACTACGTTCTAATCAATGGACTGACAATGAAGGTAAAGCGCGTCAAGCCTTAAGCATTGTTGTCAGCCATATTCAGCTACTCAGCACACCCAAATCTACTGATGAATCAAGCAGCAAAACCGCAGAACAGCACATGGCTCAGATGCGAGAAATACTGCAACCCGATTCAGAAGAACTACCGTTTTGATCATACCCTACCACGGGAGCAAGCTCCTGTGTGGGATTGCCCCCTTAACACAAGGAGATAATCCCATGGACACCCCTTCAATCTACGTTGCCTGTTTAGCCTCTTACAATAACTCCATATTGTATGGTGTTTGGATAGATGCCACGCAAAGCGAAGATGACATCATAGAAGAAATCTGGGAAATGCTGGATAACAGCCCTGAACCCAATGCTGAAGAATATGCCATACATGATTATGAAGGATTCGGCAGCATCAAAATCCATGAGTACGAATCAATATGCAATATTGTGGAGTACACCTCATTTATCCAAGAACACGGGGAGCTGGGTTTAGCTCTTCTCTCTGACTATTCGATAGATGATGCACAAACTATGTTGGAGGAGCATTACCAAGGTTGTTATGATTCAGAGGTTGATTTTTCCAGGCAGTTATTTGATGACTGTTATGCCCATCAATTGCCGGATAGTTTGATCTGCTATTTTGATTATGAAGCTTTTGCTCGTGATCTTTTTATTAGTGATTATTGTTCGGTAGAGTTTGGTGGACAGGCATATATTTTTTCAAGCTATTAAGCCCCTCTTTGGGGCTTCTTTTCTACTAGTTTAAACTCTAAAACCACTTTGAAACTTCTATTAGGTTTTAAACAAGTATTATAGCCCGTTGATTCAATGTTACAATAATCGATTATTTAACTCAAAATGAACTGAAATGGGTTCTGGTGTATTTATAATTTTATCCGCAATACTCCATGCAACATGGAATACATTTGCCAAACGCAATTCAACTCCCTATTACGAAGTATTGGGAATTATGAGTTTTGCAACTGTATTCTCGCTTCTATTTATTCCTCTTTTCTCTGGTCCATTGTTTGAAACATCTGATTCCTTTTTATGGGCACTAACCTCCGGTTTATTTGAAGGAGGCTATATAATCACATTAGCTATCAGTTTTAGTCAGTCTTCGCTTGGGAAAGCCTACATTATTATGCGAGGTAGCGCCATGGTAATTGTCTGGTTTATCTCAGCATGCTTCCTTGGTGAAAATATAAATTTATTTAGTGTCATTGGTGTATCCTCTGTTCTTTTTGGATTGATACTAACAAGCCAAACTTTTAACCCTGATCAATCAAGACAACTGTTATTTCCTGTTCTATGTGGCATCTGCATTGCTGGTTATCATTTATGCTACGGTCGTTCTTTAGCATATGGTGCAAACCCAGCTGCGCTCTTTTCTGCAGCTTTATGGATTGCTTTGCCTTGTGTTTTTCTTTTGATGAAGAAAAAACAAAGACAAATATTCAAAGAACAAGTTAAATCCAATTGGAAAATGACTTCTCTAGGAGGAATTATAAGTGCATTATCTTTCTTGCTATTTTTAATTGGATTGCGTCATGCTGAAGCTGGTCTAGCCCTTACTCTTCGTAATACCTCAGTGGTATTTGCGCAAATATTTGCTTATTTTATTGGTGAAAAGATTTCCCAATATCAGTGGATTGGAGCTTTACTGGTAGCTTTTGGTGCTAGCTTAATATATCCATACTAAAAGTGCATGAGTCCATTGATCGTTTGTCATCCATAAGTTGACAAAAAATTCCCTTAAAATACTCTATAGAGTTATTAGCACTAGCGCTTAGCTGTAGTAAATAAGTATTTTCATTATCCCACCACAGAGCATCATGTGGCCCATAACAATTATTAACACTGGCAATGTATATATTGCTGGAAATCATATCACTCTTCGGGTTTAGGACAGTTAAATTAAAATTACTGTATCCACTAAATGAATTCATATTTGGCAATCTAGAAAGTGCTGGCTTCTTTATTGGGAAAGAGGCTTTATTGAAAACACGAAACCATGCAATTTGGTTTTTCTTTTCATTCTTCGGAAACATAACAAATTGAATTTCTTCTACTTGATTTTCATTACCATAAATAATTTGGCTATCTGGAATAAAGTCTAAGTTAAGATGGTTTAAATACTTAGTATAGGAATCCGGCCTGCTACTTCTAAGGATATTATGCATTGGCCATCTTAAATTCCATAAACTTGAAGGTGGTTTATATTCATTTCTATTAATGCACGCATTTTCTACGCAGTTGTTGTAGCGTGACCAATACGATAGTTCAAAAAAGCTCTTTTCTAAGATTTCACTTGATGATGAAAGAGGAGAAAAAAATTTACAAAGATCTAAGAACTCCTCATCCTTCAAATTTCCTTCAAGTAAACGAAGTTCAATATTAGTTCCATGGGATAAAAAACTTAACGTTTTAGATTTCGAATAATCATAACCAATCCAACAAATACTTTCCTGATTCAAAACGTGGGGTTTCATTTCCCAAACCCAATGATCGTATAAAGCAGCATGATCTAATGTTGATAAAGGCCCAAAATCATACAAAAATTGCTTACATCTTAAGAGAGCATTTTTATACTTAACAAAGTAGTAATAAGAGGAGAAATGAGCAGAACACCAAGCAGACCATTTTTTAAATTGATAATGACTTGGTTGTTCATTATAAGGAACATCTTCTTCCCTAAGTATAGGGTTATATAAAGTAACTTCATCCGTATGAGGTATCAAAATAACAAAATTTACTTTTTCTTGAGCCTGTGTAGGGGATATTTCGTGCACTAAATTCATTTCTTAATTCCAAGCATATTAAGATTGGGGGTTGTCTATAATTTGGTGGGGCTCAAACTAATAATTATAAATGAATGGTCTTTTCAGCCCCCCTTTCACTTCCTGTATTTTGTCATTACTCATAAAAAAACCAGTTATCGATGCCCGTACATGATTTCCTGCTGCATTTTCTACTTTTTTTATACAATGCAAAATATTATTTTTAAAAATAACCAATCGATTAGGTTTCGGTACGATATAATAGCCTATTCCATCGCCAATATAGTTATTCAACTCTGAGCTATTAAGGTGGAACCCTGCTTTTTTCATCTCATTATTAATTAAAGAGACTTCAGGATATTCAAATTCTTGCTGGTGTATAGGATTAATTAATAATTCGGCTCCCCAATTCATATCCCAATTAGGATGACAGTAATAAACATACGCGCCTGAGATTTTATATTTTCCGTCGGTATGCCAAGAAAGTCCTGAACCCCTTGGGTAAAGGTAGGGCCTAGCATAGAAAAAGTCCCAATCTCTATCTTTAAACCCTATTAAATGAGAAAACTCCGCAGAGCCCACAATTAGTGCCTGTATAAATAAATCAATTGTTGTATCGGTAGGGTAAATTTGCTCTGTAGTGCAGGGTTCAGGCCTTGAATGAGAAATAGTAACGTTACCCCACAGAGGAGCGCCATCCTCGAGACTAAAAGCATTTATCCATCTAGAAGAATGAACAAACTTAAATTTTTCAGTTTGAATAAAATTCCAAATTTTTTCAAAAGGGGATGGCTCTAAGAAATCATCGATTACTGCAAACACATCATTGTTTAAGATTAATTTCATACTACTTCTACAGCAAAATATCAGATGGAATACTTTTTCTCTTCTTTAGTTACCAAGGCATATACTCATCTTTATCTTCTTCTGCATCGATTCTATTAATATAAAATTCTTTCATCACATCTCCTTGTTCAAAATTATTTTTTAGCAGAGTGCCGATTATAAATTCAATAGATGAAAGTGGCAATTGAATTGAGGAGCTATTTTTTTTACACACTAGCCTATGGAAAATTTTGAAAGTGTAGCCAGAAGTGTAGCCAAGAATTCATGCTAGGGGATGTGGATTCGTTATAACCCTTGATGAGACTGGTCGGGACGGAAGGATTTGAACCTTCGACCACTAGCACCCCATGCTAGTACGCTACCAGGCTGCGCTACGCCCCGAACTGGATGGCAATAATACCGTGACCGATGAGAAATAACAAGCCTCTCGTTGTTAAATGCCCGCGGGTCAGGCGGGCATTGTTATTCCACTTTATTTCGTTCCCGATTGCCAGAACGCGATGTGAGCGCCGGCAGGATCCTTAAGGATAATAAAACGACCCATCTCACCTGCCTGGGTAATGGGCATGATGACCTGTGCACCGAGTTTTTCTGCCTTAGCCAAGGTTTTTTCCAGATCATCCACCAGAATATACCCCATCCAGTGCGATGGAATCTCCTCTTGTCTGTCATTAGGGATTTGCCAGAGACCGCCAAACTCCTGATCACGGTTTTTTATCATCGTGTAAGTGTACTCGCCCATGTCATGATCAGTGAATGTCCAGCCCAGCAATTGGCCATAAAACGATTTAGCCGCCTCCTTATCAGCGACAGCCAGTTCATTCCAGCAAAACTCCCCTGTCTGCGGTTGGTTCATTTTTACCTCCTTGTGATTGGATTTAATTGAGTATAGTCAAACGCGCTATTTTTTGACGGTAACCTTTTTAAGCGTTAACAAACTCGGTTATGATGGAGTCCATTAAATTGACAGAGTAACCGAGGGACTATCATGCCAATTCAATTAACTGACTGCCAACGCCGCTCCTGGGCTTCATCCCCCAGTGAACTGTCTTCTTTTTTAATTAATATCTCTGAATTGCTAATTGAAATTATCGCACCCAAAGCGCTGAAAAATGAGAAATCAGAATACAGCCAGCTTTTTTCGCAGGTTTCCACTAAAATCCTGCAATACATCAGCAGTGAAAACTTTAACGTCCTGGCCCTCTCCGGCGCCTATTTTCGCCACCAGAAAAAAGAAGGATTGATAACCTGGACTGTGGCCGATAATAACGGTTTGAATGCGCTTCTTGGGCCCTACCGGCAGGAAGCCAGCGCCTCAGCCTATCTCAACAGCTTCAGCACCGAGGAAAGAAGTGCAAGCGAGGCTCACTGCGCTTTCCTTCGTAGAATTTTATTCGCTGATCTTGAACCGTTGGTTGCCAAAGATAAACGTTATGATGATCTCCTGGCTTCCGCCATTAAAGTAATTGATTTTCTCACAACGCCCTATGCTGTTCTTTTTGAAGAAGCGGAAGTCCATAAAAAAACCACCTCCGGGACCGATTTACAGTGGAGCAGCATGCAAAAGGGCCTAAAAGGCGCTGTCGATGCTCTTTTTAAGATGAAAACCAAATCCGTTACTGCGTTTAAAAAGCCAATCAGCTCGAGACTGCAGGCGCAAGCGGCAAAGATGGAGAAGGATTTACAGATTTTTCAGTCCTGTCTTGCCGTAGAAAATGTCCGTCTGGAAGCCCAGGCTCATTATCTGACGCTTTCAGAGAAATACGAGCGCCTGCAGAAAAGACATGACGAACTGAGCGACTATATCCGTTCCCTGTCACCAGAACTCCCCAAAACAACCCCTCTTGAAGATTGTATTCGCGCTTATGGCGAACACTGGCAAGCCAGTTACGAAAAACTGAAACTGCAGAATTTTAAAAAACAGTATGAAGAATCCCTGGCTGAACAGGAAACCTTACGTCAGCAAATCAAAGCGAAACAGGCTGAAATTGAAAAACTAGTGCAAAAGGCTCCTCCCCTGCCGCTGAAGCAACCCCTGGAAGACTTAAAGGCGAAATGCGACAAGCTCCTCGAAGAAAACAAAGCCCTGATGGACAAAGCCTCTGAACTGGCAAACGCCCAGACATTAATGACACCTGAAAATAATCCGCAAAAAATGCCGTTCATTGCCTGGATAAAAAACCTGTTGAATCAATTAAAAAACCTGCAACAGGCCATGCAGCAGGCTAATAAAGCAATCGCAACCCTGAAACAGAACAATAAAGAATTAGCGGCGGAGAACCAGCATTTAAAGGATCAATTACAGACCGGGTTCGACAGTTCGCCCGCCATGATGCACCCCCATGACGAAGCCGTGCCGCGCCTTGAAACCTGGGAAAGCCTGTTGCAGCAACACTGCACGGGAACCAACAGCACTGGGGTGAAAGAGATCATGGCGGAAATTAAAAAACTGCAAAAAAAGGCCTGGCCCGAAACGGAAAAGTTATCGATGCTCAGCCTGAAAATGCGTGAAATCGCCGCAGCGCGCAAAGACAGCCATTGGTCAAAATCTCACTTTTTTGGTAAAGGGCGTCATCAGGGGGTCCAGTCGCTTTATACGTTGATGGCTGATGACGCGTTTTCCCTGCACAACAAGGCTTGCTGCAGACAATTGCAGGATATATTCAATACAACGCGCTTTGTTCATGGAAAAAACGAAAACAGAGAGGAGCAAAAACCTCTGTTAATTCAATAATGGAGAATTGGCAGCTTAAGAAATAAGCTTCATGAGCAACCCGGATACGCCCGCAGCCGTGTCCGGGTTATCAAGCATTTACTCTTGAGTTTTGACTTCAATTTTCTTTTGTACAGCCATGGGCTTTTTAGGAATGGCAATTTCCAGAACGCCGTGCTTGTAGGTGGCGCTGATCTGTGACTCATCGGCCGTTTGCGGCAGGCTGAATCGACGGTAAAACTGGCCCTGCACGCGTTCTACCCGGGAATAGCCGTTCTTTTCTTCCTTGCTTTCAAATTTTCTTTCGCCGCTGATGGTCAGAATGTTGTTTTCGAGAGCAATATGGATGTCATCCTTATTGACGCCAGGAATATCAGCCACCACCAGGAACTTTTCTTTTTCTTCTTTAATATCAACGGCCGGAGCCCAGGTTCCTGTGTCTACAAACGAAGAGTCTGCGCCATTATCGCGAAAGAAGTGGTCAAAAATATTACTTAAATCTTTTTGCAAGGGATAATAACTACGTATGTTCATCATTGTCTCCTGAAAGTTTAAGAAGGTGTGATATTAAACATAGGGGTTACTGTCTGTTTTTCAAGGGTTTGGCAAAAATTATTTAAAGGAATTTGAGGAGAACAGCTACGATTTGGGACTATTGACCAGAATATCATTGCCAATCTGATCGACCGGATCGCACTCGCCCGTGGTTTCATAGCCCGGGACGCCATCACCCAGCAAATCCACTTCGTCACCGCTGATAAACTGATTCTGGTTTAATTCATTGGAAGAGTCTTCCAGTGAGAGTTCGTCAGAAAAATCCGGTTCCGGCTTAACCAGGGTATCCACGGTCTCTTTTTCAAGATTACTCATCGATTTTCTCCGCTACCTCAATTTATTATAGACTTTATGCTGGTTTGTCGTCATCAGAGGGTTCCATTTGTTACCCTTAGCCAGTAACCGCGTACACACATCAACATCCAGCGGTTCACTGTAATAAAAGCCCTGAACCTGATCACTGTGATGTTTGCGCAGGTAGTTTAACTGCTCCCGGGTTTCTACCCCTTCTGCAAGAACCTCAAGGTTCATTTGTTTAGCCAGATTAATGATGGCTTCGACAATGTATTGTTCATTGTTATTGGAAGTAATTTCATCAATGAACAATTTATCAATTTTAAGTTTGTCGAAGGGAAAATGTTTTAAATAACCGAGATTGGAATACCCCGTGCCAAAATCATCGATCACAAAATGAACCCCTATTTCTTTAAGGTCACTCATTTTTTGCGCGCACTCATGAAAATTGGTGGTGATTGATGATTCTGAAATTTCCAACTCCAGTCGGGATGGATCGACCTGTGTTTCCTGAATAATACTTTTCGTGGTGTCAACAAAATGAGGATGCTGCAATTGGCTGATGGCAATATTGATTGCCATGCGCAGGGGGGCATAGCCTTGTTCCTGCCACTGTCGGCTTTGCAGGCAGGCCTCGCGCATGACCCATTCGCCGATGGGATTAATCAAGCCGTTTTTCTCAGCCAGCGGAATAAACACCTTGGGTGGAATATTACCCCACTGCGGATGATACCAACGCAGGAGTGCTTCTACACCCATTATGACATCGCCATCCAGAGTGATTAAAGGCTGGTACTGCAGTTTAAACTGATTATTGGACAGGGCTTCGTACAAGTCGAGTGTTAAATGGGTGTAACGCAAGACGTCATCGACGTATTCCGCACGGTAAAATTGATAGGTGTTACGGCCATTCTTTTTTGCATTGTACATGGCAATGTCAGCTTCTTTACTTAATTGCTCCGACGGACGCATGGAATCAAAATTGGCAAAGCTGATGCCTATGCTGGTCGACATCTGGCATTTGTATTCATTCAGAATGAACGGCTCTGACAGAATGGCAATGATTTTATCAGCAAGATGCGCCACCTGATCTTCATTGATATGACCGTCAACCACCACAATGAATTCATCACCGCCCAAGCGATAAATATTATCGACTTTACGCAGGTTTTTTCTTAGGCGCTTAGCCACCTGCCTCAATAACAAATCCCCGTAACTGTGTCCCCAGGCGTCATTGATCTGCTTAAACTCATCCAGATCAAGAAACAACACGGCTAAGGATAATTTTTGCCGCATGCACCGCTCAATGATGAAAGGGAGCTGGTTGTTGAACTGATTGCGATTGGCAAGGCCCGTTAACAGGTCATAATTGGCGAGATACTGCAGTTGCTGATTGACTTTGGTTAACTGATCTTCATTTTTTTTGCGCTCAATCGTATATCGGATAACCCGATCGAGCAGTTGCCCGTTCAACTCCTGTTTATTCAGGCAATCACTGGCTCCTGCATCGGTGGCTTCGGTACTGCCTTCTTCGGAGGCTAAAACAATAAAAGGCACATCACTGCCTTTGCCGATGGCTCGTCTTACCAGATTAAGCCCATCCAGGGGTTCGGCTTCGAAATCAATCAGGCAGACATCCACATGGCCACTCAGGGTTTCCGCCAGCGCATTATCAGAATCAAGAACCACATTCACCCGGAAACGGCTCTTTCTAATCGCGCTCAACAGCTTTTTGATGCGTAATAATTCCTTTTTCTCATCACCGGCCAATAACACCTGGATTTCCATAATTAACTCCCTACGCCAATAAAGTTAACACGCAGCCGTCTCATTGCGTGAAATAATCGTGTACGACAGGGCTTTAAATCGCTTGGGTTCATGCGGTGAGTCATTTTGCATCCCTTCATGGTCAATCCTAAGCCGGTGCTTCCTATCCAAGCCAGAATATATGTAAAAGTATAGTCAACGCAGGGTGAATTGCTCAGGTTTTCAGGAGGGCAGGGAATGCTCAAGGGCATTACCGCAGCCAACCGCCTTGCCATCGAAGCGAAGACTGTTGCCTGCGGTGAATTCAGGACAGGTTAATTAGCTGAAGGCATTGATACCGGTAATGTGTCGGCCCAATACCAGGGTGTGAACATTATCTGTTCCTTCGTAGGTGAACACGGATTCCAGATTCAGCATGTGGCGAATCACGCTGTATTCCAGGCTAATCCCGTTGCCGCCTAATAAATTACGGCATTGGCGAGCTATTTTCAGCGCCTCGCGGCAGGCATTGCCTTTGGCGAGTGAAATCATGACCGGCGTTTCACGCTGCTGATCTTTTAAGCGGCCAATCTGCAGGTTCAAGCACTGGGCCTTGATAATTTCCGTGTACATCTCGGCTAAGTCTTTCTGAATCAACTGAAACGAAGCCAATGGACGGTCAAATTGCTTACGCTCCAACAGGTAGTCGCGGGTTTCATTAAAGCAGGCCATGGCGGCTCCCATTGCCCCCCAGGCAATGCCGTAACGGGCCTGGCTGAGGCAGCTTAAAGCCGCGCCCAAGCCCTTTTCAGTCCCCGGCAACAGGTTTTCATCGGGAACAAAAACATCTTCAAACACCAGTTCGCCGGTAATGGAAGCCCTTAATGACATCTTGTGTTTAATTTCCGGGGCGCTGAAGCCTTTACTTCCTTTTTCAACGATGAAACCACGAATGCCGCTCTCGGTTTTTGCCCAGACGATGGCAATGTCAGCAATCGGCGCATTGGTGATCCACATTTTACTGCCGTTTAAACGCCAACCGCCATCCACTTTCTTAGCCTGAGTGCGCATGCTGGCTGGATCAGAGCCGGAATCGGGTTCCGTCAGCCCAAAGCAGCCAATGACCTCACCCGCCGCCATGGCGGGTAAAAAGCGCATTTTTTGCTCTTCATTACCGTAACGGAAGATGGGGTACATGCACAGCGAACTTTGTACAGAGACAAAGCTGCGCAGGCCGCTGTCGCCTTTTTCCAATTCCTGACAAACGAGGCCATAGGCCACATAAGAGGCTTCCGCACCGCCATATTGCGCCGGCAGGGTTAAACCCAACAGGCCCAAATCCGCTGATTTTTTAATCAATTGACGTGGGAATTGCCCGTGCTCGAACGATTCAGCCATTAAGGGAATCACATCGTTGTTGACAAAGCGCGCGACACTTTCGCGAATCATACGTTCGTCGTCGTGCAATTGTTCGTCAAGAAATAACAAGTCGTCCACCTTCTTTCTCCCTTTTTACTGAATGCAATGCCAAAACGGCCGCAATAATTGAATCCCGGCTGGGCAATAAATACTGCCAGGCGGTACCTAACGGAATAAAGCAGTCTTCGCCCGTGATGCGTTTGATTTTCAAACGGGAGGGGGCTTCTTCCATCAACAGTGTCATTAACCCTTCACTGACAGACGCGCTGCGTCGACCTTCATCGACAATAAGCACGCGTTTGGCTTTAGCCACTTCTTTGATAATGGCGGCTGCCGGCAAGGGGCTTAACCAGCGCAAATCGACAATTTTGGTTTTAATGTTGTACTGCTCTTCTAATAGTTTAGCGGCCTGCCGGGATAAATAGTAACCATTGGCATAGGTTAGAATGACGGTATCCCCTTGCCCATAAACGCCGACCTCCCCGAGTTCAATGGTTTGTTCAGGTGAGGGATAGTCAAACAGCCAGCCGTTGTCGCCGTTTTCATGCAAATCCTTGGTCATGTAAAGGGCAATGGGTTCAAGGAAGACTACAATACGGCCTTCCCTGTAAGCCAGGCGCATGGCCGTACGTAACATTTTCGCCGCATCCGGCCCATTGGAAGGGCAGGCGACGATGACGCCGGGTAAATCACGCAGCACCGCAATGGAATTGTCATTGTGAAAATGACCGCCAAAGCCTTTCTGGTAGGCTAAGGACGCAATGCGTATAACCATGGGATTCTGGTATTGGCCGCTTGAAAAAAATGACAGCGTGGCCGCTTCGCCCCGTAACTGGTCTTCGGCATTGTGCAAATAAGCCAAAAACTGAATTTCAGGTACTGGAATGAAGCCATTGTGCGCAAGGCCAATAGCGGTACCCAGTATGGTGGTTTCATCCAGCAGGCTGTCAAAGACGCGGCGTTGACCAAAGCGGGCCTGCAAATCAGCGGTGACGCGGTAAACGCCGCCTTTTTTACCCACATCCTCACCAAAAACCAGCATATTGGGGTATTGCATCATCAAATCAGTTAACGCGAAATTAATCTGTTGGCAAAGGTTGCGCTTTAATTTTAACTGATTGGCCGCTGCCCCATAGACCGCCATCCGCCGGGTTTCATCCGGCAAGGGGAAATCGGCTTTCGGCTGCACTTTGGGCGTGATCGACGTCATGATCTGTCGGGCGCTGGTCATGCGCGGCAGGCGTATGGCCTCTGTCGCCTTGGCTTCGATTAAAGCCCGGTTATCACGGTACAAATCAATCATGGCTTTTTGCGACATCCAGCCGCCATCGTATAAAATGCGGGCGGAATGCAGCAACGGGTCATGGCTTTCAATGAGTTCAATTTTACTCTGGCTGTGGTATTGCGATTCGATGTCTGAACCGGCATGCCCCAGCAGGCGCACGCAGCGCATGTGCAGGAAAACAGGTTGTTTTTTATGACGGGCGATGGCGTCTGCCTGACGCGCTTTCAGGTAAACATCGGCCATGTTCAGACCATCACAATGCAGGTAGTGAATACCGGGACGCTGTTTCACCGAAGACTCGATCCAACTGTCAGGGGTCGGCACGGAAATGCCGATGCCATTGTCTTCGCAAATGAAAACAAGAGGCAGGGGGTAATTCTGACTGGCTATCCAGGAACAGGCATTTAACGTGGTTTGACTTGAGGCATGATTGGTTGAAGCATCGCCGAACGAGCAGAGGATGACGCTGTCAGGCGATAAATTGGCGGTAATGCCCAACTCTTTGGCTCGGGTGATGGACAAGGCCGCGCCCAGCGCCTTCGGCAGGTGCGAAGCAATCGTCGAGGTTTGCGGCGGGATATTCAAAGGCACACTGCCAAATACTTTATGACGGCCGCCTGAAATCGGATCGTCTGCGGCAGCCACCAGCGAGAGGAGAATGTCCCTCACTCCATCGCACCCCGCCACCTGCTTTGACCGCTGCAGGTAAAAGCCGCCGCTTCGGTAGTGCAGAAACGCCATATCGGACGGTGAAAAAACCTCGCCAAACACGGCATTGCCTTCATGGCCGCTGCTGCCAATGGTATAAAAGGACAAACCCTTTTCTTTAAGCTGGCGGGCAATTAAATCAAGCAGGCGCGATTTCATTTGCGAATCGAAAATCTCGATGCTTGTTTTTTTATCCATGCCGGCCTGAGAGGGAGTCAATACGCTTCGGGGAGCAGGAAAATCCCCCTTTTGAACGCGCTTTATAAATTGTTCGTCGACAACACTCGCTCTATCTAACATTTTCCACACCCTGTTTTGTTAGTATCCCTATGTTACCCAAGCTTTGGTGAGCCACGACGCCTTTTCATGGACAAGTATCAAGAAAAGGATTTTCCAGCCGATAACAAAGGCATCAGTATAGTGAAATGACTTTAGAAAAGACAAGAAAAATTGGTGGTGAGCGCAGATAAAGGATGCCATCATGGCCTTTGACATTGGTGCGGTACAAAACGTACGCTTAAATCCGGTGCAGGAACTCAAACTCGCAAAACCGGCCGTGGACCTGTACGTTGGCCAGATCCTTAAAAGCGTTGTCATCGGGGCCTTAAAAGAGGATCAGGTCACCATCCAAATCAACGGCCAGAATATCAATGCCAAGACCGCACACCATTTTGCTCCGGGAGAAGTGCTGGATGTGAAGGTGCTGCAAATCGGGGAAGAAACCATTTTGCAGGTGTTAAGCGATAAAGCGCCGCCCTCCCCCATTCAAACGGCCCTGGCCCAGAACCTGCCGCGACAAGCCCCGGCCACAGCCCTGCTGGCCACACTCCATGCGCTGGTGGCGCATCCGAAGCTTCCGGTTAATGTCAAAGAACAGATAAACCACATCCTTTCAAGCCTTCCGACTATTTCGCAATTGCCGAAACAGATGATGCAGGCGGTCAGTCAAAGCGGCCTGTTTCTGGAAGCGAATCTGCTGACCGCCGCCGTGACGCCGACGGCCTTACCGCCGGCGGCCCTTGCCAGTGATTTGAAAGCACAGTACCTGCGCTTGCTAGATACCTTAGCACAACAGGGCATCACCCCGCCTGCCAAACCCATGGCCAGCACGGGGTATGAAATGGCTGAGAATGATTCCCTGCCACTGCCCGGTGCAGTACCGCAACCCCATCATCGCCTGGAGCCCAAATCCCTGCAATCCATGGCGGACATGCCGGTGGAGAAACTGTTGTCCGTGCTAAGCGAGCACACGGAACATGCGCTTGCCCGCATCAATACCAGTCAATACGCTCACTTGATGAAAACGCCGGATCAGCCTTACAGCCTGATGCTGGATTTACCAATAAGAACGCCCGATGGCCAGGAAGCCATCCCCCTGCTGATTAATGAAGAACATCAGAACAACCTGATGCCGCCGCGATATAGCATTTCATTTGCCTTAAGCTTAAACGATCTGGGCGATTTGCAGGGCACAATAACTATGTATCAGAACACCATTGATATCCACATCAACGCGGACAAGCCAGCCACCCTGGATTTGTTACAGGATCATCACGATGAATTTTCACAACTGGTCAGCGATTTGGGGCTGAATTTAGGCGCCTTTGGCCTGCATCTTGGGCTTGAAGACAACAAAATCGACGGCAGCCGCTTTTCTTTACTGGACTTGAAAGTATGAACAAGACACCGCCACAGGCCGTAGCCCTGCAATACGATGGTGAATCAGCCCCGCGGGTGGTGGCCAAGGGTGAGGGGTTTATTGCCGAGCAAATCATCAAAGTCGCCCAGGAAAACGGCATCCCGCTTGAAAAAGACCCCGAGTTGACAGCCATGCTATCCAAAGTCAAATTAAATGATGAGATTCCCCCATCCCTTTATCTGGCCGTCGCACAATTACTGGCTTTCCTTTATTATCTTAATGATAAAAAGCCCGAAGGCTACGCAAGCGAAGAACGGCGGGGATGATTGGCAAATAATAAGCAATCAAACTACAATTTGAGCTAAATGACGAAGAAGGAATAACAACATGAAATGGATGGCCTTAATACCCTTCGTTTTACTGACTGGCTGTAACTACAGCAATACCGAATTTGTTCAATACCAGCAGGTCCTGGTGGTTCCGCCTCATCAAACCATCACCATTGTCAAAGACGCCCCGGTGGATGTGACCACAACACGTGTGGAGTGTTATTGATTTTTTATCAAAAAATTACAACAGGCGATGCAATTTAAAGGGCAAATGAACATCCGGCTCCTTATCCCAGAGGCTTATCACATGACCGCCATACCCTGCGCCAACGATTTTGCAGGCTTTGGCGTGTTTTTTTAATTCCTGAACATGCTGATGAAGTTTTTCAGAAACCAGTCCCCAGTCATAAAAGCATTGATTGCCTTTGTTTAACGCGCTTTCCAGCAGCAGAAAACCTTCTGTCGCCTCGCTTTCCAAAGCCATTTGGATTTCCCTTGCTGAATCAAGCATCCGGTCATCAATGGTGGTTGCCAATTCAGGATTGGTCTTTCGAAGCGCATTCACCGTCTTGACACAACTGTCAGTAATGCTTTTTTCACCGGAAGACGACACGTAAAGCCGGGGTCTCCAACGCGGTTCAATCGGTTGTATTTCATGATTGGTTGAATACTTAATCACCCCGCTGGACATGACTCCGGCGATATCCAGACCGCTGCTTTTGATATGAAACTCGTTTTCAAGCTGAATGGCAAATTCAAAGAGTTCCATCTGACTGATTAAACCGTAATACAGACACCAGCGGGCGACGGCCACGCAGATGGCGGCGGAAAATCCGAGGCCTGCGCCAATGGGAATTGAAGAATGAATGGTAAAAAAGCCGGTCAGTTCCGCCGGGTTTTTCTCCGCAAGCATCAAGGCATGACTGACGACAGGCCACAGCATAATGGAGAGCGAGTTTTCCCCCTCCGTGGAAATCGTTTGAATGGTACGGACAGAGTCCTTGGTGTAACCCAGGGTAAGCGTGTAATTGCTAAATGGGGTGACAAAAGCAAAACCACGATGAACAATCACATGCTCACCGGCCAATATGCATTTGGCCGGAACAGAGGTATGAAAATCCATAAAATGCCGTTCTGATAAATTAACCTAATTAACTATAGCATAGCGCCATCAATTTGATTAATTTTTATTCAAAAAAGCCTGGCGCACAGTCTATACTCTTAATACCCATCGGGTGAACGGGGACGAATGAATGAATAATCCTCATGTGGTGCTGATTACACCAGATGACGAAGTACTGGGAACCATCGACAAGCTGTCGGCGCATCAATACGCCATGCTGCATCGTGCTTTTTCCGTGTTTATTTACCGCCGGCGGCAAGACCGGTTTGAAATTCTTTTACAGCAACGTCAACAGAGTAAATACCATTCAGGCGGTTTATGGACCAATACCTGCTGTTCGCATCCAACGCCAGAGGAAAGCGTTGTTTCAGCCGCTGAACGCCGCCTTTATGAAGAGATGGGGATTAAAACCACGCTTCATACCGTGGGTAAATTTCATTATGTGGCGGTATTTAATAATGGTTTATTTGAAAACGAACTCGATTACGTGCTGGCAGGCACTTACGAGAGCGACACGATACCCTTCAATCAAGACGAAGCCCAGGCTGTGCAATGGGTAACGCTGGCTTATCTGAAGCAATGGGTCCATGACGAACCAGAGCAGTTCACGCCCTGGTTCCAGCAGGCCTTACGCTTGTTTATCCCTTATCTTGAAAGCCGGGTGACGGATAAAACCGTCAGCTAATCGAGCATCAGGCAAATTTCAGTACACTGGTCGCAGGACTGAGCGTCGGTTTGGCTTCTTTCTTAAAAAACCCAAGCTGTTTTTTGGGGACAGCCTCCGACTGAAGCGCAATTTTCACTGTTGGCAATTTATTTTTAAGGAATTCCCGATCGTCCTCGGAAAAGCACTTGCCCAAAATGACTGTCTTTAAACTGCTGCTGTTTTTCTGCAAAAAACCCACCAGCACGGCAAAATTGGATTTAAATTGATTATCAATAAAATCATCAATAATGACACTTTTAAGCTTAGGCAACTCAAGAGCTCGCAACCAGTTGAGCACATCAGCAAATTCAAAAGGATAAGCATGAGACAGATGGCCCTCACCATGAGATGAGTCTTCTTTAAAAGCATCAATCGTTAAATATTTAATGTGTGCAAATTGCCCCATATCCAGGTCAACCTCAGAAAGTTCCTTTTCAATTTGTTTTAAATCGCCAATAACCTGCTCTAAAAAAAGTAACCTGGCGTCCTTTTTGGTCTTTTCATCGGCAAATAGTTCAAAAAAAGAGATAATCATCTTGTAAATCTCAATCTCTTGAATATTAAAGTTGATCAAGCGTAAGACATGAGCCATTCCCTGGGTTGGTAGCCACTGATGCATGGTTATTATGGGCAAAGGCTTAGCAAACTTTTCCCCGGTTGTAGAATCAAAAACTTGGATTATCGCACTAATCTCCGTTAAAAGAAGCAACCAGTTCAACGAACGATGTCTGCTTTCATCAAGGTTAATTCTGCTCTTTTGAATCGCTTTAAGATTTTTATAAGCGTTGTTATCCAGCAGATGCTCAAGCAGTTTTCGGAGTTCCTGAATGGATTCAAGCCTGGATTTCTGCTTATACAGCTTGACATTTTCACGAACAAGACTCGTGTTATCATGCCAGCAGGTATAGCCATTCAGTGAGAAATTATTTTTAAAATCATTATCGGGAGCGGTCACTTTTTTTATGATTAACTGGCTGATGGGAACGTCCGGTATGAGCTGAGGCTGTTGCACTGCCTCCATGCCAGGCTCTTCAGGCGGCTTACGCGAAGGCGGTACACAATCATAGCTCATGGACGCCTTAAAGCCTGCTTCATCAACAGAAGCCTGACGCGATAGCAGGTAACTTGGCGCCGAGGGATCGACCGTAACCAGCTCCATTTGCGAATTTTTTCGAGTCAGCGAATCAATAAAATAAGGCGTTACGGTGCTGTCCACCGTGTCAGCCCGGGTGAGTTGGGAAAACGACGCGGGCGGTTCACTGCTTTTGCGGGGAAGGTCTTTTGGTAGATACAACTGCTCCAGGCTTTTCAGTTCCCTTAATTTTTTTTGGGTAAATGAGGCCGTGTAGGCCAACGTCCTTTCACCCTTTACCGCTATCTCGCTTGTGGCTCGAGGGATAGTAGTTTCGGTTCTTTCGACTTTTTTAATGGCCGGCTCTGACAGAGTGAACTTACTGTGCAATACCGCAGCTGCAGTCATCTTGTTGTCCGCCATCTCACTTTTGGTCAACGCATTTACGTGTTCGGTATCTCCGACTTTCTTAATCCTCGGTTCTGGTGAAAATGTGGGGGTGGGTAATGCGGCAGCCGTTGTAATTTCACTGTCGGTATGAAATAGTATGCTCTCATTTTCCTCAAGGATTTCATCCCGCTCACCCAGCGTTTTTCCAGTTTCCGTGGCGTCATTTTTTGTTTGAAAGTCCTCAATGGATGGGATCAGTTCTTCCGGGGATTCCTGAAGCCTATCCTGCGGGAATTCTTTCTCTTTTTTCTGATGTTTTTTAAGAATAAGATCGATAAACCCCATGCCAGCCTTTTCAGTTGATGTCTTTTTCATAATCACTACCGCCAATCAAAAAAAATGTCATAAAATAGACAATTTGGAAAAAAGTTGCAAGGGGAATGAGGCGTTCTGGCTCAATTTATTCTCTGACAGACGCCCTTTCATCGCTTGCCAACGTTTGAAAAGATTGATTATAGTTAGTCTTCCCCTAATCACTGGCAGGACGCCATGCGCCCTTTGTTTGTTACCCTGCTAACCTTATTATGGACTGCAGCAGCGTGTGCTTTGCCGACAGGCTTTGTCTATCTGCACCCGGTAGCGCCCGAAATCATTGAAGACCTGCGCTATGCCAGTGCCAACAATTTTACCGGACAGCGCGTTCCGGGTTATCGAACGGGGCGGTGTATTCTGACCCGGGAAGCCGCAAGGCAACTCGCCTTAGTCGAAAAAGCCGCTTTAAAAAAAGGGTATACATTAAAAGTCTACGATTGTTACCGCCCCCGCCGCGCGGTGAAAGCCTTTTACCAATGGAGTCAATCCAGTAACACCGCCACCAAAACGTGGTATTACCCGCGCGAAGAAAAAAATACACTCTTTGCCAAGGGCTATATTTCACTCGCCTCAGGCCACAGCCGCGGCAGCACGGTCGATTTAACCCTGGTGAAACTGAACCAGCGCGGCCACTACCCACTACGCATTAACGGCACCTGTTACAGTAAAACCAATCAGCACGTTGACGATGATTCCATTAATACCGGCACCCGTTTCGATTGCTTAGACCCAAGCGCCCATGTTTTTTATCGCGGGTTAACCGCAATCCAGCGACAAAACCGCCTGTTGCTCAGGCAATTGATGATGGCCCAGGGATTTAAACCTTATAGTAAGGAATGGTGGCACTTCACCTTGAGAAATGAACCTTATCCTCAGACTTATTTTGATTTTACCGTCCATTAGCCGGGTTTTTATGATGAAAACAAACAACGCTCATTCCCTGTTGAAACGACTGATTTGCCTGACGCTGATGTTTCTGATACCGCACGCTTTTGCCCGTAGTGTGAATGTCTATGTCGAATTGGATAATCTCGCTGTTTATCAATCCATCGAGCAGTTTAATCACTTTTTAAAAAGCAAGGGGGTTTTTAAGAAATACCAGATAGAGCCTTTTTTGCACGCTTACCCGCTGCATGTCACGCTTTACCTTGCCGATTACCCCGATAAAAACATCCCGCAACTGGTCAAACGAGTAGCCTTTCTGGCCAAATTCTGGCACGCAGTGGAACTAAAAACCACGTCGCTCTATGTCACGGAGGGAAATTACGTCATGCTGGGCATTGATTTACCGCATCAGGAGCGTGGCGGTAACCATTACCTGCAGCAGATGAGTGATGAAGCCGTGCTGCAATTGAATTCGCTGCGGGACAACACGATGCCCATCCCCGATTGGGCGATGAATAACCCCGTTAAACGCCAGGCTTTCAGCCTTTACGGCAGCCCGAATGTGTTTTTTGAATACGCCCCCCACATCACCCTGATGGCCAAACCGTTTAAGAATGCCACGGAAGCTGCGGCTTTTCACGAGGAAATAAATACTTTAATTAAAGAATACCGGCAATTGAAACCTCTGCAATTCAAGGCATCAGCGATTGGTATTGGCTATGCGGATGCCTTGGGGCAAATCACACAGCCGTTTGCGCATTTCAAACTGTCACTGCGCAAAAAAGCTAGGGTTTAAGCCGTTTGGAGGGCGATTTACTGTAACGCGTCAAATCCTTGTCAAAATTTTTTACCTGCGCCGCCTTCTGCCGGCTTTGTTCCTGCTCCATGAGGCTTTGCAGACGCAGCAGTTCATTTTTAACCCCTGACGTTTCGGTTTTAACCTGCTGAATTTCTTCCCTGAGATGAAGGGCTTCTTTATTCCGTGTAACAAATTCCTGCCTTAATGCTTCCAGCAGGTTGGCTTCAATTTTAAGTTGCTGTTTGAGTTGTTGATTTTCACTGCGCAGCTTTTTTATTTCCTTTTGCAGGCCGCTGGCCTTTTCCGATGCCTCACCCAGGGCTTTTTTCTTGGCTGCCAAACGTTCCTTTACCAGTTTCAACGAGCGTTCCGAGGATTTCAGGGTGAATTCAATCGCTAACTGGGATGCGGCGTTAACAACCGTCAACGCCTGACGTTCAATGTCAGTCTGGTTATTTCGCAGAAAAACAGCTTGCCGGCAGGCATCGGCTACGTCCACCGCGGCATCGCGAAGGCGGGTGGTAACCGTTTGGATTTGTTTTCCGCTTTTTAAATGGGAATAGTATTTATTGTCTTTTCTTAACACAGCAAGCGGCGTCAATGCCATACCCACGGCTTTTAAAAAATAAATGATCAACACAGTAACCGCCTTGGTTAACTTGGGCATCTCCTCTGCTTTGGCGGGTGCGGCGTGAAATGACTTAAGGTAAGCCGTCAATTGCTCCTGAAAAAGTAACTGGTGAATGCCCGCCGCCATGATGTCATTTGGTTTAGGGTTTTTTTTATTCAGACTGGCCGCTGCGATAAAATGCTGTAGTTCATGAAGGCATCGCGACTTAAGATTGGCCATTGACCCCGTGCAGGAAGGCACCAGAATCCCGTGTAACACGGCCCAATCCTCTTCCTCAAAAATAACCCACCCCTCTTTACCACTACGGATGAA
Source organism: Legionella rubrilucens (assembly GCF_001468125.1). GTDB lineage: Bacteria > Pseudomonadota > Gammaproteobacteria > Legionellales > Legionellaceae > Legionella_C > Legionella_C rubrilucens. The sequence goes on along the minus strand of NZ_LNYT01000020.1, from coordinate 265,542 downwards.
TTTGGCCAGGCATCCCATATTCTCAGGGGATCCACTGTCAAAACACAGGGAAACGGTACGTAAGACTTTTTGCAGCCATTGCTCAACCAATGCCTGATTGGCCTTGCTTTCATGGCGGGCGATGAGAGCCAGGAGCAAAAGCACTTCATTCATGAGATTTAACAGGCTTTTCCTGTTAAACCATCCCTCATTCGACAGCGTAGTTGATTTTATTCGTGCTGTTGAAAGCATAATGTTGACTAATTTTTATAGGAACACTTTGAATTATAGCAAAAATTGGGTTTTGACAAGGCAACGATGAGGAAACCACAGCTTATCCTGCGTTGTACGGATTGACCTGATAAAAGCGCGGGCAGACGTTCGAGGCGACGTTCTCGCTTTTTACACCGTAATAATGGCCGCCGTCCAGACGATGGCACACCGCCACAGGACTTAAGGAATTCAGGCAGGAAGCCAGCGTTGACGAAGCGCATTGGGGAAAAATCGCATCCGGTCCTCGAAGCGCCGCATAACGATCATTTTTCCAGGTTGTGAAGGAGCGGGTATAGAAAGTCGTAAAATCGGCAAGGATGGCCTGTTCATCGAGCTTAAACAGTTTCATTCCCGAATAATTGTGGTGATCACGACTGATGGAAGGCGTGGAATAGGCATACACCATGGATTTGGACAGCCTGATTTGTCGGATTTCATCCATGTGGGTATGGGATGTCAGCAGGGTAATTTGCCCATAATGGGACTGAGCCGCATCCAGCAGACGGATAAACTCCTGTTGGTAGATGTCATGCCACATCGGCTCGCCCTTGAGGTTATTGCCTGGAGGGACATGCATGGCAATCAGCAATTGCCTGGCTTTGTAAGTGGATAATTGTTTTTTTAACCACCGCAATTGCCTTTTAGCCGCTTCCTGTTGATGCGGGTAGGAAGGGAGGAAAAAAGGGGTGCGACTGAACAGGGTTGAGTTTAATGCAATGAGAATGATGGACTTATCACCGGGAGTGACATAACTGGCATAATAGCCATCACGGCTCATGCCGCTGTCATTCAGCAGCAGGCCGTCACAATAAGCACAGGCTCCATCCCAGTCAGCCGCCAAATCGAGCGGCGTTTTCCCTGCTGCATTAAAAGGCTGATAATTGCCTTTCAGTGCGTCATTGTTCCCGGGAACATAGAACAGGGGCCGTTTAGCCTTATCGGCCTCATACAAGGCATGGAATACGTCCTGTTCATAGTCTGCCTTAGCCGGCACCTGCCCCAACAAATGGGTGGGAAGGTCCCCCAGCGTGATAATAAAATCGGCCTGTCGCGACAATTGTGCGTATTTTTTCATTGCCAGCTTCAGAAGGGATGGGCTGGTATCATGGCCGTCGCCATCCGTATTCCGGGCGCCGTAATGAATATCGGAAATGGTTAAAAAGCGAATGGCTGCCTGGCCGGAAAACGAAGCCAGCAACACGAAAATCAACAGGATCAGACGAATCATGATAAACCTTGGTAAAGCGCCTGTTGACCAGGCGCTTTAGGGTCTTTAACTGGTGGCTTCACGGATAGTCCAAACCCGTTGAGCGGCCAGCGGCGCTTCGTCTATCCACATCACCAGCGGCTTACCGGTTAAACCGGGTTTGTTTTTGGAGGCCAGGGCCACGGCAAAGGGGTATTTTTTCCGAAGGCTCTGCAGGGCATTCATAACCCGATTGGCATCGGGCTGATTATCCTTCAGAACCAGTTCATTGCCGCGGTACAGGATAGTCACCGCCTGCCCTCGCAGAGCCTGCTTAACCACGGTTTCCAGACGACGCCATTTCGCCTGACGGCTGCGCTGCAGTTCAGTCTGGGTTGGATTTTGCTGATACTTGATTCGCGGGTGTTTTGAAAAGACCTTCGCCCAGGAATTATTGCTTGGCTTTTGCTGCAGGAAATACGTACACAGGGCATCCACGACGTAGCGGTAACGTCCAGACACCGAAGGTTTGGTTCCAGGCAGGCGGTTAATGTAAATCGCAAAGGCTAAGGTGTGTGCATTGGCGGTATAAAGGTAGCCGGACAAACTGATGACGCCCGTCATGGTGCCTGTTTTGGCGCGCACCAGATCCTGTTGATCAGGCCGCTTAAAGCGACGCTGCAAGGTGCCATCACGGCCCGAGATTGGCAAGGCGGCGATGTATTCATAGGAGAGCGGGAAACGCTCGTATAAAAATTTAAGCAGGCTCACGGTTTGATTCGGCGTTAACAAATCGTGTCGGGACAAGCCGGATCCATCAGTCAGGATAGCATTCTGCAACGGGATACCGGTTTGTTGCTGCAGGAATTTTTTAATGATGCTTTGTGCATCGGCCCAATTAACCGGCGTGCCCTGTAATTTAGCGGCGGCATGCAGGAACAGGCTGTCGGCATAGAGGTTATCGGAGGGCTTTAAGGTATCGGCCATGAGCTGGGCAATGGGCTTGGATGTGTCGGTGGCCAGCAACAGGGAACCGGCGGGCGCCCTGCCGAGGGTGACATTGCCTTCATGCACGATGTTGAGTTGATTCAGTTGCTGCTGGATCAACCCCTGAGCGTAAATCAGCGGGTTCTGGATGGCCATCTTCTGCTGCACCGCCCATTGGCCCACGCCAACGCAGCCGCGTATCGTCAGTTGATTTTGCTTGTTCATGGAAAAATCCACGCCGCACCGGGAGGCTCTGTCTTTGGTGGTGACCTGATTATTAATGACGATGCCGCCTTTGTCGCCTTCCACTTCCACAATGGCCGGCGCCCCGGGTTTATCGCCGGGATTAACCGTCACGATCATGCGGTTGGCATCAATCACCACGGGCGCCAGCGGCGCACCATAACTGTAAACCAGATCCTGCACCATCCAGCCTGGCGGGTAAGGGTTAACATTGGCATGGCTGCTGTCAATGACCACATTGCCGACAATCCGGTCGATGTGCCAGTTTTTTAAGGAAGCCAACAGGCTGGCCAGGCGTTCGCGGCTGAAGGACGGGTCACCGGGTAAATGCAGGTACAGCGTGCCGTTCAGTACGCCATTCTGCAAAGTGCCAATCCCTGCGCTGAGTTGGTTTTTAAACCGGTAATCCGGTCCGAGAACCATCAGGGCCGCAGCATCCGAAAACAGTTTCATGTTGCTGGCCGGAATGAACGAGCGAGCCGGATTGCGGCGATAAATCGTCGTGCCGCTGGTTAAGTCCACCACTTCGACACCGATGTTCATGGCGGGATCGACCTGATTGATAATTTTGTCCGCGCCGCTTTGAAAACTGGCATGCAGGCTGGTTGTAAACAACGCGCCCATAATCAAACCTGATAAGGTCCTTTTCATCAATTTCGCTTCCTTAAAGTAGGTGATTGAAATAACATCTGTCTGAAACTCTGATTAGCCCAGGACACCGACACGTCAGTGCAAAAGTGCTAATCATAACGCAAGCCCATGCGCTCAAGAAGCCCTGCCAGGGTATCATTATCAAAAAATTTTATCTGCAGCCATCCCCCGCTGCCGTCATCGTTTACAATTTGAACAGGCGCGCCGACTTGTTCCGCCAACTGACTCTGCAGACGCTCAATATCCCGGTCGCGGCGCCGATCGGTTAATGGGGCCGGGACGGCTTTAGTCTGGCGCACTTTTTCTTCCAGTTGGCGCACGGACCATTGCCCGTTAATGATGTCATCTGCCCAGCGCATCTGCTCAAAAGGCGTCATGCCCACCAGGTTGCGCGCATGCCCCAGGGATAACGCGCCGCTACCGATTTTATCCTGCACGGATTTCGTCAGCGTCAATAAACGCAGAATATTGGCAATGTGGCTTCGTGATTTGCCTACCAACACGGCAATTTCATCCTGCTGGAAATGAAATTCATCGCAGAGACGACGATAGCCTGTCGCTTCTTCAATCAGATTCAGCTCCTGACGCTGAATGTTTTCAACCAGCGTTAATGCCGCGGCCTGTTGATCGGTATACTGACCTATCAGGCAGGGAATTTCGCTTAATCCAGCCAGTTTCGCCGCGCGCCAGCGGCGTTCACCGGCAATGATTTCATAGCGTCCCGCCGCAATGGCTCTGACCACCAGCGGTTCAATCAAGCCCTGGGCAGTAATGGACTGCGCCAACTCCTGAAGCGCCGTCTCCTCAAAATGGATTCGCGGTTGATAGCGTCCCGGCTGCAGGGCGTCTAAAGGCAATAACTGATACTGGGCAGGTGTTTGCATTGACCAAATCGGGCTTTAATACAAGTGCGAAAAATTGTTTCACAAGTGCCGTCCGTTTGGCAATCAAAATACTTAGGCTGACCCGTCAGGATAAACCGGTTTTGGGGCGGGATCATAAAGATACCAGCCAATGTGAAAAAGGACATGGCCGGCGATGGCCGCCAGAAGACCGTATTGCCAGAACAACCAGCCAAATAAAGCGGTCTGCCAGAGGTTCAACAGCACCATGGCATAGGCAAAACGACGGCTGCCTGCGCAGCCCGCCGCGATGTAGGCGGGTAAATGACCCAAACTGAGCAACAAGCCGCTGCTTAACATGGCAAAGCCGATGACGCCCCCGGAAATTCGGCCAGTAAACAGGGCGCCGAAATAGGCAATGACATTCATAAGTCCAAAACGGCCAATGATTTCCTCCACGACACCGCCATACAAAATGCACCCGTCAAGCCGCAGGGCCGCACGCATGGTGTATAAAACCGTTAGGGTTTTGTCATCAAGAATGCTGACCATGACGCCGTAATAGAGGAAAAAGAAGACCAACAGCCCGACCAGCACACTTAGAAATACCGGCAACAGCATCTCCTGCAGCAACCCCATCACCGGTTGATTGTGCAGCAAACCTTGCAGGATGGGTTCATTTAACCCGGTTTTAAGCGATAAAACCGTACCGGCAAAACTCATCAGGATGACCATCATCAGGGTTTGCAGCATCGCAAAGCGGCTGATTTTTTTCCTTAACTCCTCCGTGTTTTGCGGCAACAGCAGATGAATCAGGCGGGGAATGGCGATAACAATGCCCGGTAAGGACAAACCGGTCAGGATGACAATCAGCGGCCAGTTAATCAGCATTTCTTTTATCCTTTGCGTAACACACTGTAGAAAAAACCATCCCTGTTTCCCTCACCGGGCATGATTTGCCAGCCATGACCGGTAAAAATTCCCCATGGCTGCTCCCGCGTTAAGACTTCACAATCCGAATGATGCGCCGCAAAGGCGGCAATCTGCTGTTCATTTTCAACAGGGAGAATGGAGCAGGTGGCATAAACCAGCACCCCTTTGGGTGCCAGCAGGGGCCAGAGCGCTTGAAGCAATGCCTTTTGCAGAGTTGCCGCCTCACGGACATCCTTTTCGCTTCGCAAAAGCTTGATGTCCGGGTGCCGGCGGATAACGCCCAGGGCGGAACAGGGCGCATCCAGTAAAATGCGATCAAAGCACTCGCCATCCCACCACGACGAAGGATCCAAACCGTCGCCCTGAAGCACAGTGGCTTTCAGGTGCAGGCGCGACAGATTCTCGTTCACGCGCATCAGCCGCTTTGCATCCACATCCAGCGCGACGCAGGCTTTAAGCCGGGTTTCAGTTTCCAGAATATGGCAGGTTTTGCCGCCGGGAGCACAGCAGGCGTCAAGCACGCGCAGTCCGGGTTGTAAATCAAGCAGGGTCACGGCCAGTTGCGCCGACTCGTCCTGCACAGAGACATCCCCCTCTGCAAAGCCGGGCAAGTCCCAAACATCACAGGCTTGCTCCAATGCGATGCCTTGCGCTGCCTGCGAGTGGGCGTGCGCTGCGATGCCGTTATCCTGTAGCCGCTTTAAGTAGTCTTCGCGGGAGGAGCGAAGTTGATTGACGCGCAGACTCATCGGCGGATGCTGATCATTGGCCTTCATGATCGCCTCCCAGTGTTGTGGCCAATCCTGTTGTAATCGCTTAACCAACCAGTCCGGGTGACCCGACAGGTACTCAGGCCTGGTTTGTACTTTTGCCAGTAAATCGTCTTTTTCTCGACAGAAATTCCTCAGTACCGCATTGACTAAACCTTTAGCCCAGGCTTGCTTCACCATGGCAAGCAACGCCACGGTTTCCTTGACGGTCGCATAAATGGGTTTATTCAGATACAACAACTGATAAAGCCCCATCACCACCACCATCCAGACTTCCAGCGGTTTAGGGCGTTTTTTGAGCAGGCTATCGCCTAAGCACTGTAACCGAAAATAATGTCGACAGACGCCATAAGCAATTTCTTTGGCCAGTGGCGAGGCATCGGACAGGCTGTAGGACAGGGGGGTGTTGTCCTTAAACACAGCCATCAGTGCGTTTAAGGCCTGGAGGCGATCATTTTTACTCATTGAAGGACCTGATTAATCAACTGCCCGGCACGGCCAGCATTCAGCCAATCGGCAACGCGCATGGCTTTGCCGCCGGGAAACTGCAGGATTTCAATGCAAAGCACCCCTTCGCCAGTTGCCACCCGCATGCCGCGCTTGTCGATGCTTAACACCGTGCCCGGGGCTTTACTGTGGGTATCGAGTTCAATGCGGGCCTGATAAATACGCAGGCTTTCCTCACCCATTTGGGTATAAGCCACAGGCCAGGGATTATAGGCACGGATTTGCCTGTCGATGACCTCAGCCGACTGATGCCAGTCAATGCGGGCATCGTCTTTGGCAATCTTTGATGCGTAGGTGGCAAGCGCATGGTTTTGCACAACCGGTTTGGCGCGTCCCTCAGCCAATGCGTCGATGGCGTCAAGCAGCGCTTTGGGCGCCAGTTGCGCCAGTTTATCATGCAGGCTGGCTGCCGTTTCACTCTCCGTCAATTCGCAGGCGGTTTCAACCAGACTGTCGCCTGTATCCAGTCCCACGTCCATCTGCATGATGGTTACGCCGGATTGCTTGTCCCCATGCAGGATGGCCTGTTGAATGGGCGAAGCGCCTCGCCAGCGGGGTAACAACGACGCATGCACATTGATGCAGCCCAAACGGGGGATGGTTAACACGTTTCCCGGCAGGATGAGGCCGTAAGCAATCACAACCATTAAGTCCGGTTTTAAGGCTGCCAGTTCATCCACCGCCTCGGGGGTTTTAAAATTGACCGGTTGATACACCGGCAGGCCGTGATTGACGGCCCAGCGTTTGACAGCGGAAGGCTGCAGTTGGCGGCCGCGTCCTGCCGGTCTGTCCGGTTGGGTGTAAACGGCGGTGAGGCGGTGCACCGACCCTGCCAGTGCCTCCAGACAGGGCAAACCAAATTCAGGTGTGCCTGCAAAAACAATCGACAGCGGCCTCATTATTTGCGCGCCATCTGACGCTTGTATTTTTCAAGCTTGCGCCGGGCCATGGTGCGTTTGAGCGGCGACAGTAAATCCACATAGAGTTTGCCGTTTAAATGGTCAATTTCGTGTTGGAAACACTCGCCGAGTAAACCGTCAGCGGTCATTTCATACGACTTGCCGGTTCTGTCCAGTGCCCGAATGGTGACCTTGTCGGCGCGCACCACCGTGTCGTAAACCCCAGGCACAGACAGGCAGCCTTCCTGGTATTCCTTTTGCCCTTCGGAAGCGATAATTTCGGGATTGATCAGGACGAGTTGCTGTTTTTTGTCGCCGATCACATCAATAACCGACAAGCGGAGGCTCACGCCGATTTGCGGAGCGGCAAGGCCTACGCCATTGACACTGTACATGGTTTCAAACATGTCATCGATAAGCGTTTGCAATGCGTCGTCGAATTGCCCAACCGGTTTGGCGACCTGACGCAACACCGCATCAGGCAGGTAAATAATCTTGCGAATAGCCATAAGACATCTGTTTTAAATGGTGAATTGCGTGGTATTATCGCTAATACCCTGTGCAGCTGCAAGATGCCAACAATTGGACCAAGGACTGATCAATGCGATACTTGCTGATTCTTTTATGCTTTTTTCTCTCATTTGACCTGCAAGCATTCTCTTCAGCGCCGCACGTGACTTCCCTCCGCTCCGATTACCCCAGACGGTATGTTGTTCAGCCCGGCGACACATTGTGGTCGATTGCCACCACGTACCTGAATCGTCCCTGGGAATGGAAAGCCCTTTGGCATGCCAATCCCACCATTAAAAACCCGAACCGACTTTATCCCGGCGCCGTTCTGGAACTCAATTTTTACCACCGTCACCCGTACCTGAAGGTCTTATCCAACGGCACGATTAAACTGTCGCCGCACATGCGGCCCATGCCCAGTGACGCAGCCATCCCTCCCATCCCGCTGATGGACATCAAACCCTTCCTGAACGCGTCCCTGGTCATGGACAAGAACCTGCTGGCCCAGGCGCCTTATATCGTGGCCTTTACCGGTGAACACATGCTGGGCGGTCAGGGGGATGAAGTCTATGTGAAAAAACTGCATCCTTCACGAAAAATGCCGAGAGGCGCTACGATTTCCTATGCCGTGTATCGTCCCGAGTGCCCCTACGTTGAGCCAGTGACCCATCGGCCATTGGGCTATAAAGCGACCTTAGTCGGTTATGGCGAATTGGTGCGAGGCGGTGAACCGGCCACTATCCTTTTGACGGAAATTACCGAGGGCGTCAAAATAAGAGACCGGGTTATGCTCAATGATTTCCCGGAATTCAAACTGAATTTTCTGCCTAAAACGCCGAGCTATCCCATCCGGGGATCCATCATTGATTTACCCGGCGGCTTGCCCAGCGGCTCCACGCAGGGCGCTGTGGGGCTGGTGGCCGTCATCGATCGTGGGGATGACGCCGGTCTTGAGCCTGGCGATGTACTGGCGATTTATTCCGAGCAACGCTTAATCCGCGATCCGCTTAATCGCCAGGAGGAAATCCTTCTGCCGCGCGAACGGGTGGGGGAAATGATGATTTTCCGAGTCTTTAGCAAAACCAGTTTCGCCTTAGTCGTGCGTTCAACCCGAGCCGTTCATTTGCTGGATAAAGTTACCAATCCATGATCAACAAGCCTTACCTCCTCGCTTTAAACCGCATTCCTGCCATCGGCCCCCGCACCGTCATGAAATTACTGCGGCAATGGCCGGTATTGGCGGATCTCTTCAACACGCCCTATGCAGCCCTGCTTGATGCCGGTTTGCCTGATAAAATGGCGCGGGCCATTGAGCGGTTTGAGCACAGAATCCTGGACACGGATACCGCCTGGCAGCAGTCTTCCCCACAGCACCATCTGTTGACCTGGGAGGATGACGCCTACCCTGACCTGCTTCGGGAAATCCATGATCCGCCGGTGGTTCTCTATGCGATTGGGGATTTGGCCGCACTCAAGCAGCCCTGCATTGCCATGGTCGGCACCCGCAAACCTTCGGTCAGTGGCAGTGAGACTGCAGAACACTTTGCCTTTGAATTGGCGAGCCGGCAAATCACCGTTGTCAGCGGGCTGGCACTGGGCATCGACGCGCGGGCGCATACCGGTTGTGTGGCTGCGGGAGGGAAAACCATTGCCGTTATGGGGACAGGCATTGATCGCATCTATCCGCGTCAACATCATCAACTGGCTGATAAATTAAGTAAAAACGGCTTGTTGCTGAGTGAATTTCCGTTAAATAGTCCATCCAGTGCTGGACATTTTCCACGCAGAAATCGTATAATAAGTGGCTTATCCTTGGCCACCTTGGTTGTAGAAGCGGCACTTCGCAGCGGTTCGTTGATCACTGCGCGCCTGGCACTGGAGCAAAATCGGGAGGTGATGGCTGTTCCTGGCTCAATTCATAACCCGCAATCCAGAGGGTGTCATTTTCTTCTGCAGCAGGGTGCTAAATTGGTTACCTCAACGGAGGACATCCTGGAAGAGTTAAAATTAACCATTCCGGATAAAAAAGCAAATCAATCCAGGTCATCCCTTGCAACCAACAATAAAAACCTAGTAAAGTGCATTGGCTTTGAGACGACGACGGTCGATCAGATCGTCAACCGCAGCGGTTTAAACGTTGAGGAGGTTGTCTCTGACCTGGCCATATTGGAATTAGAGGGCATTGTCAAATCAGTACCCGGCGGTTACATGAGGTGTGCATATGAAAGATAGCTTGTTTGAGATGTTGATGAATTTCTTTGAGAAAAGTTTGTCTCAGTTAAAGGAAAGCAAATCTCAGCAAAACGCAGAGACAGCCCAGCCAGACGGGGAAAATGGTCTTGATTCGACCAATCCTGAAAAAAGCACGCTCGTGGTCAGACCAGCCAACATGGATGCCACGCGGGTGTTTACCGTCGATGAACAAATGAAACTGACCAAAGCCAGCCACCAGTTTATTGTGCGCATGATGCTTTGGGGCGTTATCGCGACTGAAACCATGGAGCAAATCATTAATCAACTGCTTTTTTCCGAATCCCGCTTTGTCACGTTGCAGGAGACGAAATGGACTATTCGCAATACTTTGGCAGAGCATCTTGATTCCGCGCAACTTGCTTTTCTTGATCTGGTGCTCTATCAAAAAGAAGATGAACTACCCTTACATTGATAACACAAAAAAAGTTAAGGCCAACTTTCTATGAACAAACATTTGGTTATCGTGGAGTCTCCCGCGAAGGCTAAAACTATTCAAAAATACCTGGGCAAAGACTACGATGTCCTGGCCTCCTACGGCCACGTCAGGGATTTGCCGCCGCGCAAGGGATCCGTTAATCCCGATAATCATTTCACCATGACCTACACCCCCATTGAAAAAAACGCGCGGCACATTGAATCCATCGCCAAAGCGCTTAAAAATTCAGACTCACTCCTTCTGGCAACCGACCCTGATCGCGAAGGCGAAGCCATTTCCTGGCACGTTTACGAATTAATGAAGGAACGTAATCTGTTAAAGAACAAAGAAGTTCACCGTATTTTTTTCAATGAGATTACCAAATCGGCCATTCAGGAAGCGATTAATAATCCCCGCTCCATTTCCATGGATTTGGTGAATGCGCAGCAGGCACGCCGTGCTCTGGACTATCTGGTGGGTTTTAATCTTTCACCGCTGTTGTGGAAAAAAATCAGACGCGGCCTTTCTGCAGGCCGCGTGCAAAGTCCGGCTTTGCGCCTGATTGTGGAGCGCGAAGAAGAAATCGAACGCTTTATCGCCCAGGAGTACTGGCGCATCATTGCCCACTGCCAACATGAAAAAGCCGCTTTCGAAGCCCGACTAACGCACTATCAGAGCGAAAAGCTGCACCAGTTCAGCATCACCCAGGGTGATGAGGCGCACCGTCTGCGCGACGCGTTATTGCAGCAGGCCCAAGGGGTTCTGGTTGTTGATAACATCGAAAAGAAACAACGCAAACGCAAACCCGCGGCCCCCTTCATTACCTCGACCCTGCAACAGGAAGCGGCTCGAAAACTGGGCTTTACGGCTCGTAAAACCATGATGATCGCCCAACAACTTTATGAGGGGATTGATATTGGTTCAGGAACCGTCGGTCTTATTTCGTATATGCGAACCGACTCGGTCAATCTGTCCAATGAAGCGTTGGACGACATCCGGGAATTCATCATTAACCGTTACGGCAATGACAATTATCCCGGAGGCCCCCGCCTTTACAAAACCAAATCCAAAAATGCCCAGGAAGCGCATGAAGCCATTCGCCCCACGTCCATTAAACGCACGCCCGAAATGGTGCAGGAATCGCTGACCGCCGATCAATTTAAACTTTACAGCCTGATTTGGAAACGAACCGTGGCCTGCCAGATGGCCGATGCTGTTTTAGATACGGTCGCGATTGATTTCACCTGCGGCCAGGGCAACATTTTCCGCGCCAATGGCTCCACCATCACGTTTCCCGGTTTTCTTACCGTGTATGAAGAAGGACAGGACGATCTGGCGGAAGACGAGCAGAATGGTATTTTGTTGCCCAACCTTAAACTTGGTGAAAAAGTCCTGCTTCAGGATATCCTGGCCAACCAGCATTTTACCGAACCGCCGCCCCGCTATTCGGAAGCTTCGCTGGTTAAAGCCCTGGAAGAATACGACATTGGCCGTCCATCGACTTATGCCACCATCATTCATACCCTGCAGCAGCGCGAATACGTGATTGTCGATAAAAAGCGCTTTGTCCCCACAGACGTGGGACGTATCGTTAACCGTTTTCTCACGGGCCATTTTACCCGCTACGTGGATTACAAATTCACCGCCGAACTGGAAGACACGCTGGATGCCGTGTCGCGCGGTGAGCGTGAATGGGTACCCGTGCTGGAAGAATTCTGGAAACCGTTTATTCACCAGATTCATCAGACCGATGAACAGGTACAACGCAAGGACGTGACCACCGAGACCCTGGATGAACAATGCCCCAAATGCAGCAAACCCCTAGCCATTCGCCTGGGTAAACGCGGGCGTTTCATTGGTTGTACCGGGTATCCGGAATGCGATTACACCCAGGATTTAGGCCATGCTGAAGGGGAAAAAGCCGAACCGGATGTCGTGGAAGGTCGAAGTTGCCCCGAATGTCAGGGGGCTTTGCACATTAAAACCGGACGCTATGGCCGCTTCATTGGCTGCAGTAATTATCCGGATTGTAAATTCATTGAACCGCTGGAAAAACCGGCCGATACCGGTGTGGAATGTCCCAAATGCCATGAGGCCACCCTTTTGAAACGGAAGTCGCGCAAAGGTAAAATTTTCTATTCCTGCGGCAATTACCCCAAATGCGACTACGCCTTGTGGAATGAGCCGGTGGCAACACCCTGCCCCAAATGCGCCTGGCCCCTGTTGACTGTCAAGGAAACCAAGCGCTCAGGCAAGCAAATCCTTTGTCCCCGCGAAGGGTGCGGCTACAGCGCCGACGCACAAGAATAATCGCTTAATAAGGGAAATGGCTTCCTTTGTTTTTTCTAATCGCATTCTCAAATGAGAAATCAAGTTCCGGCGCAGGATTTTCCAAAGCCTGCGTCAAGGTAATGAATTGATAGCCGTTTTTCCGGTACATGGCAATGATATCGCCCAGCACATAACTGTTCAGTACATTGGCATGCAACAACAGAATTTGCCTCGCATTCTTGTTTTTAGCTTTCTTTTCTGCGCGCAGAGTGCGATTCCAGATGTAGGCTAAGTAACGGGGTTTAAGCTTTTGAATGTAGGCTTCCCTTGAACGATAGGGCACGCGATAAACCATTTCGTTGAAGCGGAAATCATCGCTGTCAATGGTCACCGGCGCTATGACGTAATGGTGTTCGGCAAGGTATTGATGCACCTTTTCCCGCGTTTGGTTGGCCCCTTCGGCCAGGTAGGGATAGCGGAAATACTTCGGCTCCGTCATGAGCGGGTTCAGGATTTTATCGGCTTTTTCGATGTCGGCAATGTAACGATCGGCGCCAATCTGATTTAAGCTGCGGTGCGAATAGGTGTGATTACCCAATTCAAAACCGGCCTGACGAAATTGCTCAAGAAAAGCCCATTGTCCTTTTTCGATGGCGCCGGCAATCACAAACCCGGTGGCGGGTACTTTATTATCGACAAGCGCTTGAACGATTTTATTAAACCGCTCCGTGGCGCGCTGTTGGTTGCCTGGGGTATCCATTCGCGATGCCACCAGCGGCAAATCATCGATAGTAATGGCAATTTCTTTTTCAGCAAAAACCAGGCTGGATGCCAGGCACAACACCATGATTAACGTACGCATAATAATCCTTTATTCAGCATTCGTTTAATCAGTTTAACAGATGATTGGAGAATTTCGAGGGGGATCAATCGCTTAGGTCAACGGCTTTTCATCCCTTCATGAACAAAATGAGCTATAATCCATCATTTTTGCACCTTGTGCTTGCGAGTTACTCCCATGCCAATAAACCCATCGCAAACCCATACCCGTGATTTACAGCGATTTAATCAATTAAAAGCCTTGATCCTTAAACGGCGCGCTTTTGAAGCAGCCCATCCCTATCCGCCTTATTCCCTCTACAAAACCGATTTCAATTTTACCGATGTCCACGGTAACTCGTTATTGCATTATGCTGCCGCATTGGGAGACCTGGATAAGATCAGGGAATGCTTGAAAAACAACATCGACATCGATATAAAGAATAATCTCTCCCAGCAAGCCATTCATCTGGCTCTGGAAAACGGTCAATTGGCAGCAGCACAAAAGCTGTTCATGGAGAACGCGGATTGCAGCGATGTCCATTTAAGCCAATGCCGGAGAAATCCTGAACAAACCGCCTGGTTTAAAGAGGTGATTGCGCAGTGGTTAAAAGCCGCTTTCCCTTCAGCCAGAAACTACCGCACGCCACGCTGCAGCGGTCAATTTTTCAAACAAAAGGACGAAATCCATCCGGCCTCATTAACACGGGCGGCTGAAACGGGCGATACCTCTTTTCTGAAATCAGCCATCAGGCAACACGCCTTACCGCCCGAAATCGTTAATCCCTTATTGGCCGTTGCGGCAGCCAATGATCAATTGGACACTGTGAAATACCTGCTTGAAGAGGCGGGGGCCATCAGTGCACCGGGTGGGACAACGGCATTGATTGAAGCAGTAAAAAATCGCCATGGCCGCGTTATTGATTATTTATTAAGCCAAAATGTGGCCATTAATCAACAGGACGGCTTAAAAAACACTGCCTTAAGTTATGCCATCATCCATCACGACAAAGGCACAACCGAACGATTATTGACGCTTGGCGCAACCTGCCTGCATAATGACTTAATTGGTAATAGCCTTCTTCACCTTGCTGTGAAAAGCGGCTGTCCTTTTGTGAGCGACCTGCTTGGTCTGCCGGGATTTTCGGCTCTGCGTCATCACAGGAACATGTACGGTTTTACCCCCTTTGATCTTGCCCTTCAGCACCAGCGCGATGAATGGCTGCCCCTGCTGGCGGAAGGACAGGATTTAACGTCGATTAAACAGAACGCGGCTTATGGCCATCTCCCGGTCCCCATCCATCAGGCCGCCGTATTGGATAACATGCTTTACCGCCTGAAGCTCAACTACCGCGATACCCGTTATTTTGATCGCGACGGCCACTGCCACGGGTTTTCCTTTCTTCATTCCCTTTATGCCGAGCGGGGGGATTATTATTTTGCGACCTTAGCCTTGATGAGCCGCTGGAATGGCAGCGAGGACGATTTATTCAAGCCTTTTCATCCGACACTGCCCCAGGCCGCCTGGTATAAAAACCTGGATGAATTGTTTGAACAATGGACGAATGATCTCTTTTGGTTCCAACACACCGGACTCCGAACGATTGATTCGCTGCGACAAACGGATCGCCAGAAACAATTTGACCTGATTAAGGGGGTTTCGCAGGAAAACAGTCAGTATCATCTTCTCTATGTAGAACCTGAACACAACCGGGATGAACAGGGAAAACCCTTTAATTATGTGCGAGGCGAGGCGGAACTTCTGGAAATTCTTTCCTACATGACTCGTATGCCAGCCGGCATTCACATTGAATTCATGGGTGAGAGACATACCACGTCCGCCTACAATGAAAAGGCCCTTTCGCTGGCTTATTACGACAGCAATTTTACGTTTAAATTACAGGGAAGTACCCACGCCCCGGCAGTCAGTCGGCAATTACGGGACTGGTTTGAAGGCGCGGGGGCTCAGGCGAATTATCTCATCACTGTTTTTTGTTTTCAGAAAGACATTAATGAACTTAAGCTGTCGACCTTTGTTGTTTTTGATGAAAAGGAATTCCCAAAAAGCCGGGCCGATGCGATCCGGTTTCAGCAGCAATCAGCCAACCAGTTTACCCCCTTGCACATTGCCGTCATGACGCGCAGTTTACCCGCCATCAGAAGACTGCTTAACGATGGCTTTTGTGACATTCACGCCAGGGATCGCTCAGGCCGCTCAGCCATTAAAATGGCCTTAGACAGTCATTTTTATGACGCCCTGGGCTTGTTTTTAGCCTCACCGGACATTGCTCTTCATGAGTTAAGCGGTTTTATTCGTCAAGCTTATCGTAATAACGAAAATGACATTCTTCAGGCCGCACTGGCTCATCCAAATGCCAGGCAGTTAATCGGTTTGTTACTGGAGGCCATTCAAAAAGACGATCTGCCGTTCATTCAACGCCTGCTGTCTCAAGCAAAAATCGATGTCAATACGATCGTTTCTGACACCCTGCCGTTGATTGATGCCCTGCAAACCGGCAGTGAGGCCATTATTCTGACCCTGCTGGATCATGGTGCCTCGCTGTTCATCACCTGCGGTTATGCGAAAACCCCATTGAAAGTGGCTTTTCTCAGCCATTCCCGGTGCATGGACGTAGTGATTGCCCGCTTAAACGGCATCCTCCATCGTCTTGATGCCACGGGCATGGCGGCCATTCATCATGCGTCCGAACAGGCCAATGCCCTGGCCTTGCGAAAATTAATCAGTGCCGGTGCGGATGTGCGGCAGGTTACGGCAGGCGGTAAAACCGTTTTTGAACTGCTTGCCGATTCGCCCTGGGGGATTCAGGAACAACGGGAATGTTACCGCTTACTTATCAGTCAGTATCAGTTTGACTTATCGCAAGCGTCTGATCGTCAAATCCTGCAACAACTTTTAGTGAAACTGGCTCTGTCTTACGATGAACGTTTATATCAGCTGCTCCTGCGTCAATGCAGGCCGGAACTCATTGATAACCTTCACATTCATGGCCAACCGTTTTTGCATTACCTAATCAGCAATCGCTGCCTTGCCCCCTTAGCCAGCCTGCTTGAGCATGGGGCTCGGGTTGACCCCCTTTCCAGAGACAGCAATACGCCGTTGATGGCTTTGATTCAAGACAATACCCTACCCCACCGGCATGAGGTCATTGAAATGTTCATTGATTACGGGGCCGATGTCACCCTAAAAAACCATCAGGGAAAAACCGCGATTACGTTAATGCAGGAAAGCTCCGACAAGCAAATCAGACAAATGGCGCCTGATGCCCTTTCAGAATCCCCGCTGCGAATGGGTTAACGGGCTAATGACGGCTGGCATCAATGCTTTTCACCCGGCCATTTTCAAACGTCAGTTCGTAGACAAACTCGTTGGGGGAATTCTGGTATGTCCATACCTCAATTTGCCGGATGCTTTCACCCACCGGGTTACCCCAGGCATCCAGCAGCAACTGCCGATCTTCGCGGATTTCTTTAGCCAAAGGCTCACCGCATTTTTTAAGTACGGCAAATTTGGTGTCGCCTTCATAAACTAAGGATTGCTGGCAACGCATGGCCTGGACAGCCATTGGGCTTAACGCCATTAACAGGCCAGCCAGCATCATCAATCGTTTCATATCGCCTCGCCTTGGACGCTCAACTCCTAGATTGAGTATAGAACTTTTTTGCTTCCTGAATGGTTCGTTCGATGTCGACGCGGTGAATGTCCAAATGGGTGACTAAACGTAACTGGCCGCTTTTGTTGGGATTTTTTGGCCAAAGGATGCCCTGGCTGTGAAGATGAGCCTGCAGTTGCGGGTAGGACTCATTCACTTTAACGAAAAGAATATTGGTTGAAACGCTATCCACCTGAATGTGTTCAATCCCTGCCAATTGCTCGGCCAGCAGCAGGGCGTGATCATGGTCCTCTTGTAACCGCGCCACGTGATGCTCGAGTGCGTAAATTCCGGCTGCGGCGAGTAATCCCGCCTGCCGCATGCCGCCGCCCAGTACCTTGCGCCAACGCCGTGCTTTACGAATCAGCTCGCGGGAGCCGCATAAAACCGAGCCTACGGGCGCCCCTAATCCTTTGGACAGGCAGATGGAAATGGAGTCGAAGTGCTGGCTGATTTCGTGGAGCTCAACCCCGGAATCCACCACCGCGTTAAACACCCGTGCACCATCCAAATGCGCGCTTAAACCGTGTTCGCGGCAAAAAGAAGGGATGGTCTTCAGGTAGTCGAGCGGTAAGGCTTTACCGGACAGGGTATTTTCCAGGCACAACAGCCGGCTGCGTGGATGATGATCTTCCACAGGCTTGATAACCATGGCTACTTTAGACAGCGACAAGGTTCCATCCCGCTCAAAATCAAGGGGTTGCGGCTGCACACTGCCCAATGCAGCAGCACCCCCGCCTTCCCACATGTAGGTATGCGCTGTCTGACCGACAATGTATTCATCGCCGCGCTCACAATGCGCCATGATGGCCATCAGGTTAGTCTGGGTGCCCGATGGCGCAAAAACAGCCGCTTCCATCGCGGTATGCTCAGCGAGGATGGACTCAAGCGTTTTGACAGTCGGATCTTCGCCAAACACATCGTCGCCTAACTCTGCATCCATCATCGCTTTCATCATGCCTGCAGTCGGCTGGGTGACCGTATCGCTTCGAAAATCAATTCGTTTCATTTTTCACGTCTCGCTTATCGTGTTATAGATTGCTTTCAGGGAGGGAAGTAATTTCTGTAAATGACTGATTGTGGTAAGGATCGCCTCCACCTCCTGGTGTTTTCCCTGTTTCAGACAGTAGGCATACCAGAGCAGCCAGCTATGAAAAATCTGGCGCCACAGGATATCATCGGCATGATGCCGGTGCGATGCGCGTTCAAAATACCCTTTCAACACAGCCGTGTATAACGAAGCCTCAAAGCGATGTTCTACCACGCCGGCACAATTCAGTGCAAGGCCCAGTAATTCCACAAACGGGTGAATTAACCCTGCACTTTCCCAATCCAGCAGACACAGGCGTTGGTTGTCCTGCCAAACAATGTTGTGGCTGTGCAGGTCGCGATGGCTGATCACCCACTCATGGTCACGGTGATTGCGTTGCTGATTGCATTCGTCGATCAGGGAGGAAACCCAACTCAAGGCGGATGCGTCATCGACTTCGATGGCAGGAAAGGGTTGTGCCTTAAGATGCTTAAATCCCAATTGGTGAAGGGCGGCCAGCGCTCTGCCTGAACAGATTGCCCGATGGCGTGATGATCGCTCGTGGATTTTGCCGGGACAATAGGGCTTGAGCAAACCCACCCGGTTCCCCACCGGGATAAGAAAGCCAGAGGCATGCGGACGCAATGCTCGCTGTGTCAGGGCCAGACGGGTGGCCACTTCCGCCGCCAATTCCTCTGTGAATTCAAGATGCTCTGGTTGGGTAAGTCCCAACCAGGTCGATGAAGCAAACAATTTGGCCACCCACAGGCTGCCATTCTGTAAACACACCAGTTCATTGTGGTGCTGAAGCCCCTGGTTTAATGACGTCACCCACACTAGTGGCTCAGGGAGAAAGGGCATGGCCCAATGGTTTACGACTGCGGCTGGCATGTCGGTTTAAACACGGCAGGTAAAGGGTGCGACTTATTGCTCATTCATTAATTGTTCGATGTAACGTCGACAGGTTAAGGGTTTATCCAGGTAATTGATTAAATAGCGTGTTCCGCCTGTTCCGGTAATAACGAGCGACCCGTAGCGTAACAGACTGCCTAAGATGGACTGGCGGATGTCAATGGTTTCAATTTTAGTCAGCGGAATATCCACAGTCTGGCGCACCAGCACGCCCGTGCGCAATATAACCTGCTTTTTTTTAATGGTCAGGGATGAAAAATGATAAGTCACCCAGGTAATCCCTATCCAGGCTAAGGCGAAAAGAACAACGAACAGAGACAACACTTTTAATTGTTCAAACTCGATACCGATGAGCATGCCCGCCAATGCCAGCATCGCCGGCCAGAAAAAAAGGACTAAATGGAGTCCTGCTTCATAGACAACATTCGTATCGGCTTTTTCCTTCATTGGTATCCTCATTATTCTTATTGCCATATCATAGAGGAGATGCAATAAATTTGCTATGCTCCCAGATCGGTTCATCCTAATCCGGCTACCTGTCCGTATGCGCCCCGTTAATCAATGCCTGAATAAACAACTCGCTGCTCTCTGCGAACAGAGCATGAAGCTCAATGAGTTGAGTGACAAGCTGAAATTGTATTTGAGTCCTTCGCTTCATGCTCATTGCACCGTGGGCAGTTTCAATCGTGGCTGTCTGGTTCTGGCACTGACCGATCCTGCCTTTGCTACACCGCTACGCTACGAGCTTCCGACGTTGCGTGATCGGTTGCGCAAAGAGGCAGGGTTTTATCAGCTTCTGTCCATTCAGATTAAAATTATCGAGCCTGAAGTTGAATTAAGTTCGGGTATCAAAAGAAAATGCCGGCCGCTGTCTGACAAGGCGCGTACAGCCATTCAACAGGCGGGAGAAACCTGTCTTTATCCGCCGCTTCAGGAAGCGCTTTACAAACTGGCACAGGACAATAAAACCTAGCGGCGCATTGGCATGGGCGATCGCTGCAGAAGCAAAGCCTTGTGTTTAGGCTTCAACAGGGAAGAAATCAGGAACAACCGCGGGTTGGTAATTTTCAGCATCAAAATAGGTGTATTCCCAGGCATCCTGACGAACCATCAATTCCCTGAGCAGGCGATTGTTCAACTCATGCCCGGATTTGTAGCCTTCAAACGCGCCAATCAGGCCGCATCCTAGTAAATACAAATCGCCAATGGCATCAAGGACCTTGTGAGCGACAAATTCACCTTCGAAGCGCAAGCCGTCATCATTGAGCACGCGGTAATCGTCAACCACAATGGCATTGTCCATGCTGCCGCCTTTCGCTAAATCATTTTCACGCAGTTTTTCATAATCGGACAAGAAGCCAAAGGTTCTGGCGCGGCATACTTCTTTTACATAGGACGTATCGGAAAAATCGAAGCTCGCTTTTTGCGGCCGGCCGTTAAATGCTGGATGATCAAAATCGATGGTAAATGAGATTTTATAGCCATTGTACGGCAAAAACTGGACGTATTTGTCCTTGTCTTCCACGCGTATGGGTTTCAATATGCGGATAAAACGCTTGGCAGCGCTCTGTTCACGGATTCCCGCGGATTGAATTAAAAAGACAAAGGGAGCCGCGCTGCCATCCATGATGGGGATTTCTGGCGCATTGACATCCACATAGGCATTATCAATGCCCAATCCAGCCAGCGCTGAGAGCAGATGCTCAACGGTTGCGACCTTCACACCGTTTCGGTGCAGGGAGGTGCAGAGCATGGTATCGCCCACGTTGTCGTAGGAAGCAGGAATTTCAACGGGTGGATTTAAATCGGTGCGTCTGAAAACAATACCGGTATTGATGGGTGCCGGGCGCAGAGTAAGAAGAACTTTTTCGCCTGAATGCAAGCCTACACCTGTTGCTTGAATTACTTTCTTAGGAGTTCTTTGTTTTATCATGCAATGATCACCTTTTCTCGATACCCTTTTGTTGACGCGCAATAAACGACCAAATCATAACAGCAATTGTTTGATTAGTCTAATTTTTTCATGCTTTTCCACAAAAAACGGCCCGAAGGCCGTCCATTATTTAATCAACTTGCTCTTCTTGTCGGCGAAGAAACGCTGGTATATCAAGGTAATCAACATCCGGTACAGACTCTGATACGGCCTTGGTTGAGGTGGTCGCTGCAGGGGCTGCGGCCTGCTTGCGAATCACAGCCGGACGATCAAGTTGGTGATAATCAAGGGATCCGTCGCTGCGGGTAGACTCCGCAAAACGGGATTTGGCCGGTTGTTGGCTTGAAGCCGATTGCTGTTGGCCACGCGGACGTGAGTCGCCAAGGCCTGTTACAATCACTGTCACCCTCATCTCATCCGTCATGTCGGGATCAATCACGGTTCCGACCACCACCGTCGCATCATCGGAAATGAATTCTTTCACTACATCGCCCACTTCTTCAAATTCGCCGATGGACATGTCAAGACCCGCGGTGATGTTCACCAGAATCCCTTTTGCCCCGGAGAAGTTAACGTCTTCAAGCAAAGGTGAAGCAATCGCCGCTTCAGCGGCCTGGCGGGCGCGCTGTTCGCCCGTGGCACTGCCGGTACCCATCATCGCCATGCCCATTTCAGACATTACGGTACGAACGTCAGCAAAATCGACGTTAATCAGACCAGGGCGGGTGATCAGATCGGAAATCCCTTTTACCGCACCCAGCAAGACGTTGTTAGCGGCTTTAAAGGCGTTGAGCAGACTGATGTTTTTGCCAAGCACGCTGAGCAGTTTATTGTTAGGGATAGTAATTAATGAATCGACATGTTCAGCCAGACGACGAATACCTTCTTCAGCCGCCAAGGCACGCTGTTTGCCTTCAAACGAGAACGGTTTGGTTACCACCGCCACGGTTAAGATGTTTAACTCTTTGGCGACTTCGGCAAACACTGGAGCCGCTCCCGTACCAGTACCACCGCCCATACCGGCCGTAATAAAGACCATGTCTGCGCCTTCAAGCACTTCACGGATACGCTCGCGGTCTTCTTCAGCCGCTTCGCGGCCAATGCGTGGGTTGGCGCCGGCACCCAGGCCTTTCGTCAGGTTATCACCGAGTTGGATATGAATTTTAGCATTGGAATTTTTCAATGCCTGTGCATCGGTGTTCGCGCAAATAAACTCTACACCGTCAATATTTTCAGCGACCATGTGCTCCAGCGCATTACCACCGCCGCCGCCAACACCCACAACCTTAATGACGGCACTGTTATCTTGGCTTTCCATTAGTTCAAACATTACTGCCTCTCCCCTCTTCAATTCTTATTATTCTGTGGGTAATTTAAAAATTACCTTGAAACCATTCTCTCATGCGAGACCAGAGCCCTTTACCGCTGACATTCAATGCCGGAACTGCATAACCGCCTTCATACTGCTGTTGGTATCCGTGCAATAATAAACCAACTCCTGTGGCTAAAGAAGGGTTTACTGTCGCTTCTGCCAATCCTGACACATGGTGAGCACACCCATGGCGTACCGGCATTTCAAAACACATCTCCGCCAACTCGATAGCCCCCATGACGCTTGAACCACCGCCGGTCATGACCATGCCGGCCGCCAGGCGCTGCTCAAACCCGCTGCGGCGCAATTCATTTCTGACCAGAGTAAATAATTCCTCGTAACGGGCGGACACGACATCCGACAGAGCCTTGGCTGAAATTTTACGGCCAGGGCGATTATCATTCATGCTGGTGACTTCAATCATTTCATTGGCACTGGCCAGTTCAGGCATGGCACAGGCGTGTTTGACCTTGATGGCTTCTGCTGCTTTCGTCGGTGTCCGCAATGCCATGGCGATGTCATTCGTGACCTGATCGCCGGCAATAGGGATTACCGCTGTGTACTGGATAGCTCCTTCGGCAAAAACAACAATGTCGGTTGTCCCGCCGCCGATATCAATCAGGCACACGCCCAATTCCTTTTCATCATCCGTTAATACGGCATGGCTGGAGGCTAATTGTTCAAGAATAATGTCGCTGACTTCGAGTCCGCAACGGCGCACGCATTTGGCGATGTTTTGCGCGGCGCTGACGGCACCCGTCACAATGTGAACCCGCGCCTCAAGCCGGACACCGGCCATGCCGGCGGGTTCGCGAATGCTTCCCTGATTATCAATAATGAATTCCTGGGGCAGAATGTGGAGAATTTTCTGATCCGCCGGGATGGCAACGGCCTTGGCCGCATCAATCACCCGCTCAACATCCGCCTGGGACACCTCCTGATCGCGGATGGCAACAATGCCGTGCGAATTGAGGCTGCGGATATGACTGCCGGCAATTCCGGCAAACACTGTACGGACTTCACAACCCGCCATTAATTCCGCTTCCTGGACGGCACGCTGAATGGAATTGACCGTGGCCTCAATGTCCACGACCACACCTCGTTTGAGGCCGCGGGAAGGGTGGCGCCCTATGCCAATGACTTCAATGGTTCCGTCAGCCGTGATTTCGCCCACTAAGGCAACAACTTTTGAGGTGCCAATATCCAAACCGGTGATGATGTTTTTTTCTGATTTTTTTGCCATTATCTTCCCGCTTATTTTTTCCATTGCACCGCCATGCCGCGCGGATACCGTAAATCAACACTTGCCAACTGCTCCGGTTTATCTGCAAAAACAGCAGGATATGCTTTACAGAATCGTGTAATTCGCATTTCTAGATCTCGTTTTCCCAGGCGTAACTGTACACCATTTGCCAGAGTGAGGTCCCAAGCATGGTTGTCGCGCCATTCCAGCGAGGCGGCGTGCAAGCCATAGATTGATAATATCTTACTCATTTTTTTGTAAACTTGTAAGACTTCCTGCTGTTGATTCGCAGGCCCTCGTAAATGAGGCAGGGTAGAATCATCCACCTGGCCCCCGTTAAATGTCTCGCCATCCTTAGTTAACATGGCGTCATTCCAGGTCGCCACCGGTTCTTTTTCCACCAGCGTAATTTTTAAGGTATCCGGCCAAATTCGCTCGATTTCCACCTGTGCTGCCCACTCCAGGGCGCTTAATTCGGCATGCAATTGATTGACCGACAATGAAAAAAAGCTCGCATCCAGGTATCTGGATAGTATTTCTTCCAGTTGCTGATGGGAAACGTGCTGGTAGGTTGCTGCAATTTTAATGGTATTGACTGGAAAACGCCCAGGATCAGCGATAAAGACATAAACAAGCCGCGCCCCTAAAAAAAGCGCGCAGGCGACCAACAGCGTCAGCACGCCGGCATAACCTAACTGCCCCTTACCGCTTCCGTCCATCCATCGACCTCAATTATTGGTAATTGGTTACCAGTTGCTCCCTGCAACGATGATGTATCCTGGCAAGGGAAATCAATTCCTCCAGCAGCTCAGGGTAACCAAGCCCGCTGGCCTGCCATAATTTGGGATACATGCTGATGGGCGTAAAACCGGGCAAGGTATTGATTTCATTAAAATATATATCACCCGTTTTGTCATTGACAAAGAAATCCACACGCGCCATGCCCTTACATTTTAAGCGGGTAAATATCTCGCCGGCAATGGCTTGTAACTCGTTCAACAGGGAATTATCCAATTGAGCAGGAACATGAAGATCCGTGGCGGCGCTTTCGATGTATTTTGCCGCGTAGGAATAAAAACCATCCGCATGATGGACACAAATCTCACCGGCAATACTGACCCGCGGCGAAGCGGAAGGATTAGTGTTTTCAAGTACGGACAATTCAATTTCACGCCCTTGAATAAACTCTTCGACCAGAATGGTCTCATCGTAGCGTAACGCATCCTCGACAGCATGAGCGAGTTCGGCCATCGTCTTCGCTTTGTGAATACCTACACTGGAACCTAATGAACAGGGCTTGACAAACAAAGGCCAGCCAAAATCCGACGCCACATCCTGGCAGAATTGTTGACGTTCGGCCGCATTGCTGTGCCAGGATAAAAGACGGTAACGAGCGGAGCGGATACGCGCATCGCAGGCAAGGCGACGTGCCATGTCCTTGTCCATGCCAATGGCTGACGACAGAACATCCGATCCCACATAGGCGACACCGGCCAACTCAAGCAGTCCCTGTAAACAACCGTCTTCATGCAGCGGACCGTGAACAACAGGAAAGACCACGTCGGCATCCACAGCCAAACGTCCATCAATCAGGAGGCTGGGTAATGCCTGGGAGGAGGCGGTCTTTACCGGTAAGCTGTTTTTATGCGCCAGCAGTTCCTGATAATCATTCAGATAACAACGCCCTTCTTTATCCATACCGATAGGAATAATACGATACTTTCGGGCATCGAGCTGGGCTAAAACGGAGGCCGCGGAAACAAGGGAAACCTCATGCTCCCCCGATTTGCCCCCATAAAGTAAGGCCAGGTTGACCAGTTCAGACATGATTAGTCTCCAATAATGTGTACTTCACGGATAAGTTCGACGGCGGTCTGCTGATGAACCGTTTGTTGCACCAGTTCAATCAATGATTCAATATCATGCGCCGAAGCATTGCCTTCGTGATTGATAATAAAGTTCGCGTGCTTGGTGGATACCACAGCCCCCCCCAGTTGTTTCCCTTTCAAACCGCATTCTTCAATGAGGCGGGCGGCAAAATTGCCGGCAGGATTGCGGAATACGGAGCCGCAATTGTATTCATTCGTCGGCTGCGTTTCTGCACGACGAGCCAGTAATTCTTTAATCATCTGCAGTGATTTATCTTTTTCACCGGGTGAAAGCCGGCAGGTGGCCGCAATAAACCATTCATCCTCAAGTCCCGCGACATGGCGATAGGCAATAGCGAACTCTGACGGTTTGCGTACCCGTTTCTCGCCATGCCGGGTCATGGTTTCGACCTCAACAACCGATTGCCAGGTTTCACCGCCGAAGCAGCCTGCATTCATACGCAAGGCCCCGCCCATGGTCCCTGGAATGCCGGCCCAGAATTCGCCGCCGGCTAAATGATTCCTGGCGCAGAAACGGGCCATGGTGGCGCAGGAAACGCCGGCTTCAACACGCACCAGATCATCACCAACCAGACTGACTTCTTTAAGGCAGCCCTGAGTGAGGATCACCGTTCCTGCAAACCCGCTGTCGCGAATGAGGGAGTTACTTCCAAGCCCCAACCACAGCAAGGGTTCGCTGCTTGGCAGGTGCTTTAAAAACAGGGCCAGATCATCAATGCCGGCCGGCTTGTAAAGTTGACGGGCAAGCCCGCCCACCCGCCAGGTGGTATAGTCTGCCAATGGCTCATTGCTGAGCAACTGCCCCTGGAAAGCAACACCCTGACCATTTAACCCGTTGATTGTTTTCACGCTGGTTCTCGCATGGTTTGCATTAAATTTTGCGCCATCTGACCTATACTGCCAGCCCCCTGCATGAGGATAACATCGCCATTGGCAATCAATTCATCCAGGGTTTTGACCAGGTTCTGATCATTCACCAGTCGGGCATTGGGACGGATGGTGCGGATTTTCTTTAACAAGGCTTCGCTGCTGATCCCGGGAATGGGTTCTTCGCCGGCAGAATAAATATCCAGCAGCAATAATTCTTCAGCGATACTTAATACATCCACAAACTGATCAAACAAATCTTTGGTACGGCTGTAACGGTGCGGCTGAAAAATATGAACCAGACGCTTGTCGGGCCACACGCGGCGGAACGCATCAAGAGTTGTTCGAATCTCCTGCGGGTGATGGCCGTAATCGTCAACCACTGTCGCACTGGCGTGTTCAAACTGGCGCTCGCCTAAAATCTGGAAGCGTCGCCCCACGCCCTGGAATTTAGCCAGACCGCACACAATGGCGTCATCGTTGACATTGAGCTCAGAAGCAATCGCAATGGCTGCCAGAGCATTAAGCACGTTATGGCGTCCCGGCCACTGGAATTTAATGTCCAGAGGCTTTAATCCCCTTGGTCTTAACACCGTAAATTCACTGCTTAAACCCGTTTGAGTCCAATTGACAGCGCGGTAATGGGCTTCCTCACGAAAACCATACGTCATGGTCGGGCGCTGAATCAACGGCAGGATACGGCGAACCTCTTCGTCTTCAAGGCATAACACGGCAAGACCATAGAAAGGCAGGTGGTGCAGAAATTCCACAAACGTGTTACGCAGCTTGTCAAAGTTATCTTCATACGTGCTCATGTGGTCAGCGTCAATGTTGGTCACGACCGCCATCATGGGCTTTAAGAACAGAAACGAGGCATCGCTTTCATCCGCTTCGGCCACAAAATAAGCGGAATGCCCCAATTGCGCATTGCTGCCGGAACTGTTTAGCTTTCCGCCAATAACATAACTCGGATCCAGACCGCCTTCAGCCAGAAGACTGCTGACTAAGCTGGTGGTGGTGGTTTTGCCGTGCGTACCCGCGATGGCAATGCCGTGACGAAAACGCATTAATTCAGCCAACATGGCCGCGCGTGGAATAACCGGGATTAACTGTTCTTTGGCCGCAATGATTTCCGGATTATCGGAACTGACGGCAGTGGACCGCACAACGACATCCGCTCCCTGGATGTTTTCCACACGATGGCCAATGGCCACCGAAATGCCCAGGGATTGCAAACGGGCAACCACTTTGTTTTCGCTGATATCCGATCCGGTAATGCGATAACCTTCATTATGAAGCACTTCAGCAATGCCGCACATGCCGGCACCGCCAATCCCCACGAAATGAATCTGTTCTACACGCCCCATCCTTGGCGAAAGAAATTGTCCTGAGCTGTCCACCACGTTCCCCTTGTTATGAAGTCGGCTTTCTCAATCCCAAAGATTGCCAACGATTTTCATGATCAATCCGCAATAACAATGCGATAACCACACAATTAACCACCATACTCGCACCGCCATAACTTAAAAGCGGCAAGGTTAATCCCTTTGTTGGCAGCAAACCTGAATTGACCCCCATGTTAATTGTGGCCTGCAACCCTAACCAAAAGGTCAGGCCGTAGGCCGTAAATGCGGCGAAGAGCCGATCCTGACAAAAGGCGGTATAGCCAATCATCAGTCCCCTAAGCACCAGTATACTATACAAAATTAATACGAACAGGACGCCCAGCAACCCTAATTCTTCAGCCAGCACAGCAAATAGAAAATCCGTGTGCGCTTCCGGCAAATAAAATAATTTTTGAACACTATCCCCCAGGCCAGTCCCCAGCCAGCCCCCACGGCCAAACGCAATCAGCGATTGGGTCAACTGATAACCGCTGTTAAATTGATCCGCCCAGGGATCGAGAAATGCGGTTAATCGGGCGACCCGGTAAGGCGATGACACAGCCAGCATGGCAAGGCAGAAGCCGACTAAGATCACCAAACCAATGTAATAACGCAGTTTCACCCCGGCTAAAAAGAGCATGGCCATGATGGTACCGGCGATGACCACAGTGGCGCCAAAATCAGGCTCCAGTAACAACAGGACCGAGACCATGCCCAGAATGATCATGGGCTTGATAAAACCCAAAATACTGGCGCCTATCTGTTTTTGTTGACGAACGAGATAGCCCGCCACGTAAAAAATCATGGTCATTTTCGCCAA
The DNA here is from genome assembly GCF_001468125.1 of Legionella rubrilucens. GTDB lineage: Bacteria > Pseudomonadota > Gammaproteobacteria > Legionellales > Legionellaceae > Legionella_C > Legionella_C rubrilucens. The sequence goes on along the minus strand of NZ_LNYT01000020.1, from coordinate 236,882 downwards.
TTCAGACACCTGAATGCCAATGGGACCTAAAGCCAGCCAGCGGCGGCTGCCGTTGACGGAACGTCCGATACCGGGGATTAAAACCAGCATCAGCATCACCAGACAGGCCAGTAGAAGCGGCATGCTCAGTTTTTCCCAGATTTGGCTGTCAATGCGCATCACCACCAGCGCCACCAGAAAGCCGGCCGCCAGATAGCAGCATTGACGAATGAGAAAATGAAAGGGTTGATGATAATATTTGGTGGAAATCATGACGGAACTGGAAGCCACCATCATCAAACCAATGATCAGCAGGCCGAGCACCGCCCCCATCATCCACTTGTCGTAAAGGGCTAAGGGTTTGTGGGTTGGTTTTCCACGTTGCGTGTAATGACGGGGTTGCATGGCGCTCACAATTTCCCTACCAGGTTGGCAAACAGTTCACCGCGATGATTAAAATCACGAAACATGTCCATGCTGGCGCAGGCTGGCGACAACAGCACCACATCCCCCGCCTGAGCCTGACCTTTCGCCTGATTAATCGCGTCGTCCAACGAAGCAGCACGTGAGACAGGCAATAAATCACCCACCGCCTTCTCAATCTTGTCAGCATCCGTACCAATCAACACCATGGAGCGTACATACTGACTGACGGACTGACGTAACGCAGTAAAGTCTGCTCCCTTACCCAAACCGCCGGCAATCAGCACGATTTTACCCGGCATGGCACCGCCAATGCCGGTAATCGCTGATTGGGTGGCGCCGATATTGGTTCCCTTGGAGTCATTAATCCAGTCCACCCCGTGCAGGGTTCTTACCCACTGGCAACGGTGCGGTAACCCGGCAAAGGTTTTTAATACGGTGACGATGGCTTCCCGGTCAATGCCTGCGGCCCTGGCTAAGGCACAGGCGGCCAGGGCATTCTGCCAATTGTGAGTGCCTTTGATGCGCAACTCGTCCACGGCAAGCCATCGTTCTTCGCCATAGGCCAAAAAAGCGTCTTTACCGTTATAAACAATTCCCCAGTGCCCCGTCTCTGGCTTGTCCAACCCGAAGCTTGTTCGTTGAGCATCGTCAGTTTCAGGCACCGTTGCCTTGTCCTCACGATTGTAAATCAGCAACTCGGCCTGTTTGTAAATACGTTGTTTGGACTCGGTATAAGCCGCCATGGTATGGTGTCTGTCAAGATGATCCGGCGTGACATTTAAAACAGTAGCCGCCTTTGCAGCCAAAGAATGGGTTAAATCCAGTTGAAAGCTCGACAATTCAAGCACCCATAAATCATAGTCCATGCCCTTATCCAGCAAATCGAGAACAGGCGTGCCGATATTGCCGGCTACCGCCGCATGGATTCCTGCGGCTTTAGCCATCTCGCCGACCAGCATGGTGACGGTGGATTTGCCGTTGGTTCCGGTTATGGCAATCACCGGTGCTGTGATTTCGCGCACCAGGCATTCAATGTCGCCGTACACGGGAATACCGCTTGCACAGGCCTGCGTCAGGAAGGGTTCTTCAAGCGACACACCGGGGCTGGTAATGACGGCTTTAAGATGAGGATAAACGGTCGATGGCAATTGCCCTAAAAACACGTCAACGCCAGGAAACTCCGAGTGGAAATCGGCCAGTCCTTCGACTTGATTTCGCGTATCAAACGCGATGAACGGTTCATTACGCCGCTTGAGATAACGGGCGATGGATTGCCCTGTTTTACCCAGACCTGCAACGAGATAACATGGTTGATTCATGATTTTCGCCTATCGTAATTTTAAGGTTGCCAAACCACAAAGGACAAAAATAACCGTCATAATCCAGAATCGCACAATCACTTTAGGCTCAGACCAGCCTTTTAATTCAAAATGATGATGCAAAGGCGCCATACGGAACAGGCGTTTGCCGCCGGTGTACTTGAAATAACCCACCTGCAGGATAACAGACAGGGTTTCAATCACAAAAAGGCCGCCCATGATTAAAAGCACCAGTTCCTGCCTGACCACGATGGCGACAATACCCAGAGCCGCGCCTAAAGCGAGCGACCCGACATCACCCATAAAAACCTGGGCGGGGTAAGTGTTATACCACAAAAAGCCCAATCCCGCCCCGACGATAGCCGAACAGAAAATCGTCAGCTCACCGGTATTGGGAATGTAGGGGATGGCCAGGTAATGAGCATACAACGCATTGCTGCTGGCGTAGGCAAAAATCCCCAATGCCCCGGCGACCATGACAATCGGCATGATGGCCAAACCATCCAGACCGTCGGTCAAATTCACCGCGTTACTGCTGCCGACGACCACAAAATAGGCCAGAACCGGAAACAAAGGGCCTAAGGTAATGAGCCAGTTTTTAAAGAAAGGAATAGACAATTGCGTCTGCACCGGGATGCTGGCATTACAATAAAGGAAGGTGACCGCGAGAATGGCGACCACGGATTGCCAGAAATATTTCCAGCGCGCAGGTAAACCGCGGCTGTTTTTACGCACCACCTTGCGGTAATCATCAACCCAGCCAATGGCGCCGAATCCTAAAGTGACCAATAGCACCAGCCAAAGCGCTGGTTGCCGTAAATCCCCCCACAACAGGCAACTGGACGTAATGGCCACTAAAATCAGCAACCCGCCCATGGTGGGGGTTCCGGCTTTGGATAAATGCGTTTGCGGGCCATCATTGCGAACCATTTGGCCGATCTGAAGATTTCTCAGCCACTTAATCATCATGGGGCCGCAAAACAATCCCACCAGCAAAGCGGTTAATGCCGCGAGGATGGAGCGAAACGTAATGTATTGGAAAACCCTGAACGCATGATATTGTCCTTGAAATAACTGCGTTAACCAGTAAAGCATGTTGTCTGTTCCTCTTTGTCAGATTGATTCGATTGCAGCCGCTATCAGGCCGTGCAAAAAGTTGCCAAGCATAGCATAATTGGATTCATCAACCCACCAGTCTATGCACAATTTTCTCCATCGCCGCCGACCGTGACCCCTTCACCAGCACTGTGGTGTCTTTATTCAGATGCGGCAGCAAATCCCGGGCGAGATCGTCCTGCGTCTGATAATGGCAAGCCGGTTTTCCGAAGGCTTTACTGCTGAACTCGCTGTGCTTGCCGCAGGTCATTAGCAAATCGATGCCTTTGCTTTGCGCCACCCGCCCGATTTCCTCATGATGCTGCTGTGTCCAGGCGCCCAGTTCCCCCATGTCGCCCAACACCAGAATACGGCGGCCCTGCCGTTTGGACAGGACATCCACGGCCGTCAGAACCGAACGCAGGTTGGCATTGTAGGTGTCATCAATGACAAGGGCATCATTATGGCCATGCAGATAAGTCATGCGTCCCGCTACCCCTTGAAACTGGTTTAAGCCCCGGGCAATGTCCGGCAAGCCTATACCGGCGGCAAAGCAGCACAACGCTGCCGCCAGGGCATTGCGGATGGTGTGTTCGCCGGGAACCTGTAACTGGATTTGAGCCTCACCGCAGGGCAATACCAGAGTAAACTGGGCACAACCGCGTTCATCGAACAGCGTACCCCGGGCATAGGCATCAACCGGCTTGTTCAGAGAAAAGCGCAACACGTTTTTACCGTTTAAGAGGCCATCCCAGAAATGGGCATACTCGTCATCGTCATTCACCACGGCCGTACCGTCGGAAGGGAGGCCCTCATAAATCTCCCCTTTAGCCCTGGCCACGCCGTCAATGGAGCCAAATCCTTCAATATGGGCAGGTGCAATGTTATTGATAAGCGCCACCTGTGGTTGCACAATCGCCACTGTATGGGCAATTTCCCTCGGGTGATTCGCGCCAAGCTCAAACACGGCATAACGGTGTTCCGGTTTAAGCTCAAGGGCTGTTAAGGGTGCACCAATATGGTTATTGCGATTGCCGCGGGTTGCCAAGGAAGGCGGCGGAAGAATGGCTGCAATCATTTCCTTGACCGTGGTTTTGCCGTTGCTGCCAGTCAACGCAATAACCCGGCAATCCATGCTTCGGCGATGGCTGGCGGCCAGTTTAGCCAAGGCCTCAAGGCTTGAGGGAACAACCCATTGCGGTATGGCAATGCCAGGACAGGCCTGCTCGCAAACAATCGCTGCCGCCCCTTTGGCCGCCGCATCGGCAATGAAATCGTGGCCGTCAAAACGCTCGCCTCGCAGGGCAATGAATAATTCACCCGGTTTTACCAGGCGGCTGTCGATGGCAATACCATTGATTTCCATGTCTGGCGCAGGAGCGCAACCCAAAAGCTCGGCAATTGTTTTTAAGTTCATGATGATTGCAAGGGGTTAAAATGCTTAGTGTAATGGTTATTGTGCCAACTCACCAGAGTAGTCCTCAACCTCCGATCAAATTGCGCAAAATTTATAAAATCAGATTATTTTTAGAACCTTATCCAGGCCCTGGATCATCTGTTTTTGCTGAGCCTCTTCGACCAGCAGGCGAATTTTTTTATCCCGCGCATGATGACCGCTGCCAATCATCACCTGTTTTTGTGTTAACCCCAGCAATCGGGCGAGATACACTACCAGCGCTTGATTGGCCTTGCCCTCTTGCGGGCTGGCTTTGAGTTCAAGTAAAAGACCCTGATTGTTATTGAGAAGCAAGGCATTGACGCGGCTGGCCGGTTTGACCTTGAGCGTCAATTGCATGAATTGAGGACGGCAATCAAGCCAGGGCCGAGAGTTCGTATTCACTGGGAATATTCAGTACACGACGGTAACGGGCCAGGCTTTCGTCATTTAACGGACGCCGCATGTCGTCCAGCAAATGTGTATCGAGGCCATCGCTCAATTGTCTGGCGGTTTCGAGCATGATGGCAAAGCGTTCAGCATCAATGGTGGAATTACCGGAGGTGTGCATGAACAGGCACAGGCCGCGCACGCTGAATGCACCGATATTCTGTAAATCAAACACACCGCTTGCGGTAGCTGCAGCGAGACTGCATAACACAGGCCCTTGACCATTCGCCTGCTGATGGCGATGAAATAAATGCCCTTCGCCAAAACGAAGACCAGCCGCCAATACGGTTTGCAGCAGTTCATAGCCTGCCAACTGGCGGTTTTCTTTTGCCAACAGAAACATCATGATCGATTGACCGGGATCATTTTTAGTGACAGGTCTTGCTTCCATGGGGCGTGAATCCAGCGCAGGCCGCGTATCGCTGCGGGCCTCGATTGGCCGGATATCCACCCGCGTTTCAGCCGCACCGGCGATGTCTTTTTCATCCAGGGCAATGGATGGGCCATCGGTTGACTGGGTTTTTATGGTAAACTCCGGCAGTTCGTCTACTTCTTCCTTAGGTTGAAGATTGACTTTACGAATGGCAATTATATCATCGTAATGCTTCGGTTCGGCGGCCTGACCCAGTGAGGGTTGATAGGCCGTGTGGTTTAAACTCTGCCTTCTGGCTTTCATCAGGCGGCCAATAGCAACCACTACGCCAATGAGTAATAGCACATTGAGTATCAGACTCCAGTTTGCCTGCATGGTTTACTCCTCGTAAGTAAAGAGCGCTTGACTTTGCTCTTGGTATTTATCAAGTCTCGCTCATTGACAAGGCTTGTTCAACATCAACTGCAACAACGCGCGACACACCGGGTTCACGCATGGTTACTCCAATTAAATGATCCGCCAGTTCCATGGTTACCTTGTTATGGGTAATAAACAGGAATTGTACGAATTGTGACATTTCTTTCACTAAAGTACAAAATCGTCCGACATTCACATCATCCAGAGGCGCATCCACTTCGTCCAACATGCAGAAAGGAGACGGATTAAGTTGAAAAATGGCAAAAACCAATGCCACTGCCGTCATTGCCTTCTCCCCCCCGGACAATAAATGAATGGTGCTGTTCCGTTTACCCGGCGGTTGTGCCATTACCACAATACCAGCTTCCAACAGATTATCACAAGTCAGTTCAAGCAGGGCACGTCCACCGCCAAAAAGACGCGGAAACAACACCTGGAACCGCTGATTGACTTCATCAAAGGTGTTTTGAAACCGTTGCCGGGTTTCCCTGTCCATTTTTTCAATTGCCGTTTGCAGGGTCGCCAGCGCTTCCTGCAAGTCGTCATACTGATCGTCCAAATGCTTTTTACGCTGCGATTCCGTCTCGTATTCTTCAATGGCAGCCAGGTTGATAGCGCCCAAGCGCTGGATTTTATTGACCACCTCCACCAACGCCTCTTCATGCAAGCTCAGTGACGCCTGAGGTTCAAGTCCTGCCAATACATCCTGAAGCCTTACGCCAAGTTCTGTTAAAGAATCAATTAATCCTGCCGCGCGCACTTTGAGCGTTTGCTCCTCGATTTGCGCCTGCTGGATGATGTTTTGCAGGTCGCGGCTTTGCTTGTCCAGGGCTTTCATCTGTTCGGAAAGTCCCTCAATCTGCTGGCTAAGCTGATTAAGCTGTTCACGGTGCTGTACAAGCAACTCGTCCAGTTCGTAATGCTGCAGCAGTTTCTCCTCAAGCAGGGACTTAAGGGTCGTATCCGGTTCCTTAAGATTCAGTAACTGGCTTTGAACGTCCTCCAGGCGATCATGAAGCACCTGCAGACGCTCGTCGTTGCGTTTCAAAGCATCCTGCAACTGATCCACTTTCAATTTTTCACGTTCGGCATTTAATTCCGCCTGATGCAGGAGGGTACGGACTGTGTCGACAGCGGCCTTGCTTAACGGCAGTTCGGAAAGCCAGGTCGTTTTGCCATCCTGTAACTGCTGATGGCGATGCGTCTGTTCCTCGACAATCAGCGCCTCCTCCTGCGATCGGGCTGTCAATTCGTGATGCTCTTCGGCTAACGATTGCAATTTGAGCAATAAGTCTTCTTTTTCCTCCGTCAACTGCAGCATTTTGTGCTTGGCCTGCAGCAGTGCCTGTTCCTGCTGTTGGCTTTGCATTTCCACCCTGCGCAAGCTTTCCTTCGTTTCTGCGAGGGTTTGTTGGCGGTTGGCTGTCTGTTCCTGAACGGCCGCCAGCTGCTCCTGTTTCTCATCACGTTGAGTCATCAGGCGGCTTAACAGCAGACGGGACTGTTCAAGCTGGTCAGTCAGTTCAGCCAACTCCTGCTGCCGCACTAAAATGCCTTGATTGTCGCTGTGCGCAAGCGGCGGCGCTTTTAACCATCCCTGGCCCAACCAGTAACCCTCCGGCGTCAGAATGGACTCCTCAGCGGTAATCGCAGGCAGCCAGGCCATGGCTTCATGCCAATCGGCTGCGGCTAAGATTTGAGTGAAATCGAGGGTGCCGCAGGCCGTAAAACCCTGGATTTTATCCGACAAACGCGGTTGCTTGCGGGGCGATGCCGGAAGGGATTGCGGGGTTACAAACCAGCGATCACCCGGCAATGGGTCGGTTTCCAGTCGAGTATAGAGCGCTGTCAGGTCCTCCATGACTATGGCCTGGAGCCTATCCCCCAGCACCATTTCACAGGCGGCCTGCCAGTCTTTATCGACCTGCAGCACTTCGGCAAGACGCGGTTGATCTTTCCAGTCCTCATCGAGGGTGTTGTCCTCATGACGCCCCAGGGCGGTTTGAATCATAGCCGACAAGGCAGCTTGCCGCGTGTGCAGGGCATACCCTTCATCCTGCGCTGCACGGATGGCCTGCTCAATTGTTTTTAACTCCTGAGCAGCGCCCTGCGCTTGTAACGATTGCGCCTCGTAATCCTGTTCCTGTTCCTGAACCTGCACGCGAAGATTCTGCACCTCGTCCTTTAAGCGTTCCAGTTCCTCCATTAAAGCGGCGGTGTCCTGGCTGGTTTCATCCCTCATCAGGTTGTCGAGGCGGGTTTGGGTGTCCTGACGGCGCTGCGTCAGATGTTGCAGACTGAGCGCTGTCATCTGCTGCTCATGGCGCGCTTTATTGAGGGCCTGTTGAACCGCATCGGCCTGCTCCTGCCAATCGCTTTGCTGTTGCTGACACCGCTTTAACAGTGCGTCTTTGGCGGCCAGTTCATCCTGCAGCAACAGGACATTGGTCAGGCATTGTTCGCGGATGGCCTGGCTGTGCTGCAGGGCTTCTTCATCCTGCGTCTGCTGCGCGGATAATGACTGCCAATCGTCCTGCAACTGGTTACGCGTCTCCATCAGGCGCTGCCGGTCTCGCTGATGCTGCTGCAGATTTTCTTCCAGCCGGGCAATTTCGGTTCCCAGTTGATAATAACTGGTCTGGACATTCTGCAGCCGCTCGTCTTCCTCATGCCGCTTTTCGCGCAGGGCGACGCTTTGTTGATAAATTTCAGTCGATCGGGCCTGCTGTGCCTCATAGGCGAGGCGGTGCTGCTGAATGGTGTGCACCATCCTCTCCTGTTCGTCGCAAAGCGCCTGCCACTTCAGCACCAGAATGTCGGCTTTAAGCCGGCGCTCTTCCTGTTTAAGTTGTTGATAGCGTTCCGCCGCTTTGGCCTGACGCTCCAGACGCTGCAGTTGCTTATCGAGCTCGTCGCGGATATCGGCGATACGGGCAAGGTTGTCATGCGTATGCTGGATGCGGGTCAGGGTTTCGCGGCGGCGTTCTTTGTATTTGGAAACCCCGGCTGCCTCTTCAAGGTAAGCCCGCAACTCGTCAGGCCGTGCTTCGACGAGGCGGGAAATCGTGCCCTGTCCAATAATCGAATAACCGCGGGCGCCAGCGCCTGTGCCTAAAAAAATGTCAGTGATGTCGCGCCGCCGGCAACGGGTACCATTGAGGTAATAAAGGGATTCGCCATCGCGGGTAACAACCCGCTTGACTGCCAGTTCCTGATAGCTTGCGTATTGACCGGTTAAACGGCCTAAACTGTTATCAAACAGCAACTCGACTGAAGCCTGACCCAGTGCCTTGCGATTGGACGAGCCATTAAAAATGACATCGGTCATGGATTCACCGCGCAGATTTTTAGCCGAACTCTCACCCATCACCCAACGAACCGCATCGATGATGTTGGATTTACCGCAGCCATTGGGACCCACGACTGCGACCAGTTGACTTGGGAAAGGAACTGTCGTGGGATCAACAAAAGATTTAAAACCCGCCAGTTTTAACTGTTTGAGGTGCATCAGGACTTAGCTTAAACGAAATAGCGGAAATTATAGCCTGAAATGTGGAAAATAGAGAAGAATCCGCACATCGGATCGCCGACATGCGGATGAGCAACTACTTAGGGGCAGGTGCAGAAGGGACTAAGTTGCCCAACCCAAAAGGCTTTGCCAGCTTATCAATCAGTTCCAGGGTTGTGGTGTGGGTATTGGAATTAAATAAGCCCAGGAAGCGGCTGGTAATGCCCTGGCCCTGATTCAGCTTTTCATACAAAGTGCCTTCCCGCCCTTTCCCTGCATAAAAGTCGCTTAAAATATGTTTTATATCGGTCTCGGATTTAGCACCATCCAGCGCATCGATAAGGATGGCCAGATTATCTGCTTTATCGGGAACTTTATACCAATGCTTTCGGGGGTCCTTGCTTAGAAATGCCTGGTATTTGCAAAGGGTTAGATACGAAGTACTCTCTTTAAATGCGTTGACCTCCTCCAACCCCTTCATTTTTTCATCAGATAAAGGTTCAATGGCTTCGGGGTTATTAAAAAAAATCCCGCCCATTCGGCTGGCAACAGCCGCTTTTTCTTCTTCGGAAAAATGCTGATCGATTTCAAACACTTGTTGCGGGATGCTGGGCGTCGGGGAGGGTTTGGTTCTATCATGAAATTGAGGCTGCTTAAGCGGCTTAAGCGCTTCAAAATGCTTTGCCTCCTCAAGAGCGCCGCCAATATAGATGTCCAGTGCGCTGCGGTAATTGGGGTGTTTATCCACATAGTTCACTGCCCTTGCAATCGCAATCATCAGCAAGGCAAATAAGCGTTGACGTTCTTCATGCGAAGTAATACCCGGGATTACATTTTGCAATTGTCGGGCGGCAGCGTTTATTTCCTGTTTTGCCTGTTGCCAGCTTGTCAACTCGGCAGAATCTGGGTTTTCAACCCCAAACAGTTCACATACTTTCTTCGTGTAGCTCAGTACCTCAAGCGAATTGTACGACATAATTGTTCTCTTTTAGATTATCTGTACCAATTATAACCTGGAGAACCTTATCAAAAAATTAACTGTTTGGTGTTTCCGATGCATTCAGCCTTAACAATAGTTTCTCAATGAAATCAAGGCTTGCTTGATAATCCTGCTGCAGGGTTTCATGCGCGGTTTTTAATTCCTCGAACTCGTTGTTAACGTCAGGAAGGATTTTTTGCATTGGGGCTGTCTCCTGATCCATACCGACAGGCTTTTTTTCCACCTCAGCCTCACGCCTGGCGGCCTGTTGCATGGCCCGTTCCTCTTCGAGTTGTTCGATACGCCGCCTTGCCTGATTCAAGGTAGCTTGATGCCAGAGCAGGGTTAAACCAATGCCCACCGCCAGAGGAAATGCCCATAGCGGCCATACCGAGAGGAAAAAATGCAACCCGGTCTGCGAACGTTGAACGAGATAGCCTTCGTGCGTGAAACCGCCAAGGTAATGATTGAACAGATAATATTCCCAAAAATAATAGAGAACGGCTAAAACCACTACGGTCGTGACTAATAAGGTATACCAGCTTATTTTTCGTGTTTTAGCATTTGTTTTCACTTCTTGGCCTCTAGGTAAATTCCCTACTTGCTAATCTAGCCTAAAAAGCGTGAGAATAGAACAAAAAAAAGGAAGCAGGAGCAAGGATGACTCACGACGCAGAACTTAGCCATATCATGCAGGTCGTGGCTGAAAAAAGTCTTAAACTGATGACTGAGTTTCAGACGCAGCCCACACAGGTACTGGATTTAATCAAACAGTATTCCGATGTAACCAATGATTTCATTTCGCTGATGCTGACAATGCTTAAAAATCCCGAGCAGGTCTGGCAAATGCAGGTCGCCTACTGGAAGGACGCCATGAGTCTGGCGCAGGACCAGTTCAGTCACTGGCTTGAAGGCAAAGCCATGCCGATAGACGACAAACGGTTCAGCGGCGAAGAATGGGTCAATAATCCTTTCTTTAATCTTTTAAGCCAGCATTACCTTTTAGCCAGTGAACACATGAACTGCCTGCTTGAACAAATCGATTACGGGGACAAGCAACTGGCAAAACGCATTCAGTTTTTTGCCCGCCAATACCTCGATGCCCTGTCGCCCGCGAATTACCTGCACACCAACCCCCAACTGATGGCCGAAACCATTCAAAGCCATGGCAAAAATTTATTGAAAGGCTTACAGAATCTGCTCACGGATATGGAGTCCGGCTCCACCCGCCTCATCATCAAAATGACGGACACCGATGCGTTTAAAATTGGGGAAAATCTGGCAACCACACCCGGGAAAGTCATTTTCCGCAATGACATGATGGAGCTCATCCAGTATTCGCCGCAAACAGAAAAGGTCAACTCCATTCCGCTGCTGATTATTCCGCCCTGGATCAATAAATACTACATTCTCGATCTAAGCCCGCATAATTCCTTTGTCAAATGGATAGTGGAACAGGGGATCACCGTGTTCATGATTTCCTGGGTCAACCCGGATGCCAGTTATGCCAATAAGGGTCTGTACAATTACCTTGATGAAGGCCCGATGACCGCCATTAACATCATTCGCAAGCAATTGAATGTCAAGAAAGTCAACACCCTGGGCTTTTGTATCGGCGGCACCTTATTGGCCTGCCTTCTGGCCTATTACAATGCCAGCAAAACCATGCCGGTTCATAGCGCAACCTTTCTCGCCGCGATGATTGATTTCAGCGATCCCGGCGATATTTCGGTCTTTATTGATGAGCATCAAATTGCGCGTCTTGAAGAGCAAATGCAACTGAAAGGTTATCTGGATGGGCGGTTTATGGCCAGTACGTTTAATTCCCTGCGGGCCAATGATTTGGTCTGGAGTTTTTTCATTAAAAATTACCTGCAGGGGAAAAATCCGGTTCCCTTTGACATCCTCTACTGGAATGCCGATGCCACCAACATGCCGGCGAAAATGCATTCGACTTATTTGCGCTGGATGTATTTGCATAATTACCTGGTTAAACCCGGTAAAGTGCTGCTCAATCACATTCCGATTGACGTCACCCAGATTACCATTCCCACTTTTTTTGTCTCCACACTGAAAGATCACATTGCCCCCTGGAAAACCACCTACAAGGGCTTTGAGTTAATGAAAGGCAAAAAGCGTTTCCTCCTCGGCGGCTCAGGTCATATTGCAGGCATTGTCAATCCGCCCAATGTGGAAAAATACGGGTATTATCGCAATTACAATACCCATCAGACAGCGGATGAATGGTTCAATGAGGCAATGCATCTTGCCGGCTCCTGGTGGCCAGAATGGATGTCCTGGCTTAAAAAAGAGTCCGGAAGAATGATCCAGGCGCCGGTGTTCAGGGAGTTGCCCTACCCTGGCATCGTCAATGCCCCTGGAACTTACGTGTTTAAAACGTATAAGAGCGAGATGACACCCAATCCTTCCGCCACGACCAGTTAGCGGTTACTGAATCCCAAACCAACCGCCTGTATCGCCGCCGGCCCAGCAGTCGCCGGCGGCGCAGCTTTTGATTTTCTGGGCACAGAGTTGGTTAAAAGCGGCTATTTGACTGATATCCTGCCATTCATAGGCTTTAGGCTGACAAATGCGGCCAATGTATTCCCCAGGCACACGCACCTGCCCCATGACGCTGATGTCCGGTGAGACGGCGTAAATTCCAGAACGATGCGAATAGCAGGCCACGTAGCAGCCTGACTTGCCGTTGTAACTGTTGTCCGTGGGTAACAACACTTTTTTTGCCCCAGGGTAGGGATGATTGACCACCCCCTGATTTTCAATGACATACACTGGAAAGGGCGACGGCAGCACCTCCTCATTGTATGGGGACTTGAAACTCAGCGGCTCCAAAGCCTGACTTTCAGACACCCACAACAAGGCAAGCAACGGTATTAAGGGTTTCTTCATCATTTTTTCCATAACGAGATTGCCTTTTAATTATAGCAAGTGTCAAAATCGGTTATACTTCCAGTTTTTTAATCATGATGAGTCATTCTGAACAAGAGGTCATTGCCCAAATCCGACATTGGGTCCGGCATTTTATAATCGAATACGGGGTTTGTCCTTTTGCCAAACGGGAAGTGGATCGCCAGACGCTTCGCCTTGCAGTGGCTGACAGTCAGGATACTGAACAGGCCTTATTCCAATTAATGGATGAGGTATCCCTGCTGGATAAGGATCCGGCCATTGCCACCACCCTGCTCATTTTCCCCCGGCAATTTCATTCCTTTTTTGACTACCTGGATTTCCTTGATTTGGCGGAGCAACTCTTAAACGACAGCGGCTATGAAGGCCTTTATCAACTGGCCAGTTTTCATCCTGACTATTGTTTCGACGGCGTTGATTTTAATGATGCCGCCAATTACACCAACCGCTCCCCCTACCCCATGCTGCATCTGTTGCGTGAAGACCAGGTTGAACAAGCCATTGCCTATTATGGCGACACCTCGCAAATTCCTGTGCGAAACATTGAAAAAATGCATGCGTTGGGTATTACTAAACTGGAAGAGCTTCTCACTTCCTGCCGTCTTGCCAGCAAAAATGGAGAAAAATAACACTTTTTGTGGTATTTTTATGGTCTTACCCTCATCGGCAAAAGCAACTTCATGGCTAAGAAAGAACGAATTATCATTGGCATCAGCGGCGCTTCAGGCATTGTTTATGGCATTCGTCTGCTTGAAATTTTGCGGCAACTGTCCGTGGAAACCCATCTGATTGTAACGAAAGCAGCCCAGCAAACCCGCCATTATGAAACCACCTATACTGCCTCGGATATTGAACAGCTAGCCAGCCATTATTACAACATCAATGATGTTGCAGCTTGCCTCGCCAGCGGCTCCTATAAAACCTTAGGTATGATCATCGCCCCCTGTTCCATGCGCACACTGGCTGACATTGCCAGCGGCTGTACCAGTAATTTATTAACTCGGGCAGCCGATGTGATCTTGAAAGAGCGGCGCAAACTGGTGCTCATGGCGAGAGAAACACCACTGCATTTAGGGCATCTGCGTAACATGGTGAGCGTGACGGAAATGGGAGCCATTATCGCCCCACCCGTTCCTGCTTTCTATTCCAAACCGGCCACACTGGATGACGTGGTCAACCACACAGTGGGTCGTATTCTCGATCTTTTTGATTTTGATCTGGATCTTGTGAGACGATGGGGAGACAACCTTCATAAAGCGGACTAACAATGTGGATAGTATTTGCTTTATTGGCAGCCCTGCTCTGGGGTTTAAATTATTCTCTCGCGGAAAAGCTTCTGCACAGCTTGTCCATTTTTACCCTGCTAGCCCTGGAGATGCTCCTTGGCGCAGTAGTATTTTCCCTGCTTGCCGGTCTCACCTCCTTTAAAAAAGATTGGCATACTTTGAGCAATGAGCCTAACTTATTGATTCTTACACTGACTCAGGTTGTCGTAGTCAGTGTGGCAAGTTACCTGATTGCACTGTCTGTGCGGGCTAAAAATGCCACTGCCGCGGGCATCATCGAATTAATTTACCCCCTGTTCACCATTTTCTTTACCTGGCTGCTGTTTCGTGAAAATCATGCCAACTCCTCCGTTTTGATTGGCGGCACACTCATCTTCATTGGGGTGTTGATCATCAGTCAGGGCTAGTATCAGGCCAGGTAATGGTGCAAAGCCCAACCAATGAAATAGGCCAACGCCGCCGTAATAGCGCCTAAGGAAAGGGTTTCTAACCCTGAATAATGCCAGGATTTGGGAGACCAGTAACTCTTAATCGCACCAATGATGAAAAAAGTGCATCCAGTGAATAGACACGAGTAGAAAAAAGCAGAAGGTCTGTTAAAAACATAGGGTAACAGAGGAATTGCTCCAAAAATCAGAAAAGAAAAGAATGTCCAGGCAGCCGACTTCAAAGGCAATGGCACTGCTTTCGGCAAACCATATTCTTCCTGCAGCATGGTTTTTAACCACAAACCGTGATTGGATGTAATAATCTCAACCAATTGTTCAAGCGCCTCCCCGTGTAATCCTTTGCCCGCAAAAATTTCACGTATTTCAGCTTTTTCGCCTTCGGGTACAAGACGAAGGTGTTTTTCCTCTATGGCTTTGTATTGTTGATAGCGCTCCCGTTCCGCTTTTGTTCCCAGGTAATTGCTTGCTGCCATGGAAAATCCATCCGCCAATAAATTAGCAAAACCCAATATCAGAATAACAAGCGATGACAGATTACCTCCTACGACACCAGAAACAATCGCAAAGGTGGTGACTGCTCCATCGATTCCGCCATAAATCCAGTCCCTCAGATAATTTTGCGGATTGGTGCTTAGCCGGCGTTTAATATCCATGGGGGAATGGCTGTGTTCCACTGGTTGACCTTTATCGAAAGTAAACCTATAAACTGACATAATTCCCATTAAATGGGTAGTCCATGGATTAACGCGTGCAGGAAGCAAGAAGTCGGGGTTATGGTGACGCCGTGTTTTTTTGCGGCTCATGGGCCAATAGAAAAACAGCCGCTTAGCGGCTGTTTCAGAGCGGTGAAGAATTATTTAACCGCTTGTTCCGTTTTTTTAACATCTTTAGCGAAATTTAACATGGCCTTTTCAATGATTTGAAAGGATTTTTGCATGTAATCCAAGGCTTTGTGGCCGTTTTCCAGCGCAACATTCATTTGCTTGTCAAACAACTCTTCCGGCTTTTTCAAATTAGCCAATTCATCGGGCTTAATGTAAGACAGGTTTTGCAAGGTCTTGACATTTAACTCAGCGATGGCTTGAACAGGTTCTTGAACCTTCTTGGCGATTTCGCTCCATTTTTCAAAATAGGCTTGATTTACCATTTCATTTCTCCCAATATGTTGCAGTGCACAATAATAGATTAGTTCTTTTTCACCATGCCTGTCAAGGCATTTAGCGATTTTTTTTGCAGTGCAGCAAAATTATTTAAAAAATCCCTGCCATTGCTTGAGGAGTTGCTGCATTTGTTGAGACCAGAGATCACTGGTGGTTTTATAATCACTTAAATAGGGATTGCCCTGCAGGGATTTTTCCATGGTCACAAACAGTTGCTCCAGCATCTTTTTAAAGGACTGACTCATCGGATGATTGGCCAGAACAATGAGCTGCTTTAACATGTCGGCCGACAAAAACTGGCTGGCACCGCTTTCCATTTCCACAAAAATCTGCAGTAACGTCGCATTGGTAATGTCGTTATTGGTGACCGAATCTTCCACTCGGAAGGCGATTCCATCGATAATATAACGTTGTAACTCTTCAACCGTGATGTATTGGCTTTTTTCAGTGTCGTATAATCGTCTGTTTTTGTATTTTTTTATAAGTCTGGTCATTTAGCCCTCTAAAACAGCCTGGTCTGCTTAATACATGTGCAGGCCGCCGTTAATACTTAAATTGGCGCCGGTAATGTAGCGGCTTCGCTCATCAATTAAAAATTCAACAGCCCAGGCTATTTCTTCCGGCTCAGCCAGACGTTTTGCCGGGATTAAATTAATGATTGAATCCAGAATATCAGGCCTGATGCCCTTCATAAGACGGGTATTGACATAACCGGGAGAAATGCTGTTAACCGTGATGTTTTTACTCATCAACTCCTGCGCCAGGCTCTTTGTAAAACCATAAATACCCGCCTTGGAGGCGGCATAATTGGCTTGGGAAAATTGCCCTTTCTGCGCATTCACGGACGACACATTGACGATACGGCCACTCTCCTGATTACGCATGATCTCAACCACCGGGCGAGTCACGTTAAACATACCATCGAGATTAACGCGCAAAACTTCATCCCATTGTTGTTTGGTCATTTTATGAAATACGGCATCGCGGGTAATTCCTGCGTTGTTAATCAACACGTCGATTCGTCCGTATTCGACAAGAATATCGGTAACAGTTTGTCGGCATTCGTCAAAGCGGGTCACATCCATGTGTCGAAAAGCGATTTGCTCATGCCCTTCTTTTTTCAGATGACTCAGCCACTCGGTGGCCTGTGCTTCCGAGACTACATCCAATGCAATGATTTGACCATAACGTTTGCTCAACTCAATGGCAATGGCAGTGCCAATATCCCCAGTGCCCCCTGTTACCAATATAACCTTGTCTTTTTCCATTTTGTTCTCTTTCTGCTAACCATGAGGAAACAGGTAATTACATGTATTGACCGCCATTAATATCCAGATTGGCACCGGTAATAAAGCCTGATTCACGAGCAGCCAGAAAAGCCACGGCATCGGCAATTTCTTCAGGTCGACCCAAACGCCCGACAGGAATGTTGGCGACAATGCTTTTCAATACATCCTCTTTCACACCGGCCAACATCGGCGTTTCAATGTATCCCGGCGAAATGGTATTGACGGTAATGCCCTTGCTGGCGACTTCCAACGCCAGACTTTTGCTGAAACCAAACAAGGCGGCTTTGCTGGCGGCATAATTACACTGACCAAATTGACCCTTACGACCATTGATTGAAGAGATGGTAATAATACGGCCATAGCCTTTATCAAGCATAACGGGCAGTACATTGCGAGTAATATTAAAGACGCTGGTCAGATTGGCATCGAGCACCTGCTGCCACTGCTGAGGGGTCATTTTTTTAAGACTGCAATCGGCGGTAATCCCGGCATTATTAACCAGAACATCGATGTGGCCATAACGTTCATTCACCAGAGAAACCAGCTTTTCACAATCAGCAAAGCTTGCCATGTCCGCGTAAACGATATCCACATTAAAGCCGGCTTTGCGTTGCTGCTCTTGCCAGGCTTTGGCTTCTTCATGCTTTCCATCCTTGAAGTAGCAAGCGATCACCTGGTACTCGGAAGCCAATTTTTGGCAGATTGCTGTGCCAATTCCTCCAGTACCTCCAGTTACAACGGCTGTCATTTTTTCCATAAACAACTCCTTTCAATTTTGTGACTGGTAATTCATTACTTCAAAGCAAATCCAGCTGAAAGTCAATCATGAGTTACCATAATTTGATGTCTTATTGAAAGTATAGCCAGAGAACACATACAGGTCGGGCTTAAGCGCAAAAAAGGGAGGCTTGGCCTCCCTTTTAAAAATCAGATTTTGACGGGTTTGGGTACAAAGCCTTTCATTTGCTGGGCAAATTGCTTCAACACTTCAAGACCAGACTCTTCAGCCTGCTTGCACCATTGCTGCAATGCGTCGACCAGCTCACGTTGCGAGCTTGCGGTCTTAAGCCAGATGTTCTGCAGGGACTGCCGGTAGCTATAAACCAGGCGCAATTGCTCGCAGCTTGCCAGTAAAGCCTGCAATCTGGTGTTTGCACGCGGCGATAACAGACTGTCTT
This sequence comes from Legionella rubrilucens, assembly GCF_001468125.1. Taxonomy (GTDB): domain Bacteria; phylum Pseudomonadota; class Gammaproteobacteria; order Legionellales; family Legionellaceae; genus Legionella_C; species Legionella_C rubrilucens. The sequence continues at coordinate 218,611 of NZ_LNYT01000020.1, read as the reverse complement.
GAAGACGCAGGAGACGTCCGGCGCGCTGGAACAGCTTTTTATCGGTATTGTTTTCCGTATGGATACGCTTTTCCATTTTGAGGATAGGACGGACAACCCGCTTGTAGTAGTATGACATCACCTGAAATCGATTGCTGACAACCGCTTTCACTGTCTCCAAATCCACGTGCAGCTTGCCTTCTTCCATCGCCAGTTTTGGGGGCAGTTTTTTAACCTTGGCCAATTTCAGAAAAGACAGGCAGCGAATATAGAGCCAGCCAATATCAAACTCCCACCATTTCACAGAAAACTTGGCCGAGGAAGCGAAGGTGTGGTGATTATTATGCAACTCTTCACCACCAATCCAGAAACCCCAGGGGAAAATATTGGTCGCAGCATCCGGGCATTCAAAATTGCGATACCCCCAGTAATGGCCAATCCCATTGACGACTCCTGCCGCGTGCAGCGGAATCCACATCATCTGAATGGCCCAGATGGTAAGGCCGGGAATGCCAAAAAGAACCAGGTCGGTGAGCAGCATGATGATAATGCCTTTGGAACTGAAACGGCTGTAAACATTGCGTTCCACCCAGTCAGTCGGCGTACCATGGGAGTATTTTTTTATCATCTCCTTGTCTTTGGAGGCTTCGCGGTACAATTCGGCACCCTGCCAGAATACCTTTTTAATCCCAAGAACTTTGGGACTGTGAGGATCGCCTTCGACATCCGTCGTGGCATGGTGTTTACGATGAATAGCCACCCATTGGGCCGTCACCATACCGGTCGTCAACCAGAGCCACAAACGAAAGAAGTGGCTGACGGCAGGGTGAAGGGTCAATGCTCGGTGTGTCTGATAGCGATGCAGATAGATGGTAACCGCGGCAATCGTGATTTGCGTTAACACGATGGTCGCAATGACATATCCCCAAAATGAAAGGTTCAAAACCCCATAAATCATTCGGTAACTCCCCAAAAAAGAATTATTTGCCAGATACTTAACAGCTGATTAAACTATCCGCTCAGCTTCGACATGCGATCGAATCCTCTATTAAGCCAAGGCGTGTGTTAAGGTATAAAATTACACCTCTTCTATGATCATACCACAAATTGCACAAACCGCATTGCATCAGGTCGACTTGTGAACGATAATTTTAATTAAACAGGAAATAAATTGCAGTACATCGAGAACAGGACTCCATAATGAATGACAGTATAAAACGAATCATAGAAAGCATTGTGCCTTTTTTGGTCATCGGCGTGGCCGTTTCCTTGTTGATTGGCCTGTTTATCATGTTTTCCTATGTCCTGGTCTGGGGATTGTTCATCGGCGGCTTACTCTGGGTAGCCACCCTGATTAAAAACGCATTATTCCCGGCACCCAAGGTTAAACAGGATACGCCACAAGGCCGGATTATAGAGCATAAAGACCAAGACTGATGCCGGAATTACCTGAAGTCGAAACCACCAAGGAAGGCATTAAACCGTTTCTGATGGCACGGGAAATCAGCGGACTGGCCGTAAGGGATTCACGCCTGCGCAAGCCGGTGCCGCCGCAGTTGGCTGCGTGGTGTATCGGCAAACAAATTATTGAAGTCAGCCGGCGCGCTAAATACATTCTCATTCACCTCGAAGAAGGGCATCTTCTTATCCATTTGGGCATGACCGGGCATCTGCGTCTGCTTAAAAATAACGTTCCCCCGCCTAAAAAGCATGATCATATCGACTTACTGTTAACCGATGGCGGGCTTCTTCGGTACAACGATCCGCGCCGTTTTGGCCTGTGGTTGTACATTGCCGATGAGCCGGACGATCATCCCCTGTTTCGTCACCTGGGGCCGGAACCTTTAAGCGAAGCGTTCCATGGCGGCTATTTATTTGAAAAGGCAAAACGCAAAACCCAAACCATCAAATCCTTCATCATGGACAATCGGATTGTCGTGGGAGTGGGCAACATCTATGCCACTGAAAGTCTGTTTCTAGCCGGCCTTCACCCCTTCACCCCCGCAGGACGGGTAAGCCTCGAGCAATTCAACCGCTTGAGTCTGCATATCCAGGCTGTGTTGCGGCGCGCCATTGAAGACGGCGGCACCACGCTGCGCGATTTTTATGATAAAGACGGCAAACCCGGCTATTTTACCCAGAAGCTGCAGGTCTATGGCCGTAAAAACCAACCCTGCTTTCAATGCCGTTGCGCCATTGAGGTCAAAATCATTGGCGGCAGAAGTTCGGCCTTCTGCCCTCAATGCCAGCCGGTACTACCGGCTGAGTGAATGCCTTTCGCCCCTCGTTTCTTACCGTAAAATCGGTATATAATTCTTACCCTGTTTCATACCAGAGAAGGACAGCTGTATGTTAGTTAAATTTAAAAGCGACGCTTATGAAAACATCACCATGTTAGGGGATATTGCGCAGCGATTGTTAAAGATGATGGGGCACAGCGGCATCATTCCCGGCGCCATGGTCGCTGAGGAAATCCCCGCAGCCCTTAACCACTTGAAAGAAGCCATCGACAGGGAAACAAAAAACCATCCTTTAAGTCAGGAAGACGATGACGATCAGGTGAGTCTTGCCAATCGTGCCTATCCGTTAGTCCAGCTCCTGACAGCGGCTGTTAAGAAACACTGCAATGTGCGTTGGGATAAAGTGTAGGAGTATGGGCAAGTTCGCACTCTTACAGTATGATTCCCCACCCAATGATTGAAACGAGTTCCAATGAAAATTAGTAAACTCCGCACGTTCTGGATTATGCTGCTGTCAGCGCTTTATACGGTGAATGCCTGCAGCCGCTCCGTCCTTATGCGTCTGTTCGGTAAAACCAGCCGTGCCTGGGTAGACACCACGATTCATCGCTGGGTTAACCGCCTGCTTAATCTGGTGGGGGTCCAATGCAAAATCATCAATCCCCACGGCGTGGTCCCTGAGCCAGGAAAGGCCTACATCATCATGTGTAACCACAGCAGCCTTTACGATATTCCCATCAGTTTTAAAGCCTTCCCCAATCATTCCATACGCATGCTGGCTAAAAAGGAACTGTCTAAAATTCCTATCATGGGCAAAGGCATGACCGCAGCGGAATTCCCTTTTATCGATAGAAAAAACCGCACTCAGGCGATTAAAGATCTTGAAGCCATGCGCCAACTGCTGGAAAGCGGCATCATCATGTGGATAGCGCCGGAAGGCACCCGATCCAAGAATGGTCAACTCGCCCCCTTTAAAAAAGGCGCCTTTGTCACCGCCATCGAAGCCAAAGCCACCATCATCCCCATTGGTATTCGCGGTGCTTATAACATACTGCCGGCAAGAACCCTTCAATTTAATATCAATCAAACGGCTGAAATTCATATCGGTGAACCCATTGATGCGAGTGCCTATACCATTGACCAGAGAGAGGAACTCATCAAGCGCGTTCATCAATCCATTGAAAAGCTGGTTGGCGAAGCACAGGACTAAGCCTAGTGCGACACACCGTAGCTCTCCTGGCTTTGCGTGGGGGTCACCGTGGCGGCGAGGCCAATGTGCCTCGGGTCTGATGCAGCGGTGAGGACATTATCCTGCTTGTCCCAGGTAATCCCTTGCATATCGCCATAGTACTGCAGTAAAGGCATCAGCACATACCCCATGCTTTTTAATTGCGACTGCAATTGCGGTGAAAAAGTTTCCGGTTCAAACTGCAGCACATCGGGCAGGTATTGATGATGGAAACGCATACGGGAAACCATACTGATTGCCCCCTCCGAATTATAAAAAACCAGGCTGGCTAACAAAACCATGGTGGGAATACGGCTGCCGCCCGGAGTTCCTATAACAGCCACACGCCCCGGCATTTCCAGAAAGGTGGGGCACATACTGGATAACGGCCGTTTACCGGGTTCGATGATGTTGGCCTGGCTGCCGACAATACCGAAAACATTGGATGCCCCGGGCTGGCTGGCAAAATCATCCATTTCATCATTCAGCAGCACGCCGGTGCCTTCAGCTATCACACTGGAACCAAAAATATAATTCACAGTCATGGTCGCTGCCACGCGATTGCCCTCGGCATCCATAATCGACAAATGGGTGGTATTGGAGACATCTTCCATAGTCTTTTTGGACTCAAGCCGGCGGCTGGGTGTTGCCTGCATCGGTAAAATGGACTGACGCAGCTTTTTAGCATTGGCAGCCGAAATCATGTCATCAATCGGCACCTTGATAAAATCAGGATCGGCTATGGCATCACCACGCTGCCAGTAGGCCATTCGCATCGCTTCGACGATATAATGAATCTTCATCGGCAGAGGCAGGTTCTCGAGCGAATAACCGGAAAGAATATTCAGCATGGTCAGCAGCGCTATCCCGCCCGCTGATGGCGGAGGCGAGGTAATGATCAGCATGGTATGGTAGGCCCCCTGCAAGGGCTCGCGAACTTTAATCTGATAACGCGCCAAATCGGCCATGGTCCAAACCCCACCGGCCGCACGCACCCCCTTGACCAAACGCTCAGCCACCTCTCCCTGATAAAAGCCCTTATGCCCTTTTTCAGCGAGCAGGCGCAAGGTTTTAGCCAGATCGGGCTGACGCAGAATGTCGCCAATGTCATAAGGGTTACCGTTTTTCAAATACACGGCCGCTGTCGCCGGGAAATGGCGCAACTGCTTAAGCCTGTCCGTCTGGCTCGAAAAATAACGGAACTGGTAATCGACAGGAAAGCCTTCTTCCGCAAGACGAATAGCCGGCGCCAGTGTTTTTGATAAGGGAAGACGGCCATAATGGCTGGCAATATAAACCAAAGCAGCCGGTTCGCCCGGTATGGCCGCAGCCAGCCCTCCGTTGAGAGAGCGTTCAGGAACGGGTTTGCCGTCCTTTCCAAGAAACATGTCTTTGTGAGCCGCCAGGGGTGCGGTTTCCCGACCATCGATAAACCAGTTTTTCTTTTCCTTTTCAAGGTGCACTAACCAGAATCCCCCCCCTCCGAGACCTGAGTGGTACGGTTCAACGACAGCCAGAGCGGCGCTTGCCGCCACCGCGGCATCAAAAGCATTGCCACCAGCCGCCAGAATTTCAAGCCCTGCATTAGTCGCTAAAGGATGAGCAGTGGCGATTGCATAGCCAGGCGGCATATCATGAAAGGGTGAGGCAAAACCAGGGCAAACGCTGCAAAGACCACTGACCAGAATCAACAGACTTGTGCGTGCATTCATGATTTTTGCTTTTTATCCTTAAGAGCCCGTACAACGGGAGCCGGAACAAATTGAGAAACATCGCCATTGAATGAGGCGATTTCCCGAACCAGGCTGGAGGAAATGAACATCAAGTGCTCGGAAGGCGTTAAAAACAGGGTTTCAATGTCGGGTGATAATTTACGGTTCATCCCCGCAAGCTGAAACTCATATTCAAAATCATTTACCGCACGTAAGCCACGCAAAATGATTGTCGCCTGCTGCTCACGTACAAAATCAATTAAAAGCGTACTGAAACCGACCACTTTCACACCTGGAACGTCATGCAAGGCCTCGCGAAGCAGGGCAATGCGTTCGTCGAGGGAGAAGAAAGGTTTTTTTGCCGAACTGTTCGCTACACCCACGATAATATTCGGAAAAATGGATGCCGCCCGCTTGATGATATCCACATGACCATTGGTGACGGGATCAAAAGTACCGGGGTATATCGCTCGTGGTTTCATAAGGTTTGTCATTAATTGCAACTTCACGCAGTCTAGCGTATTGTGATTTAAAAAACTATGATTGAGATTTGACGAAATGGAGATTTGGCAATGAATGCTTTGAAATGCTCGTCGCTTTGTTTGCTTTTACTTTTAACAGCTTGCGCACCGCGCCATCATCACGCCATTCATTCAGGACCAGGGGATAACCTGTCCGGCGAGACGGCTGCAAATGGCCAGCCCTTAACAGCCGGAGAAGCGGCAACAGCGCCCGCAGTCAACGTATCGCCCGCTGAACAGGCGAAACAAACCGCCAGTATTTCGTCCTGGGAATTATCCGGTGCCATGGCCGCTCGTGGAAAGAAAAAAAGCTGGACGGCGTCGGTGAACTGGCTGCAGAATGGTCCTGGCAGTTATCAAATCCGCCTTTTCGGCCCCTTAGGCAGCGGGACAGTCATGATCGACAAAAAAGGCAGCGTGGTCACTTTGCGTGACGGGCCGAAAAAAGTCTCCTCCGGCAGTGCAGATGCTTTGCTGCGAAAAGAAACGGGCATTGGCCTGCCTGTAGCCAACCTGTATTACTGGGTTCGCGGTCTGCCTGCCCCCGGCGCTGTACAAACTGCTCAGCGCGATCCTCAAAACCGCCTCGTACTGCTTCGCCAGGCTGGCTATACTATTCAATACTTAGGCTACAGCGCTGTCGGTCGAGCTGCCCTGCCAAGCCAAATCCGACTTCAGGGCCACGACATCTTTATCAAGATGGTGATCAAAAAGTGGCGAATCTAATTTATGTTCTTAAAATGAGCAATAAAATGAAGAAATTGACCTGTGAAAATAATTTCGCAGGTCAACGTTGACATTACCCTAATTTCTCTGCAAAATACGCAGCACATTGCAGCGACAACTGCAGATGATTCATGGATGATTAAGAATCTAAGCATATTGGGGTGTCGCCAAGTGGTAAGGCACAGGGTTTTGATCCCTGCATACCTAGGTTCGAATCCTAGCACCCCAGCCATTTTCTTGTTGATTCAAGTAAACAGACGGCAGAAGATAACCGGGAAGGATGCGTTCACCGGATCGCTAAAATAATAATTATATCTTTCTGGCTGTCTTCTGCTATGTGTTTAAGTTAACTGATTATAAACAATCGAAGGTTTCTTACACATGTCAACGATGATGATCTTTACCGGCAACGCCAACCCCGAACTGGCACTTAAAATTGCTTCCCACTTACAAATTCCAATTGGCCAGGCTACTGTAGGCACTTTCAGCGATGGTGAAACCATGGTTGAAATTCTGGAAAATGTCCGTGGCCGTGATGTCTTTATTGTCCAATCCACCTGCGCGCCAACGAACAATAACCTCATGGAATTATTGACTATGGCCGATGCCCTGCGACGCTCTTCCGCAGGCCGAATCACGGCGGTTGTTCCCTATTTTGGCTATGCGAGACAGGATCGACGTGTTCGCTCCGCCCGCGTTCCGATTACCGCCAAGGTTGTCGCCGACATGATGGCTTCGGTGGGAATATGCCGAGTCTTGACCGTTGATTTGCATGCCGATCAGATACAGGGATTTTTCTACATGCCGGTCGATAACGTGTATTCAACCCCCATTCTGCTGGAAGACATCAAGCAGCAGAATCTGGCGAACCTGATGGTTGTTTCCCCGGATGTCGGTGGTGTGGTGCGTGCCAGAGCCATGGCAAAACGCTTGAATGATGCAGAATTATCCATTATTGACAAACGCCGCAGTGGTCCCAATAAATCGGAAGTGATGCACATCATTGGAGAACCTGCGGGTAGAAACTGCATCATTATCGATGACATTGTTGATACCGCCGGTACGCTCTGTTCAGCGGCCATGCACTTAAAGCGAAATGGTGCCAACAGTGTCCGGGCCTACATCACCCATCCCGTACTCTCAGGACCGGCTGTCGATAATATCATTCACTCTTCCCTGGATGAGGTTGTGGTAACTGATACTATTCCTCTCTCTCAGGCCGCCAAACAGTGTAAAAAAATTAGGGTAGTCAGTTTAGCTGACATGTTGGCTCAGGCCATTAAACGAGTCAATGTCGAAGAGTCGGTGAGCTCCATGTTTGCCGAATAGGGTTAATGACAGCCAATAAAAAAGGAAGCCTGAGCTTCCTTTTTTATTGGGTCTACTTAACCTTAATCACGTGTTCCAACGTATTTATCATCAAAATAGCGACGTAATTTGGTGCGTAAAGTTCCTCGACTAATACCCAACATAACCGCTGCACGAGATTGATTGTACTTGCAGTGCTCCATTACTGCACGAAACAGAGGTGTCTCTATTTCTTCCAAAACAAACTTGTACAGATCAACAGGATCAGTTCCCTTCAGCTCGGAGAAATACCTTTGCACTGATTGAGTTACGCTCTCGGCCAGTGACGCAGTTGTATCCCCGGCTTCATTACTGATTGTTGTCATTATTATTAACTCCTCCTTTAAAAACATGAATCTTACCCAATTGGACAATTCCTGACAAGTAAAACAACCGAAAAATTGACTGATAATCAGGTGTTATTGAGCAGGTTTAATTGAAACTAAACCTGCTCACAAGGTATTGATAAGACTTAGAATTTCATCATGGCAGGATTGAATGGCTTGCCATTTACAACAAGCTGCCCCTGATTCAGACTGACTTCAACCACATAGTCAGTGCTTTGTTGTACCAGTAAGCCCGATTGAACCATGGCATTGATTTGTTGATCCGTTTGGGCCGCAATCTGCTGTTCCATATCCGGCGTAGCCGTGGAGGCAGCATTTGCAGGCGCATTGGGATCAGTAGCCGTGGTGTCAGGAGTTGACGTAACCTGAACGGAACCAGAAGCCAATCGTTGTCTGACGGTTTGGCTGATGATCTGTTTCAACACCGCACCAGGAACCTTCAAACGGCCGTTGCCCTGAACTTTCTGCATCATCTCGACCGGATTATTGTTATCGCCTTTGGGCAGCGTAATAATCAGGTTGCCTTCGACTGTACCTTCAGGCATGGTAAATGTCATTTCAGAAATTTCAAATTCCGCGCCGCGGCTAAACAGTTTAGGAATCTCAGGCATAATAGCCATCAACGCCTGCTGTTTCTCCACATCGGAACCCTGCTGCATTTTATTGGCTTGTTCATTAATACGGGCCAGGGCATCAGCATCAAGATTACGTACAGCCATTTCCAGATTACCGGGGCCATAGGTTTTGCCTTGAGTGACGATCTTGTCCAATGAGCTTTTGAAATGAGAATTGAAGAGACCACTCTCAATGTCACTGCTGGTATTGATGTCGAGATCATTCAGCTCAAACAGTTTTTGAGTTTTATCCTGAATGAGCAGAGAAGGGAAAGAAACGCTGGCTTCACCAAGGAATAAACCGGAATCCGTGCGGTGCAGGTTGTATTCGCTGGAGATTTCCCCCATGGTGGCCGTCACTTGATCTTTTACAAAGCTCATGCCTTCAATGGTCAGATCGCCCGCCACTTCGTCCATGGAAGAAGTCACATTGACGGTACTGCTCATGCCCTTCCAGTCAAACTGCGAATTGCCTTGTTTGGCAATCAGTTTAAACTCAGGAATGGACATATTGACCTTGCTGTTATTCAAGTAGTTAATCAGCAGGCTTAAATCCAGCTTGGGTTTGGTGGAATCGCCGGTAAAGGTGTTATTGAACTGTTCAGCATAGGTTTGTGGTAAGGTTAAATCCGTTTTAGCGTAACCTAAGCCCAATTTAACGCCGTTGTCAGCCAATATAATGGGGCCATGATAAATGGTTAACGGCATTTGCATCTGGTAATCTTGTGCAGGCATGGTTTGCGGTTGGCCATCAGCACCTCTGACGATGCGCTCGGGCACATGTAAACGCCAGTTTAATGTAGCCTGGGATTTAAACCAGCCTCTATGGTATTCAGTGATATCGGCAAACAGGCCATTCGACTGATTAACGATATCGACGTTTTTTCTCACTGTGTGTTCAGTGATAATGCCCATACCATAATATCCGCCAAGGACTAGAACGGCCAGGATAACCACTAATCCTATGATTTTTTTCATTATTATCTCCGTGTTAGTGACATCTCACTGCAAAACTGCATAAAAGATGCGGTAAGTAGTACCCGCCCTAATTAAAGCACGAGATACACTAACTAGCAAAAGAAATAAGAAAAAAAACTCAACAAAATCAGCTCAGTTAACCTGCCTTATGGGCTTGCAATACGTTTCCTTTACAGTGAATGCCAGAATGAGGGCAACCAGTGAGCACAGCGGCAAAATACGCAGACCGGCCTGGAAGTCGCTTAACAGCAAGGTTTCCACATTGAATGCCCGGGCTCCGGCTGACAAATCAACCAGACGTCCCACGAGAGGCTGCATTAATGCCCCCACAAAAATAGACGTCATGTTGGTAAAGGCGATGCAGGTCCCAATGACTTTGCTTTCCTGAATTTCAGTGGAAACCGCATAGGCGATAGCCACGCCGGTATTCGTCAGCCCAAAGAGAAAGAAAAGCAAATAGGCCGAGGTTTTATTCATGTCGGGGTAGAAAACAAACAAGGTTGTCAACACAACCCCGCACAACGCTGAGAATATCATAAAGGGTTTGCGACGCCCCATGCGATCGGAAATCCATCCCGACAGCGGACCGCTGATGCCCCAGCCTATAAAAATGAGGCCGGTTGCAAATGCCGCAGCATGGGCAGAAAGGCCGCGACCATATTGCAGGTAAGCCGGGCCAATGGCTTCGCCAATGACAGCAGTGGGTCCGAAAAGAAAACCCGCATACAGGGCGTTAAGCCAGGTTTGTCGATGCGATAAAATTATTTTCAGGCTTTCCAGAATGCTGATGTGAGGTTGAGCCTTAATCTCACGGCGTTTGGTCCCTGGCTTATCCTGAACAAATTGATACAAAAGACCTGCTAAAACGATAAACAGGAACGCAATAATCAACATACTGTGGCGCCAGCCCACATTGGCCACCAGAAAAGACACAGGCGCCTCACCTGCTGCAGCACCCAACATGCCCAACGCCTGAGTTAAACCCGACAACAAGCCCAACATGGCCGGCGGGAACCAGGAAGTCGCCAGACGCAGCGCGCTGACAAAGGCAAACGCCGCACTAAAACCAATCAGCATACGTCCTACGGAGGCCATCATCAGACCATCTGCCAAGCCAAAGACCCCGCAGCCCAGGGCAGTAATCAAAGACATAACGGTTAAAATGCCGCGGATGCTCAAACGGTCAACGGTCAGGCCAACCGGAACCTGCATAATAATATAAGGTATGTAAAAAGACGCTGTCAGAATCCCAAATCCGACTTCATTGATGCCAAAATCAATCTGCAGGCTGCGATGCATAACTCCGGGTGCTACTCTGGCGAGATAATCAGAAAAATAAAACGCCGCGGCCAACCCCCAGACGATCCATGCAAAGCTCAGTTGACTGAAACGTCCTGAGGAATTTGCATTTTGAGATACTGCTATTTTATTCATAAATACACACTCGGTAACTGTATCCAGAAGCAAAGCCCATTCCGACTGTCTTAATGCTTCCTACCAACAGCAATTAGCTCAAAAAATTTACAAACCCAAGCACCCATTATACTGCTACAAATGTTTATTTCAACACCAGAGTGGCATGGAAAACCACGCCATCATCGTTGGCAGGATGAAGGTGGGGTATAATTATACGCCATGAATCCGTATAATCTGACCTTTTATTGACGTTGTAGATTATGAACAGTCTCGAACTTGCTGTAAAAAATGCCCTGGATTCGCAAGGGGATAGTCAACAGGCGAATAAAGCTTACCTTGAATTCATCAAGGCTAATTTTATCATCCCGGTGGATATTCATTCTGCGCCGGACAATCCGGAAGTGCTCTTTCTTAAAGAAGGTGAACACACGTTTTTGCCGGTCTTTAGTGAGATGAGTTACCTTGATGCCTGGGCACAGGACATTCGTGATGCCATCCAGATCCTGCGCCTCTCAGGCGTTGACCTGCTGAAAGGGATAGGTGATGACGTGACTGTCTGTTTGAATATCGGCAGCGAAATTTACAAAGAATTTAACGCATCCGAGATCGCCCGGATGCGCAGTATGGTTTTAAAATTGTTTAAATGAAAGCGGGTTTTTGACCCGCCGGCCTTCACGGTTATGCGACTAAATCGAGTACCTGGTAACCAACAAAGGCCGAAGCGGCGATGGCCCCTGTAATACGCAACACTTTTACCAGAAATGATTTATTGTGAATGGAAAATAAACCGTCATTGGCGGCTGACACGGCTGACTTTTCCTCTTCATCCTTCTTAAGGGTCGTTGCCCCTAAGTCATAGAGCGGTTCCTCGCCATAAAAACCAGCCCACCACCCCTCCTGCCATTGTTCGTATTCACTCGTGCCCTGACGGTAAGGATTTTCCTGCTCGCCCAATTCGGACAATGCGCACTGGTACCCCTCATCATAGCACTCTTCAAGGTTAGGATGCTCAATGTTAAAGCGCAATTTTATGTGTGGTAATAAGGCTGAAGTATCGTTCATGTTCGTACCCTCTCTTAGCTCGTCTTCCTCTTACTTGAATGGTAGCAACTTCCGTACCATCGCCAGGGGATTCGTGATTCAATCCACTTAAAAGCTATTTTACGCCTTGAGCAATCCAGGAGGGGACAAGTTAGATTAATTTACTATTTCTTGACAATATTATTAAAAATAATACACATTGTACTTATAAGTATATGATTTTACTCACTATGGCGCCAGGCGGCAACCAATCCATTCCTCGCCCTGTCGACGATACAGCACGCGGTCATGCAAACGGTTATCTCTACCCTGCCAAAATTCAATGGTCGACGGTTTGAGCTGGTACCCACCCCAGTTTTCCGGACGGACAATGGGTTGCTGATTCCATTGCGCCATCAGGCGGTTAAAGGCCATCTCCAATTCTTGCCGGGTGGCAATGGGACGACTCTGAGGCGAAGCCAGGGCACTGAGCTGACTGGCTGGCGGCCGACTGGCAAAGTAGGCGTCTGACATTTCCCGGCTGGTTTTTTCCACACCCCCCCGTATTCTCACTTGCCGTGCCATTTCCGGCCAATAAAAATTCAAGGCGGCAAACGGGTGATTGTGCAATTGCACGGCTTTCGCGCTTTCATAATTGGTATAAAAGATAAAGCATCCCTCTTCGATTCCCTTGAGTAATACTACTCTTGAATCCGGCATACCTTCATCGTCCACCGTGGACAGGACCATGGCTGTGGGATCCTGTTTCTCGCTGGCAAGCACTTCATTAAACCAGCGTTGAAACAGCAGTAAGGGATCGCCCCCGATCTGTTGGTCATCAATCCGTAAATCCCCATAATCCCGCCGTATATCTGCTAAGGTCCGCCACCCAGTCATGTTACATCCCCTCATTGAATGCCTTCAAAAAAACCAAAATTTCCAGATAATTAACAAAAAGAAAGCATCTTACACTTCACTTAAGACGCGACTTATATTATAACTGCAACACGATCGCATCGGTAACTACTTATGATAGAACGATTTTTGCGCTTGTTGGATACTTTTAAAGAAAATCAGATTTCCACGCTGTTGCGCAGCAATCGTGAATTTATCACAACTCAGTTGAAAGGCCCCTATTTTTCAAGTTACGCACGCGATTATTTTGCCGACACGCAGGCCTCCGGTGAACCCTATGTTGATTTCGCCGATGAACCCCGCCGCATCGTCCAGATTAAACAACTCATTAATGCCTTGTACCATGCGGAAATGGCCTTCATCGATCTGGAAAATGTCAATCTCCGCAATGGCCAGCAAAAAACCCTTGATTTAAAAAAACTCTACTTTAATACCATTCATCACGCCTATCAGGCCAGCTATCTGCTGACACATGTCGATTTGGATTTTATGGAAGTGTTTGGCCATGAGCTGATGCAGTTGCAGCATATTCTGCATCTCGTCAAACAGCAGGCGGATGGTTATGAAAAGCAGGCGAATGATCTGGCTGGCCGCATTCTGGATTTTCCACTGAGTTATAACGCCGGCTGGTATGCAGGCATTGCTGTGGATCAAATGAAACCTCGGCCGGGCGGATTTGATTACAACTTTATCAGTAAATTCAGTGCGAAACTTCCAGGCTATATTCAGGCATTACGCCTCCATCTGCATCATTATTCTGCAAAAATTTCCATTGAAGCACCGGAAATAAATGAGCAAAAATTACAGGAACTTCAGGAAAATGCAATCAAGATTATTTTTGCGCTGGATGATTTGAGGGAAAATAATTTTTTCATCGCATTCAAGCTGATGAAATACGTCAATATTGTTCGCAACATTATCAGCCTGAGCACCAGCACCTTCCAGCAGATGGTGCAATTCAATGAAACCTCCCAGAACGTGGTACGTGATAATCTGGCCAAATTAAAATATGACCTGCTGCCACGGTTATTTGCCCTGATTGATCGTATCGAAGATCAAGCCCTGCTGCATCCAGGAACCCTTTCCAAGCCCATGATGGAGCAGGTAAAACCGCTTTATGATTGGCTCATCACCTATGCCCGCAAACCCGTTAATTTTGAAACCTGCGGCAAGGAATTGCTGACCCTTGAAGATGCGCGATTCCTTGATTTGCGGCTCGGTGAAACGCGCGAAAGACTCAGCAAAACACGGACAGCCTCAGTCAAAGCGCAACACCTGCAAAGAGCATTTAACAGTTTCTATGCTATTCTTGCCCTGCCAGAATACCAGGGGCTTCATTTAAGCCAACTGCCTGAGATCGTCAAAAAGGAACTAGCCAGGCACTATCGATACATCCGCCCTGTTATCGAGCATCATCATGTTGACCTAAGTAATGCCATTATTTATGGCTTGACGCAAAACCGCGGTTGGCTGAGCGCCTTAAAAAAGCCTTATGACTGGTATTACAATTACGAAAACACCGATAAAATCAGCCACCTTCTGGCCAAAAAAGCCACGCTGGCTGCCTTGTTTTCCCGGGAAACAGTCACCGCCAGGTTCCATCAACAGCTTAACAAAGCACTTTTGCAACACATTATTGACCAGAGCGACCTGGCATTATCGCCTGCCCCAGATGAAGACAGGTTTAAGCTCGACGAGAAAGCCGCTCTCGGCTTGAAAGACGAGGCCAAGGGTTTTGAGTTTACCGTCTCCGAAGAAGGGCATTGCCTTTTAAAACAGCCTGCGCCCTTAACCACCGATCAGGCATTCCTTCTTGCTCAACATTACGATCAGCGGTTAATTGCCTTAACTCAGGCCCAAAAAGCGTATCGGCAATTCATGGCTATTCTTGATCAGCAGGACGTGACGACCCTCGCTGAAGTCCCGGAGGGGGAGAAGAAAAAATTACGGCCTCTCTATGCCTGTTTTCAGCCTTATTTTAGGACGATCAAGGCTTCTGACGCAGGAATTGGCGCCCTGGATAAGAATATCATCGCGTCTCTGACCGGCAAAGCGCCTGCATTGCCGGTGACGCTCGATGAATTAATCTCAATGGAACTGGATATTAACACAGGCTTCACTGCCACAAAGACGCGTTGGAAAGACTATCGGAACAGTTACCTTGATGAGGGTAAAAAGCTCTATGAAAACGACGTGGAGTCCGCACCGCTGGCGGTGAATACTCAGCATGCCAATCGAGCGCATTACCTGCTTAAAAAAGACACCTGCTCGAGACACATCGCGGATTACCGCAAATCGCTTTTTCAATTCACGGCGGCCTTGAATCTTCCCGCCAGACAGTACCTTAAACCACAGGAAAAGGGTATTCCTTTTCCCCAATTGGAAAACAGGCAATCCCTGCTGGCAGAGCCTCAGCAGTTGCTTAACATTAAACGTCTTTTTAATGCTCTGTATTACCTTGAACAAATGGTCATTGAACTTGAGAAACTCAATGACAAAAGCAATGAATCAACCTATGTGTATCATCTGCTGCAGGTTTATCATGCCATCAACACCATCTATCAGTTGTCGCTTTCCTTTTATCATGATCCTCACTCACGCCTGGTTTGCCGTGATCTGATGATGAAAGCCCAGCAACTGTATCAATTCACACGCGATCAGACCCAACCCTACCTGGTCCACCCCGAGGAGGTAGAGCCGAAGGAAGAACCCCTTCATTACAATGGATTATGGTATACAATCCAGGCCTTTATGGTGGTTCCCGAACACGTTGCCGCCTTGAATTATCAAACACCGATACCGGCGGACAGGCTTGAAAAAATCCGTCTCAATACCAAACGCATCGCGACGAACATTGAGAAGATTATCCACGATTCGCCCTCGTATTTCAGATTACTGCTGGACACGCCTGTCATGTATGGTCTGTTCATGGAGTTAAAAGCCAAATTGATCCAGTTTTCTCAAACTTCTCATGACGCAGTCATGGATCATCTGGACGAAATCAATTCGGTGTTATTCACTCGTCTATTAATGGAAACGGATCATTTTGAGGCCAAACTGGCCTTAAAGCCTGGTGTATTGGCGACCTCCATGAAAGCCATTCTGGATCAATTTTACCAGGGTTTGGTTGAACCGGCAGGTCTGGTTTCGGTTCAGCATCTTGAACTGGTTTTCTCCATGACGCCCATCCAGAAACGGCAAGCGGCGGCGAAACAACGAGCAACCCTGGCTGAATTGAAGCTTAAACAAATCAGTCGTGAGCAGCGTGCTTTTAAGGAATTGCATCAATCCCTGCAATCTTACATTCGTCTTAAACAACCCTTATCCTATATACCAGGCCCGCCGCCGCGGCCGGATGTGCTGGAATTCGCTAGACAGCGCGCAGTCAAGCATTACCGCGAGGCATTGCCTTTTCTTAAACAGGCAGCAAAGGAATTACCTCATTTACTCCCACAGGGAATGACAAACACCCCTGTAATCGATGGGTTATTTCTCAAAAGCGACCTCACAATCATACCTGTGATTGACAACATTGCCGGCCTGACAACCGGTGCACTCATTTATTGGAAGAAACAATCCGCCTCGCCCGACCGCGATAAAAAAATCCGTATTTACAGCCAGTTCAATGACCAATTAAACGACTACCTGCAATTTACGTCAGGGTACCTTCCCTCAACGCCTGAAATTCTTAAGGCCATCGAGAACCAATTGCTCGCTCAATACACCAGTCTTTTACCGGACCTGTATGAACATCAGGACCACTACCAGGCAGGACAAAGCGCATCAGGCCGCTATCCTCACGTGGATACCTTGCTCAATGGCGCGCAACTGCCTGTGTGCATGGCCATACCTTCCGGTGTCGCTGACTGGGTCGCCAATTTAAATGCTCATTACACGGGTTTACAGGCCAGTTACCAATTCGAAAAGGAAACAGCCGAAGAACAGAGCCTCTATTTGCAGGCCATTCAGATAAAAGACGCTGAACTGAACCAACAGTACAAAGCCAATTACCTGCAATCCACCTTTGAGGAACTCGTGACAAAGATGGCAGGACGCCGCCTTGGTTTACTGCACATTCACAGTGAATATGAGAAAAAACTGCATGCCCACCTGATGTCGTTTAATCAGGAAATTATTGAGCAGACGAAATCGTCTAACCATATCCGCCAGAGCATGATTCGTTTATTAATTAAAAAAACCCGAGCGTTTCAGAATGACGAATTGCGTCATTATGTGCATCTGGATAAAGTCCTGTCAGCCATTCAGGCCTTTTATCTGTACCTGGACACAGCAAAAGGCAACGGGGTGGATGACACTTCCGTCTATGAGATACAGGAGCTCATTCATGAGAAAAGCAGACTGCTCACTCTATTAAAAGACATTGCCCTCAATGATAAAAACTCGCCGAGTGAGCGGCTTTTTCAATTACAAACCGCCTGTAAAAAGGTTGAGTTCTCAATTCCCTTAACCAAACAGCGCTCATTCACAGAGTCTGACTGGTTGTGGTTTAAGAGTTGCCTCATTTATCTGCTGTCGCTTCTGCATCTTTATACGCCCACGCCACTGAAGCGTTTTAATGCCCTGCGTGATATTGCCGCAGAAAAAAATAAACCGCCAATGCCCTCCTTTGCCAATCAGTTCGGTCTGTTTACCAAGAACGAGCGCGCCTACTATGACCCTGGATTGCAACCAACCGGTGAGGAACCCGAAGCCATGCCGCCGACAGTGGCCCCTGTCGCTTGATTAGTGATGGCCACCCTGCAATAACCGCTTCAACTGCTCTATTTCGTTCATCAACTCCAAGGCCAAGGCTGCACCGGCAACGTTGACACCAAGATCGCGGTGCAATTGCAAAACGGTGCGAATGCGTCGCAGGTCTTCATTGCCAAAATAAAATTCATCCTGCTCGTTCTTTTGCGATGAAATAATCCCTTCATCCATGATTTCAAAAATGACTTCGGCGCTCACGCCAAAAGAACCTGTCACCTCATGCAGGGACAAGGTATACCATTCTTCGCACACTGTCGTGGTTTCATTGTCCTTAGCCATGTTTGACTCCTAATTTTTCTCGGGGGTTAAACGATGCTGTTTTTGCCATTTCTTCATACAAATGGCGCAGTGTCTCATTGTCCCCGGGAGGGATAACGATGTCGAGACTCACGTACTGATCACCGGCCGGATTACCGGGCAGCCCCCTGCCTTTAAGCCGCATTTGTTTGCCGGATTGGGACTGCGCCGGGATTTTAAGATTGACCACGCCCCCCAGAGTTGGAACCTGGACAGTCGCCCCCAATGCCGCTTCCCAGGGCGCCACAGGCAGTTGCAGATAAATGTCTTTTTTATCCACACGGAACCAGGGATGCGGCAACAGACTGATTTCGATGTAGAGATCACCTGGCGGCTGGCCGTCTACCCTACCCCCCTGGCCTTTGAGACGAATTTGCTGGTTATCGCCGATACCCGCAGGAATTTTTACCTTGACCGCGCGCGTCTGATACTCGCCGTGCCCATGACGGTCATAGACCGGCACTTTAAGTTGCAGGGTTTTTTCTGCGCCTCGGTAACTGTCTTCCAGACTGATGGGTAATCTGGCATGAATATCCTGTTGGCCAAAATCATAAAAATTAGCCTGCTGCTGACGCTGGCGGAAAATGCTGTTGATAAAATCCTCAAAATCAGCGGCGTCCCCTTCATTGAATTGGTCATGACGGTACTGAGTTTCACCGGGTCTGAAACCGGATTGGCCCTGTTGTTTCCAGTATTGACCGTATTGATCATATTTGGCCCTTTTTTCAGGATCCTTCAAGACCTCGTAGGCTTCGCCCAGTTCTTTAAATTTTTCCTCAGCACCGGGTTCTTTACTGACATCAGGATGGTACTTGCGGGCCAGTTTTCTGTAGGCCCGTTTAATTTCTTCAGGCGACGCACTGCGCTCCAATCCCATAATTTGATAATAATCTTTATAGTCCATGCGTTTTTTTTCTCATCGTCTTAACGTTAAACCCTGGGTTTGATGATTTGCACTTCATCGCTTAATGCCTTGAAGTAGTCGTAAGACATGTAATAATTGCCGCGGTTGCCGCTGTTGCTGCCCCAGGAATTACGCAAGATTAACATGCCTTTGCTGATGTGACCAACGTTATCCCTAATCAGCGCCGTGTCATCATAACCAATGATAATCATTTCATGGCCGCCATTCACGCGTCCCTGTTTGGCATGACGGATGATTTCAGGCGTGAGCATCCAGGAATCAAACGGTTTTGCGTATTTGCCCATGGCCCCGGCATGATTTAATTCCACATCCAGCAGCACGCCAAAGGTCAGCCGATGCCCCTCGCTCAAACTTTTTTTAACCGCCAATAAAACCTGGGCCGGATTATGATTGACTGTAAAGACGTCATCAATGTCCACCAGACTCTCCCAGACCATTTGGTCATTAATGGTCAGGGCATTGGCGGTGTACTCACTCACTGACATGGCTTTACCCTGGTTTTTTTCATTATCCGCCGGGTAAAGCTTCACCCCGGCACAGCCTTTACTGCGTTGATGGCTGGTGGTAATGATGCCGTATTGTTCAAGCTGGTTTAAGACGATTTTGCCAAAAGAGCCGTCCCAACCGCTGTAGGGGATCTGTTTTTTATTCTGCAGGTAAGTGCCTAACTCCAGGCTGCATAATTGGCTGATATAATCCCCTTTAGCCAACAAGGCATCCAGTGCGGCCGTTACGGCAAACGTTACGCAGGTACCATGCACGCCCTGGTTCAGTACCGGCGTTTTATTCATTCCTAAATCCAGTTTTGCCGGCAGTCCAGTTGGCAGCAGAGACTCCTCATCACTGACCGTATTGATGATTTCCTGCACCCGCTCGCCGAGCACCGCCTGAGCCTCGTTGGATAACTGCACATTCTGTACAAGCACAACGCGGGATTGCTGCAGACCGGCTTCCGTTTCATCACCGATAAGAATGGGAATCTGGCCTACAATTTCAAACGGCTTTGCCCCAACCGAGGCCGATAAGAATAAACTGATAATCCATAACATTCCCTTTTTCATCGCTTGTCCTCATGCTTGTCCTTTGGATTGCAACTATAGCGACAGAAGTCACCTATTAACAATAGACCATCTGAAATTGATTGGAGCCAATGAAAATAAAAATACTTTCTGCTCAATGATTGTCATTGATGAAAAAATAATGTAACGTGAATACACGGTTTAATTCGATTTTAATCAATGAATTTGTTCCCTCGCGCCATCCTCATGACCCGTTCAATTATTATCGGCTGAAAAGCCGATCCTATTCCTCACACTTTTTTTCTGCCCCTTGTTTTAACCGCTTCCCAGTGAGGATACCATGTTTCGTTTACAACGCCATTTACCCTTTGTCATGTGGTTTTTCCCCGTGGCCTTTTTTGCCTATCAATTCATTCTCCGCCTCTGGCCAGGATTAATGATGCAGGGCATTATGGAGCAGCTAGCCATCGATGCCAGCCAGTTCGGGCTACTGGCTGCTTTTTATTACTACGGTTACGCGGGCATGCAGATTCCTGTGGCTGTTTTGCTTGATCGCTATGGCGCACGACGCGTGATTTTGTTTTTTGCTTTACTCTGCGGTGCCGGCACGCTGATGTTTACCCTCACCCACCACTGGCTGATTGCCTGTCTCAGCCGTTTTTTA
Organism: Legionella rubrilucens; assembly: GCF_001468125.1. Classification (GTDB taxonomy): domain Bacteria; phylum Pseudomonadota; class Gammaproteobacteria; order Legionellales; family Legionellaceae; genus Legionella_C; species Legionella_C rubrilucens. The sequence goes on along the minus strand of NZ_LNYT01000020.1, from coordinate 197,893 downwards.
ATCGGTGCGGGATCGGCCGTGGGTTTCCTTGGTGTTTCGAAGGTGATCTCCGACTGGTTTCCTGAAGCACACTACGCGCGCATGGTGGGTTTTTCTTTCAGCCTGGGCTTATTAGGCGCCATTTATGGCGGTAAGCCGATAAGCCTGCTTGCGCTTTATTACGACTGGCATGCGCTGGCCCTTGTTCTCGCATTGCTGGCTGTGGTTTTAGGCCTTGCCGTCACTGTGTTTCTTCGTACGCCGCCACAACCGATGGCCATGGGGACAACTGGCTTCAGCCTCAGGAAATTCAAAGCCCTGCTTTCCGCACCCTCCATTTGGGTATTGGCCATTGCCAATGCATTAATGGTCGGTTCGCTGGAAGGATTTGCCGATGTGTGGGGCGTCCCTTATCTGATGACAGCCTATAGTATCCCCAAAAGCGAGGCGGCCCTGGTCATTTCGTTTCTGTTTGCCGGCATGTTATTTGGGGGGCCGCTGTTGTCTTTCGCGAGCAAAAAAATGGGCCATTACCCCGTAATAAGTCTTTGCGGGCTTGGCATGGCGGCTGTTTTCTTCATGCTGCTTTCACACCCTTCCTACCACAAAGCCGCGTTTGCTCTGTTGTTTTTTATCATCGGCCTTCTCTGCTGCTATCAGGTTCTCGTGTTTGCTGCCGGCGCCAGGCTCGTTCATACGGAACTTTTAAGCATGACAGTGGCCTTCCTTAATTGCGTTAACATGCTGGGCGGCTCATTCTTTCATACTTTGATTGGGCATGTCATGGAAACATATTGGACGGGTGACCTCACAGCCGATGGCGTGCATGTCTATTCCCTGACGAGTTACCTTCTGGCTTTGAAAGTCATTCCCTGCGGTGCTTTCGTGGGGGCTTTGCTGACAGGCATGCTGCAATGGCGTTTTCGTAAACAAATGACCGGCTCTCTGGCACCTGCCTGACAGCCTCGGGCGCGAAAGGTTCTCGCGCCCATTCCGGTTAATCCAGTTTAATGGTGTAGGAATAACTGCCAAAACCGTCATAATCCAAACCAAGGTAGTGTATGCCATGGCAGGAGGCGCTAATGGAAGGGTGCTGCATGTAAGGACCGTCCTTAATGTCAAGGACACACCAATTGGCTAGATCATACGCCACCGTGACATGCGCATAGCCAGAACGGCATTGGGGGGTATCACGAATAACAAAGCTGCGTGGACCGACCAGTTGTAAATGAAGATCCTGATCACTGTAACCGCTAACAATATAAATGGCCGGGTGTGCCTTATTGCTCAAATGGAAATAATCCTTGTAACCACAAAGCCCTTCATTTGCCTGAGCATTGACCATGAATACACTGCCTGCCGCCATTAACATCCATTTTTTCATTGTTTTACCTTTCTATTGTTATTGTTAAAATGGGGAATAGGCATTATATGGAAATGCTAGATAGTGAACAATCATATTGTTTAGCTTTTCCGCAAAAATTGGTTATTTAATCAACGTGTTGATTTAATTCAATGAAATTTATCACTTGGCTTGCAGCAGGATTCCTTATGAGCAACTCCGCTTACTCGCTTCATCTTATCCACATTGAACAGCAGGAACACCGGCAGGTTCTCAAAACACCGGCCAAACCGGTGCAATTCCCGTTAAGTGCCGAGGACAAACAATTCATCGCAGCAATGAAGGAAAAGCTCCATGCCCTGGAGGGTGTCGGCCTTGCCGCCCCGCAGGTCAACCAATCCAGGCGGATAATTGCCATCTATATTCCAGAGAGCGCTGCCTTGTTACGCGAGGAGGTTACACCTTACCCTATGCATATTATGATTAATCCCAGCTATGAGGGAGTCGCGGGTTTACCGCCGCAGACCGATTTCGAGGCCTGTTACTCCGTTGCGGATAAAGCCGGTAAAGTGCCGCGTTTTCAGCAAATCACAGTGGAATATTATGACGAAGAGGGTGTGTTTCACCGTCAGCAGGAGAGCGGTTTTTACGCCCGTGTCTTACAACATGAAATTGATCATCTCAATGGCATCTTAATCATCGATCGACTGACGCCTGATTGTGTCCAGGGGAGCCCGGACGACATGCGGGCTTTGCGTCGTGCGGAATTGCCCGAAGCCAAACGCCAACTGTTTGATGAATTAATGAATAAAAAAGCAAAAAAATAACCTTGATAGGCCTTAGCCTATCAAGGTTAACGTGAATTACCAGCCGGTGACTTCAGCAATGGCATCACCGAGATCCGCAGGAGAATGAACCGTACGCACGCCCGCTGCTTCAAGGGCTGCAAATTTTTCTGCTGCTGTTCCTTTACCACCGGAAATGATGGCGCCCGCATGGCCCATTCGTTTACCCGGAGGAGCAGTAACCCCGGCGATATAGGAAACCACTGGCTTTTTAACGTTGGATTTGATGAACTCTGCCGCTTCTTCTTCTGCGGAACCACCGATTTCACCGACCATAATAATGGCTTCGGTTTGTGGATCCTGCTCAAACAGGGTCAGCGCATCAATAAAATTGGTACCCGGGATAGGATCGCCGCCAATCCCGATACAGGTACTTTGACCAAAGCCTTTGTCGGTGGTCTGTTTTACTGCTTCATAAGTCAGCGTACCGGAGCGGGACACGATACCCACTTTCCCGGGCAGGTGAATGGAACCCGGCATAATACCGATTTTACATTCACCCGGAGTAATAATACCGGGGCAGTTAGGACCAATCAGGCGGGCATTGGTATTGTTTTCCAAATACACTTTGACTTCCAGCATGTCCAGAACAGGAACCCCTTCGGTAATGCAAACGATTAATTGAATGCCGGCATCGGCCGCTTCCAGAATGGAATCCTTACAAAATGCCGCAGGTACATAAATCACACTGGCATCCGCGCCTGTTTCCTGAACTGCTTCACGCACGGTATTGAAAACGGGCAGATTCAAATGCATCTGGCCGCCTTTGCCTGGAGTAACGCCGCCTACCATGCGGGTTCCATAGGCAATGGCCTGTTCAGAGTGATAGGTACCTTGTTTGCCCGTAAAGCCCTGGCAAATGACTTTTGTGTGTTTATTAACTAATACGCTCATTGCTAACCTCAACATTTAGTTTGGAGCGCCCATAGCGCCCCTTTTCATAGTGATTACGCGACTGCCGCGACAATTTTCTTTGCAGCATCAGTCAAACTGTTGGCCGCAATGACGTTTAAACCGCTCTTGTTCAGAATGTCCGCACCTAATTGCGCGTTATTCCCTTCCAAACGCACAACCACGGGAATTTTCACACCGACTTCTTTCACTGCGGCAAGGATACCCTCGGCGATTAAATCGCAACGCACGATACCGCCGAAGATATTGACCAGAATTCCCTTAACGTTTTCATCGGAGAGAATAATTTTAAACGCTTCGCTGACACGCTCTTTAGTCGCACCGCCGCCAACATCCAGGAAATTGGCTGGTTCGCCGCCATGCAGCTTAATCACGTCCATGGTAGCCATAGCGAGACCCGCCCCATTCACCATACAGCCGATAGAACCTTCCAGCGGAATGTAATTGAGTTCCCAATCGGTCGCACGGTTCTCACGCTCGTCTTCCTGTGACTTATCGCGCATGTTTTTCAATTCAGGCTGGCGATACAGGGCATTGCCATCAATATTGATCTTGCCATCCAGGCAAAGGATTTGTCCGCTTTTGGTCACAACCAGGGGGTTGATCTCCAAAAGACTTAAGTCACATTCGACAAACATTTTCCCAAGGCCCATCATCAGGTGCGTGAATTGTTTGATTTGTTCCTCATTCAAGCCCAATTTAAAGGCAACTTCACGGCATTGGAAAGGCATAATGCCGACTAAAGGATCCATGGTGACTTTAAAAATTTTCTCCGGTGTTTCGTGAGCGACTTTTTCAATCTCGACGCCGCCTTCGGTAGAAGCCATGAAAACCACGCGGCGGCTGGAACGATCGACAACCGCTCCCAGATAAAGCTCACGGCCGATATCGCAGGTTTCTTCGACTAAAACCGCATTAACCGGTTGACCTTTAGCATCGGTTTGATAAGTCACCAGACGCGTGCCTAACAATGATTGGGTTACTGCCGCCAGTTCCTCTTTATTGGAAACCAGTTTTACACCCCCAGCCTTGCCACGGCCACCGGCATGCACCTGGGCTTTCACCACCCATTTGGGCGTGGACAGTTGTTCAGCCGCTTTTAAAGCGTCCTCAACACTGTAAGCCACCTTACCGTTAGGAACAGGTAGACCATAGCGGGCAAAAAGCTGCTTGGCTTGGTATTCATGTAAATTCATCGTTAGTACCTTTAAAAAAGCAACACCCGGCAAGCCGGGTTATGCGGTTAAAATGTCAATCGTTACACATTGAGCAGCAAGCGGGCGGGATCTTCGAGCAACTCCTTGACGCTTACTAAAAACTGCACGGACTCTCGACCGTCAATCAGACGATGGTCGTAAGACAGGGCGACATACATCATTGGGCGAATCACAATTTGCCCTTTTTCAACCACCGGCCGGTCTTCAATTTTATGCATTCCGAGAATACCCGTTTGCGGCGGATTAATGATGGGCGTAGCCAGCAGGGAACCAAAAACACCGCCATTGGTGATGGTGAAGGTACCGCCCTGCATTTCCTCCAGAGAGAGCTTGCCTAAACGGGCACGGCTGGCTGAGTCAGCAATGACCTTTTCAATCTCAGCCAGACTGAGCTGATCCGCATCACGAACAACAGGCACTACGAGGCCTTTATCCGTGGAAACGGCAATTCCGACATCATAATAACCGTGATAAACAATATCCTGGCCATCGATTGACGCATTAACGGCCGGGAAACGTTTCAATGACTCAACGACAGCCTTGGTAAAGAGGGACATAAAACCCAGTTTTACACCGTGCTTTTTCTCGAAAAGATCTTTGTATTGTGCACGTAAATCCATGACAGCCTTAAGATTGACTTCGTTAAACGTCGTCAGCATGGCTGCGTTGTGCTGAGCCTGGACTAAGCGTTCCGCAATTTTGGCACGCAGTCGCGTCATCGGCACACGGCGTTCTTCTCGTGCGCCCATCGGCGGCAGGGAAACGGGTTCGCTTCGAGCAGGCGCGGCTGTTGCACCGGCCGATTTTTCGCGGTTGGATTCAATAAAGGCCACGACGTCTTCTTTGGTCAGACGCCCGTCTTTACCCGAGCCGGATAACTGCTCTGGCTGCAGGTTGTTTTCAGCCAGCATGCGGCGTACGGCAGGACCTGTGGCCTTGGTGCTCTGGCTTTGTGCAGGAGCCGGCGCACTGACTTGCGCCTGCGCTGGCTCGGCGGGTACCGCTTTGGGTGCCGCCGGAGCTGCCGCCGCAGTGCTTCCTGCTTCAATACGGGCCAATAATTGCGCTGAGGTAACCGTATCGCCTTCTTTAAACAGGATTTCTGTTAATACACCGTCTGCCGGCGCAGGCACTTCCAAAACAACTTTGTCGGTTTCCAGGTCAACCAGATTTTCATCACGAGCCACCTTTTCACCCACTTTCTTATGCCAGGCGGCAATGGTGGCATCCGCCACGGATTCGGGCAGAGCCGGTACTTTAACTTCAATAGACATGGTTAGTCCTTCTTTGGTTATTTATTGTAATTCGTTATCAAGCCAGAGCCTGGTTAACCAGATCCTGTTGTTCTTTCGCATGAAGCAGAGGGCTTCCGACGGCCGGTGCCGCGGCAAATCCTCTACCGGCATAGCTTAAGCGTTGATCCGGACGTAAACAGTCAATGATATTGTGTTGCGATGAGAACCAAACCCCCTGGTTTTGCGGTTCTTCCTGACACCAGACAACCTGTTTCGCCTTGGTAAATTTCGCCAGTTCCTGCTCCAGTTCCTTTTTCGGGAATGGGTATAATTGCTCGATGCGAATAATGGCAATATGATTCAACTGCTCATCACGGCGTTTTTGCAACAGATCATAGTAAACTTTTCCGCAGCATAACACGACCTTCGTGACGTTAGCCGCATCCAGAGCATCGATTTCTGGAATCACGTCGTGGAATTTGCCTTTCAATAAATCCTCAACCGGTGATACCGCCAATTTATGACGCAGCAAGCTCTTGGGTGTCATCACAATCAATGGCTTACGGAAGTTGCGGATCATTTGTCGCCGCAGGAGATGGAAAATCTGGGCCGGCGTCGTCGGTGTACAAACCTGCATGTTCTGTTGCGCGCAGAGCTGCATGTAGCGCTCAAGACGTGCGGAGGAGTGCTCAGGCCCCTGGCCTTCGTAGCCATGCGGCAACAGCATCACCAGGCCGCAGAGACGACCCCATTTTTGCTCGCCGGAACTGATGAATTGATCAATCACCACCTGGGCGCCATTGGCAAAATCCCCAAACTGCGCTTCCCAGAGCACCAGTGAATTGGGTTCGGAGGAAGCATAGCCGTATTCAAACGCAAGCACCGCCTCTTCGGACAACACGGAGTCAATAACCACAAAAGGTTTGCTCGTGGCGGCCTTCTCCAAAGGTACGAAGGTATTGCCGGTTTGAATATCATGCAACACGGCGTGGCGATGAGCAAAGGTACCACGGCCGCAGTCCTGCCCTGACAAACGGACGCCATAACCTTCCTGCAACAGGCTTGCATAAGCCATGGTTTCAGCGAATCCCCAGTTCATGGGCAATTCACCCGTCGCCATTTTTTCTCGCTCGGCAATCAACCGTTTAACCACCGGGTGCAACTCAAAGCCGTCAGGCAGGGTATGCAGCGTTTTCGCCAGGGTCTTAAGCATCGCGGCGCTGATGGTGGTATCGGCCTTATCGGTCCACTTGGCATTAAAATAAGGGGTCCAGTCAATGGACATTTTGCCATCATAATTCCCTTGAACGGTATCCACGACCGCCTGTCCCTTGTCCAGGCGATTACGGTAACCCTCCGCTAATTGGTCAACCTCGGCCGCCGTCGTCAACCCTTCCTGAATCAACTCTTCGGCATAGATTTCCCTTAAGGGGCGCATGCTTTTGATTTTCTTATACATGGTAGGCTGAGTCACTGAAGGCTCATCGGCTTCATTGTGCCCATGGCGGCGATAGCAGACCAAATCAATCACTACATCCCGCTTGAAGGTCATGCGGAAATCCACTGCAATTTGCGTGGCGAACACAACGGCTTCGGGATCATCCCCATTGACATGAATAACGGGCGCCTGCACCATTTTAGCCACATCGGTACAATAAAGGGTTGAGCGGGCATCCAGTGGATTGCTGGTAGTGAAGCCTATCTGGTTATTGATGACAATGTGCACGGTACCGCCGGTGGAATAGCCGCGCGCCTGGGAAAAGTTAAAGGTCTCCATGACCACGCCCTGTCCGGCGAAGGCCGCATCCCCATGAACCACGACGGGCACGACTTTATCCTTTTTCTCAAGATCATGGCGACGTCCCAGACGTGAGCGCACAGACCCCTCAACCACGGGTCCAATAATTTCAAGATGCGACGGATTAAAGGCCAGCGCCAGATGAACAATGGCACCGGTTTCGGTGCGAATGTCGGATGAAAAGCCCATGTGGTACTTCACATCCCCGGAGCGCTCAGCCGAACCGAGCTTGCCTTCAAATTCCTGGAATAACTGATCAGGTTCTTTTCCAAGCACATTCACGAGGACATTCAAGCGGCCGCGGTGAGCCATGCCAATCACGATTTCCTGCACCCCTTCTGCGCCGCCCTTACGGATAATTTCCTTCATCATTGGGATAAATGCATCCCCGCCTTCGAGGGAAAAGCGTTTCTGGCCAACATAACGGGTACCCAGATAACGCTCCAGGCCATCGGCAGCAATCAAATCGCTTAAGATCTGACGTTTCTTTTCCGCGTCAAAATTAGGGCGGCCGCGAACGGTTTCAAGCTTCTGCTGAAGCCATTCGGTTTCTTCAATGTTGGAGATGTGCATGTATTCAATGCCAATGCTGCCGCAATAGGTTGCACGCAGGGCCTGATAAATTTCAGCCAGAGGCATTTCAGAGCCATTAAAATTCTTACCCGCATAAAACGAGCGATTTAAATCGGCATCGGATAATTTATGGTAACTGAGTTCCAGGCTGGGTACCTGAACCCGCTCCGCCATTTCGAGCGGATCAAGCTTGGCGGCATGATGACCGTGAGCACGATAGGCATTGATTAAATGAGCAACCTGGAACTGTTTGCTGGCCTCTGCATTTTCTGCCGGGGCGCGTTTGCGGTTGGCATTCATCAGAAAGTAATCGCGGATATCACGGTGAGGGGTATCCTGAGCGACATGATTAATCTGGGGTAATGCGCTGAAAACGGCGCGCCAGTCGGCCGGCACTGAATCGGGATCATTCAGAAAATCTTCGTACAGACTATCCACATAGGCCATACTCCCACCCGAGAGGTAGGATGAAGCCAATTGATTCTGAAAGTCGTTACTGCTCATTGTATTGGTTCTCCAAAGGGCGCGTCCTAGGGTTGAGACGCTGGATAATCGTCATCAAGTTTCTTGATTCAACATCTGTTTACGAATATCGGCAATCGCTTGCGTTGGATTGAGTCCCTTCGGGCAAACATTCACGCAATTCATAATGGAACGGCAGCGAAATACACTAAATGGATCCTGTAATTTATCCAAACGATGCCGTTTTGCTGTATCACGGCTGTCCGCTAAAAAGCGTCTGGCCTGAAGCAGACCGGCAGGGCCGACAAATTTTTCCGGGTTCCACCAGAACGAGGGGCAGGAACTGGTGCAGCAGGCGCACAGAATACACTCGTACAAACCATCCAGCTGCGCACGCTCTTCTGGTGATTGCAGCCGTTCACGCGCCGGAGCAACCTGATCGTTTTGCAGATAAGGCTCAATGCGCTCGTATTGTTGGTAAAACTGGGTCATGTCGACCACCAGATCACGCACAACGGGGAATCCTGGCAAAGGACGAATCACAATGCGATCGGTGTTTAACTGTGAAAGCGAGGTGATGCAGGCCAAGCCATTGGTGCCGTTGATGTTCATACCGTCTGACCCGCACACGCCTTCACGGCAGGAGCGGCGATAGGCAATGGTTGGATCCTGTTCGGCTTTCAGGCGCTCAAGCAGGGTCAACAGCATGGGATCGCTCTTGGCCGGGACGGCGATTTCATAGTCCTTCATGTAAGGAGACTCATCGAGCTCAGGATTGTAACGGTAAATAGACAGGCTCAGAATTCGATTATCAGCCATGGCTTATCCTCTTTTAATAAACGCGTTCTTTCGGCTCAAACGGCTCGACATAGTTAGGTTTAGCATTGACAGGGCGATAATCAATCGCATCATCATGCGCAAAATAGAGCGTGTGCTTAATCCAGTTGGCATCGTCGCGCTGTGGGTAATCCTCCCGGCTATGCGCACCGCGGCTTTCTGTTCTGGCCAGGGCAGATTGGGCTGTGGCATAAGCGGTGGCCATTAAATTATCCAATTCCAGTGCGGTGACCAATTCGGTATTGAATACTTTGGTCTTATCCACCAGTTTGGCATGCTGCAAACGCTCGCGCAGGGCCTGCAGACGATGGAGGCCCTCTTCCATGACCTTGCCGGTACGGAATACGCCGAAATCTTCCTGCATGACACGCTGCATGTCATCACGAATGGTTGACGGCATCTCGCCATCGGTTGATTCCTGCCAGCGATTATAACGCGCCATGGCTTCGGCAATGTTTTCTTCCGTCACATAAGCCATGTCGGGCATTTGATTGGATTGCCACAACTCTTCGACATGAAGCCCTGCCGCACGGCCAAACACCACGAGGTCCAGCAGGGAATTACCGCCGAGGCGGTTGGCACCATGCACAGAGACGCAGGCACACTCGCCTACGGCATACAAGCCCTCAACCACGGCATCAACGCCATTTTTATGGGTAATCACCTGACCGTGCATGTTCGTGGGAATGCCGCCCATGCTGTAATGGCAGGTTGGTACGACGGGAATGGGTTCAACAATCGGATCCACCCCGGCAAATTTTAAGGACAGTTCGCGAATACCCGGCAGTCGGGACATGATTAAATCCGCGCCCAGGTGATCCAGCTTCAGCTTGACGTGATCGACGCCCTTGGGATCAAACCCACGGCCGGCACGGATTTCCAGTGCCATGGAGCGAGCGACGACATCCCTCGAAGCCAAATCTTTTACCCGCGGGGCATACCGCTCCATGAAGCGCTCCCCATCCTTATTGATGAGATATCCGCCTTCACCGCGGCATCCTTCCGTCACGAGCGTGCCGGCACCGGCAATACCGGTGGGATGGAATTGCCACATTTCCATGTCCTGCAGCGGCAGGCCGGCGCGCAGCGCCATGCCAAAGCCGTCGCCCGTATTGATATGGGCATTGGTCGTTGATTGGTAAATACGCCCGGCTCCGCCTGTCGCTAAAATGCAGACGCGGGTTTGATAAAACACGACTTCCCCGGTTTCTATGCACAGGGCCGTCACGCCTGCGATGCGGCCGTGATTGTCCTTAACGAAATCCAAAGCCAGCCATTCGCTGAAAATATGGGTTTTGGCTTTCAGGTTCTGCTGGTAGAGCGTATGTAACAGGGCATGACCGGTTCTGTCTGCCGCCGCGCAGGTTCGAGCCGCCTGCTCCCCGCCAAAATGCTTGGACTGACCGCCAAACTGACGCTGGTAAATCTTGCCGTTGTCCATCCTTGAGAAAGGCAGACCCATGTGCTCGAGCTCATAAACGGCTTCCGGGCCGGTTTTACAGAGGTATTCAATGCAATCCTGATCGCCGATGTAATCGGCGCCCTTGACCGTATCGTACATGTGCCAGCGCCAGTCGTCTTCATCCGCGTTGCCAAGCGCGGCCGTGATACCGCCCTGTGCAGAAACCGTATGGGAACGGGTGGGAAAGACTTTGGACAGCAAGGCCACCTGCAATCCTGAATTGGCCAACTGCAGGGCGGCCCGCATGCCAGCCCCGCCCGCACCAATAATTACCGCATCAAATTTGTGTCGTGGAAATGCCATGCTTATTGTCCCCAAACAATCATCAAACCCCAAATAAATTGTCCCAGCAACCAGACAACCACAGCCATTTGCACAGATACTCTGAGCATGGTGCACTTCATGTAATCCGTGGTGACGGTCCAGACACCTATCCAGGCATGTAAAGAAATGGCGCCTAATGCGATAACACTGGCGACTTTAAACCAGTTGCAGGCAAACAGGGACTGCCACTGATGATAGGCCATTTGCGGATGAACGATTAAAAAGCCCATTAAAAATAAAGTATAGAATAAGAGATACACTGCAGTAGCCCGCTGTATCAGCCAATCCTTTAAACCGTTGCCCGTCAGGCTGGTGACGTTGGTTACCATATCCAGACCCCTAACAAAAGTGAGAAAATAACAGAAAGGATGATCACCAGGACGGCGCTGCGGCGGCCTGATTCAAGATGCTCTCCCCACCCAAGATCCATCAGCATATGGCGGATACCGGCCAGCAAATGGTAAGTCCAAGCGGCTAAAAAAGCCCACAGGGTTAATTTGCACAGGGGGTGAGCCAGGGTAGCCTGCAGATTATTGAATGTGCCGGCATTGCGTAATGATAAATCAAGAAAATACATCATGATGGGCAGAAGCAGAAACAACACCATGCCAGAAACGCGATGGAGTATCGATGCAATCGCCATGGGCGGAAATTTTAACGTTCGCAGGTCCAGATTCACCGGTCTTTTTTTATTCACGGCATCCCTCAACTAAAATTAGTAATATAGCATAACAAAGCTAACCCTCATGCCCCCTGATAACAGAAAAGCACGGCATGCTGCTTAAATCGAAACAACAAATCAGGCTGTAATTTACACAAAGCAAGCAGAAAACTGGCGAAGTATACCACTCTGTATTTTTAGCGCAAAGCTACTGCGTTAAAAGCATATCACGTGTTCCCATCCATTGCCTTAATAAATCCATTTTATAATCAACAAGAATAATTTAAAATCAACTTGAATGGAAACAAACAACCAGCCATACTATCATTGAGAATACCGGTTAAGCGAAGGACTGAGTAACCATGTTAATTAAACGACCAATCTATAATCAAAAACTGAAATGTGTCGCCATGGAGATTATCGCTAACCAACAAGCCAAACAGCCCATTGAATTGCTGCCTTATTTCACCACGGTGACCCACAACATTGATAGCAACCTGCCGTTGTTCGTGCCTTATGCCTTAAATTCACTGATTGAACTCGCCGATCCCCCTCTTGAAAATCCGGTGATATTAAAATTGCATGCCGCGGACATTAACCAAACCTACACAGCAGAGGAGTTAAAAGACGCGTCCCACTCCATTGCGCTCATGATTGACAGCCCCGACCAATTGGCCTGGCTTAATTTTGCCGAATACATTGCCTTGAGCGAACACCTGATGGGCATGGCAGATTTGACCAAAGTGGTCAAATACAGCCAGGCCAAACAGCGCAAGGTCATCGCTTATAATATTTCCGACCCAAACCGCTTTATCAACTGCAAAGACATGACCATGGATTACTATTGCGGCGACTTCCTCTTTCAGCCCGAGGTGAAGGAAGTGAAGGAAATTGCCGCCAATAAATTAAACCTGCTGATGCTGATTGAAAAGCTGCAGCACCCCGATACCCATTTTAACGAGATAATTCCGTTGATTCAGACGGATCCGCTTTTAAGTTATCAACTGTTGCGCGTTGCCAATTCGGCCGCCTTCTCCGGTTATCAGGCCATCGAATCCATCCAGCAGGCCGTCACCCGTTTAGGCATTCTCCATTTAAAAAACTGGGTCATGGTACTGTCGATGAAAAACGTGTCCAATAAGCCCCTCGAAATTGTCGAGTCCGGGCTTATCCGCGCCCAGATGGCCGAAAAACTGGCTAAAGCCAATTCGCATTTATCGGCTGAAAGCGCTTACACGGCCGGGTTGCTCTCGGTGCTAGACAGCCTGCTGGATACCCCGATGAATGTGTTGATTGAAAAAATCACGCTGGCAGACGACATTAAAGGGGCATTGATGGCACGCGAAGGGGAGTTGGGAAAGTTACTGTCCCTGGTCATAGCCTATGAGGAAGGCCACTGGGAACAATTAGACGGCAATGACTACCACGGGCTCGATTTAAGCCAGATTTATATCGATTGCCTGGAGCATGTCTCCATCGGCAAAAAAGCGATGTCAGAACACTAACCGTCTTGAACGGCGACAAGCAAACCGTTAATCTTAAATTCTGCTTTTTTTAAGTCATTACTATGTTTTTTCGTCTTTTAGCCGCGCTGTTCTACGATCTGATTGTAGTGTGCAGTCTGTTCATGTTAACCACGGCAATCGCTGTGTATTTTAATCAGGGGCAGGCTATTCCACCCGCCTCACGGGGATACCAAAGCCTGTTGGCCGCTATCATGGGGGCTTATTTTATTCTGTCCTTTCGTTACGGAGGGCAGACCATCGGGTTTAAATCCTGGCGTCTGCGCTTAATCAGGGGAGCGGGTTTAAAATTACGCCTGGTTAACGCTGCATAGAGGGTCCCGTACCGCGATGATGCCGGTAAACATCCCTGGGCGCTTCTGCAGGATAACCGTAGCCGCGATCGGCTAAGCGCTTGACGATTTCAAGGTAGCGCTCACCCCAGGAACCCGGATCGAAATTGGTCACCACGACGTTGTAACTTAAGTTAATCACCGATTCAAAGGCCTTGCGCTGGGCAAGCTCATGCCCGCCAAAGGCGACCTGCACCTCGGTTTCAGCACTCACACCGCCCGCCCTAAGGCGTTCAACCAGCATGAAAATCATTTTTTCAATGGTATAGAATAATTTGCACATGGACGTGCCGGCGATGTACATGTCCTGCGCTTTGGACGCACTTAATTTATAACCGTGATCATGAATGGGGTAAACAAATTCATACTCATTGGTTTCCGGCACCAGTTCAGGGGGTACGATAACTGGCGGTGAAATCACTTCGATGGTCGGTGTCACGATAAAAAGAGAAAAATCAGCCCAATGCCACCATAGCCTGTACACTTTTTCAACCAGGCTCAGCGGATCATTGAAATCCTCGACAATTCGCTGGCGAGCCTCTTCGGCCAGTTTTAAAAAATCCTCTTCAGGGAGTGATGCGTTTTCCGCCATCCTAGTCAACCGATAAAACTCGTCATATTGCTATCTTAGCCCAATTTAATTGATTCAGCACAGGGCTTTGCGGTACAAAAATAGAAAAAAATCAGTAAATAGGGAATAACCACGCCGAGTCAGGATGCGCGAATTTAACAATCGGCCAGGTAGCGGTAATAAACAGGGGGCTGTTTGCATTTAAAACAGCGGCTCTGGCAGGAAGTCTTCTCGTCGCAGCGGGCAATCACACCCTTTCGAAGCCAGATCTCAAGCATTGGCTGCAGCGCCTGGGAGTCAATGTGAAATTCACGGCTCACCTGCTGGCTGCTCACCACCTTGTGCTGGCGAATGAAATCACGGATTTGTAACAGCATGGCGTCTCCTCACAAGCAGAGTTTGTCCCCGCAATACCCCGATAAAAGCGACAATGCCCCCCACCATGGCCGCAATCCACAACAGCGATTCCTGAGGATGGCGGTAAAACACTGCACTCTGATAAAAAATCACGGCGGATGCGTAGGCAATCAGAAAAGACCAGATCACGGAGAACCACATCAATCGGCGTGTCGTCTCCTGTCGGATAGCCGCCATGGTTGATACACAGGGGATGTAAAGCAGGATAAAGAGAAGGTAGGCAAACGCTCCGGCTTTGCCGTCAAAGCGTTCGGCCATCATGCCATACACCGTTTGCGACAATTCACTGTCGGGGGCACTGGCTAATACCGGATTGAGTAAAGCCTGTCCCAATGACGAAAGGTTCTCAGGCACCGACCAGAATGCCTGCGCCATGGAACCCAAGAAATCAAAATGCGCGGCCTGCGCCTGCGCCAGATGGCCTAATTGCGCGTAGAGTGAATTTAAAGAGCCAACCACCACCTCTTTCGCCAGCATGCCGGTTAATAAACCGACCGTAGCCGGCCAGTTATCCTGATGCAGACCCATGGGGGCAAACAATGGCGTCATCCATTGGCCAAGCCACGACAGAACAGAATGGGTACTGGCTTCATCCGTGTTCAACCCACCGTCAATGGTCAAGGCGTTCAAAGTGCCAAGGATAATGCAAATGGGGATAATCAGGCGTCCGGCCCTGACAACAAAATAACGTAGACGCAGGCTGGTTTCACGCCAGAGGCGTTTAAACGAGGGCTTATGATAGGCGGGCAACTCAAGAATCAAGGGGGACGCCTCCCCTTCCAGAGTAGTTTTCCGCAAAATAAACCCGGTAAAAACCGCCATTAAAATGCCGATGACGTACAGGGCAAAAACCACATTTTGTCCGCCGCTTGGGAAAAAGGCCGCGACAAACACCGCATAAATAGCCAATCGGGCACTGCAGGACATGAAGGGGCTCATCAGTACGGTTAACAGCCGATCCCGCTCGGAATCCAGCGTTCTTGCCGCCATGATCCCGGGCACATTACAGCCAAACCCCACAATCATCGGCACAAAGGACTTTCCAGGCAACCCCAACATACGCATTGCCTTATCCACCACAAACGCGGCACGGGCCATATACCCTGACGCCTCCAATAAAGCCAGGAAGAAAAACATGGCGGCAATCACCGGAATAAAAGTCAGCGTGGTATTGATACCCATGCCCAGACCATTGGCCACCACGGCAATCAGCCATTGCGGGGAATGCAGTTGCTGCAATAGCCAGGCGCTGCCCTGAACAAAAACCGTATCGGTGGAAATATCAAAAAAATCCTGAAATGCCCCGCCAATGTTGATGGCGAACAAAAACATCAGGTACATCATGGCAAAAAATATCGGTAAAGCCAGAAACCGATTCAGCACAAGGCGGTCAATTTTAGCCGTCAAATGCTCACTGGCATCACTGGCCCGGGTCTGAATCAGGCTGATCACGTCGTGGATTTTCTGGTAACGGATATCCGCCAGAACAACATCGATATCCTTCTCGCTGGCAAGCAAATCCGCCAAAGCCTGCGGCCTGTTTGCCTCAACCAGCAACGTATCACCCTCCAGTAGACGCCGGGCGTAATACATTGCCGCTTCAGGGGCGATGCGGCAAACAGCGATCAGTTCCTGTCGGAGATGCTCAATGAGCGACTCGATGGCGACAGGGTAATTAAACGGCAGCGAAACAGCAGGAGCCAAGGGTTTAATGAGGGTTTTTTTTAATTCAGCCAGGCCTATGCCCTTATGCGCTTCAAGCGGCAGAACACAGCAATTCAATTGCCGGGACAAGGCCGGAATATCAATGGTGATACCGCGTTGTCTCGCGATGTCCATCATGTTGAGGACGACAATCATGGGCTTACCCAGTTCCAGCAACTGGCTGGTCAAGTAAAGGTGGCGCTCAAGATGGCAGGCATCAATGACATTGACGATTAACTCCTTCTCGCAGGCAGCCACTGCCTTAGCCGAAATCTGCTCATCCTGACTGCTGCCCCGCCCGGTCAGGGCAAGGGAATAAATACCGGGTAAATCCGTCACCTCAATGCACTGGCCTTCGACAATCAATTCCCCGGTTTTTTTCTCCACCGTGACGCCAGGCCAGTTACCCACGCGCTGGTTATCACCCGTTAAAGCATTGAATAAGGTGGTTTTGCCGCAATTGGGATTGCCTACCAGCAAAAGAGAAGTCATACACGCTCCAGATTCAGGTGAATTGCTTCTTCTTTTCTCAATGTCAGGGACGTTCCCCGGACCTCAACCTGCACTGGACACCCCAGGGGAGCGGTTCTTACAATCGTCAATTCCACACCACGAGTAATACCCAACGACAGCAAACGCCGCCGATACTGCGCATCAGTACGGCCAAAATCAAGCAATCGGACTTTATCGCCACGGGTTAACTCGGTAATGTGCATAGTGGTAACACTCAATCCAAAATTCCAATAGTTTAACACAAATGATATCGAGAATCATTCTCATTTTAGAACAAATTTTGTCATTCTGGGGGCATCAACAGCGAGTGCACTGCCCGACGAGGATGACGACGCAGGTAATCCTGGGATTGCATTTCCTGCAAACGGCTTAAGGTTCGCTTGAAGGCCTGACTCATTTCTCCCTTGAGGTAAAGTTCTGTTAAAGGGACCTCGGCTGAAAGAATCAGACGGACGCCGCGATCGTAGAGCACATCAATAAAATGCACAAATAAAATCGCATAGACCGTATCGCGCTCATGCAGTTGCGGCATGTCGCTGACAAATACAGTGGAAAACCGATCCACCAGCTCAAGGTAGTCCAGCTGGCTGCGCGGCAGGTTGCAAATCACTTTAAAATCAAACCAGACGGCTTCTTCACCGCAGCGAACGTAAGGAATGTCACGGTTTTGCACCGTCACGGTCCCCGCCGACTGAGCCGCCGGCTCCATCGAGGCAAACTGCGCGCTGAAGCGGCTCTGTGTGGCCTCATCCAGGGGGCAGAAAAAGGTTTCGATCTGAATTGCACGGCCCACCCGGTAATCGCGCGGCTGATTTAAGGCGAGCACCTGGCAATGGGACTTAATCAGGGCAATGGCCGGTAAAAAACGGGCTCGCTGCACGCCATTTAAATACAAATCATCCGGTTTGATATTGGATGTCGCCACCAGCACAATGCCGTTGGCAAACAAGGCCTTTAATAATTCGGCAAGGATCATTGCATGCGCAACATCGTGCACTAAAAACTCGTCAAAACACAACAGACGCGTCGTTTTGGCCAAATTTTTGGCAATCACTTGCAGGGGATCTCTCTGCCCCTGCAGACGCCGGAGCTGCGCATCAATCTGCTGCATGAAATGATGGAAATGGAACCGCACCTTTTCACGGGTTTTAACCTGTTCAAAAAAAAGATCCATCAGAAAAGTCTTGCCCACGCCCACACTGCCATAGAGATAAATACCCTGGACCACATGCGTGCGGCGCCAGCTGAAGAAGGATTTTTTGGGTTGGCTTAAGGTACTGGCCAAATCGTCCATGACGCCAATGATCTGGCGTTGCAAAGGATCATTTTCAATTTCACCCCGGGCAATTGCCGCATCATAACTGGCTGAGATACTCATGGATGCAATACCTTTTCATTAAGGACCCTGATTACCTCCTCTTTCAGTTCCAGCAATTTCCCATGAAAAAAATGGCTGGTGCCGGCAAACGTACTCACTGGAAGCGTTGGGGAGAAGCTTAAGGCAAAATCCATCACCAGAGACTCCGGTACAACCTCATCACTATCGCCCTGGAAAATATGCCAGGGGGACGGTGCGGGCTGATACGCCCGGTAATCGTAATGATGAACCGGCGGGGCCACCGTGAGTAACCAATCATGGGCGTGCTGCGCGGCGGCGCGATAAGCCACATAGGAACCAAAGGAAAACCCGGCAAACAGGTAACGGCTTTGCGGGAATTCTGCGGCCCAAAGCCGGCAAAGCGCAAGCATGTCGTCGCTTTCGCCAATGCCTTCATCATAGCGTCCCTGAGAATGACCCACGCCGCGGAAATTAAAGCGAAGGCTCGGGATGCCTGCCTCTTTAAAGGCACGCGCCAGGGTAGTGACGACTTTGTTATTCATCGTGCCGCCCTGCAGGGAATGAGGATGCCCCAGCACCGCAATGAACGGGGAACCACCCGTCAAGGGAACCGTTAACACGCCTTCGAGTTCACCGGCTTCCGCGTTAAACACAAAGGGGTGTTCGCCCGGTCTGTCTAATTTGTCAGCAAATACCATGCATGCCTCGCAGTTAAGGACAATTTTTGTCCATTTTTCGCTTGAATAAGGCACGATAGTAACATAATTAAGCCGGCATCTTGCAATTTGATGTCTGTACTTTAAGATCAGAAGGGCGCCGACCGCCTGAAAGGCAGCGGTGACTTATCAAACCATTTAACGGAGGACTTGATCCATGAGACAGGTACCTGGAGTAACACGTAGTCGCACTTTCCGGTTACAGGGAGGCGCGCAATGAAAATTTCCGACTTTAAACGCAAAAAACTACACGGTGAGAAAATAACCGTGTTAACCTGTTACGATTACCCTTCGGCAAGAACAATTGCTGAATCAAAACTGGATTGCGTGCTGGTGGGCGATTCCGTGGCCATGGCGGTGCACGGGCATGACACCACGGTCATGGCAACACTGGAAATGATGATTCTGCATACCCAGGCGGTCGCCCGCGGCCTGACCCAGCAATTTTTAATCAGTGACCTGCCTTTTTTATGCCATCGTCTTTCTTTACGCGACACGGTTGAAAGTGTCAGACAACTCATGCAGGCAGGCGCTCATGCCGTAAAAATTGAAGGCGGCGATGAGGATACCTGTCAAACAATTGCTCATTTGGTCACCGGCGGGGTGCCTGTCATCGGCCACATCGGTTTAACACCGCAATCATTTTACCAATTGGGCGGCTATAAAGTTCAGGGTCGAGAAGAAAAACAGGCCGCCGATCTACTCCGTCAGGCGCAACGCCTGGAAGCGGCCGGCTGTACCGCACTGGTGATTGAGTGTGTTCCATTGTCCGTGGCAGAAACCATCACACAGGCACTTTCCATTCCCACCATCGGCATTGGCGCCGGGGCCGGCACGGATGGGCAGGTTCTTGTCTGGCATGACATGCTGGGCCTGCAATCGGAATTCAGACCCAAATTTTTAAAGCAATACCTGAATGGCAAGGCGCTCACCTTAAACGCCATCAATGCTTACGTGGATGAGGTTCGACAAGCCGCATTCCCAACACCTGATCATGCCTTTTAATTACAAGCCCCGGTTGCGGGGCTTTCATCAACAGGATTAACCATGCGCATTTTTCATCACCTTGATGAGTGGATCCAGTTCCGCCGAACGCTGCCAGCCGAGTCAAGCCTGGGCTTTGTCCCCACCATGGGCAATCTCCATGCCGGTCATGCGTCCCTGTATGCCATCAGCCAACAGCAAAATCATTACACCGCTGCCAGTGTTTTTATTAATCCGACTCAATTTAACCGGCCAGACGACTTCACTCACTACCCGCGCACCCTGGAGGCGGACTTACACTTATTGGAACAACACGGAGTCGATTTCTGCTTATTGCCTGCCGAGCAGGAAATCTATCAGGACGGGTATCATTACCAGGTGCATGAGAATCACCTGAGCCAGTGCATGGAAGGCACTCACCGCCCCGGGCATTTCACCGGCGTATTAACCATTGTCTTAAAACTATTAAATTTAGTCAGACCTCAAAAGGCTTATTTTGGCGAAAAGGATTACCAGCAATACCGGCTCATTCGCGGCATGGTAGACGCTTTTTTTCTGCCAATTGAGATTATCCCCTGCCCCACCATCAGGGAGCCCAGCGGTTTGGCCTGCAGTTCGCGTAACAATCGCCTCAACAGTGCCCAGCGTGTTAAAGCGGAAACCTTCGCTCGTCTTTTTCATCAGGATAAAACGGTAGACCAGTTGCAAAAAGACCTGCAGGCTGCCGGCATTGCCGTGGAGTACATTCATGAACAGGATGGTCGCCGCTTTGCGGCAGTGCTCATTGATGATATTCGTCTGATTGACAATTACGCACTCAGCTAATTCTTTTTCATGCCCAGGCGGGCAATGGCCGCGGCGATCACCGCGGCTTTATGCTGAGGCAGCGATTTATTGGAATACTGCAACCATTCTGGATGGGACTCCACGAGCCCCGTATTGAGCTGCCCCTGCAGAAACTCCTCGGATTTAATCATCTCAAGGTAATAGGGGATGGTGGTTTTTATCCCAAACAGGCGCATTTCCTCCAGAGCACGGCGTGCGCGGCGGATGGCCGACGGCCAATCGAGACTCCACACCGTCAGCTTGGCGCAAAGCGAATCATAATAAGGCGGAATAGAGTAGCCGGTATAAATGGCGCTGTCCGTTCTTACTCCAGGCCCTCCCGGGGCATAATAACGAGTCACCCGCCCGAAGCTGGGCAGAAAATCATTTTGGGGATCTTCCGCATTAATGCGAAATTCAATGGCAAAGCCATTGCGGTTAATCTGCTCCTGCCTCATGGACAAAGGTTCGCCCGCGGCGATTTTAATCTGCTCCTGAACCAAATCAATCCCGGTGATTTGTTCAGTGACTGGATGCTCCACCTGCAGGCGGGTATTCATCTCAAGAAAATAGGCCTGATTGTCCTCATCGAGAATGAACTCAACCGTACCGGCATTGGTATAACCGACTTCTTTTGCAGCTTTCACTGCGTAGGCATACAACACCTCGCGCGTGGCCTCATTCAGTTGTACCGCCGGCGCAATTTCGACCAGTTTCTGATGCCGGCGTTGAACAGAGCAATCGCGCTCAAACAAATGAAGGACATTTCCATAATGGTCTGCCAAAATCTGGACTTCGATGTGGCGGGGATTGGCAATGAATTTCTCCATAAACACATGGTTATCACCAAACGCTTTTTCCGCCTCCGATTGCGCGCGCGCAAACTGCTGCCGAACATGGTCAGGCTCGTAACACAGACGGATACCGCGCCCGCCCCCGCCAAAAGTCGCTTTAAGCATCACCGGGTAGCCGAGTCGTTCGGCAGAGGCCAATGCCTCCTCGACCGATTCAAGATTGCCTTCACTGCCAGGGATCACCGGAATGCCGGCGCGCTGCATGGCTTTGCGTGCTGCCACTTTGGATCCCATGATGGCTATTACGTCCGCACGAGGGCCGATAAACACAAGACCGGCCTGTTCACAGGCCAGAGCAAAATCCGCATTTTCCGATAAAAAACCATAACCGGGATGTATCGCATCACAACCGGCTGCCTTGGCGCATTCAATGATGCGATGGCCATTCAGATAAGCATCCAGAGGCTTGCTGCTCAGGCAATGGGAGTGAGAAGCCCGCTTGACATGCAGGGAGTAACGATCGGCTTCACTGTGAATGGCCACAGCGGCAATCCCCATTTCCTTGCAGGCACGCACTATACGTAAGGCAATTTCACCCCGATTGCTGATTAAAATTTTTTTAAACATCGTTTCTTCCTGAATTAAAACATGGCAGTTTTATTTCATGTTAAAACCAACTTCGGTCTTATTGGCATTCAAGCTTTTAAATGCCCCTCCACCACCCCCTCTCAACCGGCGTTCCCGCTCGGCAATGACCGCTTTAAGCTCAAGCGTCAATGCGCTGGGTATCTCCGGCGGCAGCCAAGGGTTCTCTTCTTTCCAGAATTCGTCGCTGGCAATTGGCCTACCCTTGTTATCCACAAACGATTCCAGCGCATTGGTGCGTGCCTGATAATCCACAAGAAACGCCTCGACACAGCTCTTAAACTGCGGTGCATCCTCGATATGGGAAGCCGAGTTGCACAACAGCAGAAGAATGTCGCTGTCGGCGCAGGATTTTAATTTATGTGAGGAGCGGCATGTTTTATGTAACAACGCCAGCAAATCCTGGTAATGGGTATCGCTGCTGCCTGTTTTCTTATAGTTTTGCAACATCGCTTTTAATGAGGTAAGGCATGCATAACTGATTGGCATTTCGTTGCTCCAGTTGATGATCCCATTTTTATTACAGTTCAAAAAGCACAAAAGCGCAATTTTACTTCGTGGTTTCGGAGTAATCTTAAACAATTCAACCCGCTATTTGCTTCTTAATGGCTCTTGCATTGAGCAAACCCTGCGAGCGACTCAGTTCGAGCGGTCCCCGGTAAACAATCAATGTGTCGTGAAAGGTGACATCAAATTGCTTCACGAGTTCGGCATCATCAAAATCAACGATCAACAGCCGCAAGGCTAAAAATTCAGGCGACAGAGCCAGTTCATTTAAAATTTGTTGCTGCTTTTTGCAGCGTGCACACCCTTTTTTATGAAAAGCCACAATAAATCGTAGGTTGCTGCGTTTCGCTTTTTCAAATTGTGAAGCGGTAAAATGCACCGGTTGCACAGCAGAATGGTGCGCTGCTTCTGACGCCCACCCCAGGCTTAACAGGCTGCACGCCATTAATCCGATAAACAGTCGCTTCATGCATCGCATCCCTTTAAAAGGCTAACTTAATCCTTCCAATAATAAAATGATTAAAAACCCCGCAAAGAAACAAGCCGTAACCCACGGCGACTCAACACCTTCATGCGCTTCGGTTAATAATTCTTCCGTCACCAGATAAAGCAGGGCTGCCACACCAAAGGACAGTACACCATCGGTCATTGTCGGCGGCAAACGAGCCAGCAGGCTTGCGCCAAGCATCGCCCCGGTCGGGATTAACAGGGCTAAAATCAGGGTAATTACTGCCCGTTTTGCCTTAGGAATCCGGCGTGATGCAAGTGTGGCCGTGGTGGATAAACCAAGGAAGAAGATTTCAATAGCTAAAGCGACAGCCACCAGCACGCCGCCTTGTGCCCCCGCTAAAAAGGCAACGCCAATTACAATACCGTCCAGTAATAAATCAATCCCCACAGCATAAATTAACCCCCAGGGCATCCCCGGAAGGCCTTCCTCGCGTTCTTCAAGCCTGCCGGTTAACCATTTCAACAGCAGCATGCCAAGGACGCCTGACGAAAACCCCACGGCCAATGCCACAGGGGCATGGGCTGCACTGATTTCCGGTAATAACTCTTTAGCCACGGCCGCAAAGACGACACCGGCAGCAAAATGCTGGGTTGCACTCGTCAGTTGACGACTGGGCTGATAAAAACTGGTTATCCCGCCTCCGACAATCATCAACAGGGCCGGCATGATTGAATAAAGAATGATGGTGGCCATGGACGCGGTCATAAGAATCCTTTCGTTAAAATTAGAGCATAATGAAAGCGGGGGTATTGTTCAAGGCGTTATCCTCCAGCCATCGGGTTGCTTAAAGGTCACAAACACACTATGATGCTTGCGCCGTAAGCGCTATCACATCAAGGAAAGACCATGGACTTATCGCCAGTACAGATTGATGACTTTCTTACCCAGGGTTATCTGGTCATCGAAGACTTTTTCAGCAAGGAAACCTGTGACCAGCTCATGCGGCGCATGAACCACCTGATTGCAGAAAACAAAGACCTCATCCCGGCTGCGGTCTTTTCGACTCGAACCAATGAACATGCGGCATCTGACTATTTTCTTGAGTCCGGCGATAAAATTCACTTTTTCTTTGAGCCTGATGCCTTTCATGCCGACGGCACCCTGACACATCCCATTGAGCATTCTTTAAACAAAGTTGGGCATGCCCTGCATGAGCTTGATCCGGTTTTCAGGCACTATTCCCATGACTCGCGTATCCACTCCATCTGCCGGCAACTGGGTTTTAAAACGCCCTGCCTGTTGCAATCCATGTACCTCTTTAAACAACCGGCCATTGGCGCGGAAGTCAATTGCCATCAGGATGCCACTTACCTGCACAGCGAGCAAAGCGATGTGCTGGGTTTCTGGTTCGCGCTTGAGGATGCGACGTTGGAAAATGGCTGTCTGCAGGTGATACCAAGTCCTCATACGGTACCTCTGAAACAAAAAATGATCAGAGAAAACGACCGCATTTATTTCGAAGAGTATGATAAAACGCCCTGGCGCCAGGACTACTGCGTACCGCTTGAAGTGAGGCAAGGCAGCCTTATTCTTCTGCATGGTCACGTCCCGCATAAAAGCGAAGCCAATGTTTCATCCAAATCAAGGCATGCCTATACCTTGCATGCAATTGATGCCAGTTACCCCTACCCACAGAGTAACTGGTTACAGCGAGCCAGCGGGTTACCCGTTTGGCCTGAGATGACTGAATAAAGAAACAGTCTGACAATTTTTTTCAACAATTGTATACTCTTCCCTGAGTTGACTGTATGGAGAATGACAATGCTGGTTTCTTCACAACCCCCGATGGCCTTAATTGCAGCGCCCGAAGTATTGGCTATTCCCATCGTTGAGAATCATGATCCGCTCATCGACATTAAGCACAGTGATGAGCTCTTCATCGGCCCCTCCCCTGAAATTCCCGATAACACGGATTACACTAAAATGCGCAATGAGGTGTATCAGCGGTTGCTGGCCGCGCAGCAATTGCTGCCTGCAAGTCTGCGATTCTGCCTGTATGAGGGGTTTCGCAGTCTGTCATTACAAAAGAAACTGTTTGATGAACGGTATGCCGAATTGCAGCAATTACATCCCCACTGGTCGCCGGAACAGCTGTTTAACGAAACAACCAAGCTTATCTCCCCGGTGCTGAATCTGGATGGCAGCCCCAACATCCCCCCTCATACCACCGGTGCTGCCATTGATGTTTACCTGGTGGATAAAGAAGGACAACCCGTGGACATGGGCATACATCCCAAAGACTGGATGTCCGATACCCATGTCGAGCTTTCGCCCACAAACTCTACCCGGGTTTCCCCTGAAGCGGCCCACCATCGTCGCGTGATGAGTCATGCACTGCTATTGGCGGGTTTTGTCAATTACCCGACAGAGTATTGGCATTGGTCTTACGGGGATCGTTATTGGGCGTTCATCAGCGGCAAACCTCAAGCCTGTTACGGCAGTGTAACCGGGTGACGTCCTGACACCCTTGTTTTACTGCATAGTGTAATTCATGGATGGGGGGGTATTATTTTCTGCGATGGTTTCCTGGAAAAAGGAATGCCGGGTAATGGTTATCCGGTATTCTTCATTCAATTCACAGGCCAAATTAAGTCCAAAACGACGCCCTGACTGGCTTCGGGAAGAGTCGTTATCATACCCGGAAATGACTTGCCGTTTGCCGCTCTCAAGTAAAATTTCCTCGTCTCCCAGGGGGCTGGCCTCAGCAAAAGTATCCAAATCAAGAAGCTCTTGAACAGCGTAAGTCTTCGCCGGATCGCTGACGTAACTTCGGTAATACCTTAAATGGTAATCGCTGGCCGAATGCAATGCCTTAATGACAGCCAACATCTGCTCATCCGTCGGTCGATAATGACCGCTGTTGTTGGTGAGTCCAATCAGTATCCCCTGGCTAAAGATCAGCGAACCGGCAGCCAATACTTTTTTACCATTGGCCAGGAATGAGTGATTCAGTTTTTTATCAACCAATAATTGCGGCTTTTCCTCACAGGTTAGGATGAAATTGAATTCCTCATTCATTTCCTCCTGGTCTAAGGACTCACCTGTCATCAGTCCTATAAAATGCTCCTCGGCAGGAACAATGGCATAAGCGATCTGATTCTCTTCAGCAATGTATTTGCACTCTTCATTTTGCCGTTGCAACAGACGCATGGCTTTTCTTTCAGCTGCAAATTCTGGCTTTAACGCAATAAAATCCGAGGGCAGGAATTGTTGACCGTAATAATAAATTTCTTTAGGGTAATCGTTAGACATAACACACTCTTCATCAATAAGAGCCTGCTAGTTTAATCACTATTAATTAACCTGATATTAAGAATTAATAATCAGGTTGTAATATTTTTGATAAAATTTATTACTAAATCGGTTGTTTTTGTCATACTGGCGTTTCAGTGCCTTAAGCTCTGCAAAGCGGGGATAGGCTTGTTCAAACTGGGATTGACTGGCGAAATTCTGATACGTGAGGTAATAAGAACCTCCTGACGCCAGTGCGGCATCGATTACTTTTTCTGTCCATTGCCTTGTCCTTTCTGTCGCCGCGGCTGACAAGGTCTGATTAAAGTAAAGCACGACGGAAAGGCTGTCTTTTCTGACTTGCGATAACAGCAAATCCGGCTCAGCTGGCACATAACGCACTGTCACATTCAATAAATCAATCGAGGCGCTTAGGGTTAACCTGCGCAATCGATCGATAAATGACGGAAATTGCTCCACGGGAATAAAATATTCCTGCAACCAATCCGCCGTACCGGATTTGTAAACGGTGGCAAAACGCACAGGCTTCTCCATGGCATTGTTGCGGGTAACCGTTTTATCCCTGTATCGTTTTTTAAACAGACGTTTTTCCATTTTCCAGCGCCAGCGTTTGCCATAAAAACTGTTGCGCGAAACATTAAACAAGGGTGTCAGCACCGCATTCCAGCGCTCCGGATTTTCAAGTTTCACCACCTGAGCAGGCAATTGGCCTGTGTCGGTGTAGGTAATGACATACATGTCGTTAAGAAATGACGCATCGGGCACGATGTTCATATGGGCATAAAACAGGACCACCCGACGGTCGTTTAAAATGGTATGACGAAAATAATCCGGGAATGTGCGTGTCGACGTTTCATCGTAGTGACTGATTAACAGCGTATTGTCCGTTAATTGCAGCGTAACGTCCGTCACAACCCCCAATACCCCATAGCCGCCCCTGACCGCACGCCACAAATCCGGATAATGCTCCGGCGAAACCCGCAAGCGCCGCCCATCGGCCAGTCTGAGAGAAAAGCTCACAATACTGTTCCCCACAGCCCCCATGCGGAAATCATCGCCATGGGCGTTGACGCTTAGGGAACCGCCCACCGTGAAGATATTCGGTGACTGCATGGCGGTAATGGCTAATTGGTACGGATTGATGGCCTCCTGCAACTTACCCCAGGTGATGCCGCTTTGCACCGTCACCTGCTTTTTTGCCGCATTGAGTTTCAAAACCTGATGAAAAGGCAGCATGTTCAGTTGAATACCCTCTGGCGCGATGGACTGACCGCCCTGGCTGTGTTGAACCCCCATAATTCCCACAGGCAGATGCTGTGCATTGGCTTTTTGCAACGCCGCGGCAATGTCTGCTTCAGACTTCACCTGAATGATTTCTCTGACCTCAGTCGGACTGATATGACCGTTGTCATTAATGGACAAGGCCCACACCGGGCTTAAAACGAGCAGGCCAAGGAAGGCGAAACGGCTTCGAAATCCCGTCATACTGATTCTTTTTTTGTAAATTCAGTATCTTATGTCAAAACAGGTTAAATGTCATACCCCGGCATGGCATCATTCCTCGCGCCGGGCACGGTTGGCGAGGGGCTTTTCAATAGGACATGACCGTAATCGCTCATCAGGGTTTTGACAAAGGCCATCGTCCCGGCAGGGTCATCCGTCTGATGAAATAAATGGCGATGCCGGGAGGCGGCAGGCTGCGAGGCCGTGCCCGGGAGCGTGATGAATCGCAACGATGCCGCCCATCGATGAATGACATCGGCAATACAGACCTCCTGACGCTCAAGCCGCTTGAAGGCTTGTTTTAATAAGCTCAAGGCCTGGATTTTGATCTCTGCCTCCTTTGCGGGCAAGACGTCTTTAAGAAGCCAGCTATGCTCGTCTATTTTTTGTAATACATGGGTAATCGCCTGTTGGGCCTGAGGATGAAGTCGATTGGCTGCCGTAAAAAACATGGAAAAAATCCTGAATTCATTTCAGGTTATCCTAGCGTCCAAAACTTAATTGAGGCTTAAATGAAAAGAAAATGCGCATTATTTTACACACTACTGTGTAAAAACAACCCATATCAGGCGGTGATGGCTTTTTGATAGGTTTCGCGCAACAAGGTCATGCGTTTTTCAAGTTCCCCCAATTCGGCCTGCAGGCTAAGTTGCGCTTCGGCATTGAGGTTTTTTTGATACCGGTTAAGCAGGGCCTGCTGCTGATGACCAAGAGCCTCCAGGTCATTTTCGAGCGATTGCAGCCACTGTTGACGGGTCATTATCCGTGGCAGGCTGTAGCCCGGCTTTTCAATGGGTGCCCTCGGCTTTTCGTTGAGCTGACACAGATTGACTAATACATTGATTTTTTGTTTGATACGTTCGGCCACAAAACGGGCACTTTGCAAATCATCGCGCTCGGCCAACCGATCAATGTCGTGTTTAACTTCCGCAATGAATGCACTCGCTAAGGGGGCATTGACTGTTTGAAATAATCCCTTGGGTAAACTCAAAGGATTAAAAGCATGCAGATTGGCCAGCTTCCATTCCAACTCGGGAAGACGGGCGTTTAATTCGTTTAACAACCCCTGAACAGTGCTGGTCATTTAAATCACGTCGACGACTAAGCCGGGGTACTGTCCAGGGCGACGGCTTCCGGCGCACGACGGGCCTGCATCCAGGAGCTGACAAACGGCGGAGCGCACATGAGCAACAAGCCAAACACGAGCGTCGCCTCATAACGGGCGACACTGCCGACATTGATATCGACAGGCGGCATGAAACTCACCACCAGGGTGGTTAATGTACCCACCATTCCGATGCCGGCAATCAACAGCATGCCGCTTAAGCCGCCAGGAATACGGAAAGCACGGGGATGGTGAGGAGCGCTGACACGCAGTTTAATGGCCGCGATAAACATCAACAGGTACATCAGCATGTACAATTGCGCCGCAAGCGCAGTTAACAACCAATACGATCCATTAACGCTTGGCATGAATAAAAACAGAGTCGATAACAACGTGACGATCACCGCCTGGGTTACCAGCATCAACACCGGTGCGCCATGGCGGTTAGTGCGCTGGAAACTGGGAGGCAGGTTACCCTCTTCTGCCGCAACCAACAAGCCTTTGGTCGGGGCAATAATCCAGTTGCTGACGCCACCTAATCCACCCATGACCAGCATGATGGCGACCACAGGCATCATCCAGGACAAATGGTAGCGCGAGAAAAAGGCATCGAAGGCCTGCATAATCCCGGCCACCAGATTAATTTCGTTATGCGGCAAAACCACCGCAATGGCTAAAGAGCCTAAAATCAAGGTGCTGAGAATAATCACCACGGAATAAATCAAGGCCCGAGGAAACGCATGCTGCGGGTTTTCGACATCATTGGCATGAACGGTGGCGATTTCAATGCCGCAAAAGGACATCATAATAGCCGTAAGCGAAACCCACATGCCTTTATCGTGCAGGTGAGGTGAAATACTCTGTGCATCAAAATGAATCTGCAGGGGGTTGCCGCCCACTATCCACGCGGCACCCAGACCTATAATCAAGGACATGGGCAACAGTAATCCTGAGAGCGCACAGATATTGCTAAACAGAGCGGAGGAGCTCATGCCGCGCAGGTTGACCAGGGTCGCGCCCCAGAAGGAGCTGACAATCACCGTCCAGAGAAAATAAGGGTTACCGGCCAGGGTCGGATTGATGAGGTAACCGACAGTGCCGGCGACAAATGAGAGAATCGTAGGATACCAGATGACATTCTCAATCCACTGGAGCCAGATGGCTAAAAAGCCGGTGCGCTTGCCAAACGCTTCCTTAACCCAGACATAAATACCACCCTGCTTAGCCCACCCGGAAGCGAGTTCAGCAGAAACCAACGCCGTAGGAATTAAAAAAAACACGGCGCCGAGCATAAAAAAGGCGATCAGCTGACTGCCGAACAAGGCCGTGGCAGGCAGATTTCGGATACTGTCGACCGATCCGACAGTGATCATTGTCAGACTAAAAATAGTTAAGGCATGCTTTTTAGTGCTCATTCCAATCCTTCTCTGTTGGCTAATCCTGTAATGGCAAGTTCATTATATTGACTCAAGCTTAAGGTAAACTTAATAATCGTGTAAAAAATACACAAAAAAAGTGTATCCACTCTACTCGAAACCATTTACTTTGTAAATCGGCAATCACCATGTCAAAAAATTTTAATGTAAAGGCAGACTGTGACCAAAATCCGTAGGCACACAAATGCTTTGCCTCGATTGAATAAGTTAGCTAGGATAAATAAATTGTCTTTACAAGGATTGGTAAATGCATCGCGTCTTCCTGGTTGGCGGCTGTCTTTTTTTGACTGTACCGAGTGTCTACTCACAGAATGACTACACGCTGTGTCATCATGCCACCGCATTATTTACCAATGCCCGGTTCATCACCTTAAACCCCAAACAACCCACGGTCGAAGCCGTGGCCATTAGAAACCACCGTATCGTCGCGCTGGGGAAGGAAAAGGAATTATCTGTGCAATGCCGCGATGAAAATACCCGCGTCATCGATCTGAAAGGGGCGACAGTCACCCCTGGATTCATCGACACCTATTCACAATTTGTTCTTTACGGCTGGCTCGCCACCCACGCCCTGGATTTATCCACCACCAATGTCTTCCAACAACCAGGATGGCAACCGGTTAAATCCTTGAGTGAATTTTTAACGGCTATCCGTAATAAAATGACAACCGATGACGCCTGGCTTGTTGTCAATGGGTATGACAGAGCCCGCATGCCAGGTGCACCATTGACCCGGGCGATGCTGGATGAAATCAGTTTGACGAAACCCATCCTGGTCATGTATTCGTCCGGACATGAAGCCTTGTTAAATCAAGCCGCCATGAACCGATTGCCGGCTTTAAAAAGCAGCCTTCCCGTGACAGTGCCTGAGACCGGCCTGTTGAAAGAGGGGACACTGCAAAAAGCCCTGATTAAAGTCATTCAATCGGCGCAGTTGAAACAGGCCATTGAAGTCGCCGCCAACCGTTATGCCGCGGCCGGGTATACGACAGTAACCGAAACACAGGCCTCTCAGGATTGGCTCAATACCTATTATTCACTGACAAGCCAACCCTCCTTTCCCGTGGATGTGGTTTTAAATGCCGAGACAGTGGGGGATAAACAACGTTTTGCCATGAATGAGCTCGACAATCCAAGACTCTACAATGGTCCGGTACACCTCACAGTCGACGGCAACATCCGCGATTACCAGGCCTATCTGTCATCCCCTTATTATAAAGTACCCGCTGACTTGCCCACGGCCTGGGCAGGTCAACTGCGCTATAATTTACGAAGCCTTGAAAAGATGCTGGTTAAAGCGGCCAGAGCTAACGTTCAGGTCGCGCTCGAATGCCAGGGCGATGCTGCCATTGATGTGGCGTTAAACCTGATTCAAAAAGTACAACAAACCCAGAATGATTTCAGCTTCAGACCCATTCTCATCAATGCGCAACTCACCCGACAGGATCAACTGTATCGTATCCGCATGCTGGGATTGAGCGTTAACTGGTTTTCGCCTCATCTTTATTATTGGGGAGAAAGCATGTGCCGCGAGTACCTTGGCCCCCCCAGAGCCCTCAATGAAAACCCGCTGGCACAGGCCCACCACATTCTGGGCAGCACACCCATTCAGGCTAATTCGCCGGCTACGCCCCCGTCCCCTCTGGCCATGATGCGACAAAACCTCACCCGTCAAACCCAGAGCTGGAATGAAAAACCCAATGCCCAATGCCCCGAAGTATTCAACCAGCAACAAAGGCTGGGTTTGGAAGACAGCTTGCGGGCACTGACCATCGAAGCTGCCAAACTGTATGGCATGGACGACGACAAGGGCACCCTGGAGGTGGGCAAGCTCGCGGACATGACCTTGTTCAGCCATGATCCCCTGCTTGAAAAGCAGGTGGACATTCAGGTGCTGGGCACTGTCTCAAGAGGCATTTTGCGCCTTGCTGGTCATGCTGAAAGTCCGCCGTCTCAGACTTTGTAGCTGCGCAAGAAAATAAACGGTATAGTTCGATATCGGGTGGGTTCCTGTAACAGCCCATCGCCGTTACGAACTGACAGAAAGACCAACATGAATAACCATCTCCTAAGCAATGTGTTTATTTTTCTTGCCTCAGCCGCCCTGATTGTGCCGCTGGCCAGCCGTTTTAAACTGGGCTCCGTACTAGGCTATTTAATCATTGGCGCCCTGATTGGCCCCTACGGTTTTAAACTCATTGGCAACGCCAACCAAATCATGCAATTTGCTGAATTTGGCGTGATCATGATGCTTTTCCTGATTGGCCTTGAACTGGAGCCGGCCACCCTGTGGCGTCTGCGCAAGATGATCGTGGGACTGGGAAGCCTGCAGGTGATTTTGACCTCGACTATTCTTTGCCTCCTTGGACTGTTGTTTGGCTATCGCTGGCAAAGCAGCCTGGCTGTGAGCATGGCATTGACGCTTTCTTCTACAGCCCTTGTTATTCAAATGCTGGAAGAAAAAAACCTGCTGAAAACCGCCGAAGGCGAAACCTCTTTTGCCGTGTTGCTGTTTCAGGATATTGCAGTTATCCCTATTCTTATCATCATGCCTCTGCTGGCCGCTGCCACCACGGCAGCCGCCCCTCAGGAAGCCACGCTGCTTGCCCTGTTCCCGTCCTGGGCTCATCCCTTTATCGTCACCGGCGTCATCGGCACCATGATTATTGCCGGCCACTTTTTCTCAAGCCATCTGTTTTTTATTGTAGCAAGGACCCACCTTCGGGAAGTATTCACAGCCACGTCGCTTGCCCTGATTGTCGGCATTACACTGCTAATGGAAGCCGTTGGCGTATCACCCGCCCTTGGAGCCTTCGTGGCGGGTGTGGTACTTGCGAACTCAGAATACAAACGCACGCTGGAGACGGATATTCAGCCTTTCAAAGGCTTATTGCTGGGTTTATTCTTTATCTCAGTGGGGATGAGCATTAATTTTAATCTGCTCGAGGCACGATGGAGTGAGCTGCTGGGCGCCGTGGGTCTTCTGATTGTCATTAAAGCCTGCGTGCTTTTATTTCTGGGATGGCAATTCGGCCTGACCAAGATTCAACGCATCGGTTTTGCCCTGGCCTTGTCCCAGGGCGGCGAGTTCGCCTTTGTCCTTTTTAAATTCGCTTCCCATTTAAACGTCGTCAGCGACCAGACAGCCGCATTTTATACACTGGTTGTCGCCCTTTCCATGGCAACGACTCCTTTTATCATGCTGGTTTATCAACGCTTTATTGTGCCTCATTACTTAAGCCTGTTACCCACACAACCATTTGATACCATCCATGAACAACAAGAAATTATTCTTGTTGGCTATGGGCGCTTTGGTCAAATCATCGGACGCTTTTTAACCGGGCATGGCATTAAATTAACCATATTGGAAAAAGATCCCGAGCAGATAAAATTGTTGCGTAAATTCGGTTACAAGGGGTACTTTGGCGATGCCGCGAGACTTGATTTACTGCTCAACGCCGGTGCCGCCAAGGCTAAATTACTGGTGATTGCCGTCGGGAATCCGGACGTCAGTCTCGACATTGTCGAAATGGCCCGGCAGAATTTTCCTCATTTAAAAATCTATGCCCGCGCCCGCAACCGCAGTCATGCCTACCAACTGCATAAAGCCGGAGTGGAGTATTTTAAAAGGGAAACCTTTGATTCGTCATTGACCATGGCCCAGGAGATTATGGCGTTCCTTGGGCATAGTCCTGACACCTTGCGCCGCAAGGCCAAAGCCTTTTTACAACTGGATGAAGCCTCATTAAAACAATCCTTTGAATTCTTTGAAAAGGAAGCCGAGATGATCAGTTATGTACGTCAGGTGAATGGGGAATTGGAGCGCATATTAAAAAGCGACCAGGAATTTGAACATCCCAAAGGCCGCTTTGAAAAAATGGCAACGTCTGAAAATCCGCTAAGGAATTAATTGCCTTTACTGTTAAAACGTTCAACGCTTGCAACAATCTCTTCTCTGGCAGCCTCGGGTCCTTCCCAACCGGTAATTTTTACCCATTTGCCTTCCTCAAGATCTTTATAGTGCTGGAAAAAATGTTCCAGAGACAATAATAATTGCCGCGGCAAATCCGCATAGGTTTTTACCGTCTCATACATTTTGGTCAGCTTGTTGGTGGGGACAGCCAGTAATTTGGCATCCACGCCGGCTTCGTCTGTCATTTTGAGCATACCGACCACACGACAAGGGATAGCGGAGCCGCTTATCAGAGGAACAGGGGTCACCACCAGCACATCGACCGGATCGCCATCTTCAGACAGAGTATTGGGAATGTAGCCGTAGTTTGTGGGGTAAAACATCGCGGTCGTCATGAAGCGATCAACAAATAACGCGCCGGTATGCTTGTCGACTTCGTATTTGACAGGCTCGCCGTGCATGGGAATTTCAATAATGACATTGATTTCATTTGGAACATCACGACCACTTTTAATTTGCATTAAGCCCATTTTAACTATCCCTTAAGATATGAAGACGGCGTATTATGCCAAAACCTCACCAAAAGGCAAAATAAGATGTTCAGCGATCAATCAATGGTCAACTATTTTTAATCGCTATAACTCAAGGTATAATGTCGGATTAGCTCATAAATTAAGGATCAATGATGGATTGTCTCTTTTGCAGGATTATCAAAGGGGAGATTCCGGCCACAGTGCTTTTTGATGATCCGGAAGTCATGGTAATTCGTGATATCAGACCGCAGGCTCCTACTCACCTGCTGGTGCTGCCTAAAAAACACATTGCCACCATTAATGACACGGACAGTAACGATGAGCAACTGCTTGGCAGAATGATTTTGACAGCCAAAAAGATGGCACATCATGAGCATTTAAGCGATTTTGGATATCGCCTTGTTTTTAATGTGAATGCAGGTGGCGGACAGGAAGTTTATCACATTCACTTACATGTACTGGGTGGCCGGCAAATGACCTGGCCGCCGGGTTAGGGTTTTATTAATGCAAGAATTGTATAAAAAAATATTGGAAGAGATAGGCGAAGACCCTTCGCGTGAAGGGTTACGGGATACACCTGAGCGCGCTGCCAATGCCATTCGTTATCTGACTAAAGGCTATACGGAAGATTTAAACGACATCATCAATAATGCCCTGTTCGAATCAGACATGAGCGAGATGGTGATTGTGAAAGAAATCGAATTGTACTCGATGTGTGAGCATCACCTGTTGCCCTTCCTTGGGAAATGCCATGTCGGCTATTTACCCAGCGGGAAAGTGCTTGGGCTTTCAAAAATTGCCCGTATCGTTGATTATTTTGCCCGCCGTTTACAAATTCAGGAGCGACTGACTGCGGAAATTGCCGCCTGCATTGAAAACATCACTGGCGCCCGTGGCGTGGGTGTGGTCATTGAGGCCAAGCACCTGTGCATGATGATGCGCGGCGTCGAAAAGCAAAATTCAGTCATGACCACGTCGGTGATGCTGGGTGACATGCGCAACAATTCCAATACGCGCAGCGAGTTTTTAAAGCTAATCCGTTAAGCCATGGCGCCTTCGTCATGGCTATAAGTCGGTGTCCATGTAAACTGGAGCGAGCTTCATGGCTTGTGACACCTCATTAGCGGCTTTCATGACAGGATTAGATTTAAATACACCATAGGAAATTAGACCGCCTACCGTGCCGCCTATTACCCCGGAGACACCCAGTACGGTATTAGCTGCCACCGCACCCGCAACAATGCCGCTAAAAAATGCGCCTGGCCCTGACCAGAGGCCCAGACCAAATCCCACACCAAAACCGATGAGTGCAGCAGCCAGGGTGAGTGTAGCAATGATGGCCACTGTCACAACGGCCTGCGCCAGCCTGTAATGTTTACCGTAAACATGGGTTTGGCATTCTTGAATAAAGGTGGATGCAATCGAGTTTTTATTCTCCATGTTGTCTAGTCTCTGCCAAGCCAACATCAGTTTTTCCGCTGACTGGGCAATGGCATCCCTTGTTTCCGGCGGAACGCTTTTTAATTCTCGCTCGAGATTTTCAAGCGCTTCATAAATCACACTTCCCCGCAAGGCACACCGTTTGGCCCTGGCCATAGCGGTTAATTCCTCTTTGAATACAAAAAAAGCCTCTTGTTCTAATCGCTTTTTTGCCTTGTTCATTTTATCAAGTGCCTGAAATACGTTGTCCCTGTTCATATCCTCCGTAGTAGCCACCCGTAGAACAGGACAGTCTGCAAATGAAGCATCAGCAATCTCGTCCTTGTTTTCTGTCGCATCCACAATCAGAATCGGTAAGGAAGAATTGGTTTTCTTCAGTGCCTCAATCTCACTGGTTATCTGGGTCTCATCCCAATTTTCTATAAAATAAAGAACAACGGGAGTATCCCTGCAATAAAGCGACAAGTAAGGTTGATACGACGTATCCAGAACCCAGAAATGATATTCATTCGTTGAGCTTTCCTCGCGGTAAGTAATAAATACCGGACGGATGTCCATCGTGTTTAAATTAATTTGAGCGAGCCGCTCAATGAATTGGGTTTTGGCTGGGGTTGTTTTACCGTAAATTAAAATGCTGGAGGCGCCCATATTCACTGCACTGTAGTAAATTCTACGCACATTTTACAGGAAAAGCACAGGAATTGCCAACACAATAGTCAAAATGACTAATATAAAAACAGGCATGGAGGGTGCCTGGCTAAGGCCAGGCACTTTTGAGCGAGTTATTCTTCTTCGGTGGATTTGATTTGCGTGTCGTCCATCTCGTCATGGGAGAGATCAACGGTTTCTTCGTCGCTTATCGGAGCATCGGCTGCTTTTTCTGCCGCTTGCGGTTTATCCTTCCACTCCAGTTTTACACGTCCCTGCTTGTCTACGCCAGCCACGAATACTTCAATTTCCTGACCTTCACTCAAGACCGACTCGACTTTTTGAGAACGGTCGCTGCAAATCTGGGAAATGTGCAGAAGTCCATCTTTACCAGGCAACAGATTAATGAACGCACCGAAATCAACAATCTTGCTGACTTTCCCTTTATAGGTCTGGCCCACTTCAATTTCTGCAATCAGGGCTTTAATCTGGCGTTGTGCTTCTTCCAGCGCCTCAGCATCCGGCGAGAAGAGTTGAACGACACCACTGTCATCGATATCAATGGAAACGCCAGTGCTTTCAATCAAACCTTTGATTGTGGCGCCACCTTTACCAATGATGGTGCGGATTTTATCTTCTGCCACTTTCATGGTGGTAATGCGCGGCGCATGTTGCGACAGTTCGCCACGATGCTCAGACAAGGCATTATTCATCACGCCGAGGATATGCTTTCTTCCTGCCAGCGCCTGCTCCAGTGCCTGTTCCATGATTTCTTTGGTGATTCCGGTAATTTTGATGTCCATTTGCAGCGCGGTGACGCCCTTTTCGGTTCCGGCCACTTTAAAGTCCATGTCACCCAGGTGATCTTCGTCTCCCAGAATATCCGTCAGCACAGCAAAACGATCGTTTTCCTTGATAAGCCCCATCGCCACACCGGCCACTGGTGCCTTGAGCGGCACTCCCGCATCCATTAAAGCAAGGCTTGTTCCGCAGACTGTCGCCATGGAACTGGAACCGTTGGATTCGGTAATATCGGACACGACGCGCAGCACATAAGGGAATTCCGAGGCAGTAGGCAACACCGCCATCAGACTTCGTTTTGCCAGGCGGCCATGACCTATTTCACGCCGTTTGGGACTGCCGACCATACCGACTTCTCCGACCGAATAGGGAGGGAAATTATAATGCAGCATGAATCGATCTTTCGTCTCACCGTACAGACCGTCCAGTGTTTGAGCATCGCGCTCGTTACCCAGCGTAGCGGCAACGATGGCCTGAGTTTCACCTCGGGTGAACAGGGCGGAACCATGGGTACGCTCAAGAAACTTGGTACGGATAGCAATAGGGCGGACGGTGCGTTGATCACGTCCATCAATACGGGGTTCGCCATCGAGAATGCGATTACGTACGATGGTTTTTTCCAGGGATTCCATGATTTCAGCCACAGCATCCACTTTGAGTTCATCACGTTCCTGGGCCAGGGTATCAATCACAAATTGACGTGCATCCTGGAGACGCTGATGACGTTGTTGTTTGTCTTTAATCAAGTACGCTTCGTTAAAGCGGGTAGTTGCCAATTCACCTATTCGGGCAATCAATGAGGTGTCTGTTGCTGGCGCAGTCCAGTTCCAGGCTGGTTTACCCACCTCTTTTGCCATTTCTTTAATTGCGCGGATAACGCCTTTCATCATTTCATGGCCATACAGCACGGCGCCCAGCATGATTTCTTCAGTCAGTTCACGTGCTTCAGATTCCACCATTAAAATGGCGTCTTCTGTTCCGGCAACAACCAAATCCAGATCAGACTGCTGAGTGGCTTTGTAGCTGGGATTTAATAAATAGATACCATCCTGGTAACCAACACGGGCAGCGCCGATAGGACCCATAAAGGGGATACCTGAAATAGCCAGCGCAGCGGAGGCTGCGATCATGGATACGATATCGGCAGGCACTTCGGGATTTAACGACATCACCGTAGCAATGATTTGCACTTCATTACGGAATCCTTCAGGGAACAGGGGACGCAGAGGTCTGTCCATCAGGCGCGAAATCAGGGTTTCATTTTCACTGGGACGGCCTTCACGCTTGTTAAAGCCGCCTGGGATTTTGCCTGCGGCATAGGTTTTTTCCTGGTAATTAACCGTCAGGGGGAAAAACCCATTGTCTTCTGCGCCGTCTTTCTTGCCGACCACACTGACCAGTACCTGAGTACCGCCCATGCTGGCAAAAATGGCCCCATCCGCCTGTCTGGCGATTTCGCCAGTTTCCAAAATCAGGGTGTGTTCCCCGAATTGCACTTCTTTAGTGAATTTTGACACGTAGTCACCTCATGATGTATTAGCAAAAAAAAGGCGCAGAAAACTGCGCCTTTAACTTAAAATTGGATAGTCGTGTATCTCCTAGCCATAGGAAAAACTCACTATCAATAGGAATCCCGCAGACCAAGCTTCTGGATCAGTGTTTGATATCGGGCTTGATCTTTTCTTTTTAAGTATTTCAACAGCTTGCGTCGCTTGTTAACCAATTCCTGCAAACCACGGCGTGAATGGAAATCTTTTTTATGGGCTTTAAAGTGGTCTGTCAAATATTGAATACGATTGGTAATTAAAGAAACCTGCACTTCTGGAGAGCCAGTATCTTTCTCAGTTCGTTTGTTCTGATTCACAATTTCTGCTGTTTGTGCGCTAGTTAGCGACATTGTTCACTCCTGGAAATAAGCTAAGTGTTCTTCTTAAAGGGGAGCATTCTATCAAGAGCGCCTTTAAGACACAAGTCTTTAGTTAATAATTGTGCAAGATTCTCATTCGCGCGCCCGGAAGGCCTGTTCACTGAGTAAGCGCTTGACCTTAAACACACCGGATTCATCAAAAGCGCCAAGACCGGCAAACTGCCCCTTGCTGTCATATAAACGGATTTCAGTTGTGCACGCCATGGCATTCACCGGAGAAATAACACGCCCGAGTCTCAGATTAGCGAGCTCCTCATCGGTTAATTGCATAGAGGGAAAATGCCGTACCGTGGTTTCCATCGGCAGCAGGCAGGCAGTCAATTGCATTTGATTGGCGGCTTGCAGCGACTCCAGACTGTGCATAGGATACTCTGAATAACCGCTTGTGTGCAGGCGATGCAATTGGGTTACGTGCGCCCCTGTACCTAATTTGTCACCAATGTCTTCCACCAGGTTTCGAATGTACGTGCCTTTGCTGCAACTCACTCTGATTTTAAACTGCTGTCCGTCAAAATCCAGCAAGAGGAGTTCCTTGATGGTGATTGCGCGTGCAGCACGTTCAATATCAATTCCGTTCCTTGCGTACTTATATAAAGGCGTGCCATTGTGCTTTAAAGCAGAAAACATGGACGGCGTCTGATGACTTACGCCAATGAATTCCTCAATCGTAGCCTGAAGGCGTTCTTTGGTTACATGAACAGCCTCCACTCTGGCCAGGACTTCCCCCATGGAATCGGACGTCGTGGTTTTTATCCCTAATAAACCGGTCGCTTCATAGGTCTTATCATCCTCAAGCGCGTATTGGCTGAACTTGGTGGCCTCACCAAAACAGACAGGAAGCATGCCGGTAGCCAATGGATCCAGACTACCGGTGTGGCCTGCCTTTTCCGCATGATAAAGCCGTTTGACTTTTTGCAATACGGCATTGGATGACAAACCCTGGGGTTTATTGACCAGCAACACCCCGTCAATTGCTTGTTTACTGCTCACTTTGCTCATCTGGACCGTCAGGGTTGGCTTCATCAATTAACTTACTCAAGCGCCTGCCGTATTCAATGGATTCGTCATAGACAAAATGAAGCTGAGGAACTGTGCGCAGTTTAATCGTACGGGCTAACGCTGTGCGTAAATAGCTGGCGGCTGTATTTAAAATCGCAGCAGCCTGCTTGTTCTCATCGCCCAACACAGTAAAGTACACTTTGGCGTGGCTTAAATCACCGGAAACCTTGACGCCTGAAATCGTGACAAAACTGGGCAGTCGGGGATCTTTAATCTCCTGCTGAATGATCTGCGATAATTTACGCTGCAGCATTTCGGCTACGCGATCCGTTCGTTTAAAGTCATTACTCATAAAGCCCGCTTGATCTCAATTGTTTCAAATACTTCAATCAAATCACCCGCTTTGACATCGTTATAGTTTTTCACACCAATACCGCACTCAAAGCCCTGGCGTACTTCGACCACATCATCTTTAAAGCGTCTTAAGGATTCCAGTGTTCCCTCATAAATGACAACGTTGTTACGTAAAACACGAATCGGATTATTGCGCTTGATCATGCCTTCAACCACCATGCATCCGGCAATAGCACCCAGTTTCGGCGAGCGGAAAACATCCCGTACCTCGGCAATACCAATGATTTCTTCCTTGAATTGAGGCGCCAGCATACCGGTTAACGCGCCTTTAACCTGATCCACAATGTCGTAAATCACGCTGTAGTAATGCAAGGAAACCTGTTCGTGTTCGGCCAATCGCTTGGCAGCGCCATCGGCACGCACGTTAAATCCAATTAGAATCGCATTGGAGGCAATGGCCAGATGCACATCCGATTCAGTGATACCGCCCACACCGCTGGCAATGATTTCAACCTTCACTTCATCGGTTGATAATTTAACCAGGGCATCCGCAATGGCTTCCAGGGAACCCTGGACATCGGCTTTCAGAACTATATTCAATACCTTGGCGTCCGTGGTAGTCATGTTTTCAAAAATGCCTTCAATTGACGATTTTTGACGTCTGGCCAGTTTGACATCACGGAATTTACCCTGACGGAACAAAGCCACTTCTCGCGCCTTTTTCTCATCGGGTACAACAACGGCTTCATCCCCGGCATGCGGAATAGCGGACAGACCCAGGACTTCCACTGGAATAGACGGCCCTGCACTGTCAACCAGTGTGCCGTTGTCGCTGACTAAGGCCCTGACTCGGCCATATTGGAAGCCAGCCAGCAGGATGTCCCCTTTTCGCAGCGTTCCACTTTGTACCAGAACAGTTGCTACGGGACCGCGTCCTTTGTCGAGGCGTGATTCAATGACAACCCCTTTGGCTGCACCGTCCGTAAAGGCTTCTAACTCCAGCACTTCCGATTGCAGCAGCACAGCATCCAGTAATTCGTCAATTCCCATCCCGGTTTTGGCAGAAATATTAACAAACATGGTGTCGCCGCCCCAGGCCTCGGGGATGACTTCATGAACGGATAATTCATTCATGACTTTCTCAGGATCAGCATCATGCTTATCCATTTTATTAACAGCCACAATAATAGGCACTTTTGCAGCCTTGGCATGTTGAATAGCCTCTATTGTCTGTGGTTTAACGCCATCGTCTGCTGCAACAATCAGGATAACAATATCCGTGGCCTGTGCACCACGAGCCCGCATGGCCGTAAAGGCAGCATGGCCTGGCGTATCCAGAAACGTGATATCACCCTTCGGTGTACTGACATGGTAGGCCCCGATGTGTTGGGTAATGCCCCCCGCCTCTCCTGCGGCCACCTTGGTACGCCGGATGTAGTCGAGTAACGATGTTTTACCATGGTCCACATGACCCATGATGGTTACCACAGGCGCGCGGCTTTCTGATTGGCTTCCCTTGCTGATGACTTCACCCAGGGTCTGCTCCACTGCATCTTCCTTGAGTGCACGCGCCTTATGGCCCATTTCCTCAAACACAATGACGGCTGTATCCTGATCGATAACCTGGTTAATGGTTGCCATGGCACCTAAGCCCATCATGACTTTAATGACCTCGGCCACTTTAACGGACATGCGTTTTGCCAATTCCCCAACGGTAATGGTTTCAGGAATCAGGACTTCCCGGACAACAGGTGCCGTGGGCATAGCAAAGCCATGCGTTAAGGCGTCCTCCGCTTCACGGTACTTGTCCGATTTCTCATTCAGTTTGCGTTTTTTCGATTTTGGACGCTTGTGACGGACATGGGAACCTTCCTCGTCGTCGCGTTCAGTTATTAAATATTTGGTTTTCTTTTTATTACCCGCGGCTTTTTTAAATTCGGCCTTTTCAGCATCCGACTCAATGTCTTCTTTGCTGGAATATTTCTTCTTGGGCTTTTCTTCCTTTTCACGAACTTCTTTGCTGGCGTCGCGTTTATCCTGTTCTTCTTTGCTTTCGCCAACCGCTTTAGCCGACGTTGTTTCCATTGGCGAAGAAAGGTTTTCCTCAGCAACAGCGGGTACAGTCATTTTTTGAGACTCATCCAATTGTTCCACGGCTTTCACAACCGCTGGCTCTTGTGTTTCATCAACCACAGCCACATCGGATTCCAGTTCCTGTGGTGCCGTCTCTTCCGCCAATGCCGGCAAGGTTTCGATTGAAACATCCGTCAATACGGGTTCTGCTTCCTGCTCGGCTTCAGTCGGTTGGTCCAGCAAAGCGCTGCGTTTGACATAGGTTCGTTTTTTACGAACTTCCACATTCACGGTTTTTCCACTGTGCAGATCATGCCCTACCGTGACCTGAGTCAGGCTTTTTCGCTTTAACGTAATTCGTTCAGGTGCAGCTCTTGACTCGTTGCCGGCGTTACCTTTCAAATGATTTAGCAAGACACGCTTTTGTTCTTCATTCACGGTCTGTTCATCGTTATTAAAAGAGAGTCCCGCTTCCTGCAACTGGTTCAATAGACGCTCAACGGGGATTCCCACGACCTGAGCTAATTGTTTAACCGTCACATCCGCCATATTTTACCCCCCTTTAGCAATTTTAATGCAAATCGCCATTGTTCAATACTTGTTATCCACTTATGTTTTAACTAGCAGCCATAGACTGCCTGATTAAAACAAGGGTCATTCATTACAACAATTGATAATTATGAAAACCAGGGTTCACGGGCCTTCATGATCAATTCACCCGCTTTCTTCTCGGTCATTCCAGGTATATCAAGTAATTCATCAACCGACTGCTCAGCCAGATCGTCCATGGTCGTAATGCCTTTGGCGGCCAGTTTGGCGGCGATATCGTTAGTCATGCCTTCCATCGTTAACAATGATTCAGACGGCTGATCCCCTGATTGCCCCGAAGACAATGCTTGAGTCAGAAGACAATCATTCGCTCTGTTTCTCAACTCTTCAACAATCTCTTCATC
Source organism: Legionella rubrilucens (assembly GCF_001468125.1). Taxonomy (GTDB): domain Bacteria; phylum Pseudomonadota; class Gammaproteobacteria; order Legionellales; family Legionellaceae; genus Legionella_C; species Legionella_C rubrilucens. The sequence goes on along the minus strand of NZ_LNYT01000020.1, from coordinate 153,928 downwards.
AAATTCCTCAATCGCCATTAATTCCTCTTTGGGAACATAGGCAATTTCTTCCAGTGAAGAAAAGCCATTAGCCACCAGCAAGGAGGCGATTTCTTCATCAATCTCGAGCGCGGTGGTAAATAAATTAATCGTTTTTTGCGATTCTTCCTGGCTTTTATTATTAAAATCTTCGACCGTCATGACGTTCAAAGTCCAACCGGTCAATTGACTGGCTAAGCGCACATTCTGACCATTACGTCCAATGGCCTGAGAAAGCTGTTCTTTCTGCACAGCCAGATCCATGGTGTGACTGTCTTCATCGACGACAATTGAGCTGATGTCAGCAGGCGCCATGGCATTAATGACCAATTGGGCCGGGTTGTCATCCCAAAGTATAATATCGACTCGTTCACCACCCAGCTCACTGGATACGGCCTGAACACGCGCACCGCGCATACCCACGCAGGCCCCAACCGGATCAATACGGCCGTCATTGGTCTTCACAGCAATCTTGGCACGATTACCCGGCTCACGGGCAGCGGCTTTCACTTCAATCACGTTTTCGCCAATCTCTGGCACTTCAATGCGGAATAATTCAATCAACATCTCATTGCGTATACGACTGACATACAATTGCGGACCACGGGACTGGGGGGTAATTTCGTATAAATACGCCCGTACACGATCATTGGGTCTGAACATTTCATTGGGCAGCATTTCATGTCGCGGCATGAACGCTTCAGCCTTGCCGCCTAAATCAATGATGATGTTATCACGAGTCACCTTCTTGACTGTACCATAGACCAATTGACCCAGCTTGGACTGGAACTGATCAACCACTTGTTGTCTTTCTGCCTCGCGGACTTTCTGCATGATAACCTGACGGGCCGTTTGCGCAGCGATACGCCCGAATTCAATGGAGGGCATTGGTTCTTCAATGCGCTCACCGACCTGAATGGAAGGCGAACGTGTTCTGGCCTCGGTAATTCCTATTTCCTGATCCGGGAATTCCACAGCATCATCTTCCACCACGTCCCAATAACGGAAGGTTTCGTAATCTCCGGTGCGGTTATCCAGTTTGACGCGGATGCCCATTTCCTTTTCTGACAGTTTGCGTGTGGCCGATTCCAGGGCTGCCTGGATTGCTTGCAATACTACTTCTTTGCTGACGCCTTTTTCATTGGATAATGCCTCAGCAATAAATAACAATTCTTTACTCATTGTTCGCCTCACTCGCCTGTCAAATTTGCTTTCACAATATTGGATAATTGCACGTCTACGGGTGTCTCATTGACCAGTAACTTCAGAGTATCCTCCTCCACTGCGGCAATCCTGCCAGACAGTTTACGGCTTCCATTTACGGGTTTATATAATTTTAACTGTATATCATGCCCAAGGTATCGATGGTAATGTTTTTTATAAAACAGAGGCCTCGGTATACCGGGTGATGATATTTCAAGACTATAATTGCCGGAAATAGGATCTTCAACATCTAGTAAAGCGCTAATCTGCTTACTGACTCGCTCACAGTCCTCAATCCCGATGCCATCTTCTTTATCAATGTAAATACGCAATAAAGAATGGCGCCCCTGTGACAAATATTCACAGCCCCACAGCTCATAGCCCAGGCTATTCACCAAAGGTTCCAATAGTTCCTGAATATCTGTTCTTATCATATTCCACTCTCAGCACTTTTATTCCGGCAGCGAAAAAATTCGCACAGGACAATGACCTGTCGCTTGAGAAACATTAAGCAATAATCGGAGTTTACGGTATATAAAGTTGCCCGCACTCTATAAAGATTGCAAACCGACAGGTGTGTCTGATTACCGGGTAATACATAACAAAAAACCCCAATAATGGGGTCTTTTAGATAGTGGTAGCGGGGGCAGGATTTGAACCTACGACCTTCGGGTTATGAGCCCGACGAGCTACCAGGCTGCTCCACCCCGCATCAACTGAGGCAAGTATACGCACACTTACCTTGCATAGCAAGCAATTTTTGCAAGTTATTGCAGTTAAGCAAACGCATTAATGCAGGCACTGATCAATCCAGAAGGGAAAATTCCCAGATAAAGCAGTGATAAACAATTAATGGAATAAAAAATTTGTGATGACGTGCTCAACTGGACAGGCGCACTGTCTTTCGCCTCGTCAAAATACATGACCTTGACAATACGGACATAGTAATAAGCGCCTACCACCGCAAAGAGCAAACCTAATACGGCTACCCAGGTTAAATGCACATCCACCAGGGCTTTCAGCACCAACAGCTTGGTAAAAAAGCCAACGGTAGGAGGAACGCCTGCCATGGAAAACATGACAATGAGCATCAGGAAGGCAATCCAGGGGTTGCGTTTATTCAAGCCTTTTAAATCATCGACGTTTTCTACTTCCAATCCATGGTTAGACAGCAGGACAATCAAGCCAAAGGCACCCACCGTCATAATGGAATAAACCAGCACATAATAAAGACCCGCTGCATAGCCTGCTTCGGTCGCGGTAAGAATACCAAAAAGCGCATAACCTACATGAGAAATCGCTGAATAGGCAAGCAGTCGCTTGATATTGCTTTGGGCGATGGCGAACAGATTCCCCAAACCCGTTGACAACAGGGCCATGATCAACAACAACTGCTGCCATTGGGCTGAAATATCAACCAAGGCCAGAGTCAGCAGACGAAGAGTCATGCCGATGGCCGCAATTTTCGGGGCCGCACTTAAAAACAACGTGACAGAGGTAGGCGCTCCCTGATAGACATCCGGTGCCCACATATGAAAAGGCATGGATGCGAGTTTAAAGCCCACACCGACCATAATGAAAACGAGGCCAAAGGAAAGAAGCGTGTCCTGCTCCTGCCAATTGGCTGCAATCGCATTGGCGATATCCAGAAGATCCAACTTTCCGGTGGCACCATAAATTAAAGACAATCCATACAGCATCATTCCGGAAGCAATGGCCCCCATCACAAAGTATTTCATCGCCGCTTCAGCTGCATCGCTGTTGGTTCTGCGGATAGCCGTCATGGCATACAATGGCAGGGATAACAACTCCAAACCAAGGTAAATCGTCAACAACGAATGCGCTGAGACTAATACCATCATTCCCAGTGTGGAAAAAAGACCAAGAACATAATAATCCCCGGCAGGCATCTGACGTTCATCAACATACTCGCGCGAATAAATAAACGAAAAAATGGCACACAGGTAAATAAAGATTTTCATTAACTGCGCACTGTCATCGCTGATAAACAAACCACCGAAGATAATGGACTTGTAACTTCCGAGCAGCAAGGTACTGATGACCGTGCACAGGACCAATCCAATAATGGACAAAGTCAATGCAATGTTTTTACAGTAATCCCGCAAAAACAGGTCACTTAGCAGAGCCAAAGCCGCTGTGATCAACAGGATGATTTCCGGTAAAGCTACATGGATATTATCAAGCAAGGACGTCATGTTCATTTAACCTTGTAAATTATAATTTCGATTTATCGGCCTGAGCTAATGTGTGGCTCACAGTTTGATGCACATATTCAAGCACGGGCTTGGGGTAAACTCCCATCGCCACAACCATGATAACCAGTAACACATAGGCACTGATTTCAAAACCGGTCAGATCTTGAAGGGCCGCAATTTTGTCGTTTTTTACGGGTCCAAATATGACACGCTTATACATCCAGAGTGTATAGGCTGCTCCAACAATCAATGTTGTGGCTGCCCAGAAAGCAATCCAGAAACCAGCCTTTATACTGCCCAAAATGACCATAAATTCACCGACAAAGCCGGACGTGCCTGGTAACCCGGCATTGGCCATGGCGAATAACATGAAGAACGAAGCAAAAACGGGCATTGAGTGGACAAGGCCGCCAAAATCCTTGACCTGTCGGGTGTGCATGCGATCATAAATATAACCCACGCCGGCAAACATTCCGCTTGACACAAACGCATGGGAAATCATGACAATGATGGCGCCCTCCAGAACAAGACCGGCATTCTGTAAACCGGCCCTTTCGGCAATAGTGAATATTGCAAAGCAGCCCAGGGTTACAAAACCCATATGAGAAATGGAGGAATAAGCAATAAGGCGTTTCATGTCCTGCTGGATAACAGCGACCAAACCAATATAGACCACGGCAATCAATGACAGCGCAATCATCACATCCGCATAATACCGACAGGCATCGGGGACGATGGGTAAGGCAAAACGGATGAAACCATAGGCACCGAGTTTAAGCAGAATTGCGGCAAGGACGATGGAACCGCCTGCGGGCGCTTCCGTGTGTGCATCAGGCAACCAGGTGTGCACGGGGAACATCGGTATTTTAATGGCGAAACCCAGGAAAAATGCAATAAAAATGAATGTCTGGGCGGTCATGCTCAGCTTCACAGCATAGAACGTTTCAATTTTAAAGGATCCGGCAATATAGCCCATGTAAAGAAAGGAGGCCAGCATTAGCACAGAGCCCAGGAACGTGTAGAGGAAGAATTTAATGGCGGCATAAACACGATTATCCGAGCCCCAGATACCGATAATCAGGTACATGGGAATTAAGGTCGCTTCCCAGAAAATATAAAAGACAATGGCGTCCGTCGCAGCAAAGACCCCGACCAAAAAGCCCTGCATAATCAAAAAGGCAGCCATGTATTGGCCAACGCGTTTGTGAATACTCGTCCAGGTTGCCAGTACGACAATCAGGTTAGTAAAAATGCTTAAAACAATCAGCAGAAGGGACAACCCATCAACACCAAGACTGTAATTAATCCCCAAAGCCGGCATCCAGACCATGTCTTCCAGGTATTGCATGCTGTAGGTGTTCACATCAAATCCACGCACCAAAGGGATGCAGATCAGTAACGTCAGCAATATTGTAAACAATGTCAGATAACGTGAGACATTGGGATTATTGTCATCACCGGTCAGGAATACAAACACGCCTCCAATAATCGGTAACCAGATCAATAAATTGAGCAAATGATGCATACCTTCACCTTATAATCAGCCTAATAGCAACCAGCATAAGAAAACAATTAAACCCAACACCATGACCGTTGCATAGTGATATAAATAGCCGCTTTGAATACCGCGTCCTTTCTGAGCAAACCAGCGCACCGTCCGCCCTGCACCGTTGACAACCAGTCCATCAATGAGGCGTTGATCGCCGGTATTGTAGAAAAAGCGACCGAGTGCTTTAGAACCTGCCACAACCACTTTGTCATTAAAGGTGTCAAAACCATACTTGTTAAGCAACAGACGGTAAATCCAGGAGAAGGAACTGGCCAGTTTTGCCGGGATAGCAGGGAAGGCAATGTAACCTGCCCAGGCAATGGCGATACCTGCCAGGGTTAACCAGAATGTCAGTGACAGTGGTGCATGCAGTGCTGCTTGTAAAGGAGAATGTACTTCCCGGGATAATTCTTCAAGCACGTTGTGTTCAGGCAACACAAACAGCGACTTGCCCAGCAGAGTCGGCACGTCGTAAAGCATGGGCATGAATAGAATATAACCAATGATCACCGACGGTATCGCCAGAATCACCAGTGGCAACCAGACGACGGCTGGTGATTCATGCACATGCTCAAACGTGTGTTTATCCATACGTGGCGTGCCATGGAAAGTCATAAAAAAGGAACGGAAAGTATAAATGGCGGTCACCATGGCACCGAGGGCTACGCAGAAATAGGCATAAGTACTTCCTGGGATGGTGGATACTTTAGCCGCTTCAATGATAGTATCCTTCGAATAAAATCCTGCAAAAGGCGGGATAGCGCACAACGCCAGGCTGCCGATAATGTAGGTCACGTAGGTAATGGGCATTTTACGCCAGAGGCCGCCCATTTTTCGCATATCCTGTTCATGGTGCATCCCAATAATGACCGACCCGGCACCCAGGAATAACAGAGCTTTAAAGCAGGCATGGGTCAGCAGATGGAACATGCCGGCACTGTAGGCTGAAGCCCCCATGCCAACCATCATATAGCCCAACTGAGACAATGTGGAATAGGCGACCACGCGTTTGATGTCATTCATCACCAGTGCCAGGAGTCCAGTGAACAGTGCACCTGTTGCACCAATAACAAGAACCAGGGACAAGGCTGTTGTCGAATATTCAATCAATGGCGAAATCCGACCAATCATGAACACGCCCGCAGTCACCATGGTGGCAGCATGAATCAGCGCTGAAATGGGTGTCGGACCTTCCATTGATTCAGGTAACCAGACATGCAGGGGCACCTGAGCAGATTTACCCATGGCACCAATGTACAGCAGGATACAGATCACCGTGACCAGCGACCAGGGATGGCCAGAAAACAATTCAATGGTCTGAGTATTCAAACTCGAAGCACTTTTGAAAATCATGTCATAGTCCAGGCTTCCGGTGTACGCCAGAACCAGGCCAATGCCCAGGACAAAACCAAAATCCCCCACACGGTTGACCAAAAAGGCCTTAAGACTCCCTTCAATAGCAGACTCTTTACTGTACCAAAAACCGATCAAGAGATAGGAAACAAGGCCCACGCCCTCCCAACCAAAAAACAGCTGCAGGAAGTTATTGGCAGAAACCAACATGAGCATCATGAAGGTGAACAGGGAAATGTAGCTGAAGAAGCGTTGGTAACCGTCATCATCAGCCATATAACCAATACTGTAAATATGAACCAGTAATGAGACAAACGTCACAATAACCAGCATCACGACCGAAAGGGGATCGATTAAAAAGCCGATATGAAATTCATAGGGAAAAAACATCCCCCCGCTTGCCCAGGTGTACAGGTTGACATTCACTGATTCGTGAGCGCCGCTTAAAATAGCGACAGCAACATAGAGAGACAGCAGAAATGACAGCGCCACGCCGGCTATAGTGACCGAATGCGCACCAACCCGTCCAATCTGATTACGGAAAAAGCCTGCGACAACCGAGCCGAACAGCGGTGCGAGGACAATGATAAGACATAGTTGTTGAATGCTCACGTTGTTAACCTTTTAAATGATTCATTTTATCAACATCAATATTGCCCCGATTACGATAGAGCAACATCACTATAGCCAAGCCAATGGCTGCTTCAGCGGCAGCAACCGTCAATATAAAAAAGACGAACACATTCCCGGTCACGCTTCCATAATAGTGAGAAAAAGCAACAAAATTCGTGTTTACGGCTAATAACATCAATTCGATACACACCAGCAACAGGATGATGTTCTTTCGGTTAAGCATAATGCCAACAATACTTAAGCCGAAAAGAATGGCTGCCAGAATGAGGTAATTATTTACTGGTATCATGGTCATTCCTATGATTGTTTTTCTGACTTCATCGCGATCAGTTCAATTCGATCGTTGCGATTAGTCATAATCTGGCTGACTATGCTTTGTCGCTTGGATCGGGTAATGTTTCGATGCGCCAACGTAATAGCCGCAATGATAGCGACCAACAACAACACTGCCGCCAACTCGAATGCGAAAACGTAATCAGTATAAAGAACCCTGCCAATGGCTTCTGTGTTTGAAATCGCCTTGGCCGGCTCGGTAACCACTTCATCGTACTCATTAAAATCATCAGCAACCGGCGCCGTGATTGGGGTTTGCTCAACCGCTGTTTTAAACATATTATCCGGCAAGGCAATGAGCAATAATCCAGTCAGGAATGCCACTATAATCAGGCCAAAGGGTAGATAACGAACGAAATGAGACTTCATGGACTCGACGTCAATATTCAACATCATAACCACGAACAGGAACAGAGTCATGACTGCTCCCACGTAGACTAAAATAAGAATCAGTGCAAGGAATTCCGCCGCGACCAGAATCCAGAGTACTGCACTGGCAAAAAACGTTAACACCAAAAACAGTACACAACGTACCGGGTTGTTTTGAGTAACCACCATTAATGCTGAAAAAATTGCCAGGGCAGCAAAAACATAAAATACAGCTTGTATTAGCAACTCATGCATCTCGCACCTCGTTAGCGGTAATCTTTATCAGCATCTCTATCTTCAGCCAGTTTCTTTTCCATCAGGCTGCCGATAGCCAACAATTTGTCTTTGGTTAAAATGTTCTGCCCGCGCTCCGTGTAGTGATAATGCTGGATAGGGGTCACTACAATGGAATCGACCGGACAGGATTCTTCACACAAACCGCAATAAATGCATTTAAAGCTGTCAATATCATAACGTGTTGTGCGTCTGGAGCCGTCTTCGCGCACTTCCGATTCGATAGTAATCGCTAACGCAGGGCACACGGCTTCGCATAATTTACAGGCGATGCAGCGCTCTTCACCATTTGGATAACGGCGTAAGGCTAACATGCCCCTGAAGCGGGGAGATACCGGAGTACTTTCCTCGGGAAACTGCACAGTAAATTTCTTTTTGAAAAAATATTTTCCTGTGACTGTCAAACCAGAGAAAAGCTCCAGTAACAGGAAGCTCTTTATGTAATGTTTGATGTATCGATATAATTTATTCATCACTTAGCTCATTGCTCGTTAAAACCACGGCTTAAGATGTGTTATCACCATCAAAGCGGTAACAATCACCCAGACTATGGTCACCGGGATTAAAACTTTCCATCCCAGGCGCATTAACTGATCGTAGCGATAGCGAGGGAAAGTGGCGCGAATCCACAAATAAACAAAAAGGAAAAAAGAGATTTTCAAAAGCAGCCAGACAAAGCCGGGAACAACAAAGAAAATATTGTTAAGAAAAGGAATGCCTTCAAAAGGCGATAACCAGCCACCCAGAAAAAGAACGGACAACATGGTGGAAATAAGAATCATGCTGGCGTATTCGGAAAGGAAAAACAGCGCAAATCCAATCCCCGAATACTCGACATGGAATCCGGCAACAATCTCTGACTCCCCTTCTGCCAAATCGAATGGCGCGCGATTGGTCTCCGCAATACCGGCAATCCAGCAGGTTACAAACAACGGCAACAGCGGCAAAAACCACCAGTGCCAGAGACCTCCGCGTTGAGATTGGACTATTTCTGTCAGATTCATGCTGCCAGCAGCTAACAATACGCCAACCAGAGAAAAGCCCATGGCAATTTCATACGACACAGTCTGTGCGGTGCTTCGCAAGGCACCAAACATGGCGTACTTGGAATTCGAAGCCCAGCCGGCGATGAGAACACCGTAAACCCCCAGAGAACTCATGGCAAACAGGTAAAGCACACCGGCATTAATGTCGGCCAGGACCATGCCTTCTGAGAAAGGGATAACCGCCCAGCCCACCAAGGAAGGGGCCAATGCAAATAAAGGTGCAATAACGAACAGGTACTTGTTCGATTTCGTTGGGACAATGATTTCTTTGGTGATTAGCTTAATCAAATCAGCAAAAGGCTGTAACAGCCCTTTAAAGCCCACACGGTTAGGACCGATTCGTACCTGAATGTAACCAATGACTTTGCGCTCGGCATAGGTCAGATAAGCGACAGCGATCAGCAGGGGCACGACAATGATTAATATTTTTATAATAATCCACAGCAAAATGCCTATATCATGTAGCATAATCTTACCTGTTTAGCGCTTAATAGTGATTGCAGCAAAAGAATGCCCGAGGTCAACTGTTTCAGGCATTGCATTGGCTACCCATACAACATCGGGTGCTATTCGCTCGTCTCGTTTGAGCGGCAATGTTATCTCAATATCTCCCTGAGATACAGTAGCAACCTCATCTAATTTCAATCTATTTGCCGTATCGGGATGAACACGGATGCAGGCCGACTCCGCCGCTGCACAATGTTGCAGAGCCTGTGTACTGCGCACAATAGCATCGCAACGATACAAGGGCCACTCACCCACCCTGACCAACTGCTGATGATAAAAAGGCAGCGACTCGGGGAAGTAAGGCTGGTATTTCAGTGCTGATGTCATGTCAACAATGGCTTTTACCTCGGTGAGGATTTCATCACTGGAGACATACGTAAAATTCTGACAATGGAGAAGATTGCCCAATACCCTCAATATCTTCCAAGCCGGTCGAGCTTCTTCATAGGGACTGCAGGCACCTTTCACGCTTTGCCAGCGGTTTTCAACATTAATATAGGTCCCAGACGTTTCTGCATAAGGCGCCATGGGCAGAATCACATCCGCATAATCAAACATCGATTCGTGTTGGAAAGCGGAGACCATGACCACGAATTCTGCAGCAAGCATCGATTGTCTGGCGTTAAAGGGATTGGCGAAATCAAAGCCAGGTTCAACACCCAGCAGGAAATAGCCTTTTAATTTGGCATTAAGAGCGGCTTGTACATCAAGACCGGGTTGAGATACCGCTTTGCCTGCCGTGGTTCGATGAGGAAGCATCCCCGCCAGTTCTGCACCGGCTGCGTTAGCCCCTGTGGTTAATCGTAAAACACGCAGACCGCTGATTGTTTCAAGCACGTGCACTAATGTACGCAGCAAAGCCGCATCAGGATGATTTTCGCAAAGCGCACCCATGATAATTGCCGCCTTACCCTGGCTTAACTCAGCTGCCATCGCACGAGAAACGTCATCGACCTCCAGACCGACAATTAAACGTTGTACGGCTTCAGGCAATTTTTGGACATCAGCAGCCATGGCTGCAACCAGTTTTGCCAATTGCATGGGCATTTCTTGAGGAGAGACAATGGCTTTCGCCCGAACATCGAAATGATAGTCATAGTCCACAGGATTAATCGCAAACAGTTTGGCGCCGTTTCGAAATGCCTTACGAACTCTGAGGCCAGCAAGCGGGACTTCGCGATGAACATTGCAACCCAGCAAAAGGATGGCCTGTTGATGTTCAATGTCCCCCAGACTTAATTGATTTTCCCAGACAGCAGGCAAGCCGTCCTGATCGCGGAAATCAACTTGTCTTAAGCGGTAATCGAGATTATTAACCCCCAGCTCCCGCATTAATTTTTGCAATAAATAGAATTCTTCAAGGGTCGCGGAAGGCGAAGCAAATGCAGCAAATTGCTCAGGACCATGCTGTTTAATGACTCGACTCATCCCCTCAGCCACAAATTTCAGTGCGGTTTCCCAATCCACTGTCTGCCATTGACCCTGAGTCTTTATCATCGGGTGACCGGCACGCATTTCGCTTTTAAGTCCCAAATAGCTGAATCGATCGCGGTCAGAAAGCCAGGTTTCATTGATGGCTTCATTTTCTTTAGGGACAGCGCGCATGACCTGGTTACGACGAACATGCAGATACACATTGGACCCCAGGCAGTCATGAGGAGCCAAGCTGTCATGCTGGGTTAACTCCCAGGCCCTGGCTGTAAAACGATAGGGCTTGGACGTTAAAGCGCCTACCGGGCATAAATCAATGATATTGCCTGAAACTTCCGACTGGATACTGTGTTGCACATAGGTGCCTATTTGCATCTTTTCACCGCGTCCAGTCGCACCAAGCTCACGCAAGCCGGCCACTTCATCACCAAATCGTACACAGCGCGTACAATGGATACAGCGCGTCATCTCCGTCGCGATCAAAGGCCCCAGATTATCGTCTTCAACGGACCGCTTGGTTTCTTCGTATTCGGAACTGTCATGTCCAAATCCCATGGAAATATCCTGTAACTCACACTCTCCGCCCTGATCACAAATAGGGCAATCGAGAGGATGGTTGATCAGCAGGAATTCCATCACCGCTTCCTGAGAACGAATGGCTTCTTCAGATTTGGTAAACACTTTCATGCCGTTGGTGATCGGTGTCGCACAGGCGGGGACAGGTTTTCGACCGTTTTCTACTTCAACCAGGCACATACGGCAATTGGCGGCAACAGACAATTTCTTGTGATAGCAGAACCGCGGAATATAAATTCCCGCTTCATCAGCCACTTCAATGATCATTTTGCCATTTTCAACTTCAAATGTTTTCCCGTCGATTTCAATGGTAGCCATTGTCTAAACCTTCTCAATTATGCTGCGACGATCGAGCGTTTATGCTTAATAAAATACTCAAACTCATGATAAAAATGTTTCACGAAGCTCTGCACCGGCCAGGCAGCCGCTTCTCCTAATGCACAAATGGTGCGACCATCAATTTTGTTGGCCACATTGACAAGTTTTTCAATGTCGCCTGGCTCGCCGTGCCCTTCGCGAATGCGATGGATCAAACGAACCATCCAACCTGTGCCTTCACGACAAGGTGTGCATTGACCACAGGACTCATCCATATAAAATTCAGAAATGCGGTAGAGTGCATCCACCATACAGGTGGTTTCGTCCATAATGATGACCGCGCCTGAACCCAGACCGGAACCTGCTTTTTGAATGCTGTCATAATCCATATCCAGCCCCATCATGACATCTCCAGGGAGGACACGCATGGATGAACCGCCAGGAATAACAGCCTTGATTTTATTGCCATTGCGTACACCCCCTGCCAAGTCCAGCAGAGTTTTAAACGGCGTGCCCAACGGAATTTCAAAATTACCTGGCTTGTTGACATGGCCGCTGACACTGAAACACTTCGTTCCGCCATTATTAGGCTTTCCGAGTTTTAAGAACCATTCACCGCCTTTTTCAAGAATAGGGGGAACGGAAGCAAATGTTTCCGTATTATTGATGGTCGTGGGTTTGCCGTACAGACCGTAATTGGCCGGGAAAGGGGGTTTAAAACGCGGCATACCCTTTTTACCTTCCAGCGAATTGAGCAAGGCGGTTTCTTCACCACAAATGTAAGCGCCAGCCCCGAGATGATTGTATAAATCAAAATCAACGCCGCTGCCCAGGATGTTTTTACCCAACAGCCCCTCGGCATAAGCCTCCTTTAAGGCCTGTTCTGTTCGCTCAAAAGGAAGCCAGAATTCGCCGCGGATGTAGTTGTAGCCTACAGTAGCGCCCATGACATAACCCGCAATCGCCATTCCTTCAATCAATTGGTGGGGATTATTTGTCAGAATTTCCCTGTCTTTGCATGTCCCGGGCTCCCCTTCATCCGAATTGCACACCACGTACTTTTGTACAGGGGCATTACGATTCATGAAACTCCACTTAAGTCCAGTAGGGAAACCCGCACCGCCGCGTCCGCGCAAGGCTGACGTCTTTAATTCCTCAATAATTTGCTGAGGCGGAATTTTTTCGCTCAGAATACGTCGCCACGCACTATACCCACCCACACTTAGATATGATTTTAACGTCCAAGGTTCTTGCAGATGGAATGTTCGGTAACAGACTTGATTTAATTCAACCATGGCAATCACCTCTATCGTTCATTGATACTGTTCCAACACGTGATCAATTTTTTCAGGGTTTAAATTCTCGTGATACTCTTTGTTGACCTGCATCATCGGTGCATTAACACAGGCACCGAGGCACTCGACCGAGCGAAGTGTAAAGCGTCCATCAGCGGTTGTTTCACCGAGCTTAATGCCCAATTTGGACTGCAGGTAGTTAACCACTTCGGATGAACCCATCAATTTACAGGAAATATTAGTACACACATTAACCAGATGACGCCCAATGGGCTTGTGTTCATACATGGTGTAAAACGTGGCGACTTCATAAACGGCAATGGCTGGCATGTCCAGATATTCAGCAACCGCATCCATTAATTCAGGCGACAAATACCCGTGCTCCTCCTGAACGATACGCAATGCACTCATTACGGCGGATTGCTTTTGATCCGCTGGATATTTCGCGATCCACGCATTGATTTCACTGATCCGCTCTGCTGATATCAGTTGACAAAGTATTTTAGCTGAATTCTCAGACATGCTTCTAACCTTAAAAAACGTTTAATCCGACAGCGTCGTGTTACCGATCGATTTCACCGAAAACAATATCCTGACTGGCAAGAATTGCTACTCCATCAGCCAGCATATGGCCTCTGACCATTTCATCATATCCCGCTAAATGGGCAAAACCAGGCGCCCGAATTTTCAGTCGGTAGGGTTTGTTCGCGCCATCAGAAACCAGATAGATACCAAATTCGCCCTTAGGCGCCTCCACTGCGCTGTAAACCTCGCCCCGCGGCAAAGAGAAGCCCTCCGTGAAGAGCTTAAAGTGATGAATCAGCGCTTCCATGTCATGTTTCATTTCAACCCGTCGTGGCGGCGTAATCTTGTGATCCTCCAGACGAACCGGACCAGGATTTTTGCGCAGCCATTCGATGCATTGACGCATAATACGGTTGGATTGTCTCAATTCCTCGACCCGCACCAGGTAACGATCGTAGCAGTCACCGGTTTTACCGACCGGTATATCGAAATCGACCTGATCATAGACAGCATAGGGTTGCTTTTTACGCAAATCCCAGGCAATACCGGAGGCACGCAGCATCGGGCCACTGAACCCCCATTGCAGAGCATCCTCAGGAGAAACCACACCGATATCCACCGTACGTTGCTTCCAGATTCGGTTATCTGTTAATAATGTTTCGTATTCATCAACGCACTTGGGAAAACGCTCGGTAAAAGCCCAAAGAAAATCAAGCAGGCTTCCCTGGCGATTTTCATTCATTTTTTCCACTTCCCGCTCATTGTGCCAGCGGGATGCCTTGTATTGCGGCATGCTGTCTGGAAGATCACGGGCAACCCCGCCAGGCCGGTAGTACTTGGCGTGCATACGGGCACCGGACACGGCTTCGTAGCAGTCAAACAAATCTTCCCGCTCACGGAAACAGTAGAGAAAGACAGTCATCGCGCCAATATCCAGAGCACTGGCACCCAGCCAGAGTAAATGGTTAAGGACCCGTGTTACTTCGTCAAACAGGGTACGGATGTATTGAGCACGCACAGGCGCCTCAATGCCCAGCAATTTTTCAATAGCCAGTACGTAAGCATGCTCATTACACATCATGGACACGTAATCAAGCCTGTCCATGTAACCAATGTTTTGCAGGTAAGGTTTTGACTCGGCCAACTTTTCTGTCGCACGGTGCAACAACCCAATGTGCGGGTCGGCACGGACAATGGTCTCACCCTCAAGCTCAAGAATCAGGCGCAATACACCATGGGCAGCAGGATGCTGGGGGCCAAAGTTAAGCGTATAATTTTTTAATTCAATCATGGCTCACTCCATGGTTATCAAGATAACGGTTGTCATTGCGTATTACCTTGGGTACCAGGATTCGGGGTTCTATACTGACCGGTTCATACACGACTTTTTGTTGACGCGCGTCGTAACGCATTTCAACCTCACCAATCAAAGGGAAATCTTTGCGGAATGGATGACCGATGAATCCGTAATCAGTCAGCAGTCGTCTCAGATCAGGATGACCTGAGAAGAGGATACCAAATAAATCGTAGGCTTCACGCTCAAACCAGTTGGCTGACTTCCATAACTCATGGACCGATGGAATAACCAGATTATGCTCATCAAGAAATACTTTTACACGAATGCGTTGGTTTTTTACTGTTGAGAGCAGATGATAGACAACAGCAAAGCGAGGTTTATCAAAGACAAAAGCTTTGGCTTCATGCGCCTCCACACCACGAGAAAAACCGCTTTCAGTGGCCGCTTCCGTTTCCCAGTCATAGGAACCGTAATCAAGGTAATCCACGGCACAAACATCCATCAGCTGATCGAATGCAAAATGTTCATGCACTTTCAACTGCTCCAGGACTTGCTTTATGTGGGCAGGGCTGCATTCAATCGTAATCTCTTGCGTTGCCACGTCGACGGAGTCAATCAAATGAACCAATTCAGTGTTTATTTTTTCGGCCAAGCTAGTCAGTTTAGTCATCGATAGATACCTGTGCTCGTTTATGCTTCTATTACAGGTTTACGCCTGATTTTATTCTGTAACTGGATAATGCCGTAAAGAAGCGCTTCAGCCGTTGGGGGACAACCCGGTACATACACATCAACCGGTACAATACGATCACAACCGCGCACGACCGAATAGGAATAATGGTAATAACCTCCGCCATTGGCACATGAACCCATGGAAATGACCCAGCGGGGCTCAGGCATTTGGTCATAGACCTTGCGCAAGGCAGGCGCCATTTTGTTGCACAGGGTACCGGCAACAATCATGACATCGGATTGCCGGGGACTGGGTCTGAAAATGATCCCAAAGCGATCCAAATCATAGCGGGCAGCGCCCACATGCATCATTTCTACTGCACAACAGGCCAGGCCAAACGTCATCGGCCACATTGAACCGCTGCGCGCCCAACCCACCAGTTTCTCAACAGAGGTTGTAACAAAGCCCGTTTTTTGCAATTCTGCAACAGCCATAGCAAGCCTCTAAAATAATATATCTTGGTTTAATAACATGTCGCCGCAGGCCTCAACCCGGGATTGATAAAAACTAATCATTCCCATTCAAGAGCGCCCCGCTTCCATTCGTAGATAAAGCCAATGACCAGCAGGCCGAGAAAGATCATCATTGCTGAGAAGCCAAACCAGCCTATCTCACGCAATACCAGGGCCCAAGGGAAGAAAAACGCAGTTTCCAGATCAAAGATAATAAAGAGTATAGCAACCAGATAAAATCTGACATCGAAAGGGATGTGGGAGCTTTCAAATGCATTAAAGCCGCACTCATAGGGCGCGTTTTTAGCAGAATCAGGCTGATGTTTAGAAAATAATGACGCAGCAGTAATCATAGCAATGCCTAAAGCCAGGGCTATGATAATAAAAACTAGTATTGGCAAGTATTGTGATAGCATCATTCATTTCGCTCGGATAAATGGTGCCGAAGGCCGGACTCGAACCGGCACGGCTTACGCCACCGCCCCCTCAAGACGGCGTGTCTACCAATTCCACCACTTCGGCATATTTAGTTATTCTTTTCCGTTTTTACTGCTATCAACCGGCACCGGAATCGCGTTATTTGGCGCGCTAATTGGTTGAGGAATGGCTTGTTGCTCTGCCTTTTGGTATTGCGTGGATACCATGTAGGACAGGGTCAAACTTGTCACAAAAAATGTCAATGCCAATCCGCCGGTCAATTTGAACAGAAATCCTCCGGTACCCTGGCTGCCGAAAACAGTATTTGATGCGCCTGAACCAAACGCAGCACCGATATCGGCACCCTTTCCATGCTGTATCAACACCAGTCCAATCAGGACCATGGCGACCAGCACATGAATGATTAAAATTAATTGATACATTTAACAATTTCCACAAACTGTTGTGCATTAAGGGATGCACCACCAATTAAACCACCATCGACATCCGGCATGGAAAACAACGAGGCTGCATTTTTCTCATTAACACTTCCGCCATAAAGCAGCGGCAATGCAGCAGCGTCTTCCTTGCTGAATTCACTCACTAATTCTCTAATAAACCCGTGCATTTCCTGAGCTTGCTCAGGGCTTGCTGTCTGACCAGTACCTATTGCCCATACGGGTTCATAAGCGATGACAGCATTGCCGAAACAGGCTGAGTCTTCTTTAGCTACAGCCAGGAGCTGACGGGTCAATACTTCTTTCGTTTTTCCTTGCTGGCGCTCATCAAGAGTCTCGCCCACGCAAAGAACCGGTATCATACCATGTTCTTTTACATGGTGGTATTTATCAGCAACAAATTTTTCGCTTTCTCCGAAAAGTTGCCTTCTTTCCGAATGACCGACCAATACATACCGGCATTGGTAATCTTTAAGCATGGTGCTGGAGAGTTCACCCGTATAAGCACCCGCATCCGCTGGATAAACATTCTGTGCACCCCAGCCAACGCAACTGCCCTGAAGAAGTTCCTGCACCAGAGGCAAATAAATCGCGGGGGGCATCACCGCACAATCCGTGCCGTGGCTTAATTCAGGCAGTTGCCGAACGAGGTCCTTGAGCAGCTGGGTAATGGTGCTGACTGTACCATTCATTTTCCAGTTCCCTGCTACAATTTTTTTCCTCATTGCCACTCCAGTTAATAACCGGGGCAATATACCTTAATGTTGCTCGAAATCCTAGTATTTTGCTTGATTTTTATGATTTGCTCCGTTAATTATAGAAATTGAGCTTCTTTTCAGTCCAGGCTGTACTCAAGGATTGACTTATTTGTATTCAGGAGAATCGTAATGAAAGAGGAACTCAGAGCCTTAGCCGCTCAACTTCGTACCTCATCACAACCGACGAACTTCCTTTCGTTCTACACTCTATTGACCCATTATGATCATTTATTCAATCAAGAGAGCTCCCCGCCTGAGGAAGTCAAAGCATTATGGCTGTTTCTCCATGATTTCAGGGAATTGCTTAAGCGCTGGAAAGGCAATGCGGACAGGCAGGCTGCAATCGCTTTAATCCATGAGGAACAAAAGCGCATCCAAAGCGAAATCAAGTTGATTAAGGACAGCCTCAAAACCCATGATCTTGAGACCAGAAAGACGAAAAGCCAGCTTGAAGAACCTTATCAGCAACTCTATGAAATCTATGCCAAAATACAATACCAGAAGGATCCCATTCTGGCTCTTTCAGTTTATCCCGGTCTTCGAGAGCGAGAGGTATTGATCGGAGGACTTGAAGAAACCCTCACCAGGGAATTGAATAGCATCAAATTTGACGATCTCAAACTCATTCTTAATAGGAACTGGTTACGAATCAACGACATTCAAAGGCAGTTGAGAGAACTCAATATCACACTGATCTCGGATAATGACGTACGCCTTCTAAGGAGCGAGCTGGAGAATATTCAAGGTCAGATTATCGGGCATGAACGGTATCTCCATGAGTTTACCCGCTACTCGCAGCGCTTAAAGGAGTCGATATCCCATCAGGAACTTTCAAGTACTATTAAACAATTAAGCGACGAACTTGAAGCCGCCCAACAATCGCTCAGAATGCTGGATAAAGAAATTGAGCAATTTACTCTTCCTGCTGAAGTAAAGCGGGATCTTAACTATTTGTTTGATGAGGCAACGGATAAGGAGAATCTGCTTTATATAAAAGGTTGGCAACAGGTCATCAGCACGTCAAGCCTGAATCCTCTGGCCTGGGTGAATTGGTTAAATAATAAGAACTATGCTCAGAATGTACAGAGCATGGAGCAGCATTATTTCTACCTTTCGCTTTTACTCAAACGATACAAACTGCAATCCGTCATTGATTCACTCAGCAAAAAAAGGAATGATGCTCGAGTGATGTTACCCGAAGCCCCTAAAGAAGGGCAGACTGCGTCGGCGCCGGACTCACTCAACAGGGAAATCATTCAGCTTATGCAATCGTATGATACGTCCTGTTCGGGTGAGAAAAGCAGCAGCCTGGAATTAAAGCAGGAACTGGACAGGCTCAGTCTTGCCGCATCAAACAGCATAGGTCAATTAGGCAACGGGTTGAAGCTGATCCAGGAGCTATGCGAACTTCTTTCGGAAAACACACGTCTGCGAACGCACAATAACATTCTTCATGGCAATGAACTTCAGTTAACGACGACGCAGATTAAAGACCTGACGGCTAAAGCCCCAGCCCGTAAAGTTCGCATTGAGGAATTAATTGGGCAAATTAGCCAGTGTAAAGATTATTTAGCTCGCATGAAGCAGGTTACCTTGTCCGACACGCACACGATGGACCTTAATTTACGGATTATTGAGTTAAAGCGTCGGCAAAAAGAGTTGCGGGAAGAACTAGGCCACCTGCCGCCACCCCATGAGTTGTCCCTGAATCAGAACCAGTTGGAAATGGAGCTCCAACGGAATCTGAAGCAACTCAAAATCTTATTGCCTGAGTCGAATATTAGCAAAGTCGAAGGCTCGATTGAGAATCATCCTCCGCCGCTTAAACAGGAGATTGAATACCATAAAAAACTGGATATGATGCACCAAAACATCCTGCCGCTGCTGCAAGAGCTGGAGCAGGGATTGATGCACTGGTACCAGAACCTGTTTATTGCCCTGCGATCCCAGGCCACTGACAAAAAACGTTACTATCAGGCCGCTCAACTGTTAAGGGATATTCATTTCGAATTGGAATACCCTCATCCGATAAACCCATATGCCGTACTTCTGGCGTATCAAACCCTCGCCCCGCACCCGGATAACGACTGCGCTCCCTTGCTTAAGCTGAAACCTCCCGTGCCGGTGATGGACACAAAGCCCGACGAGGTCAAATCGCCCGCTTTGAAAACGCGACTTGACAACCTGTACGCTCATCAGGCTGGAATGCAGAATAAGCACCCGAGGGAAGCCAGATTACTGGAGCAGGCAACCATCAATCTGCATCAGTTAGCCCATATCGCGGAAGAGAATGATCACCACGAGGACCTACAGGATATCAAAGAATGCCTGGCCGACCCCCGTTACGAGAGCCTGCAAACGCATCGCGGCTTTTTGAAGGTCGTGGAGATGATTGCCCAGTTTATAACTCATTTGATTAGGTTTGTTTCACCCAAGGCGAATGACCATCGGCATCGTTTTTTCTTTATACCGACTTGTTCCTCGCAACTGCTGCAAGCCACCAGCCACGAATTAACCAGTTGCCCCGCCTAGGGCAACTGTTGATTTTTGTGCGCGGTCTTTTCAAAGGATACAATTTCATCGCGCAACCACTGCGCATGACGCGCCACTTCCTGTTCATCGATGCCTTCTACCATAACCCGAAGCAAGGGCTCAGTCCCTGATGGGCGTAAGAGCACACGCCCATTGTTATTCAACTGGCGGCTGACATTATCAACCAGATGAGTAATGTTTGGGTGGTTGGCCAGCTCACTGGCATCCCTGGTTTTAATGTTAATCAGGGTTTGCGGTAACAACTGAATGCCTTCGGTGAGCTCTTTTAACGATTTATCCTGCTTAACCATACAGGCTAAGACCTGCAGGGCAGCAATGATGCCGTCGCCAGTGGTGGTTTTGTCCAGGCAAACAATGTGTCCTGAAGGCTCACCGCCTATTTTCCAGTCCTTTTCTCTCAATGCTTCAAGGACATAACGGTCGCCGACCTTGGCGCGCAAAAACGGGATCCCCATGGTTTCAAGTGCCTTTTGCAATCCGAAATTGCTCATCTGCGTACCGACCACGCCCCCTTGCAGCATGCCGCGCTGATGCCGTTCCCAGGCAATGATATAAATGATTTGATCCCCATCAACAACATTGCCCTCAGCATCAACCATGATGCAGCGATCGCCATCACCATCCAGAGCAATGCCTAAATCAGCGCGCGATTGTATAACGCGCTGACGTAGTATTTCAGGCGCCGTGGAACCGCAATGCGCATTGATGTTAAAACCATCCGGCTCATCCCCGATCGCAATCACTTCCGCTCCAAGCTCGCTGAACACATTCGGTGCAATATGGTAGGTGGCGCCATTGGCACAATCAACGACCATTTTAATGCCTGACAATCGCGTCATGGAGGGAATGCTGGATTTGCAGAATTCGATGTACCGGCCGGCAGCATCATTGATGCGTCGTGCTTTTCCCAAATGCCTGGCCTCTGCGGTTTGTAACGGTTTCTCTATTTCTGCCTCAATGGCAAGTTCCATGGCATCTGGAAATTTGCTGCCGTCGGAGGAGAAAAATTTAATGCCATTGTCTTCAAAAAGATTATGAGAGGCGCTGATGACAATGCCGGCATTGGCCCTTAGGGTTTGTGTCAGGTAGGCAATTCCCGGCGTAGGCATCGGCCCTAACAAGGCCACATCGACACCCGCCGCAGCCAACCCTGCTTCAAGCGCCGATTCAAGCATGTAACCTGAAACCCGCGTATCTTTACCGATGATGACCTTTTTACGCTGATCATTACCCAATACCCGGCCTAAGGCCCATCCCAATTTCAGCATGAACTCCGGATTGACGCTGGACAATCCCACCCGTCCCCGAATTCCATCTGTACCAAAGTATTTACGTTGATTCATCCTTATTACCTCACTCATTCTCAGCCTGTACAATGGCGTCAATCATCGACAAGGCCTGATTGGTTTCACCCACATCGTGGGTTCTGATGATTGCAACTCCCTGCAATCCGGCAAAAACTGCCACAGCAATACTGCCAATCAGTCGCTCTTCCACCGCTTTATTCAATACCGCCCCTAACGTACTTTTACGCGAAGCACCAAGCAACAGCGGTAATCCGTGCTGTTGAAAGCGCTGAATATGTTTGGTAAGCCACAAATTATGCTGCACAGACTTACCGAAACCAAATCCTGGATCAAGAATAAGGTGCTGCGAAGCAATACCCGCGTGAATGCATCGCTCAATGCGGTCAATGAAGAAATCATTGATTTCATCCACTACATCTTTACTATAGTAGGGATTTTCCTGCATCGTTTCCGGTATGCCCTTCATGTGCATCAAACACACTGGTACATTTAACTCTGCCGCAGTCGCCAGGGCTCCTTCCTCAGAAAGGGCTTTTATATCATTAATCAAATCAGCGCCTGCCGCAACAGCCGCACGCATAACCTCTGCCCTGGTGGTATCAATCGATAGGCAAATATCGCTTTCCTGACGTATCTTTTCTATTACGGGAAGCACGCGATCCAACTGTTCCTGTATTGATACCGCCCGGGCACCCGGTTGCGAAGACTCGCCGCCCAAATCAATCAAATCCGCGCCGGCATCCCTCATGGTTAAGGCTTGTTGCAGTGCGGCGTCTGGATTCATGTAACGCCCGCCATCAGCAAAAGAGTCCGGGGTAATATTCAATACACCCATGATGAGGGGCTTGGCAGAAACAGGGGTAGAATAGGTCCTGGCATAATGAGTAAGCCAATTTAAAAACTCGCTGTTATTCACGTTTCTCTCAGGATAAGGGTATGGTAATGGCAACAGGGACGGGGTAACCTTAAAGCGGGCTAAAGCCGCTTTAAGGTTACCTCCGGTTAATGTTCTCCCGCAGGATGATCAACCGTTTTTCCATTAATGGGTTTATTGGATTCACCGGTTTCAGGGGGGCTTTTTTCTATGCGCTTTGTTTCATCCCAGTCTTCAGGGGGGGTAGGCTCTTTGCCTGCCATGATTTCACTGATTTGCTGGGTATCGATCGTTTCATATTTAATCAAGGTTTCCGCCATGACATGCAATTTATCCATGGACGCAACCAAAATGCTCCTGGCACGCTCGTAGTTTCTATCAATGATTTTTCTTACTTCTTCATCAATATGTTCGGCTGTTTTATCAGACACCTCTTTACGCTGGCTGACGCTGCGTCCCAGGAAGACTTCACCTTCCTCTTCGCCAAAGGTTAAAGGACCCAATTCAGACAAGCCCCAACTGGTCACCATCTTACGGGCGATTTCCGTAGCCCTCATGATGTCATTCGATGCGCCAGTCGTCACGCTTTCAGCCCCAAAGATGAGCTCCTCGGCAATTCGACCGCCAAACAAGCTGGATAACTGACTCTCCAGACGTCGCTTGCTGTGACTGTAGCGATCCTGCTCAGGCAGAAACATGGTCACACCCAAGGCACGTCCGCGCGGGATAATGGTTACTTTATAAACCGGATCATGCTCCGGCACGGACAACCCGACAATCGCATGACCAGCCTCGTGATAAGCCGTCAGTTTTTTCTCGTTTTCATCCATCACCATGGAACGGCGTTCAGCGCCCATCATGATTTTGTCTTTGGCTTTGTCCAGTTCAATCAGACTGACTTTGCGCTTGTTGGCGCGGGCTGCAAACAGGGCAGCCTCGTTAACCAGGTTGGCTAAGTCGGCACCGGAGAATCCCGGCGTACCACGAGCGATAGGCAGGATTTCAACATGCTTTTCCAACGGTACTTTTTGCAGATGCACTTTGAGGATCTGTTCGCGTCCGCGGATATCGGGTAAAGGGACGACAACCTGTCTGTCAAAACGACCAGGACGAAGCAGGGCCGGGTCAAGCACATCAGGACGGTTGGTGGCAGAAACCACAATCACGCCTTCATTGCCTTCGAACCCATCCATTTCCACCAGCAACTGGTTCAAGGTTTGTTCCCGTTCGTCATGTCCACCGCCAAGTCCTGCACCGCGATGGCGACCGACAGCATCAATCTCGTCAATAAAGATAATGCAGGGCGCGTGTTTCTTCGCCTGTTCAAACATATCACGTACTCGGGAAGCACCCACACCGACAAACATTTCCACGAAATCAGAACCTGAAATGGTAAAGAAAGGCACTTTGGCTTCACCGGCTACAGCCTTGGCCAACAGGGTTTTACCGGTTCCCGGGGGACCAACCAGCAAAACGCCTCGGGGAATACGACCGCCTAAATTCTGAAACTTGGTTGGATCCCTTAAGAAATCAACCAACTCCTTCACTTCTTCTTTGGCCTCATCCACACCCGCGACATCGGCAAAAGTCACTTTAACCTGATCTTCACCCAGCAGACGTGCGCGTGAACGCCCAAACGACATGGCTCCTCGACCGCCGCCGCCTTGCATCTGGCGCATAAAAAAGAACCAGACCCCAATCAGCAAAAACATAGGGAACCAGTTAATGAAAACATGAACCAGGAAACTTTCCTGTGGTTTTTCCTGACCACTGACCTCAACCTTGCCTTTCAATAATTCACCCAGCAGGGCATCATCCTGTAGCGGCATGTAGGTTACAAAACGTTGGTTCTTTTTAGTCATGCCCTTGATGACTTTACTGTCTTCAATGGTCACTGAATTGACGTTACCCTGCTCCACTTCTTTAAGGAACTGGCTGTAGGGTAATTTTTGAGTGTCAGCGTGCCGTGGTCCAAAATTGCTGAACACTGAAACCAGTACAATAGCAACAATTAGCCACAGAATCAGATTTTTTACCATGTCGTTCAAAGTATTAACCTCAATTATACGTATTTCTACGTCGTTAGAACGATAAAGTTACTATAAATTATAGCCCTTCGCCAGCAAATAGGTTTCTCGCGAGCGAGAACGTGAGGCCATTGGTTTACGAATAACTACTTTTTCAAATCGCGTGCGGGCCTGTTTGATCAACTCATCAAACCCCGCACCATGAAATATTTTTATCAGCATTGAACCGCCAGGCTTAAGAGTCTTATCGGCAAAATCAAAAGCTAATTCCGCAAGATACATCGCGCGAGGAATATCCACAGCGGCCGTACCGCTCATATTTGGGGCCATATCGGATAAAAGCAAGTCCACACTGCGCTCAGGAATTAAATTCGTCAATTGATGCAGCACGTCGTCTTCACGGAAATCACCCTGAATGAAATCGACGTCAGGCAAGGCATCCATGGGTAAAATATCCAGGGCAACAATGCGCCCATGGCCCTCCAGTTTTTGGCTGACGTATTGAGTCCAGCCGCCTGGCGCGGCGCCCAGGTCAACCACCGTCATGCCCGGGCGAAGCAGATGTTCTTTAACATCCACTTCCTTCAGTTTATAAACGGCGCGGCTTCGATAACCTTCTGATTGCGCTTTTTTGACATAAACATCATCAAAATGTTCTTGCAACCATCGCTTACTGCTTTTGGAACGTGGCATACTGAAAAATGTAATGGAAAACTCAGACTATCATACTTAAATTTACTACCTTTTCCCAGCAAAACGTGCAATAATTCGCCATTTATTTTCTCAGGATCCCCGAGTGAACACTGCGTTTAAACAGGCTCTAAAAGCCAAAGCCCATCATTTAAAACCAGTCATCTTGATCGGTGCCAAAGGGTTGACCCCTCCCGTTATTGAAGAAACCAGCCATGCCCTTAACGCGCATGAGTTGATTAAAGTAAAAATTAATGGTGCTGAAAAAGAAGATCGCGAAATCATGATTCACGATCTCTGTGACGCCTTGCAGGCCGAACTCATTCAGGTCATTGGCAATACGGCTGTGATCTATCGCAAAAAAGAAGATTGAGCATGGCCCCGTGAGGCTCTTTCCTGACCCTCTCCCAGGAGGGAGGGCAGATAAAAGCAGTCCGGAACTATTTTACCGCCCGCCTCTGAAAGACTGCGCACGCACCCTCTGGTTGCCCCCTTCCTCTTCCTCCGGGAGTGCGTGTACGAAGCCGTAAAATCCCACTTGAAAATGAGAATGATTATCATTTATATTTGATCCATCTTGGTTGATGGAATTCAGACTATGGCACTTGCATACGGTAATTTTCATGATTTAAGTCATCAATTACGCTTCCTGTTATTTGAAGTAGGTATTGGTCTTCCGCAAAACGCCGTGGATCATTACATTACGGTTGCCCACCGTGACTGTCTGCAGCGTCTTAAGCAGGCGGCCATCATGGAACAACTGGTTTCAGCCCCTCCAAGTCATCACGTTCATGATTGGCTTGATTTATTGAAAGACAGAATGAAACAGACCCACCCGGCCAGCGCCTTTTACCACTGGCAGACTTTGCGTCAGGAACTCAATGAAAGCATCGCCAATGAAGCACTGGCCTTAGCCTATCGCCAACGCTGGCAGGCCGATTTAAAAAGGCAGCTTCATGGTCGAACGTTCTGGAACTGGCTAAACCAATGTTGTGCGCAGGAGAGCATGGGGCTACTGGAACAATGGGGATGCACAGGGCATCCCCATCACCCCAATTTTCGTTGTAAAATGGGATTCAACCGTCGCGAAGTCATGCAATATTCGCCGGAATTCAATGCCCAGGTAGCCATTCACTGGGGTGCGTTGCGGCGTGATCGTGCGCACTTAAGCCATGGCCGCATGGATTATCAGTCCCTGCTCCAAAGCCAATTTCCACACGAGTATCAATGCTGGCGCGAAAATCTCTGCTTTAAACAAATGAACCCAGAGGACTATTACCCATTGCCCATCCATCCCTGGCAATGGCGTAATAAAATTCAGAGCCTGTGTACTGAACTACTCGATAATAAAGAATTACTTTTCATTCCTCATCATCAACTCACTCGCCCTTCCATGTCCTTTCGCACCATGATGACGCAGGGCGACAAAAGCTGCCATTTAAAATTGGCAGCCGCAGTGCACACCACGTCGGCGTTGCGCACCGTTTCTCAGGCTTCGGTGGACAACGGCCCCGTCTTGTCTTCCTGGATTAATGAGCTTCTGCAGGGTAATGATCACTATCGAGGCACGCTTTTTTTAGCCAGTGACCTCGCCGGAATCAATATTCATCATTCCGCCATCCCCTCCCATCAACGCAATCAGGCCGCTTTGCTCCTGCGGGAAAACCCGATTGTTTTTGTCCAGCACGAAACACAGCGCTTAATTCCCCTGGCCGCACTTCTGGCCAAATCACCCGCAGGGCCTTCGCCTTTGCTGCTTGAAATCATTGAAGCCAGCGGTCTGTCTCCGCTTGAGTATTTTACTGTTTATTGCCGTCTGGTGCTTGCCGGCCAACTGCATCTGATGATGCACTACGGCCTTGCCATGGAAAGCCACCAGCAAAATACCTTAATCCGTTTTGATAATCACCTTCCCTCTGCCCTGGTTGTCCGCGACCTCGGGGGAATCCGCCTATCGACCCATCCCGTTTATGATCATGTCGACAAACCCCGTTTGCATCCAGATTCAACCTTAGCCAGTCCTGAACTTGGCCCGGTGTGCGACAAATTCATCCATGGCAATCTGCAAAGCAATCTGGCCCATGTGATCGCGACCCTGAATCAGCATGCCCAGGTTACAGCCTGCGAATTATGGCAGCGGGCAGGTAGCGAATTAAAGCGTTTGTTCGCCGAACTGGCTTCCGCCGTTCCTGCTGATCTTGCCGATTGGTATTATCAAAAAATTCTAGTCAGGCCGTGGCCGCATAAAAGCCTGTTATCCATGCGGCTTCAAGGAAACCAGGAGGATTTGTTTACCTTCATTGCTAATCCGTTGAGTTCATTATCATGAGCAAGCGTTTAGAATGGCTCCTTCTCGCCAGCCAGTTCGTCATGCTGCTTGCGATGGAAATGACGAATCCGTTTCTTCCCCTGCTGGTTGCAAGCCAATCCAGCTCCTTTGAAGCCGCTGTTTTTTACAGTACCTTAGCCCTGGCATTGCCCATGGTAGCTAACATTATCATGGGACCTTTGTGGGGCCGGTTGGCCGATCGCTGGGGATACAAACGGATGTTGATGCGGGCGGCCTGGGCTTTGGTCTTCTGTCAGGGTCTGATGCTTGCAGTCCATTCGGCCTCAGCCATCCTCATTGTCCGTATTATTCAAGGCGGCTTTGCCGGATTCATTGTCGCCATGCAAACCTATGCCTTATCCCTTTGCGACTGGCATCGTAAAAGCCGTCAATTGGCACGCCTGCAATCCGCCAAAGCCGTCGCTACGACCGTCGCAGGCCTTGTTGGCGGTTTATGTCTGACCTACACCGGTTATCGCGGCCTTTACAGCACAGCCTTGCTGCTCAGCCTGATGACGGCACTGGTCATGCAAAAGCAGTTGCCGGACTCCGGTCGCCGACAAGTCAATTTCCCCATGAAAAAAGGGACTTCGCTGATGTCCATGGGATTTTTTACCAGCGTCATTGGTTTATTGATTCTGTTGACCCAGATGGCCAAATGTTTAACTGATCCTGTCTTTTCTGTGGCGATTGCCCGCTTGCTTCAGGCTGATGCCGTGTTCATCGGCCTGCTTTATTCTCTGCCTGCAGTCTCCCTGCTTCTGGTTTCGGAATGGTGCGGGCGGCGATTTGATCAATGCCGCCTGCACCCGCAACGGATTAAATATTACTTATTGGGCTTTTGCTTATTGGGTGCGCTCATCCTGCTGGCACAGGGTTTGTTTATTAACCGGTTCAGCCTGATTTGTCTGCGTCTTCTTTGGGGGGTGGTGTTTGCCGCGCTTCTGCCTGCCCTGTTTACTCTAATCAGTGACAGGCATCAACAACAGGGCTATGCCCTGGGGGTGGCTAACTCATTAGCCAAACTTGGTAATTTAACGGGTCTTTGCCTTGGGGGGTATCTGGCAGGGTTTATGAGCCTTGCTCAATTGTTTTTAGCGGTTGCGGCTATCTATGCCGTAATGGCCTTGCTTGCTTCGACAGTGACGCTGCCGCACCGCTCCCCCTTTCAATCCGCTGTTGAGGCGCCATGATGAGAAAATCAGCCTGGATAATGATTTTATTGACGTGGTTCCTGGGCAATATGAGCATCCATTTTATAACCCCGGCTTTGCCGCAACTGGCTGCTTTTTTTAATGTGACCCCACGGGTAGCCCAATTGACCATCAGCCTTTTTTTAGCCGGTAAAGCCGTCAGCATGCTTTTATGGAGCCAACTGTCTGAACGCCACGGCCGCAAGCCCATCGTTATCTCAGGCCTATTGCTTTATACCCTCAGCAATTGGCTTTGTTCATTCAGTCATTCCGTGCTTCTTTTTCTTTCATGCCGTTTCATGCAGGGCGTTGCTGTGGGCGCCACCCTGCTCATGGGTCGGGCGATGGTGAATGACACCCATAATGAACAGCAGGCCACCCGGCAATTTGCTTTTTTATTTTCGTTAGCCGGTTTATTTATCTGCTTTCTGCCTTTTATAGGCGGGCGTATTCATCAGTATTGGCCCTGGCAGACTGCCATGCTCACCATGGCCGCGTATGGATTGTTATTACTGTGTTTCACTGCCTGCATCGATGAAACCCGCACCACACCAGCGGATGCTTTGACCTTACGGCAAACGATTAAACTGGTTTTTCACAACGCCCTGTTTGTGCGCTACCTGCTTGTATCGGCTTTTATGATGGCCGGTGAATCGGCATTCAATACCAGCGCTTCGTTTATTTTAATCCAGGGCGGGGGGTTTAGCGTCAGCCAGTATGGCAGCATTAAAACACTCATGGCCATCATGCACTTGCTGGGAACAGGGGCTTGTGGTTTGCTCAGCCGTTATTTCAGCAGCGCCCAGCTTGTGGTGCTGGGGGTGCGCTTTTTTGCTGCCAGCGCCTTCCTGATGGTTTTCTTTTCGTGGACAGACGCCAGCCTCGTTTTTCTCTTTATTTTACCGATGATGGTGTATTATTTCGGCACAGGTTTTATCGTCGCGTCGAGCACCGCCGCGTCGGTGCGTCCTTTTCCTCGGCACATGGCCACCGCACTGGCATTGACCCTGTTCTGTCAGTTTGCCTGTTCCGCGCTGTTCAGTTTAATCAGCAGCCTGCTCAGTATTGAGCGTGTTGTGCCCTTTATGTGCCTGATGAGCCTGATTGGGATTTGCAGTTTAATGACAGGATCCGGTCTTTCGCTTAACAAATCACCTTCGCAACAAGGTGACAGTCGCGGCAGGATTGTATAAACTTGAGGGCGATTAATAATAGAATCGTGGCAGCAAGGCGGCAGCCTTGCTCTTGCTGGCCAAAAACAAAAGGTCAATAAATTATTGTGTCTCACCCGATACTAAAACATATTCCTAATGCATTGACCGTATTACGGCTGATATTGATTATTCCTTTTTTGGTTTATCTTTATCGTAAAAATTACCCGATAGCCTTTTACGTGTTCATGCTTGCAGGATTTACCGATGGCTTTGATGGCTGGCTGGCGAGGCATTTCAGCTGGCAGAGCCTTTTTGGCTCATTCATTGATCCCCTGGCGGATAAATTATTAATTGCATCCAGTTTTATTTCCTTAGCCTTGATTGGGCAACTGCCCTGGTGGTTGGTTATTCTGGTTTTTTTACGGGATGTCACTATCTCGATGGGTGTTCTGGCCTGGTACTGGTTCATTCAGCGTCAATTGGATTTTGAGCCTACCCGACTCAGTAAAATCAACACCACCTTACAACTGGCCTTAGTCACTGTCTGCCTTTTCGAACTGGCTTTTTTCCCCATTACCGATTATTTAATTCAAACCTTAATCATCTTGACTGCCATCACTACAACGGCCACTTACATTCATTATGTCTGGACCTGGAGTAGGAAAGCCTGTATTGCCAACCGTTTGCCTCAATGAATAATCAGCAGTTAGCGTTAGCCATTCAATTGAATTACCAGGCCAATTTAAATACCTTTTGCTGGGGCGAGGAAAACCGTTTAATCAAACAGCAGATTGAAGCCATGTTGCATGGGAAGGGGGAACATTTCCTGTACCTCTGGGGAGCGAAGGGATGTGGTAAATCACATTTACTGCAAGCCTGTTGTCAATTGCATCCTCAGGCGATCTATCTTCCGCTGGATGTCTTAAGGGAATGGGGGCCGGCCAGTATTGAAGGCATGGCAGCCCATGATTTAATCGCCCTGGATAACATGGATGCGATAGCTGGCGACGCGGCCTGGGAAGAAGCCTTGTTTCATCTTTATAATCAGGTTCGCGATCGATCGGAGGCAACGCTATTAATCAGCGGACAGCACCCACCGGCATCGTCTGCCATTCAATTGCCCGATTTGCGTTCACGCCTTGCCTGGGGATTGGTACTGCAGCTTAGGGAATTAAATGATGAATTGAAAATCACCGCCCTGCAGCAACAGGCCGATAAACGAGGATTTCATTTAAACAGCAGCGTCGCGCTTTTTCTGATCAATCGCTGCGGACGTAACATGCATGAATTACAACGCATCCTGGATAAACTTGATGAAGCGTCTTTGGCCGCACAAAGACGAATTACTGTCCCCTTTGTAAAAAAAATACTCGGTGTTTGACTTTTTTGAAGGGTCGTTACTATAGTAAGCCTTTATGTCTTTTTCCAGGGAGGGAAAATGGACGCGGGAGCTATTTTACGCACTGAATTGTTCAGTACAGAGCAAGGCGAAGCATTACCTTCGCTGCTTGTTCAAAACCTGGAACGATTCACCCGCCAGCATTACCTGATTCAAGATACCATGCAATTCAATGATACTGTTTTAGGGGTTGGCAAACCAGGTGATTTGGCTGTTTTTTATGGGAATCATGACCGTATAATCGGCTTTATGCGCATTTACCGGCAACTATTTTGCGTGGACGCCAGGGAATACATTGTTTTTCTGGGTGGAACTTACCATGATCAACGGCTAAACATTTGTTACAGTGCGGCTAAAATCGGACTCATTCAGGCCATGAAGTACAAATTGAGTCATCCCGAGCAGGAACTGGTGTTTTTCTCCAATGTCAATACGCCAACCAAGTACCAGTTTTTATCGACCATGAGCGAGATATACTACCCACGACCGCTAAAGCCTGTCCCTGGGCCGATTCTTCAATTGGTGAACAAGCTCAAGGCGCACAATCACTGGCAATCAGCCGCCCATCACCCCATGGTGATCACCCAGCAGTTGGCGGTCCTTCATCCCGACCTGCCCCTTCTCGAGCAGAATGAATTGACGGATTATTATCACAGCATCAATCCCGAGTACCGCAAAGGTCACTCCCTATTGGTTTACCTGCCGCTTAATCTGGCCACCATAGGCCATGGTATCCGGCAGGTAGTGACTAACTCGCCTCATTTAATGAGTTCCGAGAGCTGTTAGGTATATACTTTGCTATTGACCTTTTCTTCATGGGTCACCTGGGTGGCATTGACCACGGCGGCGGGCAAATGGGATTTGGGTTGGGTAGTAAACAGGCTTAAAGCCACCAAAGGTGATACCTTTTCCTCATCCGGTGATGTTTTGCTTTTCTCCTCATCCGCCAACTCGACTGATTCTGCCGATAAGCCCCCTGTGGGTTTTTCTACCACAACACGGATGGGTTCGGCCACCGTTAAAAGTGCCAATTCCAACCGAGACACTTTTTGTTCAAGCTTGCCTTTTTCTTCCTTTTCAAAGCCCAACGCGTTACCTAATTCATTAGCACGCTGTGTTTCCTTTTCCAAAGCGGACTGTAATCTTAGATTTTCTTGTCTCGTTTTTTCGAGCAGCTTTTTGGTTTCCTCCATTTCCTTTAATTTTTCCTGAGCCTCTTTAAGCCGCTTTTCCATCTCAACTGCTGCATTGTTTACTTTTTCTTTTTCAACAACGACTTGTTCCATTTCTTTGGTTACTTGAGTCAGCTTCTCTTCCACACGTCCTTTCTGTATAACCAATTCATTTTTTTGCGCACAGATAGTACTCACTTCTTTTTCTAGTTTGTCAGCAGTTCCAATTGTTCCTTTATGAGCCGTCCTTTCTCTATCAAGTGCCTCTTCAGTGGATGAAACATGGTTTAATTGATCTTTTTGATTGTTGATGTTCTCAAGCAGGCTCTGAATTTCCAGCTTTTCATCGTGGTTCTCTTTTTTATCCGTTAACTTCTCAATTTTTTCTTTATCAAGACCGATCATTCGACCAATGAGGTTTTCAATACCGGGACGCTCGACAAACCAGTAGACAGCAAGTGCTGCCAGACCAACGCCCACGCTGACTAAAATAATAGGCCAGAACGTGGCGGAAACGCTGCCTGCAATAGCCGTCGCAATGGCCAGAGCCACCGTTTGGCCTGCAAAAAAACCGCCGCTGAAGAAAATGACCCCGGTAATGGCCGCTGTCACCAATTTGGCGGCTTTCAGGATGGGTCTGTCCAACGACTTTTCCAGCTTTTCAACGTCTTTTAAAATTTCTTCCCGACGTGCTTTTAAAGCCTCGATTAACTTAATGTATTCTTCGAGCTCTTGCGGGGTTTTCTTCTTGCGCCATTCTGAATTAATTTTTATACGCAATGCCTTAATTGATTCAAGTTCCTTGGTGTAGAGATCAACCATCTTCGGCGCGCTTTTTAAATTCACACCCAGATTATGGGATATCTCGACTAAATCAAACGCATAAAAAACCAGAATGGACAGAACAGAAAAGACCGTACCGGCAACAAAAATACCTACTGTGGGCAGATTAAAAATACCCAATAATGCGGTGACGCCATCAAAACCTTCACAACCAAAAAAGACAGTTCCCGCAGCAGCCAGGAGAATAAGTTTGAGCCTGCTCCACCAATTGGACTTTTTCTTTTCTCCAATTTTACTGACTTGTAACGCTGTCTCCATGTCTTTTAAATGAGCTGCAATCAGCGCTTCAATATAGTACCGCTCCTTTTCTGTTAAGTTGTTAGCCGCCGTGGCCGCAAACAACCCCATTAAATCCTGAAGATCAGCCTTTCGAGGCTCAGTCTTTGAACTGTCTGAATTCTCTAAAAAAACATCAGGAACTTTACCCGTCAGGGTGATACCAGCCTTTTTAGCCTTGGCTATCACTTTTAACGTCGCTTTTCTGGTTACAGCCGGTAAACTCACGTCAGTACTCCACTGGATTATGTCAATTCACTGCGAGCAGTGCATAGTGGAGATCATACTGAATGTTTATTAAACAAATATTAACTGGGGTATGTTATTAATAAAAATTTATTCAGACACAGGAGAGAGTATTCAGGGACACCAGGAGAGGGAACATGCGGAAACCTCATGCGAGTGGCAATGGTTAATTCCTTATTGCCCGCAGCTTGACCGCATACACTGAATAGGCTTTACAAGCCATGGTACAGGGCGCCTGCATCGTTATCCTCAATAAAAGACTACCATGGGATGGTGAACCCGTTATTTTACTCATCCTGAGGGATTTTGATGTAATGGCTTAAGCGTGCGGAAATCAGCCACATGAAAATGCCAATGGCTAGAGTTACCAAGCCAATCCAGGCAAATACATTGGTGTAGATAGTTAACGACTCCAAACCCGGTTTCACATGCTCAGGTAACGCGGTAAAGGAAGCGACAGAAGCACCGATGAAGCCGGCTACTGCAGACGTGAGAAACCACATGCCCATCACAAAACCAGCAATCTGGGCAGGCACCAGTTCAGCGACCATGGCAACGCCTAACGCCGAAACAAACAATTCGCCGGTACTTTGGAAAAAATAACTGGCCACCAGCCACCAGGAAGAAACCATGCCAGCCTCATCATGAACAAAACGCGCAAAATAAAGGAGCGTGAAGCTGATGCCGCAGCAAATCATGCCTACTGCAAATTTGTAGGGAATGTGGAAATGCACGCGTGATTTGTGCAGGCGGCTGTAAAACAGGGCCAGAATGGGACTCATGATAATAATCCAGATGGGATTC
Organism: Legionella rubrilucens; assembly: GCF_001468125.1. GTDB lineage: Bacteria > Pseudomonadota > Gammaproteobacteria > Legionellales > Legionellaceae > Legionella_C > Legionella_C rubrilucens. Next base: position 119,280 of record NZ_LNYT01000020.1, on the reverse strand, counting down.
AGTGCCTGGAAGGTCTGTGGATCGAACGTGATGCCTAACAGAACCGGGTGCACATTATTAACCGCAAACAAATTCAATGAGGTTGGCATTTGTTGATAAAGAGTAAAAAAAACAACAGCTTCAATCATCAACACCAGGGCCACGACCATGCGCAGGAAGGAACGGTTCTTTTCACGACGCATGTAAACAAAGTAAATGCCCACGACAATTGCCGTCACCAGCCATACCAATTCTTGAGCAATCATCACATGCTGTAACAGGTAGGCCGAGGCGAAGGTCGCTGATACAATGCCGGCAACCACCACAGCCCATTGCCATAACTGGATGACTTTATTGTCTGCTTCGGTATTCACATTGGCAACATGCTGACGCTGAAACCAATAATTGGCCAGTCCTAACACCAGTCCGATAAAGCTGACAAAATAGGCATAAGGGTACCCATAGCGGGAAGAAATAGCAGGCCCGGCAATCAGAGCCACAGTCGAGCCTAAATTAATGGCCATGTAATACAACGTGAAACCGCCGTGCAGGCGAGGATCGTCTTCCGTGTAGCATTTGGCGAGAAGGCTGGAGGGGTTTGCCTTAAACAAACCATTCCCCACACAGATTAAGCCAAGCGCAAGAAAAACGCGCTCCTCGTCTGCGAAAGCCAGAGCAAGGTAGCCCAATGCGAGTGTGATTAATCCCAGAACGATGGTGCGTTTGGTGCCGAGTACTTTATCGCCGAGGTAGCCGCCAAAAGCAACCATTCCATACACCAAAGCCGAAAACGCTCCAAAAGCAAAATAGGCTTCGTTGTCGCTGAATCCTAAAAACCGCATGAAATACAGGGTAAGAATGCCCTGTACCGTATAAAAACCAAACCGCTCCCAGATTTCCAGCATGAAAATCATGTGGAAAGCGCGTGGTTGCTCACGAAATAATGCCAGCATGAGCCGCCGCCTCATCAATCCATAATCAAGATCAACTAAGCTATACCACTTTATTGAGGATTGCAATCGTAGAAATTACGCTGGATGACTGCTTTTGCCTTCATCGTCCGTCATGCCTTCCTCCTCCTCCGTGTCTTCATTCTGAATGGCTGAGGGTTTTTGTAAACTGTCCTTCGCGTGGTGCTCATTAGCAATCGTTAACACCATCGATGCCTCCGGTTTTTCCAGTAGCGAACTCGTGAAATCCACTGCATTCTCCAAATCAAGCTGCTCTTTCTCACTGAGTTTTAATTCGCCATCCCTGATTTGCTTAACGGCTTGCCCCAGTAATTTCAGAGCAGGTTTAATGGATTCAAACAGATCAGAGACACAACTTAAATCCTCATGCGGACACTCGGCCTTGAGATTTTGCTTTAATTGGCTAAAGAAATTCAAAACCCCTCTGGCATCGTTTTTTTCGACCAGGGCTGTGAGTTTGCGGTCCATTTCGTCCACATGCTCTTCCTGGATTTCAAGATCCTGGCGCAGTTTAATGAGTTCCTCTCTGGAGCGGCCACTTAACAGACTTAAGCGAGGACGCGGGTTTTCAATCCTCGTATCTTCAGCAAGCTCATCATGGCTTACCAAGGCAGCATTTTCCCTGTTGGCATCGGTTAATTCCGGCGAAGGCTCCCTGGAATCATCCTTATCCTGGCTGAATTTGCCCGCAACCCAGCTGCCAAATTTTTTAACATAGGGCGCAACCATGGGCCCCAGGAAACGCCCCGCCGCATAGCTGACGCCGATGACACCTGCAGCAGCGAGAATGCTTAAGCCGGCCACCGGAAAAAACAGGCTCACAATGGCGCCAATCACCACCATGGAACCTAAACCGATAGCAACACCCTTATCCATAAAGGCCATAACGCCCATTTTTTTGAGCTTGGCCTGGTCTTTGGCCTGCTTATCGTAGAATTCCTGCAAAGAAGTCTCCTGGTCCTTCGCCTCATCCTCAAGCGTTGTCAGGCGGCTTTCGATTTCGCTTATTCTTTCTGCATCCTTGGTCGCATCGAGTGTTCCAAGTTCATTCTCCAATCGCTCCGCTTCCGAAGCAATGTCCTTTAGCTTCGCCATGCCGGTTTCAATGTGTGTTTCCGTTTGCTTCAGGGATTTTTTCAACTTTTGGCGCTGGTAAATCATATTTCCCAGCGTAACGACACTGACTCCCAACGCGATGCCCGCGGCGGCCACACCAATGTAAGGTGCTGCAACTGGAACCAGGATGGCCGTTAATGCAAGTCCAAGTCCCGTGGCTGAATACAACCAGCGCCCCGTTTTAGACAGCGTAATCGGCTTTTCACCGGCGATGAATGCTGCCAGAGAAACAAGCGGGATACGAATAAAATCAACAGCCGCCAGGGCAGCGCCGGCCATATGGAAACCGGAGCCCGCCGCCTGCAATGGCTGGGACGCATGACCTGTTGCAGCGATAAGACTGCTGATGGTGCCGCCAGTCCTTCCCATGCCCTGCAGCAACCCGGTCAGGCCGGGTATTTTGGCTTTAAGCAAATCCATTACAAAACCGGGATCAGCGGGTGGATGGCCTACAAATGTCCGGTCCTTAAGCGCCTTCAATTTTCTTGCATGCTCAGTGGCTTTTTTACGCAAGGCTTCCGGGGTTAACTCGTCGATGCGGGTTTCTTCGGGTATGAAACTGGATTGGGGATTGGGGCTTTTGTCCTGACTCATTACTACACCTGACATATGGTAATAATTATCACTATAGCAAATCGTTGCTTAACAAATGCTGATGTAACTGAAATAATTACTTGTCCATCTGAAACTTTAACAATTCATTCCGGTTGTCTTAAGACGCTTGCCAGAGACACCCGAAGTCATCTATATTTTCAACATTAATTTTAAGAATAAGAGTCCATGGCTAAAAAAGCCCTTTATCTTGCTGGCGGCGGTGCCCGAGGCGCCTATCAGGCCGGCGTATTGCAAGCCATCAGCACCATTCTTGGGGTTAAGAAGATACCCTTTGAGGTCATCAGCGGTGTCAGCGTCGGCAGCATCAATGCCGCTATCCTGGCTGAAAACGCAACGGATTTCCCGGCTGCCGTGGACAAGCTGGTGGGTCTTTGGGGTGAAATCCGTTGTTCGCAGATTTATAACGCGAGTAATTACGAGTTAAGCAAATCGGTTTTCCGCAACTTAAGCCACATGATCATTAAACAGCGGCAATCCGGTTATCTGCTCAATACGCTTCCTCTGCACGACTTTATCAACAGCAATGTCGATTTTGAGGCCATCGAGCGCCACATTATCGACAATCACATTGAAACGCTGGAAGTCATCAGTAACTGCTATGAAACCCATCAAACCGTTTCCTTTTACCAGCATAACGATGCCTTTTTTGAGGATTGGAATTACCCCAGGCACATGAGTGAGCGCACCAACTTACGAATGGAGCACATTCTGGCTTCCGGCGCTCTGCCTTTGTTTTTCCCCACCGTTAAAATCAATGGCCTTCATTACGGTGACGGCAGTATGGGGCTGGTTTCTCCCCTGCGGGGCGCCATACGCTGCCAGGTGGAAAAAATTCTTATCCTTGGCACGCGGCAATTGCCGGAAGCAACCAATACCGAAAAATTACGCAATGGCGACATTGGCTTTGCACACATCCTGGGAGGCATGCTGAACGGCCTGTTCCTGGATAACCTCGACCGGGATATTGAGCTCGTCAATCGCATGAATGACATTGCCCGCATGATTTCCTTATGGAAAAAACGCCGCTCCCCCTGGCGTCCCATTGAAACACTGCATTTGCGCCCCAGCATTGACATGGCGGCCATTGCTCAGGAACAATACAAAAACATGCCGGCGCTGCTGCGTTTCCTGCTGAATACGCTTGGGGCCAAAAGTCACTCAGGCGACCTGCTCAGTTTTCTGTTATTTGAAAAGGAATTCACTCAGGAACTCATTCAACTGGGCTATGATGACACCATCAATGCCAAAGCGGTCGTTGAAGATTTCTTTTCCTAGTGGTTCCCCTGCTGCCTTTCGCGCAATCGGCTTAATACCGCTGCACGTTCCGGAAAAAAACCATGCCAGATAAAAAATGCCTCAGCGGCCTGCTCCACCAGCATGCCGAGACCATCTGCCGCCGCACATCCCCTTTGCCTCGCCCACGCGACAAACGACGTATTGCCCTGCAGGGTGTACGATAAGTCGTAGCAGAATGAATCCGCCCTGATTGCACCCACAGGCCAGGCGATTTCCTCCTGCCGGGTACCGGCAGACGTGGCGTTGATCAGCAGATCAAACGGCTCGGAGCGTCCCCAGGCCTGGCAGTGAATGGAGGGAAAGTCGGCCTGTAAATCCTCTGCACGCTGAAGGCTGCGGTTAGTGATGGTGAGGCCGGCAATTCCTTCCGCCAGCAGCGGCGCGATAATTCCCCGCGCGGCGCCGCCTGCCCCTAAAATTAAAACCCGCTTATCGGCAAGCGACGTGTGGGTTTTCAAATCGCGGATTAAGCCAATACCATCCGTATTGTCCGCGTGCAAACGCCCTTCCTTCATCCACAGGGTGTTGGCTGCGCGAGCCTGCCGGCAGCGTGCCGTTACCTGCTCTGCCAACTGGTAGGCCTCCTCTTTAAAAGGAAGGGTCACATTAAGCCCTTTGCCCTGTGCGGCAAAAAAATCCTGCACGGCCTTCGCAAAATAACCGGGCTCCACCGGGATTTTTTCATAACGCAACGAAACGCCGCTCGAAAGAGCGAACTGTTCATGAATAAACGGCGATAAACTATGGGCCACAGGATGGCCCATCACAGCGTAACGATTAACCATGAATCCTCTTTAATCTTTAAGACTCTTACTGACAATTTCCTTCAGGTCACGGGATAATTCCATGGCGTTGAGCCGCTCCAATTCGTTACGCATTAATTCCTGTCTCGGTTTATTAAAACGTCTTAAGCGGGTGAACGGCGTGGCCAGTCTCGCGGTCACTTGTGGATTTATTTTATCCAGTTCAACCAGAATAGCGGTTAAAAACGCGTAGCCGCTGGCATCTAACGCATGGAAATGACGGTAATTGCTCATGCAGAATGCCCCAATGAGTGATCGCACTTTGTTGGGATTTTTTAAAGAAAACGCCGGATGATGGATTAATTGTTTCACCCGAGCCAGCGTATTGGCCGCCTCGCCTGTGGCCTGCACTGCAAACCATTTATCAAGCACCAGTTCATCGTTCTGCCACTGGTCATAAAAGCGCTCGGCCGTCTCTTCGCGCACAGCACTGTCCTGACAATTGTTTAATAAAGCAAAGCTGGCCATTTGGTCGGTCATGGTTTTAGCCTTTGCAAATTGTTGTTGGCAAAGGGGCAGAGTCTCTTTTTCACGCGCCTTCATCATCAGCCACAGGCAGATGTTGCGTAATTTGCGCTGCTGGTAAGCCTGTGCATCCATCTGATGTTTTTCTTCACGCCACAATGCCTGGTAGGTTTCAGACAGCGGGCCGTACAATGCCTCGCCTAAGGAAGCGCGGTAAAAATCACGCGCAGCCTCCACGGCATCGACATCAATTGCCTGCAGCGAAGACGTAACCTCCTCGAAACAGGGCGGGTTTAAAAGTTCAGCCCGCAATGCGCTGTTGAGGGTGTCATCACGGAGCACATGATGATACGCCTGAAGCAGCGGGGTGGGGATAGACCAGTGTGATGAGTTGGTTTTTAATAAACCATCAATGCAATCAATGGCTAATTGCTGGGCAATGTCCCATTTGGCAAATCCGTCACTTTCAAAGCGAAGCAAAGCCAACGATTCGTCCTGACTCATGTCACGTTTGAGTTTAACCGGCGCAGAAAAATCACGCAGCAAGGACACGAAGGGCTTCTTTTTTAAACCCGGAAAGGTAAAGGTTTGCTCTTGCTCTCGTAATTCAAGAACGTCTTTCTCCAACGGAATCGGTAATCCATTTTCATCAAAACAGGCCATACGCACCGGAATATGGAAAGGCGCTTTGTCACTTGCTTCAGGCGTGGGCGGGCAATACTGACTTAACGTTAATGTCAGGCAATCATCTTTAAAATGGGTTTTTGCGGTAATTTCCGGGGTACCGGCCTGGCTGTACCAGCGTTTAAATTGGGTCAAGTCAACCTGATTGGCATCTTCCATCGCCGCCACAAAATCATTAATGGTTACTGCCTGGCCATCATGCCGCTTGAAGTACAGATCCATGCCGCGGCGAAAACCGTCCTTGCCCAACAGGGTTTGCTGCATGCGAATGACTTCCGCACCCTTGTTGTAAACCGTTGCCGTATAAAAGTTATTGATCTCCTGATAGGATTCAGGGCGTACCGGATGAGCCATACTCCCGGCATCTTCCGGGAATTGCTGCGCCCTCAGCGCCTTCACATCCAGAATGCGGTTAACATCACGGGCATGCATGTCCCGGGAAAACTCCTGATCACGAAAAACGGTTAACCCCTCTTTCAGGCTGAGTTGAAACCAGTCACGGCAGGTCACTCGATTGCCGGTCCAGTTATGGAAATACTCATGGCCAACCACCCCTTCAATGTCAGCAAAATCCTGATCAGTGGCAGTGTCGGGGCGTGCAAGAATGTATTTGGAATTGAAAATATTCAAGCCTTTGTTTTCCATCGCACCCATATTGAAATCGCTGACGGCAACAATCATGAAAATATCCAGATCGTACTCACGTCCATATTCCTCTTCATCCCAGCGCATGGCGCGTTTCAGCGACTCCATGGCATGGCGGCATTTGTCTTCGTTGCCGGGTTCCACATAAATGCGTAAATCCACCGCGCGCCCTGAACAGGTGGTAAACTGATCTTCAACGCAGCTTAAATTGCCGGCAACCAGTGCGAAGAGGTAAGACGGTTTTTTAAAGGGATCCTGCCAGATAACCCAATGCCTGCCGCCGTCAGCCAAACCGCGGTCAACCAAATTGCCATTGGATAACAACACGGGGTATTTGCCCTGGTCAGCGCAGATGCGGGTTGTATAGGTCGCCAGGACATCGGGCCTGTCAGGAAAATAGGTGATGCGGCGAAAACCTTCCGCTTCGCACTGGGTGCAAAACATCTGATTGGAGCGATACAGGCCTGAGAGTTTACTGTTTTTCTGTGGATAAATGCGGGTCACTACCGTTACGGTGGCCTCATCGGGGCAATTTTCAACCAGCAGATGACCATCCACAAAACGGTAATTTTTTTCCTCGATCTCGCGGCCATCGATGTGAAGGCTGACCAATTCCAGTTCATCGCCGAACAATTGCAGGGGGCCAGCATACTGTCGTTTGACCGTCATGTCATTCGTCACCAGAGCATGATCGTCAAACAGTTCAAAATTTAACTGAACCGTTTTGATTGAAAAAACAGGGGATTGGTAATTTTTCAAATAAACCGTGGTCTCTGGCATGAACATTGCTCCATTCTGGGTACAATTAATCTTAAATAATAAAAAACTGTATAAATAATGATTTGATTCTTTTTAATTTTTTTATGCCTTAGCTCTACTTCAGGAACCATTTTGGTTCTATACTAAATTTAAGGATAGTTTGTCGCTTTTATCAGAGAAATGCAAAGTGGTAAAGGCAAGACGTGCGTTTCCCACCAGGGATTTTAGTGAAAGGGGATGGCTTATGAGCACAGAAGATTTTTTATCAAATTACACTCGACGCTTTGTCGATAACAAAGAAGAAGAGTTGACTCTCAATGAGTATCTGGAGTTGTGTAAAAGCGACCCAACGGCTTATGCCAATCCTGCGGAACGCCTGCTGCTGGCCATTGGCGAGCCCGAAATGATTGACACACGTCATGATCCCGTCTTATCAAGATTATTTTCTAATAAAGTCATTCATCGTTACCCCGTATTCCGGGAATTTTTCGGCATGGAAGAACCCATTGAACAGATTGTGGGTTTCTTAAAGCACGCGGCCCAGGGTTTGGAAGAAACCAAACAGGTCCTCTACCTGCTGGGTCCCGTCGGCGGCGGAAAGTCTTCACTGGCTGAAAAGCTTAAGGATTTAATGCAGAAAGTGCCGTTTTACGCCATCAAGGGATCGCCGGTATTTGATTCGCCGCTGTCCCTCTTTGACCCGGAAGAAGACGGTGAAATTTTAAGGGATCGGTATGGTATTCCCACCCGGCACCTGCGTTACGTCATGTCCCCCTGGGCGGTTAAACGCCTGCAGGAATTCAATGGCGACATCAATCAGTTTAAAGTAATTAAATTAAAACCTTCCCGCCTGAAACAAATTGCTGTTTCCAAAACGGAACCGGGTGATGAAAATAATCAGGACATCTCCTCGCTGGTCGGTAAAGTCGATATCCGTAAACTCGAAGAGTTTTCTCAGGACGATCCCGATGCCTACAGTTACTCCGGCGGTTTATGCCGTGCCAACCGCGGTATCATGGAGTTTGTGGAAATGTTCAAAGCACCCATCAAAGTGCTGCATCCCCTGTTGACTGCGACCCAGGAAGGCAATTACAACGCCACCGAAGGCTTGTCCGCCATCCCCTTTGAAGGCATTATCCTTGCTCACTCCAATGAGTCAGAATGGCAATCCTTCCGCAACAATAAAAACAATGAAGCCTTTATTGACCGTATTAATATTGTCAAAGTTCCTTATTGCCTGCGTGTGTCTGAAGAAATTAAAATTTATCAGAAACTGCTTGATAACAGTTCATTAAAAAGCGCCCCCTGTGCGCCCGGAACGCTGGATATGCTGGCCCAGTTTTCCGTGTTAACTCGCCTGAAAGAACCGCAGAATTCAAGCATTTATTCAAAAATGCGCGTTTATAATGGCGAAAGCCTTAAAGACACGGATCCCAAAGCCAAATCCTATCAGGAATACCGGGATTTTGCCGGTGTGGATGAAGGCATGAGCGGCATCTCCACCCGCTTTGCCTTCAAGATTCTGTCCAAAGTCTTTAACTTTGACCACACCGAAATCGCTGCGAACCCAGTGCATCTGCTGTACGTGCTGGAGCGCCAGATTGAGCAGGAACAATTTCCTCAGGAACTGCATGAGAAGTACTTAGCCTTCATCAAAGAGCATCTGACTCACCGTTACGTTGAATTCATTGGCAAGGAAATTCAGACTGCCTACCTCGAATCCTACTCCGAGTATGGTCAGAACATCTTCGATCGTTACATCACCTATGCGGATTTCTGGATTCAGGATCAGGATTATCGCGATCCGGATACCGGCGAAATCTTTGACAGGCCATCCTTGAACTCCGAATTGGAAAAAATTGAAAAGCCAGCCGGTATTTCCAATCCCAAGGACTTCCGAAATGAAGTGGTGAATTTCGTCTTACGTGCACGGGCGAATAACCACGGCAAGAATCCAATATGGAACAGTTATGAAAAATTAAAAACGGTCATTGAGAAAAAGATGTTTACCAATACCGAAGACTTGTTGCCTGTGATTTCTTTTAATGCCAAAGCATCGGAAGATGACAAGAAGAAACACGAAGAATTTATTGCCCGCATGGTTGACAAAGGGTATACCCGCAAGCAGGTTAGATTACTTTGCGAATGGTATTTACGTGTACGCAAATCGCAATAACACCAGCATAAAGGGTTGTTTTTTTCTATTATTGAAAGAAGCAGCCCCGATGCGGATAAGGATGTGGCTATGTCACAACTGATTGATCGACGACAAAACGCCGGCAAAAAAAGCACGGTGAATCGCCAGCGCTTTCTTCGCCGTTACAAAAACCAGATTAAACGCGCGGTCTCTGATGCAGTGGGTAAACGAAGCATCACCGAAATCGATCAGGGTGAACAAATCAGTATTCCGGCAAGAGACATTTCTGAACCACGCTTTCACCGCGGCCAGGGCGGACGTATTGAACGGGTCTTACCCGGAAATGATCAATTCATAGCCGGTGACCGGATTAAACGCCCCTCAGAAAGCGGGGCCGGCGGCAGCGGCGGCCAGGCCAGTGACAGCGGCGAAGGCGAAGATGATTTTGTCTTCCAGCTTTCCCGCGAAGAATTTCTTGAAATTTATTTCGAAGATCTCGAATTACCGGATTTGGTTAAAAAGGAACTGGCTCGTCTCACCACCTATAAAACGGTACGGGCCGGCGTAACCAGCAGCGGAATTCCCAGCAACATCAACGTGGTGCGCTCCATGCGTCAGGCAACCGGCCGTCGCGTGGCACTGTCATCCCCTTACAAGCGCCAATTACGCGAAGCGGAAGACGAACTGGCCAGACTCGAAGCGGATCCTGCCTCCGATCAGGACACCGTGGTTCAGCTCAGGCACACGGTTGAATTTTTAAAACGCAAGATTCAGGCTGTGCCGTTCATTGACACCATTGATTTGCGTTACAATCACCGCATACGAATTCCTTCACCGTCGACACAGGCTGTTATGTTTTGTGTCATGGACGTTTCAGGTTCAATGGATGAAGCCAAAAAGGACATCGCCAAACGCTTTTTTATTCTTCTCTACCTCTTCCTGACCAAAAATTATGAAAAAATAGAGCTGGTTTTTATTCGCCACCACACGTCCGCCAAGGAAGTGAATGAGGAGGAATTCTTTTACTCACGCGAGACGGGCGGTACGGTCGTCTCCAGTGCCCTTGAACTCCTGCATGACATTATTGAAGCCCGCTACCCGCCTTCTTCATGGAATATCTACGTCGCCCAGGCCTCAGATGGCGACAACTGGAATGCCGACTCGCCCTATTGCCAGGAGTTGCTGCAGGAGAAGATCATGCCTCTGCTGCAATATTTTGCCTACATTGAAATCATGCCCCGCCATCACCAAAGCCTTTGGGAAGTGTATCAGCAGGTTAAAAACAACTACCCCAACTTTGCCATGGAAAACATCGATAATGTCACCGACATTTATCCTGTGTTTCGTGAGTTATTCAAAAGGAAGACGGTATGAGGAAAAAGCCGATATCAACAGGTGCGGAATGGACCTTTGAATTAATTCAAACTTACGATAAAGAAATTGGACGTCTGGCTGCTGACTTTAAGTTAGACACCTACCCCAATCAGATTGAAATCATTACCGCGGAACAGATGATGGATGCTTATGCCTCCGTAGGCATGCCGATTGGCTACCATCACTGGTCGTTTGGCAAGCATTTCGTGGGTGTGGAGAAAAGTTATAAACGCGGCCAGATGGGTTTAGCTTATGAACTGGTGATTAATTCCAACCCCTGCATTTCTTATTTGATGGAAGAAAACACCATGGCCATGCAGGCGTTAGTGATTGCTCACGCCTGTTATGGCCATAATTCCTTTTTTAAAAACAATTACCTGTTTAAGATGTGGACCTCGGCAGATGCCATCATCGATTACCTCGTTTTTGCCAGAAATTACATCAGTCAATGCGAGGAGCGGCATGGTATTGATGAAGTGGAGGCTGTCCTTGATGCCTGCCATGCACTGATGAATTACGGCGTTGACCGATACAAACACCCCGCCACCTTGTCTATTCAGGAAGAAAAAATCAGGCAGCAAAACCGTGAGATGTATTTGCAATCCCAGGTCAATGAATTGTGGCGAACCATTCCGCAAGGCAAGCACGTGGATGCCAATGGCCATAAAAAACGTTTTCCGGAAGAGCCGCAGGAGAATATCCTTTATTTCATTGAAAAAAATGCGCCCTTACTTGAGTCCTGGCAACGGGAAATTGTACGGATTGTGCGTAAAATTGCCCAATATTTTTATCCGCAGGGGCAAACCAAAGTGATGAATGAGGGTTGGGCATGCTTCTGGCATTATACTCTGCTGCACGCCCTCTACGATGAAGGCTTGGTCACCGATGAGTTTATGCTGGAAATCCTGCAAAGCCATACTAATGTAATCATGCAGCCGGCTTTTAACAGCCCGTATTACAGCGGCATTAACCCGTACACGCTCGGTTACCACATGATGCAGGACATCAAACGCATTTGTGAATCACCCACTGAAGAAGACAAACGCTGGTTCCCTTTCCTCGTCAATACCGATTGGCTGAGCAGTCTCGATACCGCCATGCGCAATTTCAAAGACGAAAGTTTTATTGCCCAGTACCTGTCGCCGCGCTTAATCCGTGAATTAAAATTATTCCACATTGTCGATGATGACCGGCAGCCTGAACTCATTATTGGGGCGATTCATGATGAATCGGGTTATCAGACCATTCGGGAGTCGCTGTCATCGCAATACAACCTGGGTAATCTGGAACCCGACATTCAGGTGTATTCCGTCGATGTCGCAGGCGATCGATCGCTCACCCTGCGATACACGCAGCAAAACCGCATTCCCTTAGGGGAAAGTACAGACGAAGTATTAAAACACCTGCACACCTTATGGAAATTTCCAGTCGTTCTGCAAGCGGTTGACACGGAGGGTCAGATTCTTCAGGAGTATCATTGCCCGCCGCTGCCAACGACCAAAAGCGGTAAAGAAATCCATTAAAGGGGGCATTCCACAGAGGCCTTATTAATACCCTCTCCCATCGGGAGAGGGTTAGTAGAAGGCTCGCCTTATTCACTGGCCAATTCAATCGCAAAGGCAAGACCTAAACGGGTGAAATTGGTCATGTGCTCAAGACTTAAGAGCGACATGGTATCGGATGAGCTATGAATGTAGGGGTTGTGATCATCGAAGCTGGTTTCACATGGGAATGCCGCCGGAATCCCTTCCTCAGTCCATGAGGCATGGTCACTGCAGCCATAGCCGCAACGCGAGTAATTGACCGGGACTTTGACATAATGGGTAATTAACGACGCGACAAAATCACTGAGTTTTTTATCGGTGTAATCTTTAAAGACCCAGATGGTTTGATCCTTGGGATCATTGCGGAAACCCGTCATATCAAATTGAATCGCGGCTTTGACCGGAATGGATTTATTCATGAATTCCTCAACCACATGCTGAGAACCGACGAGACCGCGTTCCTCCGCTGCGTACCAGATGATATAAACCGGACGTTTTAATTTCTGGTCGCTGGCCAACAGGACACGGGCAATTTCCATCACGCTGGACGAACCGCTGCCATCATCGCCGGCACCCGGCATACGGCCATCCAGGGTATCCATGTGAGCGCCTATGACGATACCTGGGGCTTTCATGTCTTTACCGATCACCGTCACCACGGAGGGTTGCTTGTACCAGCCGGTTTTAACCAGGTAGGTGTCCGTGTCTTTACGTCCGTACTCTGTTGCCATTTTTTCAAAACTGGCTTTTATCCAATTGGCTGTTTCAACCCCGGTATCCTTGGTGGCGGAACGGTTGTAATAGTTGGTTAAATGCGTCAGCGTGTCCCAGATGTTATCCGCATTGACCTGCGCCAGAACCGCATCCACCTCAGCCTGGTGTTTAATCTCGTAGTTTTCAGCCTGCACCGCTTTTTTAGGGGATGCGTTTAACAAGGCTTGTGCTTTTTCAGGCAACAAACCGGCTTTGGCGCGGGCTAGCTTGTGGCTCACGTTGATGTAATGCCCGCAACCCACCTTATCAGCGAGACGTGTGATGGTGTCCAAATCGTCTGAAGGGACAGAAATAATTTTAAAATTGCGGTTTTCAGCCAATACCGGGTACTCGCTGGACAAGTGACTGGCTAAGCATTGAGGAACTTGCAACTGTTCGTTAATCACAACGGGCTTTGCAACCACAGGACCTGCGAGGGCGACGCTTGCGGAAAGACCGATCATCCATTGTTTCAGACGCATTATTTCTCCTTAGTAATAAAATGCCCTTTGATAGTACATGATGATCGCCATGTTGCAACTTCTTTTTTTAACGATGAACTAATCGAGCACACTGATTCTTTTTGCATCTATTTTATTGATAATCATTTTCATTTGTTATAAAGTACCACGGCTTTTCAAATGCTCAGGGTGAATGATGAAAACAAAAAAAATTCCGTATTATCTTTTTCTGTTCCTGTTAACCGCCGGCGCCAGCCTGATTCTTGGCTTTTTAAGCTTTGGCGGCATGTATGCCCTGTTGCCGGTATTGCCTCTGGCTTTCGCGGCTTTTGGTTTGTCGGTGGCTTACGAAGGTGAAATTTATTTTCAGAACATTAAAGGCGCATTCAACAAAATCACAGGACGCGATTATTTAAAGCGCCACCTTGCCAACCAGTACCTGCTGGAAAATTTTCCAAAAGAGGAAGAATTTAATAGCAACGAGCCTCTGCCGCAATTCTTTATTGATTACCAGGCTCAATTAATGGAAATGGAAAAGTTTAAGCATGTTAAACTGAATGCGGCCAGCCGTAAACGTAAAAAGCAGCTGAAGCAACGCCTGCGTGACATGGAAAACTGGTTTGCGCTGCAGCTCTTTGCCAAAGACGGCGAGGGCGAAGACATGCTTCCGCTCACGCCCTATGAAAGTAGATTACGTGAGTGGCTTAAAAATCACCAGCAGAAAGAAAATCAGGATTTATTAGCAAGCCGCCAACGGCTTTATCGTGTGGTCCAGGCGTTCAGTGTCTTAGCCGCTGTCTTTATGGGGATAGGCACGACCTACCTGTTAGTGGGTGAATTCGCCACCATTCCGCTGCTGGCCACCATTCCTTTCGGCTTTTTGCCAGCCATCATTCTACCCATGGCCATTGTTGCCGGAACAGCGTATGGCTTCCTGACCTACAATGCCATCACCGACATGATTAATAACGATACGCTGCGCAAGTGGTATCGGCGTCTTCGTGATGATTTTAAGCAGGGTGTAACAGTTAAAAACGTCTTTATAGCGGTCACGGCCGTTATCCTGCTGGGTTTGGCCACTGCCTTAACCATCTGCACCGCCGGCACCTGGTGGACGGTGGCTAAAAATGCCCAACCGCTGTTTAGCTGGATGGTCAAAATACCCAGTGTCGTCATGGGGGTGATCAATCCCATCATTACCGGCTTTTCCGCCTTGATTTTTAATCTCGAAAACACCGCCGATTCACTGAGTATTATTTACTCTGCTTTAAACAGCGGCCGTAATTTTTTCCAGCGTGCGATCACCGGGATTGGCAAATGGTGCGCTGAATTGTATGCGAGAGAAAACTGGGGGCAGATCTTAAACCCTTTCCGTTTGATCCTGAAATTAACCATTGTGCCTTTGCGCATTCTGTTCTTTTTCGGCCATTTAGTCAGTATCGGCGTTACCGCGGACAGGGTACCGGGCATTCCGGAAGTGTTGTCAGCCATCCTCGGCATCATCAGCGAAGGGTTTGAAGACATGCATTATTTCATGTCCCACTCCCATGAGCACCGGCACACTGATTTTCGTGAAGCGCTGAAAGAGCGTCTGGGGAAAGACCATGGGCATTCGCATGAGGCGGATTTGCCGACCCGGATGTTGAAGTTCATTTTCATACCCATCTATTTTCTGGCCACCCTGTGGGATTACGGATTCAGCCAGCTCAATAACCCGGAAGTCAATCAACGCAGCCCGCATGCCGATTTTAAGAGCGCCTGGAATAAACAACGCGGCAATCCCTTTGACTCGGAAACCAAAGAAAATGTGGTGGTGGAAACACAACCCTCTGAGGAATGGGAAACCGAGCAGGCCCTGTATCATGTCAATCTTTACCGGCAGGAGCATTTCAAACGAACGCTTTTGAAGCCTGAGGTGGCAGACAAGAAGTCGCAAAAACTCCTGGAACTGGACAGGTCGTTGCGTGGTGGCGAGAATAAGGCTCACGAATTGATTACAAATGAAGCAAGGAATCCTGTCTACAAAACCCATCGCTTTTTCAGCAAAGGCCCTACCCAGACCGAGGCATTTCTGGAAAAACTGTCAAACCGGATTTCCCCAGCGGCATAAACCGACCCTTCCTGGATTTAGCCTTCGGGCTTTATCCAGGTTCACTCTACTGACTAAGTCAGTAAATTTTTTAAACCCTGCAAATGGGAACGCGCCAATTCTTTAGACTTGGCCTCGTTGCGTTCCTTGCTTTTGCCAAACCATTCCAGATGATCCTCCGGCAATTCGTCTAAAAAACGGCTGGGCAGGCAATCCTGCAACTCCCCGCCTCGCCGCCTCTGACGGGCTAAGGTAAAGCACAGTCCTTTTTGCGCCCGGGTAATGCCGACATAGGCAAGCCGGCGTTCTTCGTCAATCTGCTCTTCGTCAATGCTGACCCGATGCGGCAGCAACTCTTCTTCCATTCCGACTAAATAGACGTAAGGGAATTCCAGGCCCTTGGACGCATGCAGGGTCAACAACTGCACGGTTTCCCGATCATAATCCTCCGACTGTTCCAGGATATCGATTAAAATCAATTTGTTGATGACATCCGCCAGCGAAGGCGTTTCGTCTTTAGCCAACAAGCGACCAACCCACTCCAGCAGTTCCAGGACATTTTCCATCCGCTTCTGAGCCTTTGCCGGCGCATCGCTCTGTTCATAAAGGTAGGCTTCATAGCCGCTTTCCTCTACCATCTGACGCAAAGGCTCAATGCTGCCATCGCCAAGGCGCGACTTGATGGTTTCCAGCCATTGTTTAAATTGCGTCAACGCAGCACGCGGTTTGTCGGTAAGCAGTTCGCTTAAGGCCAGATGGTCAGCCGAGGCATACAGGCTGTGCCCGCGGGCATGGGCATAATTACCCAGCACATCAAGACTGGCCTCGCCAATGCCCCGCTTGGGCGTGTTCACAGCACGCAAAAAGGCCGCGTTGTCATGTTCATTGCACAAAAGCTTCAGGTAAGCCAGAATGTCCTTGACTTCTGTGCGGGCAAACCAGGATTGCCCGCCGCTTATGCGGTAGGCAATGCCATGATGGCGAAGTACCTTTTCAAACACCCGGGACTGGTGGTTGCCCCGGTATAAAATGGCGTAGTCGCCGTATTCATTGCCCATCCTGAGTTTGTGGCTGATTAAGTCGGCCACCACTTGTTCTGCTTCATCATTTTCATCACGGCAACACAGTACCCTGAGCATCTCCCCATGGCCTAAATCACTCCACAGGCGCTTGTCAAAAAGATGCGCATTGTTGGCAATCAGGGTATTAGCCACATGCAGAATGCGGCTGGTGGAGCGGTAATTCTGCTCAAGCTTAATTACTTTCAATTGCGGGTAATCTTTTTGCAGTTGCGCCAGATTTTCCGGACGTGCACCGCGCCAGGCATAGATGGACTGATCATCATCCCCCACCACGGTAAACTGGGCACGTACGCCGGTTAATAAGCGCACCAATTCATACTGGCTGGTATTGGAATCCTGGTATTCATCAATCAGCAAATGGCGGATTTGATTCTGCCAGCGCTCCCGCACCTCGTCATGCGCCATCAGCAGTTTCACCGGCAAACGGATTAGATCATCAAAATCCACTGCATTATACGCTTTCAAGGCCTGTTGATACTCAGGATAGAGTCGCGCGGCCTCTTCGGCATGAGGCGATGGGCCGAAAGCAGAGGTATGGACTTTTTCAGGGGAAAGCAATTGATTTTTCCAATGCGAAATCTGATGCTGAATCTGCATGACGTAATCCCGCTCATGGGCTTTCCCAATTGGCAGCAATCCCCGCAACAGTTGCAGCCCATCCTCTGCATCGAAAATGGAAAATCCTTTCTTAAGGCCTGCAAGGCTCAGTTCACGTTTTAAAATACTTAGACCCAGGGTATGAAAAGTCGCCACTTTCAGACCGCGCCGTTTGCCTGCGGGCAGGGTGGCGGCCACCCGTTCCCTCATTTCATTCGCCGCCTTGTTGGTAAACGTCACGGCATACACCGTGGCCGGCGCATAACCGCATTGTTCAATCAAATAGGCGATTTTTTGTGTAATGACCCGTGTCTTGCCGCTTCCGGCGCCGGCCAGCACCAGCAAGGGTCCACCGATGTAGGTGACAGCCGCCATTTGTTGTGGATTAAGCTTCATGACCCCTCGCCAAAAAACTGGCATTATCGCGCGTCAAAAGCAGGCAGGCAATGAACTTTGTGCTAGAATCTGTCTTTTTTTGGCTTTAGCGATTAATGATGAGAGAACCGGATACCCTGCAGGGCTTTATTTTTGAAAACGAAACCATACGCGGCGCCATTGCCCATCTCGATGACAGCTTTCAAGCCATCATGCAGCAACGCCCTTACCCTCCCATGGTGCGTAATTTATTGGGCGAAGCCCTGATTTCCTGCCTGCTGCTCGCTGGCAGCGTGAAATTTGAGGGGGAAATCAGTTTGCAGTTTCAGGGGGACAGTCGTCTGCCCCTGTTGCTGGTGCAATGCGATAATCAATTAAACCTGCGCGGATTTGCCAAATTTGAAGAGCATCTTGAGATTGCTGATTATGCCGACGCGTTTCTTCAGGGGCAGATGGTACTGACCATTAATCAATACCAACAGACACAAGCCTATCAGAGCGTCGTGCCGCTTTACTCCACGTCCATGAGCGAAAATTTAATGCATTATTTTGCTCAATCCGAACAGATTGCCACACGGGTCTGGCTGGCGGTGAATGACGAACGCGCCGCCGGCATGCTGCTGCAGCTCCTGCCCGGGCAATCCGACAGCCAGCAGCGTGAGCATTTCTGGGAGTATGCCGTGCAATTGGGTCAAACGGTCAGCGAACAGGAATTGCTGACGCTTGATAATCCAACCCTGCTTTTCAGGTTGTACCATGAAACCGAACTCCGGCTGTTCCCCAGCCGCGAAACCCGTTTTCAATGCCGCTGCAGCCCTGAAAAAATGAAGCAGGTCATTGGCGTGCTTGGCGAAAGTGAAGCCCAGCAATTGTTGCAGGAGCAGGGAACCATTGAAATCGCCTGTGATTTTTGCAACAGTCATTATCAATTCGATGCCATTGATATTGCGTTATTGTTCAGAAAATAGCAGGATAACCGTGGTTGCCGCGGTTATCCTGACTCTTAAATCAGGCATCCAAGGAAAACGCTTGCACTGTCTCAGCCAGGGCTTCCAGCTTGCGAATGGAATCCGTCTTAAAAAAGGTCGATTTATTCTGCGGAGGAGAATTACCGAATTGAGCGATTAATCCCCTGACCCGCTCAACAAAATCGACAATGTATTTCCCAACTCCACGGTGATTTCCCAACTCTCCCCTCGCCTCATTAATAACCGCATTGGCATTTGCTACAAAGAGTTTCCCATTTTTGTGCTGCTGATAATCCGCATAATTTTGATTAAGCTTATCGTGCAGGGTCTTGGCTTCATTATAAGCCGGTTGGTATTTCTGAGGATTTTTTCTACTCTCCCTTTCAAAGTCCTCTACTTTTTTTTGAAGATCGCTTAACTGCGACTCAAACTTTACTTCATGCGGTTTAGGCTTCAAAATCGACACTTTTTCGATGTCGCGGTTAGCCTGAACGGATTCCTCTACATCAGGTTTGTTGTGCGTGGTCGTTTCAGTGAAGGGTAGAATAATAACCTCGTCCACCGGCTCTGTGGAAGGCAATACATTCGCCTCATGATAGGCTTTGATAAAGTGCAACCGCTCTTCCTGGGTAATAAGCTTATACTTTTCAAACACCAGCAGGATCTTACCCAACAAAGAGGGGGTAATCGACACGGCAAAATGCACATGGTAATGGTTCGTATCCCAATCAAAATCATCGCGATGGTAACAGCTGTGATCAGCATCACCACGACGCACATATCGCTTCACATTGAACTCTGTGGTCACAGACTGCAGCGCGCCTGTGAGCTTAATGCTCTGACACTCCTCGAAACGCATCACCTCCCAGAAGCACGCCCATTGGATGTTTGTCCTTTAAGCTTTCAACAGAGGGCAGATGTGACTTCGGATAGATGGTAAGCGTGTCTTTATAGAGACTAAAATTAATCTTATCGGTCAGATGCGTAAACGCCCGTGTCATTACTTCACTCCGGTAGGTTAGTCGGAGCTGATTCTAGGCGAGAAAGCTTAAGATTTTATTAACCTGAGCGATTATTGCATGGGCAGATCCCAGGTTGGAATGGTACGGCCCTGTGCATCACAGAATTGGATGTAATCGCTGCGCATGGCCTGCAGGATATGCTGGAGCTTTAAAAACTGCAGGCTGAGTTCCAGGTACAACTGCGCCAATTGACGCCCCTGCATTTCGCTGATGGTCATGTAGGCCGCCTGCCCCATGTCGACAAAGTAGTTCAGGCTAACCTGCCTTTTTTTAGCGATACCGGGGAAAAGGCCGCAAAACAGCAGGCTTTTATCGCCCACATCCCGCAGCAATTCGACCTGTCGGCACTTGCCGTTTTGCATGGATTCCAGGAAATCGAGCGCAATGACCGATTCAATCAGTTTAGGTCCCTGGGTATAGCGCATCAGTAGAAAAACCAGATAACTTTCCGTGTTTTCATTGAGTGTAAGTTGAGTGGAAGCCTGCGCTTCATTGATTAAAGCATACCATTGACTTATTTCGGTAGGATGTAAAATAAGTTGTTTCATGAATCTTCCCCTTTTCCTACGTCCTAGTTTAAGTTTAGCAAACGGCATACCAATTTCCTGAATCAGGCAACATTTTGTAGTCAGATGGATAAATTTTAATGTCAATTGTTTTTTATCGAGTCCAAGTCAATGTCTTAAGCTATTGAAGCACCAGCGTTTTTTACCTAGACTGAGAAACTATTTTGGATTGCGAGCGACTATCATGATTAAATTGAAGATCACGTTAATGCTCCTGGGGTGGGCCGCGTCTATTCCTCCTCTTTTTTCGTTTAATGATCCGATCACCTGCGAAGCGACGCGCGAGAAACCCTGCATCGTACAAGACACCGAAGCCCCGGCATCGCCGGTGGGTAGCCTGCGCGATACCTTGATGATTAGCGATTACTACCACGGCAATCTCGCCGGTGTTGATAACCTGCACATGTCATTAAGCGCCGAGCCTGGCAGCCAGGGATGGCAACAGGTGGCGGATTACATTCGATCCCGGGCGGGCATTGAACCCCATCAGGTTCTGGTACTTGATTTGCGTCAGGAAAACCATGGCTACCTGAATGGCAATGCCATCACCCTCTGTGATCTTCATAACTGGTTGAATCTCGGTAAAACCGCGGAAGAATCCATTGCAGCAGAGACGCAATGGCTGGCACGCCTGTCGTCATTAAAAAAAATAGACAACGTGCTGACCGTTCAGCAGTTCGCCAAAAAAGATTACAGCACAGGCAATTCCATTGCTGTTGAAACCCTGCTCAGCGAAAAAGAGCAAGTCACTCAAGCAGGCTTTGCCTATCGCCGGCTACCCATCACCGATCACCGCGCACCGCTGGATAAAGAAGTCGATACGTTTGTTTCCCTGATCAAGAAATTGCCGAAAGGCATGTGGCTTCACGTGCATTGCCGTGGCGGCAAAGGCCGCTCCACCACGCTGTTGGCCATGTACGATATGTTAAACAACGCCGACAAGGCTTCATTCAATGACATCATTGAACGGCTGGCGGCGATTCCGCCCTATTACGATTTAACTCAGATTGTGCGTACCGATCCTGACCTGACACCCTACTATCAGGAGCGGCTTCAGTTTCTGCAACGTTTTTATGAGTATGCCGAGGCTCGCTTTAAGGGTTATTCAGGCCCCTGGTCGCAATGGAAAACAGAACATCAATTAGTCTAAATGGTACGTCAAAGCACTTTGTTAAAATGAGGATAATCAATGTGTTTGACAGGCCGGTTGTCGGCGATGGGTTCAATGAAACTGTGAATCAGTCCTTGCCAAAACCCCTGATACAAAGGGGCCTGAAGCGGGTGGTGGTCATCGATCGGAAAACAGGGGCCGTGATTGGCTTCGAGCAGCCATACCCGCTCATGACTGTCCACCATAAAATCAAAACCAAACAGGGCAATGGTTCGTTGTCTGCTGCAATGGAAAGCCTCGGGAAAATCATAGCGCAAACCCTGCAGTAATTGTTGCAGAATTGCGTCCATTTGCGGCAGATAACGACTGAATTGCGCAAATCGACTGGCCGGGATCTGAATGACGTTGACCTCGGGATCAAGCAAGTGTTCATTGGTTAAGTGGGGCCGCAAATCAGAGAGATCCTCCACATAAGGATGCAGGGCGACATTAAAGTAGCCGTCTGTATAACAATATGCGCCATCGTAGTTGGTCAGAATGACAAACAACCGGATACTGTATTTACGATCATCCCTTAATAAATGGGGACTTAAATAACGCTGCAGAACATGCATACCGCCCATGCGTTTTGAGTGCAGGTAATGCGCGGCTAAAGCCTCGGGTGTGTTAAACAGGCGTATGTGCTGCCCGTTGTTTAATAACGCCGGCTTTAATATCCAGACTAATTTTTCCTGAGGCGGCAGTTGGGCATGGATGCTCACCAGATGATGCACCACTTCCTGCCAATTGCCCTCATCAACACAAAACGTTTGGGGCGCGACTTGCGGGCAATAGTTTGCGACAAGTTGTGCCAGCAAATGCTTGTATTCCAGAGCCTGTGCAGCCGCCTCGTTAAACAGCAGCACCTTGTCATTGATGCTGGACAGGCAGTTAAAGCGTGTAAGCTTCCACCCCAACTGCGACAAACAGCGGCTTAAATTGAAATGGGTGGGGGACAATGACGTATCCAGGTGATACCGTTTTGAGGTGAATGGCACGCTGTTTATTCTCCACGGATTGTCATTGCGCGAAGCGGCTTTTTCTGAAGTCCATTGGCGGCAATACCTGCCGCTAACCCCCAAAAGGCCGCGCCTATTCCTAAAATGGTAATCCCGGAGGTGCTGATCATCAAGGTCAACAACGCAGCTTCACGACGATGTGCCTCTGTAAATGCGGCTTGTAAGTTACTGCCGATGGTAGTAAAAAGCGCCAGGCCCGCAATCGTCGTAATCAGGACCTTGGGAAAAGAGGCCATAACATCCACCATCGCTGCAGCAAACAGGCCCATCAACAGGTAGAAAACGCCGGCCCAGAGACTGGCAAGATAGCGTAAATCAGGATCACGACCCGCTTCTTTACCCGCACAAATCGCCGCAGTAATGGCCGCGAGGTTACAGGAAAAGCCGCCGAAAGGCGCGAATAACACGTTCGTGAGCCCAGTCCAGCTGATGAGGGTGGAGACGGGCGGGCGGTAACCTTCCGCATGCAGAACGGCAATGCCCGGGATATTCTGCGAGGTCATGGTGACAATAAACAAAGGCAGACTCACGCTGAATAACAGTGACCACGACCATTGAGGCTCAACCCACACGGGACGTGTCAAGCCATGTTGAATCAAGGTATGGGTAAATAAACCCTGACCGTAGGCGCACAACAGGCCGACGGCAAGCACCCCTACCATCATGTAGCGGGGAAAGAAGCGTTTACCCACTAAATAACTGGCCAGTAGGGCTGCAACCAGTCCGGGGTCCTCCTGCCAGCCGGTAAACACATTCAACCCAAAATGAAGGAGGACTCCGGCGAGCATGGCGGCCACCAAATCACGCGGGATATAATTCATCACCTTCTCAAAATAGCCGCTTAAGCCGGCAATCAACGTCAGCAGGCCCGTCATCATAAAGGCGGCTACCGCCTGAGGCAGGGAAAGGCCTGCAAGACTGGTTACCAGCAAGGCCGCTCCCGGTGTGGACCAGGCCGTCAAAACGGGCATGCGGTAATAAACGGACAAGCCCATGGTGCTTAAGGACGTACCAAGACCCAATGCCAACAGCCATGAACTGATTTCCGCCTTGTCGGCCCCCGCGGCCGCCGCGGCCTGAAACACAATGGCGGCTGAACTGGTAAACCCCACCATTACCGCGATAAAGCCGGCTGCGGCATGACTTATGGAAAAATACTTCAACATCGCGCCACCTCATGATTAAATACAGAATAAACTCGTTGTGCGTTATAGCGCACAGATAGAGGATAGCATCGTGCGTTATAACGCACAAGCGTTGAGAGGAAAAATTTTGGACATTTTTGCACAACACATCGCCAATCACCTGAAAACCCTTCGCCAGCAGCGCGGCTGGAGTCTCGACAAGGCCGCTCAGGAAACTGGCGTCAGCAAGGCGATGCTTGGCCAAATCGAACGCCTGGAATCAAGCCCGACAGTGGCCACTTTATGGAAAATTGCCAGCGGTTTTCATGTGTCTTTCTCTTCTTTTCTTGAAGACAGCCCGCGTGACGCCACCGCAACCCTTTACCGCCCCCAACCCCAGCAGGCATTGCAGCATGCGGATGAGCAACTTAAAATCACCTCCTTGTTCCCCTTTGATCCGGAACTGCGCTTTGAATGCTTTATGATTGAACTGTTACCGCACTGCGAGCAATTATCCACGCCGCATGAACCCGGGGTGATTGAACACATCCTTGTGATTGAGGGGACCGTTGAAATTCTGATTCATCAGGACTGGCATGTGCTTCACCCCGGCGATGGGCTTCGTTTTGATGCCAGTAAACCCCACGGCTACCGCAATACCCGTGATAAAAGCGCCTTTTTCCATGACATTATTCATTATCCTGCGCAATAAAATGCCCTGCGCTTAAGCTGCCTTGCCAAACCATGCCCATGATTTTTGTAAACGGTGTGTTAAGAAAAACAAAACGGCATGATCTGAAAGAGGCATGTGCTATTATTTACATAAGTTGGTTTTATAAGAGATTCACATGTCCTCAACACCAGAAGATGCCGCCCCCAAAGCAAAAAATCCCACGGCTGAGCGCATCAAAGCGGCCACTAATTTTTATGAGGTGCTGGGCGTGCCTCCGAACGCAAGCCTTGAGGACATCAACAAAGCCTATAAAAAAGCGGCCTTGTTGACTCATCCCGATAAATACAAAGAACCCGACGCTGAAGAGGTGTTTAAAAAGCTGGGTGAAGCCTATTCTGTTTTAAAGGATGCAGAGAAACGCCACCAATACGATCTTTCCTCTTCCGATCCTGCTCCCGATAAGAAAGAGAATAAGAGCGAGGATAAAGACCAGGATAAGAAGGATGATCTCGGGAAGAACGCTCAATCGTCTACCACCCCGGACACCAAGAAAAAAGACCCCGACAACACCGCCTTGCCTGAACAACCCAAGCCTAAAGCTGAAGCGGAGGCCACACCCGCTAAAAAACCCAAGGTTAAAGACAAAAACCGTGCCCAGGAATTAAATGATTCCCTTTACGATTTCATGACACCCGCGGCTAAAAAAGGCGAAGACAAGGATCCTAATCAGGAATGGGTTGATCAGCTGCTGCGATGGGTATTGGAATTTAACCATCAAATGACCAATAAAATATTGGGCTTATTCAGCAGCAACCCGGCCGATGTCCAGACACCAACTGTTCAACAGCCCACCGGACAAGATCAACCGTCCCGGCAAGAGCAGGGCTTGCCCTTATTGGAAGCAATGTCGGATACTGATGTACTGACCATTACCGACGGTTCTGATTTGCATCTGGAAGATGGCAACGAGCCTGAAACGCCGCAGATCGAAAACAGCGAAACCGCCATTGTCCCGTTTAACCCCAATTAATCGGGGGATTCCTGCTCTCAGGGAGAGGCAGGAATCGTGGTTGCACTGACTGCCTGCTGACAAATCCGGTTTAATCCCAGGCTCATTGGCTTCAATACCGGCAGTTGCTCCGGTGTGACATGGTATTGTGAAGCCAGTTTTACCGGATCGGTGAAGCTTAACCAGACTTGTTTTTTCTCATCTTGAGTCGCCATAATCCGTAACGGCAGATCGAGTGCAAAGGCCGCATTCGCCTGCATGAGGGCCGTGCCTTTCGCGGGATTACCAATAATCAGCACCTGCGTCTCCGGTAAGGATTGCCCCGCTTTTTCAGCTTCGCCGCTGTGGTCAATGCGGGCAAATACCGTTCCACCCTGCTTTTTGATAATGGCGGCCACCCGATTCATGGTTTCACTGACCGAATAAGGACTTTGCAGGGTTTCGGACCAAACCGCCCCAACAGGCGCGGCCAGCTTGTCATCGAAAGCACCGGCAATTTTTCGCCCGAGACCATCCAAATCCGGTAACCCGCCCTTATTCGCCAGCAGAGTCACGCAGACCAATTCCGTGGGCGCTGTAAAACGGCTCAGGAAAGACGAATAACCCGGCAAATGGCCTTTTATCTCCATAAACCCTGGATGACCCGGAAAGAGCCATCCCGCGTTGCCAGGTATCGTTTGACCATTCACCGTCACCGGATGATAGAGAAATTCTCTGTCGGCTGGATCCTGAACCAGGATGCCGCCAGCCAAACCAATATCCCATAAACTGATGTCTTCTGCCGAGGCGATAATGCCGCTGTCAGCAAAGGTGGCCGTCCAGCTTAAGGGTTTGGACGGCGACAGTTTCTGCTCGGTTTGTTCATACCCGGTGACCGGCTCGATTGGGTTAATGTAAACCCGATTTTTTAGAAATTGCTGATGTTTAAAGCCAGCCGTGTCGTCTTTGACTTCATTATCAATGGTTTTCTCGCCGCCGACAAAAAAGGTATGCTTAAGCGCCATGCGTTCAATCTGATTTTTGCTGACAAATTCCTGGTAAGTCATGCCGCTTGCCTTTTCGATGACAAGACCCAGCAGGTAATTATTTGTCGCGCTGGCTCGGCTTTGGGTTCCTGGTTTGAACAGCATGGGCGTGCTTTTAATCAGATCCAGCCATTGTGCCGGCGTGTACTCCTTGCTGTAATCAAAACCTGAACTTTCGCGATAATCCGGTAAACCGGAAGAATGAGTAATGAGCTGTCGAAGTGTAATTCCCTGCCAGGATGAGGGGATGTCCTTTAAATGGGAGGAAAGCGCATCATCGAGCTGCAATTTCCCCATTTCTTTCAGCTGCATAATCGCAACCGCCGTATAGGCATTGGTAATTTGTCCGATGGGGAAAACACTGTGCGTTGCTACCAGGCGTTTGCTGTCGGTGTTGGCTAAACCGTAACCAACCACACGGGTTATATAAGGCGCCTGTACAATGGCTAAGGACATACCGGGAATATGGTGTTCTGCCATGTACTGAATAATCAAATCGTCAACCGACTGTCCCTGATAAAGGACGTGAAAATCGCCACGACCACTGCCAGCGAGTGTACTTGTCATCATAACCATTCCTTGTATTAAACTCAGTAAGCGGAGCTTTTTTAAGCCACTGACTTTAAGCATATCAATTCCTTGTGAATTTGCATCAAAACGTAAAGAGTAGACTCCGTATTGAACCTTAAAATCAATGAAACTGGCAAGTGAATTCAATCAAATGAGAAACTGCTTTCCATGAAAGCCGGTTTGGTTTCTTCCACCTGGGGTTTCGGAATTCTATCCAGGTTTTGCAGGTGATTGGATTGCATTTTTTCATTGAAGAAGGCATTTCGTTGCGAACCCAATCGCTGAGCCAGCAGAATAAGCAAATAATGCGTCGCTTCATCGAGATATCGGCCAACATCCAAAGAGGTTCCCTGATTCAATGCCTGCTCCAACTGATTGGTCACCCTCGCCACCAATTGCCTGAATAAATGATTGGATTTCTCCTGATTGATGCCGGCGCCTCGGGCGTTACACTGGTCAAATAATTGTTGCAGTTTAATCAAAGCGGTTTGTGTCTTTGCGCAGGTTTTTGCCTGTTGATGCAGCGCTTCCGGGGACAGTGACTTAAACAAGCCGTCACTTTTATCCACCCACACGTTATACCATTCCACCAGATGGAAAATAAAGGAGTGTTCCCTGCCTGCCCTGAATTGCTCCAGGTTCATTAATTGGCGGGTGATTTGATGATGCTTAGACAAAGTCAATTCTTTTTCCAGCGCCTCCGTTACCGATTTAACGTACATGGTTTTTTCGATGAGTTCGTTTTCGTTCGACGTGGGAGTAACCATCGACAGAAGGCTGCAGCACTGTTCAAGACGAGTCTGTAATGCTGTCGAGGGTAAGAATTGCTGATGGTGACTCTGTCTTAGGCGTTTTAAAAACTGTTCTTCCGCCTGCAGGGCCTTATCAACGGTGTGAAGATAATGAGTGCGTTGTTGCATTTCCTCCTCATTTTGCTGATGAACCGCTTCTTTAAATTCCTGCACAAACCGATTAAACAGGGGGTGATAGCACGGATGAAAGGGAAGCAATTGACTATGCAGACGTGTTATCACCCATTGCAGGGCATTGAAGTAATGGCTCGCGGATGGCGTCCTGCGCATCATTTCATTCAGCCTGAGTTGCACAGCCCATAGATCGCGCAAAAAACGGGGTTCTTTTTCAGGATTTGGCTCTCGATACGCGTTACCCTCAAGCACTGCGTGCATAAAGCAAAGCAATTTTCGCTCCTCTCCCAGCGTTTTCCACCAGGTTTGCAATTGCTTTGCCTGGGTAGCGATTGCTTCTCGTTGGGCATAGCTTATGGAGCGATCGGGATTGAGCAGATAAGGGAGGCTGCCGCTTCGTCTTAACAGCCGTTCGAGAGTCGCAATATCCTGAGGTTCGTGGCTGGCAATTTCTCTGGAGAGACTTTTGGGCAAGGTAAAGCAAACAGCATAATCCTTCCAATTCCCGCCAATTAATACTTCGCAACTTGAACGGGAGTCCCCCTCCATCAGCGCAACGGACATGTTATCGGTATTAAAAATTTGCGGAATAACGGAATTACGAACCGGAATTTGCCAGGAAGACCCCTCTTCGCGTCGAGGATGAGTCGTTTTACCGTTTTTTTCAAACCCTCTTGTGCCGCCGGTTAGATAGATCGAATCACAGAGTGCTTCAGGAATAAAAATGAAATGTACATTTTTATAGGCCAAATACGCATTGGCAGCCTTTAAAGCACTGTTATCGTGAAACTCAAAGGCACTGACATAACCCGAGTCGATGTAAGCCCGTTGAGGCAAGTCGGCCGTACCCAAATTCATGTGCAGGGCAGGACAAACCCTGTATTCAGTCAGGGTATGCAATGTTCGAACCGACTCAGCATCCAAATCATCCGCTCGGATAAACACCCGCCAGGTTCGAGGGGCAGCAGGATAAATCGGGTGGCCTGAGTATTCAAATTGAGAGCGCATGGGGACATTATCTGACAGCCAAATGTTAAATATAATACCATTTAGTTTATTTTTAAGTCAAATAGGCCGTGACTATTCTCCTGAATCGTCACTGTCCTGGACATTGTCCGGGTTCGTGGGATCTCCGGGAATTTTTCGTGATTCACTGGCCCACTCCCCTAAGTCAATTAATTTACAGCGGTAGGAACAAAAGGGCTTGTACGGATTATCCAAACGCCAGGTATCTGATTGGCCACACGTCGGGCATTTAATTTTTGATTTATTGGTCTTCATGATTCACACTTATAATTCATGCTGCCTGGGTGTTCACAAATACAGCAGCAATCGCGAGACGAACTCAGTCTGGGACATACTACACCGTCCTGGCAAGTTTCCAATAGGATTTATGCCTCAACCCATGTATAATGGCGAATCCCTGAACACATGGCTTGCTTTTTATAACGGATAAGCCGCAATACGCTTGAGTCTGCTTCACCGCAAAAGGTCTTATATGATTGAGAGAATTCGCAACATCGCCATCATTGCTCACGTTGATCATGGCAAAACCACCCTGGTTGATAAACTGTTACAACAAACCGGTACTTTAAATGAGCGCGCCCCCAAAGTGGAACGCCTGATGGATTCCAACGCCCTGGAAAAAGAACGCGGCATCACCATTCTTGCCAAGAATACCTCCGTTCACTGGCGCGATCACCAGATTAATATTGTCGACACCCCAGGCCATGCCGATTTTGGCGGCGAGGTGGAGCGTATTCTCTCCATGGTCGACAGCGTGCTGCTGCTGGTTGATGCCGTGGATGGGCCGATGCCGCAAACGCGCTTTGTCACCCAAAAAGCCTTTGCCCGCGGCTTGAATCCGATTGTGGTGATTAACAAAATCGATCGACCCGGCGCCAGACCGCATTGGGTTATGGATCAGGTGTTTGACCTGTTTGACAATCTGGGTGCCAATGATACGCAACTTGATTTTCCGGTGGTGTATGCTTCCGCCTTAAATGGCTATGCCAAGCTTGATCTTGACGATGAAGCCAGCGACATGAACGCCTTATTGCAAACCATCATTGATCGCGTCTCGCCACCCGATGTGGATGAGAATGGCCCTTTTCAGATGCAGATCAGTTCACTGGACTATTCCTCTTACGTAGGAACCATTGGCATCGGCCGGATTACCCGCGGCAGAATCAAAAGCAAATCGCCGGTGAAGGTTATTGATAAAGATGGCAATATCCGCAGCGGCCGTATTTTGCAATTATTAGGCTTTAAAGGGCTCGATCGCGTCGAAGTGGAGGAAGCCAGCGCCGGTGACATCGTCGCCATCACGGGAATTGAACAGCTTAACATTTCTGACACCCTCTGCGATCCCAATCAGGTTGAAGCCCTGCCGGCATTGACCGTGGATGAACCCACCATCAGCATGACCTTTCAGATTAACGACTCGCCTTTTGCCGGTCAGGAAGGCAAGTTCATTACCAGCCGCAAGGTACGCGAACGTCTGCAAACCGAATTGCTGCACAACGTGGCGTTACGGGTTGAAGATACTGAAGATCCGGACAAATTCCGCGTCTCCGGCCGCGGTGAACTGCACCTGTCCATTCTAATCGAGAACATGCGCCGCGAGGGTTATGAACTGGCCATTTCAAAACCTGAAGTGATCATGCGGGAAGAGAATGGCGAACAACTGGAGCCTTACGAGCGTTTAACCGTGGACGTGGAAGAAACCCATCAGGGCGCGATCATGGAAAAACTCGGCGAGCGCCGCGGGGAAATGCAGAACATGATCCCTGACGGTAAAGGCCGTGTGCGACTGGACTACATGATTCCTACCCGTGGCTTGATCGGTTTTCACACCGAATTTCTGTCAAGCACGTCCGGCACAGGCTTAATGTACCACGTGTATGACCATTACGGCCCTGCACATCGCGGCCGCCTGGGTCAACGCGTTAATGGCGTATTAATTGCCAACTGCAATGGCGCCGCCCGTGCGTTTGCCCTGTTTAACCTGCAAGAGCGCGG
Source organism: Legionella rubrilucens (assembly GCF_001468125.1). Taxonomy (GTDB): domain Bacteria; phylum Pseudomonadota; class Gammaproteobacteria; order Legionellales; family Legionellaceae; genus Legionella_C; species Legionella_C rubrilucens. The sequence goes on along the minus strand of NZ_LNYT01000020.1, from coordinate 88,462 downwards.
CCGATTGTTCATTGAACCGCAAACCATGTGCTATGAAGGCATGATTGTCGGTATTCATTCCCGTGATAACGACCTCGTGGTCAATGTCACCAAGGAAAAGCAATTGACCAATATCCGTGCCGCAGGCAGCGATGAAAACATCATTCTGACCCCGCCTATCAAACTGTCGCTGGAACAGGCTCTGGAATTCATTGACGACGACGAACTGGTGGAAGTCACCCCGCAATCCATCCGCCTGCGCAAAAAAGCGTTGAAGGAACACGAGCGTAAGCGGGCTTCACGCGCCAGCGCCGAAGAGTAAGATGGCGTTGGCCGTGCTTCCTTCGACGGCCACCCTGTTTATAGGTCAGGAATGTGCTAGGATCAAACACAGAGGTTCTCATTCCTGACAGGTAATATCTGGCCTGATATGAAACAAAAATTCCAACGCATTATCATTTACGCACGCCAACACCGTGCCAACCAGGGCGTCAATGAAAGCATTGAGCGCCTGGTTAAATTTTTACATCATCAGAAAATCGAGACCTATCAGGATACCGAGACCGCCTCTCATTTCAAACTGAATCTCCCGGTCCTTGAACGATCCTGCATGGGTAAAAAACAGGATTTGATTATTGTGGTCGGCGGCGACGGCAGTCTGTTATCCGCTGCGCGCATGGCCATTAAAGTCAATGTGCCGGTGATTGGCATCAACCGCGGCCGCCTGGGTTTCCTGACGGACATTAATCCGAAAGACATGGAAAAACAACTGGACACCGTGCTCGCCGGCCAATACATGGAAGAACACCGTTTTTTACTGCAAACCCGCATCCATGATGATGAAAACACCTACTTCCAGGGGGATGCCTTAAATGACGTCGTGCTGGGCCGCGGCAGTGAAACCCACCTCATCGAATTCGATGTGTACATCAATCAGCAATACGTTTGTCATTACCGTTCGGATGGCTTGATTATTTCCACCCCCACCGGGTCCACCGCCTATGCCCTGTCGGCTGGCGGCCCGATCATGCATCCCCAGTTGAATGCCATGGTCTTAGTGCCGATGTTTTCGCACAGTTTAAGCTCAAGGCCGCTGGTTATCGATGGCCAGGCAAAAGTGGACTTAATCATCAGTGAATTGAATGAAACCGATTTGCGCATCAGCTGTGACGGGCATGAATCGCGGCTGGTTAAACCGGGACAACAGGTTTCTGTCGAAAAAAATGCGCAACAACTCCGCTTGTTACATCCCGCCGATTACCATTATTATGATACATTACGGATCAAACTCGGCTGGGAATCAAAACACCAGGGATAAACATGCTCACCTCCTTGCGCATTGAAAATTTTGCCATTGTCAAACAGCTGGACCTGGATTTCTCCCAGGGGATGACCGCATTCACTGGAGAAACCGGCGCTGGTAAATCGATTATGATTGACGCCCTGATGCTGGCCTTAGGCGGCCGTGGGGATGCCTCCACACTACGCACAGGCGAAGACAAATGCGACATCAGCGCGACCTTCCACATTGATAAAACGTCCGAACCGGCTAAATGGCTTCAAGAGCACGACATTGACTGCGAAGCCGGTGAAATCATTTTGCGGCGAATAATCTACGCGGAAGGCCGCTCAAAATCGTACATCAATGGTCAGCCTTTTCCCCTGCAAAAAGTCAAGGAATTCAGCGAAATGCTGGTCCATATCCACGGCCAGCATCAGCATCAAACGCTGCTGCATCATGCGACTCACCGCCAGCAGCTTGATGATTATGCCGGTCATGATGATTCTTTACAGCAAGTGCAGGCCCTTTATAAGCAATGCCAGAAGATTAAACAGGAAATGGATCATCTTAAAAATCAGGATGCCCATTCGGATCGTCTGGCGTTGTTGCAGTTCCAGATCGATGAATTGCAGGCCTTGAACACCTACGAAGGCGAAATGCAATCCCTAAGCGAAGAACATCAGCTTCTGCATCATGCCAACGATTACTTAACCCACAGCCAGCAGATCCTGGCGTTGCTCAATGACAATGACGAACTCAATATCAATCGGGCGTTAAATCAGGTTTTGCAGTACCTAAATCAACTGCCTCAAGAGCAACAGACCATTAAAAACGCGGCAGAACTCATCAATAATGCACTGATTCAGTGCGAAGAAGCCTTAAATGAAGTCCGCGAATTCACCAATCAGGTCCAGCTTGACCCAGAGCGTCTGCAAACCGTTGAATTACGCCTGAGTGCCTTGCATCAGGCCGCACGCAAATACCATATTGATGCCAATGCGTTGCCCCGGCATGCCAGGCAATTGCAGGATGAATTCGATCAATTACAGAATGCAGAACAGCGCGCTTCCTTTCTGCAGCAGGAGTATGAGCGCTGCACCCGGCATTATGAAACGGCCGCCGCGCAGCTATCCAGCGCGCGAAAACTGGCCGCGGAAAAACTGTCCCAGGAAATCACCCGCATTATCCAGCAGTTGGGTATGCCGAAAGGCCGGGTTGAAATTGAAATCAGCGCGCTGGATAAAATGCAGGCGCATGGCATGGACAAGGTCGAATACAAAGTCTGCACCAACCCCGGTATGTCGCCGGACTTATTGAGCAAAATTGCTTCGGGTGGTGAATTGTCGCGCATCAGCCTGGCAATCCAGATGGTAACCGCCCAACGCGGTGCCACACCCACCTTGTTGTTTGATGAAGTGGACGTCGGTATTGGCGGCGCAACAGCCGCATTGGTAGGTCAATTATTGCGTAAGTTGGGCGAGCGTCTCCAGGTTTTCTGTGTCACTCATCAGCCGCAGGTTGCCTCTGCCGCTCACCATCATTTTGTGGTTGAGAAACACAGTCAACAAAATGAGACTTTCTCACACATCATTGCGCTTGAGGAAAGCGATAAAATCAATGAAATTGCCCGTATGCTCGGCGGACTGACCATCACGGAACAAACTCGGCTGCATGCTAAAGAATTGCTTGTTCAGAATCATTAGCTTCTCATGGCAAGGTCTGAAGAATTCGTCATGCTCTAGCCTGCTCTGCTGTGATGCCACAGCTAAAAAGAAACCCTGAGGTCACGGCCCCCTTAATCTGTTTTTCAAAGATAAATCGATCACATAATATTGGCTTAAGTTTAGTGGCTTATAATTCAGATATATTTACGTCGTTGGAGTAATAATGCCTAAGAAGTTATACGAAATCCTTGGACTCAACACTGAACAATGTTCAGAGGATGACATACGCAAAGCCTATCGCAAAAAGGCGCTGCAATACCATCCTGACAAGAATCAGAACGATCCATCGGCTGAAGCAAAATTCAAGGAAGTCGGTGCTGCCTACAGCATTTTAAGTGATAACCACCAACGCGCTCAATACGATGCAGGCTTCATT
>NZ_LNYT01000020.1:0-84911 GCF_001468125.1 Legionella rubrilucens | reverse complement strand
CCCCAGCCGCAGCACCGTGAAGAACACGCTCACAGACCTCAGCCGCAGCACCGTGAAGAACAGACTCACAGGCCTCAGCCGACCAGAAGGGCTTCAAACCAGGACAATTACGATTCGAACCGTTTTTATCCACGCCCAGCCCCAACCTATTACCGGTTTTATAACTCACCCTCAGATGCCAGTACCTTCAAACCGGGCCCAGAACACGCTCCGTTTTTTATTTACACTACCCCTACACCACTGCGGACCCTGTTTAATCTGTTTACCGATTTTGATGCTCATCTGCATCGGGAAGAAAAGGCTGAATCCTATCGCTATCACCGAGGCAATTCCTCCACTCCAGAATTTATCTCAATCAAAACGCACCATGCTCCCAGCATGGAACGAATGATTGACCAGCTCATTGCTCAAATGATTCTTCTGGAACTGGTCAGCCAAATGGCTCCTCATTACACCAGCACCATTCATCATTCCCGATAAACAAGCTGCCCGTGCGTCGACGCACGGGCATTCCTTTAGTTGTTGTTTTTTCTTGAATTCAATCAGTCATTCACAATGTTATCCACAGAATCACGTCAGAGTGCCCCACAGGCCTTAAAATAGATAATTCCTTTAAAATCAAATGGTTAATTTTATTTTTGCCTTTTTTTGTGGGTGACCAACAAAATTATGAACAAAGTTATCCACAAACCGTAAAATCATGGGTATGTCAAGATCGAATTAAGGCAACGCTCGACTCGGAGTCAGCCCTTCGCCACAGAACGACACCTCGCTGTGTCCTTCAAGGGTATTCACAGCCAGAGTAAAATAAGGGTTGTTGTGTAATCGTTTTCGAGCATCTTCACACACGGCCAACGCTTTGACGACATGGGGATTGTTAAGCAGGAATTCTTCTATCCTGAGCTTAAAGGGATTCGTTTTATGGCCCTGGGTACAGGTTACCAGAATGTCAGCCAGCGTCTTTAGCCACGTTGCCGCAGCCAATTCCGTGAAGGAGTATTCTTGAGCAGCCAGTTGGAACAGTAAAAAGTTTCCCTCCTCGGTCAGCAAGGCGGCTGTATGCATCAAAAGCAAGGGGATGAGCTGCTTTTTATTGCTTAATTGCATCCGTTTTAAGCGATGTAAAAAAGCAAGCAGCCACTCGTTGCAAAACACTGGCGAGTGATTCCCCGCGGGCTCATCGTCTTCAAAATCGTACCGCCAGACCTTGTCCATGTAATGAATAAGCAGAATGACCATTTCCGGTAAAAGGGCTTTCAGAATCTGGGGACGCTCCAGCAGGGGAAGAATTTTCTTTTCGATGCTATCCGCTTTGTCTTTCCTTAAATAGCCTTTAATTTTTAACTCAAGCTCTTCAATGGCGAATTCATGACCTTCTTCAATCCAGGCCAGCAGGGTTTTAAGGGTCAATTTGTGCTGATGTTTTAAAATCACACAATAGCAGCGTGCGGCCAATGCGGCATTTTCCCGTCTGGCCATTGTGTAAAACGTCCCTGATTCCGCGTATTGCATCGATGTCAGCGTCTTTTTTTGAGCAAACAGTTCCAGACAGGCCAGAGCAGCCGCCGGAACATGATGGCTGGTCTCTCTTAAGTACTGTAACGCCACGGGATGCCCGACCTCTGCTTCGGCCTTTAATCGTTGAATGGCAAAACCTTGTGCATTGCCGCTTTCAAACAGTACCTCAAGTTTTGCTTTGACGTGGGAGTGATCAGATGAACGTCCATTCATTGATGTGGTCTTTCCTTTTTGCCAAAAAGACCATGCCAACTGATTATCACCATAATCAAGACTTCGACCATAATGATGGCTCAATGCCAGGGCCACATGACCGTCGAGGAAAAAACAAGGGGACGAGCCATTAAATGACGGGCCACTCAACTCATTCAACAGAAATTGAACCGCTTCAGGTCGATTGTTTCGCACAAGTTGTAACAGCGGCGTTAGGGCGTCCTGACGCTGAGGCAGGGAATCATAGGACGTTTTAAACAGCGCATTCACATAAAAATAACGCAATTTCGCAATTGCAAATTGCGCGGCAGGCTGTCTGTTTTTTTGCAACAGGTCATTGCAGGCAATAAAATAAGGATCGGCCATGAGCCGATGATAAAGTACAATGAGTTTGTCCGGATTTTGCCTGTACCATTCATCCAGGTTAAATTGATGCGGCATTAATCCAGGTAAAACATCCGGAAAAAGGGCTTTTATCCACAAGAGATGGCAAGCATGATGAATAAAGGAATCTTGATTTGCCCCCCCCATCATGGCACACACCAGGGCGGCAACTGAATTAGGTATCCTGTCCATGTTTTCGGAGCAGGCGGTTGCTTGTTCACCTATTTTTTCAGGATGATTTAACGCCTGAGTGTAAAAATAGTGTGCTAACTGAGTCGCCATGGCATAGTAAGAAGCCATCACGGCTTTATCTGTATAATCCGGCTTCAGTTCAAGCAGTGTGTTGAAGGTGAATTGCATGATGGCCGCCGTCTGTTCCACCTCCTTGTTCAGCGAAGGCCCAACTGCTTCAAACGCTTGCTGTTCCTGACGATGCACATACTCTTTAAATTGTTGTGCAAGGAATTCAACAACCAGCGGAGCCACAGCCAGCCAGTCATTCCAGGATGCTTCGGCCAGAACAATCAACGCCAGATTACCCTCTTGATAAAGTAACGGAATTTTTTCTTCAAATCGTTCAAGGTCCGCCATGTTTTTAGCCAGACTCACAATGTCCTCATTGAGTAATTGTTTAATGATTTCGGTCAACTTCAACGTGTACTCATAGTCCTGCAACGGTTTGAGTCCCGCCAGTTTGTCTTTGGCAACAAGAACCAGCCTGTCACTATCTGACCAAATCACCAGACTATCGGAATATTGCCCTAACACCGTACCTTTCTGTTGTTGCCAATTCACACGCTGCAAAAAAGAAAAGCCGACTTGCCGGCGTGTGTCGGCTGTAAATCGTATGTGCAGAAAATGGGTCGGAGTTAAGGGAATTGCCAGCAATTTCATTTTTTCTCTTAACCGTTCAAGGTGTTTTTTATATAGAAACATGACTGGCCTACAGCGGGTGAGGGCCGGGCGAAGCAGCGGGGGTGGTTTTCCTGGTGTCGTCAACTCCTTCGTTCAATGACTCCCTGACAAAGAGGCCTTTTTGTCTGGCAAACGAAACGCTGGCTATCCCTTGTGTTTCAGGACTTGGCAATGCCTTGTCTGGCAAAGGAGCTGGTTCGATGGCCTGAGACAACTCATGGCATAGTTCGGCGGAAAACCGTCCTTCTGACTTTGCCAGAAGCATGGTAATCAATGTGTTACGGCTGGGCGGGTTTTCGCTTTTCAAGGCATGAATAAACAATGACATCATCTTCGCCGTATACGCTGGTTTGTCATCCTCTGTCTGGGTATCAATCATGAGAATCACTGTTTTTATAACAAGGTCAGGCGGCAGGTATTTTTGTATTTTTCCATCCAGCAGAGCCGGGATAAAAAAATCCTTGACCAGTTGCGTATTTTTTTCCTCAACATAGCGACCCATGTAATTTTCCAATTCGCTTAAGGCCAGGCGATGTCCCCAGGAGGCGGCTTTAATTAATGATTCCGGGGCGATCATTTTCCGCTGCCGCAAAAAAAGGTAATTCAGATAAGCCGCTTCAGCCGGATCCGCTTCGCTTGCAAGGCGCATGAATTTTAAAATCCTGTTGTCCTTAGGCTCCCGGGACTCAATAAAGTACCTGACACAGGCCAATGCCGCAACAGGGATCAATTGCCCTGCCCGCTGAAGAGCCTTCACCGCCTTGTCTTTCATTGAATCCGATGCGCCGAATTTAGCCTGTTCAATAAGGACATGAAGACCCGCTTCACGGGCTTTGTCATCAAATACAATGTGCAGCAAAGCCACTGTTTCCGGTGGAAGCGCCTCCCGTTTTATCCCCGAGGCACAGGTCAACCGCGCCAGCCGTCTGAAAAAAGACCAGGCCTTGGGCAAGTCATTGTCGTCCACATAATGGCTTACCAGGGCAATGGCCAGGTTATAATCCAGCCCCAGGAAAACACCGACCTGCGAGGGTTCCTGTAAACCGGCGACAATAAAATCAATCGCGGGCTGATAACCGTTTAGAATAAGCTCGGACAAGGCAGGCAGCGCCTCGTTGGCAAACTGTGCGGCAGCGATTTCCGGCGACGCCTTGTTGAGTGCAGCCATGGCTTTGAGGGCACAAAACATCAATTTGACCATTGCGAATTGAAAGGTTTGCTGGCCATGGTCAAATAACGCCCCTTTCAACCGGTTAAAGTGTTCATTTTTCAGCAAATGCTCGTGCAGTAAATAAACTCCCACCTGATTTTTTTCACACCACTGGTCAAAATCAACCAGGACCAGGCTGTCCACGTGCTCAGGGAGCAGGGTTCTGATCAACAGGTGGGTGCAGGTTTTTTTAACAAAGGCATCACCGTGACTCAGTGCAAAAACAAAGGCACACAAATAATAAGGAGGCCAGGGTGATGAGTCTTGTCCGACCTCACGTCCGGCCGGAGGCGCTTCTTTTAATGCTTCATGATAAGCGTATTCACTGAGCTTCTGTAAAATGACCTGATTTTGACCTTGCTGGTAATTGTTCAGTTGCCCCTGAATTTCAATCCAGGTGTTAAAAATGAACTGCATGATCCGCGAATGGGCATCAGAATAGCGATAGTGCAGGTTGGAAAAAAGACTCTCGAACGCCTGTTTTTCCTGCAATAGCTTGGGCTGCTTCTGCCATGCTTTCATCAGAGGAACCTGTTGGTATTGCTTAAGCAGTGCCAATCGTTTTTGCAGGGGCGCCATGAGCAAGGCCACCAGCTTTTCCCTGGATTCCCGTTGTGAAGATAAACCAGCCGGCAGCGCTGCACGGGACTGCAAATAATCCAACTGCCTGTTAATGCCGTCCATTTCGCTTACGATGTCGTTACCGGATTTAAACTGAGGAAAATCCTGCCAATCCAATCCTGAATCAATGGAGAAAGCACCCACCGCTTCCATCACATCAAGCGGCAATTCAACATGCGATTGCAGGTAGTTTTCAATGCTTTTTGAGATATTCTCAAAATAAAAACAGGCCATAACCAGCCAGTTAGACCAGTGCTCCTCCGCACGCTCAATAAAACTTAAATGGTTTGTATGAAACAGGTATTGAAGGTCATTCTGCCCCAAGGGGGAGTTGCCGGCCGCAATCAGGTGTTTGATAGGGCAATTGTTAAAGCGCTTCGCCAGGTATTCCACCACCTGCGGCGGATACATGCGGTTAAATGAATCGACCTCCTTGACCAGTGATGTATGCAGGGGTAGCGGTGCTGGACGAGGCGACTTATCCCACCAGACGAAGAGCTGAGGCTCACAACCACTCTCTATCAGTTCGCCAATAACTGTTCCATGCCTTTGGGCTATTCGAACCCGTTGCAGAAAATGGACGCCAAAACGCAATTGGGTCTTGAAAGAAAACGAGAGGGTTACCACGTCATGGCCAAGATCAAACGTCATGGCATTTCGTCGTTGTTTGATTTCGTCCACCGATAACATCATGGGTTTGATCTCAATCACTACTTAAAAATTAAAAACGGCCGGAAATTATTCTTTGTTCAGGTGAGTCCGTCGCTCATTCATCGTCTCCGCGCTATTGATCACGGTTTGACGGCAAATTTCCTGCATCACCGGGATGGTATGAAGCGGCGTCCCCTGCTGGATAGCGTAAGCAATAAAAAAGCTGTCCTGCCATAACTTCTCCGTTTTACGTGCCTTGGCTTTCATCCACAAGGTGATCCATAGGAAATGAAACAACCACTTGTCACGGTTTTTTTCCATTTCATGTTCAAAAACGGCCTCCATGGCTGTTTCAATGTCGCAAACCCTTATTCCTTCTACAAAACTGCTTGAGCGATTCACCAGTTTGTCGATATGGGCATTTTCGATGTACCAGGACTCTGTGAATTTCTTAGTGGTCAGCCAACCGCGCGAACGCTTGAATGACTCGTCCATGGCCGCTGGGGTAAACGGAGAAATCTGAATGCTGATTTCCTCCATGACAGCGGCAATATCAATGAACTCCGGTATAAAGTGCAAACCTAAAAGCTCCTGAATTTCAAATAAATGCAAATCGGGCATCGAACCCTGCGCAAGTGTAAGCGCCAGGAAATGGTTGGTGATTAAGACAAAATAATCGCGGTCGACCTCACGTAACGTCACCGTTTCATCAAAGGCTTCATCGTAATAGCTGGTCACTTCCTTCGCCGCAATGATCGGCGTAATCCAGGCATCCTTCACGCCAATTTCCTGCTTCAATAATAAACCACCCAGACGATTACCTCGGTATTTTTTTAAATGAACAAACAAACCCTGCGCACCGCTGCCATCGACTTCACTGGCTTTTACACGAAAAACCGGCTGGGTGCCGAGCGGGTGAAAAATGACGCCCTTTTTCCTTTGAATCTTTATCCAGGAATTAAACTGCTCATGATAAGACGACGAGTACCAGCTTTTGATCACCTGCAGACGCGACAACGAGATGGACGACAGAGTAATGCTTTCAATAATCTGGGCGATGGTATCCACCACCACCTGGCGCACATGGGCCTTGGGATGCAGTAACAGGAGCAAGGCAATATCCTGACCTTCCTCAATGCTGTAAAGATCAATCACCAAATCAGAGAAAAAGTCATCCGGCATGGCATAGCTTTGCGCAAAAAAATTCTCGGCAATATCAAACACAGACAAGTCGGACAGTTCCTGAATCATTTCTTTGATCGCGCTTAAATGATTGGCCTCTTCCTCTGGGGTTAATTCCTCTTCCTCGCCTGCCAGATTTAAATAGGCGTCTTTGAGGGGCGATGACAATTCAACATGCACCTCGTAAAATGCATTAAGGATAGGCAGCCAAAAGCTTAGCGTGTGTTTGGTTTTATTGATGGTTGCGGCCATGTAATCCATTAAATGAGTCAGGATTTTGCCACCGGCTTTGTTGCCGTTTTCATGGGCAGCCTGCAATTGGGCGACACAAATATCCAGTGCAAACACGCAGGCGGAGTAATAAGGCCGTTCCTCATCATAGGAAGACTCATCCAACTCCTCGATTAAATCGACAAGACGCAAGGCTAATTCGGGCTCCTGCAAAAAAGGCGTGTAATGCTGAGGTTCCGGATCACCGTCTTTTTCAATGAGGGCTGCCATGCTGGCGATCCATTTTTTTAAGTGTTCCAGTTCAATAGTCATTCCGAATCAGGTACCTTTCTTGATTTGCCTTCTTCATCAATGGCGACAAAAACAAAGGTTCCCTCGGTCACCTGGTAGCGCCCCGAACCGGCCGCAGGTTCTGCCCAGACTTCCACAGCAATGGTCATCGACGTTGTGCCCCGCTTAATCAATTCCACGTGGCAACTGACCACATCTCCCACGTGCACAGGCTTTAAAAAGGTCATGGAATGAATGGCTACTGTGGCAACACGTCCACGCGCCAATTTTTTAGCCAGCACACCGGCAGCCAAATCCATTTGGGAAACAATCCAGCCGCCAAAAATGTCGCCATTGGCATTGGTATCGGCTGGCATGGCTAAGGTTTGAATGGTAATTTCGCCGCGAGGTGCCATGTTATGATCCCGGTTTCAGTTTAGCCAGGGCATCCGCCATGGCTGTGTTAAACACGCCCTTTTTAGCCGGTTGCACCTGGCGTTTGTCCTCTTTTTTACGGGCATCGTCTTTTTTAACCACAGGCGCTTTTTTAGCCTGAGGCTTATTGACTTTCTTGTGCACAACAGCAGGTCTGGCTTCATCGAGTTTCATGCTCAAACCAATGCGGCGACGCTCTTTGTCCACTTCAACCACTTTCACTTTCACGATATCGCCGGCTTTCACCACGGTGTGCGGATCAGTAATGAACCGATTGGTCATGGCCGAAATATGGACCAACCCATCTTGATGAACACCTATGTCCACAAAGGCACCGAAATTGGTGACATTGCTGATGACCCCTTCGAGAATCATGCCTTCTTCCAGATGACTGATGTCTTCAACGCCTTCTTTGAAGTTGACAGTCTTGAATTCCGGGCGGGGATCGCGGCCGGGTTTTTCCAGTTCGCGCAACACGTCACGAACAGTCGGCAAGCCAAACTGCTCATCCACGTAGTCGGCGGCATTGACACTGATTAACAAATCATGATTGCCAATGACTTGGGTGATAGTCACTTTTTTATCCGCCAGAATTCGTTCCACCAGCGCATACGCTTCCGGGTGAACGGCAGAGGCATCCAGTGGGTTACTGCCATTCATGATGCGTAAAAAACCCGCCGCCTGCTGGAATGTTTTTTCGCCCATGCGCGGGACCTGTTTTAACTGGTTACGATCAACAAAAGCGCCATGCTGATCGCGGTATTCAACTAAATTTTTTGCCAGGGTTTCGTTTAAACCGGACACACGGGTCAACAGGGCCACGGAGGCGGTATTGACATCGACCCCCACCGCATTGACGCAATCCTCGACCACGCCATCCAGGCTTCGTGCCAAACGAGTCTGGTTCACGTCATGCTGGTATTGGCCGACCCCAATGGCCTTTGGCTCAATTTTAACCAATTCTGCCAGGGGATCCTGTAACCGTCTGGCGATGGACACTGCACCGCGCAGACTGACATCCAGATCCGGAAACTCATTCGCCGCCAATTCAGAGGCAGAGTAAACGGAGGCGCCGGCTTCACTCACCAGCACTTTGTTTAATTTCAGATCGGGATACATTTTAATCATATCTGCCACCAGGCGTTCCGTTTCGCGGGAGCCGGTACCGTTGCCAATGCTTAAGAGGTTCACATGGTGTTTGGCGGCCAGTTTCGCCAATTCAGCGATGGCCTGGTGCCATTCATTCTGCGGAGCAAACGGGAAAACCGTGGTGTAATCCAGTAGTTTGCCGGTGATGTCGACGACCACCACTTTCACACCCGTGCGTATGCCAGGGTCAAGACCGATGGTAATGCGTGGACCAGCCGGAGCCGCCAATAACAGGCCGCGCAGATTACGTGCAAACACATGGATCGCCTCTTCATCGGCTGATTCACGTAAACGAGCCAGTAATTCGAGCTCCAGCTTGGTGAATAATTTGATTTTCCAGGTCATGCGTACGGTATCAAGCAACCAGCTATCCGCAGCGCGTCCCTGATGGCTGATGTTGAAGTAAGCGGCCACCCTTTTCTCGCCGTACTCCGGATCATCAACCAGGTGCAGGCCGATTTGCAACACGCTTTCGCGTCGACCACGAAATAGCGCCAACGCGCGGTGGGAGGGGATTTTTTTAATCGGTTCGGCATAGTCAAAATAATCGGCAAATTTATTGGCTGCGTCTTTTTTATCCTTGGCCCCGCCGGTGGACTTAAGCACGGCATGCTGCCAGAGGTATTCCCTGAGCTCATTAAGCAATTCCGGATCTTCGGCAAACTGCTCCATTAAAATCTGTCTTGCGCCGTCCAGTGCAGCTTTGGTGTCAGCAATGCCAGCCTCAACATTGATGAATCGCTGAGCCTGCGTTTCGGGGTCATGGCTGGGCTCCTGCCACAGGGCCATCGCCAGCGGTTCAAGTCCTGCTTCGCGGGCCAATTGCGCCTTGGTACGTCGTTTGGGACGATGCGGCAGGTAGAGATCTTCCAGGCGGGTTTTGGTGTCCGCAGCAAGAATGGCCTGTTCGAGTTCCGGCGTTAATTTTTCCTGCTCACGGATGGACTGCAGAATCACGGTACGGCGCTCATCCAGTTCACGCAGATAAAGCAGACGCTCAGCCAGTTGTCTTAATTGAGTGTCATCGAGACCCTCTGTCGCTTCTTTACGATAGCGGGCAATAAAAGGTACGGTCGCGCCCTCATCCAACAGGCGAATGGCGGTTTCTACCTGCGACACCTTTACTTTAAGCTCCTGGGCAATTGTCGCTGCCGTAGACAACATCTCTTGACTCATTCAGTTCCCCGAAAAACATGATGATAAAAAAAACGAAGGCATTATATACTACTTTGCGGCCTTTGGTTAATTCCTTTCAATTAACCAGACATAATCGATAACCTCCCGCAACCCGCGGACAAACAGCGAATCAGACTCATCCATCCGGCGCTGACTCTCCTTCAGCAATTGCAGCGTGCAGCCCGGGTAAAGAGCGGTTAATTCATCTGCGGTGACGCTGTAAGGCGGCCCCTCCATCAGCGTCTTTTCGTACGTTAAGGTTTTCAGTAAAATGCGGCCTTTCGATTTTAACCACAGCAGGCAGCGAGCCGTGTAGGCAGCCCGTAACGGGGCTGGCAAAGCCACCAGCGCGCCGCGATCATAAAGCCCATCCGCAGGCTCAATGAGGTTTTCAGGCAGTGTAAACAAATCATGGATCCAGAGCGTTAAGGCAGGCGATGAATAGCACAGGCAATCATCAATGACCTGTTGTTTGAGCGACAGGTGATTTTCAGCGGCTAGCTGCTGCACGGCAAGCTCGCTTAATTCAATGCCCGTGACCGTGGCCCCGTGCTCCACCAGCCACAGCAAATCCAGGCTCTTGCCGCACAAAGGGACTAGAATGGATGGGTTATCCGGCGTTTTAAGGGACGGCCAGAACTGGATTAAGTCGTCATTTACAGACAGGCGGTGGAAAGGCAGGTTACCGCTTTCCCACAGCGCGTGCCAGAATTGTTTTCCTTTGTTCACTCCACCGTCACCGATTTGGCGAGGTTACGCGGCTGATCCACGTCGGTCCCTTTCGCCACAGCCACGTGATAAGCCAATAATTGCAACGGAATAGTATACACAATGGGTGCCACCCATTGACCACAGGAAGGCACAGGAATCAGGCGTGCGCCATTGGATTCCCAAGTCTGGGAATCATCCACAAAAACCACCAGTTGACCGCCACGGGCGCTGACTTCATGCAGATTGGATTTCAGTTTATCCAGCAATTCATCATTGGGAGCGACTGCAATAACCGGCATTTCATTGTCAACCAAAGCCAGAGGACCGTGCTTCAATTCCCCGGCAGGGTAAGCCTCTGCGTGAATATAAGAAATTTCTTTCAACTTCAGAGCCCCTTCCAGTGCGACAGGGTATTGCACGCCACGTCCCAGGAATAAGGTATGGGATTTATTCACAAAGAGAGACGACAACGACTCGATGGCTTTGTTCATTTTTAAGGCACGCTCACAGCAGGCCGGCAATTCCTGCAACTGCGCCAACACGGTTTTTGCCCGCTCATCGCGGCATAGCGACGCCGACAACATCAATAAAGCGGCCAATTGCGTCGTGAAGGCTTTGGTTGAGGCCACACCGATTTCGATGCCGGCACGTGTCAGAAAAACGCACTCGGCTTCGCGCACCAAGGTGCTGGTAGCCACATTACAAATGGCTAAGGTCGATAAGTAATTTAAAGATTTTGCCTTGTACAACGCGGCCAGCGTATCGGCCGTCTCTCCGGATTGGGAAATGGCAATGAACAGGGTATTATCGCCGACGACCACATCCCGGTAGCGGTATTCGCTGGCAATTTCAACCTGCGTGGGCAGACCGGTCAGTGATTCAAGCCAGTAGCGGGCCGTCAGGCCTGCATGATAACTGGTGCCGCAGGCCACGATGTGAATCTGTTTAACGTCGGGAAAAATCGCAGCCGCATGCTCGCCAAAACTGGCCTTGAGCACATCCAGGCTGACAATACGCCCTTCCAGTGTATCGGCCAGTACTTTACTTTGTTCGTGGATTTCCTTCAGCATAAAATGGCGATAGTTGCCCTTGCTGGCTGTCTGGCTGTCATTATCGAGGGGATGGCGCTGACGTTGTACCGGCTTTTTACCATGGTCAAAGACATGCACTTCATTGGCGGTCAGCAGGGCGCTGTCGCCTTCATCAAGAAAAATGACCGATTGCGCAAAGGATCGCAGCGCCAGCGGATCAGAGGCAATAAATTGTTCGCCGATCCCCATCCCGACAACCAACGGACTTCCCTTGCGTACCGCAACCAGTTCCTGCGGCCGTTTCTGGTGGATAACACCCAGCGCGAAGGCGCCATGCATCTCGGCGGCGGCATCCTGCACAGCGGTCAACAGGTTTTCATGCTGCTGGTAATGGTAATGGATGAGGTGCGCCGCCACCTCTGAATCGGTTTCAGAATTAAACTGATAGCCGGCGTTCTGCAACTTTTTACGCAGGGACTCATAGTTTTCAATGATGCCGTTATGAACCACGGCAATTTCATCGTGGGAAAGATGAGGATGGGCATTTTCTTCACAAGGTTTGCCATGGGTTGCCCAGCGGGTGTGCGCGATGCCGGTTGTGCCATGAATGGAGACTTCCTGCATGGCGTCAGCCAATGCCTGGACTTTGCCCTGGATTCGGACCCGTTTCAATCGGCCTGCCTTGTCGATGACCGCAATGCCGGCAGAATCATAACCGCGGTATTCCAGACGTCTTAACCCTTCCAGTAATATTTTGCTGATATCACGTTGAGAGGTTGCTCCCATAATCCCGCACATAATTCACTCCTTACCCAATTCTTTTGACAGTTCACCAGCATGACCCCGCATGCTGGCGTCTTCATCATTTGAAAAATGGCCAAGTATGCCACAATACCGTGGATATTCTAAATAGTAGACGGTTGTTGGCAATTTGTTTTATAGCCATTGGCTTTCATTACTTCACAGATTTCATAAGCCAGGTAACGATGAGCGCGTGTTGTCGGATGAATTTCATCCCAGAAGAGGTAATTATCCGGGGTATCACAGACATGATAATTGCGCTCGCCGCGCTTAAAGCTGGCATCACGGTATTGCAGAACCTGGGCATACAACAGGACGTAATTGCGTGCATAAGGCGATGCGGCAAACGCGCCGAACATCGGCAGCTTAACGTCAATGCAGGCATCTGTAATGTTAGTCAAGCCATAATCCGCTGGATGGTCCAAGGCTTTTTGTAACAGCGGGTTGATGTCGATGTAGAGGAAATTAACCTCTGGTTGTGCCTGACGCAGGGTTTCAACACGGGCCGCCAGACGCTCATTATGCAGCTTAATGGCAGCGCTCAATACCGGCTTGTCGGTGGTGTGAACAAATTTTGGCGTAAAGCCAACGTCTGGCAAGCCCATGATGATGACATGCCGTGCACCTGCTTTTGTCAATTTATTGACACCGGAAATAATCCCGTCGAGCACATTATCAATGTAGGCGCTCATGACTGCCGGATTGTAATTGTCTTCAAACACCAGCACATTCAAGTAATCATTGGCCCCGGTAAAGACGAAATAAGCCGTACGATCATCCAGCACCTCGTTCATTAACAGGTAGGCCTGTACCGTCAGCCCCAGGCTCGGCGGAATCAGTTTTCCAACGATCAGCGTCTTTAAGGTATTTAGCGGATGACGGATAAGATTCCATACTGTCAATTGATAATCATAGGTCACAGCCCAGCTGCCGCCGAAAGCCTGATTGGCGAAGTCATCATTGTCTTCGCGATCAAGGGCCAGCATGGGCGCCAAGTATTCATTCCAGACGCGGCCGTTGGAGAAATGATTCTGCCAATAGGGTTCGCCGGGCAGAACCGGTACTTTTCTCACTTTACTGATCACCGAGGCTAAGAACGGCCCGAATTCCGTATCGAAGTAGTTATTGACTATCTCAATGCCGGCGTCAAGTACCATTTGCGGTACGTAATAATCGTAGGCAAATTCAGTCATTTTATTAATGACAAAGACTTTTAAGGGACGCACCAGGTAGGCGGGGCTTTCTTCCTGTCTTAAACTTTTCAGCAGGTGGGTGGTGTTGCCGGTATCGGACAGGCTGTCACCAAAAACCACCATGGACTGAATAGTTTTACCCGCGTGAAGCGAGAGAGGAATACAGACGAGCGTAAGACATAACCATTTACAGAGTCTGGCAAAATTTGGCATGATCTCTCCTTAGAATCATTAATCCATTGAATCCCTGCAATGCGATAGAAATTACTCAGTCAGGTTCACGCGTGAAAAAAACTTGCAGCAAATTTCCAGCAACTTACCACTATTATCCCTGACAGTACATGCTTGTCAACGCATGGGGCCAGTTATTTTTTCTTGAGCAACCGGGCGCGGTCACGCTGCCAATCGCGATCTTTAATCGCATCGCGCTTGTCATGGGTTTTCTTACCCTTCGCCAGCGCAATTTTGATTTTGATGCGGTTTTTGCTCCAGTACAGCGACAGCGGAACAATGGTGTAACCTTGCCGCTCAACACTGCCAATCAGTCTACTCAATTCACGCCTGTTTAATAATAGCTTACGCGTACGGGTTGCGTCAGGCAGCGTGTGGGCAGAGGCCGTGGGCAGAGGCTGGATTTGCGCACCGAGCAAAAAGGCTTCGCCGTATTTAAGGATCACGTGCGCATCGGACAGGTTAATCTTTCCGGCGCGCAGGCTTTTGACTTCCCAGCCTTCAAGCACCATGCCCGCTTCGAGCTCATCCTCGATAAAATAATCAAATCGCGCCTTTTTATTGACGGCAATCGATGCGTCTGACGCTTTGTGAGTAGTCATAATCTGCTTATCATTATTAACAAAGAGGAGCAATTATACACCAGAAAGCAATTCTGTCCGCATCCAGCGCATCTCTTGAGCGGCTTTGCAGGCAATCTTGTTCTCGTGTATTTTAAATAGAGACGACTTCACGTAAGGATAAGATACACAATGAATATAGGTGAAAAAATACCTGCTTTTTCGTTTACCGCAACCAATGGCCTTTCAGCCAGTTTAAATGACTATCAGGGAAAATGGATCGTTCTTTATTTTTACCCCAAGGATTCTACGCCGGGCTGTACCGTGGAAGGACAAAATTTCCGCGACGCCTACCCTGCTTTCCAGGCATTAAATACTGAAATTTTCGGCATCTCGCGTGATTCGCTAAAATCACACGACAGCTTTAAATGCAACCAGCAATTTCCCTTTGAATTAATCAGCGATAAAGACGAAGAAATCTGTCAGCTTTTTGATGTCATTAAAATGAAGTCGCTGTATGGGAAAGAAGTACGCGGCATCGAGCGCAGCACCTTTCTTATCGATCCCCAGGGGATTTTGCGTCAGGAATGGCGCAAAGTGAGCGTGCCAGGGCATGTGGATGAAGTCCTTTCCTCGATTAAATTGCTGCAAGAATAATGGGGTAGTACTCCCATTCTGCGAATACCTCAATGAACCCCATCGCACCTTTGCAATGGGGTTCAGAGAGCATGCTTTAATTCATTGTAAAATCACTCGACGGTGAATGAGCAACCTCTTCGGGAGGGGATTCCTGCTTACTAAAAAAAGTGCTTTGAAGCCGAGTACTCGCTTTTGTTTTAACCATATAACTCCTGGTTTTAAACCATTCGATGTAATCATCAATCCTGGTCATGGTTAACGCACGCCACGGCCAGCCAAGTTCATCTGGATAAAAATCAGTTAACTCCAAACCATGATGCGCGGCAATACCTCGAACCATCCATTCCGTCATCGAAGCCATGCCGCGGCGAACAAAAATCCCATGAACCATAAAATAGGAAAATTTAGCGGCACGTTCCATGAATAAATCAACACTCGTCTCAGGATCCCAATTTAATAAATCATCATAAAGAGCCTGGGCTGAAAAATAGTCACCGATGAGGTCGTACTTATTAAATCCACGATAAATTAATACGATATTTCCTTCAGGATTTTTATACAGGCTACTCCGTGCTTTATTACAACCAAACCGATAATCTTCAAAAATCCGTGCAGACATGCCCGATGTCCAGTTTTTATGTAAATGATCACTCGCCCACTTGGCTTTTTTCCTTTTTTCCTGCTGATCGGATTGAGGAAATAGCCATAAAAAAGGATTTTCAAACTGCACGACCAAGCCCTCATTGCTGGTCTCCTTTCCCTGCTTTAATAATTCAGTAACCAGGGGTAATACCTCTTGACGTTGATACCCTGGCTTTAAAATGTCTTCATAACACCCACCAAATCCTTCCCGGCAAAAATAACCAAAATTGGCTGCATCCTGATGACCAAGCAGCACGGCCAGGCGGTGGCGTTCCTTAGCCAGGTACGCCATTAAATCAGCGAAGTAAAGGTATTTGTTTTTTAATTCCATACTAAGGTATTGCACAATTATTTTGATTCATCTGCCCATTTCGTTTGGTCTTGCGCTTTATAAAATTCAACATAATATTCACTGGCTGCTTTCATGATTAACTCCTTGCAAAAAATACAATAATGGCTCGCTGCATGTGATTCCAATCCTTCGCTTGAAATGGATCCAGTTCCTCTCATTTTGATCCCGTTAACCTGAATAATCTTCACCGCTTGGGCATGAATTCACTTGACTGTGCTCCCCGCCCTAATCACAATAAATTGATTTAGTAGACAGGGATTATCATGGACAATAAATCTGAAAGCCGAAAATTATTTGTGTTGGATACTAACATTCTCATGCATGATCCCACCGCCATCTACCGCTTTGAGGAGCATGATATTTACCTGCCGATGGTGGTTCTTGAAGAACTCGACAGTCACAAAACCGGCCTCTCGGAAGTAGCACGCAACGTACGGCAAACCAACCGCATGCTGGTGGAACTGATGAGCAATGCCAGCCACACTCAAATCGTAGCCGGCCTGCCTATTCCAAGTTTTCTGACCTCGGAAAACGTAAAAAGCAGCGGCCGTTTGTTTTTCCAGACCGATGAGTTTGAGCAGTTGCGGCCGACATCCCTGCCAGGGCACAAAGCCGACAATACACTGCTCGCCACGGCGTTGGGCCTGCAGAAAAAACACCCGGATCGGGCCGTGGTGATTATTTCCAAAGACATCAATCTCAGAATTAAAGCCGGTATTCTCGGCATTCCGGCGGAAGATTATTACAACGATCAGGTGTTGGATGACGTCAATCTGCTGCACAGTGGGTTGCATATCCTTGAAAACAATTTCTGGGATACGCATTCCAAAAACATGGAAGCCTGGCAGGAGAACGGCAAAACGTTTTACCGCATCACCGGCCCTCTCACCAATCAATGGAATTACAATGATTGTTTAAGCACGGAAGACAACCAGTTCCAGGCCATGGTTAAAACCATCGAGTCCAATGGTGTCGTCGTGCAGGTCGCCCGTGATTTTACCCAACCCAAGCATTCCGTCTGGGGCATCAATGCGCGTAACCGCGAGCAGAACTTTGCCTTAAACATGCTGCTGGACCCGGACATTGATTTTGTGACCCTGCAAGGCTCAGCGGGAACAGGAAAGACCCTGCTGACTATCGCTGCCGGCCTGACCCAGGTCCTTGATCAGAACCGCTACAATGAAATTTTAATGACGCGCGTGACCATCCCAGTGGGTGAGGACATCGGCTTTTTACCCGGCACCGAAGAAGAAAAAATGACGCCCTGGATGGGTGCCTTGATGGATAACCTCGAGGTACTGCACAGTTCACAGGAAGGCGGCACGTTTGGCCGAAATGCCACGCAGGATTTGTTGCAGAACAAAATTAAAATCCGCTCGCTCAATTTCATGCGCGGACGCACCTTTTTAAATCGGTTTATTATCATTGACGAGGCGCAAAACCTCACCTCCAAACAGATTAAAACATTGGTTACCCGTGCGGGTCCGGGCAGTAAAATCATTTGCCTTGGCGACATCAAGCAGATTGATACCCCTTACCTCACTGAAACAACATCGGGATTAACCTTTGCCGTGGATCGCTTCAAACATTGGCAGCACAGTGCCCACATGACCTTAACGCGCGGTGAACGCTCAAGGCTTGCTTATTATGCAGCAGAGCATTTATAGTACGCGTTTTAGGAGAGAATACGCATGAGTATGCAAGCCATTACCTTCGATGATGTATTGCTGGTACCCGCCTACAATCATCATGAGTCTCGCCGGGTAGTGAACATCGGCATGACGGATCGTCTCGGCAAGTTAAATCTTAAGCTGCCGATCATGAGTTCCAACATGGATACCATTACCGAAAGCAACATGGCTAACTTCATGCACAGCAAGGGCGGCATTGGCGTCATGCACCGCTTTTTAAGCATCGAAGACAACATTCGTGAATTCAAACAGTGTCAGGGACAGGTCTTTGTCTCCGTCGGCTGCACGGATGCGGAATTGCAGCGTGCCGAAGCGCTGCGCGATGCCGGCGCTGATTTTTTCTGCGTTGACGTCGCCCACGCCCATGCCAAATACGTGGGTAAAACGTTAAAAAACCTGCGCAAACTTCTGGGCAGCCGCTGCATTATGGCGGGCAATGTCGCGACCTATGCCGGCGCGGATTACTTAGCCTCCTGCGGTGCAGACATCATCAAAGCCGGTATTGGCGGCGGCTCCGTCTGCAGCACGCGGATTAAAACCGGTTTTGGCATTCCCATGCTCACCTGTATTCAGGATTGCGCCCGCACGGATCGCTCCATTGTCGCTGACGGCGGTATCCGTACTTCCGGTGACATCGTCAAAGCCCTGGCGTTTGGCGCCGATTTTGTCATGATTGGCGGCATGTTGGCCGGCACGGAACCTACGCCCGGCGAAGTCATTAAAAAAGAAGATGGCCGGCTGGTAAAGCGCTACCGCGGCATGGCTTCGCGCGAAGCCCAGGAAGATTTTCTCGGGCAAATGCATGAGTGGAAAACAGCCGAGGGCGTTGCCACGGAAGTGCTTTACAAAACCAATCAGGATGCCATTCTTGCCGATATTATCGGTGGATTACGCTCAGGTTTAACCTATGCCGGCTCCGATACCATCTCCGAACTGCAGCGCAAATTGAATTATGTGGTGATTACGCAGGCCGGTCGTCTGGAAAGTCTGCCGCATAAGTTAATGGAATCGTAAGTCTTGAGGTCTGCCCGCTCAGGCGGGCACCCATTACATAACCGTTGTACCAAGGTTACATCACCATTGAGACACCCTCGGTGACTTCTTGTTCCAAGTCCATGTCCTGTCCCTGCCCCTGGCTTGGGCCGCTGACGATGCTTTCAAATTGATCCAGTTCCGGCATATTCTCAATCGCATCCATGGGATCAGTCATGGTATCAGAGCTCATCATGGACATTTCGATGCCGTCTCCACCCATGCCCATCGTATCATCCTGATTGCTTTGTGGCGCATCCTCGCTGCCCGCGCCAGTACCGCCGCTGGAAAACATGCCCTGGACTGAATTAAATCCCTGACTAAGGGCACTGCCTGCAGCGCCGAGCGCGGGCGATATCGCCTGATTAATTGCTCCAGTGACCTGTGAGTTGATGTCTTCGACAAATTGCAGTAATTCCTCAAGCTGCTTCATGTGAGGATCGTTCTCATCGTTGTCTTGTTGATTATTGCCCGTCTGAGTCTGATTGATGGTGTTGAGCAAATCATCATCCTTATTACTGCTGCCTCCGGCACCAGGACTTGGCGTGGTTGACGTGGGGTTAGGTATGGACCCTGATAATTCTGTTCCAGACATACAATCACCTGCAAAATGTCATTACTCTATTAAGAATAGCATACCCACCAAGCAAGAATAAGTTTCACGGGTATTCGTTGTATAATATTACTGAATCGCTTGCATTTCTGCATAAAAGGCCGCATTTACAGTTTTTTTTCACATTCATGGCAAACATGAGCAGCAAATGGCATCGATAAAAATCAGTTATCTGTAGGTACAACATCAATGGTTTGCTATGATTGCCAACGTCAACAGGCTTATCCAGAAGGGAATTGCATGAATTTAAATGATTTTCGCTGTATGAGACGAGGGGTGCAGGTGTCCATGTTGCGTAGGCGGGATGCCAATCTGTTGCTCCCTTTTAAGCGCGAAGGCGAGGAAAAAAACCATGCCCTGCTGTTGTTGCACGGTTTTTCCTCCTCCCCGGCAGTCTTTCGCAATCTGATCGGGCAATTGACGGGTTACGATGCCGTGGTTGCCCCGGTGCTGCCCGGCCACAGTGAGAATCTCAACGCGTTTGCCGAGGTTAAATCCTGCGATTGGCTTGCCTATGTCGAGGACGTCTGTGCAACCCTGGTTGCTGAGTTTAAGCAGGTGGATATCATGGGCCTGTCCTTAGGCGGGCTTTTAGCCTGTCACTTAAGCAGCCGTTTTCCTTTAAACCACCTGTATTTACTGGCGCCGGCACTTGATTTGCAATTGGCCTTACCCGGCTCCCTGAAACTGGCCAGAATCCTCTACCAGTTGGGGTTTCGCCAATTACGCAGTGCAGCCGGTAATTTATTCACAACCAATCATTGCGAAATCGCTTACCGCCAACTGCCGCTGACCACCATTATTGAAATTTTAACCCTGGTTAAGCAGTTTGAATTCAAACCGCCCACCTGCCCTACCGATGTGTTTCTCGGTTGTTACGATGAAGTGGTGGCTTCCCGCCGTGTCGCTGCCCGCTTTGCAGGCTGTGACAATGTCACCATTCACTGGCTTGCCAAATCAGCTCATGTATTGCCGCTGGATGGTGATATTGCCGACATTATTCAGTGCGTTAATCAGAACCTGACGACTGGTTAAGACTGCTTTAATCGTGTACACTCAATCCCTTTATTTAGCAACATAAAGGGAGTCGTGATGTTTTCTAAACGAGACAAAGAAGTGATTAAAACCCTGGGCAATGTGAGTGCCTGGATGGCCGCTGTTTTTTCCGTGGTTTATCTCGTGAAAGAGAGCTTGCAACAGGAAATGGGGGATGAGCCAAATGCAACCGAGATCGATCCAGCCCTGATGATCAATGGACTTAATTTCGAATGCTTTGATGAGGACATCGACCTGGAATTCACACCAGCATCCTGGGGCTTTGGGAAATGACCAACAGCCCACAAGGGCTGTCAATTATTCAAACTCTTATTGTATCGTGTGTATTCCTGTATGGAATAATATCCCCAATCCCGCATGTCCAGCACTGCCCCATTATAGGCCATGAAGTCGGTCCGCATTTCCGGAAGATTGTAAAAATAAATGTCACTGGCATCGCTCGCCAGCGTATGCTGCCGTTTAACGGCTGAAAGCTCAGCCACGGCCCGATCATGCGTTTTCACAAAGGCACGGTTGGCTCGTAAATAACGCCCTTTAAATTGGGCATTACCCCATAATTCCACATCAATGACATTGGCAATACCCGCCAACTGCATAAAGGCTTTGTTTTTGGCGCGAATTTTTAACTTATCGCTTTTTATCCAATACATGCTGAACCAGCCTTCCCCCGCCAGTTCGACCATGGACAGATTGGCCATCCCAGTCAATTGCACATGCGGTTTGCCGCGCATGGACAGTTGTAAATAATGTGCGTGCACACCGCTAATCTGGACATTGCCGCTGCCTCGAACATCCAGTTTACGCAGGAAAATATCACCGCCCAACGTCGTATTACCCGGATTATCAATGCTTAAATCCAGTAAGCCGGAATGGAGGCGGGAGCCGGTGATGACACCGCCGCCCTGGTAAGTGAATGAATTTAAATAATGACCGCGCACTTCGACTGAAACCGCACCGCAACGAGGATAGCCTTCACCAATCTGGATAAGCAACTGGCCATTCTGCACTTTGGTCACCACCTGCTGCAGATCGCTTGCCGCGCCACGCAGGATAACTTGCGGTTTTGAGTAACCGGTGTGCAAATCGACATTGAGACGACCTCTGGCAATGACATGATTGAAGCTCGGCACCGAACGAACCTGCGTGCTACGAACGGTGGCAACCGCCCCGGGTTGCTGCTCGGTCGCTACCGCCTGGCGATGGCAACCACTAAGTAGAAACCCTATAAAAATCAATACCAAAAAGCGGCTCAACATAAGTCTCGTTTCCAAATGGACGTGTATTTCCCTACATTAGAGGAAGTTAAAGCAATGCGCAAGCATCCTGCCTGGTGATTCTCAAGCCTCGGCAGGATGAACCAAACGGCCTAAAACCAGGCATTCATGGTGAAATCCGAAATGCCGACCGACGCAGGACAGCCCTGGTAGCGTTTTAATTCCGGAGCCTGTTGGACTAAGGTTTTAAGTGATTCCGAATAGGGTATCAACGCCGGCAGCTGAATATAAACGTCGACTAACAAGCCGTTTTTACACCCGAGGTACACTTTTTTGGCTGCATCACCGCCAAAAGACAAACGCACTCTCTCTTCCAGTTCATTTCGGGGCACTGTTTTGCCAAGATGTTCATGCAGATACGTTCCTAACTGCGAGTGATCCGCTTCTTTGGTCAGGCGCATGGCCAACGAAAAATAGGCATCAGCACTTAAAATCTGACAACTGCCATGCTTATTCCACTCATGCCGTTCAAGGCAACTGCCAAAAGCATAGCTTGGCATGAACACCCGCAGCATCTCTGCCACCTCATCATTTAAATTGACAGCCGGGTAATCACAATGATTGGGCTGTGGCTCGACGCCGCAGAAACCGTAATTTTGACCGCATTGATTCTGATTTGGCCACATGCCGTGCAAAGTCAGGTGAGACGCCGCGTAAGAGGCCGGCTTTAATTTCATGCACTCGGGTTTACCCGCTTCATAACCATAGGTCTGGCAAAAGGCAGGTTGCCAGCTTAGCGCCAGTACATACGAGTCTGCCATCCCCGGACTTTGATCGCAACGGCTGGCCGGTTTAGTCTGGTAATCGGCATCACCGCATTCGCTGGCAACCCAACGCCCGGTGCCATCAGCCAGGACAATACGCAGCCAATCCGGTTTGTAGGGCCGGTTAATTTCGATTAAGGTATAGCGCTGCCCGGCTTCAACCGAGGCATTGGTCGGGTTGGTTTTTTTATTTTTGGAAAGGTACGCAGGACATGATTTACCTGCAATAAAAGTACCGTCTACCGGAACTGAGGCCTGAGCTAACACCGCATAGAGGGACAATAACGATACAATTATTCTGATCACGTAGGCATCCTGTCAATTTAAGGCACACCTGATTATACAGAAGTTTCGGTAACTTACGAGAATTTTGCTGAGGTTAGACCACTTGCCCGGCGGCCCAGCCGGAAGACCAGGCCCATTGAAAATTATACCCGCCTAACCAGCCGGTCACATCCAGAACCTCGCCGATAAAATACAAGCCGGGGATTGATTTCACCGCCATGGTTTGTGAGGAAATGGCCTCGGTATCCACACCACCGAGCGTGACTTCTGCTGTGCGATAGCCTTCTGTGCCATTGGGTTTGATGCGCCATTGAGTGACGCTTAACGCCATGTCCCTCAATCGTTGATCAGAAAAGGTGGTTAATTCCTTTTCGAGCACAGCCTCCTCCTGCCAGGTTGCCACCACGCGTTTTGGCAATGTCTGCTCCAGCCAGGTTTTCAATCGCATTTTGGGTGTTTTACGTTTCGCAGCCAGGATCCCTGCGGCCAGATCACGTCCCGCTGCGAGATCGATGGTTAACTCATCTCCTGCATGCCAGAAGGAGGAAATCTGCAACATGGCCGGGCCGCTTAAGCCCCGGTGGGTAAACAACATATCCAGGGTAAAATCCTGATGATTACAGGCTACACGGCAAGGCACCGAAATACCTGACAATGCGCCATAACGCTCCTTGTCCTGCGGCTGCAGCGTAAAAGGGACCAATCCTGCCCTTGTAGGCAGCACGTTTAAACCAAATTGCGCGGCCAATTGGTACCCATAGGGAGAAGCACCCATGGTAGGGATGGATAACCCGCCGGTAGCAATCACCAGGGAGTCGCATTGAAGGCGTGTGCCACAAGCCAACTGTAAACGATATCCCTTCCCCTCGTGCTGAACGGATTGAATCGAGGTATTTAAGGCAATAGTCACTCCGGCGTCTTCACAACAGGCGAGCAGCATACCCACAATGTCGGATGATTTGTTATCGCAGAACAATTGCCCGTGCGATTTTTCATGAAAGGGAATACGGAATTTGTTGACCAGATCAATAAAATTATAGGCCGTATAGCGTTTTAACGCGGATTTGCAAAAATGAGGATTGGCAGAAAGATAATGATGCGCTTCAATGTCATAATTGGTGAAATTGCAACGACCGCCACCGGACATCAGAATTTTTTTGCCCGCTTTGTTGGCGTGATCAATCACCAGTACCCGACGACCGCGAAAGCCTGCTTCGATAGCACACATCAAACCGGCTGCCCCGGCACCAATGATTATTACATCCGGATTTTTCATAGAGATTATTCTCTTTTACCAGCAGCGATGCTGCTGGTAAAGAGAAAAAATGGGTAGAAACGACAGGATTAGATGGCAGACACTTCTTCTGCTTGTAATCCTTTAGGGCCTTTACTGACGGTGAACTGTACACGTTGACCTTCAACTAATGTTCTGCGTCCGGCACTTTCGCTTTTGATGGAGCGGAAGTGGACGAAAACATCGTCTTGACCATTATCGCGGCTAATGAAGCCATAACCTTTATCATCATTAAACCACTTGACGTGGCCAGTTTCTACTATAGCGGACATTTATATTTTCCAAATAAAATTAAACACACACTTGGAGTTGCCTAATCAAAGCCATCACAATGGGACTTTACGCGATAATTCGTCACTTGATATTCAAAGAGGGATTTTCACGAGAGTAACATTTTCCGCTGAGATATAGAAAACAACCAAGTCTTGTTATTATACTCCAGCAGGAAATAAATAGCGAGTCGCCTAGAAAATATTTCTTCAATGCTGCCAGTTAATAAGCGCATTGCTGAATTCGCTTTCCATCAGGAAAATGGCGGGAAGAACGAGGGAAAGGCGGGTTCCAATTGCTCTGCCAGAGCCAGCAATGACCAGTCACGCCACCTTCCTGAGGCAATCTGTACCGAGACAGGCAATTGGCCATGGTACATGACAGGCAATGTCATCGCGGGTAAGTTGGCCTGATTAAATAACGGGGTAAACGGAGAGAACGCACGGCCTTGCTCAAGATAGGCCTTGAGATCATTGGTGTAGATGAGACTACCGATTTTGAGCGGCAATTGGGCTAATGCCGGGGTCAACAGAAACGCCGCGTCATTCAGTAAGGCATGCAGTGGACGCAGGCAACGGTAAAGCTGAGTGCGGGCCTGAATAAGTTGCGTCGCCTTGATAGCCTTTCCTTCCCGATAAAACGCCCAGGTCGCTGACTCCAATTCCTGTTTTTTCACCTTCCGTCCCAATACCTGTTGCTGGCTTTCAATCACAGCAGCCGTATTGGCAGTAATCAAAATCAGAGCACATTGATTAATCAACTCCAAATCAAGCGACAGTTCCTGTTCGATGACAGAATAACCCAGCGCTTGCAGTTGCTGACGCATGATGTCCACGGCTGAAAGACAGGGTTGTTCGATCGGAACCGGTGTAAAGGCCCCGGGTACCAGAACCACAGTTTTTGGCCGTGACGGAATAGCGGGTATTATCGGTCTTTGATACCGTGACTGATGGGCAAATACCCGAGCTGAATCGCGCACCGTACGGGTTATCACGTGTTGACCGCTTAAACCAGACCAGGACTCGTCTACCCAGGGCCCCAATGAGATAAGCCCCTGCGTCGGTTTAAAACCAAATAAGCCGCAACAGGCCGCTGGAATACGGATTGAGCCGCCGCCATCGCTGGCAGTGGCCACCGGGGCAATGCCTGCCGCTACCGCAGCCGCTGA
This sequence comes from Legionella rubrilucens, assembly GCF_001468125.1. Classification (GTDB taxonomy): domain Bacteria; phylum Pseudomonadota; class Gammaproteobacteria; order Legionellales; family Legionellaceae; genus Legionella_C; species Legionella_C rubrilucens. The sequence goes on along the minus strand of NZ_LNYT01000020.1, from coordinate 59,349 downwards.
GCCCCCGGAGGAACCGCCGGGTGTTAAAGCAGGATCATAGGGATTTTTTGCCGGACCATGTAACGCGGACTCGGTGACAAAAGACAAACCAAGCTCCGGGGTATTGGTGGTCGCAAAGGGCAACATGCCAAGCGACAGCAGATTATCAATGTAATCACTGTTGGCCTGAGGCACTGTACCGGCAAAGAAGCGAGAGCCTGCAGTAAACGGAACGCCCTTTAAGGTAAATCCCAAATCTTTTACCACCACCGGCACACCATAAAAGGGTTCATCGCCCTGCATGGTTTCTAACCGATCCAAGGCCCAGCCGCTGCACTCGTGGACAATGGCGTTCAGTGACGGATTGACCTGCCGCAGACGCGTTAGCGCGCAATCCATTGCCTCCTCCGGGGTGGTTTCGCCTGCCTTTATTTTTGCAGCCAACGCATGGGCATCCAGCCGACAGTAATCCTTTATGTCCATTGTTCCGGTCACGATGGATTAATGGGGGGTAAGGGATTTGTCTTCTTTGGGGTGCCCTGATTGTTTTTCATCGTCATTACCCGCTGCCAGAGCGGTTCACCTTTCCAAACCTGCGCCCCCGGTTGATACAGCACTTCCGATAACAGCATCAACTGCCTTTTCAGTCCCGGATCACGCACGAGACGTGCTACATCGTTTACAGTGAGTATTGTTTCATTGGGCCATTGTAAATGAGCCCATTCCAGCAAAGCGTGTTTAGCTGCCTGAGGATCATTGGCAAGACAGGCTTCACGTAATTTTTTCCGACTTGCCGCAAGCCGCCCCCGCCCCGAAGGCTGTCCTTGCTTTACCCACCAGAGAAGCAGTGTAACCACCCATGCCAGCGCAAACAGGGCTGCGATAATCCAGGCCAGCGAATTGCTTTGTTCCCCCTTAAGACTGGATGCTTTAACCGGATTGACAATAGCCGGCGAGGACGATGTTTTTGGCAGGACGCTTGATGCCGCAGGGACTGTATTGGCGTTGCCGCCGAATGAAGCGACGTCCAGTGTGCGTGCCGGCAACGTTGCTACCGCGGCCCGGCGAGTGACCGTATTAAACCAGGGCAGTTTCAATTCCGGGATAACAATTTTTCCTGATTTATTGAGCAGGTAAGTGACCTTGATCGTCGTCGTGCCAACCAGATTTGCGGCCTGCAACGTGGTTTTTTCAATCGGTTTTTCAGGATAAATACTGTATTGATCGCTCTTTTGTACATTAAGCCGCGGCATCAGCTGTGCTGCAGCGCCTGTCGCCTGTACGGTAATGGTGCGCGTCAATGTATCGCCCTGCTTTAACGTGAGGGACGGTTGATCATAGGTTTCCGTCAATTGAACCTCTTTGGCCGGAAACCAATCCGTACCGGCATTGGCAGGCGCGGGCTTGACCATCAGGGTGGTAGCCTTCGCTTTGACGCTGGTACGTCTGGGTATGACATCCGCGACCAGGGCATTATAAACAGGGGGCTTGATTTTTAAGGGACCGCTCTTTTGCGGGAACAGGGCATACTGCTGTTCTTCCACTGCATAGGCAATGCCGTTAATGGACTTTTGATAGCGCCGGCCTTCACCCAGGGGAACCAGCAAGCCGTCACTGATTTCCGGTGTCTGATAATCGGCGTCAAGCAGTCGACGGTTGTAATACAATTTGACGGTGTAAATCACCTGCTGGTTGACATAAGGGTGTTCATCGCTTACCTCGGTAAGCAACATGATGTCCTTAGGCTCATCCATGGACTGCGTTTCATCGGGTTTGTTTTCCGTCACGTCCACACTGGTTGCCGTGGTCTGCTCCTGCCCCACGCGAATGGACGGGATGGTCAGCATGCCGGTGCGTTTCGGCATGAGCAGAATTATCCATTGGTTCACTGAGCGCGCCTGACCATTGATGACCGTGTAATTAATGCTGCGCTCGGTTCCCACAACGGTAAAATCCTTGCGTAACGGGGTTAAGTCAGGTAGGCCGGCCTCGTCATCCAGGGTTAAGGTTAACCGGAAGGGTTGCCCCATATGCACTTTTTGAGCATCCACCTGAAGGGTCACTGCAGCCTGCGTGAGTCCCAGCCAGAAGGTTAAGCTGATAAGAATCAAACCTCGTCTCATTGATACCACCCTCGTTTTCTTTTTAAATGATCCCGCAGGAATTTTTCCCGCATCAGCCCACCCGGATCATCGGGAATCAAATTTAACATTTGCTCTTTCGCCTGTTGCTTCTCGCGATTTTCTGCTGATTGTTGCTTGTTAATTTCTGCTTGTTTAAGCGTGTCATCCGCCTGTTTATTTTTATCCTGCTGCGCTTGGCGGGCAGGCTGCGTTTGCTGAGACTTATCCTGTTTCATCGGCTGATTGTTGCCCTGCTGATCCTGATTTTGCTGATCCTGCTGATTGTTACCCTGTTGATCCTGATTCTGCTTAGCCTGCTGATTGTTACCCTGTTGATCCTGATTCTGCTTAGCCTGCTGATTGTTGCCCTGTTGATCCTGATTCTGCTGGTCCTGCTGATTGTTGCCCTGTTGATCCTGATTCTGCTGATTTTGCTGGTTATTACCCTGCTGCTCCTGATTCTGCTGATTTTGCTGGTTATTACCCTGCTGCTCCTGATTCTGCTGATTATTGGCCTGCTGGTTTTGCTGCTTTTCCTTATCCTTTTTCAACAAGTCTTCGACAACCTGACGATTATGCAAAGCATCTTCGTCACCGGGATTGATTCTCAAGGCTTCATCGTACGCTTTAATAGCCTCCTCATATCGCCCCATATGCGCTAAGGCATTGCCTTGATTATAATAACCCTGTTGGGTTTCCAAAGCGCCGAACTGTTGAGCCGCCGCTTCATAATCACCGGCACGGTAAGCCGCAGCCGCCTGCCAGTCGAGTTGTTGAAAGCGTTCCTGAGCTTTTTTGTATTGCCCCTTGTTCATCAGCGTCTGGGCCTGCTGGTCATCCGTCGCCCACAAATCCTGCCAACTGAACGCATGAACCATGGCACTGCTCAACAACAGGATCGAAAATAGCCCAGCTCTCATGATTCTATCCTTTGTAACCAACCCCGTCTGAATACCGGCAATAAAAAGAGCAAGGCCGGAATTAAAAACCAGCGCCCGTCATCACGCCAGACCGGGATTAAGTTTTGTTCATCCAGATTGTATTGCTGGCCTCCTGAGGAAGCATTCAGCCAATGCTCCAAGTCACTGGCATTGTCGCTAAAAGGAATAACAAGTCCCTTGCCTGCATTTGCCAGTTCCTGAAAAAGGGGATTAATGGACGCATTCCCGCCAACAACCGGCATGACCGAAGTAAAAACAGATTGTTTGGCGAGGTTGGCTGCTTCTTTAATGGCTTCGCTACTCGGCGACTCGGCTGTCAAGACCAGAATCTGGCCCTGATTAAATCCTGCCTGCGTTATCAACTGCCCAGCCTGCTGCAAGGCAGTATCCAGCTTTTGCCCCCCTACCGGCATAATATCCGGCGTTAAGGAGGACAGGAGGGAGTCGATGGTCTGAGCATCGTCCGTCAAGGGTGACACGATAAAGGGTTCACCGGTATACACCACTAACCCGGTTTGGCCGATGTCAGTCCGTGAAAACAAATCATGCAATTTAAATTTGGCACGCGTTAGCCTGTCCGGAGTCAAATCCCGTTCCAGCATGGCATCCGACATATCTAAAACCAGAACGCGGGGCTGTATGCGGTGATAGGATGGCACAGGCAACTTTTGAAAAGCAGGGCCGGCCAGACTGATGATAAGGCATAAAGCGCTTAAAAAAAGAGACAGGATGGCGACATGCCGTTTGTTGTCTCCTTTTGACACAATTAAATGGGATAACAAATGGCGATCACACACGGAAGACCAGGCATCCAGTCGGGCGTTACTGCGCCACAATTGAGCGGCGAGTATCAAGAGCGGCGCTAGAGCCAGCAGCCACCAGGGCCGCAAAAAATGCAGATCAGCCAGCATGGTGAGTCTCCTTCAGGGGGCTACTCCTCCTGATAAACCGGAACATTCCCGCCTGCTCGGCAAACCAGTATAAAAACAAGGCCAGGGCGATAGCGAGCAGCCAGGGATAATAATCCTGCTCGGGCCTTATGCTCACCTCATCCTGGGAAATGGTTTCCAATTGATTGATTTTTTCATAAATAGACTGCAGCGATTGAGGATCGGTGGCGCGAAAATAATGACCTCCGGTTACTTCGGCAATTTTCTTAAGGGTGTCTTCATCCAGATCAGATCCTGTGCCCATGCCTAAAAACACATTATTCAATGACTGCACATTGCCTTCGGAACCAAGACCAATGGTGTAGACTTTGATGTGATCGGCAGCCGCTAACTCGGCGGCTTTTAGCGGCAACAGCATGCCGGAGGTGTTGGCGCCATCCGTTAATAAAATGATCACCCGTCCCTGAGGCGGGACATTCTGCAGGCGTTTGACAGCCAATCCCAGGGCATCGCCAATGGAGGTGGTTTTCCCTGCAAGACCAATGGTGGCATCTTCGATACGCATCAATACACTGTGGAGATCATAGGTTAATGGCGTTTGCAGGTAGGCACGGGTACCAAACAAAATCAGACCAATTTTATCCCCCGCCCGTTCGCTGATGAATTGTTCCGCGCTGCGCTTCACCACGGTCAAGCGGTTCACTGGCCGGCCATCCAGTATCATGTCCATTAATTCCATACTGCCGGAAATATCAAGGACCATCATGATGTTACGTCCTTCCCTTTCCAAGGGGAGAGGATTCCCGACCCACCGCGGGCCGGCCGCCGCACCCACCAGCAAAATCCAGATGGCTAAAAACAACCCCGAACGCACCTGACTGGCAAGCAAGCGTTTTTCCTGTTGCACAATGGAATACATGGCATCATAAAAAGGCACCTGCAGGGCCGCAGGCAACGCTAAAACAGCCCGGGGCACAACGAACCAAATCAGAATCGGCAGCGGTAACAACAGAAGGATTAAGGGCTGGGCTAACTGGAACATGGCGCTCCCCTTTGTTGTATCCAGGCTTTTGCACGTGAAAGCAAGGGTTTGACATTCACATCGCCCTGCATTTGATAGGGTAATTCCAGTAAACAGTCACGCACGGCATTGAAATTGATGTTTTTCCCCGTCCGGTTTAAAAAAGCGAGCCATTCTTCGCCTTTGAGACTGGCTACCTGTTCGCGCGGAAAATAAACCAGCGCCACACGGCGTAACAGCTCAGACACTTTGGCGCTGGCTGACTGGCTGTCGCCTTCACGTAAATAATCCTGCTGATAGACCGCCAGCAATTTTAACGCCTGCCGTTTGGCCCGGCCATTGGCATAGTACCGGTAAATAACCCCGGTCAATACCATCAAGCCGATAAGGGCTACCCCCATTAAAAGATACCACCCTGGCGCCAGAGGCCACCAGCTCACCGGATCCGGTAAATGGATATCGCGCAATTGGCTAAGCGGTTGCGGCTCAGTCACGTGACCTCCGTGGGAAAGTCTGTCTCACCACCTGGGCCAGGTCCTGCTCCGCCGTGACAGTCACGCATTGAATCTGCAGGCGTTTGCACAGCGCTTGCAGATTCAATAATCGCTGCTGGCAATAGTGACGGTAGTCCTCACTGACACGATGGATGCGGGTATCGACTAAAATTTCCTCTCCACCGTTGGTGATCGCATACACATCCGGCTTTGGCGGATTTAACTCCAGCGCATCGCAGATGTGATAGATTAAAATATCATTATGAGCACGCAGCCGACTCAAGTGCTTTTCGCTGTCGGCATCCACATGATAAAAATCGCTGATTAACACTAAAATGCTGCCCGGCCGAGTCACCCGCCGCAGACGCAGCAAGGCGTCGCTCAACAGGCGCGGTTCTTCTTTTGCGGTGCTAATCCGTTGGCTCGTGTAGTCGCTCAGGGAAGCAAGCCAGGGTAGAATCCCCGCTTCACGGCTGCGCGGCATGAATTCATCATGTCGACTGGCCGAATAAACCAGACCACCGACTCGGTCACCCTGCCTGACTGCAGTCCAGGCAATTAAAGCGGCTAAACGGGCGGCCAGCACGGATTTAAACGCCACGCGGGTACCAAAATACATGGAGGGATTAAAATCCGACAGGATAACCACCGGACGCTCACGCTCTTCCTGATAAATTTTAATGTGGGGACGACCTGTGCGGGCGGTTACCCGCCATTCCATGTGGCGTATTTCATCGCCGGCCTGATAATTTCTTACTTCCGAAAAATCCATGCCGCGGCCGCGCAGTCTGGACAAATGGCTGCCTGCACTCACGGTACTGTGGCCGGGTTTATAATGAATTTTGCGTGCATACCGCCTTAAATCGATCAGTTCATTAAGGGGAGCAATAACGCCGTCGGTCATTGAACCTCCTAAGGGACTGCCACCAGACGCAATAAAACATCAATGAAATCATCACTGTTGACACCTTCGGCCTCCGCTTCAAAACTCAGCAGAATTCGATGACGCAACACGTCATGGGCAATGACATGGATGTCTTCAGGCGTCACGTAATCACGTCCGGCAAGCCAGGCATGCGCTTTGGCGCAGCGATCAAGCGCAATCGTCGCTCTGGGGCTTGCACCAAATCGAAGCCAGCGGGTCAACTCGTCACTGTAGGAAGCAGGGTTTCGGGTAGCAACCACCAATTGCACCAGATAATGTTCAAGTGCGCTGCTGGTATGGACTTTTAACACGTGCCTGCGTGCTTCAAACAAGGCGCGCTGGGTCAAGGGTTCTATTGATTTATGCTGGCCGCCATCCACCCCGAGGGCTTCTTTACGGGCTAATGACAAAATATCATGCTCAACTTCAGCATCCGGATAACCGATTTTAACGTACATCAAAAACCGATCGAGTTGGGCTTCAGGCAAGGGGTAAGTCCCCTCCTGCTCAATCGGGTTCTGAGTCGCCATCACCAAAAACAATTCCGGTAAAGGATAGGTTTTGCCGCCGATGGTGACCTGGCGTTCTGCCATCGCTTCCAGCAAGGCCGATTGCACCTTGGCGGGGGCACGGTTAATTTCATCGGCGAGGATGAGATGATGAAAAATGGGACCCGGTTGAAACACAAACGAGCCATTTTCCGGATGGAACACATCGGTACCGGTTAAGTCGCCGGGCAGTAAATCCGGTGTAAACTGGATACGATGAAAGCTGCCTTCAATCAACGCAGATAATTCTTTGACCGCCCGGGTTTTAGCCAGTCCGGGAGCGCCTTCGACCAGCAGATGGCCATCCGCCAGCAGGGCTATCAGCAACCGTGAGACCAAGGCTTTTTGCCCGAGGATACGCTCATTCAGATGCGCACTGAGTTGCACTATCTGCTGCTGTATCGTTGTCTGTGTCGATGTCACTTTCTCGTCAAGCTGCTCCATTCGTCCTACCCTGTGCAAAAGTTTAATCCTATCTTGAAAAGAGGGCTATGCCAAGCCGTCAGGCATGATAAAGCATTTTAAGCTGTGCGCTCAACTGGCCGTAACCGGATTCGATATTAATGTAATTTTTTGTACCCAGATAATACGACAGCGACCCATCATCCTGGGCTTTGGGCGACTGCAGAGCCACATTGAATTGAAGTTTCTTCAACCGTTCAAATTCCCGCGGCTGCGTGACAAAATAAAAATTGCGGTAATTGCTGTTGGGATGGTAATTAATGGCTTTGGCATCCCCGGCCAACGGATGTTTTGGAAAATATTCACGAATGGAATAGTCCCTGTTGTTATGGACGGCAATCACTTTGCCTTTGGGGATTAAGTGTTTTATCGCCGAAGCAAACCGGCTCACTTCCTGGTGGGCTGCCAACGAATAGTGCCCGTATTGCTGCAAGGTTTTTTTAATGCCCGTTTCTGTGAAAATACGGTTAGGGTCAAATTCATATTTCACCTTGTGCAGATGGAAAACAATATTGCGCTGGCCGGAGTGTTTCAATGTGATGAGGGTACCGCCTTCTTTGTTGACATAATATTGAGCAGCCATGAGTGCCGTGGTTTCATTCTCATGCAAATGCACAAAGGTTTTTCCCTTGCCCTGCTGTTTTACGATTTTAACCGGCGTATCACCGAGCTTAACCGTGTGCACGTCGGTATGTATTAAGCCATTGATAACCATAAAGAGAAACACTAAACCGTTTAACGTCATTGTCATGGACATCCAGTGAGAAGGAATGCCATTCTACCGCATTTTGACAAAAATTTCACCAAAAATGCATCCAAAGTCATGGTCAGGTTTTTAACACCATTCGTTTGACATTTCAAGTGCGCCACGATTGCCAGAAAGTATAAAGCGCCTCGATGTCGCTGGCACATAACCATTTCATTGCCTCCGACAAGCGGTGAGTCGGCCAATCCCACCAGGCCATTTCCAGCAATCGCTGAATGTCGTGGTCATTAAACCGTTTACGGATAAGACGCGCCGGATTGCCAGCGACGATGCTGTACGGTTCAACATGTCGTGTTACAACAGCACGGCTGCCTATGATTGCGCCATGGCCGATTTGAATCCCCGGCATAATCATGGCTTCCGCACCGATCCACACGTCATGGCCAACCTCCGTATCGCCGGCAGGACGATACCCATCCAGGGCTTCGGCAAACACAGACTCCTCGGTGTAGAAAAAAGGAAAGGTACTGATCCATTCCATCCGATGCCCCTGATTACCCGCCATCATAAACGAGACACCCGTGCCAATAGAACAGAAGCTGCCAATAATGAGCTTGTCGACATTGTCCTCATCCGGCATTAAATAACGGGCACAGTCATCAAAAGAATGACCATGGTAATAGCCTGAATAATAACTGTAACGGCCAACAAGGATATTGGGGTTGGTGACTTGTTCGCTTAAAGGGATGCCTTTGAAAGGGCTTTCAAAATAATTGTTACTCATTGTGCTTATCCGGATTGCTGTCTCCGCCTGACCATGAGATCAGCCTAAAAATTACATAATACATTCAGGGACAGGTAATTGCCGCTGTAATCGGCAGAATTCACACGCCTTATTGTCTGATTAAGATAGCCCGCCTCGGCTTTCACATGACGAGTGAGTTCTTTACCGACACCCACAAAAAAACGGTTCTGATCAAAACCCTGGTTGTTGTTACGATTAAAATCATTGAGGTGGATAAACACTTCATTGCTCACAATCCCCGTGAATGCCGGTTGTTTCGGCAAAGGAATTTCCGCTTTAAAAAACTGCCGCAAACGCCAGGCGACATGAATATTCTGTTGAATGAAGCGTTGCTCCAGCCGTGTACGGCTGACTAGACGAACGGTATTGAACTTTCGGCTCCATAACAGTTGCTGCCAGGTGCGGTTTTCATCAAATGACGGACTTGCGAAAGGCAAGGTGGTATAAATCCAGGCATAGCCTGCCCAGATGCTGGTGGTTGGCGTCAAGGCATACCCCAGGCCTGGCCGCAACAACACTTGCGACAACCTTGACACATCCTCGCCAAAACGCGGCTGCGCCTCGAGCCAGTATTTGATTTTTGGCGTTTTTGAACTCAACGGGCCGTTGGCAGTGAGGTTAGCCCAGACCTGCATGTCGTGAGTGGGTAAAGCCGCCATGGCTTGCCCAACCATCAATCCAATGAACAAGCTGCTGATTATTCTGACGGCATAATCGGGTAATTTGCCTGATTTCAAACCAGTTCCTTGTTGGTGAAAGTCACTAACTATAATACGTTGCAGCTCGGATGTTAATGTTTTGCGCGGGAAGAAAAGGGCATGACATTTTTAGTCATCCCCGACGTCAGATTATCCTTGTTCAATTTGTCGATGGCTTTTTCAAAATCTTCAATCAAACTGCCGCCAGTTAAACTTTCGAATGTGTAGCGGTTAGGCGGGGTTTTACTCAACACTTTGCAGGCTTCTTCATGGGATTTGTAAGTAAAATCCAGTTCCTCATCATCGAGTTGAAACGGATCCTGATGCAAGAGGATATTACGGGCTTTTGTCATGTTGTGAATCATGACCTTTAAATGGAGTTGCTGCACCTGCTGCAGTGTTTGCCATTCTGATTCCGGCGAAGTCGCAGCGTTCTTCTTTTCCTCGGCCTTGGAAGCCTGCTTCCTGGGCTGAAAAGGTGTTGGGGGTTTACGAGCCAGGCTCCCTTGCTGCAAAATCTGTTTTTGCGAAAAATGCTTCACCCAACCGTTGTAAATCAAGCCTATAAACGGCAGGGTCACGATCAGCAGCCCACATAAAACAGTGACCCAGAAAGCCTTTGAATGCGTGTTTTCTTTCTCCTGATTAGCCAGCAGGGTAATCAATTGCTCTGCATTGGCTTCAAACTCCAGAAAACGCGATTTTTCAATGGGATTGGCTAGAAATAACTTATCAAAGGTCAGATTAATTAATGAATGGATTTCCTGGGGTTTAATGTACTGTTTAATATCATTAATCGTTTCTTTTAAACTGATTTCAATGTTTTCTTCATCGGCTGGATGCGTATTTTCCAGAATAAAATAACTGTGAAACTTTTGCTGCAATTGAAAATAGCGGCTGACGAGGGCGGTCTTCTGATAAATGTCCATTTTAGCCTCGCAATTGACTAAAATATAAACACATCTAAATTATAGCTCATGCCTGCAATGCACGGCAACTGCAACCGGCATTAATGATTGCTGTCAGGCAGAGCCATTCATCGGACAAGGCGATGGTAAAGCACCTTGTCCGATGAACTCGATTAATCCTTACTGAGCTCGATTACCGTAATGTGCAGAATTTTCTGAGTGATATTGACATCCTGGTGAGCTTCTTTCCCTTGCGCTTTATCCAGAAAAATCGGTTGATTTTTTCTAAGCTGAATCACCTCGGTTTTACCGGATTGATAGATTACTTTAAGCATACCATTCTCTGCAGGAATAGCGACTCTGGCATGCTCATGCGTGTGATAAGGTAACTGCTGGTTAGGGCAAAGGGTTGATCGCCAGACTTTGGTTTCGCTGTTATCAAGCAATAAATCACGCTTGGTGTCGCAAGGCGCCGCGAAGGCGGCAGCACTGCCCAGGATAAGCAGAATGCACGTCAAATTTTTCATCATGACCTCATTATTATTAAATAAACCAGTTAACCGCTACGGTGTAGGCTGCAAATTTAGCCGCGTGCGGACCTGTGACTGAGAACCATACGCCGCCAATAAGGCCGACATTGGCATTAAAATTATATTCAAGCGCAGGGGCCAGGGACGCATTATTGCCGCCGGGGCCGCCGACTGACGCGCCTGGCGTGAAACCCGGGTTGCCGTTAAAATTGGACGAAGAACTGTTGTTGTACAGGGTTTCAAACACAGCCACCCAATGTTGGCTTAGCGAGTATTCAAAAGCAAGATCGGCTGCATAATTATCTCCCGGCGTCACCGTTCCCGATGTGCCGACACTGCCGCCAAACACGTTGAGTCCATGCACCGTGACATCGCTTGGCAAAGTCACTGTCAAATTAAGCCGCGTACGCAGATAATGTTCATTGGGTAACGTGAATAACCGCTGCAGCGTTAAGGCCAGCGAAGTTTGATACGAACCTGAGCCGGTTTGATCGGTGCCTCGCTTATCTGGGTGGAGATTCTCAAAGCGGCCGGTGGGAAAGACCTGCTGGATGATCAGGCGGGCATCCGGCCACCTGGGGTTTTCCTGTTGCCTTATTAACTGAAAACCCAGCCCCAGACTGTAATCACCAATTCCACCGCTGCGTTGACCACGCGCCCAACTGTAATCAATCGGCAGGGAAGTCTGCAAATCCATAAAATCATTAATGCCGGCACTGATAATCGGCATGACCTCAATATTTTTGAAATCCTGAGGATAAACCGTATAAAAGCCATAAGGCTCGATATTGAAATGGCCAGGAGGAATAGTCTTCCCTGAAGGCGCTAACAATGGGCCCGTCATCCAGGGAGTAGCCAGAGCAATGTGGGTGAACATCAATAAGCTCACAATCCTTGCATACATCAACGATTCCTTGCAAAACTCAGAGTTTAAACTGTTTTCAGAAAAAAACAGAGTCATTGGTCTTTAGGCCATAACACCCATACTTTCTCCTGTGCAAAGGGTTTGTGTACAGCCCAAGATAAACGTATGCTATTTCCATCCTTTCTTAAAAAAAAACAGAAATGGTCATTATCCATTTTAATACTGAATCAGGACTACAAGCAGAAACATTAAACCTGAGTAATCCTCACCGCCTTCAACAAGCGGTATGGCTTGATTTATTGGATTTAACCGTCGAAGAGGAAACGCTTCTCGAAGGTTTTTTTAACATTAATATCCCAACCAAAACCGAAGTTGAAGAAATCGAGGTGTCGAGCCGTCTTTATGCCGAAAATGGCACCCTGTTCATGACAGCCACGATGGTTGCCAAATCAGAATCCCCGGAAGTACAGACTGACGTGGTCACGTTCATTTTAAGCGATCGAATTTTAATGACCCTTCGCTACACTGAACTCCATGCATTCAGTTTATTCAAATCACGCCTGCTGCAATACAGCAAACCCACCTCCGCAGGCTTGCTGATTGGTCTTCTTGAGGCAGCCGTTGATCGGCTCGCTGACATTCTTGAAAAAATCAGCCACGAATTGGATAAAACATCCGCGCTGATTTTCCGGCAAACGGAGCGAATCGGCACCGCCAAAGACATCAGTTATAAAAAGATTATCGCCATGATCGGCGCTTATGGGGATTTAGGTGCCAAAGCCCGGGAAAGCCTGATGTCCTTTACTCGGTTGATTTCCTTTTTAAGTCAGGCTGACAACGTCAAGCTGTCAGGTAACATGAAATCAATCCTGGCAACCATTGGCAAAGACGTGAGCTCCTTAAGCGATTACTCTGCCTTTCTCTCAACCAAATTTAACTTTTTGCACGATGCCACACTGGGTATGATTACACTTGAACAGAATAACATCATTAAGAGTTTTACCGTGGCGGCTGTACTTTTTCTCCCCCCAACGCTTATCGCCAGCATTTATGGCATGAACTTTAAGCATATCCCGGAGCTTGAATGGTACGTCGGCTACCCTCTCGCCATCCTGCTGATGGTCATTTCAGCCTGGCTGCCATTCTTTTACTTCAAGAGGAAAAAATGGCTGTAACGACTTTTTACCTTGCAAATGGATCACCCTGTCTGCCATTTTAATCGTTTCTGGCCGATGAGCGATCACAACCTGGGTTATAGCAAGTTGATTAAGCGACTGGTTTATTCTTCTTTCGTTTTCAATGTCCAGATGGCTGGTGGCCTCATCAAGAAAGAGAATCTTGGGTTGTTTGTACAAGGCCCTCGCCAGGAGTATTCTCTGCTTTTGTCCACCGGAAAGCGTAGAGCCCATGTCGCCGACCAACGTCTCATAACCCATGGGAAACTCTTCAATCTCTTCGTGAATACAAGCGAGCTTAGCCGATTCATGCACGCGCTCCAAATCCATGGCTTCATCAAAAAAAGCAATATTATTGAGTATCGAACCACTGAGTAACACATCATCCTGCATGACTGACGCAGAAATTTGCCTTAAATTATGGATACCGAACTCATGCAGGGGTTTGCCATCAATAAAAATTTCGCCCTGCGTTTTGTTTAAAAGGCCCATGGCCACTTTTAAGAAAGTGGATTTGCCGCAACCGGAGGCGCCGGTAATGACCACTTTTTCTCCGGCTTTAATGTCTAAATTAAGATGGCTTATCACATCCTCTCCTTCCGGATTATATCGAAAACTGACCTCCTGCATGCGGAGTGAACCTTTGATGTGTTCAAGCTCGCCTTTTCCCCGACTTATTTCTTCAGGCTCCTGAAAGACAATGTCGCTTAAACGATGGAGTTGGAGAGCGATGAGTCTGTAATCAAACCAACTCTGAATAAACGTGGACGCTTTATTCACCAGAGACAACCGGTAAGCCAGAAAAGCCATGAGCATGCCTAATGAAAACTGGTTGGCCAATACCAATGATGCGCCTGCGCAGACAACAATAATATGTTCGATATGAAACAGAAACTGGTTGAGAATACGGTAAATGAGATTCACACGCGCAATCCGGATATCCGCATTCAACGAGGCAATGAATGCGTTTCGCCAGGTGTTGAATTGGGTCTGTTCTTTTAAAAACGCTTTGATTGGTAAAATCCCATGGAGAGTTTCGAGAAAAGCAGATGAGGCTTTGGCATGCTGCGCAATCGACGTTTCGGTTTGTTTTTTTAAAAAATGATAACTGGTCTGGCGGAAAAGGACATACAACGCTAAGGCAACCAGCACAATGCCAGTCAACTGAATACTGTAAAATACCATGACAGTCAGATTAATTGCGATCATTAAACCATCAAAAAGTGTATTGATAAAATCGGTACTGATCTTTTGTTGAATGTCTTCAATCGATTGAAAACGGGACTGGACATCGCCCTTGTGTCTTTTTTCAAAAAAATCCAACGGCAATTTGAGAATATGCCGCACAATATTGGAGGAAAACTGCTCGGTCAGGTGATTACCGACATAAATCACCACATGACCGCGAATGTATTCAGCCACTGTTTGCATAAAAACCAATAGCGCAAACCCGAAGGCAATGAAATACAAATTGTGGGCATTGTGGGTACTGATGATGTTGTCAGTTACAAATTGCATAAACAGGGGATTAATCAGATTGAATAGTTCAATGAACGCCGAAAAGAAAAGAAGGAGCGTAATGAATTTTTTTACACCATGAATGGAGGACGCCAGATGGGTAAGCGTCAACGATTGATTGTTTCTTATGGTCTTAAAGTCGGCCTCTTTTTCAATTTCCAGGGCGATGCCGGTAAAGGATTTTGATAGCTCCTCCATCTTGCATTTTTTCACACCACTCACCGGATCATGAATAATCACATGCCCTTTTTTAACCTGTTTTAATACAACGAAATGATTTAAATCCCAATGCAGAATCGCAGGACACTGAATGAAATGGAGTTCTTCCAGAGGGACACGTAAAGCTCGGGTTCTAAACCCGAGCCTGGTCAGTAACCGCGTAATATCCAGTAAGGTGGTACCCCGGCTGGACGGTTTTGATAGTGCCCTTAACGCAGGTAGATTCAATTCATGGCCGTGATAATTGCTGACCATCGCCACACAGGCATGACCGCATTCCGCGGTTTCATCCTGAAAAATGACAGGAAGCGCAGTACGCAGTTGCCACTTAAAATTGAGCTGCTTTGAATTCATCACTTAACTCCCCATAAAATGGTCAATGGGTTCCCAAATCCATTGCCAGACTTTTCTACGTGTGCCTGTCATCACAGCAGAAAAGGTCATCCCCTGCTGCAAACCCTTTTTCCGACCATAGACCGTCACAAACTGACTGCCCAGCTTAGCCTGCACCTTGTAATAGGGCTCACGTGTTTCCAGTGGATGCGGCCCTGTCTTATCGAGACTAATCACCGGATCAATGTCTTTAATGATCGCCGGGTAAGTACCAAACCGCTCATAAGGATAAGCATCGTAACGAAGCGTAATCGGATCATTTCTGGCCATAAACCCGGCGTGTTTGACAGGGACCTGAATTTCAGCAATGAGATCGGTGTTGTCTGGAATAATTTTTACCAACTCGTCAGAAGGACTGATCTGCTGCCCCGCCTGATAATGAATAACGGTCAACCTGCCGTTAATCGGTGCCCGAATAAGGTAAGCATTTCGTTTTTGATGCTCAATGCGTTCAATTTCCAACTGATTTTTCTTATTTCTTAACTCGTTAAGGCGGTCTTTTTTGTTGTTATACACGTCAACTGAAATGTATTTTTTTGCCAGCAGGGGCTTGAGAACCAATAGTTCATTTTTAATCCGCATGATGTCTTGACTAAGCCGCCGTGTTTGACGGTTAAGACGGCTCAGTATTTTATTTTGACTGGGCGCATCCGAATAAGAGGTGTCTATTTTAAATAAAACATCCCCTTGATTGACATGTTGATGACTTTTCACCTGTCCCTTGACTATCAGTCCGCTTTTGCCGGAGTAAATCTGAATAAGCCCTTTGGAGTAATCCAGATAGCCATTCACCATGTATTTTTCTGAATACTCGGCAAAATACAGGAACAGGATCATCAGGCTTAAAATGAACGCCATACCAAATGACAGGACATAAACATTAAAAGGAATATTAATGAAGACCGGACCAAGATTTTTAGTTTTTTTGAAATCAAAGACTTCCTGCCTGAATAATTGACTCATTGGGGCACACTCAATGGTTATTAATTCGTGGCCTGAACAGAATCAGCCCAGGCTTTCCATGATTTCAGATCGGTATCACTGTAATTTTTACCGCTGATTTTTTTCAAAATCTGATAGGCCGGCTCATGATTGTTAGGTTGTTTTAATGCCAACAGAGCCAACAGGGACTCTTTGCCTTCCTGAATCATTTTTTGTCGATTGGCATCACAAACCTGCAACAGCACCAACAAGGATTTGTTTCTATCCGTATCATAAGGCGAGGATAACAAATGAAGGAAAGGATCGATGTTGACATGTGCCGTCTTGTATTTAGTCAATGTCGTCCCTATCACACGCATGGCATTATTACGGATGCCGCTGTCATTATCGAGGACATGCGGTACCAACAAATCAATAATTTCCTGAGGATTATCAAAATGCCCGACTAAAAACACAGCCGCCGCACGTCTTTCCGGATCCGGATCGGCATGAAGTGTTTCGAGGATCAATGATTTCTGTGCACTGACCCCCTGTTGAAATTGAGCATGGAACGGTTTTAATTTTGGATGCTCAAACCCCCAGGTACAGTGATAGAAGGGGCAATCCAGTTTTTCGGGATTTAATTGATCATTTAAAAATAAAGTTGTACCAAGCTCATTGTACCTCTCCATGTCATGGATGAGGTCTTTGGTGGCTCTGTGCGTCACGGGCCTGTGATCATCAATAAACTTAAGACGATGAGGCTGCTCTTTGCGAATCACTTCAATGGTGATATAGACAGAATCGCTCGAATAGTTGACTGTCGATACATCTACATAGGCATAACCGTAATCCTTTTTTATCTTGTTAACCAATACTCTTTTTCGCTCTCCCACCTCGTTAAGCTTCTCGGGGTGCGCTTGCAATTGATCAGTTACCAGCAACTCATGCAAGGATTCCTCCAGGGCCATTATTGGCCCACTGTATTGCTTCAATACACGCTCAGCCTGGCTTCCCTCGTCGCCAAACAAATCGATTGTCGTTTTAGCTGATAAGACCATCGGAAAAAGAATACAAAAAATACTTAATGATTTAAGCATGTTGTCGTTGCCCCTGGTTTATTTTTAATGTATTGAGTTCGACATGTTGCCTGATGTTTCGGTCCATCCACTCGCTCGCCTCCCGCTCATAATCGTTAACCCAATGCCTGGGCGTTTGACTGGCTGGGACAAAATGAACGGACTGATTCGTCAGAAATTGGACAAAAAGATCCAGCATGGGAAATGCAGGATTTACGTCTTCGATCCATAAAAACTGCCCCTGCTCATTCACTTCGAGGAAAACATACTGGTCATCGGTAGAAACAATTAAATCAATGCAACCAAATACCAGTCCCATTTTTTTCATAAAATGCCTGATTTTGTTTTCGATCTCGGTTGGCAATGAATACGGTTCGATGGTTAATCGGCCGTCAGGAATGGCACGCCAGTCAACGCGTCCTTCATCATGCTGCTGAGAGTTTAATTTGGCCGCGACCAGGTAATCGCCAAAACAAGTCACGCGCAATTCGTATTTCTTTTTGACCTCTTTCTGAAAGAGCCCTGGCGCCAGTTGCAGCAATTTATTACTGGGTAAATCCAGAAAAGCCACTTTGGTGGTATAAGCAATTTTAAGCGCCCTTTCCTCAAACCAGACATTGGAACAAAGCGGTTTGTAGATGACGCCCTGGTCCTCATGTTTTAACAGGAAATACCTTATATCCCTAGGATCATTCGAGCACAGGGTGGATGGAATGGTTAACCCGCACTGCACAGCCCATTTCAACTGGAGAAGTTTGGAGTTGGCTCTCAGTGCCGCTTCCTTACTGTTAACCCACCAGGCTTTGGGTGCCAGATTATTGGTAATGGATTCATGGAAAAGAATATTTTCACGTAACACAAAATGGTAATCGTCAGGATGCACAGCCTCCCTTGGCAAAAAAGGTTTGCGCGCACGGCGCCACCAAACGACATCATAATAATTATCGCGTACGCATAGCTCGGCATCCGTGCTTTTCCACTCATAACTGACATTATCAATGTAAACCGAGTTCTTCTGTTTGGTGGGTAAATCTGCCGTAAAGAGCAATCGAACATCATGCCCCGTTTTTTCCAATGCCAATTTAACACACATCGCGTGACTGTCGTCAGGCTCCGTCAAGATTAAAAACTTCATGTAAAATCCCTGTCGCTTTTTACACGGGGCCCCTTACGACCCCGTGTTGTTAGTTACCAATCGACGCTTACATCATAGGCCACATCAGCAGAGGGCCCTGTACCTCCTGTCACGCGAAAGGTGTGTCTTGTGGTGTAGTTAGCTGCACCGCCAGCCACGTCCATCATTTCTTTTTCGGACAATGGTTTAGCCATTGAATAAGCCAGGACTCGCTCGTTGTTTTTTTCCATAAAATTACTCCTTCGTAGTTGGTGAAGCCTGGCACTATTCCATTGCTGCCAGGCAGTTAGCACCTGAGATTAGTTTTTATGCCTGCAACGTTCCTCTTGAACCCTGCCTGCCTGTGTTAATCTCAAGTGGCGCTATGATGTGAGAGATTGGGTGTTTCGTAAACCAGTAAAAACTACCTTTTAAAGCGGAATTTGACTTCAGCAAAGGAAAGACAGGGTGGCCTGCAAAAGCCACCGCAGAGGAAACAACCATTAAGGAGTGACTGCCGGCAGGCTATTGGCGACTGGATTGAATAGATCAAAGAGCCATTTTAATACCCAGGCGACAACAATTAAACTGACGCCGACCTTGGCAATTGACGAGGTTGAAACAAGCGGTTGACGGGCATGCATCTCACATAAGTCGTCATAAATCCCGGTCATGGCTTCGTAAACACACAGGGCCTCCTTGACAACCTCGTCATAGTCATGCGATGAAAACACCAGTTTCGTGTCAAGATGCGTCATCATATCCTGGTACAGTCCCAGGGTTGAACGGCTTTTTTCCGGCAAGCGGGGGAAGGCAGCGGAGAAATCATATTGATGGCTTGAGATTTGATAATCGGTCAATTCATTACTGGGTTTAATGTATTTGTTGAGAATGATATTACCGCCATGCATAAACCCCGCGACATGCACCAGAAAATGAGTCAGTAGTGCCTGCGGCGACGCATTGTTAATTTTTTCGAGGTACTTCGTTGTTGCAGGAGCAACCTCACTCGCCCTTATTTCTTTTGGATTAATACCCAATTGCTGCAAATCCCTTTCAATGGCCGGCGTTCGCCATAGTTCGTTTAAGTAAGATAAAATAAAAAAGGCACTAAGGGCTGATTCTTTTTCTGTAGACAGCGCTTGAAGATGCATTTCCAGGCTTTGGATAATTAAATAATGTTGAATCAGGCGAGAAGCATACACTGCCTTCGGTATCGCCTTGTCTTTAAAAAGATAGTCTTTTTTAAAGCGGTGATGTTCCGCTTTGGCATGCACTTCCGTCAGTGCACCGCTGGGTTTGCCGTTCTTGTAGGTTGCAGCCAACAAGGCTTCAGTGAATTTTGGCATGACGAAATCCTTCCATTTACAGGGGCAATAGTTTAACGTGGGCAGCGATTTATAATCAATTTGTAACGCTGTTGCAACCATCCTTTAAGCGCATTTCACAGCGAGCATTTTAGACAATCTCTGGCATAATAAGGCCTGCAACGGCTATTACAGGACAGGATATGGATTCACCCGCAGTTCACAAACCATGGCTCCTCTGGGGCTTTAACGCTTTGTTGCTGCTCCTGCTTTTACCGCTTTTTATCCCCTTTTCACCGGTCATGCCAGGACTAACCATTGATGCATCCTGGGCCTTAGCGCTTAACCAGGCCGTATCCCAGGGATTGATTTTTGGGCAGGACATTGTCTTTACACTGGGGCCTTATTCGGCCATTTACACAAAAGCATATCACCCGGATACCGCCTATCTTATGTATGGCGGTTGTCTTTACCTTGCCCTAAGCTATGGCCTGTTATTGATGGTCTTAACGCGCGGCATCGCCTGGCGATGGCGGTGTGCCCTGGCGTTGCTGTTCCTGATGATGATTTATTCACGCGATGCCCTGCTGCTTTCTTACCCACTCCTCCTGGGTTTAGCGGTATTTAAAGACCATGCTCCCGCGCGAAACCTGCTGGCGCTGACAACCGCCCCCCTGGCTTTATTGACACTCGTTAAAGGGACCCTGCTGCTGTTTACCCTGCTCGTTCTCTTAAGCACCAGTCTTTATTTATTCCTGAAAAAACAGCACAAAACCCTTCTAACCCTTTGGATTGTATTGCTTCTGGCCCTGGCCGTGTTTTGGTGCCTAGCCAATCAGTCCCTTGCCCACCTGCCCATGTACCTCTGGCGTTCAATCGAATTGGCCATGGGCTACAGCGAAGCCATGGCTTCGCCTGGAAATGGCTGGGAAGTCTTCGCCTTCCTGATCACTGCCATGACCTTGTTGACGCTCATTGTCAAACAACCTGACCTGAAAGGCATTGATAAGGCTTTTCTTACCGCCCTGTTGGGCCTGTTTTTATTTTGTGCGTTTAAGGCAGGATTTGTCCGGCATTTCGGCCATTCGTTAATCGCCGCCACCGCCATCCTGATGGCGGCTTTTCTGCTGCCGACCGTCATACAGTCCACCCGGCTCTTACCCATGATGCTGTTGGCGGTATTGGCCTGGTTTTATATTCTGACGGGGTTTACCCCTTATGCTCCCTTAACCTATTTGAGGGTAACGTACAGCAATGTCTTATCCGCCTTGAAAATGGATATTGCCGACAGGCATTGGCGGGAAAAGGATTTTTATTTACTCAAGGATTACCTGGCTAACCTGGTCAAATTCCCCCCTTTGCCAGGAAAAAGCGATATTTATTCATTTGAACAGAATTTTTTAATTGCCTCCGGGGCACAGTGGTCACCACGGCCGGTTTTTCAAAGTTATTCGGTTTTTTCAGAAGCCATGGCACTTAAGAATGCAAGTCATCTGGCAGCAAAAGCACCGGATACCATTGTGTTTAAAATAGAGCCTCTTGATGAGCGTCTTCCCTCTCTGGAAGACGGGGCTTCCTGGCCTGGGTTACTCACTGCCTATTATCCTGTTTCTTTAGTGAAGGATTTTTTAATTTTAAAAAAACAGCGCCAACCCGCAAAACCGCTGCCCTTCACTGTCACTGAAACGCACATGCTGGGTGAAACCATCACTCTGCCTTCAAACAAACAACCTGTTTTTGTGGCGATAGACATCAAGGCCAATTGGCTGGGGCATCTGTTGACCTGGCTGTACAAGCCCTCAGCACTGGCCATAGAGCTTGAATTAACCAATGGCCATAAAAAACACTATCGCCTGATTGCCGGTATGGCTAAATCTGGTTTTCTGCTGTCTCCTCTCATCGAAAACAGCAAGGAATTTGCTTTGCTCTTTGGCAGGGACCCGCTGCTGTCCGCCAAGCAGGTCAAATCGCTCCGGGTTATCGCAAAAGACAACGGGCTGCAATGGCAAAAACACTACCTGTTGCGCTATCGTTACCTTTAGGAAGCGGCAATGCGTTGTTTTACCCTGTTGACAAAGGTGGGACCCGGGTCGGTTTTATCAGTAAAATAATTAGGATCTTTTTCCAGCCATAAGGGAGTATTTTTATAATTTAAATACTCATTGTGGCCAATCACATTCTTGATTTGAGGGTATTTGGTTTTGAGGTAACAAACGAGAAACGCATTGGCGCGAACCTGTTCTTCAGTGAGATCGTCCTTCCCATCGACACCTCCGACATTTTCAATGCCAATGGCATAATGGTTTAAGCCAATGCTGTGTCTCGCCATCCAGGTTTCAGGCATCAATTGATAAATGCGGCCGTCTTTATCCACCAGAAAATGACTCGACACGTTTAAATCGCCCGGTAATTCGTTACGCCGCGGCGAATTTTTTGGCAAGGCGGGCGGATTAAACAGACGAAAAACAATGTCCATGGTCGGCAACATTGTCCAATGCAGCACAATCATCTTAGGCTCAATGGCGATGGACTCGGAGTCAATGCCGTAATGATGCAATTGATAGTCGCGCGTCAGCGCCACGCGCTCTTTATCAAACTGAATTGGTTTTTGAATAATGGGCTGAGCCTCATGGCAGGAAAACGCAAAAGCCTGAATGCAGAGGGTGAAAAGAAAAGAGCCCAGCGAAAAGGTCATTTTCATAAGCGGGTTGCAGTCAATGATCAATAAAACAGGCTAACAAAGCCCCCACTTGCTTGTAAAGTCTTGGTACCGCAAATGCTATAATTGAAATGGGCGCCCTTGGCAGTCAGGGAAAAATAATGCGTAATGCGTTAACCAGGATGAATTTTTCGCATGTGAATGAGCGGCATCTGGCGTGTCAGGTTAAACAATTACCCCAGAATATTTTAACCTGTTTGCCGGGTACTGATGGCTCAAGACGGCTGGAGTTGTGTGAGCCACTTGCCAAAAACATGTATGAAATCATTCTTCACCCGCTTAAGCATCATGACCACTCTCCCCTACCTCCCCAAAACCATTTTGATTACACCCCCATCAACCAGCTCACTATTGCCCCCAAACACCAGGCGACAGGAAGCCCCCTTAATCTCACCCTTTACCACATCCGTTCCCAGCAGTTTCCTAATATGCATTACTATTTTCTTATTACACCTGAACAGACAGTAGCCGCGCATGCGCATTTTAATGTCCTCGATCAATCCGAGTGTTTGGCGTGTGCGTATGGTACAGAGTCCGTTATCGTTCTGAATGCCATTGAATCGAGGATGCAGGGGGATTATTCGCTTGGAACCATTCTGATTCAGGCCATTTTTGAACAAAGCCAGATTTTAGGCTGCGAAGGCCGTATTTGTCTTTATTCTGCCCGCAAATCAGGGCGATTCTATTTCAAGCTGGGGTTTATGCCGCTTCAACAAACCATTTTTGATCAGTTGTTTTTAGAAAATCAACAGGACATCGACGGCGATCTGATGTTCCTGAGTCCCAGTGCGATTGACGCCTGGGCGGAACGTGCCAGGCAGCGTCCTCTGCTCGGCCCCCGCAAAAAACCGGGTTCATAAAACCTTAATTTTCAGCGCTTAAAATGAACAATATCCCCTGGATGAGGAAATTATGTTATTCATCTACAGCAGCAAGGGTGGCCAGTACCAACCCTATTCCAAAATTCCGAAAGCAATCATGCAACAATATGGCGATCTGAACCTCCTGGTATCCATCTTGGGTTCTATGGCCGCCAACAACCGCAGCCGCTATTATTTCAGTAACTGGGAAAGTGCACTCAAAGCCGCGTGGAAAGTAAGCATAAGAAACGGATTGAATAATCATTTCGGCCGTCAGGAGCATTATGGCTACTCGAACGTTTATGATTACCCGCAAGGACGGGATAGAGTCCTGTCAACTTTTCTTCAGACGCAGACCGGCCATTATCTTTGGGCCTCCAATCCCCGCACAGAACCCAATTTAAGTGTGGCCAGAAGCAATGCCTTAAACAACCGCTTTTTCAAAAAAGCGGAAAAAGCAAACGTCAGCGCCCACTATAACCAGCAGGGGGAGATACAGCAGCGCAAAGAAACTCTAAAAATGGTTTATTCAGCCCTCATGACCTACCTTTCACCGCGAAGCAACCCGGATGACCGCTTCAGGGCACTTATGCAATTGCATAGCCATAACTCCGTGATGAATTGTGAACAGTTTGTAGCCTATGCCCTGGGCACCGTCGGCATTATCAACGAATCTGACTTACAAACTGTCTTTAGCGCCTGTGCTGTCAAAGACAACTTAGGCCTGCTTCATGATCTGCTTGGTTTTGAAAGCAGAAAAGCAATCAGCAGCAGCGATGAGTGGGCGGCACTGACAGAAAGCCAGATCCTCTTTGAAAGTCAGGCGCCCGACGCCAAAGAAGTGACTCATATGTTAATTTACAATCACGTCGACCAACACATTTATGACCTCGCTTTCGGCGATACCGAAGCGGAATGGCGCCTTAAAAAGATGCCCATCAAGGTTTATCTCGCCGATATGGCCGAACGCAAAAAAGTAGTCGCGGCAGCGCCCATTTCAAGCCTTAAGGTCGAGTCCGTGCTTGCCAACGCCAACACCGTGCTGGATAGCACCCCTTCAGCCGACAGGGACGAGTCGTTGAAAAAATACGGTTTCTGAATTGGGCCTTTACCCTTTTAATGACTTTTGATAGAGAAGGATCGATTTTGAAATCACCCGTTCGTGCAGGAGGTTATCGTAAGACTGGTAATTGACACCAAAGAGCTCCAATTCGGTCGTATCAAAATGGACAGGGGCCCGCAAAATGACCTGATTACAGCGGGACAAGGCAAAATCAAGTACTTTTTTGCCGTGCGGCTCAAAATGCTCTAACAAAAAGCGATCCACTGGACGGTACCTGGGCCATCCCCAGGGTGGATCAACCAGCAGGGCATCCGCGCTGTATTGGCGCGCCACTTCAAAAAAATCCCCGTGCACAAAGGTAATTGCCTCATCGACTCCATAAATTCGGGCGTTATGCCTGGCCATATTAAGTCGATGGGCATCCAGCTCGACGGCAATGACTTTTTTGCCCAGACGCGCCAGGGCAATCGCTGCCCCGCCAACGCCGCAAAAGCCATCGAGAACACAATCAGCCCCATGAAACAGCTGTGCCTGAGCCAGGGCAGCCTGTTCTGGCATCACCGTATGCAACCCTTCGGCATCGAACTGAATGCCCTCATCAAAGCGATGAAAAAAATCATATCGCCTCTCCCAGTACACCTGGAGTCTGGGGCCAAAAGGGCAGGCATAACTCATTATCGTTGTCCTTATGCTGTTCACTAGCACACTTAACATTTTCCACAAAATGATTGATTTTTAATCAATATGAATGCTTTCTTAAGGATTCCTTAACTATTCCTCAATAGAATAGCTTCACTCCATAGTTTTGCGAAGAAAATCATGATAGGACAGATTGACAAAAGTGGATTGAGAGGTTCTCTGAAATTGGAATTATTGTTTCCATTCTCTCCATCCTCGCCATTTTAGGCTTTGCCGCTTTAAGCTTTTTTGCCGCACCCTTGGTATTAACCGTCATTGCCAGCGCTTTTTTTGCCGGTGGGATGGTTTTTTTAATGGCCATGGGATATGGCATTCTTAATGATCTGCTAGGGGCTAAAAGCAACCTGCCTTATTTCATGCTCGGGCATCAGCGGCAACAACACAGCATGATTGAATCCAATAAACCGGCGGCACAAGGCATTGCCTGGGGTATCGCCGCGGTAGCTCCCCTGGCCTTTCCTGCCGCTATTTTATTTTTTGTTACCGCGCTTATTGCGGGTTTTTTTGTGCCAACCGCCTTATTCGTACTGCCGGTTATGGCCATTGTCATCCCCCTGGTTGTTATCATTGCCGATGTAGTCGCGAGACGAAAAAAGAAAATTTATATGGCGGGGGCTGATGAGTATCAATTTGCCAATCACCCATGGGACGTCTTCCGAGAAGGCTTGAACGACTATCAGATAGATGGGCTTAAGGAAATGTCGAATACGGTTGAAGAAAAAGCAGCCTGGCTTGCGAACAGTGATCGCAACGTCATTGGATTCAAATACGTCCCCATCCTGGCCGTGGTTTCATTGGTAGCCTTCGCTACATTAACCGGTGTCAGTACTCTGCTGCCCGCCGTGATGTTCGGCACCATCATGTCCACCATACTCCCTGTTGGTGTAGGCGTACTGCTTGCCCTGGCGATTACCGCTGCATTGATTTATCTGGCCGTTAATCACAATAAACAGGATGATAATAAGTACAAACTGGACTTTCCAGACTCTGATAAACCCGGAGAGACAAAGTCAGATGCTGTACAACCATCGGTTAATCCACTGGCTCCTGTGTTCACGGATAAAACAGACGGTGAACAGGTATCAGTCAAACCAACACCCCAGAAAACCCAGAATCTTGGGACGGATGAGATCAATCCCAATCCTTCTTCCCCTACATTGTCAGAGTTAATGAAAAGCACCAAAAGTCCGGTTTATGGGAATACGAACCCATCAAGAGAAGACGACCTTAGCGAAGCACATTACCTTAAAAACGCGCACAATTAAACCTGAAGTGCCCAGTTGTACAACTGGGCATTGTCTCTTAATTCCTCCTTATTGAATAACGCGTTGCTCATCTTTCTCCCCCTCACATCATAATCAGTGCTTTTTTAAGCCTATACTTAAAAAGGACATTGGAGTGAGGCCGCTATGAAAGACGAGTTATTACAAAAACTTAAAAAAATTAACCCCATAGATGCGAATGGTGTGCCTAAAAACACCGGCAATTGCCAATGGTGTGCCATTGAAGGCGCACGGGTATTGCTTGAAGGGGCTGAACCCAAGGAAATCCCATCCTGCCAGGATGGTCATGATCCAATTGAACAATTCGTGCACAGCCGTCATGGCAGTGACGACAAACGTTCCAAAGATCCTACTGCTTTTTTTGAAGAAATCAGAAAATTAAAACCCGGTGAATTAATGATGGTGAGTCTTGAATCCGAGGACATCGATCATGCTTACCTTATTTATCGGGATGAAGAGGATGCTTACCTCATTGACCCGGATCGGCAGGTCTTTATTGAGCTGGATGAACGCGAAGATTTTATGCAATCCGTAAAAGGATGGGCCGGCGTTGACCAATTAAATTACCTCAATGGCGATGTCAACAATCAATTCCGTGACGAGGTAAAGCTCTGCGTCAGCGTATTAACCCCCGCCTCGCTTGAGCGTGATCCCTTGCCGGAGTATGGCACTGAAGCGCCAAGCTCTACTTATCGCTCCTGATGTTTGAGCATCGATTTGACTGAGGCCGCCGCTCTTTGGCAAGCTTTCGGATGATTCTGGCTGATGACGCCTCACCGAAACGGCGATCGCGGCGGTAATAATTTTTAATACAGGCATCCAGCTGGTCCGTGGTAAAATCAGGCCAGAGTGTGTCTAAAAATTCCAGTTCCGCCTGTAACAGATGCCAGAGACAAAAGTCGCTTAACCGTTTTTCTCCTCCCAAACGAATGCATAAATCCACCGGCGGTGAATTCAGATGGGAATATTGAGTGATTCCCCTCATTAAATCCTCCCTTTTTTCGGGTAAGTGATTGCCATTACGACGATAAAGCTCATAAATACTGTCAGCAATATCAGTACTCCCGGCGTAAGCCACCGCCACATTGATGATGGTCCCGGTATTGTTTCGGGTTTTGCGAAGAGTGTAGTCGATGGCGTCAATCAGCTCGGGGCAATCTGCAAGGCAGGAAAAATCGCCAACAGGCCTGAAAACGCAGTTTAAGCGATGAAACAGATCAATCTCGCTGTCTTTAAAAAGACTGCAAAGATGCCTGTACACATTATTTAACTCGTTGGGCGGGCGTTTATTGATGTTGTAATAACTCAGCACGAAGAGACTGACATAAGGAATTTTCATTGTTACGCAATGCCGTATTATGCTAAGCGCCGTCCTGTAACCCGCGTCATGTCCATATTCTCGCGGCAATTGACGAATACTGGCCCAACGGCCGTTACCATCTGGAATCAAGGCTATATGAGTTAATGCTTTCTTTACCATAAATACAACACTCCAAAAAGCGAGAAAGGCGCGCATGGTTCTATTCGGGAGACTCGGGGATGCACAACTATTGACCAGTTAAGTATAGACCCTATTTTTTGAAACGAAGCAACCATGTTATGATTTTTTAAATCTTCTACAAAGCGATGTCATGGAAACGATCACGATCTATCATAATCCCCGATGCTCCAAGTCCCGGGAAACATTAAAACTGCTGCATGACAAAGGCCTGAAACCGGTAATAATCGAGTACTTAAAAAAACCATTAAGCCTTGATCAATTGCGCGAGCTAAGCGCTCATTTTGAGCTTAAAGATTTCGTTCGCAGTGGGGAAACCATTTTTAAAGAATGGGGCTTGTCCCTCAGCGATAAAGAAAAACTACTACTCGCCATGCACAAAGCGCCTGTCCTGATGCAACGCCCGATTGTGACCTACCATGGCAAAGCGGTGATTGGACGTCCGCCTGAAAAGGTTTTGTCACTGCTCAATGAGAACATGACCTGACGCGTTTTTTTGAAAATAAACTGTAAAATTGTTAGCAAGAGTGTATGCTTTAATTTTTTTTTAATAAAGTCTGGTTAAGATGATTCAATATTAACCAATCTTTATTCAATATGCCTATCAGCAGTCATCAAGGCATTAAATTAAAAAATGCCTTTCGTAGAGAGCGAAAAAGCGAACGGACATTGCAACGCCTTGGCTGGCAATCCCTCTATTTTCAACCCTTTATTGCCCAACTGTTATTTAAACTCGAATGCCAACACGGCGTTTTCAGTTACTGCAACGATAAGACCAAAGCACTTCATGGGCGTTATCTTTATGTGCGCACTCTGGATGGTCACCTGTTAGCGGCGAAAGAGGGGGAGGTCGGTCATCATTCCTATCTGAGTAATGGCAAGAAGGTCTTGTCTGCCGGCCATCTGATTTTTGATCAGGGGCGATTATGCCTGTTCAGTAATGAAAGCGGGCATTACACACCCACCAATGAGGAAATGGCGTCTGAAATTACTTTTTTTCATCATCTTGCCCAGAATCAGGCTTTGGTTTATGAAGATCATTCCCGGTATCCCGAGACAGGTCAACTCATCCAATACAAAACCGAATCCATCATTGACTCGGGAGACATTACCAAGACGTCCCCCATTGCTGTTTTTAGCAATACGATATCGAACTTTGGCCGATCTTTAAAATCCCAGGCTGTTGCAAACAATAAGCCTGCTGAGCAGAAACAGACAGCACCCGAATCAGGTTATCTGGCGGATCAATCCTTCTTGTCTTTGACCAGGGACAGTCATTACCTCGATGACGAGTGTCTGATAAACGATGGCTCATCTGAAGAGTCCTCTTTGTCATTGGACCAAACACACCCCTCGACCGGGGAGTCAAGGTATTCTTACGGATTTTTTATACCGGTGGATGAGCATAAGAATAAAAGTGATCCTCTGGCTACCATCCCGTCGCCCGATAGGCGAAAATAAGGGACGGACATGGGCCCTGCGGACAGCATGGGCTTAAACCTGCCCTGTTGTTGAGCAGGCTTTATCGCGGTTAAGCCAGCCTTATCTGGTCAAAGCTTAAATTGAGTTCCAGCTCGTCTATCGCCGATTCCAGCTGTCGGATAGCCAAATCCAGCGCCAGGCTGCTATGCCCTTTCTGCTTCTCAATCTGGGTAACGATTGCTTTAGCCGCAGGGCCTTGCAGTTTGCCGGAAAACGACGTGATTTTGGCGGAATCGACAATCTCCCTGTCAAGCGGTGTAAATCCCCATTTTCCATCCTCCAGCAATCCATAAATAAAATAATAATACCCCTCGGAAACCGTGCTTCTGACGTTAAGGAGGGTGGGCCCATTTTGGGAGAGCTCATCCCGGATGGCTGCCAGTTCGCTGTCCATGACTTTCGTCGTGGCAAGAGCAAGATCGATCGTCTTTAATCGAACATAATCCTGAAAAACAGACTCCTCCTGTTTTTTAATCACGCCTGAATGGTCAAGAAGGTGATTAAGGATCTGCCACTCCGGAGGGCAGGTACCGCCTAAGCTGCTTCTTAAAGCCAGGCCATCACAATCTATGAAATAAGCACGATATACTCCCTCATGACTTTCATTGATTAACAGATTATCGCACTTAAAATCACCATGATAAAAGCCCAGTTCATGGACACGCCTGACCTCCTTGAAAACAGCCAGAGCAATTTTACAATAGGCCACCTGATCCCCTACTTTACTGAGATAGGAAGGAAACTGATACAAAATTGAAGTCAGCGTTTTTCCCGGCAGAAAGGGCAATATCAATCGGATACCCTGATTGACGGCCAGTGTAGCGGGATGCTCAGGGTGAATCTGATTCCACTTGTCTAACTCCGCCTCGTAACGGGATAAATATTTGGTAACCAGTCTCTCGTCATGCAATTCGTCCTTATCGCCCCGCCAGTAAACCGGTTTAGGCTGTTTAACCACAAATCGGACTACTTTTTCCGAACCAAAAAAACGGCTGTAGGCCGTATAGCCAAACGGGGTTAGACCCTGGGCTATGTATTCCTCGCTGCCCTCTTCAATGGCAGAGTCGTACCCCTTGTCAGTGTCTGAAAATCGATAGTTTAATTTTCCTTTCATGGTGTCACCTCACTTGGTGTCTCAAGAAAAGCTCAGCACGCCTGGAGCAGGAACTGGCATTTTCGAGACGAAATTAAGCGCTGATGCTTTGGGAAGAACCGCGACCCACCTGGACACCGGTATTGGAGAGGACTGCTTGTTTAACGCTTTTTCACAAAAAGACCGCACCAACCTCGACGACAGTGTCCAGGCTGCGCATCATCATTCTGCATGTATTTAAATTAACCATGTGAGCTTAAAATTGTGAACTCAAACCATATTATGTATTTTTATTGCACACGTCAACACCTAAATCATCTCAACACGTTGAGTTCACCTGCAAAAAATAGATACAATTTGGCAACATCCATGCGGAGATTTAAATGGCGGTAATCAACATCATAGGAGCAGGCCGTGTGGGACAAACCCTGGCCTGGCTGTTATCCAGAGAACAAGGGATTAAGATAGGCTTTGTCTGCAATCAAACTGAAACCAGTGCCAGGGCGGCGTTGCAATTCATTGGTCAGGGAAAATGGTGCCCTGCAATCGAAGAACTGCCTCCGGCGGACATAACCTTCATCACCACCCCTGATTCCTGTATTGCCACAGCCTGTGCCGCTTTAAGCCAAAGCGACTTAAAACCCGGCAGCATTGTCGTCCATTGCAGCGGCGCATTAACCAGTGATGCCCTCGATGCCGTGCGGGTAAACGGTTGTTATACTGCCAGTATTCACCCCTTGCGCAGCTTCGCCCAACCCGCCCTCAGCGTGCAGGAATTTGGCGGCACTTACTGTGCAGTGGAAGGGGATTTGCCTGCCGTGGAGCGGCTTACTGAGCCATTGCAAGCCTTAGGCGCCATTGTCTTTGCCATCGATAAAACCAAAAAGCCGCTTTATCATGCCGCCGGGGTTTTCGCCTCAAACTACCTTGTTACGCTGTTCAGCCAGGCCCTGTCCTGCCTGAAAGACGCGGGAATCAATGAGACAGTGGCGGTGGGAGCCGTTTTGAATTTAATGCAAGGCACCCTGGCCAATTTAGAACATACTCAATCGCCGCGCTCTTCTCTGACAGGCCCCATCACACGCGCCGATACGGGGACGATAAGCAATCACCTGCTGGCATTAACCGATGTTTCGCACCGGTTGTATTCCGTATTAGGACAGGCCACACTGCCACTGACCACCTTAAGCGGGGAACAGAAACAGGCTGTCATCGAGGCGTTGGGTAGTTGATTTTCAATTCGATTACACTCTGGGGAGCGGCTAGGGCATTTTTTGCAGAATGTCCTCGATGGGCAGCCCCATGACATTGTAATAAGAGCCTTTTATTTCTTTCACGAAGGTATCGCGCACAGTCTGTATTCCATACGCGCCTGCCTTATCGAAGGGATCACCAGAATCAATGTACTGATGTATTTGCTCTTCAGTCAGGGTATGAAATGTAATGGTGGTGGTTACGCAGTCAACGATCCAGCGTTTGGCGGGTAGAAAAACAAGGGCATAGCCCGTATGAACCTCGTGCGTTTTACCGCTTAGCCTCTGCAGCATGGTATAAGCATCGTTTGCATCACGGGGCTTTTCCAGAATATGGTTCTGATAAGCCACCGTCGTATCCGCCGCCAGAATCAGATCGGCTTCATGGATTGCTATCCGCGATAAAACAGCCTCGGCCTTCTCTTTCGCCAGGCGAGTCACGTAGGCTTTCGCCGCTTCATTCGGCTGCGGTATTTCTTCTATGTCAGCAGGCATGACCCGCGCACGGAAGCCGTGAGCTTCCAGGAGATGACGGCGTCTTGGCGAAGCACTGGCCAGAATCATGTTTAATGCGTGCATGAGTTACAGAAAAAAAGAGTGCGTCGGCTGATTATCGCACGCCGGCGTTTATACCAACAAGAGGGGCAGGATGCTGTTCTTACTTTGCGTTATCCTCACCGCTTTTCAAGCTGATGATTATTAGAAAAAAGAGGTTCACGGGAAGGCGATGAATCTGGTCAGTATCCATTTGAAATGCATTTAATGCCTGACATTCAAAAACCGCAATCCTGGTGGTTCAGTATGGAATTTTTACCGGATGAACGATTAACCGCTATTGACAACCGCCTGCTCAGGCATAACCTGAAAGACGGTCGATGCCCCGCCCGACAATTGTAATAAAACCGTAAAATTTGTATCAATATTGGCCATTTATGGTCAAATTTGTTACTATTGCGACCGTTGTGATTAACGGAGCGATTACAGTGAATGGGTTAAAAAAATATTGGGGGGGTTGTGCAACAGCAACCATCCTGCTTTTGGCATCCGGCATGGTGCACTCTACGCCTGATGAAGTGGGGCTTGTGATCATTTCCGACCCTCACGTCGATGTTAAATTGCACCAATCCTCCGCAATCAATCCAGCCCATGGTGTTTCTCAGGAATTGGATCAACGAAGTTATGGCACGCTGATGTCCAAAATCGGCGGCTACATGGATGCCAATCCGGCCAAAGCCCAGGCGGTTATTTTATTAGGTGATTTACCGGCCCATAACGCCTACCATCAAAAAACCACAACGGCGGACATGAAACTGGTCTTTGAAAAATACTATGAAAAATTAAATCCGACCCCCTTATTCTATGTCTTTGGCAATAATGATTCGCCACAGCGCGATTACGGCCCTTTCCAGAGCGGGGCTCAGTCTGCTTACCAATTATTTGGTGCCATTAACGGCATGGACGATGGATTCCTTTCCACTGGTGTCAAATGCCCCTTTCAGGGTACCCCTTGCGTGGCGGGTGAAAATACCGACAAAGGGTATTACAGCGCGTACCTTGGCGATCACCTTAAGCTGTTGTCGTTAAACAGTGTTTTGTTTGTTTCAAGGCCGGGGTTCTCCCCTTCCCGCGACGGTGACGCCGCCGAACTCGCCTGGTTAGCGGACCAGATTAAAACAAGTCAGGCAAACCATGAAAATATCGTATTGGCTATGCATGTACCGCCGCAACAATGGGAAACCCGCTATTTGAATTCGTTTAAATCCACCCTTAAGGCCTACCCGGATGTTGTTGTCGGCATGCTGGCTGCGCATACCCATTTTGATGAAATCCACGCCTTTAAGATAACCCATGCCGGCAAAACCACCATTATTCCGGTCATCTACTCAGCCGGGTTAGGAACGGATCATGGCAATGCCTCTTCTTTTAAAACCATGACATTCGGCAGAAACAGTAAAAACAGTCCCTGGTTTATCAGGGACTATGTCACGTATAACTTCACAGGCAAAAGCGCTGACAGCAGTACCATGAATAACTATTATGATTTTGATAAGGCTTTTTGTGCTCAAGGCCCCAGCAAGAGCGTGGCTCAGTGCCTGCAAAGTCATATCCAGGGCAGTCAATTTGATAGCAAAGCCAGCCGCCTGATGAGTCAGCATTACACGGCTGGCAACCCCAACAACCCGCAATCCATCAATCCTTCATCCCGGTGGATCGTCAGTTTTTAATTGCAGACTTAACCACTGCCTGCATTCAGGCAGTGGTTAAACCGCTGGCTTTATTTTCCTTTAATGGCCCGGCAATAGCCGGTATAATCGCCCCATCGCAAAGTCAATGATTGGGCAACACCCAATAATAACCGACGAAAGGACACCATGCATCGAACCGTTTTTTTTCTTGCCTTGATGACATTCAGCTTACTCGCCGACGCCGCACTCCCAGCCGATGCCATCCAGCGCTGCCTGGATATCAGACGGTTTGCAGATTACACCACCCGGCAAAAAATGGCGGCCAGGGAACCCGGTGTTCTGCGCTTTAAATTCCATAAAATTCCCCCCTCGCAACTCCCCTTCGCAAACCTTGTGGGCAATATGGATGAAGTGATCAGCGCCTTGAATCACCAGATTAAAAACTGCCAAAAAAGCCGCGGTGAATTCCAAAGAATAACCATTGCCGGCCGGCAGCTTAACCGACAGGATTGGTGCCTTCGTACCAATCAAAAAATGCTCGCGCTGGCAAAAGCGGCCCATGGCAACTTTAAAACCTATGTTTCGGCGCTTAAAATGGAATTTGACTGGTATAAAAGTGAAGGCTGGCCTGAAAACCATGCCGGATTTAAGCAGGGTGAGTTCCAATTCACCGCTTACTACGCGCCCGCGGCCATTGAAGCACGCAGTCAACGGGGTGGTGCCTTTTTATACCCAGTCTACGGTAATCCGGGTGTAGTCAATGCCGTGCTGGAAAGTAAACGATTGCACTTAAAAGGCCCCTTGTGCGGCGTCGATCCTCTGACCAACATGGCGCGTGGATTTTGTCTTAAACATAAAAACGGCACCTATTCGGTGGTGCCCGACCGAGAAGAAATTGAACATGGCGCTCTGGACAAAAAGTACATCATTGGCTACGTCAAAGATCCCAATGATCCGGCTTTTTTAATGGTTGAAGGCTCTGGCTCCCTGGTGCTCGATGGCCAATTCCTTCATGTGAATTACGCCGGTGCCAACGGCAGGCCGCGTACCATGCTTGGCCGCATCGTCCAATGCGCTCAGGATCCCACCTGTGGCGGCAATTTGGAGACCATCGAGCGTTGCGCCAGGGATCCCAAATGCCATGATGAGGCGAAATTACGCTGTAATGTGTCACAAAAAATCAAACAAAGCGCCGCGTCGGAAAAGCAGATTCGCCGATACCTCGATAGCCTTAATCCTCATCAGGCCGACAATTTGCGAAACCGCGACCAAAGCTATGTCTTTTTTGCCAAAGAAGCAGGCGGCCCTTATGGTTCTGAAAACATTACGCTGACGCCTCATGCTTCCTGTGCCACAGACCACAAGGTTATCCCGGTGGGAATGAGTTTTATTTACCATTGCAACAATAAAACCTCCTGGTGTGTGGCACAGGATACAGGAGGGGCTATTGTGGGTGCTCATGTCGATGTTTATAAAGGCGAAGGCGACCAGGCCGGCGCGGAAGCCAATGCGATCAATCATGCCGGCTCGTTGTTTTTAGCCCTGCCTAAAAAAGGATAAATAAAACCTCTACCTCAATGAATGCTCACAGCCATTCAATTCAAGCCCTGGTCCTGGCCCCTGCTCGGGATTTACCTTGACGGTAGTGCGGCTGCCTGCCGCCGGCATCCAAGGTTTGATGCTTGAGGGCATTAGGCTTTTTTACGGGCGGCCTGGCGATCACCTCGTTGGGTAAATGATGCTCTGGCTCAAAACCTTCTACCTCTTTACGCTGCAGTTTGCATTGAATTAATTTTTGGATAGCCTGGAGTTGATTAATCTCATCGGCGCTGACTAAAGACACCGCCAATCCCGACGCACCGGCTCGCCCTGTTCTGCCGATACGGTGCACATAATCTTCCGCCACTTGCGGTAAATCATAATTCACCACACAGGGCAGTTGGTCGATGTCCAGACCGCGGGCCGCAATGTCAGTGGCTACCAGGATGTGTAATTCACCGGATTTGAATTCTGCCAGCACTTTGGTGCGTTGGGCTTGTGATTTATTACCGTGAATCGCCTGGGCATGAATGTTGGAGGCCTGCAATTGCTTGACCAATTTATTGGCGCCATGTTTGGTGCGGGTAAATACAATGGTTTGCCCCCACTTTTTACTATGAATCAAATGGCCTAATAACTCGCTTTTTCGCCCTTTATCCACCGGATGAACGACCTGCTTCACGGCATCTGCCGTGACGTTTCTCGGAGCCACTTCAATTTCCACCGGGCGATTGAGAATGCCTTTGACCAGCTTGCGAATTTCATCGGAAAAGGTAGCTGAAAAGAGCAGATTCTGACGTTTTTCCGGTAATAATTTAATGATTCGCTTGATATCGTGAATAAAGCCCATATCCAGCATACGGTCGGCTTCATCGAGCACCAGGGTGTCCACTTCATCAAAGTGAATGGCGTTTTGCTGATGCAAGTCCAGCAAGCGGCCGGGCGTCGCCACCAGAAGCTCAACGCCTGCACGCAAACGCATCATCTGAGGATTGATTTTTACTCCGCCAAAGACTACCGCAGAACGCAACGACAGATTGGCGCCATATTGCACAATGCTCTCATGAACCTGCGCCGCCAATTCGCGGGTGGGTGTTAAAATCAATACTTTGGTACGGTTACTTCTGGCACGCGATTTGACGCTGGTTTTTTGCAGAATGGGTAACACAAAACTGGCCGTTTTACCGGTTCCTGTCTGGGCGGAAGCTAAAAGATCGTTTCCTAGCAAAATTTCAGGGATGGCTTTAGCCTGAATGGCGGAGGGTTGGTCATAGCCTAATACCTTCACGGCATTGGTTAAAGGCTCAATTAAGCCTAAGGATGCAAAACTCATGGGATGTCCTGTAGAGAGCAAATGGGGATTGAATGGGATTGTTCAATATGAATATTTTCAGTGCAATTGTATACGGATGGGAGGGAAAACTCAAACATTATCTTTAACGGGTTTCTTAAAGAGGTTAAGACGTAACACAATAAAGAGAGGGTCCCTTGAACAACGGGATTGATTTTAAATTCAGTTCATACTCCATAATCACCTTGCTAATGGTTCGAATCCGTTTTTAAAACCGCCTCCAACTCCCCTCTCTCCTCCGGCGTGATCATAAAAATCAACGTATCCCCGGCGTTCAGCACATAAGCAGGCGAGGGGTTATAAATCCAGGTCCCTTCTGTTTTAACGGCTAATAGCAGTAAGCTGGGGTATTGTTTGAAATTCAACCTTTCAATGGCGTGGCCAAACCAGGCCTCGGGTACGGTGAATTCTTCAACGCGTAAATTTTTTTCTCTGTCCCTGAGCATGGTATCTAAAAAAGACACTGCTGTAGAACGGATCATTTCCGATGCCATGCGCATACCGCCGATATAACTGGGAGACACTACCGCATCAGCACCTGCCATTTTCATTTTCTCGGCATTCTTAAGATCATGGCAGTTGGCCACCACCCGAAGGTGAGGGTTAAGCTGTTTAGCCGTCAGACTGATAACGAGGTTTTCATTATCATCCCCCGTAATGGCAAAAAGGCCCAAGGCCTCGTTAATGCCGCAGGCCATTAAGACATCACTGTCACTGGCATCGCCCACCATGAATAACTGGTCATGAAAAACATCCACTAATTTGTCAATGTGTGCTCTATTGACATCAATGATGACGCTCGTGCGCTTTGTTTCGGCTAACTCTTTAATGATGTGAAAGCCCACCCCTTCAACCCCGCACACGATGTAATGATTTTTGAGTTTTTTAATTTGCTTATTCATTTTTTTTCTCATGAGTACTTCGGAAATTTCAACATCCACCATAAATGCAGTCAGATTGGTAATAATGTAGGTGGCAACCCCTATTCCCGAAAGAGCGACAAAAACAGTGAATAACCGCCCCACTGCGTTATTATCCAAATCAATCACTTCACCGTAACCGATGGTGGCTATGGTAATGAACGTCATATAAAAACAATCCACCACCGAATAGTTTCCATGACCGATGAACCAATAGCCTACTGTCCCTATGACCAGGACGGTAGCCAGGGCGATGCCGGCGAATACAAATTTTTTAACTTTCTTTGAATAGATATTAATTTTTATAGCCATCATGGGTAAGAAGCCATAATAAATAGTACGGTTTTCAAGTCCATAATAAAAGACGGCCTAAAGGTCGCTCCCCGGAGGGAAAGCAACACACCGTTCAAAACAAGGCATCCGTAAAAAATCCTCTTTTTTGGCATTCTGGACGTGATCACCTGCTATACTTGATGCAGTCATTTTCTGCTGATGATGCTTATGAGTTCAGGAAAAGAAGAGGCCATTGGTTCAACGCCTGTCTTTAACCCGCGATCGACGGTTCAACTCGCGCAACTGATTCTTGCCTGCCACGCACAAAAACCCCTCTTTAATGGAAAACCCGAGGCTGAATTAGCCGGGTTAATAATGAACAACGATGTCACCCAATTGGCTTACTGGTTACAATTCAATTCATTTCTCAGGTATCAATTACAAAAAATAATGGAGTCTGCTAATGCCCAGGAACTCTCCGATACGCTGATTCATAAAATCCATGAGCGGTTAGCGGACTATTTTCACGAACAGAAGACGAAAAAGACTATCGCAACCTATGAGGAAAAAGACTTTGTTTCACGCGACTATGTCAAGCTTCATGATCTTGAAAAATTATATCAGAATCTCAATGCCACCCTGGACAGTAGCGATATCCTGCCGATTTTAAATGCTAAAAATCGCCGGCAAAAGAAAATGGGACGCTCTGGAATACTGATAGCCATCCGTTGTGCAAGTTATGCCTCCGAAGCGACTGCAAGGAAATTTGCCAGGATTCTATCCGAACTGGCGCCGGGCGAACGCAAACAATATGTGTATTACCACAAAAATGGTAGACACACGATAGGCTTTGATGTTGAAAGGGATCGTTCCGGCAGTTACCGGATATTCTGTTTTGAATCCGCTGCCGATCCCAAGCATTTCGAAGCCCTGGATCTCCTGTACAAAGAATTAAATAAGAGGGGATTATCTTTTGAAATCAAATCATGCCAGTCCCAATTGCAAAAAGACACCTACAACTGCTCGATCTATACCCTGGCAGCCCTTAGCGAATTGAGCAAATACGATCATGTTTTTGATTATCTGCCAAGCCAGTACGAGGAAGTTCAGTCGCTTAAAACCACAAAAAAGGTCACGATATCCACTCTGGCAGGCTTACGAACCACACACTTTGATCACATGGATAAAATAAGTTGGGTACCTTTGCATGCGATGCCCATTAAAATTATAGCCATGGCACAATCGTACGATACCATGAGCAAAACGCTTCAGAAATCCAAGGATTTTGATGTCGATCCAGAAGGCTTTTTGGATTGGCATAAAAAGAAATTTCGCTTCGAACCCTCCAGGGAACAGGAAACCAAATACGTCAACCAACGACGAAAAAACATAGTTAAACAGCTTAATCAAGCGATGGAGCCCATCCTGAAAAGTGCTTACACTCAATTTATTAACCAACTGCCATTATTAGCCTTCATCGATCAGGGCGAAACCCCGGATTTTAAAAAAGAAATCAGCGATAACCCATCATGGTCTATCGATGAGAAGCTCGCTCACATTGAAAAATTATTCTTTGCAATAACCAGGCAACATCAAATAAATCCGTCTAATCCTG
Source organism: Legionella rubrilucens (assembly GCF_001468125.1). GTDB lineage: Bacteria > Pseudomonadota > Gammaproteobacteria > Legionellales > Legionellaceae > Legionella_C > Legionella_C rubrilucens. Next base: position 19,894 of record NZ_LNYT01000020.1, on the reverse strand, counting down.
CGCTTGCATCCGTAAAGCCCCATTACTTAATGAGTCTTCTGCTGCTAAGGCACGAATACCTTCGCCTTCTGTCATTAAAGCCCCGAGAGGAGTATGAAAAGTATTTTAAAGAAGGAAAGGAAGGCTCCATCCTCCGGTATGCCCTGGAAAAACCCTGCAGTCAATTAGCGATAGCAACGCCAGTCTCTCTTCAAAGAGTGTTCAAAGCGAGTTTTCCCAAAGAGTTTGTGAATGAGTATTACATGTGGATCAACACGTTTACCGATTTGCAAATCACGAATCCTCTTCTTGCAGTATTTACAGGGTCGATTGTTCAATCGCAAGAGGTCGTGGCTCTGCTGGATAGTTTCGAAAAAGAATACGTTGATGGCTCTGACGCTTCTTTAATGATGACCACGGGTAAACTATTCGAATTTCTACATCCGATAATGGCTGACTGCCTAAGTTATAATTCGGCTACCCACCTGCTTAAAGCATCTGCTGGAATTGAACCGGTTGATTTGCTGGAATCCATTGAAAGCCATGTCCACCGCGCTTTTATTTTTAGCGAGGATGGACAATGTTATTTCTACCATAAAGACAATACGCCGCCGCTTAGAGCGATTGACGTGAATCCAGCGTCATTGCAAAAAGTTGTCAGTTTAGTCGAGCAAGAAATCAAAATTCGCGGGGAAAACCCGAAAGAAGTAGTTGATTTAAATAATAAGCCGGTGAAAACCATTCTCAGTCATTTACAACCTTTGCTCAATGACATCAGCCTGTTGACAGGGTCCACCCCTTATTCCGATAAAGAAATTATTCAAAAACGAAATCTGTTGATGTTGAGGGAAATTTACCTGAACTATCTTTTCAGACTTTTCAATCAGGATAAGAAGCTGGCATTGGATTATTGGAGTTCATGGAAAAGCGAGTTATTTGCGCCTCTGAAATTATTGAGCAGAGACTACCCTCTTTCACAAAATGCTCTGGATGCAGTGACGGCTCTTAATAACGCTGAAAAAAGCGTTTCCATGGATAACAATAACACTGCCTCTTCCTTGTCGGATAGAATGTCCAATGCACTCTCCGGTATCGTTGAGATGACCTACTCTTTCTTTAAACCCAGCAGCCTTCGAGACATTGTGATGAATTACTATGTTAAAGAGTCGAAGGAAGAGATGGAATGCGACACCTATGAAAAATACGATAAGCTCAACTTCAAACTTAAACTGTTTCAGTCCATGGAACGAGATACACGCTGGGTACAGTATGAGCGTTGCCATCCCCCCGTTAAACCACTTGAATCCGACTGGAAATTTAATGTGTCCATACACAAAGACGATCTCTCAAAAGCCTTTCCTGTCGTTGCCGAGATAGCCAATCGCCATGGGTTGGGGGTATTAAAAATCATGACTGCAGCTCACGCAAACCGCGTGCACAAGTACAACAATAAAAACATGATTGGCCGGGAAATTGTCATTTATCGAAATCCTAACCTGGACATCCGTGCAGCACAATGGATAGAGATTATCAATGAGCTGGAAAGTGGTTTGAAAAAGACAGGGATAAGAACGTCGACTGACCGTTGCCCATCCTCCAACAGGCAACTTGGCAAATACACAAGCTATACTCATGAAGCATGGACAGACAGCCAGATGAATATTCCTTTTGCGGAAGGCATTGTTGAAACAGCCCTGGAAGAGGACGACCCTTTTGCTGATTACGAATACAATCCATCGACTGAAGCCCCTGCCAGCAAAACCATCACATCAAAAAAACCCGGCTGATTGACAGTGCAGTGAAGACTTCCCACCTCTGAATTGCTTCACTAAGACCTCTCAGTATATAGTTAAAAACAATGACATTATTAATGGATTACCGGCAGATACCTATGGATACAACAAACATCAGTACCACCTCAAAATGCCCTGCTTTGCATGGTGCCTTGTCGACAGGCCACTTAAGCTTCGACTGGTGGCCAGACAATTTAAATTTCGACATCCTGCACCACCAGGATACGCAAACCAATCCCCTGGGAGAAAACTTTAACTACCGAGAGGAAGTCAGAAAGCTGAATTTTGAGGAACTCAAGAAGGATTTGATCGCATTGATGACGGACAGTCAGACCTGGTGGCCTGCTGATTGGGGTCATTATGGCGGTCTTATGATTCGCATGTCCTGGCATGCTGCCGGCTCCTATCGAACCGCCGATGGTCGAGGCGGTGCGGGTACTGGCGCTCAGCGTTTTGCACCATTGAACTCCTGGCCGGATAACGTGAACCTGGATAAAGCGCGGCGATTATTATGGCCAATTAAAAGGAAATACGGCAATAAGCTGAGTTGGGCGGATTTGATCGTCTTTGCCGGCACCGTCGCTTATGAATCCATGGGACTTAAAACCTTTGGTTTTGGTTTCGGCCGTGAAGACATCTGGCATCCCGAAAAGTACATTTATTGGGGTTCAGAAAAAGAATGGCTGGGCACTGAACGTTATGCTGACGACAACCGCGAATCGTTGGAAAATGCACTGGCCGCAGTGCAAATGGGGCTGATTTATGTCAATCCTGAAGGGGTTGGCGGGCAGCCCGATCCACTGCGGACCGCTCAGGATGTCCGTATAACCTTCAAACGCATGGCGATGAATGACGAAGAGACCGTCGCGTTAACGGCAGGTGGCCATACGGTGGGAAAATGCCATGGCAATGGTGATCCCAAACATTTAGGACCTGCTCCTGAAGCCGCCAATATCGACGATCAAGGTCTTGGCTGGCTTGGCGGCCTCGGTCGTTATGCTGTGACCAGTGGTCTTGAAGGAGCCTGGACAACTCATCCCACCCAATGGGATAACGGTTATTTTTATCTCCTCCTGACCTATGACTGGGAACTGAAAAAAAGCCCTGCCGGCGCCTGGCAATGGGAGCCGATCAACATTAAAGAAGAAGACAAACCCGTCGATGTGGCAGACCCAGGCATCCGCCACAATCCGATCATGACCGATGCTGACATGGCCATGAAGAAAGATCCCATTTATCGTCAAATCGCCGAACGATTTTACAAGGATCCGGCTTATTTTTCAGAAGTATTTGCGCGCGCCTGGTTCAAACTGACCCATAGAGACATGGGGCCAAAGGCACGCTACATCGGACCTTATGTGCCCGATGAGGAATTGATTTGGCAGGATCCTGTTCCGGCAGGTAACAAAAATTATGATGTTGCCGCCGTTAAAGAAAAAATCAGGGCCAGTGCTTTAAGTATCGGCGAAATGGTTTCTACAGCCTGGGACAGTGCCCGAACATTCCGAGGCTCCGATAAGAGGGGAGGCGCGAACGGCGCACGCATTCGCCTGGCGCCGCAAAAAGACTGGGAAGGAAATGAACCGTCCCGCCTGGCAAAAGTTCTTAAGATCCTTGAAAGAATTGCCGCAGAAACCGGTGCGAGTGTGGCTGATGTGATTGTTCTGGCTGGCAATGTCGGGATTGAACAGGCAGCCCGGGCGGCTGGTTTTGATATTACCGTTCCTTTTGCTCCGGGTCGCGGCGATGCCACTGACGCCATGACGGACGTGGAGTCTTTTGCTGCACTGGAGCCCCTTCATGATGGTTATCGTAATTGGCTTAAGGATGAATCACCGGCTCGTCCCGAAGAGCGTCTACTCAATCAAACCCAACTCCTTGGCCTGACGGCCCCTGAAATGACGGTACTGATTGGCGGGATGCGGGTGTTAGGGACGAATTATAACAATACCAGGCACGGTGTTCTGACCGAACGCGAAGGGGTTCTGACCACTGATTTTTTTGTTAATTTGACCGATATGGCCTACATCTGGAAACCCGCAGGACCTCATTTATATGAGATTCGCGAGCGTAAAACAGGCACTGTGAAGTGGACAGCTACGCGAGTGGATCTGGTTTTTGGTTCCAATTCCATTCTCCGTGCCTATGCGGAAGTCTATGCACAGGACGATAACAAGGAAAAATTTGTGCGCGACTTTATTGCCGCCTGGACTAAAGTGATGAATGCGGATCGTTTCGATCTGATCGCCTGATCAATCAGGATGATGAAAAAACGGTAATCAATAGACGTTGTTAATGGGATGACCCGTTAAATGAAAAAGCCCTGCCAGCATAAACTGAACAGGGCTTTTAAGAACAAACGGCAGGCTTATTTGGCCAATGCGGCTTTCTTTTCTTTCTCTTTGGCAATCACTGCTTCAGCCACGCTGGTTGGGCAAGGCGCGTAGTGAGAGAATTCCATGGAGAATTGGCCACGACCGGAAGTGAGGGTACGCAGGGTGCTGATGTAACCAAACATTTCTGAAAGGGGAACATCGGCTTTGATGCGGACACCAGCAGCACTTGGTTCCTGACCGGAAATCATACCGCGACGACGGTTCAAATCACCAATCACGTTACCCACATCTTCTTCTGTGCTGTAAACGTCAACCTTCATGATGGGTTCCAGCAACTGTGGGCCCGCTTTTGGCATCGATTGACGAAACGCGCCTTTGGCCGCAATTTCAAATGCAATAGCTGACGAGTCGACAGCATGGTAAGCACCATCAGTGAGGTTAATGACCACATCCAGTACAGGGAAACCGGCTAAAGGTCCGGTGTCCATCATGGAGCGAAAACCCTTCTCAATGGCTGGGAAGAATTCTTTGGGCACATTTCCACCCACAACAGAAGTAAGGAAAGTGAATCCACTGTTCGGCTCGCCGGGTTCAATCGTGTAATCAATCTTACCGTATTGACCAGCACCACCGGATTGTTTCTTATGGGTATAACTGTCCTGAATGGATTTGGTGATTGTTTCACGGTAAGCCACCTGGGGCTGACCGACAATCAATTCCACGTCGTAAGTACGCTTTAAAATATCCACTTTAATATCGAGGTGTAACTCACCCATACCACGAAGAATGGTTTCACCTGAATCTTCATCAGTCTCGACTCGGAAGGTGGGATCTTCGGCAACCATCTTACCAATGGCAATACTCATTTTTTCGGTTGAACCCTTGTCTTTTGGCGCAACGGCAATGGAAATAACCGGCTCAGGGAAAACCATCGCCTCCAGTGTACACTCGTGATTCGGATCGCAAAGCGTGTGTCCGGTACGAACGTTTTTCATACCGACGATAGCGATAATGTCGCCTGCTTCCGCACTTTGCAATTCATTACGCTCATTGGCCTGCATCTCAACCATACGACCGACACGTTCTGTCTTACCGGTAAAGGAGTTAAGAATAGTGTCCCCTTTATTCAGTTTTCCTGAATAAATACGGACGAACGTCAAGGCACCGAAACGGTCATCCATGATTTTAAATGCCAGGGCGCGGAAAGGTTCGTCGGGTGAAACGAGAGCAAACTCACCGTTTGGCTCGCCTTCAGCATTGGTCAAAGGCTGGGGATTCACTTCATGCGGAGCGGGTAAATAGTCAACGACTGCATCCAGCAGCAGCTGCATCCCTTTGTTTTTAAAGGCTGAACCGCAATAGGTTGGGAAGAAGGCCAATTCACGCGTACCAATACGGATACAACGCTTGATTTCTTCTATCGAAGGTTCGACTCCCTCCAGATAACCCATCAGCAACTCGTCGTCCATCTCCAGCGCAGTTTCAATCAATTGCGCACGGTAATCTTCAACATCGTCCTGCATGTCGGCTGGCACATCGGTCACGCTGTAATTTTCTGGCTGGCCCGTTTCATCCCAGACGTAGGCTTTACGGGTTAATAAGTCGACCACACCGACGAAGTTGTCTTCAATACCGATAGGCAATGTCATGATTAAAGGCTTGGCACCGAGGACTTTTTTAATCTGTTCGGTGACTTTCAGAAAGTTTGCACCGATACGGTCCAGTTTGTTGACGAAAATCAAACGGGCAACTTTTGAATTGTTCGCATAGCGCCAGTTGGTTTCTGACTGAGGCTCAACACCGCCGGAACCGCAGAATACACCGATACCGCCATCGAGTACCTTCAGTGAACGATACACTTCAACCGTGAAGTCAACGTGGCCCGGGGTATCGATAATATTGAAGCGGGTGCCTTTCCAGAAGCAACTGACCGCTGCGGACTGGATGGTAATACCACGCTCGGCTTCCTGCTCCATAAAGTCGGTTGTTGATTCACCCTCGTGAACCTCACCCATTTTATGGATTCTACCGGTCAGTTTGAGAATACGTTCGGTAGTCGTGGTTTTTCCAGCATCGACGTGAGCGAAGATACCAATGTTTCTGTAAAGGTTTAAATCAGCCATAGCACTCTTCTAAAATTGAAATGGATAAAAAATTGTCACATATTGTACAGGATTTTATCCTGATTTGCAGCAGAAAGTTGCGGGATTTATTCTGATTATTTTACTGTAGGGGTTACAACCGCCAAGACGTGCCAAAAACCAGGCGTGACAAGCAGCAAAAAAGACAGATTATTTAATAATTAGCACACATCACAACTATTTTGTACCTATAGGTAGCAAAATCTCCATAAACGCCTGATTGTTAATCGCTCGAAATAACTTTAGTATAATACGTCATGCTGGCTTGGCTGGTGCCTATCGTATTAAAAAGGATTTTATGAAAAAACTTGGACTCTTACTCTTTGGGATTGCGCATGCAGCAAGCGTTTTGGCTGGCGCAAATAACGCCTCTTCAGACCCAGACCTTCATTATTCAAAGGATTTTTACATGGGCGCGAATCTCTCCGGAGATTATTCCAAGTACAATATCAAGTTGACTGATATTCGCTTCGCGACAGGATTAGTCAATCGCTTTGGCCAAACCCACCTGACCGATATAGCCGTAGCCGGAGGTCTGTTCGCCGGTTTTGCCATTCATTTCCCTTCCCCCTTCTATCTTGGTGTCGAGGGGTTTTTAAATTTTTCTGATAATGAGGCTAAAGCAGAGATTTTTGATGATAACCCGGTCAATTTGGAAGGGCTTACCTTCGCCTCGTTTAATGTACGCAATAAGCGGCATGCCGGCCTTGCCGTTTTACCAGGAATTAAAATCAACAATAAGACACTTGCCTATGCACGTGCAGGATATGTTAACGGCGCATTGAAGGTGAGTGGCGAAGGGCGTGCCTTGTTAGCGACCGGTGTTGTTACGACTTTTAACAATGAGCACGACTTAAACGGCTTTCAAACAGGCTTGGGCCTCAACACGACCCTCTCGAAAAACCTAAGCCTTCGAGGAGAATGGGTAATCAATATCTACCAATCCTTTACCGATCCCGTCATCAATCGACGAGGCCTGGTGGAAGGGAGCTTAATCTTCAATCACCCAACCACAAGCCAGTTTAACCTGGGGCTTGTTTATCATTTTAATGATATTACTGCATGAGAAGTATCAGGGGTCATTCCGATTAGCAGCTATGAATTCAGCCGAACGCCATTTCTCGCTGCCGGGATTCAACCCCTTTCATGGCTATTCCTTCAACTCATTTTTGTATAAACTGACGGTTCATAAGCATTGCAATTTATAAGGATATGGATTGAAACGACAGTTTATTTTATTTTCATTCTGCTGCTTGTTAATGCAAGGATCATACTGTAGCGACGTCGACACTCTCCGGGATAAACGTTTTGTTCTGGGATTGGATGCAGGCGCTGCGAAAACAAAGCAATTAAGCCAGTCCGTTCATTTCCCACTGGGGTACAGCACCTTTAATTACTTACCCGAGAGGGATGCCTCTTCCACGCGATACGGTATTTCACTGGGCCGCCGATTCCTGCTTAATCCATTAAACAGCCTCATCATGGGCTTAAGCTACCATCAATTCAGCAGCATGGCGGTGAGGGGCACCTTGCAACAAGGCATTTTCCCGCCACTCTACACTGCCAACTACGAATACACCATTGAACTGTCGCAGTTATTAATCGATGCGAAATTGCAGCACCAATGGGGACAACGATTTTATCCCTATCTGATCGCCGGCATTGGCGCGGGATTTAATCGCGCTGAGCATTTTTATACAACCGTCCCAGGGTATCTCACGGTAACACCGACTTACGCCAACCATCACCGTTCGTCTTTAAGTTATGCCCTTGGATTAGGTATTGATACCTTGCTGACCCCTCATGTCAGCGTGGGTGTCGGGTATCTTTTTTCTGACTTGGGACAGGTTGGCCTTGGCGATGGTGCGATACGGCAAACCCGCGTATCCAATCATTTAAGCCAATCGCATTTGCACATGAATACCGTTTTGGCACAGATCAGCTGGTCTATATAAAAAAGGTTACCGATAATGACTCTTTTGAACCCTTTCCATCGTGTTGTATTACCGATTCTTCTGCTTTTGACCTTCATCCATGCTCATGGCCATGCGCGGATGGCATTCACTAACGAGCAGCAAAATCTTGCTTTTTTGATTAAACCCCAACCCAACACGCTATTACCCCGAGAAGTGCCTATCGGCTTTCCGGTGCATGCGAAATATCAGATCACCAATCCCAACCCGCTCACAGCCATCAATGCGACCATTGTCTCTCTGCCGCCCCATACCAGCATCAATGCGACTGGATGCGGTTCAAGGTTTACCTTGGCGCCGAATGCCAGTTGCACCTTGACCCTTACGGTTTCAGCCAACGGTTTGCGCGTGGGCGATGTCATCAGCGGTGCCCGCGCCCCCAATGTGTTAATGGCCTGCTGGAACGATGGCGTGAGCTGCGCCGGGGTAACCAATGCCAATGATTTATTGCGGGTTAACGTGATCCCCCCGCCCTCCCTGGCTTACCAATCCCTGTTGGAAGATAAATTAATTAATGCGGACTTGTGGGGCAATCAGCCAGAAATATTATCTGCCAATTACGGGTTTGAAGGCATTGAGGGGGTCCCAGGCAATGAATCGGGCGTTGTCGCCGCCGGCGGGGCCTGGATGACGATTACAACCCCCGGTGCGCCTTTTGCCGCCTACACCACCGCACAAACACCGACCGATGTCGCCTTTGGCTTTGGTTATCCAACCAATCATGCCGATGCCATGCCGATTTGTTTCAGTTGGCCCGTGCTGCCGAGCACCGTGCGCCCGACGGATTTTCGCCTGACGTTGAATACCGGTGAAATAGTCCAGCCGGAGGTGGCGTCGATCACGCCTAATTTCTTATACAACAAGCGCAGTTGTGTCGTCATTTTTGGCAAATTCGGCAACCGACTCTCGCCTGGAACACCCGGGGCTGTTTACCCGACACAGGTTACCATCGTGGATAATGGGACTACCTTGAAACTGGTCGGTCCCAACGGCCCGGTGAGTGCAGTAGGCTTGAGTAAATCGAGTGGCAATCCTTATCAGCCCGGCGGAGGTCCTAAATTAATTGGCGCCAAACTAAGCATCATGAACGATGTCGGGCAAGATGCGCCGGTTGCCTTTCAAAGCAATCTCCCGAATGGCGGCACGGCATTGTACGGACCCGATGCAGAATACCGATTACGCATCTATACCACGGCCGGCATTTCTCCTGACGGCGTTTCAGCCATCCTACCAACCGACTTTGAAACTTTTTTTCAAATTGAGGTAGTGGACGGCGGCGTATCACAGTTCATCACGCAAGCCAATATCCCTTATGTTTTTTCAGCCGGCATCATTCAGGTAGTCGGTCTTGCGGATTTAGGTAAATATGATCTCCCCTTAAATGATGCCTACGTGGCGGATCGCGATAATTACCTCGACATCATTTTAAAAGGGGATGAGGCGGCCATGCGCTTAATCACTGCCGTCATTATTCCAGCGACGCCCCCTTATTTACCCTTATACAATCCGGGCGGCCCGGGAAATAATCCGACACCAGGGGTCACTTATACGTCTCCGGGCCCGACATGGACACAACCGGTGACTATCGCGATTGATGATCCGATGACGGTGACTTATCCTTAAGGAAGCAGCCTTAATGCGAAGGGTTCATGACAGGAATTGGAGGATCATGTGCTCCATGCCCGGTCTTGTTAATCCATTGATTCAAATCATGGAAAGCCAACCAACTTCCCTTCGCGGTTGCAATCGTGCTCGACAGGAACAAAAAATGGCCATTATTCGAGCAATTCTTCGGCTCTCTTACCCGAAATACGGCAGCATAAGATGCCATTTTATACACACAAAGAGTCCATCAGACACAAAATGATTAAATATATACATGCAATTGAAAAGTAAATACAATCCTGCCTGACGTTAACCCAGATGATTCAATCAACCTTGAGGTACTATCGTGCAGTTAAAATCGGAGCAGACTCTTTCCAGCATTTGTTTAAAAACCAAGTTAGAAAAAGAAATAACCATCAATACCTCTCCTGAGGCAACCAAACAGTTTGGCACCCATTTTTTAGAGCGCATCAATACCCCAAAAGGACTTGGAACTGTCATCGGCGTTCACAATGATTATTTATGGATATGGCTTGACAGCGATTCCGGACCAACGTACTGGGGTAATGTAGTGGATAATCTTTTTAATTACCCGGAATTCAGTAAAAGTAATGATAAAAACTATCCGGAGAAAGTTAAAGAATTAATCCCATTAGCATTGCAGCTGTTATGGCTATTAACTCATATCGATGATTATTCACCGACTGCTCTTGACTATACTCTTCGGGAAGCTTTAAACCGGTCTTCTGGTCACATGACCCAGCAACTTCGCTCCCTTTTCAGGGACTTCGATAAATTAACGGCTTCGGATATGGGGATACTTGCTGAAGAAGAAGGGCTAAGCTCGGGGGCCGTCACGGAATACCTAAACACTGCAACGCTGGATACGGTTGCAGAAGAGTTTAATGCCTTACAGCGCCGCGTTCAAACGCAGCTTCATTTGCTTAATCAGCAAATGAAACACCTTGACAAGGAAAAGACGCCTCAACTTTTTGGTTTGTTAACCACAAATCAATCGCTGCTTAAACAAAGCCATCAGGAGATGGAACAAACCGCCAAAAGATTGCAATCCATTTCAGCCCAGGCGGCTCACTCAAAAAAAGCCAATCAGTTTCTGCACTTTCATCGATTACTCTCGGCCCTTATTGATGTCTTTTTTGATTATCCAACGGCTCAACCGCCCTATGACTCCATGGAATACCGGGATGGGGCCGCACAGATCACCCAATTTTTATATAATCACGGTCATTATTTCTTTGAGGGAAGTAAAAACGAATCGAACAATAACAGCAAACAAGAACTCTCCGAATCCTCCTCGCTTGATGTGCTCTTTCTTTTCTTGTTATTAAGCGGCTTAAGGCTTTCCACTTCTCAATCTGGGCTCATCTACCTTCATTTGTTAAAGCAAAGCAACATTCCGGTGGAAAAATTGGACCTGACGCCAAACACGTTCAGTTTAGTCAATTTTAGCCGGCAGCATCCTCAACATTTTATTGAGTTCTACCAACGTTTCTTTTTAAGCGAAGGGACATTTCAACACAAAATGGAAGAACTTTTAAAAAAATCCCATCCTGTTTTATTGACTGAAGCGGGAAAATGGGCCGTGTATTATGGTCTCGCAAAACAACGCGTCGTGAGTGAGGACTCCCCACCGGGCCACGCGCTTGAAATAAAATATTACCTTGAACTGGGAATAAAATACTTAGACCAGGCCATGCGTTCAAGCCACTCGGTGGCGGCCCAGGAAATCGATTCACTCCTCTCGACCCACAGTGAAATACCTTGTTCAACAGCCTTGGCGAAAGCGTTGGCCTCTTATTTTTCTAACACCACGCAACGGCAAAAAGCACGATTCTATTTGCAGCTGGCCGAATACCAAAACGAAAATTCAAAACACAGCGATGAGTCCAGTGTCGAGCAAACCGTGAATGAGCTAACCCTTATCAAAATCAAACTGGATATATTGGAAAAAACAGGGAGAGAACAAAGCCAGGCTATCAGCACCCTGATTCATCTGGCAAGACAAAGCAATCAGCCAGCCGGGAAGGCCCTACTGAAGGAGTTAAGCACCCAGCTACCTGCTGTGGCTTTTGCAGCAATGGTTGAGTGGGAACAACACCATTTCAGTCAATTATCGCTTGAGTTATTTGAGCTGGCCAAAAAGGAAAATCCGGTGATTACAGCCTGGTATCTCAACCGCTATCACGTGGTTACCAAAAAAATAAAATCGGATTTGAATGTCGTACTGCAGGCAGTCGCAGCCAATGTGGAGCAGGCTATCATTGAATTCAATCAATTGCTTGTTAGCCCTTCGTTTGCCCTGGAAAACAAGGAAGTAATTCTTTCTGTTTTAGTGAAAGCCGATGTATGGCAACACGTGTATCCAGCCAATCTGGTCGCTCTTATCCTACGTTATCACGCCGCCAATGCAATTACGGGGCATGATTTGGATAAATTGATGGATTCGATGGCGCATGCCTCGCTTACTGATCCTCGGAAACACTTTGAACTCCTTGCAACCGTCCTTAAGGAGATAAGTTATTTACTTGATACTGCAGGATTCATTGCCTTCCTTTACGCCATTAAACGGCTGCACATTTCAATTAAAACCGATGCAAAGCTGCCTGTCGCCATCGCGACGTATTTGATTCAGCAAGAATTGCGTTCGCCTAACGACAAAATGCTGATCCACTCATTCATGGATCGCTTTTTAACCGACTACCCCGAATTTGGACATGATTTGCGACAGGACTCCAAAGCCTGGGAGATTATTCAACAAAGCGATCAGATCACTTTTTTCTTAAAACGTACTCTCCGCGATCCCGAAACAAAAAATGAAAAAACAGAAGACGTGACTCACTCCAACCTGGTTAGCCTGTCCTTATTCAAGCATTTAACTGGCCCTGTAAACCCGCCTCTTTCTCCCATGGAAATGCAGGGTGCCAAGCAACCTACGCCCAATTCCTGAGTATCCCAGGCCGCGGCAGCGGCCTCTGGCGATATCTCGTGTTCTGCGGGTAACCGGAAACGACCTAATGAAAGAAATCGTACCGACTGCACGGTTTATCGGGTGATTGGTTATTGGTCTTGTCAGTTAATACAGCCTCTTAAAATGGCACACACGCAGACAAGTAGTTTATTTTATAGACATTTTCGCGGTGTTTTGGATATACTGGGTTCCTCATTAATGATTATGGAATGTTTGTATGACCAGAAAACACCCTCTCTTCCCAACCTTTCAAGAAGTTGAGCATAAATCTGATTTAGCCCGTTCCGACCATCTACCTGTTCTGACAAAAGTACCCCTTGGGGAAAAAGAGAAGCCGTTAACCCTTGTCTCCCTGAATATTCTGGGTAATGAGGGTTGCTCAGGTGTTCACCCACTTGGAATGGAGATTCCAGAGGGGCATATGCTGGATCGCTATCAACACATTGCTTCAGGATTGGCTAACAGCATCAAGAAACATCACGTTGACGTTATCTTATTGCAAGAGGCGGATAAATCGATTGTCGCTTTTTTGGAAAAAAATTTAGGAAAAGAGTGGGAAATCATTGTTGATGATTGTGGCATCATCAGTTGTTACAACAAAGCGCGCTTAACCTTACAACATACGGCGGTAAATAAGGAATCCAGAATACGCACCATGGCGTTTACGGATACCCACTCGAATCTTTCTATCGATGTACATAATATCTGGGGACTCTACAGCCCTTTTCCACACCATATGGAAAAGCAATACTGTTCTGTATTAACCCAAACTAAAAGCAACCTGTCCGTCATTATGGGTGACACCAACTCAAGGCTTGCTCCTCCTGATGACCACACCAAACGAAATCTGACTACCGGTATTGTTCCACCGGTTATAGCAAAAGCCAATGAGCTTCCTTTTGACACCCAAATCACGGATCATCCTGACGGTGGTTTTTATCGGGACCAAAAGGGAATTATCCATCAATTGTCCACCGAAACGCTGGATTTTGATACAGCCGATATTGTCAGGGATGAACGCAGCGAGGCGGATGCCGACGTATGGCCTGAATTCAGGATGGTGATGTGTCTGGACAATTATTACCAGGAAACAGCCGTTATTGATGGCAAAACCCTTTTTACCTACGAGGATACACTTAAACGGGAGTTAGGTAATAATAATCTGATTGTCCGTATGGCCAGTGACAGTTTCAACAATAAAGCCGTTGCCATCCGCTTTCCGAAGAACTCAGAGGCGTTTAAACTGATCCAGAGCGAGCTTAAAAAAGAAGCTGGATTTCAGTTTCGAAATGTCGACCCAACCGATTCTAAAGATGGCAGCCAACCTTTCTCCTGCGTTTTTGCTCCACTGGAAAAAGTAGCGCTCCTGCACCAGGCAGTACAAAAAACCATTACAGAAACGGTATTGAAAAATCAGGTGGCACAAAGACTGCAATCGGAAATTGAGCGTTTATCAAAGACCCATTGGTATTTATATGATGCGTCTGAAAAGATAACCAGTTTAAACGAATTAAAAAATCGCATGTTAACTGCTGCTGCAGACAGCAGCGCCCAGGATATTTTAGCCATCATCCAAACCTGGGAAGCGGAGGAGGCTCCAGCTTCACAAAGTACAAAGGAAAAGAACATCAAAAATAAAGCTGAACTCATAGGGGTTCATCGTAATATCTTTTTCAAATCCAAACGGCCGGGTGTATCCACTGAAACTCAAAACACGTTACAGTGGTTAAAAGATGCATTGAGGGATAAACCCGACTTGGAACTCAGTATGAAGTAATTTTTCATTTGGTATGGCTTGGAGACTGTTCCGAGCCATACCTCATCCTCGATTTAAATCAATCCGCATACTTCATTCTTATACACATAGGTTATGAACTTTGTTTTATCCTCATCTGGAGAAACGATGACCTCAGAACCTACTTTGGTGCAGGTCCATAAAATTGCAAATGATAATAAATACAAAATACTGTATGATTCTGCAGGAAATAAAAGGAGGATATTTGCAGTCCTAGAAAATCAGGATCTTTAAATAATATGCTCATCAAGAATGATGAGTCATTTTGATCGCTCTTACCCTGGAATCAAATACTTAGTCATGATCAGGTTTATGCGGCTCACGGGTGTATAACTATTTAACAATTAACCTACATAAAAATAAGTTTCAACTAAGGTTGCACTGCTGAATCCCCCAAAAAAAGTTTTTAGATTTTCAATAGTGTGGTTATTAATAGAAGGATAATTAAAGTGTAGACGCGGCTTTCAGAAAGAAGCCCGTACTCCCTGCGATCCCGAAACAAAGAATGAAAAAACAGAGGACGTGACTCACTCTAACCTGGTTAGCCTGTCCTTGTTCAAGCATTTATCTGGCCCCGTAAACCCGCCTCTTTCTCCAATGGAAATGCAGAGTACCAAGCATCCTACACCCAATTCCTGACTATCCCAGGCCGCGGCAGCGGCCTATACTGAGGTTTACAGCAATCTATCCCTCTTTTTTTATGGCTGGACTGGGGGAATGCTCAGCGTCCTGAATCAGGGTTTGAATGTCCGTCAGCACACGGCTTAAGCTGCTTCCGGTGATTACATAACTTTTTTTTGCCTTCTTTTCTGCGTCTGTATTCGTGTTAAACGCCGTTACCAAAGCTTGCTTAAGCTCATCATAGTGGCGTATCGAGGGTAATTGTTGGGTCAATTGATGGGCAATATCCACTTTTTGCCAGGTAAGGGCTTCGTCCCGGAAATGCTTACTGACAAAAGTCAGTTCATAATCCTGTCCTTTTTCATAAGCCCGTGACTTGATGTATTTTTTTAGCAAGTCACTGATGTCATTGATTAATGCAGAAGGAACCGGTTGTGCATTTTCTTTTTTTGATGAGTCATGTCCATTTGATAACAAACCTGATAATTTTTTATGGATAGGTAAAGTCCTTTACAAGATTACATTAACTGTAGAAGCTGCTATTGTTGCTGCACGATATGCCTTATTAGACTTGCAGAATTAGCGGATTTAATCATAACACCTACAACACCCATTACCGTTTCAGTGAATCTATTTTCAGGAAAGAATCAGTCTTTCAATGACCAAATCCCTCTTCAATTACCTTTTTGATTTGTGCAACATCAACTTCTAATATTACTCGAATATTATCAGGTATCTTATCCAATAATTTTTGCATGGTTTGTATTAAATTAAAATCTTGTTTAGTCAATGTCAAATCGGCCAATTCCGATAAATATTGTTTCGAATAGCTTAGAAAAATCTTCCCTTGCGGATCAATTTTTACACTGATTTCTCCGGCCGTAAAATCATCATTTAACGAGATTTTTCCAAATCCAGAAACCGTTTTTTTTATAGTTTCTTTTTTTGCTGCAATAATTGCCAAAACTAAATCATAAATTATAACCGGTTGCCTTTGTCCCAGGGTTTCAGCATCAAAATAAGGTTTTAGGAAGGATAGAATAAACTGGTTAACCGGATCGGTTTTTTTTGCAATGTTTTTAATATAGTCAAAAGGATCTACATTGATTTCATCAATAACTCCAGGACCAAGAATCGTGAAATCACATCCGTGATTAAGTAATACATCTATCGCATGGGGGTCAACATAAGCATTAAATCCAGCCCCTTGAATAGCACCACGCATTTTTTGGGTAGGGAGATTTACCATCATTATGATTTTGACATTAGCCATTTCTTCAGGGAAACGTTGTACAGCCTGAGCTATATTGGTCGCCGGGCCAAGCCCTATCACCATCATGCCGGGATATATTCTAGCTGCCTCAGCAATAGCAGCTGGGGCATCGGTGGATAAATTATCCAAATTATGTTTTTTTTGGAAACCCCAGAGTCCATCTGGTCCCATAATTAATTGGCCAAAGCGAATCGGCGCAAAGAATAATGGTCTACTGGCCCCCATCGTCACAGTGATGTCGGGTCTGTTAATAACATCAAGGACAGTCAACGCATTGTGGGTTGCATCTTCCACTGTGTTATTGCCTGATACAGTGGTAATACCAAGAATTCGGATGTTTTTCTGCATGGCCAACCAAATAATAGCGAGCGCATCATCGACGCCCACATCGGAATCGATGAATAATTTAACTGTCTCGCTTTCATCCGCATCAACCATATACGTTATTCATTCTGTTATTTAGCGTGGAAATATTGATTAAAAATTTTTATCCTGTATACACCGCGTCCGGTTTTTTAAAAGGTCATCCAGTATCTTGTCTGTTTCATTATCAGTTTTTGCCAGGCCAAAAAAAGCAATAAACTCATCCTTATTTACCCAACGCAACGATTGGCCTTCCAGACCGGTGATTTGGCCGCTAAATTGCTCAATCAGCCAAATATCAAGTAACATTTTTCTGTCTTGAGAATCATAAGGAATTTGGAGCAAGGGTTTTGCCTGAACGATTTCAATACTAAGCTCTTCTTCAAATTCGCGCCGTAAAGCAACCAGAGCCGTTTCCCCAGGTTCTACTTTACCTCCTGGTAGTTCCCAGGCAACACTTTCATACTGATACTCACCTCGCTGCTCAATCAGTATGTGGCCTTTTTGGTTAATAACAAAACCCATGACCACATGTATCATAGAAATCCCTTTGTTGAGGCCATTACCACTCTCATATCATTCATAATTCTCCACAAATTGCACAGATGGTTTATCATTATTATAGTTGTAATATTGAGCCAGTAGTCCCGAGGAGCTGAGTAATGAGTAACAAAACAGATGAGACTGACTTTGCAAACCGCGTGAGGTCTCATTTTCCTGAAGGATTAACGGGAGTAATCAGCCCAGGAGGAACCCGTTCAGCCTACATACTGGCGTATAATAGGCACAACAAAAACCCAGGTAAAATCGATTTTGCAGATTATGCTGAAAAAACGTTTATCTCGTATTGTCAATTGCTTCTCAATTTTTTTGAACTCGGGGGCCAAAACATCATCGATGCCGCTCCCCCCCTTGGCCTTGCTTTAACTAGAAGTCCAGAATACATCCAGAAGATGACCCAATATTATTTGACCTACATTAGCCAACCCATGCAAGACGCTTATAGAAAAATGCAAATTGATCCTTATTTTGTTGGCCTGGAGGCCATAATGGATAGCAATTCGACTTCAGTACTACATCAATATGGGCAACGTTTAATTGATTTTATGGAAACCTGGCCTTACAACGCTGGTAATCGAAAATTGATTTTTGAAATCTCCCCTATTCCTTTATATTCCCTTTGGCATAGTTTCCAAGCTATGTCGGCATCAGACCGCGAACACCTCGATAACCAATTACGCTCTGAAGTGGAGACTGATTTTAATAAATTGAACAACACCTTGTATCGCTATTTTATTCGAGCTATCTATGGTTTTGAATTACCACCTCCCCATTTTACCTTATCGACCAATGCCAAAGGGTCCTGCAAGGCCTATCTCTCCATGCCAACCTTGTTTTCAACTGGCATCAACATGAAATTTTTCTACACTCCCTATTCCCCTATTCATATGAAGCGAGGGGCATTAAAACGTATTATCGAAGATCTGATTGCGCCGAAACAATCCGTATCACATGAGATGGATTACAGAACCCAGAGCCTCTCTTCACAAAATATGGCAACAGCCTTTGTGGCGATGCAAGAGCTCATTGATGATTTCGATTCTATTCTTGGGCTGACTAAATAGTCACCTCTCCCCCCTAAAAAAACAAGACCATAAAATGATGGGATTTCCATTAAAACGGCACCATTCGCTGATTGTAATTGATGATTCGTTTGGTCCGGCTGTCTTAGGAGGAAATGAAAAAAAAGTAAGGTATGGGAGCAGGCAGCTCAAAAAAGAATGCCACTTAAGCTGTGCCCCCAAATTTGACAATAACTCTCCAAAGACCCACACTTTTGAAAGGTTATATTAACTATTCAAGTGTATGAATGTACAACAACCGCCAGATGGCCAGAGCGCCGAATTAGCTGATCATTTGTTAGAAAATAAACAAAAATTACAACAACTTATTCAACAGTTAAATGATGCTGATAAATTAGATCAGCAGGCTGATTGTGTTAAATTAATGCAGCAACTCATCACGGAAATCCTAAACTACATTCCATCTCCAAAAATGAGTCCTGAACAAATTGAAACGATGGCATTAGCTTATGATTGGGGAGGTGAGACAAGTCCAAATAAAGCACTATTTGGTAGAGTTATTAATACAATAGTTGAAGAAATAATTGCAACCAGGGGAAAAAATGAACCCGTTTTAATCTATGAAATGGGTAGTGGAGAAGGTCAGATTACACTTGAAATAGTAAGTAACAGAAGCCAAACAAGTGCGGTACTTGTAGAAATTTATCCGCCTTTGGCTGAAAAAGCTGCAGCAACTATAGATAAACGATTACTTTCTAAACGGGCTAAAGCCTACAATGCAAGATATGATGAGTTACCCGACGTTGTGGCAGGTTTAGTGAATGGTAAGGCAGACTTAATAATAAATGCGGGTTCTACCGATTTTCAGAACTTTACAAAATTTCTTGCTTTACAAATGATTGCCGGAAAATTTGGTGCGAGAATTATAAATATTGACTACTACAAAGGAAATGATACAGCTGTAGATGGAGTGAATGCAAAAGAAGCGCTAAAGGCTGCAAACCCAGGGAATTTACTAGGCTTATATCGTGAATTTGGAGTACCTCATCGATTCCGGAGTGTACTTGCCAGTTACTGGAATCTACTTGCTAGTTATGGTAGTGCATGGCTTAAGCAAGATGCAAATGGTAAAGACAGATGGCAAAAACTTTCAGAAATGATAAAGGCAATCCCAGCTCCTTCAAAAGATGAGATTTTTCAAATGAAAGGGATTGCTAAACGAATGATGGAAGTTGATCTTGCGTTGTTTCATCCAATCGTTTCAGAATTTGTTGTTGACAAAAGAACGGTCAGAACCATTTTGGAAAAGCTTATTTTAACGCATAAAGGCAATATTCCAGCGGAAGTATTCAGTGAATGAGTCTGTCCGGAATTCTGTGTAACTAGCCGTCCTGTTATCGGGTAACTCTATCGCCGAATTCGATCATGAAGCGATTCATAGCT
>NZ_LNYT01000019.1 GCF_001468125.1 Legionella rubrilucens | reverse complement strand
CTTTAAAGAGAATCCCGCTATTGAATCCATCTATCATTTTCAACAAAGTCTTTATGAAATATTAATGAAGAAAACATTAGATAAGCTCGCTGTCGTCAGCTCATCCCTCAATTCCTGGACATGCTCAACTCACTAAAAAACAGCGCTTTCAAATCATTATGCGCTCTTGGTAAAACCTTAGATTCTTGGAAAGAAGAGATCGTGAGAATGTGGCGATTCAGCAAGTCTAACGGCATTACCGAAGGCTTCCATAGAAAAATGAAATTGAGGCTCTTTCTCATTTGAGGGGGCACTTTAATCTAAGTTAGAGTAATCTAACTCCTTGATTTGACGATCAAAAGGAGATTAAAGT
>NZ_LNYT01000018.1:16107-16968 GCF_001468125.1 Legionella rubrilucens | reverse complement strand
CCTTGCGGCAGATCACAGGAACCGGTTACGTCAGTCGTTCTGAAATAGAACTGTGGGCGATAGCCATTGAAAAACGGCGTGTGTCGTCCACCTTCGTCTTTGGACAGAACGTAAACTTCCGCTTCAAACTTGGTGTGCGGCTTGATCGTACCTGGTTTCGCCAAAACTTGACCACGCTCCACTTCATCACGCTTCGTACCACGTAACAGAACACCTACGTTGTCACCAGCGCGGCCTTCGTCAAGCAGCTTACGGAACATCTCAACGCCTGTGCAGGTTGTTTTCTGTGTATCACGGATACCCACAATTTCAACTTCTTCACCGACTTTAACGATACCGCTCTCGACACGACCAGTAACTACTGTTCCACGACCAGAAATAGAGAATACGTCTTCGATCGGTAACAAGAAGGGCTTATCAATGTTTCGGACAGGCTCAGGAATGTAAGAGTCCATCGTCTCAACCAGTTTAACAATCGCTGGTACGCCAATCTCGCTGGTATCCCCTTCCAATGCTTTTAATGCAGAACCAACAACAATAGGAATGTCATCCCCAGGGAATTCGTAGCTGCTCAGAAGGTCGCGTACTTCCATCTCAACCAGCTCTAACAATTCAGGATCGTCAACCATGTCTGCTTTGTTCATGAACACAACAATGTACGGTACGCCAACCTGACGGGACAGCAGAATGTGTTCGCGTGTTTGAGGCATCGGACCATCCGCAGCGGAAACCACCAGAATCGCTCCATCCATCTGAGCAGCACCCGTGATCATGTTCTTCACATAATCCGCGTGGCCTGGGCAGTCAACGTGGGCATAGTGTCGGTTTGTGGACTCGTATTCTACGTGTGCCGTAGAAATC
>NZ_LNYT01000018.1:15282-16097 GCF_001468125.1 Legionella rubrilucens | reverse complement strand
TTCTTAACATAATCCGCGTGGCCTGGGCAGTCAACGTGGGCATAGTGTCGGTTTGTGGACTCGTATTCTACGTGTGCCGTAGAAATTGTAATACCACGCTCTCTTTCTTCCGGTGCAGCATCGATCTGGTCGTATGCTTTTGCCGTGCCGCCATGCAGGCCTGCCATAATCGTTGTAATCGCTGCCGTCAGCGTTGTCTTGCCATGGTCTACGTGACCAATCGTTCCAACGTTTACGTGTGGCTTCTTACGCTCAAACTTTTCCTTCGCCATCGGAAAATCTCCCCTAATAAATGATCATAATTTTGGTGCCCACAACTGGACTCGAACCAGCGACCTCTTCCTTACCAAGGAAGTGCTCTACCGCCTGAGCTATGTGGGCCTTAAGCATCAGACACAATACATCCATGAGAAAATTAAATACTTGGAGCGGGTGATGGGAATCGAACCCACGCTATCAGCTTGGAAGGCTGAAGTTCTACCATTGAACTACACCCGCGTGCCTTTCTCTTTCTCAACTGGTGGAGGGGGAAGGATTCGAACCTTCGAAGGCTGAGCCGTCAGATTTACAGTCTGATCCCTTTGACCGCTCGGGAACCCCTCCAAAAAAAAACGCCATTTTCTTTCAGGAAATGACTAAAGTCAAGTGCTTTAGCGCATGGGATTAGACTAAGTGGTGCTGGCACCAGGAATCGAACCCGGGACCTACTGATTACAAGTCAGTTGCTCTACCAACTGAGCTACGCCAGCATTACTCTTTTCTAATGTAGACTATCCTTGCCTACTGTGTGCCACATACAATGGTCTTCTTTTCAA
>NZ_LNYT01000018.1:0-15272 GCF_001468125.1 Legionella rubrilucens | reverse complement strand
GTCAGCGTTGTCTTGCCATGGTCTACGTGACCAATCGTTCCAACGTTTACGTGTGGCTTCTTACGCTCAAACTTTTCCTTCGCCATTTCTCTATACCTCGTTAACTTTAACTTTTATTGTTTCTTGATGATCGCTTCAGCAATATTATTAGGAGCCTCTGCATAGCGTGAGAACTCCATGGAGTAGGTTGCTCTACCCTGTGTTGCCGAACGTACATCGGTTGCATATCCAAACATTTCAGCCAAAGGCACTTCCGCTCGGATGACTTTTCCCGCAGGAGAGTCTTCCATACCCTGAACCAAGCCACGACGTCTGTTGAGATCACCCATCACATCACCCATGTAATCTTCAGGCGTAACGACCTCGACACTCATAATCGGTTCAAGTAGAACAGGTTTCGCTTTTGCGGCTCCTTGTTTGAAACATTGAGAACCAGCAATTTTAAATGCCATCTCACTGGAATCCACTTCGTGGAAAGATCCATCAAACAGAGTCACTTTAACATCGACTACTGGATACCCTGCAATAACACCATTTTGCATCTGTTCCTGGATACCTTTGTCAACCGCCGGAATGTATTCTTTGGGAATCACACCACCGACAATAGCATTGACAAACTCGTACCCTGCACCTGCCTCGTTTGGCTCAATTTTAAGCCATACATGTCCATACTGACCACGGCCGCCTGATTGGCGAACGAATTTACCTTCCTGTTCAACAGAGGCTTTAATCGTTTCACGGTAGGCAACCTGTGGCTTCCCAACATTCGCTTCCACGTTAAATTCACGCTTCATGCGATCCACAATAATCTCAAGATGTAACTCACCCATTCCCTGAATAATTGTTTGTCCTGATTCTTCATCAGTATGAACACGGAATGAGGGGTCTTCCTGAGCAAGCTTACCTAAAGCAATCGACATTTTTTCCTGGTCAGCTTTGGTTTTTGGTTCTACCGCAACCGCAATCACTGGATCAGGAAAATCCATTCTTTCAAGAATGACCACTGAATCAGCATCACAGAGGGTATCACCCGTAGTCACGGTTTTTAAGCCGACTGCTGCAGCGATATCACCCGCGTGAACTTCTTTGATTTCTTCACGTGAGTTGGCATGCATTTGAAGAAGACGGCCTATACGCTCCTTTTTACCTTTTACCGAGTTGTATACGGTATCACCACTTTTAAGCACACCCGAATAGGTTCGGAAATAGGTCAATGTCCCAACGAATGGGTCTGTAGCAATTTTAAATGCTAACGCAGAAAACGGCTCATCATAGGATGTTTTACGTCGAATCTCTTCGCCATGTTCGTCGTGCCCTTTAATAGCCGGAATGTCAATGGGGGAAGGCAGATAGTCGATCACGCCATCCAATACAGCCTGCACCCCTTTATTCTTAAAGGCTGAACCACAGAAGACAGGTACCATTTCATTAGCAATAGTCCGTTGTCTTAATGCCTTTTTGATTTCCTCTTCAGTGAATTCGCCGCCTTCCAGGTATTTTTCCATTAGCTCTTCAGACGCTTCAGCAGCGGCTTCAATGATTAAGCCTCGGTATTCTTCACATTGGGCCAGCATAGTTTGCGGAATTGGCTTGTATTCAAAAGACATCCCTTTATTTTCTTCATCCCAATGGATAGCCTTCATCTTGATTAAGTCAACCACGCCAACAAAGGCCTCTTCGGAACCGATTGGCATTTGAACCACAACAGGATTTGAACCCAGACGTTGTTTAATTTGACTGACTACGCGCAAGAAGTTTGCACCCATACGGTCCATTTTATTGACAAACACAACGCGTGGCACACCGTATTTGTCAGCCTGACGCCATACGGTTTCAGATTGCGGTTCAACTCCGGATACAGCATCGAATACGACCACAGCGCCATCGAGAACGCGTAAAGAACGCTCCACCTCAATCATGAAGTCAACGTGTCCCGGAGTATCGATAATATTGATACGGTGACGAGCATATTGCTTGTCCATTCCAGCCCAGTAACACGTCGTTGCTGCAGAGGTAATCGTGATTCCGCGTTCCTGCTCCTGAACCATCCAGTCCATGGTTGCAGCGCCATCATGCACTTCACCAATTTTATGTGACATACCGGTGTAATACAGAACACGCTCAGTGGTCGTTGTTTTACCAGCATCCACGTGGGCGGCAATACCGATGTTTCTGTATAGTTCTAACGGAGTAGACACGACGTAACCTCTCTGTTAATTCCATCTAAAATGTGCGAAAGCCTGGTTGGCTTTGGCCATTTTATGAGTGTCTTCACGTTTTTTCACGGCAGAACCTTTGCTTTCGAATGCATCGATTAATTCACCTGCCAACCGTAACATCATTCCCTTTTCGCCACGCGAACGGGCAGCCTGGACTATCCAGCGCATGCCAAGCGCAATACTTCTATCCATACGGACTTCGACAGGAACCTGGTAGGTCGCACCGCCGACTCGTCGTGAACGCACTTCCACACTGGGTCTTACGTTATCAAGAGCCTGCTCGAAGTAATGAAGAACACTGGATGAACCAGCGCTGGATGAACCAGTCTCCCCACTGTCTTCGTCGTTCTTTTTGCTTTTCTTAATGCGCTCATTCAAGAGATCAAGGGCGCCATAGGTAATCTTTTCGGCAGTTGATTTTTTACCGCTTACCATCAGGACGTTAATAAATTTGGCTAAAAGTTCGCTGTGATGCTTTGGATCAGGCAAAATTTCGCGTTTGGGTACTTCTCTTCTTCTTGGCATTTCAATTTCCTACAATCAGATTATTTCTTGTCTTTCGGCTTCTTGGTACCGTATTTTGAACGACCTTGTTTACGATCGTTGACACCAGAGGTATCCAGACTTCCACGAACGGTATGATAGCGCACACCAGGCAAGTCTTTTACCCTACCGCCGCGAATCAATACAACAGAGTGTTCCTGCAGATTATGGCCTTCTCCACCGATGTAGGAAGATACTTCATAACCATTGGTCAAGCGCACACGTGCTACCTTACGCATAGCTGAGTTTGGCTTTTTAGGGGTTGTAGTATATACACGAGTACATACACCTCGTCGTTGTGGACAGGATTGCAAAGCAGGGACCTTACTTTTCTCTTCGATGTCTCTGCGAGGCTTTCTTACTAACTG
This sequence comes from Legionella rubrilucens, assembly GCF_001468125.1. Classification (GTDB taxonomy): domain Bacteria; phylum Pseudomonadota; class Gammaproteobacteria; order Legionellales; family Legionellaceae; genus Legionella_C; species Legionella_C rubrilucens. The sequence continues at coordinate 12,142 of NZ_LNYT01000018.1, read as the reverse complement.
ATTAATAGTAGCCATTTATTGTTAACTCCGAACTTTATCTCTTGTCTATATTTTGAATGCATAAGGAGGCCGGATTCTATATAGCTCCGGCAGATTTGTCAAGTTAAACCTGCCGGGGTTACATCAATCCAAGTTAATCATTATGATTGTCTGCGTTCAACGCTTCGCTTAATGCATGCTCAACATCACTTGCAGTGACGGTATGTGCGGTATGCTCAGTACTTGCAGCTCTGGCACGTTTTGCCTTGCGGCCCTGGTGGTAGGCATAGCCTGTTCCCGCAGGAATCAGTCGACCGACCATCACATTCTCTTTCAAACCACGCAGATCATCGACCTTGCCGCTGACAGCCGCTTCGGTAAGTACCCTTGTGGTTTCCTGGAATGACGCCGCTGAAATAAACGATTCTGTCGCCAAAGAGGCCTTGGTAATACCCAACAATATGGGAGTACCATGGGCAGGTTGTTTTCCTTCAGCAACCAGCTTGTCGTTTTCCTGCAGCATCACGCTTTCTTCAACATGCTCGCCTACCAGGAATTTCGAATCACCGGCAAATGTAATTACCCGTTTACGCAGCATTTGTCGAACAATGGTTTCGATATGCTTGTCATTGATTTTTACCCCCTGCAGGCGATAAACATCCTGAACTTCGTTAACGATGTAATTGGCCAGCGCGCCGACACCAAGCAAACGCAGTATATCGTGCGGGTTAAGCGGGCCTTCTGCGATCACTTCACCTCGCTCAACATGCTCACCCTCAAACACCGAAATATGACGCCATTTTGGTATTAATTCTTCATGGAACTGATTTTCTGAGGCCGTAATAATCAAACGACGTTTACCTTTGGTTTCTTTACCAAAGTTCACCAAGCCTGATATTTCAGCCATAACCGCTGCATCTTTAGGTTTTCTGGCCTCAAACAAGTCAGCCACACGCGGCAGACCCCCGGTAATATCACGTGTCTTGGAGCGCTCCTGAGGAATACGGGCGATAACATCACCCACACCCACGCTATTGCCGTCTTCAAAGTTAATGATTGCATCCACCGGCAGATAATACTGGGCGGGGACATTGGTTCCTGCCAGATAGATATCTTCGCCGTCATCAGACACAAGCTTAACCATAGGACGCATGTCACGGCCAGCAGAGCTTCGCTGTTTGGCATCGATTACCACAATATTACTCAGACCTGTTATTTCATCGGTCTGACGATTCATGGTCATGCCTTCGATTAGGTCAATGAATTTCAGCTTACCGCTTACTTCAGAAATAACCGGGTGGGTGTGCGGATCCCAGCTAGCAATAACCTGACCGGCCTCCACTGCCATGTTGTCATGAACAGTAAGCACAGAACCATAAGGTAGTTTATAGCGTTCACGCTCTCGGCCAAAGTCATCCACAATCGAGACTTCCCCAGAACGGGATACAGCGACCAAGTTGCCATTTTCATGAGTAACTGTCTTAATGTTATGCAGACGGATAACCCCTTTATTCTTAATCTGAATATTATTGGCTGCCGTTGCCCTGGATGCCGCACCACCGATATGGAAAGTACGCATGGTTAACTGAGTACCGGGTTCACCGATGGACTGCGCTGCGATAATACCCACGGCTTCCCCGGTATTCACCAGGTGACCACGAGCGAGATCGCGTCCATAACATTTGGCACACAAACCAAAACGGGTCTCACAGGTAATGGGTGAGCGAACCAGGATTTGATCGACGCCAAGCTTTTCAAGTTTCTCTACCCAGTCCTCATCCAGCAGGGTACCGGCTGTTACAACCGGGTCTTCATGATTGGGAATATAAACATCCGTTGCAACCACACGACCCAATACCCTTTCATGCAAAGGTTCAACAATATCCCCCCCCTCAATGAGAGGCTGCATGAGAATACCATTTTCGGTACCGCAATCATCCTGGGTAATCACCACATCCTGCGCCACATCAACCAGACGTCGCGTCAGATAACCCGAGTTCGCTGTTTTTAATGCTGTATCGGCCAAACCTTTACGGGCACCGTGAGTAGAAATGAAGTACTGGAATACGTTCAGTCCCTCTCGGAAGTTTGCAGTAATCGGCGTCTCAATAATGGAGCCATCCGGAGCCGCCATCAATCCTCGCATACCTGCGAGCTGACGAATCTGGGCTGCAGAACCCCTCGCCCCTGAGTCAGCCATCATAAAGATGGGGTTAAACGATTCCTGGCGTGTTGTATTTCCAGCGCGATCAACCACTTCTTCTGTCGCGATTTTGCTCATCATCGACTTGGCGACCATTTCGTTTGTACGCGACCAGATATCGATAACCTTATTGTAACGTTCGCCATTGGTTACCAGACCGGAACGGAATTGCGATTCAATCTCACGCACTTCATTATCAGCCTGCTCAATGATGACGGCCTTGTCGTCTGGAATCTCCATGTCTTCAATACCAATGGATGCACCGGCACGAGTGGCGTATTTAAAGCCGGTGTACATCAGCTGGTCAGCAAAAATGACGGTTTCTTTCAGCCCAAATCTGCGGTAGCAATGGTCAACAACACGCGAAATGACTTTTTTAGTCATCGTACGGTTGATTTGTGAAAAGGCCATCCCTTTGGGCAGAATATCAGCCAGAATCGCCCGGCCTACTGTCGTATCCACGAGATGAACACCACCGTTACCACTGCCTTCGCCCTCTTCATCATCCTTGGGCATACGAACTTTAATTTTGGCATGAATGTCGATGTAGCCGGCTTCATAAAAATTCTGAGCTTCCTGGGCGCTGGCAAAAATTTTGCCTTCACCTTTGGCATTGATGCGTTCGCGAGTCAGGTAATAAAGACCAAGCACCACGTCCTGACTAGGAACAATAATCGGTTCACCGCTCGCGGGTGACAAAATATTGTTCGTGGACATCATCAGAGAACGAGCTTCAAGTTGTGCTTCCAGGGTTAATGGAACGTGCACAGCCATCTGGTCACCGTCGAAGTCTGCATTATAAGCAGTACAGACAAGCGGATGCAGCTGAATCGCTTTCCCTTCAATTAACACGGGTTCAAAGGCCTGGATACCTAAACGGTGCAATGTTGGTGCGCGGTTTAACAGAATGGGATGCTCTCGGATTACATCATCAAGAATATCCCAGACGATCGGCTCTTCGCGCTCGACCATTTTCTTGGCCGCTTTAATTGTGGTCGCAAGACCTCTGAATTCGAGCTTGCTGAAAATAAAGGGTTTGAACAGCTCCAGAGCCATTTTTTTCGGCAGACCACACTGGTGCAAACGCAGAGTCGGTCCGACTACAATTACAGAACGACCGGAATAGTCAACGCGCTTACCTAAAAGGTTCTGACGGAAACGACCCTGTTTTCCTTTAATCATGTCGGCAAGTGATTTCAATGGACGCTTGTTGGTCCCTGTAATCGCTCTGCCGCGGCGGCCGTTATCCAGCAGCGCATCAACCGATTCCTGCAGCATACGCTTTTCGTTGCGGACAATGATGTCAGGTGCGTTCAGATCCAGTAATCGCTTCAGTCGGTTGTTACGGTTAATCACGCGACGGTATAAATCATTCAAATCGGATGTAGCAAAACGTCCGCCATCCAGAGGCACTAAAGGCCGCAGATCAGGAGGCAATACGGGCAAGACATCCATAATCATCCATTCCGGCTTGTTACCCGATTCATAGAATGCTTCGATTAATTTTAAGCGCTTGGTGATTTTCTTTATCTTGGTTTCAGAATTGGTGGTAGGCAATTCTTCACGCAATGTACGTATTTCTTCTTCAAGATCAATCTGGCGCAATAAATCACGGATGGCTTCTGCCCCCATACGTGCATCAAATTCATCACCGTATTGCTCCATTGCCTCCAGATACACTTCATCGTTCAGCAACTGACCCCGCTCCAGCTCGGTCATCCCGGGATCGACCACCACAAACGCTTCAAAATAAAGAACGCGCTCGATGTCACGCAACGTCATGTCCAGCAAAAGACCAATTCTGGACGGAAGTGATTTGAGGAACCAGATATGAGCCACGGGACTGGCCAGCTCAATGTGTCCCATACGTTCACGGCGAACTTTAGCCAATGCCAGTTCAACACCGCATTTTTCACAAATAACACCGCGGTGTTTGAGTCGCTTGTACTTACCGCACAAGCATTCGTAATCCTTCACCGGGCCAAATGTTTTTGCGCAGAATAATCCATCGCGCTCCGGTTTAAAGGTACGGTAGTTAATGGTCTCGGGTTTTTTTACTTCCCCATAAGACCAGGATCGAATTAATTCAGGTGAAGCCAGTGCAATTTTAATTGCATCGAATTCTTCACTTTGCCCTTGTTGTTTGAGGATACCAAGCAAATCACTCATTACAGGTGCTTTTCTCATTGGGTCGCTGCTTAGATTAGCCAAGTCTATGCCTCCAAAAATTTGTTTATCAGAATTGATCGCTGAACGTGTTAGTCGTGGTTCAGTTCGATATCAATACCCAATGCTCTAATTTCCTTCAGTAACACATTAAAGGATTCAGGCATTCCAGGATCCATACGATGATCACCATCGACTATGTTTTTATATATCTTCGTTCGTCCTCCGACATCGTCTGATTTAACTGTTAACATTTCCTGCAACGTATAAGCCGCCCCATAAGCTTCCAATGCCCAGACCTCCATCTCCCCGAAACGCTGGCCCCCGAACTGGGCCTTACCGCCAAGCGGCTGCTGAGTAACCAGACTATACGAACCAGTGGAGCGGGCGTGCATTTTGTCGTCGACAAGGTGATTCAGTTTGAGCATGTACATGTAACCGACAGTCACGGGGTTATCAAATGTCTTACCCGTACGTCCGTCAATCAACATGGTTTTTCCATCAGCAGGCAATCCAGCAAGCTCAAGCATGGATTTAATTTCTGCTTCATTGGCGCCGTCAAATACTGGAGTCGCCATGGGAACGCCAGCACGCAGGTTGTCAGCAAGAATAGCGACTTCATTGTCGTCAAGCTTTTCAAGGTGAACACGTTGTACACCGTCATGATTATAGATCTTGCCCAGGAATTCACGAATCTGCTTAATGGGCTTATTGCTGTCGACCAAGTCGGCAATGCGCTGTCCCAAGCCCTTGGCAGCAAGACCCAAGTGAGTTTCCAGAACCTGACCAATGTTCATACGTGACGGTACGCCTAATGGATTCAATACGATATCAACCGCAGTACCATCAGCCATGTAAGGCATGTCTTCCACAGGAACCACAATGGAAATAACCCCTTTGTTCCCGTGACGACCAGCCATTTTATCGCCTGGCTGAATGCGGCGCTTAACCGCCAGATACACTTTAACAATTTTTAGAACACCGGGAGCCAAATCATCCCCCTGGATAATTTTTTTGCGGCTGTCGTTAAAGCGTTTTTCCATTTCTTTGCCGAGCAATTCAAGCTGCTTGGACAATTGTTCCAATTGCTGGCTGATGACTTCGTCATCCACGCGAACATCAAACCATTTGCTTCTGTCCACTTTCTCCAGGTAGGATTCGGTGATTTTAGAACCCGGCTTGATGCTGGATGGTCCGCCTGCTGCCGTTTTACCCAGCAACAAATTATAAACGCGGTGATAAATGTCTTCTTCGCGAATACGTCTCTCATCGATAAGGTCTTTACGAACTCGCGCCAGATGCTCTTCTTCGATACTCTTGGCACGCTCATCTTTTTCCAGGCCATCGCGTGTAAAGACTTGAACATCAATCACCGTTCCATTCATGCCGGAAGGAACACGCAAGGAAGAATCTTTTACATCCGAAGCTTTCTCACCGAAAATGGCTCTTAATAATTTTTCTTCCGGTGTTAATTGTGTTTCGCCTTTTGGCGTGACTTTACCAACGAGAATATCGCCTGCAGATACTTCAGCACCGATATAAACCACACCGGATTGATCCAGATTGGCCAGTGCTGATTCACCCACATTGGGGATATCGGCCGTAATTTCTTCCGTTCCAAGCTTGGTATCGCGAGCGATACAGGTCAATTCTTCGATATGAATGGTTGTGAAGCGATCTTCCTGAACAATACGTTCGGAAATAAGAATCGAGTCTTCGAAGTTATAACCGTTCCAGGGCATGAAGGCGACCAACAGGTTTTGTCCCAGCGCCAATTCACCCATATCCGTACACGGACCATCGGCGAGAACATCACCCTTCTGAATACGATCACCTGTATTGACGATGGGACGCTGATTAATACAGGTATCCTGGTTTGAACGGAAATACTTCGTCAGGTTATAAATGTCTACCCCGGTTTCACCCGCTGTGGTTTCGTCATCGTTAACGCGGACAACGATACGGGAGGCATCAACCAAATCAATGACACCGCCACGTTTGGCCACAACAGAAACTCCGGAATCGGAAGCCACTGTACGTTCCATTCCCGTACCTACCAACGGTTTTTCAGAACGCAGTGTGGGTACCGCCTGACGTTGCATGTTAGAACCCATCAAGGCACGGTTCGCGTCATCATGTTCCAGGAAAGGAATCAATGAAGCTGCAACGGATACGATCTGCTTAGGCGACACATCCATGTAGTTAATTTTATCCGGTGTCGTCAATGAGAATTCATTCTGATGACGGCAAGGAACCAGATCAGCAAGGATTTTGCCTTTTTCGTCTACGGCCACACTGGACTGTGCAATGTACTGATCAACCTCTTCAATCGCTGACAGGTATTCAATTTCATCAGTAACATGGCCATCGATTACTTTACGGCAAGGCGTTTCAATAAAACCGTAATCGTTGGTGCGGGCGTAAACAGAGAGTGAATTGATCAAACCGATGTTTGGACCTTCAGGCGTTTCAATCGGGCAAACACGGCCATAATGGGTGGTGTGAACGTCGCGGACTTCAAATCCTGCGCGTTCTCGAGTTAACCCGCCTGGGCCAAGGGCTGAAACACGGCGCTTGTGAGTCACTCCGGAAAGCGGGTTAACCTGATCCATAAACTGCGATAACTGGCTTGAGCCAAAAAATTCTTTGATGGCGGCAGAAACAGGCTTCGCGTTTATCAAATCCTGGGGCATCAGATTTTCAGATTCAACCAGGCTTAAACGCTCCTTGACCGCACGCTCAACACGGACTAAACCAACACGGAACTGGTTTTCCGTCATTTCACCCACGCTGCGTACACGTCGGTTACCCAGATGATCAATGTCATCCACCATGCCAATACCGTTACGGATATCAATTAATGTTTTGATAACCGCGAGAATATCTTCCTTCGTTAAAGTGCCTGGGCCCTGATCTTCTTTACGTCCTACGCGTCGGTTAAATTTCATGCGGCCAACTGCGGATAAATCATAGCGATCTTCGGCAAAGAAAAGGTTTTTAAATAAGGCTTCCGCTGCTTCTTTTGTGGGCGGTTCACCAGGACGCATCATGCGATAGATTTCAACCAATGCTTCAAGCTGGCTATTGGTGGGATCAATTTTCAAGGTATCCGAAATATAAGAACCATGATCCAGATCGTTGGTATAGATCATTTCAAATGACAAAATGCCATGCTCAGCCAACTGATCCAATAATTCAGAAGTGACTTCATCATTGGCATTCGCCAATACTTCACCGGTTTCAGTGTTAACAATGTTTCTGGCCAGTATTTTCCCGACCAGATAATCCTGCGGGACCACGAGATCCTGCATGTTGCTCTTTTCCATCATTTTAATATGGCGGGCAGTGATACGACGGCCCTGCTCAACGATCAGTTCACCCGTTTCAGGAACAGCAATATCAAACGATGCAATCTCACCGCGTAAACGAGCAGGAATGAGATTAATATGGAATTCACCATTGCGCAGTTGGCAAACGGTCGATTCAAAAAATTCAGCGAGGATATCTTCAACTTCATACCCCAGCGCACGTAATAAAATACTGACTGGCAATTTCCTACGGCGGTCGATACGCACGAAAACACAATCTTTGGGATCGAATTCAAAATCAAGCCATGAACCACGGTAGGGAATAATACGGGCGGAATAAAGCAGCTTTCCTGAGGAATGCGTCTTTCCACGATCATGTTCAAATATAACACCGGGCGAGCGATGCAACTGCGATACAACCACGCGCTCGGTACCATTGACAACGAAAGTACCCACGTCGGTCATTAATGGAATTTCACCCATGAACACGTCTTGTTCACGGATATCTTTGATGGGCTTTGGCTCACCAGCCGCATCTTTATCAAGGACAACCAGTCTGATTTTAACACGCAGAGGGGCGGAATACGTTAAACCGCGTAATTTACATTCCCTCACGTCAAAGGCAGGTTCGCCCAATTTATAACCCACGTATTCCAAGCGGGCATTACCAGAAAAACTTTCAATAGGAAATACGGATGAGAACGCTGCATGCAAACCTGTTTTCTGCTCTGAGTTGGCTTTTGAATCAGCTTCCAGAAAATCTCTATAGGACTTTAATTGAATGTCCAGGAGATTAGGAATCGCCATCTTGTCAGCTTGCCTGCCAAAGCTCTTACGGAATCGTTTCTTCTCGGCGTGAGAATAGTGTTGAGGTTTAGCTTCTGCAGTTGCCATGGTGGTTCCTCTGTAAATTATTGATCATCAAACACACAAACCCAGCCATGTAACCATGGCCGGGTTCTGAAATAGAGACGTATAATTATTACTTAACGTCAACAGTCGCGCCAGCTTCTTCCAGATCTTTCTTGATGCTAGCTGCTTCGTCTTTCGATACACCTTCTTTAACAGTTGCAGGTGCACCTTCAACCAGGTCTTTTGCTTCTTTCAAGCCTAAACCGGTGATGTTACGAATGACTTTAATGACGCCCACTTTGTTAGAACCAAAGCTTGTCATTACCACGTCAAATTCTGTCTTTTCTTCAGCAGCAGCAGATGCACCAGCAGCAGCGGGGGCAGCGACAGCTACAGCAGCGGCGGCAGCAGAAACGCCAAATTTTTCTTCCATTGCCTCGATCAACTCAACAACTTCCATTACGGTCATGTTAGAGATTGTTTCAAGGATCTCATTTTTTGATACAGCCATTACTAGCTCCTAATTAAATATAATCGATTATCGGAATTTTACTGTTCTTTTTTGTCTTTGATTGCAGCAACCGTTCTAACCAGTTTGGCATGCGGTTCAGCAAGTGTTCTGACAAATTTCTCAACAGGCGCTTTCATCACAAACATCAGTTTGGCTAATGCCTCATCTTTAGTCGGCAAGCTGGCTACTGCATCTAATTGATCAGCGCCATAGACTTTACCGCCTACAGACAATGCCTTGATTTCAAGCTTGTCAAATGTTTTTACGAAATCCTTTAATAGTCTTGCTGCATCACTTGGTGCTTCAAGTGATAAAGCGATAAATAAAGGACCAACCAATTTGTCGCTCAAGCAGGAAAAATCAGTGTTTTCAAATGCTCTGCGGGTTAATGTATTTCTTACCACCCGTAGATAAACACCGGATTTGCGAGCCTGGCTACGCAATTGGGTCATTTGGTTTACAGTCAAACCGCGATAATCAGCAACCACAGCCGAAATAGCCTTAGAAGCAACTGCATTTACTTCTTCGACAACAGCTTTCTTTGCAGCTAAAGTTATCGTCACGTTAGTGACCTCCTAAGTTGTGCAAATCGTATTGATTTGACAGTTATGGTGGCCGTCTCAGAATAACTTCTGTTCCGGTTCACCGTCTGCGCAGGGTAATTAAGCATTTCTGCACCTGCGGTCTTCGACGGCATGGAACGAGTCTATGCCGTGAATTCGAAATTCGGGTCAGATATATTACACAGGTAATGATGCAATATCAATAGGTAATCCAGGACCCATTGTGGTTGACAAGGTAATCTTCTTCAAATATACCCCTTTAGATGAAGCCGGTTTTGCCTTTTTCAAGTCAACCATTAACGCAGTAATGTTTTCAATGAGATCATCGGCTGTGAAGTCAACTTTACCAACAGTACAGTGGATGATACCGTTTTTGTCGGTGCGATAACGAACCTGACCTGATTTGGCATCGGATACTGCGGCTTCCACGTTAGTCGTGACCGTACCCACTTTAGGGTTAGGCATCAGGCCACGTGGACCAAGAATTTGACCTAATTGACCGACAATGCGCATGGCATCGGGCGTGGCAATGACCACATCAAAATCAAGCTCACCCGCTTTGATTTTGTCTGCCAAATCTTCGAAACCAACCAGATCAGCACCGGCATTTTTAGCTTTGGTGGCATTGTCACCTTGTGCAAATACCGCTACACGGACGGTTTTACCCGTTCCTTTTGGCAGATTGGTTGATGTTCTAACGACTTGATCCGATTTTCTTGGATCGACGCCAAGATTAACACTGATGTCCACGCTCTCTCTGAATTTGCTGCTCGCAAACTCTTTCAGAATCTCAATGGCTTCAACCGGGTTATACAAATAATTGGTTTTAACTTTTTCACGAATTTTCTGTTGCTTTTTACTTAAACTTGCCATGGTAGTGCCCCTTATTATCAACCTTCAACTTCGATTCCCATGCTACGGGCAGTTCCAGCAATGGTTCGTACCGCTGCATCTAAACTTCCGGCAGTTAAATCGGGTTCTTTTGTTTTGGCAATTTCTTCGAGCTGAGCCCGATTCAATGTTGCCACCTTCTTAGTATTGGGGTTACTACTACCACTTTGCAGACCCGCTGTCTTTTTCAATAAGACAGAAGCTGGAGGCGTTTTAGTAATAAAAGTAAAACTGCGATCACTGTAGACAGTAATAACAACAGGGATAGGTAAACCTTGTTCCAAATTCTGTGTTGCCGCATTAAAGGCTTTACAGAATTCCATAATGTTTACGCCGCGCTGACCCAGAGCAGGACCTACTGGAGGACTAGGATTAGCCTTTCCTGCCGGGATCTGTAACTTGACATAACCTTCAACTTTTTTAGCCATGATGACTCCTTATGGGTATAGCGCCAATGTCTGATTTGGCAATCAGTGTTTGGCTTCCCGTTACTAACAAAAATCAGGTTTTCTCAACCTGACTGAACTCCAACTCGACAGGAGTGGAGCGACCAAAAATGAGAACTGCAACGCGCAAACGGCTTTTCTCATAATTGACCTCTTCGACAACGCCGTTAAAGTCAACGAAAGGACCTTCCTTCACTCTAACCACTTCGCCAGGTTCAAACAGAATTTTGGGTCTAGGCTTAGTAACACCATCCTCAACACGTTGCAGAATAGCTTGCGCTTCTTTATCGCTAATGGGAGTAGGCGTCTGGCTTGTGCCGCCAATGAAACCAAGTACACGTGGAATCGCTCGAATCATATGCCATGTGGCATCATCCATCACCATGTTAACAAGGACATAACCAGGGAAAAATTTACGGGTACTTTTACGCTTTTGACCCGCGCGCATTTCAACCACTTCCTCAGAAGGGACGACAACTTCGCCAATTTTATCCTGTAGATGGTGGTGTTCCGCACGTGATTTAATTTCGCGCATTACAAAATTTTCATAGCCTGAGTAGGCATGAACAACATACCACTGCTTTGATTTCTGTTCTTCAACCTTGTTCTGTTCTTCCACCTTAATCTCAACCTAAATGTGTTATTTTAGCAATGACCCACATCATTGCAGAATCAACGCCCCATAAGATAAAACCTGTCACAGCGACCATGATCATAACAATGGAAGTAGTCTGTACGGTTTCTTGTCGGGAGGGCCAAACCACTTTTTGCAGTTCTACTTTGGCTTCGTTTGCAAACTCAAAAACCTGCTGCCCTTTGTTGGTAAAGAATGCAAGTATAGCACAGCCGACTAGCCAACCGATCCATATAATAATTTTAACGGGTGCGGAATAAGAATAATAATAGGTAACAAAAAAAGCACCCGCAGTCAGTAACAGTATCCCTAACCACAAGATTGCTTCTTTGAATGTAAATCTTGAATTTGATGAATTAGTCATATGTATTCTGTTAGTTGGCAGGCCAGGAGGGAATCGAACCCCCAACCTGCGGTTTTGGAGACCGCCACTCTGCCAATTGAGCTACTGGCCTAACTTAACATGTCGGGTGCAAACTGTGTTTGCACCCTAACCATCAATTACTCGATGATTTTAGCAACTACACCCGCACCTACGGTACGGCCACCTTCACGAATCGCGAAACGCAGACCTTCGTCCATCGCGATG
>NZ_LNYT01000017.1 GCF_001468125.1 Legionella rubrilucens | reverse complement strand
AGCTATGAATCGCTTCATGATCGAATTCGGCGATAGAGTTACCGGATAACAGGACGGCTAGTTACACAGAATTCCGGACAGACTCACTTTGGGTGGTTGAAGCTGCGTCTCCTTCATTCACCAGGCTTCAGATGGTGGTTGATTGGTAAAATATTCCGTTAGTCTTCGTTTTGTTCCAGGGCTTGTCATTTCGGGTAGGGCGGTATAATCAAACCATCCCGTATCTTCAATTTCAGGAGAAAAAGTTTCGGTTAGTGAAAATTTTTTAACGATATATACCACAGGATAATCGTTTACCTTTAAATAAAGATGATGGTAAATGCCAAAGAGTGTTGGATCTTCTAAGGCAGTTAATCCAACTTCTTCTTTTAATTCTCTTAATAGAGCTGCTTTGGTTGATTCTCCTTTCTTAACGCCACCGCCTGGGATATACCAATGCGGTTGGTAGGTATGCTTAACCAATAAAACTTGATTGTTTTGATTAATGATAATGGCTCGAGCACCTAAAGTTGATATACCGAGCCAGGATTGGCATTTACGTAGAGTACGGTTTGCTATTTGATAAAGTGGTCTAACGTTCATAAGGATAGCTCATTAATTCCAAATTATTTATATTACTCCAAATCAACCCTGTCTTCATGCGACGGGCATGAGATAACTAAAAAAACCTTGTCATGGTAATTACAAGCACTAATTAGCTTCTATTTCCAGTAATTAAAAATCAATCCTTTTTCGCCAAAAATAGGATCTTTTTTAGGCAATCCAACTTCTTTAATCGTTTTGAGTGCTTGCAAATACTCTTCACTATTTCCATAATTCATATCGATTCCAACATCGAAAGGATAGGCACCAATGCATCGAAAATTATCTGTCATACTTAGGCTTTTGTGTGCAACGCCCGCTGGTAGGATCACCACATCACCTTGTTTAACAGTATAAATTGAACCATTATCGCCACCGAACTGAACTTGGCACTCTCCTGAAATAATAACTAATACCTCATGTGTATTACTATGGTAATGGTGAAAATCATAAATACTATCAACCCAAGAATGGCTCCAATGGTTTTGTTCCAATCGATCCTGAATAGCCTGTGGTGACTCATTCATGCCTGAAAAGACTTGCTTATAAATTAATAATGGATAATGTGGATTCCCAGGAAAATAACCCTGTGGAGAAATCATTTTTTGTATAATTTCCATATCGTTTCTCTTTTAATTGATGTTTTCAATTCAATAAATTGCTAACCAGCAAGCATTTTTAGTACTTTTTTAGTCTTTCTTTTGGGCAACCCATACAGTTGCTTCTCCACATTCTGGATCTCTAACTTTGTGTATAAGTACTTTAAAATTACAATCTAGAAGTATTTGAGTATATTCTTCAGCAGAAAGAGATGCATGATATAAATCATGTCCACCATTATCCCCCCAGACTTCCCCATATTCTGGTCCTGATGTAAATATTAATAAACCATTTTGTTCCACCAAAGATGAAAGGGATTTTAATACCATTCGTTGATCATCATGAGGTAAGTGAAAAAAGCTGTGCCAAGCAATTACAGCATGAAATTTATCTTGTAAATTTAGAGTGCGCATATCAGCAAGCAGCCATTTTCCATTCGGGAACCGCTTTTTACATAAATGAATCATTTTTTTACTTGCATCAATACCGGTTACTTTATAATCTTTTTTAATTAAAAATTGTGCTATTGGTTCACCAGTACCACAGCCTACATCTAATACTTTGCCTCCTGATGGAATATGATTTATTAAAAGATCTAAATAGAACTTTTCCATATCAAGTTCTTTATTACGATGGCTATCAAACCAATCGATAATTTCATCATAAACAAGATATACTTTATTTTTATTTTTTTTCTTTACGGTTCTAGTATCTGCAATAGAATTAATGCGGTACTTCAATTGAGTAAAACCACCGCCAATACATTTGGTTTCAATATGGTCAAGTTCAATATCATGCGTCAATGGGCCAAATAGCGGGCGACCAGATCCCAACAATACAGGTGCTATTGTTATCGTTACTTCGTTGATCAGATTATCAGCAATAAAGTTCTGGATAGTAATACCTCCATCGATATAAAGATGTTTAAATCCTTGCTTTGTTAACCGCTTGACTAAATCAGTTGGTGTTTCAGATGACGTCGAAACATGATTTTTTAAGTGGCTAGGTATTTCTATGGGTTGGCTACTCATTACGACTACTGGGAGATCACCATATGGCCAAGATTCAAACGATAATACCTTCTCGAGTGAATGCCGTCCCATAACCAGTCCATCGATTGTTGATATGAATTCTTTATAGCCACCATCCTCACCTGGCGGCACAAGAGTGTTTGCTTTCATTAACCAATCAATAGACCCATCCTCTCTAGCAATAAAACCATCAAGACTGGTAGCAATAAAAACAGAACATTTGGCTAGCATAATGATTTATCCTTTCTAACAATCGCGCTTATGAATAACGGTGCTCTTCATTTATTGTACTTAGGCTTGATTAGATTCTTTTTTAAGCTGGTGTAGAGTAATAGCATTACCTTCAGAATCGATGATAATTGCCATTCTGCATACTGGTGATGAAAAGACATCCAATTTGAAGGTTACGCCATTTTCTTTTAATTGTTGAGTTAACGAATCCAAATCTTCAACTTCAAAAGCAATGCTTCCTCCAGATACAGAGCTGGGCTTGACTCCTTCTGCAAGTGTTGTAATTGCAAAGCATCCCCCTTGTGGCAAATCGTACTCTACCCAATTTCCATTGGCAGAAATGTTGCTAGGTGTAAGACCAAAATTATTTTTATAAAAATCCTTAGCACGATTTAAATTCTCCACTGGATACATGGTAAATGCTACTTTTTTTAACATGGAATTTTTCCTTAATTTTATTCATCGTATTAGTTTGAAATACTTATACGTTTGGGTTTAGTCATGTTTATCTATCTCCTAGATGAATATGTGTTGCATATTATCCTCGATTTAAATCTTTTCGTAAAAAATAATATATCGAATTCTTATTAAAGCCTTTTCTTTCAAACTCAACGTAATATCCTAGCTTTTTATAGAAACCAAGTGCCTCCCAGTCAAATGTATTAACTGCAATAAAATTACAATGACTCTCTTTTGCAAGTGTTTCTGCTTTGTGCATCAAATGAGTTCCATAACCTCCACCACGAATTTTTTCATGGACCCAAATTTGCCCCACAAATAATCCTCCATACATATTATCACCTGCACATCCACCAATGATGTTTCCCTCATTATCGCGTATAAAAAATGCAAAAAAATCAAGTTGAGACATGCCTTTTTTGACTTTAGCTAGCTCCATGATCGCATCATTTAATATTTGTATATCCTCAGATTTTGGGTTTGGTTCATAGATAATCTGATAATTCATTGTCTATTCCTGTAGTTAGTACGTAGTAATGCCGCTAATCTATTATAAAATCGTTATTTTTTCTCTTTATAACCATCAATATAGAATTACCATCTGGTGTTTTAATCAAACCAAAATCTTGAAATCCTGCTTTTTCATAGCAACGTTTGGCTCGAATATTATTAGGGTCTGCTTCAGTAATGATTTTGTTAATTTTGGGATTTTTAAAAAGGAATTTAACGAAGGCTTTCATCATAAGTGTCCCGTAGCCTTGATTAAGATATTGCTCTTCCCCAATGAATTGATCCGTGCCAACTGTATAATCATCCTCATTTAGCCACCAACCGTCACCTACTTTACTTGCCCAATAGTATTGAATAAATCCTATTGGTTTATCATTTAAGTAAATTATATAAGGACAAACAACAGAATCTCCAATTCGTTTGCCATATATGTCTTTTATTTCTTCAGACGAAAGATTATCTTGCCACCATTCTAAAACATGAGGTTTGCTAAACCATTGGCACAGTAAATTTAGATCGCAATGTGATAGAGGTTTGAAAGTAAATTTTGATGGCAAAATCAATTTAGAGTTTTTGGTTCTCATGCCTGTTTCTTCCTCGCGACAGTTAGGATATTCACACCACTATATTTTCCAATAGATCATTTAACTGATTTGATGGATATGGAGTTGATTTATCTTTCTGAATTTCCCTATAAAATTCATGCATTTTTTCTGCAATAGGAGCATTTTTCGATAATATTTCATTTATTTTATCGGGCAACTTAATTGAAAGTTTATTTGTTAAGTAGTAGCTTAATGTCTTGTCCCCATGTTCTTTGCCTGCATAGGTTGTTAGGATACCATGTAGTAAATTGACTGAATAACTACATCTATCATAATTTTTGTGGTTATTAACAAATTTTTGTTCAGTTATTGATAAATCAAATTTCGTTGACAGCGCCAAACCAAAATCACTGAGATAAATATTATTCTCATCGGCTAAAATGTTATGAAAGTGTGCATCCATATGAAGAAAATTATTATCATGCATAAACTCGAAAACAGTTCCAAATGAGAGTCTGTCCGGAATTCTGTGTAACTAGCCGTCCTGTTATCGGTTAACTCTATCGCCGAATTCGATCATGAAGCGATTCAT
>NZ_LNYT01000016.1:592-1202 GCF_001468125.1 Legionella rubrilucens | reverse complement strand
TGCCAACTCCAGGGCATTACACGGCATGGATATTACAGTTATCAGCAACGCCAGAGAAATAAACCCGATGATCCTGAACATGAGGAGGTTATTGATTGGGTGAAGAAAATAACTGAGGCGAGCCAGTATTGTTATGGAAGTCGCAGAATGAAGAATGCTTTAAATGCATTAGGTTATCCAGTAGGTCGAAGACGAGCTCAAAGTTTAATGAAAGAAGCCAAAGTTTTTGTTCGATATCGAAAGAAATATAAGGTGACTACCAATAGCAACCATAAGCAACCGGTTTATGAAAATGTATTGAATAGGCAATTTCATACAGACAAGCCTAATAAAGCCTACGTATCAGATATTACCTATATCTGGACGCAAGAAGGCTGGCTTTATTTAGCAGTCGTTCTGGATTTATTTTCAAGGAAGGTGGTTGGTTGGAGCATGGGATCCAGAATGAAAGCAACATTGGTTTGTGATGCTCTGAATATGGCAATTTGGCAGCGAAAACCTCCATCAGGGCTTATTGTTCATTCCGATAGAGGGGCTCAGTATACTAGTTACCAATATCGCAATTTATTAAAGAGCAAGGGATATATTGGTAGCATGAGCAGAAAAGGTG
>NZ_LNYT01000016.1:0-390 GCF_001468125.1 Legionella rubrilucens | reverse complement strand
TTTAAGCCCAAATCAATTTGAAAAACAGAGCGATTTTTTAATGAAAGTTGCTTAACTGGGGTGTAACATTTTGGTTGACCACGTCAGTGCAGAATGGAACAAGCTTGCAAGAGCTTCAGTTGTTAGGTGGATGGTCCAGTTTTGAGATGGTGTTGCGTTATGCGCATCTTTCAAGTGATCATTTAAAGAATGCAGCTAGCAGGATTAATTCAATTGGATTGATGAGGGCATAACTTAGGAAGGTTAGGAGAATTTACGTGACAAATTCCCTACACTCGATTTTTTCACCTTCCCAAGATATTTGGGCTCTTTCTCATTTGAGGGGGCACTTTAATCTAAGTTAGAGTAATCTAACTCCTTGATTTGACGATCAAAAGGAGATTAAAGTGC
>NZ_LNYT01000015.1:10160-10979 GCF_001468125.1 Legionella rubrilucens | reverse complement strand
CACCATGTTCTATAACAGCCAAAAATTACATTCATATTTGGGATATTTAAGCCCAAATCAATTTGAAAAACAGAGCGATTTTTTAATGAAAGTTGCTTAACTGGGGTGTAACATTTTGGTTGACCACGTCATAAAATTATGGCTCTGCCTGTTGGAGCCTATTAATAGGCTTGGTAAGAAAGAATTTATAGTTTGGAGCGATCCTTTTGCAGAAGGGTTTTATGAAAAAATGGGCTGCGAGAAAATTGGTACCCGTGAATCACCTATGATGCATGGTAGGCACCCAGCACTTTTTAAGTTTTTACTGTAATGCTCTCTTTTGGTAATGGTGCAGATCAGAATATGCTTAACTGGGCTGCGTGGCTCCGTATGCACCATCAAGATCCAAAATGGGCCGTGCATGTTATTCAGGAATCTTCTGCAAACATCATGGATTTTAGCCGATTGCACCAGCTAGCAAGTTACGGTGATAAGGTTATAGCAGGTATTTGTTCGGAGGTTTATACATGGAAGCTCCTTTATATAAGTGTCTTTTTTGTTGAAGAAAAATATCGCAATCAAGGTTTGGGTACAATCTTAATTAACAAAGTTGAAGAAAAAGCAAAACAATTAGGGGTAACATTAGCCCATCTCGATACCTTTGATTTTCAGGCAAAAGATTTTTATCTCAAACATGGATACGAAGTGTTCGGTATTCTGGATGACTGCCCGCAAGGACATAAGCGTTATTATATGAGAAAGATTTTATGAAGAAATATTTTATAGATAGTGCTAGTGGCAGCGGTAAAACAGCTATAATGTCTTATTTAAAAAGAACTT
>NZ_LNYT01000015.1:0-10150 GCF_001468125.1 Legionella rubrilucens | reverse complement strand
TGGTTTGTGATGCTCTGAATATGGCAATTTGGCAGCGAAAACCTCCATCAGGGCTTATTGTTCATTCCGATAGAGGGGCTCAGTATGCTAGTTACCAATATCGCAATTTATTAAAGAGCAAGGGATATATTGGTAGCATGAGCAGAAAAGGTAATTGCTGGGATAACAGCGTTGTTGAAAGCTTCTTTGGCAGCTTAAAACAAGAGCGAGTTCAATGGCGAAATTATCAAAACCGATGGGAAGCTCAACAGGACATTTTGAATTACATCACCATGTTCTATAACAGCCAAAAATTACATTCATATTTGGGATATTTAAGCCCAAATCAATTTGAAAAACAGAGCGATTTTTTAACGAAAGTTGCTTAACTGGGGTGTAACATTTTGGTTGACCACGTCAAAAGCCAAGGGTACAATCCGGAGCACAACGCACTGTTCCAAGCATACACACCCAGCTGCTGACTATCAGTAAAATCAGGCAATTTATAAGAAGATAATCTCTCAATTGATAAAGAGCGGATAATTTTATCTTGCTTAAGTTGTGAATTTTTAATCATTTGCTATATAATATTGTTATAGTCCCCAGGCCATTCCTATCCTTACGAAAGTAAGTGACGAATCTGGGGCCAGTATTATTGCCTATCATACGCTCGAAATCTTTCCAAACAGTCTTTCAGATAAATTACATATCCGCCAGAGGAATAATGTCCTTATTAAAGAAATAAAAATTTAAAATTGGAATGTTGCTATTATAGGCATTCTCAACGATATAATGCTGCAGAATATTATCTCCTTTTCCCGAGGAAGAGAGGGGCGTGCTGATACATAAATAATCAGTGTTGGCATAGGTAATTTTCCACCAATCCGATAAAGGAAGAATGTGACCTTTACCTGGAGTGATAGCCGGGTTAATGGAATGATTAACGGCAGTATCCAGGCTGAATCTATTCCCCTTGAGAATCAGGCTGGTTTTATCATTACAGGTAATATAGCCATAGTTAAAGCCATTTACTGTCGATTCAAAGTGATCCAGACATCCTGTCTCATCCGCTCCTAAGCCATGAGGCGGTGTTAAAGCGGTCATTGCTACTGAAGAATTTGCGGCTTTATCATTTTTACAGGAATCAATCACTTCTACTGGTACGGATGCGATTGCTAATTGAGAAAAAATGAATCCCGGTATAAGTATTATTTTTTTTAGTGACATTGTTCTGTTCCTGTGGCAGCCATAAATTCTTGAGTATACTTCCAAAACACGGTATGTCCATATCCTGCTGTCGACTCCAGCGCAAAATCATAGTCCGGGTGTTTTTCATTTATTGGAGGTGTATCGCCAGCATTAAAGACATCATGTTCGGGATTTGTGAATTTATATCCCCATTTGAAATGCAGATGATTCTCTCCTTTTGTAAGCAAATCAATCCCATCCCAGAAACATCCTCCATTAGCATAATCAACACCGTTTTCATCAAGCGCATTAAGGGCAATTTGATAGAGTTCATGAAAATCATTTTCAAGATCAGAACAGAGTACTTCTCTGACCCTTACATTGATTGGATGAAGAGAGGAAAGTTGTGTCCCTCTCTTAGCTACAAACTCATTAACAGAGGTGTACTTATATGATTTACTTTTTCTTACGAGCGCATTAGCTATTGCTGCTCGTTCTTCGTATGGGCTGTTAGGTGAAGCTTCACCGTAAACAATTGCTGCAATCAACTTTATTTCAGAAACTTCTGTGGGTTTATCAGTGCAAGTAGTCGTTGGTCTTGTACAGTTCAAGCCATCAGCAGCAAGAGTCCAGGTGGCATTTGGACATACACGAAATGCATTGCAGCTCCACCATGGAATATTGTAATAAGCTACTGATCCGTCCGCGCAAAACCATGTATCTGCTCCCATAATTTTTCTATCTGTGGGTGAATAACAAGCTGGATTTACATCAGTCGTAGGTATTACCTTCCATTCATAACCAAAAAGAGCTAAGTGCAAGCATGCATTTTTGTAATCTTTCCCAACAACTACCTCAGGGCCTGAGTTAATAATATAGGCAAGCTCAGCTTGATAATTGGATATTTCAATAGAAGGGGTTGTCTCTGAAAAATAAGCAAACGAATAGGGGAGCATTAGCAAATTTATCATTATTGAACTTAAATATTTCTTTTGGGCAAACATATATATCCTTATAATGAAAGAATTAGATTAGATAGAAAAACTATTTATAAAATGCTTATTTCCTGATTCTTCAAATAAAAGGAGGTATTCATTATTTTCATTAATGATTTCAAAAAAATAGTTTAATGCCCCACAATCACCGCCTTATTAAACCCATCCATCCCCGACTTAATCACCAAGCCGCCAAGTTCAATCTTACGGCGAGTATCCGCCCGGCGCTTTTTCAATTTCTCAAGGGCGAGTGATTTTTCACAGCGAGCGATTGCCTGCTGCTGTTTTTGAATTTTGGTTTTAGTGGCCATGCTTAAGCTCCTTGGCAATTTTGGCGAAAACCAAATCCAGTTGCTTTAAGTCATAATGATGAAGCTCGTGTTTGTAGGCGAGGGTGCCGATTTCGAGCTTGTTTTTATGCTGCAATTGCTCAAGCTTTTTCTTGGCTTGTTCAATTTATCCATGAGAGCATCTTCCATTTGCGATCGTGTCATCTTTGACATGGTCTTTCCGCAAAAGTAAGGATGTCGCTAAACAGCATACTGGCACCGATCTCCGAAATCAATAGTCGTTGAAACAAACAAGCGAAGCGCCTCATTTCATCCCGAAAGCGAAAAGCGAAGGGCGCAATATACAAACTTTGTTTGTGTTGCTAAGATAGCCGGCATGGCCATCGCTTTCGCTCGCGTATCAATACACACTCGCTCGAAAGGACACAGCGCAGTAGCCGCCAGTGCTTACCGCACGGCAAGCAAGCTATTCGATGAAAGAACAGGAACTGACTATGATTATTCCAGGCGTAGGGAAGTCGTTTTTTCTGAAATCATGCTACCCGAAGGGGCATCCGAGAAATTTCAGCAACGTGAATTCTTATGGAATGAAGTCGAGCGCGCCGAGACACGCAAGAATTCGCAATTGTGCAAAGATGTCGTTCTTGCCCTGCCTAAAGAATTAAGTACTGTTGAACACATCGAATTAGCCCGCCGCTTTGCGCAAACCCATTTTGTCGATAACGGCCTGCCTTGCGATATCGCGATTCATGATGACAAGGATGGTAATCCCCACGCCCATATTCTGGTGACCTTGCGCCGACTGCAAGGCGAGTATTTTGCCAAACACAAGGCACGTGATTTAAATCCTACTTTTGCCAAGGGCTTTGTGGTCGAAGGCGATTACTGGAATGAGCAATGGCGTTCTTTCCAAACGGACTATTTTCAGGAAAAGAAAATTGACCTGGCTGTGGATTTAAACCACCTCATCAGTGAAAAACACGAAGGACGAAATCGTGATGAAGCGAATCATTACCTTCGTGAAGAAAACCAACTCATTCGTGAAGCACGGGAAGAATTAGCACTGCATGATTTGGATAATCCCTTAAATCAACTGTCATTAAGCCACAGCGTGTTTACCCGCAAGGACATTGAAAAGCTGCTGTTTAAAAGCATTCAATCGGATACCACCAGCACCGCTTATTTAAATCAAGTCGCGCAATTCCTTGCTCATAAGGATGTTATTAGTCTTGGTGTGAATGACAGCGGCGTTGAATCGTTCACCACCAGCCATCAATACATCGCCGAGAGCCGGCTCTTAAGTCGTTGGGGTAAAGAGGATGCATTAAAAGATTTTTTTTCCAACCATCTTTAAGAGTAAAATTAGACAGTTTGTAGGTTCGATTACTTTAAGTAGTAATAAGATTTAAAGTTCTCATAAAAACTCCTTACTAGTTTGGGCTGGATACGGGAAAACCCTATTTGGCGTAGTGCTCCGGAAATTGCGCTGCGAGACAAAAAGTTCCAAAAGAGAAAAATCCTTATGTGGTCTTGCCTTCTAGGAATTAAGTTATCCAGGTTGAGCATTATTCACTCGAACATCATTATTATTATCATCTTTTATAACCTTGGCTGCCGCGCTAATTGAACCCACTGAATAAAAAAATGTACCTGGTGCAACAGAAGAGGTTTGGCTAATTGGTTCAATGTCTATAGAAAACTCTTCCTTCTTCTGAAGTACCGCACTCTGGGATAAGTACCCTGTTAACCCTCCCAGTTCTGCTAAATTCTCACGTAAATAGGCGCGATTAGTTGGATCTTTATCTTCAGTATATAAGGAGTAGTAAAAGGCCAGTACATCATTCGCTGATGATTTTTCCAGTAATTTGGAGGCCGCAGTTGGATCAAAATGCGATAAACACCATCGTTCATAAGCTGCCTTACCAAATTTCTCATGAGTTAAGAAATCTTCAATCAAATAATCCCAATGAAATTCCGCCCTAGGGTGCAATCGAAATCCGCAATGATAGTGAAAAAGCAGGGATTCGTAACCTATATCGACCTTAATATTCCCATTGGTTTTAAAGTAGCTTGAAAAACTGTGTCTAAATGCCAGTTCATGCAAGGCGGTTCCAACATTTCTGTATTCTCGGTTGGGAGAGGTATTATGCAACTGACTAATAATGAAATATTTTTTAAAGGTCGGTGCACCCAAGCTCTCTTCCTCAAGGTGCAGATAACCCAGTTGCATTCCTTCACTATCGATAAATTTAAAATTATGTCCATATCCATATTTATTCACAACGGAAAACTCTACAGGATTGCCCTCTTTATCGAGTATTTTTGTAGTTAATTTCATTTCATCAGCTCCGTATTAATACTGGGTTGTAAGACTTAGAACCTATCCAAAACAGAGGGGAATTTGAGTTATTAATTTGCCACTTTATTTAATAATTACTCAAAAATACAGAAAAATTTAGGCATACGCCATTTCCTATGTAACCAATAAAATGCCCTTCTTCGTTAGTTCGAAAAAATTTATGCCTTTTTCATTTAGAATTTTATAGAAAGTCATAAGTAGCCCTATTCTTTAGAATTAAAACAGCCCATTATCAGTCAATGGGCTGTATTCGTTCCCATTTCAGTTCGTTGAAGTCATAGGCATAATTTCTTGATTAAAGAAATAATAATGGATAATTGGTGTTGAACTATTGTATGCATTCTCGACGATATAATATTGTTCAACATCACCCCCGTCTCCTGAGGGAGAGAGTGGTGTGCTAATGCACAAATAATCAGTATTATTAAAAGTTATTTTAGACCAATCAGAGCCGGGTGCTATGTCGGCACCTGGTGAAATAGAAGGATTAACAGAATGATTTTGTGCCGTATTTAAATTGATTCGTGAGCCTTTGAGGATTAAATAATTGCCATCATTACAAATAATTGAACCGTAGTTCAATGAGTTTTCTGTTGACTCCGCATGATTTAAGCAGCCTGGTTCATCATCTCCTAATCCTTCCGGGTGATCTATTTTAATGTAGGCTACTGATGAATTTACAGCTTTATGCTGCTTGCAAGAGCCTATGACTTCTGGAGGTAAATCTGCAAATACAAAGTTTGAGGACATAGCTCCCAATATAATCATTAAATTTTTTATCGACATTGTCCTACTCCTTCGGCACGCATAAATTCTTGTGTGGATTTCCAAATTACAGTATGGCCATAGCCCGCTGTGGATTCATAGGTGTAATCATATACTTTATTTTTTACGTGTATTCCAGCTGGATCGCTATTACCAATGTTCATTACATCATGCGCGGGATCGGTAAATTTATAACCATAAGGATAATGTGGATGTTTTTTCCCCTAGTGTTTTTAAATCATAGCCATCCCAAAAACATCCTCCATTGGCAAAGTCAACTCCTTCAGGCTCTAGTGCATTCAAGACTGCGTTATATAACTCTGGGTATTCAATTTCTACATTGGAACACATAACCAGGCGATATCGCTCCACTTTATTATGAACTGCAGCTGAATAATAAGGTCTTTTTTCTACAAGAGTATTTACAGAATCAAATTTATTTGAATCTCTAAATCGTATGACAGCATTGGCAATAGCCGCTTTTTCTTCAAATGTACTGTTTACTGAAGCTTCCCCGTATACGATTGCTGCGAGCAATTTTTCTTCGGAAACTGTTGCTGGGGTTTCTGAACACGTGAGATTTGGTCTTGAACAGGAGAGATCATCAATAGAAAGCTTCCAAGTACGGTTAGGGCAGGTGTGAAAAGTTTCACTACAAAGCCACCACGGTGTGTTGTAATACGCTAACGTGGAATCGGCACAATACCATGTATTTGCTCCCATCAACACGTTATCCGATGGAGAATAACAAGCCGGATCCGCACTTTTATGTGGAACAATTTTCCATGTATAGCCGTATGAGGCTAATTTGCTACAAGCGTCTTCGTAATTAAATCCATGTACGACTTCAGGTCCTGCCACAATGATGTAGGCTAAATCATTCTTGTAATTAATGATTGGAATTGACGGAATGGTTTCTGCTGGTTTTGCACAGAGTATGGAGCTCACTAGAAGTAAATTGGCTCCCAATGGTATTGATCTCTTCATAAACACCTCTTTAGGTAATTTTTTAAAATTTGATAGGAATGGGACAGGCTGTCCTGATTCATGACTAGGTTTTTAATCGAAGTATTTCATTCATGGGTCAGGTTTTTAGAACCCGTTCACCTGGATAATTTTTCATGAAGGATTGCGTTCCTATTCGCTCATAAAAAATTTCTTGATCATTTTTTAAAATATTATTACGAGGAATACTTAAAACAGCAGCACGACAAAGAAAGAGCACTGTCGAAGCAGGAAAGGCGCTTGATTGCTAAGCAAGCCGCGGATTACATGGATGAGCAATCCGCGTATTTAAAAATCCGGCAACAAATCACGAAAGATGCCAAACAGCAAAACATCAACATCAGCCAGCATCCTCAATTTAAAAATCTGTATGCCCAATCACTGGCAAGGGATGAAAAAGCCCATCGACTATGGACAAACCATCACCAGCAATTGGCAGATAACCCTCATTTGAAAGAAGCCGCAACCTCGATTGAAAAAGCCAGTCTGCGCTCCGAGCGTTATCAAACCATTGTTGCCATTGCTCAGAAAAAGTCATTGGAAGAGCAGGTTATGCCGCAGTTGGAGAAGATTAGCTGGAAAGCCGATGGCGTGCATATTTCACAGGTTGCGAAGGATTTTGGGCTTAAGCCGCAGCAGCTTTAAAAAGACTATTCAGGTTAGGCAGATTGAGAAAGAGAAGATGGTGTTTAATGAACTTAAGCAGCAGTATCCTGACTTGGCTGAGTATGAAAAACTTACCCAAACGCTAGGGCAAGTTAAAGGGTATAAAGCGGAACAGACAGAAGCCCTATTACAAAAAAATGTGCGAAACATTGTCGGGAATGAAGGACTTCATAAGCTGCTTCAAGAAAAACTTCCCTCTTTTGTATGTAATTTAGCCGAACGATGCAATAGTAAGTAGAACTATCTTGAAAAATAATCGGGTTTACTTACGTTGAAACTAATTCACGCTTATCATTTTCACCCACAACCTCAATGTAATATAACGATATTATAAGTTAGCATTTGCTTCAACAAGAAACATTAAGTAATTGTTTTGCCGCGGTGCAATTCATTGCAACTTCAATGGTTTTTCCTTTTTTTGCATCAAATAAAGTAAACACAAGGTAGTCAATATTGTCACAAGTTGCATGTATAGAGCCATCTGGTGCACGTATAGCGGTCGTAACTTGCTTACATTCTGGAAAATTATCTTGAATGATACGAGTCGCAACTTCCGTTGCATCTCCTTCAGGCGCAGCACCAACTTGAGGCAATCCAGCATTAGCTTTAGCGAGGGACATAACAAAAACAAGAGCTGTAATTATTATGTATCTCATACTAGTCCTTAAGAATAGTTGCATTTTGTGCGAACCGATACCTAATGTTAAGTATATACAAATAACATACATTTGCCATTTCAGATGGCTGCAACGAACCCCTACGTTTCTCAACGTCTTGGATTGGAAAAAATTGAAACTGTCCTTAGGTAAGATAATGTTTTGGTATTTTGGCGATTGGATAGGTTAGGACGATCACTAAAACATTTATTTCTTACGCTAGTAAACTGGGAATTGATTTTCATATTGTTACAGAGGTAATTAATAGAGAAACATCCTCGATTAAGTTTATGTTTCATGTAACTAATCCTTGCTGACTTGAAGCTGCTAGGGCTAGAGACAGACAAGGTGGCAGACCACATCAGCAATGCTATTATTGAAATCAAAAAGAAAATAGCTGAAAACAAAGACAGTAATTACAATGAGCATGCGGATGACATCGTTAAGGCATTTGCCAAACCAAGCTGTTGCGATTTTCGAAAAATCCGCGCAGCTTTAACAGCCAACCATGTAATGGACGAACTAATGAAATCTGTGCGAAAAGATGGGCAGATAAAACTGTAAAACTCAGGCTGATAGAAGTGCTTTAGCGGACGTCTATGGACTTTGTCGGTGATGCGTTGATCGGCGATCAACGTTACAGAACCTTTACATCGTCGCTCCGTGTGAACTTCTTTATTCTAATAGGCCATTTGAGCGGTAAGCAGTGATAAATCTTTATTATTTATAAAGTTTCATCAGCTATCGTTTTCTTTTAAAATTTAATTGGTGCATTCCTTTTGTGCTTTAGACTGTCGAACTCATGCCGTTGCTATCCTGAATCATCTTAACTCTAGTTCAGATTTATCTAATAAAGTTGCAGATGAGCATGCTGGATGTGAAAAAATGAGAGCTCCCATCCGTTTGATTTGAATAATAAGGCTTACGGATTTCAGAATGCTTTGCTTTCAAATTCTTCATGATTAGGCATAATTGATTATATGAAGAGCAGAATATATAATTATTAAACGCTTGTTGTTTTTTTAAATCATCATGCCCTACGAATACTTGAAGGGAGAGTTTTCTTGTAATAACCCAGAGTTATTTATGTCAGTTTGCTCTTATAAAAAGCACTCTTACATTATAGTGGGTGCGCGAGACAGAGAGACAGGGAATCAATATGTTCTCGCTCAATTTGGGCGTTTTGTTCAAGGTTTAATGCCAGAAGGCATGCCGACAAGAAAGGAGGGGATTTTAATTGGTATACAGGCTTTCACTATTTCCATTGAACAATATCAACAATTGTTTTTTTACTTAAAAAGTTCAAATCCAAGTATTATGTGTGCTATTCCCAAAGCCTGGCTCGCTCATGAAAACGATTATGATCCTGAGGGTAAAATCGACTTTATTTGGAACGATAGTTTAAAAAAGCCAGCATTTAAACAGACAGCTGCAAAAAAAGCCGAGCTTCCCGAAGTAGTTGGAGGCCTTTCCTTGTCAAATAATTGTAGAACTAATGCCAAGCAAATAACAAAAAAGCTTCTAAATACAGAAAGTTTACCAGGGGTTTCAAGTTTATATTTTAGATCATTGCCTTTTAAAGCTCATTTAAGTAAGGGAATTATTC
The DNA here is from genome assembly GCF_001468125.1 of Legionella rubrilucens. GTDB lineage: Bacteria > Pseudomonadota > Gammaproteobacteria > Legionellales > Legionellaceae > Legionella_C > Legionella_C rubrilucens. Next base: position 641 of record NZ_LNYT01000015.1, on the reverse strand, counting down.
GTGAAGAGTTATTTATTTATCCGCCGCCGCCTCCTTTGAAAAACATGGGGGATAATGAGAGGCAGTGGCGTATTTTAAGAAAAATGTATAATCGACTGAATGGCATAGCAAAAACCGCTCTCCGAATGGACAATAATCATAGCCATACTAAATTTAATAGTTTGAAAACACTCTATCAGCAAGAGTATGACAAATTAATGGGAGCTAATCCTCTCAGTATCTTTGATTTATTAAAAGATATTCAAACTTGGGTGGATACAGATGCCAATAAAGCAGTGATTGACGGAAGACGCTCTAACTCTATGTTTAAATTTAAAACGACAACAAGGAAAATGTTTAATGATATTTTGAAAGAGAATAAATCTGGAAAACCTATCCTCAAATAAAATCTTACAATAATTAGATAGTAAGAATATATAATGGTCACCTTTAGTTAAACTAACTGGTGCTTGTGTTAATAGGTAAATTCTGTCATAGCCATCCTGAAGATAATAGTTATGAGTGCCAACCAAGGTGATATCTATTTAACTATGCAGCAATTAATGAACCTGATGATTATGACGTGGTCTAATAGAATTTGACACCCCAGTTAAGAGATAATGTACTTAACTGGAGAAAAAATGGTAGCAAGAAAGAAGTAT
>NZ_LNYT01000014.1 GCF_001468125.1 Legionella rubrilucens | reverse complement strand
AAGATCATACTTCGGCACTTTAATCTCCTTTTGATCGTCAAATCAAGGAGTTAGATTACTCTAACTTAGATTAAAGTGCCCCCTCAGATGAGAAAGAGCCAATTATCGTTTTTCTGTGTCGAACACGTGTCGAAGTTTGATTAGAAAACAGTAATCTCCTGATGTTCACCATAAAACATTCAACACTCACTGAAACAGGCTCGTAATCCGTTGATCCTAGGTTCAAGTCCTAGTGGGCCAACCAATAAAATCAGGTTGTGTCGAAAATAATCTGGCTAACCTATAATCGCGCCCTAAAATCCAAAATAGAGTAGAGGATATGATTAAATTCAAGGGGCGCCATTTTCCAAAAAGACCTAATACTGATGGCTGAGCGAGGAACAGCACTAGACCATTCAACGGTTCAAAAATGGGTAGTTTACTATGCGCCGCAACTGGAAGAAGCATTCAGAAAACGTAAGAAACCTGTAGGTAGGTCTTGGAAAATGGAGAGACTTACATCAAGGTTAGTGGCAAGTGGTGTTATCTTTATAGAGCGGTGGACAAGGAAGGTAAAACCATTGATTTTATGCTTTCAGAAACTCGAGATCGCTCTGCTGTATTGAAGTTTTCCAAAAAAGCCATGGGTTCTACTGGTCTGCCACAGAAGGTAAATATTGATAAATCAGGTTCAAATACCGCAGCACTGGAACGAATCAATAACCTATTATTTATTTATGGATTCTGGCATTTATTGATTGAGATAATGCGAATAAACTATCTCACTAACATAGTGGAACAAGACCATCGCGGTATCAAAAATATTACAAAATATACACTTGGATTTAAATCATTTGAATCCGCAGAAGCAACGATTACAGGAGTTGAATTGCACCGGATGCTTAAAAGGACAGATGGAACATAGGGGAGAGATACCTGCTTGGAAGCAGTTTTATGAACTTGCAGCTTAACTACACCCAAAAATAGGATGGCTTTAACTGCTTGAAAAATTTTCGACAGAACTCTGAAAAAGTCATGAAACTTATTGATGGCATTAATCGTAAATATGGTCCGAGATCAATGCGACTTGCTGCTGAAGGGTTGAGTCTGTCCGGAATTCTGTGTAACTAGCCGTCCTGTTATCGGTTAACTCTATCGCCGAATTCGATCATGAAGCGATTCATAGCT
>NZ_LNYT01000013.1 GCF_001468125.1 Legionella rubrilucens | reverse complement strand
GTTGTTCTCATCATATTTGTCAGCACTATCCAGTGCCGACAGATTATATGCTATGACTAATTACACAAAATTATTTACAGATCCCCGGCACCTTCATTAGATTGGTTAGATATATTGAGTGAAAATCGTTTTACTAATTCAGATTTATTACAGTTTGGTGTTTCTCATTCGGTAAAACAAGATGAAAAGATTACGTTTAGTTTCTTAAATCGTCCTGTACCAAATAAGTGTATTCCATACATGAACGTAATTGGAAATAGTTCCGTAGTTAAAAATCTGGATGATATTATGCGCAACCTATCACCTTGGTTTGTGCGGCATTTAAATGATCCCAAACTACTTCTATGGTTTGCTAACCAAGGTGGTAAGTTAAACTATTTTTTAACTAATCTCATTGAGAAAGAACTTGAATATTATAAAAGTCTTGAGGGTAATGAGAAAAAGGAAGAAATTGCACTAATTCTTCGACACTCAAAAAATGCAATACCCTCACCTGTAATGCGCAAATATTGGCAACTATTATTAACTGGACGGATTGATTCAACTCAAAATAATTTTGAACTTCATCAGTGGGTGGCTCAATTTAAACAGGATGGTTTAACAGTAGCTCTGAAAATGAAATTACGTGAACTACTATCTCCAAAAATATCTTTAAGGAAATTTGTCTCTACTAGACAAGAGATAGGCAACTCATCCCCCGAGTTACTCATAGATGGGGAGTTACGACTTACTAGCGATCATGTTCATTCTGCATTAGGTGAGTTATCAAAAGAAGCCAACTGGAAAGATGCTTTACCCCAACTACTAGACGATTTTACAATGCTGTTGCGAGATGCAATTGAATTGAAAGCAGAACTAGGTAAAGCGACTGAATTGGCTGATATGACCTATATCGCTCAACCATCAATAAGCGAACATTCTCAAAATCGCAAATTTGATGATTGGACAACATTGATTGAACTTATCAGAGATGCTTGGCTAGTAACATCGGTTTGTTATCCAGAGCAAGCTTTATTCGCAGCTAAAAAATGGCAGTTTTATCCATATCCAATATTTCGTCGCTTAATGTTCTTTGCGGCTGCTCAGAAAAGCATTATTTCATCAGCAACTGGTTTAGAGTGGCTTTTATCTGATAATTGCCGATGGTTATGGTCAACTGAGACTAAACGAGAAGCTATACGCTTAATTGTAGCTTTGGGCTCCCATTTAACAAGAGATGATTTGCTCAATTTGGAACAAGCAATTATAAAAGGTCCACCAGATGAGTTATTCGGAGAGAGTGTTGAGCTGGAACGCTTGGAACAGATCAAAGACCACATGATTTGGTTGCGTTTGGCTAAGCTTAAAATGAACAATATAGAGCTGAGCGAAGAGGCTTCAACAAAATTAGAAACAATACAAACCACTTACCCTCTTTGGTCAATTGCAGCAGATGAGCGTGATGAGTTTCCATTTTGGATGGGAAATGGAGAAGAATTTCAGAGTTTCAAACAAACACCTAAAAGCCGCAAAGAACTTGCAGATTGGTTGAAACAAAATCCTGGGGATGATTGGAGAAATGAGGATGACTGGCAACAACGGTGCCAAAATGATTTTTCAACGGTAGCAACATCCTTGTGCATACTTGTTAAAGAAGGTTTTTGGCCTTTGAAACGTTGGCAACAAGCGTTGCAAATATGGTCCGATGATAAATACACTGCCCGTTCATGGCGTTATATAGCTCCTATTCTTATTAAGATTCCTAACAATATATTGCCTGAACTTTCTCATGCATTAGGATATTGGATAAAATCAGTAGCTAAATTCTCGGTAACGCATCATGAAGAAATATTTTTTAATTTCTGCAATCAGATATTAAATTTAGATTATCCTGAAACAAAATTTGATGACCCAGTAATGATGGCAATCAATCATCCCGTGGGATATGTTACTCAAGCAATACTTAATAGGTGGTTTGTACGTAAACTCGAAGATGGTCAGAAACTCCCAACAAACATTAAGGTAATATTCACAGAACTTTGCGACATTAAAATTGAGAAATTTCGATTAGCGCGTCTTTTACTTGCCGCAAATGCAATTACACTTTTTCGTGTCGATCCTGACTGGTCATTTAATCATTTGCTAAATATATTCAACTGGGAAATCTCTAAAATAGAGGCTCGGATGGTATGGGAAGGATTTCTTTGGACCCCTCGTTTATATTATCCATTTCTTGAGGCCATAAAGCCTCATTTATTAAAAACAGCAACCTTTTATGAGATATTAGGGAAAAACAGTAAACAACAATATGTTGCTTTTATTACGCACATTTCACTTAATCGCGGTGAAACTTTTAACTACAGTGAGCTAAAAGATATTTATCATATTTTACCATCAGATGGCTTAGACATAACGGCGGAAGTTTTGGCCCGAGCTCAAGAATCTGCGGCTGATCAACGAGAAGAACATTGGGACAATCGTATTCTACCTTTCTGGCGAAATATATGGCCAAAGTCTCTTGAGGTCGTGTCAGATAATATCTCGAAAGAATTAATACGCCTATGTATAGCAACTGGTAATCGATTTCCAAGTGCACTTAAGCTTTTGCTCCCTTGGATAAGTTACAAACAAAATATAATAAACGATTTACATCTACTACATAGTTTAAATCACTGCTCTAATTTTCCTGAAGAAGCTCTTATTTTATTAGATAAAATTACTTACGATTCACCGTGGATTTCCAATATGTTAAACGATTGTTTAAGAGAGATTGAAAGTGCAAATCCTGAATTAACGAAGACCCCCAAATTCATTAGACTTCATCAAATTTGGAAAAAACACCAGCCGGTCAAATAATTAATGTGTTGGCAAGAAATCTCGGGATCATCGAAGCCAGAGGATCAAGACCCTTGGGATATTAAGGTCTATCAACTTAATATGGTGGACTGCTAACCATTTTCCTGACGTCGGCAAAATGGATCAGGAATAAAATCCCAGCCTATTGCCAAAATTCTTGCTGTGCCCATTCAGTGGGAAACCCCATATCTCGAATGGTTATGTAATTAGAATTTGGGAAAGACTGCATCAATTCAACGACACGCTTTTGCCAGGTCGAACGCGGACAAATTACTTTCATATAATGTGCCAAAATACATAGCACGATATATACCCTGGATGTCATATTTGTATTGACAATAAATGAATCGAAAACAGGCATTTTCCCTGCTTTAGCAAGTTTAGGTTGGTCAATTAAGTTTCTATTCCATAAACGGCTATGATGGGCAACTACATTCCGGACGTAATTTAAAGAACGTAACCAGCTTTCCATGATCTGCCAATCAGGAATATCGTATTTTTGAGCAATTATGGCTTTATCTTTTACAGCCATGCCTTTATAAAATACAGACAAAAGGCCGAAGTCCCAGAGTTCAATGGCAACCCATATAGGTAAAGGCAAGCCGTATTTTTCTTTGTAATGCTCTACAAAGTCTTCTTTGGATCGCTTTATTAATTGTTCGTGCTTAGAAAGCCATTCTTCATATTTTGTTTTACCAGTCTTGGGATCAATTTTTTTAGTGAAATGCCCGTGTAATAAATCAGGGTTTGTGTAAGCAAATGGATCCTTTTCTCCGAGAAGGTAGGCTATGTCTACCCTGAAGGCAACTTCTATTCGCTCAATAGCATCCAGTATCAGTAAACGTAATTTTTTGTCGAAAACATATAAGGCAACAACGTCTTGAAAACGTGCATCCTGTACAAATTCATCAGAACGTCGAGGTCTTACCAATTTTGTTTGTTGATCAGTTAAAGGAATTAGTTTGCGAAGGGGATACCAATAACCACTTAAACGGTAGTAGCCTAAACGACGAAGGTATTCCAATGCTACATTATCATTAGTTACTTCTAAACCACGAGATTTCAATAGTTCGAGTTGATCTTCAAATGTTAGGTAAGGTTTGTTATAACGTGGCATCATGCAACTTATACAAAAAAGAAAACCCACTCGTACATTTTTCAATGAAGAGGAGCGGGCCGTGTTATATATAGTATAACACCATTTTTAAGAGAGACAAATTTTCTGTGATTGTGGGTTATACTATTCCATATTCTAGAATTTAGAATATGCTATTTGCAATTCGCGAATAGCGAATAAAAAATACGCGGAGCACGGTTCGATTCCAGCAGCAGTACGGTATTTTTAGGGGCCTAATTGGGGGCTTTTTTAAAAACCACATTGAAATAGTTGTTTATTATCAATTAATTAAATGGCTAATGTGATAGCCGCCGCCCCACCAATACACCATCCCACTAAAGACCACCGAAGAACATCAAAAACCCTTATGCAGTAAGGGTTTAATGAGGGTTTGTCGGCTGTCTTTCATTCTTTCTCATAGCCTCCAAATGATCCCAAAAAGTGCCCATTGTTCTGAAAAATGTACCCAATTTTTGCCCAAAAAGTATTCGCTTCAGCGATGCCTGTTTACCCAAGGGGGAATTGGCTTGCTGTCGCTCCATAAGCCTAATTTTTGAGAGCGCGCGTATTTCTGTAATCTGTAGAGTGATTTATCGGTGACGTATTGATTATAAACCCATGCCATACCCAGTTTGACTTGTTCTGAGTTGGCATCAATGCCATTGCAAGAAACGCGGCCAAGGACTCGACCGTACTGATCGCGCTTTTGGGTTGTGACGATAGCCATTTTATTAAAACATAATTTAGCGAGACTCTGCTTTGATTTATTGCCAAAAGGCTGACTTTTCTCAGGCGCATCAATTTCTGTCAGGCGGATTTTGATTTGCTTATGGTTTTTCGTCAGAATGGTAAGCGTATCGCCGTCTGCAATCTTGATGACCAATCCCGTCATTGTTTTTGTCGCAGCGTTGCAAGAAAGAGAGGATAAACTGAGGGCAATCAATAGCCATCCTTTAATTATCTGGATCTGTGCTATCTTGCTCATTCGAGTTCTCTGTATTTTTATTGTGTGACTTTAAAAATTCAGGACATTTCCGCTTTGACTGGCTGATAGTGCCATCATCACAGACAAAATAATTGTTAAGGCAATGCGATATTCCTCCCTTTTTCCCTGAGCAGAGCGTATTTTGAGAGAAGCTATTTGCGGAAAAAACCAGACAACAGAGTATCGTAAATAATTTAAAGTCCATTTTATTAGCCGAAGAATCCTCTTGCTTAGTATAGATTATCCTCCGGGGCTATATAAAATTTCTAATAGAAAATTGAACGATTCCAAATCCTTTCCCTACGGGGGAAATAGTTTTATTCCTATCCAGACCAAACTGCAAGTTGAGATGAGTTGAATATTGAGGATCGGCCAGAGCGTCGAATGATTTAAATATGCACAACCAACAATTGACCCAAATAGAGTAGATTCTTCCAAAACGAAAGAACCAGCCTGTGGATATGCCATAACGGCCTGATTAAATGACAGCTGCCTCATTGCAAGCCATGATCGACCGGATAAAACTTAAGGCATTGCAGTGACTTCAAGAGCATAAATTCCAACATAATATAACATGGCTTTGTAGAGAGAATCCCTGATGACAGGTTCTACCGCTTTCCAGCCCTCCGCCACAAGATTTTTTGCAGTTTGAACGCAATGATCAATGACGCCTATTTCATTCAGCAAAACAACCACCTGATGCAACGCCTCTCTTTTTTTATGAATTAAACTCTCATAGAGCCACCGCCGCTGAGACGCGTCTAATTGCGGGATGGCAAGAGCAATCGGTATGGTAATTTTCCCAGACATGACATCTTCTTCCAGGGCGCGCGCATCGCCGCGGTAAGCCCTCACATCATCCATGTATTGGTAGGCTAAACCTACATTCAGTGCATAATGACCCACTTGGGTCACTTGTTGCTCTGACGCATGCCCCAAAATAGCACCGATTTCCGCCAATGATTTGATATTGAGCCCCGTTTTTAAATTGTGCGTAGCCTCGATTGCTTTTAATAAGTCGGTATTATCACCCTGATCAACAGCCTGGAGCAGCAGATCCTGCATACCGGCTATGTCTGCACATTGACCCACAATAGACGAAACAGCGGTATCAAAATAAATTTTATAAATTTTTAACAGTTGCTCTGGGGTTAAGTCCGTTGTGTTCATAAGGCGATTGAAAAGAAAATACCCCAATAACCCCCCATTGATGGCTCTGTCCATCCCGTATAATTCATGAACCGTTGGTTTACCACGCCTTAATTTGGAATTATCCTGAATGTCATCAAAAATCAGCGTGGAAGACTGCAGTATTTCTGCGATTACTGGCCACTCCCGGCACTGCTCGGAATTACCACCTACCGCGTTGATCACCACAAGACAAAAGAAAGAGCGCCAGCTTTTGCCTTTACGAACTAACATGTCGCGTAAAGGATTGACCCCCGCATCGTAAATTTTAACAGCAGACACACCGTTAATAATTCGTTGCAACTGTTCATCTCTGACTAAGGTCATACCGATATCGCTTGCCCGTTCGGGTAAATAGTAACGGTTGATCTCGTTCACGACTAATCCCGCCATCTCCTCCATCAACCGGGTCTTACTTCGGAGGATTTTTTCGTTGTTTCCATAAATCTCAACAAATCCCACTCCCTCGGTCTCTTTCATGTTCTCTCGGTAACGAATGTTGATAACACCCTCGTAAAAAGCGAACGCAGTGAGGATTGTGATCACCTCCTGGTTATCAAACAATGCTTCAATATACAATTCTGCATCGCACTCATCGAGTTTGATTTGCCATTTCACAGGATAGGTATTTAACGTGCGGTTACTCTGCCAGGTATCGAGCGCTTCAATTGAAAGATGGGTATACGTTTTATAATTACCCGTCTCGTCAATCACTTTAGCAATGGATTCAACGACCTCTGCTGTTCCCTTATTAAACACTTGATAAATGGAAAGTTGACGACCATCCTCCAGTTGAACGGAGAACCATATCCAACCTTTGTCTCCGATGGCTTTAGTGGATTCTTTATTATCAAGACTGAACTCATGATCGTACCAGCCTATGCCTTCAATTTCCTTATTATTTAACCTCCCCTTGACTGAGCCTTGGGGGATGAAATAATAAAACATCCGATCAACATTGTCATAACCACCGAATAAAGTGATCCCTTCTTGACCATGCCGAATCGTTTTTTTATCCATGCAAAACTCAAAATTGAGCACCTGCGAGTCATGATTAATTTCAATGCAATACAAACCGTCTTTTTTAAAAAACCTGGATTCACCAAAGTGTGCGGCAAAATTTTCTTCATTCACTTCAAAGTCAATAGGCCTAGACACATCAGGATAAAATTCTCTATTTTGATCCATCATATCCGCAAGGTAATCCAACAGTGCAATTTTATCTGTGTTTTTTTCCCTTATTCTTTTGCTGTACTGTTTGGGTAGTTCTTCATCCCAAATCGCCCAGTGTTGATGAATTTTTGTTGTATGATCAACCAGAACGTAAATAATAAACTGGTTTTCATCGAGCGAATTTTGCGTTTTAACTTTGAAAAAGCTAAAGAAAAAACTGTATTTTTTCAAGCTTACTTTTTCATGAAAGTGGGTATTGAAATACCACCATTCAATTTTGGAGTGGGGGTGGGGTAGATCCTGAACCCTTAAGTCAATTTCTTTATCAAAATAAGGAATGTTGTTTTCCTGACAACACTGAATAAATGCCTTGTTTCCTCTCATCATACTCCTCGCAATCTTATTTTGAAGAAGAATCAATAACTAAAATGATTTGATCAACAAATCTTTTATTTTTTGTTTAAACTTATTCACACATGATTTTAAATGTAGCTTATCCTTTCAATGTTCGCCAATGCATGACATCTTTCTTTTCGTTGGCCATCCTCGGGCTTTCTATTCCTCCCAAGCGCCTAACATAATCTTTCCGCCAGGCGATCATTGTCTTGGGATGTGTGCACGGCCCTCTTTATTATCACAACCTGCTGAAATTAAATATAAACCCCTATTTGTATTAGTTAAAATTTCCACCTATGGCTGCTCCAGCAGTTGGTGATTGAACAGCATCATCCCTTCCTGATGGGAGGGATTTTTTATGTTTCACATAAATCCGACAACACCTCGGAGCGAATTTCTCTGAATCGATTGTACTCATCGACAAACACCACGGTTGGCTAAAGGCGTCGAAGTTAACTAAGATTCCAAAATATAAACACTCAGCATTATGTGTGAGAAACAACCTATGATTTTGACAGGGAATGGGGGTACGTATACACCAGGCCAAGAAGAGGTTTAGGCGTAATGTAAACCGTCCAAATTTCCGAACATTATTAATCAACTCATGTTTCATTCGGATTTGTAACTAATTCGAATAATTTGAAAATTGCCTGTCAGTAATCTAGGTGTTGATAACAGTGGTCGATTATTTAAATCGAAAAAATTTGAAGACTAGGCTTCAGTAATTTTTAATGCCTGTGTCAATTCACTGGGATCTGTAAATAATTTTGTGTAATTAGTCATAGCATATAATCTGTCGGCACTGGATAGTGCTGACAAATATGATGAGAACAACT
>NZ_LNYT01000012.1 GCF_001468125.1 Legionella rubrilucens | reverse complement strand
GGGTCTTTCCCAATTACGGGGGCACTCAATCAACAGCATAGTACTCTAACTCTGGTTCTATAATTTTCAAAGTTTTTAAAGCCATAGGCTCGTCTTTGAATCAATTTCATTTTTCTATGGAAGCCTTCGGTAATGCCGTTAGACTTGCTGAATCGCCACATTCTCACGATCTCTTCTTTCCAAGAATCTAAGGTTTTACCAAGAGCGCATAATGATTT
>NZ_LNYT01000011.1 GCF_001468125.1 Legionella rubrilucens | reverse complement strand
ATGAATCGCTTCATGATCGAATTCGGCGATAGAGTTAACCGATAACAGGACGGCTAGTTACACAGAATTCCGGACAGACTCTCATTCTCGGACTATATAGTATGTTCTTATAGAGAGCATACTCTTATCTACTGAGTATCTATAAAAGGTTTGTGGCTAGGATTGCGCATATGCAGTTTTATAGCCAATTCTTGAATTTCACAATAGTAGTACTCGCTGTTATACTTTTCCCTTCTCTCATTAATTAGCAATTTATATACCAAATAGTAATATTTTATACTGCCGCCTAGAAGCTCATCTAAATCATCAATTGAAACATAATTATTGTTTGCGAAATATGAAATTGATTCCAAAAAATTTAAAAAATTAGACAAGTAGATATATTTTTCCGAATCTCCAGCTCTCTTTTTTGTGTTACTGACAAGTTTGGAAATTTTTTCAATATGCTTATTTATATCAATATCTTTATGGTTTGTTAAGCAATAGAATTCATGGATAATGGTTCTGGCTTTTAATATTTCAGGCGAACTAAACCTTTCGTCAATTCGTAGAAGAAAATCACTTTTAGAAGTTCTATTTAGATTTTGAAATTGAAGCCACCCAGCGCAAACAATTATGAGAGTTAAAAAAATAATAATAATGTTATGCCAATCCCCAATATTATTATATGTATTTTTGTGAACAATATCATACAATCTATTTTCACCAAAATATATTATAGAAATGACGGGAATTCCAAAGATAAATAGTGACTTAGTAAAGCTAATAATTGTATTTTTTCCATCCTTGTACTTTTTTAATAATTTTTTAGTATTCATGATATAAATCCATTTTTTAAGCATATCGTCATTGAAAATTATAACTTTAGACAATTGACACCTCCCCCGCCCCGGATCAATAATCCCTTCGGACTTTGAGGAAGCCTTAATAACTATCAAGGATTTGCTTCCAGGATATATCTGGTCCACCAGTCTCTTCAGTCTTAGATAACTGTGAGAGTCAACTGGTTTTCAACAGCATGGACGCTGCAGGACGGCACTTGAGCTGATTGATCATCTTTTGACGAGGTTATCTATGTCTACTAAATTTTCGCGTGTTCAACTTTTGAATGAATTTGAATCTGCTCCAGATTCAACCTTATTTAACCAACAAACTGTAGCAGCTGTATTGAACTGCTCGACCCAGTTGCTCGAACGCAATCGTTGGGCGGGTACGGGCGTTCCCTATATCAAGATCGGCAGGAAGGTGTTGTATCGCAAAAGCGAGGTTCTTTATTTTCTCCAACAACAAAAAGTCTATCGCTCGACCAGTGAAGAAGGGCATTTTGCTCGATAAGGGTTGATTTTATAGATGAAGCGCATGGAAGGCTTGCCTCCTTCCATGAACGGTTTGGAGAAAGTAATGAAACACAACAACGTATTAAATCTTAAAATCGACTTTAATTCAGCGCAAGCAGGTGAACCTGAATTTCAAGCCTTTAATTACGCGGGAGGTCGATTCGAAATGTCGAGAAGAGGGATTGTTTTCATTGGTCAGGACAAAGAGGGAAATCCACTGGCGCCGATTTGGATTTGTTCCTTATTGCAGGTTGTAGCTAAAACCCGTGATGCCCATAGTGGTGAATGGGGTCGATTATTGGAGTGGTTTGACGATGACGGCATAAAGCATCAGTGGGCGATGCCGCTTGAGTTGCTGCAGGGCGAAGCCTCGGATGTGAGGCGAGAGTTGGCAAGGCATGGTTTGGCGATTTCCCCCAGCAGAACGGCCAGAGATTTGCTGACCTCGTTTTTGCAGGTTTGCCCTGTGGAAGCGCGTGCCCGCTGCGTGGATAAATTAGGCTGGTACAGCGATATGTTTGTCACAGCAACAGACGTTATCGGCCAGAAGGACGAGCGGATAGTTTTTCAAAATGCCCACTCGATTGAGCCGGCCTTTGCAATCTCAGGCACTGCTGAGGAATGGAGGGATTCCATTGGGGTATGGTCTTTGGGTAACTCACGATTAGTGTTTGCCATTTCAACCGCGTTAGCGCCTGCGCTTGCTGAGATGGTTGGTGAAGATTCTGGTGGGTTTCACTTCAGGGGCGCATCCTCCTCCGGTAAAACCACGGCGTTGCGCATGGCTGCTTCGGTCTGGGGTAATCCTGCCAGTTACCCACGTCTTTGGCGAACCACAACCAATGGTCTGGAAGGACTTGCTGCTTTGCATAATGATGGTTTATTGATTCTTGATGAGCTAAGCCAGATTGATCCGAAAGAAGCTGGCGAGGCTGCCTACCTATTGGCTAATGGCCAAGGAAAGACAAGGGCTACACGCAATGGCATGGCTAAACCCTCTGCCCGTTGGCGGTTGTTATTTTTGTCGGCAGGTGAAGAATCGTTAACTGGATTAATGGCTAAAGCCGGACAAAAAGCCAATGCTGGGCAAGAAATCCGCTTGGCTGACATTGAGGCTGATGCCGGGGCGGGAATGGGCATCTTTGAAACCTTACATCATCAAAACAACCCAGCCAGCTTCGCATTGGCATTAAAAGATGCTGCCAGTCGTTTTCATGGGGCGGTAGGTAAAGTCTGGTTGCAGCGATTAGTGGCTCATCGTTTGGAGATTGCCCCAGCGCTGAATGAATTGCTAAACGAGTTCGCGAGGGAGTGTGGGGCTTGTCATCTATCAGGACAAATTCAACGGGTAGTCAGACGTTTTGCTCTGGTTGCCGCAGCGGGTGAATTTGCAACGTTCTATGGGTTGACAGGATGGTTAGAGGGAGAAGCGATTTCTGCCGCTAAAAAGTGCTTTACTGCCTGGCTTGAAGCGTTTGGTACTCAGGGGAGTCGAGAAGACAGGGCTATTCTTTCGCAAGTGCGTGCGTTCTTTGAAGCCCATGGTGCAAGTCGATTTGATGATATAAAAATGCCTAATAATGAACGTATTCATAACCGGGCGGGTTTTTATCGTGTTGGCAGCCATGGTAATCGTGAATATCTAGTATTAACGGAAGTGTTTAAGAAAGAAATTTGTCAAGGATTTGATACTAAAACCGTTATTCGCACTCTTTTACAGGCTGAATGGTTGGAGCAGGGTAGTGACGGTAAATCGTCTCAAAAGCCAAGAATAGCAGGTTTAGGATCACCTCGATGTTATGTCTTGAATGAAAACCTCTGGTCAGCAGAAATCTAAAACCAAGCAAAAACTGGGTGGGGCACGTGGGGCAGGTGGGGCACCCAGTCTGGGTAAGGTTATTTGGCGCCCCACCTCTTCAGAGTTCTGGTGGGGCAAGGTGGGGCAGTCGGCTTAAATGAATTATTCGCCCCACCTTGCCCCACATGCTGTTAAACCGAGTGGGGCAGGTTACGCCTAGTGTTTACAAGGTTGCCCCACCTGCCCCACGTGCCCCACCAAAAATTGAATTGTCCGTGGGTTAATTGATCTCTCGAATTAAATTAATAATTAACTGAATCATAATATCCTTTTGGGCTGGATCACTTTGTGCAACCAACAAGGCAATAGCGACTAATGCATTGTCATTAATTTTAACATCACCGTTTGGTTTCAAATGGTGTTGATTAAGCTGTAAGAACCAGACAAACATAAACGCACCAATTCGTTTGTTGCCATCAGAAAAGGGATGATTTTTGATGATAAAATACAACAAATGGGCAGCTTGCTCCTCAATGCTTGGGTATAAGTACTCCCCGTCGAAACTTTGAACAATATTGCCCAGAATACCTTCAAAGCTGTTGTCTTTGGGTTGACCAAATAATTCAGTTGCTTGTTGTTCTGATATCAAGTTCTTCTTTAAATCGTGGATTGCTTTCATTGCGGTAGGGTAATTTATTTCACAAGTGATATTGGTATTTAAGGGACCCTCCGGAAAATTACCCGTGTCATATTGATTCAGTAGAATGAAGCTCTGATTGTAATTGGTTAATACAGACAATAATCCACTGGCCTCTGTTTGGCTGAGATCGGTTGATAATGCTTTTTGAAATAGCGCTACTGTTTTCTCAAGCTCTTTGATTTGTTTTGTCTGTCTTTTTAATTGGTTTTGATTTAGCGCATATCCTTTAACCAGGTACTCCTTCAATATTTTATTAGCCCAGATTCTAAATTGGGTTCCTTGTAGAGACTTTACCCGATAGCCCACAGAAATAATGACATCCAGATTATAATGTTCAACATCACGGGATACCTTTCTTTTACCTTCTTGCTGAACTATCCGGAATTTCCGGATAGTTGAATCCGATACAAGTTCGTTTTCAAAAAATATATTTTGAATATGCTCGTTTATTGTGCGTACATCCTTTTTAAAAAGTTCAGCCATCTGCCGTTGAGATAACCATACGGTCTCTTCTTCAAGAGGCACTTCAATTTGAATGCTGCCATCCTCTGCTTGGAATAGTAAAATTTCGCTCATAAGCGCTTGCTCTGAAATGAATGGAGAACGTAATTATGTTAACCCACTAACTCACTTTGTTAAAAAGGGTTTATAAATCCCGAAGAATTTTCTAAGGGCGCAATATACAAACTTTGTTTGTGCTGAGGAAATGGACAATTTGTGTTGTTAATTTTACGGCGACATGGCTCGTAATTTATAATCTAAGATATGTCCAGAGGTATTAAAAAAATGAAACCATTGATAGAAACAAATCCCTATTTAAAAAATAGGAACTACCCCACTAACAATTTGAATTTTACCTGGGTGTGACCCCGCATTAATGTAAGAATATTTCTGAGCACCCTCTTTGTATGTTTAATTTAAAGGCACATGGCTCTATTTGTCCTCAATTAATTCGCGTATAATTCACTTTTTAAATTATCCCAAGTGAATAGAATTAAGTTGAAAGTATGCAATCCAAATTCGAGAAGTTTAATGAATTACTACCAGAACTTAAAATTGAAACCGCTCAAAATTTATCAAACCGTGATTTAGTAAACTTCGCTCAGACATCAAAATATCATTTGGCTTTGTTTAAGCCGGTGATTGATGTTCGTAAATTATTGCATCATGTGACACGCGGGGAACATGATGCGGTTAAAGCAATGTTAAAGAAGGACATGAGTTTATTTTTTAAAAGGGGCGTCGTTACGGATTGTTCTGGGCGAGAATTTGAGAATATCAGCGCTTTTGAATATGCGCTGTGGGCCCTGGATAAACACATGTGGACAGCAATGCTTGCGTGCATTCCGCAGAATGAAGAAGGCAGAAAGGTATTCGCTCGATTGATTGCTCAATACAACAAAGTGAACACAGACGGAGTCACTTATAAGCTGAATGGGAAAATAATCACTGAACAGCATTTTGATTTCAAAAATACCCTCATCAAAGAGATGCAAAAACACGAGGATTTAATCAACGCTCCAGAGGTTAAAAATAGCGATGTCATTAATATACAATGGAGAGAGGGTGTTGGTGGTGCTCAAAACCTTTTGCCTATGCATGTTGTTTATGAGTACTGCTCTGATGAACCTTTTTATCCTGTGCCGAAATTTACCTCGCAGCCTAAATCATCAAAGCAGTTTTATAATTGGATAACTGACAAGGATGAAAATTGGTTTAGTGTTGGTTCTAAGTTAGCGGTTGATTTTGCTATATATAAAGGGACGGGGGGGCGTTGCGTGGCTTGGCGAAATCATTCGGGCACGCTCGATTTGGCTGCCATGGCGGCCTTATATAAAGTAAGAACAAACGATTTTCTCGATCTCAAATCGCAGCTTGAGTTATTGTCAAAAGTGGTGTACGACATTAAGCGGCCTTCCTGTCTGATTGTTTGACAACCTGTACTCCATCTTCAAATTTAACGTTATTAACAACAAGCATTAATAGGTTAAAACCTCTCATTTTTATACATCGCTTTTGGGCGGATTCCATTAATTTAAACACCATTGCTAGCGTACTATCTCTCGAGCCACAACTGCGTGATTTTTTTGTACGTAAGCGCACTGACGTGGTCTAATAGAATTTGACACCCCAGTTAAGAGATAATGTACTTAACTGGAGAAAAAAATGGTAGCAAGAAAGAAGTATTCTAAAGAATTGGAACTTGATGCAGTTAGTCTGGTATTAGAACAAGGCTATGGCTGCACAGAAGCTGCTAAAAGTTTGGGGATTCATCAAGCTCTACTT
>NZ_LNYT01000010.1 GCF_001468125.1 Legionella rubrilucens | reverse complement strand
AGCTATGAATCGCTTCATGATCGAATTCGGCGATAGAGTTAACCGATAACAGGACGGCTAGTTACACAGAATTCCGGACAGACTCGGTGCCGGATCAGAAAACTTATCACCAGCAAATCGTCTTGCAGGCAATCCCGAGGGGTCTGATAATGCCCATAAAACTCGCCCAACAAAATTATCTTCCAAAGTACTGGTTTGAGGTCTTGTTATTGCATGCTCAACAATTATACGTTCTTTTCCATTTACTCCATCTCTATAAGTTTTTGCCCATGCTCGAAGTGTTTTATGTAAATAAAGATGGTTATTATGCTGTTGATAAAGGATGGGAGTAACATTTTTTGCTTTCCATTCTTTAGCTGCCTCTTCTTTCTTCCCTTTAGAATAACTACCAAAAGCAAACATCTCTAATGTTGATTCACCTAATAAGCGGTCAGCTGCAAGAGCATCCATCATGTAACGAAGTATAGGATCGTTAATGCTGTACCCAACGAAACAAATCGTATAGTTTCGAAATAATTCACTAATAAAACGGGCCGCCCATCGCTCATTTAGATATGCCAGACCAAAATCACCACTAGAAAGAATTAGATGATTATTAGCCCTATCGTTAATTTCACGCAGTAGCAAACCATGTAAGTAAACAATGCCATTCCAACGGTTTTTAGGAACAGGAAGTAGTGGAGCTTGATATCTTTCAATGCTCATACTCTCTTTCTCGATAATTTCTTCAAAAATATGATCAAAGTTAGTTGTAATTAACCGTGTATATCCGTTTTTATGGCAATGGGCTAATGTCAGTAATGATGCGTGGGTTTCCAACGCATTTTTAGATTCCAGATCGGGATTAAGCACATCAATGAGAGTTCGACGAACTTCATTCCGCCCCCCTACGATTCTAGCCTCAAGTAACCCTATTGCAGTATCAAACTGCCCCGCTTTGATCGCCGTTTTTTCAATATCATTTGGCATTTCACCTAAAAATTCATAAATTTTATTTACTAACCCCCCAAAACCAGGAAGTTTTGCTGGGTATGATATGCCTGCCCCACAAAAAAAGACTACTTTGCCGTCTTCATGTGTTTGTAATAACCTGTCTGGAACTTCTGGTCCATTTCTAACGAATTGCATAATTATGCCTATAGAGGTGGAAGTTATTTTTTTCTAATGCAATTAGGCAGTTAAATTTAAGTGGCTTGTAATTAACCCAGTCCTCAGCCCATTCCTGCATTTTCATTTATATGCTTTACTAAGTTGATTAACTTTCTACTTGTTTTATCATCAAACACACCTGCAATTCCTAAATTATGAATATTTGTAAATGGGGTCTCAAACAATAATTTGGGTTCCATGGTTCCATTTTGTACAAGATATTCAATAACTTCATTCAGAAATGCTATTTGGTCCGGATCTAACGGTGCTTTTGATAAAAATTCTGCAAATGCCTCTTTAGCAGCTTTTCGGCTTAACCCTACAACAGAACGAACTAGTACACCTAATGGTTTTTCCCCAAAGATTTTTTGATAGTCTTCTTTAGGTATTACGGCACATTCTGAAAAAAGAATATCCTCTAAGGCTGCTATATCAGTTGGAGTTACAGGTTCATTATTTCTTAATCTTCGGATGGTGATATGATTTTTATGATCATTTATAAATTTCCGGACTTTTTCTTTATAATCTCTCAGGTTGGCATCACTTTTTATCAATTCATACACTGCAGAACCCTCTCTAATTTCATCTGCAAAATTGGTATAAACATTGATCAAACTAGCTTCTTTATCTAAAAATCTTGTCAGATCTCGAAGACGTAATCTTACTTGCTCTAGTAGCGGCAAAGAAATATCTACCCACCATTGTTCGGTTTGTAAATCTAGTATCAACTCCATTTGATTTGCGACAGTAGGGATATTTGCTTTATCTTCAAGTCCCTTGGCTATCTCGATGATTTGTGATTTATATTTCTCTTGAGACCTACTATTCTGCAAAATAGCTATCTGATGATTCAAAATCAGCAAATCGAATCGACGGCACAGTTCATCATCATTATCAATTGAAGGCAAACCACTCAGTCTATTTCTTAATGTATTTAGGTCATCTTCTTTTAAAGTATCCCATTGTTCTCGCTGGGCATATTTTTCAACATTCGCTCGTTCTTTTCGGACAATAAAATTGTCTATATTCATAGCCGTAACTACTTTGTGCAGTTGATTTTTTAGAGTTCCACCAAAATTTTTAAGTGCGTCATCTCTAATAGTTGTATTATCTATGGCTGCAATCAGATCAAGTCTACGATTGAATATTTTTTGCTTGATAGATTCTTGAATACTAGAGTCATACCCCTCAGGATTGGTATCAAAAAATTCCAGATTCTCACAATAATCGAAGATAACAAATTCCCTTTTATCATTTCCTGGTCCAAACAAATCTTCACAAGGTCTAGTGCCTCGGCCTATCATTTGCCAAAACTTTGTTCTGGAACGAACCAGCTTAAAAAAGACTAAGTTAACAACTTCTGGCACATCGATCCCTGTATCCAACATGTCCACTGATACAACAATAAAAGGATCTTTTGTTTTTAGGCTAAATGAATCAATTAAACTTTGTGCGTATTTCACTGAATGATCAATACGGCGACAAAATTTACCAGCCAGATGAGGGTAGTTTTCATCAAATTGCTTAACTATAAACTGTGCGTGGGTTTTATTTTTGGCAAAAATAATGGTTTTACCGATTTTATCTCCGCCCTCAACCTTAATTCCATTTTCCATCAAATGCATCAGAACTTTGTTGACGGTATCTTTATTAAACAACCACTGATTCAATGCTGATGAACCAATTTCTTCTTTCAGGTCTCCTGTTTCCCTATCATAAAATTCCTCTTGCAACTCATACTCTTCCTGCTCTTCAATAGACAGCTCATTGTATTTAATTCCTTCCCTTTGAAATTTCAAAGGCACTGATATTGCGCGGGGCGGCACAAGAAAACCATCATTAACGGCTTGTTCTAACTCATAGGCATAGGTTGGTTGATGATTTTCAAGCTCAAACAGTTGGTAAGTGTTTCTATCAACTTCCCCACGAGGGGTCGCTGTTAATCCAAGCAATAAAGAATCAAAATAATCAAAAATAGCGCCATATTTTTGATAAACCGATCGGTGTGCTTCATCGATAATTATTAAATCGAAATGGTTTACACTAAATGTCTGACTCTGCTTTTTCTTAGTGCCATCTATACAATTCAGCATCGTTGGGTAAGTTGAAAATAAGATTCGTGCTTCCTCCTGTTTTTTACTCAGAAGATTAGCGAGGCTAACGTGAGGGAGATTCTTCTTAAATGCCCGCATAGCCTGGGTTAATAAAGCAGTTCTATCGGCTAAAAATAATACTTTTCTTACCCAATTGGCTCGCAACAACATATCGACTAAGGCGATGGATAACCGCGTTTTACCTGTACCTGTTGCCATGACTATTAAACTTTTGCGTTTACGATTCTCACCAAATTGCTGCATAACACGAGCAGCCGCTTCTATTTGGTAATATCGACCGGCAATCTCTGGATTTGGCTGCATCAAGTTTAGTGCTTGCCAACTCTTACGTTGATTGATTTTCCATTGCAATTCATCTTTAGTGGCAAAGCCCTGCACTTCTCGAGGGGGATAAAATATGTCATCCCACATCCATGTTTTATATCCATTAGAAAAATAAATAATCGGACGCTGGCCATGATGCTGCTCTAAACAATTCGCATAAAGCTCCGCTTGACGACTACCTGTTTGTGGATCTACTTTTGTTT
Organism: Legionella rubrilucens; assembly: GCF_001468125.1. Taxonomy (GTDB): domain Bacteria; phylum Pseudomonadota; class Gammaproteobacteria; order Legionellales; family Legionellaceae; genus Legionella_C; species Legionella_C rubrilucens. The sequence goes on along the minus strand of NZ_LNYT01000010.1, from coordinate 5,562 downwards.
TTTTTGCTTCGACTAATGCAAGCGGTTTGTTATCATCGCCCCAAAGCACATAATCTACATAACCAGTACCATCGTTACTCCCAGCAGTGGTTGGCATACAGTTTAATACTTCGAATTCCTCAACATTTTTACCTTTTGGATCCCATCCAGCTTCTCGCAGCATGATATCTATCATCAACTCACGAGTTTGTGATTCCGTATATTCATTGCTGCCAATCGTTCGTTTATTTACTTTCTTAATTTCTTGAAGTAAAGCCAATTTTTCTTTTAATGCAGCCAGTTCTAGTTCCGTTTGGAATAATTTAGTTTGAGCAGCCTCAGCTGCTTTATCTTTTGCTTCTAAATCGGCTTGTATTTTTCCTATCGCATGCTTGGAAAGTTTGGGGATATCTTCTTGTGCTTTAGGAAGGTAGGTTATTTGAAATTGTCCGGGCTTTATGCCTTCTTTAGTATAGACTCGCGCCATCCAGCCTAAAAATTGATGAAGTGCAACGGTTGCTTTTAATCCTTCTTGTGGGGATATATTCTCGTCGCCATGTACTGCGATATTTCCCAGCCGATGAATAAATTTAATATCAAAAAACAAGCCATTTTTAATCATTTTAGAAAAGCTAGGTTCATGAATCATTGCGGCTAGATTTAATTCATTAGGCGGGTTTATAGCGGTATCATTTTCAAATAACCATTTCAGTGCTAACTCTAATGTTCTGCGAGCATAGATTGCAGCAGCTCTGGGATCACGCAAGGCATAGCTTTCCACATATTTGGCATCTTGGAACAAAAAATTCCAATGCTCTTTTAAAAATGAAAAGTTGCTCTGTTCCATCCTATTTGTATCCTTTATGCAAAATCTTTCTCTAGGTGTTTGCTTAGCTCACCATTAAACGCTTTTTGACTCAATGAATTAAATAATTCTTGAGCTATATTCGATGAAGTCACTAATTTTTTTTGATCACTAAACAGTTTTTTATAAAAGCGCGAGTATTTATTCTGGAGACTTAGAGGCGGTAAATATATTGGTAATTCTTTAATTATTCCCATATTTAATCCTTCCATAATAGCACCTTTTGCTGATCGTGCGAGATAATCTAGCGAAACTTTGTGCATTAAAAAGTACGAGTGTACATATTCTGGAGTACAAATATTTTTATCAAGAGTAATACAGCAAAGATGCTTTGTATTAATTGCTCGTGGACAATTGTCAGGAACAATTGCAACCCGGCCACATGTTCCCATGATAGTTATAATTAAATCCTCTGGGTAAACAGTATATCTTTTTAATTTTATATACTTTTCTTCAGATATATATCTTGGTTTAGCCCACTGAAATACATTTTTAACAGCATTATCAATGCCTAGAACAGAAACTCCTGAAGACGTAAATTCACTATGTAATAGCTGACTTCCAAAGGGGCCTGTCCTAATACTACCTTTTCTATTTTCAGCAATTTTCTCAACAGTAGTTAATTTCCAGTTTTTAGTTACTGGATCACCAAACATGTCCAGAAAAACTGAGCGTAAGAGTTGCTCACTAAGATCGATTGCTTGTTGGCGTTTACGTTGCACCATATCCGTTTTATCTAAAATTTCAGCAATACGTTTTTGCTCAGCCAAAGAAGGTAGGAATAATGTAAGATTTTTTAATTTATATCCATCAACATGGGGAATCGCCGCACCTTGTGCACTTTTGTTTATGTAAGAAAATTTTGATTGCAAATATTTGGCAACAAATGGAATATGTATGCGATCTTTTTCCTTAGGTCGTAGCCGAGTAATTGTGCTTCCTATGTATCCCTCTAATCCATATCCAACTAATCCAGCATTTGCCCCATCCCAAACAATACAAATATCCGAGATATTAACTTCAGTCGCTCGTTTATCTACAGTAAATATATTTTTTCCTTGACCACGTAAATGATCAATTTGCAAAAAAGGCTTTCCTTCATCAGGGCAAAAGTCAAATAATTCGCCTGGCTTTTTACCCTTTTTAAAATCAAATAAATCAGCAATGGACATAAGAGAATTCATAACATTTCCCTCAATTCCTTTAGATCTCGTTGAATATTTAACTCTAGTGCATCCAACTTATTTAAAATGATTATTGGTGAATCATAGGTTACTTCTTCACATTTAATTTCTTTGTAACGATTGATGGAAAGATCATATTTATTAGTGGCAATGTCGGTTTTATCAACGACAAAAGCTTTTGCTGATTTATCAGAAAAATCACCTGTACCACTTTTATACTTTCGATACTGCTCGATGATGTCAGGAATGTCATTAGCTTGGATAGTTTCTCTCTTGTCATCCAGGCTTAATCCATCCGCCTCCATATCATAAAACCATACTTTGTCAGTGCCACCTGAATCAGTGCGCGTAAAAATTAATATAGCAGTTGATACTCCTGCGTAGGGTTTAAATACACCCGATGGCATGGAGATAATTGCTTCTAGCTTTTGTTCTTCGACTAGAGCCTGTCTTATTTGCTGATGCGCTGCTGAATTTCCAAATAATACGCCATCTGGCACAATACAAGCACAACGTCCGCCGAGTTTTAATTGTTTTATAAATAAACTGATAAATAACAATTCTGTTTTTTTAGTTTTGCTCACTTGGAGCAAGTCTTTAGCAATGCCTTCATGATCGAGCGACCCTTTAAAAGGGGGATTGGCCAAAATAAGCGTATAGGCATCTCGTTTATCTGCGTGATCTTCACTCAATGAATCCCTATCTTCAATTATTGGGTTCTCAATACCATGTAAGGTCATGTTCATGGCACCAATACGCAACATCGATGAGTCGAAATCTGATCCATGAAACATCTGATTGTTGAAATGCTCTTTAAGTTTTGTATTGCGATTGATTTCTTTGTGATGCTCCTCTAAATATTCAGCAGCTATGACCAAAAAGCCACAAGTACCGCAGGCTGGATCGCAAATAATATCCGTTGGAGTAGGTTGAGTTAATTCAACCATCAGCCTAATGATATGCCTTGGTGTTCGAAACTGACCGTTTTTACCAGCAGTTGCTATTTTCGAGAGCATATATTCATACAAATCACCTTTCGTATCCCGATCATTCATGGGAATGTGCTCTAGCATATTTACGACCTTATCAAGCAAGGTTGGTGTTGGAACAATAAAGACCGCATCAGTTATAAATTTTGTATATGAACTACCAGCACGACCATTCAGCGATTTTATGAAAGGAAAAACTTCATCTTTAAATACATCAAATTTTCGTTTGGGCTCAAAATCTTTAAACTTGGACCAGCGTAAATGCTCTTGGTTTTTTTCAAAAATGGGATCTGTAATTGCTTCGCCTAATAAATTTGCTTGAGCTTCTCTTGCTGTATGAATATCATCCAGTCGTTTTGCAAAAAGAAGGTAAGTAATTTGCTCAATAACTGATAAGGGGTTAGAAATACCGCCCGACCAGAAAGTATTCCAAATCTGATCTACTTTATTTTTAATTTCGCCTGTAATCATTTTGACTCTCTTATTCAAATCCTACTTATTAAATATTCTGCTCTTTAGCTTTTTGTTCTTGATTTTTAATCCACAAATCGATCTCGCTTTTTCGAAAACGCCATGACCCACCAACTTTAAATCCTGGTATCTTACCTTCTGACGCAAGCCTATACCCAGTTTTTTCAGTAAGCTTTAAATAAATAGATAGCTCTTTAATGGTAAATATCTCTGTAGTCTCCATTTTGAACCCTAGTCAAAATTATTATATTTTGAGAAAATAATGGAAAATTAGGAAACAAGCAAGTTATACTGAGCAAAACATAAAGTCGTTTTTTACCTAAAATGACTCAAAGCCGATAGAGGGATCGATTTTTAGGATCATGGAGATAAATGGTGAAAGGAGTTTTAGGATGGAATCAGAAAATAAAAGACAGAATTACAAGTATCAAGAATAAAACTCCAATTTGGCGTGCCTTTTATTGGCAATATTTTTACATCATAAAAAATTGGTTAATCTCATCCGTCATTCGCTACAAAAAAATTGGTATTACTCTAGTATTGGTAAGTCTATTTATTCTCAATATACTCGTTTATCCCAAAATAAATAAGATTGTAGAACCCTATTATCAGATAGGAGATCGAATAAACGGGCTTCAAACATTATTTATAGCATTAGGTGGCGCAATGATTGGCGCCACAGCTATTGCTTTCTCCTTAATTATGTTTGCCATGCAAGTGAATGTTGAGCGAATGCCTTATGGTCTATTTCGAAAATTTAGTGCTGATTTAAGGTTGTTAGGTTTATTCGTTATTGTATTCTTCCTAGCTATTACAATTGCATGCCTTTCTCTCATTTCAAATGTAACATGGGTAACAACAACTGTTCTAATAGCTATATGGAGTACAGTTTTTATAATTATATTTTTTCTTGTCGCTTACAGAAGAGCCTTAATCCTAATTAGTCCAATTGAACAATTAACTATACTTGTAACTGACACAAAAAATAACTTGAACATATGGTCCAGAGCAGCACAAAGAGCTTCACCACTGCTTAGAAACAACCCAGAAAAAAGTGAAAATGATACTTGGAGTTCATGACCTGGAAAGAACTACCTATTTTAATCTCAACCCACATTGGACAACTAAAGCCATACAAGCAATGCAATATTGTATTTCATTAGCACGATATCATGCTGCTCAAGGTGATTACGAAATATCTCAAGCAGCATTAAACAGCTTAATTCTCATAAATGCTAATTACATTAATGCAAAAGGCAAAACGTTTTTTGTTAATGCCCCCTTTTTTAATCACTGCCTTTCACATGATGGTTTTATATCAGTAACGCTTGAACACTTTAGAAAAAACGTTCAGATTGCTATTTCACGAGGCGATGAGCAACAAATAGAGCAAACAATCTCCGGATTAGAAGCACTTTGTCTTTTATTCCTAAAAATTGATTACTCAACAAACGATACTATTAAAACGCATACAAATTTGGCCGCGGGTTATCTGATTAGTGCAGTTGAATTAATATTACCCACAAAAATGGCGGATGTCTTAATGGGATGTTTGTACTCATTAGGAAATGTTGCACGCACTATAGCTATTTTGTGCCGCTTCTTTACTTGCTCGTTTGATGGATTGCTTTAAAGAACCTGGATCAACCTCATTAGCTAGATGTTTTCGAGCATCCTCTCTCTTATCCCTTGCTTTCGCCAAACTTACCTCCGGAAATGCTCCGAAAGATAATTTCTTTTCAATACCATTAAAGCGATATTTAAGCCTCCAAAGTTTTGAACCATTTGGATTAACTAAAAGATATAAGCCTCGCTCATCTTTTAATTTATAAGGTTTCTCCTTTGGTTTTGCATCCTTAACGTCTTGTACTTTTAATGCCATGGGGGCCTCACAATTATTGCAGATTAAGAAGCCACCTCAAAGGCCCTATTTTAGAGTTAGAATATGGGGGCTTTCTTTAGAATTTATTGGAAGAGAGATTAAATAAAAAGGCTCTTTCTCATTTGAGGGGGCACTTTAATCTAAGTTAGAGTAATCTAACTCCTTGATTTGACGATCAAAAGGAGATTAAAG
>NZ_LNYT01000009.1 GCF_001468125.1 Legionella rubrilucens | reverse complement strand
CTCTTTATGTTGCTCTTGGTATTGTTTTTGATACCAACGCTCAATTGTGGCCTTACCTTTTTTGAATTGCTCAGCCAAATCTTTTTGCGAAACACCCCGCGTATGCTCATGAAAGACAGCGGCTTGGAGCCGCCATGTTGAACGTTGATGCTTATTAATTCCAGGGAACTGTTGATTGCCATAACGCTTACAGGTGTGGCAATACAATTTATAAGCCTTAAAACTTAAGATACTTCTTCGATGCCCTATAAGTTCATGATGAACTTTTCTCATATAAGAAGCTTTTTTACGAACTACCTTACTTTTGCAATGACCACAACGAGGAAGTCGATTATAAGAAAGTTCTAACCACAATGGTTGATAACCTTTCACTTTCCTTATAGAAAATCCGGGTAAATTTAGGATAAGATCATACTTCGGCACTTTAATCTCCTTTTGATCGTCAAATCAAGGAGTTAGATTACTCTAACTTAGATTAAAGTGCCCCCTCA
>NZ_LNYT01000008.1 GCF_001468125.1 Legionella rubrilucens | reverse complement strand
AAAAAGATTTGGCTGAGCAATTCAAAAAAGGTAAGGCCACAATTGAGCGTTGGTATCAAAAACAATACCAAGAGCAACATAAAGAGCTAAGCAATGCATTATGTCCTACAGTCCTTGGGATAGACGAACATTTCTTTAGTCGTAAGCAAGGATTTGCAACAACCTTGTGTGATTTAAAAAAAAGAAAAATAGGCTCTTTCTCATTTGAGGGGGCACTTTAATCTAAGTTAGAGTAATCTAACTCCTTGATTTGACGATCAAAAGGAGATTAAAGTG
>NZ_LNYT01000007.1:647802-883296 GCF_001468125.1 Legionella rubrilucens | reverse complement strand
CAGCTATGAATCGCTTCATGATCGAATTCGGCGATAGAGTTACCCGATAACAGGACGGCTAGTTACACAGAATTCCGGACAGACTCCAATTTTGAATTTTACATCTTGCGTCCTTCACTAACAATAGCTTCTCAAAAAAGCAATGTTAAATTGAATTAGGTTCTGTGAACCAATTTTTGAGCATCCATATAAGTTGTAGTAGTTCAAACTTGATCTGACAGTTGCCGGTATTTAAGAGGTGGAATAACAAATTCTGCCGCTTATTAAGAGAAATGTTGATTACTTAATAAGGCAGGCACTATACGATAGCCTACAGCATCGATGATTCCTTTGCCATCCTTAAGTTCGGTAAGGACCTTATCCTGTAATTGCTGGGTGAACGATACGATACGGTCGCATCTTATTCCAATTGGTCCACTCTACACCGCCGGTTGAAGGGTAATCCCCCCATATTTAACCGAAGCTAAAAGTAGACGATTAGGCAACTAGTGCCAATTTCTGCTTTAGAGGAATCCCTCCGATGGCAGTATTAGGCCGTTCATTGTTATACGTCCATAGCCATTGTGTCGTATGTAGCTGTACTTCAGCAATGCTTTCAAATAAATGTTGGCTTAACCAATCATATCTAACAGTACGGTTATAGCGCTCGAGATAAGCATTTTGCTGTGGTTTTCCTGGCTGAATAAAAACTAATTGAATCTGATTTTTATTAGCCGATTGTTCCAGCACCTTACTGATATATTCAGATCCATTGTCACAACGGATCTGTCTTGGTTTACCGCGCCATTCAATGATCTGATTAAGGGTCCTTACAACACGTTCTGCCGGCAAGGAAAAATCCACCTCAATAGCAAGGCCTTCGCAATTGAAATCATCAAGAAGGTTTAATAATCGATAAGAACGCCCATTGTCTAATTGATCATGCATAAAATCCATCGACCAACATTCGTTGATTGCAGTAGGCACCACCAATGCTTCCGGCTTTCCCTGATTAACCGCTTTTTCGGTTTTATCCGCATGTTGAGCTCTAATTCCCGATAGATTCGATAAACACGCTTATGGTTCCAGACAAATCCTTTCACATTACGAAGGTATAAAAAACAGAGGCCAAAACCCCAATTACGCTGGTTCTGTGCTAATCGCAACAACCAATTTGCTATCAGGGCGTTTTCGCCATTTAATTTAGCTTCGTAGAGATAACAGGTTTCACTGATGCCAAACAACTCACACGCCAATCGAATAGAAATATCCTTATGGGTCACCGCCTTTTTCGCCAATTCTTTTCGGCGTGACGGTGTTACCACTTTTTTTCAATAGCCTCTTTAAGGATTTCCGCTTTTAAGCGTTCTTCAGCGTACATTTTTTTAAGACGGCTATTTTCAGCTTCCAGTTCTTTTAGACGAGACATCATCGACGTGTCCATACCACCATATTTTGCGCGCCATTTATAAAAAGTAGCCGCACTAATGACATGCTCTCGGCATAGTTGTGAAATAGGAGTGCCATTCTCAGCTTGTTTTAGAATGGAGAGGATCTGACTATCTGTAAATTTTGATCTTTCATGAAGAATCCCCTTCGTCATAGAGTACGAGAAAATTCTACTTTTAACAGCAGTTATTTTGAGGGGGGATTACCAATCTGAATCAGTTTCAACCTAATTTGACACAACTACCTGAAAAGATGAGGGTTTCCGATTGGATAGAAGTGTGTACTTTAGCTAAAACCAAAGGAAAACTCTCATGATAGATAACGACGCTTGCAATTCGCCAAACATTTGTCTCTTTTATCCTATAGTTAACTAATGGGCGCTGTGTTTAATAAGCAAATTTCTGTCAAAGCCAACCTGAGGAAAACACTTATGAGTGCCAACAAAGGTGATATTTATTTAAGTATGCGGGAATTAATGAACCTGATGATTATCCTTGGTTATCCTTCATCTCCCAAGGGCCTTTGTTACGGTTATGCTTATTCGGCGCAATTGGCGATGCTTGGGGAAGAGACAGATACATTTAATCAGCGCTCGATTAAATTATCTGAAATATATCGGAGGCTTGAAGAACATACAAAAGAAAGTTTGCTAAAAATATATAATCCTTATCCCCCACCAAACTTGAACAGTGATCCAGATGATTATATCGGTGTCTTGATTGCAATGTTACAAAAAAGCCGATTTGCGAAGGATAAGACCGACTTCAATAAATTGGAAAGATTGAAACAGGATCTTGTTTTAGAGTTTACGCATTCTGTACAAACTATTTTTATTAATAAAGAGAGCGCCGTTCTTCAAAGCCAAGCCTATTTTGATACAGTGGCCGTTTTCCATGATATCTCTTCCATCTACCCCTCTAATGTACCTAGGATTACAGAGCAAAATGCGCGCCTAGTCATGGGATTACTTACTCCAGTTAATCTTGAAAAGAAGGGTAAAAAAATTCATCATGGCAACGCAATCACCGGTATTTTTGACCACCGCGCTTTAAGCCAGGCTTTATCTGCGATAGCAAAAAAAATACCCCCTATGATTTCTCCAGTGTCGTTTGAATTTGCTGGTGAAATCCACGTAAACGGCTATGGAGACAACCCACAACATGCAATTGCGGTGGGTTTTGATCCGAACAAAAAAGAATGGTTATTTGCCGATTCTATGGATCATCAAATCAAACGTTTTCCTCTTGGGAAAGAAGATGAGCTAGCAGCTGAAATATTAAAAGAATTTACTCAAGGGAAAAAATTTGAAGGTTGGATCGCTAAACCGCTTTACATCAATCCTCTGCTAACTGATGCAAAGGCGCTTCAACCATTTAATCAAGGAATGACTGAGCTGCAGAGCTCTGAAGTATGGTTGCAATTGCAAGCATCCAATCCGGAGAGTGAGGAGTTTCTTGTAAAAAGTATCCTTGCGGAAGGCTCTCCCCAAGATATAGAAAATTTTTTTTCAAGAAACCCTTATAAACTTTTAATAACTAAAATTGAAATCGATAAAAAACCCTTGATTAACTGGTTTATTTGGGCAAGAAACAGTTCTGAAGATATTGATGCACTTTTAGCCAGTTTTATCAAATGTGGTGGAGTGGTGAATACAACCAACAGCGAAGGAGAATTCGCGTTTCATTTATACCTTGCTGATTGTTGGAAAAGGAAATTAACTGAAGGTGACAAGAAGGCTATTCAGCTTTTTTTAGACAATGGGGCTGATATCAATGCTCGTACCAGCGGTAATCACTCACCTCTTTTTCATTCAGTATATCATTGTAATAATGAACTTGTTTACTTTTTATTAGAAAAAGGGGCTGATCCAAATCAACTAAGTGTTAATTGGGATGACAGTATTATCTCACCTTTGCATCTTGCAATAGAAACAATAGGTCGGGGAGAAGATATAGGAGCTGAGGGAATGGAAGTGGCAATTTTTCTTATTGAGCACGGTGCTGATCCCCATGCTGGTGAAGAGCTGGGTAAAGGAAAATCAGCTTTTCAGTTATTACAGGATGAGCGTGAAAAATACCCTGGTTTTGAGGCTTATAAACAATTAGAAGAGTTATTTTTAAGTGCTGCAAAAACACCAAGTCAATCTGGAGGGCTTAAGTAATAGTGATCCTCTCCCCAAAATCGATCCAGCATTAATTTGTAGTAAGTTCAAACTTTTGATCCTCTCCCAAAAACAGAGCCGTCAAAAACTAGAAAAAACTGACATCCGAGATTTTCTGCCTAAACTGATTTGGGGTCAAATTGTTCAGGGAGGAATAGGGCCGAAAATCGTTGTAATCTTGACGCCATTCCTCAATTTTTCTTTTAGCATCTTCCAGAGAAAGAAACCAGTGGCTGTTCAGGCATTCATCCCTAAAACTGCCATTAAATGACTCAATAAACGCGTTATCTGTTGGTTTTCCGGGCCTTGAGAAATCCAGAGTTACGTTATTCTGATAAGCCCATTTGCCTAATGTCTTTGAAATAAACTCAGGGCCATTATCAATCCGGATGCTTTTTGGTAGCCTGTTATCAAGGACTCTGAGCTGCTCAAGAACATTCACAACTTCCTCACCCCGAATAGTCGGCCCTACATGAATAGCCATGCATTCCCGACTAAAATTATCGACTATAGTTAAAGCCCGTATTCTCCTGCCATTAAACAGATTGTCAGAAACAAAGTCCATGCTCCAGCATTCGTTTAAAGTGGACGCCATTAATCGTTCTTCTCTGTGCGCACCAGCAACATGACGGCGCGGACGCTTGCTGCGAAGATTAAGACCTTCCTCACAATAAATGCGGTGAACTTTTTTGTGATTGATAACCCATCCTTCCCGCCTTAATAAAACATGAATGCGTTGATAACCATAACGTACCCATGTGTGGGCTATCTCACGTATACGATGTCTTACTGCTGTATCTTCGCCACGACGTGAACGGTACTGATACACACTACGGCTTAACATTAGAACTTCACAGCTTCTGCGGATGCTTATCCGGTAACTGTCCTGAAGAGCCAATGCCAACGCTCGCTTTTTCCGTGGCTTTAAAGCTTTTTTGACAGAACATCCTGCAACATCTGCTCATCAAGACTTAGGTCAGCAACCAACTGCTTAAGACGTTTGTTTTCATCTTCCAGCTGACGAAGTTTCCTGAGTTCCGATGCACCAAGCCCACCATATTTTTTCTTCCATATGTAAAATGTCGCCTCGCTTATTCCCAGCTTTCGGCATACCTCTGAAACACTCGTTCCCAGTTCCGCCTGCTTCAACCCAAACAGAATTTGTTCTTCTGTAAATTTGCTTCTCTTCATGATGGCTTATACCTTTTTTTGCTTGTTGATATTTTGCCAGATTTCTCCAGTTTAGGGTGGATCCATTTTCAGGGAGGAGATCAATTGAGTGAATCTGACTGTCTGTAGATTTTGATCTTTTCATGAAGAATCTCCTTCGTCATAGAGTACGAGAAGATTCTACTTTTCACCTCAGCTATTTTTAGGGGAATTACCGAGCCACCTGCCCCCCCAAAAAACCTAAAGCAAGAAGAAATAATCTTATTTGTCTCAATAAAGGGTCATCTACTGATGCCCTGAAGAATGCTCAATCTATACCCTGCTTAATATGCCATTGAAAACAGTTTTCCAAGCAAAAAATGATAGGATTTTCATCGCGTCAAGGTTGGCCATCGACACAGACAATACTGTTTCAATTATTGCATCACGGCAACTATTAGAAGCACGTATATCATCTAAGCCTTATTATAAAATCGGGGTTTAAATGCCGGTAAATTTTGATTTTCTTTGTAAAATATGCTTCTTCATAAGTTACTAGCAAATTCTACTTTTGACTTCAGTGAGTTGTATGGGAGATTCCTCAGCATTGGATATCTTGCCAGAGCCTCTCTTCCTGTAAAGAGGATTGTAGACAATCAAAACTTGTTCATGTGGATTAAAGAAGGAAGAAGCCATCTGACTGGTTAGGTTGGATTTTGAGTATCTGGGCTGATAAAGTGGATTATAACTGACTTTACAGATACTTTGTTTATCATTGCTATGTCTCATGAATTTTGGCGAGGTGCTTCCAGGAGGCTCATGAGTGTCTGGAGGTACCTTACTCCTACTGGCAACATCATTTTTTATACCTAAAGTTTGAGTTTTCGCTCTATCGACAAGAATTTTTTGCATGGAGCTGGCTTTGTTCGTTAGATACACGTTATGGGAGCCATCCTGCATTTTTTGCCGTTTCTGGTCCATTTTATGATATAAATTTATCCATTTTATTCTGAAGTCGGGAAACCGTGACCATAAATCTTTGAGTCGAACAGCTTCAGGGTCATCTTTTTCAATGGCGGCAGCAATAGACTGTTTTAAAATCCCCTGTAAGGTTTTAACTTTATATTGAACGTGCTTATACTCTATAATTTCCTCATCATTTGTACCTTGTACCATTGCCAAGAGAATGCTGTTATAAAGTCGTGATTGAGAATAACGTAATACATGAGGAGAGGGAAAGAATAACAAGCTTTTGTAAGACCTGCCCTCGTCTATTGAGCCAAAATCATTTTTATCAGAATAAAGGGAAGCTACAAATGAATACTCACGTAGTTGTTCACTATTATTTTTAAGTAATTCTTTTAGATATAAAATTCCTAGAGTACCGCATGAATCACTGTCAACCTGGGGTTGAAGCCTTTTCATGGGGTCTTCGTCGAATCCACCCTCAACGTCCTTTTTGCTTAGCGTAAATGTTACGAAAGGGGATAAATCCGTGATAAAAAATTTATCAAAATCTGTTGATTCAAACATATTACTTTCGTGTAAAAACCAATGAACCGGCTTAACGATGGAGTCACGCTTTATTAATAAAGTCTCAAAATGAGCAGTTCCCTTACAGCGATTATTTGTAAAAAAATAGGCCACCACTTCATCATCAGATAGGGATTTTTGGATGGATTTCACTTCATCTATTGCTTGACTTTTATTAAGACAAACACTGTTTCTTCGTTCATATAATTCTGCAATTTCCTTTTGCCGATATTCATCTAATCTCTTACGGCACTTCAACTTTTTTACAATAGCGTTTAAACGTAATTGTTTCTCTTCAGATAATTCTTTTAATTGGCCGTCTTTATTTAAAAACTCATCATTAATTGCTTCATACAACTCCTGGTAGTGCCTTTCAAAATCAGAATGCTTATTATTCTTTCGGTTGAGCCTGTACTTTCCCGGCATGCAGGCATTCGGGGGTGACCAGTGATGAATAATTTGTCTAGCATAGGCTAGCTGTTCATTTTCGTATTCATTAATTTCAGCTTGCACCTGTAAATAATTTTCAGCCATCATCCGGCGTCCGATGAATGTCGTGCCGTTAACAACGTAGCGTAAATTTATTTTATGTTTACTAAAAAAATAGGGAACAAGTGTATCGTAATCACTAACGTTTAGACGATATCCCTTATGTTTCTGCTTGAATAGGCCGGTTTTTGACAACATGTGTAAACTCTTTTTAATGGAAATTATTGATTGCCACTCACTGGATGACCAATCAGACTCTCGTATTCATCAAACAACTCCCTGGTTCGTGTTTTATCGGAATGAAAAAAAGACGAGCGTTGTTTGTCAATACAATACGTCTGAATTGCTTCATGCTTATTACTCACAATGTTACTTAACATTGCATTTAATAAACTCATTTTTTCTTGCAAAAGTGACACATCGTCAGCATCAAAAGTAAACTTGAATACAAATTTCAACCAGCTTAGTCGCGATTCAATCTTTTCTTGTAGCGCTCGCTTTGACTTATCACTGGCTCTGGCCTGGTGGTGAGAAGATGGCTCTTTTTGAGCAGGAGCTGAAAAAAACTCAACGGATGCGTTGGGCTTCACGACAATAACATCATTACCTTCCTTTTTTCTAAACTCGGCACATTGCGCCTTAAACCCGTGAGTTCCTTTAAAGTCTTGTTCAATCGTTTCTTTACCGAATAACATCTTAACTGCCAGACGAATGTCAGCAGCGACGAAAGAATGATAATGTTTATTCAGCGCTATTTCGTGGCCCGCAGTATCGGTATTCGAATCACTAACACCCAATTCGTTGATTTGCGAATCAATAAACAACCGCTTCTCTTCAAGATGGTCGCTATCTCCAAACATAAACACGCGAAAGGCTAATGCCCATTGTGTTCCTTTATCTTTGGCTGGATAGTTATCCAGTGTTTTATAGAGCCACACAAATGTATTTACAATATCGCTTTTTGCAAAAATCGGCTTGATATTCCCGCTCTCATCAAGAAAACGGACTTCAATTAATTTGGAGAAATGACTGAGTAATGTGTTTGTATCAACATGAAGACACCCTCTTTTTAAATTTTCATCTAAATGGAGCAAGCAAAGCACTTTGAATAACTTAAAAAGATTACGGAGTAATGCATCCATATTAGAGGTATTTTGCACAAACCCGATATACAACGAATCCCAATTAAATAATTGCTTCCGATCCTCTGTATTTAATTGTTGATTTATTTTTGCGGCTGTTGCAGAGACATCGTTGGTTATGCCTAATGCAGACAAGATGCCTTGGAAAAATTGAGCCTTTTTGCTAATAAAATCAGGGCTAGACAATTGTTCACTCGTGTAAGTCGTTGTCATGGGAAAGCCCCTCATAAAAATATTAAATTAATTTTTAAATATCTTATTAAGAGCAATATTGTACACATAATGGCCAATAAGATCAATGATTGCGTCACCCCGTTTAACAAAGGAGAAACGTACCGGATTTATGACTTCTTGTGTCTGACTCTACTGCCCAATGCAGCCCATAAACCATATAAAAAGATTAGCAGCAATCAACACTGTATGTCCGAAAAGGTGAAATCAAAAAATTATCCTCAATAAATTCTCAGACTTAAACCGCAATCCAAGACACCGCAACCGAATCACGATGCCGGGTTAAGGCGACAAAGCTTAAGTTTTTATCCCAGTATTGACTGTCGATAAGTACCTTGACGTTATCCACGGTCATGCCCTGCGCTTTATGGACAGTAGCGCATAGCCGTATTCGATATACCGGTAAGTCTTAGGAATTATCACTTGTTCGCCACTGTCTAATTGGGCAGTCAAACTCTCTTTGTCTATAGCAAGGATGGTGGCTAAGTCGCCATTACAAATGCCAATGGCTTTGTCGTTTTGGCGCAGCAGAATGCGTTCACCCTGGGCCAGCGCGATGGTTTTTTCGCCCACCTTCGCTTGAATAGGCAAAATCCTGATGGCCAATCATGTCCTTATTCTTCAAGCGCTCTCTTGCCTGCTCGTTGAGGGAATAGACGGCGACCCTGCTTGCTATTCAGCAACATATAATGTCCTAATGGGTGCAGATACATGGTTTTGTGCTGATGGCTCTTTAGCTTATTACAACATTCCCTGGTGGTCCTGTAGTGCGTTTAGGGCTTGCCCTAATACTACTTGGATGCTGTCTTCAGACGGACTGACTTGTATAAAACCAACAACAAACTGTACAGAAACACCAGCCACTGTTTCTGAAGTGAAATTAATTGCAGCCATAGTCCATGGAGAAGCATCAGTAAACAGCACTTACGAAGAGAAAGCAGCGATTGCAAATGCTCTTGTTAGAAAAAGTAAAGCCTATGGCTATAGTACGGTCAATGACTTCATAGCTAATAGAAAAAAGCAAGTTTCATCCACAAACCCACCCAATTTACGGGTGAAGCAAGTTTTATGTTCAAATCTTGAGATGGACTTCTCTGTTTTAAATGAAATTGCCTTAAATGCTCTTGATCCAGATGGAATCGATTATGCTAATGGTGGATGTTTTTTGATCTAAAAACTGCGGGAACAAAACATCTGCATTACCCATGGGGATATAAATTCACTAATCCTTCTCACGATATTCTGAATGTGGGTGATACACCAGCAATGAATCTAAACGGGGATTGGGGAAGTTATGTTAAAGGAAACAGGTACGATTTAGACACAGCAGTGAATCATTCGGTTAACCCGGCAATCACTCCCGATGGGGATATATTGCCCCTTTCGTATTGGTGGAAAATTGAATTTAATAATAATGACTATCTATGTATTAACACCCCTCTATCTCCTTCTGGCCACGGGGCTAATATAATGCAGCATTACATTGTTGAAAATGTATCTAATGCGGCAACACCCATAATCTATTTTTACTTCTTTGATAAAGAGGTTATGCCAATCACTACAACGAACTGAACTGGAAAACGCATACAGCCCATTGAGTGAGCTTGGGCTGTTTTAATCCTAAAGAATAGGGCTACTTATGACTTTCTATAAAATTCAATGCAGCATCCGCTAAAAAGGAGGAGCGATTTTTTATCGCATGACTTTTTGTATACAAATCAATCAATTTTAAAACCCGTTCCGGCATGGTAATATTAATATGTTTTGCCTTACCGGATATTTGACTTAAATCCACATCAACAAATGCCCAAACTCCGTCGGAAAACTCTTCTTCATTTATCCAGCGATCTAAAGGGAGCCAACAGGGATGGATTCATTATCAAACAAGAGGCCTTCAAGATGACACTCAATGGCCTCGATAACATTATTCAGCGCTTCATCATACGTACTACCGGCAGAATAACATCCAGGAATATCGGGAATCATCACGCCAAAATCACTGTTTTCATCTTTATGAATAACGGCGGGATATCTCATTTTATATCCTCCTTATCAATACCAGCCTGTTTAAAAATGCTGGCTACTGTTTTAATGGGTAAATCTTTCTTTGGATGGGGTATGGTTACCCTACCCTTTTTGGTTGGATGTTTAAATTGACAGTGACTGCCTTTTTGATGATATTTTACCCAACCATCACGCTCTATTATTTTTATTCTGCGCTTTTCATAATAAATTACACACACCATACAAGAAATCGGCAACGATATAATTAAATCGATACCTAAACCGGTGTAGGAAATTTGTCAAAAACTCACTTTAATACACTCTTATTTATGCGGTTTTAGGCAGGAATTCACCAAATCATTACATCACAAGACATTGATTTTAAATGAATTTAATAATTATCCATACAGCTACGAACCAGGGGGTCGGAGGTTCGAATCCTTCCGGGCGCGCCAATTCTCGCTGTAAAATCAATAAGTTAAAAAATACCTTGGGAAGGTTCAAAAATCGAGTGTGGGGAATTTGTCACGTAAACTCTCCTAACCTTCCTAAGTTATGCCCTCATCAATCCAGTTGAATTAATCCTGCTAGCTGCATTCTTTAAATGATCACTTGAAAGATGCGCATAACGCAACACCATCTCAAAACTGGACCATCCACCTAACAACTGAAGCTCTTGCAGGCTTGTTCCATTTTATTTTCTACCTCTGCTTTTGATTTTACTCTCTTAGCAGGGTGTCCGACAAATCAGGGCAGGATCAATTTTTGGCGATTATTGATATTCATAAAATCAAATACGGTATTGATTTTGAGGCGAAATCGTTGATTCGGCTGACAGGGACGAGGCACTGGTGAGATTAGGAGCGTCAGCCTCCGCAATGAGTTGTAAACACTCCCTGGCATCCGTACTAGCTCTGGCAAAAACCGGGAAATTATAATCCTCGGTGGAGGAAACTAGTTGATTATCCTTCACTTGACAATAAAGTCTATCTCCGGTGGCGTGGATACGTTGACTGACGGTTTTTAATAACGCATTAAAATGGCGTTGTTGGGTGTTAGATGGAATAATAAGTGAATCATGACCATTGGCTATGGCGATGCTATATTGTGCAAAATGGTAGCACCGCATCAGATCCAATTGGTGCGCCAGATTCATGATGTGGAAAAGAGCTTCTTTTTTAGGGGTAATTTTTTTGGATTTTAAGTAATCTGGATTACCCATGTTGAGGATCAGTTCTGCGTATTTCTTGACATCGTCCTTTGACATTTTGTCCCGTGCATACAGAATGAACTGTTCAGCAGATCGCTGGCGATATTCTCGATATTTATCCGGATTGCTTTTAAAAGCAAGATCCGATTCGCGTCCGGAAACACTAAAAAGCATGCAAAGTTGCAGTTTCTTCAGTTCTTCACTGTTAAGATTCTGGCAAAGCTGGCTTAATTTTGGTTTTGCAAATTGCTGGAAATACTCGACCACAAGTGGGATGTAAGTGGCTACTCTGAGAGAGTGAGCCAAGCCATGATTAGGGCGATGGATTACCTGATTATCATGCTTCAATACAGCATCAGTACTATCCATATCAGTTTCTTTATAAGCCTTACTTAAGTGATGAGTATAGACATACTCTGCTTCACTGATTAACCCAGATGAATTACCTATCTTAAGTTGCATAATAAGATGACTGATTTTAGTTGAGGCCTCCCTCAACGGCTCATATAACAAATTGGAGTCCCTTACTTTTTCAACAAGCTTTCCCATTTTTTTGTTGAGAGCCTCAAGCTTTGCTATTTTCTCACTGGGTTTATGCTTGTTATTTTCAAACCAGATGATGAGTTTGTCGAGGTATTTTATCTGGTCCTGAACCTCTGCAGCCTCGTTTTTTTTAATAGAATTACTAAGCGATTTCCATAATGAGAATGGCGTTTTCTGTGGAGGAGGAACCTGCCCCTTTAAATAATCGATTTGTTCACGAAGGGAAATAAGCTGTGTCCTGATCTCAGCATTGACAGTCGAGTAAGAGGAAGGATCAATACCATCAAGGCTTCTCACGACAAAAGCTTCAAATACCTTTCTGCCCTTGTCCTGGCTGAAGGAACCGAATGCCAATTGTGTGCCTGGAACAAGTAGAACTTCCTGCTCATCGCCTTTATAAGACAAATCCTGTACACGCTTACCAATCGCATGGTGAGGTTGAGAAATCTTCAGTGTTGTGTCGGTGCCTGATAATTTCATGGCATTCATGTCTTCAGAAGAACTGATAAATCCCTCCTGGCGTACAGGGATATGAGTGCCGATTGCTTTATGGCGTTGTTTCCATACACCATCAGGAATTCGATGGCTCCTCTCAGCACGATAGACCTCCTGGAGGCTGTTGTCATTGGAATCATTAGGTACTTCTAATCGGGTTAAACCATGTGCGGCAAGGCAACTGGCCAGAACAATTTCCTTCACTATCTCGGTTAATCTATCCGATGACAGTTCTTTAAAGCTTATATCACGCCCCTGAGTTCGTAAAAACGAATTAATTTCTTCATAGAAATTTGAGGTATACAGCGTTATTGCCAATTTTTCACCATACGTCAGCTTTGTGTAAAGTTTGTTTTTATCAGCTTTTTCATAATCTTCTTTTCGGGGAATAAATACACCGCCTTCCAAAGAGGGTTTATGGCTGGCAGTTTGAATAAACATTTCATAACGCTTGGTAACCTGATCCGAAAAAGAAAAATGCTCAAAATCAGGCTGATGCAGTAAAATTTGAGTTAAATTAAAGACCCGATCGTTAAATGCTACCTCCAACTCACCCAACGCATTAAAGCGGCATTGAGCTTTCTGGGTCGGACTGATGAATAGTTCGATGATTTGTTCCAAATCTTTTGTGGCGTCACTCTTTAGTCTAGGGCCTTTTTTGAGATACCCAAGCACTTTACTGTATGACATATAGACAAGACCAGCATAGATCCATATAGTACAATTTTAGTCTATTAAGATTTATTTTCAATCAATTAGAGGTTCTTCTCCCCAAAACAAATCCGTAAAAACTAGAAAAAACTGGCTTCTGTGGCCTTCAGTCGGAATTGATTTGACATTAAATTGTTCAAAGAATAGTGCGGGCGAAAATTGTTGTAATCCAGCCTCCTTTCTTCAATTTTTCTTTTAGAATCATCCAAAGAAAGAAACCATTGGCTAGTAAACTTATTACCTTCATGGCAATTTAAATAGAGAATCAATACATCTTCCGTCAATCACTGATTTATTGGCCTCTACATCCACCCAAGTTTGAATATTTAATAAATGAAAGACACTTGACAGGATTCGCTCCCATTAATTTCCCATGCTCCTGCTGATAGCGTGTTTTCAAACTATTAAATTTATTATCGCTAAGATCATTGTCTATTAAGCAGGCGGTTTTTGCTATGCCATCCAGTCGATTGTACATTTTTCCTAAACTACGCCACTGTCTCTCATTATTCCCCATATTTTTCAGAGTAGGAGGCGGCTGGCACAGGAATTTTCCGGGTAATTATTTCCCAAAACACCCATACTTTCCAACATTAACAGGAGAACCCGGGATACAGGCAGTGCCCTCCTCCCAGGTTAGAGGCTGACGGTCACGTATGTGCTTTCAGCCCAGTTAACTGCTCTTTGCCAATCGTATTCTTTCAATGCCTGGCTTTTTGTTTGCTATAATTTTAAAAAAAATCATGTCGAAATTTTTATGGATGAAAATAAATATGATTTTCGTATCATCGTCATTGATGACAATACCGAAATACATAAGGACTTTATCAAAGTTTTAACTAAAACAGCAAAAAATGAGCTCGAAGACTTAGCGCAACAACTTTTTGATATACCGAATGCAGACTCAGACAACCTGGTTTTACCGCACTTTAAAATAGACACAGCGACGCAAGGACAGGAAGGTGCAGCGCTTATTGAAAAAGCAACCAGAGAGCAGGAACCTTATGCCCTCGCCTTTGTCGATGTTCGTATGCCACCTGGCTGGGATGGAATTGAAACCATTAAGCATATATGGGCCATCGACCCGGATATTCATGTCGTGATTTGCACGGCCTATTCCGATTACAGCTGGGAAGAAACAATTCAAGAACTGGGTCATAGTGATAATTTCCTTATTTTAAAAAAACCCTTCGATCATATTGCTGTGCGCCAATTAGCCTATGCATTGACCAGAAAATGGAAATTATTGCGTGAATCCCGTGTTTATACCAAATCGTTGGAACAGGAAGTGGAAAAGCGCACCGAGCAATTAAGGTATCAAGCGACCCATGATGCACTTACCGGCCTGGCCAATCGAGCCCTGTTGCATGATAGGATGCAGCAGGCCATTGCTGCATACAAGCGTTACCAAACCAGCTTTGCCGTTGCATTTTTCGATTTGGATCGATTTAAGCTTATCAATGACAGTTTAGGTCATCCCGCCGGCGATGAATTGCTCGTCACGGTAGCCAGGCGTTTATTATCCGCAGTCCGCTCTTTCGATACGCTATCCCGATTAGGTGGCGATGAATTTGTAATGATCATTACAGAACTAAAGAAAGTAGAGGACATATCAAAAATTGTCACTAAGCTATTAAATATTATTAAAGAGCCTGTGCAGGTGGCTGATCATGCTTTCAGCATCACGAGCAGTATGGGTGTTGCTATCTATCCTCATGATGGTCAGGAAATCGATGAATTATTACGTAATGCCGATGCTGCAATGTATCAGGCCAAAAAATTAGGGGGGGATCAGTTCCAACTTTATTCCCAGGATATGAATGAGAAAGTATTAGAACAGCTTGAGCTTGAATCCCAGTTGCATCAGGCGATGGATAAGAAGGAAATGGTACTCTGGTATCAGCCGCAAATTCATATTCAGAGTCACAAACTGCAGGGGGTCGAGGCCTTAATTCGTTGGAATCATCCCACTCGCGGTCTACTCTTACCTATCGATTTTATCCCTCTTGCGGAACGGACAGGCTTAATAATCCCATTAGGTGATTGGGTGATAAAAGAAGCCTGTCTGCAAAATAAACGTTGGCAAGAAAGCGGGCTGCCGCCCATACGCATGGCAGTCAATGCCACTGTTCAGCAATTAAATCAAAATGATTTTGTCGAGAAAATTAAAGATATTTTGCTGGAGACAAAACTGGAGCCCAGGTATTTTGAGGTTGAACTCAGTGAAAGTTCGATCGTGGATGATTCCATTATTGACAAAATTAATGAATTAAAGAATTTCGGGGTTGAAATTGCTTTGGATGATTTTGGCACAGGCTACTCTAACTTGCATCATTTGCGTCATTTAGCCTTGAATCGTTTAAAGATTGATCGTTCATTCATTCATAATATTACTCGTAACGATGAAATCATTATTCAAGCGGTTATTGCAATGGCAAGAAATTTGAATTTAGAAGTTCTTGCGGAAGGGGTTGAGACACAAAAACAGCTTGATTTCCTAAAAGGTAACGAATGCAACCAGATTCAAGGGTTTTATTTTAGCAAGCCATTACCTGCATCGGAATTAACCAAGTTACTAGAGAACCCCGATTCCATTAATGACATGTTAAGAGAAGCCAGAAAGGAATAAACATGACGAATAGAAAGGCACTATTTATCGTATTAGTGGTTTGTCTTGGTCTAATGGCTGGCTATTTTTTTTGGGGAATCAAAAGACATTCTTTGTTACCTACTTATTTTACCTACACAAAAGAGGAACAAGCCTCGTTGTCAGGATTAGCGACGAAGCAAATAATAACAGAAAACGCATTAAAGAAATGGGATAGCCTGATGTTTGAATTGATTAAGTCCAATAAGTTAGGTGATGCCCCGGCGTCTCGCATCTATGCTTATGTCTATACAGCGCAGCGCGATGCTACTTTTTTATCGTATAATGTGAAACAGCAATTTGCAGGTAATCTCGATGTTATTTCTGGCGATGTTCTCTGTTTGTTTTTTCCCAATGATTGCTCCAAAATTAAATCTCAAATAAAGAGCGACAACTATTCAAGTCAGCTATCCAGGCTTGTTTTAAGTAAAATCAAAGATCGTATCGCTGAAGACGCCTCAAAAGAGAAGTTATCCACTCAACCTTCAGGCGCAGGGTATTGGCTCGGAATAAAACCTTATTTTGGACAGGAGGTAGGCTCCTGGAAACCCTGGGTAATTACTTCTGTCGAACCCTTTATGCCCATAAAACCACCAGCAATTGGTGCGCAAGCCTGGCAAATGCAACTTAAAAAAACAGAAACGGCGTTAAACGCCATTACACCGGAACAAACAAAGGCTGTTGTGTTCTGGGCTGGGAATCCTTCGACGATAACGCCGCCAGGAATTTGGTTAAAATTCGCTAATGATTACATGGAAAAGGAGCAGTTACCATTGGCCAACAGGGTATTCGTTCGTTCGGTATTAGCCATGGGTATTGCCGATTCAGTCATAGCTATTTTTGCGGCTAAATACACTTATTGGATAAAAAGGCCATTCATGTTGAATCCCGGTTTACATACAGTCATGCCCACACCCAATCATCCGAGTTATCCGGCAGGCCACTCTGGCATTTCGGCCACTGCCGCCACCATTTTAACTTACTATTTCCCGAAAAATAAATCAGATTGGTGGAAAAAAGCCCAAGAGGCAAGCTCAAGCCGCATATGGGGCGGAATCCATTTTCCCGTTGATGCTCAGGCGGGATTAACATTAGGTGAAAAGGTTGCGAATACAGTCGTCAATTCCCAGCCTCAAATCATGGATGCAAAATGAGTATTCGCTATAAAATTTTGCTCAGCATGTTAATGGTCGCATTGCTTTTCATTCCATTGAATATTTACTTATTAAAACGCTACGTCGATGTTAATCAACATTTTTTAACCATTGTTGATAAAACAGTTCCTCGATTAGAGGCGCTGTTAACTATGAAAAATTTAACGACACGCATCGATTTGTTTATTAAGAATTTTAACATCAAATTTAATCAGGCAACAATTAATAGCAATACACCAAGCAAAATTGGCTCAGTAAAAGATGAGTTTTTGGCTCTGTTAGAAGAGCTTGGGGAACAGCAGAACACATATAAAAAATATCAGATAGAAACGACCAGAACAAACGTAAAGAAGCTCAATCGCTTGAGGGATGATGTTATTCTGGCGGCTTTAGACGTTTTTTCTGTGAAAGAGCAAAACAAGCCTCCGAAAGAATTAGCCATTAAAGCAAAACATCTTGCGGACAAGGAACACGAGCTGAATGAGTTTATAAAAATTTTGCTTTTACAGGAATCGACTTTTTTAGAGGAGGAACGACAAGGGATAAATAGCGCATCCCTTGAACTAAGAAATCTGATCATTATTCTAAATACCGCAATCATTTTAATCATCCTTTTCTTAAGTTTTTTCCTGACGAAAGTGATATCAAAACCTATTATTCACCTTAGCCAGTTTGCTAACAACATCGATTATGACAATTTAAAACCTCTTTTGCCTATTCTTAGCAATGATGAAATAGGTGATTTACAGAATCATTTGAACAACATGCTGCAAAAATTAAATAAAGCCAAGGCGACTTTAATTGAAACATCCCGCTCTGCCGGCGTGGCTGAAATTGCTACAAGCATTCTGCATAATGTAGGCAATGTATTAAACAGCATCAATACGTCAGTAGCTTTATTATCAGAAAATATTCAACTGTCTTATGTATCACAATTACCTAAATTGCTCGACGTTATTGAGGATAATAAAAATAATTTGGATTATTATATTAACCACGATGAACGAGGCAAATTAGTTATACCTTATTTTAAAAAATTGATAGGGCAATTAACGGATGAAAAAGTCAAGAGTCAGGAAGAATTAGAAACTCTGAACAAAAATCTAACTCATGTTAACCAAATTATTGCAATGCAACAAAGCGCCAGCCGTCCTGGCTCACAGATTCTTGAACGCATTGATATAGACGATTTAATTGAAGAAATATTACTTTTATATGCCAGTCGTCTTAGAAAAATAAACATTAATGTAGAACGCCAATTTAATCAAACGCCTCCGTTTGTATCCGTGAAAAACAAAATCCAACAGATTCTTATTAATTTGATAAAAAATGCCGTTGATTCCCTGGCAATAAGCACCCAGAAATTAAAAAGACTAATTATAAAAATTGAACTGATGGAAGAAAAAAATCGGCTCCTCATTTGTGTTAGCGATAATGGCTCCGGGATTTCTAAAGAGCATTTACAGAAAATTTTCTCTTTTGGTTTTACAACGAAACAGGAAGGTCATGGTTATGGTTTACATAATTGTGCCTTACTGGCTAAAGAATTAGGCGGACAGCTTCAAGCTGACTCTGTTGGTCTTGACCAGGGTGCCACGTTCACGCTCATTCTGCCTTTCGAGGCCGAAAACGTCTCCTGATTAAACTCTTGTGAGGGATAAGATAGATGACAACCCCCGGGATACAGGCTGCACCCTCCTCCCAGCCTACTGCTAAAAGAACAATGAAGTCAGACGAAATGCAACCCCACCACGAAAATTGCATTCACCAGCGTATTTTTTGATTAAATCTTAGTATTAAAAAGGGTATTATTAACGCAGACAATTTTAGGAAGAAACGTAAATTTACTACTGAGTTTGATTATGCCTCAACCCTTTATTATTTATAAATCCCTTCATTCTGGAAATTCAAGAAAAATTACCGTTATCAATGGGCAGCCTTATTATCAATCAACTGGGATAAACTCGGGGAATAAAGATCTTTGGTATCCTTTTATTATGATTAGAGGTACTAAAGAAGTGAATATCGATGAGTTACCGCCAGATTACAGCCGGGTTATGTTCAGTAGGGCCATGCACCTGTTGGAGGCTAATGTTCTCGTGAAATATGAGGCATGCTATTTAATTAAAGAGAAAAACGATATCCTAGCCAATGAATTACATGAGGGTCGACTTCCCACCAAATCCGCACTCATCATGAGTTCTCGACTGAGTGGAGGTGATGTTTTTGAATCCGAAGAATTACAAGCCTACGGATTAACCGAAAGCGAGATTATAAAAGCCCATACTCCAATTGAATTTGACAGTCAGGCACTTGCTACCCTGACCGATGTTGACGAAGTGAATGATTGGTTGATAAACCAAGGGGCCATGGTTTTAAAAAAAATAACTTGTCCAAAGCCAAATCATTTTGGCCCAGACAATGATTTTGATGTCTCTGAAGAAAGCCATCAAAAAATAATTTCTGAAATCAATGCCTATATGAATTCACGAGGCACAATGGAAGATGACCAAGCCGTATTGAATTTAAGGAGCAGGATGTTTCGTCATAGCGAATTAACCAAAAATAAAATGGATGAAGCGTCTTACCTTCTCAAGCATGTACAGTCGACAAGGAATGCGAAATTATTAATAAAAACAGTGTCGAACATGATGTATACCGATTGTGACCTGGAAAACACGAATAAGATAACCCATCTATTGACGACGAGTAGATTCAAAGCGTGTTTGCAAACTATCCATGCGATTTTAGCCAACGAGAGTATCAGGTACAATCAAGATAAAAATCAGCCCGAGTCTTGCTATGATAAAGCGGAGTTTGACTTTCCTACTGGGGCTTCATACCCCGGTAAAGTTAGCTGAATTACTAACCACGCTCACTCATGCCCTGAGCTATTTTCGATAACAATAACTCAGGGATATGACAGCTGACAGCCAAAGAGGCTATTAACCACCCCCGTTGTACCGCAAAAAAGCGATGAAGATTTTGATTTTCTGTAAAGCAGCATTAATCATACCGATTTTTTGTCGCCGGAATGTTCTTTAATATACTCGAGCAGCTCGAGCATTGATCAAACCACGTGATTTTTTAATTGCCATTTAGTTTTTTATGGCACAATTATGACGAATCAATGCAATATGGGCAACAATGTCTAGACGCAAACAAATCGAAACTAAAACCAGCGCCTCAAGGAATACCACCATTTTTTCTTCGCGTGTATTAGCCAATCGGCCGATGGTTAAGATCAATGGAAAGGTGCATTATTTATCTTCAGGCACCAGCATGCAACACGCTGCAGGGAAAGTTGTTGCACTGTTTGAAAATACCTGGATGCGTGCCTGTGGCGTTGGAGCATTAGAAAAAGACGGCTCCAGAAAAATCAATAAAATGGGTAACATTGAACTCTTGCTCGATGTCGATGATGAGCGAAAAGCGTTTGATTGGGCTGTCATTAAAACAATTCGCCAGGCGATTCCTGACTTTAGCGAAGAATCATTAAAATCATTTTACGACGAGTTAAAGCAGATAACCGGTGAAGATGACAGCATGGTCAGAAGAGGGCTGTCAAGCTCGCTGGGTAAGATAGCACCTGACGATTTACTTTTAAGCGGCGCCTTATCCCGCCATTCCCCCTTCTTTAACCACACCACGGTGGGACGGGAAATTCGAAAAAGAGGAATGGAAGAGTACGGCAACATCGAGATACGCGAAGAACTGGATTTAACTGATAAGCCGGTTGCTGTTGACTACCCAGAGGTCTCTGATCCTGACTTCGAGTTACTAAACGATGAGCATTTGCCAAACTATGTGCCACCTGGCGCACCCAGTCGTCCTCTTAAACCAGGTACTCACCCAAAAGATAGTCTATCCAACGATGAACTACGAGCGATCTTAGCAACATACCAATCGAAATCGTTTATGGGATTTTTGGGAAGACTCTGGCTTTTTTCCTGCTTTATTTCACCCTATAGAAGCCAAACCATGATCCAATTGAGTTTATTACTGGAAAGACAAACTATCAGTCGTGAAACCATTTGCGCCGCTATTCGCAACGATGACGATGGCTTGCGTCGGCTGTCATTATTCAATCATAAAGAGGATAGCCAAAGTAATGGTACAGGTACCGATGAAGTCATTGTGCGGCTTAAAGCCCAGTTGAGATAAACCCTGTAGAAACAGACCGCGGCACGTTGGTATTGGCTATTTTCTTAGCAACTGCCGTCATGACTGTTTCTATGTTCAGGCAGCAGACAAATCTCTAATCTTAAAACCAATGTGAAATTTTGTAGTACAGATTCCTGTTAGTCGTCTCTCACTTCCTCATTAATGTTCACTTAACAATCTTTTAGTACAATTATTAGCCTAGCAATCTGAACGGTGATGAAATGAATAGAGAAACAATTGCTCAGTTAACCAATGAAGCACTGGTAAAAATAAAATTTAAATCTTACTCTGCTGAGTCACATGACTGGCATGATTTTACCCTGTACGGATACTCTGGTGCCAAGATGGTTAAAAAAGCCATGACAGCCTTGGAAGGTGGCGATATCGAGCCCATCCTTAAGCTTATTAAAAAAATTGATGAAAGTATGATGCGCTACGAAGAAAATGACTATAGCTTTTATGAGCAGTTATACCAATATCAGCTTGTTTATGAGGCGACAAGCCATAGAACCGTTCACTACCCTACTCACAAGCCTGCTGATCTTATTGAATCTCATCAGAAAAGCCTGACACGATTAAAAGAGATTTCTGCTCTCTTAAAAACTGAATTGAATATCCCTTTGCAGACTCAAGAAGAGCGAAGCGCTGAAAATAAAAATCATATTGTGTCTTTACTTATGGAAGCGATTTATCAAGTCAGTGTGCCTGCACCTGCCAACCCATGGCAAGCTAAAGATTTTACCCGAATAAGAGATTTAATTTCTTTTGAACAAATTGAGCATTCAATTGAAGCATTACACCATGGGAATCTGGATCCTGTACTTGATTTAATACGATTGATTGCTCAAACCATCTCTAAGCATCTTGAAGACGTACCGTTATTTTTGAAAGCTCTCGAAGAATACAGGAAGGAGTATAATCCTGAATTTTACATTGCTACCCTATCGCCCGATGAGGTGGCCAGGATTCATCAGGAGAACCTTGCTCGATTGCAGGAAATTCATGCTTTATTGCAAGACGCAGCGCTTAATCCATCATTGCAATTCCTGGCCATCGTCGGCGATAACCAGGCGGATAAATCCAAGCCCAGTCCAGCCCACTTGTTTTTCAAAGATGGGGCTAATCACGATCTTCTCAAAATGGTTATGCAATACGCAGGTTTCTTTAAAATGAAACCTGATGAAGATCCAGGTATGTACAGCATGGGAACAAATAAATCACTTCATGACTGAGTGTTTCTTGCAATCCTTTTGCCAACAATGACTGCCGGGCGTGAGTTTGTGATCGAGACAGGCTCAGTCTGGCAGTGACTCTGTTTACGTAACTGAACCCCGGCTTTGCTTTTCAACGCTGCAATTGCATTTTCTTTACCTGCTGAATGATCATCCTCAGGTTTAGCTGTGACTCCTTATTAAGGTCTGATTGATGTATGAATTGTGTTAATAATTTCATTTTCTAATTGAGCAACTACCAGGCCAATTGCACGTTCTACACACAGGGAAAGATTCGATCCCAATTCAATCGTATCAATTTCTATTCCATACAATATTATGTTAGCTGGCAAGGCATTCAGTGAGCAGCCCAGCTGAAGAGCTTGTGAAACGCCTATATCGTGAGTTGAAAATCGATTGTCTGACTCAAAAATTTCATTATTTTCGAAACGATGGATTGTTCCTGCTTCACTCCCTGATTTTACTGCATCAATTATAAAAATCGTACTGGCTTCACTCATCAACTCGATTAATCGAATCCCTGGGCGATCATGACTTTCTATGTTTACGTATTGCGCTATATGGTCGTGTAAAGAGAGTTGTTGTTTTAAAGTTTCTGCTACCCTCCACCCGACTTGATCATCTCCAAAAGGTGAGCCAATGCCTAAAACTTTTATAGATTTCATTCTCAATCCCGATTTACCTTCATTTTCAAAAAATGGGTTGAGCAAGAAATGCAGGGATCATAATTGCGTATGATCATTTCACTGTAGGAGCGTAACATGTCCTCTTCTTTATCTAAACCAAACTGGCCGAGGGATATACGCAAATCCTCTTCAATCCGAGCCTGATTTTGGCTGGTAGGCGGAACAATGCGTGCTGAAGTGACCTGTCCACTGTCATCAAATTGATAATGTTGCCATAACATGCCCCTGGGAGCTTCCGTACAGCCAAAGCCTATGCCGGCATGTGGTGTAACTTCAGGATAAGACTGGTTGGGAATTTCATACTGCTCTAGAATGCGAATGGCTTCCAGAACAGCATAATAAATTTCAACGGCCCTGGCGATAATACTATCGTACATATTTTGAGATGGAAAATTGATTTTTAAACTTTGTAAAAGCAGATGTATTGGTATTGGCAGGTGACCGAAGCAATTATTTACTCGGGCAAGCGGGCCTACCAAATAAGGTTTATTCTGTAACAAACAGTGCAAAGCATTAGAATAAGGAACTTGACTCTCCTTAAAATAAGCATCAAATTCATCAATACTGATATTCAAACCATGGTTAGATACCAGTCTGCCCTCATTTAAGGGATATTCAGTAGGATGATAAAGTGAAACACTCGTAAACTCATGGGAATTATCAGGCAATGAAAGCTCAGCAATCCAGCGAATTAATGCATCACAATCGCCAAGTCCTGCTTTCGCTTTATCTAACATTCTATTTATTTCAGGAAGCGTGGGTGCTTTATAAAAACCGCCAACACAAGCGCCTACTGGATGAATAGAACGACCACCCAGTAATTTAATTAAGTCATTACCCAAAGCCTGCAAACGCATACCACGACGCACCTCTTCCGGATAGACTTTTGCCATTTCAGGTACAGATTTAAATCCTAAAAAATCGGGTAGGGCTAAAAAATGGATATGCATGCTATGACTTTCCAACCATTCTCCGCAATAGAATAAACGGCGCATGGTTCGTACCCAAGGGGTTGGTTTAATACCAAAACAATGTTCAATTGCCTGGGTGGCACTCATTTGATAAGCAACGGGGCAAATGCCACAGATACGTGCCACAATATCTAATACTTCGGTATAATTCCGACCCTCCAAAAATTTTTCAAACAACCTTGGCGGCTCATAAATTTTTAATTTTAATGTTTTAATTTCGCTATTACGAATATGAAGCTCAAGAGCACCCTCACCTTCTACTCGCGCCAAAACGGGAACATTAATTGAGATTTCTTTACTCATTGCAGATTTTTATTCCCCTAAAATAGTTTCCCGCTTTATTAAATTCAGGTGCTTGATTATTAATGTGCAAAAACTTTTGCGCAATGACTTCCCTTGTTAAACCAAGTTGTTCAAACCAATGCCCCAGCGATTGGGTATTCGCTTTTTCTTTTGGACCATAACAAGCATAACATCCCCGCCCCACTGAGGGACATAATGAACCGCAACCCATTTGGGTTACAGGTCCCATGCAGGGTTGTTTTTTGGTAACCAATACGCAAACATTACCTTTGCGTTTACATTCCATGCACTCAGAGTCTCGCTTGATGCGCGGCGCGGCATTCGATAATAAAAACCGAATGGCCTCTAATACTTGCTGCCCATTAACCGGGCACCCCCATAGTTCCCAATCGACTTTAACATGCTTGGAAATCGCAGTTGAGGTAGCCAAACGCTTGATATACTCTGGCGAAGCATAAACATTGGCCATCCAGTCCTTAGAGTCAGCCACATTACGCAAAGCCTGGATTCCTCCAGAGGTAGCACAAGAGCCTATAGTAATAATACATGCGCTGTTTTCACGAATTTTTTTGATGCGTGTTTCTTCATCTGGCGTCGAGATACTCCCTTCAATAAAGGCGATATCTACCTTAGCTTCACTGTCTACTGCACCCGCCTCAGTAAAATGAACTATATCAACCAGCTCAGATAAGGTGAGTAAGTCTTCGCCCGCATTTAAAAATGCTAACTGGCATCCATCACACGATGTAAATTTGTGCACAGCCAAACGCGGTTTCATGCTCATTAGAATCCTGGTTCATGAAATAATTGTTTGATTTCTGAATAAGCAAATACAGGGCCATCTTTGCATATAAAAAAACCACCGTACTGACAATGACCGCATTGCCCAATACCGCATTCCATGTTTCGCTCCATGCTCAGATAGATTTGATGCTCAGGAACTCCTTTTTTGCCAAGCACACTCACCGCTGTACTCATCATCATTTCAGGGCCGCACATCATCGCCACTGTATTTTTTGGGTCCAGCTTGATTTTATCAATCATGTCTGTAACATAGCCAACACTCCATGGCCATTTTGGTCCCGCCTGATCAGCTGCAATATGAACTTCAGTATGGGGTGATTTCTGCCACACTGCATACCGATTTCTAAAAATAAAATCATCGCTGTGTTTCACGCCTTGCAGGATACTGAAATTACCGTATTGCTCTCTTCTTGCCAAAACATAATCAATGATTGATACCGAGGGAGCACAACCCAGCCCGCCTGTTACCACAACAATATTCTTGCCTCTAACTTGTTCGAGTGGCCAGCCCCGTCCATAAGGGCCGCGAACCCCAATTCTATCGCCTTCCTGCAGCTTTTGCAGTGCTCTGGTCACCCGGCCTATAGCACGAATAG
The DNA here is from genome assembly GCF_001468125.1 of Legionella rubrilucens. GTDB lineage: Bacteria > Pseudomonadota > Gammaproteobacteria > Legionellales > Legionellaceae > Legionella_C > Legionella_C rubrilucens. The sequence continues at coordinate 857,643 of NZ_LNYT01000007.1, read as the reverse complement.
TGTGTGTAAGAATCTGCCTGTTATCTGGATCAGACACAATGGAAATAGCGACTTCTCCGACTCCATAAAGATAAAGCATATTAAATTGGCCTGGACAAAAAACAAACCGTTCATGCTGTTCAGGATCGGTAAAACGAAGATGCAGAGTAAAAATAGTAGCTGACTCTTGAATCCGTCCTACAATCTCAGCTTCAAGAGGCAAATAAGGATCAAAATGTGGCTTATTCACTTGCATTAATCCTGACATTCGACTCACCTGAAATCACTGCCAACTCTTCAGTGATATCAATTCCGACAGGACACCAAGTGGTGCAACGCCCACACCCCACACATCCACTTGTATCAAATTGATCAAACCAGCTGCCAACTTTATGGGTTAGCCATTGCCGATACTGTTTACGCGTATCATCACGAACGATTGTTCCGTTTAAAGCACTGTGTCCTGATGTAAAACACGAATCCCATTCGCGCTGATGCTCACTACTTGCACCATCTAAACCTGGTTTTTCTATTTCGCTATGACAAAAACAAGTTGGGCATACAGAGGTGCAATTGCCACAGGACAAGCATCTCTCAGCCACCTCGTCCCATCGAGCGTGATTTAAATTGGCAAACAATAAATCGCGCAAGGCACGCTTATTTTCTAAAGGTATCTTTTTAGTTTGCATCGCTCCAGCCTGGTCTACATTTCTTATGGCCTCTTTGCATTGTCTCATTTTAGCCTTAGCCAATTTTAAACTGTCAATAATTGCATGACCCCGCTCACTGCCTATCTTAACCACAAACCCATCCTCAACCTCAGTCATCAGAATATCAAAAGGGTTCCTGACTTCAGGGCCAGTTCCGGCTGAAACACAAAAACAATTTTCAGAGGAGTAAGTACAATTCACAGCAACGACAAACAATTGGTCACGACGATTTTTATAACGCGGATCAGGGTGGGCACCCTCAACAAAAACTTTATCCTGGATACTCATCGCTGCTAAATCACAAGCACGTGCACCAAGTATTGCAACGGGTATTTCTTCCGGCTGATGGGGTTGAAACGTTAATTTCCCTTGGTCGTTACGAACCACTTTCCATACGGTTTCTACCGGTTTAAACAAAATGGGTTTTATTGCTTGAGGACCATTTGCAAAAGCAAATGCTTTTCTTTCAGAAATACGTTCTAACCTATAGCCGCCTGGCGACTGATGATCACGGACGCCCCATGGTAATTGATCCGCACAATGAAGCACATCATAAACTATTGCTCCGTCGCGTACTTGCGGACCGACACAGGAATACCCAGAGTCTTTCAGGGCATCAAGCAGACCCTGTAATTGCAAATGGGGTAAAAAATAGCTTTTTTTATCATCCATCATCCTAATTCCTTTTAACAAATCCTTGGCAACTGCTCCCCGGCCAACCAATCCACAATTCTCAGTCCACCTAATTTTGTTTTAAGTTGAACCAAATGATTGGGATCTTCGATTACTTCGCCAATAACCTCCGCATGCAACCCCAGAGGATGTGAACGCATGGCGGCCAATAACCTATCGGTATCATTTGGAGGACAAATCGCAATTAATTTTCCTTCGTTGGCAACATATAAAGCATCGAGTCCCAACAATTCACAAGCACTGGCCACTTCGGTACTAATTGGAATTTTAGCTTCATCAATCATAAATCCAACGTTTGATTGCTGTGCCAATTCATTCAATGTTGTTGCAAGACCTCCTCGAGTGGGATCACGCAGACAATGAATATCAGGTACGGAGGCTATCATACAGGACACCAAATCATGCAGTGAAGCGGTATCGGATTGGATGCTTGTTTGGAATTGCAAATTATTGCGATAAGCCATTATCGCAACGCCATGATCACCGATATATCCACTCACAAGCACGCTATCCCCTGGCTTTGCTCTATGACCTGAAATATGAATTCCTTCAGGTACTACCCCAATTCCAGTGGTTGTAATGAATATGCCATCCCCTTTTCCGCGCTCCACTACTTTGGTATCACCAGCGATAATTGCAACATTCGCCTGCTTTGCAGCATAAGCCATTGATTCCACAATTTTATGCAAATCGGCCAGTGGGAATCCCTCTTCTAAAATAAAGCCAGCTGATAAGTACAATGGTTTTGCCCCGGACATGACAATATCATTAATAGTCCCATGCACAGACAAGGAACCAATATCACCACCAGGAAAAAACAAGGGTGAAACAACATGAGCATCGGTAGTCATGACCATTCGACCGGATGATACTGAAAAACAAGCCTGATCATTTTTTTGAGCTAACCATTCATTATCAAAAGCGGCCAAAAAGAGTTGATCGATGAGTTGAGCCATACCTCGCCCACCGCCACCATGAGTCAGATTAATGGTTCCCTCTTTAAAATTCAGTTTTGGGCCTTTTAATTTTTTATTAATTACCGCTTCTGACATTATGAATTCACCCGTCCATAAGCATAAACTGCAGCACATGCCCCTTCTGATGAAACCATGCATGAGCCTAAGGGATTTTCTGGAACACATACTTTAGCAAACAATTTACATTCCATTGGTTTTTTTATGCCCCGAAGTACTGCTCCACAAAGGCATTGTTTGTGTTCTTCGGCCACAAAATCAGGTAACACAAAACGCTGTTCTGCATCAAACGCAGAATACTCTGCCTTTATTTTTAATGCGCTCTTGGGAATATAACCTAAGCCACGCCATTCAAATTGCTCTCGTAACTCCAAAACTTCCATTATAATTCGTTGTGACAACACATTCCCTAAACGATTGACGGCGCGCGTATATTGAATCTCCACCTCACAACGACCTTCATTGATTTGATGAATTAGCAGCAGAATGGAATGCAATACATCCAGAGGTTCAAAACCTGAAATTACCATGGGTTTTTGATATTTGTTACACACAGCTTCATAGGGTTTACTCCCAATCACCGTGCTGACATGTGCAGGCCCTATAAATCCATCTAACTTCACTTCATGGGATTGCAGCAAACTGTCCATGGCAACAGGGGTTAAAACATGATTACAGAACACACTAAAATTAGTGAGTTTCAATTTCTTTGCTTGTTTGATTACAAACGCTGTTGATGGGGTAGTTGTTTCAAAACCAATAGCAAAAAAAACAACTTCTTTCCCCGGGTTGTCTTGAGCAATTTTTAAAGCGTCATCCGCCGAATAAATCATCCGGACATCAGCACCCGATGCTTTTGCATGCAATAAACTTTTTTTCCCTGTACCCGGTACTCGCAACATGTCAGCATAACTACAAAGAATAACATTTGGAAACGATGCCAGTGTGATGGCTTTATCCGTTCTTGCCATAGGCAATACACAAACAGGACAACCTGGCCCATGAATCATTTCAACATTGCCCGGGAGTAAACCTGGAATGCCATATCGATGAATAGCATGGGTATGTCCCCCGCAAAACTCCATTAACTGGTAGTATCGATCCGGTTCAACCAGGGCTGCAATTTTCTGGGCAAGTACTTTTGCATAAGCGCCATTCCGGAATTCTTCGATGTACTTCATTCAAGAGTATCCTTCAACATTTGTGCAAATAAATTTAAGGTTTTCTGGGCCTCTTGTTCATCCAATCGTGTTAAAGCATATCCCACGTGAATAATGACATAATCCCCTTCAGCGATCTCATCGAGTAAGGCAATTGAGATTTCTTTGGTGATGCCACCTAAATTGATAATGGCTCTATCATTACCAAGAATCCGGGTAATTTGAGCAGGTAATGCTAAACACATAGACTATCCTCTTAGTATTCCGGAAATCCAGGCCTGTCCCAGAGAAATTCCACCGTCATTGGGGGGAAGGGCTCTCGGTAATAAGGGGTTGATACCGGATTCATTCAATGCCTTGGTTAATCCTTCTGCCAGTACTTTGTTCAAAAAACAACCACCACTTAATACAACCACATCAATTCCCCTTTCCCGGCAAGCGCCCTTGATCCATGCCGTGAGGCCAGCAATGAGCGTACCGTGAAACAGATTAGCACCTGCAACAGGATCGGCAAGCTCTGATAGCAGCTCCAGGGTGGGAAATATATCAAAATTATTGTCTTTTATCCTCCACCCGTTTGGCGCGACTTGCAGCTCACTGACCAAGCATTCCAATCGCATAGCCGCTTGCCCCTCGTATTGAGACATCAGTTGAATCCCCAGCAAGGCACTCACTGCATCAAATAAACGCCCACAACTACTGGTCATGGGACTGTTTATCCTTTTATCTAACACAGGGTGTATTGCCTGGGCTTGAGTACAGCATGAAAATCGTTCACTGATTTCATTGCCGCGCCCCAAACGATGCAAGACACCTGCTGCCATTCTCCAGGGTTCGCGTGCTGCGATTTCTCCCCCAGGCTGTAAAAGAGGACAAAATGATCCAAGCCGCTCAAACGAGGCATTGTCTAATAACAAAAGCTCCCCACCCCAAGCTTCGCCATTTGAACCATACCCATATCCATCCAGGGCTAAACCTAAAACGCGCCTTTTTATACCGTGCTCTACAGCAACTGAAGCCAAATGAGCATGATGATGCTGTATTGCAAATGCAGGTACACTGTAATCTTCAGCAAATCGAGTGGTGTAAAAATCAGGGTGCAAATCATGAGCAATCCGTTCAGGTTTTACATTCAAAAAGGTTAATAAGTGAGTTAATGATTCATGAAAAACATCAATGGTCGCTTTATTATTCAGACTACCAATGTGTTGTGAAACAAACGCTTCATCACCTCGGGTAATACAAAAGGTATTTTTAAGATGCCCTCCAACTGCCAGCGTGGGTGGGATACTATGAGGCAATTGAATTGGCGTCGGTACAAATCCACGAGAACGCCGAATAAACATTGGTGCGTCATTGACAAGACGCAGGACAGAATCATCTTCATGGGTAATAATTTGACGATTATAGGAGACAATTTTATCTGCTATGGTTTTAAGATCGCACGCCGCTTGATGATCTTCAATAATGATCGGCTCCCCCCTCGAATTAGCGCTGGTAACTACCAATACCATTGATTGAAACTCATCTAACCAATCACAACCATTTACGTTCCCGGCAAAAGCATTAAAAAGTAAATAATGTAATGGCGTAGAGGGAAGCATTATTCCAAGATGGTTTAAACCAGGAGCTATTTTGTCAGCATTACCAGCAAAGCCCTTCTTTTTTCTGAGCAATACTATGGGTCGCGCCCACCCCTCTAATAAAATTCGAGCTTGTTCGCTGATTTCAACCATGCGTTCTGCACTTTTGATATTAGCCACCATGAGCGCCAATGGTTTTGTTTCACGATTTTTTCTTTGCCGAAGTCTTGATAGCGTAGTCTCGTTTCTCGCATCACAAATAAGTTGATACCCCCCCAATCCTTTTAAAGCAATGATTTCGCCTTGCAAAATGCACCGTGCGATGTCTTCAACAGATAATGAAAGCTGAGGACCACAATTCATGCAGGCCGTCGGTTGAGCGTGATAACGTCGGTTGTCAGGATTGGCATAGTCTGCGTAACAATCATGACAAAGAGGGAACGGCTTCATTGACGTCTGGCCACGATCATAAGGAAGAGTTTGTGTGATTGAGAATCTGGGACCGCAGTGAGTGCAATTTAAAAAGGGATATCGAAAATAACGGCTTTGAGGATTAAACAGTTCGTGTAAACATTCAGGGCAAATACAGGTATCCGGCGAAATAATGGTATTCGCTTTACCTTTCTCACTTTCAATAATTTCAAAAAGGGCCTCATCCATTTGCAAAGGAATAGTCTTTAGTTGAATGCTATTCACTTTGGCAAGTGGCGGTAAATTGGCTTTTAAATGAGTTACAAATTCACAAGCCAGGGTTCCTTGAATTTCAATTAAAACACCTGAAGCATTATTTTGTATCCATCCAGTTAAGCAAAGCTGATTTGCTATTCGATAAACATAAGGCCTAAAACCAACGCCCTGGACTTGACCCTGGATGATAAGCTGTAATCGTTCTAATTTAATTTAGGGCTCTCCAAAGAAAAAATACCCCATTTAGAGCTCCCTACATCTGTCTTTTTTTCAACCAGTTATACCAGTCATTCAAACCATCGCCATTCACCGTTGACAGAGTCAAAATTTCAATATCGGGTTTGATCCGGCGCGCATATTCCATACATTTACCGAGATCAAAATCTACATAAGGGAGTAAATCTGTTTTAGTGACCAGCATCAAATCAGCACAACGAAACATATCCGGGTATTTAAGTGGTTTGTTATCTCCTTCAGTAACGGAAAGGATGACCACTTTAAAGTGTTCGCCTAAATCAAATAATGCAGGACAAACAAGATTACCTACATTTTCAATAAATAATATTGATTTTTCTTTCAAAGAAAGTTCTTCTAACGCATGACCAAGCATATGTGCGTCTAAATGACAGACTTTTCCGGTATTTATTTGTACAGCATGACCACTACTTGATTTAATTAACTCTGCATCGTAATCCGTTTGTTGATCACCGACAACAACCGCTATATCCAATTCTTTTTTTAAATCCAAAATTGTTTTTGCCAGAAGGGTTGTTTTACCCGAGCCAGGGCTTGACATGATATTTAATGCCAAAATATTTTTATTTGATAAATAGCTTTTATTTTGAAAAGCAAATTGCTGATTCTTAGCTAAAATATTTTGTTCAACATGAATCAAATGCTCATCATGTGAGTGATGGTCATTATGCTCATGCCTATGACCATGCCCTTTCATTTCTTCTGTACAGCCGCATATTCCACACATTATTCTGCCACCATTGATTTAACGCTAAATTCTTCACCCTGAGTAATCTTTAGTGAATGACTGCCACAGACCGGACACGCATCATAATACCGCCGCAAAGGAACCCTTTTTTTGCAAGACTCACATCGTGCTTCTCCAGGGATATCAATGATATGAAGCGCTGCATTTTCAGCAACAGTTCCCTCTGTAATCACATTAAAACTAAAAATTAGAGCGTCTTTTTCAATTGCAACCAATTGACCAAGCTCTAAAATTATTTTTTTTACCCGAGTAAATTTTTTTTCAATTGCATTCTCTCTAATAATATCGAGAATACTCTTACATACCCATAATTCATGCATAATTAAACAATTGAGACAATTAATAACACCCAATAGCCTATGTTAATCCATCTGCCATCATTCTCAGCACAAAACACCTGATAATACTAAAGGTACATATCTCCAAGGTACTGGTTATCTACCAGGTACCGCTGAAAGTCAAATAAAATGCCCCGCCGCTATCGGCGCGAAGCGTTTTCTTAAGCGTGCTTCTCGGCCTATGGGGTTTACGGTTAGGTCTTTTCCTCTGGCTGACCCGTATCCGCAAAGGCATCGTGGATAAACGCTACCTGACACTCAGTCAGGATTGGAAAATCGCCAAACCGCTGGGTTTTTTTCTGAATTTTCAACTTCAGGGATTTTTTATTCTGCTGCTGTCGTTACCCTGGTTCTTCGTAGCCCTTTCCTCAGAAACGAAACCAGGCTGGCTGGATTATGCGGCAGGATTACTCGCCCTTGTCAGCTTAGCCGCCGAAACCCTGGCTGATTATCAACTGCAGATTTTTAAAAAAAACCACCCGGGGAAAGTGTGCAATCAGGGATTATGGTCTTACTCAAGACACCCTAATTATTTTTTCGAATGGCTTATCTGGCTTTCTTTTTCACTGTTTTCTTTTTCCCATGCTTTCGGCTGGCTGGGGCTGATTTCACCGTTAACCCTGTATGTGCTCATGACCCGCATTACCGGCCCCATGACCGAAGAAGGCTCACGGCAGGCACGCGGACAGGCTTATCTGGATTACCAGAAAAATACCCCGTTCTTCTTTCCATCCTGGCTTAATCCGTACTGGCTGTTTCAAAAGCACCCATCGAAGCGCTGATAGCACAGCACCGAAGTAGTGGGCAACTTCACCTATCAGGCCCTAAGACCCTGTCGTGCCGGCAAGCGCTCTTTTTGTCTTGCCCGCGCAGGCGGGCATCCATTTGTGTGGCCGGTTGCGACTCAAATGACAACGTATTACCTCACGCCCAGGCATCACCATTCGAGTTTTGAATAGTTGCCCGCCTGCGCGGGCAAGACAGCGGATGAGTTCACAGGGCCAACGCGGGCAAGACAAAAACATAGTTCCTGCCTGCTTAGGGAAGACAAGAGACTAGAACCGTTTAATCAACACGAGTCAGGAAATCCAAACCGATCGCTAAACCTGTGCCTAAGCCGTCTCAAGACTCGATCTGGCTTTGAGCGAACTCAAACAGGCTGCTTTCGGGAAAATGCCTGCAAAACAGGATGTACAATCCTTTTGCGGCCTCTGACGCCCCGGATTGGCGAATCAGATCACACATTCTCAAATAATTTTTCTGCATCAGCAGCTGAGCCTCTCCCTGACGTTGTTTCGCTGCGCTGAAATAACACCAGGCCGCTTCCTGATAATGATTTTGCAGGCTTAAATGAGAGCCCAGCTTATCCAAATCATGATCGCTCAAGCCGAGTTTACTTTTGTCTTTAATAAAAAATCGGAACAGCCTGACTGCCTCTATGCCCCTATCCTCGGCCAGGCACTGTTGCAAAGCGAGTTTGGCCTGTTGAATGGCTTCCTCAGGATAACCTGCCTGAGAATACAGGTAGCTTAATGCCAGCAATTGATCCGTTGTCGTTTCTTCGTTTTTAATCTGCCGAATTTGCGCCTCTGCCTCCTCTCGAGTCATCTGATGGATTGTCCTGATTAAGTCTTCATAGGCAGAACGCACGTGGACAGCCTTCTCTGGTTTGTCAGGTCCCTTTGAGGGGGACGAGGCCTCTGCCCTTGTGATTTCGTCTTTGGCCACCAAAGCCCCGCTTAGTCTTCCAACCAGAATAGGCCCCAGTATAAAGGGTAAATAGGAGAGCGCCGCGTTGAAATACAATCCCGCACGAATGGAAACAGCGGAAACCAGAATTTGCAACACCACGATGACGATAAAAAATTTCAGCAGAAAAAGCACCAGGCCCCCAATAGCCTGTGAGCAGTAACAGGCGAGATTGGCACGCCGCTCATCGAATAGCCATTGCCAGGGCTCCCGGCTAAACACTTCACGCAGCGATTCAGTATAAACAGCAAGGGCCGCGGCCAGCAAAGGACCAAAAAAACTGAGCAGTACAAGCACGGCGTAGCCGATACCCACCCAGCCAAAGCCAATACCTAATTTCAGGAAGAAAAACAATCTTAAGGCATTATCTGAATGCGTTAAGTAGAGGGCAAGGGCAAGAGCCGGTAAAAACCAGCACAGGTTATATAAAATCGCACGGCCAGTGTAGGAAAGCAGTTCAGCAGCGGAGTAACCGCCACTAAAAAACCCGGCGTGAATATCCCCTCGACTCGCGGCTAAGGCAAATCGCCCTGTCATCCCCAACGAAATAAGCACAACCGCAAGCCATTGCAGCACGTCTAAGTAACGTTTATCGATTTGATTGTGTAAAAGATAGATAACCAATGCCAGTACAGACCAAACAAAAATAATGGGCAGGGCGGTGAAAAAAGTCGATCCTGTCAGGTACTTTCGAACGACATCCCCTGCCAGTCCATTATACAGTTCAGATTGTTCCATTTTCTTTCTTCCATTAGGGATTAATCGTCCTCTCTTCACTGTAGCATAAACGCTTTTTTAAAACCCCCTGTGTGAAATGGACATCGATGGTTTTGATGCAATGGGGCTTTAAAGTATTAAATTTAAATACTAATGGTATTATTTATCGGAAACAAAACCAATAAAGTAGAATTTTTTGTTAATCCATCCTACCTTGTTTTCCAGAAACAACCTTTGGAGACAATGATGATTAAAAAAGCCCTCCCGCTTATTCTCTTAACCACAACCGCCTTCGCCAATGGCGGCAGCGAAGCGTCAATGGCCAGCACCGATTTATCCGCTCAGGGTGTAAGCCAGGTAGTCGCTGGCAGCGCCAACCTGTTTGCTGCAGCCAGCCAAGTGGTCATTGTTGCGGTAAGAACTGTCGGCGACATCTCTTATATCAGCTTGAAAGCAGCAGGCCAGTCTGCCGTGACAACCATTCAGGTCTCAAGCCATGTCGCAGGACACAGTCTGCTCGCCGCCGGTCAATGGATCCGAGTAGTAACCACCGGTACCGGCATTATCCTAACCTCGGCTGGACGTTTGATTGCGTTTGTTCCCAATGAAATGGGGAAATCGTTAATTTTCAGCCATCAAATTTAAGGGCTATCCGATGACTAAATTATTTCCATTAACAGCCTGTTTGATGCTTTTCGGCAGCACAACCGGTCCCTTTGCTGGAACTGTCTGTACAAATTACACCGCCAGGGCGGATGATTTTTACAATGCCAGCCGTACATCACTCGCCGTTTCAAAAAAACTGGATCAAAGCGGGGCGAAAGTCGCCCTGTTGGCCCGGGTGGGATCGGATTTGAGCCGTTACGGGCTTCATTACAGCCATGTTGCCTTTGTGGTAAAAAACTATCCCGGGAAACCGGGCAAATGGACGGTCATTCATTTGTTAAATGAATGCAACCGACCCACGTCCTCGCTGTATGCCCAGGGATTGATGAATTTTTTCATGGATAATCTGTACAGCCAGGATTATCAAATCACCATTCCCGATCAAGGCATGCAGGCTCGCCTTTACGAAGCCCTGAAGCCTCAGGTTATCGGGCGCCTGCATAGCAACCAATACAGCCTGATTGCCTACCCTTATTCACGCCTGTATCAAAACTCTAACCAATGGGTTTTAGAAATGGCAGCAGATGCCGATAATCCCAAATCTCGACACACAAGGCAATCCGCTCAGGATTTTCTGCAGAGGACAGGTTATCAACCGTCGATTGTTACCCTTTCTCCGGTGGCCCGATTGAGTGTATCGCTAACCCATGCCGCTATCCGGTTTAATGATCACCCTGAAATTGAAAACCGCACGCGTCGTTATTCCTTTGTCAGCGTGGATTCGGTAGTCGCTTATCTGCACAGGAGAGGACACCTGCAAGTCGTACAGGCAGACACTAAAAGGCGCAATAATTAATACCTAATTTGTGTGAATAGCTTTAAGCAACGTATAAGATATAATTTTGTTATCCCTTTCTGGAGACAAGAATGAAGTTAAGCCAAATCAAAGGATTTTACCCCTACCTTATGTTGGTGTTTTTTAATACCTTTATTGATTTAGGTCACAAAATCCTATTGCAGGACACGCTTTACCAAACCGCGGACGGTTCCGCCTACACAGTCCTTTCCGCCATCATCAATGCCTTGATTCTGCTGCCCTACTTAATGCTGTTTACACCGTCAGGATTTATTGCTGACAAATACTCCAAGGCGCGGGTATTGCAAGTCACTGCAGCCGCCGCCATCCCCCTCACCCTGTTAGCCACCTGGTGTTATTTTACGGGCTTTTTCTGGGGAGCGTTTGCTCTGACCTTGCTGCTCGCCGTGCAAAGCGCCCTGAATTCTCCGGCCAAATACGGCTATATCAAGGAAGTGTTTGGCAAGGAACAGCTCTCGCAGGTCAATGCCATTGTCCAGACATTGACAATCATTGCCATTTTGGGCGCAACCTTTGCGTTTACCTCCCTCTTCAGTTATTTCGTCAATGCCGCGGGTTTGCAACACAGCACCGACAAAAGCCTGCTGCTCAAAGCCTTTGCTCCGGCCGGCTTTTTGATTATTTTATTTTCAATCTTTGAAACCCTGATGAGTTTTCGCCTAATCAGGAAAGATGCCGTTGACCCGCAATCGACCTATCATCCCGCCAATTATTTCACCGGCCACTATCTTAAATCCTACTTAAATAAAACCCTGCATCCTCCGGTTATTTTGACCTGTATCATCGGCCTGTCCGTATTCTGGGCAGTCAATCAGGTGCTGCTGGCCAGCTATGGGGCTTTTTTGAAAGAACACATTGGCAACGTCAGCGTGATGTTTGCTCAAGGCTCCCTGGCCTTAGGCGGTATTGGCATCCTGTTGGGCGCTTTATACGCGGGGAAAGTGTCCAAGGGATTTGTAGAAACAGGATTAATCCCGGTTGCCACCTTAGGCATTGCTGGTGGCCTTTTTATTCTGCCTCACCTCACCAGCCAATGGGGTATTGTTCTTCTCTTTCTCGGCTATGGTTTTTTTGGCGGCATGTTAATTGTCCCCCTGAATGCCCTCATTCAGTTTAATGCCCCGCGTCAGGAAAACGGCAAGGTGTTGTCGGCCAACAATTTTTTACAAAACGCATTCATGTTGTTTTTCTTAGGTTTAACCGTCGGGGTGGGCCTCGCTGGGATCGACAGCCAGGTTTTACTCTATTCGCTGTTTATTATCGCTTCCGCAGGCGCTCTCTACACGTTAGTGACGATGCCGCAATCGCTGGTGCGTTACATGCTTTACTTCATTACCTCCCAATTTTACCGTCTAAGTGTTTACGATCTGGATAATTTACCTTCTTCCGGCGGTGTGTTGCTGCTGGGTAATCATGTCAGTTTCATCGACTGGGCCATTTTACAGATTGCCTGCCCGCGCCCTATTCGTTTTGTCATGGAGCGATCCATTTACGAAACCTGGTATCTAAACTGGATTCTCCGACAATTTAATGTGATTCCTATTGCCCGCGGCGCAAGCCAGGACGCCTTGGTGGAAATCAATCAGGCCTTGAATGCCGGAGAGGTCGTCGCTCTTTTTCCTGAAGGACGACTGACTAAAAACGGCCAGATGGGTCTTTTTCGCAGTGGCTTTGAGCGCAGCGCGATGAATGCCAATGCGGTGATTATTCCCTTTTACATTCATGGCCTGTGGGGTTCAAAAGTGTCCTATGGTCATCGTTACAGTAAAAAAATTAAAAGCGGTCACCATCGCCGCATTACTCTCGTTTACGGTAAGGCCCTGCCTGCTTCCAGCAACGCCAAAGAAGTCAAGCAGAAGGTCACTGAATTATCCATCAAAGCCTGGAAATACCATGTTGAAGCAATCGGCTGCCTGCAGGACGAATGGCTTTATCAGGTTAAAAAAAATCCTTCTCAAACCGCCATTATCGAAGAAAATGGCCGGGAGATATCAACACACCAACTGCTTGGAACTGTGTTATGGGTTAATCGGCAACTGAAAAAAAGACTGAAACACCAGGATCATGTGGGTATTCTTCTACCCACCAGCACCGGCGCAGTGGTCGCTAATTTAAGTCTGCTGACACTGGGTAAGGCTCTGGTTAATCTTAACTTTACAACGGGCGAACCCGCGCTTCAGTCAGCCGTTCGTCAGGCGTCACTGACGACGATCATCACGTCCAGGCTGTTTTTGAGAAAACTGAATGACCGGGGCATTGCTCTGGAAAAAGCACTGGCCCCCTGTGAACTCATCTATCTCGAGGATCTCCTTTCAAATCGTCGCGCAGTTCTGCCGGGGTATATCCTGCTTGCGAAGGCATTGCCCGCGGCTCTTCTTAAATTCGTTTTCATTCAACCTGGCACCAGCCAAAGCATTGCGGCCATTCTGTTCAGCAGCGGCAGTGAAGGCGAACCTAAAGGCGTTAAGCTGACCCAGGCCAATCTGTTAAGCAATATTAATCAGGTGGCCACCGTATTGGGTCTGCAGGAAGACGACGTCCTGATTAATACGCTGCCCCTTTTCCATGCCTTCGGTTTAACGGTCACGACCCTCATGCCCTTGTTGAAAGGCATCCCCATGGTTTGTTACCCGGATCCCACCAAATCCTTAGTCATTGCCAAATTAATCTGCAAATACCGCGTCACCCTCTTCTGCTCAACCTCCAGTTTACTTGGCCTGTATGCACGTAATGCTTCCGTGCATCCGCAGATGCTTCGCTCTGTACGCTTAGTGGTTGCCGGGGCTGAAAAACTGTCGCCCCTGGTGTACAACACATTTAAAGAAAAATTCAATCTCGAAATTTATGAAGGATACGGCGCAACGGAAGTGGCGCCTGTGGCGAGCTGCAATTTACCTGATGTAATTTCGACCCAGGATTGGCATATTCATCAGGCTCACAAGCCAGGCACCGTGGGCCTTCCCCTGCCAGGCTGTGCGTTTCGGGTCGTTGATCCTGTGACATTGAAGGATTTACCTCGGGGTGAAGACGGTCTGGTGTTGATTGGCGGTACTCAGGTGATGGACAGTTATTTAAACCTGCCTGAAAAAACGGAAGCGGTTTTAATTCACGAGGACAATTACACCTGGTATAAAACTGGCGATAAAGGGCATTTAGACCAGGATGGTTTCCTCACCATTGTCGACCGTTACTCCCGATTTGCCAAAATTGGCGGTGAAATGATTAGCTTAAGTCAGGCCGAACAAGCCTGGCAGGAAGCAATCAACGGAAGCGAAGTCGAATTGATGGCCCTCGCCTTACCCGACGATAAAAAAGGGGAAGAACTGGCCATGCTCTATTGCGCCCCCTTCTCCGAACATGAACTAAGACAGCGCCTGCTCGCGGCCGACTTGCCCAAAATCATGCTGCCGGGGTTCATTCGGCAAATGACGGAATTGCCCAAACTGGGTAATGGCAAGCGGGATTATGTGACCGCCAAACAGATACTGCAGGCGCAACGTACCGACTGAGTTGACCTGCCGCGGCCTGTCCGCGGCGCCTCGATTACTCCTCCGACACTTGTCTTTTTAAGCTGTCGAAAATACGCGGCACCCAGGGTCTCATGGCGATGATTAAGGCAGTGCCATGGCGTTTATCGATGGGCACATCCACCGTATCCCGACAACGCTTAACGAATTCATTGGCGGTGTTATGCAGGGTCTGCTGAAAAATCCGGTTATCCTGCTCACTCAGCATGCCGCTGCGGACCAGATAAAGTTCCGTTGGTTTTTCAAAATGACAATCAAAAAAATCATCCTGAATGGTTTGCTGAAAAAACCGCTGGATAGGGCCGTCGGCAATCCAATGAAAATCAGGAGCAATCAGGCGCTTGAAGCGATTCCCCGGCTGCAATTCAATAATTTTCATCTTATCCAGCTTTGCCGCATAACGAATTAACTCGTGCTCGGAAATGGTATAAAAACGGAGGATATCCTCAAACGTCCAGTGATTAAGCACACAAATGGCCACCAGCAGCAGCCTTAACTCGCTCACCAGTTCCCTTTCCTGATTTTCAGTCAAATGCACAATTAATTTTTTATCTTTCTGAAGCAGTTCAAACACCTCCGACAAGGACAGATTGAGGCAGGCGCAAATCGACTGCAGGCGGCTTAAATTGGCATCCTGCTGACTGAACAGGCGTTTCATGCTTGCCTCAGACAGGGATAATTTCTGAGCCAGGGTTTTGTACGTAAATCCCTGGGCCTTCAGTTGCTTTTTCAAAATGGAAAATAAATCAGAAATCTGGTCGCTCATGATTCTCCCGGCTCGAATAAAGATCTGAGCAGTCTACCTGTTTTTGTGAAATAAATCGCTGAATCGACACTCCCATGGTATAGTCAGTCGTTAAGGTATTGATGATTAAGGAGAATCAATGAACAGACCGTCTTATTCAATTCCATTGTTACTGATCCTGCTGCTCCTGGCCAGTTCCGTTTTCGCCGTCGATCCTGCCTCATTGAAAGCCTGTTATGACAAAGCAGCCACAACCCTGGCCATTCACGAATGCGCCAATCAGGAATACGCTTATTATGACAAAATATTAAACAACACCTACCGTTCACTCTCCGCCCTGCTATCCAAAGAGAACAAGGCGGCTCTCATCAGCGCTCAAAAAGCCTGGCTGGATTTCCGCGCCAAAGAATGCAAATTCACCGGTTTGCAACACGAAGGCGGCTCCATGCAGGCCATTGACGAGGTGGACTGCTACAACACATTAAACAAACGGCGTATTGACGATTTAAACGAGTACATCAAAGCCTTTGGTGAACAATAGCCGCTTTCTTTAAAGGGTCATGGGAGAGGGGTGGTTTTCCTCAGCACTCTCCCGACGGTATTCTTTCGACTCCTGACTCGTAAGGACAAGACAGCTTTCAATGGCGTCAGGCTCAAATGACAAATCGCCGCGGTAAACACGCGTAACACCGGTTTTCAGCAACTCAAGACGGGATTGCTGCTCGCTGGTTAACCGCACCTTAAAGCAAATCGCCACGTGATGATTGTCCCGAGGCACACACTCAGGGGCGGTATAGAAATGCCGGTAGATGTTTTTAGCGGTCAAGTAAGTCCATAAATGCCCACTCTCCTTCATCTTTTCCAGATTTCGCGGACGTTCAACCCAGGGAATATAAAAACAGCCTTGGTCCTGAGGGGCTACTTCTGCGGATTTTTTAAATAACATGGCAACTCCTTGTGCTTATTTTCTGCAGTTAATACGCAGTTAATCTTTATATCATATGATTACCCACAATGAGTAACTTTCTTTCTTTGTGATTTATGAAAAGCCAAAATGATTTAAGTGCTCTGTTGCGTGGGGATTTTAAGATCCTTAAATGCAGAGCACAGAGCGAGGTGGGATTTTATCACCGCACCGGCATTCTTTCGTTTATCGATTCACTGCAAAAGCACCTGGATTTGAACCGTTTTATGAGCCCTGACCAATTAATCAGTGCCCTCGCCATCCTTGAAAACATCGAAATCAATACCTCCAAATTCCGCTTTATGCACGAGTTACTCAACCATGAACGGTACCGTTTATTGCACGACATTGTACCGGATGCCCCCAAGGCTTCGGGTGGTCTTAAATGCCCTTACGTCAGCCTCGTTGCAACGCTGCGGAAGCTGCATTGTGTTTTGCTAAGCCAATTGGAACTCTCGCTTGTTCATATTGCCAGAGAATTGCCTGTGAGCAAGGTTGATTATGAACAAAGCATGCTGGACGAATCCCAGGCTTTTCACGATTTGGAAAACACAAGCAAAGCCCCGCATTTACCGGACAAATCGACGTCGGTAAAGGATTTTGCCCGCCGCAGTGTGACGTTATATGGAACGGTGGTGTACCCATTAAACAGTAACAATGACAAGGATCCGGCCATTATTCAAGCCATTCAAGGATTTGGAAACAACACCAGCATTGACTATGAAGGAACGCCTGCCAATAAACTTTACCAGTTCGGCGGCCAATTCCTTGAGGCGATTATGCTCAATGAATTCAGCCACACCACTGAATTTAAACAGTCGGGTAAACAGGGAATACAACCCGGTCTGGTCAAAGGCCATATTAACTGGACTAAAGTAAACAGTAAAATAGTCGGCCAGGTCACGCTTGATGTACTGACTTTCAACCAATGCGATCTTGACAACAAGGACGCCATGCCAACATTTTATGCCATAGGCAGCGATGGGATTTCCTTACTGGAAATCAATGACGATGAACTGGAGCTCGTGAATAAACGTTGCACTGATGAAGTCAGCCGCGTTACCAACGGTCAGGTCGTTCCAATTTGTACCTTATCCGCAACACTGTCCATGCCAGTGGATACCACCACAGGCAAGCATTACCTTAAGGTGAGCGCTTTCACTGTGCGATTTAATACCGACGAACTGCGCTCAACCCGTGAATACGATTTCAGGAAAGCCTTTGGGAACCGAAGCGATTTCTGTTAATGCCTGACTTACCCTTTCCCTGAACGAGGGTGCGACGAGGTTAGCTCACTGTCTGCCTCGCTTGGTCTCGGATTATCGGCGTGCTTAAATACACCGGCATGCGATAACTGCCTGGCAGAAACTCGATCGCTCGCTTTAGGCGTTACATCCTCCTTCAGCGCGTTGACCTCTTCCCGATCATGCCGTTTGGCTTTTTCCTTGCCTTTAGCCGTGGGCGGTCCTTCAAATTCTTCCTCGTCTGATTCAACGCTTTGTTCAGAGGCAGAATCCAATTCGCTCATGACGTCTTTTTCAGACACATCCAACTCTTCTTCAAGCGTTTCAAAACGCTCTAAATCAACAACCGCTTCGGAAAAAAGGGAAAGTTCTGCTTTGACGCTGGCACTGATTGTTTCGGGAAAATACTTCGCCAGCGTGCGCCTGCCCACAGCGACCGGGAAATCGATTTCGATCAGGTATTCCCCATCGTCTCCCTGAATCAAAGCGCCGGTTTCTTCTTCATACACCCGTGAGAGAGCAAAATTCTGCGGGCTTAACTTGGGCCTGACTAACAGTTCCGAACGAAGACTGTTTTCACGGGCCTCAAGGTAATGCAGGAGTTCCTGTTCAAAGAGCGGCAAATCACTTTCATTAATCCGCAGGGTCACAATTTCTTTTTGTTTATAATATTTAGATGACAAATAGTCATCCAGATTGCTATACATGTCCTTAAAGCGCATCGCCTCCGTCTGGCTATGAAACAAAACCCCTTTACCCACATTGGCCTTGCTGGCTTGGTCATCATCAGTGACCAACCATAATTTAACCAGGGGTCCGGCATAATTACTTTGGGCATTTTTCTTCATCTGCGGCTGTTTCGCCCTGTCTATGCCTTCATAAAAGCGGCCATTGTTTTTACCCACATTGGCAATCCCATTATGAATTTCCTTGACGGTATGCGTGCTTATATTCATTAAAGTCAGGCTGGGATTCACCATGCCTTTGCTGAACCCAGCCCCCGCCAGTGCGACCATGGGCGCGGCCTTAAGCAGTTTTTGCGACGCCGAAACCAAATCGCTGACTTCCCGGTCCCTGAATCGTTGACGTTGCGTATTTTCATTAAGCCATGCCGTGCTTAAGTACACTTCTACCATTTTCATGAGGATACCCTTTAAAAGAACTGTATAAATTTAATTATACATGTATAAATTTAAAACTAAGGCGGCAGATAAAAAACTTGAACAAAACTTTACACTTTACAAAGGCTTAGGCGGGGGGGGAATGGGAGAAAATAAATCGTTAAGGCAATTTGCTGACATGACTGTAATAAAGCTCGCCAAGTCTTTCTACAAATTCAAGCGACAACTCGAAGTTATGACGGCTGACGTGTTCAATGTTTAAGCCCAAAGGCACCTGAATTTTTTCCTTGTGCATGAATTGCAGAATTTCAAGGAGATTATTGGTGGCAATTTTCAGGGAACGCCAGCCAATGCCGATGTCGGCTTTAAATAACTCATCCTCCACGGTTTTGGGAATAAAAACCCCAAGCCAACGTAAAAAATGAAGATCCTTGTGACTGGAAACCGGGGCAAAGCTTAGAAAAATGCGTTTGGGCTCAATCCCCTCCTCCCTGCAGGCGTAAGCATAATCCCGTAATAAAAATTTAATGCTGATGGGATCATAAATGATTTGGCTGGTAAAAAATTCCATGCCGTTTACGCTTTTGGCGAGAAGGCGATGGGGTTCATCCCTGATGGCTTCATGGGAACGCCGGGTTTGAATGGTGATGCCGCCGCAAAGCAGTTCTTTCGTGCAGTGATTACGAATGTATTGCAGCATTTCAATCACCGAAGGACCGATATAATGAATCTTGCTGCTGCTTCCGCCAACCAGAATGAGCGCTCGAAGATTAGTCTGGTTGACGGAGTGTTCAAGCCACGCCTTCTGCTCCTCCCAGCCTTCATAAACCGTGCAGTGATTGAGAACCACATTGATGTTGCGATAAGCCTGCTCCAGCCGCTCTGCAAAATGACGCGGATCCATTTTTGGAACAAATTCATCCGTTCGTTGCTCCCCCTTGCTCTCATCTCTGATTTCGGGAATATTAACGCCATCGATATTCACTGGCGTACTGGTTAACAAATCAATGGCACAATCAATGTAGGCATCGGTGTTGGCTGCCTTTTCGCCTGTCGGCGGCAACAACTCATAAAAAATAACCGGCTGCGAAACATCCATGATTTTGTCGCGAAGGGTCTTCATACCGCTACCTCGCTATCGACTGTTGAGAAATTGTTGCCGCACACGCTTCGCAGCCTCCACCATGTTGGCTAATGCTGTGTTCACTTCAGGCCAACCTCGCGTTTTCAGGCCGCAATCAGGATTAACCCACAGACGCTCAACCGGAATCAGCGCTGCCGCCCGGTCAATCAGGTGCATCATTTCCTGCACCGACGGGATACGCGGCGAATGGATGTCATAAACCCCGGGACCAATGGCATTGGGGTAGGAAAAATGTTTAAAGGCATCCAGTAGTTCCATGTTGGAACGCGATGTTTCAATGGAAATGACATCGGCATCCAGGGCTGCGATGGCTTCAATCACGTCATTGAATTCGGAATAGCACATGTGCGTATGAATCTGCGTGGTTTCCTTCACTCCGCCTGCGGTCAACTTAAAGCAGCGAACAGCCTCCGCCAGGTACTCCTCCCAGTGACGGCGGCGCAGCGGCAATCCTTCACGAAAGGCAGGCTCATCAATCTGAATCACCCTGATGCCGGCCTGCTCCAAATCCATCACTTCATCGCGTAATGCCAAGGCTAACTGGCGGGCGGTATCACGCATCGGTTGATCATCACGCACAAACGACCACATCAGAATGGTAATCGGGCCAGTGAGCATGCCTTTTACCGGTTTATTGGTCAGCGATTGCGCGTAGCGGCTCCAGGGAACGGTCATGGTCTCTGGACGGGAAACATCCCCGTAAATGACAGGCGGCTTCACGCAACGGGAGCCATAGCTTTGCACCCAGCCGTGCTCGGTTGCGGCAAAGCCTTGAAGCTGGTCGCCAAAATACTCCACCATGTCCGCACGCTCAGCCTCCCCGTGAACCAGCACATCGAGGCCCAAAGCATCCTGACGGTGAATGACGTCACGGATCACCTCCTTCAACCCGTTTTCGTAATCAATGAGACTAATCCTGTCCTGCTTAAAATCATGACGCAGCCTGCGAATCTCAGGGGTCTGGGGGAACGAGCCGATGGTGGTGGTCGGCAATATCGGCAATGGCATGGCACGCTGTTGGGCAGCCTGCCTTTCCGGGTAAGGAGCACGTTCTGTATTGAGATCGTCTAAAGTGTGAAGACGTGCCTGAACCCCGGGATTATGAATCAGGGAGGAGGTCTGCTTTTGCTGCATGACGTGTTGATTGTCAGCCAGAACGGCTTTGATTTCATCCCAGCCTTCGTTAAATCCACGCGCCAGACTGGCAAGTTCCAGGCATTTTTGTTTGGTAAAGGCAAGCCAGGATTTAACCTTAAGATCGAGAGATGTTTCCAAATCCAGATCCATGGGTGAATGCAGAAAGGAACAGGATCCCCCTATCCACAACCGCGATTGCAATTGCTCATACAGCGGTTCTAAAAACTGTCTAGCCTTCATCAGGTCGGTTTTCCAGATGTTGCGGCCATTGACAATGCCGACTGAAAGACAGGTGTTTGGTTGCAGGCGCTGCATCAGCGATTTGACCTGCTCAGGTGCCGTAACGGCATCCACATGCAATCCACTGACGGGTAAACGACAGACCCAGTCCCCGTTTTCCTCCATCCCCCCAAAATAGGTTGTCAGCATCAACTTACAACCCTCGGGTTGAAGGCTGTCATAAGCCTGCATGAATGCATGCTGCCAGGCTAAGGGGAGATCGAGAACCAGAATGGGTTCGTCGAGTTGTACCCAGCTTACGTTTTTGGTGCTCAATGCAGACAGCAGGTGTTGATAGGCGTCAAGTAAAGCCGGCAACAGCGTCAGCTTATCAAATGCAGGGTAAGTTTTCCCCAGCCACAAGTAACTTAAAGGCCCAGGCATAACGACTTTAACAGGATAATGGTGAGCCTCTGCCTCGTCGATCTCTGCGAAAAGGCGGCTGGTGTTGACTACAAAGGATTGATGGGGGGAAAACTCCGGCACGATGTAGTGGTAATTGGTATTGAACCATTTGGTCATTTCGCAGGCCGTTATGGGCTTGTCCGCTGATGAGCAGCCTCTGGCCATGGCAAAACAGGTCGCCAGTTCCGTGCCAACATCCGCAAAACGGTCAGGGATAACCCCTAAGGTCATCGACATATCCAGCATGTGGTCATACCAGGAAAAATCACCGACGGTTACCCAATGAAGCCCTGCCTGAGACTGCATCTGCCAGTTTTCCTGGCGTATCCTCCTGCCCACCGCTAAAAGTTCCGTTTCAGAAAGCGTCCCCTTCCAGTAGGATTCAACAGCAAATTTCATTTGACGGCTGCATCCAATGCGTGGAAACCCAAGGCAGTGCGCTGTGATCATTGACTTCTCCCTAGAATAACCCCATGAGTCGGATGGGGAGCACCTCATTTAACTTTAGACGATTAAAAACAGGATGCAGTAAAAAGCGCGATTTTGCAGGCAGCCCCCCGCTTCACAGCGGGAGACCTTAAGGTCATTTCAATAAAAGCCAGCACTCTGTTAACAGTTCAGTTTCAGCCACTTCATGGTCAAAATTGTAATAACAAAAGACGCAGGGCAAATCACCCAGCTGCTCGCCGCTGGCAGGCAGCCAGTCCCGATAGAGCGCATACACGGTATCGCCGATGCTCTCACGCGAGCCATAGTGCATGGCCGACGCATAACGCCCTTGTGGCAGGTATTTTTCGACTACCCCCTCAAGCGTTAATGAGTCAGGAACCTTGATGCCTAAATCCAGACGAAATTCGCAAGGCGGGGTAATTTTTGGATCATCATAGCCAAAGGCGAAAGCCTCACCGGGTTTTGGTTTTACATTGACCGGTTGTGCTTTGGCCCAGGTCACCAGTCGATTGACGCTTTCCCCAACGCGCTTGGGATCACCGCGATGTTCCACCACCGCCAGGCGCGTCCGCGGCATGGTTTTAATCTCTACTTTCATATCAGTCAGACCTCGTTCAGGCAAACAATACGGCGGCTCTTCCCAATGGGACCATCCGATTCCGCGACGGTATTGGCTCGGGCTGTAGCCGCAGGCCTTTTTAAAGGCCCGGGTAAACGCCTCATGGGAATGAAAACCGGCATTGATTGCAATGGTTAAAATGGATTGTTTCTTATCCACAATCAGTTGATGAGCGGCTCGTTTCAGGCGCAGCCATTTAATGTATTGGGATAAGGACAAACCGGTGGAGACAGTAAATAAACGATGAAAATGGTATTTCGAAATACAGGACACCTCGCTTAATCGCTGAAGCGACAAATCGTCATCCAGATGCCTGCCAATGTAGGTTATGGCTTTCTTAAGCCGGGTTTCGTATTTCATGTTTCGCTTTCAGTTTGTTACCATCAAACGCTAGACTAACGTGATGTCTTCCGTTTTATTTGACCATTTTTGCTTAAATTTGCAATTCCTGTTGACAGGTCGGAAATAAAATAATTTGCTGTATAATGTTTTTTTTTCAGGGAACGAGGTGAGTATGAATTCTTTAGCCAGTGTCATGGTAGGGTTAGAGCAGGATAAAAAAAGCCATTATTCGGGTGCCATCGTGCAATGGCAAAAAGAGCTTAAGGATAACCAGGAAAAACTGGAATCCGTTTTACGCAGTAACATGAATACATTGACTAATCCGGCCTTGAGCAGCGAGGAAATCGAAGACCGTGTAAAAAAGATAATGGCCCTTCTCGCCACGCCAATCACCGCCATGCCGGAAATGATTGCCGATAACGTCGATGATTTATGCAGACGCTTAAACGAACTGGTTGATCTTTACGGTCAATTGCAGCCAAGCTACATCTCCAAATTAGGTCTACTGTCCAGCCTTCGGGAAACCATTAAAAGCCACTTAAATACTGTCGGCATTCGCGAAACCATCGATCCTGCCATCAATGCCTACCTGTATACCCAATCCCGGCTTTTAGCTGAACACATTGCCTACTTTCGTGCAGTTAAACAGGCGGAATGGGTTTCAAAAACCAAAAAAAGCAACCCTGAGTCTTCGGTAGAAGTATTGATGCTTCATCGACATGAAGTCTGCTCCTCACTGAATAAGGGCATGGGATTGAAAGAAGACGCGGGCCTTGATGCCATTACCCTCGGTGCATCGCAATCCAATTTTGACTTAAAACTCACCCAGCATTTTAAAACGACAACCCTCGTTTATTTCAAGTTATTTCAATCCATGGAAAACGTTGAAATGAAAGTCTCCCCTGTCGCCAGAGCCTATCAAACCGGCTTGTATGCCAGCTTTGCGCCCGAGGTCATCGACAAGGTCACTGTGGATCCGCATTACGCAGAAGTGCAATACGATACAACGCTTATCGCCAGTGGACGTGCATCACGACTTTGTTCGGATATCGCCGCTGATTTTGCAAAAGAGGGCTATCATGCCAGCTTTACAGAAGATCATTTCATTCTGGGTGAAAATGGGCTGTCGTTTATGAAACGTCTTAATATCGCCTACGGCCGGATAGCAGGAAGGAAAACGAATTCGCCCGATATGCACATTGTCATGGGCCATGGCACAATGAACATGCACCTGCTCAAGCATTTTCGCTATCATATCCCCAGCCATAATATCCCGGCTGAACCGCCCACACTCGATTTTGGCGGCTATTGTTTTCTGCTGATTACACGACAGGATGGCCGTATTGTGTCAGTCGATTACAAAGGCAGTTTTGATCGCTATGGACAGCAGGCCCAGGAAAAAAAGCCGTTAACCTCAATAAAAACCCTTTCAGACACCGCTTACATCGAGCGTCTTGACAAAGAATACATTCCCCAAGCGGTTGCTCCGGAACTCAAGGCCAGCCTCTTATTTCATCGCTGCCTGATAGACTCCAATGAGGAAGCAGTCAAAACCGTCTTTAAAAACGCGGATTTAGTTGATGTGATGCTGGATAATCTCAGTCTACTGCTTGACTTCCATCAGTTGGACAAGTCTTTTTTCATCCTTAAAACGCTCACAGAAACTCACCTGCAACGCCTTGAGGAACGTATAAAAAATGAGAGCGGATATAGCTTCACTTCCTTTTTTGCTTCGGTCAAAAATGCAACCAGCGGTAAGCCTCCTTCTCCTCAATTCCTGATTCTTAAACAATTACTAATGATTCTTGAAATAATGAAAAAAGAGAAAGAAGGCGACTCATTGCCGGCGTTGGATGAATTGGTAAAAAATTCGCTAACGACCTGCTATGAAGGCAAAGTAACCAATCTGTGCCGAGCCGTACGGGATTGGGCCATCTGGCGCAAACAAAACGAAAAAAAACCTCCATTTTCAAATGAAAAGGAAGAGAAAGAAGAAAAAAAAGAGGACGACAGCCATTCCTATGAGGAATCGCAAGCGTTGGATACGGTTTACAAAGGGTAAGCTCGTCTCGTGTTAAACCCCTGGGTATCGACTATTATTGTTAAAAAGCATGACGAGGATCATCCATGACCGTCACCACCGGGTTATCAGGTAATGAGATTTTCTGCTTAGCCGCCAAGGGTTATGCTCCAGGCAATATTGTCGTAGGGAACAGCACGCATTCCCTCGGGTTTATAGGCAGTATTGGGTCCGGCCTTAAATCCATGCTGGGCGGCGAACTGACCCAGATTACCCAATTGATTGAGGAAGGCCGACAAACAGCCTATCAGCGGCTGTTACAGGAAGCCAATAATCATGGGGCGACCGGCATTACCGGTGTGAACAGCCATTTGATTTTTCATGGCTCCAATATTGAATTTCTAGCCATAGGCTCAGGTGTTCATGCCACTGACGCGGCCCCCCATAAATTCTCAACGTCGGCCGATGGTCAGGAATTGTATGCCCAGCTCGATGCCGGTTACCGACCGATCTGTTTCGCCTTCGGCAATGTCGCTTATTCCATGGGGATAGGCCGGGGTATCATGGGTAGTTTGAAAACCCTGGGCCGTGGAGAAATTAAAGAGTATTCCCATATTTTCAACCACACCCGACACTTAGCACTGTCACGGATTGTCGGGCATGCCATCGAATACAACGCCAATGCCGTGCTCGGAATCCGAACCACCATTTTGCCGTTTGGTGGCGTCAATGAAATGCTGATGATTGGTACTGCGTCACACAGCACCCAATTGTCCGGCGATAAAATGCAGGAACCCATTACCAGCGACATGACCAACATTGAAATGTGGAACATGGCCAACAGAGGGTATGCGCCCCTGCGTCTGCTGCTGGGGACCTCGGTTTATTCCCTGGGATTTATCGGCGGCATCACATCCGCATTAAAATCCTTTGTGCGTGGCGAAATCACCGAACTGACCACCCTGCTTTATGATGCCCGTGAAAACGCGCTGAATATCATCAACGAAGAGGCCAAAGCCATAGGCGCAGACGACGTGGTTGGCGTAAAAACCTATGTTTATCAATTGGGCAACGGCCTGATTGAATTTCTTGCGATTGGTACGGCAGTCAAGAAATTAAGCACAGTCAAAACAGAATCCGATCAGCTTATCCCCCAGGCCATTGTTGTGGATCAGGATACTTTTTACAGTTCCAATGAAGGCTTTGGCAGCGTCAATATCAATCGTGGTGAAAAACCCATCAACGCTGGCAATCGAATCAATTTCACCATCATTGTCGCCATTTTAATTTTTACTGTGTTTTTTCCACACATTGTCAAAGCCTTGTTTCAGTAACCCATAGAAACCGCGGCCATGCCGCGGTATTTCTACCCTTATCGCCCATCCACTGCACCCGCAGGCAACGACGACTGGCCTCCCGGGCAGAAAACAATCTGATAACTTGTCCGTGTCGTTGCGCCCGGGTTGCAGGTAAAGGAACTGGACGGATCATCGAATTGATAGGAATAGGCGGTCGGACAGGCTTTTTTCAACCACAAAATGGCATTCTGTCCTGTGACTTGTGTACCCGCTGTCGTCGTCCAATCAGCATTGGTACTGGCACAACTGGCGCTCACCGCCGTAGGGACACTGCTGGTTGGCCAATCGACACACCCGCAGCAATTGGCCAGGTTGGGAAGGCCGCTGTTGTAGCAGGTATTGGCTGAATCATTGCTGGTGACCTGGCAGGCCAGCAGATTACCAAAAATGGCCGGGTTGCCGCCAAAGGTCCCGTAATTTTTTGCCGAAATGGTCGTCATGGCGGTGCCGATATCATACTTAGTGTAAAGGTTCTGACTGCCCCACTGACCGTTTAAAGGATAACCGACAAAATTGGTAATGGCCGTGTAGCCGATGAAGTCACCGCAGCGGCGGTTAATCGGGGCGTTGGCAGGGACACTGTTAAACGCCATACCGCAAACCTGCCCGTTAGAACAGTCACTGTCGCTTAAACAGCCATCATCAGCACCGGCATTGACCCATACCACATCCACCGGCGTCACACCGGAAAAGGAAGGATCAAATGTCCAGGGGCAAGAGCCCAGGCTGTTGCCCTGGGGTTGCATCAGTGCACCGGCTCCGGTGCACTGAAAAGGAGCGCTCGCCGAAACAGGACCAAGCCCTTTGATTTCGACCGGCACATTCATGCCATTGATAACCGACACATCGTACACGCCATCGGTGGCAGGAGTTGAATTGATGGTAAACTCAAACTTGGTATAGGGCGGTGACGGTTGATCCAGTGCTCCGCCTCTCACCACGCAGGTCCCCGACGTAGCAGACAGCGTATTGCACATGCCCGTTTCACAGGCAAAATTGACCCCATCAGAGGCACAACCGGTTCGTGGCCAGATAGCGCCATTAACGTAAGCATCCACCGTAATATCAATGGTGCTGGGCAATTGACCAGTCACCTGTTTGGGAAGCAGGTAAGAACTGGCTGGCGCACCATTGCTGCTCTGGCTTCCCGGGGTTGGATCGGGTGAAAAAATACCGCCCGAGCCGTTGGCAATGCCATACCAGACATTAAAATGACACTGGTTAACAAAATGCACGGTATGACTGCTGGTGTTATTCGCACGCACAGGCGCTGAAGTCGATGCCGTGGCAGTGACGCCGCCGGCCAAAACACTCGCCTGTATTTTCATTTCCTGAGCGGTGTTTTGAGGAATAACCGACGCAATTACATAACACTGCCCCTGAGCCGGCAAGGTTTGGCCTGAGCAGGTATCATACGTCGGCAACACCGTGGTCGTGGCTCTCTGCCCGCTGTTCGGAGTAAAACTGGTCGTCACCTGCACCTGACCTAAGGCAGCCGCGCGGGCGCTGCATTCGTTTTCAAAAATGAATTTAACCGTATTGTCACTGTATTGGTAAGTCACTGCCGGCAGGGGCAATGCCATCTGACCATGCACGGTGCAGCTCCCGCTACCCTGCTCAACGACGGCGGAAGCCCGCACCTCGGCCGATTGAGTACCATAGGTAAATAACCCACGCAATGCCAGTTGCCCTGTGTGGGTCGGGGTGATTTGTCCTGTGACCGTGCAGGAGGCATATGGTTGCAATACCACAGGGACTCCCGGGGTTCCGCAGTTATTCTCCAACACCGCCACATTGGCTACAGCGGGCGTCACAGTTACAAGATTAGCCCCCATGGCATTGCCGGCAAAACCAGTGACCGCCACATTACGGGTGTTGGTGTACGTTAATGTAAAGTCAGGCGTTTGCAGCGGGTTTAATGTCATCACCGCCGGAAGGCCGGCGATACTGCCCTGCACCCCCGTTGGCGCGCCTGTTCCTTGTGCCCGTAATGTAGGCAAGGGAATGCGGTTATTGTGATAACCGTAGGTTAACTGAAGGGTTGACACCTCCACTTCCGAAGGAGCAAACGCAATGGTGATATTGCAATGCGCGTTTTGCGCCAGCGTTTTGCCGGCACAGCCGTTCACTACTGAAAAATGGCCTCCTGTGGACGTGATGGATGTTTCAAGGGTAGCCGCCAGGGGCAAATGATTGGTTAAGGTGTAAGTGACATGCGATTGATGCCCCACCTGAGTAGGACTGAACCCCCCTGCCGGGCTCAATGCCCAGGAAACGGGATCAGAGGCAAACGCGGTATTCAGGAACATGGATAACACAACACTTAATAAATAATTGGTTTTAGGCATGGCAGAATCTCTTATTTTGATAAAGGCGCTGGGGATTGGCCAAACAGATAAGTCACACGGATTAAGCCTGAATGGGTACGGTAATGCCCGGCATTCAAGTGTTCCTGCGACCAGGTTAATTCACCGGGTTTGGACGTGAGGCTGCCCCAGTCTCTGAATTCGTACCCTAACGACAACATGATTTTTTCGGTCAGAACAACGTCAATGCCAGCACCAAGGCTATAGGTGAATTCCGTCGCGGTGTGACGACGAAACATCGGGCTGACTCTCGGCGTCACACCGGAGACAGCGGTCTCCCGGTAATGCGATGCTGTAGTCCACGCCGATCCGATGCTGCCTTCCAGATAAGGCAGAAAACGCTGGTATTGGCTGAGATTCGCTCGTGCAAAAATCGCCAACACCTCGCTTTCAACCGCCCAGGTGTATTGGTAATTGGCGAATTGAGGTAAGGCATATTGGGTGATCGTGCCATTGATTTCGTTGCTGAACAAATGCTGGTAAGTTAACCCTGCGCTCAAGACAGGCAACCAGGTCTGCTGGCGAGACCAACGGTATCCCGTCGCCAAATCAACGGTTGCCGCTGTTTTTTTGCTGGTTGAATACACATCGTTGTTGAGTGGGGCCGGGAAACCGGAACCATTATTGACGGTCATGGTCGAATGAAAATCAGGTTCGCCAAGGCCTGCGCCTGCGCGAACAAACCAGCCCTGACTATCAGCCATCGCCAACGAGCCTGAGAGCAAACAGCCGGCACCTAAATAGAATTTTAAATACGTCATTGCTTCATCCCTGCCTTCACTGCACGAGTAATCCTTTTTCTGAATGATTATCTTATCTCACTCTGTCAGCGATTGCAGCATGTCGGCTTTCTTGTTTTATCATTCAGGAACAAATGAATACGAAAGAAGCCGCTTACAGGGCTAAATCGCCGCCGGCAGGAAACCGTTTGTCCAATTCACCGGCAAATTCTTCAAACGGTGTCGATTCTTCTTTGAACAGCCGTAAGGACGAGGCCTTAAACGCAGCAGACTGATTAAAAAGCCATTGGCCAAACCCATTGCTTTTTGTTTTAATTCCCTGGATGAAATGATCCCTCTCCGTATCCGGCAACGACTGAAGGTATTTAAAAACTGCGTCCTTCAGGGCAGAAGCATCCATGCTTTTAGGGGTTTCCATCACCGTGGGTTGATTAAGCAGCATGATGGTCACCCAGTCCCATTTTTTTCTATTGACAGCAAGCGACAGCGGTGTCACCCCCTGAGCCGAGGATTTCATAAAATCAGCGCCATGACCTGCAAGCTTTTCAATCAGACTCGCATCGATCTCTCCCCTCATGAGCAGATGAACGGCAGTTTCACCCCGATCATCAGCCTGATTTAAAGCATGAGGATCCAGTTCAAGAAGCGCAAGCAACACCCCGGGTTTCACCTGCCTTGCCGCCTTAAAAAGCGGCGACTCGCTTTCTGGAAGCCCGGCCCATAACCGGCGATAGGGGGCCAGCGTTTTGATGAGATGCGCGTGGTCATTCAGTATGATTAAATCCATGGGAGAAAAACCCAGGATCGTTGTTTTTATCAAGTCATCCTCGTGTTGCGAGGCAAGAAAGGCCAGGGCCTCTTTATGCCCGTATTGGGCGGCATAGAGCATGGGGGTATAACCATCATTATCCTCTACCTGAAGGTATTTCCTGTTTAAATCCGCCAGGTGCCTTAAGGTCTTCACATCGTCGTGCATGGCTGCCACATGGGCAATGCGTGTGCCTCCGGTTTGAACCGCTGTTTTTTTTGTTGCTTTCTCGGCGTCGTCTTTGGTGATTGTCCGGGATTGTCTGAACTGATCAAACTGCGCTTGCACAGGTTTAAGGCATGGATTTTTTCGAACCGTATAAACCTGCACTTCAAAGGCGCTGTGCGTTTTGTCATGAAATGCACTGATTATTTCAGACGCCAACTGCCTCGAAGGGATTTTTTTAGTAGGCAATTGATTGGGATCGGTAAA
The DNA here is from genome assembly GCF_001468125.1 of Legionella rubrilucens. Taxonomy (GTDB): domain Bacteria; phylum Pseudomonadota; class Gammaproteobacteria; order Legionellales; family Legionellaceae; genus Legionella_C; species Legionella_C rubrilucens. The sequence goes on along the minus strand of NZ_LNYT01000007.1, from coordinate 826,866 downwards.
AAGCCAGGCGTCTTCGGCCGGGAGGTATTTGATGCGAAGACGATGGAGGGGACTGTAAAGGCTGATGGACAGACGGGTATTGGCATTGTCGCCAGCGTTCTTGTCATACTCGGTTAGAACCTCGCTTAAGCCTTTTAAATAACGTTTTAATTTTTTTTCGCTTCCTATAAACGGCTCGGAGTACACTTTTTCCACGCCGCCCAGTGCAGCGATTTTTTTAGACCCAATCACTCCGGATAATTGTTCAATGTCCGCTTTCGCGACAAACTCACCCAAAAAATCCCGATACCGTTCGGTATGATGGGCCAGTTCTATGCCGGCAAAGAACGCATCAATACCCATCATTCGTTTTTCAAAGGACGTTAATTTTTGGTGTTTCTTCACTTTATTGCGAATCAACCGCAGCATTTCCCTGACATCGGTCGTTCCTTCATAAGTTATTTTTGCGGCATGAAGTTCGTTGATTAACTCGATGCGCCGATCGAAGCGCTCTTCTTCATCAACCAGTTCCGCAAAAGCCGTCATGCAGATTAACCCCGCGCATATCCCTTGATGATTTGCGGTATAGCCAAATTTTTTCATCAACGAAATCAGAGGGGCCTGGGTGGACGGCATCATCGTTACCAAATACAGTACTTTTCAACAGTATAATACACAGCCCGCACCAGGGCTTAGTACCGCCATAAATCGGTTGATTAACCTTGTCTGCACAGGCATCCACTGGCGAAGTCATCGTGCTATTAAAACCAAGCACTCAACGCCAATCGCTGCCAACCTTTTTCTATCCAATCGTCTTGTTAAACAGCGAATATTCTCTTATGATTACCGCGCCTAACGCCTTGATTCGTCATAAAAAATGGACATCGCCCCCTTACAGGAAGTAACAAGAAGCAAGCCCCCCTTTCTGGCGCTTTTACGCCTTGCCTTACCGATCAGTGTCAGCCGACTGCTTCATGTTAGCGGGCATTTTATGGTGATGATGATGGTTGCACGGCTCGGTGAAGAACAACTCGCAGCCGGTTCTTTGGCCATTTCAAGTTACATGGTTATCTTGACCCTGACAACGTCCATCTTTTACGCCATCGGCATCCTTATTCGGTCGCAGCCTGAGCCTTCCGCCTACCCTCAGCGACTCCTTGTGAATGCTTTGCTTTTAGCCTCAGCCATTGCCCTTCCTGCGGCCTTAAGCCTGGTTTGTATGGATAAGTTACTGCTCTTATTTCATCAGGACGCCGCACTGGTCGCTTTAACACGGGGTTATTTTTTCTTTTCAGCCTTAGGTCTTTTTCCCTTATTATGGCTTACCGTTATTCTGCAATTTTATTTAGGGTCCGGTAAAGCGCAGGTTGCGCTATGGCTTGAGCTGGTCAGTCTGCCTTTGACTCTCGTTGCCGCCTGCGGGCTGGTACCGCACTGGGGTCTGGCCGGGGCTTCTTTAGCCAGTTTGTGGGTGCAACTCCTGCTGGTGTGCGGCATGTTTTACCTTCTGTGGCGCAAGAACAAGCGGTTATTGAACTGGTCTCTGACACCTGATTGGCGTTTGTGCCGCGAGATTCTCAAACTCGGGCTGCCTATCGGCATCCAGTTTGGCGGAGAACTGGCAGTAATGGCTTTTGCCACCTACCTGATGGGTTATTTTGGTGTCAATGCCCTGGCTGCACTGCAAATAACCAATCAGTATGCTCTCCTCTTTTTTATGCTTAATTTGGGTTTATCCCAGGCTCTGGCACTAAAAATCAGTGAAGAACGAAGAAAGCCGCACCCAGCTCTTTCAGACATTCTTCTGGCAGCACTGTGCCTTTTCGCAGTGTACATGCTGCCAGTCGTTGTGTCATTTTCGCTTTTTTCTAACGAGCTGACCCGTTTTTATTTTGGCAAAGCCCCGCTTTCGCATTCATTGGATTCCCTGTCCAGGGCGTTCTTTTTGTTGAGCGCCGGTTTTCTTGTCATTGATGGGTTGCGTAACCTGCTTTCGTCTGCCTTGCGCGGCTTTCATGATTCAAAAAACTCGAGCCGCATTAATTTGCTGGCTTTATGGGGCGTTTCATTGCCCTTGAGCGCGGTAGCCGCGTTTAACCTGCACGGCGGCCCCATTGGTCTGCGCCTTGGGTTTTTAAGCGGCTTTATCCTTGCAGTGATGCTGTTGAGCAGGAATCTGTTGCGTAAACTCAAGCACATCCACGATATTAACCCATTCACACGAGAGGAAGGTCGTTATGCCTGAAACCCAAGGTATTTTCTGGTTGGCTTCTTATCCGAAATCAGGAAATACCTGGTTTCGCATTGTCTTGTCGAAATTATTGCAGCCGGCTTCCGGTTTAAACCGCATCAATGAAATGGACAGCATCCTGGGCTCGCCGATGGTGGCCAACCGCGGATGGATGAATAAAGCCTTAGGCTTTGACAGTTCCGCCTTAAGCGATGATGAGGTGGATCAGTTACGTCCCAAAACCTATGCGTCTTATGCGGCAACGCTAAAGCGCCCGGTGTATATCAAAGTCCACGACGCCTACACGTTCATCGATGAACATCAACCGCTCTTCCCGAGCGAGGGCTGTCTGGGTGCGATTTATTTTATCCGTAACCCCCTTGATGTGGCCATTTCACTGGCGCATCATGTGCAATGCCCTCTGGACTGGAGCATCCACATGATGGGACAACCCGGTTTCGAAGTCCCCCTTCCCGGGCAACGTGACAAACAACTGCGTCAGAAATTATTGTCCTGGTCCTTGCATGTTGAAAGCTGGACGCTGCTGCCGGATTTCCCGGTGCTGGTTTTGCGTTATGAAGACATGGTGAGGGATCCGGTGACTTCGTTCAGCAAGGCATTGCATTTTTTGAATCTTGATTTCACCCTGGAAGAAATTGCTCAAGCCATTGAGGATTCGTCATTTGAAAAACTGCAGAATTTTGAACGGCAATTTGGCTTTAAGGAAAAACAAAATGGGTCTTTCTTCCGCAAAGGCATTGCCGGCGATTGGCTCAATATGCTGACAGAAACTCAAGTACACCAGATTGTGAAACAGCATACCGCAATCATGCAGCAATACAGGTACCTGGATGCACAGGGCCGACTGCCAGCCCGCCCTGAGACCCCAGAAAAAAGCCTGAATCCTGTCTAGGGAAAGGGAATTTTTGCAAGGTAAGCATTCTCACGGGTAATGTTTAACGTTCGGGCATACGCATTGTCAATATTAAGTCCATTATTGAGCGACATGTGGGCAAAAAAATCCGGGCTCATGATTTTGGTAAAATGAAGCCCGAGAGCCTCATCGTAAGCATGGTAATAGAAAATATCCGTACTTAAGGCACTCAAAGCCGATAAGATTTCTTCATACCGGTAGGCTTTAAGATCATGCACATCAGCAAGGGTGGCTATTTTGCATGGAATCGATGTTTTAAAAAACGGGATGGTTTCTTTGATTCCTGCATGATTGCACTGCTGAAATTGAAGGTGGTATCCAGCGCCGGCTTTATTGGCCAAACCCTCCGAGCATTCCATGTTATACAAAAAGGTATAACATTGATAAAGCTCCTCCAGGGAGGAGGTTAACGCTTCCGTAAGCGTTAAGCCGCTGCTTGAACCGATGGAATACTGCACCATGTCGTTGGGGGAGTGGGCAAAATAAAACAGGATTACGGTATGGCCTGGCAGGTGATTGCCATTGGCAAAAATAAACAGCTCCCCGTTATCGAGCAAGCGCTCGGTCAACTCCCTGTAGGGCGTCAGAGCTTTGAGCAATTGCGGGTCGATGGCGTACTGACATCGTTGTGAAAGCCAACTGCCCAGCAGTGCCTGCCGCTCAATGAATTCCATCAGCGAATTGTAGAGGGCTTTTTCCCGAACAGGGTGAGACGCACAGGCGCAACTGTCGCTGAAATGAAGGTAGGGAGCATCTTCTTTTCGGCCATTTAAAGCAATAGCATTATGGAAATAGTCGCCGGGTGTGTCGTCAAACAGGTTATACACCCGGGTAAAGGCAAATTCATGCTCAAGGCTGGCCTCGGCGTCCCGCCCTTCCTGACACAATGACAGTAATTTTTTCTGCCAGGAAAGCGGCTTCACATCGGCCAGTTTTTTCTTACTGTTCACAGGCACTTTGGTAAACAAATGATTGCGTTCATAAAATTCGCCATATGCTTTTCTGGGGAGGTTCAATCCAATGCCCGTACTTCCTCCATAGCTGATGATGCCGTCGATCACCGCTGATCGTGGCGTGGACAGATTGCTCTCCATGCACAGCTTGAATTTGGTGGCATGGTGAATGGAGGCATGGGACGCTGAGGCATAAGGCAGATGCCTTTGCCGGGTTAAATTCAAGTCAGTCATTTGACGCACCGTATCCAAATAATTGCATGGTTAAAGGCAGGTAGACCGTCGGATCCAAATCCAGCGCGTGCATTACCTGATGATCACTGAAGGACGACCACACCGTGCTCCGCAGGCCCAACGTCTGGGCTGTATGCAAAGCCTGTTGATACATGGACCCAGCCTCCATGACCGCATGACGGTAACCGCGGTAGCGGTATTTAAACAGGGCTTTGCCAACATGGGCGATATACAAAACAGCAAAGGCGGGAAAACCCTCCGGCGTAATTAATCCGTGCAGCAATTGCTCGAAAAAAACAGCGCTCGACATGGTCTTCATGCGTTGCAATGTTTTGCTGATGGGTCTGAAATGATAAGCGCCAGAGGTGACTGGGGCAGACTGAGTGAGTCGCTCCTCAAAAAGAAACACCAGCGGTTCAACCGGATACAACCCGCCTGCCGAAGGGTAAGGGCGATGATTGTCGTCATTGGGTGAAAACGAATGAATCAGCAGGGTCTCAATCAGCGAAAAATCAACCGGTTGTTGTGCAAAATGCGTGGTGGAAGCCTCGCGGGAAAAGAAGGCCTCTTCCGGCGTTTGGCAGGCCACGTCATGGTGATGAAATGGCGAAATTTCACACTCAGTGAACTGAACACGGCTGATGGCACGTTGATCCACATTGGTAATTGCCAAATGACCAAAATCAAGCAAGGTGATGCTCTCTTTGGCATGCGTTTTCAGAATATCCTGATACACTTGCGCGTCCAGATGCCCTTCCACTAACCCGCTGATAAACGGCTTTTTAAGCGTGGCACTCATTCAACACGCTCCTCTTGCCGATTAGCTAAATCAAGCCGCCTGTCTTCTTCGGCAAAGGGCGAATGCACAGCGATTTCCTGATGCACCGTAAAACTGCTCAAATCCACATGCCAGAACCAATTGATTTTATCGAGCGGGGTTGGTGCTCCCCACAACTGCGTGAACTGCGCGGCAAACTGATGCAGGCAGTAGGCTATATACCCTTGTTGGCAGGCATTAACCGGTGAATCCGGGAATTGATCCGCTCCCTGCTTTAACAACTCACGGTAAAACAATAACCAATTGTTCTTTGTTGCCGGTATGTCGCTTTTCAGATAGCCGATTAACTGATGAAGGTTTGAAAAATGGCTGGGCAAACCGCTGTCTTTAAAATAAAGATTATCAATGATAAGCAGCTTGTGCAGCACACCGGCGGTAATAAAGTAAACCTGAGAGGGCATCTCTCGATACAAGGTTTTAAAATCAGTATGCGAGTAATTTTTACGATAAAAAATCACCAGGCTTGAGGGGGAATAGTGATGATGCGACGACGTTACACGATGGCAATCGTATTCTTTTTTCAGCGTCTCCTGAAGTAATTCCGCCACCAGGGTGTCGTCGCTGTTGATGTAAATCGCTGGAAATTTTCTTCTCTGCATGGGCTTCAGCACATTAAGCTGGTTGATTAATACTTTTTTGAGTGCGTCCACATCAACGCCATGATTGGCTGCAAGCGCTGTCAGGTTTTCCTGGCTGATTTCAAGCCGGGGCTGATTTTTTAGGGCATACAACAAAGCCTTTAAGGTTTGGCTCGGAATCTTGATGCCTTTGCCGTAGTTACTTAAATACAACTCCAGATCTGTTTCGATTAACTCATAGTCATTAATGATATACACCGCATTCATCCTTATACAAAACGTCAACGATTGGCTTCTGAAATCCGGGGCCTAGACCTCTTCTGCGCAGGGTATTTTTGCCGCTGCCTCAGGCTTGTGCCGCAAGACATTCCTGAAAACAACCACTTTTTTTTCAACCAGGCTCTGCAAGGCAAGCTGCTCATTGGCTTTAAACTGATGATAATAGAGACCATCCTTAAGCCTGAGCCGCTTAATTAACTCGATGGCCAGCGGCTCGGAAAGGCGCTTGTTGAGAAAACTGCGATGGTATTTTAATTCTAATGCACCGTCCTTCGCTTCCATCGACTGAATCGCAGGCGTAAGATGCACTTGAACCCCATTGAGCAGCGCTTTTTTCTTTTCCTCACTCAAGGCAAGCCGTCTGCCCTGGTAATAACAGGCTTCACATCCGTTGAGTGCAGCAATCACAAAGGCTTCCTCGGCTGAAACATCAAGCCTTTCCTGTCCGCTATTGACATAGAGGACGGCGTGATTTTCCTCAATGGCCAGCGCCTGTTTCAGAAATCGCGACACCAACGCCTGCAGGCGTTGCCGGGCGGGCGAGACATCATGTCGAGACGATAGGCGGGCCGCTGTCGAATAAACCATCACATGGTGATCCGCGTAACCGGTTTTTACCGTCGTTTTTTTGGCGGTAAACCCATACATGCACTCGTTATCAGCAGGTAAGTTCATACCGCTTGACTTCAGCAACTGCACCATTTTCCCATACAGAAAATCATCCGCCCTGGTCACAGGCAATGGCTTTAAAATATCGGTTATTTTTTCCTGAGCGAGAATCAGACGGGGACGCCAGGACAAGGCATAGGGATTGTCGCAGGCCAGCCAGTGCAAGGCGGCATTCACCCAGAAATGCAATGCCTTTTCATCATGTCCTTGCGCTTCATAGACAGCGCCCAGGTTCATGTGGTAATAAATCTGATCGTAAACGGTGTACCCTCCGCCGCTGATTTCTTCATAAGCCAGACCATAATAGTGCAATGCTTCATCAAATTGTTTCGCTTTTTTATACAAGCGGGCTATGTTGATGAAATTCACATAGTTTAAGCCCGTAATGGTCATCTGGTGGTCTTCAATGAATGTTTTAATGCGTATTTCTAATGCTAAGGCGGTGTCTTCTCTGCCTTGAAGAACCAGAAAGAGTGCAAAAAGATTGAGGCGATAGAGCGAGTTTTCATCCGTAAGCGGCATGTCTTCATGAACCTGACAGGCTTTAAAATGGCGTTCGGCCACTGGAAGATTGCGAGTCAGCGTAGCGGAGTAAGCCTTGATAAAATGCAGGCTTGCGGCATCTGCCGCACTGAGGCTCACCCATGCCGGAGGAAGCTCTTTGGCAGTGACCTCTTCATACTGGTGGGCAAGAAAGCGGGTCAATAACAGGTGCATCAGCAGGGTTTCCCGCTGGGATGTCGATAAATGATAGTGCGCCAATAGGTCATCCAAGGCACGCCCCCCTGCTTCAGGCGCACCGGCCTTAAGGCAAACCCAGGCATAACCGACTAATTTTTGCACTTGTGTTTCGGTCAGTGTCAGGGCATCCCCAAAATTAAAATCAAAACCTACCGTGCTAAGCATGGCCTGCGGGCCTTCCAGACTCGGAATGGGAGGCGTCAAATCGGTTTGATAATCAATATCCCAGGATGCCTCATCGACGGATGACAGGGTCTGCTTGAGCTCCTGCAGGTGTTCAGGCTTCACATAAAAAACAAAGCGTACCCTGACAGAATGGTTTAAAAACAAAAACAGGTAAAGGTTATCGCGGCTTAACCAACCTTCGGCCATCTGCACATGCAATTCCAGTGTATTCACCTCTTTTGCACGAAGCAAAGTCTGTAATTGCTGGCTTAATGCCTGTGCCCGAATGGCGGTGGGTTGACCTAAGGATTCAAGGTTAATCCAGTCGTTGATGGTGGTCAGTTCACAGACAGGAGTAAAAACCTGCATCGGCAAAGCGGGTGAAGGCGACAGGGCTTTGGCGATATCAACAAACGCCTGGAAAGGACAAAGGAAATGGCCATTAAGGCTTACAGTTAACTTCATGATACACCGTCTTGGGATAAATAAAGGCGGCAACCTTTGCAAGAAGGCTGCTGTGGGCTTTTAAAAGAATCTGTTTTATCCGGCGAAAAAGCCTGACCGATGGCCAGGCCGTTCCGAGAGATGAAGTCAGAGACTTACTTCGCAGCATCCGTGCTATCAGCCATCTCTGAAGTAGCCGCTGTACAACAGCAGCAGCAGGAAGACAGTGAAGGCTCGAAAAATTCACTGTCGTCAAACAAGACTTCCGCTTCAAGGTGATCCTGACGGTTTAAATTGTCCATAATGTTAGCTTCCTTAGGTTGATTAAACAGGTAATGCGTAGTTAATGCCCAGACTTAAATTCAAATCACCATCACCAAAGGTTCTGCTGACAGGAATTTGATATTCCAGATTAAATTTCGCACCAAAATTATTAGCGAAGCGGTACATGACAAAGCCTTCAACCAGAGGGTTAATCTGAGTGCGGCCCTGGAATGTTTCTGATACCGGGTTATCGGCAGAAATATGAATTCGCGCTTCCCCTTTATTCAAGGTCTCAACAACCGCACCGGCACCCAGTCCATAAGAAAGCTGGTTAATATTTCCCCATACCTTGTCGGCGGTGAAAGCCAGCTTTGCAGGTTGCAGTTCAATGACCGTACCCGCCGTGTAATTGGTCTCTTCCTTGCTCTCATACAGGCTGTATCGAGCATTCAGAAGCCAGCTTGGGAAATAAAAAGACAGCCCCATGTAACCGCCCCAGAAATTTTTAGGGTAAAAATTGTTGGGATTGATTGAAAATCCAGCCGGGGTTACGGGCGTAAAGGATTCAGCGAAAACGGCGTTGTCTTTATAGAATGCATGGGTAAAAGCCAAGCCACCTTCGATTAGAAAAAACTTTTCTGATGCAACCACAGGCCCCATGGTTCCTGCAAACGCTGACGTTGATGCTATAGCCAGAGCTAAACCGATTTTACTTTTCATTCAGAGTCCTTCTGTGATGATATTTTTAATACTTTGGAGAATTTCAGAGGCCGCCTATTGTCCCAATAGAGCCGCATCCAGTCTGATCTGTTTGACAGATCATTAGCTCATTGTAAAGAGCAAAAAAACCTTTGTAAACAATTACTTCATGCCCCTCATTTTCAACTGTTTTTTGCTGGCATTCCAATAAAAATTAAATCAGAATGACTAACAAAACAGCTTAAGCTGACTTACAATTGTATTATCCTCGGCAACTGGATTTTTTATATGGCAGATTACAATGTAAGGCTTCAATGGCAACGGACAACGCCTGATTTTCAATACCATTCCTATGATCGCAGGCACGCGGTCTATTTCTACGGAGGTCCAAAAATCGAAGTCAGTTCCTCCGCCAATCTGCTGCGCAATCCTCAATATCAGACCCCGGAAGAATTATTAGCCGCCTCCGTGGCGAGTTGCTTCCTGCTCACGTTCCTTGCCTTGTGCTGTAAGCAGGGTTATGTGGTAGACCACTACAGCGACCAAGCCACCTGCATTCTCGATGAGAACATCATGGCTGTCTCTGAAGTGATTCTTCGGCCTGAAATAAGCTTTCAGGCCGATAAAAAACCGGATGAATCCTCTTTACAACAGTTATTCAGGGAAGCCCACACCGCCTGCTTTATCGCCAATACACTGAAAGCCACCATTTCAGTCAACCCGGTGATTGAATAACGGGGAATAGAATCATGCTCAATATCGCCGTTATTGGTTGCGGTATTGCGGGACCCGCGGCAGCGCTTTTTCTTAAAAAAAGCGGCGCTCAAGTCACGGTTTTTGATAAGGTCAGCCAGCTTGTCCCAGTGGGTGCCGGTTTTCTCCTGCAACCCGCCGGTCTACATATTCTTTCCAAACTCGATCTTGTCAGACCGCTGCTTGAGAAAGGCGTTCCTATCCACGGGCTGCACGGCAGAAACCATAACAACAAGGTGGTACTGGATTTAAAATACCGGGATTTGGTCCCGCATCATATGGGGTTAGGGCTGCATCGTGCCGTGCTTTACGAGGAATTATTCAAAGCCATGCAGTCGCAAGGCATCGTCATCAAAAACCCCTGTGAAATTACCCGCATTGACAACCAGCCTCATCAGGTCACCCTCTTCGATCGTGAAGGCCATCACTACGGTCCTTATGACTGCGTCGTTCTGGCCGATGGCTCACGCTCCACGCTTCGCCAGGCACTGACCATTACCACACGGGTTAAACCCTATGAGTGGGGTGCTTTATGGGCTATCGGAGAGGATGAGGACGATCGGTTTAAGCACACGCTGGAACAGGTTTATCACCAAACCGAGATCATGGCCGGCATGCTGCCGATGGGATATAGAAACAACAGGCGTTTAATCAGTTTCTTCTGGAGTCTTAAGCGGGACCAGTTCAGTCAATGGCAAAATACGCCATTGATCCGCTGGAAAGAACAGGTTGTAACGCTCTGGCCGCAACTTGCGGCGTTCCTTAAGCAATTTACCCGCCATGACCAGTTTGCGCTGGCCTCCTATTTAGACGTCAGGATGTATCCCTGGCATGAAAAGCGGGTTGTCGTAATAGGCGATGCGGCGCATGGCATGAGCCCGCAACTTGGCCAGGGCGCCAACCTGGGATTAATTGATGCCAGTGTCTTAGCCCAGTGCCTGGTTCAGGATGACGTACCAGACGCCCTGGCCCGCTATTCCAGAGAGCGGCGCCCGCAACTGCGATTCTATCAAAGCGCAAGCCGGTTTGTGACGCCCTGGTTTCAATCCTCCCATCCCCTCATGGGGCGATTAAGGGATGCGTTGCACGGGCCTTTCTGCAAAACCCCCCTCTTAAAACAGCAAATGCTGTTGACCTTAGCCTGCATGAAGACAGGGTATTTTTCCTCAACCCCGCTGCAGGCGTTTCCACCGCTGGAATAATATTGCCCTGCTCACCTTGCCTTTATTTGTTTTTCTTAGACAAACTCAAATAAGACCCCTGATCATTGAGCATTTTTTCAAAGGCTTTTTCTGAGGAGGTTTTAACCCAGGGCAGCCATCTGAAGAAATAAGTGAACCGATCCTGGGCCATGGTCAATACTTGGAACTCGGAGCTTTCACGCAAACGGCTCGAGCATTGCTTAAGACCGTTGTCGCTGGTGCAGGCTTCGATTTGTCGTTTAAAATCAGCAAGAATGGCCTGTTTGAGTGGATCGCCGCGAAGGTTTGCAAATTGACCCTTTGCAATAGTAGCCGGCCAGAAATGATGGCGATTGGTATACAGGTAATAATGGCTCACAGCCGGTAAGGAACGGACTGGTTTTGGAATTAACGGCTCCTCCTCCCAATCGGAAGAAAGCGTTGCCTGCGCGGCGTAGGTTTTTTTATTCTCCTCGTCCCGTTGATGGCCTTTTTCGATTTTTTTTCTAATCAGCTCCGGTGAGAATTTTTCCTGTTCGTGCTTTTTTAAGGAGAATTCAATCAGGGAGACTTTCTCCCCTACTCTTGAAACCAGGGTCACCGCGAGCTTCTCTTTATTTTTGTTGAAAATAACCTGCTCAATTACGCGTTCAGGGACTGCTTTTTTAATCTCCTTCTCCAGAGAAGCATCGATATCCATGCGCGTAAGGCGGTACTGCCTCACCAGATGCAGCATCAGATCATAGAAAGAAGAAGTCGAACGTCTGGTCTTTATTTGCTCTAAAACGGATACGTCATGGTAGGCATCCATTTTTTCAAAAATGGCCTGTTGCCAGTGTTGTTTTTTTTCTTTCATCAGGGCAACAAGCAGGTCAATGTTTTTCAGGAATTTTTTATCGTTTCGGTAACGACGCTGTAATTCGGATAATTCAGACAAAACCGCCAGCAACCATTTGTCTGTTCGCGCGTATTCGATAAGGGGACCATAAACGTCATCCTGCATTTTTTGTGAAACAACGGGTTTAATCTGACGGTGAATTTTTTGTTGTTCGATACCACGCCGTTCGATGGATAAGTACTTGGGTTTCGCCTCAATCGCCTTCAGCGAGTCTTGAGCGCGAAACGTATTCTCCGGCCGGTCCAGCTCTTTTTTTAAATCCGCCACATCCATGATCAAATGCTCGCGGGATTTTGTATGCAACTGCCCATTGCCGCTTAAAATCTGCCGGTTTAAATCCGATCGTCGTTTTACCGCCTCTGGCGTGTGCGCTTTGATCTCCCGCATTTCGATTTCCATCGCGCTGATTTTTTCAGAGAGGTCCTCATAGTCCTGCGTGGTCAGAAATGCGCGGGCATGCCCAAGCTGGATCCCTTCCAGTTTACCCTCAATGCCGATTTGGGTCACCAGCTCCACCCGCATGCCGACGTATGGCGTGCCCTTCAACACCGGACTGGTCACTGTATGCACAGCAACCGCGGTAAACCCCTGGCGATATAATCGGTAAGCCAGTTCGCGTGCATAACAAGGCTTTTCGGCGGAGTCGTTTAAACCGGCTTCACAGGCAATCAGGTACAAATCCTTCAGTTCGCCGCGCTTCTCTTTGGGGATCATGTCCGCAAAACGCTCAGCCATCTCAGCAGCCGTCAAACCGCCTAATGTCTGTTTTTTGCTTTGCCACAGGGCATAATCGTAAATGACTTCCTGAGTATGCCCAAGTATCACAAAAGGTGGCTTGGCGCTGCCAACTGAGGGCAACGAGTCCTTATCAAGGACCACAGCCTCTTCGCTAATTCCAAATTGCTTTTGGGCTGCGACACGACTTTTTTCTTCGATGTCCATAAATAAAAAAAGAGGCATTTTTCACCGGTTTAAGAAAGCCTTAAGCCCCACTATATAATTTCATGACAGGAAATCCAATAATTAAACTTCCGGTTGTCTATATTTAATACATATGTACACCTCGGAGTGGTTATGACATCCGAAAAGAAAGAAAAAGAGGCCCCGCCTGCTAAAAAGCCGTATTCCCTGATTCTTGCCCAATTGATGATAGCCAGCGCTGAACGCCGCCCCCTCGCGGAAAGCGCATCCCAAACCCGTTTAGGCCAGCTTATTCAGGAAAAAAACCGCAAGGAGCTGGCTTATTGGCTTCATTTTAACTCGTTTATTAAGTACCAGCTTAAGAAAATCATCGAACATCATGCTGTTAATGCCGACAATCCATCGGAAGAACTGCTCAATCAGGTTAACACGGTGTTGACGGGTTATATTCGGGAACAGGAATTAAAGCGCAGTCTGCCTAAATACGTAGTCGATGAGCTTGGCAGCAGCGACTACCTGCGCCTTGAAAAAACCTATAAAACCCTGCTGTTTCGGCTTAAAGGCGAGCACAAGCTGATTGAAAGCGACGTTCTGCCGCTGATCATGGCTAAAAACCGCCGTTTTGCGGCACTGGGGCGGCATGCCGATCTCGCGGTCATCCGTTGCGCCGATTATGCCTCCGAATCCACAGTAAGAAAAATGGCCAAGGCGATTGCTAACCTGGCCCTGGGCGAGCGAAAACAATTTTTTTATTACCATTTGAATGAAGAACATGCCATCGGCTTTGATGTTGAGCGTGACTCTGACGGCAATTACCGGGTTTTTTGCTTTGAGTCAGCGGGCGATCCCAGGCATCTCGAAGCAGTCAATCTGTTGTATAAAAAGCTGAGCAGCATGGAGCTGCCTTTCGAAATCAAATCCTGCCGTACCGGTTTGCAGCGCGACGGCTATAATTGCGCCGTGTACACCTTGGCGGCGTTGGGGGAGCTCGCCAAATACGAGCATGTCTTTGACTATTTGCCTGCACACTACGAGGAAGATAAAAATTTAGCCGCCATGCGTCAGGTTGAAATGCCCGGCAACGCGATGAATCGAGGCAAACGGCTGATTGCTCTCGACGTTCAGGATAAAATCAGTTGGGTCAGATTAAGCGACATGCCGACTAAAATCATCGCCATGAGTCAATCCTACCAGACCATGGAAGACACCCTGGCGCAAGCGGCTGATTTCGATTTGCAGCCGTCGGATTTTATCGACCTCCATAAACAGAAATATCAATTCGATCAAAAGCGCGAACAGTCCACGAAATACATTAACCAGCGGCGGAAACAACTCTTGGGTCATCTCAATGCCTCGCAACAGGACATCATGGAAAAAGCCTACCGGGAGTATGTCAGCGATTTACCCTGGTTGAGCGACATTGATCGCGGTAAAATCCCTGATTTCCATCAGGAACTGGCTTTGAATAACCAGTTTACGCTGGAAGAAAAACTGACCCAGTTGGAAAAGCTGTTTTTTGCCATCGCCAATCGTGCCAACCTCAGTAAATACGTCTGGAACGACCCCTTGGAAAGCTTAACCCCAACCCAGTTTCAAGCCCTGCTGGCTATCCGGGTGACTTACCTGCGGCTTCTGGCTCAAAAACCTTACTCTGAGGCCCATGCCTTCCTTACAGATGAAAATTCCATGCTCGCCTACCGGCTGGAGCAACACGCAGACGCCTTTATCCCCTCGGTTATTCCGCCGCTCTATGTGGTGTTCAAGGAGGCGTTTAAACGGTCTGACGTTATTCGTTATTACCGTGAATCGCACACGGATTTAGGCGAATTAAAAATCAAAAATGCGTTGCCAAGGCGATTTCAGGTCTCCCCTCCTCCCACAACGGAAGACGTCTTAAACTGGCTGTATGACATGGCCCATGCCTATCAGACTGAGGATGGAAGCTCCTATTTTGACGTTCATCAACAATTTACCTTCCTGGAAGAAGCATTAAGCAGCATGAAGCAACCCAAACGCACGGTCAGTTTTATCACAGCGCAGGCACCGCTCGACAGGGAAGCCTTGGTGCAAACCACCGCGGATGACGGTGCTTATGTCTTAACCAGTGATGACAAAGTGTATTATTTTGATAAAGCCACGGCCACTGCGGTTGAAATCGACGTCACGCCCGTGCAACTGAAAAAACTCACGGAAATCATTGAAAAAAGCAGGGAAGGGAGCGATGTAGACGCGGAGGAGGCTTCCTCCCTGTCGTTTGCAAAACCGGTACAAACACACATTAAATCCCTGACATTTAATCAATTAAATGCCATTACTTCCGCCATAAATCACCACCCCTACTCTCCCTCTGAGATGGAAAACTTTCAAAAAATAATGACATTGAGAGCCGCTTTTCTTCAGGTGATGGCGCAGGTGTTTAAGGAAAACACGTTTTCGGCCATTTACAAGCTCCATAACAAAAAGGAATTGTTATTCAATATTCCCGATCTGATTGCCAAAGGTGCCCCTTCAGGCAGGGATTTGCTTAAAGCCTTCTTTTCCAAAGAGATGTTCCTGTATTGCCAATTGTTTTTTGAAAACGACCCGCCGGAGGTTTTTAACGGTTTACACGTTGTCCTCTGCAGCGAGGCGATTGATGATAAAAAACCCTTGAGCGCAGAAGAAATAACCCGGCAACTCTCAGCGCTCCAACAGCAATTCATCACCTTTCAGAGCGAGGCCCTGCTGAGCGAGGAAAACCAGATTAAACTTCTGATAGACCTTGGACGCTACGTGTTGTCCAGTCCTTTAAGCGTCAAGGAAAAGAGCGAGTATCTCGAGGCGATCATCACGGTGTATATCACCCTGCTTAATACCCCAAACAGGGGTTACTTTAATACCGCCGAACCTTTGGATCAGCTTGTCCTCTTTCCCCTGCTGGGTGATGTAAAACAAAAGCCCATGACAGCCAATGCTGTCATGTTGCGCCTGCAGGGGATAAAGGACATCTGTCTCAAATTAAAGCTCCTGGATGAAGCCTTTGAAGCCATCCGGTCCTCTGAACAGTATACCCAGAATGAATCCACTTACACGGAGCAACAGATTGCGGATCTGGTCGTCCTGCATGAGGCCTACCTCGAACTGCTGCGTCACGAACCCTATGATCCTTCGGCGAAATACACCAACAGCAACCTTGTCTACCTGGTGAGCCATTCGCCGCTTCTGCAACTTGCCGCTTCGCAGAACAAAAAAGACAATACCGCCATCAAGGCTGCACAACTTGCCCAGGGTAAAGGCCGTCCTGTTATCAAAAAAACGGCGGTAAGCAATGAGAATAATGCCAACAAAGACACCTTTTCTTTTACCCGCACCGTCGGGGCAGCCGTTAATCAGGTGTTTACTCTCTTTAAACCTGAAAAGCGCCCTACTGAAAAACAGGGCGCTGACAATCTGAAGGGGGTAATCAGCGCCTATTACCGCAAATCTTCGCAGGGGCTGGATATGGAGGAAAAAAGCTATGCGAGGGAAGAACACCCGGCCCTGAATCTGAAACTGCGTATGTTCCACACGTCAGACATGATGCCTCAAGCCACCCGCTGGCTGGTGTGTGAGCGACACCATCCCCCCATCAAGGCCATTGATGAATTCGACTGGAAGTTAAACCTGGCCATTCACAAGGATGATTTGGAAAAAGCCTTTGTGATTATGGCCGCCTGTGCGAAAACATTCAATCTGGGTGTGTTTAAAATCATGACTGAGGGTCAGGCAGAGTTTGCCGGCAGGGATTTGGACAGACACATGCTTGGCCGTGAAATCGTCATTTATTGCAATGCCAACCCGGAGAAACAGGCACAGCAATGGATAGAAGCCATTGTCGGAATTGAAGAGGCTTTTAAGGAAGCAGGAATCCGCCCTTCCACGGACGTGTCGCCTGAGTCCAATCTACGAATCGGCAAATACACAAGCTACACCCATGGCGCCTGGACAATGAAGCGCATGGATATCCCTTTTAAAGAAGGGATAAAAGAAACAGCGCTTGAGGACGAAGACCTGTTTGCCGCCTATGAATACGATGAAAAAAAAGAAGGCCCTGTCCCGCGCGGCAGTGAGGAAAAATCCTCCCCCTCATTCAATTGATGGCTTGCTGTTTAAACGCATTGATCCACTGTTGAACCTGAGGTTTCTTTTGTTTCCAGTCTAAAATAACGGCTTTGTTGATTGCCTTGCAGTGTTCGGCAAACCAGGGAGCCCAGAACAAAATTAAAACAGGCAATTGAGCAGAAACACAGGCCTCCACTTCTTTCCGGGCGGCGTCTGAACACAGATTGCCATGATCCTTAAGGCAGGTTTGCTGCACCTCATTCACCATTGTCTGCCAATTGTCAGGCGGGTCGACGCCAAGAAACGCTTTATTCATCACCCTGGGCAACACGGTGTTTATGCCTGAACGCACCCGTTCCGCCGGAAGCGGTTGGGCGCAGAGTGTATACTCCACCATGCCCTCTAATTCCTTCAGGATGGCCTTGCCTTTTTTATAATCAAAACAACGTTCGTCGCTGTGAGCCGCCGCACTGAGGATAATAAACACGACCGCGTAGAGTAGCTTTTGCATGCTTTCCCCTTTTTTCTTCTCATTATAATCTTTTTCCGGGTATCTCAAAATCGATATAGTGTATACTTTACACAATCTCACCCTCTAAGCTTTATCAGTCATGAAACGGGCACACAGTCTCGACTGGGCTCATCCTCTGGTCCGCGAATGGTTTATCAATCAGGTTGGCGAACCGACCGAACCGCAGCGTCAGGGTTGGCCCTCCATTCTCGCCGGCAACGCCACGTTGATCTCCGCGCCGACTGGCTCCGGGAAAACCTTTGCCGCTTTTTTAGCCTGCCTGGATCAATTAATCCGAAAAGCCTTAGCCGGTACGTTGAGTGACGAAACCGAAGTGCTTTATGTCTCGCCATTAAAAGCCTTGGGAAATGACATTCAAAAAAATTTAATGACCCCATTAAACGGCATACAGGCGTTGGCTGACACCAGCCAGCAGCTAATGGCCGAAATCAACGTGTCTGTCCGAAGCGGCGATACGCCAGCGAAAGATCGCGTCGCTATGGCCAAAAAACCGCCGCATATTCTGGTAACCACCCCGGAATCGCTTTACATTCTGCTCACCACGGAGAAAAGCCGTGAAATCCTTCGCACCGTAAAAACGGTCATTATTGATGAAATCCATGCCTTGGCCGACGACAAGCGCGGCAGTCACTTAAGCCTTTCGCTCGAACGTCTGGAAGCGCTGACCCATCAACCACCGCTGCGCATTGGGTTGTCCGCGACCCAAAAACCGTTGGAGCGGGTAGCTGATTTTTTAATGGGCAATCGCGCAGACAAGGCCACAATTATTGATATTGGCCATGCAAAACACCTGGAATTGACGGTGGAAGTGCCCTCTTCGGAGCTGGGGGCTGTAGCCTCCAATGAGATGTGGGATGAAATTTATAATCGCCTGGCTGAATTGGCCAGACAAAACCGCTCCACCCTGATTTTTGCCAATACCAGGCGAGTCGCTGAACGCGTCGCTCATCATCTGGCCGAGCGTTTAGGCTCTGATCAGGTCGCGGCTCATCATGGCAGTTTATCACGAAAATTACGTCTGAAAGCGGAAAATCAATTAAAAAATGGGGAACTAAAAGCCCTGGTCGCAACTGCTTCCCTGGAACTGGGTATTGACATTGGCAGTGTGGATCTGGTCTGCCAGTTAGGCTCTCCACGCGCCATTGCCGTGATGCTTCAACGGGTAGGACGGGCAGGACATTGGCATGGTGCGGTGTCCAAAGGCCGCCTTTTTGTCACCACCCGCGATGAATTGCTGGAGTGCGCAGCCCTGGTGCACGCTATCCGTGACGGTGATCTGGATGAACTTATTATTCCTGAGGCACCCCTGGACATTCTGGCTCAGCAACTGGTGGCCAGTTGTGCCACCGATGAATGGCAGGAAGACGACTTATTCGCTCTAGTCAGGCGCGCCTACCCTTATCGCGCCCTGTCAAGACAAACGTTTGATGAGGTGCTTGAGATGCTGGCTGAAGGCATCGCCGGTTCACGCGGCCGCTACAGCGCCTATTTATTTCGTGATCGGGTCAATGGTCGGGTCAAAGGCCGCCGCGGCAGCCGCTTAACCGCCATCACCAATGGCGGCGCTATCCCGGAAAACGGCCTGTTTACCGTCATCACCGAACCCACCGGCGCCATGGTGGGCACGCTGGATGAGGATTTTGCCGTGGAAAGTAATCGCGGTGACATTATCCTGCTCGGGAGTACCTCCTGGCAGATTCGCCGCATTGAAAGCGCGACCGGCCGCGTGCTGGTTGAGGACGCACATGGCGCACCGCCCACTGTGCCTTTCTGGCGCGGAGAGGCGCCGGGACGAACAAATGAACTGTCGCTGCAGGTGTCGGCCTTACGCCAGCGCTTAAGCGACCTGTTGCCGGCTACGTGTTTGCCGGCTGCCCCGGCCAGCGAACAATTGGCGCTTACTCAGGACGCGCTTCAATGGCTAATTGATCATTGCCAGGTAAACCGGGCAGGCGCTCTGCAATTGGTAGAGTACATCCTGCAGGGACGAGCACTGTTAGGCGCCGTGCCCACGCAACAGACCCTCATCGCCGAGCGTTTTTTTGACGAAGCCGGAGGGATGCAATTGATTATTCATGCACCTTTTGGCGCGCGCATCAATAAAGCCTGGGGTCTGGCTTTGCGCAAATGCTTTTGCCGCTCGTTTAACTTTGAATTGCAGGCCTCAGCCACCGACGACGGCATTAATATCGCCCTGGCTGAACAGCACAGCTTTCCCTTAGCGGATGTCTTCGCCTTTTTAAATCCTAAAAGCATCACACGGGTCCTTACCCAGGCCGTTTTGCAATCCCCCCTGTTCGCTACCCGCTGGCGCTGGGATGCTGGCCGCGCCTTGGCACTGATTCGTTTTAGGAATGGCAAAAAAGTACCGCCCAACATCCAGCGCATGCTGGCCGATGATTTGCTGGCCGCTGTTTTCCCGGATGCCGCTGCCTGTCAGGATAATCTCGGCGGGCGCGACATTGAATTGCCGGATCACCCGCTGATTAACGAAACCATTAAGGATGCCTTGACTGAAGCCCTGGATTTGCAGGGGTTAATTGGTGTGCTTGACCGCCTTAAACGCGGAGAAATCCGTTACCTGGCCGTCGATACGCCGACCCCCTCCGCGTTTGCCCATGAAATTCTAAATGCCAATCCCTATGCCTTCCTGGATGATGCCCCGCTGGAAGAGCGGCGCGCCCGGGCAGTCACTCTAAGGCGTATTCTGCCTGAGTCGCTGCTGGGTGAGATAGGCCGGCTGGATCCAGACATCATTGCCGAAGTCAGGCAACAGGTCTGGCCTGATGTCCGTGACAAGGACGAATTGCAGGATGCACTGCAAACCTTGATTGCCTTACCGGTCACGTCGCTGCAAACGCTTAAACTTTATGACCAGTGGCAGATTTTTTTTAATGAATTACGTCAGGAAAAACGAGCCGGTCGTGCCACTCTGGCAGGCAAAACACTCTGGTTCGCCGCTGAAAAAGCACAAACCTTTGCCCATCTTTATCCTGAGGCCCTGATTCAGGATGTCCTGCCAGCCATTGAAGACAAGCCTCTCCTGCGCGAGGAGGCGCTGATTGAGTTAATCCGAGGCTGGATGTTCTCAAGCGGGCCCATCAGCGCACAGGAATTAGCCAGGATTCTTTCGCTTCCTCAAAACGAAACGGAGCAGGCGCTGCTCCGTCTTGAGGCCAACGGCGTCATTTTACGCGGGTCCTTTACCGGTACTGAGCAGGAATGGTGCGAGCGCCGCCTTTTAGCCCGTATTCATCGTTTAACCTTAGGTAAACTGCGCCGCGAGATTGAACCGGTAACCGCCATTAAATTCATGCAGTGGCTGCTCACCTGGCAGCATGTCGCCCCGGGTACGCAATTAAGGGATGAACAGGGGTTGATTGAGGTGATAAGCCAGCTTCAGGGCATCGAAATTCCGGCTAAATCCTGGGAAAAGGATATTTTTGCCAGGCGCGTCATTCACTATGATCCAGGCATGCTTGACCGGCTTTGCCTCATGGGTATTGTCGGCTGGGGCCGTCTATCAAAGACCAGCGACATGGCATCGGAAAATAAGCGCGTTATTCCCACCAGTGTAGCGCCGATTACCTTTTTTGTACGCGATAAAGCCGATTGGATGCCGACCATTAAAGCGGTGGAACAGGAAGAGGAGTTATCGCATTTAAGCCATGTTGCACGCTGCGTTTATACCTTTCTTAAAAACCAGGGCGCCTCGTTTTTCAATGAGATCGCCGAAGGGGTTCACGCCTTGAAATCAGAAATTGAAATGGCGTTATGGGAACTGGTAACCGCTGGATTAACCACAGCGGATGGATTTGATAACCTGCGATCACTGATTGATCCTAAGCGTCGTTTAAATAAAAAGCGTCGTCACCCCTTACGTCATCAGTACAGCACCGGACGCTGGACTCTTCTCAAGACACCCCAGAAGACCGATCCCGACCGCCAGAGGGAAGCCCTCTGCTGGCTGTTGTTGAAACGTTATGGGGTTGTCTTTCGCGATTTGATAGCACGTGAAAAATTAATCCCTCCCTGGCGCGAACTGCTCCTTGTTTTCCGGCGGTTGGAGGCCCGGGGTGAAATCCGCGGCGGCCGCTTTGTCAGCGGCTTTTTAGGCGAGCAGTTTGCGCTTCCCTATGCCGTTGATTCATTACGGGCAATTAAAAATAAAGCACCTCATCGGGAAGCCATCCCCATTGCGGCAGTTGACCCGCTCAATGTGGTCGGCTTTATCCTGCCCGGTCAACGCATCGCGGCCCTGTCAGGAAAAAAAGTGATTTTTAAAGGGGAACACTATTATGAAGACAGCCTGCCGGCGGTTTTTAATGATGCTTTCCCTGATGAAGTCTGAAAGTTTACCCACAAACAGAACTTATTCGCCGGCCTGGCGGCATTCATTTTTTGCATTGTCCTGACAGCGGGAAACGCAATCCGGATCTCCCTTTGCCGTTTTACAAGCCTCATGACAACGATTCATCAGATCCTGCACGCAGCGTTCCTGATCGTATTTCTGGTCCACAATGGCTGACTCCGGAGGATCAACGGCAACTGCAGAAAAGGCCAATGCCCACAACCCCATCAGTAAAATTTTTTTCATACAGGCATTCCAATACCCTGGCTTTCCCATTAGCATAGCAGATCTTGACGTCCTGACGCATTCATCCTGCATTGCGCGTCAAAACCTTCTCTGTTGTATTGATAAGATGAACGAGTTTTTTATGTCTTTTAAACGATTGATTGTATTTTTCGCGATAGCCTCATTGACATTAACCGCCCATGCCAAGGATGAATTGCTTTCCCTGCAACAAAAACTGGCCGCGCTGGAAGCCTCGACCGGGGGACGCCTGGGCATTGCCGCCATCAACCAGGCCAATGGGATGACGATTCAATACCATGCCCGACAGGCTTTCCCGCTGTGCAGTACCAGCAAAGCCATGGGCGTGGCTGCTCTTTTAAGCAGAAGCATGAGGGACAAGACCCTGCTTCAGGAAAAAATTCACTACAGCAAACAGGATCTGGTGGTGCACTCGCCAGAGACTGAGAAACACCTGGCTGATGGCATGACACTGGCTGAACTGTGTGAAGCCACGATCACGCAGAGTGACAACGCAGCCATTAACCTTATCCTGAAAAAGATGGGAGGCCCAAAGGCAGTGACGGCATTTGCGCGATCAATTGGCGATAATCAATTCAGGCTGGACCGCTTTGAACCGGAATTAAACACCGCCATTCCGGGTGACCCACGGGACACGACCACACCCAAAGCCATGGCGCTGAGTTTACAGAAACTCACCACCACCGACACATTGGCCGCACCCGAGCGTCAACTGTTGATCAAATGGCTTCGCAACAATACCACGGGTGGCGCCCGCATTCGCGCCGGATTGCCCGAGGGGTGGGTTGTCGGTGACAAAACAGGTACCGGCGACTACGGCACCACCAATGACATTGGTGTCATTTGGCCACCCCATTGTCAACCGGTGACTCTGGCCGTGTATTTTACCCAACCGAAAGTGGATGCAACCCCCAACAATGACGTGATCGCCGCAGCAACCCGCATTGTCATCAGTGCCTTTGCCGAACAGGATCCCTGCCTGCAAAAGGCCCTGGCTGCTTTTCCTTAAGCAAACAGTCTCTGTCAACCCAACAAGACCCTCTCCTGCCAGGAGAGGGAACTCTCTGCGGCCTAATCTGCCTGTAATCACCAACGCCCTTTCGACGCGGTAGCCTGTTATCCAGGCGCTTACCCTATTTTCCCATTAAAAATGCCTTCAACCGCTTCCTTCGCCACATGATCCTCAACTGTCTTTTCAAGAAGACGCCCGTTGCCAAGAAAGGAAGCGATATGAAAGATCGATTTTTTTTCCAATGCCTGCCTTTCCTCAAGGGTAAACGGCTTTTTTTCACCCTTGGTATAAGGCTCTATGTAAGGCCCGAACAGTAAACCACTGCGCTGTAATAAGGCAAGACTGCGCGCCTCCTTGCGGATTTTGACAAACTCGCAGGCTTCCTCATCTTTGATTGAACTATTCAAACGTCTAAGCAACCCGCCTGAGGACTCTGCCAGTTTCAAGGCGTCGAGCGGTTTCGCAATAAGGGCATCAAAAATGTCCTGATTTAACCGGGTACAGGATTTGTGAGCATTTAACTCCTTCACTAAGGCATTGGCATTACTTAAGGTGGCGCAGGCACTGGCAATGGTTTTTAAATAAGCCATATTCAAACTGAGTTTAATGATGTTGGTGTTGGTCAGGATACTCGCTGCATCCAATGCGACAAGTGCTTTATGCAGATGATGGTTCATCATATTGTTTTGATAAAGAAAGCCTACCATTTTTTCAGTACACAAGTCATTACTTCTTAATAACTGAAAAATAGGCTTTGCCGCTTCTGCACTTTCCGGTTTACTTATCACCTGCATACTGAGTTGCTCAGTCAACACCACTGTGTTACTTAACTCATGCAAAGCACCAACGATTTTTTCGGCAAAAGGCGGATGCTTTAACAACTCCTCAGGAGCGACAGGGATTTTCTTTTCTTTTAAATGCGGCCACTGGGTAAGCGCTGCCGCCAGGGTGTGAGCATGCGCGCAGGAGCTTAAAATAAAAATCAGATGCTCTTCGGTCAGGGCATTTTTTTCTTTAAGATGGACAATACCACTGACTATCGTTCGATAATGCGTGGCCTCAGCCTTTACCGCATCGAGAATCCTGGGTAAATAGACAGCTTCAAGCGATAATTTAGCCATGTTGAGCACGGTATAGTACAGGTTGGCATCTTTTATTGCCAACAGGTAATCGAGGTAGTCGGTTATTATCCATCCCTGCTGCTTGAATACACTCAGTGCTTTCTCCATGACCAACGGATTTTGGTTTGCCAGCGTTTCGGCATGGGCCAAAAGTTTTTTGCCAATTTCAGGGGCCGCAGTTGTTTTACTTTTTAGGCATTGTTGCTCAATACCCTGCAGGTAATGCTTGAAATTGGTCGCGGTCACCGCGTTGAAACTGAATAATGTTGTCACATCGCAAAAGGTCGGTGGGAATACGTCTTTTTGACCAAGACTGGTTAGAATTTGAAAAATGGGCTCAAGGGCGTCGGGATTTTTTGCTAATGACAGAAGGTTTGCGTCGTTGAAGCTGTTTTGGGCATTCATTAAGCGAATCAACTGCTCAGCAACCTCAACGTCCTTGCATTTAGCGATCAACAAGAGCGCGTTTTTGCTTAATAGCCCATCCTTTTTCAAACGAGTCAAACAACCCGTCTTGTTGTACATGCTGACTAAATCAAAATAAAGAGACTCGTCTGACAAAACACTTAAAGACAAGGGGGGAACACTTTGTGATGAATAATCCAACAGGATCGCAAGCCCCCCAATTTCCTGACTGTTCCTGCTGTAAGCGGCGACATTTTTTTCCAGAAGCGCAACATTTTCTGCCGTTAAGCCATTTTTATCAACCAGATACTGATAAGCCTCTTTGCCGCCGAACTGTTTGAAAATTTCAGTAAACACATCGGCACTTTGTGAGTCATTCCAGTTTTTTTTGCCGAGTGCTATAGTAACAAGCTTGAGTAATTCCTGGGGATTAAGCTCACGATCCTCCGCTTTATCGCCGCCCAGTTCATTATAAAAGACTCTTAACTGGCTGATGTGGGATTCATCTTTCAGTACCCGCAGATACCCCTTGTTTTTATCATAATTGGTTAAGCAGTTTTTAATGAATGAAATTTTCATTTTGGCATCCTGTCAATTCAAAGCTTTGAAATAATACATTCATCTGAACAGTTTTTACTACTGTCTGGCGTGTTTTTTATGCGGACTGATTATAAAAACAATACCTCTCGGAGAAAAACGCCGTTCAGACTCCTGAATAATCTAATTGTCCGATTATTTGAGCTATTCTTAACAGTAGAGTTTTAAATTGTTTACTCAAAACAACTGTCGTATTTATTTCTAGAACCCAAACCTGTTTTTTTATGATTTTTGTGCCAAAAGGCTTATCAGCACGACCATCATTAAGAACAGGCTTAACGAGAAGGACTAACACCATGAAACGGATTGCACTGACTTTATTTACTGCCGCCGCATTAACCTCCACTTACGCGGATACTTCTGGCTCCGGGACGTCATCAACCGACATCTCCACGACGGGCACGGGAACGATGAACACCGGCACGGATACCACCACCGGAACGGGCACAGGCACTGACACCACCACCGGAACCGGAACAGGCACTGACACCACCACCGGAACCGGAACAGGCACTGACACCACCACGGGAACCGGAACTGGTACTGACACCACCACCGGAACCGGCACAGGCACGGATACCACCACCGGAACCGGAACAGGCACGGATACCACCACCGGAACCGGAACAGGCACGGATACCACCACCGGAACCGGAACAGGCACGGACACCACCACCGGAACCGGAACAGGCACTGATACCACCACCGGAACCGGAACTGGTACTGACACCACCACGGGAACGGGAACCGGAACCGGTACTGACACCACCACGGGAACGGGAACCGGAACCGGTACTGACACCACCACGGGAACCGAAACCGGTACTGACACCACCACGGGAACCGGAACCGGTACTAATAATGGATCTTACTGAGGACAGGCCAGGGTTATCTCAGGTAACCCTGGCTTTCTCTTTATGCGGTGACCAAATGCCATAAAGGCAAAGCCCCTGAGGGCCCCGGTGTTCCGGTAGGAACTAAATACCATTGGTATATTTTAGCGGATCAAGTGGTTGAGAAACGCAATGCCAATGATTATTCCACCGAAATGGTTGGCATTAAATAGGGCACATCACCGAATTGGGGCAGAAGAAACGCGTGATTCTCCTCCTGAAAGAGTTAATGGGAACACTGGAAGAGGAAATCGCTCAAGCCAAAAAAATCAAAAAAACGTAAAGCCAGCGGCGCCCCCCATTACGTCGAAAGCACCCGTAAACGAAGCGGGAAGACATTGCCCCAGCAGAGCAAAAAATCCGCAAACAGTCTTACCGTTAAGACAAGACGGCTGTTTCTTTTTTCGCTTTCCGCTTATCCTGCCAGGTTTGTAGCAGCACATAAAAAACAGGCACAAACACAACTGCCAGGCAGGTTGAAGCCAGCATGCCGCTGCACACCGCCACGCCAATCGAACGTCTGGCATTGGCGCCTGCACCGGTCGCAAAAACCAGAGGCATGACCCCCATAATGAAGGCAAATGAGGTCATCAGGATGGGGCGAAATCGGGTTTTCGCCCCGATAACGGCCGATTCCATCACTGATTTTTTATGAATGTGGTGTTGTTCATGCGCCACTTCAACAATCAGAATGGCGTTTTTTGTCGCCAGCGCAATCAGCAATAATAAACCAATCTGAGTGTACATGTTGTTGTCCAGTCCCAACAGTGACAGAGCCAGTACGGTACCAATCAAGGTGAGCGGTACGCTGAAAAGAATGGCTGAGGGAATCAACCAGTTTTCATATTGTCCTGCCAGAATCAGATAAACAAGCACCAGCGACATGGCAAAAATATAATAACTCATATTACCAGCGACTTTTTCCTGATAGGCTGTACTCGTCCATTCATAGGAAAAACCGGGAGGCAGTTTTTTAGCTAATTCTTCCATGGTTTCAATCCCTTCACCGGAACTGTAGCCTCTGGCGGCCATACCGTTGACGTTACCGGAGGGATACAGATTGTAAAGCGATATGATCGCCGGACCAACATCCGGCTTGATGTCGGTCAGAGTGCCTAAAGAAACCATCGAGCCCTGCTGGTTTTTGACATAGTAATTGCGCAAATCATCCACCTGTCCGCGCGAAGACGCATCCGCCTGCACATAAACCGGAAAAACCTGACCAAATTTGGTAAACAAATTGACATAGGAAGATCCAAGATAGGTTTGCAGGGTACCGAACGCATCGCCGATACGAACACCCAGACTCTCAGCTTTGGTGCGGTCAATGGGTGCTGCAACCTGCGGTACGCTGGCGCGGAAGGAGGTCATTAAATTTTGCAGATCCGGCTCACGGTTCCCCTCACTGATTAAGCCGTCCGTCACACGCTGCAATTTTTGATAGTCGAAAGTCCCGTCCTGCAATTCCACCTGCATCTGGAAGCCGCCTGATAATCCCAGCCCCTGAATGGGTGGGGGAACGACGGTCAGGACCTTGGCATCCAGCGTGTTTTTAGCAATGTCATTGATTTTGGTATACAGCGCCAGCAGGTTTTCAGACTTGCCGCGAACGCTCCAGTCTTTAAACATGATGTACAACACACCCGCATTCGCCAGGCTGGCATTGTTATCCAGCAGGGAAATGCCATCAATGGCAATGACGTTTTCAATGCCGTCAATTTGCGAAACTTTTTTAGTCAATTCGCTCATGACCTTGTCTGTACGCCCCAGAGTGGCTGCATCGGGCAATTGCACGCTTAAGATCAGATACCCCTGATCTTCAATCGGGATAAAGCCTGTAGGGATTCGGGTTAAACCAAAAATGGCCAGGGCCACCAACGCGGCGCCCAGCAGGCACACCGTGCCGCTGTGGTGTACCAATTTATCCATAAATCGAATATAACGCGCTTCAATGGGGTTATAGAGATTATCAAAGGTCCTGAAAAAGACATTTTTGGGTTTGTTTTTATCGATGGGCTTAAGCCACAGGGCGCATTGCGTGGGCTTTAACGTCATGGCATTGATGGCGCTGATTAAGGCTGTTGCTGCGATAACCAGGGCAAATTGCGCATACATCGCGCCCGTCAAACCCGGCATAAATCCGGCAGGCACAAACACGGCCATCAATACCAGCGTAATGCCAAGGATAGGTCCAAACAATTCTTTCATGGCCTGAATGGAAGCTTCTTTGGGTGATAACCCTTTTTCAATGTGCTGGGTGACTCCTTCCACGATCACAATCGCATCATCAACGACAATACCAATGGCCAGTACCAACGCAAACAGGGTGAGTAAATTAATGGTGTAACCCAGCAGCATCAACGCGAAAAAGGTACCAATGATCGTCACCGGCACGGTTGTGGCCGGGACGAGCGAGGCACGGAAATTCTGCAGAAAGACAACAATGACCAGCAGAACGAGAATACCGGCCTCATACAGTGTTTTATAGACCTCTGAAATGGAAGCTTTTACAAACACCGTAGTATCAAAAGGAATGGAATACGTCAGTCCCGGAGGGAATTTCTTTGCCATTTTGGCAACGGTTTTCTTCACCTCGTCAGCCACTTGCAGCGCATTGGCCCCGGGTAGCTGAAATATACCAATGGCTGCGGTGGGTTTACCGTTTAAATTAGCCAATTGGCTGTAACTTGAGGAGCCGAGCTCCACCCGCCCAACGTCCTTGATACGCACCACCTGGGCTGAACTGCTGGCATTGGCATTTTCATCCGGTTGGGTATCGACGGTTTTGATAATAATATTACCAAATTCATCGGGATCGGCCAGTTGCCCCGGCACGTTCACGGTGAGTTGATACGAATGAGAACCCAAGACCGGCGGGGAAGCAATCTGGCCTGCTGACACGTCTTTGTTCTGGTAACTGATGGCATTTAAGACATCGCTGGGGTTTAACGAATAGGCAAGCATTTTTTTCGGATCAAGCCATACCCGCATGGCGTAGCTGCCGGAACCAAAAACCAGAACATTACCCACACCGGGGAGACGCGCCAGTTCATCCTGCATGTTGATGGTGGCATAACTGTTAAGAAACACCCCATCGTAATCGCCATTCTCCGACGTTAACGTAATGAACTGCAGAATGGCAGTTGATTTTTGCTGGACCACTACCCCTTGCTTCTGCACATCCATGGGCAATTGCGCCATGGCCGCCTGCACCCGGTTTTGCACCAGAACCTGGGCAAAATTGAGATCCGTGCCAATGGCAAAGGTAACAATCAGCGTGTAAGCGCCGTTATTGGAGCTGGTGGATTGCATGTAAAGCATGTTTTCCACCCCATTGACCTGCTGCTCAATGGGTAAGGCCACGGTATTAATCAGGGTTTTGGCATCCGCACCCGGGTAAGTGGTAGTCACCTGGATTGTGGGAGGCACAATGGCCGGGTATTGCGATACCGGTAAAACCAGGATAGCGATTAAACCAATGAAGACCAGCAGTAAAGCAATCACATTGGCCAGAACCGGCCTTTCAATGAAAAATTTGGAAATCATTTCTCGTTCTTCTCAACTTGCATCAATTTCATTCAATGGCATCCCTTTCCAATTGGCTTTATTCACTTTCTTTTTTTGGAGTAACCTTGTGCGAAGGCACGGCATTCTGAATGCCGTTCACCACCACCCTGTCGTCGATATCGAGACCTTTGGTAATCGCCCTCATGCCTTGATCAAGCGTTCCTGTGCTTACCCGTTTTAATACCACCGTATCGTTTTTATCCACCGTCAGGACATAAGCGCCGATCTGGTCGTATTGAATGGCGGTGTCGGGAATAGCAAGCCGTGACGACGGTTTGCTGATGGGAATGCGAACCTGGACAAAAAGTCCGGGTAAAAGAGGATAATCCTTGTTGTCGAGCAGCGCACGGAACTCCATGCTTCCGGTGGATGCATTCAAACCGGTGTTCACAAAATCCAGTTTACCCTGATGGGGGAAATCACTTTCATTCTGCATGCCGACGTACACCGGAATTTTATGCAGTTCATTGGGTTTAAAACCGCGTGCCCGTGCCGCTTCCCGCAATTTGATTAAATCCAGTTCATTTAAATTGAAATAAACATAGATGGGATTAATCTGTTCAATGTTGGCCAACTCGGTTGCCTGCCCATGCCCCACGAGATTGCCGACGTCCACCAGGTGCCGTCCGATGCGTCCATCGAAGGGGGCCTGAACATGGGTATAGCTGTAATTGATCTGAGCAATTTTAACGTTGGCTTCTGCTTTCGCCACTTCAGCCTTGGATTCGTCGCGCTTGGCAGACCATTTTTCCACGTTTTTTAACGACGTCGCATTCTCTTTGTACATCTGCTGCTGGCGCGCATATTCTGCCTGGTCATAGGCATAAGCGGCTTTTTGGGCAGCCAGGGTATCTTCTGCTTCATGCAGTTTCTGCAGATAAGGCTCAGGCTCGATGATGAACAGTTGCTGGCCTTTTTTAACAAAGGAACCATCAACAAATTGAATCGCGTCCAGATAACCTTCTACCCTGGCGACTAAATTGACAGAATTATAGGCAATGGTATTTCCGGTCTGGGTGATGTAATCGGTCATTTCCATGCGCGTGGGATGGCTTACGATCACCACAGGTGCAGGTGGCGCGGGCGGTGTACTTTTAGAATAATGATGAATAAACCAGTAAAGCAATAAAAGGACTACCCCGCCCGCTGCTATTTTTAAAATCAAGGATTTATTCTCGGCTGTCATCATAACCCATCACCAGTTTGGTAGGTAAAGCTGTTTAATTTGCTGCTCGGTCGTGGTTGGGCGCTCATGGTTTTGTTGTTTGAGCAAACTGCCCCAATTGGTTCGTGCAGCCATTTCCTGTTTGATCGTTTCTGGAACGATATCATTGCCCCTTCGGATTTGCCAACCGCCGCCTAAGGAGCGGTAAAGCGCCACCAGCGATTTGGCAATTTCGCCTTCGGCATTGATCAATGATTTCTGTATTCGCAATTGTTGCTGCTCCGCATTCAGTACGGCCGTGTAATTTGCTTCTCCCTCGC
The DNA here is from genome assembly GCF_001468125.1 of Legionella rubrilucens. Taxonomy (GTDB): domain Bacteria; phylum Pseudomonadota; class Gammaproteobacteria; order Legionellales; family Legionellaceae; genus Legionella_C; species Legionella_C rubrilucens. The sequence goes on along the minus strand of NZ_LNYT01000007.1, from coordinate 795,799 downwards.
GATACCGGATGAGAGCCAGGCGGGTGGTTTTCGTGGCCGAGGTATTTGCTGAACCCAGCAAGGCCGTGGTTTTTCGTGCCTCAATGTACTGAGTGATATTATCCTGCACTTCCTGCTGCGCCTTAAGTACCTGATTCAGGTAATTCAACAAACTTTGCTGGAACACAGCATCCTGCTCGCGCACCGCATTGGTAATCTGTCCATAATTTAATAACGGCCAGACCACCGAAGGACCGGCAATCACCGAACGATTGGCTGGATCAAACAGGTTGCTGATGGAGGCTTGACCGATGTTGTTCGCCGTATAGGAAAAGGAACCGCTTAAGGTCAGTGCAGGATAAAGGTTGGCCTTAACCGCACCGATGGATTCGGATTGAGCTACCGCCTCCATCCTTGCCTGATAAATATCCGGGCGACGCGCCAAGGCTTCTTTAGGAATGCCAATCGCCACCGAAACCGGTGCGCGTGGAATGCCGCTGCCTTTTTTAAGCAAGTCGTCGACTTGAGTAGGAACCAGGCCCAGAAGGACTGCCAGCGCGTCTTTCTGCCGCTGCAGTTGGGATACCAGATCCGGCAGGGATGACTGGGTTTCAGCCAGTTCAGTTTCTGCCTGTTGAACATCCAGTAAACTGGTTTGCCCCCCGCGATAGCGGGACTGAGCAATATCAAGGCTTACCTTCTGCAGGTGGATGTTGGTTTGAGTCGTCTTAATCTGCTGCTGCAGGGTACGGATCGAGATATACGCATGGGCGATGTCGGCGGTTAACGAGACTAAGGCATTGTCATAGGCTGCCAGTGACGCCAGGAAGGCGGCATCATTGGCACGGATGGCGCGGCGGTATTTACCCCAGAAATCAATTTCCCAACTGGCAGAAAGGCCCACAGAGGCCGTATCGAACTTGTCAGGCAAAATCCCCTGCAACTCGCCTCCCCCGGTACGCACATGGGTATAGCTGCCATTCAATACCTGCTGTTGCGGGTAGAGCTCACCGACCGATTGCGCCAGTTTGGCACGGGCCTGAAGCACACGCACGCCGGCTATCTGTAATGACAGATTATTGTGGTAACCGCAGTGAATTAATTGAGTCAGGGTTGGATCGTTAAACACCTTCCACCAATCGGCATTATTGATTGGCGCCACTTTAACGGCCGGGTTTTTCTGCAGCCAGTAAGGAGCAACATTTTTTGCAGGCTCCTTGTAATCCGGTCCCACCATGCAGGCACTTAGAAGCAGACAAGCGATGAATATCAGAATCTTTAACATGGTGCCCGTATTTCCCTATACCATGACTCCGCCGCAGGAGGAGTCATACCGAAGATTCCATATTAGCCATGAAAAGCCAATTGAACAAGAGTAACGTGTATCAGGTGCAGGATACCGTTGATTTAATGCCGTTTTTTACAATAAACTGATTATCTTTGCTCAGATTGTACTATGAGAAGCTATTATTAAAGTAAGGATGTGCAGTGGCAGGAATTATTGTGAGCGAACTATCGAAACGCATTAATGAATTGAGAGCCGGCAATAAATCCATATGGCTTGTGGAAAATGACGGCACAACACATCATTTGAATGCCGCAGGCAATTCCGTCAGCATTATTGATGGCAAAGGCAGCGAATACATTGAAGTCACCGACGAGAAAAGCACGGTTCTTTATAATTTGAGCGGAGTCAAATTGATTAGAATCAGTTAACCGTGCTTCCCGTTTTAATAACCAGGGGACTGTTAAAAGGTATTCTTAAATTCCTTGTGCGCGGCATTATACCAGGCAAGCGGCAGGGATTCCGGGGCGTGCTGCTTAAGTAACTCCATGCGCAAACGAATCACCTCTTCCGCGTAACGGGCAGCCGATTGTGCGAATTTCTCGTCGGTGCTGGCCGCTTTGACCCGAGTCAATGCATTATCCAGTTTAACAAATAAGGCCTCTGCACTGGCCCTGTCATTGTCATTAATGCTGGTTTTGCCTGGATCCGTCAAGCGTAAAAACCCGATCAGTTGAATCAGCAATTGATCCACGTCGCCATTCTTGCCACCTTCCAGATCCTGCAGCGTCACAAGTCTCTTTAGAGTAAAATCCTTGTCATTAAAAGCCGCTTCAAAATGGTCGGCATTCAGCATACTGTCCCAATTTTTCCACATAAAAAACCCCTTATCCCCACCCTGTTTTCCTTTAGCCATTGTTGTTCCTGTTCATTGCTTTCATTAAGTATAAGCCTATGATAACCGGAATAATGAAAAAATTAAAAATATATTGTTCATATAATAGTCAGTTGCGTTATACTATACGAAAGATTTGAGGAGTACTTCATCATGCCACCGCTGGAAACCTTGAATAATGCCAACTCCAAAGAGGAAATTGAGTTACCGGGACAAAGCACGAAGACCATTCCTCTCTCAGCGAATGGATTCCATAAAGTCAGGCATCTCGGTGGGGGCGCATTTGGCGAGGTCGCGCTTTATCATTATAACGGCTCAAATCCAGCTTATCGGAACATGTGTAACAGCCAGGGGCTGGTTGCTGTCAAACTTCTACTGGAGCCCGATGAGCATGAAGAGGCCGCAGCCAGACTGATTGCCAAACACAGTCAATCAGGGCAACTTGATTTAAGTGCCATTAATAAAACCTTTCCCCTGGAAATTGACGGCCAATTGGTGGGTATCCTTACGGAATATGAATCTTACCTCGACATTAAAGACGCCCACGGCCAGGTGGCCGAGTTTTCATCCGACTTGTATTCCCTGATTGCCGATACCTTCCATCCCCTTGAAGCGCACAATTTTCCCGGTGTCGGCGTTGTTCTGGCGTTAAAAAGCAATCCCGCTGTCTTTTTGGCCCAAATTGCCTGCGGTCTGGTTAAAGGCCAGGATACCCTTCATCAAATGTCCATGCTGCATCAGGACAGCGCCGCAAGAAATTTTTTAATCCGCACAGAACGCGACAGCGGCGGCAATGTTCTTGGTATTATGCCTAAAATCAGCGACTATGGTTTGACCTCGATCCTGGCTGAGGGTAAACAGAACGGTGTCTATTCCAACCGCAACAAAGTCCCTCTTCGTATTATTGATAGCGAGGTTATAAAAACCGGAGGACAGACCAGCCTGCTTACGGATTATTACGCCAGAAAAGCAGCGATGATGAGTATTTTAACCCAGATGCTTACCGGATTGTCTGGTGAGCTTGCCGCACTGTCACTGAAGCCGGGTACAACCCAGCCTCTGCAGGAATTTTTAGCAGACCGTACGGGAAAATTTCTAGATAACAGCGCTGCCTTGAAACAATTGTTAAACAATGTCATGGCCTACCTCGAAAAAAGCCCGGATAAACACCTGAAGAAGGAAGTGGAACTTTTCATCCAATGTTACCAACCCTGGCTGACTTTTTATCCCGATGGCGCCGATTTACAAAAAGCGCGGGAGCAGGAGAAAACGCTCTTTAACGCATGCACCAACCGATTCGTCGAGACTTATTATGAATACATGATTTTAAATAAAAAAAATCATTCCCCGGAGAATTTCCTCCTTGGTTTACAACGCCTCAATCGCATTGAAATCAACAACCCCATCCAACCCATGATTAAGGGGAATATTCGTCAACTTGAGCGGGATATCGCCAAAAAAACGCCGCCGCCCACGACTGAGCAGCGGAGCATGACGCAGGGGGTAAGGACAATAGAACAACCGGTGAGCCTGGACCATTACGGCAGAATCCAGACAGTGCCGACGGCCCCGTCCACCGCACCCCATGATGAAGGGGAAACACACTACAATAACCTGTTGTCCAGAGAAACTTACGCGAACCAGCTTAATCAGGGCAACCTGTCGCCGCAAAACCCGGTGCAGACTCAGGATGCGTCGTCTCATTATGCAAGGCCCCCCATTCCTGTCAATGCGCCAGCGACTGAAGAAAATGACGGGGAAACGCCTTACAGCCGCATAATACCCCAGGAACAGTTAACCGGCGCGGCTACCCGGCAAAATCGCCGACCAAGTCAAACTCCACAACCGTCAAATCAGGTTCAGGATAGCCACTACACCAGCTTAAGTCGATCTCAACCGCAGTCGGCGCGGGAAACCCAACCGATTTCCCCTCACTACGCCCCCCTTTCAAGTCCCGGTAACACCCAGGCCAGAGGGGATTATTCGCCGGTCATTGGTACCCATACTGTCAATGCACCGCCAAAGGGCCATGCGAAGGAGCCTGACATCACCCGCAAATTAAAAACGTCCATTCCAGAAGCGCGGGAAACCCATGCCTCTCATAGAAAGGCAACCATTAAGGCAATCTGGTCTGACTTCGTGCACGAAGTCGAACATCACCTGGAAAAGTTGTCCCCGAAAGACAATGTCGAGGACATAAGGAAAAAATTTAAAGCAGTATTGAAAGACGCGCAAACGAACATTAAAACTCTTCTCCACATCAAGGAACCAAGTCCCATGGATTTGCCAAAGCATGAGGATGAGGACAAAGACGACGATCAATCCCTGCATCTATAATACCCTGCACAAAAGGCCGTGGAGATCACTTCATGGCCTGATGAATCGCGGGGACTGGTCCAATCATTCAAGCACATGTCCAGCAATTACCTTTTTTTGACTTTTTTGTTGTTTTGAATAACTTTTGCCCTATTTGTTCTATAATTTAATTCCCTGGGTTTGGAGGCTAACCATGCAATCCTTGGAATTACTTATTCTTAAGGAGATAAACAGCAATGGAATGGGCATTTGCTTAAGACCAAAAGTACAACCCGTGATTACCGTGTCGTTGACGAAAGAAATTCGGCAGCTTCAGGATTCCATCGCAGAAAAATATTATCAATCCCCCTGGGAAGGCTATTTTTATCTGGTCTGGTATCTGGATAACAGCATGAAAACCCCGTGGGTAGGATTTGATTTTAAATTCCTTGCCGACGCGTTTAAAAACCACCACGAGACCGAAGCCGAAACCTACATTGATCGTATCTTTGATATTATTTTCTTAAATTACATCGGAATGGGCCTGCCGCTTATTAATTGTTCTATTCTGAACAAGGACGTCACAAGTCTTTCCAGGGAATTTTTCCTTTTAAACGCCATCTCCTTTGTGCATTGCAAAAATAAAACACAAACGCCTTTCATTCCGGTTGCCATTGGCCAGGAATTCAAGCACCTGACGTTTAAAGAAACCATTTACCAAAACAATCACTGTTTTTATTTTGATTCCCTGCGCTTTGGCACCATGCGGCGGATTATTCAGTCCATTGACAGGAAATCCCTTACTGAGGATGACATTAAAACCATCAGACAGGAGTTTGACGATGTGAAAAAACAGACCATTACCAGGATTTATGACATCGCACGCCATCGCCGCGCCCTGTTTGCCTGGCTGGCTAACCGTCAGGCTGCAGCAGGCAGCGAAATCCTGTCGCAGGCATTCTAAGGGAGAATTCTACCCGTGCCTATAATAAACAAATGGAGGTTGCCAGGGATTGAGCATGTCTGAATTACGGCAGTTGGCCTTAATTGCCGGCGAAGGGGATTTGCCGGTTGAAATTTTTAATGCCTGTCAAAAAAAGCACATTGATGTGCTCATCATCAGGGCCTCGGGAGAAAAACAATTCAAATTACCCGCGGCACACCATGCCGTCACCTTGGCCAATCTTGAAGAAACCATTCAACAAGTCAAAGCAGCCGGTTTTTTAAACCTGGTATTCGCCGGCAAAATCAGTCATACCCTGCTGTTTGAGAATTATGGCGGTATGCGCCTTCAGAATTATTTAAGCGCGCTGGGTGAAAGCACCAGTTTAGGCGACAACAGTTATTTTGCCGGCCTGGTCCGTTTTGTCGAAGCGCAGGGTTTTCATGTGGTCGGCGTTCAGGAAATCATTGCTGAAGCCATCACCCCAATGGGAATTTTAACCACCGCGCAACCGTCGCTTAAATGCCTTGAGGATGCAAAGCTCGGCGTCACTATTGCTAAAAAAATAGGCGAACTGGATATCGGTCAAGCCCTTATCATTGAAAACCGCTATGTCCTTGGGGTTGAGGCCGTGGAGGGAACGGATAACCTCATCAAACGTTGCCGGGAATTTAAATCGCCGCATAAAGAAGGGGTTTTGGTTAAAATAAAAAAAGGCATGCAGGATACCCGCATTGATTTGCCTGTCATAGGCAAGACCACGGTACGGCATGTGGCGGAAGCCAATCTCGCCGGGATTGCAGTGGAGGCTGGTTGGTCCATACTGATTGATAAAGAAGAAACCTTAAAACTGGCCAATCAGGCCGGAATTTTTATCATGGGCTTATAATTGACCGGATGGGCAGGCGATGCCGAAAACAGCATACAGGACGTTTTATCTGGCTTATGCCATGCTTTTTCTTATCAGTTTAAGCACCAGCATTATTCCTCCTCTGGTGGGCCCGCTTTTTCTCAAACAAACTGGTCTTTTACCCGGCGAAAGCCTTTCCCTGCGTTTAAACGCCTACAGCTTTGCCGTGGGTATATACGGCATTGGTGCTATCCTTGGCGGTATGCTGTGGGGAATAGTGTCTGATCGGACCGGCGAAAAGAAAACCCTCGGGTATTGCCTTTTCGGCTCCCTGTTGTCCTGTATGCTATCAATATTCAGCTTAATCACCGTCAATTACTGGCTTTTTTTTACAAGCCGCGCCTTAGACGGGCTCATGTCAGGCCGGCGGGCAGTGATTCTTTCCCTGCTGATGCACACGGAGTATTCAAGGCATGACCTGTTTCGTATGGCAGAAATAATGAATGCCTTAGGCCTTTGCCTCGGCCCCCTGCTCTGTGGCATGCTAGTTGATTTTGAAGCCCCGGTACCTCTTTATTATTATACCTCGCCTTTCTTTCTGATTTTGGTTTTAACCCTGACCAACCTGACATTTCTGCCGGCACTGACTGTCAAAACCGTCAAGAAAGAGGCTGATGAGATTAAAACCAAATGGAAAGACTATGGGAATGGCCTCTACATTGAATTCTTTTTTCTGCAGGTGGTGTGGAGTCTTTATTATATTGCCGTGCTGCCTTTTGCCATTCTTACGTTTTCTTTTTCAAATTACGCCATTGGGGTTTTATTTTCGGTCATGGTGTTGTTGTATGTCTTTTTTTTAGCCAGTTCCCAGAAGCTTCTCTACCAATACATAAACCTTAAACACGCTAAAACCATGGCCATTCTGTTTTTATTCTCAGGCTTTATCAGTCTTGGTCTGTGTCAGGGTCATCTCTCTGTCTTTTTTATTGCCAACCTCTGCATTATTTTTGCTTTTGCGATTTTAAACCCTGCTTATTCCAGCGCGATATCACAAGCCCATACCACCACGCATCAAGGCAAAGCGATGGGGCTTTTAACCAGCCTCAATGGCATGGCTTCAGCGACGACTGCCCTGGTGGCCGGTTCCCTGCTTGCCGTTTCACTCTACCTGCCTTTTCTAGTGGGTGCTGCATTGATTGCGGCCATCCAATTGGGCCATTTTATCCGTCAACGGACAGGCAATGCCTGATTTTGTCGCGGACTGCGAGAGCCTGTGCGGCATTGTCATACTGAGTGCGAGGCCAGAAAAATCCTTTCAACCCATCCTGTTTGTTCCGCGGCACAATGTGAACGTGCAGATGGGGGATACTCTGGCTGATGGTATTGTTCATGGCAATAAAGCTCCCCGCCGCCCCCATGGCTTTTTCCACCGCCCTGCCCAGCTGTTGCGTTAATAAAAACAGCGGTGCGACAAGGTCTTTCGGCACCTCGTACAGGGTGCGGAAATGGTGCTTTGGCGCAAGCAGGGTGTGTCCCGGGAATAAGGGGCGGTGATCAAGGAAGGCAATAAAGTCAGCGTCTTCAAAAACGATGTACGCGTCTTCCTCGCGGGCGGCAATCAGCTCAATGAGACAGGCCTCTTTCCGTTCAGACATCCTATTCTCCTTTTATTACAAGAGCTTGCAGCAGCCTTTCGTCTCTTCAAAAGACGAAGTCAGGCTTGTGGACCGCTCAGTTTTTTCATCAGTCCGGGTTTTTAAAGCGGAGACATGAAGCCCCAAGGCACTTAAACTGGCAATGGATTGTTTATCCCGTTCGCTCAATACTTCCCGCTCCGGGAGCGTATTGTTGTTGCCAGGCCGTTTTTGCCTGTCGGCGACGAACTCCTTGATGTATTGGGCATTAAAATGCAAACCCAGGTTCATGACTTGTTCAGGGGCGGCGTCGTTAAAGGGAGCGCTCTGATGAAAATCACCCTCTGCCGTTTCGCGTTCATTGAGTAACTGACTTGCCGCCGCACGATTGCAGCCTTCCACAAAAAACAGCAGGTCATTAAGAAGTCCCGCCCGCTCGTAAGCGATGATCATCGCTTCAAATCGGGATTGCCTGATCTCAAGGGGTAGATTTTCATCGTATAAAAAGGCGGGGCTTTTGAATGTTAAAACCAAATTAAGCGCCGCCTCATTAAACACCAAATCGCTGATTGAATCCCTTTTCTTAAGCCTCTCTTCGTCTTCACAAAGAAAAACCCAATCATTGGCATAGCGATACACCGCCTGTAAATCCTTAAAGAGGGTTGCATAATGGGGTAACGGATTCATGATCGCAAGCACTGCCTCAACGAAGGGATGCAGGGTTTGTGTCGGACTTTGAAACGCTCGTGCAGTGGCATCCTTGCCAAACATCTGATTGGGCGCTAAAGCAGTGTTTTTCCCCTTCAGCCGCTCCTCCACCGAATAGTTCCTCACCACATGAACCCGGGTTTTAACATAAGCCTCAAAAAAGGCAATCAGACGCAGCGCCGCCGCAGCGTGATTGGAAGGGATTTCATAAATAACGGTGGAGCAGGTGTAGGGCTGCTCCTTTGCCTTGTTTTTTCGATCATACGACAGCGGGCGCGCCAGGAATTCGCTGTCAGGCAATGCCCTCCTGCTGATTTGTTCTCCAGTTAAGCGAGGCAAAGCCTTAAAAAAGTAAAACCCGCCAAGATGCGTCACTGCCATGTAATTCATTAAACGGGAAAAATACGGTTGCAGAGACAAAAGCCCGCTGTCGGGTGACGACAGGAGCGAGCGCTCGTCACGAAACATCGTCTTTAACCTGTCCTTAGTCAGTACCCCATCAATACGTTCTCCTGCCTCATTAAGCAGGCTGTAATAAAGCGTGCCATCCAGCCTTTTGACCTGGATTTGGTTTTTAGCTAATGCCTGGCCATTCATGGGGTAAAAGCCATACGCTGACGGCGTGGTCATCTCTTCAATCAATTGGCCGAGGCCGTTGGTTCCGGCGTTTATCCCATCGAGATTGAGCGTGTCCGTGTTCTCTTCAAAAAAAATGCCCTGGGTACGAAGGTAGTCAATCCGTATCTCAATGACTTTATTCTCATTGACTTTAACTGATAAATTAATCATCACTTTCCTTTTTATGCATGCCGAATTAATCCTCAAAACGTCAGGCTAAAAAATGATATGGAATCATGGGGTTGTCAATAATGAATTAGCCTTTGACACACAGAATTTGTTTAAGCGTAAAAATAACCTCCACCAAATCCTGCTGTGACTTCATGACGTCATCAATGTTTTTATAAGCTCGCGGGCTTTCATCCAGCACAGCCCTGTCCTTGCGGCATTCCACGTCCTGCGTGGCACGCCGGTGCTCCGCCAGATTGATTTCCTTTTTAGCCTGGTTTCGGGACATCACCCTGCCCGCACCATGACTGCAGCTGCAATAGCTTTCCTCATTGCCAAGCCCTCTGACGATAAACGATTTGGCTCCCATGCTGCCTGGGATAATGCCGAGTTCGTCCTTTCTGGCGGACACGGCGCCTTTGCGGGTGATGTAGAGGTTGTCGTTAAAATGCTTTTCTTTCGACACGTAGTTATGGTGGCAGTTGACCGCATACAAATCCGCGGCAATCGGCTTTTGTAAATGGGTTGTCAACACCTGCATAAGGGTTTGCATCATGATATCGCGGTTACACCGGGCATAGGCCTGTGCCCAGTTAACCGCAAAAAAATAATCCTCAAAATGCTGTGTGCCCTCCGAAAGATAGGCAAGATCTGCATCAGGCAGGGTGCCGAGCAGACGCCCCATCTCGGTTTTGGCCAGTTCAATGAAATAAGTGCCGATGCAATTACCCACACCGCGTGAACCACTGTGCAGCATCAACCAGACCTGATGCGTCTCATCCAGGCAGATTTCAATGAAATGGTTGCCCCCGCCCAAAGTACCGAGATGATGAAGATCATTGATTAAGCGTCGCTGCGTTTTACGATTGAACCCCAGGGCAGGATGGCGGTTAAGAATCAACTGATAATCTTTTCTGAGTTTACTCTGCCATGTCTTAAGGGCAATGTCTGGAAGCGTGTCATCAGTCCATTTGCCAAATCCAACGGGAATGGCTTTTTCTATGGCATGACGAAGCCTGGACAGATCATCCGGCAATTGATGAGCCGCGAGCGTGGTCCGCACGGCCATCATCCCACAGCCGATGTCCACGCCGACGGCCGAGGGGATAATGGCCTTTTTTGTTGGAATAACCGAACCCACCGTCGCCCCTTTACCCAGGTGAACATCCGGCATAACGGCAATATGCCTGGGCACGATGCCCAACGAGGCCAGGTTATTAACCTGTGCCTTGGCGGCGTCATCAAAAGCGACAAAACGGGTCCATGCCCTGATTTTAGGCGAAATATCAACATAATGAGGCACAACGAATCCTTAACACGATGACTATTATTCTTCACTTTATAGTATAAGTCTTTTTCACAGTGCCCGCCTGTTGATTCCTAAAAACAATAAACTGTGTTATTTTTCACGCCTTACCCTTAAGGACAAGTCTTATGACAGCATCCACCCTTTCCTCTCAGGAAAAAAAAATCATCCTGCTGGCCTCACTGGGCGGCGCGCTCGAATTTTATGACTTCATCATTTATGTTATTTTTGCCCCCATCATCAGCCGGACCTTTTTCCCGGAAACGGATCAGCTCGCATCATTAATGAGCGTATACGCCATTTTTGCCATCGGGTATGTGGTTCGTCCCTTGGGCGGCATTGCGTTTAGCCATTTTGGCGACAAATACGGACGCAAGAAAACCTTTATTTTTTCAGTGATGCTGATGGCTGTCCCCACCTTTTTAATTGGCCTGCTGCCGACCTATCAGCAAATGGGACTTTTAGCCAGCCTCCTGCTGATTGCCATGCGTCTGCTGCAGGGGTTATCCATAGGCGGCGAAATTCCCGGGGCATTGACTTTTACCTGTGAGCACGTGAATCCCAGGCATCGTGCCTTAGCCTGCGGCATTATTTTTTCCTTTCTCAATTTCGGCATTTTTTTAGGCGCCTGCATCAGTTTATTATTAAATCACCTGCTGAATGAGCAGCAACTCCAGGCGTTTGGTTGGCGTATTCCTTTTCTCCTCGGCGGCCTGCTCGGGGTTTTCAGTTTTTATATTCGTCGGCAAATGACTGAAAGCCCCTTGTTCATTGCCTTTCAGCACCATGAAAAAAAGGCCCGCATCCCGTTGGTGGAGGCGATTACCGGCTATTGGCCACAGATACTGCAAGGCCTTGCCCTCACCGCCTTGGGCGCGGTCATGATTAATCTGATTTTTCTTTACATGCCCACTTATTTATCAAGCATATTGGCCTACTCTAAACAACAGGCCAGCGGACTCACAACCCTTAATTTACTGTTTTATTCCCTGCTTCTGATTTTTACCTGCTGGGTGGCTGACCGTGTCGGGCGAAAACAGGTGCTTTTAATTGGCAGCATCGGGTTTATGCTGGGTGCTTATTCTCTGTTTACCCTTCTTGCTTACCAAACCACGGCAGCACTTCTCACCGCCCTGTTTATTCTGGCGTTGTTAAGCAGTTGTATTATGGTTTATCCCAGTTTTCTGGTTGAATTATTCCCGACGTCCGTACGTTACACAGGCATTGCCATCGCCTACAACTTAGCCTTTGCCTGTTTCGGCGGTGTCACGCCGCTCATTGCCACCTATTTAATCCAACGTTCTGGCAATGTCATTGCTCCGAGTTACTATCTGATGCTGAGCGCAGCCTTATGCACTCTGGCATTTCTCACCATCCGAAAGCATGAGATCATTGAATCAGAGGCCTGCCCGGAATAGCCTCTGACAAAGGCCTTCCTGTGCGGGCAATGATCGGTTCACTGAACTCCCCATCAGATTAAGCACGCTTTGCCTAACTCATGCCTGGTTTTTACTTTAAACACCAAAAACACCATTTAATAAATCGCTTGTAGAATCCATGGTCACTGACTCCAACACGGACAGATCAATGACTTTTACAGCGTATACACAGACTTATCCACAGAATTTGTGGATAAGGGAGCGGCTGCCCGTGGCCTATACTTACAAACACCCCCTTTCAAAATCCATTCATGAACCCTTCGACCCCCTGGCTGGTTGTTAAAGAAGCGGGGCTTTATTGCGAGCCGGGAGAGTTTTACATTGATCCGGTCACTGCGGTCCCCGCTGCAGTCGTTACCCATGCGCATGGCGATCATGCCTGTGCCGGGCATGGCGACGTCCTGGGGCACCCGGCCACGCTGCAATTGATGCAGCGTCGTTTTGGTGATGAAGGAGCCCGTCATTGGCATCCTCTGGCATACGAACAACCGGTTTCGGTGAACGCCATTGACCTGTACCTGATACCTGCCGGCCATATCCTTGGCAGCGCTCAGTTGGTCATGCATTACCAGGGAAGCAAGGTCATTGTTTCCGGGGATTATAAACGCCGTCCTGATCCAACCTGCGATCCCTTTTTAGTGGAACACTGCGATGTCTTTATCACGGAGGCCACGTTTGCCCTACCGGTGTTTAAGCATCCCCCCATTGAGGACGAGCTCCAGAAATTGCTGCGCTCACTGCACCTGTTTCCTCATCGCTGCCATCTGGTGGGTGTTTACGTTTTGGGGAAATGTCAACGCGTGATTAGAACCTTACGGTTGATGGGTTACCTTGAGCCCATTTATATCCATGGCAGCCTGCAAAAGACCTGTGAGTTCTATCAGCAATGCGGCATCGATCTGGGGGAATTACGCTCGGCTTTTGAGCTGACGAAAGACGAGTCAGCCGGCAAAATCGTTCTTTGTCCTCCGAGTGCCCTGCGCGACCGTTGGAGCCGGCGTTTTGCCAATGTCATGATCGGCATGGCTTCAGGCTGGATGCAAATTAGAGCCCGGGCGAAACAACAGGGTGTGGAATTGCCATTGGTCATTTCTGATCATGCCGATTGGCCGGAACTGATTCAAACCCTGTCCGAGGTAAACCCGAATGAAATTTTCGTTACCCACGGCCGCGAGGAAGCGCTTATCCATTATGCACAGCAACAGGGTTACAAGGCTCAAGCCCTGCATTTACTAGGCTATGGCGAACATGAGGATTAGGCAATGAACCAATTTGCCGAATTACTGAATACGCTTTACTTTACTTACAGCCATCGCGACAAGATGGCTTTGCTTCATCAGTATTTCACGACCACCCCTGATCCCGAACGAGGGTATGCGCTGGCGATTATGGCCAATACGCTTGAATTTCCAACCTTCGGCCGTACGTTAATTAACGAATTAATTGAGAAGGAAATCGACCCGGTACTCTTTGCCTATTCCTACGATTACGTCGGTGATTTGTCTGATACCATTGCCCTGCTCTGGCCTACCCATGACTCAGCAGGTACCCTCCCAAAGCTTTCTGAACTGATTGCCACATTTAACCAACTGCCCAAACAGGCCATCCGCGATTTCCTGGCAGACCTGCTTAATCGCGCAGACACGACCGAACGCTGGGCCCTTTTAAAATTAGGAACCGGCAGTCTGCGCATAGGCGTCTCCGCCCGTTTTTTAAAAAAGACGCTGGCTGATTACGGACAGGTCCCTGTTGAAGACATTGAAAAAATCTGGCACGGCTTAAAACCACCCTATGAAGCCTTGTTTGCCTGGCTTGAAAAGAAAGCTGAATTGCCTTCTGTGGATGATCATCTGTTCTTCCATCCCGTGATGTTATCTCATCCACTGAATGAAAACGACATTGACCAGATTGACTGGCAGCAATTTGTTTTTGAACGTAAATACGATGGTATTCGTGTACAGGCTATCGTCACCGCAAACGGCAAAGCCCTGTATAGCCGAACAGGGGATGACATCAGCCATTCCTTTCCTGATTTGCTGGCCTCCTTTAAAACCCGGGTGATTCTTGATGGTGAACTGGTCATTAAAACAGAAAAAGGCATCGGCAGTTTTAATGATTTGCAGCAGCGTTTAAACCGCAAGTCTCTGACCAAAAAATTGATCACCGAATCCCCGGCCGCGATGATTCTCTATGATATTTTATCCATGGATGGCCTCGATTTGCGCGCCCTTCCCTTCATTGAACGGCGCCAGGCACTGGAACAATGGTTTGCGCATCATCCAGCCGACAACCTGATTCTGTCTGATTTGCTTACGCTGAATCCGGCGAAGACACTGCATCATTTAAAGCAGGAAATCCTTAATGAAGCCCACCCCGCCGTCGAAGGGCTGATGCTTAAGCGCAAGCAAAGCCCGTATCTTGCGGGTCGTCCCAAAGGCCACTGGTATAAATGGAAACGCGATCCGCTGACGGTGGACGCGGTCCTGATGTATGCCCAGCGAGGCCAGGGCAAACGGTCCTCTTACTACTCGGATTATACTTTCGGACTGTGGCAGGATGACCGGTTGCTCCCCGTTGGCAAAGCGTATTTTGGTTTTACGGATGCGGAATTGCTTAAGCTCGATCACTGGGTACGAAACCACACGCTGCAACGTTTTGGTCCGGTTCGCGAAGTGGCAAAAGAGCTGGTTTTGGAAGTAGCCTTTGATGCCGTCCAGCACTCTAGCCGCCACAAATCAGGTGTAGCCATGCGCTTTCCGCGCATTAACCGCATCCGTTGGGATAAACCGGCTGCGGAAGCGGATGTGCTCTCTACACTCCTGCATTGGATTCACTCTTAGCCAACCAATACTGTTCAAATAGTAAACTATACTTGCTATATTCAGTCTTTGTCAGTCCTCTCCGATGTCCTACGATAAGACCATCGCTCTGCTTACAAAAGGCCCCCGATTAAAGAGTGAGGCCACCCGGGATTTGGAAAAAGTCATCCAATTGTTCCTTCATCCCGAACAGAAAGCCCAATGCCGCTTTAATTCCTTCGGGGAACTTGAAGTCGCCTTTAATGACCGGGTGTTTAATCTGACCCAAATTCTGCTGCATCAGCCTGATTTTGAACATTTAGCGTTTACAGAGAACGTTTCGTCGCATTATGAGACCTTTATAAAAACGGCCGTTCACATTCCTTCCCTGAAAGGCGATCCCCGTCTTCCCAAAAAGGAAGATTACCTGGCCGCTGATAAAAATAACCTTTATACCCAATTAACTTATGGGGAAAAATTGGCGATTACCTTGTATACCTCTAACTTTTACGAAGAAATTAACGGGTTTTTGCGAAGTCAGGGACGTGATCCTCATTTAAAAAATCTCCCTCAGGACAGACTGACGCAGGAGGTCAAGGAAATTATTCTGGCGACCTGTTTAGCAGCTTATGGGCTCACCCGCCTGCAGTTACCCGATGATTCCGACGATAACAGCCTGCAAACGCTTTATCGTGCGGAAAGCAGTCATAAAATGCCGACCAGTGTGTGGCAACAGCGTCGTGAAACCATAATAAGCCATAAGCCCGTGCGGCAGGAAGGCTTCATCAGCACCTCGGAAGACATCGCCGCCATGAAAGTAAGCGGCACCGATACGCTGCTTAAAATTACCCAACCTCACCACGCCATTGGTAAAAAGGTAGAGGATTTGTCTTACAAGGCCGATGAGCAGGAAATTTTGCTTCCTGCAGGGACGCAACTGGCTTTTAGTTCCTTTATTGAAGAGCAAGGCAGAAAAGTATTTCACGCGTTTCCGGTCAGAAGTCTCGATGGCATTGATCCCTATTCTTATTCCACAGTCGATGCTGAAATCAGGACGCATCTGATTGCTTTTTTAGACGAAGTGCGGCATTTGTCGACGCAGACAGGTCCTCGAGTGAAGACTTCATTCTGGCAAACGCTGCCGCATAAAATTAAAAAAAGCGAGACCGCCGAACTCCTTGCCTTGGCCGCTCAGCTGGATAAACTCATCGTCTTTTTTGCAGACAGCCACCATAAACCCGCTGAAAAAAGAGAAAAGCTCCAGGCGCTCTATAAACAAACAGCTAAATTGGCTGAACAATTTAAAGACTCAAATACCTTACACCCACCACTTCAGCAGATGACGATCGGGATGAATCACCTGCTCATCCAGCTTGAAATGGCCAATACCTCACTGTTAGTCGAACAGGCCGACTATGTTTATACCCATCATTTGAGTAAAGC
This sequence comes from Legionella rubrilucens, assembly GCF_001468125.1. GTDB lineage: Bacteria > Pseudomonadota > Gammaproteobacteria > Legionellales > Legionellaceae > Legionella_C > Legionella_C rubrilucens. The sequence goes on along the minus strand of NZ_LNYT01000007.1, from coordinate 779,438 downwards.
CTACAAAGAAACCCACTTGGACTCCACCGATGCTGAATTAAAGCAGGACAGTCAGGTTATTTACCGCCCTAATCATGGCTTGGCCCATTCATTACGAGTTGCTGCCGCTATCCCGCTGGTGGTGGAGTATTTCCAGCAATTTGCACAGCCGGAATTACGAAAGCAGTGCCTTCAGTTATCCGGTGATGAACTGAAAAAAGCAGCCCTCTGCATGCTTTTCAGCGTTTCCGGGCGGGAGTCGGATATTGCCTTTAAAAGTAATCCAGAGAAATACCGTGAATACCGCGAGCAATGCGCTCTGCAATTTGCAGCCTATGCTCAAAAGAAAATGCCGTCGGACGAAATAAAAAAATACATGGAACTGATCCGCAACATGGGCAATCCGGAGTATTTAACATCCAAAAAAATCACCCCCCAAAAAGCGGCACTCTTTCATGTGATGAATCTTGCTCATAAACTGGATCTGATGCGCTGTTATCCATTGGCGCAATACCAACTGGCGGTGATGAAAGGCCACGATCCCCTGATTATCCCGTCAGAAAAACAACAACACCAGTTTAATCGTTTACTGAGCACCGTCAGTGATCGCATTGAAGCCACCGGGGACAGGCAATTTTGCCGTATGGAACAGGGTCAACTGGTGTCCTGCAACAAGGATTATGATTTTCCTGTTTTTGCCGAGGCCAGTACTAAACCCCTTGAATGCCTTAAACTCATTCTGGAATCCGGTATTCCTGAGCTTGCGGCTGTTTCTACACCAGAGCCCCCGCCTGCCGATGAGCAGGCTAACAATGGGTCACTGCCGTTTCTCTTTCTCGATACCCTGGAAAATTACACGATGCCCCTGCTTGAGTATTTGAATTCGTCAGCCGCAACAGGCCTGCCGGCCATTGATAACGTGAAACAAGACAGCCGCTACCTGATACAAAAACTCACGGCAACGGAGGATGGGTTTGTTCTCCTGGCTGAATCAGCCTACATGGATGCGCTGCCGGTGTCTATTTCACTGGAGGCGCAGGATTTATATTATTTATTGTCACAAATGCCGCCAGTAAATCTTAATCAATGCTACCTGGCTTCCGACATTCTCGAACGGCTTAATCAATTCACCGGCCAGTTAAACATCGCGGAGCTGGATAAAATGGATGACTCCTATCAGCTGTCTTTTATCGAGCAGGACAGCGTCACCGGAGACATCAAACTGACGGCCACCAGTTCGAAGTCATTACCGCCTGTACAGACGACCTTATCCTCAGTGGAATTTGCTCAATGCCTGGAAAAATTAGAAAAATCCACGGTGCTTAACCTGAAAAGCTAACCCCCTGCACCACCGCAAGAAAGCCCATGACAGCGAAGCTTAACGCGGTGATTGCCCTCACCCAGGTCAACGAGAGTTGATTCCCCAGTGTCTTTCCGAGGAATACCGCAGGAATATCCGCGAGCAACATGCCCAGGGTCGTTCCTGCAATAACCCACAGGGGCTGACCATAATGCGCGGCCAGGGCGACGGTCGCCACTTGGGTTTTATCGCCCATCTCAGCCAGGAAAAAAGTAAGCAGCGTGGTGGTAAACACCCCAAAACGCCGGAAAGCATCCTGTTCCCTGACGTCCAATCTGTCCGGAATAAGTACCCAAACGGCCATAAGAATAAAAGAACAGGCGACAAGCCCTCGCAATAAGCGAGGCCCCAGCATTGACACAAGCCACCCACCCAAAGCCCCGGCAAGGCTATGGTTAATCAATGTCGCCAGTAAAATGCCGGCAATAATAGGCAAGGGCCGCTTGAAACGTGCAGCCAGCATCAGCGCTAACAATTGGGTCTTATCGCCAAACTCCGCCAAGGCGACAATGCCAGTGGACACAAGCAGGGGTTCAAACATGAGAATCGAATCAATAGAAACCAGCGACTATACCATACTCTCGCACAGTAAGATGAATCGCCACGCTGTTTTTATTATTTGGGTATGGTAGATCCGGGATGGAAATGCTTATTGGCCCATTGCATGGTTTTGACAAAATGCTTAAAGGCTTCCAGCGTGTTTTCAGCCTTTTCGTTAAGATCGGCAATGGTATTTTCAGCGCTCAGTTCTTCCTTCTCTTCAGTCTCTTTTTGTTCTTCATGGCGCTGCATAAGGTTATGGCCCTGTAAGGTCGCATGAAGGCTGCCCTCAATGTCGCCGCTTAGAATAAATCCTTCACTATTATTGGTTTCATCGGTTTCATCGCTGTTGGCTCCAGCGGTTTTCGCGCCGCTGTCATCCACAGCAGCTCTCACCACCTGCTGAATTGAACCGGCGCCGGCGACATTAAGGATTCGCTGGATGAGGGTGTAAGCGGACCCTTCAGGCGGGGTATCATTGTTATCGGGACGGTATCCTTCTTTCATTTCAGCAGGCATGGGCGGGCTCTCCGTAAAACATGGATGCCATTATACCATAATGATTAATTTTTAATCAATAAGGCGGTTTGTCCCTTTTTGCCAGGTTTAATGGATCCTTTCTTCTCTGGCAGCACCAGGTAGTCAGCCCCGACAATCTGTTTAAGCCATTGATATGCGGGATGTCTGGCGGAAGTCACCAGCGACAGACTCATTTGGGCGCTGCGATTTTCCATGTAAGTGGGTTGATAGGCCACTTTGTCTACTGTAGTCACCCCGGCTTCTTTTTTTAAGTGGAGGGACAACAGCCCGCTGGCGCGGTTTTTCAAACTGCCCTGATTGGAAATGAAATTACCTAATGAATAGGCAATAAACACCTTTTTCCCTTCGGCTGTGGTTATCCAGTCAAACGGTTGCACGCAATGGGGATGTGACCCGAGGACTGCCAGCGCACCGGCTTTTGCAAACTCGCGCGCAAGATCTTTTTGCGCTTTATTGGGCCGGGTTTGGTACTCCACGCCCCAGTGCGGGGTGACAATCACGGCATCATTGGTTTTAGCAAGCTCGGCAATCAGCTCAAGCACTTGCGTCTTATCACGGTAACAGAGTAATACCTGGCGATGCCTGTCAGCGATGCCGTTGGTGTCTTGAGAACAGGCTATCCAGGCAATCGACAGGTTTTTTTTGACAGTTACCGTATACCAGGCTTCCTTGCTGTTTCGGGATCGGGTACCGACGTAAGCCATTTGATGATCATTCAACGTGGTGATGGTCCGATCGATGCCCAGGCTTAAGCGATCCAGGGTATGATTATTGGCGGTCGACAGGACATCAAACCCGGATGATTTCAATGCTTTTACTAAATCCGGAGAATAATTAAACATGGGAAAGGAAGTATAGGCCCGACGCTCATCCTTAGTCTTCTTGCCGTACATATCAATCATCCCTGCCGTCGGCCCTTCCAGATTGCCATAGGTGATGTCGGCCTTTTTTAATGCGGGAATGGCCGCAGTCCATAAAGAATCAAAACCCTGAGACAATCCCTTTTTCTGTAAAGGGGCATGCAAAAGCACGTCCCCCACGGCAATGATGTGAACATTATCGGCACAGGCTAAGGTACACAGCAACAGCCCGGACACAACGGGCAGGATGGCAGGCATGGTTATCTCACTTGCGAAAGGATGTGATTCATAAACAAAAAGTGTGCCAATTGAAACGTTTCGCTCCACGTTTGATGCGAACACGTTCTCAATTGCCCGCATAGCCAGTACAATGGCTTATTCTTTAAGGGAGTAATCCGCCATGAATGCCATTTTTCATCTCGCCTTCCCCGTCCATGACTTCAACCAGGCTAAACGTTTTTACCAGCAGCAGTTGGGTTTTGAGTTAGGAAGGGAATCAGCCCATGCGCTGATTTTCAAATTCGGCAGCCATCAGATTGTCGGCCATAAAATAGATGAACCGCTGCCACTGCAGGCAGGTATTTACCCGCGTCATTTTGGTTTGATTTTTCTCGACAGGATGGAATTTGATCAATTTGTCAGCCGCTTAAATCAGCAGGCTGTCCCTTACGAGATTCCGCCCAAGACCCGCTTTCCGGGCACAAGGATTGAGCATCAATCGTTCTTCCTTAAAGATCCCAGTAACAATTTATTGGAATTTAAACATTATACTTACCCTTCCGCTATTTTTTCAGAAAAGGATGTGCATCAGGTTGGGGAAACCCCATAAGCATCTATAACACAGAACAATCAAACTGCTGTTCGTCCAAAGCGGCTTCAGTACAGTAAAACTCGCACAACGCCTGGCGGAAGCGTGCCGCCCGTGGCGGCAGACCCTCCCGGCAATAGCGCTGGACCTGTTGATACACCGCCTCTTTAAAACCCTGATAATCCGTTGGCACCCCATTGAGGTTATCGAGGCTCAGACGGAAACGGCACCCGGCAGCCATGGATAAAATCCACTCCATGGCTTGCGGTTTGACTTCCACCTGCTGAAACAATTGCTGCTGTTCTTCATTACGTCCATCCGGAACATACCAATAACCAAAATCAACCTGCAAACGCCGTTTGGCGCCGGCAATCAACCAGTGTGCGCATTCATGCAGCGCACTGCTGAAAAAACCATGCGCAAAGACAATGGCATGCCACGGCCGCTGTTCGTCGGCGGGAAGATAAATGGGTTCCTCTTCCCCTTTGACCAATCGCGTATTATGGGATGCGGAGAAACATTGATTAAATAGAATAATTAAGTCCTGATAATGATGCACTATCTTAAAACCGGGAAAAAAAAAATGATTTTATCGTGAAACCGACGCTGCCTGTAGTCTTAAGCCAGGACTTTCCGACAAAAAGGTCAATAATTTTTGAACAGTGTCGAAAAAGATGGAAATTCAGCGTGTTTTACAGCGTATGCACAGACTTATCCACAGATTTTGTGGATAAGCATATTGTGCATAACTTACAAAAAACCACAAAAAAACCTTATAAATACTGAGCGAATCAAAAAAGGCAAACGGAAGTTAACAGATAAACAAGGGGAAAGCTTGAAAATTATCCACAGGCTTTGTAACGATAAAAAATCCTGCAGGGTTGACCATATTAGCAAATAATTTTGAAAAATACAGTGTTATTTTAAAATAATTTAAAAATAATGGATTACACGCCCTCAAATGCACAGAGTCTTTCCATTCACTACACTCATAGAAAGAACCGAGCCCGGACGCCGCGTGGATGTTTATACTACTCTCCAGGAGTTAAAGCAGAATGAACAGGCTTCGGCCTGGCGTGAGGAAGGCATTTCCCGTAACAGTTGGTTGCTTGTTGCAGCACCTCATGGCGGCACCATCGAACCGTTTACTCAAGTGATTGCGCGGCACTTGGCTTACCCTCATTATAATTTATTCATCTTCGAAGGATTGAGGCGGCCAGGGCGAACCCTGCATGTGACGTCTACACGCTTTCGAACCCCCGAACTCGCCCGCCTGCAGCAGGAAGCTCGCGTTACTCTGGCGATTCACGGCATGAAAGGACGCTTGCAGCGCCTGACGCTCACCGGGGGACTTAACTCCTTGCTCCAGCGCCATCTATGCGAGGCGCTGCAATCCGGGGGATTTGAAACCGGGTTGTGCGGCGGTTCTTTATCGGGAATGAATCCCGACAATTTCATTAATCTCACTCCTGAGTACGGTGTGCAACTGGAAATTTCCCGCGGCGAGCGAGATGCCCTGCGTGAAGACCCGGAGCGCTTCCACCATTACCTTGAGCACCTGCGAAGAGGCCTTGCAAACTACCAGGCCGCCTGCCGGCATGGCGGGCAGACGGCCAATCCCATTAAACGCGTTTAAATACATCATGACCGATAAAGCGCGCCCCCGGGCCCTGGGTCGCGATATGCGTTGATTGATGCGCCAGAATCGACGTGGTATCAATCATTGCCTTACCCTGCTCAATGTTGCCGATGAAGGTCAGCACCGATCCGCAGGCAGGGTAATCCACACTGATGGTAATGGCATTTTTAACAATGTAACCCAGGACAGGCCGTTCGCTGCCAATAGCTTCCTGGCATTCTTTGGAAGCAACCGCTGTTTTGAAAGTCCCTGACAAGGTGTCTTTTGAGGTAAAATGCAATGTTAATACTGAACCCCGCTCATTTTTGTATGTAATGGTTTCACGGGCTGCTGATGCCGCTTCAGCAACGGCAGACAGGGTCACTAACACTGCGCAGGCAATGGCTTTACACTTCATGATATTCTCCGTAATGAGTTGCCAATCCGTCATTGACGGGCGCACTATAACCAAATCACCGAGGCTTGTACAGGCTCACTCAGGGAGAAAGCAATTGATGAATCCAGGCGCCTCCGCTGAAACTGAAGCGGCTTACATCCGAGAGTTCGTCGGTGCGGTAACTGTAACAGTAAACGGTCAGGGGTATTAAACGAAAACCGCAATAAAGCGGGCTGAGTGGAATGGTTTTATCCTTCAATTCCATCGTAAGGCGTTCTCTTTTTTGTTCGAGGACGTCTTTACTCGGGATAGGTTGCCCCGACGTGGGGGCGTAACTTGAAAACCTTAACTGTGCCTCGTGCGCATTATTTTGCCAATACCAGGCATTTTCCTCAGCCGACAGCGGATGGGCCTCCCCCTCAAGACTTATCTGGCGCTGATGCAATTCAAACCAGAAAGTCAACACCGCGTTAGGGTTGATCATCAGTTCATTGACTTTTCGAGTCCCTCTTTGCGTGAAAAACAACAGGCCGTCTTCCATGATTTCGCGCACAGCCACCACCCGTGAATGCGGTACCGGATGAGGGACAGAGGCAACGGTAGACAAGACGGCATGCTGCGGATTGGCCGCTCCGGCCTCTTTTTCTGCCAAAAGCCACTGCTTAAGGCAGGCAATGGGTGAAAGTACCTGAGTCATTACGGAAACCCCGTTTCATCAGTGAAAAAGAAATTGACGGCGTTACTATAATCAACCTGCCAGAATTTGTATAGGCTTGCAGACAGCAAACGAATGTCACGGCGGATGGCCTCGAATGACTGACCGGAGCCACGATAAAAACCGTTAAATACATTTCCATCCCCCCGTTTTTGGCATACTCTAACCACTCCAATTGATCCATCGGGAGGGATATGATGCAAGACGATAAAAAGGGCAAACCGACCCTCAATTATACTAAAACCTACAGCCAGTTCCCGAACTATGGGAATACACCGACTGCTTCGCCAGCCCGGCCGGGGAAACTGAAAACTTACGACAGCAAACCGGCTTCTCCTGCTTCCTTGGGAAAGGACAATCAAAACGAAGCGAAATCACATCCGCTGAAAACCAAACCCAAACTCCCCCTGCCGGACAAGGAGGACCAGGATAACAAGTCCATCAATGACACCCGGGCGATGAAATTAGAGGTGGACGAACTGCCTGCCAGTCCTTCATCCCTCGGCGCAATACGGGACAGCGCACTCCTTGAAATCGATTTGCAATGGCTCGGTAATCCATATCCTTTTCGCCAACAAATCATTGCCTGGCAGCAAAGCCACTTCAAAAACAGATTGTTTGAAATGATTTGCCTGCTGGATGAGATGCTTAAAAACCCTGACCAATACCTTTACTTCGTTGATCCATTCAGCAAACAGCATTACACGCTGACCGAGGATGTGTCAGGGAAAGCGGTTAAGCGGCATTATTCCTATTTTGGCATCCTAAACCAGTTAAATGCACTTTTTCGGGACTGCCGCGAGGTATGTGAAACCAAAGCCTTGTTTGAACTTTCATTGCATTCCGGGGATAAGGCAACAACCCTCGAAGAGGCGTTCAAAAGCCGTCCAGTCTTAAGTTTATTTGCCTTTAAAGACGAGCAAAATAAATCATTGCAGGCTTTTTTAGCCGCAATCCTGACTAAGGAATCATTGCAGGAGGATTTAACCAAGGCAAAAACGGCATTTTTAGACAGCCTGTCTGAAAAACAAAAGCAGGATACAACCCTCACGGACAGAGCCGATGTGGAAGCCGCCAAAGTCGTCGTGTTGCTTAAGGCTTCAAGTGATCTGCTGGATATGTACAACCGTCTGGACAGTTGCCCCGATCTAAGCTCACTTGGCAAAATCAGGCATTTAACCGTGGTCAACCGATCGGACACCATGGCCTCAGCCGAGGACGGCTATGGATTCATGGATTTATTGAGTTTCCTCAACCGTTCAAACATGCCGCACCTGGAAAGCCTTATTATTGAACACTATGATCCCCGGAACTACCTTGAACTGAGCAACCTGATGGCTGTTTTGGTGAAGAAAAACAGCGCGCTTAAAATTATGATCAGCCACCATTTTCCTGAAAAAGACAAATGCTCTGTTTTCTCACCCTATCAGGAAAAATACCCAGGCCTCTCGGTTAAACGGATTCATGTGCAGGAGACTATCGAAGTTGATAATCACTGCACCTTCTTCCCTGCTTCACCCTCGAATAAACGAAGAAGCGTATCGGAACAATCTCCCTCGATACGCCTTGACTATTCGCCTAAATAATCTGTAGCCGGAAAGATCGCTTTCCGGTAAGATTGGCAATTCTTAAATTGATCAACAGGTTAACTAAATGAGAAGGATTTTCGCTTTTTTATTTTATTTTTTTATCACCCAAACCATTGCTGCATCGATTTTCTCAGCGGATGACATCAAAACCCTCAAAAAAAATTTTCTCGCCAACATCACATCCGAGGGCTCAATCATGGCTTCACCTTCAAAAGCCAACCCGGATTATTATTATGACTGGACGCGTGATTCGGCCATTGCCATGGATTTGATTGAACGTTTTTATGAAAGCAGCCTCAACGCCAAAGACAAAACCCGTCTGCTGAATTACGTCAACTGGGTAGAGCGGGTTCAACACCAGACTGAAACGCTGCCTGGATTTGATATTCTTGGAGAGCCCAAATTTTACATGGACAGCCGCCCTTATCAAGGCCCATGGGGCAGACCGCAAAATGACGGTCCCGCCTTAAGGGCATTAACGCTGATTCGCTTTGCCGAGGTATTGCTGAACCATAACGAATCGGCCTATGTCAAAACCCATTTGTATAACCCGAGCCTGGATACGGCGAACATGGGCGCCATTAAAATTGATCTGGAATACACCGCCCATCATTGGCAGGACATGAACTATGATCTTTGGGAAGAAGTGTACGGCCATCATTTTTTTACAGCGATGTGCCAGCGAAAAGCCCTAATCGAAGGCGCCAGGCTCGCCAGAGCGCTCCATGATAATGAAGCGGCAGTCTATTATGAAGCGCAGGCCCGCTTTATTGAACTGCGACTTGGCGAGCATTTAGACTCTAAGAACATCATCATCCAGGCGACGCTGCCGCCTCATTCAGGACCGCAAAAAACGCTGGAGCTTGATTCGGCGGTGATGTTGGGCGTGCTGTTGGCCAATACCCACGACGGCGTTTATGCTCCGGATAATCTGTATGTAAAGAACACGGCCGCGGCCTTAAAAAGACAGTACAGAGCACTTTTCCCCATTAATGACAATCACTACCAAGCCGTCCTGTTCGGCCGCTACCCTGGCGATACCTATGATGGTTACCGCAATGACGGCGAAGGCAATCCCTGGTATATTCTGACAGCGACCATGGCGGAATATTACTACACCCTGGGCGACATGTTACCGCTGACCCAAGCCAATGGGCCTCTGATTAAACAGTATTTTGAAGAAGGCAACGCTTACCTGAGTCTCGTTAAAGAATATGCTTCGGATTTAAACTTAAGCGAACAAATCAACTTGTACACCGGCAATCCGCAGGGCGCCTACTCGCTTACCTGGAGTTACGTGGCAACACTTCGGGCCATTATTCTGCAACAGAAACTTGAAACCAAATTGGGCGAGTTAACCTGATGGATGCCCGCCTGCGCGGGCAAGACAGCTTAAGTGGGTTACCGCATGCCTTGCCTGCGAAAAAGCGACCAAACCTCAATCATGTAGCTCCTTTATATAATCTCCTGCCCGTCTGCGCGGGCACGAGCTTAAGTGATTTCCGCCTGCCTTGTCAGGTCTTGCCTGCAAAAAAACGACAAACTCCGTCGTGTAATCTGTCTTGTTTGATGTCTTGCCCGCCTGCGCGAACACGGTAGGCTTTAGTTGGCCACCGCCTGCCCTGTCAGGTTTTGTCTGCAAAAAAACGACAAACTCCGTCGTGTAATCTGTCTTGTTTGATGTCTTGCCCGCCTGCGCGAACACGGTAGGCTTTAGTTGGCCACCGCCTGCCCTGTTTGATGTCTTGCCCGCGCAGGCGGGCATCCATGGCGTGGTAAGAAACCTTCAAATCACCATTATTCTCCCAAAGCAGAGAGTTCATTGTCCATGGTGTCAAGAAGGAGCCAGGCAAAAAACAGAGGGTAATTAATACGATAAAAAACGACAACCGTGGTGATCACTAAAACAGCCACTGCCTTTTTTAAAGCAGCGGCTGTCGTCTTAATTAAACACGGCCTCACCGGCATTATCCAGCGGCAAGGATGCTGAGGATTGCGGCGCGGGTTTTCTGCCTAACTCACGCAGGGGTTTGCCGCTTAGCAGATAATCTTCAATGGACTCGAGGCTTATGTTTTTTGTCTCCGGCATGAAATAAATCGTGTACACCAGACCGAGAAAACAAATCACGGCATAAATGATAAAGGTGTATTCAATGCCAATGGCTTTATGCAGGAGAGGGAAGGTAAAAACCGTCAACGTGTTAAACGACCAGTTGCTCATGGACGACATTCCCATTCCCGCGCCGCGAACATACAGGGGGAAAATTTCAGCCATGGCGATATGCGGTACCGGACCAATGCTGATAGCAAATGAAAAAATATACACTGTCAGGCAGAGCACAGACAAATAGCCAAGCAGCGATACCTGATACAAGGAAAACACACTGAGTGCAGCAAGACTGATGCAGGCGCCGCTAAAGCCAATCAACAGCAATTTGCGGCGGCCAATCCAGTCGACGCAGTAAATGGCCAGAACAGTAACGAGCAAATTGACAATACCGATACCCATGGTAGCAAGAATCTGGCCCGTGGTATTGGTGAAACCCAGGTTTTTAAAAATTTCCGGTGCGAAATAAATAATGACATTAATGCCGCTTAACTGCTGCAGGCAGAATAAAATCATCCCCAATGACAGGACGGGCAGCAAGGGTTTGCGAAACAGGGCTTTCCAGTTTTTTTCGGCCGGTTCGCGTTTGAGCGTGGTTTCGATGTGTGTGAGTTCCTCAGTAATGGACGCTTGCCGGCGCAGCAGACGCAGCGAACTGGCAGCAGCTTCGCGTCGGCCGACACTTAATAACCATCGCGGCGATTCAGGCAGGAAAAGAATGCCTGCAAACAAAATGAATGCCGGAATGGCACTGGAAGCAAACATCGTCCGCCAGGCCTGGTGTTCAATCAGCAGGTAATTGGCACAATAGGCACAGACAATACCAATCGTAATGGCTAATTGATAAATGGCAACCATTGCCCCACGTAAATTCACCGGTGCCGTTTCAGCCAGGTAAAGGGGGGTTGTGACTGATGCAATACCTATGGCCAAGCCAAGAACAAATCGCGACAAAATGAGCATCCAGGTTGCCGGGGCCAGCGCCGCGCCCAGGGCGCCAACGAAAAAAAGTGCCCCGGCAAAAGACAATAATGAGCGTCGTCCAAAACGTTTGACGTAACGCGTACCCAGCAAAGCACCAATCAACATGGAGCCAAACAGCGCACCAAAAGGAAGTGCAGCGGCCATGGTCCCGATATGGGTGTGGGTGAGCGTAAAGTGATTTTTCAGCAGGTCGAGCGATCCGGCAATAATGCCTTCATCATAGCCAAAAAGAAATCCAGCGAGCGAGCCTATTATTGCGACTAACCATGCCATATTCTATCCTTAAAAGTCCATGTTGTTTTTTTAATTTACGGCTGTGGGATGCGATGCTTTTTCCAAAGCGGTCGAGCACAAATCAGTAATGAGTGACCAGTTTTTTTGTTTAATTGCTTCATCGGGTACAATCCAGGAACCGCCCACACACTCTACATTAGCCAGCGCCAGGTAGTCCAGATAATTTTTAGCATGAATACCGCCAGTAGGGCAAAACCGCAGCGCGGGAAACGGGGCAGAAATGGCTTTCAGCAGAGCAATACCCCCTACTGCCTCAGCGGGGAAAAATTTAAAATGACTGTAGCCGCAATTCATCCCTTCCATCATTTCAGACACATTGGAAACACCGGGAATTAAGGGAACTTGACTTTGCAATCCGGCCTGCAGTAACTCGGTGGTTGATCCCGGACTAATGGCGAACTGTGCCCCGGCTTCGATGCATTGTTGCAATTGCCGGCCATTCACCACCGTACCGGCCCCCACGCAGGCTTCAGCAACACGTTCCCTGAGTAAATGAATGGCTTTAAGCGCCACGGGCGTTCGTAACGTAATTTCCAGCACCTTGATTCCACCGTTTAATACGGCCTCGGCCAAGGGTAAAGCATCGTCAAGGTGATGGAGAACAACCACAGGGACGATTGGCCCCATCGCCAATACCGAAGCAGCTGATAACGAATTAACAGAGGGCATACTTTTTTTCCATGATTTGCTTAAGATAGACGGCTGCACCTAACAACCCCGGCTGTTCAGTCGCCACAACAAAGGTCGCAATGTTGCGATTAAAAACTGCAAAGCGTCCTTTGGCTTCAAAGCGGTGTCTGAACTCGCTTTCTGCCATCAGCGGCAATAGCCTGGGAACAATGCCGCCAGCAATGTACACCCCGCCAAAGGTACTGAGCGACAGGGCAAGATCACCGGCAAAGCTGCCCAGACTGGCGAAAAATTGCGAAACAGCAGCGCAGGCCAGCGGCGATTGTTGCGTTAACGCCTTGTGTGCAATCTCGGCTGCGGTTAAAGGTTCAACCGGTTGCTGATTAAAGGCTGCAATGGCCAGATAAAGATTTTCAAGGCCAGGACCTGAAATGATTCGCTCGACGGACACATGACCATAGCGCTCCTGCAAAAAGCGTTGAATGAACCATTCCTGTTCAGTTTGCGCAGCCCAACCGCCATGCCCTGCTTCGCCAGGCAAGGGGATGTACCCTTCGGTTGTGGGGACTAAATGCGCCACACCAAGCCCTGTCCCGGCACCGAGCACGACCTTAGGCTTGCCCTCATCCACCAGCCCGCCGCCAATCTGCAAGCGATCAGTGATTGGCAGCACCGGCAGACTCATTGCCGTCGCCGTAAAATCATTAACCACCTGCAATTGCTCCAATTGCAGCTGGTGTTTTAAATCCTGGATGGAAAATTGCCAATCCAGATTCGTCATGCTGATTTGATCAGAGGTTACCGGACAGGCAATGGCAATGGCGGCGTGGCGTATATCCTGTAAATGCTGACTGTGCTGATAATGCTTAAGGGCGGCATCAAGACCGGCAAATTGGGCACAGGGGAAAACAGCGAGGCGATCAACCTGCAGGTTACGCAAATCCACACGGCTGAATCGGGCATTCGTTCCGCCAATATCCGCCACAATGGCGTAGGTATTCTGGTTAAGCATGACCATCATCCTCACTCACAAACAGACTGCAGGCGCCCTCTTCGGCACCGGAGAAATGCCTTCTCAAGCTGCCGAACAGTTCCCGTCCCATGCCATGATGACAGGAGGATAAATCCCCTGTCTGCAGCGAACGTCCAGCCAATTCGTCTTCACCGACCAGCAGTTGCAGAACCCCTTCCCGGCCGTCCACACGCAGGCGATCGCCATTTTGAATTTTGGCAATCACCCCTCCATCCATTGCCTCGGGGGTAACATGAATAGCCGCCGGTATTTTACCGGACGCACCAGACATACGCCCATCCGTCACCAGCGCCACCCGATATCCCTTATCCTGCAATACCCCAAGAATGGGTGTGAGTTTATGCAATTCCGGCATGCCGCAGGCTTTTGGACCCTGGAAGCGGACAACCACCACACAATCTTTGTTCAGTTCACCCGCTTTAAACGCTGCTTCAAGTTCATGCTGGCTGGCAAAAACGGCGGCCGGTGCCTCAATAACCTCCTGATGGTCAGCCAGCGAAGAGGTTTTCATCACAGCCCGGCCGAGGTTGCCGCTTAAAACCTGTAATCCCCCCTGGGGTTTGAACGGTGTTTCAGCCGAGGTTAGTACCTGCTCATCAAGGGAATGCTTAACGCCGCTGACCCATTGCAACTGATTCCCGTCCAGTAAGGGTTGCTCGGTGTACCGACTCAAGCCAAAACCAGCCACCGTTTCGACTTCCTCATGCAGTAAACCGGCATCCAGCAGTGTCCGAATAAAGTAAGCCATGCCGCCTGCCTGTTGAAAATGGTTAATATCGGCCTGACCATTGGGATAAATTTTGGCAATAAGCGGCGTTACTGTCGATAAATCAGCAAAATCGTCCCAATTGAGCACAAAGCCCGCTCGGCGCGCGATAGCAATGAGATGCATGGTATGGTTCGTGGACCCGCCGGAAGCCAGCAGGCCCACCACGCCATTGACCACGACAGCGGCGGTTATTAATTGTCCTAAAGGCAAGTAGTCATTGCCCAAATCCGTTAACTGCACAACACGGCGGGCAGCAGCGCGTGTTAACTCCTGACGCAGGGGGGTATTCGGATGAACAAACGAAGAACCAGGCAACTGCAGGCCCATGATCTCCATGACCAACTGATTGGAATTGGCGGTACCATAAAAAGTGCAGGTCCCCGGACTATGGTAAGACGCAGCTTCCACGTCCAGCAAAGCCTCTTCATTGACCAGTCCTTCCGCATACAACTGACGTACCCTAGCCTTTTCTTTGTTGGCAATGCCGCTGGGCATGGGGCCTGCGGGTACGAAAAGAAAAGGCAGATGGCCGAAAGCCAATGCCGCCATCAACAGGCCCGGTACAATTTTATCGCAGATCCCCAGCAACAATCCGCCGTCAAACAGGTTGTGCGAAAGACTCACTGCCGTAGCCATGGCAATGACATCACGGCTTAGAAGACTTAACTCCATGCCTGGCTGTCCCTGAGTCACACCGTCGCACATGGCCGGCACCCCGCCGGCAAATTGGGCCACGCCCCCTGCTTCACGGATCGCAAGCTTGATAAGCGAGGGATAAGCTGCATAAGGCTGATGGGCTGAGAGTAGATCATTATAAGAAGACACAATGGCAATGTTGGGTTTCACCATGGCCCGTATGTCGCCCTTGTCTTCAGCATTGCAGGCAGCAAACCCATGGGCAAGGTTACCGCAATGCAGCGCTTTGCGCTGCGGGCCTTTAAGGCGTGCTGCCTCAAGATGTTTTAAGTACTGTTCGCGGCTTTTCAGGCTTCGTTCGTTGATTCGGTCAGTGACCTGTTGAATGACTGGATGCATGACTCACCTCATTGCGCGGCAAACATCACTTGCACGTCCGTGCCAGCATGTTGCAGAAAAGCCCGAATCGGCATGGCGGTGGCTCTGTCTGAGGCTAAAGCCAGGTTAAGCGCCGCCAGTTTGCTTTCACCAACTAAATGAAGATAAACATGCCGGCTTTTCAGCAGCCTGCTTTTACTTAGTGAAATCCGCGGATAGGGCGCTGTTTTGGGCACAACGTTTAAAACAATAAGGCGTTCATCATGAAGACCCGCCTCAATTTGTTCACTGCAGGGAAACAGGGACGCGGTGTGCCCGTCTTCGCCCATCCCCAGAATAACGATATCAAACATCGGCAACGTCTTGAGGCGGTCTTCAATGTCCAACAGGCGTTCGTCCTGTGTCGGTTTATCGCTATGGAGGCTGATAAACTGTGCATGGGCGGCCTGGTGCTTGAGAAGGTAGCTTCTCACCAGGGTTTCATTGCTGTCCGGATCCGTAGGCGCCACACATCGTTCATCACAGAGGGTGATGGTGACCTTCTGCCAATCCAGGTCAGCCTGGGCTAAACGCTGAAATAATGCTCTGGGCGTACTTCCTCCGGAAACCACCAGATAGGCCTGTCCACGCGCCTTAATGGCTTGGCCAAGGATCCCGGTAATCTCGTTGACAAATTGTTCGTTTAATACGGTTGAATCATTAAAATGATTTAATTGCATCCTGTTAATCCCATTGATGTTGATGCCGCGTCAGCAGTGTTTGTGCCGCTTCAGGTCCTAACGATCCGGCGGAGTAAGTATGAAGTGGAATCTGGAACTCGTCCCAGGCTTTAAGAATGCCATCGACCCATTGCCAGGCTTGCTCAACCTCGTCGCGTCGGACAAACAGGTACTGATGCCCCAGCATGGCTTCAAGTAACAGGCGTTCATACGCGTCGGCGATTCGCAGGGTTTCAAAGGTTTTATTAAAACTTAAATCCAGCTGGCTTTCTTTAAGCTGCATGGTTTCACCCAGGCCCGGCATTTTATTCATGATTTGAATTTCAACGCCCTCATCCGGCTGTAAACGGATAATCAGTTTGTTGGCGTTTAACGCGGGGCAGGTTGCGGCAAAAATATTATGCGGTTGCGGTTTAAAATAAATCACCACTTCACTTTGTTTTTTTGCCATGCGCTTGCCGGTACGCAGGTAAAAGGGAACCCCTGACCATCGCCAATTATCGATGGCGACCTTCAGCGCGACAAAGGTTTCCGTCGTACTCGCAGCGCGCGCGCCGTCTTCCTGCAAATAACCAGGAACAGCACGGTTACGAAGAATGCCACTGACGTATTGGCCTCGTACGGTGTTTTCCAGCACGTTACTCTGATTAATGGGGCGTAATGCGTTAAGCACTTTTAATTTTTCATCGCGAATGCTATCGGCATCAAGGCTCACCGGCGGCTCCATGGCAATCAGGGACAGAATCTGCAACAAATGGTTTTGCACCATGTCCCGCATTTGACCCGCGTCATCATAATAACCCCAACGTCCCTCCACCCCGACTTCTTCGGCGACAGTGATTTGCACGTGATCGATGGCGGTACGATCCCAATTCGATGAGAAAATAAAATTGGCAAAACGCAGCACCAATAAATTTAATACGGTTTCCTTGCCAAGATAATGATCAATACGATAAATCTGATTTTCATTAAAATAATGGGATACCTGGTTGTTTATCGCGACGGAACTCGCCAGATCATGACCAATGGGCTTTTCCAGCACAATGCGAGCGGCTCCCTCAGCCAGCCCCACACTGGCCAAACCCTGGCTGATTGCCCCAAACAGCGAAGGCGGTACTGCCAGATAACTGACTGGAATACGTTGTCCGGGAGATACGGCATCGAGGAGTTTTCGGTAATCGGCGGCCTGGCTTAAATCCATTTGCACATAACGACTGCGTTGCTGCAACCGCTGCAACACGGTTTCATCGATTGATTCATCAACAAAACGTTCGAAATTGGTTTTTAAAAATTGGCCGTATTGATCATCGCTTAAGGCCTCACGCGCACAACCAATCAGTCGCGTCTCCGTTGCCAAAAGATTTGCTTTTTCCAGTTGATACAGTGCAGGAAGCAGTTTGCGTCGGGCAAGATCGCCCAAAGTGCCGAACAGGATCAAATCACAGGCGTTATGGTCGGTTGTCGTTGGCATCATGAACCCTGATTACACTCCTGATAATACAAGTTTCGGGGACAATAACCGCTTGTTCCTCCGCGGAATTGTCCGGATTGTACAATACTGGTGGTTTGCGTCAACTGCTAAAACCGGATTGGGAATTTCATTGTGCAGTCTTTGTCATCATTTAGTACATGCAGCGAAAAATTTGTAAAAAATATTTACTGATTCATGAAAAGGAGTAACATGGGCTATTCTAACCTAAGGAGACAGTAATGCTAACTAAACAGGGTCTTTTTAAACCTGAATCGAACAAGAACAACTCCAGTTACATTTACACCATGCTTGATTGGGAAAGAGCACAAACCATCATTGCAAATAAAACGGACAAATTTTCGTCACCCTGGCTAATCCGGGAAAGCAGCGTCGACGGCCTTCTCTCCATCACTTACTATAATCCTGAGTCTAAAAAAATCCAACACCAACGCCTGTGCTTTAACGGAACGCTATGGGACCATGCGCCTTCCGATCTCGATGCGGCCAAAACAGTCGCCATGCAATGCCAAAAAGTATCCAAAGACAATCTGAGTGAATCTGGCGGCGTGCTTTTAGCCTCTTTTTTATCAGAACACGGTTACCATGCTGATAATTTAATTTATCCGCCGGAGTCGCAGGCAACAAAAAACAAATTTTATACAGGTTATGATCTCAATACAATACAATACAAACCTTGAAAGCCTTTACGACACTCAATGATCAGCGTAATGGATTGGCTTGTGCGTGTACTTCACAAGCCAAACGGTGGCGCCGCCACAATCCGGATCAGCGACTTTGTGCGTCAGTACGGTAAAATGATGCAGTGCCAGCAGGTATTGATATTCCGCCAGGCTTAACGAGGCATGGTAGAGATTCTGCCCGCCATTGTCGCTCCAGACCTCGCCTTCCGAAGGTCCTGTCGTAAAAAGCAAGACGCCGCCGACATGGAGATGATTTTCAAACACCTTGAACATGGCGCGTTGATCATCCGGCGGCAAATGAAAAAAGCTGTGCCACGCAAGGATGGCATCAAACGTTTCACCAAGTTCCAGCGTTCGCATGTCATCGACAATAAAACGCTGCTCAGGAAAACGCTGCCTTGCCAGTTCAATCATTTTGACTGATGCGTCCACGCCGGTAATGGCAAACCCCTGTTCAATGAAATGGCGTGCGATAGGCTCGCCGGTTCCGCAGCCTAAATCCAGTATCTTTTTACTGCTGCGCCGTATGTCATCACAAACCGCATCGAGATAAGGTTTTTCAAACAGTTCGCGGCTGCGGTGCGCGTCATACCAATCGACGATTTTATCGTAAGACTCATACACCTTGTCTTTATTGCTTTGTTCGCTCATAGAAACCCATTGCCTGCGCGCAATAACGGAAGTATCTCGATTAAAGGTCTTTCCGGTAAGTTAATCAGTGGCTTGTTGTCATTACCCGTACTTGCAAGCAGCATAATCAAACTGTTCACACCGTGGCAGACTGCATCGGTGCGGACTGTGCGTGTGGTGAAATTGGTAATAAATCCACCCATTGCCCGTTCAGGGTTTTTAACATTGTACGTATTCTGCGGCGTATAGGCATTCTGTAATAACCAACGGCTGGTCAGGATCATGGCCTCCTGGTAACGCTGACATTGACTACCACCCTGTTGGGTGCAGAATTGATAAAGCACGCCCATGACTTCATTAATCCAGCCATTACCACTGGTCGTCATCGCGTCGAGGTAGCGTCCATTACTGTAAATGTCATTTTTATCCGTAATCTGCCGTGCCAGAATGGCTTTGGCAATGTCATCAATGGTTTTGCGGTAGACCGGGTTGTTGTCCACTTTAGCCAGATCAATCAGCGACATCATCACCCAGCTTGATGAAATGGAGTTGGCCGGTCGGTAATCATCACCGACGATGAAACCCTGTGTCTGTAATTGCTTTAAAAATTGCCCGGCAATTTTTAAAGCACCCTGATGGTAACGTTGATCATGCGTGATCCCGTAAAGTCTTGAAAGCGCTGACAGCGCCTGACCGGAATAAAGGAAAGACTGTTTGTTACTGTCTTTCCATTGGCCACTGGTGCAACTGGCGACAGGCATGACGGTACCGTCCTGATTTACCCGGGTCAACAGCCAATCGCCGGCTTGTTTAGCCGCGGCGAGGTACCGGGGCTCATTGGGATAAAACTGGTTGAGCTCAAGCAGGGTAAAAATGGTTTTTGACGTGGTACCGACCACTACGCGACAGGATTTTTTTTGGGTTTCGGGATTGTAACCGTAGTAAAACCCCCCGGCATGAGGCCCGTCTTTTACCTGATTGGAAAGAATAAAATCAGCAATGGGTTTAAACTGCGCCGACAAGTGCTGATCCGGGTGAGCACGATAAAGCATCAGCAGGGTGTATAAACTGGAGGAGGAGTAAATGGTACGCAACAATTCCTGCTGTTTGTCCTTCCCGGCATTATAAAATTTGAAAAAGCCATGCAATTGCGGGTGCATGGTTTTCAGTAAATACGCTTCGCTGTTTTTGATCTGCTCTTTCAGGGAGTCCGCAGTCATCGTGCGGACGGCCACGCGGCTGCCGGTTAATTCAAGACCCTTTTCGCCGTATTCAATAAAGGAATACCGGCGTGCAGGGTAATAATCAAAGGCCACTTTGAAGCGGTAATGGTTTAATTCCTCTTCATTCAGGCGATCAGTCGGTTGCGGTTTCAGCGACATGTCCGTCGCTTTTTTTAAAACCTCCGCAAGACTTGATCCATGGCTTGCCCCCTCGCCCACCTTGTTACCGAGGTGATAAAGACTGACATGCACACTCCAGTCGGATTTCTGGTAGGAGTTATTCCAGGTGGCATCAAGCGTCTGCAGGTTTTGCAAAGGAGCCTGTTTGATTTGATTGATGGCAATACCGCGCACGTAATTGATGATTTCATCACGGAAAGCCTGATTATCAACCATCGGGACAAAGGGCTTGCTGGCATGACGCATGCTGTAAGACAACGCGGACTGCGGCAACAAGAAAGCAGGAAATAACAAGGTGGCGAGCAATTTGCGCATGGTTAAAAACGGTCCTCACGCCATTTAATAATCTTTTTAAATTACAGGAGATTAACCGCCTAAACAAGCGTGGCATTTACGATTTTACACGACAGTGATAGCATTGGCAGCGGAAAAATTAAAAGGACTTATGCCATCGCCATGAACCATGGGATTAATCGTTTTGTTGTACTCGTTGCTGCCATTGCGGGCCTGTCCGGTTTTCTTTTCGGTTTTGATTCCAGTGTCGTCGCGGACATTCACGATCAGGTTTCAGCGCAATTATCCTTAAGCACCTGGCAATGGTCACAGGTCGTCAGTGCCAGCTTGTTCGGCTCAGTCTGCGGTATCCCTCTAAGCGGCCTTGTCGCCGATCGCATAAGCCGCCGTTCCCTGCTTAAAGCCGTGGCCCTGCTGTTTATTGCGGGCACGCTGATTTGTGCAGACGCTCATACCCTGACGGCGTTGCTGGCCGGTCGTCTTTTAATCGGACTCTGCATTGGCGTAGCCTCTTATGCGGCACCGCTTTACATTGCTGAAATGGCGCCTAAGAGTAAACGCGGAGCCCTTGTGTTAATGAATGGCCTTGCCATCACCTCCGGCCAGGCCGTAGCCTACCTCCTTGGTTATTTTCTCCATGATGCCTCGTCCTCCAGTTGGCGGCTGTTATTAGCCATCGGTATTCTTCCTGCCCTGGTGTTATTTCTTGGCTTGTTTTTTATCCCCCACTCCCCCCGCTGGTTAATACAACATCACGGGGAAGAAAAAGCCCGGGAGGCTTTGAAGCGGATTCGCCGTCATACCACGGAAACAGCCTTGGAGTTAGAGGAAATAAAAAAACAACGGAGTCCTTCAGAAGCCAATCCTTTGGCCCTGTTCAAACGACCGCTTGCCGGACTCGTCCTGCTGGGAATCAGCCTCGGCATTTTCCAACAGTTTTCAGGCATTAACGCCATCCTGTTTTATGGGCCGATGATTTTTCATGACGCAGGCTTCATTCCCGTTAGAAACGCCATCCTTGCCACGTTCTGGCTCAGCCTGATTAATTTCATTTTTACCGGGGTAACAGCCTGTCTTATTGATCGCTATGGGCGCCGGTCTTTGTTGCTGGTCGGGTCTTTCCTGGCCTGTCTAAGCCTTCTGGCGGCAAGCCTTTTCTTTGCACTTCCCCATGCCCCGTCTCCATTTTTCCTGCTGCTGTCCATGACGCTGTATGTCATTGGCTATTGCATCAGCCTGGGCTCGTTATTCTGGGTTGTCATTGCCGAAATTTATCCATCTCGCGTCCGCGGAATGGCCATGAGTTTTGCCACTTTAATGCAATGGGCTGCGAATTTTGCGGTCTCCATTTCATTTTTACAGGCTTATGAACGCTTTGGTGAAAGCACGGTTTTTCTTGGTTTTGCCCTCATTTGTTTAACAGCCTTTGTTGTCACCTATTCTTTTGTCCCCGAAACCTCTGGCGTCAGTCTTGAAAAAATTGAAGACAACCTGGCGAAAGGCTTGAACCTCAGAGATATCGGCCAACCGCTTCGGCACAGGGACAATCCCTTTGACTTCACTCTGGAAAAAACACCATGACTCATTTATCTTATAAACGCTGTCGCCTCGGTATCCTTGGCGCTGGGCGCATTGGCCGTCTGCACGCAGAAAACATTCAATTTCACCTGCCGCAGTTTCAATTAACTGCCATGGCCGATCCCGCTATGGACAGATCCTGGGCTCAAAGACTGCAAATTCCCATCAGCGAAGATAGTCGTGAACTCATTGAGCGTGAGGACATTGACGCCATCCTGATTGCATCCCCCTCCTCGCTTCACATCGAGCAGATTAAAGCCGCGAGTACGGCGGGCAAAGCTGTTTTTTGTGAGAAACCCATGGGGCTTACCGAGGAGTCGATTCAAGACGCCTTAGCAGTTATTGAATCGAATAATAGCCTCTTGCAGCTCGGTTTTAACCGCCGCTTCGATCACAGCTTTTCCACTCTGCAGGCCCAGATTAAAGCCGGTGATATCGGCTCATTGCAGATTGTGCGCATTTCGTCCCGTGATCCAGTATGCCCACCCAAGGGTTATGCCGCCACTTGCGGCGGTTTGTTTATGGACATGACCATTCATGATTTTGACATGGCGCGTTTTTTAACATCCTCCGAGGTTGTGGAGGTTTATGCCAGCGGCGCGGTGTTGATCGATCCGGATTTTGAAGCCTGCAAGGATGTGGACACCGCCATTGTCCAGCTTCGTTTTGCCAATGGGGCTTTAGGGGTTATTGACAACAGCCGTCAGGCCGTCTATGGCTATGATCAACGCATCGAGGCGTTCGGTTCACAGGGCATGCTGCTTGCGGATAATCAACCCAAGCACACGGTAAAGCATTACCGTCAAAACTCAACCACCACCGCCAACCCCAAATTCTTTTTTCTGGAACGGTATCAACAGGCCTTCATTGCGGAACTGCTTGCCTTCCATGAGGCCTGGCAAGAAAGCAAGCCCAGTCCGGTTTCAGGTTGGGATGGCCTTCAGGCCCTGCGCATAGCCAGTGCAGCAAAGCAGTCACTGGCCACTGGCTTACCTATTCATCTGGATTGAGGCGGCTATGACGCAGACTGATTTTGTCTTTGAAAACGATCGTCCCGTGGATGTCATCGTCATGGGACGTGTGGCTGTCGATCTCTATGCGGAACAAATAGGCAGCAGTCTGGTAGAGGCTCAGACATTCCGAAAATATTTAGGCGGCTGCGCTGGCAATATTGCTGTTGGAGCCGCACGGCTTGGACTAAAAAGCCTGATGTTTTCCTGCGTGGGCAAGGATGACATGGGTACTTTTCTCAAACAGACCCTGATGCGGGAAGGCGTGGACATCAGCCTTCTTCAGGAATCCAGCCAGCATTTAACCGGTTTGGTATTGCTGGGAATTAAACCGCCGCATGATTTCCCGCTGATGTTTTATCGTAATGACTGTGCCGATATGCAGCTAAAGCCTGAACATGTCCAGGAAGACAGAATCGCTGAGGCAAAAGCCCTGCTCATCACCGGTACGGGGCTGTCGACTTCCTCGATGTTTGCTACCAGCCGCCATGCAGTCAGCGTGGCAAAAAAAACACGCACCGCCGTCATTATGGATCTGGATTACCGTCCGGTGTTGTGGGGTTTGACGGACCTGGGCAATGGCGAACTCCGTTATTTAACCAGCCGCCGCGTCACCCAAACCTACCAGCAGATTCTACCCCACTGCGCACTGGTGGTCGGTACAGAAGAAGAAATCTGCATTGCAGGGGGCAACGAGGACATTCACAAGGCCCTGCAGACGATTCGCGGCATCACGGAGGCGCCCATTGTCATGAAACAGGGCGAAAAAGGCTGTGAGGTTTATTTCGCCCAGAACAGCAGGCCATATTCCAGCCAATCGTTCCCTGTCCCCGTTCTCAATGTGCTGGGTGCCGGCGATGGTTTCATGGCCGGTTTGCTGCGCGGTCTGCTGAAGGGTGAATCCTTTGATAAGGCCATGACCTACGCCAATGCCTGTGGTGCGCTGGTGGTTACCCGTCATGGCTGTGCACCCGCCATCCCCTTCTGGCCTGAATTAAATTACTTCATCAGCCATTATGCAGAGGATCCTGACATCTGGGCGAGTGATGAATTAGCCAAACTTCATCAATCGTTCACTTCCTCTTCTGAAACCCTGCTTAAACAACCCCAGGGATTCAAAGACGGTTTAAACCGCATTGTCGACATGCAGAAATCCACCTTAACCACAGGCATGAATTTCAGCTCACTTCGACTAAAAAGCGGCCAGACATTTCATTTTGACACCCACTATGAATTTGCGGCTCTGCTGATGACCGGCCGGGTTATTTTCCATTACCAGTCCCTGACAAAAGAAGCGGAACGCACGGATTATTTCTCCCAGCTGCCTCTGGTTCTTCACTGCCCTGCCGGCACACCGGCACATGTGGACGCCTTGAGTGATTGCGAGATCATGCTGATTGAAACAGAAAACGAGCAATCCTTTGCACCTGTGTTTTTCGATGAGTCCAATCTGCTTGAATGCGATCATCGCGGCAAGGGTCTGCTGGACAATACGTCTTACCGAATGGTCCGCACCGTCTTTGACAAACGTAATCGTCCCGAATCGAATCTGGTGGTGGGTGAAATCATTACCTTTCAGGGCCGCTGGTCCAGTTATCCGCCGCATGTTCACCCGCAGCCGGAAATTTACCACTACCGTTTTTCCGAACCTCAGGGCTTTGCCTTCGGGGAAAACGGCCGCGAGGTGTTGCGGATTGAACACAACGACACGTTTCAAATTGCAGAAGGCCAGTCGCATGCGCACTGCACCGCACCGGGTTACGCCATGTACACGCTGTGGTTTATTCGCCATCAGCCTGACAAGCCCTATCTAACCCCCACGTTCCAGAGCGAACACGAGTGGACACGCCAGGCTGGATCACGACTTCGATCATGGCAGGGAAACAATAAGGAAGCGCGATGAAGAAAATTCGATTAACCATGGCTCAGGCTCTTTTACGGTTTTTAGCCAACCAATACGTGGTGATGGATGGTGTCGAGCAGCGCTTTGTGGAAGGCGTCTTCGGTATTTTTGGACACGGCAATGTCACAGGACTTGGTGAAGCCCTGGAATATGACCATGGCGGCCTGATCTATTATCAGGGTCATAATGAACAGGGCATGGCCCATACTGCCATTGCCTTTGCCAAACAGCATAACCGCCTGAGGATTTTTGCCTGCACCTCCTCCATTGGACCGGGTGCAACCAATATGGTGACTGCCGCGGCGACGGCCACCACCAATCGCATTCCCCTGCTGCTTCTGCCCGGGGACGTGTTCAGTTGCCGTCAACCCGATCCGGTGTTGCAGCAGCTCGAAATCCCGCATGACTACACCCTGTCAGTCAATGACTGCTTTAAACCGGTGAGTCGATACTGGGACAGGATTTCCCGCCCGGAACAATTGATGACGGCCTGCATCAACGCCTTTCGTGTGTTGACTGATCCCGCAGAAACGGGTGCTGTGACCCTCTGCCTGCCGCAGGATGTGCAATCGGAATGTTACGATTACCCTGAATCGTTTTTCAACAAACGCCAGTGGTTCATTGAGCGGCCCTCACTGCCTCAGGACGCCCTGCAGCGCGCGGTGAATTTACTTCAGCGGGCAAAATGCCCCCTCATCATTGCCGGAGGCGGTGTGCATTATTCCTTAGCCACAGCAGCCCTGGCTGATTTTGCTGCCAGGCATGGCATCCCGGTGGCTGAAACGCAGGCGGGGAAAAGCGCCCTTTCAGCAAGCCATCCCTTCAATGTCGGCGGCATTGGGGTTACCGGTTCAGAGGCCGCCAATCGCCTGGCTGCACAGGCCGACGTCATTCTGGTGGCGGGCTCGCGTCTTCAGGATTTTACTACCGCATCCAAGTCAGGATTCAGACAGGCAGACTGCCAACTCATCAACCTCAACATCAGCCGTTTTGACAGCGTGAAAATGGACAGTCTCAGTTTAAAAGCCGATGCACGGACCGGCCTTGAGCAATTGTCGCAGGCATTGAAGGATTACCAGACCGACCTGTCCTATCAACAACAGATTAAAGACTACCGGCTGGCCTGGGAAAAGGAATTAAAGCGGATAAGCCAGCCGATACGCGAAGAAGGGCTTGAGCAAACAGTCGTCCTTGCTGAACTCAATCAATTTGTCACCGCCGAGGATG
The DNA here is from genome assembly GCF_001468125.1 of Legionella rubrilucens. GTDB lineage: Bacteria > Pseudomonadota > Gammaproteobacteria > Legionellales > Legionellaceae > Legionella_C > Legionella_C rubrilucens. The sequence goes on along the minus strand of NZ_LNYT01000007.1, from coordinate 753,265 downwards.
TGATTGTCAGCGCGGCCGGCAGTTTGCCAGGGGATTTGCATCGCTTGTGGCAATGCAAACAGCCTAAGGATTATCATCTGGAATACGCTTATTCCTGCATGGGCTACGAAGTCGCCGGCGGACTGGGTGTTCGTCTTGCCAAAGGCGATACCGGCGAGGTGTATGTGCTGGCAGGCGACGGCAGTTACCTGATGATGCATTCCGAATTGGTCACCTGCATTCAGGAACATAAAAAAATCACCATTCTTCTGTTTGATAACCACGGATATCAGTGCATCCGCAACCTGCAGGAAGCGCACGGCAGCCAGGGATTTGGCAACGAATTCCGCCACCGCGATCCCCAATCCGGGCGATTAACAGGGGAGTATTTAACCATCGATTTTTGTCAGTATGCCACGGCACTTGGCGCAAAAAGTTTTTATGCGGAAGGCTATGAACAGCTTAAAACTGCACTGCAGGCCGCTAAAAAGGAAACACAGAGTTGCGTCATTGTTTTACCGGTTCTGCCTAAAACCATGAGTCAGGGCTATCACACCTGGTGGCGGGTCGGCGTAGCGGCTCAGTCCAAATCACCGCAGGTGCAAAAGGCCTACGAACAAATGACCCGTCAGCTTGAAGCGATTAAAGATTATTAAGGAGCAACACATGAGCATCAAACTCGGCATCGCCCCCATCAACTGGTGCAATGATGATGATCCCTCCCTGGGCCGGGACATCAGCTTTGAACAATGCCTGCGGGAAATGGCGGAGGCCGGTTTTGTCGGCACGGAAATGGGCAACAAGTACCCCCGTAATCTGGCCGTGCTAAAGCAATCCCTGGCTGAAAGAGGCCTTGAAATGGCCAGTGCCTGGTTCAGTACTTTTTTTACCGAAACCGAGCAATACGATGCCACCCTGTCGCGTTTTCTTGATCATTTAAGTTTTATGCGAGCCTTGGGCGCCCGATTCGTCAATGTCTGTGAATGCGGCGGCGCCATTCAGGGAACGCCGCACCCCATTTTTGGAAATAATAAGCCGGAATTCAGCGCCAGCCAATGGCAGCAACTGATCCAGGGCTTACATACCCTTGGCCGCATAGCCCACGATTTCAATATGCAGATCGCCTACCATTACCATGCGGGAACCGGTGTGTTTAACGAACAGGAAATTGATTACCTGATGCAGCACACAAGCCCTGAGCTCGTCGCCCTGCTGCTGGATACCGGTCACGCCGCAATGGCTGGCATTCACCCGGTCAGCCTGATTAAAAAATACGGCCGGCGAATCCGTTATGTGCATTTAAAAGATATCCGCAGCAACATTCTTCATCAGGTCCAACAACAGGACTTAAGTTTCATGGATGCCGTACGTCAGGGTGTGTTTACCGTTCCCGGGGATGGGGAACTGGATTTTGCGGCCGTTCTTCAGGAATTGCGGCAATTCAATTATCAGGGCTGGATGATCGTCGAGGCAGAGCAGGATCCCGCCAAGGCACCGCCTTTAGACTATGCACGCAAAGCCTACGCCTATCTGACGGAAGTGATCTAGCTTGGATCTACGGCACGTCGGGGCTGCGCTACGGCAGGCTGGTTAATGCTATAATTTTAGAAAGTACTGTAACGCATGAACCATGATTGATATTATCACCCATGAAGCTTGCCAGTTGCATGACATGGGGCCATTTCATCCCGAGTCGCCGGCGAGGATTGAGGCCATTGTGGATGAATTGCAAACCTCAGCCCTCCCCCTGCAATGGCATACGGCAAGACCAATCGACAGCCAATGGCTCTACGCCGCCCATGCCAGAGCCCATGTTGATCATGTGATCGCCGCCGTCCCCGTGCACGGGTACAAAGCGGTTGGTCCTGATGCCCTGATGAACCCGTTTTCCCTGAATGCTGCTCTGCATGCCGCCGGCAGTCTTATCCAGGCCGTGGATAAGGTGTATCAGCAGCAGGCCATGCAGGTGTTTTGTCTGGTCCGACCGCCGGGGCATCATGCAGAATATAATCAGGCCATGGGATTTTGCTTTTTTAACTCGATTGCAAGCGGCGTCATTTATGCCCTTAAGCATTACGGGGTTAAAAAGGTGGGCATTGTTGACTTTGACGTTCACCATGGTAATGGCACTCAGCACATTTTAAAAGACAAACCAGACGTTCTTTTCTGTTCCTCTTTCCAACATCCTTTTTATCCTTTCACTCCCTTAGTCAGGGATCATCCGAGCATTATCCATTTACCGCTTGCAGCAGGAACAGCCGGCGAGGAATACCGACTGCGCTTTGAAGAAAGCATTCTTGCGCCGTTACAGGCATTTAAACCCGACATTCTTTTTGTTTCCGCAGGCTTTGACGCGCATAAGCGTGACCCCATTGGCGGTTTAAATCTGGATGAAGATGACTTTTACTGGCTTGGACACACGCTCGCCAATCTGGCCGCAAATTATTGTGAGGGCCACATCATTTCTGTTCTTGAAGGCGGTTACCATCTTGAGGCCCTGGCTGATTCCACCCACAGTTACCTTTGCGGGCTGTATGATGGCAGTCATCATTAATCAAGCGTTTTGCTCTCCCCAGGGGATAAAAGCCGTCATGTCGTTGAACCAATACAATCCAGCCGGCTTAAGCGGCCAGGTGTCGGCGTGATGCTGCAACAGATTTTGCAACCTTTTGCTGACATGCCGGATAATGGTTTGCAGGCACTCGTCGGATGGCGTTTGATAACGATACGCCAACGTAATATGAAAAACGCGGGGTATTTTATGCTCAAGGTGATGGTCCCGCGCCAGCGCCACGATAGCCTCACGCAGGGCTGTCGGCAAATGACCATAAAGCTGGACGACATCACTGACGATAATTTTTTCAATGGTCAGTATTGGCTTCAGGCACTGCTGGTCAAGGCTCGCTTTTAAGCGCTGTAAGAATGGACGATGCGCTGACAGAAACCGGTCCCACCCTTCCCCGCCTTCATTAGCCTGGGTAAACACATTGATGGCCGTCATGTGGTAACTGTCCATGGGCAGGGGCGAAAAATAACGTAATAACAAGGGATCATCGACCAGTGCCTGATAAACTGCCCGCCAGAAGGTTGTGTCTTCCTCCCGGACAGGGCAAATGACTGTCACGCCGGGAAACGGCGCGTAACGGCCATCGGCATTAATCTTTATCCAGGGTGTGGTTGAGTACGGCAATGAGAGCATCCGCAAAGGTGTTTATTGTCATTTTAAAAAGACTTGCGCGTTTGTCAATTTCACATTGTTTAATCGTCAGGAATATACCTATAATCAAGGCAGGTCTTCAAGGAGAGAAAACGATGCGACGCCAATGGTATATCGGTTTTGGAGTGGTTTTATTAGGCATCCTGCTGTTTCTGGTGATGCTGCATGATACCATATGGTTTTTGGCGGTATTGACACCCATTGTCATTCTCTGGATTTACGACATCACCCAGAAAGAGCATACCATCCTGCGCAATTTCCCGGTCCTTGGGCATTCCCGCTACCTTCTTGAATTTTTCCGCCCGGAAATCCAGCAGTACTTCATTGCCGACAATGAGGCGGAAAGGCCATTCAATCGCGAAGCCCGCTCTCTTATTTATCAACGCGCCAAAAATGTACGCGATACGGTTCCTTTCGGCACTGAACGTGAGATCACCCAGGTCGGATATACCTGGGTTTTGCATTCGCTGGCACCCAAACATGTTTCGGAAGTCGAACCACGCATCATTGTGGGCGGACCCGATTGCAAGAAACCTTACAGCGCCTCGCGCCTGAATATTTCAGCCATGAGTTACGGCTCTTTGTCGCCCAATGCCATCATGGCCTTAAACAAAGGCGCACAATTGGGCAGCTTTGCCCATAACACGGGCGAAGGGGGTTTAAGTCCGTACCATCTGCAGGGCGGCGATATCATTTTCCAGTTAGGGACAGCCTACTTTGGCTGCCGCGACGATCAGGGACACTTCAGTGAAGAAGAGTTTAAAATTGAAGCGAACCGTGAACAGGTCAAAATGATTGAAATCAAACTATCTCAGGGCGCGAAACCGTCGCATGGCGGTATTCTGCCTGCCGCCAAGTTAACAGCGGAGATTGCACGCGTCAGGAAAGTGAAAATGGGAGAAGACGTCCTGTCTCCTCCTGCACATACCGCATTCAACTCGCCGATTGGCCTGCTGGAATTTGTGAAAAAACTCCGCGATTTGTCAGGAGGAAAGCCCGTCGGCTTTAAACTCTGCCTGGGCCGTAAAGAAGAATTTCTGAGCATTTGCAAAGCCATGCTGGCCACCAATATCCTGCCGGATTTCATCACCGTTGACGGTGCCGAAGGCGGCACCGGGGCCGCACCGCTGGAATACACCAACCGCGTCGGCGAACCCCTGGAAGCAGCACTGGTGTTTGTGCACAATGCCCTGGTCGGCATCAATGTGCGCGACAAAATCCGGGTCATTTGCAGCGGCAAGGTGTACAGCGGTTATGATCTGGTGGCTAAAATTGCCATGGGTGCCGACATGTGCAATGCCGCACGGGCCATGATGATGGCTATTGGCTGCATTCAGTCCAAACAATGCAATGCCAACACCTGCCCTACCGGGGTCGCAACCCAGAACGAGCGTCTTCAACGAGGCCTGGTTGTGGATGTTAAAAAGCAGCGCGTCGTCAATTACCACCGCAACACCATGAAAAGCTTTCTGGAAATGGTGGGAGCCATGGGCCTTTCCAATCCCAGCGATTTAAAACCGGACTTTCTGATGCGCCGCGTCAGCGAAGAATCCGTGAAATCCTTTTGTGAAATCTATGACTATTTAAAACCGGGTCAGCTTTTAGGGCCGGATATCCCGCCAAGTTATAAAAAATACTGGGATTTGGCCACGGCGGAAAAATTTTAACCCAGTCCCGGCCATGACCGGGGCGGTTACTTTTCCCCGGTCACAACAAACACTGAAAATTTAAAAAGGCAATCCCCCTGGTGGTGCTCTTTCATTTTTTGAGCATAGATTTGCACCATGGCTTCATTAATTCGTTTAATTTCTTCAGGCTGAATTTGCCCATGGAAAAAAGCGATGCCGTTTACAAATTTACGAAAAGTGTCTAAAGAGGGTAAAGTCAATGCTTCGTCCACTCGCTCAATGTGCACGGTTTGAAGCGGCAAAGCATGGAGTTGCTCCATGTCCTGATGAAGTCGGGAGTAATCGACGGGCGGCTTGAATTCGCGGAGGGAAGCAAACTGCCCTGAATCCCTGACACTGTTAAACGTCCACATGAAGGGATCATCCCCGGTGGGGAACAACGTAAACAATTTTCCTCCTCGTTTAAGCGCCCTGGCGATATTAGCAAATGCCCGCTTGATGTCACTTGCCCATTGCAGGCACCAGAACGAGACAATGTAATCAAACGCCGATTCATAGGGCAGCGTCAATACATCCGCCTGTTGCCAGTCGGCATTCGGGTAATCCCTGGCGGTTTCTTTAGCCAGCGCCAGCATGTTTTCCGAAGCATCGACACCCAGAAAAGAACCGAGAGGTACCTTCTCAATGATTTTTAAACTGAAACTGCCGTTACCGCAGCCGATATCCAGCACCGCATCCTGCGGTTTGATTGCCAACTGAGGTAAAAACGTGTCGGCGACGGTAGCCTGAATAAAAGAACCTATGGCATAGTCGGATGCCGGCCATTCCTGCTTTGACATGATTGCCTCACACAATAAGACCCAGGCACTCAGGCCCGGGACAGGGTTATAAACAATGTTTGTTGTCGTATTTGGTGCAATGATGACCAAAGTACATTCGCAACGGTGACGTATAGACCTTCGGTTCCTTCTCCATCAAAAACAGGCGTTCCGGCTGCAGTTCCACGTAATTCGCATGGCTTAACACAGCCGAATAGGTCCGGTCGGCAAAGGCATAGAACCAGTGATTGAGGAATGGCAGGATCAAATCCGGATCGTTGGAATAAAAGCGTTCATAAATGTCATGAATCAAATCATTCATCAAATCATAGTTGCTGGCAAAATAATGACTCTGATTATCATGCCGATAACGAAGCATCGTGCTGTCATTGCGATGATTCAAAACCCCTGCATCAATGTTAAGCGACACCGCAACACCCCGTGCCGACTCCACCTCAAAGGGAACGCCCAGTAAATCCTGGCCATTGTGTGAGCGCAGGTAATTTTCCAGGTAATAAATGGCGCCGTCGTTTAAGGGATCAAAATAACTGTTGATGGCGAATTGAACCGCATATTCGGTCTCGGGATCATACCCGCAGAAAACAAGGGTGTTGTATAAAAATTTTTCATGGGTAATTTTTGACACGAAAAAATCATCAATTTCCTGAAGGATCGCCTCGCAATGGCGTTCACCGCTGAGCACGCCCTGGACACGAACGACCTGAGTAGGGTAAGGCTGATGACGTTCGAACCATTGCTTATGGCCTGCAGCCTCCTGAAAATTGCTGTATTGCTTTACAACCGCCTGGCCGTCAAAAACCGGAGTAATCACTTCCTTAGGCGGTTCTGCCAGGTTGGCAAAACTTAACGGGGACAGAAGAAACAATGGCGCTACAAGTGACATTTTCATAGTTAATTCCTTTTAAAATGAAAAAGACTTCGCGACGGCTTACGAAGACGGGTAACTTCAAAATCCATTCTACTCTGACTTGCTGTTAACACCAAATCAACACAGTGAATCAGGATTCGCCAACCCGTTTGCACGGTCCAGGCGTATCAGGTATGGTAGGAGGCAGCGGCATCGCAGATCAGGCCATAATAGTGGACAAGAACATTCGAATTTATGCAGAAACAGCCGAAGCGCTCGGACTGCCGGCTATTTTTCAGCCGGAACTGAATATACTGAACATTAAGCTCAGCCGCCGTTGCTATTATTTCCATGCCGCCATTACCCCGTTTAACCAGGGCGCGAGTATTTACATTGCCAAACACAAATACTTAGCCAATTACTTGCTCGACAAGGCCGGTTTTCCAGTCCCTAAAGCGACCTTGCTTCTTGCCAAACATTTCAGCAAGGCCATCCTTTGCCAAAAAATAGAGCACTTCCGCTTTCCGCTGGTTGCCAAGCCGGCTCAGGATACGGTGCGTGGACGGGATGTATTCTGCAACATTAAAGACTTAGACACCCTTTATACTTACCTTGACGAACAATTAAAAACACACAAATCCATGCAGGTGGAAGAATTTCATCAGGGCCTTAAAGAATACCGCGTCCTGGTGTTTAAACGCCGCGTGATTGGTGTCGTTGAGCGCTTCGGCGCCAGGGTCACCGGTGATGGTCGCCACACCCTTGCCCAGTTAATTGACGCCAGCAACGCGGCGCGTGAGAAATTAAGCGATAAATTGACCATTTCACCATTGGTGGTGGATCAGGAATACCAGCAATGCCTGACTGAGCAGGGATTAACCCTGGAAAGCGTTCCGGCGGCAGGACAAACCGTTCATTTGTGCCATACCGTCAACACCGGGCGCGGCGGCGATATCGTTTCCCATGGCAAAAACATTCACCCCGGCAACGCCCGCCTGCTGGTCAAGGCGGCAAAAACCTTAGGCCTGCAGTTTGTCGGATTCGATGTGTTGTGTGAAGACATTAATCAGTCCTTTGAACACAGCCGATGGCTTATCCTCGAAGGCAATTTTAATCCCAACATTACCATTCATGAAATCCCTCATCGCGGCATACCAAGTCAGGTTACCCGTGTTCTCTTGATCGATTTAATCAAACGTCACCCGTTTGCCTACCTTGCCGCTTTATCCCGAAAAAAATACGTGAGCATTGGCATAAAATTTACCCTGATTGTGAGTGTCATCCTGCTTCTGGAGCAATTGGCTGGACGCATTTGATTTTTAATTGATTTTCTTATGATTCCTCTTGTAAATCCCTGCTGCGCGTGAAATTATCTTGTTATTTTTTTATTCACAAGGAGTTGAATATGAAAGAACCCCTCCCCAAACAGATCCATGCGTTAAAAACACGAATCAATGCTCTGGGAAAACTCAAAACCATCAACCCCGTCGCCCATTGGAATCCACAGGAGCTCATCCACAGGCCAACCTACATCGAGGTGCCTCTTCATCGGACCAACCTGTTGAGTAAGGCCAAACAAGCCCAAGAGTTTGCCCAGCAGGAATTGCATGATAAGCACAAACAGATGCAGACTTATCTTGCCACCCAACCTCCTCTGCCATTGCCTCAGCAGCAAATTAAGCGCCTATTTAACGAATTCTATTCTGATCTGTCTTTCGAAAAGACCAACCTGCTCTCCCTCTTTGACAATTATGCCCCTTTTGTCGGTGAGCAGCTAATGCCCATTACCACAGCCAATGAACTAAAAAATTTTATTCTGGAAGTCACCCGGTTTGATTATGATCTTCGCCTGGCTCTAAGCCACGCTCAGGCCCTCGCCAGCACGATTGTTCACTGTTTAGAGTTGTACTATCCCTTAGTCAGTACGGATGAAACACTTTGCAATACCATTGAAAATGACTTACGTAATCTGGATAAACTATGCCAGCTAATCGAGGACACAGACGCACGGTATACGCTTTGCAAGGCACAGGTAAGACAACATATTAAAACAGCAAAAGGCAATGCTGAAATTCATCAAAACTACAAAGCGATGGCCGAAGAAGCCAAAGACGCCCGCGAATTAAAAGAGAATAGCAAAAAAAGCGCGAAAGAGGCACTCTCTCTTGCCCTGAAAACGAAAGTGATTGATGGCAGCCGTGCGTGGTTAGCCGCTGACTCGTTTGATTTTGCCATAAAAAAAATGCGCACCCAGCAAACCATTCTCGCCGACAAGGCAAAAACCAACCCCCGCTATGTCAAGGTGAGTGACATTGCGCACAAGCTGTGCAATGACCTGCAGCAATTAAAACATAATTATTTTGACAAGGGGACGATTCAAGACGTTGACACCTTAAGGGTAGCCTACGAAGCCCTGATTCGTGACGCACGGACTGAATTGGCCAACCATCGCGGCGTCAACCGATACGTCGTCGACACCTTAGCCTACTTGAACACCAGAACAGGCGGCTGCTTTGCCTTTTTCAAAGGGCCGAAAACCAATTCGGAAAGAATCCTGAATGGCTTATTGCATGATTTAAATGCGATAGACTTTCCAGAGCCTAAAGACAATCTCCCCCTTGAACAGATGCCGCCATCACCATGTTAAACGGCGTTAATCCCCTATCAAGCCATGTTTTTTACTGTGCTGTTGGACTGCCTCATCCAGGCTGGCGGCTTCTGTCAGGGCCGCTACATTTTCACGGGTAAAAAACCCGTCAAACTGATGGCAGCGCTCGACGTATTCAGTAATCAGAATGGAATACGGCGAATGTTTGGAAAAAATCTGCTTTAGATCCGGCTCCGTTCCACAGGAGCCGAAAACCTGGGCAAGAAAGGGAATGGATAATTCGTTCTGCAGGGTATTCACCACGTAATCAATGTTCTTAAGGCCGCAGGGGTGATCACCGTCAATCACTTCAATGGCAATATGGTGCATGCGCCGTCCATAATTTCTGACAAAATTTTCCGTGGGCATGGGCAGGCCCTCGAAGGAATTCACCATAAAAGGCGTATTATTGGCCGTAAACACCTTGGCCGGCGATTTGATGTCCTGGCCATGCGCGGTGCGGTTGACGTTGGTGGACGAATTCATATCGCTGATGTTATAAGCGCCCCAAAAATAATAATTCGACAGGCACAACAACTCCAGAATCGCATCTTCACGTTCCCCGGCAAGAATACGGGTCGCCATGTGATCAATGCCTTTTAACAAGGGTTTAATGCCCTTGTCGATACTGAGTTGATCCATGCTGTCGAGTGCTTGCTGTTGTGCCTTGGTCAACTTAAAGGGTTGCCCGAGATTAAGGCTTTCAAAGTCAAAAATATCAGCATCGGTATAACCTAACGCATTGAATGAGTAATCAGACAGTTTGGTAAAGGCAAAATGGCCATTGCAATAAAATGTATTTTCAGTGGTGGCCGGATCGCAAAAATGAAACCCCTGGGATTGAAGAATGTCCCTGGTTTCCTGCTGATTTTTTGTCTTAAACAGTTCACCCACGTAGCGCGCATTAAATTTTTCGCGTGAGTTGGGGTACATTTTATTGATGCGGGTAATGTCATCGCGAAAATTGGGATCCAGCGGTTCGAGAATAATTAAAACGGGCGATTCAGTCGTATTCACCAGACAATAAATTTTATGGGTATCACTGATGTAGCTGGCCTGATAACGGTAAGGCGTCATGAGGTAGAGCTCTTTCAAATAACCCAGCGCATCACCCGTCTGCACCTGAATGACCACCGCGCACATGTCACCGTATAAATCCTGCAACCCTGCCGTTTGACGCCGCTCGTAGATTTTCATGCGATATTCATTAAAATAATCCGAGTTGTGTTTGTCGCCTTTAGGGGTATAGGTTAACGGATTGATCATTGCGGACTCCTGCTCACATCACCTTGACTACTTACTAAGTATATACACAAAAAGAGCGGTCGAAGAGGGACAGGTAAAGACTACCTGATCCCAAAAGATGCCTTTAATTCAGTGTTGAAATGTGATGAAATAAGCAGAAAATAGAAGTTTACTCTTAATTTATTAAATTATACAGCCAGCTCATTTGATTAATTTTTGGTCATATGGTAAAATTTTTTGAATTTTAAATTCATCCCTCTTTTAGTAGAAGAACGTGTTATGCCTAACAATAATTCCATAGCAACGCCTGCGTCACTGCAAGAATTTCTGGCGCATTCCGATTCAATGTATCGTGCTTCCCTGGATACTATTCCCTTATTTGACTCCAGCCAGACGCAACATTGGGATAAGCAACAAAAGCAGCATTTTGCTGCCATTTTTTACCATTTGCGGGGCCATTTTATTAATTTCATGTGGTACATGGCCAATTTTTCATCCAACGAGCAAATTAAACAGGTTATATTGAATAATATTCATGAAGAAATAGGCATCGGCACCCGTTTTTCACATGAACTGCTTTACGATCGTTTCGCCACTGAATGCCAGGTCAATATTCATGAGGAAATGCTGTCTGAAACCTTTTATCTTCCTTTTGCCCGTGAATTCAACAAAAAGCATTTACAATGGCTTACCTCCCACAGCGAAGAAGAACGTATTGCTGCTTTTGCCGCGTACGAACGCCTTGATAACCTTGATTACCCGCTTTTGGTCAATCTGGCTAAATCCCTGCACATTTCTCAACAAGGTATGGCCTTTTTTAACGTCCATGTCCATGTAACCCATTTTGATTCGGTACTCGATATATTATTGCCTATATGGGAAACCGATCAGAATAAGGTAAAAAACGCATTTGAATTCATTAATACTCATCAGCAGCGGATGTGGTCAAACTTGTCAGACGCCATCTTTTCACTGACGCGTTCTGAGGCGGTTGTTGCTTAATCAATTTTAGGAAATTTGACAATAAAATGGGCGAACTCATTCATCTTTCCTTTACATTGAATATCTCCTCCCGCAGCCTGCATCAGCAATTTACAATAAGCCAACCCGACTCCGGTCCCGTCTTTGCGATCGGAGTAAAAAAAATCAAAGATTTTTTCCGTATTCTTAGTGTATAACCCTTTCGCCGTATCCTTGACGTGCAGGTAGTTAAAATCATCCTTATCGCCCCCCTTCTCCAACCAGATGAAAATTTGACCTTTACCGGTTTCGTCAATGTATTCAAAGCTGTTTTTTAACAGGTTCCAGATCAGGTTTTTGAAAGCCACTTCCTCTATCCAAACCTGGAAATCATGCTCGTCATCGCAGTGAATCAATGCCTTTTGCTCATCCTTGACAGGATAATCTTCCAGCGTTTTTTTAAGCAAAACAGCCACAGGGTGGATGGCGAACGCGCTTGTATCAAACTTCTCACGTTTAATATTATTAAGCTGCATGCTGATTAGCTGATTGCCCATCTCGATGCCGCGAGTAATCTTGTTGAGGTTTTCCTTCATGTCTTTTTGAATTTCGGGATTATTCAGCTTGGCGAGCAGCAACTCCTGCAGTTCCGCCTGCAAATGAATACTGGCTAATGGCGTGCGCAGGTCATGAGCAATACTCCCTGCCAGTAAGCGAAGTCCCGATAACCGTCCTGCCTGAATAATTTCTCTGTCGCGAGCAAACAGAGCACCAATCAGGATCGCTGCGGAGTAGGTAATGGTAAGACCAAAGACCGATAAGTTACCCGGGATATACTCAAACACATTCGTGGAGAGTTGAAAGAAACAGAAAAAAGCCAACCCCACCCCGAAAAGCAGCAGAATCAGTGCGCCCAAGGCACTGGTTACCAGCAATAGGAAAAAAATAGCCGAGACACAGTTCATCAGCCAAAGGGTTGTACCATGATTCAATAAAGTCAGATAGCAAAAGAAAAAGGGAAGGCAGAAAAGCAGGGTCAGGTACCAGAATACGGGGAGGATTCTTAATAATGAAGCGGGCCAGAATTTATTAAAGGCTAATAATGCGCACAGTGTCGTCGCAATCAGGCGCAGAAAAAACTCCTCCGTTAACTGAAAACTTTCAAGCTTCCAAAACACCCCGAAAAGCGGGTAGTTGATCATCATCACGATACCAAACAGCGTAATCTGATGACTGGCTTCCTCTGTTTGCCTGACCAGGTAGGAGTAAATAAGGGTGAGTGTGTTGTTTAACCACCGCATTATTATTTAATAAAAAAAGAACAATCTAAAGAGAATACCATATTATCCCGTACTCGTGTTGAATTAAGTCAATTCGCAGCCTCTTCTCTGGAAGAGCGCTTCACAAAACATCATTGGTTTAATCTTAGCTATTGACAACCCCAGCCATTGGCCATAACATGTATTCATTGTAAATTATTTTTACTCCCATTGGTGTTGTGATGGATTATTTTGCCAAACCTGAAATCTGTTCAAATCGTCTTGCTCTCCTCCTCCGCTAAGGCGGACAATACTCAATCACACATTCTATTTTTGCTGACCTCCCTTGAATCAAGGTCATTCCCTAATTTAAATAATGAGTAATGATGATGTCTACTTCACGTTTTGCAGCCTGGGTTATGTGGGCCACCGCCTCGGTTTTTTATGCTTATCAATACATTCTGCGAGTCATGCCGAACATCATGCTCGAGGATTTTACTCGTCAGTTTCACATCGACAGCGCCGTATTTGGTCAATTTTCAGGTGTTTACTACATTGGCTATTCCCTGATGCATTTACCTTTAGGCATTTTGCTCGACCGCTTCGGTCCGCGTAAAGTAATGACCGGATGCATTCTGCTCACCGTCGCCGGACTCATGCCTATTATTTTTTCAGAGCATTGGATCTATCCTGTCATTGGCCGGGCATTAATCGGCATGGGGTCCTCAGCGGCCATCCTTGGTATTTTTAAAATCATTCGTATGGCCTTTGACGAACAACGCTTCACCCGATTGCTGAGCCTGTCCGTGACCATTGGTTTGATTGGTGCAATTTATGGCGGCGGGCCGGTCAGCGCACTGTGTGATCAGTGGGGTTATCAGGCCGTGATCAAACTGTTCTGTGTTTTTGGTTTTGCCCTGGCATTGATGACCTATTTCATCATTCCTGATTTACAAAAACCGAATAAAAACAAGGTCATGGCGGATATCAAAGCCGTCGTTACCAACAGGAAAGTAATCACCTTATGCCTGCTGGCAGGACTTATGGTAGGGCCGCTGGAAGGATTCGCCGATGTCTGGGGCGCTGCCTTCTTACAACAGATTTATGGTTTAAGCCATGAAAGCTCAAGCTACATCACCTCCATGATTTTTTTAGGCATGTGTTTTGGCGCGCCTTTTTTAAGTTTAATGGGTGAAAAAAGCGGCAATTATCTGGGTGTCATCATTGGCGCAGGGCTGGTGATGTTTTTCTGTTTTATTCTGATGATTGCCGGTTACCTCACCTCAGTCACTCTGGTGGCCAGTTTTATTGCCGTTGGTGTTTGCTGCGCCTACCAGATTCTGGCGATTTATAAGGCATCCACCTATGTCCCCGAACAGATTGCCGGTTTAACGACCGCCGTCGCCAACATGATCATCATGAGTTTTGGTTATGCTTTTCATTCAACCATCGGCATGATCATCCAGGCGTTTGGCGGCGCTAAAACAGCACAGGCTCTGATTTACGGTGTGGGGATTATTCCGGCAAGTCTGGGGGTTGCCATTCTGGGCTTTTTGATGCTTTTATACCGTGAACGTCAGGCCTCGTCGGCTGCGCAAAGCAACAACTTGTTATCAGCCTGATTATGAGACTAAGCGGCTAAGGATAGCCGCTGTTCTCGGTTATGACGCCTCAAGCCCCGTGACTAAGGACATGAACCTTCGGGATTAAGCTGCTTTTTAAGCAGTAACGCATCCTCTTCTGCACCGTTTTCATCCCGGTAATACCCTTTTTTAACTGTATCGATTTTAAACCCAAGGCTTTCATAAAGAGCGATGGCGATTTTGTTGCTGGGCCTGACCTCCAGCATCACCGTGGTGGTCATGGACTGATTAAGCGAATTCAACAGCTTTTCCAGTAAAAACCGGCCATAACCTTTACCCTGTTGGCTGTTGTCAACGCAAAGATTTAAAATATGACAAACGCCATAACTGTGCCGGCAAATGATATAAGCCACTACCTGCGCCGCGGATTCGTGCAATTCCAATACCTGACAGTTGTATCCAACGAGAACACAATCCCGCAGAATATCACGGCTCCATGGGGCCCGGTGCGCGGCGAGTTCGATGGTATATACCCTGTCAATATCACTGACCTGCATAGGACGTACTTTAAGCATGGGCTTACCCTGACAATTGGCAATTGTTGGAAATAGATGGACGTTTCTCTGAGTATACTCGGTTTGGACGGTTTTGTAACCGAAGGGACAGGGGTTGCTTGCCCGCTATTTCAGGCAAGCAATCAGTACAGAATTTATTTTTTCTTCTTCTTAGGCAGGTACAAATCAGTAATCGTACCTTCGAATGCTTCGGACGATAACATGATGGTTTCAGACAGGGTTGGATGCGGATGAATGGTTAACGCGATGTCTTCCACATCACATTCCATCTCAATGGCCAACGAGGCTTCGGTAATTAAATCACCGGCATTGACCCCGACGATCCCGGCGCCCAGAATGCGGCTGGTTTCAGGACAGAATAACAGCTTGGTCATCCCTTCCCCACGTCCCATGCTCAAGGCACGGCCGCTCGCCATCCAGGGAAACGTGGCTTTTTCATAGGCAATGCCTTTCTCTTTGGCTTCTTTTTCAGTCAAGCCAGTCCAGGCCACTTCCGGATCGGTGTAGGCCACACTGGGAATGCATTTGGGATCAAAATAGTGTTTCATGCCGGCAATAACTTCAGCAGCCACTCGCCCTTCCGGAATGGCTTTGTGTGCCAGCATGGGTTGTCCAACCACATCGCCAATGGCAAAAATGTGAGGGACGTTGGTGCGCATTTGCTTATCCACTTTAATGAAGCCTCGCTCATCCACAGAAACACCGGCTTTTTCAGCATGGATGGTTCCGCCATTGGGTTTGCGTCCGACTGACAGCAGCACCTGCTGGAAGCGCAGCGGTTTGTCTGTGCCATGCTCCCCTTCCATGCTGACGTAAATACCGTCTTTTTTGGCTTCAACCGCGGTAACCTTGGTTTTCAGCAGGAAGGTCACGCCCTTTTTAGTCATGCGTTTTTGCAGCACACTGACTAAATCCGCATCGGCGCCCGGCATCAGTTGATCCATAAATTCAACGACAGTCACCTTAACGCCCAGAGAGGAATAAACCGTAGCCATCTCAAGACCAATAATACCGCCGCCCAGCACCAGGAGATCCCCCTTGATGTCAGCTAGTTCCAGAGCCCCTGTGGAACTGAAGATACGTGGATCCTCAGGTACAAAAGGCAATTTAATGGACTCACTGCCTACGGCAATAATGGCATGTTCAAAGGCAATCGTGGTATTGCCTTCTTTACCGGCGACAGTGACTTCATGCGTTCCCGAGAATTGACCCACGCCAGTGATAACCTCCACCTTGCGCTGTTTGGCCAATGCCTTAAGACCGCCGGTCAATTGACCCACCACGGAATTCTTCCAGGCAACCATTTTCTTATTATCGAGTTTCGGCGCACCGAAACTGATGCCCTGATCGGCCAGTTCATGCGTCTCATCGGTCACTTTGGCAATGTGAAGCAGGGCTTTGGAGGGAATGCATCCCACATTCAGGCACACACCGCCTAAGCTGTCGAAACGTTCAACAAGTACCACTTTTTTACCCAGATCCGCTGCACGAAAGGCCGCGGTATAACCGCCAGGTCCGCTGCCCAGCACCACCACATCAGTTTTAATCGAACTCATTACAAAGCCTCTTTCATTTAAAATTACAGTAAAATTCGACGAATATCGCCCAGTAAATCAGCCAGGTATCGGGTAAACCGTGCGGCTTCCGCTCCGTCAATGACACGATGATCATAGGACAATGACAAGGGAAGCATCAATCGCGGTTTAAATTCACCGGCATCATAGATCGGTTTGATGCTGGAACGCGACAAGCCGAGGATAGCCACTTCAGGGCTATTGACGATGGGTGTAAACGCGGTACCGCCTATCCCTCCCAAACTGGAAATGGTAAAGCAGCCGCCGCTCATGTCGGCTGGCATTAACCCTTTGTCGCGGGCTTTTTTGCTGATTGCCGCCATCTCGCGGGCGATATCGCTCACCTGCAACTGATCCACCTGGCGAATCACAGGAACCACCAGACCATTCGGGGTTTCAACCGCAATACCGATATTGAAATATTTTTTGTAAATCAGGTTCTCACCACTGGCATCCAGTGACGCATTAAACTGAGGAAAGGCCATTAATGCCTTGGTCACGGCTTTGGCTACGAACGCAAGGATGGTCAGTTTGTAACCGTTTTGCGCGGCACGTTCAGACTCTTCCTTACGAAAGGCTTCCAGATCGGTAATATCCGCTTCATCAAATTGCGTCACATGGGGAATCGTGATCCAGGAGCGATGGACGTTTTGGCCGGTTAATCGCTTGATTTTATTCAATGGCTGGGTTTCAATCGCGCCAAACTTACTGAAATCGATGACCGGTGCCTGAGGCAGCGAGAAACCGCTCGCACCGGCAGCAGGTTTTTCACTTAAACGTGATTTAATGTACTGCTGGACATCTTCTTTGGTGATCCGGTTTTTACGTCCACTGCCGGCTACCTCACTTAAATTGACACCAAACTCCCTGGCCATACGACGCACCGCGGGTCCGGCGGCAAGCGCTGCATTGTTGGCAGAAGCAGACGACGGCATGGGAGCATTCGCTGCCGGTGCCGGTTTGGTTGCTTCCCCGGTTTGGGTTGAAACAGGCGGTGTGGGTTGCGCTTTTTCGGATGGCGCAGACACAGGCACTGCCTGTGTTGTTTTCATGGTCAGGATCACGCTGCCCTGCGATACCTTATCCCCGACTTTAAGGACCAGCTTTTCAATTTCTCCGTCAAAGGGCGAGGGAATATCCATCGTCGCTTTATCGCCTTCAAGGGTAATCAACGCCTGATCTTTTTTAACCGTGTCACCGGCACTGACCATTATTTCAATTACATCCACATCGGTGGCACCGCCAATGTCAGGAATTGTGATTTCTTTCGATTGCGAAGCGGTTTCAGTCGAGGGGGATTGAGCCGGTTCAGGATCTTCTGTCCTGGCAGACGGTTCGCTGGCCTCTATCGGTGTTTTCTGTTCTGTCTCAGGCTTACTCTCTGTCGACAAGGCAAGAATAACATCCCCCTCCGACACCTTATCGCCCACTTTCACCAGCAACTCCATTACTTTTCCTGCGGCCGGAGAAGGAATTTCCATGCTGGCCTTATCCGATTCCAGGGTGATCAAAGGCGTATCCACCTCAATGTCGTCCCCCGGTTTTACTAATACTTCGATGACATCGACACCACTCGCGCCGCCGATATCAGGAACTTTCACTTTCATCTCATCTGCCATTTTTATCCTCAGCAAAAAGGGAAAGCCATCATGCACAGATTGCATCATGGCCCTTCATTATTCTTAGATTAAACGGTTACAGGATCAGGTTTGTCGGAATTGATGCCGTAACGCTTAATGGCCTCTGCCATGCTTGCGGGTTTCATTTCCCCTTCGGCAACCAGGGCTTCAAGCGCCGCGAGGACAATAAACTTGGCATCCACTTCAAAGAAATGGCGCAGACGCTCACGGGTATCGCTTCGGCCATAACCATCGGTTCCCAGCACCACGTAGCGGCCGGGAACATACGGTCTGATTTGATCAGCGTACAGGCGCATGTAATCGGTTGCTGCAATCACGGGACCCTGACGTCCGCTTAACTGCTCCTGAACATACGATTGCTGAGGCTTGGCTTCAGGATTCATGCGATTGTGGCGTTCAACCGCAAGCCCGTCGCGGCGTAATTCATTAAAGCTGGTGACACTCCAGATGTCGGCAGTGACGCCAAAATCCTCTTTAAGCAGGTCGGCAGCCTTAATAACTTCCCTTAAAATGGTGCCGCTTCCCATTAACTGAACATGCAGTTTGCCTTTTTTCTTGCTTTGCTGAAGAAGGTACATGCCTTTGATAATGCCTTCTTCGACATTGGCCGGCATATCCGGATGGGTGTAATTTTCATTCATGACCGTAATGTAATAAAAGACGTTTTCCTGCTTCTGATACATCCGGTGAAGACCATGCTGGATGATCACGGCCAATTCATAGGCATAGGTCGGATCATAGGCAATGCAGTTGGGAATGGTTCCCGCCATCAAATGGCTGTGTCCATCCTGATGCTGCAATCCTTCACCGGCCAGAGTGGTGCGTCCCGCGGTACCACCCAGTAAAAAGCCTCTGGCCTGCATGTCGCCCGCCGCCCAGGCCAAATCGCCAATGCGCTGAAAGCCAAACATGGAGTAGTAAATGTAGAATGGAATCATTGGCAGCTTATTGGAACTGTAGGACGTCGCCGCCGCAATCCAGGAACAGAAAGCGCCTGCTTCATTAATCCCCTCTTCCAGAATCTGACCGTCACGGGCTTCGCGATAATACATCACCTGCTCATGATCCACTGGGGTATACAGCTGTCCAACCGGCGAATAAATACCGATTTGACGGAACAATCCTTCCATACCAAAGGTTCTGCATTCATCAGGCACAATGGGTACAATACGATTGCCTAAGGCTTTATCCTTCAACAAGACAGAAAGAATACGGACAAAGGCCATGGTGGTCGAAATTTCGCGATCCCCTGTACTCTGGGTCACGGATGAAAAAGCAGACAGTTCCGGAATGGGCAAGGATTCGAAAGCGTGGCTTCGCGACGGCAGGTAACCACCCAGCGTCTCACGCTGCTTTTGCAGGTACTTCACTTCGGGGCTGTCGGCCGCCGGACGATAAAAAGGAATTTCGGTGATGTTGTCATCGCTGATGGGGATGCTGAAACGATCACGGAAAGCCCGCAATTGTTCAATGGTCATTTTTTTCTGCTGGTGAGTAATGTTCTGCCCTTCGCCAGCCGCACCCATGCCATAACCCTTAATGGTTTTTGCCAGAATCACCGTGGGAGAACCCTGGTGTTCGACCGCCTGGGCATAAGCCGCATAGACTTTTTGCGGATCGTGACCGCCGCGGTTAAGCCGCCAGATTTCCTCATCTGAAAGGTTCTCAACCATCTTTTTCAATTCGGGATATTGACCAAAAAAGTGTTCGCGGACATAAGCGCCGTTATTGGCTTTATAAGCCTGGTAATCCCCGTCAACGCACTCTTCCATGCGCTTCTGCATAATGCCTGTTTTATCGCGGGCAAATAAGGGATCCCAGCGTCCTCCCCAGATGACTTTAATGACATTCCAGCCAGCGCCGCGGAAGACTCCTTCCAGTTCCTGAATAATTTTGCCGTTGCCACGAACAGGCCCATCCAGGCGCTGCAGGTTGCAGTTTACGACAAAAATCAGGTTATCGAGTTTTTCACGGGCGGCAATGGACAAGGCTCCGACGGATTCGGGTTCATCCATTTCACCATCGCCTAAAAAGGCCCACACTTTTCGCCCTTCCGGTTTTATCAGCCCGCGGTTTTCAAGGTATTTTAAGAAGCGCGCCTGGTAAATGGCCTGCAAAGGGCCTAATCCCATGGATACGGTGGGGAATTGCCAGAAATCGCTCATCAACCAGGGGTGAGGGTAGGAAGACAGACCATCAGCCTCCACTTCCTGGCGGAAATTGGCCAGTTGACTTTCATTTAAGCGGCCTTCAAGAAAGGCTCGTGCATAAATTCCGGGCGACGAATGGCCTTGAATATAAATCAGGTCACCGCCATGCGGTGTGGCATTGGGGCCTTTAAAGAAATAATTGAAGCCTGTCTCGTACAGGGTGGATGAGGAAGCGTACGATGCAATATGGCCGCCCAGCTCCGGCGCATATTTCCCGGCGCGCAACACCATGGCGACAGCATTCCAGCGAATCAGGGCATTGATGCGTTTGCCCACGCCCTCATCGGGAGGCATTTGTTTTTCTTCATCCGGTCTGATGGTATTACGATAAGGCGTATGCACCGCATCACGTAATTTAACACCCTCCGTGCTGGCTTTGCTAACCAGTTCCTGGAGAATGTAGGCCGCACGTTCATTTCCATCATTCAGCAATACCGCTTGCAAGGCATCCAGCCATTCACGTGTTTCAATCGGATCTATATCGTTTATCTTTTCTTGGGACATGGATGTCTTCCTCGTCAATCTATAAAACGTTTAACAAACAGCCGCAGCCTGCAGGCGTTTTTTCACCACCCCTCCACAGGATTGCACGCAGGCCACATAATCGCCGCGGCAATTGCACGTTGTTTTGCGGCATTGTAGTGGATCAAAATAAGAATTCAAATCCCGTTTAATGATTTGCCCATTTACAGCACTTTCATGGAAATAATGATTAAAGTTCTTTGCGGCTGTCTGGAAATTATAGGCGGTGCATTGCGCGCAGTTATTGCGGCACACTTTATTGCAGGCACGGGCTTTCTGTTCACAGGACAGGGTACAGGTTTTGTAATTGGGCTTACCCTGCGGCGTAATTATCGGATGTGAGCAGGCGGCGAGCAGAGCCAGAGCCAGAATTGTCAGTACCACACGAGCCATCGAATTTATCATAGTCAACGCTTCCTCGTTATTATTTAACCCGTTTTACAGCCAGGCAACCAGAGTAAAAAAGGCTAAAAACACCAGGTAAACAATCAGGGCATGTTCAACCAGCGTTTGCGCCTGCGGCAGGGTCACCACGTCATTTTCAGACGTGCGCGCCGCGAGTACCCCTCCCTGTCCAAGGAGTAATTCGTTATTATCAGGCTGTGAAAGAAAATACTGGGTAAAGAAACTGAAGCCTCGTTGGAAATTACCCACCAGCAAATAAAGCAGGACGGTCACACGGGCAGTAATCCAGTCGAGGTAACGGGTTATCGTTGCTGCGGCCACGGCCGTTTGCGCCTGAACCTGGCTTAAAGACAGTAACCGGTACACCAGCACGGCTAAAGGACCCAGTAAAATATACCAGAAAATGACGGCAAACAATTGCCCGTTGACGGCAGTAAAATAATCCCGGGCAGCGGAGTCATCCTCTTCACTGGATTTATCCGAAGCGACGGGGTAAAAGGGATTATTGGGTCCCAGACAGTAGTAAAAAATAACAATGTTCAGCAGCAGATAAATGAACCCAAACAGAATATGGCAGAATAAAAACAACACCAGGCCGATGATTAGGAATGGAGGTAAAATCACCGCCAGAAGCCTTAAGTAGGGATTGGCCAATGCAGAACCTTCCGGCAAACGCTGATTAATGGCGTTAAAATAACGGGTAAACCACGTAAACCGGTTTAGGGAAGCAGCATGAATCAGGTAACGTTCACTAAATAGACACAGTACAATGACCAATAATTTCATGATTAATCCTTCTGCATTTTTTCCGAGAGAGCAATCGGTGTTGGGTATTTCAACACCACGAGGTATGACGACACAATAAACGTTAAAATGGTTGTCGCCTGAATCAGATTGGAGGCAACTTCTGAAATGAGTTTAGTACTTAAGGCAATACTTGCCACCAGCAATGAGAATTCGCTCGCCTGACCGAGACGTATGCCGACCTCCTTGGCAATGGTTTTCTTTTCGCCGGCCCGCTGCAGCAGGAACCAGAAAAACAGGGGTTTAAGCACCAGCATGAGGAAGGACAGGATAATCGCGGGTATAAAAACCTGCGCACCAAAACCGAAATTAAACGTCGCCCCGATGGAGAAAAAGAACATGACCAGGAAAAAATCGCGCAGGGGTTTTAAGCTTTCGGCAATGAACAGGGAGATCGGGCTTGAGGCTAACGCAACGCCGGCGACAAAAGCGCCAATGTCTTCTGACAGTCCCAACTGCTTGGCCAGGAAAGAAAGCCCGAGACACCAACCGATGGAGAGCAGAAAAACGTATTCCTGGGTGCGGTCAAAACGGGCAAGGAGCTTTACCAGGATGTAGCGCTCGACTGCAAAGGCGAACAAGGTCAGCGACGGCAGCGCCACCAGCACCAGAATGAAATCATCCAGGGCCAGACCATTGGCCTGGGCACCGTTAATCATGATAAGGATAATGATTGCGATGACGTCCTGCATCAGCAGAACGCTGATCATCACCTCACCGGTGTGCTGATGATGTAAAATGGTTGTCGGTAACAGTTTAAGCCCGATGATGGTACTGGAAAACATCATCGCCGCACCAAGAATCCAGGACTCGGTTTCGTTAAGACCAAACCAGCGGCCAATGAGGTAAGCAGTCATGGCGAAAACAACGGAACTGACGATTGCAATCCAGGTGATCTTGCGCAGCATATGGACTAAATTCTGCGGCTGCAGGTGAAGGCCCAGCAGAAACAACAGGAAGACAATGCCAATATCGCCGACCTGCTGCACCACGGTTACATCGGAAACCAGGCGCAGGCCCCAGGGGCCTAAAGCCGCTCCTAATAAAATGTAGGCGACCAGCAGGGACTGTTTTGTATACAATACCAGAGTGGAAAAAACCGCTGCTCCGGCAAATATTAAAAAAATTGTATAAAAAACTGACTCATTATGCATAAAGTGAATGCCCTACTGTTCGTGTTGTCTGAAATGAATGGCAATACCCAAAATTGGCATTATAAAAAACACCCGGATGGGAATCTACCTCAACATTATCAGAATCAGGATCTTGGCTGTCCCTAGGATAACACAGATTAGCAAAGACCCAATCCTTTTATCCGCAGGAACGCCTGAGGACATCGGTTGCGGCCGGATCCTGCCGGCGGAACATTTCCTCAAAGAGGCAGAATAGACAATTAATTATCAAGATGATAAAATTTTTGGTTGGTCTATGCCAAAGCAAACTTATTCAGTACAATACAGACCTTTTTGCCCAGAAGCCGAAAGCGCTTGCATCGTTGGCCAGCCAACTCAGGCGTATTTTATTTAAAAATCAGGGAGTATTTCAGTAGATGTCGAACAGTAAAAATCATGGCGTTACGGATGTCATCTCCAAAGGCACAGCCAAGGCCTGGATTGTTTGGGGACTGGGTTGCGTCTTTTACTTCTACGAGTGCCTCCTGCAGGTTTCCCCCAGTGTCATGAGTAACGAATTAATGCGTGATTTTGCTGTGACCAGTCAAACCCTGGGCATTTTATCCGGCATCTATTTTTACTCCTATGCCGCCATGCAATTACCTGGCGGCGTCATGATGGATTATTTCGGCCCGCAAAAACTGCTGACCTTAGCGACCACCATCTGCGCCATCAGCACGATTGCGTTCGGTCTGACCGACAATTTCTTCGCTGCCTGCCTGGCACGACTGATGATTGGTTTTGGCTCCGCTTTCGCCGCCGTAGGCGCCATGAAACTCGCTGCCAACTGGTTTCCGGCTAACCGCTTTGCCCTTCTGACCGGACTGATGGTCACCATCGGCATGCTCGGCGCTATCGGGGGCGAAGCGCCACTGGCTTTATTGATTGATCACTATGGCTGGCGCAAGAGCATGGTCATTATGGGCAGCATTGGCCTGGTCATTGCTGTGCTCATTCTGGTCATTGCCAAAGACGCGCCCGCCAATAAAAAACCTGCCGTCGCGTCGTCTCACGATGAACCCCTGTGGAGCAGCCTGGTTGCCCTCGTTAAGAATAAACAATTATGGCTGGTGGCCATTTACGGCGGGTTGATGTACATGTCCACACCGGTTTTTTGCGGCCTCTGGGGTGTCCCCTTTCTGATGTTTAAAATGGGCCTCGCCAAAGCCACCGCCGCCAATTACATTTCTTTAGTCTTCATCGGCTGGGCTATTGCAAGCCCATTGTGGGGAATCTATTCCAACCGCATCGGCCGCCGCAAACCGCCCATGTACATTGGCGCCGTTGGCGCTCTGATCAGCAGCACCCTGTTCATTTTTGCTCCCATTACCACCGGCTGGCAGATGCAGGCACTGCTGTTCATTTTCGGCCTTTTTTCTTCGGCTTTTCTGCCGGCTTTTGCAGTGGCAAAGGAGCTGTGCAGCCGTCGTTATGTGGCCACCGGTTTAAGTTTTATGAACATGATGAACATGGTGGGTATTGCTTTGGCGCAGCCCATCATCGGCTTTATACTCGATAGGATGTGGCAGGGCGAAGTCGTCAATAAAGTCCGGGTCTACCCTCTTGAGGCTTACCATGTTGCACTGGCTATTCTGCCGGTAGGCATTTTAATTTCATTACTGATTTTACCCAGGATAAAAGAAACCTTTTGTCAAAGTGTTCATGATTAATTAATAGAAAAAGACTATGGCTAAAAAACTTTTTATTAAAACCAATGGCTGCCAGATGAATGAATACGATTCATCCAAAATGGCAGATGTCCTGTTAAATACGCACGGACTTGAAAAAACAGACGTTCTTGACGAGGCCGATGTTATCCTTTTAAACACCTGCTCGATACGCGAAAAAGCCCAGGAAAAAGTCTTTTCGCAGTTAGGTCAATGGCGGGAATACAAAGAGAAAAATCCGCATGTGATTATTGGTGTCGGCGGCTGTGTTGCCAGTCAGGAAGGCGGGGATATCATCAAACGAGCGCCCTATGTCGACATCGTTTTCGGTCCTCAGACGCTGCATCGTCTTCCGGCCCTGCTCGAAGAACGGGCACGGACTAAAAAACCGGTAGTTGATATCAGTTTCCCTGAAATCGAGAAATTCGATCACCTGCCCGCTCCCCGTGCCGAAGGCCCCGTCGCTTTCGTTTCCATCATGGAAGGCTGCAGCAAATACTGCAGTTACTGTGTCGTGCCCTATACCCGGGGTGAGGAAATCAGCCGGCCCTTTGACGATGTCCTTGCTGAGTGTTATCAACTGGCTTCGCAGGGTGTCAGGGAAATTAATCTTCTCGGCCAGAACGTGAATGATTACCGCGGCGTGATGAGTCAGGGCGAAACCGCTGATCTCGCCTTGCTCATTCACTACCTCGCAGCCATTGACGGCATTGGCCGGATCCGCTTCACCACCTCTCACCCGCTTGCCTTCTCAGACAACCTGATCAATGCCTTTGCGGAAGTGCCCGAGCTGGCCAACCACCTGCATCTGCCGGTTCAAAGCGGCTCAGACCGTGTGCTGGCCATGATGAAACGCGGTTACACCGCCCTTGAGTACAAATCAAAAATCAGAAAGCTTCGCAAGGTGAGGCCCGACATCCGCCTGTCCACCGACATCATTGTCGGTTTTCCCGGTGAAACCGACAAAGACTTCCAGGATACGATGGATTTAGTCCATGACATCGGTTTTGATACGTCGTTCAGTTTTATTTACAGTGCCCGTCCGGGCACCCCGGCAGCCAACCTGCCGGACGATACGCCCATGGACGTCAAAAAGCAGCGTCTGCAAATCCTGCAAAACCGGCTTTTGATCAATGCAGCACAATACAGCCAATCCATGGTTGGCAGCACGCAGCGTATCCTTGTTACCGGTCAATCCAAAAAAAATGCTCAACAATTAGCCGGACGCACGGAATGCAACCGCGTCGTTAATTTTGATGGTCCTGGCACCTTAATCGGCCAGTTCGTTCATGTGGACATTTCTGAAGCCCTGCCTAATTCCCTGCGCGGCCGCCTCAGCGTTTCCGAGGCTGCCGTCCCGGCATGAGCGCACTGAACAATGAACTGCGGGTTCCTCGCGATCTGCACGGGCAACGCATTGACGTTGCCTTAGCCAGATTGCTTCCTCTCTATTCCCGCTCCCAATTGAGCCAATGGCTGAAACAGGGACTCATCCAGGTCAATCAGCGTCAATTAAAACCCAAAGACAAGATCATGGAGGGCGATGTCATAACGCTGGCAGTGGATGACGAAGCGCATCAACAGTCCAGTGCGCCCTGCGAGCCGGAATTTATTCCCCTCGATATCGTTTATGAAGACGAGGCTTTGCTGGTGGTGAATAAACAGGCTGGCCTCGTGGTGCATCCGGGTGCCGGAAATCCCAAACACACACTGGTCAACGCCCTGCTGCACCATGCCCCCCAACTGGCCTCGCTCTCGAGAGCCGGCATCGTGCATCGTCTCGACAAAGACACCACCGGCCTCCTGGTTGTCGCGAAAACCCTGCCCGCTCATACCTCGCTGGTACGGCAAATGCAGGAACGTGACATTCAGCGTCGTTACGTGACCCTGGTTCAGGGGCATGTGATAAGCGGTGGGGAAATTGATACTTTTTTTGGCCGACACCCCCGTAATCGTTTGAAAATGGCAGTGCTCAATCAGGGCCGGCAGGCGGTTACCCTGTATACGGTCAAACGGCATTATGACGCGTTCACCCTGCTTGATGTGCAACTGTTAACCGGCCGCACCCATCAGATTCGCGTCCACATGGCGCACATCAATCATCCGGTGGTCGGCGATCCCCTGTACGGCGGACGCACTAAAATACCGGCCGAGATTGCCCCTGAATTACGCGAGGCCCTGCAGTCGTTTAAACGTCAGGCCCTGCATGCCGCCTCCCTGTCGTTTCATCATCCAGAGAACAATGACTTATTGACTTTCACCGCCCCTTTGCCGGATGATTTTCAATCCCTGATAAACAGCTTGGATGAGTACCTTGTCTAATTTAATTGCCGACTGGCCCGCCCCTGCGACAATTCGCGCCCTCACCACATTAAGGCACTCGGGTTTTAGCCAGCCGCCCTATGATCAAAATAACCTGGGTCTTCATGTAGGCGACAACCCTGAGCATGTGCTGCGAAACCGCCGCGAATTGGTAACCAGCCTTCGCCTGCCTGGTGAACCCGCCTGGCTTGACCAGACGCACAGCACCACTTGTGTGGTGATTGAAGAAAACCACAACCGCCGCGCCGATGCCGCCATCACCCGTAATAAACAACAGGTTTTAGCCATCATGACCGCCGATTGCCTCCCTATCCTGCTCTGCAACCGGCAAGGGACGGAAATTGCAGCCATCCACGCCGGCTGGCGTGGTTTGGTTAATGGCATTATTGAAAACACAGTGCAGGCCATGCAGAGTCAGCCAACTGATCTCATGGCCTGGATAGGGCCAGGCATCTGCCAATCCTGTTATGAGGTTGGCGATGACATGCGCGATCAGTTTAAAACCCGTTATGACTTTTCATTGCCCGCTTTTCAAAAAAAGGACAGCAAATGGTTAGCTGATTTACCCGGTTTAGCTGCCCTGGTTTTGGAAAATTTGTCCATTTCTACCGTTTCGAAGTCTAATCTTTGCACTTTTGAGCAAAAAAATGACTTCTATTCCTATCGCCGCGAGCCACAAACAGGTAGAATGGCCACTTTAATTTGGTTCACTTAAACGCTCGGAAAAACTATGTCTCGTAAATTACTTTCATTTCTGACCGGTTTACTTTTCCTTGGCCTGACGGCTTCCGCTGCCGCCGATGATAATAAAACCATCACTACCTTAGCCCCCGTTCTCAAGAACGTGATGCCAGCCATTGTCAACGTCGCTGTCCAGGGGGTTATCCCCGCCGGCCCGCCTGCCGCAGACAATGACGATGACGACAATGAACGCCAGCAGCTCACCCCTGAAAAACCGCGCAAATTTCAAAGCATCGGTTCCGGTGTCATCGTCGATCCCAAAAACGGTGTCATCATTACCAATGATCACGTCATCCGTAACGCCACGCTCATCACCGTGACCTTGAATGACGGCCGCCGTCTCAAGGCAAAATTGATTGGCAGCGACAGTGAAACCGATCTGGCGGTGTTAAAAATCGACGCGAAAAACTTAAAAAGTCTGCCCATTGGTGATTCAGACAAAGCCGAAGTCGGTGATTTTGTGGTCGCCATTGGTAACCCCTTCGGTTTAAACAGCTTCGGCAACAGCCAATCGGCTACTTTCGGCATCATCAGTGCCATGAAGCGCAGCGATTTAAACATCGAAGGCATTGAAAACTTCATCCAGACGGATGCCGCCATTAATCCCGGAAACTCAGGCGGTGCCCTGGTTAACGCCCGCGGTGAACTAATCGGCATTAATACGGCAATTCTCTCGCCCTATGGCGGCAATGTGGGCATCGGCTTTGCCATTCCTGTCAACATGGCGAAAGACGTGGTGCAGCAATTAATCAAATTCGGTTCAATCCATCGCGGCCTGATGGGCATTTTTGTGCAGCATTTAACCCCAGAGCTGGCCCAGGCGATGGGCTATCCTGAAGATTTTCAGGGTGCACTGGTTTCGCAGGTGAATGAAAAATCCCCGGCTGAACGCGCTGGACTGAAACCGGGCGATATCATTACCCAGATCAACAACACTAAAATTACCCAGGCGACCCAGGTCAAAACCACCATCAGCCTGCTGCGTGTGGGCAGTGACGCCAAAATCACGGTTAAGCGCGATGGCAAGGAATTAACCTTAAACGCCGTGGTAACCGACATTAAAAAGCACGAGCAGGAATTGCAGGCCACTAATCCCTTCCTTTACGGTCTTGCTTTAAGGAATTTTGAGCAGGATTCGCCTCTGCATGGTCATGTGGTGGGTATTCAGGTGGTAGGCGCCTCTGAAAGCAGTGCCGGCTGGCGCGCAGGCTTACGTCCTGGCGACATCATCATCAGCGCCAACAAGGAACGCACCCCTAACGTGAAAACCCTGCAAACGATTGCGTCTCAGAAAAAACAACAATTGCTGGTTCAGGTTTTACGTGACGCCGGCGCGTTGTATATTCTAATCATCTAGTCTTAAAGGCGGGCAAGTCGTCAGGCTTGTCCGCCCTCAAAAAAATTAAAAAATTAAGCATCTAACTCTTGACAGAATTCCTCATAAACGACAAAATCACGGCCTCTTGTGGCTATGTAGCTCAGCCGGTTAGAGCGCGGCACTCATAATGCTGAGGTCGGTGGTTCGAGTCCACCCATAGCCACCATTTCCAATCCCTTTCATTCGTTCCATTTTTGCTTCCTGCCCCGTACACGTCTGAATCCAGGTACCTTTATTTAATTAATACCCTGATTATTCAAAAACGCTATTGAAACCTTGTAAATTTGGTTATGATGTCAGAATTGCTTATTTCAGTGTTGCTTGATGCGAAAGATTTTATCATTAATCCTGATTTCATTTGGTTTGGCCTGTGCTTATGCGACAACAGTTGCTATCAAAAACATAGCAATTGATGGACGACCTGCCTACGAGCTCAATGCCGGGCATTTTACCAATGAAAACAGCGCCCTTCAGTTGAAGCTCAAGTTGTCTTCCACACTGAAGCAACCGGTAACCATCGAGCATGACAAAAGTCAAAACGTCTATGTCGTTAAGATTGGCCCGATTGAAGATTATACCGTGGCTCAAAACATCAAGCAGTTGTTAAATCACGAACCCTCATCAACCAGCAATGACACGCCCCCCGCCCAGGCACCGCAACTGACGCCGGGAGAGACAGTAAGCGCTGAGAGAAAATTATGGAATCTTCGCAATGCTGACATCCGTGCCGTCATTGCCGAAGTGTCCCGCGTCACAGGCAAAAATTTCATTATTGATCCGCGTGTCCAGGGAAAAATTTCCATTGTCTCTTCAACGCCGATGTCCAATAAAGAACTCTATCAGGTCTTTCTGTCCGTGCTGCAGGTTTCTGGTTACGCGGCCATTCCCAGCGGCGACGTCATCAAGATTATCCCCAACATCGATGCCAAGACTGTCTCGTCTGATTTATTAAGCCAGATGCGCCACCCGCCGCGTGGCGATGACATGATGGTGGAAGTCATACCCGTGCGTTATGTACCCGCCGAACAACTGGTGCCTGTGTTGCGTCCCCTGATGCCGCAATGGAGCAGCATCTCTGCCTATGCGCCATCCAACATGCTGATCCTTTCCGGGCGTGCAAGCAATATTAAAAGTCTTGCGAACATCATCAAACAGGTCGACAGCTCGTCCGCCAATGACATTGACATGGTCAGACTGCGGCACGCCCTGGCCATGGATGTGGCAGCGACCCTGAAAGATTTAATCAAATCGCAAACCGGCAGCGGCCATGCGCAAACCATGATTGCCGCCGATGATCGCAGCAACGCCATCCTAATCAGCGGCAGCCGTACCGAACGCATTAAACTGCGCCTGCTGATTGCCGGCCTCGATCGGCAGAGTCCTAACGGCACCAACAGCAATACTCAGGTTGTATATTTAAATTATTTACGGGCGGAGGATTTGGTTCCCATCCTCGCAGGAATTGCTCAGGCGAATTTCAGCGGCAACGTGGGCACGACCATCGGCACAATTACCCGTCCTGAACTGGACAGCACCAATCCAGCCTCTAACCTCGTGAACAATTCATCCTCCGGGGGTTATGGCGGCAACAGCGGCGGCATGACGCAACCGGCTCAACCGGCGGCGGCCAATCCGGCAGCAACGCCCAATACCACCGGTGCCAGCACTCAAAGTGAGGGGTCGACTAAGCCCACGGTGCAGATTATTGCCGAACCCAATACCAACTCCATCATTCTCAATGCGCCGGCAAGTTTAATCCGCATTCTAAAAGGCGTCATTCATCAATTGGATATTCGCCCGGCGCAATTATTGATTGAAGCGCTGGTGGCTGAAGTGGATGCCAGTGACGTCAACAGTCTGGGTATTGAGTGGGGAACCAATCAGCAGACCGGCGATCCAGGTGATTTTCGTCCAGGGTTTGCCATCATTAACAACCAGACCACCATTGATGATTTTCAGGCCCAGATTTATGCCCTGGCACGCAAGCGCAAGGCTAATATTCTGTCCACGCCGTCCGTCGTTGTTTTGGATAATCGCCAGGCAAAAATTTTAGTCGGTAGACAGGTGTCCGTGGCCTCCACCACCTACCCCAACAACGCCGGCGGCACCACGACGGCAAGCCCCTATGTCACCTTTGATCGGGTGAACGTCGCCCTGCACCTGTATGTTCGTCCGCAAATCACGCGCGGCGAGGGCATCCAGTTACAGATTGATCAGGGCAACGACACCGTGGACCCAGCCAGCACACTGGATACGACTAACCCGGTCTTTAAAATCAGCAGCATTGTCACCTCGGTTCATGTGGAAAGCGGTGACATTGTGGTGCTCGGCGGTTTAACCCAGGACAGTCTGGGTAATGATGATAACCGTCTGCCGATCCTGGGTGATATTCCAGGCATTGGCCGTCTTTTCCAGCACAATATCCGCAACCGCGAAAAGCGCGTGCTCATGGTCTTTATCCGTCCTATCATTTTAAGAACGGAAGCGGATGCAGTGCACTTAAGCGGCGGCAAGTACAATGACTTACGGCAGTCGCAGCTCGATTTCCTCCGCTCTCAGGAAACGTATCACAAACATGATGATGAAACCGTGCTGCCGCCCCTGAAGTCCGCGGATTTACCGCGGCCATTCCAGAATCGCCTGGTTCAACGCAGCACCACTGTAGTCACGACGAAATAGCAATGGACGAATCCAAAAACATCAAGCGATTACCCTATGGTTTTGCCAAAAACCATGGGCTGGTTGCTGTCACCAACGATGAGGAGACACTGCTTTACCACCTCCCCAATTTGTCGCTGACAGCGCTGGCTGAAGCGAAACGCCTATTACAGCACAGGTTGACACTTCAGGAAGTCAGCGAACACGAATTTCAACAGCATCTGGCGCAATGCTATCAATCGCAATCGTCTGTTCTTGATGCAGCCATCGACATGGAAGGCGATTTTGATCTCTCGCAATTTGCGGATCAACTCTCCAACAGCGAGGATTTGCTGGATAACAAGGATGACGCCCCGATTATCCGCCTGATCAATGCCCTGTTTACCCAGGCCATTAAACAGAAGGCCTCGGATATTCACATTGAAACCTACGAAAACCGGGTGATTGCCCGCAACCGCATTGACGGGGTTCTTCATGAAGTGCTGGAAATCCAGCGTGCTATCGCGCCGCTGCTCATTTCCCGCGTCAAAGTCATGGCTAAACTGGATATTGCTGAAAAGCGCATTCCTCAGGATGGCCGTATTGCCCTTCGCATCGGCGGCCATAATATTGATGTGCGGGTATCCACCCTGCCATCCAATTATGGTGAGCGTATCGTACTCAGGATCCTGGACAAACAGGCAGCGCAACTGGATTTAAACCTGCTCGGCATGCCCGAAAGCACCCTGAACATTATCCGGCGCATGATTGCCGAACCCCATGGCATTATTCTATTAACCGGTCCCACCGGCTCCGGTAAAACCACGTCGCTTTATGCCATGCTGACCGAATTAAACGAAGTCAGCCGCAATATCCTTACCATTGAAGATCCGATTGAGTACGATTTACCCGGCATTGGTCAGACCCAGGTCAACACCAAAGTGGAAATGACCTTTGCCAAAGGGTTGCGCGCGATTTTACGTCAGGATCCGGATGTGGTGATGATCGGGGAGATCCGCGATCTGGAAACGGCTGAAATCGCGGTGCAGGCGAGTCTTACCGGCCATCTGGTGCTTTCGACCCTGCATACCAACAGTGCGCTGGGCGCCATTACCCGTCTGCGTGACATGGGTGTTGAATCTTTTCTGCTCTCATCCAGTCTGGTTGGACTTATCGCACAGCGTCTGGTGAGAAAACTATGCTCCTTTTGCAAAGTGCCGCATGAGCTCAGGGATGATGAACTTGAATTGATGAATCTCCCTAAAAATTCCGAAAAAATCACAGTCTATGAACCCAAAGGTTGTGCGGAGTGCAATAACTTAGGCTATCGCGGCAGAACCGGGATTTATGAATTGATTGAAATCGACGAGACCTTACGGCGAATGATTCACCGCGACGAGAATCTTCAGATCCTTGAGGATTACCTGCGCCCCAATAATCCCAGCATCCGTCAAGACGGTTTTAAACGCGTACTGGTGGGCGATACATCCCTGGCTGAAATTCTGCGCGTGACCAGTCAGCACTAATCCTCTTCTTCAAACAGACGAATCGCATTGGGCTGTGTCTCCATGACGAATAGTTTCTCCGCTTGAGGAGGAACAGCGACAGCAGCCGGAGGTGTTGCCTGAGCGACCGGGGTGAGCTGCGAAACAATCAGGTCGTTGCTTAAATCAAGATTTTCTTCCACCACCTCTGCCGTACCGGGATTCAGCGCGGACGCTTTTAACAGGCGCCTGGTTTTTGATTCAATGAAGTACATGACATCATCGACGATATCAAGCCCCTGAGGCTCTGAAAGATTGCTGACCAATACTTCTTTAATGCGTGGATTAGCCAGCGAAATGCGGCTGATTTTCCCGCTGTTGACCATACCTGTGGTCGTCTGCCCTAACTCAACGACATAGACATAGCCCTGGTAAATTTTAAGCTTCGTCGGCGCAGCCAACCCTGAGGCAAAGGACTCGACCACGACATTACTGGATTCAATGCCGCCATTGTGAGAAATTTTAACAATCGTACCCTCCAGTAAACTGGCCGCCAGATAATACTCCCCCCCATTGTTTTCTACCCGCACGGTGGAGGAGGGTTGCTTATACCATAATCCGGTGTAGTCACCAGTCAGTGTTTGATCATGGATGGAATAATCTGCCCGATTAAGGACTAGAATATTACCCAGAAACATGTCGGTTAATATGATTTTCCCTTCCTGACTGTCATCGAGGGTTAAACTGGTGGCGTGAAAATTAAGATTGGTAAGGCCTGAATTAAAATCTGAAAACACAAAGCGGCTTTCAAGACTGGCATCCTTGGCATTGAATTCCTTAACCGATGCAAGATCAGTAACATACAGGGAACGCCGATCCGAATCATAGGCAAAATCCCACATTTGCGCTACCGGCGAATCAAACAGAATCTCCGTTGTACGGGTAGCGACATCAATTTCAAAAATCTGATTCTGATTATTGGTGACGTAGACTTTATCGCCTGAGCGATCCAGCGTTAGATTATCAAGACCGGGTGGAAGCGTTGCCAACAACACGGTTTCTTCGCGCAAGGGATCATGCCGGTAAACATGGCCGGTACGTCTTCCGATAAAATAGACCAGACCATCCCGGTCTACTTTCACAGCAGCCGGTTTATCAATGTTTTCAACCAGCGGGGTCACTACCCCGGTTTCCACATTAATGACAACAATTTGGCCATGCACCACATCGGGTGCATAAAGCAACCCATCCGGGCCAAACTGAAATGAATTCAGCCATCGTCCTTCCGGTAAAAACGGCAATAAGGGGATAGGACGCGGCAAGGATCCCCGCCAATCCAGTTCATAAAGATTATACGGATCAAATCCTGCAACATACAGGCGATCATCCTGACGTCGATAGGCAATGCCGTCTACGCCCAGCAGGCTGGGACCAAAGGTAGCCTTGTACAGGCCCGTTTCCGGTAATAATTGAAAGGCCTCCATATTGGATTGAACCACACTGCCATTATTAAGTACGGTAATAACCCGGCCATCCAGAAAACTGCTGATGGCAATCCCTCCCGGGACATCACGTGAGGGATTTGGCGGAATAAGAGTCAAATCCAGAGGAAAACTGCTCACTTCACTCAGGGTATAAAACACGCCCTCAAATTGTTTTTCAATCACATTAAACAACCGGATGACTTTAGGGGCTGATGCCGTCAGTAATTGATTATTATTGCGGGTCGAAAGGCCATAAGACCCTTTGGTTTCTTCAGTTGACTGCAGAAAAAGGGAGGTGCTGCGGGTTTGCGCCGCTGCTTGATGAACAGGCCATACAGCCAGGAGGCTGATGAAAACTAAAAGACAAAGCCTTAACCGCGCTCTGCTGGCGAGTCGATTCAGAAAAAAATGGGTGACGTCACTACAGGGCTTATCAGCAATAATCATTACTTTGAGCTCCCGGACTTAAAAAGAATCTTCGTTTAATCAACGATAAACTAACTATAGCCCAAGAGCCCTGATTGTGCTTAATCGCTGACTTTTCGCCAGGTTGTCCCCTGCGGGCCGTCTAATAACTCGATTCCTGACTTAGCCAATGAATCCCGGATTTCATCAGCACGGGCCCAGTTCTTGTTAGCGCGTGCCTGCAGACGTTCCTGAATCAATTGTTCAATGCCCTCCTTGTCTTCTTCATTCAAACCAGCCTGCAGGAAATCCAGGGGATTGGATTGCATGAGCCCTAACACACCGGCTAAATGCTTAAGTGTTAAAGCCAGTTGCGGATCGCGGGTTTTATTGACTTCATGACTGAGATCAAATAACACAGACAAGGCTACAGGGGTATTGAAATCGTCATTCATGGCTGCGGCGAACGCTGCTTCCCATTTTTCATGCAGGGTCAACGAGTCATCCCAGTGAATGTCTTTGATGGATTGATAAAGTCGCGCCAACGCCTTGCGGGCATTATGCAGATTCTCTTCGGAATAATTCAGGGGACTGCGGTAATGACTGCTTAACAGGAAATAGCGGATCGCTTCCGCATGGTGTTTTTTCAAGACATCCTGAATCGTGAAAAAATTCCCGACTGATTTCGCCATCTTCTCATTATTAACCTGCAGCATGCCGACGTGCAGCCAATAATTGGCAAACGGTTTTTCGCTGGCTGCCTCGCTCTGGGCAATTTCATTTTCGTGATGCGGGAACTGCAAATCCAGGCCGCCGCCATGAATATCAAATTGTTCGCCCAATTCCTGCATCGCCATGGCAGAACATTCAATATGCCAGCCTGGGCGGCCATCACCCCAGGGTGAAGGCCAGCTGGGTTCTGAGGCTTTGGCTTTCTTCCACAGCACAAAATCAAGCGGCGAGCGCTTTTCCCTGACAACGTCGATGCGCGCCCCGGCAATTAAGTTCTCAATTTCTTTATTGGACAGTTTGCCATAGGCTTCAAAACGCTCAACCTCAAAACAGACATCGCCATTGTCGCTGACGTAGGCAAAGCCTTTTGCCATCAAACGTTCGATTAGGCGAATAATGGCTTCAATATGGGCCGTAGCACGAGGCTCCACATCGGGCGGCAGAATATTCAGGGCACGGGCATCTTCATGCATGGCTTCAATGTAAAGGGATGTCAGCTGATCAATCGGCATGTGCCGCTCATTAGCGCGGACAATGATTTTATCATCAATGTCGGTAATGTTTCTGACATACGTCACGTCATAACCTTCAGCACGCAGAAAACGGACCATGACATCAAAGGCCACCATGGAACGGGCATGGCCTAAATGACAACGGTCATACACCGTAATGCCGCAGGCATACAAGCCGATTTTTCCCGGATGAATGGGTACAAATTGTTCTTTTTTTCGGGTCAGTGAATTGTATAAATATAACATGCCTTCCTCTTAGCTCGTTTTGCCCCAGGTATCCTTTAGTCCGACAATGCGGTGAAAGGCCATGACCTTATGATTTTCCACCTCGTTGACGCAATAATACCCTAACCGTTCAAACTGGAAGGTTTCCCCCACAGGTTGTTTCGCCAGCGAGGGTTCGCAAAATCCCTCACGAACCTGTAAGGAATCCTTATTAAGGAATTGCAGGAAATCCTCCTCGCGCGCCGGGTTCGCGTCATTAAATAACCGATCGTATTGATGGATTTTAACCGGGTAAGCGTGTTGACTCGACACCCAGTGAATCACCCCTTTCACTTTGCGATCAGGCGGGTTTTTGCCTAAGGTGTCTGGATCATAGGTACAGCGTACTTCGATAATCTGCCCGTTATCATCATGAATAACCTGATTGGCACGGATAACATAGGCATTACGCAAACGCACTTCCCGCCCCGGTGCTAAACGGAAATAATCCTTGGGCGGATCTTCCATAAAGTCGGAGCACTCAATGTAAAGCTCGCGACTGAATGGCAGCGTGCGGCTTCCGGCATTGGCATCCTGAGGATGGAAAGCCGCGGTTAACTCTTCAACCTGATCGACAGGGTAATTGTCAATGACGATTTTAAGCGGCTCCAGCACACAGAGCGCACGTTTCGACACTTTATTTAATTCATCCCGAACACATTCTTCGAGCAGGGACATGTCAATGACTGAATCGCTGCGGGAGATACCGATCATTTCACAAAATTGGCGTATAGCCGCCGGTGGATAGCCGCGTTTACGCATGCCCCGCAAAGTCGGCAGACGCGGATCATCCCAGCCGGAGACTATTTTTTTCTCAACCAGTTCGCGTAATTTGCGTTTACTGGTCACCGTATGGGAAAGGTTTAAGCGGGCGAACTCCGTCTGCACGGGGCGGGCAGGCACCGGCAGGTTTTCAATGAACCAGTCATACAATGGGCGGTGATCCTGGAACTCCAGGGTACACAGGGAGTGCGTGATATGCTCCAGGGCATCGGAGATGGGGTGCGCATAATCGTACATGGGGTAAATGCACCACTCGTCACCCGTGCGCTGATGGCTGGCATGGCGTATGCGATATAAAACCGGATCGCGCATGTTCACATTACCCGACTGCATGTCGATGCGCGCTCTAAGCACATGGGCGCCATCAGGGAACTCCCCGGCTTTCATCCGTTCAAACAAATCAAGATTTTCCTCCATGGACCGATTACGGTAAGGGCTCTCTTTACCTGGCATCTGCAATGTGCCGCGGTAAGAGCGGATTTCGTCCATGCTTAAGCTGTCAACATAGGCTTTCCCTGCCTTGATCAACAGCACCGCGTAATCATAGAGTTGTTGATAATAGTCTGAGGAATGCGTCATGTCGCACCACTCAAAGCCCAGCCATTTCACATCGTCGATGATGGCATTGACAAATTCTTCTTCTTCCTTAATGGGATTGGTATCGTCAAATCGAAGATAGCAACGCCCTTTGAATTCCTCGGCAAGACCAAAATTCAGGCAGATGGATTTGGCATGGCCTACGTGAAGGTAACCATTGGGCTCCGGCGGAAAACGGGTCACGACTTGTTGATGTTTGCCGCTGGCTAATTCGTCGGTAATCAACTGGCGTATAAAATGGGCTCTTTTTTCACTGCTTTCTGTCATGTTTTTATCCATTATTCATCGATGGCGCGGCGCATGTCTGCAATCAGAGTCACGCCTTGTAAAATGTAATCGTCCTTACGCTTATAACTGTCGAAGAGGCGTTCCACCAGCGCAGCTCCCACAATCACTCCGTCGGCAAAATCGGCCACCTGAGCGGCCATGTCTGCCGTTTTAATACCAAATCCTACCATAAGCGGCAAGCGGGTTTGCGATTGACGATGCTGATAGTGTTTTCTGACCTCATCCAGGGCAAAGCTGCTGGCGCCGGTTACCCCTTTTAAGGACACGTAATAAAGATAACCCTGCGCGAAGCGATTGATGCGATCCATGCGTTCATCGCTGGTAGTCGGTGAGCAGAGATAAATCATATAAAGCCCTGACTCACGCCAGATTCCAGCAACCTCTTCACTTTCTTCGGGCGGCAAATCCACTAAAATGGTGCCATCCACACCCGCTGCTTTCGCCTCACGGGCGAAACGCTCATAGCCATGAATTTCCACCGGATTAACATACCCCATCAGAATGATGGGCGTGGTGACATCCTTTTGGCGAAATTCTGTCACGTACTGCAAAACCGTTTTCAAGGTCGTGCCGTTTTGCAACGAACGCTCCATAGCCGCCTGAATCACCGGCCCCTCCGCCATGGGATCGGAGAAAGGGATACCGATCTCGAGAATATCAGCGCCAGCATTGACCAGCGCGTGCATCAACTCCACGGTTCTTTCAGGCTGCAAATCCCCGGCCGTGATATAAGGGCTTAAGGCTTTTTTATTGCTGTTTTGCAATCGTTTTAAACATGCATCAATTCGATTCATTACGTCCTGCCTGCGTTAAATGGTCAGATTGTCAATCGCGGCAATGGTATGCATGTCTTTGTCGCCGCGTCCCGACAAATTGACAATGATTCGTTGGTTAGGCGCCATGGTCTTTGCCAGCTTCATGGCATACGCCACCGCATGACTGGATTCCAGTGCCGGAATAATGCCTTCTGTCCGTGTCAGGGTACGGAATGCCTGAAGGGCCTCTTCATCGGTGATGGGCACGTACTGGACACGGCCCTGATCTTTTAGATAGGCATGCTCAGGCCCCACGCCGGGATAATCAAGCCCTGCGGAGATGGAGTGAGTGTCTTTGATTTGGCCGTTTTCATCACACAGCAGGTAAGTGCGGTTGCCATGCAGGACGCCGGGTTTACCTGCAATCAATGAAGCAGCGTGTTCACCGCTTTCAATCCCTTTGCCCGCCGCTTCGACGCCATAAATGGCGACAGACTCATCATCCAGGAAAGGATAAAACAGCCCCATGGCATTCGAACCGCCCCCCACACAGGCCACCAGCGCATCCGGCAGAGCACCGGTTTTTTCAAGCATTTGCGCACGGGCTTCACGGCCAATCACAGCCTGAAAATCACGGACAATCTGCGGATAAGGATGGGGACCTGCCACGGTGCCGATAATGTAGAAGGTGTTGTCGATGTTACTTACCCAATCGCGCATGGCTTCATTCAGGGCATCTTTCAGGGTTTTGGAACCGGCGGTGACTGGCACCACCTCAGCACCCAAAAGTTTCATTCGATAAACATTGCTGGCCTGGCGTTTGATGTCTTCCGAGCCCATGTACACGACACATTCAAGACCCAGTTTGGCTGCCACCGTGGCGGAAGCCACGCCATGCTGGCCGGCACCGGTTTCAGCGATGATGCGGGTCTTGCCCATGCGCTTGGCCAATAACCCCTGTCCCACGGTATTGTTGATTTTATGTGCGCCGGTATGATTAAGATCTTCGCGCTTTAAATAGATACCTGCCCCGCCCAGTTGTCTGCTCAACCGTTCTGCATGGTATAAGGGGGTAGCTCGACCGACATAATCCTTCAATTCTGACGTCAGTTCCGCCAGAAAATCAGGATCCAAACGGTATTTTTCATAGGCTGTCTTTAACTGCTGCAAAGCCTGCATTAAGGTATCGGCAACAAACACACCGCCATACGGGCCAAAATGGCCGTGTTCATCAGGAAGATCGCTGAAACGCATCTACATGTCTCCTAAGGCCTGAACAAATAATTTCATTTGATGATGATCTTTAATTCCGGGGGCCGATTCAATGCCGCTGCACACATCCACCGCATAGGGGCGATAAATGCTGACCGCTTCCCTGACATTGCCGGCATGCAGCCCGCCCGCCATGATCACCGCTTTATCGAGCAATGGAGGAATGGTACGCCAATCAAACACCTTGCCGCTGCCGCCGCGGGAATCGCAAGGCGTATCAAGCAGGATAGCCCTGGCGGCGGTATAATGGTCTGCAGCCCTTACAATCGCCTCCGCAGAAACCGCCGGAATAGCCTTGATGTAGGGAAAGGCAAACTGCTCACAAAACTCAGGGGATTCATCGCCATGAAACTGCAGGCATTGAATCGGTAATTTTCTCACAATTTCATCAACCAGTGCCGTCTTCGGATTAACGACCACAGCGACGGCGCTCATCAACGGAGGCATCGCCTGCATCAATTCATAGGCCTGCTGGATTGAAATAGACCGCTTGCTTCGGTCATAAAAAATAAACCCCGCCGCATCCGCTCCGATTGCTGCCGCCTGCCGGACCTCGTCCTCGCGGGTCATACCGCACATCTTTATTCTTATGCGATTTGAGGTCAATCAACGCTCTCCAAGAAACAAAGGTCCGGGTGCCATTTGCATCACGCCGTACTCCTTGGGATAAGTAACCGCTACCAGATAAAGGCCATAAGGCGGTGCGGTTTCTGCGCCAAGGCGCCTGTCGCGGGCCAGAAGCACTTCTTTTACCCACTCTACCGGCTTTTTGCCGGAACCCACGGCAATGAGCACGCCGGCAATGTTTCTCACCATGTGATGAAGAAAGGCATTGGCGGTAATGTCAATGACGATTAAATCACCCATACG
Source organism: Legionella rubrilucens (assembly GCF_001468125.1). Lineage (GTDB taxonomy): Bacteria > Pseudomonadota > Gammaproteobacteria > Legionellales > Legionellaceae > Legionella_C > Legionella_C rubrilucens. The sequence continues at coordinate 711,968 of NZ_LNYT01000007.1, read as the reverse complement.
TGCCACCTGCAATTGATGCACGTTGCGCATCGGCGTATTGGATTGGCATTCGACGGAACGAAACGAAGTAAAATCATTTTCACCGACTAAGTATTTGCTGGCCTCCGCCATCAATTGATGGTCTAAGAGCCGATACTGCCAGGTCACATTCCCCCTCAGCAGAGCAGGGCGTATCGATGCATTGTAAATAATGTAACGGTAACGGCGAGACAAGGCTGAGTAACGCGCGTTGAATTCATCCGGCATTTCCCGCCCCCACTTTACGCAGACGTCTTTGGGTAAAAACGAATTGGCGCCGTGAATCCAGGAACGAATGGTTCGTTCCTTGTCGCAATCAAAATGGATAATCTGGTTGGTTGCATGGACGCCTGTATCCGTCCTGCCTGCACAAACAACGCTAATCGGACAATCAGCGACTCTTGACAGCGCTGATTCGATAACTTGCTGAACGGTATGCAGGCCAGTTTGTGCTTGCCAGCCATGGTACTGGCATCCATCGTATTCAACCCCTAAGGCAATACGCATCACTATTCCTGCCCAAAAGGGTCAATGTATAACACCAGCCCGCGTTTGTCCAGTCTGCTTCCGTGAAAGGTGAACCTCACGAACACGATTATTTTTTATCCATTTCATCCAGCAGTTTCTGAGCTTCCGCGCGTTGTTTTTTATTACCGAATTCGACGATTTCCTGCAGGGACTGCCTGGCAGCCTCATGATCATCCATACTAAGGTAAGTTTTCGCCAAAGCCATCAGGGTATCCAGGGCTTTTTTACTTTTCACCAGCTTCTGTTCTTCAGCCGAGCTCTTACTTTCTTCCGATTCATCGGCTACCTCATCAGCCTCAACAGGGAGGTCGGCTACAGAATCATCCCCACTAAACTCAGCCTCGAAGTTAAATTCATTATCCCCCTCGTTTGCCGCGGCAAACGGCTCATCGTCTGCTTCCGGGTTGTCGAGCGCGATGGTGTCAAATTCATAGTCATCTTTCTGACTGGCTTTAGTGGATTTTCCAGGCTTTTGTTCTGGTTCCGGTTTAAGCGGTGCGGCGTTAACGTCGTCTGGTTTCTCTTCCTCGGCAGGGTTGTCAAAATGGATGACCGGGCCTTCCTCATTGGCCTCCTCGTCAAATTTTAGCAGTTCGTCTATCTCAGGCGATTCGATGGTTTGGCTTTCGGCCTTTTCAGGTTTGAGTCTTTCCGGTTCGTAATGCAAACCAGCCTCAAAATCCAGAGCATGATCATCCCTTGTCTCCACCTCAGGTAAGGCCGCCTTTTCCTCTGCCTTTGTTTCAATGGGGGTTGAAATAAAATCAAGTCCATCCTCCGCAGCCTGCTCCACTTCCTCAGAAACCGTTTGCTTTTGCTTGTTCTCTTCCACCATTTTTTCAAGACTGGGTTCAAAATCAAGCACAAAATGGTCGGATTCGGAAGTTTCCTCTTGAATGGGTGCAGGTTCTTCTTCAGCGGGCGTCTCCGGTTGCTTTGCCTCATGCACCTGACTGTCTATACCCACCACCTCGACGGGGTAATCGGCCGCGGTTTTCAGCAGATCACTTAAAGGCCGCTTGAATTCTTTTTTCTCAGACGCCTTTTCCGCTTCGTCAGCAACAGCAGCAGGCTCTTCGGTCAACTCGTAGGCGAGAGGCTCTTCATTATCATGAATGGCCATCGGCGGTTCCGGCTGTACAGGCTCTTTCACAACGGCAGGACTTTCAATGGCTTGTTCAGCCACCGTCTCGTTGACATCAGGTCTCGTTTCGTCCAGGGCACTTGCCGCGGCCGGCTCCTCCGCCGGGGAGCTGTCTGTCGGCTCCACACTGACTGCAGCCGGTTCAATGGCTGCCTGGTGAATGATTAATGCGTCTTTGGATTTGGATTTGGATTTAGACCGGGGTTTGTCGGTGGTTGTTTTATCGCCATCGCTCAAAGCGCCGGTAGAGTCTGCCGGGCTTTCGGTGTCCTCTGAGCGCTCGGGCTCAATGGCCTGAGTCTGCAGCAGCGGCTTGACGGGTAGAGGAGGTATATCCTGATTCGGATGATCATCCGGCTCCGACAGGGAATTGCGGCGGTTTGCTTTTTGTTTCAGGAAAAGCCAGGTAAAAGCGCCGAGGCCACCGGCAGCCAGTATCAACAACAGGTAAATCCATAAATTGGATGAATCGTCTTCAGTCTGCATCTGGCTTGTCTGGGCGGCAATGGCCTGGCGCTGCTTGAGCAGTAATGCCATTTGTTCGCGCAGTTGCCTGATGTCCTCATCGCGCTTGCTCATTTGTTCCTGCAGCGCTTTATTGTTCTTCTCCAGGGATTGCAGTTGGTTTTTCAATTGCGAGTTAACCAGACGCATGGAATCAATGGCTGCATTCGTCACGTCCATCTCCGCCTTCATGGCTGAATCCGGTTTAACCGGCTGCTTGCCGGCAGCCGCCGGCTTTTTGCTGTCTTCCGCCGACATGAGTGAATCCGCGGTGGAGAAGATATCCGTAAAAGCATTGCCCTGGGTGGTTTTTTGCTGATTAAAGACCGGCGCCTGGGGAATATTGGAGGGACTTGCACCCGTGGCTGGATTGGTTATAGGCTTGGTCGATGACTGGTTGTCGAACTGTGACGTGCCAGCAACGCCATCAATGTAAGGCGGCAACAGCACATGTTTAATTTCTTCCTTGTTTCGCCAGGCCAGATCATGGGCCTCCACCTCGCCTCGCGCCAGGTCTTCCGGCACTTTCTTCACTTCATCGCTTGAGGGAATACGCAAACGCTCGCCGGTTTTCAACCCGTTCAGATTGCCTTGGGTAAAGGCCTGAGAGTTGGTTCCCACAATGGCTAAGATGACCTGTTGAATGGTTGTATCCGGCGTGGTGTAGCGCTGGGCAATCTGCCAGATGCTTTCATTAGCAACGGTGGGACCATACGTGGCCTCCTTACGGAATTTGCTGCTCTCGGAACCCTGCTCGACCACATGCGAATAGGAAGGCTTGTCAACCACACCCGGCTCACTGGCATACGTTTTAAGTTTGACCGGGGAGCCCGTGGCTTTTATCCCGCCATTTAGCTGATAACCCGGAGGATCAAGCAACACCGTGTACGCCCGGTAAAGCTGGCCATTGGCCCAGGTTAAATCGACGACAATTTCAAGAAAGGGTTCAACGATGCGCTCATGGGAGGAAATAAAAATGACCGGCTGCCCATGCTCATTTTTCTTGATTTCAAAACGCAGCAGGGTCAATATCTCATTGCGATCGAGGCCAATGCGCGCAAAGTCCTCCACCGAGGCCAGGCGGGCTTTGATGCCGGCGAGAGGGATATCGACATCGATCAGTTGAATTTCCGCTTTGAAAGGCTGATTCAGGGAGGATTCAACCGTCATGTCGCCCATGCCGAGTGAAAATGCAGCAAAGGGTAAAGATGCCATTATCGCGACATACAACCGTGTCTTATTCAATTGGCGCTCCCTGCATGAACAATCTAACCTTTTAATTAATAGCCAAAAAATAGCATCTTCATCACGGGTATTCAACAGGTTCAATGACAATAAGGCTTGATTGCCTTTTCAAATCTCATATTGAAAATTTAATGCCCACTAAAAAGCGGTTTTCAGCAATTTATAAGAAAAGAGCATTGCATAAGCACGCCGGCTATTTCATAATCCGCCCCACCATATTCTCTACGAGGATATTGCATGACCGCCTTGATTCTGGACGGCAAAGCCCTTGCCCGGTTAAAAAAAGACGAGATCAAACTGGCCATTCAGGCACGGATTGCCAGCGGTCGGCGCGCTCCGGCACTGGCCGTCATACTGGTGGGCGATGACCCTGCTTCACACATTTATGTGACCAATAAAAGCAAAGCCTGCTTGGAGGTAGGCATCACCTCCGAATCCTACCAGTTGCCGGCGAAAGCCTCCGAGCAGGAATTGCTGGATTTAATCGACCGGTTAAATCACTCAACCGCCATTGACGGCATTCTGGTGCAACTGCCTCTTCCCGACCACATGAGCACCCACAAAATCATTGAATGCATCAATCCTCTGAAAGATGTTGACGGTTTTCATCCTTACAATCTGGGACGACTGGCGCAGCGCCTGCCGCTTCTGAGACCCTGTACGCCTTATGGCATTATCCAGTTGCTTCAGGCCAATGGCATCGCCCTGCGTGGTCTCCATACAGTCGTGATAGGCGCATCCAACATTGTCGGTCGGCCCATGGGGCTTGAATTTTTAGGCGAAGGCGCGACCGTCACCATCTGCCATCGTTTTACCAAAAATCTCAGAGAGCATGTGCGCATGGCTGATGTACTGGTGATAGCCACCGGCAAACAGGATGTCGTGGATGCCGACTGGCTGCATCGCGATCAAATCATTATTGATGTCGGTATTCATCGTCTCGCCGATGGAAAACTGCGCGGCGATATTGATTTTGACAAGGCGGTTACCCGGGTTGGCTGGATTACGCCCGTCCCAGGCGGCGTCGGCCCCATGACCATTACCGCCCTGCTGCAAAACACCGTCTTTGCTGCAGCACATCAGGACATCAGCCCGCTACCATAAGTAGGCGGTCGGGTTGTCGGGGCATTCCCCAAGCCCGCATTCAGCCAAAATCGCGACAGCATTGGCTAACGCCAGCACAAGTAACAGAGCAGACACCGCATGCATGATGGATTTTGTCGCCGGAGCATTGCGCCATTGGTTCTGGTATTGCGTATCAACACCCAGGATGATGGTATTAAACAGCACAATGGCCATGGAAATAATGAAGGACCAGGTGTACATGTGCAGCCCTAAAATGCTTGAACCATAGGCGCCGCTGCCAGGGAGCACATGCAAGGCAATCTGCCGTAAAGCCACGAAGGCCGTGAATAAGGCCCCTAGTAGCGTCAGGGCATAATGGCTCGGGCGCAGGCCAAAACGCAAATTCAATAGAAAGCCCATCGCTGCGATTAAAAAACCAGCCCGCTGCAGCAGGCATAAAGGGCAGGGCAATTCATTAAAAACAAACTGAAAAACAAAGGCCATCATTAAAATAAGAACAATGGCAAAGGCATTGAGGAGATTAACAAGCTGCATCATACGATTCATGAACACTGTCTTCATTCCTGTTCCTATAAATTAAGATTCAGCTGACTGGTGATGTGGTGAAGAAAAGAAGCCGTGCCCAGCAAAAGAGCAAAAACCAGTGTCGCGAACGACAGGTTTCGCCGTCCGGCCCAGGCAAGCGATACCGCCAGAGCCAGTACCAGAAATAAAAATGCCATCATACCCTTCGTCCCTGAACTTGCGTTTTATTTACTATAACCCTTTGCGCCATGGGTCGCAATGAGGGCCTGTTTGAAATAAAAAAGCAGCGGGTAATCCGCTGCTTTTTTCCTGTATTTGAAAGAGCAATTGATTGCTGTTAAGGGGTTACTGCTGGTGATGGAGGAGGAGCTCCTGACAATAAATTTAATACCAGCAAAACAATAAAAATCACTAAGAATAAGAAGAATAATATTTTAGCAATTTCCGTTGCTGTTGATGCCACTCCCCGGAAACCAAACAAACCCGCGACAATGGCAATCACCAGAAAAACAAGAGCCCAATATAACATGGTTCACTCCTTAATTTAGTGTCTTCTGAATCGTTCCAATTGCTTGTCGATTTCGTCTTTGGTATAACCGTAATGTTTCGTTAGCTTACCATAAATCTCTTGATTGTCTCCTTCGATTTCAAGTAAATCATCATCTGTGAGCCTTCCCCACTGCTGTTTTATTTTACCTTTCATTTCTTCCCAATTTCCCTCAAATATTTCCTTATTCATTTTTGTTTCTCCGTTGGGTAAATTTTTATTAAAACCTAATGAAAAAATAAAATTTACATTCCTCAATATATAAGAATAGTATTAACAAATTTGATTGTAAAATTTAAAAAATTTAAGCACATAATTATTAAGTGTTTTTTTAAAAAATTTGAACAACCAGGAATATGGGATTTAGATAATAAAAGGAAAAGAAAGAGCCTAAGGCCGATTTGGCCTCAGACTGTATTCGTATCGTGATGACTTGCGGCTTTATCGTCTTTAACGATCCAGTTCATCCCAGTCAAAATCACCATCGAGCTCGTCGAATTCTTCCTTGAGTCGTTTCCTCTCCAGACGTTCTTCGAGTTTTTTACGCAGGTGTTTTTTCCGATTTAACTCATCGGTATCCTCTTCGATAGAAAAATCGGTAAACGAGTAGCTGTCATCATCCTGCTCTTTGTGCAAGCTCATGTCGGCCTCCGTAATGATTCCACGTTATAAGTATAGTGCAAAGCGTGCCAATGATGAGGACTGAAAAAAAGAAGGCGGCGCCTTGCCAGTCAGGCTATAATCAACGTCCTGTCGTCTTGCCATTGATTAGTTATGCTCAGTTACCAACACGGATACCATGCCGGAAATTTTGCCGATGTCATTAAGCACGTCACCTTAACCCGGCTTATCGATTACCTTGTGCAGAAGGACAAGCCTGTTTTTTATTTAGAAACCCATTCCGGCCGCGGCCTCTATGATTTAAAAGACAGCCAGGCCAATAAAACCGCTGAATACAAACAAGGCGTTTCGCTGCTTTGGGAAAAACAACAGCAATTGCCGCCGGTTTTTCTACCCTACCTGAACCTGCTTAAAGCACAAAACCCCACGCAGACTCTGCGTTATTATCCAGGCTCCCCCGCCATTGCCATTGCCCAATTCAGGAAGGACGATCGCTTGTTCTGCTGCGAACTCCATCCCCAGGAATTTGAACAGCTTAAGCAGTTAAAACGTCAGGGTAAGCGGGTGTTTTTCAGCGAATCGGACGGCATTCATCAATTAAAGGCTCTGCTGCCGCCCCCCGAACGACGCGGCTTAGTTTTTATTGATCCGGCCTATGAAATCAAAAGCGAATACAAACACATCCCGCAAGCCATAAAACAGGCCTTCGCCCATTTTTCCAATGGGGTTTATTGCCTGTGGTATCCGCTGGTGGATCATTATCACCATCAGCAATTGGTTAGAAATCTGGCTGAAATCCCCGCGGCCAATACCCTGCGCGTGGAATTTAATTTGACTAAGGCTCAAAGCGGCGGCATGACCGGTTGCGGCCTGTGGATAGCCAATCCCCCCTATACTCTGGCAGGCGAAATGAAGGAAGCCCTGGACTACTTACAGTCCCTGTTTAATCCCGGTATTTCTTCTTATTACATGGAATAACCTACAAGGAAAAAGAGGATGATTATCGTTCCCATTCCGGCGTTTACGGACAATTACATCTGGCTTGTTGTCAACGAAGAACAACACAAAGCGATTTGTGTGGACCCAGGCGACAGTGAACCGGTTTTACATTACCTGAATGAAGAACAACTGACGCTTGAGGCCATTCTATTAACACACCATCATTTCGATCATGTTGGTGGTGTTGAAGGTTTGTTGAACGCCTGGCCCAACACCCCTGTTTACGCGCCTGACGATCCCCGCATTCCGGCAGTGACTCATCCCTTGAGTGATGGCGACAGGCTCTGTTTTTCCAACATGACGCTGCAGGTTTTAAGCACAACCGGCCATACCTCGACCCATATCAGCCTGTATGATGAAGCGCAAAACCTGCTTTTTTGCGGCGACACGCTGTTTTCAGCCGGTTGCGGTCGAGTGTTTGACGGCACCCTGGAAGCCTTGCACGGTTCGCTGGCGCGCTTGAAAACCTTGCCGGATGCCACACAAGTTTACTGTGCCCATGAGTACACGCAGCAGAATCTGCGCTTCGCAGCGACGGTGGAACCGGAGAATGAAGAAATAAGCCGTTACCTGAACGAGCTCGATCAGCATCCCGGCCGTTTAACCCTGCCTTCAACGATTGAGAAAGAAAAGAAAATCAATCCCTTTCTTCGAACCGAGGAGCCGGCAGTGATTGCTTATGTTCAGAGTCGGGGCTTGGTTAGTCAGGAACCCTTGCTGGTGTTTCAACAACTGCGGGAAGATAAAAATAATTTTAAAACTTAGCACCCTGCAAATTAACAATCTCTTGTCTTTCAACAAGGGATCTAATTGAGTATAATTTAACCTATTATCACTTCACTGACCAAAAAATGGTTCGTAAATTCAGGCATATTGCATTTCTAGGTGACAGTTTATCCGATCGAGGCACCATGGATCGCCGTAAACTGTTTGGTTTCATTCCCATGGATTATTTAAGCGGCCTGAAAGGCAAATCGCCGCGCGGACGTTTCACCAACGGCTTTTTATGGGGCGACTTTGTCGCCGCCACCACCGTTGAGCAGTTGGAAATTCTGCGTGCCCGCCGTAACGGAAAACTGCCTGACAGCGGCCGAGGGAATGCGGATTTGGCCGATGCCCTGCTCACCAATGATCATGGCTTTAAACGCCGCAATGAAAATGCCTTTTCTCTTAATGATGATTTGCATGTGTTGTATGAAGGCCACCGCTTAGCGCGTTTTTACTGCGAAGGCGGATTAACGGCACATGATTACTCCGAGGAATTTACCCTGGACTTAGGCAAGGAAGGGGCTCGTCAAATTGTCTCCAACCTCGGCGCCAAACGGCAATCCCTGCTGGATGATGATAAGAAATACAAGATTACGCAAGCTGAAAAAGTAGACACCCTCATCGTGGAATGGTCAGGCGCCAATGACCTGATTACGGTGAACGAAAAGCCCACCATGAAAGAAGCAGACAGGGCAGTCGATGCACGGATAGAGAATATTGAGAAACTGATAGCCCAGGGCTATCGCCAGTTTGTCCTGTTTAATTTGCCTGATTTGTCATTAACGCCGCGTTATGCGCGAAAAGGCGGCGACGAACAAAAAAATGCCCGACTCCTGTCTCTGTACTTCAACGAGCAACTGGCCAAGCGATGTCAACATCTGAAGGAAAAATACGTCAAACTTAATCCGCCGATTTTCCTGGACGTGTTCGATGTCTGCACCCTTCTGCAGGAAGCCTATGACGATCCGAAAAAATACGGTTTTGATAAGGATAAATTAACCACCCCGTTTACTGAATCAGAAGCCTTCAAAAAGGAACAGAACGATCCTGTCGACACCCAAAAACACATCTCGCCCGCCAAAGGGTATATGTTCTGGGATGATGTCCATCCCACCGCGTACATGCACGCCTACCTGGCTGAAACATTTGAACAGCAGTATGAAGACAAGCTTAGGATTGAACCACCGGCTTCGCAGCATGAGGGCAAAAAAAGAGAAGAGCAGCAGCAGCGGCGCTTGGATGAATTGAGATTGGACAGCGCCGAGAAAGCCCTGCCTCGCAATGTTTTGCTCTTATTGAAATCTTTAAATGAGCATGCAGAGACTCTGATGAACTCTTCTTCTTTGCTTCGCCGTTCGAAAGGAGATAAACTTCATGGACTTTATTGCTGTATTCTTCAGGCAAAAGGCGATTTGGAAATCATAACAGACACATTGTCCGCTCTGCGCAAAAATAGACCGAAAATGGAAACCATCGAAACGCATAAAAATCCCATTTATGATTTTTTTGCCCGCAAACACACCACCTACTCTGAAGATCTTATTCAAGCCCTCGAAAAGGCCGTGGACGATGCCATCCAGGCGCACGATAGCCGCGATGAGGAAAAGGAAAGCCAGGGTCATTCGCTGCACTAGGTCCCTGGCATAAGCCAACGCAACACACGTCATTTACAAGGATGTAGAAGACATTTGGGTAAGGAAGCAAAGTCAGCCGAACGATTCTTAAATTGACAGCGTCATACGCTGGATTGACGGTATTCTTATTAACAGGAGGTTATACTGCCTCTCTGCCGTTTTCTTCAGGTCACCACTACAGCCATCAGATGCTGTAGTGGTTTAAGACTAACTATTTAAATCAAAGAGCTTGTATGTTTTGTGCTTGAGGGCCTTTGGCTCCTTGCGTCACAATGAATTGAACTCGTTGACCTTCTGTGAGGGTTTTAAAGCCAGAGCTTAAAATTTCTTTAAAATGAGCAAAGACATCCGGCCCGGAATCCTGCTCAATAAAACCAAATCCTTTGGCTTCGTTAAACCATTTAACGACTCCGTTTACTGTTTTAGACATAAGTATCCTTAAGTATTTATTGTAATGCCTGTAAAGGCGAATTTAGCCGGAAACAAGAATTAAAAACTACCGAACGAGGGATTAAATGAATAAAACGACGATTTGGAGAGTGTAAAATAGACATTTTCTAGCTTTATCCAATGTACAACTCTTTAGGTTAAAAGTCAATCTTATCACCTGAAATAGTTTGTGTTGTATACACCCACGGTTATGTTGATGCCGTTTAACCATGACTTTTAATTGTATTTACGAAATCCATTCACTGTTCAAACTGCATCGACCTTCTTGCAAATGCAAATTGTTCGTTTGTTATTCATTATGAATAAACAAAATAAACAAAAGAACCAATTAAAACCTATTCGGTTAATAAATCAGCAAAAAGGGTTTATTGCCGGGCCATAATTTAGTACACTGGCAAGCCAATAATTAATAACAGGCTTTTGCATTGAAGTATAAGGCATCAATTGTTACGAGATTGTTTCTTTTATTTTCAATCGGTTGCAGCATGTTCACTGCTGCTTTCGCCAGCGCCATTCCTTCGGTCTGGGATGTGTTACGCGGCCAATTAAAACTCAATCATGAAGTGACTCAACCCGAAGTTCAGGCGCAATTGCGCTGGCTTATTTCACACCCCAGCTACCTGCAAAAGCTGGCACGTTCAGAACCTTACATTTATCACATTGTCACTGAAATTCGTAAACGCAACATGCCAGGCGAAATTGCCCTGCTGCCCATGATTGAAAGCGCTTACGATCCTTTTGCCTATTCAGGAGCAGGGGCAGCCGGTTTATGGCAGCTCATGCCCGGAACCGGTAATAATCTCGGATTAAAACAGGATTGGTGGTTTGACGCACGCCGCAGTATCCGTCCTTCAACCGATGCGGCATTGAATTACCTGACTTACCTCAATAAATACTTTAATGGTAACTGGATACTGGCGATCGCCGCCTATGATTCGGGCGAAGGCACCATCTCCAAAGCCATCAGAAACAGCGGCCAATCGCGCAATGTCCGTTTCTGGAATCTGCCGGTACCCGAGGAAACGAGAGCCTATGTCCCCCGCCTCCTCGCTCTGGCTGAAATTATTAAGTACCCGCAACGTTACCATGTCACCCTGCCGGATATCCCGCACACGCCCTATTTTGAAGAAGTCAACATCGGCAGCCAGATTGACTTAAGCCATGCCGCCAAGCTGGCAGGTATTTCCTACAGCGACCTGATTAAATTAAATCCCGGTTACAACCGCTGGGCAACAGCACCCTATAAGCCATTCAAATTATTAATCCCGGCCGATAAGGTGGCTTATTTTAATCGCAATCTCGCGTTGGTTCCTCAGGAAAAACGGGTAAGCCTGACACGCCATCAGGTAAAAAACGGCGACAGCCTCAATTCCATCGCCCAGCGTTATTTCACAACGGTTAAAATGATCCGCGAGCTGAATCAACTGCATTCAGAAAAATTAAAAGCAGGACAGTTCCTGTTGATTCCAAGCAGTAAAAACACCAGTGTCGCGGCCTCCAAACGACCGACTGTACTCAATACACCTGACACGCCGGCAACCACCCAGACTTATAAAGTCCTCCATATCGTCCAGCCCGGCGACAGCTTCCACAGTCTTGAGACCAAATACCATGTTGAGGCCGCCGAAATACGTCGCTGGAATAAAATTCCAAGTCACGCCCTGTTGCGCAAAGGGCAGCAATTAATCATCTGGAAACGTGTGGTTAAAGCCGGCATCTACACGGTGAAAACGGGCGATAACTTAAGCCGCATCGCCAAACGCTACAATACAACCGTGGCTAATCTGACCCGTTTAAACCCTCACATCAACAGCCGCCTGCTTAAGCCAGGTCAGAAATTAATTCTCGGTTAGTTAGTACCGGGAGAAAAAGGCTGATGCGCCTGTGAAACATCAGGCGCCATTTTTAATTTATACAAAAAAACCCGCTTGAAATTGTTAAATCCTTCTCCCGTTTTTGCCGAAATCTCAATGGCCATGCTGTCGCTGTTATTACCCGGCAATTTCTCATCGGCTTTGGTGCCAATGATCATCCGGCTGACCTGTGGAAAAAAACGTTCGGCATAATCCCGGCCGGTGTTGCAGGCCTGATTAAAATGTCGGGAGGACAAATCACCCAGGATGAGAATCAAATCATACTTTTCCTTTCCCTGATGGGAAGCCATAGCGGTTTCATTCATGTCCTCATTCAAATCGAAAACAATGGCCATGTTTTCATCCTGATCCCTAAGCTTTAAGGTGAGAAACGGCTCTGCATCCTGCACCCATAAATTATCCTTGTAATAAAGCAGAAAGGTTCTTTTCCCACAGTCTTTATCCCCCAGTACCAGTACCCGCCTGGTTGGACTCTTATCAACAAAAAAACCCATAGCTCCATTCCTTAATGCAAAAGTAAACAACAAACCGGCCTTAGGATTCTTATGCCCATCTGCGCGCTGCCCGATTAATGTGTAAATATTATACAATAATAGTACTTAATAGGCGCTTTGACAGTAAAACAGAAGGATTTAATAAGGAAGATGCTAAAACACCGTAAAGAAAAGTAAATATAGACAAACTCCCTTGCAAGTTGCGGGTAAATGGTGTGTTATACTTAATGATAACTTAACTGCCTGTAAAAATTAGCAAACACTCATGAAATTATTGTTTGACTTTTTCCCCATACTTCTATTCTTTATTACTTATAAGCTGTATGGCATTTATTATGCTACTGCTGTTGCAATGGTTTCCTCCTTAATCCAGGTTATCTTCTTCAGGCTCAAGTACCAGCGCTACGAAAAAATGCATCTGATCGGCCTTGGCGTTATTTTTATCCTGGGCGGCGCCACCCTCATCCTTCACGATCCCTGGTTTATCAAATGGAAACCAACCGGCATTTATTGGTTGACTGCCCTGGTTTTTTTAGGCTCACGCTTCATCGGCAGCCGCACGCTGATCCAGAAAATGATAGAACATAACATCAAGCTGCCCATGCAGACCTGGTATCGGCTGAATTACGCCTGGGCCGGCTTTTTTATACTGATGGGCATTCTAAATCTCTATGTGGCCTACCATTACAGCACGGATGTCTGGGTGAATTTCAAATTATTCGGCGGCGCGGGATTAACATTACTGTTTGTGTTTCTACAGGCCATTTATTTAAGTCGGCACCTTATCGAAAAGGAAGACGAGAACCAACCCTCCAGGGATTCCGGGAAAAGTCTGCCATAACATTTGGAGCAAACCATGAGATTGCTACTGGTTGAAGATGATGAATTGCTGGGTGATGCCGTCAAGGCCGGCCTGACGCAATTTGGCTATATTGTGGACTGGCTTAAAGACGGCGAGGCTGCCCGCGCTGCCGTAAAAGCCGAATCATTCGAATTGATCATTTTGGACCTGGGTCTACCCAAATTATCCGGTCTTGGGTTTTTACAGGCCATTCGCAACGAAGGCAACGCAACGCCGGTGATCATTCTGACGGCGCGTGAATCAATAGAGGACAGGGTGAAGGGGCTGGACAGCGGCGCCGATGATTACCTGATCAAACCCTTTGATTTAAACGAGTTGAGCGCCCGGGTACGAGCCTTGGTTCGACGCTCTACCGGCCGTGCCGATTCTGTACTGCAGTACCGCAATGTCACGCTTGATCCGGCTGCTCATAGCGTGTACGTCGACGACACCATCGTCAATGTCCCCCGTCGCGAATTTGCCTTGTTGCAGAAGCTTCTGGAAAACAGTGGTCAGGTTCTCTCCAGAGAGCAATTAATGCAGAGCATCTACGGGTGGGATGAGGACGTCGACAGCAACGCGCTGGAAGTTCATATTCATAATCTGCGTAAAAAGCTCAATGCCAATTTCATTCGTACGATACGCGGTGTAGGGTACATGGCTGAAAAGAACGAGAGTAACTGACGTCTGTGAAATCTTCAATACGCAAGTTTTTATTGATCAATCTTTTATTGGCTATCACGATCACGACGACGTTAACTGCCATAGGGAATTATTATCTCGATCAGAAAGACATCCAGGAGCACCTGGATACGCTGATGGCGATTTCCGCTTTATCCTATCAGGCCTTGCTCGGGGATGATCTGCATGAGCGCCCCCTGGTGAAGATTCAGAATAACCTGGAAATTATTCCACAGAAAATTGAAAATTATTATCAGCGGCGTTTTTTAAACGATCTGCCCCCTAAAAATTACCTTGATAAATTTAACTTTCAGGTCTGGACCAACGGCGGAAAATTGCTTCTGCATTCCTCCACCGCCCCTAAAATTCCTTTAACCGCTGAAGAAGACGGGTTCAGCGACAAATACCTTTCGGATCAAAAATGGCGGGTATTTACCACCTACAATGACAAAGCCGGCATACGCACCGTACTGGCTGAACGCTATGATACCCGCAATGAATTAGGGCATCGCATCGCCCAGGATGATCTTTACATCATGTTGCTCACTTTCCCGCTTTCCGGGCTGTTGATCTGGATTATTATCGGCCGTGGCTTAGATAGCCTTGACCGTGTGGCACAAGAAGTGGCTAACCGCGCCCCGACCCATTTAAAACCGGTGGATCTGGAAGAAGTCCCCGAAGAAATCAAACCCGTTATTGATGAATTGAATAAATTGTTTTATCGCCTGCAGGAAGGCTTTGAGCGCGAGAAGCGCTTTGCCGCTGACGCAGCCCATGAATTACGAACCCCGCTTGCCGCACTCAAAGCCCAGGCTCAGGTGGCTTTAAATACCAATGATCTGGAAGAAAAAAACCTGGCATTGCAGAAGCTCATTGCCAGTGTCAATCGCAGCACACACATTGTGCAGCAACTTTTAACCATGAGCAAACTGGTTCCTGAAGCCAATTCTCTGAATGACATTGATGCAGTCAATCTGGTCAAAATTACCCGTGAAGTGTTAGCCATGCTGGCGCCCAGTGCTGTCGAAAAACAGATTGAGCTTGAGTTTGAACATGAAGAGAACCTGCCTGAGTTTGCCGGCAATCTGACAGCCATCAGCATTCTTATCCGCAACCTGGTTGACAATGCCATCCGCTATTGCAAGGATGCCGGCAAGGTACTGGTGCAGGTTTACCAGAAAAACGACGACATCGTTCTCCAAGTGTCTGATAATGGTCCGGGTATACCCAGTGAATTGCAATCGCGCGTTTTTGAACGTTTTTTCAGGGTGTTAGGAAACAAAAGTCCCGGCAGCGGACTGGGTCTTGCCATTGTCAGACAAATTACGGATCTCCACGGCGGCAAAGTGGAACTCGATTCGCCTAAAGAAGGCACGGGCCTCATTGTCCGTGTTTATTTTCCTCTGCATCAGGACAATCCAAAAGAGCAGTTTACAGAATAAAGGCCAGGCGTCCTTCGCTGAGGCTGAAGGTGAGCCTGACCCTACTGAACCGCCAGTTAAGCCCTCACCGCGAGAAGCTGCAAGGCTTGGCGAATCAGTTGCTCGCAGTTTTTTGTGCCATCATCGATTTTTTTAATTACTTTCACTGCATCCTGACTTTTATAGCCTAATGCCTCAAGGGCGCTGATGGCTTCCTGCTGATCATGGTGCAGACCGCCCGGTGATTTTGAGGTAAACAGATGGAATGACTCGACATTCGACAAATGACTCAGATTGTCTTTCATCTCCATGACTAAACGCTCTGCTGTTTTTTTACCAATGCCAGGGATATGAGTCAATTGCAGGGTATTATTCTGATGGACACACTGAATAAATTCATGGGGGGTAATGCTTGAAAGGATACTCAATGCCACCTTGGGGCCAATACCGTTAACCTTAAGCAAAGCCCTGAACAGAGCCCGTTCCTGCTTATCCGCAAAACCATAAAGCAAGAGGGCATCTTCGCGCACGATGGTATGGATGTGCAACGCCAGCAGGCCTTCTCTGGACTCCACTTCAAAAAAAGTAGGCAACGAGGTTTCAATGTCGTACCCGACGCCATTCACATCGAGAACCATTTTTCCTGGATGTTCCTTATCAATAATTTTTCCCTGTAACCAGCCAATCATTGCTTTACCCTCCTGAGCTGTTTCTGTTGACGTCCCATTAAACTTTGACGCCAGTGGCTGTGGCAAATGGCAATAGCCAGGGCATCTGCCGCGTCGCTTTGTGGCGAACTGTTTAGCATCAGTAAATGAATCACCATTTGCTTGACCTGATCTTTGGTGGCGCCGCCATACCCTACGAGCGCCTGCTTCACCTCACGCGGCGAATACTCATTGATTTTTACACGATGAGAAGCCGCAGCCACCATGGCTGCCCCCCGCGCATGCCCTAATTTCAATGCTGAATTAGGGTTTTGGTGCATAAACACCTGTTCAATGGCAACTTCATTGGGGCTGAAATCATCCATTAACTGGCAGATGCCGTTAAAGATTTCCAGCAAGCGCTCACTTAACTCGCCCTCTGCCGTTCGTATGCAACCGCTGTCGACATACGCAAGACGCCGCTTTTCCTCCCGGATGATCCCGTAACCTGTGACACGGGAGCCGGGATCAATGCCTAGAATGATGCTCATCCGGCCATGGATTCCAGTAAAGCCTCCGGAAACTGGGCATTGCTGTGTACTTCCTGCACATCATCCAGATCTTCCAGCATGTCAATCAATTTAATTAGGGTTTCAGCGGAATCGTTATCGATGGTCACGAGAGTCTGCGCATTCATGGTTAAGCCGGATTGTTCAATCTCATAACCGGCTTGCTGCAAGGCATGAAGCACTGCGTGATAGGTCTCCGCACTGGTGATCACTTCAATTTGTCCATCCTCAACCAGTACATCTTCGGCGCCTGCCTCAATGGCAAGTTCCATTACCGCCTCTTCAGGTTGACCGGCAGCCAGCAGTATAGAACCCTGTTTGGTGAAAAGATAAGAAACGGAACCGTCAGTCCCCAGATTGCCGCCGTGTTTGGTGAAGGCATGCCGCACCTCCGAAACCGTGCGGTTTTTGTTATCGGATAGGCAATCAACCAGAATGGCCACGCCGCCTGGGCCGTAGCCCTCGTAGCGCATTTCCATCATGTTTTCACCGTCTAAACCGCCTGCGCCGCGTTTAATGGCATTGTCGATGGTGTCACGCTTCATGTTGGCTTTCAGCGCTTTGATCACCGCGTCGCGAAGGCGCGGATTCGATGATTCATCACCGCCGCCCATTCTTGCTGAAACAGTAATTTCACGGATCAATTTAGTAAAAATTTTCCCGCGTTTGGCGTCCTGAACACCTTTCCTGAATTTGATATTCGCCCATTTACTATGACCGGCCATCGCCTCTACCTCTATACTGTCAAATAGTCAAATTATACCCTGTTCAGGGAATAAAAAGAACGGGAGACGGAATGAAACTCGACAAGCTTATTCGCTTCAAGCTATGCTAGTGACCTATTTTGCAAGGGAGGAGGCATTGAGTGTATCTCGCAGGCTTTGGCAACTTTCATCAAACGGAAGCAATCCCCGGTTCTCTACCGAAAGAACAGAATTCGCCTCAGGAATGTCCTTTCGGTCTTTACGCCGAACAACTAAGCGGCAGCGCCTTCACCAGGCCCCGCCACCTCAACCTGCGAAGCTGGCTCTACCGCACAGCGCCATCGGTTATCCAGGGCGATTACGTTCCTTATCGGGAGCAACCCTTAGTCCACTTTGATACGCTGCAACCCCCTAACCCTTTTCGCTGGTCGCCCTTGCCCTCCCCGGATGCGCCAACGGATTTCGTTGACGGGCTTTTTCATTTAGCCGGCAATGCCAGTAACAATGCGTTTCTCTACCAGTGCAACCGCTCCATGCACCAGCGCTATTTTTACAGCAGTGACGGTGAAATGCTGTTCGTCCCCTACCTCGGTGATCTGCTGCTTCATACGGAATTTGGCAAGCTGTCCATAGGTCCAGGTAAAATTGCGGTGATCCCCCGCGGGGTTAAATTCCGGGTGGAATTAAACAGTCCGCTTGCTTCAGGCTACCTGTGTGAAAACGCCGGCATGCCGCTTACTCTGCCGCAGTTAGGCCCGATTGGCGCCAACGGCCTGGCTAATCCCCGCCATTTTCTATACCCCTGCGCCGATTATGAGGAACGGCATGACGAGGTGAAACTGATTTGCAAATACCAACACCGTCTCTGGACAGCCGACAGCAACCACTCCCCGCTCAATGTGGTCGCCTGGCAGGGAAATTATGCGCCCTACAGTTACGATCTTTCTTTATTCAATACCATCAATACCGTCAGTTTCGATCACCCCGATCCATCCATTTTTACAGTATTGACCTCCGAAAGCCACATACCCGGCATTGCCAATCTGGATTTTGTTATCTTCCCGCCGCGATGGATGGTGGCCGAACACACGTTCCGCCCGCCCTACTTCCACCGCAATATCATGAGTGAACTCATGGGATTAATTCAGGGCGAATACGATGCCAAACCGGATGGTTTTTTACCAGGCGGCGTCAGTATTCATAATTGCATGACCGCACATGGGCCTGATAATACCGCCTATCAACAGGCGATTAAGGATTCGTTAAAGCCGGTGCAGTATAAAAATACTTTAGCTTTTATGTTTGAAACCAACGAAACCTGGCTGATAAACCCAACGGCCATGGCGCATCCGGCAAGACAAAAGGACTATACCCAATGCTGGCAAACCCTGCCATTCGCTTACACATCCTAGACCTCGAGAAGGCTTCGACTCCTTTTCAGCAATAAAAAAACCCGGCGGATGCCGGGTTTTTAGTCTGTCTGGAAATTAAAATAAATCTTCCTGAGTTAAACCCACCCTCTCGAGTAAACCGCGCAGGGTTTTTAAGGCTTCCACCTGGATTTGCCGCACGCGCTCACGCGTTAAATCAATTTCCTTGCCGACATCTTCCAGCGTCGCTTTTTCAAAACCGCGTAATCCAAAGCGTCGGGCAATCACCTGCTGCTGGTTTTCGGTCAGTTTATCGAGCAACGATTCAATGTGGGCACGCAGGTTTTCATCAGTCAACAGTTCCGCCGGGTTCATGCTGTTTTCATCAGCAATGGTATCGAGCAGGGATTTGTTTTCATCATAACCAATGGGTGTGTCCACCGACGCAACCTTGTCGTTTAGACCCAGTAATTTTTCAACGTCTTCCAGAGGCTTATCCACCATTTCAGCAATTTCTTCTGCGGAGGGCTCGTGATCCAGTTTTTGCGTCAACTGACGGGCTGCACGAAGATAGACATTCAATTCTTTCACCACATGAATAGGCAATCGAATAGTACGGGTCTGATTCATGATTGCCCTTTCAATCGTTTGGCGAATCCACCAGGTCGCATAGGTGGAAAAACGAAAACCGCGATCCGGATCAAATTTTTCCACAGACTTCATCAACCCGAGATTTCCTTCTTCGATTAAATCAAGTAAAGGCAAACCGCGATTCAAGTATCGCCTGGAAATTTTGACCACCAGACGCAGGTTGGATTCAATCATTTTTTTACGCGCGGCAGCATCCCCTTTGAGCGCCAGACGCGCATAATGCACTTCCTCTTCGGCGGAAAGCAGCGGCGAAAAGCCGATTTCGCTCAGATAAAGCTGAGTGGCATCCATGACCTTGGCTGCCTGCCGGCCGCGTTGAAAACTGGGAAATGTCTCTTCGTCCGAAAAATCGGGTTGCTCTTCTTCCTCATTGACGACCAGATCGTCCTCCAGGAGCAACGACTCGTCAGCAGACTCTTCCCAATCGTCTTCGGGGACCGCTGTTTCTTTTGTAGAATCGTCTTCAGTCTGCATGATTTCACCTGTTGTGTTTAAATCGATACAAAGAAGAAACACTTATCCTATTGTTGCAATACCGGCCTGTCCGCTGTCAACCTCGTCGCAAATAACTCATGGGATTGACAGGTTGGCCTGAGCGGCGGATTTCAAAGTGCACGCCAAAAAATTTCCTGTCTATTATTCCCATGTCGGCAATTATTTGCCCGGCTTTAACCCGTTGACCTTCTTTTACGCGATTATGAAGATTATTGCCGTATGCCGTTAAGAATTGCCCATCATGCTTGATGATAATTAAATTACCATAGCCTGAGAGTCCACTGCCTGCATAAGCAACAACCCCATTCGCAGAAGCACGAACCAGGTCGCCTTTTTTACCAGCAATATCTATGCCTTTTTTTCCCTGTTGGGGAACAAAACCGGTCACTATTCGCCCTTGAGCAGGCCACTGCCATGCACCGCCGTAACGCCGAGGTGTTGAAAACCACCCGCGTTTCGCAGGCATGGTGTATTTTTTCCTGTCCGGTGCCGGTTGCCAGCGTTTGACCGCAGGCGTTGTTTGCCGATAAGGATGCGGTTTACTTCTTTGAGTATAAACTGATTTCCTAATCCTCAATACCTGCCCGACCCGCAAGGCATACGGGCTTCGCAGCCGATTGTAGGCAGCAAGCTGCCGGAAATCGGTATCGTAGCGAAAAGCCACGGCATACAATGTTTCGCCAGGACGGACAATGTGAATCCCTTGAGAGTTAATATGGGGTTGCCATTTTAATTCTTCAACAGGCGCTAAATCAGTTCGTTCGCCGCAACCTGCAAGCAATGCACTAATCAACAACAGAAAAAGCGTGCGCATGATAACTCTCAGACAATGTATTTCGCCACGATAAACCCAAGCACGATAAGCAATACCGCCAACCAACCCAACCAATCAATGATCGGCCTGAGTTTAGTCTCAATCCGGTCGCCCATGTAAAACAAAATGCCGGACACTAAAAAGAACCGCAGCCCTCTGCCTAAAAACGAGGCCAGCACAAAAGGCAGAATGGCCATCTGCAGGGCACCTGCCGCAATGGTGAACAGTTTATAGGGAATAGGGGAAAAACCAGCGATAAAAATAATCCACAGCCCATACACTTTAAACAGATCCACCACGTGCAGGTAACTGTGATAATAGGAGGAGCCGTTTAGCCAGTGCGATAGAATCTCAATACCAAAAAAACCAATCAGGTAGCCAAACAGACCGCCCAGTACTGAAAAAATCGTCGTAATCAGGGCATAACGCCAGGATTTTTCCGGGGCGGCCAAACCCATGGCGATGAGCATCACATCCGGTGGAATGGGAAAAAAAGACGATTCGGCAAACGAAACGCCGGCTAAATAATAAGGCGCATGACTATGCCCCGACCAGCGAATCATTTTGTCATATAAATAGGAAAAAATTCGGATTATTCCCAATTGATGCCATCCACCCAATTTGATAATTGATCAAAGACTTTGTAATGCGTCATGTCCAGATTTAAAGGAGTTATGGAAACGAAACCCTGGCTTATCGCATAAAAATCAGTTCCAGGCCCGGCGTCTGCCTCAGAGCCCGGCAAGCCTACCCAATAAATGGGACGCCCCCGCGGATCATTTTGTTTAATCATCGGTTCCGCGCCATGGCGTGTGCCTAAGCGGGTGACTTCGATGCCCTTAATCTGCTGAAGCGGCAAATCCGGGATATTGACATTCAAAATCGTTTGCAGCGGCAGCAGGTCTGCCTTAATCCTGGTCACCAATTGCCGGGCAATCACGGCGGCCGTGTCATAATGCTGGATATTACCGTTCCCTGCCATCGAAAAGGCAATGGCCGGCAATCCCAGGTACCGCCCTTCCATCGCAGCAGCCACCGTGCCTGAATAAAGGATATCATCCCCCAGATTGGAACCATCATTAATGCCGGAAACCACCATATCCACCACATTCGGCTCAAGAAAGCCAGTGACGGCAAGGTGCACACAATCGGTGGGCGTGCCTTCCACACAGTAATAGCCATTATCCAGTTGTTTAACCCGCAGGGGACGCGTCAGGGTTAAGGAATTACTGGCACCGCTGCGATTTCTGTCGGGAGCAACCACAAACACGTCGGCAATCGTCGCCATCTCATTGGCTAAAGCCCGAATTCCCGGGCTGAATACCCCATCGTCATTACTAACCAGAATTTTCATGTCTACCCTTCCGGCGCTTCAAGCCATCTTACAATGGCCAGTAACTCGGCCAATTGCTGTTGTTTTTTTTCAATGTCAGCCGCAAGCTGCGGTTGGTTGGGGTTTTGCTCAAGCAGAGCCTGCTGTTTACCCAACTCTTCCTGAAGGCTTAAAATACGAGAACCAAAACGCTGAGGATTGATTTGCAATTGATATGCCATCTGGCTGACCTCGGCAAACACCGGCTTTAATTCATCACAGCTTAAATGACGGGGTTGCTTTTCAGGGCAGGCTTTCATCACATCAATCAATTCCGGCGGATTCAAACGGTAGTAGCGCTCATCATGAGCCGCACAGGAATTGAGCATGAACATTGCCCATGCCATGACCACAAATCTCAACATCAGAAACCTCGGGTTCGCCCTATTGAAAGAATGAATGTTAACACAGAGTGAAAGCCTTAGGTAAGATCTGCCCCAGCGACAGCCCTTGTCTGCATGCAATAGAGACAGGTGATATTTTATGAGTCCCAGATTGAATAAATTTTAGCAATTCGTTAAGGTATAGCGATTTAAGCGGTGATGAAATATTATGCTGGACTTTAAAATTGTACGCGACGACGAGACAGGCGAACTCTTTATAGAAACCTCGATAACCGGTAAACCGTTATTAACCATTCCCCAACTCAATAAAAGCACGGCTTTTACCCAGGAAGAGCGTCGTGCCTTCGGTCTTTTAGGGAAACTGCCCCACCGTATCGAAACACTGGACGAGCAGGTCAAACGCGCCTACCTGCAATACTCAGGCTACACCACCCGCCTGCAGCAGAATATCTACCTTAATAATCTGCATGACAAAAACCAGATTCTTTTTTATAAATTACTGAGCCGCCACCTTGCCGAAATGCTGCCCACCATTTACACCCCCATCGTCGGCACAGCGGTCAAACGTTTCAGCCATGAATACCGTCAGCCGCGTGGACTCTATATCGCCCATTCCGATAAAAACTGGCTTGAAGAAATTGTCACCAACCGCTCCAATCCCGACATCGATCTGATTGTGGTGACTGATGGCGAAGGGGTGTTGGGTATTGGCGATCAGGGCATCGGCGGCATGGATATCCCCGTCGCCAAACTGATGGTCTACAGCCTCTGTGGCGGGATCGATCCGACACGGACGCTGCCTGTGTTTCTTGACGTAGGGACGAATAACCAGGATTTGCTCAATGATCCCATGTACCTGGGATGCCGTCATCCCCGCATCAATGCAGAACAATACGATGCGTTTATTTCGGCATTTGTCAGCGCCATACGCAAGCATTTCCCCAATGCCTTCCTGCATTGGGAGGATTTTGGCCGCGGCAATGCGCGACGCATCCTCGATAAATTCCAGGATGAATTATGTACTTTTAATGATGACATTCAGGGCACCGGAGCGGTCACTCTGGCGGCGCTGCTGGCCGCCTGCGATGTGACCGGCAAACCGCTTGAAGATCATTGCATCGTAGTCTTTGGCGCAGGCTCAGCGGGCACGGGCATCAGCGATCAGATTGTCGACGCCCTGATGCGGCGCGGATTAAGCGCTGAGGAAGCCTATCGCCGCTTCTGGCTTATCGATCGTCAGGGGCTTTTGCTGGAATGCGACCAGGAACTGACCGAAGCGCAGCAGCCCTACGCACGAAAAATGGCAGACGTGGCTGCATGGTCAATCAATGACCGGCAGCATCCGTCCTTGACCGACACCGTTCGTCATGTCAAACCCACCATTTTAATCGGTTGTTCAGCCCAGCCCGGCGCTTTTTCGCAGGATATCATCGAAACCATGTCCAAAACCTGCGAACGTCCGATTATTTTCCCCCTGTCCAACCCGGATGAGAAATGCGAAGCCCAACCTGCCGACATTCTCGCCTGGAGTCAGGGCCGGGCATTGATTGCAACCGGTACTGCCTTCCCCGCTGTGGAATACCAGAACCGCCTCGTGGACATTGCCCAGTGTAACAATGCTCTGGTTTTCCCAGGCATTGGCTTAGGCATTCTGGCGGTTGGGGCTTCACGTTTATCGAAAGGCATGATTTGGGCAGCCGCCGAAGAACTCAGCGGACACTCGCCCAGCAAAAAAGACAGCTTCCTGCCCTTATTGCCTTCCCTGGACGATGCACAGACCGTGGCTAAAAACATTGCCGTGGCCGTTGCCAGAACAGCCATAGCCGAGGAGCTTGCACAAAAAAATCAGGACAAAGACCTTGAACCATTAATTCAGGACATGTTCTGGGAACCCCGCTACCTCCCTTTTCGAAAAAAAGATCGCGACTAACGTACAGTGATTAAGAAAGGTCATGCTTTTTATTTTTGATTTCGATGGAACCATTGTTTCAGAAAATACACATAATCTGCTGGCTGGCTCCTCGGGCAATCTCGAGGAGTCTTGGCAAATCCTGAGCAGCATAGAGCCTCTGGGAGGCACCGCGATCTGGAAAGAAACATTGCAATTACTGCTTAAAAAAGGCCATCATGTGGCCATTGCGTCGTTCAACAGCTTTGGAAGCTTGCTTTTTCCACGTTACCTTAAGGACGTCATTGGCCTTGAGTCCTCCGAGGTCGACAGGATTTGTATCCATTCCTGGATGCCATTGCCCCTACAGGGCGCCAATAAAAATCAACATATTCAGGCCATTCAGTCGGAACTGAATTATCAAGGTCCGGCTTGCCTTGTCGATGATGACGACAACAACCTCAAAGCGGCCAAATCACAGGGTCTTTTCACTATCCCTGCCAGCGGAGAGCCTCTGCTTGAAGTTCGAAAACTTGCCCTCACTCCACCGAAATACAATCAATTCTTCCGTGCCGTTCATTTTTCAGATATCCCCCTGCTTAACGCCTTTTGCTGCTGCAAACGCAATTAATATATCCTTAATGTTATTTTGTTAACCTACGGGGCAATTTGGTTTACAACAGCGATGATCGTGTGAGCACCCCTTCCTGTGTCGTCATCCAGGCAATAGAAAAAAACAGACAGTGTATTCTGACAGCCATCGAAGCCTTGGCTAATAATAAAGCCGTCAATGTCCAGGTGATACCTGAAAATCCGGAGCTAACCCTGGTCAAGGTTTATCAACAGGATGAACCTGTCTATTTTTTACTGACTCAAACGCTTGGGGCAGGTTCTTTTGGTGAAGTATCCAAAGCCCTGTGTCTTGATGCTGAAAGCGGCAATGTGATGCCGGAACCAGCCTATGCAGTTAAAATAACCGACTACTCCCTGGGAGGAACCGCGGCCAGCTCGGATCGCGAAAGCGCGCTCCTGGAAGCCCGGAATGAACATCATCTGCTTGAGGGGCTTCATCGCTCTTTTGGGTTTTCCCATGGCAGGCGCAAAAAAGAAGTCACGTATCAGGATGAAGACATTGGCACATTAACCTATGAAGCCCAGGTCGAGGAGGCAGTTCTTGTCATGCCGCTTTATCCCGGCCATGACTTGGGGCATAAAAAGCACGAACACCGCTTCAGTTTTGGTTCCTTAACGACTTTGTGTCTGGGTGCCGAAATCGCTGAGCAACTGGCTGAATTACACGATCACGGTATTCTCCATACCGATTTAAAGCCTGATAATATTCTCTGGGATGCCAAAGAAGGGCATGTCAATATCATTGATTTTAACCGGGCCAAAAAACTTCCAGAGGGCCATACCCACGTCCGAGTCAGCTACTCGTCCGACAAGCATTACATGGCGCCTGAAACGGAAACCGACAACGGTTATCTGTTTTCCAAGGCCAGTGACATCTTTTCATTGGGCAAAATCATGGCGGAGCAGTTTAAGATGACTGACAACAGCGGTGAATCCCACAGCTTACACAACAAGCCTTACTTAAGCTATGACGAATTACTGCTGGCCGAATTCCTTAATCGCATGTGTCATCCAGAGGAAAAAAGACGCCCGAACGCCACCGAATGCCAGCGTTTTTTCAGGCAATTGGCGGATAAAATCACCCTGGATATTAAAAAGCCGAACGCTCCATTACGGCTTCATCTCAGCAAACAATTAATCAAGCTCGAAGCCTATGCCAATGACCTCTGGCAGGCCTTTCAAAGTGAAAACAGCGTGAGTCGTGTCCTGTATCAGTTTTGCCTCATTGAAGATCGGGCAGCCCGGTATCAGGAAGTCCTCAACGCCATCCGCATGGTCGTGAACGCCCTGTCACAGCATCCTGTCAACCTGGCGGCGCTTGGAACAAACGACGAACTGGCCATAAAAGATAAAACCTTTAATAGCCTGTTTACCCGCAAGAGCCAGTTCCAAACGTTGCTTGAGGACATCGCAGTCGAATCAGATAAAGCCGTGGCGACGTCGTCTCTCCAACTGAGCAGGGGCTAAGGCTTAAACTGAATAATGACTTTTTGTGTCGTTCCTTCCTTAGGCTCCCAGGGACGGGCATAACGAAAAGTCATGGCACTGCTTTTAGGCAAGGCAACCCCCTCATTAACCGCGAAGGTGAAAACCATTTGTCCCCCGGCCCCGATCAATTTTGTTTCAGGCGCCACATATTGACTGCTCATCAGCTTAAACAGGGTTTGATCGTAATTTTGCACTGTCCACTGATACCCCGTGGTGGGGTTTGCCTGGAGCGTGACTTTAAATTGATCTTCTCCGGATGCGACATTCAAGGTCATGGCCGTAGGGTTGGCAGCGTGCACACCAAAACCCAGCATCAACAGGATCCCATGGATTAATTTTTTCATGATTTCTCGAGTGGTTAGCGCTGTTTTTAAGTATACGCCTTAAATTCACAGCCATAAATGAATTTATCCTTGGACAATCCCCCGGTTTTAGGCACTATACTAATGATCATTCATCTGCCGCAAGGAGCATTATGAAAGCTGTAGGATACCAAAAAGCCGGGCCAGCCAATGTATTGACCGACCTTGAATTACCAATCCCCACCCCTGGTGATTCCGATCTTTTAGTCGAAGTAAAAGCCGTGGCAGTTAATCCCGTTGACTGCAAAGTCCGCGTTAAAGCCAGCCCGGAACAAGGCGATTACCGAATTCTCGGCTGGGATGCCGCCGGGGTGGTCAGGAAAGTCGGCGCCAAGGTGTCGTTATTTAAACCCGGTGATGAAGTCTGGTATGCCGGTGATCTGATGCGGGCCGGTTGCAACAGCGAATACCATCTGATTGATGAAAATCTGGTGGGCAAAAAACCCAAAAGCCTGTCTTTTACCCAGGCAGCGGCCATGCCCCTGACCAGCCTCACCGCCTGGGAACTGCTGTTTGATCGCCTTGCCATTGATAAAGACGAAAAAGCATCCATCTTAATTACCGGTGCTGCAGGCGGCGTAGGTTCCATCCTGGTGCAACTGGCCCGTCAACTGACGTCGCTGACCATCATAGGAACCGCCTCCAGGCAGGAAAGCATCGACTGGATACTCAAGCAAGGCGGGCATTTTGTCATTGATCACACTCACCCCATGCTGGATCAACTCATTCATTTTGACATCAATCAGGTGGATTATGTTGCGAGCTTAACGCACAGTGATTCGCATGCGGAAGAATTGATCCGCTGTTTGAAACCACAGGCCAAATTTGCCTTGATTGACGATCCGGTCAATCTCGATATCAAGCTGTTTAAGTTAAAAAGCATCTCCATTCATTGGGAAATGATGTTCACGCGTTCGATGTATAAAACGGCGGATCGCATCCAGCAGCATGCCATCCTCAATCAAATCAGTGAATTGGTTGATCAGGGCAGTCTTCATACCACGCTCAATGAAACCTTCGGACCGATTAATGCAGCTAACTTAAAGCGCGCCCATGAACTGATTGAAAGCGGCCGTTCGCGTGGAAAAATTGTATTAACGGGTTTTTAGTCGGCAAACTGACAGAGACTTACTAGACTATGAAATATACCCTTGACAGCGGATACCCATCATGAAAACACGCGCTGTGTACATTGCAGGAAGTGCCCGCATTCCCTTCGTCAAGTCGATGACTGATTACAGGGATGTGCAAACCCAGGATTTAATGATTGCCTCCCTGCAACGACTGGTCGATACCCTGCAGTTAAGCGGCCGAACCGTTGGCGACGTGGGCCTTGGAGCGGTCATTAACAGTTCCATGAACTGGAATCTGGCCCGAGAAGCCGTTCTTGGCACCACCCTCAATCCTGATACACCGGCCTATACTCTGCAACGAGCCTGTGGTACCAGTCTGGAAACCACCCTGCAAATTGCCTTGAAAATTGCCAATTATCAAATGGACGACGGCATTGCCGGCGGCGTTGATTCCAACAGTGATCTGCCGGTGATGTTTCGTCAATCCTTCACCCGCATTCTTCTGAAACTCAATGAAGCCAAAACGCCCATGCAAAAAATAAAGGCGGTGCTGTCGTTTAAACCCAGTCATTTTAAACCGCAATACCCCTCGGTCAAGGAACCCCGCACGGGCTTGTCCATGGGTGAGCACACCGAAAAAATGGTCAAGCAATGGCAGATAAGCCGTAAAGACCAGGATCAACTCGCCTGGATCAGTCATCAAAAAGCCGCCCGTGCTTATGACGAGGGGTTTTATGATGATCTGGTTTTTGACTTTAACGGCTTACACCACGACGGCACGCTTCGTCCAGACACCACACTTGAAAAACTTGAAAAACTCAAACCGGCTTTTGACAAAACAGCGACAGGCACATTAACCGCCGGCAACAGCACGCCGCTGACCGACGGCTCCTCGGCCGTGTATTTAGTCAGCGAAGACATCGCTAAACAACACCGCCATCCCCTGTTGGCCCGCTTCGTCGACGCGCAGGTCGCTGCAGTGGATTTTGTTCATGGCGAAGGACTGCTCATGGCACCTACCCGCGCCGTGTATGAATTATTATACCGCAACGGGCTTAAACTGCAGGATTTTGATTTTTATGAAATTCATGAAGCCTTCGCCGGTCAGGTGCTGTGTACACTCAAAGCCTGGGAGTCCGATGAATATTGCCGTAATGTGCTCCGAGCAAAACAGGCCTTGGGGCCCATTGATCAAAGCAAAATGAACATCAAAGGCGGAAGTCTTGCGCTGGGGCATCCGTTTGCGGCGACTGGGACACGCATTGTCGGCACCCTGGCTAAGTTACTGCATCAAAAAGGCTCAGGGCGCGGGTTGATTTCCATCTGCACTGCGGGCGGCATGGGCGTGGCGGCCATTCTGGAAGCCGTTTGAATAAGCGCTAAACCCAAGTGCCCATCCTGTTCTCATCATTTAACTCGTCATCGATTGCTTCCCGTGGCTTGACTTTACCTTGTTGATAATCGTCATGAATGGCTCTCAACTCTTGAACACAGGCCGGCGATTTTTGAAAACCGAAACGACGGGCAATGGAGACTATCTGCTGCATTTCATGAATTTTAGCCTCGCTGGCTTTCACTTGAATGGTTTTTGTGGCTTCCTCTGGATTCTGGCTTTTCTCAAGCACCTCCCGTTTGGACAAGCCCGCGTAACGCTCACAGTATTCATCACCCGACAAGGGCAGATACGGTTTATCGTTCAACAGGCGGCGAGTGGCGAAATGGTAATCACCCAGATCCTGAATACTCATTCTGGCGCTCATTTCCTTACGGTAGATGTCCTTTTCAGGATTTCTCGGCAATAAGGGATCATGGCAAGCGGCGATAGTCGGCGTGGTTATGCCAGCCAGTGTTTGTATACTTTTGATGACACAATAGGTCAAAAAGGCCAGTAAAGGCACCGCTGCCAGAGCTAAAAAAAAGACCGGCGTCACCAGGGGGGCGCACACAGGGATTAAGGGGACAATGAGCATCGCGGCCGGAATCAACACCATGCCTGTGCCCAACAAAGCCTTCGCCCAGACTGGACGCTCGAAAACCCAGTTTAAGAACGAGTCAAATTCACCCCGTTTGCGGTGGGTATAATCATCGTAAAGCAGGGTGATCACCACGTCAGCAAAATAGCCCCAGATCAGAGCTGAACAGAGCGCGCTGACCAGCAATCCAAGAAGAGCGGGACCGGGAATGACCAAGGCCGGGATTAACGCAGGAAACAAAAGGAACAGGGCAAAAAAACCAAGCACCAGGCTGACCTGTCGCTTATGGGCCCAAAGGTAACGCAGCGCCGGCAAGGCACCATAACGAAAAGGCACGAGCACCGAGTAATAAAACACGCCGCGCAGCAGCGTGTAGAACCAGAAATTCCGTTTTCTGCGTTCCTCATTGTCCGCTTTGGTATCGACGCCAACGAATTGGGTGTCTTCATAACCGGAATAAATCATGGCGTGGTCCGTCAGAGGATTCAATTGCTTTTTGCGCTGTTCGGAGGGAATCACGTGCACAATGTCCCAGTCCTCTTTCCATTCGCCGAATTTGGAAATAGGATCATTCCCCTGTTTGAACACACGGACTTTAAGGTTTTTATTGGTTTTTCGAATGTCATCCCAGTGATCATACCGGCTTTTCTTAAGCCAGGACGTGTAAAGTCCCGGCGGGTTGAACGCATCGACGCGGCCAAGTTTATCGCCCTGATCAATGGCCAATAACAGCGACAATGCCCCACCCAGACTTGTACCGCAGACGCAGGTTTTTTTACCCTGACGGTTAAGCCAGCGCACGAGGTTATCGCGGCCGTTGCGGTAAAGTTTTTTTCCGGGGGTTTCAAACCCTTCGAGGTCGGTATTCACCTGCGACACAAACCCCTGACCGGCAGGATAGGTTGTTCCCATAAAGACAAGATGCGGCGAAGCATCCGGGTGATTGATGGGTTCAAGGCCGTAGGCGAATACGCGGTCCTCTTCACTTAAGAACAGTTTTTTAAAACCAGAGACTGGCGTCAGTTCAATGGGAACCACCTTGTAATGCACCATTTGCCATCGTTTATTGATGCATTGAGGAATGGTAAAACACTCATAAGGCGTAATGTCGCTAAAAGGCAGCAGGCTTAAGCACTGGCTGATATACAGTTCCGCCTGGCGGTGCTGCAGAGGTTCAAGCTGTTTCCCCTGCAGTTGTTTAAAAACATGGTCAAACCCCTGCTGGAAAGCCACGCGCATGGCGCGCATCAACTCCCGATCGCGAGACCAGAAGACGGCCTTGATGACTTTGCGGGTGAACAGGGACTTGACCTCATCCTGCCATCCCATGGTGAGGATGCGCAGGGCGTTGCGGGCAATAGCCAGGGAGGCAGGCCATCCTTCAAGCCCATCCAGAGGCTCCAATTCAGCCCGTTCATAAAAATTCAAGCCCAAGCCGCCTGCGTAATATTCCCCGTCCTGCATGCTTTAAACTCCTGTTATCAATCGCTGAGCCTGTCCATCCGTAAACCGGAAGGCTGGTCAAAGGCTCCCGTTATCTTCTGCGTCTGCGCTCAACATCATATACCAAATAGCTGCTGAATTTAACTCAATCCGGTGCCGGCACTTTCATGACAAAAGCCTTGCTATTCAATGGCATTAGGGTAATCTTTTACGACTTTGCTAAAGAAGGAATTGGGTGTGGAACACGAAACGATGGAATACGATGTGGTCATTGTTGGTGCGGGTCCTTCTGGATTATCGGCCGCGATTAAACTCAAGCAATTAGCCGCCGCTCAAAACAAAGACATCTCTGTCTGTGTGCTTGAAAAAGGCGCTCAGGTGGGCGCTCACATTCTTTCAGGCGCTGTCCTTGAACCGCGAAGCCTTAAAGAATTGCTGCCTGACACCTGGCAGGAAGCCCCCTTGAATACAGCCGTCACCGAAGACGCTTTTTATTGGCTGACCAGCAAGCGCGCTTTCCGCATGCCGACGCCAAGGCCCATGAAAAATGAGGGTAATTACATCATCAGCCTGGGCGAACTTTGCCAATTCCTGGCAGTTCAGGCTGAAAATCTGGGCTGTGAAATTTATCCGGGCTTTCCTGCATCAGAAATCCTCTACAACACCCACGGGGAAGTCATTGGCGTAGCGACCGGCGACGTCGGAATTGACAAAAAAGGCAACCAAACCAGCAATTACCAACCTGGCATGCATCTCCATGCCAGACAA
This sequence comes from Legionella rubrilucens, assembly GCF_001468125.1. GTDB lineage: Bacteria > Pseudomonadota > Gammaproteobacteria > Legionellales > Legionellaceae > Legionella_C > Legionella_C rubrilucens. Next base: position 679,994 of record NZ_LNYT01000007.1, on the reverse strand, counting down.
ACCCTGTTTGCCGAAGGTTGCCGCGGGCAGTTAAGCCAGAACCTCATGCACCGCTTTCAACTGCGCGACCAGTGTCAACCCCAGACTTACGGCATAGGCATTAAGGAAATATGGCAGGTGAAACCGGAAAATCATCGTCCGGGCAAGGTCATCCACACGTTTGGCTGGCCTTTGGACAACGCCACCTATGGCGGTTCATTCATTTACCACATCTCCGATAACCGCGTGGCCCTTGGTTATGTCATCGGCCTTGATTACCAGAATCCCTGGCTTAATCCTTTTGCGGAATTTCAACGCTTCAAAACCCATCCCTTTGTGCGTAAAACACTTCAGGACGGCGAGCGCATCAGTTACGGCGCACGCGCGTTGAATGAAGGAGGCTGGCAATCCATTCCCAAATTAACCTTTCCGGGAGGGGCACTTATCGGCGATGCGGCAGGTTTTTTAAATGTCCCCAAAATCAAAGGCACGCACACCGCCATGAAATCGGGCATGCTGGCCGCCGAAGCCTGTTTTGAACTCTTGATGGCAGGCAATGCCGCAGAGGATAAGCAGACAGAGCTTAAGGCTTATCCTGAGAAGCTCAATCAGTCCTGGGTAGCCAATGAATTGTATGCGGTGAGAAACATCCGGCCGGGATTCCGGTTTGGCCTGTTTTTTGGCCTGGCGAATGCTGCCTTTGAAACCTATATTACCCATGGCAAATCGCCCTGGACATTCAAGCACCATGCCGATTATGCCACCCTGCTGCCGGCTGCCAAAGCCAAAAAAATCGTTTACCCCAAGCCCGATGGCATTTTAACCTTCGATCGCTTAAGTTCGGTTTACCTGACCAATACTTACCATGAAGAAAATCAGCCCTGCCACCTGACCTTACGGGATCCGGCCCTGGCCATTGCCGTGAATTATCAGGAATACGCCTCTCCCGAGAGCCGCTACTGCCCTGCAGCCGTGTATGAAATCGTTGAGGATGAGGCCGGTCCGCGCCTGCAGATTAACGCGCAGAATTGCATCCACTGCAAAACCTGCGACATCAAGGATCCGCGTCAGAACATTGTCTGGCAAGCGCCTGAAGGCGGCGGCGGCCCGAATTACCAATCCATGTAGAGTGGAGGCCATGCAGTGTTGTTATTTGCACCCTGAATAAGGTAGACTTGCAGGTCTTAAGTCCCGGTGGCACAGCTGGATAGCGCAGCCCCCTCCTAAGGGGCAGGTCGGAGGTTCAAATCCTCTCCGGGACGCCACATAAATGGGGTTTTTCCCACTTACGGCCCCTCATTCCAATAGATCAATCATTTTGAAATCCGGGATTACATAACAAAACCCGGTCTCTCTCTCGGCTGAGATTCCTTATCCAATGGGTTGAGCATCTCCATGATAATGTATTGAGCATTCTTTTTAAGGAAAAGAGTTAAATGTGCCTTCCCTAGACTGGACCACCCAGTGGTTTTATCTTGAACAAGATCATGGTATATTTTATCAACAAATTTCTCGTCGATGGTAAGGGATAATTGAGGTCGAAGTGCCTTCAGCAATCCTAACCAATACAAACCGAGGGTTGTCGTGCATGAGCCATGCAATGCTGAATTTATTAAATCAGCCACCGTTCGTTCAGACTTGGTTTGAATGTTTTTTACCCACAAATAGTCTAATCCTTTCTTTTCATCGGAACTTAACGTATCAGATAACACTTGGATCAAGAGTTGATAGCCATAGGAACTTAACGCATCAGTCAGGCCACCTGGTAAAAAGTTGGATGTTAACCCACCCTTATGGCAGCTCAGTACCAACATCACTTCCACAGCATCCAAAATGACGGTTAGCTTCTCTTTATCAATCGTGTCTAAGGAAATCTCTGCTTTGTCGGGCTGTACATTGACATATTCCTGGTAATACTCCGGATATCGTCTTTTTAATTGAGAAAGAAAGCGCTCTTGATCCCGTTCGCTCATCTCAGTACCCCTTACATCATCGAAATGCAGTGTCGTGCGTAGAAAGCCTTTGTATTTATTGGCCAAAAAAACCGTTTCCAATGAATAAGCAATGTATTTGTTACCCTTTAAATTATCCAGTGAAATAAACACATCATCTTTAAGATAAAGCTCTTCCCAGGTTTCATAAGAATTAGAAGAATACTCTTTTTCAAAATAGACTTCAGGCATCATAAACGGCAATGGATGCTCGTCATCAATGATTTTTGCTATTGAATAAATCGAGTGGAAACTGGCCTCGCAAGGAGCCTCAAGGAAAGCCTGTTTATTTTTAACCCAGTTTTTCGACAGGATAATAATTTGGCCTAATTTGATATAGCCTGAGTAGGTTTGGTTCATTCCTGTTTTTTTATTGTCCTTCTTTTCAAATTTTTCTAGCATGCTACATCTCTTTACATAATGACCAATTAGTTGGTTTATTGGATAAATTTATTACCAATGGATTATAAAGAACAAATATTAACCAACGATTAAATGGCTATTTTTTCCAAAAAAAGGATTAGCAAATCGTATTGATGGATTTTTTGAGCAAGGAAAGAGTTAACGCGGGTTTCGTGTCGAGAGTCATGAATTGTATTGAAATCAAGGGATTGGTGATTAAGTCATTGATGTTATATCAGCTCGTTTCAATACTTTTTTTCAGTGATTCTCGCTTACCAGGAAGGTTTCTCTACGTAGGATTCAGGCCACTTTACACTTTGTTATACATTCTTTAGGCTTTCTTTTCACTTTAGGTTTACACCGTCCTCTTTTGCCATTGGCAACTGTATTGTGATGCCGGTGTAGCGCACAACGGCTTCTGATTTCCATCGATTAACACTGGCCATATAGAATACTATTTGACCATTTAGTCAGACAGTGGCAATATGTTCAAAATTTACACTTTGCGGCCGCTCCAAGGATTGCGCTTTTTATTGTTGTGACAAAAGAAGAAGCCATGCGTCTTGAATTATTTAATCGTTCCATTGAGGCAATCATTGCCAAACTACACCAGCTCAAGGGTTCGTGGATTTCTGAGCTCCATCTACCCAATAACCGGCTGGGTGAGGAAAAATTCACTGAATTAGCGCGTCTATTTAGCACGTTTAAGGATTTGGGTCTCCATTCCCTTAATCTGCGCCTCAATGCTCTCGGGCAAAATACCGGGCCCACAGGGATGGAATGGGTGGCGCTGTTCAACATACTAAAGGACTCGGGGATAAGCCATCTCGATGTAAGCGCCAATTACTTTGGACTAAGAACCGGCTCTGAACTAATCGCTCTGTTCAGAGCGCTTAAAGGTTCTTCCATCACCCGCCTTGATTTAAGCAATAATTACCTTAACCAAAGAACAGGGGCTGAGTTAGCAGCCTTGATCACTGTTTTAAACGAGCCAGGGATCATTCAACTGGATTTAAGTTACAATTATTTGGGACAATGGCCAGCCCATGAATTAATCGAGTTATTTCAGGCCTGGCGCGGTAAGTCCATGACTGTTCTTGATTTGGCTAACAATGAGTTGGGCAAACAGGACGGCGCCGCATTGGCGATCCTGTTCAGCGCATTCCAACACTCGTTAGTCACTCGCCTTGGTCTACGTCGTAATGATTTTTATCTAAGAACCGGTGCTGAATTCACCGCCCTGCTGCATGCCTTCAAAGGCTCTCCTGTTACCCACCTCGATTTAAGCGATAATGGCTTCTCTCTCATGACCGATACGTCGTTTGGAACCCTGTTTGATGCGCTGCAAGGCTCCTGTATCAGCCATCTCAATGTCAGTGGTAATGGCCTTGGGGAATTGGACCTGACTGAATTGACTGCGATGTTTTCCTCGCTAAAGACCACAAAAGTGACTCATCTTGATGCAGGCGACAACCGATTTGATTGGAAAACGGCTGAGGAATTGGCGGTTCTGTTCGATGCGCTTGCCCATTCTCGCTTAATTCATCTTGGTTTAAATAACTGCCATTTTCATGAACGAACAGCAGACGAGTTGAGTGTTATGTTTAATGCATTGCCAGCCAATATCAGGTCGATAAAATTATCGCTTCAGGAAGTAACCCAAATGGACCATGAACAACGTCAGGCCATCCAACGGCGTTTTCCGAGAGCGGAGCAAATCATCCTGGTGAATAACGACATGGACAGGGAGTTAAATCCATCGTCAAACCCAGAGGATGCCAATGTGTATCGGCGGTTAGGTTTTATTGGGATGCCGGTCCCCTCACTGGCCGGCTTAACGTCTTGGTTTGTGGTCAGCAACAACCTTCGCTTCAAACGTGAAGCGGAACAGTTACTCCCGGATGAAGTCAAGAAACGAATTGCCATGACTCCCCAGGAACTGGAAGAGCATTGTCAGAATGCCTGGCCGGCAGCCTGTTGATGTGGCGTTTCAAACCGCAGAAGGCGCAATCCTTGGTGAAAAGTAAAGAAAACGGGTGTGAGCATGTTTCAATACCCTGTTTGATGTCCTTTATTAAAGAAACCATATGGAATAAATAGAAGAGGCTCCATCCGCGCACGGCTCAAACCAATTCAGCAGAGAGACGTGAAACACGTTTAACGGCTACAATTTGGCGCGAAGTGTGTGTTCTTTACTGCCGCGATCAGAAGATTGGTTCGAGGTTTGTGTAGCAACCACGTATGGCCAAGCATTATTTGTGTCCACCAGACATCCATACTTTTCTGATCCATCCCAGACCAGTCAGGCGGATTGCTAATTAATGCATCACCCATTTTCTTTGCCTTATCCACTTCTTCGGCATTGGTTTTCTGTTGCTTGTCTTTCCATTGACTAAAAAGAGGAAATAAATCCTTATCGGGATTGGATAATAATAACTGGTGCAAATCAATGGCATTGCCCAATGCTTTGGTGACCCCCGATGCACTGTGCGGGCGTGCTGTTGCTGCGGCATCGCCTACAAACAATAAATCATTATCCGGGTAAGCAGTGATCTGGGAATCAAAAATAACCTGAATAAAGGGATGAGTTGTTTGGTGAACTATCTCGGCAATAACCGAAGGAAAATGTGCTTTTGCCAGGGCATGAAGATAGTCACATTGAGTCTCATGAAGCCCTTTCGGAGGGACAGAGCGAGTATGGACCTTGTTTTGACAATCAGTAAGCCGCAATTGCAGCTGATCAGGTGAGGTTCGTTCATAGATTAACCAGTTTATCATGGCCTTGCCGGTTTTTTCATAATCAGCCGCAGGAATGCGATAGACTAAAATATGACCATTTTCCCAGGGATAACATTCAATACTCTCCCCCGGATCATAAGTACAATCAGCAAGCGTGCCGCGCCAGGCAATATAGCCGGCATAGGTTTCTGTGGTTGATGATAATTTTTTGCGTACTGTCGATTCAACCCCATCGGCAGCAACGACAAAATCGGCAGTATAGGCAGTATTTAGCGCCGTTTTTAAAGAATACCTGCTTTTTTCTTTCTGGATGTTGATAACCTGCTGGTGATGTTGAATTAACCCGGGGTTAAGTCGTTTACGCAGATTGCGATAGACATCAATCCAATTCAGGGCAAAACCTTGTAAAGATTGATGCCAGAATTTTTCAACCTGCCCTTCTGCATTCGTTTTTCTGAAAAAAGTGCGGCCAGAAATGGCTAGCCGCGGTATATCAGCATCGAATAAATCCAGTTCAATGCATTTCTTAACCAAAGCCAATGGCAGCATGATTCCTGCCCCGTTTCCTTCTGCGCTGCCGGATGAGCGCTCAAGGACGGTCACTTCAATACCCAGGCGGGATAAAAGAATCGCTACAGCGCAACCTGAAATCGAGCCGCCAATAATAATCCCTTTTTTCATTTGGTTAACCTGATGGATGAGTTGAAGACATGTTTGTAAAAGCCAAACGAGAGGTTCTAGCAAAAATGCCGCTAGCGTAATCAGCTAAACCGTCAAACATACCACAAAAGAAACACACACAGCCAATCCGCTAACACGCTTTAAAAACAAGCCATTTAAAACCAATTGGTTCATTATGTATTAAAATTAACTATTATGTGCTTTAGTAGAACGAAATGGGCCGTAAAACCATCCTCTTATCCGAAAGGATGAAAGCATTAAAATACCGCATCCGCCAGGCCGAACGGGAGACGAGTCTGGTGGATGAAATCAACAAGCGCGGTAACTATGCGAACAATGCCCTAGGCCTGTTCAGCCAGATTCAGGGCTTTTTTGCCTCCATCTTCTCTCAAAGCAAACAGCTGCCGATTATCGGCTTTATTCTACAAATGGTTTCCGTTATTCCCACAGCCATCACCACCCTTTTTGCCAAAGACAAAACCGTGGGTGAAAAACTATTTGCCATGGGCGTTCTGGTGGTGGTTACGGCGTTAAGCATTGCCGCCTTTGTATTAACGGCCGCGGTTTCTGCAGCGATTGGTGTTGCGGTCAGCGCTCTTACCACCGTACTTGAAGGGATAAGTTTAGCCGGCAGTATCGCGGCCAAACTAACGACCCGCGCAGAATATAAGCAGAAAAAAGAATTTAATCAATTACTGGAGGCCAGAAACACGACTGCCCTGGCGGATGAAAAGTACTTAGATCCCCTGAGAGTGCGTTATCTGGAATTGCAACAGGCACTGCGTGATCCCGATTTAAAAGAGGAGGACAAAAATAACCATCAGACAGAGTCGACCTTCATTCATGATCTCCTGACCCAAAGAGGCTTGACGCTTGAGGGTGATGAAGAAAGCCAGGCGGGCAAGCTTAAAAAATGCTATGACCAGCGCTGGGAGAAAATGCTTGCGCTGACCGTGCTTGTTGAGAATCTTGAAAAGGTCGCTGATTCGATGACGCCTGATGAAAGAAAGACCCGCATCGCTGCCATTGATGCGCTTAAGGAAGAGATTGTCAAGCTGGATACAGAAATTACCGGCATCACCAAGCCCATCCATCAATTAAAGCGCAATGATTTATTAGCGAACGAGAAATTAGCCCAAACCTACACCACCTTCGCCTTAGCCGGCGCCGGAGTGGTTTTATCCACCATCGCCTTGCTGATGGCGGTCAGCGTGGTCGCAGCACCACCGGTGCTTTTACCCATCGTCGGTGGTTTGGCCATTGCCATGGCCACCATCGGCCTCATCAAATGGGTTGCTGAGAAATTTGCAGAAAAACAGGACAGCAAAGCCGATAAAAAACGACAGGTTTTAAAAGAAGAAAGCATCCTGGATGAGTCTCTGGATTGCTATCAAACCCAGCTGGGAGAAAGGCCCAATCAATCCGCCACGTGCAGTTACTCCAATCACATGCTGGGGATTTTGCAAACCCCGCCAGACCCTCAACCCCCACAAACGCCATCCCTGACATCTCAACCGACCCCGCCTGTACCAGACGCCTCCCTGGTTACCCAATCAACCCAGACGGTTGAACTCACCACCCTTCCACCCGATGCCAATCCCAACGATGCCGGGAAAGACGCGATTTACCCTTCAGCAGGTTCAAACCGCATCAGTGTGTAGAAATTATATGAAATTAAAGGCAGACAAGCCCTGAAGGCTGGCAAAGGTTTTCTGTGCGATCTGAAGATAGGTAATCTGCAATTGATACTCCACAGCCAGCGATTCCAAATCAGCATCTTCAAGCCGGGATTTGGTTTCCTTGCTGATGTCGATCAGATCCATATTCACTTTTTCTGCCACATCCAATTGATTCAAACGAGCGCCCACCTGCGCCTGAAAGTCCAGCAGATTACCCAGACCACTGTCTAATTGTTCAAGGATCTGATTGTTCTCCGTGAATACGCGTGCTTTGTCGCTGGGGGCTCCAAAGGGTTGCCTTAAGTTCGCAACCATGCGCGCGGCTGTCGAAAAAATGGATTCATTGGCGGCCGGGGCTACAGCAAAGGCATCCCCGGCTTCTGGCGTTCCTGTCACGTTAATTTCAATGCCGTTAAAACTCACCGCCATGCCGTCCGTGTACAAAGGCGCGTCATCTGGTAAACCGGTTGCGGGGATAACATTGCCGCTTGCCGCACCGCTGACCATGACCACCAGCTGATTCTGGGTGTTTAATGCGAACTGGATTGTGTAATCATCCGCAACATAGGCGGCATTGTTCACCACACTGCCTGAGGTGGCCACCGCGGTGCCGGTATTGGGCGTTGCGGTTTCAGAGACGGTGAATCGGCCATTACCGCTTGGAACCCGCATAAACAAATCATCACCGGTGTCATTCAAAGCCACCTGCAGACCGCTGCTGATGGCTTGAAAACGTTGGGTTTGATCGCCGTTATAGACGTATTGACCGTTCATATCCCGGGAAATGGTTTGCGCCTCGGAGCGGCTGCCGCTGAACATGTAATACCCGTTGCTGTCCTGGGTGTTGGCTAAACCCTGCAATTGATCCAGTAAATTCTGTGCTTCATCCGCCAGTGCTTTTCTGGCGGAATCGGTCAACGATCCATTTCCCGCCTGCACCTGCAATTCCCTTAACTTCTGAACCACACCCGCCATGTTGCCTATGACGCTTTCTTCCTGTTTAAGCGCCCCGTCGGCGTTCTGGCGGTTTTGTTCAAGGCGTTCGCCAAAAAAAATACGTTGATTCATCAAATCGATTTTAGCCGCGGCAATGGGATCATCGGAAGGCGACATCACCCGCTTACCTGAAGACAATTGCTGCTGAATGCGCAAAGCATCGGCCTGCTGCTTCAGCATGTTGTTTAAGCCGCGCGTAAACATCTGGTTTGATGAAATTCGCATGAAATCACCTCATCACTGCAAAGAGAATATCCATCATCTGTTTGGCTACGGAGAGCAACTGGCCAGCCGCCTGATAAGCTTGTTGCAATTGCAGCAGGTTTGCGGCTTCCTCATCCAGATTAACACCGCTTTTGCTATCGCGCAGGTCCACAGCCTGGTTAAATAACATATCGGCCGATTCGCTATTTAGTTTAGCCTGATTTGTTCTTCCCCCGACTGAACCGATTAAACTGGAGTAACGATCAAACAGATTTTGCGTTCCCCCCTCAAACAATTGGTCCTGTTGAATCGTTGTCAGCTTCAACCCATTGCCGTTATCCGCAATGCCGCCGGTATTGTAGGAGGCGGTGAATTGATCCCCGGCCGCCGGCACACCCGATAACACCACCGAATACGAAGGCGTCAAGGCATTGGGAATCATCACAGTATTCTCCGTGCCTGGCGTGAAGGTAAATGGACCGGAAGTGACGGAATCGGTGACATTGACCACGTTGTATTGCGTAGGCGAGATGAATTCGATGCGGAAATCCTTGTTCACATCGGTTGTGTTTAATACATTGCCAAGGCGAATGCCGCCGCTGCCTGTGTTCGTCAAAGCCGCTTGAGTCCGTACCGGGGAGGCGAAAGCCAGCTGTCTCGCATCGGTGAGATTCAGTGTCAAATCCCGCGCAGCGCCACGGGTTGGGGTCAGGGTATACGAGTCATTATTGGCGAGATTAGCGATGTTATCCACCGTAATCGTCATGCCGTCGATGGTCACGGAACCCGCCGGGGGAGCAGGCGGTGAACTGGTCCAGTTCAAGGTGGTCGCCTGGCCGTCAGAGCGGCGGATGACGCGGACTTCATTCGTCCCGGTATCGGTAACGTACAACTGGTAATCGCTGATTTTAACCTGGCTGATGTCGCTGATTTCAACCGACAACACGCCGGTACCGGTATTGTTGGTGTTTGCCACTGAACGGGCCAGTTGAGCGGACAGGGTATTAAAATCGTTAAAGAAATTTTGTCCCAACTGGTTGTTTAAATCCATCCCCAGACGATGCTGGGTGTTAAAGGCTGACGCCAGACCCATGGCCATTTGCCCAAGAACCTGACTGGCCTGCACCATGATATCGTCTTCAAAGCCCAGCAGGCCCGCGATCATGCCGGCCTGCATATTGCGGGTAATGTCAACGACCCCGGCGCCATTATCGAGAAGAATCTGGGCATTCAACTGGTTGGAACCGCTTGAATTCACCAGAAGCCTTCGCGCATCCGTGCCCATCACCAGCATTTCACCGGTCCCAATGGACACATCAATGCCGCCGTCCACCCGTTCAACAATGCTGACGTCGGTGAATTTGGACAGTTCTTTAAGTACCGCATCCCGTTGATCCAGCAAATCCGGCGCATTCTGGTTCACCGTCAATTTCTGATTGATATCGGCAATGGTTTTAGCGTACACATTAATCTGTTCAACCGCTTCCCTTAATTGAGTGCTGTTATTTCGCTGGTATTCATCAAGGCGTTGCTGCATTGTTCTGAACTGCTCAACCAGAGTCTGGCTTTGTTTGAGCGCCACATCACGGGCTGCATTGCTGTCCGGTGCATCATTAAGCTGCGAAAGGGCATTGAAAAAATTCTGCAGGTTAGCGGTAATGTTGGTGCCATCCTGAGACAGCAGTTTATCGATTTGTGCCGCCTGCTCGTAGAACACTTCGTATTGGGTTTTAGACGCCAGGGTATCGCGCACCTGCTGGTTGGCAAAACGGTCCGCGTGGCGTTGAATGTCGGTAATGACCACACCGCTGCCAATGTACGACCCTGCAAAACGTTGCGAGGGTAACTGACCAAAGAGCACCGTTTGCCGGGTATAATTGGGATTTTTGACATTGGTAATGTTAGTACCGACCACATCCAGGGCACGCTGAAACGCATTTAAACCTGAGGTTGCAATACCGAAAATTCCCACCATAATGATCGACTCCCATAATGTGCCGCCAGACATCGAAGGACAGGTTTATTCCATGGTATAACCAATCCTTTCCAGCGCTTGTTGTAACTCATCCCCATGGTAAATGGATAAAATTTTATCCGCATACCGGGGATCAGTAGCGTAACCTGCGTCATGAAGGGCTTTAATAAAACGATGTGGGTCATTCGCGTTTGCTAAAGCCTGCTCATAACGGCTGTTGTCTTTAATTAACGAGACATAATCCGCAAAACTGTTCTCAACAGACGAATATTTCTTGAAAGAAGCCTTCGTCTTTACAGGTATATCGGCAACATACTCGGTTGTCTTTACCTCGACTGCTTCATTTTGCTGTTTACCTGTTGATTTTATGTTGAAAAAATTATTACTGCTGCTGCCGTCTTCATCCCGCGTGACGTATTGTCCCCATCCGGTTTCAAGGGCAGCCTGAGCGACCAGCAACTTGGGATCAAGGCCCAGCATGCTGGCAGCCTGTTGCGCATAAGGCCAGATGGATTTCACAAATTCATCAATGGATTGCGCTGTTTTTCCCTGATCAGCCGCTGGTGATTGCGGTTTTAAAGGCGGTTTAACCGCATAGGCCTGCTGAAGCGCGGCCTGGTGCTGCAAGGGGTAGCCGGTATGGGTTTTCAGTGGTAAAGAATAGGATGGAGAGGCCGCTTTCGGTAAAGCAAAGCCTTGATGATCCGCCTTAAGAGGGAAACCCTGATTAACGTGCAGGGGAAAGCCCTGAGCCCCCTCGCCCGGAGGTAGGCTCTGACGTGAGATGGTTTTGCTCAATTGTTTAGTCAGCATGTCCGCAAGACCAATACCAGGGCCTTTGGTGATTTCTGAGGCATATTGGCCATCCAGCATTTCCTGGAACGTTTGCTCGTATTTAGTACGAAAAACCGTGCCCTCTTCGACAAAATGCTGCGCCCGCATGCTTTTAATCATCGCCTGCAGAAAAATCGCTTCAAATTGTCTTGCAGCCTCGGGCAACGCTTTTTCTGAATCATTACGTGCCTTAAGCTGCAGGGTTTGCAAGCCTTTAAAATCAGTCATCGCCACGCCGTTTGCTGTCATAAAGTCACCTTTACGCTAGATGATAATAATCGTTGCATTTAATGCGCCAGCCTGCCTTAACGCTTCAAGAATGGCGATGAGATCGCCCGGTGCCGCGCCCACGGCATTGATGGCTTTCACCAACTCCTGCAGTGTCGCGCCGGGAGCAAAAACGAAAGTCCTTGATTTTTGAGAAATATCAATCTGGCTTTCAGGCGTCACCACCGTGTTGCCAGCCGCAAAAGGATTGGGTTGGCTGACCAAGGGGTTTTCACTGACCGTCACCACCAGGTTACCGTGCGAGACGGCGACCGGCTTCACACGAACCAGTTGATTAATGACAATGGTGCCGGTGCGTGGATTGACGATGACTTTGGCTTCCGCGTCCCCGGGGGTAAATTCGATGTTTTCAAGGACGGACACGTAATCCACACGATGCCCCATGCGCTTGGGCGCAGTGACTTCGATGGAGGCAGCGTCAATGGGTCTCGCTGTCCCCGGGCCCATGGTTTGATTAATGGCATCGGCCATACGGCGGGCGGTGGTAAAGTCTGGCGAATTTAAATTGTAGGTCAGGGTCTTGGAAAAATAGAACGGGTTGGGGATGTCGGTTTCCACCGTTGCCCCATTGGGTATGCGGCCGCCGCTTGGCACGTTGACCGTGACGTTAGTCCCATCATCACCGGTCACGCTCAGACCCACGACCACCAGATGGCCCTGCGCCATGGCATAAACCCGGCCGTCCGCGCCTTTCAATGGCGTCATCAGCAAGGTGCCGCCACGCAGACTTTGCGCATCGCCGATGGATGAGACATTGACATCCATGGTCTGACCTTTCTTCATGAACGAATTCAGGTTAGCCGTGACGATGACCGCAGCAATGTTTTTGGAATTAAGCTTGGTGCCGGGAGGAATATTAATGCCGAGCTGCGTCAGCATGTTGCCGAAGCTTTGTTCAGTAAAGCGTGTCCCTGACTTGTCGCCGGTCCCGTCCAGCCCGACAACCAGCCCGTAACCAATCAACTGGTTGGTGCGGACCCCGGCTAAATTAGCCACATCCTTGATGCGCTCCGCCGCCGCCGTATGAACCAGCACAAGCAGACAAAAACCCTGTAATAACGCATTCCATTTATGCATAACTCTATCCTGTTTAATCCGTCTTCTACCCTGTTATTCCGGGAAGAAGGGGCCCCAGATGAATCGTGAGAACCAACCCTGGGCATTGACATTATTAACCTGACCAGTACCGCCGTAGGCAATACGGGCATTGGCGATGCGATCAGAACGCACCGTGTTGTCAGGGCTGATGTCCTGCGGTCTTATCATCCCGGATACACGAACGTATTCATGCCCCTGATTGATGGATACCCATTTTTCACCCTGAATGAGCATGGAACCATTGGCTAACACTTTCGCCACGGTTACGGAGATACTGCCAGCCAGTTTGTTGTTCTGAATGGATCGGGCATCTCCCATGAATTGCCGTTTGGCATTTAAGTCGAAATCGAGGCTGTAGCCTGCGCCAAGCGCGATCGGCCGCCCCAGGAAGGAGCCATTCACGATCTGGCTTTTATCATTTTTAGTCTGCATGGTTGTCGCTTTTTTCTGCGCATCGGTCTTCTCGACTAAAAGCACAGTCACAATGTCGCCGGCGTGACGCGCTCTTGGGGTTTCAAACAAAGGCAAAGCGGTTTCAGCATTATAAATTGCCCCTTGCGCCACCCTGCCCTGCTTATTATCCGGGGTTACCGGATAGGTTGGAGCAAAGTCGGGGGAGTTACCAGGCGCCGGAGGGTTTAAGAGTTCACAGCCTGAAAGCAGGCCGGCCATCGATAAGCTTACAACCAATCCTTTAATCCTCATGATCACTACCTAATTAAAGAGTCTGAGTCAGAAACTGCATCATGCTGTCCACGGTTTCAATGGCTCGCGCATTGATTTCATAGGCCCGTTGCGCCTGGATCATGTTGACCAGTTCTTCAACCACATTCACGTTAGACGCTTCAAGCGACCCCTGCTGTAACAAACCAAGTCCTGAGTTTCCGGGGTTATCCGTCTGCGCAGCCCCGCTGGCCACCGTTTCCAGATACAGGTTCTGACCGATGGGTTGTAATCCGCCGGGGTTGATAAAATCCGTCAGTTGCATGGTGCCAATCTGCGTAGGCACATTGTTTCCCGCAACAACCACGCTGACCGTCCCGTCGGAACCGATAGTAATGTTTTGCGTCTGTTCAGGCACAGAGATGGGCGGCTGCACCACATAACCGTTCGCGGTGACAATTTGTCCCTGCGAATCAAGCATGAACGTGCCGTCGCGGGTATAGGCCTGGCTGCCATCAGGCATCAGCACCTGGAAAAACCCACGCCCTAAAATAGCGACATCCAGCGGGTTATTGGTGTTTTGGATAGGGCCTTGGGTGAAAATTTTCTGGTTAGCCACCAGACGCACCCCTGTTCCCATATAAATACCGGTTGGGATTTCGGTATTCTGTGTTGATAAGGCGCCAGCCTGACGGAGGTTTTGATAGATCAAATCCTCAAAGTCGGCACGTCCTTTTTTAAATCCGGTGGTACTGACGTTGGCAAGGTTGTTGGCGATGTTTGTGATGTTTTCGGATTGCGCATCAAGACCGGTTTTACTCACCCACAGTGCTGGTTCCATGGCTATTCCTTGTCATTGCCTACTGAATTACTGTCTTACTCTTGCAATAGTTGTGCCAACCGCTGGGCGTTCTCGTCCACGGTCTGCATGACTTGAAGCTGGGCCTCAAATTCGCGGCCAGCCGCTATCATATTGACCATTTCCGTGACGGCATTGACATTGCTGCCTTCGAGCGCGCCATTAACGACGCGAATGGCGGGATCAGGTACTGCGGCGCCGCCGGAAAGGTGCATTAAACCATCCAGGCCTTTGGTCAGATTCTTGGGTTCGATTTTGACTACTTTTAAGCGATCAATCACGGATACTTCTCTCGGATCGCCATCCAGGGGCACAATGGAAATGGTGCCGTCAGCACCAATGTTGATGCTTTTCGCAGGCGGAATGGAAATCGGCCCGCCATCGCCTAAAACCGGCAGCCCGGAAGCCGTGACCAGCATGCCGGTAGAGGTCAAGTGGAAATCCCCCGCACGGGTATAGGCTTCTTTGCGTTGAGCATCCTGTACCGCAAACCAGCCATCCGGACCTTGAATCGCCACATCCAGATCGCGGCCGGTGGTCATGATTCCACCCTGCGAAAAATTAGTGCCGTTGGCTTCTTCAATGGGTATAGCCTGATCGATGATGGCAGGCCCCACCACAAACATCGATTCGGCCTGAAATAAATCGGCTTTAAATCCCGGGGTATTGGCATTAGCCAAATTATTGGCAGTAATGGTCTGACGGTCAAAATTAACCTGCGAGCCGTGCATTGCATTATACAGAATGGGTTCCATCATTGACTCCCGTCTTTATTATTCTTATTAGTGACCTGAAGCCCGTATCCTGTTAACGAATATTAATAATCGTCTGCGCCATCGCATCGCCAGTCTGAATCACTTGCGCGTTCGCCTGGAAATTACGTTGAGCGGTAATCATCTTGACCAGTTCCGCTGTTAAATCCACGTTCGATCCTTCAAGCGCCCCGGATTGAATAAGACCCAGGCTTGCGGTACCTGCCACGCCGACCAGCGGCTGTCCGGAAGAAGACGTTTCCGCCCAGTTATTGTCGCTGATGCTTTGCAACCCGTCAGGGTTTGAGAAATTGGCTAGCAGCACCTGCCCCATGGCCCGTGACTGACCATTGGTATAGCGTCCAAAAATAATCCCTTCCTCATCGACGTCCAATCCTTCAAGACGGCCGGTTGTCACGCCGTTTTGAACATTGGATTGCACAGCAAACGGGCTGCCGAACTGAGTGCTGTCAGAAAAATCGACTGTAAAGTTCAGGGGTTGCGCTCCGTTACTTAAGGTCTGAGTCAGGGGAATCAGGTTATTGGCCAAGGGGTTGTTGCTCGTATCCGTGGCACTGGCAAATGTTCCATCATCATTGAAGTTGACTCGAAACAGGTTGTCCGTGTTGTTGGGACCCACGTTAGCCGGCACGTTCTGATTATCAATCTGAAATGCCACGTACCATTGGTTCTGAGTACCCGGTGGAGACGCAGCATTGGGCGTACCCGCTGCTGCGGCTGCATCAGCACGGATAAAATACATGGTCAAGACATGGGAGTTACCCAGGCTGTCGTATATCGTGGATGACGTGGGATTATTGTAGGTGTCCGTAGCCGGCGTCGCTCCACCGACCCAGGCCACAGAAGGCGGGGTACTGTTTGCAAACAGATTCACACCGATTTGCGCATTGGTGGTGGCATTCGGCGGCACATTGGACGTGTTGATACTCAAATCGCCCACCGTGGTGGTGATGTTGCCGCTGGAATCCGCCTGATAACCCACCAACCGTTGTTGCGTGGCATTCACCACAAAACCGTCATCGCTGACGCCAAAGGAACCGGCCCTGGAATAAAGGCGAGTACCGCCGCTGTTTAGCGTAAAGAAGCCGGAACCGGTTATGGCTAAATCCAGGCTGTTATTGGTAAATGACAAGGACCCCTGACCAAACATCTGCTGGACACGCGAAAGACGAACGCCGCTGCCTATTGCATACCGACCCCCGCCAAAAGCACCAGTGGAATAAACATCAGCAAATTCTGCTCTGGACATTTTAAAACCAGTTGTGGAGGCATTAGCGATGTTATTGCCAATAACCTCCAAGTCGCTGGTCGCAGCCTGAAGACCACTGATTGCTGTTCCAAATACCATAGCGTTATCCTCCAATTAAAAATCAATAAAACGCATTGATTACTGATTAAGCAGTAATTTGTCGAACGTCACTTAAAGCCACTGAACCAATACCTGCCACGTTCAAGCGAACGCCTTCCCCATTCTGACCGAGGTTCACGCTGTCAACATTGGCAGCCACCATGGTTTTTAAGGCCACTTCCTGGCCCTGGAAATTGCCGGTGACTTTGATGGTGTATTTACCGGCTGGCATACGTTCACCCTTCTGATTCATGCCATCCCAACTGAATTGGAATAGTCCCAGTTCGTGGGTGCCTAAAGGGATGGTGCGCACCAACTCGCCATTTTCACCGTAAATGGATGCCGCGAGGTTAGAGACCGGCGCTGGAATATCAACTGCCGCATTGGCCTCGCCTTCCGCACCCAACTTGAATGTGCTGCTCGGTATCAGTACTTTGCGCCCCACCAGAGCAGACGCCTGCAAGGCTTGATTGGATTGCAAAGACGAAGCCAATTGGGAAATGGACTGTTCCATACGGGCGATCCCGTCATTGGTGCTGAATTGCGCTAATTGCGCTAAAAAATCACCGTTTGTTTTTGGATCCATGGGGTCCTGGTTACGTACCTGGGCAATCATCAAGCGCAAAAAATCTTTTTGCCCAAGACTTTGATTGCCGCTGGTAGTCGGCACGCCAGGCATGTTCACGTTGGTATTGATTCCATTAATGGAAGCCATAATTTAAACTCCTTACTGTCCCAACTGTAGTGTTCGTTGCATTAACTGTTTAGCGGAGCTAATCACTTCTAGGTTGACTTGATAAGCCCGCGAAGCCGAGATCATGTTTGCCATTTCCCCGACCAAATTGACGTTCGGTACATACACATAACCGGCTTCGTTGGCGAGAGGATTGCCGGGGTCGTAGCGAAGAACCGGTTCGAGCTCGCTTTCATAAATCCCCGCCACCTGCACTCCCGCGGTTTTTCCGGCAATGGCATTGCGTATGGACAGATTCGCCTGCTCCTGCACGGATTGAAAAAGCGGATATTGTGGACGGTAAACATCATCCGGGTTACCTGCCACCACATTGGCATTACTCATGTTGCTGGCAGTGGTTGACATCCGGGTCGTTTCAGCAACCAGCCCAGAACTGGCAATATCAAATATCGTGTTCAATGACATATTATTCCCCTCTCAATGCCAACATCATGTTTTTTATCTTGCTGTCCAAAAACGTTAAACTGGCCTGATACGATAGTGAGTTGCGTAAAAATTCCGTTGTTTCTATGTCTTTATCCACTGTGTTACCATCCAGCGATGATTGGGTTGGAATCCGGTACATGATTTGAGACGAATAGCCATTTTTGGCCACAATGTGACCAGGTTGGTCAGTAATCAGCCTGTTAGCTGACGATGACGACATCGCCTGTTTTAACGTCTCATTAAAATCAATGTCTCTTGCTTTGTAATTGGGTGTATCAGCATTAGCCAGGTTGTTTGCCAGTTGCGATGCCCGCTGGTCGCGGATCAGTAATGCTTTGGCATGCACGCCCAGATAGCTGTCCAAATCAATTGTCATGCTCCCTCCTCACGCTGACTTACTTTTTAGCAAAGCAATTGCTATGCCAAATCCCTGTAATTTGGTAGTATAGGCAGCGGCCAAACGTTTCCATTACAGCGAGAAATTTATGAGCGACCATAGCCTTTCCCTCCCGACCGATGCTGTAGAACAAATCAAAAATTACCTGTTGCAATTACAGCAAGAAATCTGCCAATCTTTACAAGCCATTGACGATAAAGGCATTTTTGTTGAGGACGCCTGGGAACGTGAAGGCGGTGGCGGTGGAATGTCCCGAGTGTTGGAAAAAGGCAATGTGTTTGAAAAAGCCGGCGTTAATTTTTCTTACGTGCATGGAGAAAGTTTGCCGCCTTCAGCCACCCTCCTGCGTCCGGAACTCAGCGGCAGGCAATTCACGGCATTGGGTGTTTCTCTGGTTATCCATCCTGAAAATCCCTACGTTCCCACGTCGCATGCCAATGTGCGTTTTATTATGGCTGAAAAGGAAAACGAGCCGCCCGTATGGTGGTTTGGCGGCGGCTTCGATTTAACCCCATATTACGGCTTTGAAGAAGACTGCCGTCATTGGCATCAAATGGCCAAAGCCGCCTGTCAACCTTTTGGCGATGATCTGTACCCTCGCCTTAAAGCCTGGTGCGATCGCTATTTTTTCATCAAGCACCGCAATGAAGCGCGCGGCATCGGCGGACTTTTCTTCGATGATTATCATGAAATCAGTTTTGAAAACAGTTTTGCCCTCATGCGCAGTGTGGGCGATCATTACCTCAAAGCCTACCAACCCATTGTGCTCCGACGAAAGGACATGCCGTATGGGGAACGTGAGAAGGAATTCCAGCTGTACCGACGAGGCCGCTATGTCGAATTTAACCTCATTTACGACAGAGGCACCCTGTTTGGTCTGCAATCCAACGGTCGGGCGGAATCCATTCTCATGTCCTTGCCGCCGGAAGTTTGTTGGCAATACAACCTGCAACCGGAGCCAAACACCCCCGAAGCTCGACTGTACAGCGACTTTTTACCGGCGCGCGACTGGTTGAGATAAAGACGTTTCCGGTTTGCTGAGCGATTCGCCTTGGCAAACCCGAAGTTAATGGCGGCGTATAACCCGCCAGAGGACAATGGCGGCGACCGCATTGAGGGCACCCAGCAATAAAAACAAAAACGCGATACTCATTTTAAAATGAATAAGCACCATTAACACCACACTGCCAACGACCATGGCGAGGGCATTTAAAATATTGTTCGCCGCCACCGTGCGTGCACGCTCGTGTTCAGGACAACTGACCTGGATGAAGGTGTAGAGGGGCACAATAAAAAGGCCCGCTGAGAAAGCAAACAGAAAAAAATCAAGCGTGACAGGCCAGTTGGAAAAATGCAGCAGAAATCGGCCTAAGGATTGTAAAGGCAAATTCTCATCCACGGCGGGGGTCACCCAATAAAGATTCATGGCAAAAAAGGACAGCAGCAACATGGCCGGAGGTACATACTTCAGGGTGATGGTCCCCTGAAGGAAGCGGCCAATGGTCAGCGAACCCAAAGCAATGCCTATGGAGAACATCGCCAGAAACAGCGCGAAAACCGAGGTATCCGCACGCAGGACATAATGGGTATAATCCGGCAGCTTGGTCGTTATGACTGCGCCAATCAGCCAAAACCAGGAAATCGTCAAGATAGCCGGTAACGTAATACGATTAGCAAAGGTCAGACGCATCATGGTGCATGTAGCCCGCCAGACATGCCAGTCGATAGCCACGGTGACTTTGCCCGGTGCGGGCGGGATGAACCAACTGGCTACCATGCCGGCAACAGCAGCGCTCAAAACAAGACCAACGGCATATCCCACATGCGAGTGGGTTGTGCCTATGGTCAAAGCGCCCAGGGTAGTGCCCAGCAAAATAGCAATAAATGTGCTGGCTTCAATCAAGGCAGTGGCACCCAGCAACTCCTCGCGGGGCAGGTGATCGGGCAGGATGGCGTATTTGATGGGCCCAAAAAAAGTGGAATGGATGCCCATGCCCATCAATACCAGCAGAAGCAGCGTCATGCTTTGGGCTGAAAAAGCCAAACTGCCGATAATCATCAGCACCAGCTCGAACACCTTGATAATCCTGGTCATCATGGCTTTATCGTACCTATCCGCCAATTGGCCGCTGGTCGCTGAAAATAAAAAGAACGGCAGAATGAATAACCCGCCGGAGAGCGCCTGATAAAATTCAGAATGCGATTGTGAAGAAGCAAGATGGTAACTGATCAAAGTCAGCATGGACAGTTTAAACGCATTGTCATTGAATGCGCCGAAAAACTGGGTAATAAACAAGGGTAAAAAAGTCCTTTTTTTCAAAAGATAAGCTTCACGCAAGGCCATACGGCTCCCTTCTTTCGACAAGAGTGAGCAACTTACTGGTAATAGCCGGTAAAGTCAAATGATCTATTTTGAAAGGCAAATTGCTACAATTTAGAGCAACAATGTGGTTTAATAGGCCCTTTAGTTTATGAAAAAGAGACTTTATGGCTTTAATTCGCGCGATTTCACTGGATTTTGACGGTGCAATTTTTAACGGTGATTTTCATCGCCACAAGGATGTCATTAGAGCCAATAAAGCCTTGCTGGATCTGATTGCAAACAACGCCGAAGGCTATGAAAGCACCACGCTTTATGCGGGCACCAACCGCCAGTCCATCAGCGATGATGCCGCCAATGCACACCGCAATGACACGGGTTCTGCCTTTCCACACCTGATGCAACTCACTGCTTATTTAAATAAGTTTCTGAAGGTAAAACTGGACAAATTTCTGTTAACGGATCTCTACCATCAGCGCAAAGCGGGGGAATCGTTTAATGAAGCCCTGACTTTATTGGAAAAGGACAGTCCGCATTACGATCGGGAAAAAATAAAACATGGCCCGTTTAAGGATTGGCTGCATGACCAGAGCAAGTTGACACTGCTCTATGCCCAAATCCATCGGTTCGCCAAACAACACCCCAAAGACACCCTGGATTTTTATTTCTATGATGATCGGGACGACATTCTTGACAAACTTCATGCCTATTTCCAGCAAAATCCCCATCGACTTCCGCGTAACCTGTGCCTGCGTATTAAACAATATTGCGGAGAAGGCTCCCTGAAAGATTACCCTCCTGTTCAGGGCACTGGAAAAATTGACAAAAAATACAAAGCCACCGTCAAGCACCTGGCTACCGATACATTGGCATCTGAACGATTCCAGCAGAAATCCCCCGCCAATGGCAAAGGCAGGCTGGTCCGTACCTATGAAGAAGCGAAAGAATCCAATTTTGTCCTGACGGCTAACCTGGACTGCATTAGCGACTGTCAGCTGCTGATCACACAACCCATACCGTCAGCTGCAGCGACTGTTCAGCCGGTCAATGAGCTGCCTGAAAAGAGCGCGTCCTGGCACGCTTTTACCAAGCCGACGTTGGGAAATGATCGTTCTCCTTTATTAAGAAGGCAACTGTCAACACCGCTTGCTTCTGCACAACAACCCTCCGAGCCTTCCCATAGCCATTCAGAATTAAGCAAACAGATTTCGCAAGCCGAGAGTGCCGGCGATGATCGGATCATGTCAACCCGCGCTTTGGCCGCTAGTCCTCCTGCTTTGGAGAAAAGCCTCAATGCTTCTGAAGCAGCGACTCCTGTCAGTGACGAGAAAAAATCAGAACCCATTGCCTGGCAGTTTTACAGGCCGTCAACTCAGCTTTTACCCGAAAAGCCTCTGCTGAGGCAGACTTCAAGCGCCACAGCCATCTCACCCCCGCAGGATGAAAGCAAGCGCCCCGCCCAGTTTCTTTAATGGCTCCTGCGTCTAACGCCTTACTCCCAGGGAGTCAGGGCGTTGTCTGCTTATTGGCTGACGGGTTAACATGACATTCCTGCGGGATTAACGGGCAACTGTAGGCATTGCGAGTCACGTTGAAAATCACATTCCCATGATGATAAACCGGATTATGATGCACTTCTCCCACGCAATTCAGTAACCATTGTCGTTGGTTGCCAAGCACGACAAAATCACCGTTTTGAGTGTTAACCGGCAAACTCACCAGACTCCTTAAACTGATCGGTGTCGATTGCCAGGCCGGTTGTCTTGTCGATTGATAATGAATATACAAAGGCGTTTCTTCCCCGTTTAATTTCGCATGCGCTTCCATTGCTTCCAAATGCCCATCGAGACAACGCCAGTAGACTTTGTAATCATCCGCAAAAGCCCAGGATGAAAAAACCGTTAAAACGAAAGCAGACAATGCAATTTTCATGTTTCTTTCCTTAGCTAAGGATTAGCATCCATTGAATAGTTTAAAACCAGTTAATCATTGGTTTTCTCTTCCCTCAACGCGGCGCGGCGGCTTAATGAGGAAATAATCTTTTCCAGACTATGCTGATGGGGCGGGTCCTGTTCGATAATCGCTCGGGTCCGTTGTTCACAATACTCCTTCACTTCCCGATCGGGCAAGATGTAAAAAGTACCCTTTTCGACCTCCTTGAGAATATGCTCCGCCACGTCTTCAGCAGGACGGCTGCGGGCAATTAATTCCTCAAGCATGGTATGCAGCGCGTCGACATGAAGCGGTGCGGAATGGGATAACAACGGCGTATTGGCAAAGGAAGGACAAACCACCGAGACAGCCACGGGTTTCTCTAACCGCTGCAAATCAAAGTGCAGGGATTCGGACAAGGCCACAATGGCATGTTTGGACATGGCATAGGCCGCCATTTGCGAGCCGCTGCATAACCCATAGAAACTGGCCATATTAATGACATGGGAGGGATGCTCCTGCTTGAACAGCACAGGTAAAAAAGCCTGGAGCCCATGAATGACGCCGAAAAGATTCACATCCATGACTTTACGGATATGCTCGCTGGTTAATTCCCACACCGGGGCAAAGTGGCCGCTGATGCCGGCATTGTTAAACAGCAAATCCACCCGGTTAAAGCGTTCGAAGGTTTGTTTAACGAGATGCCTTAAACTTTCCGGACGCGACACATCACACACCACACCCAGCACGTCGGTAGAGGTTGCAGCACTGAGTTGTTCCACCTGATCACACAGCGTACTGACGTCATTATCGGCCATGACCACATGGATGCCTCGCCTGATACAGGCCTGAGTTAACGCCAAGCCAATACCGCTGGCAGCGCCAGTGATCACCGCAACCCGTTCATTCGCATTCACCTGAGTTCCCCGCTGCCACAATCATGGAAATTCGATCATAGCGATTCTTAAGAGGGGTGGTCAAGCCAGAGCTATTGAACTGCTGCAGATTTAAACCATCTGCAGCTTTCGCAAAGACTTATTCGCTGACAATCACAACATCCTGTGCTTTATATCCCTTGGGACCCTTGTCAAGAATAAAAGTTACGGTATCGTTTTCATGGAGAGTTCTAAATCCAGAGCCTTGGATATCTTTGTAATGTACAAATATGTCATCACCCTGCTGATTGACAATAAATCCAAATCCCTTTTTTTCATTGAACCATTTAACATGGCCACTTTCTCTTTGCGACATTCACTATCCCCTTTGTCTTTAGCTCCTCTACCTGGAAGGGTAGAACTAATACTTTAGTATCCACTCCAGTTCAAATTGCTCGGACAACCCTTAAGGAATACCCTGATACCATCAAATTTGCGCTACAATGGATACGTCGTCATGCCAGACCCAACTGGCATACTCTTAGCATATCAGTTTTTTATTGATTGTTAACGATTTTTTTTAATATTGAGGTGGAGGCTCGTTATTTTGAACAGTATGAACAATTCTGTGATGACTTACTCTAAAAATGAGTTTATTCGCATGGCCCTGGCCTGTGATGTACTCAAATTCGGTGAATTTACCCTTAAATCTGGACGGAAAAGCCCTTATTTCTTCAATGCTGGCCTGTTCTATCAGGGTGACTCGCTGCGGCATCTTGGTCATTTTTATGCCAAGGTGATTATCGATCATCGAATTGATTGCCAACACCTGTTCGGTCCCGCCTACAAAGGCCTTCCCTTGGCGACAGCCACAGCCGTGGCGCTGTCGGAACGCGGCGTTAACACCACGGTTACTTTTAACCGCAAGGAAGCCAAGGATCATGGCGAGGGCGGTCAATTAATCGGCGCGCCCCTTTCAGGCAAGACCGTCATGATTGACGATGTGATCTCGGCAGGCACCGCCTTTCGCGAGGCGCAACACCACATTCAAACGCACGGCGGGCACTTATCCACTGTCGTGATTGCTCTTAATCGTTGCGAACGTGGTACAGGCAACACGTCGGCTGTGGCGGAAATTGAAGCGCAGGGCATCCAGGTGTTATCCATCGTGACGTTTTTTGACCTGGTGGAGTATTTGAACGACGAAGGCGCGAAGGAAGAAGTGAAACGCATGCAGGCGTATCGCGAGCAATACGGTTATTGACAGCAAATCGGGCCCGGAGGGCCCGACAGAAAGGAATTAATAGGCTGCGATATCAATGGTTTTGATTTTCTGAGTGATTTGTTTGCCATGACGGTTAATGGTCAGATTCACGGCGTCGCCCACTTGAATATCCGTCAGTAGATTATAAAGCGCATCGTAATTTTTTACAGGATGACCGTTCAGCGCAACAATAATGTCGCCCAGTTGAATACGTCCCCAATTGTCGCGATGTGTTCCGCGCAGGCCTGCCTTTGCTGCCGGCGTATTGGGCAATACATCGGCAATCAGGATGCCTTTAACAATGCCAAGGCGGGTAGCGATACTGGGCTCCACACGCTGGATGCCAATACCGGCCAATACCACACGGCCATTTTTAATCAGTTGCGGTACAATACGCTGAATGTCATCGGCCGGCACCGCAAAGCCCACACCGGCTGATGAACCGGAATTGGAATAAATCGCGGTATTCATGCCAATCAATCGCCCTTTTGAATCGAGCAAGGGGCCGCCGGAATTACCCGGATTGATTGACGCATCGGTTTGAATCATGTCGCGAATCGTCACCCCGCCCGCTCCGGGCACCTGACGGCCCAAGGCGGAAATCACCCCAATCGTCAGACTGTGATCCAGGCCAAAGGGATTACCGATAGCGATGACCTTTTGCCCCACCAGAAGATCGCCGGTGCGGCTTAACTCAAACGGTTTAAACCCCTTTAATTTTTCAAGCACCTGGGGTGAGGTAATCTGCAATACCGCAATGTCTTTACGGGGCTCAGAACCAATGACTTTGACGGGGACCGTCCGGTTATCAATAGTGACGCTCAATTGATCCGCGCCATGGACAACGTGGTAATTGGTGACAATATGCCCCTTCTCATCCCAGATAAAGCCGGAACCTGCACCCGCAGGAACATGGGCTTTCTGGTAGGCATGATTCGCCGTCGGTTTAATGACATTGGCTAAGCGATGCACATAAACGACCTTGGGCGAAAAGCGTTGAAACACCTCGATGGTATTGCGCTCACTAGGCAGCAGATCATCCAGATTGGTTGCGTGAAGCGAAGGTAAACAAAGTAACGACAACGAAAAAACAGCACTGCGAAAAAATTTATTGATCATCCCCAAACTCCATACCAATAGCGCCAGTTAAACGTTTGCGAATACTCTGGCGGGCCAATAACTTATCAATAACAGATTTAGGAAAATCGGTTATCGTAATTATATTTTTACTGATTAAAACGTCAATCAAGTCTTCCAAAACCCGGATCAATTGCAGATCGGACTGGATGAGTTTATACCGATCGTGGCCCTCGCAACGACTGAGGAATTCGATAATTTCCGGATTATCGAGAGGCAGTTGCTCTGCCTGCTCATCCTCCTGCTCGGCAATGGCGGTGATTTGACCGCTTTTGTCACGCCTAATATAAACCACTTGGATCATCCTCTGATATCATTGGTTGAATTATGCACTATTTTAAGGCGTTTGACCATTAAAAATCGTAACTATTTGGCTAGAAGTGATAATTGACGGGCTCTCTTGGCTTCTCTCTCCCGGAGAGGGGGGAGGTTAGAGAGGGGTTACGTTATCCTGATAAGCCCCTCTCCCCCAGGAGAGGGTTGGGGAGAGGGCGATGAAGGCTTTGATCAACTGACGGCGAATTCCACTTTTTTAGGGTGTTTCCTGAGAGGCGTTTTTTCATCCGTTGACGCGTCATCGGCGGAATTGTCGCTGCTGTCCTCTTTGGTGTTCTCATCGCTTTCATTGATATCTGTTTCAGCCTCAGCAACGTCTTCACGTCGTTGAGCTTCTCTTTTGGCCTGTTCCGGATCAATGCCGCTGGATATTCTGAAAAAGCCCAGCAAAAACTCAAAAGGTAACATCAGCGCCGATTTAAACGTGGACGTGGTTGATTTTAAACTGTCTCTGGCGACATGCTCGCTGTTGTAGTTATGGCGCAGGTAAATTTTTTCCAGCAGTCCCGTGTGACGCTGATAAATGGTATCCAGATGGCGATTGCGCCGCCCTTCCTGATCAAGCAGGTAATCCTGCAATTCCGCGTGGCTGTCCCAAAGCGCTGCACGGCGTTTTTGCAGCAAGGCAAGCTCATTGTCGTAAAACTCGATTTCCTTGTCGATTTCGCGTTTAAGCTTATCGCAGGCTTCCTTGCGTCCAGGCGCTTGTTCACCGGAAATGATGGTTTCCGATTCCTTAATCGCCACCTCGGCATAGCGATGGATCAGTTCTTCTTTCTTTTTAAGAATCTCTTCAATTTTCTGATCAAGGTATTGAATGGCTTCTTTGTTGGATCCTAAAGCCTGGTAATGGGAGTCAAAGCGTTTATTGCTGGCCATTTGCTGGCGGAGCTTATTTAATTCTGCCGCTTCCTGTGCCAAAGCACGCAATTGAGCCTGATCGTTTAAATTTTTATCCCGGCTGATTAATAATTGTCGAATAAAAGCGGCAAGAATCCCGACTACACCAAATACTGCCGCGCAGATGATAGCAATAGTGACTGGTTCCATGCTCACTCTCCTTATTGCAAGTGAATCAATTGCGTGTGGATATCAACCGTAAAATAGCGGCTGAATGCCTGGTAGGAATCAATGTCAGGCCATTGTTCTTCCCGATCGCACATGCGCAGCATTTCCGCTTCAAAAATGGGACGGTAGTATTCTTTCAGGAAGGGTTTGATTTCAGCGAGGCGATCAAAATTCTTAATTACGACGGTCGCATTTTCCGCCAGGTGTGAAATATTGACTCGCTCAAGCACATTGGATAATTCATGGTCATCCTCAACCGCCGTTTTCATCCATTTCAATAACACGGAACGGGGTCTGACACGAAGCAGTTGGCGGCCTTCAGCCACGGAGTCTTCCATCAGCACAATGTGGGAATGCAGTTCAAATTTAAAGCAGCAAAGAAAATCCAGGAAACTTCCTTCGATGTCGTTACGGGCCTCTTTTCCCAACCAACGGCAGATTTCGTGTCTGAACATTGTAGGAAAATGACGTTCAATTTCGTTTAAAGTCTCTTCATCATTCGTTTGTTTTGTTATAACATAAGCCGTGTTGTCTGTTTGAAGTAAACGTAAATCGGGTAAATCGATGTCGTTTATTTGAGCGGCCAGGAAAGATAAAAAAACCTTAGTGGGTTTGAGAACAATTATTTCCCATTGACTTGGTTGCATGACGCTCTCCTTGTTTTAATTGACTCATCCTGAGTAAAACTAAAGCAAAATCAAAACGCCTTGTCTTCCACTTTTCTCGGGGGAAGACTATCAGGTTAACTCCATCAAAATTAAATTGCAATAGATTTTTTTAGCCTACTCGGTCTGTCCACGCCCCAAAAAAGAAAAAATAATGGCCGGCAGAGGATGCTGCCATGGTATAAAAATGGTTTTGTTCTTGACAGTCATCGCGTATTGTATATGCTTGCGGTTTTTATTCTGTTGTTAAATCATGACCACCCTCAAAAAACTGGTCCTTGCTCTTTTGATCCCCCTTTTTCTGGCCTGTATGGTGATGTGGGGCGTCGTCAACTCGCTTAAACCAGACACCATCAAGGCCTACGTTAATGAGGAACTGCAACGGCTGACGAATGAATCCGGCCAAATCAAGGGTGACGTGAGCTGGCATGTTTTTCCGAGGCCGCGAATCAAAATGACTCATGTCCAGATTGGCGATCCACGCAGTGCGTCTCCTTTTGCCATCACCATCGATAACCTTCTGCTTAATCTTAAATTGACGCAATTGTTACGGGGTAATCTCGTGTTTAGCGAACTGAACGTCGATGGATTTACAGTCGAGATTGACCAGCGTGCGAATCGTATCAGTCCCCCGACCCAGGCAAAACCGCCTCGTGGGATTGAACCCCTGGCGCATCAATTTGCCATAAAAAACGTAATGCTCAGCCATGGTAAATTAATCTTAACCCGCGACCAGAGTCAGGTGATCTTCTCCGGTTTGCAAATTGGCGCGGAGCAATTCAACCTGCGGCAGCAATCCTTCCCCTTCCAGTTAAAAAGCAAGGTCACCGTCAATAAAAAGGGGCAACCGTTTGCGCACACGCAGTTCCTGTTTAAGGGAAATACTCGGCTGACAGCGCAGTGGCTTTCGGATGCGGAGCTTAAATCCCTGCCCTTGTTTGGGCAACTGACGCTGCTGGACTTAAGCATTCAGCAGTTGAAAGTCGATCGCCTGCAGGCGAATACGTCCTACAAAGAAGGGATTCTGGATTTAAACCCCCTCACCCTGAGTCTTTATCGCGGCGAATCAGTCGGCGATTTGCACTATGATCCGCAACAGGCGAGGCTTCAATTAAACCAGACGGCTACCGATTTAGACAGCAATAGGCTGATTCATGACCTTTTTGCCAGAAAGCTTTTGAAAGGACGCCTTGATTTTTCCCTGCATACCGCCATTGATCTGCACGATTTCAAATGGCCTCAGTCCATCACCGGCAAAGGCAATATCACGGTAAAGGACGGCACATTAATGGCAATGAATGTCAACCAGATGATTCAGGAAACCAATGCCCGGATTAATTCTCTTTTTCTTAATCAATCCGCCACGGACCAGCCGGCTAAACCCGAGGAAACGTTGACTAACGCTGCTTTCTTTAAGGGCAATACCGACTTTAAGCTCATGGCTTCCCAATATCGGATTGAAAACGGTTTATTAAACAGTCATTTATTCGTTCTGCAAACCAACCGTTTGCAATTGAAAGGCGGCGGCCAAATGAACCTGCTGGATTATTCTCTGTCCGGTACCCTGTTGGCCAAGGTAATCTTTAAAAATGAAAACGCTGATAAAATTCAGCAATTACTGGGCGGCGCCATTCCCCTGCTGGTGAAAGGAACCCTCATTGAACCCTTAATCCTGCCGGATATGAAAAAAATAAACCCGTTGTTGACGCAGACCTTCATCACCGAAACCCTGACCATGCCGGTTAAAGCCGTGCACAATCAATTAAAGGCTATGTTACATTAATATGCAGAACCCATTGCTTAAGCAGTTCAGCCTGCCGCTTTTAGCCTGGTATGATGAGTATGGCCGCAAGGATTTACCCTGGCAGCACCCGCGAAGCGCCTACCGTGTCTGGGTTTCGGAAATCATGCTGCAGCAAACGCAGGTGCAAACGGTTCTCCCCTATTTTGACCGTTTTATGCACCACTTCCCGACCGTGCATGATTTGGCCGAGGCGGGCGAAGATTGGGTCATGGCCCATTGGTCCGGTCTTGGGTATTACAGCCGGGCACGAAATCTGCACCGGACAGCCCAGCTCATTGCCAGCGAGTATGGCGGTGAATTCCCACAGGAGATCACGGTTCTCGCCCAGCTTCCCGGTATTGGTCCTTCCACAGCCGCAGCCATTGCCTCCCAGGCATTTAATCGCCCCACGGCCATTCTTGATGGCAACGTCAAGCGGGTCTTAAGCCGTTATTTTATGGTGGACGGTTGGCCGGAGAAGGCGGACGTGAAAAATAAACTCTGGCAATTGGCCCAAGACTGCATGCCTTTGCAGCGGTGTGCCGATTACACCCAGGCCATCATGGATTTGGGCGCGACCTGCTGCACCAGTAAAAACCCGGGATGCGAGCGTTGTCCCGTGCAGGCCAACTGCCTTGCTTTCCATCATCGGAAAGTCAGCGACTACCCTTTCAAAAAACAGAAAAAGCCACTCCCGGTCAGGCATCGGCAGTTTTTATTGCTTTGCCGCGACAACCAGGAGATTTACCTTGAAAAAAACCCGCCGAAAGGGTTGTGGAGCAGCCTCTGGTGTCTGCCCAGTCTGGATACAGAAAGCCCTGTGGAGCCTTTTATCGAGGAATACTATGGTTTTAACATCGTAAAGATTGAGAAATTAACGTCCATCAAACACACCTTCAGCCATTTTCATTTACACATGGAAGCGCATCTGGTTCATACGGGATCTTCCGTCAATCACAGCCTTAAACAACCGCGGGGCCAATGGGTTCATCCGATCGCGGCCACGGAGCTCGCTCTGGCCAAACCCATACGTGATCTCATTGAACGCTACCTTGAATACCTGGCTGTGCAGGCCGTATTGGATTAACCACCGCAACCGGCAACACCCATACCAGGGCTATCGGCTGTCCCGGCGGCGCTGGCTTATCGTCATTAACAGCAGTAAAACGCCAGCCGCCAGCAACAGCCCCATCTCGCCAAAATACAATTGGTTAACCGGAATACTCTTCCATTGCGCCAGCAGGTAATAAAACAGAATAATCACCACACCGGAAACGCTGTTGAACAGAGACTGCACGCGGCCCTGAAACTCCAGCGCCGTCATTTCCTGAGCCAGCGTGGTTAATAAAGCCCAGGCTGAAAAGGAATAACCAATCAGGAAATGATAAAAAATCGCCCAATGGGTATTCTGGGTATGGCTAAAGAGATAAAACGAGACTGTACCAAGAACAACCTGGACAAGAATAATTCTCGGAATGGAAAACCGCGTAGCCAGCCAGGGACTGATGCAACCACCGATGATAATCCCCAGCGAAAACATGGCTTCAAGCCAGCCAAACTGGGTGACATTGCTGTGCAGAATGCCTTTCGCGTATGGCGCAAGCAACACGGGCGCGGTCATCATGCAGACAAAGAACAAGCCCTGAACCAGGTAGATGAGCAGCAAGGGGGTATTGGCCAGCACATAGCGTCCGCCTTCAATAAACTGGGTAAATAACGAATCCCTGTTCTCATGCTCATCCTGGTTGCGGCGGTATTGAATGCCAAACAGGAGCAGCATGGCCAATAGATAGCAGATACCATTAATAATGAAGCAGGCCGAAGAGGACGTCATGGCCAGAATCAGACCCGCACCACCCATGCCCAAAACCGCCCCGATCTCATAGGCAATATCAACGGTCGCATTGCCATAAAGCAAATCTTTTTTATCGACAATTTCCCTGACAAAGGTCATGGCGACTGGAATATACACCGCCAACAGGGAACCAATCACGGCGGCTAACACATAAATGGAAAAGGCCGTCATGTGGTTTTGTGCCAGAAAGCCAAAGCCAAACAGGCAGGCCGCCCGCAAACCATTGGCTAAAAGCAGGAGGAATTTACGATTGTAGCGATCCGCAATCACACCAAAAAACGGCCCCAGCAACACATTAGGTAACCAGAAGCAGGTCATTAACAAAGCGGTAGACACCACCGAAGCACTGAAATGCATCAAGGTCCATACCATGATGATGTAAGTCAAACCGTTGCCGAACATGGCCATCATGCAGCTGGCAGTAAAAAGGCTGAACGAACGGTTACGAAATAAATAGAACTGATTGCTTAACATATTAATTACCATTTTTTTGTCAGAAACCCGAGGCCAATGGCTTGCAATGAACCCGGGTTCATTTTTTTAAATTGAATAACCCCTCATGAAGGCATGAGTGAGTTGCTGTATCTGACGCCACATCCAGGATGGCTATAGTGTTAGCTGTTCATTTTAGAAACATAAACGAGGTAGGCAACGTCTGCCAACCATTTTGATAGAGTGAAATCATATCACACCCAGCCTACAATTTGCAAAGTTTTTATACAGAAACCAGTCCGCAGTGGTGATCATCTTTCGAAATAGTTGTCTTAACTTGAACATTTTTTACAAGTTGAATACTATTCATCCATTTTGATTTTTAAAAGGCAAACTCGTGCAAAAAGTATTATACTGGCAGGAAGTAGTAGGGGACAGT
>NZ_LNYT01000007.1:643502-647792 GCF_001468125.1 Legionella rubrilucens | reverse complement strand
GCCTCCTTCGCTCCCCATTTCAACCAACTCTTTACCGCCTTCACACGCGCCACACAATCACTCGCCATCGTCGAAGACAGCAGCGTCCATCAACGCAAAAACCTCTTAACCCCTCTCAAACAAACCACCCTCAAACTCACTCAGAACACCACTAACAACAACAATAACAACAATCCCGAACCCAAACCCATTCCCGCCTCCCAGCAGGACTGGATTAACGAAGCCAATAAACTCAAACACTTGGGCAAATCCGAACAGGCTAAAGCCATTGAACAGCAGTTCACCCAGAGGACCGTTGAGCAATCTGCCAATAAACAAAACACCACTCTCCCGCTGCAAAAGATTAACCAAATCAGCAAAAAAGCGGGGAAAAAACCAGTCCCCGCCCCGACAATCAGAGAACTCGCGCCCGAAACACTGGTCATGGCGCTGGTGACCGCGGCGAAAGAAAAAAAGGTGTTTAATCATGAACGGCTCGCTAACCCCGCCGAGCTTGAAAAAATTTGGTTGACCATCCCTATCCCAACCCGCAAACGACACTACTCCAATTTGTTCATCTACTCGCTTCACCATTACAACAAATTGAAGAAAGCCTTAGGCTCTGTCTCACTGGATGCCATTTATAAAAAACTGTTTACGGTTAAAACATTATCACTAACCGTCAATACGTTTGGGCTTGAACGTTCGCTTTTGCATTTTCTATGCGATAACAATATCACAGCGACCATTTTGCATCATCAATTAAAACATACCCCAGCCCTTTTAGAGGCTATTCCCACGTCATTATGGATTGCCAAATCAGCGCATGGGCCAGTGAATACCTCGCTGCTTTTTCGCTTAACGCTAAGCTGCCCTGACATTCTTGAACTCATGGTGCAAACCAATAAGGGTGAAGCCCTGGAAAAAATTCCCCTGATGGAATGGTTTGAAGAATACACCATCGCAGAGGGGTTCCTAATGACTCCCTGGGTTTCACTGATGCTTAACCTGTTTAAAGCCAATCCCGATTCACAGGATATTGACGGGCGTGCTTGGGTAATCTACAACAAAATTTGCTTCCAGAGCAGTTCAGTCCCCTCCTTTACGCCTGAACAATTATGCCGTGAAAATTTTTTAGTCATCAGCGATGAGACCAGGTATTGCATTACCCTGCTCCATGCGCTGCTTTTTACCCGCGAAGGATGCAACCTGCTGAAACGATGGCTTGATAAAAATCCGGAGTCCTTGGCTAAAATTCCTCTCGAATTCTGGCTTAAAGAAACCCATCTGTTCAATCAGACGCTTACTCCACTTGAAAGCCTGGCCATTGAAGGCAGCCCGATTTTAGAGAGGCTTCTGCAGCAATACCCGGAGTTGCCTTTCAAAATCAAACCGGAAATCCTTTACCGGCAAGGCCATAAAGGATCAATGATTCAATGCTTGGCCGCCGATCAAAACCTGCATTTTCTTACCCGTATACTCACTGAAAATCCCAAATTAATTGCACAAATCCCTGCGAACGCGTGGTATCACCCCGATGACGTGCAAGAAACCACACCGCTTTACTGGCTTGCAAGCACAGCAACAGGACGTCCCCTTTTCCAGTTCTTATTGGAACAGCATCCTGCCCTCATTAACCAGATTCCCCCGTCAGTCTGGCATGAAAAGCCAGGGAAACCCGTTGCCAATCACCACCGGGAAAAATGCGTGCTGCTTTGCTTACTTCAAGATCCGAAAAGCTATAAAATACTGGACTTGCTCGCTGATAAACTGATAGACAGTGTTTCCGTCGATAAATGGCATAAGCTGATTAAGCCCGTTATCGGGGACGTATTAAAATATCTTGGCGGTGATTCTCAGGATGGGAGGGTTTTCTTTGTCAAATTAGCCAACAAATTAAATGACACCCTGCTTAAACAAGGCATTCCTCTAAAACCGCTGGAAGAACTGCTTTTCAAAAACAAAAAACCGCCCGCCGAGACCGGCTCGCATTCGCCGCAGTTTTTCTCCCCGGCCCCTTCGTCCAAAGAGGAAGAAGCACCATCCAAAACCATGGAATGGCAAAACCAATAGCCGGTTTAACCCAGGCGACGGCTGGCTGCCGCGAAATTGCGTGATTTTCTAGGCGGCGCCGGCGGTTGGGTCAAAATGGCCAGAGCCTGGACGGCATCGGGTTGGCCAGCGCGTGCGGCACGGTTAATCCACACCCAGGCTTTTTTGCGATCTTCAACCACGCCCTGCCCGTAATAGTACATGTAGCCAATGGCGTATTGGGCATCGGGTTGGCCTTTTAAGGCTTCGGGTTTTAAGCGGATAAAGGCGGCGCGGTAATCCTCTGCTTTAAAACTGGCGATGCCGCGGTATAAATTGGTGTAATTGACACAGGCGGCTAAAGACAAGCTTAACAACAGGGTCATAGCCGCACGAAAACCTGCCCGCATACGTTATTCCTCTAGTAAAGGCTTCGCCGGTTCTTCGAAGCGCAATTCATTCTTAGGCAAACTTAAACTCTCAAGTGTACCATTATGCAAAACGACTATGCCATCTTTGCCGATGCGTTTAATCACGGCGCCGCCAGGCAACGTATCCCCCACCCGGTAAGACTTTTCCTCACCGCCCGCCGCCCGCAGCAGCACCTGCGAATCATCCGGTTGCGTGGAATACATAATTCCGACAATGTCCACATCAAGCATTGACTGCTTGATGGTTTCATCCGCCATATTCACCGGCACATAATCACCGAACAGAGCTGCCGTAAACACCGGCGAATGGGCAGTAATGGATTGTTCTGCAACCACCAGCGCTGGATCGGTACGCAGGGGTTGGGCATCCAGCGGTTTGAAGAGTCCATAAATCTCAAACAGGGTGAACAGGGCGAAGAGAGCCACAATCGCCATGGCGATGGGCTTTTCGTAATTTTTTAATGGTAGAAACGATAATTCGCTGGCTTTCATGCTAAGTTACAGGGATCAATCTACAATAATCAGAGAAGCAATCTGCTAAAGTTAGCATGGTTTTTGCCTGCGACTATAGCGTTTCGGTAAAATTTTCTAACAAAAGGACTTGCAAGATGCAACAACAGGAACAACCGCATGTGCAATTAGCCGCGATGTCCCGCTGGTATGTTGTCTCCCGCGCGATTCATACCGTAGCGAAGCTGGGTGTCGCCAACCATATGTCGTCTGAGCCTACCCATGTCAGCACCCTGGCCGAGGCGACAGGTACCCAGCCTGAACTGCTCGATCGCATGCTTCGGTTTCTCTCAGCTTACCAGCTCTTTCATCATCACGATGGCGCTTACTCGCTGACCGAGTTGTCCAAACCGCTTCGCGATGATGATCCCTGCTCCATTCGTGATGTCCTGTGCATGGTGGATGACAGTTGGTGGCAAGCCTTTTCCTCCCTTGACCAGAGCTTGAAAACCGGAGAAGCCGGTTTTCACGAGCAGCATGGCGACGATTTCTTTCATTTTTTAAGCCAGCACCCTGAAAAACAGCGTAATTTCGATCGCGGCATGGCTAAATTGTCGACTTACGATGACAATGCCATTGCCAGGGCTTATGATTTTTCCGCTTTCCACACCTTGACCGACATGGGCGGTGGATTAGGCGGTCTCGCCAGAGCCATCGCCTTGAAGCATCCCGAAGTCAACGTCATTCTCTTTGACTCCCCACAAGTCATTGACCAGCTCAACGCCAATGATTTTCCCGCTAATCTGCAACGGCAGGGAGGCGATTTCCTTAAAACCATCCCTAAAGCCGACGCTTACCTTTTTAAGGGGGTATTGCACGATTTCAATGACGACATGATGCATCAGATTTTAAGCAATTGCCGCCGGCAAATGCCCGCAGAGGCCATGTTGTTTATTGCCGAACAGGTCCTGCCGGACAATGACCTGCCGCATCCGAACAAGACGATGGACATCGTCATGATGGCCCTCTTAGGCGGCAGGCAGCGCACGCTGAGTGAATGGCAGAAACGCATCGAGCCATCGGGCTTTCGTTATGTGGATCATTATAAAACAGACAGTATTTTTTCATTGATGGCGTTTAAGCCTATTAAATGAGGTAAGTACCCCACTCTGCAAGACGCTTTCAAGCAGCAGGCTGGTGCAGCGCAATTGATTTTTCAATACAAACTGATTAATATTCACCCATTTTGAATATTGAGAATCAATTCGTGCAAAAAGTATTATATTGGCAGGAAGTAGTAGGGGACAGCGATTATTTAATTCAGTACAGGGACGTCGTCAGCAAGCTGTTAAACGGGGACTACAAAGAAGCGGACCTGGAAAAGTTAGCCGGCCACAAT
>NZ_LNYT01000007.1:640659-643492 GCF_001468125.1 Legionella rubrilucens | reverse complement strand
GTCGTGAACAACCCGACACCCGCCCGCGTGCCGGCCATCAACCTGGACAAAGGAAAAGCAAAGCCCAAGGACAATAAAAAAAGCAATAAGCCCACTAAAACAGCAGAAGAACTGGTCAAGGCATTAATGGAAGATGAACCACTGGCAATCACAGAAATCCAACAATTCATCAATCCGAAACGAATCGAGGAGCTGTGGTGGAACACCCCCTACCAAGGACAAAAACTGTTCGTCCGTGTCTTTTTTTCCGTACCTCAAATGCATAAGGTTATCCAACGGATTGGAGGTCCTGAACTTAATCAGGCAATTAAAACCCTCCTCACCTCTGACCGCTTAATGGCGTCAATCAATGATGGCAGTGAGAAAACCCTGCTGCTATATATGTGTGAAGACTATGTTCGTGCCAGGTATTTACATCAAATTTTTGAAAATAACCCCAAATTACTGGAACGCTGCTTACCCCATTTGTGTACCCGGCAATCCATCCAGCAGGTCGGTGGCGAGGTGACCACGGTTTCACCCTTGTTCTATCTGGCCCTTAAACCCAAGCTCTTTCTGATACTCACCAGTCAATACTTCATGAAGCGCATTCCTGTAGAAACCTGGTATCAGGAAGGCACCCACCCAGGGTATTGCAAGGAGTTACCCCTGCTCACCGCCTTAATAACGACATTATGGCATTCGAGGGAGAATGAAAAAGAGATTGCCGCTATTGTAGACGTGTTAACTCCGCGACTTGTCGATGCCAGCTTTCCCCTTGCATCCCTTTGCAAAGAAGGCCTGCTGATGAAATCAGACGACTATTCGTCGATCTCCTTTCTGCACACCTTGCCTCTTCTCCCCAGGGGATTAGACTTGCTGTGGACATTGATGAACGCTAGTCCAAAGTCCTTTGCACAAATCCCTCTTAAAATCTGGCTTGAGGAAACGAATCAGTATGCACTGGCCGATCGTGTCTCAAATAAAGGATCCGTCTATACTTTTATGGATTTATTTGCATTTCACTGTACGCGGGAGATGCCAACACTCGACAAACTGCTGGACGTATACCCTGATTTACCCTTGGCGATACCAGCGAAGATGCTGTACAGGCATTACGACGAGTCAGGGGCGTCCCTCATTAACGTACTGGCCTTTCAATGCGCCTATGAGTCGTCTAATTTCCTCCCTTCTCTGGCCAAACGAAATCCGGCACTGATAAGGGAAATTCCCATAGAAACATGGTATGCCCATCCTGCCAAGGATGTAATCCCGCCGCTCTATTCGCTTTGTGCTTCCCCCAAAGGCATTGAGGTTATCGTTTGTCTAATGAAAGAATGCCCTGACCTGTTACAGAAGGTTCCGATTGAATTCTGGCATCAGCCATTGAGAAGTATGGGTACAGAAAGCATTTCGCCATTGGATTTATTGCTTAAAAATGCCCCTGACAGGACTCTCGTGGCTCTCATCCTAAGGGCAGCAGGCAAGGATCGGATGAGTCAGTGGGCTGCCAACGATAAAACATTGGCGAGCCTGGTTGATGATTTTTTCCCGGAGAGTGGGCCGCTCGCGGCAGCAATGAACGCTCAGGGTTCTGCGCTTTTTTTCAGCCCCACTGCGGCTAAAGAAAATCACTTGCCTGAATCAGAACCCGTTCAGGAGAAAACCATGGAACCGGGCAACTGACCGGTCATCCACCTTCACCTGCTCCATGATGTTCTCTTGTGTTAGGACCGAAATCCAGTATCATCTGTAGCGGGTCATCCTTGAGAGAAGAAATGTATAACCTGTTCATGCTGATAATCAGTTTTGCCGCGCTCCTGTGGTCAGCCAACCATGTGGTGACGGGCGCCTCTGGCATTGCCTACAATTATCGCCTGCCGCCCTTACTGATAGGCTTTACCCTGGTTGCCCTCGGTACCTCAGCACCGGAAATCATGATTGCCGTGAACGCCACCCTGGAAGGACTGCCGGATATTGCCATTGGCAACGCCATCGGCACCAACATTGCCAACATCGGCCTGGTGTTGGGTCTCACGGCTTTAATCAAACCACTGACGCTGCAATCCTCTCTGCTCAGCCGGGAATACCCCCTGCTTTTTCTAGT
Source organism: Legionella rubrilucens (assembly GCF_001468125.1). Lineage (GTDB taxonomy): Bacteria > Pseudomonadota > Gammaproteobacteria > Legionellales > Legionellaceae > Legionella_C > Legionella_C rubrilucens. The sequence continues at coordinate 641,406 of NZ_LNYT01000007.1, read as the reverse complement.
GATGCTGTTTACCTATTCCTTAATGCTTGACGGTTACCTTGGCATCGTCGACAGTTGCCTTTTTTTAGCAGCCTGTGTGGCCATGCTAAGTTACCTGCTGCTGACCTCGCGCCAGTCACTGGTCGCCGCCAGAGTCAACAAGGAATTTCAACAGGCCTGGTTTCGTAAACGCTCCATCAGCCTCCATGCCTTAAGCTTTGTGTTAGGCCTGATCATCCTGCCCTTGAGCGCCCGTTACCTGATTGAGGCCAGCGCCGCACTGGCTCACGGTCTCGGCATGAGTGAATTAGTCATCGGCCTCACTGTCGTGGCTTTCGGCTCAAGCCTGCCCGAACTGGTGACGTCCATCATCGCCGCGCTGCGGGGCGCGGATGACATTGCGGTGGGCAATATTCTCGGCTCAAACCTGTTTAACCTGTTAACCGTGATGATTTTCCCGGGAATGATTCATCCCGCGGTCATCAGCCACGCAGTCTTGTGGCGGGATATTCCTGTGATGTTTGGCGCCACCCTGATCCTGTTATGGGGCAGTTACCGCAACAAACGAAAATTAGCCCGCTGGCATGGGGTTTTACTGATCATGGTGTATTTCAGCTACATCATCTCGCTTCTGATCAGCGCCAGTCAGTAGGCTGATTCCGTACGATTGATTTTTCAATACAAACTGATTAATATTCACCCATTTTGAATATTGAGAATCAATTCGTGCAAAAAGTATTATATTGGCAGGAAGTAGTAGGGGGCAGC
>NZ_LNYT01000007.1:49124-640649 GCF_001468125.1 Legionella rubrilucens | reverse complement strand
GTCTACAGTGTGCGGGTTAACCACAGCGACCGTCTGCTGTTTACCACCGTGACGGTCAACGGCAAATCCTGCCTGCTGCTTTTAGACGTGGTTTTAAACCACGACTACCACAAAAGCCGTTTCTTAAAGCCGCAGGTTTTGCGCCAGTTTTTAGAGCAGAACGTGCCGGAAGCCTTAAGCAAGGGCGAACTCACCTTTGTCAAGGCCGACTCCCTGCCTGCCCTGTGGGCCAACCCGCAGTCCAAAGAGGAAGAAGAGCCCATTGAATACCAGAAAGCGACCTTCTACAACCAGACCTTCATTACCCTAAGCGATATCCAGGAGAAGGCCGTAAAAACCCCGCTCCCCGCCGTCATCAGCGGCGCCGCCGGCTCCGGAAAATCCTGTGTCGCCCTTGCCATCCTTGAGCAGGCCGTTAATCAATACACGGAAGTCCCGGAAAAGCCCCTGCTCTACGTCACCCAATCCGCCAAATTAGCCGAAACCATGCACAGCATGTGGCTGCAGTTGCCAGCCGCCCAGACAGAAGCCGGAAAAAAAGTCCAGTTCCTCACTTATCAGCAATTCCTGGCTCAGGAAGCCTCCGAGCTTAAGCACAAAAAAGCGCAGCATAAAACCGACTGCATGACCTGGCTCGATAACCACATCGCAAGCTACCTCAACGCCGCCAAAGCCGCCAAACAAACCCTGAGCAACGACTTTAAGGACTTCCTGAAAAACACCGAGTCCATGTATCAGGCCTTCCGCTATTTAAGCGGCTACCTCCCCGACAACCCCGGCGGCATCAGCGCCCGGCATGAGCAGTTTAAAAACGACAACGAGCGCCAGTGGCTCATCAATGCCTACACCAGCTATAAAAAAACACTCGACGACGAGAAAAACACCGCCTTTCATCCCGAATTCCATACCTTAAAACAAAGCGACCTCTTCGACCTCGTGGTCGTTGACGAAGCGCAAGACCTCTCCGGGCTTGAACTTAAAAACTTGCGACGCGCCGCCCGTAACGGCCACATCGCCTATTGCATGGACAGCAACCAAAGCCTCAAAGACACCCTTTCACAACGCCAGTTCCTCTTAAGCTCAGGCGTCAGCCACGTCGAACTCCCAGTCACCTACCGATGCCCGGGCCATGTCGTTGACCTCGCCAATGCCATCCTCGACATCAAGCAGCGACTAACCGGCGGCCTTGCCGATAAACTCGAGTACGCACGCATCATCCCCTCCGAACAGCAAAAAGCCAATCCCGGACTCGTGCAATGGGTCGAGCCCAATGAGCTGGCCAAAAACCACCGACTTAAACAATTAGCCCAAACCACCCAGTTCGCCGTCGTCACCCTCCCGCAGTGGAAGGAAAAAGCCAAAGAACTATTCAACACCCCCCTCGTCTTCACCCCCGAAGAAATCAAAGGACTCGAATACCCCCACATCGCCGCCTACCGGCTCTTTGACCACGACACCTGCAATGACGCCAGTAAAAAAATCAACCACACCGCCGTCAAATCGCAACAGCACCGCGCCAAGGCCGAACAGGGCGATGCCTCCTTCGCTCCCCATTTCAACCAACTCTTTACCGCCTTCACACGCGCCACACAATCACTCGCCATCGTCGAAGACAGCAGCGTTCATCAACGCAAAAACCTCTTAACCCCTCTCAAACAAACCACCCTCAAACTCACTCAGAACCCCAATAACAACAATAACAACAATCCCGAACCCAAACCCATTCCCGCATCCCAGCAGGACTGGATTAACGAAGCCAATAAACTCAAACACTTAGGCAAATCCGAACAGGCTAAAGCCATTGAACAACAGTTCACTCAACCCAACCGCAGGGTTGCTCCGAGTCCTGTCGTGAACAACCCGACACCCGCCCGCGTGCCGGCCATCAACCTGGACAAAGGAAAAGCAAAGCCCAAGGACAATAAAAAAAGCAACCCTTTTCAGGGCTTGGTCGAGGCGGTAGTGAAAGCGACTGAGGAGGGAACACCGCTTAAACACCCGGACCGCAACAAACTGAGTGCCACGTTTGCCAAGATGAAACAAATCTGGTTGGGCATACCGGTTAGACACTACCCTAATCTTTTTATCTATGCACTCAACCACCATAAAACAATTGACCAGACACTGACCCCTGTTTCCTTTAATCCAGTCTGTGAGAAATTGTTTACGGTTGATTGGTTATCATCCCTCTATCGTGAAAACGAGTCTGACGAAGGACGCTCCTTCCTTCACTATTTATGCGAGGAGCCAAAGATAGCCCCCTTTCTCGCCCTTACCCTTTTTGAAATTCCGCCGCATTTATGGACTAAAAAAATAACTCAGGGACTTGACGTCAGTTCGCCTCTTCTTCATTTAATGTCTAACTGCGCGAGTCTCTTGCCGCGTATCGCCGACCGAATCCCATTGGAAAAATGGTTTGAAGAGTACCCCCGGGAGAAAGACTGTTTAAGCCTCTGGGTCCAGCTTTGCTTTATCTGGTTAATTGCAGAAAAGACTCCCATTAATGCGCATATAAACGCCGCATTAAAAAAAATCAGTACAATTACCCTGACAAAACCGCCTTTTTCTCCCGAACAACTCATCCGGAAAAATACCGCCGTATTGAATCATGTCGAAGTTACTATGACCTTATTGCAAGCCCTGGCGCTAAGCCCCTATGGTTGCCATCTGATTCAGCAATACCTGAATAAATACCCCGAGGCCTGGACAAAAATTCCGGTTGACGCCTGGCTTGAAATCCAATCGAAGGCGCGGGTTATTCCTGCAATGGAAGGCCTGATGCATAATAGCAGCGGCTTAATGGATCAACTCATCGACCGCTACCCGGATTTACCTTTTGCCACGCCGCCATCAATCTTAAGCCAAAACAACAGTCGCCTGCTTGCATACTGTATTGATGAACTTCCTTTTTTTACCTGGCTGCTGACAAAAAACCCCGATTTGATTGATGCAATCGCACCCACAGCCTGGTTTAAATCCGGTTTTGCCAAAAGCACCCCCCTTTATTGGTTTTCCACCACCCCGCAAGGTCGGCAACTCCTCATTCTTATTCTCGAAAAAAATCCCAAGCTCATTGACCAGATTCCGGCGCATACCTGGTTAACGCGGGTAGCAGGGACTCCTCAAAATGGCGTTGGTAACAAATCCATTGTGTGCTGGCTGCTTCAGGATAAGGCCAGTTACAGGCTATTGGATTTATTGGCAGACAAACTGATAGACCCGCTTTCCATGGACGAATGGTATGCTCATTTAGCACCGGTTATAGCCGAGATAACAACCTTCCTGCAGGACATCGCCTGCCAAAGCGGCAGCGCCCCAGGCCTTGATTTTTTTATGCGGCTGTTTGACACCTGGGGCCGGGATTTCTCAAGCGAGGATCCCCGGTTTCAACAAGTGAATGAGTTGCTCATTTGTCTAAAATCCCGAAGCCCGATGTTCGCCTCTGCGGGTTCTTTGCTGCTTTTCACCCCAGCCAAGACTCCGTCCTCGGTCCCCGGCAATGAAGAGCAAACCGGCTCAATGGAATTCCAGCACTGAATCACCCAATAAACGAGCGGCTGTCATCGGCCGCCCGTTTATCGCCTGTCCAGTGATTTAAACAAGTGCGATTGAAATATTCGCTTCGGATCATAATCATGCTTTAACTGGCGCCAGTGCTCAAACTGGCCGTTGTAATGACGGCGCCAGTAGTCTGATGAAATCTCTTCTCCCAAAAAGCCTGACAGGTAACGCTTACCGCCCGCTTTTAAGAAACGGTCGTCCAATGCCTGCATGGCGGCCAGACAACTCGGCAAAAGCACTTTGGCAATACCGGGGTTTAAAATCATGACCGCGCAGATGTCCTCGCTGTCTGGCATAGCAAACAGGGTATCGCGCAGCGAGGAGGCTAAGGGGATGACCTGTAAAATATTGGCATAATGCACCGGCAAGCTGGCCAGTACTTCCTTTAATTGAGGAAACAGGGATTTTGCCGGCATAAAGCATTCATACCAGGGATGCTGCAGATCCCATTGCCCCGTCATTTTCATGGCCGAGAAACGCGAATCATGGCGGTGCAGGTACGCTTCGATGGGTTCATCCTGCTGATGCAGAATTTTCCACGGCTTTAACAGTTCATGGATACGGCTGACATCTGGCGGAATCTCATCATATTCTATCGTCACGTGCATGGCATAGAGCCATTCAGCAAACGGAAGACGGCCCTTATCCGATAATTTGGCCCCCTGAACGGCCGGCGTGCAAAACGATTCAAGCCCATCCGCAATACGGCGTACCTTATAAAGGTCCTCTTGCCACTGGTGCTCATCATGATAAAGGAGGAAAAAAGTTCGCACATTTTTTTTACAGGATCGTAATGGAATGCAGGCTTTACTGATGACTCCGAACTGCCCCTGGCCGCCGAGGCAGGCTTTATACAGTTCATCACCGGCCGCCACCTCGTGTTTTTCCCCATCGGCCGTAATCACTTCAAGCGCCTTGACATGAGTAATCACAGTGCCGTATTGAAAAGACGCAGCGCCGACGCCCCCGGCCGACAACACCCCGCCGACAGACAGGCTGCAGTTGTAGGGAATCACGTAGGGAATTACGTTTTTTTTAAGGCTGACCGCCAGTAAATCGCTGAATGTCGCATTGCCTTCCACCCATATGGCGTCCTGCTCCTGCGCTAACACGCGATTGAAATGCTCAAGATGCAGGGTAACACCGCCTTCGACCGGCAGCGACTGGCCGCTTTGACTTAAGCCCCTGCCGCGAATGACGACGGGCAGAGCCTCGTGGTGGGCGTAGCGAAGAATGGCCTGTAAGGCGTCTAAGTCTTTAGGCTGGAAAACCGCATGGGGCTTTGCCTGCAGGAGTTTGCCGAAATCTTCTCCAAAAGAAAAAAGCGAATGCTCATCGCTGAGCATCGCTTGTCCAAACTCCTTCTTACACTGCTTGATCTGAGACGAATTCCACTGCGTTTGCTGCATGTTGTTGATTCCTTTCTTTTGCCAGTTCCAAACGTTGTTGGCATGCAATTATCAATCCATCAAACATCTTGTTGAAGGCGTCGTAGCATCGATCAATCATCTTTAAGGCTTCACGGCGGGTATGCACGGAGACAGGTCGCTCAAAGAGCTTGCGTTCCATCTCTTCTTCAAAGAGAGCATGCGCCATTTCCACTTCCAGATGTGAGCTGGAGAAGTACTTCAGATTTTTGTCTTCACCTGTCTTTTTGACTTGCTTAACCACCTTTTCAAAGAACACATGGCCTGAAGATTCCAGAGTCAGCAACAAGGCTATGTTTAGTATTTCATCGTCTGTTTTATAAATTTCAGACATGATGGAATAAGCGGCGTCACGGGTTAATTGAGTCTCCTTACTGTAAAGCCAGGCTACGTCGTCGTGAGAGCAGCACTTGTCATGACTGACAGCACTCATGTACTTTTTATCATGCAGGAACCATTTTTCATGTCCGGCATCTTCCAGTCGATGGTGACGGGCTACTTTTTTAAGGTAGGGATCAGTCACTCTCTCTTCATTAAGACGTAAAATATCCTGGAATGTCATGGCCCAAAAAGTGAGTTCTGGAACAAAATAGCTGATTTCTTCAAGACTTTTTAACTGCTCCAATACTTCAAAAAATGGGTGGTTCATAAACTCTTGTTGTTTAGAGTCGATATAGAGTTGAATCGTTTTCATAGCGGCCTCCGAGGCACAAAATGGGTTGGACAAATTATCTTTTGCAGCCCGCGTGCCAACTTTTTGCACAAAAAAAGGAAGTCCACCGTCTTAAAAAGCCCGTTCTACCGTGGTCTTGTTTTCTCCTTTCCACGGTCAACCCTCAGGAAGCGACAAAAAATTGTCCCTGAAACCCGGTTTTTGACAAAAAATTGACCAAAAAGCCCCTTCATTCTAAGGGATTTTTTTATTGCAGGGCCAAATTCGCCAATTTTTTGTCGTATTCGTCCATTAATACATCTACTCGCTTCCAATTTATTTCTTCCACGCACCTCGCTTCATCACAAATGACGTTAAGTAGTTCGCCCTGGATGTCACCCAGCGCCATAGCCTCGGAGTATGGCGTGTTGGTGAACATGACCAGGACATGCTTGGATACATAACGATTGGGGTATCGATGCATCAACTCCTGTTCCAGTTGTTTTTTTAAATTAAATCTCGCATCCCGTATATCAATCTGAATTTCGTGATAATTGTCCATGGACATTTTAGCCACCGCCTCGGTATTGACTTTGCGGGAGTTATAAAAAGCGGGCATGACTGTCTGCCAGTCGTCATGGTATTGATCAAGCAATGCGTTGAGAATACGGCAATCTTCAAAAGCGCTATTCATTCCTTGACCAAAAAAAGGCACGATGCCATGGGCTGCGTCGCCAATGAGCAGGCACTCGTCCCGGTAATACCAGGGCGATGTTTTAATGGTACTCATATGACCGGTGGGATTATGCAAAAACTCCCCCACCAGGTCAGGCATGGCATCGACAGCATCCGGAAAAGCCTGTTTAAAGAAACGGGTGATTTTGACTTCATTATCAAGCTCGGCAAAGCTGTTAACCCCTTCATGCGGCATAAACAGGGAGCCGGTGATGGAATGGTCCGTATTGGGGTTACCCAACAGCAGAAACGAATCCCGCGGCCATAAATGCAGGTGCTCACGCACCAGTTGTTCAGGATGCCCGCTGCTGATGGACAGCTCTTTATAACCGTGCGGCAGGTAAGTACGGCTGGAGGTTACCAGCCCTTCGCGCATCAGGCTTTCCCGCACCTGAGAACCCGCGCCGTCGGCACCAATTAATCGCTCATAGGCCACCGTCGACCGTTGCCCTGCCTTGTCTTCAAAATGCAGCAATTTCTGCCGCACATCCACGTTTAACAGCTTCATATCAAAGTAAATGGTGATCGTGGGCAGGCTGTCTGCCGTATCCAGCAGCAACGCATTTAAATCACTGCGTTGCACCGCATTAATGTATTCATCGGCATGGCGGCCAAACGCCTGGTATTTGATGGCACCCTGTTCCTCGTGAATGGCCCGGGCCCGCATGGGCACCAGGATGGTTTTAGTCTTATCGCTCAAACCAACCCCGGCCAGGCCCGTAAGGCCCCGGCAGGACAGCGCGAGGTTAATGGAGCGGCCTCGATCCTGCGTCTTAAGGCGCAGATCAGGTCTCGACTCATAGATATCGACCTTGTAGCCCCGTCTGGCCATGTAAAGAGCCAATAACGTGCCAGCCAGGCCTGAACCAATAATGGTCAGATTTCTCATAAACCGCCTCCATACAGGTTACAGCTTGAGTCAATCCTTTTACTGCCTTTTCTGCCTTGCCGCAGAATGCCTACCTGTTTTCAGATAATGCCTATTGCATCACATACTCCTTACAGCGTGATTGAATAATGAAGCCTTTTTCCGCTTGGCTTTTTCAAAAGTAATCCAGCAAAATTCGTGCCGAAGACGGCTTAAGGCCTGCAAAAAACGGGCTTGAAGAAGGGATGTTTATGATTTTTTAAAATACTGAGCAATGTACTCTTTAATGGAAGACGCTTTATGAGGTGGCTTGAAATAATAACCCTGGGCGTAATCGCAACCGTGTTCGACAATGAATTTCTTCTGCAATTCCGTTTCCACGCCTTCAGCCAGCACTTCAAGGTTTAAGCTGTGGCCAAGATTGATAATGGCTCTGGCAATCGCCGCATCGTTTTCAACATTGACCAGTTCGCTGATAAAGGATCGATCGATTTTTAATTTATCAACAGGGAATTGTTTCAGATAAGAAAGACTGGAATAACCGGTGCCAAAATCATCAATAACCAGTTTAATACCCATGTCTTTCAGCCGATACATCGTTTGCACCGCCCTTTCAATGTCATCGACCAGCAGGCTTTCCGTCAATTCAAGCTCAAGGTTGCGGGGTTTAAGCCCGGTTTTTTGCAATACTTCGGTAATCACCTCGGGCAGAGAACTTTGACGGAACTGGCGTCCGGAAATATTCACAGCGACACTTAAATCGTCATAGCCTTCCTTGTGCCATTGAACAGCCTGTGTGCAAGCCTCTTCCAACACCCAGCGGCCGATATCGATAATCATGCCGTTTTCTTCAGCCATGCCGATAAAATCAATTGGCGACACACTTCCTAACAAATGACTTTCCCAACGAATTAACGCCTCAACACCAACCACCTTATCGATCCTTAAATCAACAAGCGGTTGATAAACCAGATAGAATTCGTTGCGCTTGAGCGCATCCCGCAAGGCATTATCCAGCTGCATGTGGTTGATGACGCGGCGGTTCATTTCCGGTTCAAACACACGGTAATTGTTGCGGCCGCTGTCTTTGGCGTGATACATGGACAAGTCGGCGTTTTTCATTAACGACTCATAGTCAAGCCCGTCTTTTGGATAGTAACTGATGCCAATGCTGCCGGTAATTTTTAAACTGTGCTGATCCACCTGAAAGGGTTTTTCAATCATGTGCAACAATTCCTGCGCCATTTGCTGGGCCTGCTTTTCATTGCTGATGTCCTGCAGCAGAATGACGAATTCATCGCCTCCTAAACGGGCGACAGTATCAAAATCATTGGTGGCGATGAGCAGACGGTTGGAAACCGCTTGCAGTAACTTATCCCCGATGCTGTGACCCAAGGTATCATTGGTCATTTTAAAGCGGTCCAGATCCAAAAACAGGAAGGCGAGAATGGACCCTTTCTTTTTCGCCTGCAAAATAGCCTGTTCCACCCGGTCCATGAGCAGGACACGGTTAGGCAGTTCCGTTAAAGAGTCATGTGTTGCCTGCCTGACCAGTTGTTTTTCCATTTCCCGGCGTTGGGTGATGTCATTGATAATGCAGACGAAATGTTTCACTTTCCCAAACGAATCACTGACCGGGGCGACACTTAATTCGCACCAGAACAGTTCACCGTTGCGGCGGTAACTTTCCAGTTCCACCGTTTCTTCGCGCAACTCGCGAATGGCAAGTGCAATGCGTTTCTGATTCACGTGATCGGTTTTAGTGCCTAATAACTGAGCCAGGTTTTGGCCGATGGTTTGGCTTTCCGTGTGGGCGGTAATACGCTCGAATGCCTTGTTGACGTAAATAATCGGCTGATTGGCTTTGGTAATGTCGATAATGGCCACGCCGTGGGTACTGGCTTCAATGGCGCGTTCGCGAATGCGCAACTGATCATCGGACATGCGCTTTTGAGTCACGTCCCGGAAACTGTATACCCGGCCGACAATTTCGTTGCCGACGCGCTGCGGTTGGGTGTACCGTTCAAAAATACGGCCGTCTTTAAAATGCAAAACCGGCAACTCCCCCTGCCACTCGGGATTTTCATACAAATATTGCACATCGGCAATGACGGCGGCAGGATTGCTCAATTGCTCAAGAATGTACTCAAAGCCGATGCTTTCCGTGCCGGATTCCAGCATGTGAGAGGGAATACGCCACATTTCGACAAACTTCTGGTTCCAGTCGACCACCTGGCCCTTGCCATTGACCATCATGATGCCGTCTGCAGTAGATTCAAGGGTCGCGCGTAATAACGAAAGGGATTTTTCAAGTTCAACATTCTTTTCGAGCACATCGCTCGCTTCGATTTGAATATTATCGGATAAAGGGACATTGATGGAGCGCTGGAATTCGGGCTGCGTGTGGTACCATTTTTCCAAATAGGCAGACAACTGCGGAGTTAAGGACAAAATGGCCAACTCTTCACAGACACTGGTTAAAGAAGGTTCTTCACCCCGTTGTTTTAAAATTTCCGCTGCTGAGGCAACTTTTTCGTAGTCTATTTCTTGCCTACCCATGGATCCCTCACTAGAATATCGCACATCCTCATTAGCGGCTAATAATGGCATAACTTTAATCAATTGATTAATTTAAATGCCATTACGCGCTACCTATAGTATATAACGCCTTCCTGACTTTTGCTGGAAGAGCCCCAAAGAAGGAATTTGATCATGGATAAGACACATTTTGATACCCGGGCCATCCACGCCGGACAACAGCCTGACCCCGCGACCGGTGCGGTCATGACGCCCATTTATGCCACCTCCACCTACCGTCAATCGGCCCCTGGCGTTCATCAGGGCTATGAATACTCACGCACGCATAACCCGACCCGCGCCGCCTACGAAGCCTGCATTGCCAGCCTGGAGTCAGGACAACGCGGTTTTGCCTTCGCTTCCGGTATGGCCGCCATCAATACGGTCATTGACCTGCTGGACAACGGCGATCATGTCATTGCCATGGACGATCTCTATGGCGGCACGTTTCGCCTCTTTGATAAGGTCAAAACCAGAACCTCAGGCTTGTCTTTCAGCTTTGTGGACATGACGGATCCGGCAACGATCGAGGCCGCCATTCGTCCAGAAACCCGCATGATCTGGGTGGAAACCCCTTCCAATCCCATGTTGAAACTCGCTGATTTACGAGCCATTGCCGCCATTGCCAAACGTCACAGGCTGATTGCGGTGGTGGATAATACCTTTGCTACCCCCTGGATCCAAAGGCCGCTGGAGTTGGGTTTTGACCTCGTTCTGCATTCCGCAACCAAGTATTTAAACGGTCATTCCGATGTGGTCAGCGGCGTGGTCGTGGTCGGGGATAATGCGGAAATCGCTGAAAAAATGGCCTTCCTGCATAATTCCTGCGGCGGCATTGCCGGCCCCTTTGACAGTTTTTTAGTCCTGCGCAGCCTGAAAACCCTCTCTTTGCGCATGCAGCGGCATTGCGATAATGCCATGGCTCTGGCAGAATGGTTACAAAAGCATCCCAAAATCGACAACGTCATTTATCCCGGTCTTTCCACTCATCCTCAACAGGCTTTGGCTAAACAGCAAATGCAGCATTTTGGCGGTATGATTTCCATGGTGGTTAAAGGGGATATTAACACAGCAACCCGCTTTTTATCCCGCTGCGAACTCTTTACTCTGGCCGAGAGCCTGGGCGGTGTGGAAAGCTTGATTGAGCATCCAGCCATCATGACGCATGCCTCGATTCCTGCAGAAACCCGGCGCAAGCTCGGCATTGTGGATGGTTTTATCCGTCTTTCGGTCGGCATTGAGCACATTGAAGACTTGATTGCCGATTTGCATCAGGCCCTTAACTAATTGGAATCCATTATGAATCAAACTAAAACCTCAGGAGGACAATTGTACGGTGTGCTGGCCATTGCTGTGCTCACCCTGTCCACCTTCTTTTTCTTTATTCCCATGCTGTTTATGGGATTATTGAAGCTTATTCCTAACATTCGTCTTAAGGTATTCTGCACGAAGGTCATCGACGGCATCGCCTTTTGCTGGGCGGACGTGAACAAAGCCTACATCAATGTCACCCAACACATTGACTGGCAGGTATCAGGACTTGAAAACCTTAAACGCAGAGATTGGTATTTACTGGTCGCCAATCACCAAAGCTGGCTGGACATTGTGGTGCTGCAGTGTGTTTTTAACCGTAAAATCCCGATGCTTAAATTTTTCATCAAGGATTCGCTGAAATGGATTCCACTGCTGGGTTTTTCCTGGTGGGCCATGGGTTGCCCATTTATGAAGCGTTATTCCAAAGAGTACCTCGCCAAAAAACCGCATAAAAAAGGCAAGGATCTTGAGGCGACCCGCAAAGCGATTGAAATTTTCAAACACACGCCAGCCACCATCATCAATTTCGTGGAAGGCACGCGCTTTACCCACCAAAAGCAGGTCAAACAGCAATCCCCCTATGATCACCTGTTAAAACCCAAGGCGGGGGGCATCAGCTTTGTGATGAGTACCCTGGGTAAAAAATTTAACAATTTACTCGACGTGACCATTATTTACCCGGACACGCGTTATTCTTTATGGGACTTCCTCTGCCATCGCATGGCCCCGGTGATTAAAGTCTGTATTCGGCCGATTCAGATTCCTGACGAATTTACCACCACGCAACTGGCTTATGATGAAAACACCCAGACAGCGTTCAGAGAATGGTTGAATGAGCAATGGCGCAAGAAGGATGAGTTAATCGGACGTTTGCGCGAAGAAATACTGGCATAACGCGATCCAGGCAGTTTACCACTGCCGGTTCCCGTCATCCTCGTCTTCCGTCATCCTCGTCTTCCGTCATCCTCGTCTTCCGTATCCTCGTCTTCCATCATCCTCGTCTTTCCGCCAGCCCCCGCTCCCCCTGTCATCCCCCGCGCAGGCGGGGGATCCATTCCGAAGCCTTGCTCCTGGTTTCCCGCCTGCGCGGGAAAGACACATTTTTTACACGTCATCCGGCTTTACTTTAGCCACCCTCCTTCCGCATCCTCGCCTTCCATCATCCTCGTCTTTCCGCCAGCCCCCGCTCCCCCTCTGTCATCCCCCGCTCCCCCCTGTCATCCCCCGCGCAGGCGGGGGATCCATTCCGAGCCTTGCTCCTGAATTCCCGCCTAACGATAAAACCATTGATACCATTCAACAAAACGACGCACTCCCTCGCGGAAGTCAATTTGAGGTTGATAGCCCAGATCACCAACCAGGGCTTGTGTATCGGCGTGGGTGGATAAGACATCACCGTTTTGCATGGGTAAAAATTCCTTCAGAGCCTGCTTTCCGGTTGCTTCTTCAATGGCCTCAATGTAATCCATCAGGTTAACCGGGTTACCGCAACCAATGTTGTAAATTTTAAAAGGAGCATTGCTGCTGGCAGGATCAGGAGCATGGCTATTCCAGTGGGGATTTGCCGCGGCGGGTTTATCAATGGCTGCGGAGATACCGGCAACGATGTCATCGATGTAAGTAAAATCCCGTTGCATCCTGCCGTGATTAAAAATTTGAATGGCCTTGCCTTCGAGTATATTTTTGGTAAACGAGAAAAAAGCCATGTCTGGCCGCCCCCAGGGTCCATACACCGTAAAAAAACGTAATCCCGTTGTCGGTAATTGGAAAAGATGCGAATACGAATGGGCCATCAATTCATTCGCTTTCTTGCTGGCGGCGTACAGGGTTAACGGGTGGCTGGTTGAATGGGCTTCATGATAAGGCTGGCAGCTGTTGGCGCCATACACCGAGCTGGTTGAAGCATACACTAAATGCTCAATGTGATGATGACGGCACGCTTCGAGGATATTGGCAAAACCCACCAGATTGGATTGCACATACTGCCCTGGGTTAGTCAGGGAATAACGCACCCCAGCCTGGGCGGCCAGATGGATCACGCGTTGAGGCTGGTGTTCGGCAAACCGTTTCTGTAAGGTCTCGGCATCCACCACATCGTCGGCATAAAAAATAAAATTGTCAAAGGCCTGCAATTGCTCAAGTCTTGCCTGTTTAAGGCGAACATCGTAATAATCATTCAGATTATCGATGCCTACCACCACATCGCCCTGTTGCAAACGGCGTTTTGCCAGATGAAATCCGATAAATCCAGAGGCTCCCGTGATTACCAAGCGCATAGTCTGTCCTGAAATTTGAAATGGACAGCAGTATACTCCCCTTTTACATGCCGCAAAATACGGCGGGTTTCTTAATAAAGCGATAATATTCACTTGGTAAAATGACGACCCAGGTTATTTTTTGAACCCATTTTATGCCTTTAACACGATTAAAATTTGTCGAATTATGTGCCGAAGCGATTGCGGCTACGCGGGAAAAAGTAACGCCAGGCAATCAATTGAGCGGTTACCTGAAATTTCATAAGGAAAACAAAAATTACTATGTTGATGACGTCTTACGTCCGGGCAAGCGGGAGATTCCATCGGATGATCCAGTTCAAATTCATGATCTTATTGAACACACAGGTCTCGGTTATTGCCATGAACTGGCTCAACACCTGATAGTTGAACTCGGGTGGCGAATTGAGCAGGCGGGAGGGGTGGCTAAAATCAGCCTGGTTCAATCCGTGAAAGCCGATCATGTCTACCTGGAAGTCCGCATTTACCTTGCCAAAGAGAGAATGCTGTCCATGTGGGAAGTCGATGCCTGGGAGCCCCGCATTATTGATATCAGTAAGCGTCCTGACGGCACGGTTAAAAACAAGGAGGCGCTCGCCTACGGTTATAGGGTTAAACTCCATCATTCTTTCTTTTCAGATACAATCGATTATACAAAAAAATTCACTTTTACAAAGATTCCTTCAGCCAAGGAAGGAGCGCCAGAGGGAAGCTGTACTCCGAAACATCAGGTGTTGGAGAAACATAAGGACATTTACAGTGATTTCTCCCTGCAAGAGGCCATTGAAGATAAAAAAGTTCCCCTTCCAGGGAAAGTGCATTATCTGCAGCAGATTTCCCTCTGGCAGAAAGCCCCTTCTGAACAGGCACCGAGCGCCACACACCATAAAAAAATGCGGTTAGCCTGATGAGATGAGGGTCAGTCACGACAAAATAAAATGCTTAATAAATGGCTAATTTTATGGCATTTTCTAATTTTTGAGCATCAAATGCCTTTAACACGTCTTAAGTTTGTGGAGTTATGTGCTGAGGCCATTGCTTCAACCCGGGAAAAGGTCACGATTGGCAATCAATTGAGCGGCTATGTCAAATTTCACAGGGAAATTAAACAGGGTTACTTTGACAACACCATCCGGGTTTTAATCGATGCGATTCCTCCAAACGATTATGTTCAGGTCCATGATCTCATTGAGCATGGCGGAATTGGCTATTGCCGTGAGGTAGCCTGGCATCTTTTAGTTGAGTTCGGGCAACGCATCCATGCTGCCGGAGAAGTCGCTAGCATCACCGTCGTTAAATCCAGCCTCATTGATCATGGCTACCTTCAGGTGTCACTGCAACTGCAGGATGAGAAAACACCGTCAGTCTGGGAAATAGACGCTTGGGATCCGCGTATCATCGACATAAGCCCCCGTCCGGACGGGTCGATTAAAAACAGGGAATTGCTTGATTACGGTTACCCCGGCTTAGTCCATGAATCCGTCTCCTCGGATGCGTTGGACTATCGCATTCAATTTCTGTTTACCGAAACGCCCAAGCCAGAGGAGGGGCAACCGGAGGGCCGCTGTACGCCAGTCAGCGAAATGCTGACCAAACACGCCGCCCTCTACAGTGATCATACCCTGGATAAAGCGCTGGCCCGCAAAAAAATTCCACCTCAGGGAACGTTGCATTACCTGCAGAAAGTATCGATATGGCAGAAAGCAACGACTCAGGAAGTCTGTCAGAACGAGGAACCCAACAGCAAAAAAAGACGGCTCAACCCGACAAATCATTAACCAACTCTAGGCCAGATTGGACTTTCAGCTTATAGTAAATACATCTTTCCCAAGAAGGATTGGTGATGAAAATCAATTTAGCGAATTATTTGGATAAAATCGGCATAACACAGCTCGACCTTGACGGGTTGGACGCCACGCAACGGGCGGACTATTTAAAAGAAGTGTATAACGCCCACCTGCTCACTTTTTTCTATCATAATTTTGCATTACGCAAAATCAGCCGCCAGCATCCGGTCAACCGCCATCACATCACGCTTTTTGATTACCAGGACCTCATGGATAACACGGCGGGCGGTTATTGCTTTCAATCAGCGCGGCTGCTTGCCACCATGCTCAAGGAATTAGGTTTTGAAGTCAGTTATTGCGAAGCCCGCGTGTTAAATGGCGCCTCACCCGCCGACTCACTACAGATACTGCCCACCCATGTTGTTTTGCGCGTCGTCATTGACGAGGCCATTTATTTTCTTGAACCCGGCCTTGGCGCGAAAGCGCCCCGCTTCCCTATTTTAGTCACCGGCGGCGATGAAATCATTGAGCAAGGCTACGATCGTTATAAATTTTCCCAACAGCAAGGCTACTATGTGCTTGAAAAGCAAGTGCGGGATCAATGGACAACCTTGGTTATGACCGACTTAAAGCCTTTAAACGACGACAAACTCGCCTTCAATTTGCTGAAGCTGGAACGGCATATCCAAAAATTGCCCATACGGGATGAAATCGTGGTCGCGGGACAAATTACAGAAAATGGCTGCAAAACATTCTTTTTTGACATCAAGACCAAAAAATACGTATTTACTGTGGAAAAAGAAGGCGAATTCTCTAAAACAGTCTATGACACCACCGCAAAAGCATATGAGAAATTAATGGCTGAGTTTGCTGTTGAAGGCGTAACCCAGGCGGATCTGGCCCTGTACGCCAGGCAATCCACTCTCCCCCGCCCCAAAGAACGATGGACAGTGGATTTTCCACTGGATAAA
Organism: Legionella rubrilucens; assembly: GCF_001468125.1. Taxonomy (GTDB): domain Bacteria; phylum Pseudomonadota; class Gammaproteobacteria; order Legionellales; family Legionellaceae; genus Legionella_C; species Legionella_C rubrilucens. The sequence continues at coordinate 624,484 of NZ_LNYT01000007.1, read as the reverse complement.
ACCGAGTTTGCCAAGATGGCAAAAAATCTAAAGTAAAAAGGCTGGATTAGATCCAGCCTTTACCGAATGGTAATGCCCAGGGGTCCCTGTAATCCGGTCGCACCGGAATCCACACAGTTAATGAAACTCGTGCCGTTGTCAATGGTGCATCTCGTCACGGAATTGCCATTGGTATTCACAATATAGGCAAAATCATTGCTGCCATTTAAAGCAATCTCCCGTGGGAAATTGAGCCCAACAGCCCCAGTATCCACACAGGAAGTCACTAAACGGCTGACAGAATCAATCTGGCAAGCAATTACCGTGTTAGTGCCGGCGCTGGTGATGTAGGCAAAGGTTCCCGCGGCGTTCACCGCAATGCCCTGGGGAATGTTTAGTAAAGGATCATTGTAATTGCTGCATCCCTGCAAAGCGCCTGTGCCCGCGTCAATACTGCACTCGGTGAGTTCTGAAATGACGGTGATGTAGGCAAAATCGCCTGCCGGATGAATTGCCATGTTATAAGGCGCAAACAACCCTAAGCCCAGAAGTTGAACGCAATTATCCAGTTCATCCGTTGTGGGATTGATGTCGCACTGGGTGACGGAGTTCCCGCTTTCGTTAACAACATAGGCGATATCGCCCGCGGCGTTAATGACGATACCCGTAGGAATAGCAAACAAAGCACCCGTATTCGCACAGCCACTTAATCCCCCTGAATCCGCATCGACACTGCAAAAAGACACGACACTGGTATTCTCATTGGTGATATAAGCCAGGGCCCCCGCCGGATTGAGGGTCACCCCGCCGGGAACCACCAGGCCGCCAGCGCCGCTGTCTCCACAGCCGCCTAAATTACCGGTACTGGTATCGATGCTGCATTGCGTCACCAGTGACGTGTTCCCGTTGGTAATGTACGCATGCGCATCAATCCCTATCGTGCCTATCACTGCGGTCGTGTTCGTACCCTGAATAGGGAAATTCGTGGGCACGACCGCGTTACCGCCCGGCTCAAAGGTGATGGTACAGCTTCCGCCGGGAAGCACATTGAGACACGTATTGGCAGTCACCGATACATTGCCCGCGAGAGCCGTGGCGGAAAAATCCGGTACGATATTCTGCGCGACCAGCGTCAGGGAATCATTGGTGATTGTGATGATGCCTGTTGAACCGTTGGTGTTGAATTGCAGCGTTGAGGAGCCGCTGATACTGATGTTGGCCACCGGCGGTGCATTGACGGCGATACTGCCAATCACTGCCGAGGTATTGCTTCCCCGAATCGTCACATTCGTGGCCGGTATGACGGTATTATCCGGCGTAAAGATCAGATTACAGGATTGACCCGCAGCAAGGACCGTACATTGTGAAGCATCCTGAACAACATGACCATCCAGCGCAGTGCCGGTAAGCACCGCAGCCACATTCAAAGCGGTTTGTCCTGCCAGGTTGGTCACGGTGATATTGCCTGAACCGCCCCCTGCGACTAAAAGCAACGGAGAGCCTGTAAGGTTTAGCTGAGTGGACTGATTCATGACCGTCACCTGCAGGCTGTTCGCCTGACTGGGTTGGGAGCACAGGAAAGGATCGGCACCGGAGCCCTGCGTTTTGCAAACCACCGGCCCCTCATGCAGTCCATTGACCGGTACCTGCGCTCCATTGATGCGTAAGGACAACAGGCAATGCGCTTTAGAGGCCAGCGTAAAGGGAATACTGCACTCGCCGGGGCTGTTTTTAACCTGGGTGACACCGCTTAGGGGCTTGATAGTTAATGTACGGGTTACTGACGTATTATTCGTTACCTGATATTGCACGTTGGCTGTCCCATTCGGCGCGACAATCACTCGCGTGGGCGTGGTAGGCAGAAGCGTCCATTTGGGCTGCGCTGAATGAATAACCTGAGAAGAACCTGAAGAAACAATGAAAAACAGAAAAGCAAAAAACCGCGCTTTTTTACTTTGATCCATGATCGTTCCGTGATGATGATTAAAATCAAGCTATTATTGCTGAGCGAGAGACTTTTGACCAGAGGCATCATCAAATCGATTCGGGGATTACTATCGCGTAACTATCTGAGTATACTATACCTCGCCATTCACCATGCCGGATGAACATCATGAGTTTACAAAGCACCATCGAAACCTATTTTGAAGAACGTCAAAGCCTGACACCCGAAACAGCCCCCCAGGAGATTAAAACTGCGGTAAACGAGGTGCTTTCTGCACTGGATTCAGGCGAACTGCGCGTTGCAGAAAGAATCAATCAGGAATGGACGGTCCATCAATGGCTTAAAAAAGCGGTTTTACTGTCCTTCCGTCTCTACCCCAATCAGGTGATTGATGCCGGCTTCTGCCAGTTTTATGATAAAGTCCCTCTGAAATTTGCCGCTTACGGCCGCAGTGATTTTGCCGAGCTGGGTGCGCGGATTGTTCCGCATGCGATGGTCAGAAAAGGCGCTTTTATTGGAAAAAATACCGTCCTGATGCCTTCTTATGTCAATATTGGCGCTTACATTGATGAAGGGGTTATGGTGGACACCTGGGCGACCGTAGGCTCCTGTGCACAAATTGGCAAAAATGTTCATCTCTCCGGCGGAGCCGGCATCGGCGGCGTGCTTGAACCCCTGCAGGCCAACCCCACCATCATCGAAGACAATTGCTTTATCGGCGCCCGCTCGGAAGTCGTCGAGGGCGTGATTGTTGAGCGGGATTCTGTCTTGTCGATGGGTGTGTATTTAGGACAAAGCACCAAAATTTATAACCGCCTGACAAAAACTGTGAGCTACGGCCGCATTCCCGCAGGCTCCGTCGTTGTGCCTGGCAACATGCCGAGCGACGATGGCAGTCACAGCCTCTATTGCGCGGTGATTGTCAAACAGATCGACGAAAAAACGCGTGCCAAGGTCAGTATCAATGATTTGCTGAGAGACATCAAATGACGGCAATCAAAGCCTTGTTGGCGGAGCTCATCTGTTTTCAATCCGTTACCCCCGAGGATGCCGGATGCCAGCCCTGCATGGTCAATTTTTTAAAAGAGCTGGGCTTTGACTGCCAGCAACTGGATAATCCGCCCGTGGCCAATTTTTTTGCCCGTCGTGGCCAGGGAAGCCCTTTGCTGGTGTTTGCCGGTCACACGGACGTCGTACCCATCGGCGATGCCGGTAAATGGTTAAGCAATCCCTTTGAACTGACGGAGGACAACGGCCTGCTTTATGGTCGAGGCACAGCGGACATGAAAGGCAGCCTGGCGGCGATGATGATCGCAGCACAGCGTTTTATCCATAACCACCCTGCTTTTTCCGGCAGCCTGGGTTTCTTAATCACCAGCGGGGAGGAAGGGGATCTGTTTGATAAGGGCACCCCGCACGTGATGGCCGCTTTAAAAGCGCAGGGCATACACATTGATTATTGTGTGGTCGGCGAACCTTCCAGTACGCATCAGGTGGGTGATGTAGTCAAAATAGGCCGCCGCGGTTCCTTGTCTGCCAACGTGGTGATCCACGGCAAACAGGGGCATGTCGCCTACCCTCATCTCGCTGAAAACCCCATTCATACCGTAAGCCCCGCACTGGCTGAACTCACCAACAGACGCTGGGATGAAGGCAATCCGCATTTTCCCCCCACCTCCATGCAAATTACTCACCTTAAGGCCGGAGGCCATGCCGGCAATATTATTCCCGGTGAACTGGAATTGCAGTTAAATTTCCGCTTCTCCACCGAACAAACCCCGGAAAAACTGCAGGACGAGGTGGAAGACTGTTTAAAACGACATGGTTTAAAAGCGGATATTGACTGGCGGGTAAATGGCCTTCCCTTCCTGACCAATCAAGGCAATTTGCTGGAAAGTACGCGGGAAGTAATTCAAACCATCACGGGCAAAGAACCTGAGTTATCCACCAGTGGCGGCACTTCCGATGGGCGGTTTATTGCGCCTTATGGGGTGGAAGTCATTGAACTTGGCCCCGTTAACGCCACCATTCATCAGGTTAATGAATGTGTTTCAGAGCGCGATCTGGACACTTTAAGCCTGATTTATTACGCGCTCTGTGAGAAATTACTCTGCCCATGCTAGGTCTTACGCTTTGACAGAATAAGCCGTCCCGGTAATGGGCGCCTCCATTTCTTCTTCAAGTACTGTCTTGTCATTAACCACCTTGGCAACGCAGGAGTCTGACCAGACATTCAAGGCGGTTTCCAGCATATCAATCAAGCTGTAGAAAGGCAGGATAATTCCCATTAGCGTAATGGGCACATTCATGCTGGCCAAAAGGCTGGTGCTTAAGAAAAAGCACCCCATGGGAACCCCGGCATTGCCAATGGCCGCTACTGTAGCAATCAAGACCCATAAGGCCATCATGGGCAAGGAAATGACCATGCCGTGATTCTGCATCAAGTAAATCACGGTGGCGAAGATAAAGGCAGCACAGCCGTTCATATTCAGGCTGGTGCATAAAGGAAGCACAAAACGGCTAATGGCAGGCTTAACGGCGAGATTTTTCTCCGCCGTTTCCATTGTCACCGGTAAAGTGCCGACCGAAGACTTGGAAAAGAATGCCAGTGACAATGCCGGCAACATGGCCCGCATGGCAGAAAACGGTTTAATCCCGTGCGCTTTCAGCCAGAGCGGTAAGACCACAAATCCCTGGATAAGGTTAGCCAGGACGACGATCATCAGGTACTCACCGATACCCTTGATGGACTTGCCATTCTGCAATTGAATTACCGTGGCGGTAATGAACCCGTACAAACCGATGGGAATGACTGCGATAACCCACTTGGTGATGACCATAAACAAACCATGTGCGCCACGGAAAAACTGGGTAATGGTTTGTCTGGATTCCTGATCAGGAATATAGCGAATCGCCACACCGGTTACGATCCCCAGCAACAAAACACCCATGACCTGATGTTCAATAAATGGGCTGAAAATGGTTGAAGGAATCAGGTTGGCAATATGGCTTAAGTACTGATATTCATTGGCTTTGGGCGCGGCCAAACCCTGGATAGCGCCCACCATACTGGGATGAATCAGGATATAAAGCAGGCAGCTGATGGCCGCAGCGACCAAGGTAGTGCCCAAGGTGTAAGTCATCGCCCGCTGCCAGATGCGGCGCATGGGGCCATCAGCTCGGTAATTGGACAAAGTCACAATGATGGACAGGGCAATGATAGGAAGACTGATGCATTTAAAAATATTGATAAAGACATCGGCTATGAATAAACCAAACTGTTGCAGCGGTTTAATACCAGACCAGCCAGTCAACAGACCCAGGCCAATCATCAGCGCGTACAGAACCGGCGTACTGAACCAGATTTTTTTAGGGGAAGACAATTGGGTGCACATAACAAACTCTCGATAAAATTAATTCAGGCGACAGGGAATAATTGAATTAACAGCAACAACAAGCGAACAGCAGCAGGTTGGGGTTAAGAAATTCCATGTGGGCCAGAACTGTTTTCATGTCAGAGTGGTCTCGTTTTGCACATTGAGCACACCATTTTAACATAGATACCTTGATTGTCAATCCTAAACAGCAAACGATTGTGACAGGGCTGGCATCCATAAAAGAGCAACAGGTCTCAATAACAGCCATTGCCTGCTGAGTCCCGGTATCCCTTCATCCGTGATTATTGTTGCCCGCCTGCGCGGGCACGACAGCGAATGCGTCTTATCCCCTTTCAGGCAGAGACGACTCAGGGACAGCCGATTTCCGAATTGCCCTGGCTTGAGTCGAAGCCCCTTGCCATTGCTTCAGTGTTTTAATTCTTTCACAGGCCTGTTGGATACGGCTTGCTGCAACAAGACCGCTGTGGACTAAGCCCTCGATCACATCAATGACTTCGGTGGCCGAGACCCTGCCCAATTGATTTGCAAAAATGACCATGTCAGCGCCCGCATTGATGGTCAAACGGAGCGAATCGGCCAGGGAATAATGCTGGCTGATGGCATGCATCTGCAAATCATCGCTGATGATCACCCCATCAAAACCGATTGTTTCGCGCAGTAATCCCGTCAAAATGGGTCTTGACAGGGTCGCCGGCACACCCTCTGGATCAAGCTGACGGTTAATGACGTGCGCGGTCATGACCATCACCGGCAACGCGTTGTGGCGCAGCAGCTCAGCATAAGGCTGCAATTCATCCTTAATGAAGGTTTCAGTGACGTCCACAAAGCCTTCATGGGTATCCCCCAGTGCACTGCCGTGCCCTGGAAAATGCTTGTAACAGCAGGTAATGCCCTGCTTGGCCAGGACGGCGACAAATTGTCTGGCTATGGCGGCAACCTGGGTCGCATCCGTACCATAGCTGCGGGCCAATTTTCCGATGATGCCTTGCCGTTCATTTAAATTTAAATCCAGCAGGGGTGCAAAATTGAGGTTAAAGCCTAAGGATGTCAGCGTATCGGCCATTTTTTGCGCTTCGTTCTGCTGCTGCTCTGGCGATAAACTGGCATACTGTTTCGGTGACAGGCTTGTCGGGATACCGGCTAAGTGCCTTAACCTATCAACTGCGCCGCCCTCGTAGTCGACTGCGACAAACAGAGGAAATTCGCTGCCGGCTTCAGAACTCAAAGCGCAGTCATGCAATTGTTGAATCAATGCCTTGACTTGAGACGCGTCGCGGATATTCTTGCCCGGGCATTGCGCCGCGAGATCATAGTCAAATAACAAAACCCCGCCCAAGCCCTCTTTTTCAAGCCAGTTCTTCACTGGATTCTGGTCATTGATTTCTGTGCCGTCGAAACCCATGATCAGCATTTGCGCAATTTGCTGCCGTAAAGTCAACAAGGGTACTCTCCCATTCTGCAATCATGCCAGCATGATACACAATGGCCTGCAATCCGCCAATGAAAAGCGCTCCCCTCTCATTGCGGCGGGACAGGTGGGATGGTACTGAAATCGCAAACGCATTTGCCCGTGGCATCGGGAGGGTATGGGGTTTCCGAAAAATCACTGGTGAAACAAACGGGGATATTCCAGGCCGTCGTCCCCGGCTCAATGCTGCCAGGCATCGACCAGAAACGCTGCGCACGATAAACCTTGTGGGCATCCTTTTCCCAGATTACTGGAGTAAAGCTGGCCCGGTACATGAATTTTTGTGCCGGCTGGCAATTGAACGACTCCCTGGCCCAGGTTTGTCCTTTGGGGATATTGACCGTCGTGATTTCCTCATTGGTAATGCCATCGGTCACCACTACCTTGACATTGTAATTAGTCCAGCAATTGTCTTTCGCCAATGTAATAAAACAAGGAAAAGCGAAGGCATTCACACAGAACAACATACCGGATACTGTACTGATGCATCGAATAGCCATAATCTGCCCGTTTAAAGACCTTTACCTATAAGTAACTATAGACATTATGAAAAGAAGCGGGGGCCAGTGGGTTCTGGATCGGGTTTCTGCTCTTCGTCAAATACTGGCTCAACAGGCACGGGGTTTACGATTGAATTAATCAGTGTGCAGATGATTCCCTGGTTGGCGCTGTCGTGCACCATGATATGGGCTTGTTTTTGTGAAGGATTAATGATGGTGTCGTTTATTGGTTTAATCGATTTTTCATACACTTGATTGATCTGTAAAATCTCAGCCAAGAGTGTTTCCGTTGAATCCACTGCCTCATTATTAACCGCGCCCTTTGTCTCCTTCGGGTGGCCCAAATTTTTTTCATGTAATTTTTCCAGCAGGTAATGCTGGTAGCACTGATCTGAATCGGTTTTCAGGAAAAGTTTCAGATCGATAATGCCAGTCTTTGATTTTTCCGTTGCCTGCACTGCTGAGGGAGCAGATTCTGCCTCTTCCTTTGACTTCGATTTTAACGCGGAGTCAAATGCTTTTTCCAGTGCATCCTGCACCAGAAAAAAATGCCCCACCAACAGACAAACGCCCTGTTTCTGTTTTATTTTCGCAATTAAATCAGTAACAACATAATCACCTTTTTCATTCCGTATCCATTCTTCCCTGACGATTTCTACCTTACGGAATTGGATTGTTTCGGAAATCTGCTTTGCCAGTTGCTTAAGATTGGCTCCAATTGGACCACAAAGTGCAATAACGTACATATTATCATCTCATTTATTTTTCCTGCATCATAATAACCGCTCATATAAAAGTCAAAGTGTATCTATAATGATATTTCATGGCTTTGTCGCATCAGGCATTGATTTTTTAAGCCATTGCGTATATTCTCACCCACTCTTGGAGAGATGGCCGAGCGGTCGAAGGCGCACGCCTGGAAAGTGTGTATACGGAAACGTATCGAGGGTTCGAATCCCTCTCTCTCCGCCAAATTCCCCCCTGCATTTGTTAAGTTCACGTAAATTCCTGTAAAAGTCAGCCCCTAACCCCTTGTTGCTGTTTTTTATCTATACAGAATCAGTTAAAATTGACGCGTTGTTAATCACTTTGAGAAGTAACATGCCAGCTCAAATTCAAATGATCAATTCCATTAACCGTCTTTTAAGCCGTAATGACACCGCCATTCAATTAAATCCTGAAGGTGTCTGCGGCGGGCTGGTCTGCTTACGGATTCGTTATCGTCTTGAGGGTCGGGAAGACGAATTTTTCGACCTGTGCCGTCAACTGGCAAACCCGCCCAAGGACTATGTTTATGGCAATGGCAACAAGCTGGATCTTTTTATCCGCGACATCGAAATTGAATTTAACCGCAACAAGTACACCCAGGCCAAATCGCTGCAGGGGGACATGGAAAAAGCGGTTCTCATCCACGGCAAACCCATCAGGAAAGAATTTGCCATTGGTTTAGTCGAAAGCAAGACTCAATGGGCAGCCATACTTGACCAACTGCGCCATGATGGACGCTCCTGCTATGTAGCCTCTCATAATCATGCCATTGAAGTGACGTTTAAAAATGGCGGCTATGAAATTTATGATCCCAATTACGATGAAGACAATCCGAATCAAGCGGTTTCAGGTGAACAGACAAAAAACATCCGCACATTTACCAAAGCCAGTGAGGTTATCGAGGAATTATCCCGCCAATTTGGCTACCCGGATGATCACGTGGGATTGAGCATTCACATTTACGCCAATCCGCATGATCCAAGCCCTGCCGTCTACCCTGACAAAAAAGCCCTGTTAAGCCCATTTACTCAAACCGAGTTTGATCGCCAGATAGGCATCACCGACAAAGAATGGGTTTACAACAGCCTGTATTTTGCAGCCTATGTTAATGACACGGACACCATCCAGGCCTACCTTGATCATAATCGGGTAACGCCCTACCAGGCTGCCTACATCATGCACACCGATCGCTGGAATAAGGAACTGCTCAAACTCTACAGACTAAAAAACAGAGACGACAAGCTCCATCTGCTGACTTATGCACTCTGGCAGGGCAATCCGGAATTGTTTGCACAACTGCTTGAGGCCTATGAGAGCGAATACGCTTCTGACAGCCAGAAACAGTCTTTTAAGGCTTACATCAGCAAGGACTTCCATTTTCTCATCAAAGCAGCAGAGTGCCGTAATGCAGCCTGCCTTCGTGCCGTGTTTGAACTCTATAAAAAACACGCCATTGATTACACTGTGCTCTCACCCACCCAGCTGACGGATATTCTTCATAAGATCAGCAAGCGAGGGGATGTTGATTGCCTGAAAACACTGAGGGCTTATCTACCCGACCTCCCCTTCCACTATTTAAGTGAGGCATTACGGGTTGCTGCAGAGCATGATCGCCAGTCTGTCGTACAGTTCTGGCTCAATGAAATAAAGGAATTAAGCCGTAAGGACAAGTCATCGGTCAGTGCCAAAACCAGAAATTTGAGCCTTAAATCGGTACAGAAACTGTCTTTGCCTACCTTTATACAGCTTCTGGAAGTGGGCCTTAAAGTCGATGCCAGCATGATTCCGCAACTTCTGAAGCGTAAAGATCGTCGTTTCTTTGAAGCCTGGATGGACAGTACATCCGGCACCGATCGCTACCGCGAACTCATTAGCCATCCCAGCCCTGATTTAAGCCAGGGCCTGGATTTGCACACTTTTTTGGTGTTATGCCGCTATGGCCGCAATGAACTCATTGAGAAGCACTGGACAGAGGAGGCCGATTCCTTTGGAATTGATGCGTTGGCCTTTGCGTGCGAGACAGGCAATAAAGCGATGGCAACCTTTCTGGCGAAGAGGGGTTTTCGTCTCGACAAATCGTACACGGCAAAAGCCCTAAAAGCCGCGATGGCTGGTTTTGAATTCGAAAAGGTTCAAGCAATTTTAGCCGTGCCTGTCGACGCGTCTGAATTCTTCACGAAAGAAAACAAAGCGTTAATTCACCAATTGATTAGCGCCGGGGAAATCGGTTTCATCTTCCGTGCCTGGAAAAAATTAAGCGCAGACCAGAAACAGGACTACCTGCTTCATGCCGTGAGCATAGGCAGCCGTGAGTTTTGTGAAAAGCTTGCCGCCCGCTACCCGCGTTACTCCTCAGCCTACATTAAAATCCTGCTTGACGCCTATAATAGCAATAATCAGTATACTGAGGTGCTTGATGCAGCCATTCATTTGGCCGATTCGCTGCAGGCTTCTCACTTTGCTGAATGCATTCACCAATTAACCGAAGTATACGATCACCTACTCTTCAGTCACGAGAAAACAGATAATGCCGCAGACGAAAAAGCGTTTCTCAGGACAGCCCGCCAATCCATCAGCGGCCTGATTGCTCTTTTAATGCGTGCCATTGAACACCACCAGTTTGCCTTTGCACTGAAACTCATGTCGTTTGTTCACTTAAACAACGAAGAACAGGAACAACTTTTAGTCAAAGCCTATGCTCGGAAAGAAACGGCCATTTTTGAATTCATGCTCGAAAACTACCGTGGTTTTCGCGCCAATCCAGCGAACTATTTCAATCTGGAAGCTCAAAAAGAATACGGTCTGCTGGCGAAATTACTTGAAGGCGATCAGGTTCTCGACAACGCGGTATACATGGCGCTGCTTAAACGGGCTGTCGCCAGAGAGGATGAACGGGTCATTGCCCTGTTAAGCCGGCATATCAACACGGCTTTTCGCGCCCAGGGTTCGCCCCTGTATGACGCCATTCAACAGGGTCACGTGAACGGTGTCCTTTTGTTATTGAAATACGGCGCAAAAGTCCATGAGCACCCGATTCCTGACACGCTGTTTACTCTGGCAATCCAGCAGCCAACGGCCGATTTGTTGCACGCTCTGCTGCAAAACAGGGATTTCCTCAATCATTTTCACCGGGAACTGGGAGAAAACCTCAACCGCCTGTTCCATCATGCCACCCCCGCCGTTCTGCTTTATGCGGCAGATAAGGTGGATATGGCTGCAAACTACCAGGAATTTCTTCATCATGCGCTGACCCATGATGATGTACCCTTGCTGCAGCGTTTAAAGCAGACGGAACAATTTAAGACTGCGGATTTACACAAGCTGTTTGATCTCGCCTGTGAACACCAGGCCAGTGCGGTGGTCAATGAATTACTGGCAAGCCCGATGTCCTTTGATGACAGAAAAGCCCTGCATGGAAAACTGGACAAACTGTTTGGTGTTGCCAACCCCGATACCGAAATCGATGCCCAAACCATTTATGAACGGGTTTATCCCAAAGCCCTCTACCGCCTGTATGAGCTGGTCAAAACGGAGCGTTATCGCCCCTTTGCTGCGCTGCATTCGTCCATTTATGCCCTGATTGGCGATGAAGGCCTGTTTAAGGCCTCTCAAGTCCGAAACGAGCATCGTCATGGGCTTTTACGCAGCCGCCTGATCAGCAATGCCCTGGATAAGGGTGATCAGGTTATCCTTCATCAATTGCTTCAGCAGATTGAGAAAAAACCGCCAGTCAATCAGGAAATCATTGATATTTTTGCTGCCAACCTGCAAAAACCCCTGGTTATCAGCGTACTGTTAGAACACTTTCCGCTGGACAAGGTCATTGCGGAAGCAATAACCCATAAAAAAGGCTTAGTCATTGTCACGCTGTTAAACGGCAAGCCCGCCAGCGCCCTGTCGAGTGAGACACTGCAACGCCTTGAAAAACACAGTGATTTACTCCTCCCAGCGCTGTTTGAAAAAGCCAGACAGGAACTGGCTGACGATCCGCGCGCCCAACTCAACGCCTTGCTGATTCCCAATTCGCCGCTGGCTCTGGCGCAGGTGCTCGCCAACCAGGCTTTGGCAATAAAAGAAATCATTACCCACATCCAGGATTTAATGATTAGGAAAAAACAGAACCTGAACATGCGTTTTTATGATTTTGAACTGGAAAAGAAAATCATGGATGACCTCGCCGCGATGGAAGAAATTCAACCCCTGATTGATGAATGGGTAAGCAAACTCCCAGTCTATGCCACTCAGAAAGAGGCCGACGACAACTTAAATCAGGATGCGCTCAATCTCTTAAATCAACCCGAAGCGCGAGACGCTGTCCGCCAAATCAGAGCCTACCTGAAAAAGCATGATTTGACGCCTCACGGGTTTGACGAAAAAAAACAACTGCATTCCTTATTTGATATGCTGGAAAAAAGAGAGGCCGAGGAACATCAACAGCCATTGCTGTTGATCGAACCGCCAGAAGAACAGGCAGAGACGCCCGATCAGGAGGAACTTAAGATTCAGGAAAAAAGTCTTCCTGCCCTCAACCTAACGATCGATAATAAGCCCTTATTAGCTGCCCTGATGAACGAGTTGGAGAGTTACAAACAGGAAAGGAGTCAATACGGTCAAACCCGACACGCCATTTCCTGGTTCCAGTACACCAAAGACGACAAGGAATCGGCCATTCGCCAGTTGGCTGAGGCCCTTAAATCCCCGCATAAAGGCATTAACCTGCACGATGAAGGCGTGCTTCTTAATGGCCGTTTGCATGACCGCCTCGATGCGTTCATGGCCCAACACGGCAACGCTTTAGCGAAGGAGCTTCATTGCGACAAGCCCCTTAGCACACTTGAGGATCTAATTGACTACCTCAATACCCGGGATCCGGTATCAAGCCTGATTAGCATTCTTGAGCAATACCATGAGGCACGGGATGCAAAGCCTGAGCGCTATCATTGGTCTATTTTTAGCCAATTCACAGGCACGGAGAAAAAAGCAGCAGCAAAACACCTGATTGAACGGCTTAAGGGCAATGATGTCGTTCTTAGTGAAAACGATATGGCTGCGCTGCAGCAGGGTTCACTTGGAGAGGAAATAGAAACATTCATTGAACTCTATGGCAAAGCATTGAAACAGCAGTTCAATCGAGCCGTTTTTTCTCTCTATGATTTGGTTGAATGCTGTCGTACTAATCAAGCGATGCTTAATCATTAAACCCGGAATGGACTCGTGTAGTCCAATCCGGAAACGTAATGGTAGGCCGCTTGCATCATGGTCGAGAAACAGGTTAAAATTGTGCTTTTGCATTACTAATACAACAGGTAGAACCTGAAATGAACAACATTACTCAATAAATTGCACACGGCCAGAGGGTTTCTCTCTGCGGTAGTCTTCTTTTGAGTTATTGTTATGTTTAGACCTGTTGAATTGCAAGCGATCAGCCTCTCGTTACCTCATAAACCCTGTTTCAGCCAGTTTACTGCCCGGATTATGCCTGGCGCGCGGATCGCCATCATCGGCAAAAACGGCAGCGGCAAATCCAGCCTGTTAAACCTGCTCGCGGGAAAACGGAGTCCGGATGAAGGGTTGATTATCCATCCTCCAGGACTTGTGATTGGCCACGTGCCGCAAATACCCCGCGGAGATCATTATGAGACATTAAGCGGTGCTCAACGCTTCCATGCCGCCTTGAATGAAGCGTTAACACATCAGCCCTCCCTTCTGTTGCTTGATGAACCGACCAATCATCTCGATGCCGGCAATCGGCAAAGCCTGCTCAAATTCCTTGAGCGATTTCCTGGGGCGGTGGTTATCGCCTCTCATGATCGGCAGTTATTGCGTCAAAGCGTCCATACGCTCTGGCATATTCAGGACAATCAACAAATTACGGTGCATGAAGGATCTTATGACGATTATTGCCAGTCGCTGCTGCAACGCCAGCAGAAAATAAATCAGGCGCTTTCCATCTTGTCACGGGAAAAAAAAGCGCTACATCAGCAGTTGATGAAAGAGCAGGAACGGGCAAAGAAAAAGCGTATTCATGGTGAAAAAAAATACGATGGCGACAAACTGGCCCTGCGAAGCGCTCAGGGACGAGGGCAGCGCACAGCCAATAAAAACAGTAAACACCTCCATGACGAAAAACAGCAATGGCTTGAAGAAAAAGAGCGATTGCGGCAAGCCGAAATCATCCGGCCTGATTTTTCCCTGACTCACAAAACGCAGGGCAATCAATTGCTGGTCAGCATCCAGAATGGAATCATTGGGTATGACAAACCCCTTTTCCACAACATTCATTTTTCATTAAACGGTCATCAGCGTCTTGCCATCAGCGGCCCTAATGGCGTCGGCAAATCGACACTGGTAAAGGCCCTGTTGTCAGACACGGTACCGCGTCTGGGAGGGCAATGGCATCTGCCGGCAAACGAGGCGATTGGTTACCTTGATCAGCATTACAGCACGCTTAATCCCAGGCTCAGTGTGTATGAAACCATTGAATCGTTGCCGCTTCGCTGGCAGAGTCAGGCCATCCGCCGGCATTTAAACGCTTTTCTTTTTCGTAAAAACGAGGAAGTTCATGCGCCCGTGGCCACACTGTCCGGTGGTGAAAAAGCCCGGTTGGCGCTGGCTGTCATTGCTGCCTTGCCGCAGCAACTCCTTATTCTTGATGAAATCACCAATAACCTCGATTTGGATACCCAAAACCATGTCATTGCCGTTTTGCGCGAATTTCCCGGCGCCCTGATTGTCATTTCTCACGATTCGGCTTTTCTTCAAGCCATCGGGGTCGAGCGTTTTTATACTCTCGGTGTTGATTAACAAGCAAAAAAAGGTAACCCTTTATGGTAAAAGGCGAATGAAGGCAAGGATTAAAAAATTTCTCTTGCGTTCATGAAGATTTTCTTATAAAAATCTCTTTCCCGTCCCTTTTCTCCGTAAAAAAATATGGACAGATTATAAAATTATTGTACAATTCTGCCTCCTATTAACTTTTTTTGAGAGACCAAACAGTTAGTGATTAATTACAACCATAACACCAGCTCGCCAATTGATGATGGCGGCTACAAGCGCGGGTTAAAAGACCGTCATGTCCAACTGATTGCATTAGGCGGTATTATCGGATCAGGTTATTTTCTTGGTACTGGTGAAGTCATTAACCAGGTCGGCCCCGCTGTATTCATTGCTTATGTGTTAGGCGGATTAATCATTTATCTGACCATGTTGTGTATGGGTGAGCTAGCCGTGGCCATCCCCATTTCGGGATCATTCATCAACTACACGGCCGAATTCATTTCCCCGTCGATTGCCTGCGGCGTCGGCTGGTCCTACTGGATTAGCTGGGTGGCCTACATTCCCGCCGAATGCATAGCCGGAGGTATTATCATGCAGCATTTTACCGGCATTAACGGTTACGTCTGGGCCGTGTGTTTCGGCCTTCTCATCACCTACATCAATATCGCCAAAGTGGGCACCTTCGGTGAGATCGAGTTCTGGCTTGCCATTATTAAAATCACCGCGTTAATGGGGTTTGTGGGGCTGTCCATCCTGATTTTCTTTGGTTTTATTCATGGTCCGCAACCGGCTGGGGTGATTGGCGGGCGATTCATTTTTGATCAGGGCGGCCTGTTCCCTAATGGCTACCTGGTCTTGCTGACGGCCATGGTGTTGCTGCTGGTTAATTATCAAGGCTCGGAAATCATCGGCCTTGCAGCGGGCGAATCCATCGACCCGGCCCGCATGATTCCGCGTGCCGTGCGTAATGTCACCTTCAGGATTTTATTCATTTACATCATTCCTGTGTTCTGCCTGGTTTTAATCTTCCCCTGGCAAAAAGCGGGACTTGCCAATTCCGTCTTTGCCGATGCGCTGAATTTTTATGGTCTGCATTGGGCCGGCGCCGCCACCAGTTTTGTGACATTGACGGCGACCCTGTCCTGCTCCAATTCCGGCGTTTACGGAATTGTACGCTCCTTAAATGCGCTGGCACGCAATGGCATGGCCCCCCATGTCTTGAGCAAGCTCAACCGCAATGCCGTCCCCCAGAATGCGGGGATTGTTACGCTGATTGCCATCTGGCTGCTGTTGGCTGCCGGTTATTTCTTCGGCCAGTCCATGCTCTACATTGCCTTGCTGCTGGTTTCCGGTTTCACTGGCGCCACCGCCTGGATTTCATTATGCTGGGCGCAGATCAATTTCCGCAAACGCCTGTATGCTGCGGGGTATACCACGGATGATTTGCGCTATAAAACTCCCGGCTCGCCCTATACTGGTCTTGTGGCCATTTTTCTGATGGTGATTTGTTTAATCCTGTTGTTATTAAACAAAGACGTGTCTTATAAAATTGCCTTCGGCATGGGCCTTTTCAGCTTTGTAGGTCCTATTCTGGTTTACACCTTAGGCGGTTTTCATAAAAAACGCGTCCAGGCCATGGAGCGCAACAAACACGTCCAGTTTAAGGACATCTTCCCTGATCGGAAGAAGGCTTCGGATTAATCAATTCCCTTGTCATCCCCCGCGAAGGCAGGGGATTCATTCGAACGTCAGGCAAGCCTCTTATTCCACACGGTAAACCTGACCGGTTTGCAATCCTTCCACGCTCTTACTGTAAGCCAGAGCGGCGCGGGCGGCGGTGACCGGCGCATAGCCTCGGAAATAAGGCGCATAATTGTCCATGGCTTCTTCAATCACCGTCGGACTAACGGCGTTGATGCGAAGGCCGCGGGGCATTTCAATGGCTGCCGCGATGACAAAGGAATCAATGGCTCCATTGACCATGGAAGCTGAAGTGCCGTAACGAATCGGATCATAGCTTAGAATGCCGCTGGTTAAGGTAAACGAACCGCCCTCATTCAAATGCTTTCGACCTTCAAGCACCACATTGACCTGTCCCATTAATTTATTTTTAAGACCAATCTGGTAAGCAGCATCATCCATGGCCATGAAATCATCAAACTGAACCTTACCGGTTGCCAAAACAACCGCATCGATGTGTTTAATCTGCTTAAAGAGATTGGCAATGGATTGATTATCGGTAATATCAACCTGAATATCGCCGCCACTGTAATTGGCTTTAATCACCTCATGCCTTGTTTCCAGTGCTTGCACGATGGCTGTGCCAATGGTACCGGATGCGCCAATAATTACGATTTTCATGATAATTTCATACGTTATAGGGATAGACTTTCATCACATCAGATTAGCAACAGGAGGTCAAGACCGCTTAATGGAGTTTTTGCCCATCAGGGACCGGTTTGTCGACTGTCGCCAGGCAAATCGCTCCCTGGACATCCGAAAATCCGACCAGTAAAAACTGTGAAGTAAAGCCGGCAATGTTTTTTTCGCCCAGGTTGACACACCCAATGACTGTGCGTCCCATCAGCGTCTCAGGCGTGTAGTGAACAGTCACCTGTGCCGAGGTTTGCAATACCCCTAATTGCGGCCCGAAATCAACCCAGACTTTGTAGGCGGGTTTTTGGGCTCGTGGGAAAGGTTCCACTCTAATGACAGTACCGGAACGTAAATCGACTTTGGCAAATTCGTCGTAACTGATGGTCATGTTAATTCCTGCAACCGGATTCATGGGTCAGTTCAAAGCGTGCAGTGAACTCGGGTACCAGACTTTTAAGCAACACATGCAATTCATCATGATTATGAGTCTGGCAGGCCTCATTCATCAGACGCAGGGTCTGCAGCAATTCCCGCCAGTCAATTTTACGGAAGCGTGCCTTGAATAATTTTTCATGCTCCGTATTGGCTAATTGTTCCGATTCATGGAAAAGCTCTTCAAACAGTTTCTCACCAGGTCTTAATCCGGTGTATTTAATGGCAATGTCTTTACCGGGTTCTTTGCCGGCCAGACGAATCATCTGTTCTGCCAGGTAACTGATTTTAATCGGCTCCCCCATGTCAAGAACAAAAATTTCGCCCCCATGACCGTTCACCATGGCTTGCAAAATCAACTGGCAGGCTTCGGGAATGGTCATAAAATAACGCTGAATGTCAGGATGGGTCACGGTCAAAGGGCCGCCCGCATCCAGTTGCTTCTGAAACAACGGCACCACGCTCCCGGCCGATCCCAGCACATTGCCAAAGCGGACCGTGATGAATTGGGTTTTCACCCGTTCATTTAAATTCTGGCAATAGATTTCCGCCACCCGCTTGGTCGTACCCATCACGTTGGTGGGATTCACGGCTTTATCGCTTGAAATTAATACGAATTTTTCGGCCCCTGCTTCGGCACTCGCCAGGGCAACAACCTGGGTACCCAGAATATTATTCTGTACCGCAACCCGAACCTGATCTTCAAGCAGGGGTACGTGTTTATAGGCTGCAGCATGAAACACCAAGTCCGGTTTAAACTGATGAAAAATGGCATCAATGGCGGAAGCATCGGTAATGGACGTCAATCGCAACAGCAGCGGTATCTCCGGAAACGCTTCCCTTAATTCATAATCCGCTTTATATAAATTGAATTCAGAGTTATCGATGATTAATAATTGCGCGGGATGATGAGCCATCACCTGACGGCATAATTCTTCGCCAATGGATCCTCCCCCGCCGGTGACAATGACTTTTTTACCGCGAATGGCGCCGGCTATTCTATCCCACTCCAGTTGCACCTGGTCACGGCCGAGCAAATCCTCGATACTGACCTCACGCAAGGCTTTCACCTCAATCTGGTCATTCACCAGGGCCGAAATGCCGGGCAGGGTCCGAAAAGGCACACGGCTACGGCTGCAATAGTCGACAATACGGCGCATGGCCGCCGAACGGGCAGAGGGAATGGCGATAAAAAGCAAATCGATCTGATGATTCACCACCAGTTGCGGCAACTCACGGACAGCGCCCAAAACCCGCACACCATGGATTTCCATACCTCGTTTGCCGGGATTGTCATCCACCAGCCCCACGGGGAAGTAGGCATTCATTTTTTTCAAATCACGCAGCAAACCCTCGCCAGCATGACCTGCGCCGATCACCAGCACCCGTTTCGTTTCCAGTAACAAGTCCTCACGCCCCTTGCGGTCGCGGTACATGCGCATGACCAATCGACCGCCGCAAAGCAATGTCATCAGTCCTAAGGCATACATGGGTAAAATGGAGCGCGGCACATGCTTAAGCAGAGACGTTAAATAAAACACCGGAATGACCAGACCAATCGCGAGCAGCGTTGCCTTAATAATACGAATCACATCATTGATCGACGTAAAACGCCAAAGCCCCCGGTAGACTTTGCAGTAGTAATAACAGCCCACCTGAATGGTCATGAGCAGTAACAGCGCGGCAACAGAGTAGATGGAGGTCAAATGGTGAGGAAACGGCTGCAGGTTGTAGCGCAGCCAATAAGCAAAATACCAGGCGGCAGGAATAGCGGCGATATCAAAAATCAGCGAAGGTAATTTTTTATATAATTTAGACAATAATCCACCAAGAATTGACATGGTTGACACATCCTTTGATTTAATCCTGATTCCACAGGTGCCAGCAAAGAGAACTTAAAGAGGTAATACTAAAGTCTTTGTCTTAAAATGCAATGGCGAAGAGGAAGTTTTCTTAACAAAGCCTCGTTAATCACGAAGGCAGGAACCCACTGGCTTCCTACCGCAGGATGAGAGAAAGCGGCTCCCCGCCTGATAACTGAAAAATTTCATAGCGGTAGGCCTGCTGATTGGCGACGGTGTAAAAGAGGGCTTTCAGTTGATAATTCCTGTCCATTGTCAACGCTTTCTGCAGGCATTGATCGACTGGCAGGTAATGGATTGTATTATTTTCTGTCAGAGATGACAAAATGACGACATCGGGTTTTAACGAGAGAATCGTTTTGCAAAACCACTGATCGCGTTCCGCTGCCGGCTGCAACGCCATGGTTTTATTGTTCAGGCAGAAGGAGTCAATAAACCGTAATCGACTGTAATAAGGGATAAACCCGCTGTCTCCTAAAACCACCCGGCTGTTTTCAGTCGTATGCCGGGTGAGCCATTGGATGACTTTGATTCTTAATTTCTCACCGGCAACCGGATTTTCAGTAAAATACCGTAATTGCGGCAGGGTCATGGCGGGAATAAAAAAGAAAGCCGTTAAAAACGAAACCATTACCATGGCCACACGAAAGACTGAAGGGTCTTCCCCCTGCAAAAAACGGCTTAAAAGGGCTTTTATTCCCTGCAGGGATAAAGGCAAAAGCAGTGCGAACGCGGGTAAGAAAAGGCGCGTATCAAAAGCCACGATGGGATCCGCTCTGACCAGCAACAGCATGTAAACAGCACTGGGCAACAGGAAATACCATGGCAATACTTTACCGCGTTCCCTGATGACCGCAAAGAGCGCCAGAAGCAGAAAGGGCCAGGCTAATGACAGGAATTCGTTGCAAAGAACAAACCATTCGGACGTGTGGGCTTTGCAATAGACGGGATTGGGAAATAACAGCCCATAATAGTGCCATCGCCAGATGAAATAAGGTGAAAAAAGTAGGAGGTACGTGGAGGCACTGGCAACCAGGGCCGTTAAAGCCAAGCGCTGTCGTTTCATCACATCCCAACAGGCAAGAAAATAAAAAAGGGTTATCACCGCCGGCGCTTCAGGACGGGTCATGGATGCCAGAGTAAACAGCAAACCCGCGAGCACGGCCATGGGCCATTGGGCTGCCTTGCGCGGTTCAGACAGGCACTGATACCCGATCGCTCGTAATAGACAGTAAAGCCCCAAAGCCAGCAAGGCCTGGTAGGTCGTGGTTTCCAAACCGCTCACTGACCAGATGATTTGCCCGCGATACCAAAGCAGCCAGTAACAGGGAATCAACGACAATCCGCGATCAAACCAGAATCGCGACAGGCGATAAACGGCGAACACGGTTAACAGCAAACTCAGCACTCCCGTGAGTTTTAACGCGAAGACCGGATCCCCTCCCCACTTCAATACGTAGGCGGCCAGGATAAGAAAACTGAAATTGGAATAACCTTCAACCGGCGGCTCGCCGATATTCCACAGCAACTGCCCCTCCATGGCCAAATGCCTGGCATAACGCAGAGTAATGTACATGTCATCAATGGTAAAAGGCCAGATGGCCTTTATCTGCAGGATAAACAGGTAGATAAAAACAAGCAGTAAAAAAACAACCCACGCTGTTTTTTTAACCTTCATTGATTCAACACGGCCAGAGGACTTAATGCAACCAGGGTCAGCAAGATAAAACAGAGCAGGTTAAAACGTGACAGATTGTCGCTGAAAAACAGGGACACCGGATCATCGCTGTCGCTGTCTTGCATGGTGAACCAGGCAAATCGCCACAAGCCAATGGCAGCAAAAGGCAGGGTCAGAAGAAAATAAAAGGCCTCGTCATGAACAAAAAGGGTATACAGCAAATAGGCAATAAAGCAGCTCATGGCCACGCCGGCAATGAGATAATCCAATGTTCTGGTGGAGTATTTTTTAAGCACAGGGCGGGTTTCGTATTTTAAACCCAACTGCTTTTCCAGACGCCGTTTACCCAGAGCAATCAACAGACTCACGAGCGTAGCGGTAATCGTCAGCCACCAGGAAATGGGCAGCCCAATGCCGATGGTGCCTGCCAGTACGCGCAGCATAAAACCGCTGGCAATGGAGAGCACATCCAGAATCGGTATGTTTTTAAGCACATGGTTATAGGCGAGATTAATCAGCAGGTAAACCGCTAAAATCAGAGCCAGCGTCATGGAAACAGACCAGGCTATCAATAGCCCAACCAGGAGCAGCATCACCAGAGTACCAAAAGCAATGTCCAAGGAAATCTCACCGCTTGCCAAAGGCCTTAAGCGCTTGTGGGGATGCAGCCGGTCCTCTTCCATATCCTGGAAGTCATTGTAAATGTACACCGCGCTGGCGATGAGGCAGAAGGACAGTGCGGCAAGAACCGCATCGACAAGGTAATCCATTGTGCCAGAATAGATAACCCCGAGGAAAACAAAAGCTGACTTACTCCAATGGGAAAAGCGAAGCAGATAAAAAAATTGCTTGAGGGACGTCATAACTCACACCAGTACCAACTTGTTTTCTTCACTATATCATTTGTTTTTCAAGAGGTTAATGGCATAGTGAGCAAAAAAACAGAATATGCACACTTTGATTAAAATAAATCAACTACAACCCTATTCCTGCAACAATCTAGTAAAAATTAATCAATTAACATTGCATTTAACCACTGATTTCGTAATATAAAATGTTAGGAGATAAAATAACAAGGATATGAGGTGGCAAAATGACCTACTGTTTGGATGACGAATTCCTGAAAATTTTGCTTAACATTCGCGAGACCTACAAAAAAATAAAAAAAATCGACTTTGATAAAACCCCTCAGCCTTATGCCATCTCCTGCTTTTTTGGCGCCACCGATGTCAGTGCACGCGATAATCAGACCCGATTGATTTTAAAAATGCTCGATGCCCTCAAAGAGGATTTGTTAAAGCCCGCCGAACTTGAAAAAGAAAAATTTCTGCTGGTCAAACCCGAAGCCATCGAAAGGCATGTGAATGCGTTGCGTATTCTGGTTGCGCTTGTTTTTTACATCAAATCGCAGGTTGACCAAAACTACTTGGTACGCTCCTCGTCATCGGCGACGTTAATTGAGCTTCTGGACAATGCCTTGAAATTAAGCCAAATCAGCATTGATGAAGAAACCCGGGCCACCGTCCTGCATTCTGCTCAAAAATTCCTCAAAGACGATAAAAAACTGGATGAAATCAACGGTCGAATCAAGTCAAAAATCAGTGACAGCGAATGGCGGGATTTTTCCCGGTTTGTTAACCGTCAATGTGAAAAAATGAATGCCAAACCGAAGACCTCGCTGCCGGTGACGTCCGTATTGGTCCCCGCCTTAGCCTGGCCTATGGAAATGACCGGTTACACAACTGGCTATATTTTGGGCAATGTGATAGCCAAATCCACGGAATCCCAACCCATACGCGCCTTCGTTACCACGAGCTTAAGCGCGATGTTGTATTTTGTGACCGGATCCTCGGGCACACTGGGCATCATGTTGGTCGCACCAACCTACGCCGGCAAGCTGGTTGAAACGTTTTCAGGTGTCTCCTGCGCCTGGATGCTTGGCAACACCATGAAATATGCCGGCAAAGGCATGGGCTATGTCATTGGTGTGCCTATCGATTTGGGCTGTAAAGCTGCTTATCAAGGCGCCATTTCGCTTTCGTCCATTCTCCAGGGCAAAAAGGCTCATCACCTCACCGGCTTTAATTTAGTCACCGGCCAACGTGTGATCGAAGGCACGGAAGTGAATTTGATTAAAGCTGATGATGACACCCTTAAAAAAGTATTTACCGAAAGTTGCGAGAAACAAGGCGACAAAATCCCGACACCGCCCATTCAACTGACTTCAGAAGGCTTGGTCATCACCTGTTCTGATGGGGAAGAAATTAAAGTGGCCATCCCGACAGCCGAAGAGACAAAAAAAGTGTCTCAAACCGAACTTCCTTACATGCCAGAACTCAAATCACTGCTTGAGAGCCTGATCCAACAAAACGGTGTGCCTCTTATCAAAGCCACAACCGGTAAGGAAGACATTTTGCAAGCGCCCTTAAGCATTGGCGAAAAGGAATTAACCACCGTGACCGACGAGGTGAACGCAGAAACACATGCGCAAAACATGACCGTTTGATCACCCGTCAGGCCGGATCATTGACCGGCCTGATGCACCATCTTTATCCCAGGCTGCGGGTTAACTCCCGCACCACGCTGGTGGCATAGCTCCCGGGCGGCAATTCAAACTGTAATTGAAGACAATGAGGCTCAAGCCAGCTCCAGTTTAATTCCTTGACAGCCAGAACAAAGGGACGGTAGGCACGCTGTAAACCCTGCGCCTCCAGCCCCTGACACCACTGAGCATAAGGCTCAAGGGCCTGTTGCTGGATCGCCAGAGCTGCAAGGCTTGCTCTCTCCCTGCCCTCGCCCCACAGTGGACCAGCCGGAGAAATATCCCATTCATCGATACGCTGCTGAATACCCTCCTCGATGTCTTCCACTGTAAAAATGCTGTGCGTGCCGGCCAGTTGCATGACATCGCCCGCCAAGGCCTGGTTCCAGTTGCCTTGACTCACCCGCGCGGATAACACGTGGTTGAACAGAAAAGACCGCGCCGCGGAATAGTACATGCCGCGCAGAAAGGGATTTTTGACCCGGTAATTGCCGGTTAAAAGCTGCCATGCTTTTTCGAGGTTCTGGCTACCGAAACGCTGATCGCCAAAGTAGTTGGGCACGCCCCGCTGCTTAATTGCCTGCAGACGAGCGTCAACATCCTTCGGATTATCAATAGCCCTAAGAATGAGTTGAAAGCCATTGGCAGCCAGTACCCCGGTTTTTAACTTTTTAAGGTGCCGTCGACTGGCAAGAACCCGCCAACCTTCACCTGCCAATGAATCCGGGTAAGCCACATCATTGTGTAAACTGTGCACACAAACCCATTGACGGGTAACGGCCATCTTGTCTTTCAAGCCCGCATAAGAAATGGCTTTGGCAGGCTTGTTGAGGCAAACAGCCAGGGCTTTGACCAGTTCTTCCGTGGTCAGCCCGCGCTTCTCAATGTAAAGGTAGAGGTGCTCCCCTTCGCCGCTCAGTTCAAAACCCAGTTTTTCATTGACCTTAAAATCATCCGGATTGCTTTTAATCACCGCGGTGGATTCGGGCTTTCCACCGGCATAAGCCCAGTTGGTTACATCAAACATGCATGAAATTCCTGATTTTTCGCCCAGTATAACGGGATTACCACCACAGGAATACTGCCCGGGTGTTGCCCAGAATAATTTTTATCAATAACAAAGAATACAAGTAATATTTCCTTAAGCTACAGGGACTAAAATAACATCAACTAACGAGGTATTATCATGAAAATTTTTATTACTGGGACCGCCCGTTCAGGTAAATCCACCCTCAGGCTTTTATTGGCCGGTGACCGAACATCCGAAGTGCCGACTACCTTGTCTTATGGCGCTGAGCAGAGTCAATTTGAAATTGACGATGAAAAAATTACCCTTGAAGAAGCGGTTATGCCCGCCGATCTGTTTGGGTACTGGACTATAGACTCTGAGGCATTGTTGTATTGTGTTGATTTAAGCCGGGCAAACCCACGCGTTGACGTGGTAGACCACGCGATTGAAGACATTATGGCGTTTCAAAAAGTCAATCCGCATGCTCCCATTATTTTAGTCGGAACCCATGCCGATAAGGCCAGCAATCCGGCAGAAAAATTACTGGAAATCAATAAATTATACGGCAATCGATTCGACAGGGCCGTTGCCGTTTCCATGGCACCCAAAAAAATCCTCAAGGAAGATTTTGTCGACAACCTTCGCCAGGATGTTCTTGGGCCGCTGCTTGTCAAAAAATCGCCCCAGGAGACAATGGAGACGGTCGTCGTGGTCAGGCAGGTCCATAAATACCCGAAGCCGCCCAAACCCTTTCCCCACAGTTACGAACGATTATGGCAAACAGGGGCAGGCCCGAGTGATAAGCTTGAAAGCGAAGTCAGTGACTTTCGTGCAGCCCTTGAAATTCTAAGAGACTACAGCAAGAGCAACAACCCCGACACCTGTTCTTTTTTTGGGTCAACGGTCAAACTGGCTTTCACAAGGCATTTGCTTCGTCATCACACCGATGTCGTCGATGAACTGTATAAACAATATTACAACAAAGACCATGCCACGGCGGGCGACTTGATCAATGAATTAAAGGAAAAATTGATTAGCCAGGGGGATAAGCTCAACCGGACAGGCAGCCTCGCGCAACGCATTCGGTTTATTGAGAGAAAAGCCAATCTGGAGCCTACGGATTTTTTTGCGTTGAATCAGAAGATTGCGGAAAGAAAAATCACCGTCAGCGCCCCCAAGTAAGCGCCTTCAGCATCTAGGGAGTGCTGGGGCGCAGCCCGCGCTTTTTCGCTACCCTGGATTAATCAAACAAGGCTTCGCGCTTCCCGATTGTTTCATAAAGACGTTGCAGCTGCTTTTCTGTCACACGGTGGATGGATAGCGGCGGCAAGTGATCGACCGTAAAAAAATCCACCTGCGCAATTTCCTTGTCTGGCCTAACCTCACCGGATTCAATGTCACAATGAAAAAAGCATTTGTAAGCATGCGGCCATTGCGGTGGATGATCGTGTTTGAGCTTGTCCCAAAGCGCCATTAAGCGAATCACCTTGACGTGATACCCGGTTTCTTCCCGTGTTTCACGGATAACGGATTCCGAAGGCGATTCATTGACATCCACCCACCCGCCCGGCAGAGTCCATAAACCGTCGGACTTTTCCTGAGCCAGCAGAATTTTATGGTTTTTGACAACAAAAGCCCGCACATCCAGCTTGGGCGTGGCATAGCCTGTTTCAAAACTGAATAAATGGGCAATATCAGGCGCCTTCTCACTGGTGGGTGCGGCAAGCTGAGCTGCAAGCTCACGCAGGCGCAGGTAGCGTTCCTGATCAAATTCATTTTGGCAATAAGCGAGGCCATTCTGGGCTATCGCCTGGATTTCATTAATGGTTTTAAACCATTCCTTCTCATTGGACATGATGTTCCTTCAACATTAAATGAAAGCCTGACGGTGAGAATAATCAGACGGGATTGTCGCTGTCAATGAATTGATGCTGCACTTGAAATGTGTCAGCCAAGTGCTCGCCTAAGGCCTGTATGCCGTAACGCTCCGTGGCATGATGGCCGCAGGCAAAGTAATGAATACCCAATTCCCTGGCCTGATAATAAGTTCTTTCCGAGACTTCACCGCTGAAATAGGCATCAACACCCAATCGATAAGCATCCTCAATGTAGTCCTGCGCGCCGCCGCTGCACCAGGCTACACGCTGGATGGCTTTGTCGCCGCCGGCAATAATGAGGGGGGGGCGCCCCAATGCCTGACCAAGCTGCTTTGCCAATTCGTTCACCGACAGTGGTTTGTTCAGCGTGCCTGACCACAGCAGTTGGTCGATGCCGCCGGCTTTGTGTGCGGCCACCGCTTGAATAGAAAGCCGTTTCGCCAACTGCGCGTTATTGCCTAATTCAGGATGGCAGTCCAAGGGGAGATGATAGGCCAGCAAATTGATCTGATGGCGCAGCAATTCGGTAATCCGACGTCCCTTCATGCCGGTAATGGTCGGCTGCTCGCCGCGCCAGAAATAGCCATGATGAACCAGCAAGGCATCGGCTTTAACAGCCGCTGCCTTCTGAATAACGTCTTCGCTGGCGGTTACCGCGGTACAAATACGCCGAATCGACGCCTGGCCTTCGACCTGTAACCCATTGGGTGCGTAGTCATTAAATTCGCTGACCGCAAGCAAGGCGTGAAGGTAATCCACTAACTCCTGACGCGTGATCACCGGGATGACGCTCGCCGGATATCCGCACCCAATGTAGATAATTTTTCTTCAATGCGCTCATAGCCGCGATCCACATGGTAAATGCGCTCGACAAAGGTTTCGCCTTCGGCGGCAAGGCCGGCCAGAATCAAACTGGCTGAGGCCCGCAGATCCGTGGCCATCACCGGCGCACCGGTCAACCTTTCAACGCCGTTGATCATGGCGGTATTGCCGTTTAAGCGGATTTGCGCACCCATGCGCTGCAGTTCCTGCACATGCATGAAGCGATTTTCAAAAATGGTTTCGATTACCGACGACGCGCCGTCCGCAATGGCATTGAGCGCCATGAACTGGGCCTGCATGTCGGTAGGAAATGCCGGGTACGGTGCCGTTGCGATATTGACTGCCTGGGGACGGAGGCCGTGCATGTTTAAGGTGACCCAGTCTTCACCCAGGGTCAGTTCAGCCCCGGCCTCTTCAAATTTGCACAGCATGGATAACAGGTTATCCGGTTTAACGCGTCGGACCGTGACCTTGCCGCGGGTAATGGCGCCTGCGGTTAAATAGGTACCGGCTTCAATGCGATCGGGCATGACCGTGTAGTTGCCGCCGCGCAGAGCGTCCACGCCTTCCACTTCAATGGTGGGTGTACCCGCGCCGCTGATTTGCGCGCCCATTTGAATCAGGAAATTAGCCAAATCAACCACTTCCGGTTCACGGGCCGCATTTTTAATGATGGTTTTCCCCTCGGCCAGCACGGCAGCCATGAGCACATTTTCTGTCCCGGTCACCGTCACTGTATCAAACACCAGGGGTTTGCCCTGCAGGCGGCCGCGGCGGCAGCGTGCCTTAATGTAACCGTTCTTAACGGTAATCTCTGCCCCCATGGCTTTGAGCGCTTTCAAATGCAAATCAACCGGACGAGTACCAATCGCACATCCGCCGGGCAGAGAAACATCCGCACGGCCGAAACGCGCCAGCAAGGGGCCTAAGACGAGAATGGAAGCGCGCATGGTTTTAACCAGTTCATAGGGTGCAACAAATTCATTCACCTGACTGGCAGAAATCTGCACATTCATTTTTTCATCAACGATGAGGTGGGCACCCAATTGGCCCAATAATTCCATCATTGTGGTGACGTCTTTTAAGTGGGGCACGTTGGCGATGGTCACGTTGTCCGTTGCCAGCAAGGTGGCCGCCATGATAGGAAGCGCTGAATTTTTTGCTCCGGAAATAACCACTTCCCCGTTTAATGCCTTGCCGCCATTAATCACTAATTTATCCATGCTGCTTCCCCCATTCTTCTTGAGTCCAGGTCTTCATCGTCAAGGCATGAAGACGACCGCTGGTAATATATTCTTTTAGCTGCGCATACACCCATTGCTGCCGGGCGACCCTGGTTTTGCCAATGAACGCATCCGACACAATAGTCAAGTGATAATGATACCCATCACCCTCCACTTTAACGAAATGAACGCCCTCGATTACTGACAGTTTTTTTTCTATTTCTTCATTATTAATCATACAACAGTTCCACTTTATTCGGAGGCGAGGCACTCTCGCCTTCTGTTCTTTTGCCTGACTTGTCAGGAGACTACGATTTTTTCCAAACCGCAAAATTCAGCCAGCGCATGGACTAAAGGCGGAATATTAGTGATCTGGCAGCGTTTATGCAATTGCCTGCACAGACGCTGAGCTTCAATCAACAACGCAAGCCCCGCGCTGTCGCAATGGCTGACTTCGCTTAAATCCATGATCACATCCGATTCACGGGTCTGTTTAAGAAAATCAACGAGGCGCCGGCGGCAGGCTTCCGCGGTGTCGAAAGTCATAGGGCTGTCTGGTTTGAACGTTGGCATGATTAAGCTGCTTTTTTACTGCGTTCGCGCATTTGCTTAATGAGCTCCTGCATGTTGGAATTCTGCAGCGCCTGAGCAAACTGGGAACGGAAACTCTGCAGCAGACTGACCCCCTCCACGCTCAAATCATAAATCTTCCACTGGCCATTCTTCGCCACAAGGCTGTAACTTAATGGAATATTTTTGCCATTGGATCGGACAATGAGGCTGTTTACCCGTAAAAACCGCCCTTCAAGCGAACCCCGGACAGGCAGAAATTTCACGGTTTCATCGGTGTATTCGGCCAAAGGGCTGGCATAGGTACGGATAACCAGTTGCGTAAACGCCTGGGAAAATTGCTGCCGTTCGCTCGGAGTCGCCTTCATCCAGGCCTGACGTCCCAGCACCGAGCGCGACATGCCGCTGACATCAACATTCGGCAGCAGTGATTGTTCCACAGCGCGGTAGATCACCTGCGGGTTGTTTTTCAAGGTGGCCTTGTTCTTTTCCAGGGTGGACAGAATCTGATTCGCTGAGGTCTCCAGCATGGGAACGGGGTTGGAAGCCGCCCATAACAGCGAGGTCAGTGAACAGGCCATGAAAAAAAGAAGGGTTTTTATTTTTTGCATTCTCGATCCTATTTCTTAATATTGAATAAGAGTTGTCCAATTAAATTTTCCAGGATGATGGCTTCCTGGGTTTTGGCAATCACATCCCCTTCTCGCAGGTAGGGATGTTTGCCCTCGCCTTCATCCTCAAAACCGGGAACAATGCTGATGTAGTTTGACCCCAGCAGTCCTTCCGTCAGGATGCGTGCCGACACATCCTCGTAGGGAATGGGTTTGTCGCTGCGAAGCAGCATGGTTACCTTGGCGTTGAGTTCCCCAGGTTGAAGTTCAATGCGCGTCACTTCGCCAATTTTAACCCCGGCAATAGTCACCGGCGCCCGCACTTTCAAACCGCCGATGTCGGTAAAATCGGCCGTTACCTGGTAGCCTTTTGTGGATGAAAAGCTTGAAATACCGCTTACTTTCATCGCCATGACAAAGAAAGCCAGTAAACCCAACAGCATGAAGAGTCCAACACTGATATCAATGTACCGTTGCTTGCTCATGATTCACCAACCTCCAATCATCATTGCTGTCAATAAAAAATCAAGCCCCAGCACCGCCAATGATGAATACACAACTGTGCGGGTCGTTGCCTGACTGATACCTTCGGCAGTAGGAATACAACTGAATCCCTGAAACACAGCTATCCACACTACAACAAAAGCGAAAACTATACTTTTAACCATTCCGCTGAGCACGTCGAGACGGAAATTAACCGAAGCCTGCATGTTGGACCAAAAGCTTCCTGCATCCACACCCAACCACTCCACGCCGATAAAATACCCGCCATAAACCGCCACGGCTGAAAAAATCAGGGCAAGCAGGGGCAGAGAAATCAACCCGGCTAAAAAACGGGGGTAAATGACACGGCCTAACGGATCCACCCCCATCATGTCCATACTGGCCAATTGCTCAGTGGCCTTCATGAGGCCAATTTCTGCCGTCAAGGCAGAGCCGGCACGGCCGGCAAACAGCAAAGCACTGATCACCGGGCCCAGTTCACGTGCAATGCTTAAGGCCAGTAACTGCCCCAGTTGGCTGGCGGCGCCGAATTTCTGCAGCGTATTATACCCCTGCAAACCGACCACCATGCCGATAAACAGTGCGGATACTACAATAATTAAAAAAGAAAGAAAGCCTACGGAATACAGTTGTACACGCAAAGCCGGCCACAACCGCGGCAAATCAGGCTTGCGGGCAAAAATCCCCAGTAAGAAAAGACCGGAATTGCCTACAGTCTGCAATGTATTCAAACCACGCCCGCCGAAGCGTGCAATTCTGTCAAGCATCTAACAACTCCTCAGTATAGGGTTTTGCAGGGTAATGGAACGGCACCACGCCGTCAGCCTCTCCATGCATAAACTGCTTAATCTGCGGCTCTGTCGATTGTTTTAAGGCAAGCGGCGTGCCATGACCGATCAGCCGGCCGCCGGCAATGAGGTAAGCATAGTCTGCGATTGAGCAGGTTTCTTCCACGTCATGGGAGACAATGATGGTTGTCGTGCTCAGCAACTGGTTCAGGCGCTTGATTAAACGCACCAGAACCCCCATGGAAATGGGATCCTGACCGGTGAATGGTTCGTCATACATCATCAATTGCGGATCAAGGGCAATGGTCCTCGCCAGCGCCACCCGCCTGACCATCCCGCCGGACAGCTCGGCCGGCATTAATTCAGCCGCCCCGCGTAAGCCTACCGCCTCCAGTTTCATCAGTACCACATCACGCAGCATGGTTTCATTGAGATTGGTGTGCTCGCGCAGGGGAAATGCCACGTTTTCAAAGACATTTAAATGGGTAAACAGGGCACTGCTCTGAAATAACAGACCCATTTTTTGCCGTGCTGCAAGAAGGGCCTTGCGTGATAACTGATGAAGATTCTGGCCGTCAACACGAATTTCGCCGCTGTCTGGAGCAAGCTGCGCCCCGATTAAACGCAGGAGGGTCGTCTTGCCGCTGCCGCTCGGCCCCATAATGGCCGTGATTTTCCCGCGCTCGACAGTCATATCAACCTTATTAAAAATGCACTTGTCGCCGCGCATAAAAGTCAATTGGCTGATTTGCACCAGATTATCTAGCATGATGGTTCCGATTTGGGTGAATGGGTAATTATATACTGGAAGGATACAATTTTGCGAATTTTAAACCAGCCTTTTGCCGCAGGCATTCTTTTCTCAATAGAATGAAAGAATTACCCGCCCCCCTCATCTCCCCCGGAACTGTCTGGCAGTATTCTGGTTATTCTTGTCGCGCATGCAAAGAAAAATCGTTTCTGTTACAATAGCCGCCAGCTTAACAAACATTCATCCTCTAATGAATTTTTGCCAATTAGGTCTTGCCGTTATCGAAACCGAAGCGAGAGCCGTTTTTGACTTGACGCAACGCATCGACGAACGCTTTGAAAAAGCCTGCGAAATCCTGCTTGCCTGCAAAGGCCGCGTGGTGGTTACCGGTATGGGAAAATCCGGTCATATTGCCAATAAAATAGCCGCCACCCTGGCCAGCACCGGCACGCCTGCCTTTTTTATGCATCCCGGCGAAGCCTGTCATGGCGATTTGGGTATGATTACCCGGCAGGATGTGGTCTTAGCCATTTCCAATTCAGGCAATACCAGCGAAATCGTGGTTCTCCTTCCCCTCTTGAAACGTTTGGAGATCCCTTTAGTTGCCTTAACCGGCAACAACCAGTCGACACTGGCTAAAACCGCCGATGTGAATCTGGACATCAGCATTGAACAGGAAGCCTGCCCGCTTGGCCTTGCGCCGACGACCAGTACCACCGTGTCGCTGGTCATGGGTGATGCCTTAGCCATTGCCCTCCTGCAGGCCAAAGGCTTCAGCGCCGAAGATTTTGCTCTTTCACATCCCGGCGGTGCATTGGGCCGGCGCCTGCTGCTTAAAATCGATGAACTCTGCCACCGCGGCGAAGAATTGCCGCTGGTCAGCGAACGAGCCACCATCAGCGAAGCGCTGATTGAAGTCACGGCAAAAAAACTGGGCATGACCTGCGTGGTGGATAGCCATGGCCGTTTAACCGGCGTTTATACCGACGGGGACATTCGCCGCACCCTCACCAGGCATTTTGACATCAATACCACGCCGCTGACCGAGGTCATGAGCCGGCAATGCAAAACCATCAAGGCCGGTACACTGGCAGCAGAAGCCCTGGCCATTATGCAAAAATACACCATCACCTCCCTGGTGGTTATTGATGAAGAACAAAAACCCGTTGCCGTCATCCATCTTCATGACCTGCTGCGCGCAGGTGTTTTTTAAGGCGAAAAACATGAACAACCTGATTGAAAAAGCAAAAAAAATTCGATGCCTCATCTGCGATGTCGATGGGGTTTTAACCGACGGTCTGCTGTACATTGATAACCATGGCAATGAATTAAAGGCCTTTCATGTCCAGGACGGCATGGGACTCAAACTGCTGATGGCCGCCGGCATTGAAGTCGCCGTCATTACCACGGCCCGCAATGCCGTGATTGATCATCGCATGCAGCAATTAGGCATCACGCACTATTTTAAAGGCCAGGTCGACAAGCGCAGCGCCTTTGAGCAACTGCGGGAACGTCTGGGCTTTGCTCTGGATGAAATCGCCTACATCGGCGATGATCTGCCCGATTTACCGATTATTCAACGCGTCGGTATGGGCATTGCCGTGGCCAATGCGGTCAGGCAGGTCAAGGAATTTGCCGCCTGGGTAACCGATCAGCATGGCGGCCGCGGCGCGGTACGCGAAGTCTGCGATTTGTTACTCAGCGCCCAGCAGAAACAGGATGCTGCTTTAGCGGGGTATTTTGCCTCATGAACGCGGCCAAGCAGGCAGTGTGGCTCTTTTGCGCCCTGGTAACCCTGGCCTTCTCAGGCTACTATTTTGCCAGTTCCTCCGACTCGGCCATTCGCCTGGATAAACGAACCCTGTCCATTACCGCAGATACTATCATCACAGGCCTCGCCGTCAGGCAGTTTGATGAGAAGGGTAAACTGGCCAATTACATCGAGACGCCGGAATTACGGCACATTCCCAGGCAGGATACTCACCTGCTTAAGTTACCCCGTATTGTCATTGCGCAGGATGATCAACCCGACTGGGAAATCCGCGCCAATTCGGCCCGGGCAATTCACCGTGGTGAAGAAATTACCTTCTTAAAGCAGGTGATAGTCCATCAGGGAGGCGATGCGCATACCGAAGAAAGCACCCTTAAAACGGACGAATTAACCTATTTTCCTCAACAAAAACTTGCAACCTCCGCCCTCGATGTCATTTTTGAACGTCCGGGAAGCATTGTCCACTCGCAGGGCATGAAAGCTTACCTTGAGCAAAAGCATGTTCAGCTACTGAGCGGAGCGCGCGCTACTTATGAGCCTCGTGATGCGTAAATTGATTTCATTTCTTGCCTTTGGCGTGTTGCTGCTGTCCTGGCAAACGCTGTCAGCCATGCCGGATGATCGCGAAAAAGTCATGGAACTGTCCGCAGATGCCGCCGATTTAAGTCAGCAGACCCACCGCGGCGTCTACGAGGGCCATGTTGAACTGGATCAGGGAACCACCCATCTGCGCGCCGCCCGTGCTGTCACCGAAGGCAATCAGCAAAACAAGCTGGTCGTTGCTATTGCCGAGGGCGACAAAGACAATCAGGCCCATTATTGGACACAAACAGCCCTGGACAAACCCCTGCTGCATGCTTATGCCAACACCATCCGCTATTATCCAGACAAGCATCTCATTGAACTGATAGGCAATGCCCGGGTGGAACAGGGTAACAATTCCTTCTCGGCACCAAAAATCAGTTATGATACCCTGAAACAACATGTGGTATCGCAAAGCGACGGTCAATTGCGTACCTTAATTGTCATTCATCCTGAGAAAAAGGATGTCAAAAAATTTGAGAAGACGACATGACTTCCCTTCGGGCTGAGCATTTAAAAAAATCATTCAAAACCCGCACCGTGGTTAATGGCGTGAGCCTGTCGATTAATCGCGGCGAATGCGTCGGCCTCTTAGGCCCCAATGGCGCGGGTAAAACCACCTGTTTCTACATGATCGTCGGATTGCAGTCCTGTGATGAAGGCCGTATTATTCTTGATAATCAGGATGTCACCCGGGCTCCCATGCACCAGCGTGCCCGCATGGGCATTGGTTACCTCCCCCAGGAAGCCTCCGTGTTTCGCAAAATGACGGTGAATGACAACATTTATTCCATCCTGCAATTACGCAATGATCTGGATGAGCCGGCACGTCAGAAAAAACTCAACCAGCTTTTAGAAGAATTCCACATCACCCATTTACGCAAAAACCTGGGGATGAGTCTGTCGGGCGGTGAGCGCCGCCGTGTGGAAATCGCCCGCGCTTTAGCGATCGAGCCCACGTTCATACTGCTTGATGAACCCTTTGCGGGCGTTGATCCCATTTCCGTACTGGATATTAAAAAAATCATTTCGCACCTTTGCGATAAAAACATCGGCGTCTTGATTACCGATCACAATGTGCGTGAAACCTTAGACATCTGCGGCCGGGCCTATATCGTCAGCCAGGGGCAATTGCTTTGTGAAGGAACGCCAGATGCCATTCTCGCCAATCAACAAGTTCGCGCAGTTTATCTGGGCGATGAATTTACCTTGTGATCATGCTGTTAATTATTGATAACTACGATTCGTTTACCTATAACCTGGTTCATTATTTTCAAACCCTTGGCGCTGATGTCCATGTCGCAGCCCATGACAGGATTGACTTAAGCGAAATAGAGCAGCTCGCGCCCAGCCACTTAGTCATTTCACCCGGACCCAAAAGCCCACAGGAGGCAGGTATTTCCGTGGCGGCCATCCAGCATTTTTATCAGCAGATACCCATTTTAGGCATTTGCCTGGGGCATCAATGCTTAGCCTATGCGTTCGGCGGTCAAATTCACCGGGCTCCCGAGATTATCCATGGCAAGACGTCTCCCATTGTGCATCATAAACAGGGACTGTTTAAGGGATTACCCAATCCCTTTCAGGCCACCCGTTACCATTCCCTTGCCGTCGATTGCGCGACCCTGCCCACGTGCTTTGCCATTGATGCCTGGGCCGATAACACCATTATGGCCATCTCCCATCGTCAATACCCGTTATTTGGTCTACAATTTCACCCGGAAGCGATTTTAAGCGAACACGGGTTAACTTTATTGAGTCATTTTCTTAATCATGAATACCAATAAACTCTTTGAGCATCTCATTGAAGGCCAGCACTTAACCGCTGAAGCGATGCAGGCCATCATGAAAGCCTGCATGCAGGGCGAGCTTCAGGACGGGCAAATTGCCGCCTTCCTGGCCTTGATGCGCATGAAAGGCGAAACCGTTGAGGAATTAACTGCCGCAGCCCAGGTAATGATGGATTTTGCGCATTGCATCGATTTAGGTGAAGGGCTGATTGACATCGTCGGTACGGGCGGAGACGGCAAGAACACGTTTAATGTCTCAACCCTAAGCAGCATTGTGGCCGCGGCCTCCGGCGCTAAAGTAGCCAAACATGGCAACCGGTCCGTCTCCAGTTCAAGCGGCAGTTCCGATCTCCTGATGCAGGCCGGTTTCAAACTGGACTTAACGGACGAGGAATTAAAAACCTGCATGCAAACGCAAGGGGTTTGTTTCCTTTTCGCGCCTCATTTTCACAAAGCCCTGCAGCATGTTCGCAATGCAAGGCAGCAATTGGGTATCCGAAGCTTCTTTAATCTCTTAGGCCCGCTGGTCAATCCCGCCCGGGTTAAACGACAGGTCGTGGGCGTGTACGCCGAACGCCTGCTTCGACCCATCGCCGAGGTACTGGCCAATTTGGGCAGTGAGCGCGCCCTGGTGATCCATGCCCGGGACGGACTGGATGAATTGAGCATTAACGCCGTGGCTGACGTGATCGAGTACAGCAAAGGGGAATTTAAACAATGGACGCTGGATCCCGCCGATTATGGTTTATACCACCCCTCGCTGCAGGGTATTTTAGTCAACTCACCAGCAGAAAGCCTGCAGTTGATTGAACAGGTCCTCGCCGGCGAAAAGGGTCCGGCACGCGATATCATCCTTTTAAACACCGCCGCAGCCCTCTATTGCAATGATCTTGCCGCGGACATCCATGAAGGCATTGCCTTAGCGGCAAAAGCCATTGATTCAGGCATTGCCAAAGCGCATTTTTATCAACTCAGGGATTTAACCCAGCAATCCGGTCTTAACTCATGAACAGCATTTTAGACAAAATAGCCGAACAAAAGCGCCACGATGTGGCGCTGGCCAAACAACAACAGCCCTTATCCAGTCTGCAAATGACCGAACTGCCGCCCATGCGTGATTTTGTGCAGGCGCTTCAGGTAAAAAACCCGGCTATCATTGCCGAAATTAAAAAAGCGTCCCCCAGCAAAGGTTTAATCCGTGCTGATTTTGATGTGGCCGCCATTGCCCGGATTTATGAAGCTCATGGCGCAGCCTGTCTGTCGGTGCTAACGGACAAGCCCTTCTTTCAGGGTGATGCGGTCAATCTGCACATCGCACGGACTCATTCTTCCCTGCCCGTGTTGCGAAAGGATTTCATCATCGACAGTTACCAGGTTTTTGAAAGCAGAGTCATGGGTGCAGATTGCATTTTATTGATAGTGGCCCTGCTTGATGACAGTCAATTGCGGGATTATTGTCAAATCGCACAGGAATTAGGCATGGCCGTGCTGGTGGAGAGCCATACCCGCGAGGAGCTGGAGCGCGCCCTGCCGCTGCCCACACCCCTCATGGGCATCAACAACCGCAGCCTGCACACCTTCAAAACCGACATCCACACCAGTGTTGATTTAAAACACCTCCTGCCTCTGGACAAATGCCTGATTACCGAAAGCGGCATTAACACCCGTGCAGACATTGAACTCATGCAGCGCCATGGCATTAACACCTTTTTAATTGGCGAGAGCCTGATGCGCAGGCCAGACATTGGCGCCAAGCTGGATGAATTAATGGGGAAGAACGGTTAATTGCGACGCCAGGTATTTTTCAAAAAAATCCTGTGCCGGGATAGGTCTGCTGTAATAGTACCCCTGATGAATGAAACAGCCCATCTGACAAAGCAAGTCGCCCTGCGGTTTTTCTTCAATCCCCTCAGCAATCAGTTTTAAACCGAGGCTTTGCGCCAGGGTGATGATAGCCCGTACAATACTGTAATTTTTCTGATTGGTCAGTAAATCGGCAATGAAAATTTGATCAATTTTCATGACATCAATGGGCATCTTTTTAAGATAACTCATGGACGAGTAGCCAGTACCAAAATCATCGAGCGCCAATTTAAATCCCGCCGTCTTCAACTCATTCATGATGGCAATGGATTGATGGAAATTATCGATTAACGTACTTTCAGTGATTTCCAATTCAATTTGAGCGGGAGCCAACCCCGACTCCCTCACGCAGCACACGAGTAACTCGCACAGGTTATCCTGAGTAAATTGTCTGGCGGCCAGATTAACGCCGATAGGAGGCACCACAATCCCCTGTTTCTGCCATTGTTTGATCTGCTGGCAGGCTGCCCGCATGACCCACTCACCAATGACGTTGATGCTATTCGTCTCCTCCGCCAGCGCGATAAACACCCGAGGAGTCAACAAGCCGCGCTTGGGATGAAGCCAGCGCAGCAGCACTTCGGCACTGACCAGTTTACCGCTCGCGGCATCGACCTGGGGTTGAAAATAGAGGACGAACTGATTTTCCTTGAGGGCCAGATTTAAATCCTGAAGGATTTGATTGCGTTCAATCACCTGCTTTTCAAGCTCATCGCTGAAGAAAACATAACGGTGTTTGCCGCCTTTCTTCGCCTGATACATGGACATGTCGGCGCATTTTAACAAATCATCCCCGGTATTCTGCGTGGAGCGGATAACAATACCAATGCTTGCAGACCCAATAAACTCCTCCTCCCCTATTCTGAACGGTTTGTCCAGAGCTTCTAGCAGGTCTTCAGCCAGTTCAGTCGCTGTCCTTCTCGCCTGCTGAGGGGTCGGTAAATCCCCCACCAGTACCGTGAATTCATCGCCGCCCAAACGGCTCAACAGCCCTCTGTCCCGAATGCAGTTGGCCATGGTTTTTGCCACATGACTTAAAAACAGATCGCCCACACCATGCCCCAGCGAGTCATTGATGTCTTTAAAATTATCCAGATCAATAAACATCAACAGACAATAAACGCCTTCTTCCTCACTGCGCTTCAGCACCTCGCTTAATTGCTGGCGCAGCACCAGACGATTGGGTAATTGCGTCAAATCATCATAATGAGCCTGATGATATAATTTTTCCTGCCATTCATTCTGGGTAAAAGCCACCGACAGGCGGTGAAAAATATCGTGCAGAGGCTGCGTATCACAGTCATCGCGCCTTTTTTTATCACCAAAACCGAGGCAGACGATCGAGGCCGGCTGATCATTATGAATGATGGGAAAAAGAATGAAATGCGCTTGTTTCACTTTAAACCAGGAAAGGAAGGAAGGCGCATCGTCCTCAGGCAGGGTTAAGGTCAGTTCCGGTGAGTGGCTGTAACGCGCCAGTTCATCCGAGGTAGTGGGTACAGGTTCCTGCGGAGCGGGTACTGCGGTCTTGCTGTCGAAAAAAATCCGCACTGATTTCCTGGTTTTACCTTTCACTAAACCAATTAACAACCAGTCATACTGTACCAGCTCATTTAAACGGCTGTGCAGAATATCAACCACACGGCGCACACTCGCTTTGTCCACGATCGCCTGATCCAGCATTGACATAATCGACATGGCTTTAAACTGCTGGTTTAACTGGCTGGACATGGAATTAAAGGCATCACCCAACTCTTCAAATTCATCATTGCTCTTCATCACCGGCGTGGGGGCAAAATCCTGTTTGGACAGGCGGCGGGTAGCATCCGTTAATTGCTCAAGCGGGGTCAGGTAGCGTCTGATTTGCGACTGGCTTAAAAACATGGTTAAAAGCAAGGCTAAAACGGTGGTCGGTAGAAAAATTTCAAAAAATTTCGCCTGAGCGATGAAACTTAATTTGGGCTGGGCAAGCACAATAGCCCAGGTTTTACCCTGCAGTCGGTAATCAAGAAAAAGGCTCCAATAAGCCACGTAATAGGGTTGATTATTGAGCTCTTTCGATAAGGTACGCGTGTGCGTTTGTTTGACGACGCGGTAGTTAACCGGCAGCGGCTCTTTGGTGTTACTGAAAACCACCTGCCCCTCGCCATCGACAATCCACAATAAGTTGTCGTCGTTGCTTAACGAGAGGTTCCATAGCTTACGCTCATCCGCCTGGCCTAATAAAACGTAAGCGGGATTAGGCCGACAGACAAAATAGAGACCCTTCGCAGGCCCTGTTGCTGAAAAATAGAACAATTTGCAATCACCGGGATTTAAGTTCATCGCAGGGAAAGGAATGGGTGACGGCTTTTCCGTGAGACGGATGACCTTACCCTCAGAGGTTTTAATGGATAAGGTGGTGAAACCAGGTACCGCTTTGACCAGTTTATCCTTTGCGGTGACAATCTCGTTTTCGCTGAGATTGGCAAGGCTTTTCCCCAACGAGTCGACTTGATCGCCAAGCTCAAAGAGTGTACCGGCCAACTCCATGCCAAGGCTTTTGACCTCTTTTCGTGCAGCAATTTCTTCGTTGGCTTTAACCTGCTGGTTGAACTGAGCAATCTGGAAAATGGCCAGAATGACGATGGGAATTAAAGCGGAAAGAACGAACAATAAAAATATCCGCCTCGCGACCCTGCTGTGAAAGAAATGCCTTTCCGTCTGCATAGACTAATCCTTGCTTAATAATCAGCAGCAGGACCAATGTAAGCTCCGTTGTTCGCTCGCACAACATCATCCTGACTGGCCTTGGCCGTCAAGGGGGATACCGAAGCGCCATCCTCACCGCTGCTATATAAATCATAGT
This sequence comes from Legionella rubrilucens, assembly GCF_001468125.1. Lineage (GTDB taxonomy): Bacteria > Pseudomonadota > Gammaproteobacteria > Legionellales > Legionellaceae > Legionella_C > Legionella_C rubrilucens. The sequence goes on along the minus strand of NZ_LNYT01000007.1, from coordinate 583,750 downwards.
CCGAATTAATAGGAACAAGATTTTTATCTTTTCTGGCCATCCCTTTTGCTGCAGGACCGCCGTTTAAAATGTTCAAATAACGATAAGGGTTGCCCCAGGGGTCTCTCAGGGCGATGCCCAGGGTGGCAAGATCAGGGGGGTATTGGTTGTTTTCACCGTAGTATTTTTCGATAGCCATTTCAACCGTCTTGATATCGGCTGTGGCGGTGGTCATATTGACCCGTGTCACATAACGAAAATAACTTGGAATAAATATAACGGCCAGAACGCCGACAATGCCGGCAGCCAGCATCAGCTCAAAAATCGTATAGCCTTTTTCTTTTTTTAATTTCGGCCGGTAACATGATCTACCTGGTAGTAAACCCAGTTTTGTTTTTAGCATTCCATACCTTATTTTAATGCTATTACTTTAAACTGTATTTTGATTATTATCTCCTCAACAAGTTAAATAATAGCACATTATTTTACTCTTTGAGCGAAGCCGCGCACCCAATTTGACAAAACAACAAACGGGCTGAAAATTAATTTGTTTTACTGTGCTAAATTTAGCATAATGGCTGATTTTCGATCTCAAGGGTCTTATGTCAACAAAATTGATTAATATCAAGGTCTTGGAAGAACTGGTTCATCAGGCGGAATTGAATCAGGAAGGAAAAACAGCGGATTACATTCCCGAGCTTGCCAATGTGAACCAGGATTTGACAGCCATTGCCGTGCATCCTCTGGGAGAAAGCCCGTTGTCTTACAGCAATCACCCGCTGCAACCGGTCACCCTGCAAAGTACCGGTAAAATGGTGCCTTTAATTGGTCTGCTGGAAGAGTTTGGCTTTGAACAGGTGTTTGAGTGGGTGAAAGTCGAACCCTCAGGCGATGATTTCGCCTCCATTACCCGCCTTGAGCAATTTGGCCCCAAACCTTCGAACCCCATGCTCAATGCCGGCGCCATTACACTGTGTTCGCGTATTCCCGGTACGGGCGAGCAGCAGTTTGCCTGGCTTGAACACTGGATACAAAAACTCTTTAATCAACGACTAACAATGAATCCCCTGGTCTTTGCTTCGGAAAAACGCACTGGCAATCGCAACCGCTCCCTGGCGTATCTCTTAAAGAGCCGCAACAATCTGGGAACCGACGTGATTGAAACCCTCGATTTGTATTTCGCCCTGTGTTCTTATGAAGCCATGCTTGAACAAATGCTGTTTTTACCGACGATGCTGGCTAATGGAGGGCGAAATCCGGAAACGGGCGAACAGGTCATTTCCCTTGAAACCTGTAAAATCACGCTGGCCATTATGGCTACCTGCGGCCTGTATGATGAAACTGGCACGCACATGGTTCGCACCGGCATGCCGGCGAAAAGCGGTGTTTCCGGTTATACCATTGCCTCCGTGCCTGGAAAAGCGGGCATTGTCGTCTTAAGCCCGCGCGTCAATCCGAAAGGCAACAGCATTCGCGGTGAAATCATGCTGGAAGGATTGTCCAAAGCCATGAACTGGCATTTTGCCTTGCCTTAGCACCAGGCGCGATTCCCGCGCTATTATCCACCTTCCGTCACATTCACCTGCGGCAATTCCTGCGTTGGACTTACAATATGAACGTAGGCTTCCTGCGTAGCCGCTGCATTGGTCAGTTTGAATAACTGCTCTCCCGGAGCAGGAGCAGTCAATAAATTGGAGACATCCTCAACATCTGCGCTGTGCAGGTTGATCGTATCCCCCGCCATCCCGCCATCGGCCTTGATTTGCAGAACAGAAACCTGAGTCCCATTATTCAACTCCAGATTAAGTTCACTGCCAGATGACAGCGCCAGCACGGAATCCAGTGTCAAGCTCAAGGTATTTTGGCCATGGCCGGTCATATCCACCTTTTCCCAGCCCGAATCAAAATGAGCCGTGATTTCCTGAGCGGTTAAATTCATGCCGTTCTGATTCAACTGCACAGTATCTATCCCCTGATTACCATTGACCTTGCCTAAACCATCCATGTTGTCGGGAATCAATACCACGTCATTGCCGGCGCCAAAATCAAAATGACCCTGGGCGTTAAAATCAATGAGATTGATAGGCAGCGTGTCATTGATCTGCACACCAAACTGCGTGACCGAAGTATCCACCAAACCGGTATCATCGATCACTGACACCTGCACATGCCTGACCACCCCTTCGCTGGCTTCACTGGCTACCGGCGTAAAGGTTAAGGTTTTGAGCATGAGTTCATAAGCGCCAACCGGGACGAGCTGGCTTGGATTTAAGGCAGTAAAGACGTAGGCATAATTATTCCCTGTGCCGAAATCCTGAAATTGCAGCACGTAATTCTCTCCGCCATGGTTAATGGTGACCTGCCCCAGCCCCATGTTAAAAACAACGTCTGCGGTAGAGACGAGATTAATGGCATCGCCGGCAATAAAGTCGCTGCTGCTGACCACAGCCTTGGTTAAAAACTGGCTGTCTGGATCGCTGACTGAGTCCACAATGGCGGCGCTGCCGGTGGTCAGGTTTTGAATATTGGCTCCGAGATCGACACTGAAAATGATGTCGTTGTAATCCCTGTCGCCGCCATTTTGTAAATCTTCAAAACCGACAATGAGCAAACCGCTGTAGGCGAGAAGCGCCGGATCCTGCTGATCAAACGTCACGCCGCTTAAGGCATGCCCTGCAGGAAATGACGCGGCATCGGTGTTTAAGCTTTTGTCGTGACTGAAATAGACATTACCAATGAGTTCAGTATTGCCCACTTTCACCCGCCCATTGTCAATGGAAACGAGGTTGTTCAAGTTCTCGATGGACGTGATGCCCTGGCTTGTGACTAAATTTTTAATGGTCACGGCATTGACATTGTTCACACCGTTTCTATCCAGATCAGCCCCGTCCTCAATCAGGAAAAACCCAATGCCCTGCCCGGCCGGAATCGTTGGGATATTGAACGTGTCCGATTGGTTTAAACCAAAGGCATTGAAGGTATTTTCAATTAAATCCGTACCGCCAACACCGGAAGTTACCACGGCAGACGCATCAAGCCAGATGAGACCCGCAGAATTGGCTATGATGTTTCCGGCAGCATCGTAGAGGTAATACCCCACCATGTTCTGATGGCCTGCGCCTTCGGAAACGAATTTGACTTGAACCGGGGTGGGTATTTCAATGAAGGTGTTGGTTAAATCCACACCATTGACTGGCACGCTGACCACCTGCCCTTCACGGCCTAAAGCCTGCAGTAATAAATACTCTGCCACTTCCGCATCACCATAAGGCTGCTGCCCCTGTTCCGTGCGGGTAAATTCGATGGTTTTACTGAGCAGGGTGATTTCGGGCGGCTCGACATTGTCAATTTTAATGGTTAACAACGCATTGTCCTGGTCGCCATCGGCATCCTGAATGGTATAGCCTATCTGGATTTGTTCATCCTGATTGACGTTGGCGGCAATGTAGGTGTAGTCGCCTGTGGCAAAATTAAAGGTTAATTCCCCGCCGAGCGCGTCAAACACCGTCAACTCATCATTGACGACACCAGGATCATCAAAACGATAGGTCTGATTGTCGACAGTAATGGATACAATGCGATGATCATGGGGGCCATCGCCGCCAAAGGCATCATTTTGCAGCACATTGCCGTTAACGGCATTGTTTAATTGCTGCTGCAGTGTCGCGTCCAGATCAGTCGGGTCAAGCACCTGAATAATTTCATCCCCGCTGTTACCCACGGCCGCGAGAGGTCCTGGATTAAACTGGCCAATGCCGACCGGAATCACGTTAATGTCGTTGGTGTCGACGAACGTCTGCCAGCTTGCCGGCGCACCGGCCGTGACGGGATTCGGGACACCGTCAGAGAGGAAATACACCACATGCTGGTAATCAGCGATGGGGGATGTCACCGCAATGTCGGATTCCAGCAGACCACGCGTGATATTCAGCGCGTCATTGTATTCCGTGCCTGAGCCCGGTATGGGATTTTCACTGACTTCAAGACCGCTGATAAAGTCCAGGGCCTCGTTAAGTTCGCCGTTTAAAATATCAAACTTTTCAGTGGCAAAAGCGCCTGTGTTGCCGCTACCTGACGCGAAGGGCACGATGGTAATAATGACCGCCCCGTTGTAATCCGCGTATTGATTGGTCAAATTAATCAGGGCTTCGCGGGCCAGAGCCAGTCGCGTTGTCGGACCGTCATCGGTGATGATGCGATCGCCCATGCTGCCTGAAACATCCACCACGTAGTAAATGTTCAGATTGGCAACCGGTTCTGTAACCGGGGCGCAGTCATTGACGGCAATGGGCAAATCGTCCTGCACATTGACGCCAAAACGGCCATCCAGAGACACGGTGTCGCCATCACCGTCCACGGCATTGATCACCGCGCCCAAGTTAATGGCTAAGGATTGGGTGTCATCATCGGTGGCGATTGGCGGAGAGGGATGATCCAGCGGCCCAGACAGAGTAAACGTGTAGCTGCCTGTCGCCTGATCCAGAGTAAAATCAAAAATAACCGCGCCGCCTTGATTCTGCGCAACAACGCTTGCTGTCGTACCATTCAGAAGAGACACATAACTGAGAGGCTCACCCTGGGAGGTTAATCCCATCGCGTCAAGCACCGCAGCAAAATCCGTTCTCAACTCAAACCCGCCCGAATGATCGGCACCAAAATCCACCAGGCTGTCCAGGGAGCCGGTTATTGTGTGGGTTTGCACCGGATCGGCATTGCCATTGGGCAAGGCATCCTCATTAACCACCTGTGCAGTATCCGTCTGATGGGTTAAGCGAGGACCATCGTCATCAATGGCGAAAAATCCCTGGCTGACATCGACGCTGTTTTGCGCCTGATCGCCATCGGCATCCGTGACGGTGGCCACTACAGCCAGAGTGCCCAAGGCGGCATGAAGGGTCGAAACATCATCAGGATTTTGGGTATCGGCATGCCAGACATTGATGTGCTGCGTGAACGTGACCACGCCGCTCTGACTGTCGATGGCAATGGTGAAATAAACCTCATTGTTGAGCTTGCCTTCAACGGTAGTGGCATTCAACTGTTCCAAACGAATTTCCTGACCCCTGCCATCCGGTTGGGACGAATCCACCGAATACAGCCCGGAGCCCGTGCCGGCAGCAGCATTGACATCCAAAGAATAATTCACCTGGCCTAAGCCATCCTCGCCCGGATGAATATCAAAAATCGGACTGTAATCCGCAGAAGCCGAGGCGGATACCGCAAGCTGGGTTTCATCGACGTTCAATCGCGGTGCTTCCAGCACGGCATCAATGGTAATGGCAGGACCATCGTCATTAATGGAAAAAATACCATTACCGAGGCCGATGATGTCGCTGACCGAATCGCCGTCGCCATCAATGGCGGTGGCTCTGATAAACAAATCGTTGACCTGTTCCGTGATTAAACTGGATAAATCATTGGCATCGAACGCATCGCCATGCCAGACGGATATATGTTGTGTGAATGTTACAACGCCCGTGGCAGCATCAACATTAATCGTGAAATATTCCAATCCATTGGCCATGCCGCGAATGACCCCCTGATCATCCACCAGTTGAATTTCAGTGCCTTTGCCCGTTGCTGCAGTCGTGTCAATGGTGTACAGGCCTGAACCGATCTGGTTGCTTAGAAGATCCAGTGAATAAACAAGATGGCCAGGATGAGCCGCGGTATTGTCCATGCCAAAATCAAAATGATTGGCAAAAGCGAAAGCAAAATCGGCCGTATCCACCGCGCCCTGCGTCGGGATGAAACTTTCATCGACATTGAGCCTTAAGATTTCCTGTTCGCCGGTACCCACAATCCGCGGACCATCATCAAAAATGGTCACTGTGAAATCGCTACTGGCGCGGGCGCCATCCCCTTCGCGGGTGGCGGTCATGATGACCGGAACGGTAATAAAATCATTGGGATCCTGGGGATTGGCATGTTGTACCGGCATAAGCTGCTTGAACTCAAGGGTAATGCCCACACCTCCAGCCGGAGGATGCACGATGATGGCCCAGGTACCGTCTGCAGCAGTCAGGGTATTGGTTTGCGCATTCCAGACGGCTGAGTGCCCATCAGCGGCATCCAGGCGTACCTCGCTTATCGCGCTGCTTGGCGTATTGGACTGCCAGCCCTGCACGACGGTCTGTAAGCCGGCCGTTTCATCAACCACGACCGGATTGGCATCCACTTCGAAGGGAGGCGGTAATTCACCGCCTGGCGGTAATCCAGGTACCCCCACCTCGCTTAATAAACTGTCCGCATCAAACAGGGTGACGTAATCTTCCCTGCCCTGGCTGTCAAAGCTGACGCCAATGGTGGGGTAACCGGCAGTCACGGCGCCTAAACCGTACATGGGATCAAGAATAAAGAAATTTCCCCCTTCACCCAGAAGCTCCTGGCCTGCAGCAGTCTCTGCCAATGCCTCAAGAATAAAGGTCGGATCAATCCCTTTCGCCAACGCTTCATCAATGATATCGCCAATTAACGATTCGGGGGTCGAAGGTTTGAGCAAAGGGGAAATGCCGTCAATGTGCAGCGGCTGGTTCAGCGACAAAGCGGTGGGAAAATCCTCCGTGAGGAGATGAATGTAAGCGTTACCGCTTAGCAGAACCAAGGTATCCCCGTCATGAAGCGGGGTACCCAGCCTGACCATCTCATTGTGTCCATTACCAGAATTTTTAATCAGAATGCCTTCGAGTCCCTGAACCACTCCGGATGCAGTCTGTACAGCCATGTGTGATAAACCTTAAAAAGCAGCAGTTACTTTATTAATATAGTCTATCCACAGGCCATTTGGTCATTTATTAGTCAAGTTCTGCTTTCTTACCGGTCATCGGATGAACCGAGCCTAAATATTGTCCCTGTCCCCAGTGCAGATTCAGGCTTTTTAATGTCAGCCATTGCTTGTCAGACTCGATTTGGGTGGCTATCACACGAATATCGAGGGTATTGGCCATTTCATTGAAATAATGAATAAAAAACTGCTTGTTCTGGTTTTCCTGAATATCCTGAATCAGGCTGCCATGCAATTTAAGGTAATTCAACGGCAACTGATTCAGGTAGTGCATGGGCGAAAAATGAATCCCCACCTGATCGACCCCGATTTGCACACCCAGTTTCTGCAGGCTTTTAACCAGCACCATGACCTGGCTAAAATGATTAAGCACAATCAGTTCGTTGAATTCAATGTTTAATTTCTCAAGCAGGTGCGATGGAATCTGTGCTAACTGTTTCAGGTATTGCTTGCGCAGTTCCTCATCCACGACGGTGGATTCGGTGATATTTAATGCAATGTCATGCGTATTGAGCAGGCCTTTGTTGATCACCTCCTCCAATACAAAGTGATCAATCTGGGGCGCCAGTCCATTGCGAATGGCTAAGGGCATGAAATAACCGGCGCTGATTAAATCCTCGCCCAAGGCCATGCGCACAAAAATTTCCTGATGCAGCATCCTTTCGCCATTGGTTACTGCCTGTCCAAAAAGCACCAGTTGGCGGTTGCTTATCGCCTGCAACAGATCGTCTTTGGCAATATTGGCTGGGTTATGAGTCGGTAAATTGTCGCTGTAAGCCAGCCCATCCACCGCTTCTCTGGCGGTCATTAACACGCTGTCCACCTCCGAAAGCAGCGTGCGCGGCGTCTGATGCAATTGGTAGGATGTCGCCGCCAGGACCAGACGGCAACCGAATTCCGGTGTTAAGAGCTTTTGCAGCGATTGATTGAAACTGTCGCACTGGCTGACAAAATGCGCCGCGTCATTTTCTTTGACCAGAATAGCAAAACTGCTGCCGCCGATACGGGCAAGGAGGGTTGATGCTGTCTCTTTCCAGAATCCTCTGCAGGCTTTAGCTACGAGTTTGACGACATTATCCCCCTGCTGATAGCCGGCATCATGATTCAATTTATCCAATCCATCGATAACCACCAGAATCACAAAACCCGGGGAAAATTCTTCGTCGTGATTGAGCAGCGCGGAGAGCTGCTGCAGAAAATAGCGGCGGTTGCCGAGACCGGTCAGAGAATCCTGAAACGACTGATGCCGCAGCGTTTCCATCTGCTGCAACTGATCATTAAAAATTTTCTTAATGCGCGTCACCATCTGGTTCATGGCAAGAGTCACTTTTTTTAATTCCCTGGTCCCGGGAATGGTGGTTTCTATGGGGAACTCTTTCTCCCCTATCGCCTCCGCCTGTCGGGTTAAACGCTTTAACGGCGTGAGCAGCCAGCGGATAAACCAGTAGACAATCAGGAGTGCCAAGGCCATGAACACACCGTACCAGATGGATAAATCCATGGTATTTAACCACAGCGCATCCACTGCATAGCCGGTGTCGCTGCTGACTAGGACTTCACCGACCTGATTCCAGCCATGCATCACGGTGGCGGATTGCACGGTGGACGGCCACTGGATTAATTCATGAAACCAGTCTGGCGCTCTTCGTTTTCGTTTTGTGGCGTACCGGGCTACCAGCAATTCGCCGCGGATGTTGCGGACTTCAATCATGGCGAAATAACCCCGATCAAACACCGCCTCCACCATGGACAGCACCGATGCCTTGTCTCGGGTATAAAGTCCATGCGACAGGGACAGGCCGAGTGATGTGGCAGTATCCTGTGCATTGCTGTTCATTTGCTGAATAAAGAAATTCCTTTCATTGTTGAATGTGATTAGGAAGGTCCCGATAAAAATAACGAGGAGTAAACCTAAAACACCCAAAGCCATTTTTTTGGTTAATGTCATGGAGCATCACCTTTTTTCATGCGTTGTATTACTTGCCGCCATTTGCTCAATTGCGAAGCATTTCCCAGCGGTTTATCCTGGCCGCGCTGTTTGGCGAGCCATAAGCCCTTACCGTTAAAACTGTAAATAGGAACAAGATCCGGTCGTTTTGACGCCGGCAGGATGTCGGAAACGAGATTATCAAGCACCAGCGGCTCGGATTGCGGCGTTGGGTAGTAAGCCAGTACCATATGAGCCTGATTGAGCGTCACTGATTTCACGTAAGTGATGCGCAGGGTGTTAATGGGTAAATCAAGGGCCAACAGCGTAAAATATTTCGCGATGGAAAAATCTTCGCAATCCCCGCTGCCATCGGCAATAAACTCTTCAGGGGTTTTCCAGTAATCGGTGACCCCCTGATAACCTGAATCTTTTTCAAAATGAAACTGGTTAAAAAAATCATTGGTGACTTTGAGTTTGTCAAGCGTCGTGCTGTTTTGATGAGTGCGAATCAATTTTTTCCAGGTTTTAAACCGCAAAACCTGGGCCGAGTCATGGCTTGTGTTTGGATTACTGTCAGTTAAAGCCAGACGAATGCTGTCGCTGCCGGCCATAACAGCAGCAGACAGAGGCCATAAGAGAAGCAAAGCGATAGGAATAACATCCCTAAGCGTGCTGAGTATTCTTTTTAAACGTGACCAGCACTCCCTGTACATGGGCAATTTCCTTCAGCCTTTCCATCCCATTTGCCGCGTGACCTCGATATTCATAAGGGCCAATATACACACATTCCCCCCCATTCACGGTTCTGGAGAAGGCAGTAAAGCCAAGGCCATTTAAGCGATTCACCAGGGCCACCGCATTGGCCTTGTTCTTAAAGAAGCCGGCTGACACGTACCAGACCATGGGCGATGGCGGGGTTGGCACTTCGGTATTTTTCATAACGATGGCTTTGGTTAATGGCGTGGTTTCCATATTTTTAACAGGATGCGCCAGAGCGAGCGGGCGATCCGTATTGTCTGGATACGGCACACCATCCATGTTTTTATCCAGTAGAACATGGGTTTGCGCGGAACTGAAGACATCATTGTTGACCACGTTTTCCGGCAAGCGCATGTGCAGATAGGGCAGTAATCGTCCCATGCCGTTTAAAATACGGTAACGGGAATAAATTTCATCGTTTTGACCGCGGGCGTATTGAATCTGGGCTTCATAATACTCATTCTGGGAGTCAAGCAGGTCAAGCAGCGTCCGTTTGCCTACTTTAAATTGTTCCTGATAAGCCCCTCGGGTTCGCTGGGAGGAAAGAACATGGCGTCGCAGGGGCTTTAAGCGATGGCCGGCAGCAATCCAGGCATTCCAGGACAAACGAATCGATTCCCGTAAATCCACGAGCGATCGGTTTTTCACTTCATAGGCTTCCTGGACCTGATACGCCGTCAACTTCACGTTGGCCACGTCCGAGCCGCCACGGAAAACATTGTAATTCATACGCACCATGGCCAGTTTATCATCATTTGGCCCAATCAATCCGTCAAGATTTCGGTTTTTGGATGCGCTAAGCACCAGATCGAAATGAGGGACATAAGCCGCTCTTGCCACTTCGTATTGCGATTTGGCTTCTTTGATGTCGGCATAGGTTGATTTGACCGTGGGATGATGATCAAGCCCTTTCTCAATCGCCTGAGTCAATGTCCTCGGTAACTCACTGCTTTTAGGGATGCGCGGCCATTGCAGGTTCATGGGCCAACTGCCGACCACTTTGGCGAAGTTAATCCTCACTTCCCTTAAGTTGGCTTCCGCACTGATTAAATTGGCCTCAGCCAAAGCCAGGCGTGCAACCGCCTGATCCACTTCAGCCTCACGGGTAAGGCCGGCTTCCTTGCGGTCGCTTATCAGTCTGAAGACAGAACGGTGCGTCTGAAGATTGGTTTTGGCATAGCCGTAAAGCTTTTCATGCAGCAGGACCAGCAGGTAGCGGTTGACCACATCAAGCGCCAGATCTTCGGCGATGCCCTGGGTTTTTAATTTCTGGGCCTCGTAGAGGTGTTTATTTCGCTTAAGCTCGTTGACAATGCCGCCGCCGGCATACAGACTCTGGCGTAATTCCACTAACGACTCCTGCCGGGTTAATGTACGTCTACCCGGGCCGTCAATGGCCGTTGTCGTTGGGTTTAAGCTTTGTTCACGGCCATAACCTGCCGTTACATCGACGCTGGGGTAATAAGCGCCCCTTGCCTTGTCAATGCCCTGACGCGCCGACAGGCCTTTGGCAGTATTAAAAAGAACATCGGGATTGGAAATCATGCTGTGCTGCACCGCTTCGGCGAGTGTTTGTGCGTTGGCTTGAAGAGCAGTAACCAGTGCAAGGAGTGCTATGGAGTACTTATTAAACATCCCTATAATCCCTGGAATAATAATTTTATTACAGTAAAACAAAGATTAAATAACATCAACTATTTTTCTATTTTCTCACTTTTTGGTAAGCTGTTTTGCAATAATTTCATCAATTTTGAGTCTAATCTTGTCAACTTTAACCGTCAGCCAGCTTAACCGTCAAATCCGTTCCTGGCTTGAACTTGACATGGGCGAGGTGTCGGTGGTGGGCGAGCTGTCCAACCTCAGCAAACCCGCGTCCGGACATTACTATTTTACCCTGAAAGATGCCGCGGCCCAGTTACGCTGTGTTTTCTTTCGCAATCACCATACGCCCGATGCCCGCCAGTTCCGCGACGGCCAGCAGGTCATTGCCCGGGGTAAACTAAGCCTGTATGAAGCCCGCGGCGACTATCAGCTTATTGTTCAGGAACTGACGGATCATGGATTAGGCGAGCTCTACCGGCAATTTGAGTTGCTGAAAACCCGATTACAGCAGCAGGGCCTGTTTGATCCGGCCCGTAAAAAAGCCATCCCTGCCTTTCCGCACACCATTGCCGTTGTGACCTCGGCAAGCGGTGCAGCCCTGCATGATATTCTCGCGACATTAGCCAGACGCTATCCCATTGCCCGGGTGCTCGTGTATTGCTGCGAGGTTCAGGGTAAAGGCGCCGCGGCCCAGTTGATTAATGCGGTGAAAAAAGCCAATGCCGATGGCCAAAGCCAGGTGATGATTCTTGCACGCGGCGGCGGCAGCATTGAGGATTTATGGGCATTTAATGACGAAAAACTGGCCATCGCCATCCATGACAGCGCCATCCCCATTGTCTCAGGCATTGGCCATGAAACGGATTTTACCATTGCTGATTTTGTCGCGGACTTCCGGGCAGCCACACCCACTGCGGCGGCGGAAAGCGTCACGCCCAATCAGCAGGATCTGCTCAAATTCATTGGTCTTGCCGCAACCCGTATGGTCATGACCTTAGACAGACTCATTCAGCATCACCAGATGCAACTGAGTCATCGCCTGGCCGCCTTGAGCTCGCCGGAACAATTGATTTACCGCTACTGGCAGACCCTGGATCACCTGCAGCAGCGATTGCAATTGTATGGGCAACGCAGCCTGTATGCCTTAAAAAACCGTCTGCAGGTTGCTCTCTTAACGCTAAAAGGCCAGAATCCACAAACGGGAGTCCGTCAGGCTTTGATTGCGCGCCGACAACTGGAACAACGCTTGCTTCAGGTCATGGCACATCGCATGGCCGCCATGCGGCAAACGCTATCCCTGCAAATGAGCACACTGAATGCCGTCAGCCCTTTAGCCACACTGGAGCGAGGGTATGCCATTGCCACCCATCAGGGGAGGATTGTCTTTCGCTCCGGGGATGTTTCTTCAGGCGATGAATTGACGCTCAGGCTGTCGCAGGGAAGCTTGATTTGCCAGGTCACTCAACTCATTGAATAAGGAGAAGGACAATGCGTTTTCTTTCCCGTCTCGTGGCCCTTGCCATGATCTCAGGCCGGCTGTTTGCCGAGGCAGCTTACCTGCCTGAAAACCATTCCGTCAATGGCGGGTTAACCATCATCCCCATCGACATCAAACAGCAGCCGCAGGTCTATTACCACGATAAAAAAATCCCCGTGCTGCCAAGCCCCAATGCCAATCAGTGGCTGCTCATCGTCGGCATCCCGCTGGACACTACCCGGGCAGTGGAAAATCTCACGATCACGCATCCCGTACGCTCAACCATCCCCTTTCAGGTCAGCCAAAAATTCTATGCCACCCAGCAACTGAAAATCACCGATCCCCGCAAAGTGGATCCTTACGAGGAAGACAGGGCCCGAATCACCAAGGAAGCACAGGAAATGGCGGCGCTCTTTACCGGCTTTACTGCGGCCAATCCTTTTTCACAAGGGTTTAAAGCACCGGTTCACGGACCTGTCAGCAGTTTGTTTGGACTCAAGCGGGTTTATAACAAAAGCCCACAGGCACCGCACTCCGGGCTTGATATCGCCGCACCGGAAAATACCCCGATCACCGCGTCTGCCAAAGGACAAGTCGTTGCCGTTAAAGACTATTTTTTCACCGGCAATACGGTCATTGTCGATCACGGGATGGGAGTCTATTCTCTCTATGCTCACTTAAAAGCCATTGCCGTGAAGGAAGGTCAATGGCTCAATCAGGGCGATAGCATAGGCACTGTAGGGAAAACCGGTCGTGCTACCGGCCCGCATCTTCACTGGTCGATGATAGTCAATCAGACGCTTGTTGATCCGCTGCTCTTTGTCCCCTACCGTCTGATCACGGTCGTGCCCGCCGCTTCCAATTCGGCTGCAAAAAGGAGAAACCACCTGCATGCTTAATGAACTGACTCAAAGCTTAAACCTTATCATTAGCCAGACTCAGGCGAATTTAAAAACCTTAAGCATCATTGTTGCTATTCCCTGGCTGGTTTTTGCAGTAAACGAACTCCTGGGTAAACGCCTGCTTTTATTGGGCATTCTGCCCCGGCATCTGCGCGGTTTACCCGGTATTCTCTTTTGCCCTTTTCTGCATGCCAATTTTAATCATCTGTTTTTTAATTCCATCCCGCTTCTGGTATTGAGTAATTTTATTTTAATCAATGGCTTAACCTATTTTATTCTGGTAAGCCTTCTCATCATGCTCATCAGCGGACTGTTGATCTGGTGTTTTGCGAAGCCTGGACTTCATGTCGGGGCCAGTTCGCTGATCACGGGCTATTGGGCCTTGCTGGTCAGTGATATTGTGCAGCATGGAACCTTAACCACGTTGATACTGGGTATTCTCTCGGTCTATTATTTTGCCGGTATTTTCTTTGGTATTTTCCCGGGTAAAAAAGGCGTATCCTGGGAGGGGCATCTGTTTGGATTAGTCGCAGGGCTTGCAACAGGGTTTTTTCTGCCGTCGATCCTGAACATTCTGGTAGGCTAGGCCTGCTCTCCATTTAAAGTTTAGGCTGCCTTTCTTCAGCGATTCCTTCGCTGGCAAAATGATTTTTAACGACGGGGCTCGCATTGTAGGTGATGTACCAGCCGCTCCCGCCCGGGTCGGCTTCGACATCAATGAACGTCAATTGCATCTTGCTGTTGATTTCCGCCAGAATTTCTCTGGCAGCGTCTTCGTCTGCAAATAATTTGGATTTCAAAAACGTGCCATTCTCATCATTCGCCAGTTTAAAACCAGCGCCGGAGTATTTGAGTAAATGGATGATTCGGTCTTCCACGGTGGGGGAATGCATAATCGAACTCCTGCGGAAACTCTATTAAGTATAGCGTATGCGCTTATTTCTGGGCGCGTTTTACCTGTTGAGGCTGTTCGTGCATGCCGGTTCCTTTTGCCACGGTGATTTGATTGCGGCCATTTTTTTTGGAGCGGTAAAGCGCCTTGTCTGCCGCCTCAATGAGCTGCGCCTGACTTTCGCCATGATCAAACATAAATGCCACTCCAAAAGACGCAGTCACTTTCAGGGTTTTGCCGTTGACGTTAAACAACATGTCGCTGATGAGCTGCCGGAATCGTTCCACCCGGTCAAGCACCTCCTGCTGACTGGCGATATCAACCAGGAGCAATAAGAATTCTTCGCCGCCGTAGCGGCAGGCAATGTCTGTCTGTCTGATTTGCTGCAACAGGTAGCGCGTGACTTCCACCAGCACCATATCGCCCGCATCATGGCCATAACTGTCATTGATTTTTTTGAAGTGATCAAGATCCATCATGATAACCGCGAGTTGATTGGCATGCCGTTTTGCCCGTTCAATTTCTCGCGCAAAGGATTCCTCAAGATAAGAACGATTATACAATCCCGTCAACGGATCACGGATGGAGCGAAGCCTTAACGTATCGCGTAATTTAATATTGGCCAGTGACGAGGCAATAGCTTCCGAAAAATTAATAATCAGTGATTCGTGTTCTTCCACCAGATGATTAAAGTTATCCTCGTTCATGCCTTCACTGTGTTTCAATTCAAGATAAAGCAAGCCGACATTGTCATTTTGTGCCTGCAGCGGCACACAAAGGTATGAAGGGATAACACGCGACGTACGCAGATGCTCGCAAATGACGCTGTCGGTGCGGCTGTGAAAACGGTGCAGCTGCCCGCGGCGTAAAGCCCAACAGGCTTCCGGAGAAATAACATCCTCCTCATGCACACAGAGCTCGCCCCATTCGATGGCAAGGTCCAGGTAATTGCGCGAAGGGTGAGAGAGATACAGGCGACCCGCCGTAGACGGAAGAATTTTTTCTGCATAAATGCGGATGGGACTGAATGTTTCTTCAATGGAAAGGCAGGAATGCAGGGTGCTGCTTAACAGGTTTAAATAGGAAATCGCCCGGTTATGCTGTTTAATTTCAGCCATCGAGTGGGTCAGCTGCAGATTCGTTTTCTTCATTGCCTTTTCCATTTCAAAGCGGGCCGTAACATCTCTTGACACCAGGGCCACACCCGTCGCGGTCCCGCTTGAATCGCGCGTCGTACTGTAGGTAATTTCATAAATTGTTGGAGTCAGGCCGCTCGCGCCAATTTTACGGATGATTTCAGCACGCGGACTGGCCAGGGCATCGCCGAGGTTTTTCAAAAAAATCTGCTCTTCCGGCGAATCCGTCAGCGCATTTTTTAAATTAAGGCCGTAATCCACCGCCTTACCGAACAAATTGCTGAAACATTCACGAAAAGCTTCATTAAAGATGATGAGGTTAAACTGATCGTCAATGGCAGCGATGCCATCGGTCGTTGCGCCAATGATCCCTTTTAACTGGTTTTCAGCCTGCTTGCGCCGCCGGTTAATCAGCACCGCCTTGCTGTATTGCAGATTAAAAATGACTAAAAAAAGCCCGATAACCAACGAGGTGCTGATTAAAGTAAACAAGAGGAATTTTTTGGTAAAGGCGGAATTATCCGTCAGCGCCTGATTGCGCAGGTCGAGCAAAATGAACTCTTCATTTTGAATATTAATGGCGAGACGCCTGATTTCTGTGGATAGCGACGCCCCTTTATCACTGGCAATCAGTTGTTCCGCCGCTTCTTCTCCCTTTAATGTGTAAGCCGCGAGAACCTGTCGATAGAAAATCACCCGCTCATCCAGCAGTCCTGATAACTGATCGAGACGTTTTATCTGATGCGGGTTATCGTGAACCAGCAATTTCAACCGTTTAATCTGGTTGCGTGCGGTTTGAATGTTTCGCTCAAACGACACAAGATTATTGCGGTTGGCGGTAATAATATAGCCGCGAAGATCGTTTTGCATTTCAAGGATTCGGTTCCATAACTCGCTGGCTAAGTAAGTCACTTTATGGGTATGGAGAACCGTTTTATTGGCATCCAGTAATTGCTGGATTTGATAATAACCGCCAAGATTGATTGCACCTTGCAGGAGCAGCACAATAATCATGAAGCAGTTTAATAAAATCCTTTTATTCACCATGCGGTTTATTTGATCGATATGCGTCTTATTTCAGTATACACCATGGGGCATGGATCTTTTCCGCAAGCCCGCTATACTGGAACAGGTCAATTGGACGTTATTCACTACAAGGAACACGTTATGAAAATAAAAACCATTGCTTTATTTGCAGCCTGTTCAATGATTTCAGCCGCCGCGTTTGCCAACTGGACTTGTTTTGTCGCTAACAAGCGTGGGGAGCACTGGTCCTTTTCGGCGCCCACTCAGGAAGGTGCGCAGGCCATGGCCAAAAATGTCTGCGATGCCAACAGCATCAACCCGAATAATTGCAATCCGACCTGCACCGACAATGGCGTAGCCGGCGGACGCTGGCATTGTGTGGTCAGTAATTTAAAAGGCGATCACTGGTCTTATTACGCTCCCACCCAAGAGCAGGCCAACAACCTGGCAAAATCCGCCTGCGACGCCAACAGCATTAATCCCAACAATTGCAATCCATCCTGCGTGCCTGAATAACGGGCGCTGGCCAAAGCCGTTTAATAACGCTGCTTTGGCCTCCTTTTTTGTAGTATACTTGCCTACCTGCTTATTTACTGTTTTAACGCCATGGCGATGTCTGTTCTTCAATTCCCTGCCCAGGAAAAACAACAAACCTGGGGGCAACTCTACGGTTGCAGTCTGCCTCTGGCCGTAGCGGAGTATTGCCGTCAGCAGAAAGGCATTCAACTCCTCATCACCCCGGACAATCTGACCGCCGCCCAGCTTCTGGCGGAATTGCAGTTTTTTTATCAGGACACCGACAATCCGCCGGAGTTATTGATTTTTCCGGATTGGGAGACCCTGCCCTATGATCAATTTTCCCCCCATCAGGACATCATTTCCGAACGCCTGCTGACCCTAAGCCGTATCGGCAATGCGACGCACGCGTTAATCATCACGTCGGTCAATACCCTGATGCACCGTCTGTGCCCGCCGCAATTTCTGCACCAGAATGCTTTTGTTCTGAGCACAGGACAAACGTTAAATACCGACCAATTCCGGCAACAATTGCAACAGGCCGGTTATCATTGCGTCAATAAAGTGCTTGAACATGGCGAATACGCACTACGAGGGTCGATTATTGATGTTTATCCCATGGGCAGCAGTCAACCCTTTCGTATTGAATTGTTTGATGATGAGATAGACAGTCTACGATTGTTTGATACTGAAACCCAGCGCACCATCAGTAAAATCAACGACATTCACATTTTGCCGGCGCGCGAATTTCCTTTAAATGAACAGAGCATTACCCATTTTCGCCGGGCCTTCAGAGAGCGGTTCACGGGTAATCCAAGTTTATGCCCGGTGTATGAAGCCGTCAGCGACGGCCAGGCCCCTTCGGGAATTGAGTATTATCTTCCTTTGTTTTTTGATAAAACCGTAACCCTGTTTGATTACCTGCCCGTCAATGCTTCGGTGTTGCTGCTGGAAGACATTCCTGAGCGGGCAGATCAGTTCTGGCAGGAACTCTGCCAACGTTATGAGCAACGCAATTACGATGTCACCCGCCCCATTTTAAGCCCTGACCAATGTTTCGTCCGGCCCACGGAATTACTGACTCTGGCCAATCAATTTCAAAAATTACGCGCTTACCATCAGCCCAGCGATAAAAAAGGGGCTTTTAACTTCCCAGTCGACAAAGCGCCTGCCTTGCCGATTGAGCGGCAAAATCCGGTTCCGCTGAACAGGCTCGTGGATTACCTGAAGTCGCCTGAGCGGCGGCATTTAATTGTGGTCGAAAGCGCCGGCCGCCGCGAAGTGCTGCTGGATTTAATGAAAGAAAGCGGGCTTAACGCCAAAATTCAGCCGTCCTGGCAGGCCTTTTTAAAGGACAGCGGCAGCCTGATTAATATCACCACCGGCCCACTCATCCATGGCATGGAATTACCGCAACAAAAGCTCGCGGTCATTGTAGAGGCGCAATTGTTTGGCGAACAGGCCGTCCCGCAGCGTAGAAGCGGCCAGAAAGCCTTAGATCCCGATTTGATTATCCGCGATCTGGCGGAACTTCGCCTTGATGCACCAGTGGTTCACCTGCAGTTTGGCGTTGGCCGTTACCAGGGTTTAAAAACACTGGAAAGTAACGGCACCATCAATGAATTTTTAGTGTTGTCCTACGCAGGCGATGATAAAATTTACGTGCCGGTCACTTCGCTGCACTACATCAGCCGCTACACCGGCCAGGACAGCGAGCATGCCCCCCTGCATAAACTGGGCAGCGATGTCTGGCAAAAAGAAAAGAAAAAAGCCGCCGATAAAATTCATGATGTGGCCATTGAATTGCTGGAAATATATGCCAAACGCGAAGCCAAACCCGGTTTTCAATACCAGTTCAACCAGGGCGATTACCAACGGTTTGCCAGCGGTTTTCCCTTTACTGAAACGGCAGATCAACTCCGTGCCATTGAAGAAATTATTGGCGATATGCAATCCCCACGCCCGATGGATCGCCTGATCTGCGGCGATGTGGGGTTTGGCAAAACCGAGGTGGCCATGCGCGCGGCTTTTGTGGCGGTTCAAAATGGCAAGCAAGTGTGCGTTCTGGTGCCGACCACCCTGCTCGCAGGCCAGCATTTCGAAACATTTCGCGACCGTTTCGCCGAATTTCCAATCAATATTGAGCTGTTGTCGCGTTTCCGCAGTGCCAAAGAATCTGAAAAGGTCATGGAATCCTTAACAAACGGTAAAGTGGATATTGTCATCGGCACCCATAAACTGTTCTCCAAAGACATTGCGTTTAAAAATTTAGGATTGCTCATTATCGATGAAGAACATCGGTTTGGAGTCAAACAAAAGGAACACATCAAATCCTTACGCACCCACATCGACATCCTGTCAATGACTGCGACCCCTATCCCGCGTACTTTAAACATGGCCATGGCGGGCATCCGTGACATTTCACTGATTGCCACACCGCCCGCCAAACGGCTGGCCATTAAAACCTTCTGGCAGGAAAAAAGCGATGCCCTGCTGCGTGAAGCCCTGCTGCGTGAAATTCTTCGCGGCGGTCAGGTTTATTTTTTACACAATAACATTCAAACCATTGACCGCATTGGTCAGGAATTGCAGGCCCTGGTTCCTGAGGCCAAAATACGCAGTGCCCACGGGCAAATGCGTGAACGGGAACTGGAAAAAATAATGTCTGATTTTTACCATCATCGTTTCAATGTCTTAGTCTGCACAACCATCATCGAAACCGGGATTGATATCCCGACCGCCAATACCATCATCATCGATCGCGCTGACAAGTTCGGTCTGGCTCAACTGCATCAGTTACGCGGCCGCGTCGGCCGTTCACATCATCAGGCCTATGCCTACCTGTTGACACCCAATGAAAAGGCCCTCACCCCCGATGCAGTGAAACGGCTGGAAGCCATTGTTTCTCTCGAAGATTTAGGTGCCGGTTTCACCTTGGCCACCCACGATCTGGAAATCCGCGGCGCCGGCGAATTGCTGGGAGAGGATCAGAGCGGCAACATGCAGGCCATTGGATTTAACCTGTACATGGAAATGCTCGATAGAGCGGTAAACGATCTGAAAGCCGGAAAAACGCCGGAATTGGCCGCTCCCATCCATCAGGGACCTGAAATTGATTTGCGCTTAAGCGCTATCATTCCCGAAGATTACATAGCTGACATCCATACCCGGCTCATCATGTACAAGCGCATAGCCAATGCCAAAAACAAGGATCAATTGCGAGAATTGCAGGTGGAAATGATTGATCGCTTTGGCTTGCTGCCGCAACCGGTCAAACAATTGTTGTTGATTACCGAGTTGAAATTGCTGGCAGATAAATTAGGCATCACCAAAATCAATGCCGCTCAGCAACAGGGGAAAATCGAATTTGGCGACGAGCCTCGCATCGATCCAGCCGCCTTAATCAGCCTCATTCAATTGCAAGCCAGGCGCTACCAGTTGGATGGCCCAACCAAACTGAAATTCACTTTGGATGCCACCCAGCCAGAAGAGCGGATTCACGAGATTTCAGGACTCCTCGTGAAACTGGCAGGCAATACCCTGGTTGAAGCTTAAGTTATTGCCAAACAACTGAAATTCACTTTGGATGCCACCCAGCCAGAAGAGCGGATTCACGAGATTTCAGGACTCCTCGTGAAACTGGCAGGCAATACCCTGGTTGAAGCTTAAGTTATTGCCAAACAATAGTGTGCGGTTCAGAAATAGCACCCTTGATGAGATCCAGGTAGTTAGATTCCACCACACGCCGCTTCACTTTGAGTGTGGGAGTTAATATCCCGTTTTCCGGCGACCAGGTATCCCGGGAGACAATGATATGGCTTATTTTTTCATAATTCGCCAACTTTCGATTCACCTCGTGCAGATTATTCTGCAACAGGTGTTTCAACTCGTCCTTGCCTTTGCTGCGGCCCAGCTCATTCAGAGTGATAATGAGGACATTATTGGGCAACTCGCGCCCAACAATGCACAGCTGCTCAATCAGGGAATTAGCGGCAAATTGTTTTTCAATGGGGGCAGGCACAATGAATTCGCCTTTCTGGTTTTTAAAATTCTCAGACAATCGGCCTACGATTTTCACATTCTGATGCTCATCCAGTTCGGCAATATCACCCGTACGCAGCCAACCGTCCTCCGTGAATGCCTGCTTCGTCGCTTCAGGCTCTTTGTAATATTCTTTCATTAAGCAGGGTGAACGAATCAACAACTCCTGATTTTCACCTTCCTTCACCTCGACCTGCAAACGCGGCGTACCCACATAACCTAAACGGCGTTGATTGAGCATGGTAAAGGTGGCATAGGCTAAATTTTCCGTTTGACCATACCCTTCCTGAATCAATAGGCCCAGCCTGTCAAAGAATGTCAGGATGGAAACCGGCAAATGCGAAGCACCGGAAAAACAATTCACACACTGTCCCAAACCCAGACTATGCCTGATTTTGCGTTTAATCAGCGTCGAAATCAGCGGAATTTTTAGCAGGAGGTTTAATTTGGCCGGCGGCAATTTCTGTTCAATTTTCTGTTGGAACACGCCCCAGATTCGCGGCACAGCGGTAAAAAAGGTGGGCTGCACCTCCCTCAGGTTTTCAGCAAATTTCTCAAGGCTTTCAACAAAAGACACATCAGCCGGAATCGTCACACTGCCCAATTGAATGGCTGTTCGCTCATACACGTGGGCTAAGGGTAAATAGGAAATCAACCGGTAATGATTGAGTTGACGGATACGGTTGATGTCCTGCGGGTACAGGGCCAGGTAATTGGCAATGGTGCCATGGGTATACACAGCCCCTTTGGGAACGCCTGAGGTCCCGGAAGTGTAAATAATGGTAAATAAATCGTCCGCCTCGATTTCTGGAAGCTCACTTAAGGGAGCATGCTTTAAAACCTCGGCCCAGGAAGTCCTGGTTTTCATGTCGGGATGGTAATCGAAACTGACCGTATGACGATCCGGTGGAATGTAATGGCAGACCCGATGATGATCATCCAGCTTGCCCAGAAAAACCAGCTTCACTTCGGCATGTTGCAAAATGTAGTTAATGCTTTCCTGATGTTGATTGGCAAACAGGGGCACATTCACCAGACCAGCCAGGCTGATACCAAAATCGGTAATAAACCACTCGGCGCAATTTTTAGAAAAAATCGACACCCGATCGCCTTTTTTAAGCCCGCTCTCAAGGAGAAAACGGGCAACCTTCCGCGCTTGTGTCACGACATCTGCCCAGGTGTACTCATGCCATTGGCCTTGGCGGGGCTGGCGCAGATAAATGCGCTCAGCAAACTGCCGCTCATTGTGCAGCAGCCATTGGTTGAGGGTTTTGCCTGATGATTGCGTGGACATGTTCACTCCCTGTCAATCGCTTACTGGTTAAGTATAGTCAGTTATCAAGCAATAATAAGGCCAGGTTAACGGGTGCCGCCAATGGTTAAGGCATCGATTTTTAACGTCGGTTGTCCGACACCGACCGGTACCGATTGACCATCCTTGCCACAGACACCCACGCCGCGATCCAGGGCCAAATCATTGCCAATCATACTGATTTTTTTCATGACATCCGGGCCGTTACCAATGAGGGTCGCGCCTTTCACCGGACGGGTTATCTTGCCGTTTTCAATCAGATAGGCTTCGCTGGCGGAAAACACAAATTGCCCTGAGGTGATGTCCACCTGGCCGCCGCCAAAATTAACGGCGTAAAGACCGCGCTCCACAGAAGCAATGATTTCTTCAGGATCATGCTGGCCGGCCAACATGTAGGTATTCGTCATGCGGGGCATCGGCAAATGGGCGTAGGATTCTCGCCGGCAATTGCCGGTGGGTTTCATGCCCATTAATTTGGCATTCAGCTTGTCCTGCATGTAATTGACCAGCCGTCCATCGTCAATCAGCGTCGTGCATTGTGTGGGCGTGCCTTCATCGTCCATGGTCAGGGAGCCGCGGCGATCGGGCAGGGTGCCGTCATCAACAACCGTGACGCCTTTTGCCGCCACCTGCTCCCCCATCCGTCCTGAAAAGGCAGAAAGCCCTTTACGGTTAAAATCGCCCTCCAATCCATGACCAACGGCTTCGTGAAGCAACACGCCTGGCCACCCCGGGCCAAGCACAACCGGCATGGTTCCAGCGGGCGCGTCCTCCGCTTCGAGGTTAATTAATGCCTCACGCACCGCCTCGCGAGCGTAATAAAGCGCGTTCTCCTTTTCCAGAAAATAGGAATAACCAAACCGTCCGCCACCGCCGGATCGGGCAGATTCGCGACGGCCGTTTTTATCTTCGACAATGACACTGACATTAATACTGACTAACGGGCGGATATCGGCCTGCAAATTACCCTGCATGCCGGCCACCATCACCACTTCATAGCAGCCGCTTAATGAGGCATTGACCTGAATAACGCGGGGATCAAGCCGGCGGGCTTCTTTATCGATGGCTTCAAGCAGCGCGATTTTTTCCTGCTTGGTCATGCCGTCAATCGGGTTAATACCGGCATAGCGCGCAATGGGCGAGCCTATGATCGGCACGGGTTCAAAGATTTTATTGGCGGAAAAGGCAATGGATCGCGCCGCATCCGCTGCTCTTTCCATGGCAGGCAAAAGAATGTCATCGCAATAGGCATAACCGGTTTTTTCACCGCTTACTGCACGAATACCCACGCCCCGATCGATGGAATAGCTGCCGCTTTTGACTTCAGAATCTTCAAGATACCACGATTCGTAGCTGCTGCTTTGAAAATACAAATCCGCATCGTCCACATGACGGCCAGCCATCGAGCGAATCAGTTTATCAATTGCCGATTCATCCAGGGAAGCGGGTTTTAAGAGTAACTCTTTTGCAATGGACAATGCCTGAGTCATGATTGCACCTTTAATTAATACCGAGAAGGACATGGTGGGTGTTACAGGGAAATTGCAGCCGCAATTGTTTTAAACGCTGCAAGTCAATCTCTGCCGTCACCATGCCGGGGTTGTCTTTTTGTTCAGCCACAATTTTACCCCAGGGCTCAACAATCATGCTGTGACCATGGGTGTGGCGGCCATTTTCATGAACGCCGCCCTGATTGGGGGCGAGTACATAACATAGATTTTCGATAGCACGAGCCCGAAGCAGCACCTCCCAATGAGCGGCGCCCGTAATCGCGGTAAAAGCCGAAGGGACAGTGAACAATTCCGCGCCGCGCATCGATAATTGCTGGTAAAGTTCAGGGAAGCGCAAATCATAGCAAACGCTGAGACCAAGGCGGCCAGCCGGAGTATCAACCACAACCACTTCATCGCCCCGCTCCACGGTATTGGATTCCTCGTGAGCTTCCTGCGAGGACACCCTGACATCAAACAGATGAATTTTGTCATAACGGGCCGCACAAAGGCCGTGATCGTCAAAAACCAGCGACGACGCACGCACCCGGTGATTCAAACCTTTGATGGGAATGGTGCCGGCAACAACCCAGATGCCGTATTTTTTAGCCAGCGCACTGACCGCCTGCTGAATCTCTCCCTCGCCATACCGTTCAGCAATCGCCAGTTTATCGGTTTCATTCATGCCCATAAACGCAAAATTTTCCGGCAAAACCAGCAAATCCACCTCGTGATCGCGGGCTTTGGCGAGCCTTTTTTCGACCTGTTGCAGGTTATCCTGAACCGAGGCCGAAGACCGCATTTGCACAACAGCCACTCTGGACATAAGTTCACCCCGAAATAAAATAGCATTTTACACTTATTTTATAACAGATTGCGATTGTTTAGGGGCGTGAAAAGGAGGCATTCGGATCTTGCCAGTGTAAAGACATCCCTATAGACTTGAAATCATGCAGGACGGCCATATCTATGCTAAAATAAATGTAACTAATGTGGAGTGATACATGAATAGAGACAACATGACTGTTATCAGTCAACGCAGCGAGTCGGTACTTGCAACAAACAAAGTATTACGCAACACCTATCTCCTGCTGGGGATGACGTTTTTGTTCAGCTGTTTTACAGCTTACCTTTCCTTTGCCTTTCAGGCGCCGCCGCTTAACATTTTTGTCATGTTGATTGGTGTTTATGGTTTGATGTTCTTAACTCAGGCCTTACGCAACAGTCCTTTTGGCATTCTGGCGGTTTTTGCCTTTACCGGTTTTCTGGGATACACCTTAGGCCCGATCCTTAACTTCTACATTGCCAATTTTTCCAACGGGCACCAAATCATTACCACGGCTTTAGGCGGTACCGGTATGATTTTCTTTGCCCTGTCCGGTTATGCCTTAACCACCCGAAAAGATTTCAGCTTCTTAGCCGGTTTTCTTTTCATTGGTACGATGGTCGCCGTATTGGCGATGATTGCCGGCATTTTCTTTAACATGCCTGCACTGCAGTTAACCATTTCTGCCGTGTTCATGCTGCTGGCTTCAGGATTAATTCTGTTCCAAACCAGTGAAATCATCCACGGGGGCGAAACCAATTACATCTCAGCCACCGTCAGCCTGTTCGTATCCATTTACAACCTGTTCGTCAGTCTGCTCCAGTTACTGGGTGCTTTCTCTGGCGACCGCGATTAACCACCGTCTCCTCACCTGAATCCCGGGATGCTTCCGGGATTTTTTTTCAACCCACTGCCGCTTGGGCGTGCGCTTAATCCGGCCTTTGCAGTCGCTGTTCTAATTTATTGGCGCGTTGTAATATCATCTCTCTGAAGGGACTGTCTTCCAGATGTTTTTCAATAACGTCAATCATACTGCTTGTTTCTTTCAAAACCAGACTTGGGGATAAGCCCGCCTCTTCAGCCATTTGTTCAATATGTCTTGGAAATAAACCCTCAAATTCATATTTGCTGCCAATCTTCATAGCCATCTTGGTCGTGAGGCTGGAATAATAAACCGTAGAAATCATATCGTAGAAAGGGGCTAAACGAACATTTTTTGCCGAGTATAATAAAGAAAAATTCTTACCGTGGGCATCATTGTTACCAATAATCAGATTAAACAAGACCCCCTGCAACAGGATTTTTATATCAATTGCTGGAATACTGGAAGCATACTTTAGCAATTGAAAACACTCTTTTAGACCTGGTCCCCCTTCGCGCTGGTATTTTTTTTCAGAAGGGATCCCCATGGCCTGGCAAAAATCTTCCTGATGCAGACGTTGAATAGTATTTCCCTGCACAATACGATCATAGCGTTTTACCAGTAAATACGGCACGTCCTCCGCATAGCACAACTCGGCTTCAACTGCATTTAACCCTATTTTTCGTGCTAAATTCAGACAAAACCATTCATTTTCAATAAGGGAAGGAAAATCACGATTAATTGGTTTTAAAATGTGTGTGCTGGGTGCCCCGTTCATGGGAATCGCAAGATGACCATTAATAACTGCAACAGCTAATTTATCCTGTGCGCCAGCCAATGACAAGCGTATCCCATCCTCTCCAGCGAGTAAGGGTTTTTGCACCATGGTTTGTAAAATCTCCACCACCGCATTGTCGTCAATCAGACGATAGTCTGGTTTTAAATCCGTAAAGTGCATTGATGGGGGGAGTAAACTCACAGCGCCGGCGCATTCTCCGCCGATGGCAGCCAACAGGGCAAAGTCATTTCGTTCACTGATTCCCAACTGCCTGGCAATGGAAGCCCGTAAATGAGATTCAGGCAAAATACCGTTAAAAAAGGGGCGGCATTCCTTCGCGGCAAAAGCCTTTTTTTGCAGCGGCAATGATTGTGATAAGGGTAAACTTTCCTTTGCACCCAGGTAATTCTCATCATAGACAAAGAGCATATCGCCGTCGTTGTCTATGGACAACTCCCCGGTCAGAGTCTGATTAAGATAGACATCCAATGTTTTAATCTGCATTGTCCATCTCCTCATGGGTTAAATGACATTGAATTCCCAGTATCTGCAGTACCTTAAGTACCTTGCCTATTTCGCAGGTGGGTTTACCCTTTTCCAGCTCAATAATAAAACGAACCCCCGTTCCGGCTGTCAAGGCAATGTCTTTTTGGGTGAGGCCAAATTTTTTACGAACCGTTTGGATAACTTCGCCAATATCCTTGGAAGTATGAATCATTATGTTGCCGTATTAATTCCCGTACGGGAAGTTTATTGGAAATTAAACCGTAAATCAAGGAAATATTCCCGGGCGGGAATATTTGGGCGATTAAAATCAATTTACAGCTTATTATTCCCGCTCGGGAATATCAACGCTGCTGCCAACTGGCTTTAGCCCTGAAGAGGTCATGCAAATCGTCTGTGGTTTTAGTCATGGGTTTGCTCAGGTTAAAGCAGGCTTTCTGTTGCTGATAATAAACGCCTAAGGGAACAGGGTACTCGGGAAAATGAAGACGAGCTAAACGCATGGCCGCCATTAAATGGCCGGGATCGTGAATGACCGCGGTATTTTCACCGACAGCGGCAATGTGCAACTCATCCCCCTGCAGGGTCAGTGCCTTGTCTTTGGCCGCGCCAAAAAGCAACGGTTGCCCTTCCTCCAGTTGCAGCGTTTTTTCTGCACGATTGGTTTTTAAGGCAAACGCATCAAAGGCGCCATTATTGAAGATGTTGCAATCCTGATAAATTTCCACGAAAGAACAACCGGGGTGCTCATACGCCTTTTTTAATACCGAAGCCAGGTGATTGGGATCTTTATCCACGGCTCTCGCCACAAAACCTGCGCCGGCGGCAAGTGCCAGCATCAGCGGATTGATGGGTTCATTGCTAACCCCCTGCGGAGAGGTTTTAGTGACCTGCCCCTTCTGCGACGTGGGTGAAAACTGCCCTTTGGTCAAACCATAGACCTGGTTATTAAACAAGAGGATATTGACGTTGACATTGCGCCGCAAACAATGAATCAAATGATTGCCGCCGATGCTTAAGGCATCCCCGTCACCGGTAATCACCCAGACAGTCAAATCCTCCCGCATGGCTTTTAACCCGGTGGCAACCGCGGTGGCCCGTCCATGAATGGTGTGGAACCCATAAGCATTCATGTAATACGGCAATCGTCCGGCGCATCCGATACCGGAGATGAAAACGTGTTGCTCAGGCGGCAGTCCGAGTTCCGGCAAAACCCGTTGCAGTGCAGCTAAAATCGCGTAATCACCGCACCCGGGGCACCAGCGGACTTCGGTCGCATTGGCAAAATCGTCACGCTTGTAGGTGTTGTTCATGTTCGCATTCCACTTTAACCGCGTTAAACAGGGTGCTTACTGCAAAAGGCTGGCCATTACACTGGGTAATGGCTTTGGCGTCCACTAAATAATCGGCTCGTAAAATCTGGCAAAGCTGGCCGGAATTAAGTTCCGCGACCAGCACTTTTCTAAAACGTTTGAGCAGGAGACCTAACTTTTCAGGCAAGGGATTTAAATGGCGCAAATGCAGAAAGGCCAGTTTCACCCCCTCTTCATTGCAACGCTCAACAGCCGCTTTCAGGCTGCCGTAAGTACTCCCCCACCCCACCAGCAGGACGTCGGCATCGCTGGCTCCTTCCAGAACAAGGGCCGGATACTCTTTCGCAATGCCCGCTATTTTGTTGGCACGCAAGGAGACCATTTTCTGGTGATTGTCCGCGTCATAGCTGACTTTGCCTTCTTCGCCCTGTTTTTCAAGGCCGCCTATCTGATGAATGAATCCCGGCGTACCCGGCTTATTCCAACTGCGGGCAAGGTATTCATCCCGGGCATAGGGTCTGGTTGAGCGGTTGAAGGCGACAGCAGGCATAGCCAGCGATTCCACCGCCGGAATTTTCCAGGGCTCTGCCGCATTGGCCAAATACGCGTCCATCAGCACAATGACTGGAGTCATGTAACGAATGGCTAAATGAAACGCTTCAATGATGGTATTGAAGCAATCCGCCGGAGACTGAGCGGCAAGGACAGGCAGAGGCGCTTCTCCATGCCGACCATAAAAGGCCTGACGCAGATCACTCTGACCGGTTTTCGTCGGCAAACCCGTGGAGGCCCCGGCGCGCTGCACATCAATTAAGACCAGAGGCAGCTCCGTCATGACCGCCAGGCCTAAGCTTTCGCTTTTTAAATCAAGTCCCGGACCCGAGGTGCAAGTCAGCGCCAGACAGCCGCCGTATGCAGCACCCAAGCAGGCGCAAATGGCAGCAATCTCATCCTCAGCCTGCAATAATTGCACGCCATACTCGCTCAGTCTTGCGCATTCATGCAAAATCGCGGAGGCGGGTGTAATGGGGTAACCGGAGACCAGTAAGGGCGTTTGCGTTTGTACCGCCAGCGTCGCTAACGCAAGCCCAACGGCTTCAACGCCGGTGATCTGCCGGTAGTCACCTTCAGAACGCTCGATGTGCCCCAGCATAAAATGCTGGCGCGACAGCTCGAGGGTCATGGCATAGTTATAGCCTGCCATCAGGGTCAATTCATTGGCCTTTGCAATCACCGCATTGTGTTTAAATTTCCTGTGAATGAAACTCAGGCAATTGGCCGTGGGGAGATCGAACAACCACAGCACCAGCCCCAGGACATAAAAATTCTTCGCTTTTTTTGCCTGGGCATGATTAATATCGAGGCCGGCAACCGCTTCCAGTGTCTGGGTAATCAGGGGCAGGCTGACAACCTGGTACTGATCACTCACCGGCGTGAGGAAATCACTGCTCATGCCTGCCTTTTGCCAGTCTTTTTCAGTGAAACTGTCTTCATTGAGGATCAACAGACCGCCATGATTTAAATACTGCAGGGAATTTTTTAAGGCCGCCGGGTTAAGCGCCACCAACACATCGAGACTTTCCCCTGCCGTGAAAATGGCCTGTTCAGCCATGGCCAGTTGAAAGCCGGAGACGCCCGCCACCGTGCCGGCCGGAGCGCGAATTTCGGCCGGGAAATCCGGCATGGTGCGTACATCGCGCCCTGTTAAGGCCGCGGTGATGGTGAGCTGTTCACCCAATAACTGAACCCCGTCACCGGAGTCGCCGGTCAATCGAATTACAACTGCATCATTTTTCGCCATATTGTCTTGCTTCCAGCATGAGCTGGCGCATGTGTCTCACCGCCTCCTTTAAACCACAGAACAAGGCACGAGCGATGATGGCATGGCCAATGTTTAATTCATGGAACTCCTGTATCGCCGCAATGGCCTGAACATTATGATAATGAAGACCATGCCCGGCATTCACAATTAAACCACGACCTGCGGCATAGGTTGCAGCGTCTTTAATGCGTTGTAATTCCTGTTGACGGGCTTCCTCAGTGACCGCATCCGCATAACAGCCAGTATGGATTTCAATCACCGGCGCACCCACGGCCACTGCCGCGTCAATCTGGCGTACATCCGCGTCAATAAAAAGCGACACCTCGCTTCCCATGTTCTTAAGACGCTTGACTGCACGGCTGACGCTGTCGAAATGCGTCACAACATCCAGTCCGCCTTCGGTGGTTAATTCTTCCCGTTTTTCAGGAACCAGGCAGCTGTGTTCGGGTAAAATCTCTTCCGCAAAATCGAGCATGGCGTCCGTGACGGCCAATTCAAGATTCATACGGGTCTGCAACACCTGCTTAATCAGGCGCACATCGCGCGCCTGAATGTGACGCAAATCTTCACGCATGTGCAGCGTAATGCCATCCGCACCGGCTTCTTCGGCATCCATTGCCGCCTGCACCGGGTCGGGATAACGTGTCCCTCGAGCCTGCCTTAAGGTAGCAATGTGGTCAATGTTGACGCCAAGCAGTATTTCTTTAGTCATGGATCACCGTTTCAGTCAAAAACAAACTGCTGCAAATTATGACGCCAAAACGCAATCTCATCCAGAGTATTTATGCGATTTGCATGCCAGAATTGAAAGAAAAAAAAACCCATTGTTTCGTACAGGCTTTTAAGCGTCGCTTAAGATTAATTGATTATACTGAATATGTTTTTAAACAAAATGGTTTTTTCTATGCCAAAGCACACGATAAACACCGGAAGGCCGCACCGTATTTCGCAAATTAGCGTCGATCACATCAATGAACAATGCCATTTCATCGTTTCAGTTCCCAACCATACCCCCGGCATCAAAATGGATGAAATACAAGCCGATGTCATCGCCCATCTTCAACGGGTCTTTGGCGACCTGTTTAACATCAAGGGATTTAAACTGGAGTATAAACCCACTGGGGTTGAGTTTCGCTACACAATAACCGACAAGGCCACCTTATTGCCGGCCTTTCTGAAGCTCGCAAAATACCCGACCTACAGCAACCGGATTAAGGCGGATTGCATCGATGACATTACAAAATTGATAGATTCCAAGCCACAACAAAAGCCCGAGGGCAATCCTGACATCGGATTTGAACCCGGGCTTCGCACGCAAATGCACCAGCATGCTCATGGTGAGGAATCGGACATCATCGAATACAAAAGCAAAAAATACCGGTTTTGCACCGGTAGTATTAATTTTGCAGCCGAGGCTCCCACACGTGTCGCCTCCGTGGGTCATACTCGGGAAGTCATTCTCCTTGATCCAGACAGTGACCAGATGCAGGAACTGTATCAGGAGTTTGAAAAAGACCTGGCCCGCCTGGGAAAAAATGTGCCCCTGGAAGATGTATTTAGACAAGCCAGACGTTTCTCCAATAATAAAATCGATAACACCGATTTTGAGCCGGATGCCAGAGCCCGGGATACCGTGAGAGTAGGTAAGCAGAAAACAAAATTACCCCTCTATACGCTGGAAGAAATCATTGAACAGCGAAAAGGCGTATGCCGGCATCATGCCCTGTTTACCGCTTTTTTATTAGGGCAATACATTAAAAATCAGTCCATTGCGAATGCGGGTGTTTATCACTGCCGAGACAGTTGGACTCATCCCAGAAAAAAGGAACCCGTCGCCCATACCTGGGTCGTTTGCAAACAAAATAATTCGTTGTACCTAATTGATTCCATGTGGAATGTGCAATACAACCTGAGCGATGACACAGGGTATTCCAAAGCCTGCCAGGCCTACACGAAAGAGGTGATAGACCGTACTCTTGAACGCGCGCATTTAAAGCCTCCCGTCAAGAGGAAATTGGCCCCGGTCCCGAAGCCTGTACTGGGCATGGAAGTACCAAAAGATCCGGTCTCAGAAAAGACTCAACAATTAAAAGCCCAACTCGATTTGCTTGAAGACGCCGATTGTGAAGTCATCCGACGATTGATTGAGCAAGGTGCCGATGTGAATGCACAGGGGGTTAAAGGATGGACTGCCGCTCACGTTGCAGCCCGAAAGGATGATAGCCACCTCATTCAGCTTCTTAAGGAAAAAGATGCCAATTTCAATTTGAAATCCGCCAGCAGACAACGCTCCCCCCTTTTCTATGCTCAAAATCGT
Organism: Legionella rubrilucens; assembly: GCF_001468125.1. GTDB lineage: Bacteria > Pseudomonadota > Gammaproteobacteria > Legionellales > Legionellaceae > Legionella_C > Legionella_C rubrilucens. Next base: position 551,482 of record NZ_LNYT01000007.1, on the reverse strand, counting down.
GACATGATTGAACTCCTGGTGGACTGTGGGGCCGATCCTTTTCAGGAAGATGCCACGCCGCAACGAGTTACCCCCTTACGTGAGCATGAAAAAATCATTTCAGCGAATGACTTATTGAAATGTGAAATTGATAAACTGAATGGCGCCAACCTTGATTTAATAAAAAAACTGATTGCGGGAGGTGCTGATGTCAATGCGCAGGGTGAGAACAGCGGCTGGACTGCTGCTCATTTGGCCGCCGATAAAAATGACAACGCGCTGCTTCAATTCTTAATTGAAAAAAAGGCCGATTTTAATCTTAAATCACGCAAACGCGGCCGCTCGCCACTCTTTTATGCACAAACCCCTGAAATGGTTCTTCAGCTTGTAACAAACGGCGCGAAACTTCTTCAGGAAGACACAGTCTCCACAACGACCCCTCTAAAGGTGCTTTTGGAAAAACGCATTGTTACAGCGGACGACCTTCTTAGAAATGAACTGGATAAGCAGAAGAGAGCTGACAGCCGAGTCATCAAGGCATTGATTGAGGCTGGCGCCGATGCAAATACCCAGGGGAAATCCGGACGGGCTGCTGTTCATCACGCAGCCGAGCGGGGCAATAACGATTTGCTTAACCTTCTGGTCCAAAAAAAGGCTAATCTGAATTTAAGATCCCTTCCCGATGGACGTTCCCCTCTTTTTTATGCCCGTAACCGGGAAACCGCTCTTTTCCTTATTCAGCAAGGCGCCAATATACTTCAGAAAGATTACATGTTTCCCATAGGGATGACCCCTCTACAGTCATTGTTGGCCAAAAACATTTTTTCGGCTGATGAGCTGTTAAACAGGGAGCTGGAAAAAAGGCAGCATGCCGATCCTGCCATCATCAAAGCCCTCATTGACGAAGGGGCGGACGTTAATTTACAGGGCACAAAATCCGGCTGGACAGCGGTTCATTGTGCAACACAACTGGATAATGCGCCATTACTCGAGTTTTTAATTGAACGAAACGCTGACCTTAATCTCAAAACAACAACCAGTCAATCCTCCCCTTTATTTTATGCCCGCTCAGTCCGAGTCGTTGCGTTATTGTTAAATCACCAGGCCGATTACATGCAAGCCAATGCCAAGCAGCCTGCTTATCAGGCCCTGATGGCGAAGCCTGATTTAAACGCAACCGAAGTCAAACGGCTTCTGCTTTCCCATGAATTGAAAAAAACAGGGTTCCGGGATATCAGCGCCCCATTTTTGGCTGAATGCACCCCCAAAGACGATGCACAACATATCAAATTACTCCATGCGCTGGGTTGTTTTCTGGAAAAACAAATTGAGCGTCTGGACAAGCTTTCGCGTTTTACCAAGGGGAAAGACGACAAGGCTGCGTTGTATCATGCACTGCTCGATGAAATTCAAGATACCCTGAAAAAAGGTGACTTAGGCGATGACACCATAAAAAATCTGATTTATCAAACGGCTACGATATCCCATCATCGCCGCTACCGCACCAGTAACAAAGCGGCCGCTTTTTTTTCAGCCGGGTGTTACAGCGTGGAAGCGCAGTCATGGAAACACTACAAGGAATGGGTAAGCACCTTTAAGACGGCAGACCCCGACAGTCGTTTCCTGAACATTCTGTCCGACAGTACCGCCGTTCGCAAAAACAGATTAGCCATCACGCTTCCTACTGAAGACGGCGGTGTGACAGAGGCCAAAGGGTATGACGAGTACCGTTCAAAGAAACGGAAACCTTGACAGGCAAGGATTATTTTATTCTTTGCCTTCGCCGGCAGTCGATGCATGACCGGACAAAAGACTCGACTTGATTTTGGCCATGCCCGGAAACAACGCACGCGATTTCAACTCCCGTCCTCCGAGAAGATGGTCAATGGCTTGACGCAGAATGAATTTGGCTGTTTTTAAGACCTGTAAATCGTCAAACTGATTGTGGGCCAATCCCAGTACACTCTGACCAGAAAACCCCGGGCTGCTTTTCACAAGTCCCCTTCCAACCGCAAAGCCATACTGCGCAAGGGGATCAAGCGGTAAGCCATCGACATCGCAGGTCAATAGCAGCGAATAACCGCACACCTCAAGCAACTGCATTTCGAAGCGCCGCAGCAAAGCCTCGATGGCCAGTTTATTGTTCACTGTGGCCAGCCCCTGCAGCGTGTATTGATAAGACTCGAACAGGGACGTGTAGCTTTCACCGGCATTGAGCGTGTAGTAAAGTAATTCATTGACATAAAGGCCTGCAAACAGGGACAGGCCGCTCAATTTAAGCGACGGCGCCAGGGGTTCCAGGCGGTTGATGTAGTGCCAGTCCTGACGGGTATCCACCGCGACCCACAATGGGGTAAAGGCTTGCAGTAACGCTTGCTTTTTACCTGTCCGACCGCCGCGGTAAAGGCCATGGAGCAGGCCCTGCTCCGGCGTAAAAAAGCTTAAATGGACGCTGGTATCGCCTGCAGGGCGCTTATGCAAAAGCCAGGCTTCGTGTTGATTAGTGGTCATAACCTAACTGTTTCAAAATCCGTTCATCGTCCGCCCAGCCGGATTTTACCTTGCACCAGCATTGCAGAAAGACCTTCTTGCCTAATAATTTTTCCATGTCCAGACGGGCAGCGGTCGCGATTTCTTTCAATTTCTGACCTTTTTCGCCAATAATAATCCGCTTGTGGTTGTCTTTCTCCACCAGAATCAGGGCATGAATACGGACCACATTGCCCTCGTCTTTGTAGGATTCAATGTCCACGGTGGTGGAATAAGGCAACTCCTGGCCGCAAAGACGGAATATTTTCTCGCGCACGAGCTCCGCGCACAGAAATTTAATCGGCCGGTCGGTGAACTGATCGTCATCAAACAAATGAGGGCCTTCCGGTAAAAAGGCTTTCAGAGCCTGTTGCAATTGTTCAACCTGAACCCCGGTTTTAGCCGACAGCGGAATAATGGAGGCAAACGCATAGTGCTGGCTGATTTGCTCCATCCAGGGCAGCAGCTGATCTTTGTCGGCTATTTTATCGACTTTGTTCACCGCCAGAATACAAGGCACTTTGGCTTGCCTGATAAGGGTCAAGACGTGTTCATCCTCGTCTTTCCAGTGCGTGCCATCCACCACCATCACGGCCACATCCACGTCGCGTAACACGCTGTGGGCGGTTTTGTTCATCAGTCGGTTCATGGCTTTTTTAGCCCCTTGATGAATACCGGGCGTATCCACATAAACGTATTGATACTCCCCTTCCGTCTGAATGCCTAAAATGCTGTGGCGGGTCGTCTGGGGCTTGCGTGAAGTAATGCTTAATTTTTGCTGCAAGATCCGGTTCAGCAAGGTGGATTTACCCACATTGGGGCGTCCTACCAGGGCAATGTAACCACAATAACTTGTCATCAATCCTTCCTGTTTATTTTTCGCACATTTTAACAGCCTGCGCCGGTAATTTCCAATATTAAATACCTTGCCACTCCGTGCTGAAAGGGATATGGTGAAAGGATGAGGATGTTGGATAAAAAGTAACTATGGCACGCTACAGGATTGTTGACGGTATTCCAAAGGAAGTGATCCCCCTGCAAATCAAACCCGTTGCCCATCAGGAAATCCCAAGCATTACCGGTTCAATAATCAGCCCTGAAGCCGGGACCATGCTGTACGGGTACTACAGCATGGATTATCGCCTGCCCGGCGGCGATATGTTAAGGCTGCTCGCCAATCACAATCAGAAAACCGTCCAGATTCTGCTGTTAACCGGAGATGCGCAAAAACTGAAACAATTGCCAGGCACTCGGCAGGCTTCGCTGGTTGCCAATGCCATAGCCAGCATTCACCGTTATTGCATCCGTTCTGAAAACTACAGCAAACCGCGCACAGCCGCACAGCTGGCTAAATTCAATCTGGCTAAAAAAACCATCCAGCGCCTAAGCCGTTTATTACCTGCCGAGCGGGCTATTCCTGTTGGGGACTGGTCGGCTTATGAAGCGCTTCGTCATCAGGTGATCACCTTAATCGAAGCGTGCCGGGCAGAAAACCGCCTGTTAACCACCAATCCTGTGCTTTCCGAGGGCTGGCTGGAAACCATCCTGTATGAAGCACGTCAGGAAGCGCAACATTTTGAATTAAATCGGGTTTTCCCTGTATCACGACTGGATCAACTGGATTTTACCGAAGTCAAATCCAGACGTCAGGGCAAAACCACAACGTTCATCTGGGACAGCGATATCCACATCGGGCATAATGAACAGGCCCTCCATGATACCTTGAGCATGATCGGCAACCTTTATGGTTTGTTGCCCGCCCCGAGCCTGACACAGGTCCCGGCTAACCGTTTCAAACGCCTTGAAACTTTTTTTTATAAACTCTGGAACGATGGCCATCACTGGATTAACCACTTAGCCAGCCGAAAAAAGCTGCCCCATGCCATCGACACCGATAATCACAGCAATGGGCTGTCTGTGTTAAAAATTAAACCGTACTACAGCCTTGGAGGCATCCCTCAACGGGGCTATGATAATGTCGCAGCCCTGGTCCATTGCCTGACTGGCTGCCATGAGCCCGGCAAAACAGCGCAATCGCTTGACGAAGCACAGCGGTTATTGACACCCTGCCCCAACGGCAGCTGGGTATTGCTTGACAATCAATCCCGTATCCTCATCCGCGTAAATGACGATTGGCATCAATTGAACTATTTTGAGGAAGACGGCCTCGTCTATCCTCTGCCTCACGGCGAGGATCTATTCACCCTAAGTCAATTAAGCAAACAACATTTGTACCTCCCTGAAAAATTCAAACTCCACACACGGGCCTTTTTTTCAAAAATTCCCTTATTTTTCAGCTATTTCTTTAATAGTCTTAAAACGTTCACTCAGGCCTTGCAACGCGAATTCCACCAGCATGTGCACGAAGACCATGTCGTCCTGGATAACCCGATACCTGCAGAGGAAACCAGGACGCTTCACCCTCTTCTCAACTCTCTTCAGGATATCCTGAACGGGCATGGCCTGCTGGCCACCGGGCAAACCCTTGAAGAATTTGTCCGGGAGAAAATAGCCAACAGTCCCTATGTTGTCGTACGGGAGCAGCACCGCCCTTCTCCCCCGGCTTACGATAATCCGTTGCACCGCTCTTTCCATGTTCTGCGCCACATTGCCGGCTTTTTTGTCGATACCAGCGAACGCAATCCCCTTGTGGGCACGCTGGCGATGGCCGCTTACATTTATGGCGGTTGTGCCGTGCTGGCGCCCAAAGCCTTGACGGCGGTCTTAACCAAACTGCATTTACACGGACTTATCCACGGCATTCAACCTACCCAGGCTTTAGGGCACTGGATGAGTCATGGCCCAACATCAGAAGCCATTTCAGCGGCTGTCACTTACTGGCAGGGAATCATCGTTGGCGGCGATTTGGATCAATTTTTCATCAAAGCCGTCAGCGTGCTGCATGAGGAGCCCGCAGAAGTGGCGATTATAGTTGCTCTTGCGCTGGGGCTTGGGTATGGCCTGAGCAAGCTTATCCCCTCCCTTCAGGAGGAAATGGGGGAATTTCCTTATCCTAATTATGCTGCGATAGGGGCTAAAGGCGGAGCGGCCATCTATGATACCGTGATGTACCCCGGGGATGACTGGCTGTTAGGCAGTCTGAAATGGCTGCTCAAGACGGGACTGTCCTTTGCAAAAATCATGATCGCTCCCTTTGTTGAAGCCTCTCATTACGGGTACCGTGATGGATTCCTGCCGGGCTTGAAGAAAAGCGGGCAGGTGGCTTTAAATGTGGTTAAACGCACCGTGGCGGCGCTGGTGGATTTGCTGCTCGCGGTACTGACCATTCCCTTTCTTGAAATCAGCGCCCTGTTCATTCATGTGCCTTTCAGCGGTTTGACAATGCTGGTCAGCAAAACCATGGCCTATCTCGGCAATTGGCAAATACTGGGGCAAGTTCTGCTCGCGTTTGCGGAAAGACCTTCCGAACAAGCCTACCTGCGAGGGTTTCGCCTCTCCCCCCTTTATGGTTTCAGCAGCCCTTTTGGCATATACCATGACAACAAGGTGCTTAATTTCCTGGGTAACGCCGGCATGCTGCTCCTGTGGCCGCCAGTGCAGGTGCTTAAAAACCTGCTGGTATTGCCTTTAATCGACTGCCTTTCTTTTTTAGTCCGCGCCGTCCTGATAATCATTAACCCTGTCAGCCGATTTACTGCCTTCGTTTTAGGTCAAGTGTTAGTCAAGGCAGGGTTCGTCTGGGATAATTCCATTGGCTTATTCTTTCAGGGGGCGAGCTGGCTCACGCTGACCTGCAGTAACCTGTTGTCCACCGAGGCAAGCGAGATTCGATTGTCCTGCCTTGAATTACTGCAAACCGTACGCCATCATCTGCATCATTGGGCATTCCATCCGGAAAACCGCGAAAAACCTTATTGTGCCGAAAGCTATTTTCTTGAAGAACCCCTTCGCTTTGAGCGCTTGCCTCACCAGGAAGATGACTGCCTGATGAAAATGATGCTGAATAAACAGCAGGCTACCCTGCCCGTGCTGGGAAAACACCGTTTACGCACTCCTTCTCAGCCCGGGGAAAAGCAGGCCTTAAGCGATGATGAAAGCGAAACCCTGTTGACTCCGCAACTTTTCAGTAACAATCCTGCTATTTGAGCCTTATAGGTTATACTATAAGCAAAAGCGATTCACATTGACTTTTCAGGACATACCGATGAATAAGGGATTTACACTAATCGAATTGATGATCGCCGTGGTGGTCATCGCCATATTGACCACCATCGCTTACCCCAGTTACCTTGAATACATTACCCGCGCAAGACGCAGCGACGGACAATCCGCTCTTCTTGATTTAGCCAGCCGCATGGAGCGTTTTTATTCCGAACGCAACACCTATCAGACAGCCACTATCGGCACCGGCGCGGCTACCGACGTGCGCGCCACCAACGTCTCCCCTGACGGCTGGTATACCCTCTCCATTACTGCACAAACCGCCTCCGCCTATACCTTGCAGGCTACGCCAAGGAATGCTCAGGGAACCGATGACACGCGCTGCCAATCCCTGACGATCAATAACCTCGGCGCCAAGGGCATCACCAATGGCCCAGGAGGGGCGCCAACCGGTCCGGTTGCCCGTTGCTGGTGAAAAAACTGTTTTTTTTAGTTCTACTTGCGCTCATTTTGACTATTGAATAGTCAATTAGATTGGGTATATAATTAAGTATCATGCTGCTGCCAGAGTTTTGATATGACTGATTCGGCCCAATTGCCCCCCCACTTAAGTCTTCATTCCGATACCGATGTGCAAGACTCTACCACCCTGTTGGCACAACCGATGGAAAAACCCTTGGTCCTGACTCTGAAAGGCAATGATGGTCAGGACGTCAATCTGACCTCTACCCAACTGGAAAGCTGGTTTGCCGCCATTGAGCGTGACGAAATGGAAAACCAGGCCAACAATGGCCTCACCCCCAATTTGCCACTGCAGGAATTGCAGCGCGACCCCTATTTTGCCACCCAGTTTGTGGGACGTTACGGCATCAAAACAGCCAAAGATGTGATCGCTTTCCTGAAATCACCCGCAGGCGACAGTGTCAAGATCATGATTGGGGAAGAGTTAGCTCAGGTGGCTGCTCTTGAAGAATTTAAACGTCAGGAATACCAAACCCACGAAATCAGACAACACCGCCTGCTGGCGTTTTTACTGCTTGGCCTGCTCTATCGGGAAGCCCATGCCCGGCATGTGGTTGAAGCAAACACCCAACAGGCTGAAGCGCGTGTGCAGCAAGGCGAGGCCAATATTAGCCAGGAGCAGCAGCGGGCACGTGAGCAGCGTACAGCGGCTCTCAATCAATCGCTGACGTCGTTTAATAATACCGCGGCAGCCATAGAATCCCGCTTAAGCCAGAAAGAGCTTGAACTGGATAGTGTGCAGCGGGAACTGCAAGCCATTAATCCCCAGGAAATGGCCCTGCGCTATGAAATCTTTGACCAGCACCTTAGTGAATTGGATATCCAATTTCAATTGCCTGAGCTGGACATTGATGAACAAATCGCAAGCCTTGAGACTCAGAAGGCCGCTCTGGAAGCCCAATTGCAGGCGCAGGCGCCAGAAACGCTGGCAAGTGCTCTGGTTGATCCCAATGCTCCGCCGCAAGGACTGGATAGCGGCAATCTCAGGGAGAAGATTGATCAACTCTCTGCACGCATCCATGCTTTAAAACAGCAAAAAATTGCCGGTGCCAATGCACATATTCCTCAGATTGAAGACAAAATCAAGGCATTGAGCGACAAACTGGAATCGCAACTCGATGACATTCAGCAGCTGATTGAAAGCGGTAAGGATGAGGAAGCACGCAAGATCCTGCTTGAACACAACGGCCTGCACCTGCAAATCGCCGGATTAAAAGACATGATGGGTGTGCTTAAAGGTGAAAAAGTGCTCTACAAGGAGGATGGCCAGGTTGCCAAATCGTTTGATGAGGCTGCGTTTGTCCTTCCTATGGACAAAAAAGTAGTCAAACGGGATGATAAATTTTACTTAATCGGCGCCAAACAGGATTTAAGCACCATGGATGAACATGATGTCCTGCAGGCCCAGAAAGATTTTGAGCGTGCCCGCCCTGAAATCAGCAATTTAAAGCTGCTGGTAAAACACAACCATGGTCTGGAAAACGAACGGCTGCAACAGGTTCAGGACAAATCGCGCTCCCTGCACAACGACATCATGACGCTTCGCAACCAATTGACCCAGATACAAGCTGCCCGCTCTGAAGTTGTGGCCGAGATGCAGAAACTTGATCCGACCATGACCCCGGAATCACTGATTCGTCCGAGCATACCGACCCCCACACCGACCAGTAAGCCGGTGAATTCAGTCGGCAAACCTGCACCGCAAGTTCCTCATTCGACCCAGGTGTTCAAAATGCTGTTTGAGATCATTCAGCGGCTGCCGCCAGATCCGAAAGGGGCAGCTGATCAATTGGAAAAAGAAATGGAAGACATGCACAAGGCGAAGGGCAAGCCCATGAGTGAGAAAGTCAGGGAGATACTGAGAAAAGAAATCCTTGATCCAGTACGCAACGGGATAACCCCTATCCCGAAAATACCCATGGATACGTTGATTCGTTGCATGCCCTATTTCGGTGCCAATCCGGAAAAACCCAACGTGATGCCGCCTACGCCGACTTCACAGGCGAATAAACCGGAAACCCCGACGCCGTTTTCTACCACGCTTAAAATGTGATCCTGTCGTCATATTCCCCTTGCTAAGCGGCCGCAACTCTTCTAACATAAATGAATTATTGCAGGCCGTAGGCGGGAATGATCGTGACTGAAAAGTTCTTTGGTAATCAATCAATAATCGTGACACTGGATGTTGACGCCCTGTTATTTGACCGTTTAAAACAAATTGCCCACGCCGGATTTTCCATTGTTGAAATCAATACCTGCGATCAGAATCTCTTAAAGAAGATTCTTGAGGATTTTCCCGGTTTACGGATAGGTGCCGGCAATGTCGTCAGTACTCAGCAACTCGAAGATTGTTATCAGGCTGGCGTTCACTTTATTTCAAGCCCCGGTTTTTTACCAGCCATCGCTCAAACTGCCGCGATTTATTCTGTCAACTATTTACCGGGCATTGCCACCATTTCTGAAGCGATGCAGGTCATCGCCCTGGGTTACCATCAGGCCAGGCCGTATCCAGCAACACTGTCTTTCTGTGCCCTGCTCAACAAAAACCTGCCCATGCTTCGCTTATTCCCCGCTGAAATTGAATGGGATGAAGCAGAACATTATTTGAATTTACCCGCCGTTGCCGCTGTCAGCATTTTAAATCCGGAAAGCAAGCAACTGAACGCCTTATCGACCGGGGTTTTTGCATAAATCAATCAGCAGTAAAACCGCCCCAAGGCAAATGGCGCTGTCGGCTAAATTAAATACTGGCCAATGGTGATTTTTGTAATACACGTCAATAAAATCAATCACATGACCTAACAAAGCCCGATCGTATAAGTTGCCTACTGCGCCACCCAGAATGAGACTCACGGCCAACGATTGCAGCACAGCCTGTTTCGGTAAACGGACGAGCCAGACAATCAGGACAAGGCTCATGGCAATACTGAAGCCCGCAAAAAACCAGCGGTTCCATCCGCCGACGCCGCTTAAAAAGCTGAACGCAGCGCCGGTATTGTAGGCCAGCGTCAAATTGACCATGGGCATAATCGGCTTCGGCTGGTAAGGATTCAGCCAGATTGCCGCAGCGTATTTACTGAGCTGATCAAGCCCCAAAATCACGAGACTTAACAGAAACCAGGGCCATTTTTTCATGCAAACAACCTCGTTTCATCATGACCGGAAATGTTATCCACGCAGCGCAGGCAAAGTTGGGTATGGGTTAAATCCTGCCCCACGTCCTGCCGCCTGTGCCAGCAGCGCTCGCATTTCTCATAGGTGATGGCTTTGACTTCCACGGCAATGCCGAGCTCCTCATTGCGTATGGCTGCCGCCGGCGCCTGATCAAACGGCCGCAAAACTGCACTGGAGGTGATCAGCAGAAAGCGCAGTTCATTCTCAAATGCGTGCAGGCGGGCAAACAAGTCCGGGTTGGCATATAAAACCACTTCGGCCGCCAGACCTGAACCAATGGTACCCTGCTGACGCTCGATTTCCAGGGCTTTGTTGACGTCATCGCGAACCAGTTGTAATTGTTGCCAGAACAGCATATCCACGCCGTCAATCACCGGCCAATCCTGATACCAGGTGGTCAGGAAGACCGATTCATCCGACTGGCTGGGAATTTGCTGCCAGATTTCTTCCGCGGTAAACGATAGAATGGGGGCAAGCCAGCGTGTCAACGCCTGAATAATATGGTACATGGCCGTTTGACAGGAGCGCCGGGCAATGCTGTTTTTGGGTGTGGTGTATTGCCTGTCTTTGATCACATCCAGGTAAAAACTGCCCAGATCCACTGCACAGAAATTGTGGACTTTTTGATAAATGACATGGAATTGGTAATTCTCATAGGCTGCTAAAATCTCGTCCTGCAATTGCTGGCAGCGCTTGATCGCCCAACGATCCAGTTCAACCATCTCCTCGACGGCCACGCCATGGGTGTTCAATTCAAAATCAAAGAGATTCGCCAATAAGAACCGGGCGGTGTTGCGAATGCGGCGGTAAGCATCGGCATTGCGCTTGATGATTTCATCCGAAATACTGACTTCGTGTTTGTAATCCGTGGACGCGACCCACAGACGCAGAATATCGGCGCCATGCTGCGCCACGAGTTTATCCAGGGCAATGTAATTACCCTTGGATTTCGACAGCTTACGACCTTCGGCATCCACGGTGTAACCATGAGTCAGCACGGTCTTATACGGGGCATGACCATCGATGGCTACGGCGGTGGTTAAGGATGAATTAAACCAGCCGCGATGCTGATCCGATCCTTCAAAATACACATCCGCAGGATAGTTGAGGGCTTCATTCTGCTTCAATACGGCATAGTGCGACACCCCGGAATCGAACCAGACATCAAGCGTGTCGGTTATTTTCTCGTACTGTTCCGCGTCGTTGCCCAATAACGTTTCACTGTCTAATTCAAACCAGGCATCAATGCCTTTCTTCTCAACCAACTGCGCAACCTCTTCAATCAACCTCACGGTATCGGGGTGCAGCTCGCGGGTGGCTTTATGCACAAACAGGGGCATGGGTGTTCCCCAGGCTCTTTGCCTTGAAATGCACCAGTCAGGACGGGTTTCAACCATGTTGCCAATGCGGGCTTTACCCCATTCAGGGACCCAGTTGACGCGATCAATGGTGGCTTTTATCTTTTCGCGCAAGCCATTTTTATCCATGGAAATGAACCATTGCGGTGTAGCCAGAAAAATCATGGGGGTTTTGTGACGCCAGCAATGGGGATAACTGTGAGTCAGTTTTTCACTGTGAAGCAGAACACCGCGTTCCTTAAGAACATCAATCACCTTGTCATTGGCTTTTAAAACGGACAAGCCGGCAAATAGCGGCACCTCACTGGTGTAGCAGCCATTCGCCATGACAGGATTAATCAATGGCAGGTTATACTGCTGGCCGACCTGGTAATCATCCGGTCCATGAGCGGGCGCTGTGTGCACACAGCCCGTTCCTGAGTCGGTGGTGACATGTTCTCCCAGAACAATCGGCACGGTGCGGTCATTGAATGGATGCTGTAACATCGTGTTAAGCCAGTGTTTGCCGACGAGTTGACCATGACGCACAAACGCTTCAAAGCCATAACGCGCCATCACCGTGTCAACCAGATCCGCCGCAACAAGGAAGTAACGGTCGTCCGCTTCAACCAGCTCGTACTGGATTTCGGGATTGAGGCACACGGCTTCATTCGCAGGCAGGGTCCAGGGCGTGGTCGTCCAGATGGGAACAATCACGGGTTTGACCGCCAGATTCGCAGAAATGGCAGCTAAAACAGCCGCGGGATCGCGAGCCACAAAGGCCACGTCAATGGAAGGCGATACCTTGTCTTCATAATCGACCTCGGCTTCCGCCAGCGCGGAACCGCAATCGATGCACCAGTGGACAGGCTTAAAACCCTGCTGCAAATGACCGTTGGCAATTATTTTCCCGAGTGCCCGGATAATATTGGCTTCGTAACCAAAGTCAAACGTGGCATAGGGGTGCTCCCAATCGCCGAACACGCCCAGGCGTTTAAACTCTTCGCGCTGAATATCGATTTGACTGGCAGCGTACTCGCGGCATTTTTGGCGAAATTCCCGTGCGCTGATTTTGACGCCGGCTTTTCCTGCCTTTTTCTCGACATTTAGCTCAATGGGCAAACCATGACAATCCCAACCCGGAACAAACGGGGCATCATAGCCGCTTAAGGTTTTGGACTTCACAATGATGTCTTTCAGGATTTTATTTAAGGCATGACCGCAATGCAGATGGCCGTTAGCGTAGGGCGGTCCGTCATGCAGAATGAATTTTTCAGCGCCCGCACGCGCTTTTCTGATTTTTTCATAGGTTTGCCCTGCCTGCCAATCGGCAAGCCGCTGAGGTTCGCGCTGGGCGAGATTGGCTTTCATGGGGAAAGCCGTATCGGGTAAATTTAACGTTTCTTTGTATTCTGCCATCTTAAGCTTACTCAACTAGTAGGTTAACCTGGATGCGGATTGCCGAAAGGCTGCTTTTGCCGCAACAATATCGTCCTGTATCTGTGCAATTAACTCATCGATGGATGAAAATTTCTTTTCATCCCGCAATTTGTGCAGGAAAAAAACCTGCAAAAACTCACCGTACAAATTGCCATCAAAATCAAATAAATGGACTTCCAACACCACGTTGCTGCCGTCAACCGTGGGCCGTCTTCCGAGGTTAGCCACCCCCTCGACAACCTGACCATTCTGCCGCTTCACCTTCACGCAAAACACCCCGTGCAAAGGCAAATTGGCGCGCCGACCGCTTAGATTGGCTGTCGGAATACCCCATTGCCGCCCCCTGCCTTCACCGCGGCTAACCCGCCCGCACAGGCTGTAGGTGCGGCCAAGCAGCAGCGAGGCTTCGTCAAGATTGGCCTCAGCCAACAATTGGCGAATCCGGGTGGAGCTCACTCGTACGCCTCTGGCCGTAAAATCCTGAAAGGTTTCCACTGTGCAATTCCTGGTTTTAGCCATCTCCCTGAGAAGATGAAGATCACCCTGACGTTTATAACCGAAACGAAAATCGCCGCCCACCAGCAGAAACCGCATGTTCAGCCGGTTAAAAAAATAGGTGCGCGCAAACTCATCAGCCGCCAGGGTGGCTAAAGACTGATTAAAGCGCAAACAATAAACATAATCAATGCCCAATTCCTTCACCAGCGCTAATTTCTCCCGCAAAGTGGATAATCGGGCAGGCGCTGTCTCGGGATGGAGGTATTCGCCGGGTTGAGGCTCAAACAAAATAACCACGCTGGGTAAATTCAGTTGTTCCGCCTGCTGACGCAATTGAGTCAGCAATGCACGGTGCCCCAGATGAACGCCATCAAAATTACCGATGGTCACCACCGAGCCCTGAACGAATGAATTGAATGATATTCCGCGCAACAGCCTCATGCTTGCTTATTTAACCAGGATAAAAGCGTGATTATACCCAGTTTAGCCAGGATTGAGAAATAGCTGCGATCGCAGCACGGTCTTGCCAACCAAAACCAAATCAATGCGCATTTTGCTCCTTATGAGTTCACTATCTCCAATTTTTAATCTAATATTTCTATAAATGAGTTTACCAGAGCAGAATCCATGTTCACACCCAAAGCCCCGACCCAGACGCGCAGCGAAGCCTCCCGTTTAAATGCCTTTGCGGGTACCGACCAAACTCGTTGGGAAAACTATTCAAAAGAGGTGGAGGAAAAAATACTCGGTATGATCAAAGACAATTGCTCCTTTGAAGAAATCCACCGATTCGCCTCGTCTTCCCGTAGCCGGATAGCCAAAGAACTCCAACATGAAACCGGTAAAGACCACACCTTTGGTCAATACAGAAACTCCGCGAGGGAATTAGATATCCGCCAGGATATTTACAGTGACGAATTCTTTGCCACATCATCCGGGGCCAATTACCCCATCTTAATCAAACTTAAAGCCACCATTTTATCGCAAGAAAACACGAAACAAGTGGTAAAAAAAACGACAAATCACAATACTGTTGAATATGAATCGATTCCACAGGGTTCGACTTATTTACCCGATGTCATCAAATTGCCCTACAGTTCTGACTATGCCAATTTGTCATTGAGCATGACCCTCACTCCAAATAAGACCTTCCCCTCTTACCTGGAACCCAAGATTTCAGTGACCCACGGCCACATGAGTCCCTCTGTCTTCAATGCCGCCATGGCAGGACTGAATGATTTTTTTATCGTATTAAAAAAAACCGATGATGAACAAGCGGCTCTGAACATGATCGGTTTGCTTGCCTATGATTTATCCCGTTTGATGTTTTTAGAGCGTGGCGGGGCCGCTGTTCATGGCTGGATCATTCGCGCCCTTATCAAGTATCGATTCAAGACGGATATCGGCAATTTAAGTATCTATGGGATACCTTTTGATATTTATGCACAGGTCCAGTTGGACAGAGACGAGTATGCCAGGGACTTTGCGCGAACCATCACCCGCTTAATGAAGCGTATCGAAGAGGGGCAAAAATCGCAATCCAGCAAAGAGGAGAAGGAAGAAGCGGTCAGTTCACCTTATCCTGATTTCATTGAATTGCCCTCTCTGGATGCCAAACAGGAACAGATTGATTTACGCTCCCAAAAAGAAGTACTCAGTACATCAATAAGTTTACCTACTCCAACTGATCAGCCCGCTCAGGGTTCACCTTACTCGAGCTTTTTTTCGAAAAATAAATCAGGCGAAGGTTATTCTTTTGTTAACAGCAGTCAGTGTTTATTGCGTGGCGATACCAGAGAACCTGAGTTCATCAAGGCTTGCGGTGGATTTAATCCCTGGGCCTCGCATGATCTTTACCAATTGCTTGAACAAATGGACCAATGTGACGATTCACGCGAATACAATCGGCTTAACCAACTGGTAAGCAATATGCTGGCCTCCAATCAAATTATTCCAGAAGAAGTGGAGGTCATCCAGCAAATCATCGCATTAAAAAACATGCTGGCAGAAACAGAGAATGAGCATCTGAAATCCACCTGCAAAGAGGAAATCAAAATCCTCGAAGAAAGGCTTCACATGATCAGTCAGCCTAAATACAAAATTGAACAACTGAAAGATGAATTAAATGAAAAAGAATTAAAAACCCTGTCTAAAGCCACCTTTGATCCGCTGGATCCGGTCTTGCATCGCACAACCACTCAGGCCAATGCGTCTGGCTTTGTTTCATTCACCGACTCACTGGCAGTAGCCAGCAGCTTTTCCACTAAAAGAAGCCGTGATGCGAAACCCGTTCATGCAGGGTATGTTTATGTGGTTCGGGCTCGGGGGGCACTTGTTGCGGACACAGCCTCAGAACAGGATTTTGAACACGAGTATTCACTGCCGGGTGGACTGGACTGGCGTGATGTGCTTGCTTTTCGTGAAGTAACTTACGATGACAAGACTAAATCGTTTAATTTTTCAGGACCAACCTTCCTTAATAAGGAATTTTCAGAAAAATTAAAGCCGCAAGCCGAGGGAATCATGAGGTTATTATCGAATAGAAAACAGGGCAAAGAGGAACAAAACAGCAGGGAAAATGATAACCCCTCCTGTACTATACTCTAAGTCCGTTTTTGGATTTGGTTTGAATAATCAGGCTCACTGTCCTCCGGCGCGCATTGGTCTCCTGAGAGATGCCCGCAATCAACCCCTGACAGATGGTTATCGAGCGGATTGCTGTCTGCCATTTCGCCAAACAGGGCAGGCTGTCCGTCAAAGCCATAGGGTGGCGGCTGATAAGCATTGGCTGTGGTTTGTTGGTTCATCGACGTCGTTGTGTTGCCGAAACTGCTCTTAAAAATCTGCATGGCCTGGTCATTGTAACCCAGGCGGCTCATCAATTCGTTAGGATTTTGACCGGCAATCTGCAGCAGATCCCGGTAAGAAGGACTGTCCTTATGAAAGCGTTGAATGACCTGCTCTGCTGCCTTCACATCGTCTTCTGTAAACGGCTGTGCCGCCGGCTTGCCGCCCAGATCCCTGGAAATTTCATAATGGGCTAGAATTTTTTCAAACTTTTTGCAGCCCTCAAGATCATGGGTAGAACAACGCAGCCATTCGCTTTTAAGATCCGCATTGTAATCAAAAATCCCGCTTTCTCTTAAACGCTCATCCAGTGAATCCACCTGATTAATGAGGTTTTGTGCATTTTTATGCACTTCGGCATCATAAGTCAGATTATCCCCCCGGGTTGCACCGTAACTCTCGGGCAGGAATTTTTCACGAAGTTCCCGACGTTCAGTGGAAAAATCCCATATATCCTTGCGGGCAGCACTTTCAGCATCCATACGGGTAATTTTTCGATCGCGTGGCATGGTAAAGTCCCAATCAATACTATGGTATAACTATAGCATTAGTACGAAAATTATACATTTTTAGCAGCAAAAATGGCCGCTTTTGTCCTTTTGGATACCGGAGGAGGAAGGTATCATGATTGAAACATAAAATGATCTTCAAAGAGAGGTTTGAATGGATTTGGCTTTTTTGTCTGACTAATGAGCCCGATTTTTCATTGAAGCAGCGTTTCAAACACCCACAGGTTGTATGATTCGCCGCATTCAAGGCTCTTAATTGCCTGGCAGAAACTTATTTGTCGCTGACATGCGGTCTGACGATCAGCACATCACATTCGGCGCCATGCAGGATAGCATTGGCTGTAGAGCCTAACAGCAGGGCTAAACCATGCTTGCCATGACTTCCAGTGACGATTAAATCGATTTTCTTCTCCTTGGCCACGCGGAGAATTTCATTTTTGGTGGAGCCAAATTCAATCAGGCAATGCGCATCATCCACGCTCAGCTTCTTGGCTAAGGCTGCCAGTTCTTTTTCGGCCTGCTCGCGAATGGACACTTCCACTTCGGCAAATCCGGCAAATCCAGGGTAAGCATAGGCGGGAATGGGCTCGACAACATGCACCAGGAGTAAATCGGCGCCATTCTCATCGGCAATTTTTTTTGCTTTATGTGCAGCTTTTATACCCACTTCATCGAAATCTGTGGCGAACAAAACCCTTTTATACATGATTCTCTCCTTGACACTGACTTTTATAGCCTAGCAGAAATTGATTTAATTTCCCATAGGACAGCTTATCGGTTACACTTTTTATTTTTTAAAAAACGGGGTGTCTTTGCAGCATGCAAAGGCTGAGATCATACCCATTGAACCTGTACGGATCATGCCGGCGTAGGGATTGTTTATGTTACTGGATTTATCAGGCACTTTAGCTTCGTTGCTGTGCACCTATTACCTTATTCGTTTAAACCGAATCGCCTGGATTCTTGGCCTGGCAGCGAACCTGATTAACGGCTGGCTCTACTGGCACAACGGCATTTACGCCGACACCCTCCTGGAGGTGTTCTATTTAGTAAGCACCGCTTACGGCTGGCTGAAATGGCAACAATCCTCCGAGGCGACCAGTCGTGAAATTTCCTCGTTGTCATTCAATCAATGGCTGATGGTCGGCCTGGCGTTCGCCAGTCTTTATTTTTTGATTGTCATCGGCCTTAAGCGCTTCACATCGACAACCGTTGCTGATCTGGATGCGTTTACTACGGCCTTAAGTTTAATTGCCCAGGTATTGATGTGTCATAAAGTGCTGGAGAGCTGGCTGCTCTGGCTGGTGACGGACTCGGTGTACGCCTATCTTTATTGGCTTAAGCAACTTCCCTTTCATGTCCTGTTAATGATTGTTTACACCGGTATGGCATTAACAGGCTACTGGATTTGGATCAGACAGCAGCGAAGGCATCGGCCGTCTGATCCTGTTGCAACCCCATTACCCTACAACGGGTAAACCGGATACGGAACGAATCCAGGGTTTAAAGGGAATGACGGCAGGCGGTAGATGACTCATGGCAGCTTTTGCCTGTTCAATCTGCCCGTACTCTCCTAGAGTCAGCACATACCACACGCGGCCGTTACGGCTGACTTTCCGAACTTTGACTGCGTCATGGATGCCATGGGCGTGCACAAAGCGTTTTAAATCTTCCGGGCTTCGACCAGCCAGTAACTGGATGGTGAATTGGCCGCCATTGGCCGCCGTAGCTACTGCTTTAGCCTGTTCTTTTATTCCAGGCAATGAAGAAGCCGGGGCTTTAGTCAGTACAGGCGCTGTCGTTGTGGGTTTTGCGGGCTCCTGGTGCCTTGCAGTGGGGGCTGGCTGGCGTTGACCTGGCTCGGTGTTTCGCGCCAGAGATTTGGGAATGACCAGTACTTTATCCATCACCACCAGGTTATCGTTGGCCTCTTCATCGCTATTGGAAATCTCATACAGACGCTTTAAAGGCGGCGGCTGCAGTTCCTGCCTGGTAACGGCCACATTTAACGGCAGAATTTCGCTGACCAACGGCCTTTCGATGGGCAACAGGTTTGAGACCACCGGCTGTTCCTTGATGGCCTGCGCAGAGGCTAAGGGTTTTTCCGGAAAAGAAAACGACAGGGTTCGCCGTAATGCGTCCTGGTTCTGCCAGATGTAATTACACGCCAGGCCAACAATCACCAGACTTGCCGTTAATGTCAGGCGCTTGGCTAAGGATTTTGGCTTGTGAGTGTCTTTCAATGCATCGGCACTGAAGAAATTATGCATTTCAAGATTAATGCGTGCAATTTCGCCGCCAGTGAGCTGATAAAACTGCTTTAACCGATCGGAAGACATGGTTTTCTCCAGTCGTTTCGGTGAGGGCAGGTAGCTTAAAAGGTACGTTTTGGTTTCGCTTTCACTGAGCGAGCCTGGGGTAATGGTGTGAATCAGGTTTTTATAATCATCCTTGTCCAGGCGATTTAAACTGCCAATCAAGGAGTAATCACAAACGATACACAGATGGAAGAAGGCAGTCCCTTCCTGGTTTTTAATGCTATCCAGAACTTCTTTAAGGAACTCATCAGGAACATGATGCGCATCATCGATGATCATTAAAACGTGCGCTTTTCTTTCATTGATTTGTTCCACGACACTGGCCAAAGTCGGCTGGACATCATCGCGAAGATGAAACGCCTCGACCATCTGCGCTAAAAAATCATCGGCTGAAAACGGCGCGGCAGCGGTCATGGTGTGAGATTTAATTCCCTGATCCAGATTGGCTTTCAGCAACTGAATAAAGGTACTTTTACCACCCCCCTGCTCGGCAAGAACAGCCATCAGGACATTATTAAACAACACCAGATGGTTTATAAAATCAATTTTGGCAAGCCAGGATGCCGGCTTAAATGGCGTCTCAGCCGCCGGACTGCTGCTTTCACCCTTGTTTGACATGGATAACTTCTCCTTCGACAGCACACTTCAAAACCTCACGTAAAGCCGTTTCTGTTACCTCATCATCAATGTAACAGTCACCAATGCCTTTAAGCAGGATGAAGCGCAACTTATTATTTTTAATTTTTTTATCCTGCGACATTATGGCACGCAATTCCTCCAGAGGAATATCCCCCGGGATGCGCGACGGTAATTTCGCAAGGGTCAACAACTCATCAATCAGAATCACCTGCTCCTCGCCAAGAAAACCCAGTCGGGAGGAAAGTTTGGCGGCGCAATAAAGACCGATGGCTACTGCCTCACCATGCAGCCAGCGTTGATAGCGGCTGTAGGTTTCCAAAGCATGGGCAAAAGTGTGCCCCAAATTAAGCAGGGCCCGTTGACCGGCTTCACGCTCGTCCTCCATGACAATCGCCGCCTTAATACGGCAACATTCGCTGACTATCTGTGCTAAATCAGGCGAGTCATTATTGGCCAAGCCCTGTTTTAAAGCCTGATATACCAGCTCAAAAAAATCACCGCCTTCAAGCAGCGCATACTTGATGACTTCAGCAAGCCCCGCGCGAAATTCACGTGGCGGCAGGGTTTTTAAGGTGTCGAGATCGATAATGACGGCATCCGGCTGATAAAAATTGCCAATCAGATTTTTTCCGGCCGGGTGATTTATCGCTGTTTTACCGCCAATTGACGCATCGACCTGAGCCAGCAGAGTGGTTGGAATCTGGATAAAATGCGTTCCGCGATGATAAGTCGAGGCAGCAAATCCAGTCATGTCGCCAATCACGCCGCCCCCTAAGGCAATGAGTGTCGTGTCGCGGTGATGTTGTTTTTGAATCAATTCATCATAAATTCGGGCAAGACTGCCCTGCTCCTTATACCTCTCGCCATCCGGCAAAATCAAATGGTCACATTGTCTATCAGTAAAAAGCGAGCGCACTTTATCCAGGTATAGCGGTGCAACCGTCTCGTTGCTGATGATCATGACCTGCCTGGATGGGACATACCGGGGTAATAAGTCTGCCTGGGACAACACATCATGGCCGATGATGATGGGGTAGGTTTTTGCAGGCAGCGTCACCTGCAAGGCCCAACTCGCATTAAACTTCGCCATAGATGTATTTTATAATGTTATTAGCGACCGCTTTGACCGTGAGTTTGTCTGTTTCGAAACTGACATCCGCGAGCTCTTCATAAAAGGGTTCGCGTTCATCCCGCAACATTTCCAGACGCCCTTCCAAATCGTCGGTTTGTAATAAAGGACGTTTGGTATCCCGTTTGGTGCGTTCAAACTGCTGTTGCAATGATGTTTTTAAATAAATGACGGTACCACGTCCAGCCAGTGCATTGCGATTCTCGGGAAGCATGACCACGCCTCCACCGGTTGCCAGCACAATATTGGTTTTCTGGGTTAATTCATCAATGACTTTCTGTTCGCGTCGGCGAAGTCCCTCTTCCCCCTCCATATCATAAATCCAGGAAATATCGGCACCAGCACGTTCTTCTATTACTTCGTCTGAATCAAAGAACTCAAGTTTGAGCTCTTTTGCCAAAGTACGGCCAATGGTACTTTTTCCTGCACCCATCGGTCCGATTAGAAATATATTTCGTACTTTAACTATGCTCATTTTTAATTACATACCTCTTCGCTGAACATGAATAAGCGCAATATCCATGTTGTTTAACATAGTGTGAGCCTTTATTTAAAAGGCCCGACAGGCTTCCCGAATTTATCCAACTCACAACCCTTGGCAACTGCCTTTCCCCGTCCTTCAACGGTGGTAATGGACAAGGTGTTTGTTATTATCCTAGGAGTAATGAAAATGAGCAACTCCTCATTTTTAATTGAGGTGGATGTATTTCGGAATAATGCACCAACCACGGGCAATTCTCCCAGGAAAGGTACGCGATTAATTGCATTGTTTTTATCCTGTTTATAAATTCCTCCCAAAACAATGGTTTGGCCGTTGTTCACCAGCACATTGGTCTGAATCTCTTTGGTCAGGATGGAGGGTACGCCATTAAACGTTTGAGCGGAAGGGGTATCCTGATTAATCTGCAAATCCATCATGATTTTACTGTCAGGTGTTATCTGAGGAGTCACCTTAAGGCTCAATACCGCTTTTTTGAACGCAACGGCCGTGGCACCGCTTGAGGTGGCTTCCTGATAAGGAATTTCCTCCCCTGATTCAATCACGGCGGCCTGCTGGTTGGTGGTAATTAATCGCGGGCTGGCAATGACCTCTCCTCGTCCTTCGCTTTCCAGCGCGGAAAGCTCCAGATCAAGCAGGATGCCGTCGCCGAGCTTGGCTAAGGCAATACCAATGGAGGCCGGTGAAGCAGAAACCGGAACCGCGGCCAAATCAAGGTTTAAACGATCCGCCAACGGGGTTACATCGGCTGGCGCAATCCCCTGCTCCATCTGGTTGGCACCGCTTAAGGTACCGCTTAAGTGCGTGGGTCTTGAAACACCGAAGCGAATTCCCAAGTCCCTGGCGAAATCCTTGGTCACGTTCACAATGCGGGCTTCGATGAGCACCTGTTTAACCGGGATATCCAATTGTTTGACCAATTCGCGGATTTCTTCAATCTGAAGGCCCGTATCCTGAATCCAGATGGTATTGGTGCGCGCATCCACACTCAAATTGCCGCGTTTGGACAACAGGGACGTGTTTTTATCTTTTAACAGGGTGGCAATGTCCGCCGCTTTTGCGTAATTGATTTGCAGCAATTCGGAGCGAAGCGGCGCTAAGCTTGTGACTTCCTGCTGGGCTTTAAGCTCTTCCTTTTCGCGCCTGAGCAAATCCTCCGACGGGGCAATCATCATGATGTTACCGGTTCTGCGTTTATCAAGGCCATTGGTTTTAAGGATAATATCCAGTGCCTGATCCCAGGGAATATCATTGAGACGCAGGGTGATGTTATTGGTGACTTTATCACTGACCACAATGTTAATGCCGGTAAATTCAGCCAGCAACTGCAAGACAGAACGCACCGGTATATTCTGGAAGTTTAAGGAGATGCGTTTACCGACAAACACTTCCTTCTTCAATTTAGCCTGTTTGATTTCTTCCTCCGTCAGCGGGAAGACATCAACCATGAACTGCTTATTCACCTGATAGGCAAAATGACCATAATCTCCTTTTGACGTCAGCGTCATACGGACATTTTTTCCTTCCTGCTGCACCGAAATCACCTGCGCCGGGCTTTGGAAATCACGCACATCGTAGCGCTTCGCCAATTGCGGCGGTACACTGGTACTCATGAAATTAACCACAATTTCACGACCTGTCTGGGTGACATCGATGGGGATACTGCTGTCAGAGACGCTGACCACCACGCGCCCTCCCTTGTTGGTGCCGCGGAAATCGATGTTGTTAATCCGGTGTTTGGTATTGGATGATGCCCGGTTGCTGACGAAAATTTCTTTTCTTTCCTGGAAGAGCTGGTTACTCTTGCCGCTTAAGGTCAGGGAGTACACATTGCCATTCACATACCCTGAATAGGCGACCGAACCGTCAAGATTAAGAATAGCCCGGACACGATCGCCCACGGAGACCACTTTATAATCCGTCAGAGAGCCAATGTCGATTTTCTTGGTTTGCATGGAGGGATGCAGTTGATTCGCGCTGTGGATAAAGTCCAGGATGAGCCGCGACGGCTTTTGGGTAATAAAGCTGGCGGGCATCTGTTTGACTGGCTCGGCAAACTGGAAATCGAGGCGCACCCGGTTGTCCGGTAAAGGGAGGGTCTTAATCCCTATCAACGCGTTATCCTTGGCGTACGCCAGCCCCAGGCAAAAGGTGAATAATAACGCTGTAATAATCTTACGCAAGGTAGACTCCTATTGAGGCGCGTTTAAATTAATCGTGGTGATTTGCTTCTTCCACTTCCCTGCAATTTGTGTTGTTTCTTCCAATTTCAATAACTCATTACTGATGCTGATGACTTTACCAAAATTCTGCCCCATGTAATCACCGGGTTTAACCCGCACAATTTCGCCATCCGGTTTACTGATTAAACCCCAGACAGTCGCATTTTCTTTTAATACACCAACAAATTTCAAGGAATCCAGCGGGTACTGTTCCAGGGGTTGCTTGGGACGATTGGTATTGGGAGCAAGCTTGTCTTCGGTCACTTTGATTTCTTTCGGTTTAAACGGGCTGCGGCGGCTATCCACTTCGGGGTAGGTAAATTTGGGCAACGGCGCCACCTGAGGGATGGGTTCAATGGGCCGGCCAGGCCTTGATTTGATTTCATTGATATAGCGCGACAATTCCGAATCAGCCGATGACGTACAACCAGCCAACAGAGCAGCCAGGCTTAACAGGATGGCATTGTACAATACGCTTGTCTTGACGGTCATAATGTCCTGTACCGGTATATTTTTGCTGTAATTTTCATTTCCAAAAGATCAGGATTCGTCACGGCTTTTGCGCCTGGCTGTTGTTTATTTTTATCAGAAAGATTCACAATTTCAAAATCATGCAGGGTGACAATGCGACTCATCTCGGCAATTCGGCTTAAAAACAGAGCCAATTGATGATAATTGCCAACCACCGTAATATCGATAGGCAACTCCACGTAGAAATCGTGAACCACCTCGGGTTGCGGTGCGAACAGCTCAAACGTCAAACCGCTTGAAATACCGGTTTTGGAAATGTCTTCAAGCAGGCCCGGCATTTCGTTTTGTGCCGGTAATTGCTTAAGCATGTTGCCAAAACGTTCATTCATAATCTGAAGCTGGACACGATAAGCCTGCAGGTTCACTGCCTGTTGCTGTTTTTGCTCGAACTCGGTTT
Source organism: Legionella rubrilucens (assembly GCF_001468125.1). Classification (GTDB taxonomy): domain Bacteria; phylum Pseudomonadota; class Gammaproteobacteria; order Legionellales; family Legionellaceae; genus Legionella_C; species Legionella_C rubrilucens. The sequence goes on along the minus strand of NZ_LNYT01000007.1, from coordinate 526,790 downwards.
TCAGCGTGGCCTGCTGAGCGAGCAAGGCATCGTGCTGTTCAAAATTCGGCTTTACGATCACCCAGTAACCAATACCAATCAAAATGACCGCGAGCAAACCCGCCATAAAATACTTCACTGGCGCCGGCCATTGGCCCACGTTATCAAACGTTAACTCATTAAGATTGAAATTGTTCATGGTTGTGGTTTAACCGCGTTCGTGGTTGTGGGCTGCAATTCCTGCTTTAAATCAGGCTTTAAAATGAAACTCAATTTAAATTCATTTTTATTATTAGCTTTTATATCCGCCTGAGCATTGGGATCGGCTGTCGCAGGATTGACTGTCGTTTTTTTAATTTCCGTGAGCACCGGGTCTTTAATCCAGGGATTGCGTTCAATGTTGCGCATCAGCATGGAGACATTGGTATTGGATTCGGAATACCCAAGCACGGTAATCCGGTCTTCGCTGCGTTGAACCTGCGTTAGATAAACCCCATCCGGCACCACCTTAACCAATTCATCAAAAAGATGAACGGTGAGTGTGCGGGTAGCCTGCAGGTTCTGGACAATGGTCATGCGTGAAATCAAGGCTTCCCGGATTTCCTTAAGCTTTTTAATTTCCTCAATCTGTTTATTGAGCGTATTAATTTCATCCTGAAGACGCTGATTACGCTGGGTTTCCCCATCCACCAGACTCGTTGCGTAGTAATTAAAGAGAAAAACGGTCCCTGCCGCAAAAATCAGGGCGGCAAGCAGCATGGTGGTGAATTGTTTCTTTTCGTGTTCGCGCTTGATTTCCCGCCAGGGTAAGAGGTTTATTTCTGTCATGACATTACCCTACTGTTCTCAGTGCAAGACCACAGGCTATTAATAACGAAGGCGCCTGACTTATCACCTCGTCGCGATTAACGTATTTACCAAAATCCATTTCATGCAGCGGGTCAGCCACACTGGTCGGGATCCCGGTTTTTTCCTGCACGAGGCCCGCCAGATTAGGCAATCTGGCGACACCGCCGGCCAGGATAATGTGATCGACAAAACCATGGTGACTGGTGGAGAAGAAAAACTGCAGGGTGCGTTTCACCTGCAGCAGAATCATCTCAACATAGGGCTCAAGCACTTCTTCTTCATAATTCTCAGGCAGGTTACCCTCGGCTTTCATCAGGGCAGCCTGTTCAAAACTGACCTGGTACTGAGCGGCGATGGAATCAATTAATTGCTTGCCGCCGAACTCTTCCTCACGGGTAAAAATGATTTTCATGCCGTGCAGGACAAACAGGTGAGTATATAAAGCGCCAATATCAATGACGGCAACAATTTTATCCTGTCCCTGGGCCGGTAATTCCTTAGCCAGCAGATGCGCGGCGCGCTCCACTGCAAACGACTCCACATCGACAATTTTAGCCTCAAGCCCGGCCCGGTTAACTGCATCGACACGGCTGCCGACATTCTCAGCGCGGGAGGCCACAATGAGGACATCGAGCATGGCGGAATTTTTAGGCGAATGCCCCAGTACTTCAAAATCGATGTTGATTTCATCGATGGGATAAGGGATGTATTTGTCAGCTTCCATGACGATGAGTTCTTCGATCTCGGCATCGTTCAATCCATCATTAATCTGAACGACCTTGCTGATAACGGCTGAATCAGGGACCGCCACCACGGCGTGTTTGCCGGATAAATGGGCTTTGGATAAAACGCGTTTGATGCACATGGCCACCGCGTCAACGTCTTTGACCGTGTTGCCTTCAATGGCATTGGCGGGTAGAGGCTCAGCCCCATAGCCTTCGATGCGGTATTTATTATCAGCACTGGAAATTTCCAATACTTTGACAGAGGAAGAAGTAATATCAATCCCGATGATTGAGCGGCTTTTAGGTTTAAACAGTTTGAGCACGTATTCTTTCTCCCTGCGCTGAAGTACTAATATCTAAACCTATACTGGTATCCAAACCGATGACGCTTGTTTCATGTTAACGTAAGCGTTTAAAAAATGGAATATTTTGCTTTTTTTTCAGTAGATTCTACCTTGCAGGTGATATCTAACCATCAGGTTGATTAAATTATTTTCTTATTCATGCCCTCTTTCGCTGAACAGCGTTGTTAACCACCAAGAAACAAACCAGTTAACATTCTTCATAATAAAACCATTTAACTTTTCTATTAATCTATCTGTATAACGCTTGCCCTCATGCCAGCAATTAAATATAGTGAAAGACCGCCGGCAATTTTTTCCGGATTATCTGCAAAAAGGAGTTTCGTATGTCTCGTTTACAAGAATTAATCAACACCGTGGCTCAAATCATCATTAATTATTATGAGGAAACTCAATCACAGAATATTGACATTCCACTCGAGCTGCTTTACGCCAAACCTCACGATGAATTCATGAGTGAGCTGGATAAAATCATTCAAAAGGCCACATCGAAAGGCTATCACGATAGACTGTCCCTGCTACAATATGCCCGGCAGGTTGTCAATGACATCCGACCGCTGGTTGAAAAAGGAACGCCTTTATCCCCGGAAGAAGAGCTCCTGGTCAAAAACACCTTGAAGTCGTTCGTGGCCGATTGCGGTTTGCTGCTGAAAACGGATCAGGGGAAAAAACTCTCCATTCTCTATGGCAACGACACCTGGGAAATGAAAGGCTGTATACGTGGCGTGATGGGCCGTTACAACTATGCAGTCAGTGGTACGGTACTGAACGACCTTCTGTTCTCCTCGCCAAAATCCAAATTCCAGTTTCCCTTGTTTCCCTCCCCCATGCAGGACAAAACCACATTAAGCGAAATCGAGTCGATGATTACAATATTCATCAACCAGCATCAGAATCCTCTCAAGAAACACGCGGAACTGAAAAAGGAAAATGAACGTCTGAAAAAACAATGTGAAGAGCTTATGTCTTTAAACAAACAGACAGAAGAGTCTGCAGCCGCCAGATACGATCTACTTGTGAAAAACCATCAAAGCCTTGAGAAAAAACTGGAGCAGCAGGAGGCAACCAGTCAGCAAAAAGAAGAAGAATTAAAGCTTAAGATTCAAACGCTTGAACTGGCCTTAAGCGAATCCAGAGCCGCCTACTCCCTGTTGGAAGAACAACACCTGCTTGTTAAACAGACATCGGACGAACAGCAGGTCAGTGCGGAGAAGGAGTTAGACAAATTAAAAATGGCGCTTGCTTCAAAAAGTGAAGAAAGCACGGGATCGCTCACCACTGAAATTGCGTCGCTCAAAGAATTGCTGAAACGAGAAACAGAAGCCAAACAATTACTGGAAGCGGAAGTCTCAAAATTACGCGAAGAAAACAGCACAGCGCGGTATTTAAGTCCCAAGAATCCAATGGTTGACCTGATGCTGCGCCAGCCACAGCAATTCCGCTATGGCGGGTTGCTTTTCGGGAAATACCCCTCATCATCTCCCGGTATTCCCTCGGAACAAAGCAAAGGCGCGTCGCCTTCGTTAAATCCCCTGAGTGAATAATGCGTTTCCCCTGGCCTCTCCCTCTTTGACCTGGGAGAGGCTGCCCTGCCGGTTAAAATTCGCAATATTCTGCAAAATAGCGGTATAATCGCTGCATTGTTACTTTTAAAGATGAATCGCAGTCAGTATGAAAAAGCCAGCCTATTTTTGGCGTAAAGGCCTTTGGGCATTATGCAGCCTTTTCTTTTTATTGGTTATTGGCGTCAGCTTTCTTTATATCTATCTTGAAAGCCAGTTGCCCGATATTGATTTTTTAAAAACCGTGCAATTGCAGGTGCCTTTGCGTATTTATACGCAGGAAGGCTTGTTAATTCAAGAATACGGTGAAAAAAGACGCATTCCCTTAACCTATGACGAGATTCCCAAAACCCTGGTGTATGCCCTGCTCGCCACGGAAGATCAACGCTTCTTCGAACACCCGGGCGTTGATATTTTTGGCTTGGGCCGTGCGACGCTGCGCATGATTAAGACCGGTACCAAATCCCAGGGCGGCAGTACCATCACCATGCAGGTGGCGCGTAACTTCCTTTTAAGCCGTAAAAAAACCTTTCTGCGCAAATTCAATGAAATCCTGCTCGCCATTAAAATTGATCGCGAACTGAGCAAAGAAAAAATTCTCGAGTTGTATCTGAATAAAATTTACCTTGGCAACCGCGCTTATGGCGTAGGCGCTGCCGCGATTATCTATTATGGCAAACCCTTAAAAGAATTGAACCTCGCAGAACTGGCCATGATTGCCGGATTACCGCAGGCGCCGTCCACCCAAAACCCCATTGTCAATCCCGTGGCCGCCAAAAAGCGCCGCGACCATGTGCTGGAACGGCTTCTGGAAGAAAAATACATCACCAAAGCCCAATACGACGAGGCAGTTAAACAGCCAGTCACCGCACGCTATCACGGCACCAATATCCAGGTGAAAGCGCCTTATGTGGCGGAAATGATACGTCAATCGCTTTATGAGCACTTTGGAGAAAAAGCCTATACCAAAGGGTACAAAGTCTATACCACCATCAAAGGCCCCCTGCAGCTGACAGCCAATGAGGTCATCGAAAATCATCTGATAGCTTACGATCACCGTCACGGCTACCGCGGCCCGGTTACTCATTTTGACAACATTCAGGGGAAATCGTCCGATGAACTGCGCAAACTTCTCAGCAAATACCCCACCGTAAACCACCTTGAGCCGGCACTCATCGTCGCTGTGGCCAACCGACAGGCGCAGGCCATTTCCCGTCAGGGACAGGAATTGACCATTCCCTGGGAGGGTCTCTCCTGGGCAAGGCCTGCCTTGCGTAAAGGGTGGGTTGGTAAAGCGCCCGCTAATGCCAGTCAGGTAGTCCATGTCGGCGATGTCGTCTATGTCCGAAACAAGGACAACCAATGGTCTTTAACCCAGATCCCGGAAGCAGAGGCGGCTTTAGTGGCCATGAATCCTAAAAACGGTGCGTTGGAAGCCTTAGTCGGCGGATTTAATTTTGAAAAGAGCAAATTCAATCGCGCCACCCAATCCAGCCGTCAACCGGGCTCAAGCTTTAAACCCTTCATTTATGCCGCCGCATTGAATAAAGGGTACACCTTGGCCACCCTGGTTAATGATGCCCCCATCGTCGTCGATGATCCCAGCCAACCCACCATGTGGCGTCCGCATAACGATAACCAGACCTTTGGCGGCCCCACCCGCCTCAAGGAAGCCCTGGTTCGCTCGCGCAACCTGGTGTCCATTCGCGTGCTCGATGATTTAGGTTTGGATTATGCCATTGATTTCGCGACTCATTTTGGCTTCCATAAAGAAAACCTGCCGCGTGCTCTGTCGCTGGCGCTGGGCACCCTAACCGTAAGCCCCATTGATTTAACTGCTGCCTATGCGGTCTTTGCCAATGGCGGTTATAAAATTGAACCTTACATCATCGATCACATTACCGACAATGACGGCAAAGTGTTATTGCAGCAGAAGCCGGCCATCGCCTGCGAAGCCTGTGACCCTAAACAGGTTGATGCCTCCTCCCGGGCACCACGCGTCATTCCTGCCGACGTCGCCTTCTTAATGACGACGGCCATGAAAGACGTTGTTCAGCACGGCACTGCCCACGCTGCACGCGTTCTTAACCGTCAGGACATTGCGGGCAAGACAGGAACGACCAACGATCAGGTTGATGCCTGGTTTGCCGGATTTAATCCGGATTTAGTGGTCGTCACCTGGGTAGGTTACGACAATCCCCGTTCCCTGCACGAATATGCGGCCAATCTGGCCTTGCCCATGTGGATTGATTTCATGAAAGTGGCTTTGCACAAACAGCCGGAACACGAATTTACCAAACCGGACAATGTCGTCGCAGTACGCATTGATCCCGTTACCGGCCTTCTGGCACGCAGCAATCAGGACAACGCCATTACTGAATATTTCCGAGAAGAAGACATTCCTGCTGATGATGCCCCGGGAACTCAGGAATACTCCTCTCCCGCGACGCAGGGTAATCAACAGGATCAGGGCGATTTGTTTTAACGCTGCCGCCTTCTCCCGCTGCGGGAGAGGGTGGCTTTACTGCCAAACGCCTTTACTGCCAAAGTAGCCATTAATATTCTCTTAATCATTCTAAGCTAAACTACTTAAGAACTGAAAAACCAACGATACCCATGTTTAATGACTTATACCATTATTTTTTAGCTAAAAAACAGCAATTCAATCGAGACTACGAAAACGCAACGCCGGAAGAGGTAAGAAAGGCCATTAAAGAAGTTTTAGCCTCACAGAATGCAGAAACATTAAACGATACCAGTTATGATGAGACAAAACAGAGGGAACATCAAATTGTCAGGCTGCTTTTGATTGATTTACACTGCAGAAAAATGCCGCCGGTTGAGAGCAAGGTCGATTTAGAAAAATGGGAAGGATTAGAATCGGATTACACCTCCATGGAAAAACGATTGATCAGTATGCAGGTCTATTCCATAGACAAGCAGGATCGGGAGTATGAGGACTACTTTCAGGTTGTGGAAGACGAGGTTAAGAACCTGGACGCCTATATCCAGACAACCGGCCTGGAAGGCGATATAGAACCATTTATTGCTCAGGCGCCCGCACGGGGTGAGATGGGCGATTTCCTCAGGCTCATGGCAGAGATTAAAAAAAGCCACCTCAGCGCCGCCTTAGTCCATTCTAATTATCGAGTAGGCTATTTAACAAGGGCATGCACAATACTCACAGAACAATTTGAAACGAAGAATAGTGAATTAATCGATCTAAGAAGAGCACAGGACGAACTCAAAACGCAACGTCAAAATCTAGAAAAATCCAATACATGGGTTTACAGATGGGGCTTTCAGGCCGCCCACCAACAAGCGAACCGCTTTCAGCGATTGGTTCTGTGGGCTTTCAACTTTTTTACATCCGAACCTATTCAGGATAGCGCTTGTAAACTCCAGGGCGATATCCAGAAAGTCTATGTTGATACAACAGAAAATTCCAAAAAAATAGCGGTCGTGAGCAGAGATGTTTCGGGTCTCAATCAGCTATACAGGGATAAAAGACAAGAACTTGACCATGCTAAAAAAAGACAGGCAGAGATTGTAAAAACGATAACCTCAGGAAGTGAAGCCGGTGCAACGTTAGAAGAAACAATTACTCCGGAACTGCCGGATGAAACCTTCGGATCATTCCGAATTTGAATGGGTTGATTGCCTCCCTGCGGCTAATGGCACAGGGAGGAATTTAAGGTTAAACCGCCAAAGCATCCGTCGCTGTCACGTATTCATAATCCAAATCACGAGCCACGGCTTCATACGTGATCATGCCTTTATGGACATTCAGGCCATTGAGCAAATGCCCATCGCTCAACAACGCCAGCTTGACGCCTTTGGTGACCAGACTTAAAACAAAGGGCAGCGTCGCATTGTTTAAGGCAAAGGTGGAGGTTCTCGGCACCGCACCGGGCATGTTAGCTACACAGTAGTGCACGATGTCATCCACGACATAGGTCGGTTCCTGATGGGTGGTCGGACGGCTGGTTTCAAAACACCCCCCCTGATCAATTGCCACATCGACCACCACCGAACCCGGACGCATGGCTTTCAGCATGGTGCGAGTGACAAGCTTTGGAGCCGCCGCACCGGGAACCAGCACGGCACCGATCACCAGATCCGCCGCTGTCACGTATTCTTCCAACGCCCCGACCGTCGCATAAATGGTATTTAATTTAGCGCCGAATTGAAAATCAAGTTCCCTTAATCGTGTCAGCGACTTATCCAGTACGGTTACACGCGCTTCCATGCCCATGGCCATCCGCGCCGCGTTAGTACCGACGACACCGCCGCCGATCACCACAACATTGGCGGGTGCCACCCCAGGCACTCCACCAAGCAATACGCCGCTGCCGCCCTGCGCCATCTCCAGACAGTGTGCACCGGCCTGGATAGACATTCGGCCAGCGACTTGCGACATGGGGGTCAGCAGCGGCAAACCGCCGTCATTCTGTGTTACGGTTTCATAGGCAATGGCGGTAACCCCGGATTCTTTGAGAAGACGGGTCTGTTGTGGATCGGGAGCCAAATGCAAATACGTGAACAACGTTTGCCCTTCACGCAGACGATGACACTCAATCGGCTGCGGCTCCTTGACTTTTACAATCAATTCCGCCCGTTCAAACACTTCATCGGCGGTATCCACGAGTTGCGCACCGGCGGCAACGTAATGTTCATCCTTGATACCAATACCGTTCCCAGCACCTTTTTCAACCAGAACCGAGCCGCCAGCGCGAATAATTTCCTTCACGCTTCCCGGCACAAGGCCAACGCGGTTCTCTTGTGGTTTAATTTCCTTTGGAACACCAACCAACATACTTAATTCCCCTTATACTGCTTTAATTGTTCGATCAACTGGGGGACTATTTCAAACAAATCACCCACTAAACCGTAATTGGCAATTTGGAAAATGGGAGCATCCTCATCTTTGTTAATTGCCACGATAACTTTTGAATCTTTCATGCCGGCGAGGTGCTGTACCGCGCCTGAAATACCAACAGCAATGTAAAGACCCGGCGCCACCACTTTTCCTGTTTGACCCACCTGGTAATCATTGGGAACAAAACCGGCATCAACGGCAGCACGGGAGGCACCCACGGCTGCGCCCAGCACATCCGCCAATTCCTCTATCAATTTGAATTTTTCAGCACTCTGCAAGCCGCGTCCGCCCGACACCACAATTTTGGCGCTTCCAAGATCGGGACGCTCAGACTGACTCAGTTCATGACGAATAAATCGGGTCTTCGTATCAACCGGGGCGGCTTCAATCTGTTCAATGCAGCAAGGGCTTTGTTCGGAGAAAACCGGATCAAAGGCCGTGCTTCGAATGGTCATGATTTTAATGGGATCAAGCACCTTGACGGTCTCAATCGCATTGCCCGCGTACACCGGGTGTTCAAAGGTATCCTGGCTGATTATCTTGCTGACATCTGAAATTTGAACCATGTCCAATGTGGCGGCAACACGCGGCAACAGGTTTTTACCAAACGTTGAAGACGGCGCCAGAATGGCATTGAATGAATGCGCTTTGCTGACGATGAGCGGTGTTAAATGTTCAGCAAGAGCCTGTTGGTATTGTTCATGGTCAACCCACCAGACGGTATGCACACCGCTTAAACTGGCCGCCTGTTCAGCCACTGCTCTGCAATTCTTGCCGGCCACCAGCAGGGTCATTTCGCCCCCCAACTCCTTCGCGGCCGCAAAGGTATTGCGGGTGGCAGGATGCATGGTGCGATTGTCATGTTCGACTATGACTAAAGTGCTCATGAGTTCTCCTTATTAAAGCACTTTGGCTTCGTGTTGTAATTTGCTAATCAGTTCAGCCACTGACTCCACTTTGACTCCGCCTGAACGGCTGGACGGGGCTTTGACGGAAATGATTTCAACATGAGGTTTTAATGACAGGCCCAGTGTGTTGACGTCCATGCTTTCCAGCGGTTTCTTTTTCGCTTTCATGATATTCGGCAGGCTGGCATAGCGCGGTTCGTTCAAGCGCAAATCCGTGCTGACCACCGCCGGCAGGGGCATGGCCAGGGTTTCAAGACCGCCGTCAATTTCACGGGTAACCTGGATAGCATTGCTTTCGATTGTCAATGCCGAGGCATAGGTAGCCTGCGGCCAAGCCAGTAAAGCGGCGAGCATTTGCGGGGTTTGATTATTGTCGCCGTCAATCGATTGTTTACCCATCAGAATTAATTGTGGAGCCTCTTTTTCGGTGATTTTCTGAAGTATCCTGGCGATATCGAGACTGGTATAGGCAGTCTCGCTTTGAACATGAATGGCTCTGTCAGCGCCTAAGGCTAAGGCATGCCTTAAGGTTTCCTGACAGGCTAGCGGTCCAATGGAAACGACAATCACCTCGCCAGCCAGTCCTTTTTCCTTTAAGCGGATGGCTTCTTCAACTGCAATTTCATCAAACGGGTTCATTGCCATTTTAATATTCTGGGTCTCAACGCCAGTCTGATCCGCCTTAACCCTGATTTTGACATAAGGGTCTATGACGCGCTTCACTGCCACTAGAATTTTCATAGTGTTCCTCACTGGATTTTAAATTTAGTCTGCATCTTGCCAGATGTCGCTAAAGAAAAACAAGGCGTATCCCTTGTTTCACCCTGCCCATCCCCAGCTGATTTCTCATCTTGTTCCACAACCAAGCGTTTGTAAATAATGGCGAAAGGATTCACCAATTTCAGGGTGTTTCAATCCCAGTTCGACCGTGGCCTGAATGTAACCCAGTTTGGAACCGCAGTCGTAACGGCGGCCCCTGAATTGGAAAACCGATACGGATTCACGCGACAAAAGACGCTGGATGGCATCCGTTAACTGGATTTCACCGCGATGATCCGGCTTCGTCTCTTTCAGGCAGGAAAAAATGCCGGGGGTAAAAACATAACGGCCCACCGCCGCAAGATTCGAGGTAGCCGCTGCGCGTTGCGGTTTTTCAATGATTGCCTTAATGTGGGAATAATCGGCCTCGCGATTGTCGACTTCAACCACGCCATACTGATGCACGTCCTCCCAGGGTACAGGCTGCACGGCCAGCAGAGAATGATTCGTCGAGTCGAAATACTCTGTCATGGCTGCTAAGCAGGGAAGCCTGGCGTCGTCAATCAGATCATCGGCCAGCAAAACTGCGAAGGGTTCATTGCCCACCACGTGTTCAGCGCATAACACCGCATGGCCCAGTCCCAGGGGTTGATTTTGCCGGACATAGGTAAAATGAATGCCCTCCGGGGACACATTCTTCACCAGTGACAATAAATGGTCCCGTCCCTGCTCCTGCAGGCGGCTTTCCAGCTCGAATTGATTATCAAAATGATCTTCAATGGACCGTTTACCCGCGCTGGTAATAAAAATCATGTGGGTAATACCGGCTCGAACAGCCTCCTCCACCGCATATTGAATCAGAGGTTTATCCACAATGGGCAACATTTCTTTGGGGTTAGCCTTGGTAGCGGGGAGAAAACGTGATCCCAGACCCGCTACCGGAAATACCGCTTTAGTAATTTGCATCCACACACTCCTTGCGAGACAGGATTAAATGATTTCTTCGTGAAAACTGGTTTCTGGCGCAGTCTGACGAAGGGGTTGATTGACCACAGGGCGGCCAACGGAATAATAAAGCAAACCCGCCTGGGTTGCTGCCTCTAAACAGTAACAATTGCGGCCGTCAAAAACCGGTGCTGTTCCCAACTGCTTTTGCAATTCAGCCAGGGGATAATGCTTAAATTCAGCCCACTCGGTAATAATAGCCAGGGCATGGAGGTTATGTTGCAGCACGTCCCGCGCGCTGCTTAACCAGGTAATCCCAGCCTCTCCTTTGAACAGTTCTCGAGCGGGGTTCATGGCTGCCGGATCGTAAACAAACACATTGGCTTTTGCCTCAATCAACGCCTTAAGAATAACCAGACTGCTGGCTTCACGCAAATCATCCGTCCCCGGTTTAAAGGCTAAACCCCAGAGGCCAATGTTCAATCCAGCCAGTTCTTCATTAAAATAGGAAGACAACTGCCTAACCAGCCATTGCTTTTGCTGGTGATTAACCCGTTCCACTGCATCGAGCAATCGCGTTTCAAGCCCCGCAAGTCTCGCACTATGGCTTAAAGCCTTCACATCCTTGGGGAAACAGGAGCCGCCATAGCCAATACCTGGCTGGAGAAAATGAGGTCCAATGCGATGATCAAGCGCCATGCCTTCGCGTACCTCATCAATGTTGGCACCCAACTGTTGCGCAAGCTGACTGATGTAATTGATGAAACTGATTTTGGTCGCAAGCAATGCATTGGCCGCGTATTTGGTTAACTCGGCTGAACGCTGGCTCATGGTCAGCAGCGGAATCCCTTTTTGAACCAGCGGTTCATAAAAACGTGTCAGGGTGTCAAGTGCCGCACGGTTGCCGCCAATGACAATACGATCAGCATTTAAAAAATCATGAACAGCGGTGCCCTCTCGTAAAAACTCAGGATTGGAAGCCAGATGAATACGGTGGCTTTTTTTCCGTTGCTGCAACTGCTTATGCACATGCGCGGCAAGTAAATCACCCGTACCAACGGGAACGGTGGATTTGATAACCAGGACCCCATCAGTTGTGGCATGCTCGACCACCTGGGAAGCAACATCATACACTTGCGACAAATCGGCGCTGCCATCCTCCTGACTGGGGGTTCCCACGGCAATGACATGCAGGGACGCAGAAGGGACCGCTTCGCGTAAATGGGTGGTAAAAACCAGGCGATTATTGTGGATCTGGTCCTTCAGCAAAGCAGGCAATCCCTCTTCGTGGAGGGGGCACTGCCCCTCAATCAACGCAGCTATCCGCGCCTCGTCGACATCAACACAAACCACCCGATGCCCCATGTGTGCAAAACAAGCCGCTGACACCAAACCCACATAACCCGCGCCATAGACAACAACGTTCATAACGTCTCTCAAATCAATTAGTAGTAATAAAAATCAAGGGCCCTCGCTACATAGCATACAGAGTATCGAGATCGTGCTCATCCTCTTCCTTGTCCCCTTCTGTTTTGGGCTGATCTTCTATCATGAGAAGCGGAGTGACTTCAAGGGGCAAGGGTTGAGCCGACAATTGTCTTGCCAGTTGAAGGGCCATTGCAAGTGCTTTCGCGGATTGGCTGGATTCAACACGGAATAAGGGATGATTCGCCACTTTTTTTAAATGGCTTTCTATTTTTTCAAATTTTTCGGTGGGGGCCAATGCCTTATCCAAATGCTGTAATTCAGTGACGGCCTCTGCCAATACTTTACTTTTAGCGTCACCCGTCCGCCAGGTGCTGAAGTATTGCTGCTTTTGTTTTCGTTTATATTCTTCTAAAGGCAAAGCGACAAGCTTTCCTTCCAGCGTGGAAAACTCCGCGCCGCCCAGCAGATGCTGCGGCCCAAGCCCTGACTGCTTACCGGACGAAGATGGCACTGTCAATTGACCTGGCTGCGACCAAACATCCTCCTTCGCTACCGGCGTGCTTTTTTCCTCCGTTTTTTCGTTCATCCCCGGTTTTTCTTCAATGGCAGGAACCAAGTAACGGTACAGCGCGCCGCCCAATCCCGCGCTGAGATACCGGATGTGATGCATGGCCGTGTAATTTAAACTAACCAGGCTGCCCAATAGCGCCAGTACCGCATTTTCAAGACTGACACCGAAGGATTTCATCTGTTTTCCCAGCATCTGCCAACGCGTGCTGTTGGATCGCTCAAGCCATTGGCCCCCTGAGGAAATTAAATAAATCGAAGCGTACAGTAAAGCCAGTTCCTTCACATAAAATCCGACACAAATACCGCCGCTGATGTAGGGTAAACTGTGTAATAAACCCTTAATCCAAAGAGGGTTTTTAGATGAAACCGTGGCATGGTAACCCCGGGCTGATTCAAGCACATCAATAATACTTTGCATCAAGGCCCGCTGTGTCCGTGTGGTGGCACGCTCCTTATCCTCTTTGAGTTGGTTGAGTAATTCGTCCATGGTTGACACATGGGCAAAATAATCGCCTTTCTTTTCCTGTTTCATGTTGGTTAACTGTTCCCGGACATACCCAACCAGCTTAAATGCGCCCCCGTTATTTTCAGACGTGCTTAAGACCGCATTCAGCCATTTTTTTTCAGCCGTTTCGTTCACCAGTTTATCGGTGTGAAACCAACGGGCTAAGGTTTTATAATGCTTATTGATGGCAGTGGGTTCGAAGCCATCCTGCGCCATGTATTGGGAAAACAAGGCAATGGCCTGGGCTTCAACCTGCTGCAGAGAGATGTTTGGTTTGGAGCGATAAGCGGTATTGTCGTAATCAGCGAAGTTTTTAACCAGATAACCTAATTCATCATCAAAATTTTTCATTGACGTAGTCCCTTACTTATCGCATGCCAAAAAAATTGTTACCATGCCTTTTGTTTGTGACTATCAGCTTAATGTAAATGCTTAAAAAAAACCAACAATTGTGCTCATCTTCAGGTAATAATGAGTCAGGATTTGCTAATCCTGCAACATTTCGGACAGCCTCCTCCTTAAAGCCACTTCTTTATTTTACCCTGTATATTCTTTTATTTCTGCTTATTCGCCTGTTTCTGCGTGGTCACACGCTTGAAATCGACGAAGCCGAACAGTTTGTCATGGCACGCGAGCTGGCCTTCGGTTATCCGTTCCAGCCGCCATTGTATACCTGGCTGCAATACGCTGTGTTTCAATTGCTGGGTCCTCATTTGTTCAGTTTGGCGGTTTTGAAGTATGCTTTGCTCCTCGGCTGCCTTTGCAGTTATTTTAAACTTTGCCGTTACTACTGCCCGAATCCTGCCCTGGCCTGGTCTGCCCTCTGCGCCTGGACGCTGATCAGCGTCATTAGTCTCGATTTAATTAAAGATAACACCCATTCCATACTTGCCTTACTGCTGGCCTGCCTGACCTGGCTCTGGTTCTTTACCGTGCGAAGAAACGACTTGGTCTGGTATGCTGTTTCAGGTCTTCTTGCGGGCGCAGGCTGTTTATCAAAATTTAATTACTTATTATTCCTGACCGCCTTAATCATTACCGCGTTAACCTTGCCGGACAAACGGCGTCAATTGCTTGACTGGCGAACCGGGATCACCGTCATCCTCCTTCTAGCAATTCTCTCACCTTACGTGCTGTGGCTCTGGCAACATCATGCCCTGGGTTTGCAAAGCAGTTATAAATTGGCGCCCGCAGAAAAATCGATTGGATACGGTATTTATAAATACCTTCTGTCTGTGGCCCTGTTTCTTGGGCCTCTTTTTCTCTTTTCCAGTTTATTTTTCTCTGTTCCGAAAAAAATTAATCTTAAGGCAACGGCAAAAACAAGGCCGCTTTTTCACCACGCGGCCTTAAGCCTCGTTTTGGTTTCAGTGGTCGTGCTGCTCTGTGGTTTCAAAGATTTTCAGGCCCGTTGGCTAATCCCCATGCTCTTTCTAAGTCCTTTGCTCTTTTTTAGTCTTCTGAATCAGGAGCAATCCTGGGAAAAACAGGCGAAGCGGTTCATTGTTTTCTGCCTGATAGGTCAACTGCTGATTATTGCGGCGGTGGTCGGCCGTGCTCAATCGGGGCATCAGTCAAAACGTGAGTATGCGTTTGCGCAACTGGCCCAGGCAATAGTGAATCATTGCTCCACACCGGATTATTTTTATGCAGAAAACCATTTGCTGCTGGGCACGATGTCCTGGCAATTTCCGAAGGCACGCATTGAATTGAAAAAAGGGAATGAAAAGCCGCTTGCCTACAAGGGAGGCAAAGGTGTTTTACTCTGGGGACCGGAGGAGCCCCCTTTCTGGATTAACCATTTCAAAGAAGCGACGTCCATGGGGGAAATCGTCAGCAGCATGGATCCGGGAAAGGACGAGCCCTTCGCCCATTTCATCTGCCTCAAGGGATAATGACTTATCCCTTGGCGGCATTGCTTTTTAACATACGGGAAGAACGCTCGCGGTAGATAAGGAACAAATTGCGCGCGTAAATGAATACCCCTGTGGATTGGCCAAGAATAAACACCGGGTCTTGTTTATAAATGGCATAAAAAAGCAGGGTTACCCCGCCCAACAGGCTTAAATGCCAGAAAGCCACCGGGATCACGCTTCGTTTCTCTTTTTCACTGACTAACCACTGAACAATAAATCGTGCAGAAAAAATGCCCTGCCCGATCAACCCAATGATCAACCACAACATGCCGTTATTCATTAATAATCTCCGGTGCACAGGGACGTTTAAGCAACCAACGGACACCAATTAAATCATGGATACCTACAAACAAACGATTCATCACCCCGTATTTCGAGACGCCATGCCAACGCGGACGATGATTGACCGGCATGTTGATCAATTTGTATCCCGCGCGTTTAAACAAGGCCGGCAGGAAGCGATGCAGGTGGTTAAAATGCGGCAGACTCAAAAAAGCATCGCGGGGAAAAATTTTCAGGCTGCAACCCGTATCCGGGCATTCGTCGTTCAGCAGACGTCTGCGAACGCCATTCCCTACCCTGGAAGAAATCCGACGCAAACGGTTATCATCACGCCGGGCACGGTTACCCAAAATGACCGTGCGATTGTCTTTGATACAGGCAATCAGCCGGGGTATATCCGCCGGATCATTCTGACCATCCCCATCCAGCGTAGCGATGAGATTAAAACGGGCAGCCCGTATACCGCTGACTAATGCGGCACTTTGTCCCGCATTCTTTTTATGGGCAACGACCTGCAGCTTCGGCGAAGTCTGCGCCTTGCTTTTCAGACAACGTAAGGTGCGATCGGTACTGCCATCGTCAACAAAAACCACTTCAAAATTAAATTGTTCATCCGGTAAGGCTCTGACAATCTCATTGTAGAGAATCTCAACATTATCCTCCTCATTGTAAACCGGAATAACAACTGACAGGTTGATACGATTATCCATTCTTTACTCCAAACTGCCGCATTGAGCGCTCTAATTTATCATTTTCATCCTGCAGGGCAGGCAATAACCAGGATTTCTTTCGAAAGACATAATACAAAAATCCCACTTCCAGCAAGGTCAAATAGCTGGCCACCAGCACATCACTGATGTAATGATGAACCAGGAGGATGCGTGAAAAAGCCACCATAAGGCCGGTTAAAATGAATGCCAGCCAGTGTCTTGGAAACAGAATACTCAAGGCCAGCGCCACACTCATGATGGTTGTGGTATGACCGGAGGGAAACGACATGAAATGCGCATCTATCTGCCAGCCATAAAACCCATACAGGTTTTCATTCAGCCACATTTTAGGCCGCGCGCGTCCCAGCAGCACTTTCAACACACCGCAGACAGAGCTGGCAAAGAGGGTATTGGCCAGCATAAACCAGGCACGAATCTGCCAGACCGGATTAACCTTCACATAACGGAAAAAAACCCCGGCCATGAAAAAAAGAGTCAAATAAACAGCACCCAGACCCGCATGAGTAAACCACACCAGCGGCGGAAACTGCTTGCTTAAATGAGCGAGCCATAAAAAATGGGCTACGGGCTTATCCACATAAAGATAACAAGTCACAACCAACAGCGCATAAAGCAACATCACCCAGGGTTTGGTCATCACTTTAAATAAACGCTCAAATGGCATATTAACCCTCCACTTCGTCTGAATGCCCAACCAATAACAACTCAACCCAGCGGCCTTTGCTGTAGTTATATCCCCGCACAGTTGCCACTCTTTTTACGGTGCCATCGTCAGGCCAGGTTTGATAAGTCCCTGCTTCAACAAGGGCCAGATGGACCTGGTTCCTTTTTAAACGTCTCTGTGCCGTTAAGCTGTCAGAAAAACGCACAAGCCCAGTATTTAAGTTAAACACCAGGCTCGGTTCATCAAAACCGGCAACAATAAGCGGTTTTTCTGAACTAAGCAATTGCCGGGGTATGCTTTTTGCCACAGCATCCGTAATCCAGAGCGGTTTTAATTGCGGCAGCAACTGGGAAAAAATGAGCGGGTAGCTGGTTGCCGCCACCAGGATCAAGGCCACCAGGGTGCGCTGATAATGGCCGCGCCGGGCAAAATACACAGCCAAAACACAGAGGCTAAAACCCATGCTCACTAACAGCCAACTCACCAGCGGCATTGTCAGATTCAGTAATCGGGGAATCATCGCTAGGGCCATGAGCAGGCATCCTGACATCAGTAACCACCCGCCCTGAAGCCATCTGAACCACTTCCCGGGTGCCTCAAACAGCTCCCCCTGTTCAATGGCGAGTGCGGCTAGCAAGGCAATGGCTGGAAAGGTCGGTAACACGTACTGAGGAAGTTTCGTCGGCATCAATTCAAAAAAAACCCAGGTGGGAATAATCCAGCATAACAAAAACCGCACCATGGACTTATGCCGGTGGCGGAATGCGTAATCACCGGCCTGCCACAAAAAAAGCGAGGCAGGCCAAAAGGTCAGCGGCAACAGCGCGAGATGAAACAGCGGCGGTTGCCCATGCGATTCATGCCCGCCCTGCAACTTGGGCAGCAAATCCTTATTGAGCATCTGCATCAGGTAGTTGCTGTGTTCCGCCTGATTCAACATCCACAGCCAGGCTAGGCTTAAAACGCTAAACAGCACCAATCCAGGAATAATTTTAAGCGCCTTTAGCCAGGCGACACCGCGTTCAGTCACACAAAGGGCCGTGACGGTCAACACCCCAACTAAGGGTGTTACCCCTTTGAGCACTAACCCGTATGCCATGGCCAGCCAGAACAGGGCGGGCCAGACAGGTGAAATCCTGCGATGAGCATGCACCCCCTCATAAATAATCCACAACGCTCCCTGCATCAACAAAACCGAGGATAATAACGACGTATCAATCACGGCCATGTGCGCCTCGACTGTCAGCAGCAGGGAGGAAGCCAACAATGCCGCAGCCATCCAGGCGGTACGACGACTGACAAAGCGACTGGCAAAAGCAAACGTCAGTAAGACCGACAACAAAGCCCCTAAAAATGAGGGGAGACGGTAGGGCCAGATGCCTGCATTGTCGCCATGGCCGGTGAGTTTAACGCTGGCGGCCTGTAACCAGTTTATACCGGGCGGTTTTTGAAAACGGGTACGTTCCTGAAAACGGACTTGAAAATAGTTATTGGTTTGCAGCATCTGCCGAGTCGCCTGAGCAAAGTGGGCTTCATCCCTGTCAATCACTGGCAGTTTGGCAATGCCGGGCAGGAAAACAAGCAGCGATAAACCCAACAATAACCAGTAGTATACACTCCGTGGCCAACTCATTCGATTATGACATCCATCAGGCAAAGCCAACATGATATAGGAGCATGTCAAGAAATACTATACTTAAGCAGCAGGAGAGATAGTACTTGAGTACCCTGGCAAGTGCCCGTAAAATCGAGGCCGAATAATGACTCACCGTGAATAACCCTATGCCTGAATTGACTACCATTCAACAAATCGCCGTCTGGATTATTCCTGTGCTGTTTGCCATCACCCTGCATGAAGCCGCTCACGCCCTGGTCGCCGATAAATTAGGGGACAGCACGGCCAGAATGCTTGGGCGGGTCAGCTTTAACCCGCTGCGCCATATTGATTTAATTGGTACCATCCTTATCCCTATTCTGGTGCTGGTTTTAAGCCAGTTTAATTTTGTTTTCGGTTGGGCCAAGCCCGTTCCTATCAATGCCAGCCATTTTCGCCACCCTCGCCGGGACATGGCTTTGGCAACTGCCGCAGGACCCCTTGCCAACTTGCTGATGGCACTATTTTGGGCAGGGTGTTTTAAATTGTCTGCGCTCTTTCATCCGGAATCCATGGTCGGCCTGTTCTTCCTGCTGGTATCCCGGGCCGGCATATTGATTAATCTCCTGCTTGCCTTTTTTAACCTGTTACCCATTCCGCCGCTGGATGGTGGACGTGTGGCCATCAGCCTGCTGCCCTACAAAGCCGCCATTCAGTTACAAAAAATCGAGCCCTACGGTTTTTTTATTTTATTAGCCTTGATGATGCTTGGCGCACTGGGCTGGATTATTAATCCACTCATTCACGCGGCATTAAGTCTCCTAGCCTATGTGTTTCGCCTATGATCCCTATCCTTGCTGACGCCTCGCTGCCTGATTTGCAGAACGTCTTTCCAGCGCCATTTTGCTTAAGTTTCTACCAGAATGCTGAACAAATTCCATCGCTGCTGCCGGGAAAGGCCATTCTTTTATGCCGTTCGACTTTAAAAGTCGATGCCGCGTTGCTGGGTCAACATACCCTTGACTATGTCGCCACGGCCAGCAGCGGTACTGATCATCTCGATGAGGCCTTTCTAGCCAGCCGCGGCATCACCCTGGTCGATGCCAAAGGGTGTAATGCCCCGGCGGTTGCAGATTACGTCATGGCGTCTTTAGCCTGGCTTGAACTGAATCATTCACTGCCTGGCGGACGACAGGCAGGCCTTATCGGTTGCGGTGAAGTGGGTTTGCGGGTAGCCGATCGCCTACAGGCAGTGCAATGGGAGGTCCGTCATTATGATCCGCCCAGGGCAGAAAGGGATCCGGCATTTCGCAGTTGCAGCCTTGATGAATTGGCTGCCTGTGATTTAATTTGCGTGCATGCCAACCTGCATGACGCCCCTCCCTACCCCAGTCGAAACAGCCTTAATGCCGATTTTTTAAGCCAGCTTAAACCGGGTACAGTGATCATCAATGCGTCACGCGGGGGGATTGTCAATGAAGAAGACCTGCTCACCTTCCCTCATCTTCGCTATTGTACGGATGTCTATCTCAATGAACCGGCTGTGAATGCGGCCATTCTCTCAAAAGCGCTGCTCTGCACGCCGCATATCGCAGGCCACAGCATCGAAGCGAAACAACGTGCGGTCACGTTACTGAGCGATAAACTGCATGAATACTATGGTCTAAAACCGCTTCATCACCCCTCTCCGGCCAGGCAGGCGTTGCCCGTCCCGGCTGACCTTGATTCCTGGCCGTCTCTGTTACTGTCGCTTTATAATCCGGCTGTAGAAACCAACGCAATGAAAGAGGCCGGCGATAAGCAACGCGCCTTCCTTACCTTGCGCCAGGCACACACCTTTCGCCATGATTTCAGTACCTGCGGCGGTGCCTTAAGCAATCGGTTCTTAAAGACGCTACTTGGCGCTAATTAAGTCAATAACCCGCGGATGATTTCCTGATCAGAGAAATGGTGGCAGACCTGACCAATCTGCTGGTAAGTCTCATGGCCTTTGCCGGCAACGAGCACGATGTCATCCTTGTCTGCAAGGCTGACTGCTTTGGCGATCGCTTCCTCCCGGCTGACAATTTTATACAGCGAGGGATGAGAGGAAATGCCTTTTTCAATTTCGTGAATGATGGCTTCCGGATTTTCAGTACGGGGGTTGTCGCTGGTAATGATGGCAATGTCAGCGTACTGGCTGGCAATTCGGCCCATCATCGGCCGTTTGGTTTTATCGCGATCACCGCCGCAGCCAAAAACCACCAGCATTTTGCCTTTTTTAACCTTTTCAAGCGTTGCCAACACATTTTCCAGCGCATCAGGGGTATGGGCATAATCCACAATCACGCAGGGTTTCTGCGCCACCACCTCCATGCGGCCGGGAGCCGGTTGCAATTGGGCCATTACCCCAACTACCGCTTCATGGGGATAACCGGCTGCCAGGAGGCTTGAGAAGACGGCCAAGGCGTTATAAATATTAAAAAAGCCCAGCGCGTTAATCTTAAGTTGATACTCTCCCCAGGGGGATAACACGTCAATGCGGGTTCCTGAAAGACTGACATCCCAATTCAGGGCACGGATATCAGCACTTTCATAGATGCCATAGGTCAACAGACGGCAAGGCGGCTGAATGGCGCCGATCATTTGCTGTGCGTAAGCGTCATCTCCATTGACAATGGCCCATTGTAAATTGGATTTTTTAAACAAAGCGGCTTTGGCGGCGGCATAAGCTTCCATGGTGAGGTGGTAATCCAGATGATCGTGGGTCAGATTGCTAAAAATGGCCTGATTAAAATGGATGCAGTCGACTCGCTGTTGGGCTAAGGCATGAGACGAAACCTCCATGCACACCTGCGTTATTTTTCGCTGCTGGTAATGGGCAAACAAGGATTGCAGGGCCAGTGCATCCGGGGTGGTATTGGCCAACGGCTGTAATTGAGACGCCTCACCCTGCCCCAGGGTGCCAATGTAGGCGGCCTTCGTCCCTAACAGGGAATGGGCCTGAGCCAACTGATAAGCAATGGTGGTTTTTCCGTTGGTGCCGGTAATGCCGGTAACATTCATTTTACTGCTGGGATCCGCATAAAATCGGCTGGCAATCGCCGCCAGATGACGGGCCAGTTTGGGAAGCGGCGCGCCGATAAAAGAGGAAGGAGGACAATCGCTCAAAGGCCAGTCGCCCGGTTCATAAACCACCGCGGCTGCGCCGCCTGCCAACGCCTGAGGAATAAATAAACGGCCATCAACGGTTGTACCGGGATAGGCGATGAACAAATCTCCCGGTTGCACTTTACGGCTGTCATTACAAAGGCCGGTAATGTCGCAGTCGTGGCTGACAGTAGTCCAGTGTTTTAAAAGGTCAGACAATTTCATAATCACCTCACGGTGTGGTTTTATCAGGAGGTATGTCTAAAATCCGCAAAGCGCCCGACATGACCTGGGCAAACAACGGCGCCGCAACGGCTGCCCCGTAATAACCGTTACGGGTCGGTTCATGAATCACAACAACAACAACGAGCCTGGGTGAAGACACGGGAGCGATGCCTGCGAAGCTGGCGATGTGGCGGTTGGACTCATACCCGTTTTTACCGGCTACCCGGGCCGTACCGGTTTTACCGGCAACCCGATAACCTGGAATTCGGGCAGCCCTTCCCGTCCCCTCATTGCCCAATACAGCCTCCATCATCGCCAGAACCTGATCGGCTGTTTTCGTGTCCAGTACCTGTTCACCAATTTCAGTCGTGTCATTGTGCAATAAAGTCACTGGATGAAGTTTACCGTGATTGGCGAAAATTAAATAGGCTTTGGCCAACTGCAGCGCAGTCACCGAGATGTTGTAACCAAATCCAAGGGTAGCCAGCACAAAGGGATTGGCATCCTTGACTTTTACCACGGCACCGTCGCTTTCACCCGGATAACCGCTTTCCGTCCGCTGCCCGAAACCGCTGCGTTGTAACAGACCAATCAGTTGTTCCGGCGGGCTTTGCAAAATCATTTTGGTCACGCCGACATTACTGGAGTGCTGCAGCACACCCGTGACATCGAGCACCCCGTAGTTATGCACATCACGCACCGTATGACCGTGAACAATCATCCAGCTTGGGCGGGTATCAATGATGGTTTCTGGCGTGAACTGGCCGCTGCCCAGCGCACTCGCGATACTGAATGGTTTCATTAATGAACCGGGTTCAAAGACATCGGTAATGGCCTTGTTGCGGTAACTTTCGCGCGTGTAGCGGCCGCGTACGTTAGGATTAAACGAGGGTGCATTGGCCGCCGCCAGAATTTCCCCTGTCTGTGAATCAAGCACCACTACCGAACCTGACTTGGCGGCAAATTTCTCCAGGGTATTCTGCAATTCATGATAAGCCAGATACTGGATGCGGCGATCGATGCTTAACACCAAATCGTGACCCGGTCTCGGTTCCTTGATAACACCCAGCTCCTCAATGATATGGCCGGTACGATCTTTTAATACCCTTTTTTTACCCGGAATCCCCATCAGCCAATCCTGATAAGCCAACTCCAGGCCTTCAATGCCCACATCGTCGATGTTGGTAAACCCCAGCAATTGGGCTGTGCTGTCTGTCTCAGGGTAATAACGCTTGAATTCCTGCTGGAAATTCAGACCCGGGATCTTTAACTGTTCAATGTCCTTAGCCAAGGCCGGTTGCAGTTGCCGCTTCAGGTAGAGAAATTCCCTTGATTTCGCCCGTTGAATTTGAGCGAGCAGCCTGTTAGGCGGCATGTCCAGTAATTTGGCCAAGGCAAGCAACTGCTTTTTATCAGGAGAGAATTCTTTGGGGTTGACCCATAAGGATTTAACCGGCGTACTGACTGCCAGAGGCGTCCCCTGACGATCCACGATCATGCCGCGGTAGGCTAGAATATCCACCGTCCTTAAACTTCGGGCATCCCCCTGCCCTTTAAGAAACTGGCGGTGAAGGATAGTTAAGTCCGTTATCCGCCAAAGCAGGGCCGCGAGCAACGCGATAAAAAAAACCGAGACGACAATTAAACGCGCTTTATGCCCTTTGTTAGTCATTGTTGCTGTAATACATAGGTGTCTTTATCGGACGGTAATCTCATTTGCAATTTATCCGTGGCCAACTGTTCTACACGAGCAGGGGTAGCCAGGCTCGCCTGTTCCAGCAGCAATTGCCCCCATTGCAACTGCAATTGGTGGCTTTGTTGCTCCAATTGCTGCAACTGGCTGAAGCTTAATCGATGTTCATTGGTCGTGTAAATAACTGCCAAGGAACTGACCAGGACTGCAAAGAGTAACGACAAGATCAAACACCATTGTTTTGACAGGCGCATTTCCAGTAATTGTCCACTAAATAAGTTGCTTTGATTAATTGCTCTTGCTGCGGCATTCATGCTGTTTTCTCTCCTATTCTAAGGACCGCACTCCGGGCTCTGGCATTTTGTCTTATCTCCGCTTCACCAGGTTTAATCGCTTTACCGATGCGTTTAAAACAACTGCCCATTTCACTTGCTCGTACAGGTACGCCCGGCGGCGGGCGAATACCTTGTTCTTTATCACGCATAAATTGTTTAACGATTCTGTCTTCCAGCGAATGAAAACTGATAATGACCAAACGGCCGCCTACCGTTAATGTCGCCATGACTTTGTTAAGGCAGGCTGCCAGGTCGGTTAGTTCCTGATTGATGTAAATGCGTATGGCCTGAAATACCCGCGTCGCGGGGTGCTTGTGTTTTTCCCACTTGGGATTCGCCTGTTTGACAATTTCAGCCAGAGTCTGGGTGGTGACAATCGGGCTTTGCTCTCTTGCCGCCACAATCGCGCGGGCAATGCGGCCTGAAAAACGCTCTTCGCCGTATTCACGGAATACCCGCACCAGATCTTTTTCATCCGCTTTATTGATGAACTCCGCGGCACTCAGGGCCTGCGTCGAATCCATACGCATATCGAGCGGCCCCTGTTGCATAAAACTGAAGCCCCGCTCGGGTTCATCCAGTTGTGGGGAAGAAACACCCAAATCCAGCAAAATCCCGTCAATTTTGCCGCTCACCCGGGCTTCTTCTGCAAACCGCGGTAAATCGGCAAACGATCCATGAAAAAGCGTAAACCGCGGATCCTGACTGAAATGTTCCCTGGCATAGGCTATCGCTGCGGGATCTTTATCGATGGCAATTAATCGGCCTGCGGGTGAAAGCTGTTGCAGAATAGCGCGCGCATGACCGCCGCGACCGAAGGTGCCGTCGACATAAATGCCGTCAGCCTTGATCGCCAAGCCTTGGATTGCCTCCTGTAACAACACGGATTGATGGGCCATTTTCTGCTTCCGTTATAAAGAAAAATTCTTCATTTCGTCAGGGAGACCGCCCTCGCCGTCACCTTCCTCTTCCAACCATTGCTCGCGTTTACTCTGCCACAACATCTCATTCCACACTTCAAATTTGTTACCCTGCCCAATCATCACCACCTTTTTATCGAGCTGCGCGTAATCACGCAGTAAAGGCGGTAACAGCACCCGGCCATTGCCATCGAGCTCAACATCCGTTGCATGACCAATCAGCAGCCGTTGAATACGGCGTGCTGCGGCATTAAAACTGGGTAAACTTTGTAATTTATCTTCAATAATTTGCCATTGCGCTGCCGGATAAAGCAGTAAACAGGTTTCTTCGGTATCAATGGTGACGACCAAAGCCGATTTGCCATCCGCACTCAGCGCGTCACGATAACGCGTTGGGATGGCAAGGCGACCTTTTCCGTCAACTGTGATGGCATTGATTCCACGAAACATGATTTTCTCTTAGGAGGGGAGGATTAGCTCCCCCACAAATCTCCACTTTTTTATTATTTTATACCACTTTTATACACTATAGAAACACATTTTCCCAATCGTCAACCTTTTTATGCCACTTAAACGGCAAAAAAAGCCCGCCGCATGCGGATGGGATGCGAAGAGGTTTTTATTTGACACTCTTTGATTTAAAAGAATACAACCGAAAGAGACAATCCCCGAGTCAGGCTAAAACAGTACCCGGGGCATGCGAAACGACTCACTGATTCATTAAGGCAGCCAGTCGAATGCCCTGTAACACCAGGTCGGGTGACAACACATCGTAAATGCCCTGCTTATCAAAAAGGGATGCAAAACCGCCGGTCGCAATCACCAAAACCTCCTGATTGGGGAAGGTTTCTTCTTTAATACGATGAATCAGTTCGCGACAGGCGCCCAGAGCGCCATGGAAAATACCCGATTGAATGCTTTCGATGGTGGAACGCCCGACTACCTGTTCGGTTTTAACAATTTCAACCGCCGGGAGCTTGGCGGTATTGTTAGACAAGGCGTCTACAGACAAACGTACCCCCGGAAGGATGGCACCGCCGAGATAAGCCTTCTGCGAGGTGATAACGCAAAACGTTGTCGCTGTGCCAAAATCAATGACGATGCTGTTTTTACCGGGATAGGCATGGGTTGCAGCAATGGCATTGGCAATGCGGTCGGCACCGACTTCCACGGGATTGCGGTATTTAATATTCAAACCGGTTTTTACTCCCGCCTGCAGGAAAAAGGGATCCACCGAGAAGTATTTAACACAGGCTGCGCGCAAGGAGTAGTCGAGCTGGGGAACCACGGAACAAATGGCAATTGAACTGATGGCTTCGGGCGAACACTGATTCTCCCGCAGCACGCTCTTTAAAAAAATGCCCAATTCATCGGAGGTACTGACTTTCGATGTGTGCCTGAAGCGCAGACGAATGTCATCGCCGGCAAAAACACCGCCATAAATATGGGAATTACCCACATCGATGCATAACATCATAGAGAACGCCCTGTTATAAAAATGTGGCGATAGTAAGGCCAGTGCCGGATAAATACAAGAGGACAGTAGAAAAGTCGGTCGATAAGCCGGGTTCTGTCGTGGACAATCATTCATCTGGGACTTGTGTCACCACAAGCCTCAAGCGACCTACCCGAATCCCATGCGGGCCGCATGTGCCGGCTTACGCCGGATGGATTCCTATTTGGTCTTGCTCCGAGTGGGGTTTTCCCTGCCACGCCTGTTGCCAGACGCGCGGTGCGCTCTTACCGCACCATTTCACCCTTACCTCCTGCACAGGCGGGAGGCGGTATATTTTCTGTGGCACTTTCCGTAGATTTTCATCTCCCAGGCGTTACCTGGCACTCTGCCCTATGGAGCCCGGACTTTCCTCCCCTTGCCTTGCAAGGAGCGATTGCCTGACCGACTCTGATAGTAATGGTAGCAAAGTGCCTACAGAAAGACCAGAATTTATTAGCCGCGGGTGCCAATAAATTCGTCGTCGAAATAACGCTTAAGCTTGGTGCGCAACGTACCACGGCTGACGCCTAAAACTCTCGCTGCTTTGGATTGGTTGTAGCGGGTTAACTCCATGACCGTACGGAACAAGGGAGCCTCAACTTCCTCAACAATTAATTGATAAAGGTTGAGATTCATTTCTTTATTACCGACTGCATTGAGATAACGCTTTACTGCGCCAACGACTTGTTGGGTTAATGCTTCATTAACCTGTTCAACTTGTTGCATTACTGCACTCATTATCCTCTCTCCTGATGATGAAATTGATGCTGTTCAGATCGGAAAATGTGACATAAACAGTACATCATGGGCGATATAGTAACAAATACCACAAAGAATGTAAACATTGTTTCATTCATATTCATTTATTAAGGGAAGCTTAAGGAAATTTTGCATTTTTAGCAAGTATTTTCGCTTATTTAGACAAATTTAAATCAATAAAATTAAATATCGACAAATTGAATTGATTTTTTTCTTGCTCTTACGCACGTGGTAAGGAGGTACCTGAGACAAAGCGGTATTGGTCTATGATGGACGCCCCTCTCCCGCCGGGAAAGGGGTTTTCAGGAATCAGTGGGAACTGGCAAAATACGGCCAGGTTACTCTACTGTGAAGCTTTCACCACACCCGCAGGCACCGGTTTGGTTAGGGTTGTTAAAAACAAATTTGGCATTCAAACCCTGTTTGACATAGTCAATGGCCATGCCTTTCAAGTAGGGATAACTGCCTTTATCAATATAGATTTGGTACTGGTCGGTCAACGGCAGGACGATATCGCCGCTTTGAGGCGTCTCGACATAATCAACCACATAGGCAAGACCGGAGCACCCTGTTTTCTTAACGGAAAAACGGATACCGCAGCAATTGGGCTGGCGGCCAAGGTAAGAAAGCACATGATTTTTCGCCGTTTCACTTAAATTAACGCCAGTCTCACTGCTCGCTTCGTATTGAACAACACCACTCATTACGGGTTCTCCTTTACTAATTGTTTCATTTTTTCACAAATCTGCCGGTATCCCTGTTCCACCAGCAGGGCGGTAGGATAAAGTGTTTTGGGTATTTCCAGTTCATTAATCAGTTGCTGGTAACCCAAACGCGGGTGCTCGCTCACCGATGTGCCCGTCATCTGGCGGCAACACCATTCCAATGCCGCGATAAGGTACGGGTTACCGTAGGCTTTAAAACAGCACCGGGTAATTAAACCCTGAGCGTCGCAGGCCGCATACCATTGCAAAAACGCTTTACCACGGATCCCCACCTCGCTTGATACCGTGAAAGGCCGGGTACAATCCAGCGTGCCCACATGCCGCGGCGTAAAAAAACAGGTTTCTACTAAACTATTATACTTCATCATGGCGCTATTTCATGCAGACGGGTTACTTGTTGGCAAATGGTATGAATGGCTTTTTCAATGTCCGCCTCCGTGGTAAAACGGCCCAGGGACAGGCGAATGGAACTGTAAGCGTCTTCATCACTTAAACCCAGGGCTTTAAGCACATAAGACGGTTGATTACTGGCAGATGAACAGGCTGACGCCGTGGACACGGCCAATTCCCGCAAAGCCAGCAATAAGGTTTCGCCTTCGATTCCCTTAAAAGTCAGATTGAGGTTACCGGCAATCCGCTGGTGTTCGTGGCCGTTTAAACGGATACCGGGAAGATGCTTAATGCCCTGCCAAAGCCTCTGGCGCATTGCCAGGAGGCGCGCCTGCTCGGCCACGCGGGTTTGTTCGCCCAAATAAAATGCTTCGGCCATGCCCACGATCTGATGCGTGGCCAGGGTCCCTGAGCGTAACCCCTGTTCATGCCCGCCGCCATAGGATAAAGGTAAAAGCCGCAGGCGCGGTTTATGACGAATATAGAGGGCGCCTATGCCTTTTGGACCATAATTTTTATGGCTGGACAATGACATTAATCCCACGGGCATGTGGTCAAGATCAACCAGCAGTTTACCGACACTCTGCGCTGCATCGACATGGAAAATAATGCCCTTATCCTTCAACAAATCGCCAATGGCCGTGATGTCCTGAATCACGCCGGTTTCATTATTCACATGCATCACCGATACCAGAATGGTTTCCGGCGTCAGGGCCGCCTTTAATCGTTCAAGGGAAAGCAACCCATCTGGCTCAGGCGGCAGGCAGGTGACAGTAAATCCCTCTTTCTTCAGTTGATGAACGCTGTCAAGGACGGCTTTATGTTCGGTACTCATGGTGATGAGGTGCCTTCCTTTATGCTGATAAAAGCGGGCAGCGCCAAGAATGGCGAGATTATTGGCTTCAGTGGCGCCGGAGGTGAAAACAAGGTCTCGAGGCTCTGCATGAATAACCTCGGCAATCTGCGCCCTGGCCGTTTCAACCGCTTCCGCGGCTTCTTTGCCATAGGGATGAGAAATGGACGAGGGATTACCGAAAATGCCGTCAGGACCGAGATACTGAACCATACGCGCCACAACCCTCGGATCAACCGGGGTGGTAGCCATGTAATCAAAATAAATCGGTAACTGTTTCATGACCTTATCCTCTGTCCTTCACGCCCGCCCATCTCAATGCATTCTGAACGTTCGTTAAAATGCCGCGCAGGATATTGACCTCCATGTGTTCCAGTTTCGCACGGTTAAACAGACGCCGGATGCGTTGCTGTAAACGCCGGGGATTGGACGGTTTTAAAAAATCAATCGCCACCATGACCTCGGTCAGATGGGCATAAAACTGCTCGATTTCATCGGCTGTAGCCGGTTTATCCGCCCTTAACGCCACTGCAGCGGCAGGCGACAATAATTTCATCCGCAACTCGTAAGCAATGATCTGCACTGCCTGCGCCAGGTTCAGCGATCCATACTCCGGATTGCTGGGGATATGAATATGATAGTGGCTTTTTAACAATTCATCGTTGGTCAAGCCGGCGTGTTCACGTCCAAAGAGGATAGCGACCTGCGTGTCATCGGATTTTTTACACACCATTTCCGCCGCTTCCGATGGCGTTAAACCCGGCAATGCAATGCCGCGTGGCCGCGCGCTAGTGGCTAAAATGAGCTGGCAACCGCGTAACGCATCATCCAGACTTTCTGTGACCACGCAGTGTTCAAGCACGTCATCCGCCCCCGCCGCCATTTCCCAGGCTTTGAGATCAGGGAAAGACCTGGGCGTTACCAGGTATAAACGGCTCAACCCCATGGTTTTCATGGCTCTTGCCGCTGAACCAATATTGCCCGGATGCGACGTGGCAATCAGTATAATGCGAACAGACTCTAATTTCATAAAGGTCAATGAATTTTGCGAAGTGCGTAACTATAACAGCAATGACTTCTCTCTGTACAAAAAAAATGTGCTAGAATCGCTGACTTTTGTAGAAAAGAGCGAAGCCATGGAACCATTACTTAATATTGCAGTCACCGCCGCCCGTCAGGCCGGTGATATTATTGTACGTCATATTGAACAAATTGACAGAATTAAAGTCACGGCCAAGGACAATGCCGAGTATTTCAGTGAAGTGGACATCAAAGCCGAGCAAGCCATCATTCAGGCTATCCACAAGGCCTACCCCGACCATGGTATTTTAGCGGAAGAAAGCGGCCTTTATAATGATGAATCCGATGTGCAGTGGATCATTGATCCGCTGGATGGAACCAGTAATTTCCTGCACGGTTTCCCTTTCTACTCGGTCTCCATTGCCTGCAAAATTAAAAATCGAATCGAACATGCCGTGGTTTACGATCCCCTCCGGCATGAATGTTTTTCGGCTACCCGCGGCCGCGGCGCCCAGCTCAATGACCGCCGTATCCGCGTTTCCAAACAAACACAACTGCAGCAGGCCCTGCTCGGTACAGGCGTGTCCTTTCGCAACCCGGCCGCAGCACAACGGTATCTGCCAACGTTTGAAGCATTAATGGGTAAATGCGTCGGCATCCGGCGAACCGGCTCTGCGGCGCTTGATTTAGTGTACGTAGCGGCAGGACGGCTTGATGGTTTCTGGCAATTTGGCCTTCGCCCCTGGGATATTGCAGCCGGCGCTCTGATCGTCAAGGAAGCGGGTGGTTTATTGAGTGATGCTCAAGGCGGCGAAGAGTATCTGAAGCAGGGCGATGTTATCGCGGGAACCCCCAAAGTGTTCAAAGCGCTGTTACAAACGCTGATTCCAGTCATGAAACGCTAACCCCACCAGCACTGCTTCATTGCCGGTACGAATTTTGCACAGAAATCGTACCGGGTCTCTGTCAACCTGAAGCTATGAAGCACTTTGCAAGCCACCAAAAAGGATTCAGTTTAATTGAAGTCTTGGTCAGTTCATTTGTTCTGGCACTGGGCTTACTTGGCATTGCGTCGTTGCAGATGAATGCCATCCGCTACAATCAAACCGCGCAATTGCGCTCAATCGCCATTGCCCAGGCAGGCAATATGGTTGATCGCATGATGGCTAATTCAGCCGGCATTCAGTCCGGCGCCTATAATAATGTATCAGGAACTCCCTCGTTACCCAGTTGCACCACCTGCAGCGCCGGGCAGATTGCCCAACGCGACGTGCATATCTGGAATTCAACCAACAGCACATTATTGCCTCAGGGCCAGGGCACCATTACCCGTAACGGCAACCAGTTCACTGTCATTATGCGTTGGGATAATGAGCGCACGGGCGTTAACGGTACCGGTTGCAGCGGCGATGCCGATGTCGATCTGACCTGCCTGATTATGGAAGTGGAATTATGAAGCGCTTGCCATGCCATGGTTTTTCTGTGATTGAATTCATGGTGGCCATTACGCTGGGCACCTTGCTTATTGCCAGCGCCGGTGCGGTTTACCTGAGTAATAAATCCACCTACGTCATGCAGGAAGGCTTGGCTCGTCTGCAGGAAAACGGGCGGTATGCCAATTTTTTACTGGCCCGGGAATTACGCATGGCGGGATTTCAGGGCTGTGCCAATCAAAAGCAGATTGCAGTGACCAATTTGGTCAGAAATGTATCAGCAATGTTGTCTTATGACAAACCTGTGCAAGGTTACGACGGGCTCGCCGCCTCCTTCAGCCCCCTCCTTCCAGCCAATTTAACGGGGAAACCCCTCGCTGGATCAGACATCATTGAAGTACGAATGGCCTCTAATTTTGGCGTGCAATTGCGCGATGACATGAATCAGCCCAACAACCCCATTCTGGTTTATGATCGCTTAGGCATCGCCGCGGGGGATCCGGTGATGATTACCAATTGCTCAGTGGGCGATATCTTTATTGCCGGCGCCAACACCAACGCCACGGCCATTACCCATACCGTCAGCGACAATACCTCCAATGATTTGACCATGGCGTATCCGGCCAATTCACAGGTCATGCGCTTTCTCTACTATGCGTTTTATGTAAAAAACACCGGCCGCGTCAATTCCGTCGGTCAGCCCATTTTGGCGCTAGTGCGCCTGGATATCAATGGCAACGAAGATGAAATCGCTGAGGGCGTGGAACGCATGCGTGTCTCCTATGGCGTCGACACGGATGGCGATAACACCGTGGATACTTACCAGACCGCCACCCAGGTCAATAATGCCAATAACTGGAATAATGTCATCAGCATCCAGATTAATCTTCTCTTTGCCACAACGGAAAATGTCAATGACAAAGTTCAACCCTATACCTTTAACGGTGTAACCACGACGCCTACCGATCGCAAATTACGCCGCCAGTGGGATACATTCATTACCTTAAGGAATCGAGGTTTGCCATCATGAGGAAACAATCTGGTGCGACGCTCGCCGCAACCCTGCTGTTATTACTGGTGATCACCCTTTTAGGCATCACCTCAGTCCAGGTGACCCACCTGCAGGAAAAAATGTCTGCCAACCTGCAGGATAAGGAGCTATCCTTCGTGGCCGCCGAATCGGCCTTAAAGGCGGGGGAGAACTGGGTTTTAAGCCAGGAAAAGGAACCCACGGTGTATGTCACCTGTCAGGCTTATCCCTGCGCCCAGCAGGTATACGAAAACATTAATCTGTCCACCCAGCCGTCAAGCTGGTGGAACAGCCGTTCAGCGCAATACACCCTGAGCCTGGACAATATCGCAACCAATCCGCGTTTCATTATTGAATTTCTCCAATTTGTTCCTGATTCACCCGTCGTTGGTTCATCGGCGGCTAAAAGCACCGGTGTTTTTTATTATCAGGTCACTGCCCGCGGTACAGGGTCTACGAATGATTCAATCAGTGTCCTGCAAACCACTGTGGCAAGGAGATACTGATGAAACGCATAACCGCAGCAGTGGCGTGCCTGACCGGCACTTTAAGCATTACCCCGCTCTTCTCCGGCACCTTGAATCTGTCACAGACCCCGTTGTTCATCACTGACACTGTCGCGCCCATGACCATGCTGATTTTAAGCCGCGACCACAAGCTTTATTTTGAAGCCTACAACGATTTGACTGATCTGGACGACGATGGCCAGATTGAATTGCACTTTAAACCCAGTATTGACTATTACGGTTATTTTGACAGCGCCAAATGCTATGCCTACGATTCAGGACAGCAGTATTTCTATCCGACCGCCATGGCAGTTGATCGCAAATGCCCGGGGAGCTGGAGTGGTAATTTTTTAAATTATTTAACAACATCCCGTCTGGATGCCATACGCAAGGTCTTGTATGGCGGCTACCGTTCCGTCGACTCAACCACCGCCACGGTGTTGCAACGTTCCTACATTCCTCAGGATGGGCACAGTTGGGGAAAAGAATACAAAAGTTTAGCCATTGACGGCTTTAATATCAGCGACTACACCCCGTTTACCGCTCCATCCGGCACCAATTACCATCTTTTTGCCAACACCACCCTGTTAAACACCTCGTCCCCCCTGTTGCGGGTTGCCCTAAACCAACCCTATCGTATTTGGGAATGGGTCAGTATTGAACGACCCGTGGCCGGTTCCCGAGCATTGCATGGTAGCTCAGGGCCGTTGATTACCGGCCTTACGGATTATGTCGTACGCGTTAAAGTCTGCGACAGCGCCATTGGTCTTGAAGACAATTGCCGCAGTTACCCCAATGGCCAGAAAAAACCGATTGGTCTGCTGCAGGAATTTGGCGAAAACAATTCCATGTTGTTTGGTTTATTGACTGGATCATACAAAAACAACCTGGCAGGCGGCGTGCTGCGCAAAAACATCTCGAGTATTACTGATGAAATTGATTTAAACACCGGGCAATTTACGGCGGTGAACGGCATTATTTCTACCATTAACAAATTAACCGTCACCGGTTTTGGCGGTAACTATGAATATTCCTGCGGATTTATCTCAACCCGCAACATCAACAACGGCGAGTGCGAAATGTGGGGAAATCCACTGGGTGAAATGATGTATGAATCCGTGCGTTACCTGGCCGGTAAATCGTCAGCCACCTCCACCTTCAATTATTCCACTGGCACGGATGTGACGCTCGGCCTGCCGAAGCCCTCCTGGGTCAACCCCTACTCGGTTTACCCCTATTGCGCCAAAGCCAATATGCTGGTATTAAGCGACTTGAATCCAACCTATGACAGTGATCAGGTGCCAGGGAGCTACTTTAACTCCTTCAGCGGCGATTTAACCCCCTCCCTCAATGCCGCCTCCCTCGCACAAAGCATTTTTACCGGGGAAGGCTTTTCAAGCCTGCTGGCTTTCATTGGCCAATCCGGCGCCACAGCCGATGGGTCTCCCAAGCCTAAAACCGTCACCAGTTTCGGTAATATCCGTGGTCTTGCCCCATTGGAAGCCAACTCCGAAGGCAGTTATTATCCAGCCAGCGTGGCCTGGTATGCCTGGATTAATGATATCAACAGCGCTCAGGGGGAACAAAATGCCAAATCCTATTTAATCGCGCTGTCCGCCCCCATGCCTGAACTTAAATTTTTTGTGGGGGGCAACCCGATTACCGTGCTGCCTTTCGGGAAATCCGTCGCCGGCTTCAGTATCAATGCAACCCAGGGCCAATACCAGCCTACCAATGAAATTGTCGATTATTATATTGAGTCCTTAACTCCCACACAGGCCGTGCTGAGGGTAAATTTTGCCGACTTGCAGCAGGGCGCTGATTTTGACATGGATGCGATTGTCAAATACACCATCACCGTCAATGCCGACAACACGCTGACCATTGCCTGCGACTCCATCTACGCCGCTGGCGGGATCACCCAGCACATGGGGTATGTCATTTCCGGTACCACGCAGGACGGGGTGTATCTTGAGGTACGGGATGTCGACACAGCCGCTGGCAGTGACGTCAATTACTTTTTGGACACGCCTCCCGGACAGCCGCCGGGCGGTACCTGGAATGA
This sequence comes from Legionella rubrilucens, assembly GCF_001468125.1. Lineage (GTDB taxonomy): Bacteria > Pseudomonadota > Gammaproteobacteria > Legionellales > Legionellaceae > Legionella_C > Legionella_C rubrilucens. The sequence goes on along the minus strand of NZ_LNYT01000007.1, from coordinate 491,554 downwards.
TTGGGTGGCATTACCCTTAACCACCACTCGAACCTTTACCCCGAGCTCCACCCCGTCGGCCACTGTACTGAAATCCCCGCTGTGGTATGCGGCCAAATGGGGCGGATTCATTGATTCCAATAATAACAATACCCCGGATGTGAACACGGAATTCGATACCGACAATGACAACGATCCGGATAACTATTTTCTGGTGACCAATGCCAACAGCCTGCGGGCTCAACTGGCCAAGGCTTTTGCCTTAATCTTGGACAGAACAGGTTCCTTCTCATCCGCCGCCTTAAGCAGCGGTTTCTTAGCTTCTGATACCCTGATTTATCAGGCTATTTTCAGAACCAAAGACTGGAGCGGCCAATTGCTGGCCTTTGACATTGATGAAACGAACGGGAATATTCTCTTTACCGGTTCAGGACCGCAAGGCTCCCTCTGGGATGCCTCCCAGAAGCTGAGCCTTCAAAATTTCAGCACAGGGCGTCACATCATCACCTTTAAGCCCTCCAACAACACAGGCATTAAATTCCGTTGGCCTTCAAACCCGGCCTCCCCCACCAATACAGAACTGGACGTATCCCAGGTGACGGCTTTGAATTTAAATCCGGTGACGGCCGTGAGTGACGGGCAAGGCAGCAACCGCTTGAATTTCCTGCGCGGGGATAAATCGCTGGAACAGAAAAACGGCGGAACTTTCCGTAATCGCACCACGCTGCTGGGCGACATCATTAACTCCACCCCGCTGGTGATTAAAGTGCCCAACCAGCAATACCCGGTCACCTGGGCTGGAGGAGCCCCGGAAAACAGCAGTCCTTACGGCATTTTCCGTGAAAACAATTTAAACCGTCGCGCAATAATCTACGTGGGCGCCAACGACGGGATGCTGCATGCGTTTGATGCAGTCACAGGGGTTGAGGTCTTTGCCTATGTCCCCGCCAGCCTTTTTAAAACCTTAAATCAATTGACCAATCCCAATTACGCCCACCGGTATTACGTGGACGGCTCACCGACGGTCATTGACGTCTACATTAACAGTGAGTGGCGTACGGTGCTTGTGGGCACCTTGAATGGCGGCGGCCAGGGTGTTTATGCCCTGGATGTGACAGATCCGACCCAGTTTACTGAAAATGGCGCCCCGGGCATTGTGAAATGGGAATTCAATGATACGGATGACGCCGATTTGGGATTCACCTACAGCCAGGCATCCATCGTCCGAATGGCCAATGGCCAGTGGGCTGCCATTTTTGGCAACGGCTATAACAACACCGCCACCGATGGCAATGCCAGCACCACCGGCAACGCCGTCCTTTATATTGTCGATATCGCGACGGGAACGTTGATTAAAAAACTGGATACCGGTGTGGGCATGAGCGCGGATCCGCTGTCTCTGGGCCGCCCGAACGGCATGTCCAGCCCCACGGTCGTGGACTTAGACGGCAATGCGATTGCCGATACTGTCTATGTCGGCGATTTGTTTGGTAATTTATGGAAAATCAATGTTTCCGCCAGCAACCCCAATCAGTGGGATTTCGCCTACAAACAGGGCAGCACGCCCAAACCCCTGTTTGTGGCCACCGACAGCGGCGGTAAACGGCAACCCATCACGTCCAAGCCCGCCGTTTCCAGACTGAATTTCTCAGCCTCAGGCCTGCAGATTTACATTGGTACCGGCAAATACATTGAACCCAGTGATAAAACCGATACCAGCGTACAAACCATTTATGCGTTAAGGGATGACAATACCTCTGTCATTACCGGACGCGCCCAATTGCGCCAGCAAACCATCATCTATGAACAAAACGGCCTACGTGTCACCAGCAATAATTTATTGGCCAACAATGATCGCGGCTGGTACATGGATTTAGTCTACAATGGCAATGCACGCGGCGAGCGGGTCGTGTCCAACATGCTGTATCTGAGCGGCAAAATCATCTTCTCAACCATCATACCCACCAGCGATCCCTGCGATTTTGGAGGCGAAAGCTGGCTTATGGAACTGGATGCCTTCACGGGAGCGCGGTTGAATTACAATGTGTTTGATATCAACAACGACAATAATTTTGATGTCAATGACTCCGTGACCTACAGCAACGGTGGACAAAACTACACTGTTCCGGTCAGCGGCATGAAGGCTTCCGTGGGTTTGATTGCCACACCGTCTGTATTGAATGCGGGTGATAAAGAATACAAATACCTGCCAGGCACCAGCGGCGGTATTCAAAAAGTTCATGAAAACCCGGGTAAACAAATTTTTGGCCGGCAATCCTGGCGGCAACTGCAATAGGTCATCAGCCTCCCCTGCGGGTCAGGGGAGGCAGGCCTTTACTCCTGAATCCCGCCTTTTAATCCCAGTGCAGCCGGTAATTGATTGGCTACTGCGGCACCAATGTTTTTTGTCATGCGGTCAAACACGCTTTGCTTGTAAGTGTAATCAATAACCTCCTCGCGTTTGATGATGTCACGCAGGAGTTCACCGCTGCTGGCAAAGCCGTCAATGAGTCCTCTTTCTTTCGATTGAGTCCCCGTCCAGAATAAACCTGAAAACGTATCGCCATCAATTTTAAGGCGGCTGCCGCGTCCCTGTTTCACCTTGTCAATGAATTGCTGATGCACCTCATTGAGCATGGTTTGCAGCATTTGCTGCTGCTCAGGCGTGCTTGGAGAAAAGGGATCGAGGAAAGCTTTATTGGTACCGGCGGTTTGCAGACGGCGGGTGATGCCCAGTTTCTGGATGGCGTCGACAAAACCAAACCCATTATAAAGCACCCCGATGGAGCCTACCATGCTGGAAGGATTGGCATAAATCTCATCAGTACCTGCTGCGACATAGTAGGCCGCGGAAGCACAGATATCGACACAGACCGCATAGGTTTTAATGCTGGGGTATTTTTTACGGTAATACTGCAGGGTATTGTACATGTAGTCCGCCTGCACCGGGCTGCCTCCGGGGCTATTGATGCGGACAAGCAAAGCCCGTAACCCCTTGCTTTTGTAGGCGGCAGCCAGGCTTTTGGCAAAATTATCAGCACTGGCTGTGTCGGTATCCGAAATAGTCCCCTCGATATCAACAAGGCCGACATGCGGTTTGTTTTTAGCGGTTCTGTCATCACTGAGGCTTGATGCAGCAAAATAAAAGTAAACAATGAGCAGGGCAATGACTGCCCGCACAATCCATCGCCAGCGGCGTTTACGTCGTTGTTCGCGCAGGTATTCGATCACCAGTTTATTTAACAGGGTTTGCGATTCGAGATTGTCCTGAGTCGGATTATTGTTCATAGTAGCTACTTGATTTTTTGAATTAGAACCTCATTTTACGGTAGGTATCCGTTAATTTAAATAACTCATTTAAGAGAGACTGCACTATGCGTATGGATAAGCTCACCTCCAAATTTCAAATGGCCCTGGCTGATGCCCAATCACTTGCCTTAGGCCGGGACAATGGATTTATTGAACCGGAACACGTCTTAAAAGCCCTGCTCGATCAACAGGGCGGGAGTTGCCGTCCCCTGCTCAGCAAGGCTGGCGTCAACCTGCCCATGCTGAGAAACCTGCTGGATCAGGCTCTCGATAAATTACCCAAAGTCAGCGGCACCGGCGGCGACATCCATATCTCCAATGCGTTAAACCGTCTCTTGAATCTGACAGACAAGCTGTCGCAGCAGCGCAAGGACAATTACATTTCCAGCGAGCTTTTCGTTTTGGCCGCCGTAAGCGAAGAAGGCAATCTGGCCAAATTGCTTAAACAGACAGGCGCGAGCCAACAGGTCATTGAAAAAGCCATTGAGGAAATCCGCGGTGGCGACAAGGTCACGGATCCCAATGCCGAAGAACAGCGTCAGGCGCTGGAAAAATACACCCTTGATCTCACCGAACGCGCCGAACAGGGGAAACTGGATCCGGTCATCGGCCGTGATGATGAAATCCGCCGCACCATCCAGGTTTTGCAGCGCCGGACTAAAAACAACCCCGTACTCATCGGTGAACCCGGTGTAGGAAAAACCGCCATTGTTGAAGGACTGGCACAACGAATAGTCAACGGCGAAGTGCCAGAAGGATTAAAGGACAAACGCCTGCTCTCGCTGGACATGGGGGCTCTCATCGCTGGCGCCAAGTTCCGCGGCGAATTTGAAGAGCGCCTGAAAGGCGTGTTAAATGATTTGGCCAAGCAGGAAGGTCAAATCATCCTGTTTATCGATGAACTGCACACCATGGTCGGCGCCGGCAAAGCCGAAGGCGCCATGGATGCCGGCAACATGCTGAAACCGGCGCTGGCACGCGGTGAATTGCACTGCATCGGCGCCACCACATTGGATGAATACCGTCAATACATCGAAAAAGACGCAGCCCTTGAACGGCGTTTTCAGAAAATTTTAGTCGATGAGCCCAGTGTTGAAGACACCATTGCCATTTTACGCGGTCTCAAAGAACGCTACGAAGTGCACCACGGCGTTGAGATTACCGACCCGGCGATTGTTGCCGCAGCAACCCTCTCGCATCGCTACATCACTGATCGTCAGCTTCCTGACAAGGCCATCGATCTCATTGATGAAGCCGGCAGCCAGATCCGCATGGAAATTGACTCCAAACCGGAAAGCCTGGACAAACTGGACAGACGCCTCATTCAGTTGAAAATTGAATGCGAAGCCTTAAAAAAGGAACACGACGAAGCCTCCAGGAAGCGTTTGCACGATCTCGAAACCACCATCGGCGAACTGGAAAAAAATTACGCGGATCTTGAGGAAATCTGGAAGTCAGAAAAAGCCGCCCTGCAAGGCGCCAACCAAATCAAGGAAGCACTCGAACAAGCCAAAATAGAACTCGATACCGCCCGCCGTGCCGGGGATTTAACCCGCATGTCCGAACTGCAGTACGGCCGTATTCCAGAACTCGAAAAGCAATTGGCCCAGGCGGGGGAAGGACAAAACAGCGAGGAGGCCAAGTTGTTCCGCGACAAAGTCACGGAGGAAGAAATTGCCGAGGTGGTATCAAAATGGACCGGTATCCCTGTGGCCAAAATGCTTGAAGGGGAAAAAGAGAAACTCCTCCACATGGAAGAAGCCCTACACAAACGCGTGATCGGCCAGAATGAAGCGGTCGATGCGGTGGCCAATGCCATTCGCCGCTCCCGTGCCGGTTTAGCCGATCCCAACCGCCCGATTGGTTCATTCCTGTTCTTAGGACCAACCGGTGTGGGTAAAACCGAACTTTGCAAAGCCCTGGCTGCGTTTCTTTTTGACACGGAAGAAGCGATGATTCGCATTGACATGTCCGAATTCATGGAAAAGCATTCCGTCGCGCGGTTAATTGGCGCTCCTCCGGGGTATGTGGGCTACGAAGAAGGCGGCTACCTGACGGAGGCCGTCAGACGCCGGCCCTATTCCGTGGTGCTGCTGGATGAGGTGGAAAAGGCGCACAGTGATGTCTTTAATATCCTGCTGCAGGTGATGGATGACGGCCGCCTGACGGATGGACAGGGGCGAACGGTTGATTTCCGCAACAGCGTCATTGTCATGACGTCCAACTTAGGATCGCATCTGATTCAGGACATGGCGTCCAAACTCAATTACGAGCAGATGAAAACAGCGGTCATGGAAATCGTCGGGCAGCATTTCAGGCCTGAATTCATTAACCGCATCGATGACAGCGTCGTCTTTCATCCGCTTGACAAGGCGCAAATCGCCAACATCGCCGCGATTCAAATCCGCTACCTGCAACACCGGTTAAGCGCCCAGAATATCGGCCTTGACCTCAGCGAAGACGCGCTGAATTATCTGGCGGAAGCCGGTTTTGATCCCGTCTACGGCGCCCGCCCGCTCAAACGCACAATTCAGCAAAAACTGGAAAATCCCTTAGCCCAGTCCATCCTGACCGGCCAATTTACGCCAGGGCATACCATTAACGTGGTGCTTCAGAATGGAAATCTGGCCTTTGAACAGGTGTCTTGATTCCTGCAGGGCTGCGAAGCAGCCCTAAGCCCTAGACTTTCAACACCATACCTTCATCCACTTCATCCACTTCGTCCAACGCTTTGTGGCTGGTCACCACATAGCCTTTTAAAATATCGGCTCTTCCCCAGGCCTTGGCAGTGATTTGCTCCTCAATACCAGGTGTTTTTAAGAAATGCTCCATGTAATCAAAGCCCCATCTCAGGTCTTGTTTCTCAAGCCGATTTGAGGCATCAATCTTGAGTGCCTTAGAGATCGTTTCAGTCAACGCGGTATTCATTTTTTTTGCCAACGGGTTCAGCTCGGCGACGGATAGTTCATTGACCTTTTGCAAAGTGGTCACATACGCGCCAAACAAAACATATTTTTTGTACGTGTTTAATCGGTCTCCGAGCCTGCATTCGAGAGGAGAAATGCTTGAATCTTTAGAATCAAGCTCTTCTTTTTTAATAGTTGACACCATTATTTTTTCCAGCAACACCGCCTCCTGCGGTTTGAGTTTGACCGCGTATTTTTTCCAAAATTCCTGGATCTCTGCTGCACTGAGTTCCTGCTTTTCAGCCATGGCGGCTTTTAATTCTTTAATTAAAGGGGGGAAGAGCAGACGGGTAGGACCATCCAGGCGGGTTAAGACCTCATCGACATTCTGGATGACGTGGAGATACTCTATGCGCCTTAAGATCATCTCGCTGTCAGTTTGACATTCGGCAATGACGTGGCTTAGTTTGCTAAAAAACTCCTTGTCGCTTTTAATGTATGCAAACGTATCAGCAATTTTATCCTGCTTTAAAAACGTCTGATAGGCACTGCAGCACTCAAACACAGTCAATGCATCCAGTGCGTTATCCGTGTTTAATTTAAGCACCTCGGCCAGGGTTTTTTTTAATGCGCAGTTTTCTGAGTCGGACCCCACGGCTGAAAAACCTTGATAGGCCATTTCCAGCCTTAAATAACGATAAATAATGCTGCCTAATAAAATCCCGAAATAGTTGGCCGTCTTTTTTTCTTCCAGGGTTTCCGGCAGCGTCGTTGCCAGTTGGGTGATGCAGGCAATTTGCTCCAGGCGCAGTTGATCGGGTACGGTATTCGTGAAATAAATAGCGGGGTTCGTGAAATACGTGAATGAGAACAATCCCCTGGATTTTTTTTGTTGTTTCTTTTCAACGTTTTGTTCGTATGTTTCTTTCAGGCCCTTAACCACCTGAAGCAGCGCCTGATAGGAACCCGGCTTATACCGTTTGGCAAGATCATTAAACGAGCCAATCAGTTCCCGCGTGGCCTTTTGCAGACTCTCATAATTTGGTATCTCCATACTACCTCCCTTCAATAATTTATATTCTCAGTCCGGACAGGCAATCAGAGACCAGACCAAGACAACCGTGAGTATTTTTTTCTTCTGCGATAGGACCCTGGATCACGATTTTCATATCGTGAGGAAACGCGGTGTAGAGCGTGTGCGGCTCTTCAAACTCCCTCTGTTCATAAACCCAGTCAGAAAATTTATCCAGTTCCTCGTAACAGGCCTTGATGAAGCCGGCGCTGAATTCAGTGAATGATTTGATTTTCAGATGGTCATGCAGCAATTGCAACAGCGTGTTATCGCCCAGGATGGCCAAACCGCTGTAATTTTTCCTGGCCACGTAAATGTACATCCCTGTCAGGATTAATTTCTTATCCTCCTCACTGGCTTTGTAGTGATTGAGACAAATCGCTGTTTTTTGAATCAGCAGGGCATCCGTGTAGGCCTGGGTGCATAAAACAGAAGTAAAAAACATGGAAACATACGAATAACGTTTATCATGGGCCACAACCAGATTTCCAGGCAGCTTCGTCGCTTTCTCCAATAACTCCTTATAGTCTGGCATGGCAATCCTCCACGCTGGCTGTTAAGCGAGCATCGTCATTAAGGATGATAAAAGTCAGTCCGTTATGTTGCCCATCAATCAACCACGCACATCTTGTAAGCCTGTCGGTATTTATTTGCAACTTTTTTGGTATTAGGGTTAACAAAAATACCAGAGTGCAGAGATCTTGTTAATCAGCACTTTCTTTTTTTATAACAACCTGCCAAAGAATTTGCAATAACCTTTGCTTTAAATCATGGATGAGGCGGATAAGAAGCGTTCATCAATGCGGCGAACCAACTGCTGATGAATGTTATCAAAGCCCCGGTTACTCATAATCAACACGGCATCGCCCGGCTGCACGGTATTGACCAGGCTGGCAATGATGCTGTCGGTATCCGGTAGCAATTGATAGGGACAAGTCCAGGTCCTGGCTAAGTCAGCGAGATTAAACTGCTGGGGATTTAAGACAAAGGCGCCATCAACCGGCGCCAGCGCCTTCGCCATGTCTGCCGCATGCACGCCCGAGCGCATGGTATAGGACGCGAATTCCATGACCGCAAAAATCCGTTGATGCCGCTGGCTTTGCTTTAATGCCTCGATGGTTTTGCCGATGGCCGTGGGGTGATGCGCAAAATCATCATAGACGGTGATGCCGTGGCGATTGGATTTGACTTCAAGACGCCGCTTGACCGGCGTAAAGCGGGTCAGGGCTTCGGCTGCAATGCCAGGCTTGACCCCTGCGTGAGTACTGGCGGCGAGTGCTGCCAGGCCGTTTTCAATGTTAAAGCGACCAATTAAAGGCCATTGTACCTCAGCCACGAGCTTGTCCTGATGCCAGACGCGGAAGTGGCTGCCGCTTTCATCCAAAATCTCCGCCCGCCAGGTGGCTGTGCCGTTTAGCGCTAGTTCTTCGAGATTGGAGTAAATGCCTCGGGCAATGACCTCATTTAATGCCTGATCATCCCGGGGTTTAAGGACAGTCCCGCTGGATGGAATCGTTTTTAAGTAGTAGTGAAACTGCTGCTTGATGGCTGCCAAATCCGTGTAAATGTCCGCATGATCAAATTCCAGGTTGTTTAACACGGCAATGTGTGGACGGTAATGCATCAATTTGGGCCGTTTGTCAAAAAAGGCACTGTCGTACTCATCCGCCTCAATCACAAACCATTCCCCCGCCCCAAGCCGCGCGCTGGTGGCAAAATTGGGCGCGACGCCGCCAATTAAAAAGCCCGGATTCAAGCCGGCTTCCTGAAGAATATGGGCAAGCATGGAAGTGGTGGTGGTTTTACCATGAGTCCCCGCCACCGCTAACACGCGGTAACGGTTTAAAATGTTTTGCGCCAGCCACTCGGGTCCCGAGGTGTACTGTTTGCTGTGATTGAGCACGGCTTCGAGTACCGGTACGCCGCGCTTCATGGCATTACCGACAATCACGCAGTCAGCCTTGAGTGCCCTGGCCGTGTCCTCATAGCCCTCAGACCATTCAATTCCTTTCGCTGCGAGCAAGTCACTGACCGGCGGATAACAGTTTGCGTCACAACCACTCACCTGATGTCCGGCTTCCTTAGCCAAAATAGCGAGCGCGCTCATGAAGGTCCCGCCTATTCCCAAAATGTGTAAATGCATGTTGCTCTCACCGTAAGAAACTCATGGTTAAAATGTTGGCCGCCAGTAAACCGAAACTGGCTAAGATGGCGGTCAGATAATCCGAATCCAGGGCTTGTCGGTAAATGTGAGCGGCCACTGAAAATTGCCATAATGTTAACACCAGAACCTTTAAAAGATAAATCATAACCAACAGCCGCATGCCAACCTGTGTCATGTCGGCGTTGGCCAGCAGGGGCGTTAAAAAAACAATGATAAACCCCACCATCAGAATGATGAGATGGCAGACTAAAAGACAGGTCAAGGTTTGCAGGATGCGGTTACTTTTGCCGGTGGCAGCCAGTAACAACGCGGTATAGGCGTAATAAGAGACGACCAACAGGATGGCTGCAAGCATGGTGTCTGATAAAGGAAACTGATTTTTTAAATCCATCAATTCCCATTGCAGGGTGACGATTAAAAAATAAATCAGAATGGTCAGCAGAAGAATAAACAGCGAGTAAGGCGTATTGGCAGGGGTTTCCCTGAAGGTCGTCACACGCCAGTATTTTTTAAAAATGGCAAGCCACATCGATCAATCCCGGGTTAAGTTTTTCTTTGCTTCCAGGTCACTGGTTTTTTTCCTTTCTGAAAATACTGACTTGCTGCACCACCGGTTGTTTCCACGGTCCTGATATTTTATAAGTATAGGCTCTGATTTTTTGCATGCCCTGATTAATGATCTTGCTGGCAACCCAGGTGGCCACACCCGCCACGGGACCGCCGGCAATGGTCGCGACGATGGGCAGGCTCGCGGTAATGTGCGGCGACACCTGCAAGTCCACATCGTAAAGCTGTCTTGCCAGGTCCAGACTGCCTTTCATGCTGGCATAGGCCACCGGGCCGTCAATGTAACTGTCCTGAGTGCTTATCGCCCCGTTCCTGACCTCAAAACTGCCTTTCAGCACGTCAAAGCTGTAGCCGTCATTTTTCAGATCGCTGAAATCCAGCTTTAAACGTCGGGGGATGGTTTGCAGGCTTAGGATGCTTAATAATTTACCCAGCCCCAGTTTTTCTTCCGTCTCAGGGCTTAAGTTGGTAATGCGGCCATGCTTGAAATAAAGCGCCATTGTCCCTTTGATCTTATTTAAGGCAAAATCCGTATACGAACCGGGCCAGGTGCCTCTCAGTTCAATCTGGCCAAACGACGATTCAACCACCGGGCTGATATGCCATCGGGTCAAACTGCCGGCCAGATCATTAATCTGCATGTCCACCTTGATTTGGGTTTGATTGACCTTTGCGTCCTGCTGCCACTGGCCCGTGGCAGTCACTTGATAGGCGGGGGTTTTGATTTTGCAATAATCAAGCACCCAGGCCTTGTGGGCTCTCGTCATTTTTAAGGCCGCTTGCCCGAGATTGAATGCGTCATAACGAAAATCATTGATGCGCAAATCCAGATTGGGCATGTCGCTGACGTTAAGCCTGGATGGTTTGGGCTGCCTGTCGCTGGTTTTATCCCAATACAGGTGACCCAATACCCCGCTTAACAAACGTTCTTTGATTTTGTAACGCAGATTGGCTTTCAACTGTTGTTGTTCAACTTCGATAGACCATTCATTGGCATTTAACCGGGTGGCCTGCACGGCCAGATTGGTGTAATTGCGCTCGGCAATGCGCGCCTGTTTGAAACGCAGGTCAATGAAACTGACCGCGTCGCTAACGCTTTCCTTGCTGCGGGTGGCAGGTAATTTGGCCAGGGTATCCAGCCATTGGCGCAAATCAAACGAGGCCAGCGAGCCGACAATCTGCAAACCCATCTGCTCCTGCCAGCGTGCCGTCGAACTGCCCAGGCGGATTTCCCCTTTTTGCAGATGAAACTGGCCTTTCGGGCCGCTGAACCACAAATCCGCACTGAGCCTAGAATCGTAATTGATGCGAAAACGCAGGGCTTTGTCGGGATTGAAATGGATGTCCACCGTTAATGGCGCTTGACTGTCAGCGGTTTTGTTTAATGGCGGCGGTAAATCGATTTTAAGACCGCTTAAAGAGGATCTAATCTGAAATTGATCAAGGTCCTGTTTATTCTCGGTAATAACTAAAAGCCCCTCCAGCCAGAAATCCCCCCGCATCAATTCAAAAATGGATAAATTCAATTTGTCGCGCAACAGGGCGATGTTGGTTTTGGCTTTAATCCTGACCTCGGTACGGGGGTTAGAGGAGCGTATGGACTGAATCAGTATCGACACAGGATTATTAAGCAGCGACGCCTGCAAACTGCTGTCGAGCACACCTTCATGATCAAATTGCAGGGAACCATTTAACTCGTGCAGTTCAATGTTTTCAAGCGTGTGATTGACTTTTACCTGATTGTTTTTAAAGGTGATGTCGCCTAAGGCGAGGATGTCATCATTTTCAGGATACAAGGCCGCTTCAAGCTGCATATCGAGACTTAAGGGACCGCTCATCCGCAGGCTGTTTAAGGCCGAGAGTTTTTTGCTCAGCGGTGAGGCCAGAACATAGCCTTGTGCCTTGCCGGCACTGGTATCCACTTTCGTGTGCACCAGCAGGGTTTCGCGGTTTAACCCCAGGTTATTAATAATCACATTGGCTTCATTTAACACAATGCCCTGCAGATTGGCATGGACCACATCGGCATTAAAGGTGCGTTGATGGACCTGAACGTAGGCTTCAATGTCTTTCGTCACCGGCCATTTGGGAGCAAAAACCAAATCGACCCCGCTTAAATGACCATTGATTTCAAATTCACCCTCGGCCTTGTCATAGGGAAAATCGGCGCCACGGCCATTGACAGTGACATTGGCAACAAGTTTATCAATGCGCTTCACCTCGTGTTTAAGCCAGGCATCCAGCTTGGGTTTAAGCGATTGGGAGGGAAGATAAAGCAGCCAGCGCTGGGCGTTGCTTGCCGATAACGCCGCCGTTAACGTGACATGGCCTATCTCGTTGGCTGTCACGTCATCAAGAACGCCATTGCCGCTGAACAGCAAATCCGGATGCCTTAAGACGAGTCTATCCAGGCTGATGCGCAGGCCATGACTAAGCTCCTTCCAGTCCAGCACCGTATTGAAGGATAAAAAGGTCACTGGCGGTTTGTCTTTGGGTTTAATGACCGTGTATTCACCGTCAATCTCCACATGGCCTTCATGCGGTTGCCAGCTTAACACCCCTGACAGGTTTTCTACCCCGGGATAAGGACCGAATGCCTCCCAGCCCAAGGTTTTAAATTGCGTCAGCAGGAAGACAGGCGCTTCGTTTTTAACCTGAATGCGGGTATCTTTAAGCAGGCCCTGGGGTTTAACGGCTAACCAGGGTTTAAACGAGTCAGGCCAGGAGACATCCAATGACAACAGGGACTCGATGATTAATTGTTTAACATAGAGTGTCCAGGTGTTGAGCGGCTTTTGATACTCCACGAGGAATTGATTTTGCGGCCAATGGCGATGATTAATTTCAAGACCCACATGATCGCCGCTTAACTGCCATCCATTTCGCGTGAGTTGCCAGGCTAAATTGGCTTTAAAGCGATCCAGGCGGTTATGGCGCTGCGTTTGATTGTCAGTCAAGGCCAAACGGTAGATATCAACCCGCGCCTGGGCATCCTCGATGTGGCCAGCCTTAATATCCGTCCACACCTGCACATCCCCGCGGCCATCCGTCACCGTGTAGCGTTCTGGATTAAAAAAGCCCTGCCATTGCGCGGGCACCACGTTTTTCAATGAGAGGTACACTTGCCCCTCTGTCTTGTCGAGATGGTAGGGATCAAGCGTCAGGTAAGACACCCATTCCAGCGCGGTCGGCACCTGTTGACGAAGGTGCGCCTTGGCCTTGATGCGATACCCCCAACCACTTCGGCCAATGACCAGGTTAATGCCGCGGGCAGGAATAAAGGTGCCGTCTTTTAAATGCACGTCCAAGGACAGGTGTTTAATGATGATTTTCTGTTGCGCCAGAATCCAGGCTAAAACCGGCTGGTAAGAGTCGTCGGTCCAGTGGATGGGCTGTCTGTCCTGGGTGGTTAAGCCATCAATCTGCCATTGGTCCTGCTGTTGCCTTGCCGTCAGCTTCACGTCATTGATGTACAGCACGCCCGGTTGAATCTGCCAATGCCACAGCGAACTGAACAGATTAATGCCCACCAACAATTGCCTAAGTTTGATGGTGTCTCGATGCGCGTCAGTCACGGTGACCTGATTGAGCTTAATCACCGGCTCAAACCAATACCACCCTGTTTCCATCGACTGAATCATCACCGATTCTCCCAGCAGGGCTGACAAATGCTGCTCCACTTCCGATTTGTACTGCGTAGCCCAGGGCGTCAGCGCACGAAACAGACTGGAAAGTAATGCCGCGACAATGATGAAAGCAGCCAGGAAAATCCTTATTCGCTTAAAAAAGTTAACCACCGCGTTTATCAGGGTTGTTCGTCGAGTTTTTACTATACCATTGCTTTTGCGCGTACTCATCACTTTCCTTTTGCTCAAGCCTGGCAAGCTGCTCGCTTCGTTGTAATTTTACCCGTTCAATCAAGCGAATAACGGCGTCTTTTTCTGCTTTAGCCTGTAAAAATTTTTTTTCACATTGGGTGCGAAATTTGGCAAGCTGACTCAATTGCTGGTTCAACTGGATAAGAATGGCGTCTAACTGATTGATAAAATCAATGCGATTGCGCAATCGCCCGAGCGTACACCCACTATCGCCCATACGATGCAATTGCTCCACGTAATCCTGACGGTAACTGACAATCTGGTCATGCTTGCTTTTCCCGGCGGCAAACTGCTCGCGCGCCTGTTTAAGCATCTCACCGGCCTTCTCCATGGCCTTTTCTTTCATGCCAAGGAGCGTATTCAACCGTTGCAGCCGCTCACGGGACACGGCTTAGCGCTCCAGGCTTGCAGCCAAAGCATCCAGTTGCGCCAGGCTTTCTTCGTAATTGACGGCTTCATTCATCCCCTGGGCAATGTAATTGCTGATGGCTTCGCGATAGGCAATGGCCTTATCCAGCTGCTTGTCGGTGCCTTTGGTGTAAGCGCCCAGCAAGACCAAATCCTTGTTTTTTTCATAGATGGACAAATATTTTTTAAGCACTAAGGTTTGACTCATTTGTTTAGGGTCCGCAATGGCCGGCATCACCCGGCTTATCGAAGCCTCCAAATCAATCGCCGGATATTGTCCCGATTCCGCCAGTTCCCGGCTTAATACGATGTGGCCGTCTAAGATGGCGCGAGCGGCATCGGCAATAGGATCCTGTTGATCATCCCCCTCGGTTAATACGGTATAAAAAGCAGTAATCGAGCCGCCCTCCTGAGTGCCATTTCCTGCTCGCTCAACCAGTTGCGGCAATTTGGCAAACACCGAAGGCGGGTAACCTTTGGTGGCCGGGGGCTCGCCAATGGATAAGGCGATTTCCCGCTGCGCCTGGGCAAACCGGGTCAGTGAATCCATCAGCAGCAACACGTGTTTTCCCTGATCACGAAAATATTCGGCAATGCTGGTTGCAACCATAGCGCCATGCAGGCGCATCAATGGGCTTTCGTCGGCCGGCGCCGCGACGACCACGGCGCGCTTTAACCCTTCTTCACCCAGATTGCATTCGATGAATTCTTTCACCTCGCGTCCCCGTTCGCCGATAAGCCCGACGACGACCAGATCCGCCGCGGTAAAACGGGTCATCATACTGAGCAGCACCGATTTACCCACGCCGCTGCCGGCAAACAAGCCAAGCCGCTGACCGCGGCCGACGGTCAGCAGGCCATTAATGGCGCGAATACCGACATCCATGGCTGTGGTGATCGGCGCTCGCTGCAGGGGATTAAACGGGGCGCTGGTCAAAGGATAACTTTCCGCCGCCACCAAGGGCTCACCGCCGTCAATGGGAACACCGGCGCCATTTAAGATTCGCCCCAGCAATTGACCACCCACCTTCACATGGGCAACACGACCGCTTGGGGTAATGAGCATTCCGGGGCCTATTCCCTGGGTTTGGCCAATGGACATCAGGTAGGCGCACTCGCCGTCAAAACCCACAATTTCGGCTTCTACCCGTTCAGTCTCATTTAGTTTTACCCAGCATCGCGCGCCAACCGGGTAATGAAACCCCTTGGCTTCAAGCGTTAAGCCAACAGCCCGGCTCACATGACCGCAATGCCTTAACCCGGAATCCGGGACCTGGCGGAATTTTTTTAAGGCATCCACCAGACGCGATTCGTAAATAACCATTATTCGTCTTCGATAATATCAAGCGTTAAGGAACCCAAATGAGCGCTGAATAAATTCATCAAACGGGTTTTTAAGGTGCCATCCAACTCACTGTATTCATTTCGCAAATAAAAATCGCCGCGCGACAGGGTGGAGTCGCTGACTAACATGGTGATGATGTCGCGGTATTTATGACTTAACTGGCTTTTCAACCATTCAACATCTTCGGTATTCATCACCAGTTGCTGGTCGCGGCGAAGGCTTGGCAGTTCTTTCTTAATCTCTTCAAGCAAAAGCAGGAGTTTTTCTGGCGAGTTGGAAATTTCAATGCCGATGCAGGCTTCGCAAAGCCAGATGATGGTCTTGATGATTTCTTCACTGACATTTTTGTCCACCAGCTGCACCGGATTCTGGATAAACTCAAGCCACTGCTTTAATTCCTCCCGCAACTGATTCATTTCCTCCTGGGCCTGCTGCAATCCCTCCTGATACCCTTTGGCTTTAGCCTCTTCGCGCAGGCGTTCGCATTCAGCGGCCAGGAGAGCCTGTTCATCCACCGCAGGATCTTTAGCCGGTTTTTCATCCTTCTTATACTCCCAGACGCTGAACTCCTTTTTATTGGATTCGTCATACAGGGGTTGAAAATCCTTGTTCATAACGTCTTATCCCAATGATTAAATCATTTCCTCACCGCCCTTGGTGCCCAAGGAAATCTTGCCTTCTTCTGCGAGGCTTCGGGCTATCGCTAGAATATCACGTTGAGCCTTTTCCACGTCGCTGACTTTAACAGGCCCCTGCATTTCCAGGTCTTCACGAAGCAAATCGGCTGCCCGTTTCGACATGTTGGTGAATATTTTCTCCTTCACAGGCTCGGTTGTTCCCTTTAAAGCAAGCATGAGCTGCTCGGTGGTCACATCGCGAAGCAGGGTTTGCACGCTGCGGTTATCCATGTCGACCAAGTTTTCAAAGACGAACATTTTGTCTTTGATCTTGTCGCATAATTCCTGATCCCATTCATTGATCTTTTCAAGCACTTCCGCTTCAACGGTACCGTCTAAAAAGTTAATCACGTCAGCCACGCTCTTAATACCGCCCACCGAAGCGGTTTTAGCTACTTTTTGTCCGCTTAATTGCTTTTCAATGACATGACCTAACTCTGAAATCGCTTCGGGCTTGACGGTATCGATATTGCACATGCGAAGCAGCACTTCCGCGCGTTTCTCAGCAGCGAAATAACTGACCACTTCGGCTGACTGCTCACTGTCTAAGTGAATCAGGATGGTCGCAATAATCTGCGGGTGTTCGTTACGGATAACGTCGGCAATGAGACGGGCGTCCAACCACTTTAAACGGTTAAGACCGCTGTCTTTGTCAGAAACCAGAATACGATCAATAAAGGGGATGGCTTTTTCCTCGCCCAGGGCATTAATCAATACGTTACGCAGGTAGTTTTCGGTATCCACCGTCAGACTGCTTTGTTCCTCGATGGCATTCAAAAACTCGCTGAGCACGTTCTGCATTTTGGCCTTACTGACGTTATTCATGTTGGAAATGGCCATACCCACTTTTTGAACCTGCCGGGGCTCAAGGTACTTCATGACCTCCGAGGCATTTTTTTCCCCCATCCCCAACAACAAAATGGCTGCTCGTTCTATACCGTCCATCTTACTTACCCCCGATCAACCCAGGTTTTTACTACTTGCGCTACCCGTTTGGGCTCTTTGTCCACGACTTGTCGGAGCAGGTGTAACTGCTGGTCATAATCGCTGAGATTGGTCGGCAATCCCTTTCCTTCATAAGACAAGGCGTTCGGCGTTTCCGATGGGCCACGTTCCTCCTCGCGGCGCGAATGGGCTAAAGTTTTGAATAAAGGCCGCAATACGCCAAACACGATGGCTAAGACAAATAAACCACTCAGTACTTGTTTAATAATTGACCAAAAACTGTCTTTTTGCCAGAAACGGGGCTCCGGAAGGCTTTCAATGGGCTCCGGTTTCACAAAATTACTGTTGACCACATTCAAACTGTCCCCCCGTTCGGGATTTAAGCCGATGGCGTCAGCCACTAGCACTTTCACCTGATCCAGTTCGGCTTTTGATAAGGGTTTGACTTCCATTTTCTTGGTCTTTTCATTCATCACCGAACGGTTATCGACCAAGACCGCGACAGTCAGACGCCGGATTGTTCCGGGTTGATTTTTAGTGTGGCTGATGGTCTTATCCAACTCAAAATTCTTGGTACTTTCCTTATGCACCATGTTGGCTTCAATATCCTGATTCGTCATCGCCTGCGAATTGATGTTACGGTTTCTGACTGGCGTTAAGGTGGAATTGGCAGGCGGAGTATTGGACAAGGCACCAGGAACACCACTGGCCGCATTGGGACCTACGTTACGGTTATCCTGGACCAATTGTTCACTGCGAACGGACGGCATCTCCGGGTTATACATTTCCTGCGTTTGCTCATAGGAGGTAAAGTCAATATCAGCCGACACTTTGGCACTGACCCGTCCGTACCCTAAAAGCGGCGTTAAGATGTCCTGAATTTTCTGCGCGTATTGCTGTTCCAGCGTTTGCCGGTAATCAAGAAACCGCTCGGTTTCAGTGAACAGCGTTTGGCCGCCGCCTTCGCTTAATAACTGCCCGTTCTGATCCACCACCGTCACACGACTGGCCGAAAGGCTCGGAATGCTTGAAGCCACCAGGTTAATGATGGAAGCGATGGTCTGTTTTTTAATTTCTACGCCTGAATAAACATCAATAAACACCGAGGCACTGGGCTGACGTGTATCCCTGACGAAGGCTGATTCCCGGGGAATGGCGAGATGAACCCGTGCGGATTTGATGTCGTGAAACTGGCTGATCGTTCGCGCCAGCTCCGCTTCCAGAGCCTGAATGTAGCGCGCGTTCTCCATGAATTGGCTGGTGCTGAATGAATTGTTGCCTGCAAACAATTCGAAACTTCCGCCGCTGCCTCGAGGCAACCCTTCTGCGGCCAGTTTCATGCGGGCAGTCTGAACCTGATTGGTGGGGACGAGAATCATGCCATTGGTTTCATCCACTTTGAAACTGATGGCATTACGCTGCAGCACATCGACCACATCAGCCGAATCACGGTTGCTGAGCTGGCTGTACAACGGCATGTAGCT
The DNA here is from genome assembly GCF_001468125.1 of Legionella rubrilucens. Taxonomy (GTDB): domain Bacteria; phylum Pseudomonadota; class Gammaproteobacteria; order Legionellales; family Legionellaceae; genus Legionella_C; species Legionella_C rubrilucens. Next base: position 472,820 of record NZ_LNYT01000007.1, on the reverse strand, counting down.
TGGCTCACGCGACCACAACACCACTCCGAGGCCAATGGCTACGCTGGCAGCCAGCCCAACCAGCAGGCCCAACTGCCTCATGATTGAGAGACTTGCAAATTTTGCGGCCGCTTTGGATGCGCTGTCAGCCAATGCCATGATTAACTCCTGTCCACCTGAATGACCTTACCGTTAAATCGGCATATTCATAATATCCTGGTAGGCCTGCACGAAACGATTGCGCACGCGTAATGCAGCTTCAAAACCCAGGGTGGCCTTTTGGCCTGCAATCATCACCTCGCCAATACTGACATTGGGATCGCCTAATTCAAACCGCGTTTTCAAACCGTCCGATGCCTGTTGCAGGGCATTCACCTCACCCAGAGTCTTTTGAAAAATATCGTTAAACTGTACCTGATCGTTTGCAAATTCCACGCTTTTTCCTTGTGCCTCACTGGCCATGACTTTCATCTGATTCAACAAGGATACGGTATTGATATCGCTCATCATGCTGTCCTCTTAATGATACTTATAAATAACCCTTACCCCAGCTTCTATAATTACGCGCCTTGGCAACAGCCGTCAAATATGATGCAAATTTAAACAACATACCCCTCTTCCCGCATCCTCGCGAGTTTATAACGCAGGGTGCGTTCACTGACGCCGAGGACAGCCGCGACCTGCTGGCGGTTTCCCTGGTGCTCTTTCAAGATCTGCTCAATCAAATCAAATTCATGATTCTGCAGGTTTTTAACCTCTTTTTTTGTGCCTGACGCCGCCGTATCCGGTAATTGCAAATGCTCTGTTTCAATGACATTCTGCGTTTGCAGGACCAACGCCCTTTGCACCACATTATCCAGTTCGCGGGCATTACCCGGCCAGGCGTAGCGAAGCAGGGCCTGTTTGGCCTTGTCGCTTAGTACCGGGGTAACCGGCAGGTTATTCTGGCAATGACGGCGGATTAAGTAATTGGCCAGGGGAATGATGTCATTGGGACGTTCACGCAGCGGCAGCCAATGCAGGGGGAAGACATTCAGGCGGTAGAATAAGTCCTCGCGGAAACGCCCTGCTTTCACCTCATCCAGTAATTGACGGTTACTGGTGGCCAGTACCCGGACATCCAGGCTAATCATCTTGTTAGCGCCGATCCGCTCGACTTCTTTTTCCTGCAATACCCGTAGCAGCTTAGCCTGCAGGCCAAGACTCATTTCGCTGACCTCATCGAGTAACAGCGTACCGCCCTGGGCCTGTTCAAATTTGCCCGGTGTCGACTTGTAGGCACCGGTAAACGAGCCTTTCTCGTAACCAAAGAGGGTGGCTTCCAGCATTTGTTCTGGAATGGCCGCGCAATTGATGGCGATGAACGGGTGCTCGCGGCGGGGGGAATGATCATGGATAAAATGGGCCAGGACTTCTTTGCCTGTACCGCTTTCACCGGTAATCATGACGCCCACATCCGACTGTGCCACCCTTAACGCCATGGACATGAGGGCCTGGCTTTTGGGATCCTGAGCGATCGGCTCGGAATCATCCATGGACAGCGGTTTAATGTAGTGATTGATTTTTTCAGTCAATGTATGGGCGCTGAAGGGCTTCTGCAGATAATCCACTGCCCCCTGGCGCATGGCATGCACTGCATCATCAATCGAGCCATGAGCAGTCATTAAAATGACAGGAACGCCGGGATTACGACGTTGAATTTCAGACAGCAATTGCTGCCCATCCATTTTATCCATGCGAATGTCGCTCAATACGATGGCCGGGTTATGACGTTCCAGCATGGCTAAGGCCTCTCTGCCATCGCGGGCAGCGAGAAAAGAATGACCGGCCAGACTCATCGTCTCACTCAAGGCTTCGCGTAAAACAGGATCATCTTCAACAATTAATACGTCGCTCATGAACAACCCCTCTCTTATGTCATTCCACTAAATGAATTGTCACACAACACCCCTGACCTGGCGTCGAGGCAAGCATAACCTGCCCGCCATGGGCCTTGACCACAGCCTGCACCACCGCCAGCCCCAATCCTGTTCCCTGAGCTTTGGTGGTGAAAAAGGGCGTAAACGCCTGGCGTTTTGACTCTTCGGATAATCCGAGGCCATTGTCTTCGATTTGAATGGTAACCCCCTCCCCCTCTTGCAGTTGAAGGGTAATTTTAAGGGCATCAGCCTCTGCCTGCAGTGAATTATTAATCAGATTCAGCAGCGCCCCAATCAAGGATTCGCTGTGGAGGCGCCATAGGGCCGGCGGCAATCGGTTATTGATTTCCAGTTTAATTTTTTGATTGTCAAGGAGAGTATAAACACGCTCTAAAAAGCGATAACTCCATTGTCTCAGATCCGTTGGGGCTAACACCAGGGCTTCCCCGCGGGCAAACAGCAGCAGGTCGGCAATCTGCTGTTCAATGCTGGCATGGCAATCCTGCAGGCGGGATAACCATTGCAGGCACCGCTCGTCAGTCACCTGTTGCTGCAGATGATCCGTGTAGAGGCGGGCGGAAGCCAGAGGCGTACGGATTTGATGCGCCAATTGAGCCGTCATGCGCCCTATCATCATCAGCCTGTCCTGATTCGCCTTGGCGTCTTCATAGTCACGCGTCGTCGTTAAATCAATGAGCGTCACCAATTGGCCGGGAACACTCTCCAATGAAGAAATCGCTACATTAACCCGGCGCCCATCCACTAAAGACACTTCATGGCCATCGTCCGCCCGCGGCGAAAAAACCCGATTAATCACATCCAGCCACAGCTCGCCGCGCAAATCACCGCCCAGCAGATGGCTGGCCGCCTGATTAAGCCAAACGATCAATCCCTGGGTATTCAGCACTATTAATCCACAGGGGAGGCAGCCAAGGATTTCCTTCTCTGAGAGGGTAAATGGACGTTGGTTCTGTCGGTCAATGACTGTGCTCATGGCATTTCTTTTTATCCGTTTTAATTCGACTTTAGCAAAGATCAGGCCAAATTAAAAATGCCAATGCAATCAATACATTATTTGTTTACAAATCGGTTTTGCCGAATAATTGACGGTTAAAAACACAGGGAAGTCAAATTATTAACTCAATGCCAGAAGCTGTCCGGCTATTTTTTTGTTTTAGAGTCTTCATCCAGGCTGCGCAGAAAAGCCAGCTTTTCGGCTATCCTGATTTCAAGGCCGCGGGGTACCGGCTGGTACCAGCCCGGAGCTTTCATCCCCTGAGGAAAATAGTTTTCACCAGCCGCATAGGCATGAGGTTCGTTATGGGCATAACGGTAATCATGACCATGCCCTATTTTTTTCATCAGCTTGGTCGGCGCGTTGCGTAAATGCAGCGGCACGTCACGCGACTTGTCATTTTTAACAAATTCACGCGCCTGATTAAAGGCGTTGTAACCCGCATTGCTTTTAGCGGCCACGGCCAGATAAATCACGGCCTGCGCCAGGGCCAACTCCCCTTCCGGTGAACCCAGCCGTTCATACGTTTGGGCCGCCTCATTGGCAATCTGCATGGCTTTGGGATCGGCTAAACCAATGTCTTCCCAGGCCATGCGCACAATACGGCGGGAAAGATAGTAAGGATCAACCCCGCCATCCAGCATGCGGGCAAGCCAGTACAGGGCTGCATCCGGATTGGAGCCTCGTACCGATTTGTGCAGAGCAGAAATCTGATCGTAAAAATAATCCCCACCCTTATCAAACCGCCGCTGCGTGGAGGCCAGCACGTTCTGTAAAAAATCGAGCGTGATTTGAGTCTCCTGTTTCGCTTCAGCGGCAGTCCCCACCTGCTCAACCAGATTCAGTAAACGCCGGGCATCGCCATCAGCCAAGGCAATAAGCTGTTCGATTGCTTTTTCATCAAATTGCAAAGGAGGCAATGTTTCCCGTGCCCGATGGAATAATCGGGTTAATTCTTCCTCGCTCAATGATTGAAGAACATAAACCTGCGCCCGTGATAACAGGGCTGAGTTGACTTCAAACGAGGGGTTTTCCGTTGTCGCACCGATAAATGTGATAAGGCCGGATTCGGTAAACGGCAGAAGCGCATCCTGCTGTGATTTATTAAACCGGTGAATTTCATCAATAAACAGGACTGTCTGACGCCCCTGCATCAGAAACGTTTTGGCCTGCTCAACGGCGGCGCGAATGTCCTTTACACCGGAAAACACGGCTGACAGGGCAATCCATTCGCAATCAAACGCCTTGGCGCTGAGCTTGGCCAGCGTGGTTTTACCAACGCCAGGCGGCCCCCAGAGAATCATGGAATGCGGCTTTCCGGTTTCAAAGGCAAGCCGTAAGGGTTTACCCGGGCCTAACAAATGCGCCTGACCAATGACTTCATCCCAGTGCTCAGGGCGCAAACGCTCCGCTAAAGGGGCATGAGGCGGGTCATCAAACAAACTCATTGCTGCACCACATCCACTCCTTTCGGCGGCTTGAACTGGAACAAACGACCAGCCAGTTTAGGATTGGATTTAATATTGGTTAACTTCACCACCGTGTGCTGACCTAACTGATCAAACAACTGAATGCCGATTAACATGTCTTTATTAAACAGAAGTTTCACCTGCTGGAAATTTTCCTTGGGCGATTTGGCATGCAGATCATAAAGCTGATTTTTTCCCTGATTGGATACAGTGACATTGAAATCACGGGTCACGGTATCATCATAACCGCTTAAAAACAAAGCTGCCGTGCCCCCTAATCCTTTCTCCTGTTTTTTAACCGTGACCTGCTCCAGATCCACATCATACACCCAGAGCTTCTGGCTGTCGGCCACCACCAGTTGCTCCATGGGGCTTTTAGTCTCCCAGCGGAAACGCCCCGGGCGCTCCAGCGCCATGGTACCCTGAGAATTGGATACTTCACGTTTCTTGGCCTTAACCACCTGGCTGAAATTAGCCGTCATGCTGCGGATATTGTTTAATTTGACTTGCAATTCTTCAGCCACAGGCTCGCTGTAAGCCGTGCTGAATGCCACCAATAAGATGGACAGGATCAGTTTTTTCATGGTTTATTCCTCGTTAACCGTTGCAACCAGTACATCCCTGTAGCCCCCTTCCAGAGGCCCGACAATGCCGGTGCGCTCCATTTCTTCTATCAGGCGGGCGGCGCGGTTGTAACCGATTTTTAACCGCCGTTGAACAGAAGAAATGCTCGCCTTGCGGGTCTGCAATACAAATTCCACCGCTTGATCATACAAAGGATCAGAGTCTTCGGTATCCTGGTTCTCTTCACCAAAACCACCGCCTCCGCCTTCACCGTCGCCGCTGAGCTGGGTGATTTCATCGATGTATTCCGGCTCACCACGGGCACGCCAGTCATCCGCCACCCGGTGAACCTCCTTGTCATCAACAAAGGCCCCATGCACGCGCAGGGGAGCGCCGCTGCCAGGCGCCAAATAAAGCATGTCGCCATGACCAAGCAACTGTTCAGCACCCTGTTGATCAAGGATAGTACGCGAATCAATTTTTGACGACACCTGGAATGACATGCGCGTGGGGATATTGGATTTGATTAATCCGGTCAGCACATCCACCGAAGGACGCTGGGTGGCCAGGATCAGATGGATTCCCGCCGCACGGGCTTTCTGGGCGATACGGGCAATGAGTTGCTCCACTTTTTTGCCCACTACCATCATCATGTCGGCGAGTTCGTCAATGATCACAACAATATAAGGTAGGGTTTGTAACTCGGGGGCGCTTTCGTCCATTGAAGAGACCGGTTTCCACAGCGGGTCTTTTAATGGTTCGCCCTTGGCCTGGGCTTCGTTGACTTTGGTATTGAAACCGGCAAGGTTACGCACCCCCATCGCCGCCATCAAACGGTAGCGTCGCTCCATCTCGCCCACACACCAGCGCAGGGCGCTTGCCGCCTCTTTCATGTCCGTCACCACCGGGGCCAGTAAATGCGGGATGCCGTCATAAACCGACAGCTCAAGCATTTTGGGATCCACCATGATGAGACGCACCTGATCGGGTGTTGCCTTAAACAGCAGGCTTAAAATCATGGCATTAATGCCCACTGACTTACCTGAACCTGTGGTTCCAGCGACAAGAAGGTGGGGCATTTTGGCTAAATCAACCACCATGGGATGCCCGGCGATATCCACACCCAGGGCCAGAATGAGCGGCGAATTGGCCTGTTGATAAACCTCGGAAGACAGGACTTCGGATAAACGGACAGTCTGGCGGTGCTGATTGGGTAATTCAATACCCACAACTGTTTTTCCGGGAATAACTTCCACGACACGAACACTGGTCACCGACAGCGAGCGCGCGAGATCCTTGACCAGGGAAGACAAGCGGCTGACCTTAATGCCTGCCGCCAGCTGCAATTCAAAACGGGTCACTACTGGCCCGGGGTGAACCGCAACAACATCCGCCTGAATACCAAAATCAAGCAGATGCTGTTCGACATCGCGCGACAGGGTTTCCAGTTGCTCATGCGTGTAACCGCCCAAAGCCTTGCCGGGTTGACCCTTGTCAAGAAGATTAATCGAAGGCAGATTACCCAATACCGGAACAATCGGTTTATGGGCCCGAGGGACCTCCCGCGGCGGTTCTTTTATTTCCCTTTCCACAACCTTCGCCGGGGGCGGTGCGACTTCCAGTGGGGGAAGTGCGGGGACGATTGCCGCAGCCGGCACCGTCAGGGAAGGTCCTTTGAGAACCGGCAGTTCGGCTTTTTCCTTTTTTATAAGCGGCGGCCTGCGCTCACTGGACGGCGCAGCCGGCTCCTGATGCGTTGCAAACTGTGCAAGCCTTGCCTTCACGAGAGCGGCCAGTTGCTGTCCCCATTTAAACAGTTTCTGCGAGAACTGCAGGGTATAAAAACCAATGAATTCGGTCGCGCGCACCCAGGACAACCCCGTCAACCAGGTCACCCCCACCAATAAAATAGCCAACAGCAGCAGGGCTGCGCCCTGGGGGTTAAGCGCGTAGTCAAAACCACCGGCAACAAAATCGCCAAGCCATCCTCCCGCACGGTGGGCAAGTCCTTTAGTCCCGGAGGACTCCAGGCTTAACAGACTGCAGCCGCCTATCATTAAAAACAGGAAACCGCTGGCACGAAGCAGCAGTGCCGGTTTATTCACTGTACGCAAAGCCCTGTGATCCTGAAGAATCACCCAGGCCACATAAGCCACGCACAAAGGCAACAGGTAGGCAAAATAGCCGAACATCCAGTAAAGGGCATCCGCCACATAAGCGCCCACCTGACCGCCTGCGTTATTGACTACATCACTGCGTTTAGTTACATGAAACCAGCTTGGATCGGAAAAGCTGTAGGTATTCAGTGATAATAAAACGAATAATGCACAGGTTAAAACCAGAATGAAACTGCCTTCACTTAATCGTCGTATCAAAAAATTCGGCAGGATTTTTTTCGAGTTATCGACCTTGGTACTTGCGTCTTGTTTTGCCATAGCTATTTTAAAATCAGTTGTTTTGTCATACTATTTTGCATCTTAACATAATTCATGAGGAAGGCAGAGATGATCAGCAGTAACAATCACCATCGCCTTATAATTCTCGGCTCAGGCCCTGCCGGATACACCGCCGCCGTCTATGCCGCGCGCGCCAATCTAAAACCCGTTCTCATCACAGGCATGCAGCCTGGCGGGCAATTGACCACCACCACGGAAGTCGACAACTGGCCCGGCGACATCGAAGGCCTGATGGGTCCCGCGCTGATGGAACGCATGCAGAAACACGCCGAGCGATTTGACACCCGGATTATTTTTGATCACATCACTAAAGCCGAACTTCAGCAAAAACCCTTCGTGCTGCACGGCGACAGCGAAACCTACACCTGTGATGCCCTGATTATCGCCACCGGCGCCTCCGCACGCTACTTAGGTCTTGAATCCGAAAAAGCCTATCAGGGACGCGGCGTTTCTGCCTGCGCCACCTGCGATGGCTTTTTTTACCGCAATAAAACAGTCTGTGTGATTGGCGGCGGTAATACAGCCGTGGAAGAAGCTCTCTATTTATCCAACATTGCAGCCAGTGTGACGCTGATCCATCGTCGTGATACCCTGCGTGCTGAAAAAATTCTCCAGGATAAATTGTTTGAAAAAGCACAAAACGGCAACATCCGTCTGATGTGGCACCATACCCTTGAAGAAGTCGTGGGAGATGCCATGAAGGTTACGGGCGTGCGTCTGCGTCAGTTGCAGACCAATGAAATCACGGAATTACCCATGGACGGCGTCTTTATCGCCATAGGCCATGACCCCAATACCGCCCTGTTTAAAGGACAGCTCGATATGAAGGATGGTTACCTGACTATCCGTTCGGGACTTGAAGGCATGGCCACCGCAACCAATATTCCCGGTGTCTTTGCCTGCGGCGACGTCGCTGATCACGTGTACCGTCAGGCTGTGACTTCGGCGGGGTTTGGCTGCATGGCGGCTCTTGATGCCGAAAAATACCTGGATGATCTGGGAGAATAATTATTGCGCCATTGACCTTCCTCATCGGTGATGATTTTGTTTTCCCCAATCCAAATCAGAGCGATGAGGAAGGCCTTCTTGCCGTAGGCGGAGACCTTGCGCCCCACCATCTTTTACAGGCATACAGTCAAGGGATTTTCCCCTGGTATCAGGCAGGCTCTCCGATTTTATGGTGGTCGCCTCCAGAGCGGTTGCTGCTGCAACCCGATCAATTTAAAGTCTCCCGCAGCCTCAAAAAAGCCCTGCAACGCCCCCATGTTTTCCGCAGGGATAGTCATTTTAGCGAGGTCATTAAGGCCTGCGCCACGTGTGAAGGGCGGGGGGAAAATCACACCTGGATAACGCCGGAAATGCAGGAGGCGTACATTACGCTTCATCATCTGGGCTATGCGCACTCGTTTGAAATCTGGACAGAAGACAACGAATTGTGCGGCGGACTGTATGGATTGAGCCTCGGACGCGCTTTCTTTGGGGAATCCATGTTTCATTATCAACGCGATGCCTCCAAAATGGCGATGTATTATCTCTGCCGGACTTTAGCCGGCTGGCAATTTGATTTTATTGATTGCCAATTGCCTACCCCTCATCTGATGAGTCTTGGTGCAGTGATTGTCGACCGATCCCATTTTTTAAAGCGTTTAAAGGACAGTTTGACTTACCCTACACGGCAGGGATCGTGGTAGCCGCATTGAGTTTATTGCCATATGGGATAATTTAGTGCATCATTTGTGCCTTATTCTCGTTCCATTTTTGTGAGAGCTTATGGCAAAAGAAGATCATATTGAAATGCTGGGTACTGTTATCGATACCTTACCCAATACCATGTTTCGAGTCGAACTGGAAAATGGCCACATTGTGACGGCCCATATTTCCGGTCGTATGCGTAAAAATTACATTCGTATCCTTACCGGCGACAAAGTAAAAGTCGAATTAACCCCTTATGACCTGAGCAAAGGCCGCATTATCTTCCGCGACAAGAATTAGTCTTAACGGTTGTATTCCCTGCCTGAGCCTCTTCATTTCTATTCATTATGCCTGTCCCAGACAGTATCCGGATACCGCGGACAAGCCGCGGTATGCAGAATTGAACGCCCCCCTAAAGTCCTGCTGTGTATAACCGCATTACTCCCCCGCCACCATCATTTGTGAAATTAAAATCGACCCGCAACGGGTAGCAATATTGGGATTGATGTCCGTTCCTACCGCTGCAATATTGAAGAACATGTCTTTTAAATTGCTGGCAATGGTGATTTCCTCCACGGGATGTTGAATTTCACCATCCTTGACCCAGAAACCCGTCGCCCCTCGGGAATAATCCCCTGTTAAGCCATTGACGCCCTGGCCCATCAGTTCCGTGACCAGCAGGCCTGTGCCCATTTGTTTGAGCAACGACTGCAAATCCCCGGCATTGGCATCCACCGTGAGGTTATGTACCCCATCGCTGTTTGCCGTGGTTTTCAAACCCAACCGACGCGCGGAATAACTGCCAAGCACGTATTGACAGACCCGGCCGTCCTCCACCAGCACATTGTTTCGGGTCGGTACCCCTTCACCATCAAAGGCCGAGCTGCCCAAGGCCCTTAACAATCGCGGTTGTTCATACATTGTAAACCCCTGGGGGAATACCTGTTTGCCGATGGAATCCAGTAAAAACGAATTCTTTCGATATAAATTGGAACCGCTTATTGCACCGACGAAACTTGAAATTAAACCGCTGGAGACCCTGGAAGAAAAAATCACCGGCAGTTTCTGTGTTTTGATTTTACGGGCGCCCAGACGCTTCACGGCACGATCCACGGCACTTTCAGCCAGTTCTTCAGGAGATTTTAATTCACTGGCATGACGGGCCGTGGTGTAATCATAATCACGCTGCATGCTCTCCCCTTCCCTGGAAATCAGGGAACAGCTTAAACTGTGGCGCGATCCTCGCATTAAGCCTTCCCCGCCGTACGTGTTGGCATAACCGTAACTGTAAGTGTAGGTGCCGAAATTGACGCCATCGGAGTTGGCAATGCGCCTGTCAAGTGACAGGGCGTGCGTTTCACAGGCCAACGCGAGCTCAATGGCTTCCACTGGCGTAATGACCCAGGGATGGTAGAGATCAAGGTCGGGGTGTTCGTTGGTCATTAGCTCTCTGTCCGCAAGACCAAAACAGGGATCAGCGGCACTGACTCTGGCAATGTCGCAGGCGGCATTGACCATGGCATCCAGGGCTTTCGGGGACGTGTCGGTACTGCTGGCTGACCCCTTGCGATGCCCGAAATAGACGGTCAGGCTTACCCCCTTGTCTTCATTAAAGGAGACCGTTTCAACATCTTTCATGCGCACGTCAACGGAAAAACCGCTGTCATGATTGACTGAAACTGCCGCATCGCTCGCCCCTTTTGCTTTGGCCAGCGCCAGGACTTCCTGCATTAACGCCTTTAAATTCCCGGTTGACTGTTCCTGTACTCTTTTGTTATTTTGCGTTGATATTTCCATTGGCAGTCCCCTTACTGCTGAAGTTTTGTTTCAAGGATACAAGTTTACTATGCTCAAGAAAACCATTGCACCCTTTAAATGGCTGACGCGAGCTTCGAAAACAGCATTTACCCTGCTGATGGTGGTTCTGGTGCTCAATTTTGCCGTGGCGGCCAGCGACTGGCAGGAATTATCTCCCGGTATTGACTACCAGGACATAGGCAGCGGCTACCTCACTCCCTGGTCGCATATTCATGCTTTCCGTATTCATCTGAAAGACAACCGCCTGTCGCTGGTGATGGCACGGGACTTATCGCAGCAGTATGCATCGGTCGATGAATTTGCAGCCTTCAGCAAAGCACTCCTGGCTATTAATGGCGGTTTTTTTGATGACAATTACAATTCCCTGGGGCTTCGCATCAAGGACAAAAAGCAGCTTAACCCGCTTAAGCCAATCAGTTGGTGGGGTGTTTTCTACATTAAAAACAACCACGCCTACTTAGCGAGCGCCCGCCAGTTCTACCCAAGCACCCAGATTGATTTTGCTGTACAAAGCGGTCCGCGCCTTCTGGTCAATGGCAAGATTCCCCCGCTTAAAGCAGGTCGGGCAGAGCGCACAGCCCTGGGGATTACCCAGGATGGGCATGTCATCATCCTGGTCACCGACCATGCCGCCATGTCCACCACGGAGTTGGCGCAACTCATGAAAGCCCCGCCGCTTAACTGCTTGAACGCGCTCAATCTGGATGGCGGAAACTCCACGCAGCTGTATGCCAAGCTGAAAAATTTTCGCCTGAATGTCCATGGCTTTTCCAACGTCAGCGATGCCATCATCGTCAAAGCTAAAAAGTAGATTCCAAAGCGCTTGTTTTCTTAGGACTCTAAGCATCGCTTACGTCTGGATTTTTGCGAATTAACAACAATTTATCCACAGCTTATTCCCTTGCTTTCCACAAGAAAAACACAATATCTTGAGCTAGAATTATAGAATACACACTAGATATTGGGTTGGTTTTACTTTACTATGAACAAAGCGTCAGAGAAAAATAACAAGAAAAATATCTCGGGAGAAACCATGTCAGAACTTCTTGAGCCGGTAAAAGATGTGCCGCCTATCAGTCAGCTGGAATTGACAGCCAATGCCCCTGGGTTGCTTAAAACCATCAAGCGCAACGGCAAAGTGGTTAGTTATGATGAGAACAAGATTAAAGTAGCGATTACCAAAGCCTTTATTGCTGAGGAAGGGGCCAATGCGGCAGCGTCCAACCGCATTCATGAACTGATTGAAGGCATCGCAAGACAGGTCACACAGGCCTTTAAACGCCGTATGCCAAGCGGTGGAACCATCCACATTGAAGACATCCAGGATCAGGTGGAATTAGCCCTGATGCGCAGCAGCCAGTATAAGGTGGCGCGCGCTTATGTCCTCTACCGCGAAGAACATCGCAAAGCCCGTGAAGCCAAACTGCAACAACAGGCTGCTGAGAGCAAGGTGCCTCTCATTACCATGCCGGACGGCGAATTAAGACCGCTGGACATGGATCGGTTGCGCACGATCGTGGAAGAAGCCTGCCGTGACCTTGAAGCCGTCAGTGCCGAACCCGTGATTAAAGATGCCCTGCGTAACCTCTACAATCAGGCCAAGCTTGATGACGTGCACAAAGCGCTGATCATGGCCGCTCGCACTCTGGTGGAAAAAGAACCCAATTACACCTACGTCAGCGCCCGCCTCCTGCTCGACAGTCTGCGCAGCCAGGCATTGAACAAATTAGCCCTGAAGGCGGAAGCGACCTTTGACGAGATGGCAGAACTCTACCCTGCCTATTTTAAAACCTACCTGAATCAGGGTATTGCTCAAGGCATTCTGGATACCAAACTGGCTGAATTTGATTGGGACAAACTGGCGGCTGCCCTTCTGCCTGAACGCGACATGAAGTTCACCTACCTCAGTCTGCAAACCCTTTATGACCGCTATTTTATTCATGAGAAAGGCGTTCGTTATGAATTGCCGCAGGCCTTCTTCATGCGCGTGGCCATGGGTTTAGCCCTGCGTGAAAAAGATCGCGAAGCCAAGGCCATTGAGTTTTACCAATTGCTGTCCTCCTTTGATTACATGGCTTCCACGCCCACACTGTTTAACTCAGGAACAATCAGACCGCAATTATCCAGCTGCTATTTAACCACCATTCCCGACAACCTGGACGGCATTTACAGCGCCATCAAAGACAATGCCCTGTTGTCCAAATTTGCCGGCGGTCTGGGTAATGACTGGACGCCTGTTCGTGCCATGGGTTCGCATATCAAAGGCACCAATGGCAAGTCACAGGGGGTTGTACCCTTCATGAAGGTGGCGGATGTGACTGCGGTTGCTGTTAATCAGGGCGGAAAACGCAAAGGGGCTGTGTGCGGTTACCTGGAATGCTGGCACCGCGATGTTGAGGAATTCCTCGAGTTGCGCAAAAACACCGGCGACGACCGACGCCGTACCCATGACATGAATACCGCCCTGTGGATTCCTGACTTGTTCATGAAACGGGTGAATGAAGACGGCGAGTGGACTTTATTCTCACCGGATGAAGTGCCTGAATTGCATGATCAATACGGTAAAGCCTTCGATGCCCTGTACATCGACTATGAAGAAAAAGCCCGCCAGGGGAAAATCAAAAACGTCAAAACGCTTTCGGCCCAGAAGCTGTGGCGCAAGATGTTGTCCATGCTGTTTGAAACAGGCCATCCCTGGCTCACCTTTAAAGATCCCTGTAACCTGCGTTCACCGCAGCAGCATGCTGGCGTCATTCACAGCTCCAACCTGTGTACCGAGATCACACTCAACACGTCCCAGGAAGAAATTGCCGTCTGTAACTTAGGCAGTATCAACCTGCCTGCTCACATCAGCAATGGGCAGATCGATCGCGCCAAGTTAAAGCGCACCATTACCACCGCGGTTCGCATGCTGGATAACGTCATTGACATTAATTATTATTCAGTGCCTCAGGCTCGCCATTCCAACCTGCAACACCGACCAGTCGGTTTGGGATTAATGGGCTTCCAGGATGCGCTTTACGAGCTGAAAGTGGACTATGCTTCACAACAGGCCGTTGAATTTGCGGATGAGTCCATGGAGTTGATTAGTTATTATGCCATCGAAGCCTCTTCTGATTTAGCCAAAGAACGCGGCAGCTACTCCACTTATGAGGGGTCTTTGTGGAGCAAAGGCATTCTGCCGATTGATTCCATTAATCTGCTGCAGCAGGCCCGTAACCAATACCTTGATCAAGATCGTTCACAACGGCTTGATTGGGAGCCATTACGTGTTAAAGTACGCACCCAGGGCATGCGCAATTCCAATGTCATGGCGATTGCACCGACAGCCACGATTTCCAATATCTGCGGTGTCGCCCAGTCGATTGAGCCGACTTATCAGAACCTGTACGTGAAATCCAACCTGTCCGGTGAATTCACGGTCATCAACCCTTATCTGGTGGCTGATTTGAAAGCGCTGAATCTCTGGGATGAAGTGATGGTCAATGACTTAAAATACTTCAATGGCAGCGTTCAACCCATTAACCGGATCCCGTCTGAGCTGAAAGCCCGCTATGCGACAGCTTTTGAAATTGATCCCCTGTGGTTGGTTGAAGCCGGTTCCCGCCGTCAGAAATGGATTGATCAGGCGCAGTCATTGAATATTTACATGGCCAAGCCTTCCGGTAAGAAGCTGGATGAGTTATATAAGCATGCCTGGAAACGCGGTTTAAAAACCACCTATTATCTACGCAGCTTAGGCGCCAGTAACGCGGAGAAGTCAACGGTTACTGATGGTGCTCTCAATGCCGTATCGGTCGATGAACCCAAAGTGTGTTCGATTCTCGATCCGGATTGTGAAGCCTGCCAATAAATTGAGGAGAACCCAATGTCAGTACTAGAACAACATGTCAGCGCACCCGGTCATACGGGTGCCACAGGTTTGGAATCCCTGGAGATGGGGGCCGGCCGTATTCAGGTTGATGATAAACAAATCATTAACTGCCGGGCTGATTTAAACCAACTGGTTCCCTTTAAGTACAAATGGGCCTGGGATAAATATTTAACTGCCTGTGCTAACCACTGGATGCCTAACGAAATCAACATGAGCGCGGACGTGGCATTATGGCAGGATCCCAATGGCTTGACCGCGGATGAACGCCTGATTGTTTTACGTAATCTGGGCTTCTTCTCCACAGCGGATTCGTTAGTCGCCAACAACCTGGTTCTGGCTGTCTACCGCCATATCACCAACCCGGAATGCCGTCAGTATCTGCTGCGTCAGGCCTTCGAGGAAGCATTGCATACGCACGCTTATCAGTACATCATTGAAAGCCTGCGTCTCGATGAAGCCGCTGTCTTTAACATGTATCGCGAAATTCCTGCGGTAGCCAATAAAGCGGCCTGGGCCCTGCCCTTCACCCAAAGCCTTGGCGATCCCACCTTCCATACAGGCACCCTTGAAGCGGATCAGCGTTTACTGCGTGATTTAATCGCTTTCTATGTGGTTTTTGAAGGAATCTTCTTCTATGTCGGCTTTACTCAGATTTTGTCCATGGGACGCCGCAACAAGATGGTTGGAACCTCTGAGCAGTTCCAATACATTCTGCGCGATGAATCCATGCACATGAATTTCGGTATCGATGTCATCAACCAGATTAAAATTGAAAATCCTCACTTATGGACACCGGCCTTTAAGGAAGAAATCGTCGCGTTGATTAAAGAAGGGGTAACTCTCGAGTATCAATACGCTAAAGACACCATGCCGCATGGAATTCTGGGTATGAATGCCGAGATGTTTGAAGAATACCTGCATTTCATCGCCAACCGCCGTCTCGCGCAAATTGGCCTACCGGAGCAATATCCAGGCGCTGAAAACCCTTTCCCCTGGATGAGTGAAATGATGGACTTGAAAAAAGAGAAAAACTTCTTTGAAACCCGCGTCATTGAATACCAGGCAGGCGGTACTTTAAGCTGGGATGAAGATTAAACCATACGGGCCGCAAGGCCCGTTTTTATTGCCCGATAAAATGGAATAAAGGGTAAAAATAAGTTCAACACACTAATTCTGCCTGCAGACTCCAACTGAGCAAAGCGAGTATAAAAATTAAAAATTGGCCATCTTTTTTTTCAAAGATGAAGAACACAGTGTCATGCATTTGCAAGAATTTACTTGGCAGTCTATTCAACCCGACAAGGGAGGCAAATCACCAAAGACTTATCAATTTATTATTGAATTCAGCATGCATTGCTTTACCCGTGGCTTTAGCCCCGAAGAGAACATTGATAAAAATCTCCTCTATGAGCATTTTAATGAAAAAAGATTATTTGATTTTAAACGGTATGAACTTTGCAAAGACCGGCCCAATATTATAAAAAATATAGATAAGAAAACGTGTTTTCATACAGGAAAAAGTAATTTTTTACCATTGAGTTATTAAATGATGAAAATAGTAATTATGCGATTTACTTTAAAATGAGTAATCTAAAAAGAGTCTGCTGAGATTATTTATAGAAAGTGCTTATGTACGGGACGAAAAACACTTGTCCTCTCAACCTAAGCGAAAAAAGATTTCCTTTTTTGTTATTGCCAATAACGTTTTAACCAATAAGCCGATAATTATTCAGAATAAAAAACCTGAATACTCAGGGCTTAGAATTAACCAGGCTCGCTTTATAACCGCTCTTTGGCAGGTATCGATGGCTCGATGGAGGAGTGCATAGCAAACGCTATCCCGTTCATACACCCAATATTGATCATTTTGGCAAAAAAACAAGGAAAAAGCATTCCTCTGGATGGGAGCAATGAACTTATTTAAACACTACGAATCAACCACTCGGTATGCTTCATGATTTGCTCATCACCTTGGCTTGGCGGATACCTCGGAAGTATAGGCCGTGTCATTCGCTATCTTTGCCAGTGCTTCTTTAAAATCCATGGTGCTGGAAGGCTTACTGTCAAATTCACTGATGGCTTTATCCAGCGCCCCCTGAAGGTTTTTTAAGACCCGTTCGGTGACACTGTACAGTTTGTGGGTATAGCCCTGCTCTTTTAATGCCTTGATTTTAAAATCGATATTCTCCCTCAACGCAATTAAACTCTCTTTGCTGGGGGAATTTAAATCGTTCAAGGCGATTTCCAATCCTTTAAGTACATTGATTTTCCCTTGTAATTTCTCTATCTGCTCTGGCGACAATTTGCCGCTTTTTTGGCCGGCATCCAATTCTTCTTTTAATTTCAAATGACGGTTTCTGACGGCATCCACGGCCACCGTTATTTCGATTTCTGCCGAGGTTTTAATGTGGGGCCTAAGGATGACTTTTTTACTGTAATCCTCAAGACTCAACTGGCTATCCAGAAGGTTTTTCTTATCCCCCTCACTTAATATGCCCTCCTGCTTGTCATAGAGCCATTGTGAACTATTTGCCTGCAGGAATTTCCATTGTTCATAGACCCGCTGGGAAACCAGTAATGCGCCCTGGTCATGAATGGAGGCCGCACGCCATTGTCTGGGATGTTCCGGATCGGGTCTTAAACGAATCAAATCGTCAGGATCAGATATTTCTTTGCGAAACGTTTTAAAATCAAGGTTCGCATAATATTTATCAGCGATGCTTAGTGACCGTCCATCCTCAGCCTGCTGTAAAAACTGCCAATAGTGAAAGACTCGCTGTGAAACCAATTCGACACCCGGTTCACCGGGCTCTGCTTTCTGCCAATGGTCCGAGTCGGGTGGATGTTCTCTTACCAGCATTAAGTCATTGGTAATGGTCATTGAAAGCTTGTCCTTGCTGTGCCGCTTAAACCATGTTTCAGCCTTTTCAGATCCCTTCACGCCAAAGCTGAAACCACCCGCGCCATACGCTTTGGATTCCGATATGCGCCTCTCATTTAAATCCAGATCCAGCTGTTCTTCAAACCCACTGCGCTTCCAGGCCCGTCTATTACCCATAAAATTCACAATTTTCTGGAACATCGAGGGCTCTTCCCCCACGACCCGGCTAAAAAGTTGTTTGGTTCCCGGCAGGGCATCAATTCTTTTCATCAAGTCATGAATCTTGTGAAAAGGAATGCTCCACGAAGAAAAGGTTTCAGGGATAACAAAGCCCAAATCGGATTTCATCACGGCCTCACGCATACTGTCCTTGGCTTTTTCAAGAATGGCGCTTTGTTTGTGTAAATCCTTAATGCCCGAAAATCCTTTATGGTTAGCCGCCTGAATAACCAGTTTGCGTATTTGCGATACTTCACGTGCTTTGCCCCCGTCGATGGCAACGACATCATTGCCGGAATAATCCAGAGGCTTTTCTTTAGGTAAAAAACGTGCTGCCTGCGCCACAGCAGCCTGCGTGGCGACTGTTTTACCGCTGGCTGAAGGGCCAGAAACAATAATAGCCGGTCTTTCGGCCCATTTCTCGCCCGGGTAATGGTCGGTCGAGGCGTGAAAAAGCGCATTGCGGTATTCCCGGCTGTTTAATTCCTCCTCCAGTGCCAGCCGATAAAGTTTAACCCCTTCCTTGCCTAGAAAATCCTGCATGGAGATGGTTGCTGAAGCCGGATCCACTGCGCGTTTGTGTGCATCGCCCTTGTAAGAGGGTTCCTTACCCGCCTCAATGGCCGCGATATGAGCAATCAGTTTTTTACGAAAATACTGGGGATCATGGTACCCCTCATCATTTGGGGGTGCGAGGGGATGGTGGGAATCCGGGGGAACGCCCCGGTATAATTCAGCCTGAGCTTCCTGATTTAGACGCGAACTCACAAAGTGTTGCGTGTCAATGTCAGTGTAATAACCAATTTGTGAATTTAAACGTTGTTGAATAGCCTCTTTGTCTTCATCCAACGACTCACGCAACTTGTCTTTATCAACGGCCAAAATGAAACTCTCTACAACGGCGCCATTGTATAAATATAGACCAGCATGCAATAAAAAGCGGCCAATGGCCGCTTTTCATCTCCTGAATTACGCTAACGGAATAGCCGAATGGTTGGTAAAATCGTATGGATTAAACCAAAAAATTGTAAGATATAAAGAATTAATATAATCAACACCAATACATTAAGCAGGGTTTTAATCGCGCCTGGCATGGGAATGAAGACATTGACGAGCCACATTAATACACCGGCGATAATAATCAGTGCGATTAAATTAAGTAGTTCAGCCATGATAATTTCCTATCAGTGAACACATTGTAAAGTATAGCAAAGATAAGCCCGGGGAGCGTCAGGGTTGATGAATGGCGGAATCTTTTCCTACATGGAGACATCCGAATGGTCGGGCAATTGCGCATTCAACCAGCCAGTCTGAGCTTGCCTGCAGTTTAAAAATAAAACGCAAGGAGACTGTTAATCCGAGCGAGCTTCCTTTTGACTCAGCAAATCCCGGATCTCGATTAAAATGGCCGCTTCCCGACTCAACTTTTCCGGTGCTTCATCCTGTGTTCTCTGCAATAAATTAATAAGCTTAATGACCAAAAAAATAGCAAAGGCGATGAGAGTAAAATCAATCACCGTTTGCAAAAAAGCCCCCCATTTGACCACCGCATCGCCAATCTGGAAGGATTTATTCGCGACATTAATACCCCCCAACAACAAACCAATAAGCGGCATAATGATGCCATCCACCAGCGAAGAAACGATTTTTCCGAAAGCGGCACCAATAACCACAGCAACGGCCAGATCAACCACATTGCCGCGCATGGCGAATTGTTTAAATTCACTGAAAAAACGCATCATAAACTCCCTTTAGTGCATGCACGGCCATTTTACGCCAAAATGGCCGGACAGGTTAAAGAGTGGCTGATTTCTCAGCATCCCCCACCATGTTTTTAATTTCTGCCAGTTTAGCCGTCAAATCATCCGGAACCAGGCCGCCTCCCTGCGCCATGTCGTCACGACCGCCGCCCTTGCCGCACAGGTGCTTGACCAGTAATCCCGCACTGGGCACCTGGCCTATCAGATTTTTGCTAATCCCTGCCACTACATTCATTTTATCCTGATCAATGGCATAAAGCAGGATGACGGCATTGTCCAATTTGGATTTTAATTGATCTAACGTTGTACGTAAGCCCTGGCTGTCGGCATTGTCCAGTTTTTTAACCAGTAAATTCACTTTGCCGATTTTTACTGCTTCTGACAACAGATCGTCACCGGATTTTGCAGCCAATTTTGTTTGCAGGCGGGCCAATTCCTTCTCCTGCTGCCGCGTCTCATTCAACAATTGCGTGAGTTTTTCAACCGCCTGCGGTGTTGTGGTTTTTAATTTCTTAGCCACTTCATCCAGGCTGCCCAACTGACTGTTAATCCAGTTTAAGGCATAACCGCCGGTCATCATTTCAATGCGGCGTACACCGCTGGCAATCCCGTATTCCGCTACGATCTTAAAAAGACCGATATCCCCTGTTCGGATGGCATGCGTCCCCCCACAAAGCTCTTTGGAAAATTCACCCAGAGACAGCACTCGGACTTCGTCACTGTATTTTTCACCAAACAAGGCCACCGCCCCGCTGTTCTTAGCCTTCTCCACATCCATTAATTCAGTCACTACGGGATGATTGGCACGGATTTGTTCATTCACCAGGCATTCAATGTGATGAATCTGCTCTGCCGTTAACGCTTCGTAATGGGAAAAATCAAACCGCGCCCGCTCCGCGTCAACCAATGAACCTTTCTGCTGCACATGGCCACCAACGACCTGCTTTAATGCGGCATGCAATAAATGGGTGGCGGTGTGATTTAAACGAATGGCACCGCGACGAACCGAATCCACTCTGGCTTCGACAGGTTGTCCTACCACAAACCGCCCCTTGAGAACCTCACCGTAATGGACAATCGCCTGACCGACCCGCTGCGTGTCATCCACTTGAAATAACGCATCGGGACTCAGTAACTGACCTTTATCACCCACCTGGCCGCCGCTTTCGGCATAAAACGGTGTGGCGGCCAGCGCAATAGCGCCTTTCATCCCGGCTACCAGCACGTCGGTTGCTTTGCCTTCGCTTAACAAGGCAGTCACCGTGCTGGCCATTGCCTCCACTTCGTATCCGTGAAAGGTGGATGTTTCCTTCAGTGACGGCGATTGAGAATAATCGGTGGTGAACTGGCTCGCTGATTGGGATTGTTCCCGCTGCTGTTGCATGCAGCGATTAAATCCTTCAATGTCCACCGTCAAATCCTGTTCGCGGGCAATGTCCTGAGTCAAATCCAGAGGGAAGCCGTAAGTATCGTAGAGCTTAAAGGCCACCTCCCCATTGATTTCGCGGCCATCCATGGTTTGAATTTGCTCCTTAAGCAAACGCAGCCCCTGCTCAAGCGTCCGGGCAAACTGATTTTCTTCCTGGGCAAGAACGCGTTCAATGGTTTCGCGTTTGTCAATCAATTCGGGGTATGCATCGCCCATCACATCAATTAATGGCACCACCAGACTTGAGAAAAAGGGCGATTGCAACCCCAGTTTATTCCCATGCCGAACCGCGCGACGGATAATGCGTCTTAACACATAACCCCGTCCTTCATTACCAGGCAAAACGCCATCGGCAATCAGGAATGAACAGGCGCGAATGTGATCGGCAATTACTTTCAGTGACGGGTGAGTGGTTTCAGTAGTCGGCGATAATTTTTGTATGGCGCAGATAATATGCTGGAAACTGTCAATTTCGTAATTGGTGTGAACCCCCTGCACCACAGCGGCAATGCGTTCAAGACCCATGCCGGTATCCACCGAAGGCTTCGGCAGAGGATGCAATTGGCCCTGTTTATCGCGGTTGTATTGCATGAAAACCAGATTCCAGATTTCAATGTAGCGATCGCCGTCCGCATCCGGACTGCCTGGCGGACCGCCAGGAATGGATGGTCCATGATCATAAAAAATTTCAGTGCAGGGGCCGCAGGGTCCTGTATCACCCATGGACCAGAAATTATCCTTTTCACCGCATCGCGAAAAGCGCTCCGGCGACACCCCCATTTCCTTTAACCAGATGTCCGCCGCCTCATCGTCGTCTTCAAACACGGTCACCCAGAGTTTTTCCGCGGGAAGCTTTAGCACCCCGGTAAGAAATTCCCAGGCATAGCGAATGGCTTCGCGCTTGAAATAATCCCCAAAACTGAAATTGCCGAGCATTTCAAAAAAGGTATGGTGTCTGGCCGTGTACCCGACATTTTCGAGGTCATTGTGTTTACCTCCGGCCCGTACACACCGTTGTGAACTCACCGCCCGTGTATAAGGACGCGGCTCGAGGCCTAAAAAGGTGTCTTTGAACTGCACCATGCCGGCATTGGTAAATAACAGGGTGGGATCATTACCGGGTACCAGTGAACTTGACGCCACAGCCTGATGACCTCGTTGAGAAAAATACTCAATAAATGCTTTTCTAATGTCTGAACTTTTCATGCTCTCACAACGTTTAAATTATCTTTAAAAACTCGAGCGATCATATCGCCAGGGAATCCACGGTACAGTAAAAATCGCTGCTGCTTTTTAAGCTCAGCTAACGAGGCAGGCCTCTTGGCCTTAAATTTCTTCAGCCAGACTGCCTGAGCATGGTCTGGCCAATTACCCTCTTCCTCTGCCAACACCGCTGCAATGATGTCCTCATTGACCCGCTGCGCTTCCAGTTCCTGGCGAATGCGCAAAGGACCATACCCTTGATTGATTCGGGTGCGGCATAACTGCTCGGCAAAACGGGCATCGCTTTGCAACTGCTGGTGTTGACACACACGAAGCGCTTCTTCTGCTTCTTCCCGGCTGTACGCCTTCTGAATCAACTTGCCAACCAACTCCTGCGCACTGTGCTCCCGCCTGGCCAGCAGACGCAAAGCACAGTCGAACGCCTTAGTCATCGGCCGTCTCAACCTCTTCTTCCACGGCAGCAACCGGCAGTTTCTTCACCAGCAGTTCAGCGCGGATTTGCTGTTCCAGGGTTTTTGCAATGGCAGGATTTTCTTTCAGATAAACGCGAACGTTGTCTTTGCCCTGCCCAATTTTTTCCTGCTTGTAGCTGTACCAGGCACCTGATTTCTCAATCAGGCCCAATTGCGTGCCGAGATTGATGATTTCACTCTCGCGGGAAATCCCTTCATTATAGAGGATATCAAAATCAGTGGTGCGGAAAGGTGGAGCCACTTTATTTTTAACGACCTTAACGCGTGTTTCGCTGCCAAGTACCTCTTCTCCCTTTTTAATGGAGCCGACGCGGCGAATATCAAGGCGCACGGACGAATAGAACTTCAACGCATTACCGCCGGTGGTGGTTTCAGGATTACCGAACATCACCCCGATCTTCATGCGGATCTGGTTGATGAAAATCACCAGGGTATTGGAGCGTTTAATATTGGCTGTCAGTTTACGCAGCGCCTGCGACATCAAACGCGCCTGCAGACCGACATGGGCATCCCCCATTTCGCCTTCAATTTCTGCCTTGGGCGTTAAAGCGGCCACCGAGTCGATGATGATGACGTCCACAGCCGCCGAACGAACCAGCATGTCCGTGATTTCCAGTGCCTGTTCCCCGGTATCGGGTTGAGAAACCAGAAGCTCATCGACATTGACGCCCAGTTTCGCAGCATAACTGGGATCCAGGGCATGTTCCGCATCGACAAACGCGGCGGTACCGCCCATTTTCTGGCACTCGGCAATCACTTGCAGGGTCAGCGTAGTTTTACCGGATGATTCCGGGCCGTAAATTTCAACAATACGCCCTTTCGGCAGACCCCCAATGCCGAGAGCAATATCCAGGCCCAACGAGCCGGTAGAAATCGCCTCGATGTCCCGCTCTGCACTGCTGTCGCCCATGCGCATGACAGAGCCCTTGCCGAACTGGCGCTCAATTTGAGCCAGTGCAGCGCTCAGCGCTTTTTGTTTATTCTCTTCCATAGTTCATCACCTAGTATTCAAAGGGCAAATTATCACACAGATGGCCCCTTGCAGCAAACGTCGCAATTACGCTTAAGGATAGGCTTGATTCAACAAAAAAATCATGCCATGCAGGGCCTCGACACAGGACAGAAAACGAATCTGACTGCGCGAAGACGGCGAGTAGAGGCATGAGCGGGATTGCATCAGGCCATTGCGCTCAGCAAAGGCAAAGCAAACTGTCCCTACCGGCTTGGCTTCGGTACCGCCATCCGGCCCGGCAATGCCGGTGACCGCAAGGGCGACATGGGCATGACTGTGCGCCAAGGCACCGGCCGCCATGGCTTCTGCGGTTTGCAGGCTGACCGCACCGTATTGGGCCAGCAAACCGGCCTCAACACCCAGCAACTCCTGTTTGGCCTCATTACTGTAAGTGACAAACCCCCGATCAAACCAGGACGAACTCCCCGGCAGTTCCGTCAGCAGCGAGGCAATCAGTCCGCCGGTACAGGACTCCGCCGTAGCAATGATTAATTTTTTTTCATGCAGCAAGGTGGTGAGGGATTTCAGCAAAGGCTCTATGACTTCATTCATGTTCTCTATGCCTTAAAAAAAAACCCCGCATGATTGCGGGGTTCTAATCCTTAAATACCATTACTCAGGCTTGGAGGCATCAGTAGCCGCGTTATTGTCAGTCGGAGTCGTGGTGGTTTGGTTGGTGTTTTGATCAGCAGGCGCTGGTGCAGGCGTGGTTGTGGTGGTTTGTTCAACATTGGCAGCGGCATTGTCTTCCGCTTTCTTCTCAGCATTATCACCGCACGCAGTCAGTAAGACAGCCAGAAATGAGGATACAGCCAAAAGGGCTAAACGTTTCATAGTTATTCTCCGTGTTTTTAACATTATTGTTATTCTAGATCACCAACTATAGTCTAACAAAAATTTATCTTAAGTGAAGAAGTTAGCGTTGATTTACCGCAAATATGTTGATTCTGGATTGATTCCTCAACCCGTTAGCAGGTCAATACGGAATTCTTTGCACAGCACGATTTTAAAATAGCCTGATCATTGCCTTGTCCTCAGCATGTATTCACCGAATCAGTAACCTCTGCATGGTTGACCAAATCTGGATCAGTTTTTTGCAATTTTTCCATCAATTAAGCGTTAGTTAATCCTAAAGAATTAAAATGGCCTAAGATGACAAAATTAAAACCAGTCACGCTGTTGTGGAAGGGTATTCTTCAAAGGTAATCCATGCATCCGGTCACTCATCAAGGCAACATTATTCATCACCTTAACCGCTACCTTGACTGGCATAACAAACCCGTACGTATGAACAGACAAGGGATTTGCAATGGCTTGGCCGCTGTGTACGTCAACTATGCGCTGCAGGGGCAAACGGGAAAATTTCAGGCCCTGTTAAATTCCATCGCCAACCTCTCTGCAACGAGCGAATGGAATGAAGAAATCCATCTTTTCGCCAAAAAAGTGGCTAAAAGCTTCATGCCTGAAGAGTATGATAAAACATTAAATCAATTACAAAGCATTACCACCCTTGAGATAGCCGGCAAGCCACTTACGCCGTCTTTTGAATTGGGCATGACCACCAGCGACACGCACTGGATTCAAATTTTAAAAGACATTGCATTGCAAGACGACGAAGCCATGATTATCCGCAGCGTCAATCATGCCGCGTCCCTCAGTAAAAAAGAAGGCCAATACATCCTTTATGACCCCAATTACAGCAAAGGTTTTAAAGTGTTTCAGAGTGAAAAGGACGTCATTCATGAACTGCACTTTAATGTGTTCCGATACACTGGGATGCTGGGCTTGATCACCGATTCATTTGATTTAAGCGAAATGCTGAGCCCCATTGCCGTACCGCTTGAGCTTTATGGTCCTTTAGGCCTGCATGTTCAGGTGATAAGGCATCCTGAACGGAATAACACGCCAAGGTCCTTTCCTGACCTGGGCGAATTATTTAAAAAATACTTCACTACCGACCAGACGGCATTAAGCAGCGCCGGCGACCATGGGATTACCAACCTGTTTTGGGCCATCCTCCTGGACAATAAAGAGGCAGTCAAGGTCCTGTATGACAAAGGATTCAACAATGACAAGCATGTAGTCACCGCCTGTATTGTGGCCGCCTCGATGAATGCCACTCAGGTATTGCCCCTTTTCCTTGCGCAGATAAAAGAAGAGAAAGACATCCGTCGAATGCCTGATATTTTCAAGGAAGCCCTGCGCGAAGGCCGTAAAGAAGCTCTGGAAACTCTTCTGCAGGATGACAATGGCAGTGCCTGTTTCAGTGACATTATCCTCATGCGCGGCAATGCCGCCACTTTTCTTCACCATGCCGCTGCAGGCGGTAATCCTGACATTCTGAAGTTCATGCTTGACGCTTATCAGAATGAAGGCGCGCCTGAGTTAAGTGAAAAAGACATTGCTCAAACCATTCTTGCAGGCAATGCCATCACGGCGGCTCTGGGCAGTAAATCCCCAGCCTGCGTCAATCTTCTTTATCAACAGTTAAAAAAAGTGCCCGGCGGAGTCGATGAACCGCTGTTGTTGACCCATTTACTGCAGGCCGTTCGTTCCAATCAACTGCCTATGGTTCAATTTTTCATTGAGGAAATTTATAAACTCCCCGAGCATCAGGACCTTGTCTTTGAGGCCATTACGTTAACTCCCAGCCGGGTTGCCCAAACCGACATTTCCATCCTGCGGCTTTTACAGGCAAACCGTGTTCATTTTTCAACTGCAGCCCAAGCCATTATTGACAGAAAGGAAAAAGGGGAAGCTTCCGGCTCTCCATCCATTGGTGATTTTTTATTCCATCTTACTGATTTTATTAAAAAAACCCTGTTAAAGCGCGATGAGATTCAGGAATCTATAAGCCATTTTAAAACCATGAAAAACGGGTTATTTAAGATGAAACCGTCCGAAGACCCTCAGGAAATTGAGCTTATGCCTCTAAACCATGACAGTGGAATAAGCCCTTAAAAAAATTCTTCTTTTTACAGGCCGCTCTGAATTAATACACATGACCTCAGGGCTTTTACTGACTTGCTGTAGCGCATTTGTTAAAATCCCACTATTTACCGCTCGGGATTGCCTATGTCAGCTACCCATACCCCCATGATGCAGCAATATTTACGCATTAAGTCTGACTACCCGGACATGCTGCTTTTCTACCGTATGGGTGATTTTTACGAATTGTTTTTTGACGATGCCAGACGCGCCGCCGAGCTTCTGGATCTGACCCTGACCCATCGCGGCCAGTCGGCTGACAAACCCATCCCCATGGCAGGTGTTCCATATCATGCGGTCGAGAATTACCTCGCCCGTTTATTAAAAAAAGGCGAATCGGTTGCCATTTGTGAGCAGATTGGCGACCCGGCGACCAGCAAAGGACCGGTTGAACGTGAAGTAACCCGTATTGTCACCCCCGGAACCATCACCGACGAAGCCTTGCTTGAAGCTCGCCGCGACACGCTGCTTTTAGCCATTTACCAGCAAAAATCCCACTATGGCCTCGCCTGGGTGGACTTAAGCGGAGGACGCTTTCATTTAATGCAGGCAGCAGATGACTCGGCGCTCGAGGCGGCGTTAGGTCATTTGCAACCCGCGGAAATTTTAATTCCTGAACAAAGTCAGTACGGCGGTTTGGGAGATTACCCGGTCAAAACGCGTCCCGCCTGGGAGTTTGATTTACAACAGGCCTACCGTCTACTATGCGAACAATTCGCCGTCAGTCATCTGGAGGGCATCGCAGGCAGAGAATACCTGATAACCTACCCGGCTGCCGGTTGTCTTTTAACCTACCTCCACACCACCCAGCGGCAGGCCCTGCCCCACCTGAAACAATTGACGCTCGAAAGAAACGACGACTACCTGCAGGTCGATGCCGCCACGCAAAAACACCTGGAATTGTTTGAAAACTACCAGGGCGGCCAGGACAACACGTTGCTTGATGTGCTCGATCACACCAGCAATCCCATGGGCAGCCGTTTATTGAAACGCTGGCTGGGCCGGCCCTTAAGCCAGCATGCGCTTATTCAGGAACGGCAGAATGTGGTGAAGGCGTTACTCGATAACCGGCAGGAGGCCGTCTTAAAGCCTCTCCTGCGCCAGCTCGGTGATATTGAACGCATTGCCTCACGCATCGCCTTAAAATCCGCAAGACCGCGCGACCTGACTCAACTGCGCCAGGCGCTTCGCCTGCTGCCGGATCTTCACAGCGCCCTGGCCAATCATTCCTCGCCGCTTGGCGTTAAAATCCGCGATGATCTGACTCCAAAGCCCGCGTTGCTGGCTTTATTAACTCAGGCGCTGGTCGATAATCCCCCCATGCTGATTCGCGATGGCGGCGTCATTGCCACAGGCTTTGATGACGAACTGGATGAACTCCGCCTGCTCAGCGACAATGCCAACAGCCAATTGGCCGAACTGGAACAGCAGGAGAAAGTGCGCTCAGGCCTCTCCTCGTTAAAATTCGGTTACAATCGCGTGCAGGGGTATTACATTGAATTGTCTCGTCTGCAGGCCGAGAAAGCACCCGATTATTACCAACGCAAACAGACTTTAAAGAATGTCGAGCGTTACATCACGCCGGAACTGAAACGCTTCGAAGAAAAAGTCCTGTCCGCCGGGGTGAAAGCCCTGGCTCGCGAGAAATGGTTGTATGAGAACCTGCTTGATGAAATCCTTCAGTACCTGCCGGAATTGACTACTCTCGCGCAAGCGATTGCGCAATTGGATGTCTTAACCAATTTTGCCGAACGCGCCGCCTGCCTCGCCTGGTGCTGCCCCGAAATGACGACAGAGGATGTTCTTGACATTCAGAATGGCCGCCACCCGGTCATTGAGCAGGTCTTGCAGGAACAATTCATCGCCAATGATCTCTGCCTTAAGCCTGAGCAATCCATGTGGCTCATCACCGGCCCAAACATGGGGGGCAAATCAACGTTTATGCGCCAAAACGCCCTGATCGTACTGCTGGCCCACACCGGCAGTTTTGTCCCTGCCAAAAAAGCACGCCTTGGCCGCATTGATAAACTGTTTACCCGCATCGGGGCCAGTGACGATCTGGCTTCAGGCCGTTCAACGTTCATGGTGGAAATGACCGAAACTGCGCGTATCTTAAGGCAGGCGACCGCGCACAGTCTGGTTCTGATTGATGAAATAGGCCGCGGCACCAGCACTTATGATGGTATTGCTCTGGCGTATGCCGCCTGCTCCTATCTGGCCGGGACCATCAAAGCCTACACGCTGTTTTCCACCCATTATTTTGAATTGACCACGCTGCCTGAACACTATCCCGGCATTTGCAATAAACATTTACAGGCCGCATTAAATGCCAATCGCATTGTCTTTCTGTACCGTGTTGAAGAAGGCCCCACCGACCGCAGTTACGGCCTTGAGGTCGCACGCCTGGCCGGCATGCCGGAGGCCGTATTGGACATTGCCAGGGAGCACCTGCAGCAGGCAACGGATGCCACCGCCGCACCGCCTGCCGCCCTGCCGCTTAAGGCCGCTCCCTCGCCAGCCGCGGCTCTGCTGGCCTCGATTAACCCGGATGATTTGTCCGCGCGGGAAGCCCTGGACTTGATTTACACACTGAAAAACCTGGAGGAATCTTCTTTTTCAGTAAGCACGTTGACAGTACCATGAAGAAACTGGTTTGCCTTTTACTTTTCGCTGGCAGCCTTACCCTGCTTTTCGCTGCCAAAGGGCTTGAGCAGGTTCAGATCACAGGCGTCCGCGGCAAAGTGCTGGATAATATTCAGATGCGCCTGCTCGAATACGCAAAATCCAAACCGCTTTTCAGTGAGACCAATGAAAACCTCGAAAAACAAGTGGCCCAGGCCGTTTACGCTTACGGCTATCTGCGTCCGGCCATTCAGGTCAGCCGCACAGCCCGCGGCAAAAACATAGTCATTAACGTTAACCTGGGACCGCCGCTACTTATTACCCGCCTTTCCATTCAAATGCAGGGCGAAGGCGCTGATAATGCTAAAATTAATCGAAAACGTCATCATTTACCGATTCAACAGGGCAAGCCGCTTAACAGCGTAAAATACGAAGAAAGTAAACAGATACTCATTGATGCCGCCGAGCAGGAAGGTTACCTGCATGCCCATTTTCAAAAAGCTGAAATTTTAATCGACGAGGCCAGCTACACCTCCGTCATCACCCTGGTTTTTGATACCGGCCCGCAGTTTTATTTTGGCCAGGTCCGTTTTGAACCGACCTACATTTCACCGGAGTTGTTGCGTCGTTACATTCCTTTTGACTATGGGCAACCCTATTCCACCGAACAATTGCTTGAACTCAGCAACAGCTTAGCCGGAAGCGGTTATTTCAGTCAGGTCAATGCCAGACCGGACATGAATGACAGCCGCACCATCCCGGTCAACGTCTACCTTAAGGCCGCAGCCCGTATCAATTACTCGCTGGGGTTAGGCTTTGGTACCGACACCGGGATTCGCGGGCGTGTGGGTTACCATGTGGTGCCTGTGAACCGCGCCGGCCATAAATTCAATGCCATTGCCTTAGGCTCTTTTAATCAGAATACTCTGCAGGCTCAGTATGTCATCCCGGGTAAAAACCCGCTGACCGATGAATACGACATCACGGGCAACCTGTCCAATCTCGATTATGGCGCAGGCTACAGTAATTCCCTGCTGCTTTCCATGGGCCAACGCCACAATAAGGACCAGTTTCAGCGGGTTCTCACGGTGAATGGCCTGTATGAACGGTTCAATTATGACAATGCGCCGAAACTTGAAAAACTGACCTTTTTCCCCAAAGCCACGCTGGGATGGAAAAACACCTCCAACCAGCTCTTTTCGCCGACCGGTTATCACATCACCTTCAATGCCCTGGGAGCCAGCCGCGCGGTCCTGTCGGAAGTAAGCTTTGCCCAGGCCTCAGTGGATGCCCGTGCGGCGATCACCCTGCCTTTTATCCGTACCCGATTTTATTTTCATACCCTGCAGGGGATCACCGACATCAATGACGTGAATCAATTACCGCTCTCTCTGGCCCTGTTGCTTGGGGGTTCGGACAATTTGAAAGCCTTCACCTTTAACGCCATTGGCCCGGGAAAAATTCTCACCTATGGCGGTTTTGAAATCCAAAAGGAAACGGTGGAACACTGGTATCTCACCGGTTTTTTTGATAGCGGCGACGTGTATGATCCAAGCCCCCGGGTATTGCAAAATGACCTGGGTATTGGTTTGATGTGGGTTTCACCGGTAGGCCCCATTAAAATCGGCATTGCCCAGGCCGTGGACAGCCACTTTAACCGCATCAAAGACAGAAAACTACGCTTTGTTGTCAATATGGGACCGGATTTATGATGCGTTTTCTAAAGAAAATCAGCAAGTCAATCATTTACAGCCTGCTTCTTGCCTTTGTACTGCTGACCAGCATCCTGGTTTTTTTAGCAACGACAACGCCAGGCCTGTACCTGACGGTCAAACTGGCGCACGCTTTTTTACCGGGCCAGCTTCACATTCGTCAAGCCAGCGGTCATTTAAGCGGCAGGCTGACCATTGGTCAATTAACCTATGAAGGCAAGGGCCTGCTTATCGAGGGTCGGGGTGTACAAATCCGCTGCTCGCTCAGGCAATTGCTTTTTCATCACCGTTTGAGTTTTAAGAACCTTCAGGCGAAACAGGTTCTCATTCAACCCGGACCAGCCACTCAGACCGCGTCAGGCGCTTTCGGGATTCCTGAATTTCCTCTGGCGATCATGGCAAAACAGGCGCACATCGACCGTCTGGTCATTGGTAATCCAGACAGCGACTCGGTACTTCAGCAGATACACCTTGAGGCCTTCCTCTCAAATGACCGCTGGCAATTGCGTCGTTTTGACTTTGATTACCAAGGTCATCAATGGCACGTCACGGCCAAGGCGACACCGCGTTTCCCCTACCCGCTCAATGCTCGTATTGAATTAAGCCCGGTCAAGCCGCGGCAGGGACTTAAGGGCTCTCTTGCAATGACAGGGAATCTCACCGCTTACCGCTGGCACGGGCAGTTTCAGGGTTTAAGCGACCTGCAGCTCACCGGTACGCTGAAAAACGGTCAGCAACTGGATACCCGGCTTCGATGGCAATCGCTGCACTGGCCGTTCCCCGGCTTATCACAGCCGCTCACCAGTGCAAACGGGCAACTGCTCATCCGTGGTACACTCCCCGAACTGAACATGCAGGTCGACACCCAATTCACAGCCCCACTACCGTCCCATCTGACCGTAAAAGCCCACACAACCGGTGGCGAACGGCTTGACGCGAAGGGAGTCTTTACTTTCCCTCATCATCAGCTGCAGTTTACCGCAGGCTATGACAAGCAGCGCAGTCCTAAAATCCAGGGCAAGCTGACGGCTCAGTCACTGGCCGAAAGCGCCAATGACCTGCTGATTCAGCACCTTAAAGCCGAAGCATCCTTTAATGGCGATACCGTCAACACATTGGCGGCAACCGGTTGGCTTAGGGCACAATACAATGCCGAACCGCTGAAACTGACAGCCAATTACCAAAACCAGGAGCTGAAAGCAACGCTCCTTCTGGCTAACAATAGCCTAAGCCTCATTGGTACCCCTGCATCCCACTGGCAGGCCAAAGCCACCCTACCCAATCCCGCCCTGCTGCACCCCGCCCTGAAAGACTTGACATCCACCCTGTCGCTGACGGCGGAACTGAACAAGACAGACAGCGGCCGGCTTGTTGTCACGATGGGAGAAGGGCATTACCAGGATCCTGCACTGCAACCGCTCGCGTTTAAAGGCGGTGAGTTACGGGCGGAATTGACTCCGCATGAACTGAAGGCCAAAGGTCAGTTTAAGATTGATGCCAATAAAAATGCGGCGTTCAAACTCACTTTACCGCAATTTCAGTGGGCGCAGCTCTTGACCGGGCAACAGATACTTGACAGTGAATTGACTATCAGCATCAACTCCCTGGCTTTTTTAAACGAAATCAACAGCGCCCTGAGTGAACCGGCCGGCCAGTTGCAGGCTCATTTGCAGGCCCGCGGCCCGTTACATCGACCGATTGTGAAGGGGAAATTGACGTTAAGTCATGGCCGGGTTGCGTTACCGCAATGGGGCATCCATCTCAATCCCATTGATCTGACGATGGAAACCCATGACCAACAATGGGTTATTGAAGGCGCCTTGTTCAGCAATAATCAACCGCTGCATGTCAAAGGCAAGGGGCAGTTTGCACCGCATTTCACAGGCTCGCTTCATTTTAACGGCGACCATGTCCAGGTCCTTAATCTGGATGAATACCAAATGGAATTATCGCCCAAGCTCACTTTTGATTTTAAACCGTCATCCTATGCCTTAAGCGGCGAACTGCTCGTTCCTAAAGCCAGTATCAAACCGCATACCTTCGATAGCAGTGCCAGTTTATCGAGTGATGTGGTCTTCGCCGGACAAAAACAACCCGAGCCTAACCCATTGCATATCGACAGCAACGTGCGTCTGGACATGGGTGAGGACGTGGCAATCGACATTAAGGGCTTAAAGGGTTACCTTGAAGGCAGCCTGCAATTGCGCCAACTGCCTGAAGGCCCGATGCGCGCGACTGGGGAATTGACTGTTCGCGATGGAAAATACCATGCTTATGGCCAGGACTTACTGATTCAACAGGGGCAGCTCATCTACACCGGCAGCCTGATTGACAATCCCGACATGAAAGTGCGCGCTATTCGACAGTTTAACAATGCCAGTGCTTCCTTTGCAGGCTCTAATCGATTATTTGATTTCAATACAGAAAACCTGCAATCCTATGATTTCGGCAGCAAAACCACGGTCGGCATCGAGGTCAGCGGCCATTTAAACCGGCCGAAAACGCAGCTTTTCTCCATTCCCTCCAACCTCTCCCAGGCCGATATTCTGTCCATGCTCCTCCTTGGCAAGCCGGCAAGTCAGGCCAATAAATCAGGAGGACAGCTGCTGCTTGCCGCCATTTCATCCATGAATCTGGACTCCGGCAGCAAAGGAACACAACTTCTTGAACAATTGAAAAATAACCTTGGCTTTGATGTCAATGTGGAAAATAATACGGAATACAATCGTAAAACGAATGAAACAACGGACACGACGTCCTTTGTCGTTGGAAAATCATTATCTAATCGCCTGTACTTAAGCTATAACATGGGCTTTTCGCAAGGAAGCAATAATTTGTTAACCCTTAAATACCTGTTAAATAAATTTTTCAGTATTCAAGTCAGCGCCAGCTTAAGCGGCAGCAGCGGCGTTGATCTACTTTACACTCATCAAAAGGATTCAGAATGACGACCACAGCTTATCATTTACCCTTAAGGCTTAAACGGTTAAGAAAAACGGCGGCAGCGCGTGACATGCTGCAGGAAACCCGCCTGCATCCCAGCCAATTCATTGCCCCGCTGTTTATCAGTGAAACCCTGCCGCAAAAAAAAGAAATAAAAAGCATGCCCGGCCAATTTCAACTGCCCCTGCATGCCCTGACCGAAGAACTCGACAGTTTAAGCGCGCTTGGTCTGCCCGCCGTTCTTCTGTTTGGTCTTCCGGCCCACAAGGATGCTCGAGGCAGTGACTCGCTGAAGGACGACGGCATTATTCAACGCGCCGTTCAAAGCATTAAACAGAGTCATCCCGACATGCTGGTGATCACGGACGTCTGCTTTTGCGAATACACGGATCATGGCCACTGCGGCGTGCTCCATGGTGAGCAGATTGATAATGACGAGACCCTGTATTTACTCGGCCAACAAGCGGTTAGTCACGCCAGAGCAGGTGCGGATTGGGTGGCGCCAAGCAGTATGACCGACGGCATGGTTTTAGCCATTCGCGAAGCATTGGACAATGAAGGCTGCCAGGATACGGCCATTTTGAGTTACGCTGTCAAATACAGTTCGAGTTTTTACGGGCCTTTTCGTGAAGCCGCCGAAGGCGCTCCAAAATTTGGTGACCGTAAAACCTACCAGATGAACCCGGCCAATTCGGCAGAAGCCCTGCGCGAAGCCGCCCTCGATATTGAAGAAGGCGCCGACATGCTGATGGTTAAACCGGCGATGAATTACCTCGATATCATCCACCAGTTAAAGCAGCATTATCCGGAAATACCGCTGTGTGCCTACCAGGTCAGCGGCGAGTATTCCATGCTGAAAATGGCTGCTAAACAGGGGTTAATCCAGGAAGAAGCCGCCATGCTTGAAAGTTTAATGGCCATTAAACGGGCGGGGGCTGATTTGCTGATTTCCTATTTTGCCAAAGATTTTGCCCGATTATTTAACCGCCTATAAAGCTTGAGTCCCACGCAAGCTTCGCCTATAGTGTCATCGGTTGGTTGGCTTTGGACTACTCAATCAACCGATAACTGGTTGTATATTAACAACTTCATCAATTAAGGAGTGAAATGTGAATGCTTTATTAAAAGGTGTAGCGGCAATGACCTTAGGCTTAACCTCCGCAATCGCCTTTGCTGCCCCAAGCCATTTAACGACCGATAACCAAACGAATTATCAATCCAATGCGTTTATCAATGGCACGGTACAATCCCCCTACCCCACACCTAAAAAGACTAAAAAGAGTCTTTTGTGGTCTTTGGTTCAACTCGCTTGCGCACCGTATGTCGATAGCCAGAAGCAATGCGGCGCTTTAATCAAAATGGGTACCGACACATCAAACCCGGTTGAAGTGGGTTGGCTTAAAATGAACATGAGCACAGGGGATATTACGCCGAAAAAGCTCAGCGCCAACGGCTTTACCATTACCGTGGTTAATGCGGGCGAAGTCATCATTACTGAAGACAAAAACTAAGTTATTTCAATTAAAAAAAAGCCACGCATTGCGTGGCTTTTTTATTTAAGTCGAGTTATTTACCGGCTGGAACAGAAGCAGGTTGATCAATCATCCAGACCAACTGTGCGCCCACCAGGTCGGCACGGGCTTTACCTGTGGCATTGACGTTGAAGGTGCTGCCAGGACCCGCTGTGACTGTTTTGTTAATCAGCACATCATCAGCAAACAGATGGGTATAACCCACGTCTACACCGATGTTTGGACGCCACTGATAATGAGCACCGACAGACAAGGCCCAACGATCCGCATCCGGTAAACGAATGGTACGGAAAGCATCTTGCGTTGGTGTCTCGTCATAACCACCACCCACACGAATCATGAAGACATCATTGACGTGGTAGTTTGCACCGACTGCAAAACGCCAGGCATTGTCGTAATTCTCAGTGGATGTGGAATTAACCAGTACTTGTCTTTCCAGCGCCAGAGAGAAGGCTGCTACGTTATTTAACTGAATGGTTCTTATTGTATGCCATCCGGTGTAAACCACAGACGCCAGTAAATCGACTTTGTCATTCAGGTGGTGGAAACCTGAAAGAGTAACCACTTCGGGCAACTCAATCGGATTACTGAAAAGAATGTCGCTGGTGAAGGAGGCATTATGGTTATCCAGGGCGGGGCCAGAAGCCAGACGTCCGGTCAACGTGCTGTAACCATGGAATTCATGATGCATGACAGATTGGTAGTTCAAACCAATGCGCGTGTTGTTGTCATTGAACATGGCCAACGCACCGACGTGGAAACCGGTACCAAATGAATCGCCTTTGTTATAAGAATAAGAATCAAACAGCATGGGGTTTGCGCCGATAAACTGCAGGAACGCCGGTGCACCGATAATGCTGTTGAATTTCACACGGGCATATTGCAGGTCAACCCCGGCGCCTAAAGCAAAATGCTCAGTGATTCTGCCGCCGATTTGTGGAGAAATGTTGGTGGTGATCAACTCCGTGAATGTGGCCGCATAACGCGTGGGGTAAAACGTGCTCCAGTCGGTAGCCAGACCATAAGGAGACGTGACGCTGACGCCAAAAGTTGCGTTTTCACCTAAAGGCAGTGCATAGTGAAAAGAAGGAACGAAAGCGTCAACTTCCCCTTTGATGTCACTGAATGATTGCCTGTAAGTGGACGTTAATCCGGGGGCAATCACCGTAGCAAACGTTGTATTACCGCTTAACTTGGCCCCTGGGAAAACACCAACACCGCCGAAAACAGCCTGTTGGTTGCGAATCAACACAAGCCCCGCAGGGTTATACCAGCCAATCGATGCATCGTAACCTTCGGCAGCAATACCTGCAGCGAAGTTACCTGTTGCCGCTGCGCTGCCTTCTGTGTACAGCGAAAAGCCCGCAGCATGAGCTCCGGTAGCCATTGCACTGAGAATGGCAGCACTAAGAATCGATTTCATGGGTTTTTGCATACCTTTCACTACACACTCCTTACTTTTTTTAAATGCACCCAAATGTTATAAATCAACATGATGATAAATGAATTAACCGTCTTTTCAAATGAAATTAGAGAAAAATTTATCAATAGAATCAGATAGTAGCCATTCAAAGCCCACTGTGAGCACCTTATATACAGATTGATGGTTTGACATCATCAATCGCTCGCTGTTCCCTTGTATTCAACGTCCAGTCCATGTTAACGTGTTCTTTTTTTGTGCGGGTATTTTATGCAACAGCTCATCACCAAATTTGGCGGTACCAGCGTCTCATCCCGGCAAACCTGGGACAATATCGCAAAAATTACCAGGCATCACATTGACCAGGGTGCTCAGCCGGTTATTGTCTGCTCGGCCATGACGCAAATATCCAATAAGCTGGAACAGGCGACCCAGGCCGCGTTGCTGAATCAGCACCAGACCATCTACAGGGATATCTGTAACAGCCACTATGAGCTGGCAAAAGCGCTGGAGATTTCAGATGAATTGCTGGCCGGCGAACTCACGCAGCTGGAACAATTATTGACAGGCGTGGCCCTTCTCCGGGAAGCGCCGGCCAAAACCAAAGCACAGATCATGAGCCTTGGCGAAATCATGATGACGCGTCTGGGTCATGCCTTTCTTAACAACCGGGGTATTCGATGTCAGTGGTTTGATGTGAAAGAAGCGCTGATCTCAACACCGATTGCCGGGGGAGATTCCATCAATTATCTCGCCGCGCGCTGCGACAGCCTCCCTAACCCCGGGCTTAGCCAGCGGCTGCGTGATACGGGCGCGCAAGCCATCATTACCCAGGGCTTTTTTGCAGCCAATGAGCAGGGCGATACTGTCCTGCTCGGCCGTGGCGGCTCCGATACCTCTGCGGCCCTGCTGGCTGCCATTCTCGAAGCGAGCCTGTGTGAAATCTGGACGGATGTGCCCGGCATTTACACGGCCAATCCCCATCAGTTGCCCCATGCCCGCCTGTTGAAACAGTTAAACTACGACGAGGCGCAGGAAATTGCCTCCATGGGCGCCAAAGTGCTGCATCCCAATTGCCTGCCTCCAGTACGCAAGGCCGGCATTCCCATGGTGGTGAAGTACACCCGCATGCCCGAACATTCCGGCACACGCATTTCCAAGGAAAGCGATGATAATGCGCCGCCCATTAAAGCCATTGAGGTCAAGCACAGCATTATTCTCATCTCCATCGACACCCTGAACATGTGGCAGCAGGTGGGTTTCCTGGCTGATGTGTTTACCGCCTTTAAAAAACACGGCTTTTCGGTGGATTTACTGTCCTCCTCTGAATTCAACGTCACCCTGTCTTTAGACAGCAATGCCAAACTGCAGGATCGCCGCACACTCGACGCCTTGATCAATGATTTGAATTGTTTTGGCCGCGCCCGTCTCATTGAACCCTGCAGCGCGGTAAGTCTCGTGGGTCATCACATCCGTACGGTATTGCCGCAGTTAGGCCCGACGCTTGAAGTCTTTGAAGCCAAACAGATTTACCTCATGTCCTTAGCCTCCAATGATTTGAACCTAACCTTTGTGGTGGACGAGTCGCAGGCTGAAAAACTCCGCCAGAAGCTGCATAATCTGCTGATTGAAAGCAATCCGCAGAGTTTTTATTATTCCAAAAGCTGGCATGAGGAATTCGGCGAACCTTCCCTTCGCCCAACCCCCTGGTGGGAAACGGAGCGCGAGCAATTACTGCAAATTGCCCAGACTGATTCCCCCTGTTACGTGTATCATCGTCCGACCTTAGCTTCCAGGGCGGATGAACTAGCGGGGATGCAATCCATTGACACGCTCTTTTATGCGATGAAGGCCAACCCGCATCCTGATGTGCTGCGGACTTTTTACGACAAAGGTTTAGGCTTTGAATGCGTATCCATTAACGAACTTCAGTGTTTAATGGCCTTGTTCCCTGAAATAGACCCCAGGCGTATTCTTTTCACTCCCAATTTTGCCCCCCGCTTCGAATACGAGTTTGCCTTTAAGCTTCAATGCCATGTGACGATAGACAGCCTCTATCCCCTGCAGAACTGGCCTGAGCTTTTTAAGAAGCAATCCGTTATTCTGCGCATTGACCCGGGCAGCGGCGCCGGTCATCATAAATTCGTGTCCACCGCCGGCAACGAATCCAAATTCGGTATTCCGCAAAGCGATATCTCAGCCGCAGTGGAATTGGTCAAAACGCATCAAATCAAGGTGGTGGGTCTGCATTCCCATTCCGGCAGCGGTATTTTAACCACCGAACTCTGGCAGACCACTGCCCTGATGCTGACTGAATTAATCCATCATTTCCCGGACGTGCAAATCATTAACTTAGGCGGCGGCATCGGCATTGCCGACAAACCGGGACAACAGCCCTTTGATCTTGCCGCACTGGACTCCTCGTTACAGGCCGTTAAATCCCGCTTTAACCATTTGTCTTTCTGGCTTGAGCCGGGACGCTTTTTAGTCGCTGACAGCGGCGCTATTCTCGCTAAAGTGACGCAATGCAAGGAAAAAGGCAAAGTGCGTTTTATCGGCATTGAAACCGGCATGAATTCTCTGGTGCGGCCTGCCCTGTACGGTGCTTACCATGAGATTGTCAACTTAAGCCGTCTTCATGAGGAAAAAACAGGGTTTGCCCATGTGGTGGGTCCTATTTGCGAATCGAGTGATACGCTGGGCTATGATCGTCCTTTTCCGCACACCGAGGAAAACGACATTTTACTTATCGCCAATACCGGTGCCTATGGTCATTGCATGAGTTCCAGTTACAATCTGCGCCCTGCCGCCCGTGAAATCATGGTGGGTTGAGTCCCATGCTTAAAGACAGTCGGCAACGCAGTCTGGCGATTGATCCCACGCAGTCATTTATTGTCCAGGCCCCGGCAGGGTCTGGCAAAACTGAAATTCTGACGCAGCGTTTTCTGCGGCTGCTCAGCACAGTGAATGCACCGGAACAGATTCTCGCACTCACCTTCACCCGCAAGGCCGCCAGCGAAATGCGCGAGCGTATTCTGAGAGCGATCCAACAGGTCGCTGACAACATTCCCCCTCAATCACCCCATCAACAGCAGACGTTTGCACTGGCAGGAGCGGCGTTGCAGCACGATGAGACGCTTGGCTGGGAACTCTTAAAACACCCGCAGCGTTTGCGCATCATGACCATTGATGCCCTGTGCCAGAGTATCACGCAGGCCATCCCGCTGCCCGAAAAGCAATTTCCCTATGCCACGATCACAGACCAGCCGCAGCGTTATTACGAACAAGCCGCACGTGCCTGCACAGAGCATGCCCTGGCGGATGAGTCGCTGAACCCATGCCTTACGATTCTCCTGCAGCACCTCGATAACCGTCAGGATCGCTTGTATGAGCTGTTAAGCAGCCTTCTTGAAAAACGCGACCAATGGCTTGAGATCCTCTTCAGCGCCAAAACGCAGGATCGGGCTGTTTATGAACAGGGGTTAGCCTTGATCGAAGCCCATGCCCTGCAGCGATTAATCCGAAGTATTCCTTCTGAACTGGCAGATGAATTATGCCGTCTCTGTCAACAGTTAGCCCAGGCGGAAAACAATCCGCAATCGCCCCGCTACCCGCTTCACGCATGGTACTCCTTTAAGCAAATCGATAGCCATCAGGCCACGGCGCTGGCGAGGGTTTTGTTAAAATCGGACAATCAGTTACGCCAGGGATTTGATCACCACGTCGGTCTGCAAAAAAGCACGGTCAATGCCGCGCTTTACCGTGAGCTTAAAGAAAGAAGCAAAGCCTTGCTTGAGGCCCTGCAGAATTTTCCTGACTTTCGCGAGGCGCTGGTGCGGGTCGCGAACCTTCCGCCGCCGCATTATGATCCGGAGCAATGGGAGGTTCTTCAGGCCTTAATGACCCTGTTGCCGCTTTTGGCCGCTCACCTGCAGCTGCTTTTTAAAGAAGCCAATGCCTGTGACTTTACCGCCATTACCGAGCAGAGTCTGTTGGCCTTGGGCGATGAAGACAATCCCACGGACTTGACCCTGCATCTCGACAACGCAATCAACCATCTGCTGGTGGATGAATTCCAGGATACCTCCATTCAACAATACAGGTTGCTTGAAAAACTCACGCAGGGATGGCAACCGGATGAGGGTAAAACCCTGTTTTTGGTGGGCGACCCCATGCAATCCATTTACCGTTTCAGGCAGGCGGAGGTCGGATTATTCATTAAAGCCAAACATCAGGGCATTGGAGCAATCAAGCTGACTCCACTGGAATTAAGCTGCAATTTCCGCTCGTCAGCCACCCTTGTCGACTGGGTGAACGCCCGTTTTCAATCCATTTTTCCAGCCCTGGATGACATGGAATCCGGCGCGGTATCGTTTCATCCGTCAACGTCTGTTCATGCCGCAGGCGAAGACAGTGCCATCACCGCCTGGCAATGCGCTAACCGCGAGCAGGAAGCAGACAAACTGCTGCAATTGATTGAACACGAGCGCTCAGTCTATCCCGACGCAGACATTGCCATTCTGGTACGTTCCCGCAGCCAGTTAAAAGAAATCGTAAGCCGGCTCGTGTGCAAAAACATTCCTTTCCAGGGCGTGGAGATTCAACAATTAACAGCCTTACCCCATATTCAGGATATCGCCTCGCTGACCCAGGCCCTGCTCTGCCCCGCCGATCGCATCGCCTGGTTAGCCCTGTTGCGAAGCCCCTGGTGCGGCTTGCCCTTAGCCGATTTGTACCATCTGGCTAACCATGACCGCAAAAAATCAATTTACCATGCATTGCAGCATCTTCATGAGTTACCGCAACTCAGTGAGGAAGGATTGCTTCGCGCCCGCTTTGTTGGTCAGGTACTGACGGACGCCCTGGAAACCCGCCACCAGCAGTCATTGGTCGACTGGATTCGCGCGACTGCAAAACGCCTGCATGCCGGGCACATCCTCAATGATAATCAAAGAAAGGATCTTGAACAGTTCTGGTGTCTGCTGGAGAGCCACAGCGAACAGGGGCAACTTGTGGATATGGGCCGCTTTAAAACAGCGATGAAACAATTGTACTCCGAGCAGGCGAGCCCTTCGCGTCTGCAAATCATGACCATCCATAAATCCAAAGGGTTGGAGTTCGACAGCGTCATTCTTCCCGGTCTTGGCAGTAAAGCGGTCAATTCAGATCACCCATTGCTGCGATGGCTCAAGCTGCCAAGCGAACCCGAGAACCTGCTTCTTCTCTCGCCCTTGCGTGCTGCCTATAAAAAAGAATGCCGCTTGTATAATTACCTGGCTTACCTCGATGCGGAAAAAGACGACTACGAATTGCAACGCTTGTTGTACGTCGCCGCTACCCGCGCTAAAAAACGCCTGCATTTGCTGGACAATCAGGAAAACGACAGCCGTAAATCCACATTCAGAGCATTGCTTAAGGCCCAGGCGTTCAATGTTCAGGAGGAAGAATCTCCCCGTGATACAGGCATTAAACCGCCGCCGGCTCTTATCCGCTTACCCCGCCATTATTACGAACAGGCGGCTCTGGAAGACAAAAAGGAACGAAATGAAATTCAATTTCCTGAAACCAGTTCCCATGCAAGACAACTCGGCATTGCCGCACACGAACTGCTGCAATGGGTCTGTACTGCCCATCCGCAAACCATGGACGAACTGCCCTGGGCGTACATGGAAAACCAACTGCTGCTGTCTGGACTAACAACGGTGCAATGCCAGGACGCCCTGGACCGGCTTCGGCAACAGATTCGTCTGGTGTTTGAACAAGACACCATTGCCCACTGGATTTGCAAAGCCCATACCGGGGAAAAAAACGAGTACGAGCTCCTGGCCAGAGAACAGGGCCGCATCCGAACCTACATTCTCGACCGAACCTTTATCGCGGATGGCTATCGCTGGATTATTGATTTTAAGACAGGCAGCGATGACGATCTGGCCCGTGAGACGCACCGCAAACAGGTTAACACGTATGCATCACTCCTCCTGCAGCAGGAAAAACAACCGATTCGTTGCGGCGTTTATTATCTGGCCAGCAGCCACTGGCTCAGTTGGGATTTTCAACCGCAGCCCCTGCCTGCCTGATC
This sequence comes from Legionella rubrilucens, assembly GCF_001468125.1. Classification (GTDB taxonomy): domain Bacteria; phylum Pseudomonadota; class Gammaproteobacteria; order Legionellales; family Legionellaceae; genus Legionella_C; species Legionella_C rubrilucens. Next base: position 429,740 of record NZ_LNYT01000007.1, on the reverse strand, counting down.
GGCTCCTGAACAGTAAACTGCCACGAGTCTGAAAGACGGCGTTGCGACCATTGGTAGATGAGTCCACCAACAGCCAATCCGCCAACGAGCAGACCCACCAGCCAAAGCTCGTATTGCAGTGTCTGTTGGGCGTTCATCTCCGAGGGCGGGATAAAACCAAAGGCAAAAGCCATCAGGCAGCTCACACTTCCTACCCCGATAACCAGAGGCATCACCCAGGGTTTTCGACCCACCCGAAAAGGCCTGGGACGATGCTTATGGCAGTACCTTAAACGCAAAGCGGTCATGAAAATAACGACATAATACAGTAGAGCACATTGTGCCGCGGCGGCGGAAAACAACCAGAAGGCGCTATTCACTGAGGGAAGAAAAACAAAGGCAAAGGATAACACACTGAACAACACCCCCTGCAGGATCAGTAAACGAATGGGCATGTTTTCGCGGTTTGCTTTTTGTAAAAAAGGCGGAAGCGAACCATCCTGAGCCGCCAGCAGCAAACAGCGCGAGCTGGCTAAAAACCAGGTAAAGAAAATACCAAAACTGCCTACAGCAACCGCCAGAATAACGACCGGCTTAAGCCAGATCAAATCAAACGCATTCAAAAAAGCGGTAAAGGCATCGATGACGCCGGAGATCAAACTAATCTTCTTCGCCGGCACCACCATGGCGATGGCGAGTGATGCCGGAATAACCGTCGCCAGAATAATGCCCGCGGAAATCAGCAGGGCGCGCGGAAAATTGGTTTGCGGATCACGCACATCGCCGGCATGCGCTGCGATAATCTCCATCCCCATCAAGCTGTACAGCAGAGTAATGAACAGACGGAGTTTATCGGACAACGCAAGGGAGCCGCCGCCCAAAGACACCCAGTGGATTTCGGACGGGTGGCCGCTCGCCAGCCAACCAATGGCTAAGACTATAAAAAACAGCATGGGAATAATCACGCCGATGGCCGCGCTTAGGGTACTTAAGCGGCTCGATACCGTTAAGCCCTTACTGACCACCAGAATCGCCCCCCAGTGCAGCAACTGGATGGAGACAAAAATATACACGGGATTAACCGCCAGTTCGGCGGAAACAAGATAAGCCAGTGTCGCGCTGATAAATGACAGAATGGCCGGATACCACGACATGGCCATCAACCATTGCATCCAGACAATGAGAAAGGCAGCGCCTTTCCCGAACGCCTCCCTTACCCAGACATAAATCCCGCCGGTCGCAGGCCAGGCGGTGGCCAATTCAGCAGTGACCAGCGCTGATGGGATAAAAAAAGTAAGGGTGGCGAGCAGGTAGAAAATAATTAATTCAGAACCGTATTGCGCATTGGTCGGCAGGTTTTTTAAACTGTCAATGGCCACCACCGTCATCATGACCAGTTTAAAGAGGCTCAACTTGGCCTTGGACTGACTCATTTCTCATACTCTCTGTAGCGAATGGATAAGCAACGAACCTGTATTTTTCAAAGACAGCCAGCCTGCGCACACCGGGTTTCTCCACTCAATGAAAAGGTATCCATAGTTCACTACAATCCGCTTGCCGTCAAGCCGCTTTTTTACGTCTTGAAGTTTGCGAATACCGAAAGGTAAGCTATTATCACCCGTTTTAATCGGTTATTGCTCATTATGAATATTCACGACACGGTCATCAGCACACTTGCGCCCTTAATTGATCCTTTTTCCGGGCAGAGCCTGGAACAACTCGGCTTTGCAGCGGATATTGTCCCTGAGCAGTCCAAATTAAGCATTGCACTGACTGCCGGCTTTCCAACCCTGCCCCTTCAAGACGCCTTGCTGTTGAAAATCAATCAGGAACTGGCCCGGGTTTTTCCTGATACTGTTATCGACACGCATCTTGATACTTTTATTCGCGCACACCGCACCCAATTACCCGGACGGGGGTTACGCGGCGTCAAAAACACCATCGCCATTGCATCCGGTAAAGGAGGAGTGGGTAAATCCACCGTGGCAGTGAATCTCGCTGCCGCCCTGTCCCGTGCCGGCGCACGTGTGGGTATTCTCGATGCCGACATTTATGGTCCCAGCATCCCCATGATGCTGGGTGGACACCATGACGTGGCCATCAAGGACGAACGCTACGTCCCGGTCAGCGCCCACGGTCTTCAGGCCATGTCCATCGGTTACCTGACGGACAGTGAGGAGGCATTAATCTGGCGAGGCCCTATGCTTGCCAAATCCCTGCTGCAGATGCTGGATATCACCGCCTGGGATGAACTGGATTATCTCTTCATTGATTTACCGCCAGGCACCGGCGATATCCAGTTAAGTCTGGTTCAGAAAATTCCCCTCACCGCGGCCATCGTGGTCACCACACCGCAGACGATTGCCACGCTGGATGCGCAAAAAGCGATAAAAATGTTTGAAAAAACCGCCATTGACGTGTTGGGTCTGGTGGAAAACATGTCCCTGCACCGTTGCAGTGCATGCGGCCATCAGGAAGCCATTTTTGGCGAGGGCGGCGCACAGGAATTAAGCGAAAAATTCAATATCCCCCTGTTAGGTCAACTGCCTTTAAACAGCGAGATTCGACACCTTGCCGATGCCGGCTCGCCTATTGCCCTGCAAGCCAGTGAAACGGGTCAATTATTCACCAAAACCGCCATGCAGGCCGCCATCGCTCTGGCCAAAAAACCGCTCAATTACGCTGACAAATTCCCTCCCATTGTGGTTGAGTAATTTCACCCTTTCCGCGAAGGCGGGAAACCATGGTTCGTGCCACAGAGGAAATGGATCCCCCGCCTGCGCGGGGGATGACAGTTGAGGGATCGGGATGGCAGTTGAGAGATCGGGGATGACAATAAGAGACCGTGATGGCAGTCGAGATTAGGAATGGCCATTGAACGGTTGAGGGGGGCAGTTATGCCGGGATGACCCGTGAGAAACAGAGACGCCACCTTAACAGTCCTCAACCCCTGTCTTTCCCGCGAAGGCGGGAAACCATGGTTCGTGCCACAGAGGAATGGATCCCCCGCCTGCGCGGGGGATGACAGTTGAGGGATCGGGATGGCAGTTGAGAGATCGGGGATGACAATAAGACGCCGTGATGGCAGTCGAGATTAGGAATGGCCATTGAAAGGTTGAGGGCAGTTATGCCGGGATGACCCGTGAGAAACAGAGACGCCACCTTAACAGTCCTCAACCCCTGTCTTTCCCGCGAAGGCGGGAAACCATGGTTCGTGCCACAGAGGAATGGATAAAAGGGCAGTGAGGCTTTGACGGGTTCTTTAAGTGTTGACCCAAAATCACCTTTTTTATGGTAAAATAGCCAGTTAAATGAACCCTGAAGTGATGGACAATGACTGAAAATTACACAGCTGAAGCGATTGAAGTTTTAAGTGGTCTTGAACCGGTACAACGCCGTCCGGGAATGTACACGGATACTTCTCGTCCCAATCATCTGGCTCAGGAAGTCATTGATAACAGTGTCGATGAAGTCATTGCCGGCCATGCCACGTCCATTATCGTTACCCTTTTTGAAGACGGCTCCGTCCAGGTTGAAGACAATGGCCGCGGCATGCCGGTGGATTTACATCCGCAGCTGGGATTAAGCGGGGTGGAGGTCATCATGACCCGCCTGCATGCGGGCGGTAAATTTTCTGACAAAAATTACAGCTTTTCCGGTGGCTTGCACGGGGTCGGCGTTTCCGTGGTCAATGCCCTTTCGGAACGGGTCGAAGTTACCATTAAACGCAATGGCATTGTCTATTACATGACGTTTGCCAATGGCGACAAGCAGCAGGAACTCAATGAAATCGGTACCACTAAAAAACGGGACACCGGCACCATTATTCGTTTCTGGCCCAATGCCAACTATTTTGACACCACCCGCATTTCAGTCAAACAGTTAATGCATGTCCTGCGTGCCAAGGCCGTTCTGTGCTCCGGGCTGTCGATGACCTTTATTAATCAGGCCACCAAAGAAGAAACGCACTGGTGTTATGAAAAAGGCCTTACCGATTATTTAACCCAGGCCCTGCCGGCCGAGTATTTCCCTGAGGAACCCTTTACCGGCGAATTCAGCAGCGACGAAGGCACCGTGGATTGGGCCTTGGCCTGGTGTCTGGATACAACCTCTGCCAGCCTGAGTGAAAGTTACGTCAATTTAATTCCCACAGCCCAGGGGGGTACTCATGTCAATGGCCTTCGTTCCGGCCTCTTTGATGCCATGGCTGCCTTTTGCGAACTGCGCAATCTGTTGCCCCGGGGCGTTAAGCTCACAGCAGATGACTTATGGGAACCCTGCCAGTATGTTTTGTCCATCAAAATGAAAGAACCGCAATTTGCCGGACAAACCAAGGAGCGTTTAAGTTCCCGCCAAACCGCCGCCTTTGTCAGCAACGTGGTCCGCGATGCCTTCGCCCTCTGGCTAAACCAGCATCGCAGCCAGGGCGAGCAAATTGCTGCTTTAGCCATTGAGCGCGCTCATAAACGCTTAAAGCAAGCCAAGCAAGTCGCGCGCAAACGCGTCAGTCAGGGCCCTGCCCTGCCTGGGAAACTGGCGGATTGCCTGCAGCAGGATTTAAGCCAGGCCGAATTGTTTTTAGTTGAAGGGGATTCCGCCGGCGGTTCTGCCAAGCAGGCGCGCAACAAAGATTATCAGGCAATTCTGCCCCTGCGCGGCAAGATTCTCAACTCCTGGGAAGTGGAATCCAGTCAGGTCCTGGCCTCTCAGGAAATTCACGATATTTCCGTCGCCATTGGCGTCGATCCCGGCTCCGATGATTTAACCGGCCTTCGTTATGGCAAAATCTGCATTCTTGCCGATGCCGATTCCGACGGCGCCCACATCGCTACCTTAATCTGCGCCCTTTTCCTGCGTCATTTTAAACCTCTGGTGGAAGCAGGGCATGTCTATGTCGCCATGCCGCCACTCTACCGTATTGATCAGGGAAAAACCGTACACTATGCCCTGGATGATGAAGAAAAAGAGAAAATCCTGGCCCATTTGGGTAAAAACAACAAAGGCAAGCCCAATGTCCAACGTTTTAAAGGCTTAGGCGAAATGAATCCCATGCAGCTTCGCGAAACCACCATGGATCCTGACACACGCCGTCTGGTGCAATTAACCCTGGAAGACGAAGAAGCCACCATGTCCTTGATGGACATGATGCTGGCAAAAAAACGCGCCGCCGACCGCAAAACCTGGCTGGAAACCAAGGGCAATCTGGCAGAGGTTTAAGCCCTCTCTAGGCTGTCAGGGCTTTGACAGCTTCGTTGTACAAGTCCTTGTACAAATCCACCGTGGTTTGATCGCGTCGACCGATGCCAAAAAAGCCCCAGGTGGTCACGCGCTTATGTTCTAATTCATCGCGGATAGTGGCCATGCACTGTTTATAAACCTGGAACGATAAATGTAAATTATCCCCGGTGAGAAAGCTTGCTAAAAATTCTTCAATGGCATAGGCCGATTTCGCATAAACCTTCTCCTTGACCTTGATGCCGCCACCATGGCATTGGAAGGCATGGCGGTTAATTTTATTGACCATCCCCTGCAAAGCCACCGTGTAATGATCTGATTTTTTGGCAGTCACAGGAGCCGGAGCAACATCCACCTCTGTCTTCTGCACATTTTGCGGCTTCTGTTGATTAGCATAGCCCGGCAACTGACGTCGAATGTCATGTAGTTAGGAGAATAAAAACACCTCGATAGCTAAGTTTTTTTGAGCAAAATAATGCTGCAACTGCGCTTGATGAGTCGGTGTATCAGTCGCCACCATGGCAATATCCGGCCCCAGACACAAGGGTTTTGATGCGCGGTATTCGTGAAAATGATGACTGAACGGCGTCATTTTTTCATCATTGGCCGCCACCAGAATTATGGGAAACGGCATGGGATAATCACAAGGGGTAAAATGCCGCAATTATACAATAAAATGGACAGTTTGAAAATTGCTTGCTCACAAGGTCGGGTTCTGCTCCTCAGAGATCAACTAAACTTAACATAACCCCTATCCTGGATAACAAGGAAAAAAATGGACACGCTTTTTGGCTGGGAAGGCCTCCTGGATTATGGACTTTATCTTCGCGCGGTGATTATCACCCTTTATGCCATCCTGCTGTTCCGCACCACGTCTTCACGTCTGTACGGGCAGCACTCTGCGCTGGATTTTATTATTTTTATCATCCTTGGCGCCATTCTCGGGGAAGCCATTGTCAATAATATTCCCATGCTCGCCTCCATGATTGCCTGTGCCTTAATTGTCGTCATCCATCGCTTTTTAGCTTTTCTCACGTACAGAAACCACCGCATCGGCAAATACATCAAGGGTGAAAAAATCTGCCTCATTAAAAACGGCCGCTTTGTCCAAAAAAACTTGCGCTGCTGCCGCATCACGCGTAATGACATCGAGCAGGCCCTGCGGCTTCAGCATGGCACCCAGAAACTCGGCGAAATCAAAGAAGCCATTTTAGAACGCGGCGGGCAAATTTCATTCATTCTGAAACATTCGCCCAAAGCGTGAGTGTCAACGCATGACTCGAGTTAAGCCGTGCTGACGCCCTTTCCTGCTTATAATCCAGGAGCATGTCTCGCGGTCTCCGATACGTCCTTTTCTTCATCCGCTGAAAAAATCACATCAGCGAATTCGTCCGCTTCATTGTCTGTTTCCTTTGAATCGCTGGTATTTTCAAAAGGACGCGGTTTGAATGCATCGCTGTTTAATAATTCCATCATTTTACTCATCAGGGATGTGCATTCATTAAGGGAGTTTTGTATATCCTTGATAAAATTCAAAGACAACGGCTCGTCAAAAACAAACAAGGATTTTGCGAACGGATTTGATTTACTGAGTTCCCTGATTTCATCCGACAACTGCTTGCATCGGGCTTGGTCTTTTCTGGCAGCTTTTGTCGGAATCTGGGTTTTTTTAAGCTGCTCAGTTAAAAGCAAGGCTTCATCCTTTTTCTTGATAATCGATAACGTATTCTTAAGCAGGGAAATGACTTCCGTCCTAAATGCCTCATAATTTAACTGACTTAAATCCACCTCATTAATAAATTGTTTAAACCCCTCTTCCCATTGAGAAGCCTGATGTAGACTGGCAGTTAATTGATTCGGTTTTAAGCGCTGTAGAAGAGGCTGGGCAGCAAAATCCAATTGCGCCAGCAAGGAGGTTATGCCTGGGTCTTTTTGAAGCTTAACGATCATTTCATTCTTATACAACGTTTCAAACGCCGATTCATTCGTACGGAGTTTTTTCAAACTCGGCGTTAATTTCATGCTTTGCAACAGTTGGATGTCCTTGGTAAATTTCTCAATAACACCATGGATTAGCATTTTTTCTGTGCTGTCTGCCTTACCGCCATTCAGATAGTTTTCCAGCAGGCTAACCATGGATTTTAAAAAGACCAGTGAGTCGATGGTCTTGTCCCGGTTAGCAAGCAACGATTGCTTAAGCGGATGCGCGTTGCCAATTAAAACAGGCAGGATAACGGGCTTGCCCTGTTCATCCACCTCGAGCAGCGATTGGCCGTTTTGAATCAGGCGTGAAAAACAACCGCTCATGTTTTTATGACTGCTTAAAGCGATGCAGGCCTGCATCGCGGACGAAAAGGTTTGTTTACCGACAGTGATGGTCTGATGACTGACATCCATATCGGCATGAGACACCACAAAATCCAGAAGCGCTTCTTTTTCCAATTGCAGAGCCAGCGCCAGGTAAACGGGCGTTAAGCGGTGGTAAAAAGAGGGCATGTCTTTGGCTAAATCCAACTGTCCCCCGATGACTAAACGTTTAAAGAGTACGTCGCCTTTTGAAAAGACCTTCATCCTTAACTCTTCAAGCGTCTTCAAGCAGGTCCAGTCGACCTGATCACCATGAATGAGATTGAACTCGGCAATACGCTGCAATAGGGCCTCTATTTTTTTAATCTGTTGGGGTATTGCGTCGTTATCATTCAATGCTCGCCAGTGATCCTGGATTGTTGCAAAATCGTCTAAATGGCTTACAGAAGGGGTTTGTTCAGCCTTGCCTGAGTCGTTGCGGCTGTCTTTTGGCAAAAACATCTCAGGATCTTCTGGCGAATCGATCATTTCGTCCACTTCCACGTCGGGGGCTTCCGATTTCATTGTCTGCGAAGACGGCTTTATCGGTTCCTTCAACGCTTTTTTCATGACTTCAAGGAAACGATGCTCTTTCGACAGGGCTTTGCTTTTGACCAACAACAGCAACTGGGTCGATAATTCAAAGGCCGCATCAACAAGGGATTGCGTTTCTTTTGCCTTCATCTGATCATTAAATAAGACTTTCTCCAGCTCAACCATGTGGCTGTCGTATTTTTCACGTAATGCGTTAATGCGCTCATGCTGTTGCTTTTTTAAACCGTTAATGATCGGATTGGTCCATTGCATGGCCAAGGCTGTGAATGATTTTTCCTGTGAAGCGCAATTGACGGGTTCACCGTCAGTATCTGGTAAATACTTTTCCAGAGTCGGATTCCTTGTTAATTGATTATTGCCATCAAAATGAACATGCAAGCAATACTTCACGCCCTTTTCGTCATCAAAATAAGCCGTGTAATGGTATTGGCTCAGATTGGGGTTGTCCTTGCTTTGATTGGCATACACGCTGACGTGATGATCCGTGAGTAACAGAAATCCCTGATCGCGAGCAACTCTGATTTTCTCTTTCGTGGGCAAGGAAACAAGATAATAATCTGTGCTGTTACTGTTCTTTTTTAATACAAATTCTTTCCCGGCATCAGGATTGCTTTGTTTCAGGTAGGTTATAAAATTAAACAGGGTATTTTTGGGCATTTTGGTTTTAAAATTAGAAAATTTGACCAAATATATCTAAAAAAAACCTCAATGGAAAGCTTTAATTCATCTTGATTGATTTAACGCTAAATAATTTCTCAGGGATGAATCGATGACTCAGGCGACTTATTGTCTTCCTGTAGAGCATGTAAACGCTCTTTCATTGACGCAAAGCGTTCACGGAAAGCCTGACGGCTCTTGCCCAGCTCCACGGGTTTAAAGGCCGAAAAGATGGCTTCTATCCGTCGGACAATGGGATTGGAATGCGACAGTCTTGCCAGTGCCGTTTCCGTGGCTGTAACATGATTGGCCATAAATTGTTGTTGATCCGTTTTCAATTCGTAATTATCAACCAGTTCTTTTTGCGCAATCCGCAGTGTTTCAATGTTTTTCTGATCCCCTTTGGATAATTTTTTCCCGGCTTTTTGCTGAATCCGATCAATTTCTTCGGCATAGTAATTATGCAGAATGTGCACATTATTTTTGAAGTTATTTTCAACCAGGGGCTTCATGTGGATTTGATGAATGGTCGTGTTGACCCGCTCCATCTCCCGGCGGTTAAATGTCTGTAGATATTCAGCCAAAGCCGCTTTTTGCTTTCTTACTTCCTCATAATTGTAGGAAGCGAGAGCTTTTTTAATCGCCATCAATGTGTCAGATAATTGTTTATCACTGACAATTTTTTCCGCACTACTGAGGATTTCCTGCAATTTTTTATCATAAAAGCCCTGATTGAAGGTCCCCTTGTTTTTGGTCACGCGTTCAGGATCCAAATCCTTCAATGCATTCACTACATTATCAAGATAGGTCAGTTCCTTAACGACCGCGACAGGATTGCCTTTGGCGATTTCCTGTTTCAGTTCATGAAGCAAGGTATCTGGCTCCACCTTCCCGGGGTAATGATAGCTTTTATCAGACAGCGCCTCGTCCTTTATATACGCCAGATAGTCATAACCGGCAAATACTTTAGCCGTGCTATCGTTGAGTTGGGCACCCCGTTGAAAATTTTCCCGCTTATCCGCTTCTTCATTGAATAGCTCCCCTTCAAGCCGATAAGCAACTCCTATGCCTCTTTCTTTTAAAGTTTGCAGTATGGGTAACGCTTTCTTTTTATAATCAAAGTCACCTTCGGCGGCATTCAGAACCCAGGAACCATCCGTTTTGGCACTCGCATCGATGAGTAGGTGCGCTCTCAAAACCTGAACTAAAACAGCCTCCTGGTTTTGAAAACGGGAAAATAAATCGTCCACTTTCTCCTTCACCTGGTTGAGTTTTTTTTCATATACCGCTTTCTGACTCTCCCGTTGGGGTAAAGCAAAAAAATCATTTTCTATTTTTTTCTTTTCGAGTTGCAGAGTAAAATATTGCCGCAGCAAAGGATGGGTTGTTGGAGCAGCAAGGAGTTCACGCAAAGCGTGTTCATGTTTGGGTTCAGAAGCCAATTGTTCCAGTAAACTGAATCGCTCCAGATCAGCCTGGGGTGACAATGCCATGACTCTCTCCATTGCTCTCAATAATCTGAGTATAGGTTATTCCATGCTGATCTGAATGTTCTTTTGCAGCGTAACATTGTCCAGGACTTCCCGGGCTCTTTTTTCATCCAATGTTCCCTGCCATTTGGCAATGATTAAGGTGGAAATGCTGTTGCCAATGACATTGGTCAGCGCGCGCCCATCGGACATGAAGCGGTCAATCCCGAGGATCAGCACAATTCCGGCCACCGGCACGTGCCCCACAGCCGCCAATGAGCTGGCTAACACGATAAAGCCGCTGCCAGCCACACCAGCGGCCCCCTTGGAACTGACAATCATCACCGCAAGCAGCGACAGTTGCTGCCAGACGCTTAAATCGGTATTGGTAGCCTGGGCAATAAACAGTGCGGCGAGCGTCAGGTAAATGGCCGTTCCATCAAGATTAAACGAATACCCTAGAGGCAGGACCAGACCCACGGTTGATTTTTTGCAGCCCAGTTTTTCCAGTTTTTCGAGAAGATTGGGTAGCACGGTTTCGGACGACGAAGTGCCAAGAACGATCAGCAATTCGGTTTTGATGTAGGCTAAGAGTTTAAACACACTCATCCGGCAATAGAGCTTTAGAATAAGGCCTAAAACACCCACCACAAACACGAGACAGGTCACGTAAAAACAAAGCAGCAGCCCCATCATGTTCAGCAGGGGTTTCAAACCGTATTTTCCGATGGTAAAGGCCATGGCAGCAAACGCGGCGATGGGAGCCAGGTGCATCACCAGATGAATGATTTTAAAAAAAATTCGCGCAAGCACCTGCACGCCGTCCAACACGATGTTTCCCTCTTTACCCACCATGATTAAACCAATGGCAAACAACATCGCTACCAGCAAAACCTGCAGAATTTCCCCATCGACAAAAGCACTGATGAAAGTTTGAGGAATAATGTTTAACAAAAAATCACTTGGGGTGGCCGCCGTCGTCGCTTTACCAAGGTAGGGTTGCGCCGTTTTGATATCCAGCGTGGCCGGATCAATATTCAACCCGGCGCCGGGTTGCACCAAATCACCGACGAGCAACCCCACCACCAGGGCAAAAGCCGTGGTGACAATGAAATACACCAGGGCGGCCCCCCCGACTTTGCCCACAGTCTCTAAGTTATTCATCGCCGCGATGCCTGAGACCAACGATAAAAAAATGATGGGCGCAATCAGCATCTTGATGAGTTTAATGAAGGCATCGGATAAGGGTTTCAGGGAGGAGGCGGCCTCCGGCAGGCAAAAGCCAAGAAGGATGCCGAGAAGAATACCAAGAAGGACCTGCACATATAATGGTTTTATATAGTTCATCAAACTCTCTCAAGTTGATCAAACTGCGGTCTTATAGTCCACTATAGGCGAAGTTACATCCAAGGTAAACCACCGTTTTTGTCCATGGCATTGATTTGCTGGTATGATGGCAGGCATTGCACTCATCAGGAGACTACGCACAATGAATTTAAGGACCCTTGCTTGCAGTTGTTTGTTTGTTTCGCCGCTTTTTGCCGCCCCCCATTTTGTGGAAGAAGCACCGTCAACCCAAAGTCATTATCAGATCGATGGCAAAGCCCTCTGTGAAACCGCCAAGCAGACGCTGGCCTATTTAAACCACGACCCCAGTTACGATCCGCAGGTACTGCATGAAGGACAGGTTTTACCGATTCCCATGTGGCGAATCAAAGCCACCCTGGTTTTTATCTGCAAACATCAAGCTGAACTCAGTGATCCCGAGTTCGTTAAAAAACAGTTTGAATTTGTCCGCTGGCTGCCTGATGTGAAACATGCCCGCCGTTACCGCAGTAAAGCCAAATTACGCGGCATCCCTGACAATCAGATTGTTATGACGGAATATTATGTGCATCTGGCCAAAGCCTCGGCCAAACCGACGCCATTGACCCCTTATGCCATCCACGGACTTCCTGCGGATGAGCAATACCTGACTCTGGAAGAGGCCAATGCCAAACCTAAACTGACTCGCTTTCAATACGGTAAACAAGCCATTCTTGCCGGGGCCTTAAAGGGTAAAAAAGTACCGGTTCTTGCTTATGTCAGCCGTGCCGATCTCGAAGCCGCCCTGCTGCAGGGCACCCTCGTGGCTGATTTTGGTAATGGCAAACCCCGCTATTTTAATGTGCACCGCAATAACAACATCCCCTACGATACGGTTAAAAAACCCGAAGATCAGGAGCGTTACTGGTATTTTAAAGAAGTAGACGGTGTTAAAGGGTACGGTAAAGACGCTGATCACAAGATCACGGTCAATTACGAAGTTACGTTTGCTGCCGATCTGGCGCAATTTGGCCTTGGAAAATTGCTGCTGATTCAATACCACGATAAACGGGGTAATGACATCACCCGCATGGGCATCATGGCCGACACTGGCGGTGCTTTTGCCGATAATCTCTACCAGATTGATTTTTTAACGGGCGCCTACACCGGAAAAGACACCTTTTATCAAGCCAATCACAACCTTCCTGACTATGTGAATGCCTATTTCATGGTACTTAAAAGCAAGGAAAAAACAGAGAAAAAAACCTTAGCCGGCCTGTTTAAGCGGGATTCGGATCACCATTTCAACAATGACACGATGTTTGAGTAATTGTCTGTCCACAGGATGCTTTCATTCTCGGTGACAAAACGCCAGCCGCCCCGGTTCATCAAGGACCGGGCCAACGGTTCGTTGGCCGTCAGCAAGACCCATTCGGAAGGAAATTTCCCTGCTTTCGCATCCCCGGGATAAAGTGCATGCAGCACAATTAAATCAAGTGCGCGGCCTATGCCGTTTAACACCGGTAACAATCTTAAATGACGATTGCTGATATTAACCAGAATAATCCCCTCTTTATTGAGCTTGCGCTGATACAATAAAAAGGCTTCCCGGGTCAGCAGGTGAGTCGGGATTGCATCGGATGAAAAGGCATCAATAATCACTAAATCAGCCTGATGATCCGCTTTTTGCCCAAGGACTCGCCGCCCGTCCCCTTCGCTCAGGGAAATGCGGGGCGGACAATCCCTTAAGTAAGTGAAATAACGGGTATCGTTGGCAATGCCAATCACCTGTGCATCGATATCAATGATATCCACTGCATCACTGGGTCTGAACTGGCAGGTCAACATGCCCGTCCCAAGACCGACTAAAAGGGTCTGTAATGAAGGCTCCCTGGCCTGCAGGACTTTAAGCACCGGCTGCACCGGGGCATAGTAAGCCATCGAACCACTGCTCACGCTTAAGGCTCCCGGAGACTGGAAACCATGAACGGTACTCTGGCTTAACAGTGCATAGACGCCTGACATGAACGTCACCTGCTTCACGCCATAGAAATTACGCTGCAAATCCAAAGCGGGCAACAGTTTAAACCAGGGGCTGAATAGAAAAAGAAACAACACCGCGAGGCTCGCAAACAAATTGATTTTCTCTTTACCATTGACAATAATGACCACCAAAACCCCCATCTCCACCACCCGATTAGCCCGGATCCAGGCATACCAGGGATAGGCGCTTAAAAAATAATTGGCCGTCAAGACGAAAACCAAGACAAAGGGCATCCAGGTAAAACGCCGGCTGACCGCTAATGGAATACAAAGCGTTGCAAAAACAAACGTGATGGGATACTCATAGGCGCCATTGAACAGTCGCGGCGCTAACAGCCCATTAAACAGGCCCGCCAATACGCCGCCCAATGCCAGACAGAAATAAAAACTGGTCAGGCGGTCAGCCGGCGGCCGCAGCCGCACCAGTTCGCCATGACACAAAAGAGCGAACATCATAAAACAGGCTAAATGAAAAGCAATCAACTGCCAGGCGGATAACAGGTTAGCGCCAAAAATAAACCCGACAACTGGAAAAATAATAAACATCAAACTGTTGCGAACCAGCCAATCCTGCGGAATCAAGGGTTTTTTGGCAAACGTCATGACAAACGAGAGCAGGTACAAGGCGAGTGGAATGACCCAGAACAAGGGCGTGGAGGCAATGTCGGTCGAAATGTAAAAAGTCACACCCAGCATCAGGCTGCAGGGAATAAAACTATAGCCTATCCATAAGCCTTTGGTTTGCCAGCCAACCGGCGCCGATTGATGACGGCCAGTCAAGGCAGGTTGACGGTAAGGCAGGCATAAAATGATTGCCAAGAGAAAGCAGTAGCCCCCAAACAAATAATTCCAATAGGCGAATTGCTGTTTCAGGCCAATCCATCGCTCAATGAGCCAGGGGTAGCTTAAAAGAGCCGACAGACTGCCGATGTTACTGGCCACGTATAAAAAATAAGGATCATGCGCCTGTTTGCCGCGGCTTAAGCTGTAGGCAAACTGCAAAAGAGGCGCAGAAGCCGCGACCATCAGCAGGGGCAGGCCCAGTTGGCCAATCAAATCACGCAGAATACCCAGATCAGGCGCATCAGCGGCCTGGGTGGGAATGAGAGTTAACGGCAGAAAAAGCAGGGCTATCGCCACGACACCAGCATGCACAAACCGCCAGTACCTGCCGCAAAAATAACTGAGTACCCAGGCATACCCATAGGCGATCAACAAGAGAAATTGAAAAAAAAGCATGCAGACTGTCCACACGGCTGGCGTGCCGCCATACACGGGAAGCAGCATTTTTGCCACCATGGGTTGGATAGCAAACAGCAAGACAGCGCTTGCAAACAAGCTTAAAGAAAAAAGAATGTGAATCACAACTCATGGCCTGCCTGCGTTCTGCTGATTGGGAAACCAGCAGAACGTCGATTGGTATTATTCTTATCTGGCCGATTAACGCTCCGCAGAAGCGGCCAGCATCCAGTGCGCTTTTTCATGCGCAGCGATTCGATCCCCAAGCAACGTCGCCGTTCCCTCATCATTCTGCTCCTGGGCAAGGGTCAGCGCACGATTCAAGTCTTTCACCAGCGTGCTGTGATCCTGGGCTAACTCAACCACCATCTGGTTGGCATTCAGGCTTGAATCACCGTCCTTGATGCGTTTTAAACTTTCAAATTCTTTAAAGGTTGCCGGCGCCTTGTTGCCGGTTATTAATAATCGCTCCGCGACCTCATCCACAGCCTCCGCCAATTCAGTGTACTGCATTTCAAACAGGCCATGCAGGGATTTGAATTGCGGGCCGCGTACATGCCAGTGGTAATTTTGCGTTTTTAGATACAGGGCGTAGGTATCCGCTAAAATAATCGATAATTCTTTCGCTATACTCATGTTCACACCTCCTCATCGGTTATGCTTTTACCATAGTCGAAAAATAACGATTTTTAAAATCAATCGTTTATATGGAATTGATTGGTTTAAACTATGATTGCCTGAGTGTCACTTATCCTTTTCAAAATAGCACGAATACTTGGTAGAATCGATGAGTTTTTATTGACAGAGAATACCATGGTAAAACCGCTTTTTACTGTTAAGACGCCAGATTCAGGCCGGTTAGACCCTTCTATCCTGGCCCAGGCCCTGTCGGCTCTGGAATCCGGTCAGGTTGTTTTTCTGCCCGACTTTTTTTACAGTTCCAAAGAAGGCCTTGAACAGGATTTGTTATCCGACACCATCCTTGACAGTAAGCATAAAAACGTCAGCTTTAATTTTAAAACCCAGACTTTGGGTGTTTACAATCAGCAGCATGCTAACCCGGACCTGTCGAACAGGCTGACCGCGTTTATGCGCGGCTATGCTCTGTTCGCAAGGGAGCTGATAGAAACCCTGTTTCCCTCCTACAGTTCGCATCTGCTGTGGGGCAGGACGAGTTACCGGCCTGCGGAAATTGAAGGCCGGGTTTACAGTAAACGCAAAGATGATACACGCTTGCACGTGGATTCCTTTTCTGCTTCACCCGTTTACGGGCAGCGTATTTTGCGGGTCTTCTGCAACATCAATCCATCGGGTCTGCCGCGTGTCTGGCACCTGGGTGAACCCTTCCCTGCGGTCATGGCGCGTTTTTCCCAACGCATACCCAATTACAACTACCTGAAAGCGCTGATCCTGAAAGGGGTAAAAACCACCAAAACCCTGCGTTCTGCTTATGATCATTACCAATTGCAATTGCATGATCGCATGAAACGCGATGATCAATACCAGCAAAGTGTAGAAAAAATACGCTTTGATTTTCCAGCCTTAAGCACCTGGGTTGTGTTTACCGATCAGGTGTCTCATGCCGCATTAAGCGGGCAATACCTGCTGGAGCAGACCTTTTATTTACCCGTAGCGGCCATGGCCAAGCCGGAATTGTCACCGCTCAAACAGTGGGAGGCGGAGAAAAAGAGGCCATTGGTGTAAATAAAAAACCCGCCATTCGGCGGGTTTTTTACGGGAACAGGAGCCGATTACATCATGCCCATGCCGCCCATTCCGCCCATGCCGCCCATGTCGCCGGCACCAGCGCTTTCTTCTTTCTTAGGCAGTTCAGCCACCATGCACTCAGTAGTGAGCATCAGGCTGGCAACAGACGCTGCATTTTGCAGTGCTGTACGGGTTACTTTGGTTGGATCAAGAATACCCATCTCAACCATGTCACCGTATTGACCAGTGGCTGCGTTGAAACCAAAGTTGCCTTTGTTTTCTGCTACTTTGTTGACGATAACAGAAGACTCATAACCGGCGTTGGCAACAATTTGTCGCAGAGGTGATTCGATAGCGCGACGCAGGATGTTGATACCCATTTCCTGATCCGCATTATCGCCTTTGAGAGTATCCAGGGCTTTTTGAGCACGGATTAAG
Organism: Legionella rubrilucens; assembly: GCF_001468125.1. Taxonomy (GTDB): domain Bacteria; phylum Pseudomonadota; class Gammaproteobacteria; order Legionellales; family Legionellaceae; genus Legionella_C; species Legionella_C rubrilucens. The sequence continues at coordinate 412,767 of NZ_LNYT01000007.1, read as the reverse complement.
GCAACACCACCACCGGCAACAATGCCTTCTTCAACAGCCGCACGGGTTGCATGCAGCGCATCTTCAACGCGAGCTTTCTTCTCTTTCATCTCAACTTCAGTGGCAGCACCGACTTTGATCACAGCAACCCCGCCGGCCAGTTTGGCTACGCGCTCCTGCAGTTTTTCACGATCGTAGTCAGAAGTTGTTTCTTCCATTTGCGCACGGATTTGAGTAATGCGATCGTTGATGTCTTTTTCTTTGCCTTCGCCATCAATGATTGTAGTGGTTTCTTTCGTGACCACAATGCGTTTCGCAGTACCCAGATCGTCTAAAGAAGCGCCTTCAAGGTTCTTGCCCACTTCTTCAGAAATGACCTGACCATTGGTCAGAATAGCAATATCCTGAAGCATGGCTTTACGTCGGTCGCCAAAACCAGGGGCTTTAACCGCACAGACTTTCACAATGCCGCGCATGTTGTTGACAACCAGAGTAGCCAGGGCTTCGCCTTCAACGTCTTCTGCAATGATCAGCAAAGGACGGCCGGATTTGGCAACGCCTTCCAGAACAGACAGCATGTCGCGAATGCTGGAAATTTTCTTGTCAACCAACAGGATGAATGGGTGCTCAAGCTCAGCACTCATGTTTTGCTGGTTGTTGATGAAGTAAGGCGAAATGTAACCGCGGTCAAATTGCATCCCTTCAACCACAGACAGTTCGTTCTCCAGGCTGTTACCGTCTTCGACAGTGATAACGCCTTCTTTACCCACTTTTTCCATGGCTTCCGCAATGATGGAACCGATTGCTTCATCAGAGTTGGCAGAAATAGTACCAACCTGGGCAATGGCTTTGCCGTCTTTGCAGGGCTTGGACATGGATTGCAGTTCTTTCGTGATCGCAATGACCGCTTTGTCGATACCGCGCTTTAAATCCATGGGGTTCATGCCGGCAGCAACGGCTTTGTGGCCTTCAACCAGAATAGCACGAGCCAGTACAGTCGCTGTCGTTGTACCATCCCCTGCAGTATCAGAGGTTTTAGAAGCGACTTCTTTAACCATCTGGGCGCCCATGTTTCTGAAACGGGATTCCAGTTCGATTTCTTTGGCAACGGAAACACCGTCTTTCGTGACAGTGGGGGCGCCAAATGATTTTTCGAGGACCACATTACGGCCGCGAGGACCCATCGTGACCTGTACGGCGTCTGCCAGAGCATTGACACCAGCGAGCATTTCCTGGCGAGCGCTGTCGCCAAAACGTAATTCTTTAGCCATTCTTACTATCTCCTTCGATTCGTTAGATTACTTCTCAATCACACCCATGATGTCGTCTTCACGCATCACAACCAATTCCTGACCTGCTACTTTTACTTCAGTACCAGAATATTTACCAAACAAAACCGTATCACCGACTTTAACAGCCAGGGCACGAACATCACCGTTGTCTAACACTTTTCCAGCACCGACGGCAATGACTTCACCGCGCATGGGTTTTTCAGTGGCGCTGTCTGGAATTAAAATCCCGCCGGCTGAGGTTTTTTCTTCTTCCATACGACGGACAACAACGCGATCGTGTAACGGACGAATTTTCATACTTGTTTTCTCCTGGTTATTTATTCATCACTATCAATAGTCAGAATTCTCTGATTCGGGCATTCAATGCCTGACAATGAATACCGATGTCAGGCATATGGGGACGGTTAATTAAGTTTCAAGGGGTTTTTAAAAAAAAAATTTTGGTTTTCTCATGCGTGGTTCTACAATGCAACTATAGAGAGTAATTAACAGGTATTGCATGAAAAAGTGGGCTTTGTTTCTGGCTCTGGCCTTGGCCTTTTTAAGCGGCCACGCCACCCCTCCCCCAGCCGCCGAGGTGTTTAAGGTGTCAGTTAAAACCGTCGACCCCAATACATTTGCCATCACCTGGCAGATAGAACCCGGTTATTTTCTCTATGCCGATCGCATCAAACTCGATGAAAGCCCGGACAGCAATGTTCATATTGGCACCCTGCGTTTTCCGCAGGCCTTGAGCAAAACCGACAAACAAGGACGCACCTACCGCGTTTACCGCGACAAAATCACACTGCCCATTGCTATTCTCGGCAAGGAAGCCGGTGAATCGCTGCTGACCCTCCATTACCAGGGCTGTGCCGATGACGGGTTCTGTTATCCACCGGAAACACAGGCCATCAAATTAACCATTGATCAACACCTGGCGCTCGTGAGCACCAACCTTGAATCGGACATTACAACGGAAGAGCCGGCGCCCCTGAAGTCGGATGAGACGCAGGGATTGTTTGACAATGCCCATTGGACCATGATCATTTTAAGCTTTTTCAGCTTTGGCTTATTGCTTTCGTTTACCCCCTGCGTATTACCCATGGTGCCGGTTCTTTCAGGGATCATTGTCGGTCACAGCGGCGCCATGACCACCCGTAAAGCATTTCTGTTGTCCTTAAGTTATGTCTTAAGCATGGCTGTAACCTACGCCGCCGTGGGCGCCGTGGTGGCTGTTTTGGGCAGCAATCTGCAGATTGCCATGCAGGCACCGCCCATTATTGTCCTGTTCAGCCTGGTGTTTGTGCTTTTAGCCCTGTCCATGTTTGGATTTTTTGAATTAAAACTGCCAGTCAGCTGGCAAGCCGCTCTGGCTAAGGTCAGCCGCAATCAGAGCAGCGGCCATTACCTGGGAGCGGCCATCATGGGCTGCCTGTCCACCCTGATCTTGTCACCCTGCGTCACCGCCCCTTTGATTGGCGCACTGGGTTATATCGCCCATACCGGCAATGTCACCTTAGGCAGTCTGGCTTTGTTTTCCTTAGGCCTTGGCATGGGAACCCCGTTACTGGTTATCGGCACATCAGCCGGTAAGTGGCTCCCCAAAGCCGGCAACTGGATGAATGCTGTCAAATCCTTTTTTGGCGTGATGCTGCTCGCTGTCGCGATTTATTTACTAAGCCGCATTATCCCCGGTGCTGTCAGTATGAGCCTTTGGGCGGCTCTGCTGGTATTCTGCGGCGTCTTCATCGGCGCCTTTCTTCCGGCAGAAACCAAAACCGCGCAATTCCATAAAGCCCTGGGAATCCTTCTTTTGGTTTACGGCCTGCTGATTTTAATCGGCGCCAGCATGGGTGAAACCAACCCCCTGCAGCCCCTGGCACGCTTTCAAATGACGACAGCCAGCCATGCCGCCGCACCAGTAACCCTGGTTAAAAACATCAATGACGTCGAGCTGGCTGTGAACAAAGCCCGGGGCAAACCGGTCATGATCGATTTCTATGCGGATTGGTGTGCTTCCTGCAAAATCATGGAAAACACCACGTTCAAAGATCCTGAGGTCACCCGTAAGCTCAAACAGTTCATCATTTTAAAAGCCGATGTGACTGCCAACAACCAGGCGGATCAATTGCTAATGAAAAAATTTGGCGTGGTTGCGCCGCCTACCTTTGTCTTTTTCAATCCTCATGGGAGAGAATTAACGAACCTGCAATTGGTCGGCGAACAATCGCCGCAACGTTTTTTACAGCAACTGCAACAGATCACGACGGGCACCCATTAACATTTAGAATTAGACAAATTACCCTCTACAAGCGTATAATTAGCCCACTTTTTTTACAGTTAGCTAACTGTCTATCAGGTTGCCTTGGGAAAAGGCAACCGCCGCGACAGTATTGAGGAATAAGCATGAATCATCGCGTGGGTTTTGTCAGTCTGGGTTGTCCAAAAGCCTTAGTGGACTCTGAGCGTATCATCACCCAACTGCGGGCCCAGGGCTATGATCTGGTTTCCACTTACGAGGATGCCGGCGTTGTGGTCGTCAATACCTGCGGTTTTATCGATGCCGCCGTGACGGAATCGCTGGATACCATTAAGGAAGCCATGGCTGAAAATGGCCGGGTGATTGTAACGGGCTGTCTTGGCGCCAAAGCGGATTTAATTCGTGAAGCCTGCCCGGATGTGCTTCACATCAGCGGCGCCCATGCTTATGAAGACGTCGTGCGTGCCGTTCACCGCCACTTGCCGCCACCCGCGGATCCCTTTACCCAATTGGTGCCTCCGCAAGGCATTAAACTCACCCCGCGTCATTACGCGTATTTAAAAATTTCAGAAGGCTGCAATCAGAAATGCACCTTCTGCATCATCCCGACCATGCGCGGCAAATTGCAAAGCTACCCCATGGCTCAGGTTTTATCCGAAGCCAAACGCCTCAAAGACGCCGGCGTTCAGGAGTTGCTGGTGATTTCTCAGGATACCAGCGCTTATGGCGTGGATACCCGTTACCAGGAAATCGATTGGCAAGGCCAAACGGTGCAGACCCGTTTTTATGATCTGTGCCAGCAATTGGGTGAGCTGGGGTTGTGGGTACGTCTGCATTATGTTTACCCCTACCCCCATGTCGATGACATTATTCCCCTGATGCGTGACGGGCTGATTCTCCCTTACCTCGATATTCCCTTGCAGCATGCCAGCACCCGGGTGTTAAAAGCCATGAAACGCCCGGCCAGCAGTGAAAACACCCTGGCTCGCATTAAAAAATGGCGGGAAATTTGTCCGGACATTACGTTGCGTTCCACGTTCATTGTCGGCTTCCCGGGTGAAACAGAGGACGAATTCGAGGAACTGCTTGCTTTTCTTAACGAGGCACGGCTGGATCGCGTAGGCTGTTTCCAGTACTCTCCCGTTGAAGGTGCAGAGGCCAATCAGTTGCCTAACCCGATACCCGATGAGATTAAGGAAGAGCGCTATCACCGTTTCATGCAGGTTCAGGCGGAAATCAGCCGTGAAAAGCTGGCCGCTAAAATCGGCACTCGCCAGACCGTCCTTATCGACAACATTGAGGACGATCAAATCATTGCGCGCAGCAAAAGTGATGCGCCTGAAATTGACGGTCTTGTTTACCTGCCCTTTGATGAATCCATGAAAGCCGGAAGCCTTGCCGATGTCACCATTGTTGACAGTGATGATTATGATTTGTATGCGGAGTTTAATTAATCCGGGTACTGCAACTGTCCTGCAACCCGTGGAGCCTCTCGCTCCCCTGGTCGTTGTTGTCGAGCGAACCCATCGTTACTGAGGCATAATCGGTTTCGGCTTTCAGCCCTTCTTCCTTTTTCACTGATTGAGCGAACAAGGTTCCAGGGACGCTGCCGGGTTTTACCACCACGGCCGGTATGCTCGGACTGGGCGCTAAAAATTCGCTTTCAAAGGCGAGTTTATCGATGCCTTCAAGAAAAGGACCGGGACCTAACGTTCTCATAATGGTTTTGATTGAATTGTCATTCATTAAATGCAGTTGCGTGGGTTCACCCTGCTGTAAATTCGTCTGAATAGACAACACGGGCCGCAACAGGTTAACGCAGCGAGCCACGTCTTTTTGGGTTTTTAAATCGTGGATACAATGAATAATATTGGAAGGGTAAGCCACAATATCCATACCCTTATAAACATCCCGGATCCGCTGAAACGTGACTTCATGCCCCCAACTTTGTTTAATAATGACCGCTTCAATGACGATTTGCTTAAAACGCACAAGCCCGTATTGCTCAATCAGGCCAAGCAAAAAATCACATAAATTCTCTGAATTGCCATCCATGGAAAACTCATTGGGTCGATTCCTCTGTAACAGGTCCCAAAACCCTTTTACCGCCAGTTCAGGGTTGGTTTCTGCGCTGGCCATAAAATAGGATTTAATTAAATCCCAGCTTTTAGCGACTTGAGGACTTAAGTCAACAATAACGACTTGTGGAGGCGTACTCAGCTGTTCTCCCAAATGGCAGGCAATGGCAACCGCCCCAAAAATGGACGTGCCAACCAATACAAACGGTTTAGTCGCCTGATAAGCGGTTAAATCGGATTTTTTTATTGGATCATTGCCCATAAAGAACGAGAAACAATCCATCAATTCGTCTAGCGGCAACTGCTTCACTGTTGACAAAAGCTGCTCACGGCGTCTGGCTTTATCGAGACTTAATAAATAAGAAATGTGAGATGCGCTCATAATATTCGCTCTTTATACCAACACAAGAGCCATATTATAATCTATTTGTTTAATACCAAACCATCTGTCGCCCTGCAAATGAGTCATGCGTGCCGGTGTTCGAATTTGATTTCTACAAAATCAGGGACTTAATCCCGGCTCAAGGGATAAATTGCAGCGCTGATATCTCGGACCTGGCGCTGATGGTCTGACAAGCCCTTGCTGTCAGCGTGCAGTCCCAGCAATTGATGGTGCAGCCGTTTGTGGTAGGTTTTGTAAGCCTCTTTCAGCCGGTTAAATCGACTGGGGCTTATTTTTTTAGCAATGGCCAGTTGCTGGAGAAGCTGCAGGGTGTTCGTGTAGCGTGCCAGGGAACTTTCTGCGCTGCATAACACTAAAAACTGCACCAGAAACTCCAAATCAATAAGCCCGCCCCTGGCATGTTTAATGTCCCTGCCTTCCTCTTTCGCCAGATTGCGGCTCATCTTTTCGCGCATGGTCTGAACTTCCTCGGCTGTTTTCTGCCACTTACGCGGTAATAACAGGATGTCTTTCTTCAATTGATTAAACAGGTGTCGACTTTTTCTGTTGCCATAGAGAAGACGGCTTCGAACCAGCGCCTGATGTTCCCAGGTCCAGGCCTGTTTGCGTTGATACTCCAGAAAGGCGGTCAAAGGACTGACCAGCAAACCAGCCGAACCCGAGGGTCTAAGACGGGTATCCACGGCATAAAGAATACCGAACTGTGAACGCGTCGTTAACATGTGAATGATTTTTTGCGACAGACGGTTCACCAGTCCTTCCTGTTCAAAGGGAACATCATGAACAAAAACCAAATCCAGATCGGAATTGTAATTCATCTCCATACTGCCCAGTTTACCGTAGGCAATCACATCAAATCGATTGGTAATACCGGCCATTTCAGGGTAACGAAGACTCAACTCGCGACAAGCGTGATTAATCACCTGAATCACAATCACTTCCGCCACATCCGCTAAAAAGCGGCCAGCCTTAACTGCATCCATGCGGCCATCCATTTCCGCACGGGCTGCCAACAGCCATTGTGTTAATTTAAACTGCCGTAACACATCTTCCTGAAGGTCCATTTCACTGACATGGCTTAATTGATTTTGAAGTTGCTGAGCCAATTGATTGCGGCTGGGAGCACGCCAATTGCGCTCCTTATCCAGCAGCACTTCCATTAAGAAAGGATAATTCACTAGCAGGGAGGTAATAAACGGGCTTTCTGCAAACCAGTGCAGCAATTCCTTCAACGCCTGCGGATTTTCAGCAAGCAGTGCAAGGTAAGCGCTGCGGCCTACAATGTTTTCGAGAAGGTGCATGACCTGCAATAGAACCGACTCGGCATCAGGAACCTGGGTCAATTCCTGCAGAAGCAGCACCATAAAACGGTCAAGCCGCATGCGCGCTGCCTGATTGAGACGCCGGCATCGCGGCGCATGGCGAAAGGCATGAATCATCTGGTAACAGCGTTCTGCATTCCGATAACCTAAACTGGATAACAGATTCACCGCCATCGCACGTTCCACATGCCCCTGCCAAAGGCTGGTCAACTGATGGCTTAACAGGCGTTCCCGATCTTCATAGGCATCGGCCTTGCCCATGGCGGTATGAAAAGTGGTACTGACAATCCGTTGAAATTGATGCAGACGATTCAGCAGTTCATTGAAGCTTTCATACTCCATGGCCAGGGCGATTTGATCCTGTTTAACCGGATGCGTCGGCAAGGCATGGGTTTGTTGATCATTCTCGCTTTGCAAGCAATTTTCCAGTCTGCGCAAAAAAAGATAGGCCTCTCGTAAAATACCGGTTCGCGGCAACAATTTGCAGCGCCGCAACGCGTCCAGAGCATTCAGCGCATTGGGTTGACGCAGAGGCGGCAGGCGTCCGCCGCGAATTAACTGGATATTCTGAATCACAAATTCAATCTCGCGTATTCCCCCAAGGCCTCGTTTAATGTCATTCAGTCTGGGGTTCAGTTGAATTTCCCTCTCAATCAAAGCCTTCATGCTGCGCAAGGATTCAATCACGGAAAAATCGACATAGCGGCGATAAACAAAGGGTACAATCAGCCGTTCAAACCAGGCTGGTGGTGCATCTTCAGGCGCACAGATAACGCGCGCTTTAGCCATGGCATAACGCTCCCAATCCCGTCCCTGCTCCTGATAATAGGTTTCAAGCGCCGTCAAGGAACTGACCAATGCCCCGCTTTCACCGTTAGGTCGCAGGCGTAAATCCACACGAAACACGAATCCCTCAGGCGTTGGCTCCTGAAACAACTGCATGAACATCTGCACGATTTTGGTGAAGTACTGCTGATTAGTGATTGATTGCGGGCCCTGGGTCTGCCCGGCCGCTGAGTAAGCAAAAATCAAATCGATGTCGGAAGAATAATTGAGCTCCTGCCCGCCTAACTTGCCCATGGCAATCGTATAAAGACAGACAGGATTGCCTTCCGCATCACAGGGTATGCCAAACCGTTCCACCAGTTCCTGATGACAAAACCGCAAGGTGGTTAAAATGAGAGCATCTGCGCAATGAGACCAACTGGTCATAGTGTTTGTGGTGGTCGCAAGACCTGCGTACTCGCGAAGCAGGAGACGCAGAAAATGCCGGTGGCGGAACTGGCGAAGCTGACGTGAAAAGGAAGCCAGCGTCGCCTGCGTCAGCAATTCATTGGCCAGCCGATGATAGTCCTCGCAGGAAAGCCCATTCACGCCCTCGTCCGTTTTTAATAACTCAGTCAACGTATCCAGTTGATGACAGGCGTAATCGCTAACGACAAGCAATTTGCATACAGCGGCACGCAGAGGGTGATTGAGCGAGGCAAAATGCCGTTCAAATAAAGCCGTTCTGTGGTGCAGCGATTGGGGAATGGCGCATGAAAGCGCACGGTCTGTCTCCACGCTTAATCAGTCTTTTTCATGGGGTCTGGCATGGCGTTCATGTCCATGTAGAAGGGTTCCCACACATGGCCATCAATGTCCTGAAAGGCACAACCGTACATCCACCCCAGGTCCTGTCTGGGACGGTACTCTTTACCGTCAGCCGCGATCGCCTGTTTCATCATGTTGTCCACTGCTTCACGGCTCTCCAGGGACACCGCCACCAGGACTTCCTTGCTCCGTGCTGCATCAGCTATCTCATGGTGGGGCGTAAATCCCTTGAAAAAAGGTTCCGTCAAAAGCATGGCAAAATTATGTTTGCCAATCACCATGCAGGTTGCATTTTCATCACTGAATTGAGGATTGAATTCAAATCCCAGTTGTTTGAAAAAATCAATGGTTTTGGATAAATCCTTAACCGGCAAATTCACAAACATCTCACGTTCCTGCACGCTTTCCATTGCCTCTGCCTCCCGCTTATTTTCTGCATTCAAAAAGGATTGACGCATCCTTTTGACCCGGTTTTTCATTGCGATCGTAGGCTTTCATTATTTTAATTTTTTTAAAGCCAACCTGCCTTAAAATCTCAATCAAAATGGAAGGATTATCATATAGCCTGAGTTTAAATTCTTCGATTTCAGTATGGGTAATGGAATTCATTTCCACCAATTCATAACGTCCAACGGCATGGCAGATGGAATTGTTCAGATTGACAAGATGACTGGCAATGATTGAGTTGCCATCGGGTCGTTCCCAAATGGAGCCGCGCCAGATGCCTAACGGCGGCAGGGAAAAGGAAGTTTCAACCTCAAACAGTAAAATGCCCTTGTCTTCGAGATGCTCATAGAGTGTTTTTAATGACAGTTCAATTTTATCAATGGGCGTGATCAATCCAAAGGAACCCGCGGGAATAAAAATGAGGTTGTATTGAGTCGGACGCGACAAGGTCTCGACAAAATCCATCCACACAAACGGTTCGAGATTTTTAATCTGTGCCTTGGTATTTAACGCGGTCACCATGTGTTCGCTGGCATCAAAACCATGGACATTGAATCCTTCTTCTATGAGAGGCAGTAAAAAACGTCCCGAACCACACATCGGCTCGAGAATAAGCCCTTTCGCTTCTTTCACATAGGAACGGTAAAATTGATAGGCCTTCTCTGGGGGAGAAGGTCGGCTTAAATCATAAAATTGCGTGCAAAGATTCAGGTAAGCTTCACGGTTTGGTTTTAGCATAAATTCCTTGGTATCAGTTGCAGTTCGCTTTGCATGTCAGCGAAAAATAATTATTGTAAAGCAAACAACAATTTACAAAATCTCCCCGGCAAAAATCAAGCCGTAGGGCAGGAAATTTATTCCACCATCCGGCAAGGTGAATGCCGGTAATGCGATGCGATCAGGCGAGCACCTGACGATTTTTTACTCCGTGCAAGCAGAGCCAGATGTTGCTGCAGCCATTTCCGCGCTGTCTTGCTGCGGCGTTTTTTTACATGCGTTTCACATGGTACAGCCCCCAAGATAACGCTATACTGACTACAGGATAAGTCAAAGGAGTTTGAAACAGATGATAGCCCGACTACTACTTGCTTTATTGCTGCTGCTGGCATTGCCTGTGCACTCGGCAGGTCCCCCTTTGGTTGTCGCGGTGGATAATTTTTCTCCGCCCTTTGTCCTTCGCGGAGCCAATTCGCAATTGTACGGTTTTGATATTGCCATGATGGAAAATATTTGTCAGCGGATCAATCGAACCTGCCAATACAAACCCATGCCCTTTAACCGCTTGTTGGATGCCGTGGAAAGCGGGCAGGCCGAAGCCGCCGTGGGTTCCATTATTATTACTTCCGAGCGTTTGACTAAAGTGAATTTTTCCATCCCCTACCTCATCAGTGAATCGCGCTTTCTTGGCCGCACCGAACTGGCGAAAGAACCCTTTCAAATTGCCTTATTCAAAAATCGTAAAATTGGCGTGGAAGGAGGAACGGTATTCCCGGATGTTCTGGCCAGTCTGATCAGCAATCCGCAAATCACCCTCTATGATAATCTCGACGATGTGATTGTCGCCCTTCATGATGGGGACATTGAATTGGCTTTAATGGACGCGCCCACCGCCCTCTACTGGCAAAGCCAATCCTCCGGCACGTTGACGGCCTTAGGTAAACCGTTTGCTTATGGCTTTGGTTTGGGCGTGGCTGTTAACCGCAACAATTCGGTGTTGTTAAATGAAATTAACCGGGCAATAACGGACTATGCCGAGAGCGCGGCTTTCAAAAGTGATTATCAGAAATACATGGCCTTTTTTTAACATGGTTTGAATGTTCGATCGAGGCAGGCAACCATTCCGCTAACAGGATGCCAGAATCAGCATCCTGTTGAAATTAATGCACAGTCTGACCTTGAGTCAAACAGCGCGTAATGACCTGACGGGTTACAAAATCCCCCTGCGTGTCGCCATAAAGGGACTTGAAGTGTTCAGCTAAGGTTAACACCCAGGCAGATAAGCGAAAATTCATTCGTTTCTCTTCCTGATTAACCACCAACTCAAACAATCCTAAGGAATCACTGTTTTGCTCACTGGCATACTGTTCCATGATTTGTTGCGCAATGTGCATGTCCCGGTCGCGTGTGGGCCAATCTTTATTCATATTTACCTCTTGAAACCATTGAACGCAGAAGCATTCGCCCCCTTTCTACACCCTACATGGGGGTTGGCGTGTAAATTACAAGGGCTTGTCCTTTAATTCCGGTCATGGATTACGCGCGAGCAAAGCCTGGGGTTCCTGCCACAGGGTAATGAACAGCACCATGATCATCGGCCCGATAAACAATCCCAGCAAGCCCAAGGTTTCAACCCCGCCAAGGATGCCAAAGAGAACAGCCAGAAAGGGAAGTTCTATCGCACCGCCGATGAGTACCGGTTTAACAAAATGGTCTGCAACAAACATGACAATGGTGCCCCAAACCAGCACAATGATTGCACTGACCATGCTGCCGCTGGCAATCAGGACCAGAGCAACCACGACAAAAACCACAGGGGCTACAAAAGGGATCATCGCCGCCAGTGCGGTAACAAATCCGATGAGCGTGGGCGCCGGGAAATCAACCAGTTCATAACAGATGCCCATTAAAACACCAACCCCCAAACCCACAACGATGGTTCCGTTGACTGTTCCCCTGAGCGCTGACGGCAGGCGGGCTGAAAAACGAAACCAGCGCTCCCCCAGACAGTATTCTCCGATATGGCTAATCTGTTTGTACAATTTGTCCCCGTCACGAAAAAAGAAAAACAGAGTCAGCAGAGTAAAACCCACCTGAAAACCACGATGCGCCAGATTGATACCGATCTGTTTGATGTAATAGCTCGCGGGAGTCAACGACAGGTGCATGTTGGACAACAGGTTTCGGACACTCCCCGGTTTACCGATGTTGTCATTCCAGTAAGCGGTCAATTCACTGCCAATGATGGGAATTTGCTTTAGCATGCCCGGTGCCGCTCCGCCTTCTTTGTTCAGCGTCTGGAGGTAATTGATGAACAATTGCGACTCCTTCACCAGCAGGCTGACTAACCAGCTTAAAGGCAGGATAAACAGCAAGGCCAACAGGGTGGTAAACAACAGGGCAGCCCAGGTATCCTGGGAAGCAAAGAAATGGCGCCATCGCTTGTAAAGCGGGTAGGTGGCAATGGCAATAATCGCTGCCCAGACAATCGACGGGATAAAGCGGTGAATAATAAAGAGCGCCAACAGCACAATACTGATGGTCAAACCAATACTGATTAATTCTTTATGATTATCATTCATGCTTTAAATACCCAAACGAAGGCCTGCATCACCAGCCAGGCTGGAATGGCCGCCAGCGCATCATCGAGCATGACGCCAAACCCGCCTTTAACCCGTTCATCAAAAAACCGGATAGGCCAGGGCTTGATAATATCAAACAGGCGAAATAATAAAAAACCGGCAATAATCCAGTAAGTTCCCACAGGAACCGCGATCATGGTGAGTAAAAATCCAACGACCTCATCCCAGACTATACCGCCAAAGTCCTCAACCCCCAGTTCGTTGGAGACGATGTCGCTGACCCAGACGCCAAGAATAAAAGCCAGGACGGTAAATACCAAATAAAACCCCAGCGACGATGCGGCGATAAGCAGGTAAACGGGGATGGCCGCCAACGTTCCCCAGGTTCCCGGCGCGACGGGCATAAGACCGCTGCCGAAACCAAAGGCGATAAAATAGGCAGGATCCTGCCAGACTTTATTGCCAAGTTCGATTCTATCCATGCGCTTTTCCTTAAAAGTGGCTATAGCCGCGGGGCTGTAATGCCCTGAATTGACCATCCTGTTGCGTGTAGAGCCCCTCACCTTCCTCAATCACGCCAATGGGAAAACAGGTAAGACCCGCCTGCTCAAGTGCCTGGCTGAAATCTGTTTCATTCTCCCTGGGAATGGTGAAACATAATTCATAATCGTCGCCGCCGCCGACAGCAAAATCAATGGCCTTGTCCTGTTGATACTTTACTACCAAAGGATGCACGGGTATAGCATCCAGGTTAAGTAAAGCACGGACACCGCTTTGGACACAGATGTGATTTAAATCCGCACTTAAACCATCGGAAATATCAATGGCCGATGACGCATAGGCTCGTAATAAGGGTGCCAGATCGACGCGGGGTCTGGGGTGCATCAGGAGGCGCATCATCGCCTGCTTATCCTGGCTATCGATGCCGTCATGATGTAAAAAAGCCACTGCCTGCGCGGCAGCGCCAAGCGGGCCGCTGACAAAAATCCGATCGCCAGGCTTAGCCCCCGAGCGTTTTACTGCCTTGCCTTTTTCGACTAACCCATGGATGGTTAAGGTCATGCTGAGCGGCCCGTGCGTGGTATCCCCGCCAATCAGCATGATGTTGTATTGTTTTAATGAGTCATGAAACCCCTGGGAAAAACGCGTCAACCACCGCTCGTCCAGCGACGGCATCGTTAAGGCGAGGCTCATCCAGCAGGGTTCCGCTCCCATGGCCGCCATGTCGCTGACGTTGACCATCACCGCCTTGCAGGCGATATCATAAGCATCCCATTCGCTTAAAAAATGGACCTCTGCAACCAGGGTATCGGTACTGACCAACAACTGGAAATGGTGAGGAATCTCCATGCAGGCCGCATCGTCGCCAATGCCGATTATCACCTCTGGCCGCTGAATGGCTGGCTGTTTAAAATAGACATCAATGAGGGAAAATTCATTCATTGCCAGCGTTAATTTCAATGGCTCTGGCTTGCCGTGCCAGATTATTCAACACACCGTTGACATAACGGTGGCCATCCTGGGAACCAAATTCCCTGGCTAAGGAAATGGCTTCGTCCAGCACAACCTTGTAAGGGATTTCGAGGCAATAAAGCAACTCAAAGGCGCCCAGACGCAAAACCGCCAGTTCAACCGGGTTTAATGTGGTAATTGGCCTGTCTAACAAAGGCTCAATTACGGATTCTATCGCGGTGATTTTTTCAGGAACGCCGTATAAAAGACGACAGAAATAATCGCCGTCCACTTTGTCCATGTTATTCGCCACACGGAATTGTGTTTCTATTTCCGAGAGTTCATGGCCTGACATGGACCATTGATACAACGCCTGCACAGCTAATTTACGGGCACGCCGTTTACCGCTTATTGATTGTTTTTCCACAGCTACCTCATGACGAGTGATCGTCTTTCATTTCATCAATGGTTTGTCTGAAATCACTGACATCTTTAAAACGTTTGTACACGGAAGCAAATCGGACATAAGCAACATGATCAAGACGATACAGTTGTTTCATGACCCATTCACCGACCTGACGGGAGTCGATTTCCCGCTCCCCGCTGCGGCGGATATCCTGCATAATGCTTTCGACCGCCTCGTCCAGCGCATCGACACTGACTGGTCTTTTTTCCAGTGCCCTGAGCATTCCTGAGCGCAGATTATTAATATTGAAGGGTTCACGCCGCCCATCGCGCTTGACAATCAGCGGCATGATTAATTCCGCCGTCTCAAAAGTTGTGAACCGTTCGTGACACTCGAGACACTGACGCCGTCTTCGCACCTGAGCGCCCTCGGCGATCAGGCGCGAATCGATCACTTTGGTTTCTTCTGCCTGGCAAAATGGACAATACATGATTAACGATACACCGGGAATTCATGGCATAAATGAATCACTTTGGATTTCACCAGCGAAATTAAGCTTTCATTTTGAATGTCGTCGAGAATATCACAAATCCATTCCGACAATACTTTGATTTCCCTTTCTTTAAATCCTCGGGTTGTCACCGCCGGTGTGCCCAAACGCAGGCCGCTGGTCACAAACGGCGAACGCGGATCATTGGGGACGGCGTTTTTGTTGACGGTGATGTTGGCATGACCCAATGCGGCATCGGCCTCTTTACCCGTGATGCCTTTGTCAATCAGATTAACAAGCAACAGGTGGTTTTCCGTACCGCCGGACACAATCGGATAACCTCGGCTGGTGAGCACTTCCGCCATGGTTCTGGCATTGACTAAAACCTGTTCCTGATACGCTTTGAATTCAGGCTGCAAGGCTTCGGCGAAGGCAACCGCCTTGGCCGCAATCACATGCATCAGGGGGCCGCCCTGCATACCGGGGAAAACAGACGAATTCAGTTTCTTTTCAATGTCTTCATTGGCGCGGGCCAAAATCATCCCTCCTCGGGGGCCGCGCAGGGTTTTGTGGGTTGTCGTAGTCACCACATCGGCAAAAGGAACAGGCGAGGGGTAAAGACCTGCCGCAATGAGTCCCGCCACGTGGGCAACGTCGGCCATCAGGTAAGCACCCACCTTATCGGCAATGGCTCTGAAACGCGCCCAATCAAGAATCCGTGAATAAGCCGAAAAACCGGCAATGATCATTTTGGGTTTATGGGTCAGCGCGAGCTGTTCCAGCGTATCATAATCAATTAAACCGGTATTGGCATCCAGACCGTAACCGATCGCTTCATAAAGCTTGCCGGAAAAATTGACTTTGGAACCGTGCGTCAGGTGACCGCCATGAGGTAGGGACATGCCTAAAATCACATCACCGGGGTTAAGCAACGCCATCATTACCGCCGCATTGGCTTGAGAACCGGAATGAGGCTGCACGTTAACGTAATCCGCGCCGAACAACTGCCTGGCTCGGGCAATGGCTAAACTTTCCGCCACATCCACCCATTCGCACCCACCATAATAGCGTTTGCCAGGATATCCTTCAGCGTATTTGTTAGTCAGCACAGAGCCTTGCGCTTCAAGGACACGCGGGCTGGCATAATTTTCCGAGGCAATCAGCTCTATGTGATCTTCCTGACGCTGTTTTTCCGCCTGGATGGCCTGCCACAGTTCTTCATCAAATCCTGCGATAGTAAACTGGTTATCAAACATTCGTTGTCCTCAATATTAATGATTAGACTATTATAGCCGGTGTTTTTTAAAGCACCTATGCCTCATTCACTGCATGAGTAATTTCACTCATTTGAGACTGAATTTACGACAAACCCACCACCCTTATTTGACGATGATATCGTTTCGTACATGCCTGACCCCATTCAAGCTGTCAGCAATCTGGCCAGCGCGCAGTTTGGTGCGTTGACTGTCAACAAACCCGCTCAACTGCACTTCATCCTTAAAGGTTTTCACCTGAATGGAAAAGCCTTTGGTTCCCAATTCATCGATCAGGCTGGCCTTGACCTTGGCCGTCAATGCCGAGCTGTCTAAATATTCGCCGGTGCTTTCACTGCCAGGTGTCGAAGAACAGGCGACAATCATTGCTGCAGAGAAAACCAGGATTAGTTGCTTTGCTGTCTTAAACATCCATTCCTCCATTGCTTACAATTACAAAAGAGTACCATACGGCAATGAACTAGTCATGGCCGTAAATAGTATTTACCCGATTGTCATTGGCCGGGGTAACAACGGCCTGATTAGCCTGCCCCTGAGCCGTGTTTGCGGCTTGCGGCTGGTAGCTTCCATACGGATTCCAGGCTCTGCCGCGGGAACTGCGCACACCCCCCTGACTGGGGTGGCCGTGGGTATTGTCCGCCTGATTCTGACTTGGGTGACCGTGCGTATTGCCCCCTTGATTTTCATCCGGGTGGCCATGGGTATTGCCGGCCTGATTCTGGCTGGGATGGCCATGGGTGTTACCGCCTGGCTGTGCCTGACTGGAATGACCATGCACATTGGCAGGTCCTCTCGGACGGTAATTACGCGGCGCTTGTACAATGACGGGATTATTATTGCCATAGTGTCCATGATAACGGCGATAACTGCTTTGATGACCGTGGTAATGGCCAGGGCCCGACTCATACGGAGCCGAATAATACGGTGTCTCCACACGGGCCTGCGGCGGCGGATAGCGATAATCATTCATGTAATAATCATCTTCGATGCCGCATGAGCTCAGCACGGGCAACGCCAGTAACAACCAAAATGAACGCTTCATAAAACCCCCTGCTTTTAAAAAAAAGAAAGGCACGATTGGGTTAATCATGCCTTTCCGATACAACATAAGAACCTCAGCTTACTTGGTACTGACTTCAGCCTTGATTTGGTTCTTGAGATATGGAACTACGCGGATTGTGCTGTTAACTGGTGTGTACCCAGCATAAACAGAATAGCCGCTGAATGTCTTGATATACAGGTTCATCCAGGCATGGCAGTAACCATAATAATACAGACTCACATAGTGAGGCGCATCAAAACGGTAAACGTTGAAACTGTTCATGTAACTGCCATCATCGAACTGACCAAACACGGAAAGATTGTCGTAACTGTCATTGATGATCTCAATTTCACAATAACCGGGAACCATCGCGTTTTTCGCGCCGGCAACGGTTTTTACATCAGCAGGTTTGGCTTGCGGATGGATATGGCGATTTTGAGCAAAGGCAGAAGACAACAAGCCCAAACAACAAACGAACAGCAATGATTTTAACTTCATGGTAACTCCATTCATGGATTGGAGAGCAAATGGTAACAAAGGATTGTATTTAGTCAACAGGTTTTTTAAATGTTCACGACTTATGCCGCACAGTCAGGAATTAACGCATGATAACGGCTTCTGTCTATTGCCATTTTTTTCTGACGGGGGGAGAATTGATCGTTTCCACAGGTAATGCCATGACTTCAATCACAGGCTTAATCAATATCGAGCTTCAGGGGACGCCGCATGAAAAAACGCATGACCATAATGATCACTGCCCTCGTCATTGTTTTCGGAGGCATCGTTGCGTTTAATCTGTTTAAAAATTTCATGATTAAACGCTTTTTCGCCACCTATGAACCCCCTGCAGTCAGTGTATCTTCCGTCACGGCTGTTAAACGCGAATGGCGTCCGACGCTTCCCGCCGTCGGCAATTTCGTGGCGACGAATGGGGTGGAAGTCAACTCGGAAGCCTCAGGCAATGTGGTTAAAATCCATTTTGAATCCGGGCAATACGTCTCGGAAGGCAGCAAGCTCATCGACATTGATGACAGCGTCGACCAGGCAACCCTGAAATTCAACAAGGCGCAGCTGGCTCTGAGACAGCTCAGTTATCAGCGTCAGGTGGATTTAAATAAAAAGGGCGCCGCCCCCGTTTCCAATGTGGATGAAGCGAAGGCCAATCTCGAGCAAAGTGAAGCTGACGTTGAAAAAACCGAGGCGCAAATCCGGCAGAAACACATCACCGCTCCCTTTGCCGGTAAGCTGGGTATCCGCCAGGTGAACTTAGGCCAGTACATTACGCCGGGACAGACCTCGATTGTCACCCTGCAATCCTTAGATCCCCTTTATCTGCAATTCTACCTGCCTGAGCAATACTATAAACGTTTGCACATCAATCAGGGCATTGAGTTTAATGTGGAGGAATTTGAAGGACTGGCGTTCCAGGCCAAAATTACAGCCATCAACGCCAAGGTCGACCCCAACACCCACAACGTGCTGGTTCAGGCGACGTTGCCCAACTGCCCCTCCGAAGCATTAAGCGATTTAAAAAAGACCACGCTGGTAAAAACCTCAAAAGACATTGATACCGGCAAAACCATTGTCACCTGCAGCACAAAAGACAATTTAAAAAACCATATTTCGCATTTTGTCTTCATCCCCGGAATGTTCGCGTCCATTGCGGTTGAACAACCGGCGATCTCGGAGGTTATTGTTCTACCCTCCACCGCCATTTCTTACAGCCTGTATGGCCATTCTGTTTACCTCATTGAGAAAGGCAGCAAAGGCGAGAAGGATGAAAACGGCAAGGATAAACTTTATGTCAAACGGGTGTTCGTCAAGACAGGAGAACAATCCGGTAATTTCACTGTCATTAATTCCGGTGTCAAAGCAGGCGACATCGTCGTCAGTTCCGGTGAGCTTAAGCTGCAGAACGGGACACGCGTGGTCATTAATAACAGCGTCAAGCTCAATGCCGTCAGCAATCCTGACACCATGGGACAATAATACTGGTTTTGTGTGAAGCGGCCTTTGCGCTGGCTTCACACGCATTGCAATCGTCAGCAGGTATATTATGAAATTTACTGATATTTTCATTAAGCGGCCCGTTTTAGCCACTGTCGTAAGTTTGTTAATTTTTCTCTTTGGTCTTAATTCCATCATGACCATGCAAATCCGTCAGTACCCTAAAATGGACAATACGGTGATTACCATCACCACCGCCTACCCCGGCGCGGATGCCAACCTGATTGCCGGATTTATCACCACACCGCTTGAAGCCGCGGTGGCCAGTGCGGAAGGGATTGACTACATGACGTCATCCAGTACGCAAAGCGTGAGTACCATTACCCTGACTATTAAACTCAATTTTGATCCGCAGGTGGCTTTTACCGACGTGATGAGCAAGGTTCAACAAACATTAAACCAGTTGCCGCCTGAGTCACAACAGCCCGTGATTGTCAAAAGCTCAGACACCTCTACCCCGCTGATGTACATCAGCCTTGACAGTACCGCCATGACGCCGCAGCAGATCACTGACTACGCTGTCCGGGTCGTTCAGCCCCAGCTTGAAATCGTGGACGGCGTGGCTAAAGCCGAACTGCTGGGCGGGGCGACTTATTCCATGCGTATATTCCTTGATCCCATCAAAATGGCGGCGTTGAAAATCACACCCGCCGATGTCTCTGCCGTGCTTGCCCGTAACAATTTCTTAACGGCAGCCGGCAGCACCAAGAGCGAGTACGTGGCCATCAACATGACTGCGAAAACGGATTTGAATAACGCCGAGGAATTCAGCCGCCTGATTGTCCGCAACAGCAACAACTCCATTATCCGCCTGCGCGACATCGGCAAAGTCATTTTAGGCTCGCAGGATTACAACACGACCGTAACCTTTAACGGCAAAAAGGCCGTTTTTCTTGCCATCACGCCAACGCCGACCGCTAACCCGTTGACGGTGATCACCGACGTCAGAAAGCTGTTTCCTTCAGTCCAGCGCGAATTCCCGCCGTCCCTGACCGGCACCATTGTGTATGATGCCACCGACTTTATCCGCGCGTCCATTAATGAGGTGATCACCACCATCATTGAAGCGGCATTAATCGTTATTGTGGTTATTTTCCTTTTCTTAGGCTCTGTGCGGTCGGTCATTATTCCTGTGGTGACCATCCCTCTGTCGCTGATTGGGGTCTGTACCCTGATGATGGCGCTGGGCTATTCGATCAATCTGCTGACTCTGCTCGCCTTTGTGCTTGCCATTGGCCTTGTGGTGGATGATGCCATTGTCGTGGTGGAAAATGTCCACCGGCATCTGGAGGAAGGCAAAACACCGTTTCAGGCGGCCCTTATCGGCGCGCGCGAAATTGCCCTGCCGGTTATCGCCATGACCATTACACTGGCGGCAGTGTATGCCCCTATTGGTTTCATGGGCGGACTCACGGGCGCCCTGTTTAAGGAATTCGCCTTTACTTTAGCGTCTGCCGTGATTATTTCGGGAGTTATCGCGCTGACGTTAAGCCCCATGATGTGCTCCAAGATTCTAAGCGCAGAAGCCAACAGCAGCCGCTTTGTCAAATTTCTCGATGACAAATTTGCCAGGCTTAAGGATCGGTATAAGCGAAGTCTTCACAGTTTGCTGAATACCCGGAGCATCATGCTTGTCTTTTCTGCGGTGGTCTTGTTAATGCTTCCTTACCTCTACAGCACGACCCCCACAGAAACAGCGCCGGAAGAAGATCAGGGCTTTTTCTTTGTCATTGCAACAGCGCCCCAGTATGCCACCATCAACTACATCGAAGCCTTTACCGATGAATTTAACAAAATTTATCAAAGTTTCCCGGAAACTGAATACTATTTTGCCATCAATGCCAGCACGCCGATGTCGGGCATGGTGTTAAAACCCTGGGATGAGCGCGAGGGGACCCAGTTTAAAATGAAAGAGCCCTTGCAGAAAAAACTCGACATGGTCACAGGCCTTTCCGCTTTTGCAGTGATACCGCCGCCTTTGCCCGGCGGGGGTTCGGGTACGCCGATTCAATTCGTGATCAAAACAACCAATGATTTCCAGACCCTCTTTGACATTTCTAACCAGCTCATCGAAAAAGCCAGGCAAAGCGGGCTGTTTATTTTCCTCGACAACAGCCTTAAATTTAACCAGCCGGAAGTGGAATTTCAAATTAACCGCTCCAAGGCATCGGATTTAGGCCTCGACATGCAGGCCATCGGAAGCAGCCTCACCAGTGCCTTGTCGGGCAACTACGTCAATTACTTTAACCTGCAGGGCCGAAGCTACGAAGTCATTCCGCAACTTGAGCGCCGTTACCGCCTCACCCCGGAGCAACTCGGCGAGATTTATGTGAGAACCGCCAGTAACGACATGGTACCCCTGTCCACCGTGGTCACTGCCAAAGAGGTCACGCAACCGAATGCGGTCTCCCACTTCCAACAGCTTAATTCTGCCACCATTCAAGGGGTAATGATGCCCGGCGTAACCTTGGGTCAAGGGATTGCCTACCTTCAGCAGCAGGCGGATGAATTATTGCCTCGTGGCTTTACTTATGACTATGGCGGCCAGTCGCGTCAGTTTATTCAGGAAGGGAATGCGCTGATTTTTGCCTTCTTCCTGGCTGTTATCGTGATTTTCTTGGTGCTTGCTGCGCAATACGAGAGTTTCAGGGATCCGCTCATCGTGTTAATCAGCGTGCCCATGTCGATTTGCGGCGCCTTGATTCCTTTAAATCTGGGAGCTGCCTCCATCAACATTTATACCCAGGTAGGGTTAATTACCTTGATTGGCTTAATCAGTAAGCACGGTATTCTTATTGTTGACTTTGCCAATCAACTGCAACGCGAAAAAGGGCTTGATCGAAGGGCCGCGGTGGAAGAAGCCGCCTCCATTCGTCTGCGTCCCATCCTCATGACCACGGCCGCCATGGTGTTTGGGGTCTTTCCTCTCCTTATTGCCACCGGTGCAGGAGCTGTCAGCCGCTTTGATATCGGTTTGGTGATTTCAGCCGGTCTGCTTGTAGGAACCTGCTTTACCTTGTTCGTGGTACCGACCATGTACACCTACATTGCCGCGGATCATCGGCATGACCGGGACAATGAAATGGCCGAAGCAAACGAAGAGGAGCAGGCATCCAGACCGCATTAAAAACCGTTTGCCTGATGAACGCAAAGCGTTCGGGTTAACGTGCTGATGCAGCCAGGTGGAATCAAGGGGGTTCTTTAAGGCGGCCAATGCCGCCTTAAAATCAAAGCAGACTCGCCAGGGCCTTGTCCAGGGTATCTACCAGGTTATCCGCATGTGCGCTGCCAAATACCAACGGCGGTTTTATTTTTAATACATTGTGATGAGGGCCATCACGGCTTAATAACACGCCGAGATCTTTCATTCGGTTTACAAGCTTGCCGGTGAAGTCCCCATCAGGTTCAACCCCGCCCTTTTTTGTCAGTTCCACACCTAAAAAAAGACCCAGGCCACGCACATCGGCAATGCAGTCATACCGGTTTTTAAGACCCAGCAATCGCTGTTTTAAGTAATGGCCGGTTGACCAGGCCTTAGCCTGCAGGCATTCCTCCTCAAGGACATCAAGCACTGAAAGACCAATAGCGCAGGAGACTGGATTACCTCCGAATGTACTGAAATACTCCATCCCTTGACTGAACGAGGCGGCAATCGCTCGCGTGGTGACCACAGCCCCTATCGGATGACCATTGCCCAGGGGTTTGCCCATGGTCACAATATCAGGAACAACGCCCTGTGTTTCAAAGCCCCAGACGTGGGAACCAACCCGCCCTAACCCCACCTGAACTTCATCGGCGATGCACACGCCGCCTGTCGAGCGAATGGCTGTGTAAATGGCGTCGAGATAGCCGGGCGGTAACTCAATCTGTCCGCCGCAACTGAGCAGGGATTCGGCAATGAATACCGTCGGTTCGGTGGGTAGGGAAAACAGAGGATTCACAGGACCGCGTAACGGATCAGGCATCGGCAGAACCGTGACCCAATCCGGTTTCCCCTGCCCTCCTTTCTGCTTGAATTTATAAGGGCTGATGTTGATTAAAGTGGTGGTATTGCCATGATAAGCATGATCAATCACCCAGGTTTTTCGGCTTCGCGTATGGGTATAGGCCAGCCTTAACGCCAGTTCATTGGCCTCACTCCCGGAAGAGACAAAAAAGCAAACGTCAAGCGGCAAAGGCAAGGTGGCCAGCAGGCGTTGTGCGTAGTCCAGCAGATAACGGTGCAGATAGCGCGTATTGGTATTCAATAAAGCCATTTGCTGCTGGCCAGCCTGCACCACCCGGGGATGACAATGGCCCACATGGCATACGTTATTCACACAGTCGAGATAGGGCCGTCCCGTCTCATCATAAAGGTAAGCCCCTTCACCGCGAACAATTTCCAGAGGCTGCTGGTAAGACAGGCCGACATTGTCGGCGATCACTTTCTTACGAAGCGATAAAAGCGATTCTTTATTGGACAAGTGCTTATCCATAAAGCCGCAGGCCTGTCTGAAACACAGCAAGGCCCATTGCGGATCGATGCTCCGCCATTGTTTTAACAGGTGCCAGGCCGGTTGTTCTGAAACAGTCAGGTAGGCGTTGCCGGGGTTTTCTTTTTTGCGCAAAGCTGAATTCACCACGCTGACACAAAGCCGCATGGCAACAAGAGAGTAAAGAACATCCACTTCCCGCTCTTCTAAAGGAAAAACACGGTGATAGCTGCGAATCATCTCCATGGCCGCCGCTAACGCATCCGAGCGATGCATGAGGGTATAAGCCAGGGCAATCGCCAATTCACAGATGGTCGCGGTTTGCAGTAAATCACCAAAGTCAATAAAACCGATCTGATGAGCCTGAACGACGATGTTGTAATCATTTAAATCGCCATGAATGATGCTCTGGCGCAAATCCGGTAAAAGAGGCGCTGTATCCCGCTTAAACTCGGCCAGAAAATCCGAGACAAGGCGGCGGTCATCGGGATGCTCAATCGCCTGCACCTCGTTTTCAATCCACTCAGCCTGCCTTAAATCCCATTTCAATTGCCGGGCGGCCGCCGCATGCCTGAACCCGGCGAGTGCCTGGGTCAAATGCCCGGCCGCCCGCCCCAGCTGATGCACCAGCGCCGTCGAACAGGGTACATTGACCAGCAATTGGCCTTGAACAAACGTGAAGAGTCGAACGTGGCAGGGTTCACCCTGAGACGAAAGCACACGGCCCGTTGCTTCACCCGTTGCCAAAGGCAATAATTGCGGAAACCCAAAGGGCCGGGGAAAACGCTGCAACCACGCCAATGCACTGTTCTGCAATTGAATGATCGCTTCCTGATCTTCCGCTTTGGACACTTTTAGCAGGTACTCGTCCCCTGCCGTGGTCTTGATATGAAAATTACAATCACTCTCACCGGGCAAAGGGATGGCGACGGCATTTAAGCGGTAGTGATCGAGGAGCAGTTGTTGAGCATCAGGGGAAGTAAACATCCTTTTCCTTTTTATCCTTAAAAGGGGGTTACGATACCACTGCCTCCTGAGCATGGGTAGCCTTAAGTCTTCATTTCCCGATGGACTATGTTAAAATCCATGATTTTATCAGTAACAGGCAAAAGCAATGGATAAGACGTATTCCCCCCAGGCGATCGAGCAGGCTTGCTATGAGAAATGGGAAAGCCAGCATTATTTCAAACCCCAGGGAGACGGGAAAAGTTATTGCATCATGTTGCCTCCGCCCAATGTCACCGGCAGTTTGCACATGGGCCATGGCTTTCAACACACGTTGATGGATACCCTGACCCGCTATCAACGCATGCGGGGAGCTAAAACCCTGTGGCAGCCGGGTACGGATCACGCCGGCATTTCCACGCAGTTGGTGGTTGAGCGGCAATTGGAAAGCCAGGGCCTTTCCCGCAAAGACATGACCCGGGAACAGTTTCTTGAAAAAGTCTGGCAATGGAAGGAAGAATCAGGCAGCCAGATTACCCGCCAAATGCGCCGCATCGGCTCCTCCGTGGATTGGACACGCGAACGTTTTACCATGGATGAAGGCTTGTCTGCCGCTGTGCAAAAAGTGTTTATTCAATTGTATGACGAGGGATTGATTTATCGCGGTACCCGCTTGGTCAACTGGGATCCCAAACTGGGCACTGCCGTGTCTGATCTCGAAGTGCTTTCCGAAGAAGAAGATGGATTTTTGTGGCATATCCGCTACCCTGTGGTCAACTCCAACGAATCCTTAGTCGTGGCCACAACACGCCCGGAAACCCTGTTGGGAGATGCTGCCGTGGCCGTTCATCCTGACGATGAACGCTACCGTCACCTCATCGGTCAATCCGTGCATTTACCCCTGTGCGATCGCGAAATTCCTGTCATCGCCGATGACTACGTGGAAAAGGACTTTGGCAGCGGCTGTGTAAAAATCACCCCTGCTCATGATTTTAACGATCATGAAGTCGGCAAGCGCCACGACCTGCCCTTAATTAATATTTTTACCCGCAAAGCCACCATGAATAAAAATGCGCCGGTGGCCTATCAGGGCATGGACCGTTTTGTCGCCCGCGAGCAAATCATCAAGGACTTGCAGGAAGCCGGTTTATTAGTAAAAACAGAACCGCATAAGCTCAAAGTTCCACGCGGTGAAAAATCAGGCGTTATTATTGAACCCCTGCTTACCGATCAATGGTATGTCAAAACCAAACCCCTGGCGGAGCCCGCCATCGATGTCGTGAAACGCGGTGAAATCCGTTTTGTACCTGAGGCCTGGAATAAAACGTACTTCCAGTGGATGGAAAACATTGAAGACTGGTGCATCAGCCGCCAGCTTTGGTGGGGACACCGTATTCCAGCCTGGTATGACAGCCATGGTCATGTGTATGTGGGTTACAGTGAGAATGATGTCCGCTTTAAATACAAAATCGATGAGTCCATGCCCTTGAAACAGGATGAAGATGTCCTTGATACCTGGTTCTCTTCCGCCCTGTGGCCTTTTTCAACCCTGGGCTGGCCGGAACGCACGCCTGAGTTTGAACAATTTTACCCCACTTCGGTCTTAGTCACCGGATTTGACATCATTTTCTTCTGGGTAGCGCGCATGATCATGATGGGCTTAAAGTTCACCGGCAAAGTTCCCTTTAAGGATGTCATCATCACCGGCTTAATTCGCGATAGCGAAGGCAAGAAAATGTCCAAATCCAAGGGTAACGTCCTCGATCCGATTGACATCATCGATGGCATCGATTTGGAAAGTTTAGTCGCCAAGCGCACCTCCAACATGATGCTCCCTTCCCTCTGCGATAAAATCGCCAGGGCAACCCGCAAGGAATTTCCGGAGGGTATCAGCGCTTACGGCACGGATGCGCTGCGCTTCACTTTCTGTTCGCTGGCGTCCACAGGACGTAATGTCCGATTTGATATGGGCCGTGTGGAAGGGTATCGTAATTTCTGCAATAAATTATGGAATGCCGCGCGCTACGTGCTGCTGAATACCGACGAAGATCAGATTGATCTCGGTGACGGCGCGTTTCAGTACAGCCCGGCGGATTTATGGATTTTGTCACGCCTGCAGCGCACCATTGCAGAGACGAATCACTATTATGAAACCTTCCGTTTCGATTTGCTGGCGAATACCCTGTATGAATTTGTCTGGCACGAATACTGCGACTGGTACCTGGAATTATCCAAACCCGTGCTGTATGCAGAACAGGCTTTGGCAGCCATGAAACGCGGCACCCGCCGTACGTTAATTCATGTTCTGGATCAAATCCTTCGTTTGCTGCATCCGATTATGCCTTTTATTACCGAAGAAATATGGCAGCGTACCAGCAAATTAATCAGTCAAAACGGTGAAAATGGCGAAAGCCTGATGCTGAGCGCTTACCCGCAGGTGGTGGAAAGCTACATCAACGACGAACTGGAAGCAGAACTGGACTGGCTTAAAGAAGTCATACAATCGATTCGTACCATCCGCAGTGAAATGTCCATATCACCGGCTAAATTAATTTCACTGCATTTAAAAAATGCCGATGAAAAGGTCAAGAGTCGAATTGAAAAATACACGTCCATTCTTCTGTCTTTAGGCAAACTGACGAACATTCACTTCTTAAGTGATAAGGAACCTGTTCCTGCCTCTGCCTCCGCAGTCGTCGGTAACCTGGAATTACTAATCCCCATGGCTGGGTTAATTGATAAAAACGCGGAATTGTCGCGTCTGCAAAAGGAAATCACCAAGCTGGATAAGGACATTCATCTTGCTGAGAGCAAGCTTAATAATCCTAATTTTGCAGACAAGGCGCCTGCTGACATCATTGCCAGGGAAAAGGAAAAGCTCACCCAGGCAAAAATGGCGAAAGACAAGCTGCTCGCTCATCAAAAGACAATAGAAACCTTATAACAGGATTTTTCGGGTTCACGCCTTGAGAGACATAACCCGGTCAAGGCGTGGCCCCTTAAAAGCGAACAAAGGTAATTCGGCCTCCTCCTTCAAGATAGGCCCGTTTGACCTGGTTAAGGTCATCGGAATGGAGCTGGCTTCGCAATTCACTTAAGAGATCTTCTCTGGTGATGTGCATGCGCTGCAATTCCTTTTCACACAATTGGCCCTGATCAATTAATAAACGCGGTCTTCCCTTAAAGAAACGTTCCAGGTTGGTGGAGTAGCAGGTCACCACTGCAATGAAGCGATGTAAAAAAATGAGCGTGAATAACGCGGTCAATGTGGATAATAAGGGAGGGGAACCATTAATGCCCCGGCTGATAATCCCTCCCAGGATAATGATGAGCAGGTAATCAAACGTGGTGCGCAGACTATACCGCCTATTACCATAACGGATAATGAGAATGCCCGACAGGAATAAAAGGATGGCTCGGCCTATCACATAAATAAACGCAGGATTGGTATTGAGGTTATCCATCAACTGTGCAACTGTCATCCTTAATTCCTTTTCATGAAAAATCATCTTATTTTATAGTGAGAATAGCGAATAATAAAAGCAACCAGTTAACTCATTTTCACCGTCTATTAACCTTTTTGGTAAAATAATTTGCACATTTTTTGGACAAAATTAGCCCTGTGATCTATACTAAAAGTGAAGAATACGCGAGACTTCATGTCTTGGCGAGCTTCACAAAAGCCACCTTGTGTGGCTTTTGTCTTATAAAGAAAGGCTATTTATTCAATCGCTTACCTGAAAGGTTGGCTGTTATTTCGCTAAAAAAATCATCAAAAGAAATAACAGAGAATACAGGAGATAATCATGGATAATTTTTTGGTGCTTATTGCCAATGCCTCGAAAGCAAATTTTTATGCACTGAAATTGCAGAATTCCAACACGACTTTTACATTAAGGGACGTGTTTGTTCACCCGGAAAGTCAGGAAAAACGAAGCGAATTGATTGCTGATCGCTCCGGGCAATATCAAAGCGAGCATGGGGTGGGAGGCGCGTATGAATCCAGAAGCGATCCCAAAAAGGTAGAAAAAAATAAATTTGCTCAGGAATTGGGCCATTACATTAATGAAACCGTTCACCATGGTATCAAACTAATCATTATCGTCCCATCCACGTTTTGGGGAATGCTGGATAAAGTGTTAAATAAAACTGCTTTAAACGCACTCTTTCGCTTGATACAAAAGGATTATACCCAATACAGCGAACAGGAACTTAAAGAGCTTGTCCTTCATTCTGTCAAAACGCCAGCATTATAACAACAAGGAGAAACACATGGATCAGTGTATCGTTTGCGGTAACCATTATCACAATTGCTTTGAGGTTCGCCAAAAAGGCGCCAGTTACCTGTTTGATTCCTTTGAATGTGCCATTCAAAAATTAGCCCCGGTGTGTTCGCATTGTTCCTGTCGCATCATCGGCCATGGCGTGGAAGCAGAAGGTGAGTATTATTGTTGCGCCCACTGTGCGCATGAGAGCGGCGTGACGGAGGCACAGGATCACGTGGTGGAGCACGAAGAATAAGCGTTAATGGTCATTGGTATTGCAAAAGCGTTGCGGGCTGAATGGCGCGGGGTCGAGCAGTAATTCTTCGCCTGTCAGCATCTCTGCCAGCAATCGACCCGTCACAGGGCCTAAGGTCAGGCCATGGTGCCCATGGCCAAACGCGAGCCACAACCCGGCATGACGGGGTGCGGGACCAATGATCGGCAACATATCCGGTGTGCAGGGCCTGCTTCCCATCCAGGGCGATGCTTCCAGCCTGTCTTTAATGGGAAACAGCTGGCGGGCAATGGGTTCTACCGCATTCAGTTGCCGAGGCGTTCTTTGCGCATCAAGGCGGGCAAACTCAGCCCCGGTGGTCAAGCGGATGCCCTGGGTCATGGGAGCGAGCAAATACCCTCGCTCCACATCCAGTACCGGGTGATGAAGAAAGGCCCCCTCTTCCTTACCGTAATGCATGTGGTAGCCTCGTTTGACCGCCAGTGGAAAACGATAGCCTAAACGTGCACAAAGTGTTTGAGACCAGGGACCTAAACAAATGACCACGGAATCAGCCCGGATAATGCCCGCTTCTGCCTGCATCTGCCAACCCTCCGACAGCGAAAACGCATCCCCCAGAAAAAAACGCCCGCCCAATTGTTTAAAATAGGCGGCATAGCCTGACACCAGCGCGCCGGGATCACTGACGGTTTCTGCACCGCCATAGCGCAAGGCACCCTGTAATGACAGGTTGAGGTGCGGTTCAAGACGTTGCAGGGCGGCAGCATCCAGGGCATCGAATTGAACGCCAAATTCGGCCCTGAGGTGTTCACTGAAACGGACTTCATTGTCTTGTCGTTTGGCCGTTCTGAACAGTTTAAGCCAACCGCCGCTTTTTAACGCGTCACGGCAGCCGGCACTGTCAGCCAGGGCGTGATGCTCTCTCACGCTATGCTCAATGAGAGTCGCATAATTCCGGGCAATATCGGCATGGCGGGAAGGCTTGGAATAAAACCAGTACTTCCATAGAAAGGGAGCGAGTTTGACAAGATCCTGCCAATGATAATGCACTTCTGGCGAGCGATTAAAAGCGTATTTGGCAAGCAGCGTCCAATCGCGGGGAAAAGCATAGGGATACACCCCCTCCCGCTGAATTAATCCCGCATTGCCAAACGAGGTTTCACTGCCGGGGCATTTGACATCCACCAGCGCCACCGCGCGTCCCCGCTTTTGCAGATGTGCCGCTACAGAAACCCCAATTATGCCAGCACCAAGAACCAAACAATCAAACTTCATCCGCGTATTGACCACCAAGTCTCCATCTTCAAATTATATACCTGCCTCTGCATCGATTAAACCGCTAGGATTTCTTGCCGCATTTGTTGTTTTCTTAGTGAATTTTGCGGGCAAATTGTTTAAAATACCATCTTTTTAAACCGAGGCCCTTATGCAGAACAAGCAAGAAGAAACAACGGATGGTCTGTCACCCTTCGTTTATGCGCCGGCTGCCTTTTTGACCTTTTCCTTGGCCGCCTACGGTTCCATGCGAAAAGGTAATTACCGTTTTGCGCTTGAATTTTACAAACGCGGTGGCGGCGGCTTCAATCTTTATCAGGGCAAGAAACGCCTGGCGGGAGTGGATTACCATCCGTTCTGGGATAAAAAATCAGGCGAGCTGGTGACCCGTTTACATTATCATCGCGGTGAAGGGGACGAGATTAAAAAACACCGTCCCTTCGATGGCTGGTAAAAGATTACCTGTCCCTGCCAGCGATGTACCTCTGATTTAACTTAATCACTAACGAACTGATGAGGATAAGAATCACGCCAATGAGGATTAAGGTGATAGGCCAGCCCAGGGTATCGGGAAAATGCTTGCCGGTAAAATAACCAATGTATAATAAAGTCGCCAGGGTCGAAATGACCAACAGCGTACGGTTTTTAGCGGCTATGGCCAGAAATATCATGGCGCAGGTCAGCCCCAAATAGAAAATTTCGTAGGGCTGATTTCTGACAATATCGAATGTCACCGTAAAAAAAGCCAGCGAAGCAATAAAAAACAGCAACGATGCAATGGCCTGATACGGCGAGTGATTAATAACCCAGGTAACACAAAGCAGTGAGACACTGAGCAGTAGCCAGGCTGTTCGGTAAGGGACTTCCAGCAAGTCAAAAGCGGCTACGAAAAAGCTCAGGCTGAATAGCACGGTAGTGAATAACAGCACGGTTTTTCTCGTGGCTAAAAAAACCAACCCCTGTTGCAGCATGAAAATCAGGCTGACAATCAACACCCCTTTGGATGGGTTATCAACTTTAGCGTATTCGCTTAGAAAAACGGCCATGCCGATGGGTTGAAGTAAGGCTGCAATCAGGAACAGGGGGGTAGCTGCCCGCTCATAATGGACATAACGCGTGCAGGTTATACCCATGATAAAAAGACATAAACCAACCCCTAAGGTCAGCATGATACGGCTGGGGATACTAATGTCCGCCCACTTCATGGCGATGAAAATACAAATCCCGGCAAAAATTAATATCCCGCCTAAATAACCGAGCATGTTTTTAAGAAGTTGGCTGGATGCTTCTTCCCTTTGCTGAGTGGGGGACGCGTTAAACGCGGCGGCGATCTCATCAGGCGTTAAGTGATGGCGTTTGGCCATCGTTACAATTTCGACCAAGGCCTCATCACGGTTCATGGTATGACCCACCCAATAAATTGCACATAACCTGGGTAATAATACCCGCGGTTATCATTCCCCAGGAGTTTAATGCACTGGCTGCCCTTACGAAGACACGCCTGGTTATTGTAACTGCCTCCCCACAGTAACTGCCCAAATAGACCGCCAGAATTGGAATAGCCGCGATAGGACAATTGATAACCATCCGGTGATTCCAGAGTCGTATCCAGTTTCATCCCTTTTGTTGCTTCAACAGGTTGTTCCACCATGCCCTGCAGGGTTCCTGTGTTGCTGGGGAAAGGAAACGGTAATTCACGCACTTTCTGAGTTTTTGCCTCATACAGGTACAGTTTTTTCCAGCCATAGGCATTGACGTTAGGGCTTTTGGTGTATTGCGCCGTCAGAACCCCCTGTTTAACCACCAGGTTAACGTTGACGGGTGCCGCAACACTGGAGGAATAATCCTGAATGGCGAAAACCATGTCATAACGGGGCGGATTGCTGACAACCACTGGAATCAGGGTTGACAGCATGAAGACAATCATCAGTAAGACTGGCAAGACCAGGCCAATGATTAATAGAAGATTGTGTTTAACCCATTCGCCGCGGTTTGCCATGTCATTATCCTGGCTGTCCTTACCCAAGTTAATATCAGTATACGATCAAATCCCTTATTCTGCTTTTGAATGGTTTTTTCTGACAACCCGATGCTGTATCCACCAGGCTAACAGCAAGCTTGACACCATCCCGAGCACAATGCCATAGCTTTGCCAACCATCACTGACGACACTTAAGGCATCGGGGGTATGGAGTATGGAGAATGGAACTGCTAAAAGCACATCGACTAAAGCAGAACCGGCCACCAACCCACAGGCAATCAGGACGCCCGTTTGTTTGCGCTGACTTCTTTCTTCTCCGACAAAGGCCTTTCTGGTTAATTGCCAGCGTACAAAAAGAGCAATCATTCCGCCCAAGAACAGGGGAAACGACGAAGCAATGGGTAAATACATGCCAATTGCTACGCCCAGAATGGAAATCCGGATAAACCGTTCCAAACGAAACACCCGGTTAATGACAATGAGGGACAAAATAATGGCAGCGCCGACAAACATCATCGTCCAGGGCAGCGTGTTACGAAACACTGCCTCGGTGATCGCGGCCATCAGTGCAGCCGTGGGTGCCGGCAAGGATTGACTGGGATCCATGCCTTCATGAGGCATCACACCGGCAATGCCATACACGTCAAAGAGAATCTGCATCACCGGCGGGATGACCAATGACGAAATCACCACCCCCAATAACAGCATCACCTGTTGCCGCCAGGGCGTCGCGCCAACCAGTTGGCCCACTTTTAAATCCTGGGTATTGTCATTGGCAATGGCTGCAATGCCTGTCACGACCGAACCGATAATGATGGTGATGGCCTCCGCCGCCCGAATTTGTCCATTGGTGAGCGGTAAAGGCAGTGCATGGTTGACAATGGTTAACAGCAACCAGGCTGCAAAAAGCATCCCCGCGATCACCACCGAACTTCCGGGACTCGCCGTCACACCGACCATGCCGGAAAAATAACCGGTAATCACTGAAAACAAAAACCCGATGACCAGGACATAGATGACGGCTGCAAAAACCAGCGTCGGAGCAAAATCACTGTCAAGACCCGCTTCTCCCAGAGGAAAAATAAACTGGAAAAATAAAAACAGCACGGCGGCCATGATGAGGATGCCGATTAAAATATAAGGCATGGGGATATCGCGATCCGTCCGCGGCAACTGCGATTCCGCGTGATTTTTAGCCATGAAGGCACGAAAAGAAATGCGCATGCTTTTCGCCAAAGGCTTAATCAACTTGAGGAAAGTCCAGGTGCCTGCAAACAACATGGCGCCAATACCCATGTAGCGCATCTCGCTGTTCCACAACATGACAGCGGCCTTCTGCGCAGGGTAATGCGCCACGAATTGAGGATAAAACTGACTGGCAATGGGTAAAGCCACCAGCCAGGAGATAATGGCGCCGAGGAAAATACAAATGGCCATTTCATGCCCTACCAGGTAGCCGGCACCAATCATCGTCGCTGAAAAACCGGCGCCGAACCCAAACAGCGACCGCTTGGCGACAAACCAGAAACTCCAGCTGCTGGCAATGATTTTGAACCCGATTTGTAAAAGTTCCAGCAAGCCGCCAATGGCCCCGCCGATAAAAATGTCTTTGATGCCTGAGCGCTCGGCAGATGATTTTAAGACTTCCGCAATGGCGCGGCCTTCAGGAAATCGCAAGACCGGCTCATTGACCAATACCCGGCGAAGAGGAATTGAAAACAGCACACCGAGTATGCCGCCGCAGACGGCAATAAAAAAATTAGTCAGGTAATCAAAACCTTGCCAATACTGGATAATAATCAACGCCGGGATTGTATAAACAATGCCCCCAGCCACGGCCTCGCCGGCCGAAGCAGCCGTTTGTACGGCATTGTTTTCCAGAATAGTGGCATTTTTAAACAGACGTAAAATGCCCATGGAAATAATGGCCGCAGGAATGGATGCCGAGGTTAAAATGCCCAATTTTAATGCAAGATACGCATTCGACATCGCCAGAAGCACCGTTAAGACGATAGCCAGAATGACGCTGCGTAAAGTCAATTCAGCAATTTTTTCATCAGCACGGATATACGGACCATTTGTTGTCATTCATTACCCCACACCGCTTTAATTACATCCGAACGCAGGGCGTCTTGAATGACCGCCCGGGGAATGGTAACTGTTTGTGGTCCATACACATAGGCAGCCACCTGATAGGGATCGAACGCGATTGAAATACCCTTTGAACTGAAATACCAGTTTTTGTAATTCTCTGCTGTCGCTTTGGTGCCTTCTCTTAGCCACTGCTCGTCGTCATTGATGGCCTTCTTTTTAATCGCTTCATAAGAAAAATCAGCCATTTTTTGCAGGGCATTGGTATTGTCTTTAAACAATTCACCGAGGGCCACAGGGTTGCCGTTAATGAAATTGAGGGTTTGCACAGTATTGTTGGGGTGGGCGGCACCACGACGATACGCGGAGACATTGAACAGGACGCTGACAGCCTGTTGGTTTTCAAACATCACTTTATAAGTGATGGTTAATCCATCTTTACCGGGGACATCCGCGGGCAGATTTTGTGCCTCCGGATCTGGTTTGTCGAACGATTGCCTGATGGATTGAATCCGATGTTCAATGGTTTGATTAATCTGGGGATTGGCAAACCCCTGAGGATACTGGATATCAATGACCTGTTTGGCATTTTCATTTTTTATGGTCACTGCTTTCAGTGTCACTGCATGCAGGTGCGGGGAAGCAGCTCCGGCCGTGCCTGCGGCTAACAACGCAATAAGAATATATTTTTTCATGCCTGAAGCTCCTGTGTCGTTGTTGAATGGGTTAGCCACTTTCCCGCAATCATGGTTCGTTGCGGTACAGGGAAACCAAAATGATAACACAAAACGGCGCTGTCATTGACGGACCATTGCACCAGATCCGCCTGCAAGCCGATTTGAATACTGCCAAGCTCATCGGCCAGGCCCAGGGCTCGGGCGGCCTGATACGTCACCCCGGCCAGAGCCTCCTGCACCGTCAGTGAAAAAAACCGGCAGGCCATGCTTAACATGAGCAGCAGCGACGTCGTCGGTGACGAGCCCGGGTTGCAGTCCGTGGCCACTGCCATGCCCACGCCGGCCTGCCGCAGAAGATCCACTGGCGGTGCTTTTTTTTCGGCGAGAAAATAGTAGGCCCCCGGCAGCAAGACCGCCACGGTACCCTGACGCCCCAGAGCCGCCGCACCGTCCTCATCCAGGTATTCCAGATGATCACAGGACAAAGCGCCCATGCTGGCCGCCAGTTGGCTGGCGCCTAGCCGGGACAATTGTTCGGCATGGCATTTAATGGGCAATGACAACTGCTGGGCTTTTAAGTAAATCTGTTCGGTCTGTTGAACCGTAAAGCCGATGGTTTCACAAAACACATCGACGGCGTCCACCAGACCCGACTCCACCGCCGCAGGCAATACCCGATTGATGAGGAAATCCACATACCCCTGAGCATTCCCCTTGTATTCCGCAGGAACAGCATGGGCGCCCAGGAACGTTGTCTTTACCCGCACGCCGGTCAATTCCCCGAGGCGGCGGGCCACCCGTAACATTTTCAGTTCATTGTCCAAATCAAGTCCATAACCGGACTTGATTTCCACCGTGGTTACTCCCTGCTGACGCATGGCCAAAAGACGTGGGAGGGATTGCTCAAGCAATTCCATTTCCGAGACAGCGCGGGTTTGCCTTACCGTTGACACAATCCCGCCGCCGGCCGCCGCAATGTCGGCATAGGTTGCACCCTGCAGACGCTTTTTAAATTCATCGGCACGATTTCCGGCGTAAACCAGATGAGTATGGCAATCGATTAACCCCGGCGTGATCAGTTGCCCGTGGCAATCCTCGACTTGCCTTGCCTTAAGGTAGTGAGCAGGCAACGTGTCTGCCGCACCGCACCAGACGATGCGCCCTTCGGCGATGGCAATGGCCTGGTCCCCCTGCTCGTCACCGGCAGAGTTAATCGTTGTGGCATTCATTAACAGGAGATCGCAGGTCATGGTTATTCCCACTCGGGCACATGGTGCGGCGCAAACAGCCAGGACGGATGATGGGATTTATCATAAATATCCCACTCCTGTGACGCATACGTGGGGGGATTGACTTCAAGCAACAGCCAGGCGAGAAACGCGGCGACTGTTTCCACAGAAACCAGCCGGTTTTGCTGATGCAGGTTTTTAAAGAAGGCCACTTTGTCGCTTTCCATGAATTGCGATTCGCGGATGAGCCGCTGCATGTCGGTGTCAATGATGCCCGGCATAACGCTCGCAAAAGCCGTTTTTTCACACTCAAGCTGCCAGCAGCGCGTTAACATGGAAAGCCCGGCTTTGGAAACGCAGTACGCTGCCCAGCCGCTCACCGGAAAATAAGCCACGCCTGAGCCAATGTGCAAAACCCGTCCGCCCTGAAGTTTATGCAACAAAGCCTGGCTTAGGAAAAGCGGCGCATTGAGGTTAGTCGCCATGGTCTGCTCCCAGGCGGCTTCATCAATGACCGACATCGGCATAATGGGCTCAATGATGCCGGCATTATGGACAAGACCCTCAATCAGCGGCACCTGATTTAAAGCCGCCACGATACGGGCCCGGCCCTCGCGGGTCGACACATCTGCCGTGCAGCCAATGATCAGAGAGGAAAATTGCGCCGTTTCGGAGAGCTGCTGCTCTCGCCGTCCTATCGCCAAAACCGATTTGCCACGACTGGCCAATTCCCAGGCCAGAGCACGACCAATGCCGCTGCTGGCCCCTGTAATGACAAACATGGTCCTCTCCGGGTGTGAGTAAATTGCAGATGATACCAGACCTGGTGTGGCTAAGCACGAACTCCATCGTCTTTAAGGCCGCAATTTAAAAAAAAAACCATACCCGTTATGATGGAAGAAATACGGCGTTTAAGGAGAAAGGATGTTAGCCGGCATTTCCCATTATGTACCTCCCAATCCGTCCCTCTGGCGGGGACGTGACGACAGTTTACCCAACGAACGCTTTTTTCAGCGCGTGACTTGCATTGACCTTCAGTCGCAACCGCTTCCCAGCGGGGGCTCCGGCACGGTAATTGCCGGTTTTGCCAGTGACGAAGGCATCCGCAGGAATCTCGGACGCACGGGAGCCGCCGCCGGTCCACAATCCCTCCGTCAGGAACTGGCTAAACTGGCCTGCCACTTTTCCGCCTCACTCATTGACATCGGCGACATTGCCCCCAACGATGCACTGGAACAGGGACAACAGGAATTGGCGACACTGCTTGATCATTGCCATCAACAGGGTTTCAAAACCTTGGTCTTTGGTGGCGGCCATGAAATAGCCTGGGGACATTACCTTGGATTGAGCCGGCACTATCCCCGACTCGGCATCATTAATTTTGACGCCCATTTTGATTTGCGTTTCCCCCACCAGGGCAGCACCTCAGGCACACCCTTTCAGCAAATGGCCGAATTTTGTCAGCAAAAACAACGTTCATTTGATTATTGCTGTCTTGGTATTCAGTCATCCTCGAATACAGAAAGCTTGTTTAGCCTGGCCAATAAGTATAAAGTTTCCTATCTGACGGCGGCACAGATGAATCAAAACAGTTTCGCCTGGCAAACGGCTTTTCTGGATGATTTTATGCTGAATCACGAAGCGATTTATTTGACCGTTTGTCTTGATGTGTTTGCCGAAAGTTTTGCTCCCGGGGTCAGCGCGCCTCAGGCTCTGGGTTTAACCCCATGGCAGGTTTTACCCCTGTTGAAATACATTACGCAAACTGGCAAAGTGGTAAGTATCGATATAGCCGAATTATCGCCCCCGCTTGATCAGGGACAAAAAACGGCCCGATTGGCCGCAGCACTTGCGGCTCAGCTTCTCGAATTTAATTAATGCAAGGAGTGTTACGAATGAAAAAATCCATGCTGTGTGCAGGATTACTGACTATTTTAGGCGCCTCAGATTACGTGAATGCGGCCGAACCCGCCACCGTAACCACGACTCCGCCCCCGGTTCAGGGTTCCAATACCCCCACGGAAGGGACGACTCAACCCAATACCAACATAACACAACCCACGAGCTCCGGCGTCCCGCAGCCAACCACTCCGGGTGCTACCCAGCCCACCACCTCAGGAACTCAACAGCCGCTGCCCACTCAGGCCACGCAGCCGACTACGTCAGGCACGCCACAACCTACAACTCCTGGTGCTACGCAACCGACCACATCGGGTTACCCGCAATCCACGACTCAGCCGGCGGTCCAGCCTGAGAATCAGAACACGACAACTCAGCCTGTGACAGTGACGCAACCGTCTGCCGCCGTAGCGCCGACTAATCTGGACTGCAATTATAAAATTCCAGCGACGACAACCACCATCGAAGAAGCGCTGGTATCCAAGTGGGCTGAAAACGCGGCTGAACAGGCGTTTGATTTCGATTTCAATACCATTGACACACAGTTGTCAGCACTCAAAAACTGTTTCACTGACCAGGGATGGCAAAGCTTCAATGATGCCCTGCAAAAATCCGGCAACCTCAATGCCATCAGAACAGAAAAACTGACAGTCAGCAGCATGGTGGACGGTACCCCCACAGTCACCGCGATTAAAGACAATCAATGGAAAGTCACACTGCCTTTGCAGGTCGTTTATCAAAATGAGAAAGAGAAGCTCAATCAGCCTCTGACCTTGAGCCTCATCGTGGGCCGTAAAATCACCGGCGACCTTGGCATTATGCAAATGATTGCCATGCCGCGCCAGCCCATGACCAATGCGCCCACCGATACCACGGCAACGGATGCCGCCACCCCGGCGCCTCAGCCTGCTCAAACCACCACCAATCCAAGCCCTAATCAATAAGAGTAATCTCGAAGCGCATTCCGGATGAATGCGCTTCCCTTTTTATGAGATCATTATGCGCTATCCAATCATTACCGTTTGTTGTTTAGCCAGTTTCAGTGCTCATGCCAACGTGTTGCAGTATTTTGCCGGCATCAGCTACAGCAATCCAGCCGAGTTGTTCAAAGTCAAAAAAAATGAGGTCATCTTAGGTGGCAGCGGCTTTTATATCGATGCCCGATTTTCAGGAAGTGTGTTAAATTTTAATACTTTTCAATACGGTAATGGCAGCAGCGACTCCAAACGGGTCAGCCTGCTTCCCTATGGCCGCATTGCCAAGCGTGTGGACAGTAAAATGGTTTTCGCGGTGGATATCACCGAACCTTTCCACTCCAACCTGGTTTGGGGAGCCCGCGACTTTACCCGCTACGCGTCCACAGAAACCTTAATGACCGATGTCGACGTCAGCCCACGCTTCTCCTACAGCATCACGCCCAAACTGTATGCAGGCGGCGGTTTGAATTTCAATTTCCTGAAAAACAATGAAACCAACTGGGCACTGCCCATTAGCCCCACCCAATCAAGCACGCTGATTAACCGCACCGCCGGCTTTGGGGTAGGTTATAACACCGGCCTGTATTACATGATTAACCAGACCAATTTCCTTGGTCTTGCCTATTACGCCTCGATCAAACAAAAAACCAAAGGCGAAAGTCTGCTTAATGGCATGGTCAATCCCAACCTGCAATTTAATTTCCGCATGCCGGCGACGACCATTATTAATTACGTGCACATTTTCAATCCTAAGTGGCTGGTGAGTTTGCAGGCTTTTCGTACGGAATGGAATGCGAATCAGTTTGCGAAGATACGCAATACCGCTGCACCGCCGCCGGTAGGCCCTGACTTCACTTTTGTCATGAAATACGATCCGTCCTGGGCATTTGCTGGCGCTCTGCGTCGTCAGATGTCTGAAAAACTGGGTTTAACGTTCATTGCCATTCAGGATAACGGACCCGAGCAGGATCGCCTGCGGACTATTAACTTTCCGTCCGATACCATTTACTTTGGCGGATTAGCCGCGGATTACCGAATCGGTAAAAATGCGACGGTGGAATTGTTGTATGCCAGGGTCTTTTCCAAAACCCTGTTCAATAATACGGTCAATGTGAACAGCCAACCCATCCCATTTACTACCGGACGGGTCCGCATCCACGCTGACGTGGTGGATTTAAGACTGAAAATTCAGGCTTAATTTACTTTTTTCTCATCTTCATCGGTATACGGCAGAATAGTAACCTGTGTGCCGATAGTCATAAATTGCTCATTTAACCACTTAGCCGCACTGGGGAAGACGCGAACGCAGCCGTGGCTGGAGTTGCCATAGGGAACTTCATACGCCGCATGGACAGTGTAACCCTGGTAGAAGTACATGCAGTAAGGCATTTTTGCCCCGCCCTTGGTGTCCACAGGGTATTCACCGGAACGGCATTCCAGACCGCGCTTGTTGTAAACCCGGAAAGTGCCTGTCACTGTACGGCAAGGCTCACCGACATCTTCACAGAAATCCTGACCACCCGAAGCGGCGCCGGTCATCACACGGTTGCCCTCTTCATCATAAGCAGCCCAGGCATACGCTTTGGGGTCAAAAATAAATTGTTTTTTGCCGGTAGCCGGGGCTTTTAGAGGAAAATAATCACGGCCGCGCTTATCCCTCAAATAATGAATGGTGCGATGCACGTAGCCATTATCATCAGTGATCAAAGTGGACTCATCCATTTCCACGCACCCGGTGAGTGCCACAGAGGCGACAGACAAGCCTGCCCAAAACAACTTATTCATGGTAAACGATTCTCCCGCTTGGAATCAGGCCTGTTTTTTCAGGCCCGGTTAGACTAATTTTTCTTATTACACCTGTCAGGCACTTAAGCGACGGTACTTGATACGGGTGGGTCTGGCAGCCTCATCACCCAGACGTCGTTTTCTGTCCGCTTCGTAGTCGCTGTAATTCCCTTCGAAAAAGACAACCTGGGAATCCCCTTCGAATGCCATCAGGTGAGTGCAGATCCTGTCCAGGAACCAGCGATCGTGAGACACAACGATTGCACAGCCCGGGAAATTTAAAATGGCTTCTTCCAGTGAACGCAGGGTTTCCACATCCAAATCGTTACTGGGTTCGTCAAGCAGGAGCACATTGCCGCCGCTCTTAAGCAGTTTGGCCAAATGCACCCGATTTCGTTCCCCTCCGGAAAGCTGGAACATTTTTTTCTGCTGATCAGAGCCTTTGAAATTAAAACGCCCCACGTAGGCACGCGACGGCATCTGGAAGCTGCCAATCTGCATGATGTCGTGACCATTGGAGATCTCTTCCCAGACTGTCTTGTTATCATCGAGGTGATCACGCATCTGATCGACGTAAGCGAGATTCACCGTCTCACCCACGATGATTTCACCGCTATCGGGGTTTTCTCTACCGGTTAACATTTTTAGGAAGGTGGATTTTCCAGCACCATTGGGACCGATGATGCCTAAAATACCGCCTTTGGGCAGTTTGAAATTCAAATCGTCAATCAACAACCGATCGCCAAACGCTTTACGGACGTGGTTGGCTTCGATAACCAGTTCGCCCAAGCGTTCGCCCGGCGGAATGTACAATTCGTTGGTTTCGTTGCGCTTCTGGAATTCTTTGGAATTCATTTCCTCAAAGCGGGCCAGGCGCGCTTTGTTTTTAGCATGACGGCCTTTGGGTGAGGTACGAACCCATTCCAGCTCGGCTTTGATGGCGCGCTCATGAGCAGCCTGTTGTTTTTCTTCCATAGCCAGACGGGCTTCTTTCTGCTCAAGCCAGGCCGTGTAATTGCCTTTGTAAGGAATGCCTTCGCCTCGGTCGAGCTCAAGAATCCATTCCGCTGCATTATCGAGGAAATAGCGATCGTGGGTGATGGCCACGACTGTGCCTGGGAATTCTTCAAGGTAACGCTCAAGCCAGGCCACGCTTTCCGCGTCGAGGTGGTTGGTCGGCTCATCGAGAAGCAGCATGTCGGGGTTGGATAGCAACAATCGGCAAAGGGCCACGCGGCGGCGCTCTCCTCCCGACAGTTTATCGATGACTGCGTTCCAGTCTGGCAGGCGTAACGCGTCGGCCGCTACATCAAGACGTCGGTCTAAATCCCAGCCGCCGTGCGTTTCAATGTAATTCTGCAAATCGCCTTGTTTAGCCAGCAGATCATTCATTTCGTCATCGCTCATGGGCTCAGCAAAGCGCATGCTGATTTCATCAAACTGACGCAATTTTTCTTTGATCTCGCCCACACCCTCTTCCACGATTTCACGCACGGTTTTGGTTAAATCAAGTTCTGGTTCCTGGGCTAAGTAACCAATTTT
The DNA here is from genome assembly GCF_001468125.1 of Legionella rubrilucens. Taxonomy (GTDB): domain Bacteria; phylum Pseudomonadota; class Gammaproteobacteria; order Legionellales; family Legionellaceae; genus Legionella_C; species Legionella_C rubrilucens. The sequence continues at coordinate 370,068 of NZ_LNYT01000007.1, read as the reverse complement.
GGTGCCGGGTTTTGGCCGTGCCTCGCCATTAAACTGGGTATCCACCCCGGCCATGATGCGCAACAAGGTGGATTTACCAGAGCCGTTTAAGCCAAGGACGCCAATCTTAGCGCCCGGGAAAAAGCTCAAGGAAATGTCCTTGAGAATAATCCGCTGGTTATCAACGACTTTGGTGACCCGATTCATTGTAAAAATATAATCCGACATTCATTCCCCGCTTATTATCAAACGCTGGCCCGCACGTTAAACCAAAAACCTCAATTACTCAAGCCATACACCTGTGAATGGCTTAATTCCAGTCCAGGATGACTTTGCCCGATTGGCCTGACGCCATAATCTGGAACGCATCCTGGTATTGATCCACATGAAAGTGGTGGGTAATCACCGGCGCAATGTTCAAACCGCTTTGCAGCATGGCAATCATTTTGTACCAGGTTTCAAACATTTCACGACCATAAATACCCTTCATCACCAGGCCTTTAAAAATCACCTGATTCCAGTCAATGGGGGTTTCCTGCGGCGGTATACCCAGGATCGCCACGTGCCCGCCATGGTTCATGGCGCGGACCATGTCATTTAAAGCCATGGGATTGCCTGACATTTCAAGGCCGACATCAAACCCTTCCGTCATGCCAAGCTCCTCCATCACATCCTTGATATTCTGGTATTTGACATTGACGGCTCGCGTGGCGCCCATTTTGCGGGCTAACTCCAGACGATGATCATTCACGTCGGTTATTACCACGTGGCGTGCACCAATGTGCCGGGCGATGGCGACAGCCATAATGCCGATGGGGCCCGCCCCCGTGATCAACACGTCTTCGCCCACCATGTCAAACGCCAGGGCGCAATGGGTGGCATTGCCGAACGGATCGAGAATGGCCGCCTGATCCGCCGTGATATTATCCGGTAGAACCAGCACGTTACTGGCAGGCAGGGAAAGGTATTCGGCAAAGCACCCGGGACGATTGACGCCGACGCCCAGAGTATTGCGGCAAAGGTGGCGCTTGCCCGCGCGGCAATTACGGCACATGCCGCAGGTAATGTGGCCTTCACCCGAAACACGCTGCCCCGCTTTCAAGCCCTTCACTTCTGAACCGACTTCAGCAATTACCCCATAAAATTCATGGCCTACAGTCATGGGGACAGGGATGGTGGCCTGTGCCCATTCATCCCAGGAATAAATATGAATATCGGTACCGCAAATGGCTGTTTTTTCAATTTTGATTAACACGTCATTGACGCCGTAGTCCGGCACGGGTACATCTTCCATCCAGATACCGGGTTCTCTTTTTGCCTTTACTAATGATTTCATCGACTTCCACCTAATGCGTTAACAACACTAACTGATTAAATAACCCCTAATTCCTTCCCCACCTTTCCAAACGCTTCGATGGCTTTATCCAGATGGGCGATGTCATGGGCTGCGGACATTTGGGTACGGATTCTTGCTTTGCCTTTCGGCACTACTGGGTAAGAAAAGCCCACGACATAAATGCCTTCCTTAAGCAGGCGTGCAGCCATCTCACCCGCCAAGGCGGCATCGCCCAGCATGACCGGGATAATGGGGTGTTCGCCAGGTACCAGAGTAAAGCCAAGCTGACTCATTCCGTCACGGAAATAGCGGGCGTTACGTTTTAGCTTGTTGGCTAAATCCTGATTGGCCGAGAGCAGTTCCAGTACCTTGATGGACGTATCGGCAATGACTGGCGCCAGGGTATTGGAAAACAGGTACGGTCGTGAGCGCTGGCGCAGCCAGTCAACAATGACCGCATTCGCGCTGGTGTACCCGCCGGACGCGCCGCCCAAGGCTTTTCCGAGCGTACCGGTGACAATGTCGATTCGATCAGCCACACCGCAATATTCCGGCGTGCCGCGCCCAGTGTCGCCCATGAAACCGACGGCATGGGAATCGTCGACCATCACCATGGCATCGTAACGATCCGCCAGCTCACAGATGGCTTGCAGATTGGCAATAATGCCATCCATTGAAAAGACCCCGTCCGTCGCAATCAGGCGGAAACGTGCATTTTTGGCTTCAATCAGTTTGGCTTCCAGATCGCGCATGTCGTTGTTTTCATAGCGGTAGCGCGCAGCCTTGCATAAACGAATGCCATCGATGATGCTGGCATGATTCAAGGCGTCGCTGATGATGGCATCTTCCGGGCCAAGCAGGGTTTCAAACAAGCCGGTATTGGCATCAAAACAGGAAAAATAAAGAATAGTGTCTTCCTTGCCAAGAAAATGGCTGATGGCGTGCTCCAGTTGTTTATGCGGGGTTTGAGTGCCGCAGATAAAACGAACAGAGGCCATGCCGTAGCCGTATTTTTCCAGAGCCTTTTGACCTTCGGCTATCAAGTGCGGATGATTGGCCAACCCCAGGTAATTGTTGGCACATAAATTAATGACTTCTCTGTCTTGTACTTCAACGGCTGCCTGCTGTTGACTGCTGATCACACGTTCTGATTTGTACAAACCTTCTTTTTTAAGCGTATCAAGCTCGGATTGCAGGTATTCAGTAAATTGTTCAAGCACAACACTCTCCCAGGTTTAAAAAATTGAGAAATGATAGCAAATTTTAGACAAATTCACCATGAAATCATGCGGAATTCAGTCTTAAACAACACGGATTCCTGTTAAAACGGTTACCTTAAACCGTCTAACCCAGGCCGTTTAACCGCCTTGTCCAGACATGCCGCATTCTCCAGTCAATTAAAAGGATGTAGCCTTAAGTCTGTAATCTGCCTGTTTCATTTTTATTTTTAATAGTATCAATGAGGATACATTCTGGTCTAATGCTAAAAACTACTTAATAATTCAAATAGACACTTGAACCATCGCACCTTGCCGCAATTCTTGCTAAAATGTCCGCAACGCTTTAACCTAAACAGCTAAGGTAATGGTAAGTACTGATGAGCAGCCAAAACGCACAAATTAATATGGTCAAACAGCAGCTTCGCACGGGCGACGTCCTTGAAGAAGCCATTCTCGATCTTTTTGACATGTTTCCGCGACACGAATTTGTGCCGCCAGCGATGAAAGAATTCGCCTATTCCGATATGCAGATACCACTGGCTCACGGGCAAAAAATGATGACCCCGCTGGAAGAAGGTACCCTGCTGCAGGCACTGGCCCTGGATGGCCACGAAACTGTCCTGGAAGTGGGAACAGGTTCCGGATACTTTACAGCGCTGTTAAGCCGACTTTGCCAGAAGGTTATCAGTGTGGATTATTATGCCGATTTCACTAACGACGCCCGCGCAAAACTCGAAAAATACCATTGCCCTAATGTTGAACTCATCACCGGCGATGGCTGCCGCGGCTGGCTGGATAAAGCCCCATACGACGTTGTCCTGCTGACCGGTGCCGTGGACGCGGTAACCGAAACGCATCGCCTCCAGGTGTTACCCGGCGGGAAACTCTTTGCCATTGTTGGCCGGGCTCCGGTTATGCAGGGTCGCCTGTACACGCTGGATCATCAGGGCAACTGGTCGGATCGGTTATTGTTTGAAACCAATCTTCCGCCATTAATTGACAAATTAAAACCTAAAGAATTTGTTTTCTAGGACGCTGAACGCATGAAGAAAAAATTACTTTTATGCTTTACGTTGGTTACCGGTATCGCTCAATCCGTTCACGCCACGGATTTGATGGATATCTACCAACAAGCTCTGGAGAATGATCCAACCTTTAAAGAAGCATACAGTACATACATGTCCAGCAGCGAGGCCATTCCGCAGGCACGCGCCGCGTTGTATCCTCAGGTCACTGTTGGCGGTACGACGGGCAGAAACGTACAGGATGTGGCCACAGTGACCCGCATTCAGGAAACCTTTAACAGCAATCAATGGACGGTAACGGCCTCCCAGGCGGTATTCAATTATCAGGCCTGGTCTCGTGTGCAACAGGCCAAAGCGTCTGTTAAAGCGGCGCAGGCCACCTTTAATGATGCAGCACAGGACCTGATTGTACGTACGGCCAAAGCCTATTTTGATGTCCTGTTTGCCAAGGACACGCTGAATTTTGCTGAAGCCAAAAAGCGCGCCAACAAACGCCAGCTTGAGCAGGCGGAGCAACGGTTTAAAGTGGGTCTTGATGCCATTACCTCCGTCTATGAAGCCAAAGCCGCTTACGACCAGTCCGTTGCCGAAGTCATTTCGGCACGCAACAACCAGATTAACCAGAACGAGAACCTGCGGAAATTAACCAACCACGTGTATGAATTTTTAGCTCCTCTGCGCGACAGCCGCATTCCCTTGATAAGACCGGAACCTGACAATGTCGATGAATGGGTAGATACCGGCCTCAAACAGAATTACCGGCTCTTTTCTGCCAAATTCGGCCTACAGGCTGCCCATGAAAACATCCGGGTGAATGCAGCAGGCGCCTGGCCTACCCTCGCGATTCAAAGCAATGCAGCCCAAACCCATAATACCGGCGGCTCGACTTCTTTCTTCGTACCGCAACGCCAAACGTCAGCCAATGTCGCCCTGGCATTGAATTTTCCTGTTTTTCAAGGCGGTCTGGTTCAATCGCAAACCCGTCAGGCTCAGTACGATTATCAAACCTCCAGTGAACAACTGGAGCAGACTTACCGTGATGTCGTGGTCAACAGCCGCATTGCCTTTAACACCATTGTCGATGGCATCAGCAAGGTAAAGGCTGACCGCCAGACTGTGATATCTCAACAGAATTCTCTGGAAAGTACCGAAGCCCAATTCCAGGTAGGAACAAGGACCATGGTGGACGTCGTTAACGCCCAACAACGCCTGTTCGAAGCCCAGGAACAATTAGCCCGCGATCAATACAATCTGATCAATGCCATGCTGCAGCTTAAGTACCTGGCCGGAACACTGAATGTGAATGATCTGGAGGAAATCAATTCCTGGCTTTCCACGCCACGGGTTGCCGGTTTCCCGCCGTCGCAATCGGTTCCGGATACCCGCCATTAGTTTATTATTAGGTTGTTAAATGATGTCCACCACCCCTTCTCAAGTTGAAAAAAAATTATTGCATTACACCGGCAAGGCTATTGCTGATTTTAATATGATTCAACGCGGCGATCGCGTGATGGTTTGCCTCTCGGGCGGTAAAGATTCCTTCACCCTGCTGACGTTGCTGCATGCCCTGCGCAAACGCTCGAACAATAAATTCGATGTCTTCGCGTTTACGCTTGATCAGGCCCAGCCCGGCTGGGATGACAGCCGCCTTCGCCAATGGCTCGCTGACAGAAACATTCCGCATGAAATCCTTACCCGCGACACTTACAGCATCGTCAAGGAAAAAATACCTGAAGGAAAAACCTATTGTTCACTGTGTTCGCGTTTAAGACGAGGAATTATCTACCGTTACGCCGAAGAGCATGGTTATACCAAAATTGCTCTCGGCCATCATCGTGATGATTTAATCCGCACCTTGCTGATGTCCATTCTTTACAATGGCGATACACGCTCCATGCCGCCCAAATTATTGAGCGACAATAAAAAACACATCGTTATCCGTCCCCTCTGTTATGTTCAGGAACGCGACATCATTACCTTTGCCAGAGAACAGGCTTACCCCATTATCCCCTGCAACCTGTGCGGCTCCCAGGAAAATTTAATGCGCAAACGGGTAGGCAGACTTATTGATGAGCTGGCTGAAGAGAACCCCAAAGTACCCAGTAATATTCTGCATGCCCTGCAAAGCATCAAGCCCAGCCAGCTGATGGATCAGGATTTATGGCAGTTTAAAACCCTGGAGAAAGAATTAGTCACTGACATCGTCAGGGAAGCAGAGGCTGTTTTTTCGCATGATGAACTCGCGCACGAAGAACAGGTTGAAACAATGCTTTAAGCATGACAATCGTTGCTTTTCCCTGTAACCTGTTGATTGAAGTATTATTCTTTTGTAAAGAAATTTTTCTTTACTGTAAAGTTCTTTAATTATACACTTCGAATTATTTTGGGTTAATTTGACGAGGTTCAAGCATATGACTGAAGCAATGACAAACGGCCTGCGCAAGTTACGCGTGTATAAAAGCAGACATCTCAAGTTTGATTTTGTTGCTGCGATTGTTGTCTTTCTGGTAGCGGTTCCCTTATGTCTGGGGATTGCATTGGCTTCAGGAGCCCCTCTTTTTTCCGGTATTTTAAGCGGCATCATCGGCGGTATTGTCGTCGGCTCTTTAAGCGGCTCGCAGGTGAGCGTCAGCGGACCGGCTGCCGGTATGGCCGCTGTCGTCTTGACGGCTATTTCGCAACTGGGCGATTTTAATACCTTTCTTCTGGCCTTGACCTTAGCCGGGATTTTACAAATCATCGTTGGCGGTCTGCGCGCCGGTCTCGTCGCGGATTATGTGCCCTCCAATGTCGTGCAGGGCTTGTTGTGTGCCATTGGTATTCTGCTCATCATCAAGCAACTGCCCTTAACCTTTACCCACTCCACGGACTTGACTGAGTTGAAGGCACACCTGCTTGAAACCACCGAAGGCTTTAATTTAAATCCGTTTTACGACTTGTCCTATCACATTAATTACGGGGCCTGTCTTATTTCCTTAATTTCCTTTGCCATTCTGATTTTTTTCGATAAGACAAAACTTAAGTTACTGCAAAATGTACCCGCACCGATTATTGTCGTGGCCGCCGGTATTCTCATTAATGAATTGTTCAATCTCACCCAGTCATCCTTGGTGCAGGATAACCCGCACCTGGTTAACATCCCTCATACTAACGGCTACACGAACCTCTTCAGCCAGTTTACTTTTCCTGACTGGACGGCATGGAAAAACCCCAAAGTCTATCTGTATGCCTTTGTCATCGCCACCGTCGCGTCTCTGGAAAGTCTTTTGAACGTCAAAGCCGGGGAAAGGCTGGATAAAAAACACCGTTATTGTTCCAAGGATCAGGAATTGATTGCCCAGGGCGCCGGAAATTTAGTCGCAGGCCTTGTGGGCGGCATCCCGGTGACTTCCGTTATTGTCCGAACATCGGTTAACATTCAAGCGGGCGCCCGCTCGAAATTGTCCACCATTTTTCACGGCTTTTTCCTTCTTTTTGCTGTCGTGTTAATCCCGGAATTACTCAACAAAATACCCTTGTCGTCGCTGGCCGTAATTCTGATTTTTACCGGTTATAAATTAACCAAACCAGCCATCTATCGTCAGATATATGCTCAGGGAATGGACCGATTCATACCGTTTATTGCCACCGTGTTCAGTATTGTGGTGTTCAACCTGCTGGCCGGTATCATGATCGGGCTGGCAGTGAGTCTTTATTACATTCTCAAATCCAACAGCCAGGCACGCCTTGACATCGTTAAGGAATTTTACCCCAATGGCGTCACCAGCCGTCTTATACTGCCCCAGCAGATAAGCTTCCTGAACAAAGCCTCGCTGATTGCCGAATTAGGCTCCATTCCACGCAATTCACAATTGATTATTGATGCCCGTCATTCCACCTACATCGACAAGGAAATCATCGAGCTCATCAAGGAATTTCAACAGGAACAGGCTCCTTTAAAGCAAATCTCCCTGAATTTGACCGGCTTTAAAGATCATTACGACATTCATAATTACATTGATTTTATTAATGTCACCACCTATGACGTGCAAAGCAACCTTTCTCCGGCCGAAGTTCTGGTGGTGTTGCGGGAAGGAAATCAGCGTTTCTTAAGCGATACCCGCATTCATCGGACCACTAAGATTGATATCCAATACACAGCCAAGACCCAGCATCCCATTGCCGTCGTTCTTGGGTGCATTGATTCACGCGTTCCGGTGGAAACCATTTTTGACATGAGCTTTGGCGACTTGTTCTGTATTCGCATTGCCGGCAATGTCATTAATAATGATATTTTAGCCAGCATGGAATACGCCTGTAATGTTGTGGGTGCAAAACTCATTGTCGTACTGGGCCATACCCGCTGCGGCGCAATTCAGTCCGCCTGCGATGGTGTTAAAAAAGGCCATATCACTGAATTACTCGATAAAATCAAACCCGCTGTGGAGGCAGAATCGGTTACCCGCGAACAGCGAAATGGACAGAACGGTGAATTTGTGAGGCACGTGACGGCGTTAAACATTGCCAATACCCTGCAACAGGTCTACACCCGCAGCGACATCCTGCACAGCATGATTGATGAAAACAGCATCGCTCTGATTGGCGCTGTGTATGATGTGGAAAGCGGTCGGGTACAATTTGACGATTTTGGTACTGAATTATTGCAGCTCAGCCACAAGTCAGGTCCCGTTCTTGGCGAAAAAATCAAAAAACTGCTTGACGATGCGGAGACGGTCCATGCTAGAGAAACGCAGGAACATCACGAGTCATCGCCTCAACCCACGACTTAATCTTGGGATTAAGAAAGCGTCCGGGATGATAAAAAAGAAAAACCGGGATAACGGGCAGCCTCTGCTCAGGCAATACCTCAAGCAACTGCCCGTCTGCCAACTGTTGAGCCACCTGATAATGATGCAAAAACGCAAGACCCATCCCGCTCACTGCTAAAGCCGCCATGGTGGCCGCGTCATTCACGTACACGGCCGGTTCAAAAACCACGGTTTCGCCGCCCGGAAAAGTCCAACTGCCATTCGGCGTCCTCATTTTATGGGTAATAAAACGATGTGGCTTTAAATCCTCAATCCGCTTCGGATAGCCGTATCGCTGTAAGTAATCCGGTGAAGCGCACAACACATAACGTGTGGTGGTGATTTTTTTCTGCACCGCATTGGAGGCGACCGCGGTTGACATGCCAAACACCACGTCCAGGCCTTCCTGAAGCAAATGCGGTACTTCTTCCGCAATCTGCAGATCAAGACGCACGTTGGGGTATTGCTGACTGAACGACGGCATACGGGGTAAAATAATGCGCTCGGCAAAATAGCGCGAACTCATGACCCGCAGTAATCCCTCTGGCTGTGATTTGAATCCGGCAATCAGGCTATTGGATTGCTCAAACGCCAGAAGAACAGCCTGCACCTCAGCATAATACGCTTCCCCGATGACTGTTAAGGCCACTTTACGCGTGGTGCGCTCAAACAGGGTCACACCCAGGGTGTCTTCGAGCGAGGTAATCTGTTTACTGACTGCCGCAGGCGAAATACCCAGCGCCTTGGCCGCCGCATGAAAGCTTCGGTAATCGGCCACCTTGCAAAAAGTCTGCATTAGCAGTAGGGTGTTCATTCATTTTCTCCGTGGCTAGGGTTATTGCCTGTGGGAGTATATAATGACCGTTTTTAAATTAATCGTCATCAGGAGTTGCTATGCGTGTGTCGCAATGGTTTTTAAACACCCTAAGGGAAACCCCGAACGATGCAGAAATTGTCTCTCATCAATTAATGCTTAGAGCCGGCCTCATCCGCAAACTGGGATCAGGACTCTATACCTGGATGCCGCTTGGTTTAAAAGTCATGCGCAAGGTTGAACAGATTGTGCGCGAAGAAATGAATCGCAGCAAGGCCATGGAAGTATTGATGCCAGCCGTTCAACCGGCTGAGCTCTGGCAGGAAACCGGTCGATGGGATACTTTTGGCGGCCTGCTGTTAACCATGACAGACAGCAATGGCCGGGATTATTGCTATGGCCCGACACACGAAGAGGTCATCACGGACATCATGCGTAACGAGTTGCGCTCTTACAAGCAGTTACCGGTTAACTTTTACCAGATTCAAACCAAATTCCGCGATGAAATCAGGCCGCGATTCGGGGTGATGCGCGCGCGTGAATTCATCATGAAGGATGCCTATTCATTCCACCTGACGCAGGAATCCTTGCAACAGACTTATGATGACATGTATTTTGCCTATTGCCGAATTTTTGACCGGCTTGGTTTGAAATACCGTGCTGTAGAAGCCGACACCGGCGCCATTGGCGGCTCCGCGTCGCATGAATTCCAGGTGCTTGCGGATTCCGGTGAAGATTTAATTTTCTACAGTGATCAAAGCGACTATGCAGCCAATGTCGAACAAGCGACCAGTTTAACACCCGAACCTGTACGCCATACGCACACAGAAGCCCTACGCCTGGTGGATACCGTGGGCAAAAAGACCATCGAAGACGTGGCAGCCCTGCTTGCCATTCAACCGGAGGAAATGGTAAAAACCTTAATTGTTGAAGGCCATGACCATCCCCTGGTGGCTCTGGTGTTACGGGGCGATGATGAGTTGAATGAAATCAAGGCGGCCAAGCACCCCCTGGTTAAATCGCCGCTTCGCTTTGCTGATGATGAAACCATTAAAAAACAATTAAAAGCCCCGGTTGGATCCTTAGGACCGGTTAATCTTGCCATCCCAGTCATTGTCGATCATCACGCGTTTGCACTCCCCTCGTTTGCCTGTGGTGCGAATCATGCGGACAAGCATTACCTCAATGCCTCCTGGGCGCGTGATGCGGCGTCAGTCGAAACGTTTGATTTGCGCAACGTCAAGGAAGGTGATTTAAGCCCCGATGGTAAAGGCCGCCTGCGTGCCTGCCGCGGCATTGAAGTGGGTCATGTGTTCCAGTTGGGTGACAAATACGCGAAAGCGATGAAAGCGGCCGTATTGAATGAAGAAGGGCAATTACAGACCATGATCATGGGCTGTTACGGGCTTGGCGTATCCCGTGTGGTCGCCGCTGCCATCGAACAACACCATGATGAACGCGGCATCATTTGGCCGCCCTCCATGGCTCCTTTCCAACTGGTCCTTATCCCAGTCAATGCCAACCGCTCCGAACTGGTTCGTGAAACCACAGAAAAATTATACGAGGATCTTAAGGCAAAAGGCGTTGATGTCTTACTGGATGACCGCAACGAGCGGCCCGGCGTTTTGTTCGCCGACAGCGACTTAATTGGCATTCCGCACCGTTTGGTCATCAGTGAACGCCACCTGCAGGACGAATCGGTAGAATACAAGGCCCGTAACAGCGAGACCATTTCCACCATTAAATTGCAGGATTTGCCCGCCTTCATTTCTCAACTAATCAATCACTGATTGCCTGCCGTACCGGTTTATCCGGTACGGCCTGATGTGTTATTTTCATTTTTTGGGGCTTATTTTACACTATCGATTCATCCTGCGGTTTAAATTTCATATACTTAACTCATGGTGTTAATCGCTTAAGAGCAATCATGCCTCCCCGCCTACATCCGCTTTTCCCAACGCTTGATGAAGTACAGAACCATCCGGACCTGGCTTACTCTGATCATTTACCCATTGTGACCCAGGTTCCATTGGGTAAGAACAAAAAACCGTTGGTCATGATATCACTTAATATTCTTGGGACTTCAGCGTGTTCGGGTATTCATGCAACAAACTCTAACGAAGATACAGCCAAACGTCATCAGCGGATTATTACCGGTTTAGCAAACGGGATAAAAAAACACCAGGCGGAGGTGCTATTCCTGCAGGAGGCCGGTGAGTCAGTGATCGAGGATTTACGCGCAGCACTTGGAGACGACTGGGAGATCAAAGCCGAGTTTAACACCGGGCTGGTTACCTGCTACTCCAAAAAACGTTTTGAAGAACAGTCAACCCGATTGGATCGCAAAGCAAGAATACGCTCAGTGACGGTTAAAGATAAGGATAACAAAGGGTTAACCATTGATTTCCACAATACCTGGGGCATTTACAGTGCTTTTCCTGACGGGCACGAAAAACTTTATGGAGCGCTGTTAACCAATACAGCCAGTGAGGTATCCATTATTCTCGGCGACACCAACTCCCGTCTGGCCCCTCTTGATGATACCCCCCGTAATATCATGACCGGTGTCATACCCAACGAACTGAATCAACATTATGGTCTGCCGCCCGATGCTCAGAGTGGGGACCATCCAGACGGCGGATTCTATCGCGATGCCACCGGTATTCATCAATTAGAAACCCAGGGACTTGATTTTAAATCAGGCAATGCTGTTGTCGATTCCCGCTCGGTAAAAGAAATCAACCCCCATCTTGAATTCCGCATGATCATGTGCCTGGACGATAGCTACAAAGTAAGCAGGGAAATTAATGATGAAACGATCTTTGACTATGAACAGGGTTTACGCAAGCAATTAAAAAAACCAGACATTTTAGTCCGCATGGCCGCTGACACCTTCAATCACAAAGCCATTGCCATTCGTTTTCCTCAATACACTGTCGGTCAGCAATCCTTGCCTTCGAAAGATTTTACCTTTATTAAGACCCAGTTGCCGGACTGTCAATTCCAAACCATCGACGAGCAAGGGAGGCGTTTTGATTGCGTCTTTGTACCACTCGCTGAGGCCAATACACTGCACGCAGCAATAGAGGCCATTCCTCCCCAGACACAAATCCAAAAAGTGGAGGTGCTTCAAGCCATAAGCCGACGGATTGCTGAACTGGGTCAGTGGCATCAGCACATCCTGCTCGATCCCTCGGCCAAGATTGAAAGCTTAAACGCCCTGCATGCCAAAATTAAAGAGGCAGACCTCACTTCTCTGGATGACATTCGAGGCATTATTGAGCAATGGGAAAAAGAAGAGTCCACGTTGGAAATCAATGGAAAAAAAGTAAACAATGGTGCATTGATGAGCATGCATCGCAATCGTTTTTTCAAGATTCATCACACGGATACCAGCACCAAAAGCGCCGATTTATTGCAACGCATTAAGAAATAACAAATTGTGAACGAGTATCGATAATGCGATCAAGCGTTCAACAGTCAGCAACACTTAAATCTGCAATACACTGGCTAACAGTTGCCGGGTATACGCCTGCTGCGGGTGCTTAAAGATCGCGTCGCAGGATCCTTCTTCCACGCATCGCCCCTTGCGCATGACCATGACGTCATCGGCCATATAGGACACCACGGCCATGTTATGGGTAATAAACAAATAGGCCATGCCCAACTCCTGCTGCAACTCCTTGAGCAGATTTAAAATCTGAGCCTGGACTGAAACATCCAGCGCACTGGTGGGCTCATCACAGATCACAATGTCAGGTTCAGTGGCTAACGCACGGGCGATGCAGATGCGTTGCCGCTGGCCGCCTGAAAACTGATGAGGGTAACGATCCAGACTCTTTTGCGGCAAATTAACCCGCTCCAGTAGCCAACGCTGCCTCTCTGCAATTCGTTTAGCCGCCATTCCCTGAGCCTGCATGCCCTCCGCAATGATTTCCCCAACCGTCATGCGCGGGTTCATGGATGAAAACGGATCCTGAAAGACTATCTGCACTTTTTTACGGTAATCGCGTAATGCCTTGCCCCGCAGCGCGCGGATATCCTGATCACGGTATACTATTTCGCCTGAGGTAATCGGCAACAGCCGCAGCAAAGCACGGCTCGCCGTTGTTTTACCGCAACCGGATTCGCCGACCAGGGCCAGGGTTTTACCGCGGCGCAAGGTCAGCGACAGATTATCCACGGCATGAAGCACCTGACCTTTATGAAAAAGGCGCTTGCCCAGAATGAAGTCCACACGCAGGTTTTCAGCACGAAGAATGACCTCGTCCGCCACCGCCTGTTTTTCCCAGCGTTGCTGCACTTCCTGAAGCGGCGGCGGCTCACGGTGCTCAGGATACAGATGGCAACGCACCAATCGCTGATCCACGTCCTGCAGGGCAGGCTCAATAACATCACAAGGGGCAAAACGATGGGCGCAACGCGGGTGGAAACGGCAGCCGGGCGGCATGGCATCAAGGCTCGGTACGCTTCCCGCTATCGTCTGCAAACGATGACCGCGCTTATTAAATTCGGGTAAAGAAGCAAACAACTGCTGCGAATAAGGGTGTTTAATCTGGCTAAAAAACTCATCCACCGTGGCTTGCTCAACCAATTGACCCGCATACATCACACTCACACGATCCGCCACGGCCTTCACCACGCTTAAATCATGCGTGATGAGCAGCATGCTCATCTGATGTTCCTGTTGAAGTTTTTTAAGCAACTGCAGGATCTGTGCCTGGATAGTGACATCCAGCGCGGTAGTCGGTTCGTCAGCAATCAGGATTTCAGGATGATTAGCCAGCGCCATGGCAATGACAACCCTTTGCTTTTGGCCGCCTGACAATTGATGAGGGTATTGGTTTAGGCGTAACTCGGGTTCTGGAATTTCGACTTCTTTCAACAGGGACACCATGCGCTTTTGCAAGGACGCGTGGTTAAATTTTTTATCGCTTTGCCGCAGGGCTTCAGCCAACTGCTCCCCTATTTTCAGTACGGGATTTAATGCCGTCATCGGTTCCTGAAAAATAATCGCCAATCGCCGTCCCCGTAACTGCCGCATCATGGATTCCGGAAGCCTTAGCAAATCCTCTCCCTGCACCTGCACCTCACTGTCCTGACCATACACCCCATAAGGCGGCAACAGGCGCATAAGCGCCAGGGACGTTAAGGATTTACCGCAACCTGACTCGCCAAGCAGAGCCATGGTCTCGCCGGGAATTAAATTAAAACTGATGTCATCGACAGCGGTAATGGTCGTTTCAGCCGTCTCAAAGCCAACACGAAGATGTTTAATTTCAGCAGGTTGCGACATAGAAAATCAGCAAAGAAAGGAAGCTTCCACTCTAGCAAGAGAATGCGTCAGACAGCAACAAGTCTTTTGAAAAATCACGAACGTTCCGACGGCAGGATAACGGCCATCCTGTCATGAATCACCTCAGCCATCGCCTTAAGGCAACGCCGTTTGGCGCTACTGCCGCGCCAGAATAACGCAACGCGGCGAGAAGCATTGGGATTGGCGAAAGGCAGAATTTTTAATTCACTCTCGGCAATACCCCGCACCGCCAACGCGGGCATGAGGGTGACGCCTCGACCTGCCTGAACCATGAGCCGCAGGGTTTCAAGGCTTGTTGCGGTAAAATCAACCGTGGTTTCTGCTTTAACGGTCTGGCAAATCGACATGGCCTGGTCACGCAGGCAATGCCCTTCTTCGAGAAGCATGATAGGCTGCCCGGCCAACTGCTCAAGTTGGACAGGCTGTCCGGCGGGTAAGGGATAATCGGGGGAACAGGCAAAATAAAAAGGCTCTTCGTAAAGCAATTGATGCTCGAAATCCCCCGCCACTGGCAAAGCCATGATTGCGGCATCGAGCGTCCCTTCCTGCAGGCGTTGCACTAAATGATGCGTTTTATCCTCAATCAACCAGATTTTTAATTGCGGGAAACGGTCTTGAATACCCGGCATAACAAGCGGCAAGAGGTAAGGCGCCACCGTAGGAATAGCCCCCAGATGCAATTCACCGGCGAAGGGATCGCGCGCTGCATTAGCCATCTCTTTCATTTCGACAACCTGCGAAAGAATAGCCTTAGCCCGTCCGAGCAGCAAACGGCCAGAATCGGTGAGCATCACACGCTTGTTATCGCGCTCAAACAACTGCACGCCCAGCTCTTCCTCCAGTTTTTTAATCTGCATGCTTAACGTCGGCTGACTGACGAAACATTGCCTTGCGGCTTCGCCGAAATGCTCTGTTTTGGCTAAAACCACAAAATACTGCAGATCACGTAAATTCATATTTCCTCGTAAACATTGCTCGATGCCAGGTTAGGGGGTATATTCAGCACTTTTTAATCTGAATTGAGATTAATGTCTTCTCTTAGTATACCGCTTTCCCTGTCGACCCGGCGCATTTTAATCTGGCTGGTAGGGGTTTCCTTTGTATTGTTTCAATTTTTTCTGCAATTGTCATCGGGCGTCATCATCGGTGCCATCATGGTGGAAATGAAGCTCTCAGCACTGATGGCCGGTGTCTTAAGCAGTTCGTTTTACTATGTTTACACCAGCCTGCAGATCCCGGTCGGTATTCTTTTTGACAGGGCTAACCCTCGTTTCCTTTTAACGGTCAATGCCCTGCTCTGCAGCGCCGGCTGCTTTCTTTTTGCTCATAGCGAACAAATAGGGGCACTGGTTTTGAGCCGCCTGATGATTGGCGCCGGTTCTTCTTTTGCTTTTGTCGGGCTTTCCCATTTACTGCGCGAGCATTTTCCAATCCGGCAATTTGCCTTCATGATTGGCCTTTCAGAAACCTTAGGCTTTCTAATAACCATGCTCGGTATGATATGTCTTGGGGGACTCATTGCGCATTGGGGCTGGCGTTTTTTTGTTAACTGCGCAGGTATTGGCGGGGTATTCATTGCATTCTGCTGCTGGCAGCTTATTCCTGCGAAACCCCAACAAGCCCTCAGATTATCGCAACTGAAACCGCTGCTTTTCATTCTTAAATCACCCAAAGCCTGGTTTAATGGCTTGTTTGTAGGGTTAAGCTTCACTGTCATCACTGTTTTTGGGGCGTTGTGGGCGATTCCGTTTTTACAAATCAAATTGAATTTAACCCTTAAGGAAGCCAGTCTCATCGATGCCTTTGTGTTTCTTGGCGCCGCGGTGAGTTGCCCGCTTTTCGGCTACCTGGCCAGTTATTTTCATCGCCGAACCCCACTCATGTTATTTTCCTGTCTGTCAACCGCCGTCTTTTTACTCATGGCCCTGTTCATGCCCATTCAGTCTTCAGTGAGCATGGCATGGCTGATGTTTTTGATTGGCGTCTGCTGCGGCGCCTACATGTTGTCCTATTCCATTGCCAATGAGCTGGCTCCACAGGACACGCTATCCACCTGCACGGGCTTCACCAATACCCTGGCCATGTTAACCGCGCCATTACTGCAACCGCTGGTAGGCTACTTTCTTGATTATCTCCGCGGCAGCCGCGAGGCATACACCCTGGCTGATTATCAATGGGCCTTGGTCATTGTACCCTGCGGCTTAATCATTGCCGCAGGACTTGCCTTGTTATTACCGGATAAAAACGAAGTCTAAGTCGTTTTTTGAGAAGGCGAGGCAGGCGTTTGCCCGATGTCCTGCAGGCTGATAGCACAAAAACCAGGTTTTACCCCTTTCACCAGACCGGCGACCAATTGGTGACGGGTATTGAGTTGCTCCAGCATGTCCTTAAGCGTTAAAGTCAGCTTCGGTGAGGGAATATGAATAACCCATAAACCGCTTTTGTCTTTTTTGACCGTCACAAATTGCGACACCGGCACGGCAGTGCCTTCTTCATTTCGAAAACCAGCCACGGCACCGCGCAGGGCATCGGCTTCTTTAAGATTTACCGCGTAAAACCCACCGCCGTCATTGAATTCACACAGTACGGCGGTCATGGGATGGCCAAGTGTTTGCGGTTTGCTGACCCACACCTGCCTGAACCAGGCTTTTTTCGCTGTGACGAACTGCTCCTGATTGTTTTCCCCGGTTTGTAAATGACCGTTTAAACGACCTGTCTGATTAATCAGCAATTCGATGCCATTGCGGATATCCTGTTGTCTGGAATAATTAGTGCCGGAAAGCCCCAGCATGTCCACTTTGAAATTAAACCCTCTGTCTTTTCCCTTGACCCCGAAAATCCAGCTGTTATTGATGGCGTTAAAGCGCAGAAAAGCCTTGCCCACCCGCCATTGGCTGCTCTCAGGATCATCAATTAAGCTGTCGCTTTGCTCATGGAGGACCAGTTCACCGGTTTGCGCATCGACTAAAATCGCCTGGGCCTGGAATTGCAGGTCGTTACGTTGCAACTCAAAATAGTAATTGTAGCGCTCGCCGCTTTCATTGGTCACGGCGCCGGAGAATACCCAGTCAGCCTGCTTGGCGCTTAAGGAAAGAATATTGGCTACCGGCGTTTCCGACTCCACGGCCTCCCCCGGCCTGGGTGCGGCTGTCTTGTCGCTTGGGAACGCAGCGGTCATGAATAACCCAAGAAGCAGGAATCCATAAAATTTAACGTGTCTCATGAGGAAATTAACCCTTTTAATTGTTCTTGTGACCACAAGGCTTGCCAGAATAAATCAGGTAAGGTGGCTTCAACCGGCAAGACATACCAGCCTTCCTTTGCGAAGGAATGGCATTTCACCGCATCCTTTTCAGTCATAATGACCGATGATTCGGGGAATTGTAGCTCATTTGCTGTAAAAAAGTGATGATCGGGGAAAGAATATTGCTGAAAAATCAAGCCCATTTGTTGCAGAGTCGAAAAGAAGCGCTGCGGGTTGCCAATGGCGGCCATGGCGGCAATGGGTGGAGTGAGATCCTCTTTTTTAACAGGCCGCCTGGAAATCAGATGAGTTAATGAGCCAGGCGTCAGCGTCATAGGGTAGGCGTCGGGCCAACGTCCCTGATTAACGACCACAAGCTGGGTTTTCTTGAGTCGGCCTGGCGGCTCACGCAAAGGCCCTGCCGGCAGACACCAGCCGTTGCCCAGACCGCGCTGGCCATCGATGACCGCAATTTCAACGGCGCGCCCCATGGCATAATGCTGCAACCCGTCATCGCTGACAATCACCTGCGGGTGATGGTGTTGCAGCAGGTAACGAACGGCTTCAATCCGTTTCGGGGCAATCACAACAGGACACCCGGTTTTTTGTCGGATGAGCAGGGGCTCATCCCCTACCTCTGCCGCCGTGCTGTCGAGTGTCACCTCATGAGGAAAAACAGTCAGGCGGGCACCGTAACCGCGGCTGACAATGCCGACTTTGATGCCTTTGTCCTGCAATTGCCGGGCTATGGCAATCACTAATGGGGTTTTACCTACGCCCCCGATGGAAAGATTACCCACGACGATGACAGGAACCTGAAATCGCTGCTGACGGAACCGTTGCAAAAAAAAGCGGCGACAGGCACACACAGCCTGATAGAGCCAGGCGAAAGGAATCAGTAACCAGTAGGCTCTGTGGCCTCCATACCACAGTTTTTCAAGCATTGCCGGCATTAAGTCACCCTGTCTTCATGCGCATGGTGCAATGTCTGCGCACGATAGAGTTGCGCATAATGGCCATTGCGTTCAAGCAGTTCCTGATGGGTCCCCTGCTCCACAATACGGCCTTTATCCAATACCACAATTTTGTGCGCACGCTGAATGGTGGACAGACGATGGGCAATGACCAGCGTGGTGCGGTTTTTCATGACATGCTCCAGTGCGGACTGAATCGCCTGCTCCGACTGGCTGTCGAGCGCGGAGGTGGCCTCATCAAGAATGAGAATGGGCGCGTTTTTTAAAATGGCCCGGGCAATGGCCAGACGCTGACGCTGTCCACCTGAAAGCAGGAAGCCATTTTCGCCCACCCGCGTATCATATCCCTCCGGCAGACGCTGGATGAATTCATCGGCAAAAGCCAGTCTGGCAGCCGCCACAATGTCATCACGACTCACATCAAAACGGCCGTAGGCAATGTTATTGGCCAGGGTGTCGTTGAATAAGGTCACATGCTGGCTGACCAAGGCCATCTGCTCGCGCAGGCTGCTCAGCTTCAACTGATGGATGGGTTCGCCATCCAGGCAGATCTGCCCCTCAGTTACTTCGTAAAAACGAGGCAGGAGGCTCGCCAACGTGGTTTTACCGCTGCCGGAATGACCCACCAGCGCCACAGTCTGGCCGGCTGGGATAAGGAGATTGATGTTATTGAGAATCACCTGCCCCTGGCGATAGGCAAAACCCACCTTCTCAAACCGTATTTCACCCTGTGCCCTTGCCGTCAATACCCTGCCTTGCTCCGTCTCAACCGGACTGTCTAACATGGCAAAGACACTTTCAGCACCGGCGAGTCCCTTTTGAATGGTGGCATTGAGCGTGGTCAGGGTTTTCATCGGCTTGATTAACTGCAGCATGGCCGCGATGATCGCCACAAACGAGCCCGCTGAAATAGGAATCACCGTCGCCAGATGAATGGCTGTGTACAGGATGGCAGTAATACCAATCGCCAGCACAAACTGCACGCCGGACACATTGATGGCCTTGCTGACGGCCACTTTCATGTCATTAACCCGCGAGGCTTCGGTGGCACGGTTGAATTTGGTCGTTTCATACTCTTCACCGCCAAAAATACGCACCACCCGATACCCCTCAATCGCCTCACTGGCAATTTCAGTCACTTCCCCCATGGATTTCTGCACTTTGTGGCTGATACGCCTGACCCGCTTGTTGGTGTAATTGACAATCAGTCCCACGAAAGGCACGGTGAGCAGGAACATCAGGGAAAACTGCCAGCAGATAACCATCATCACCGTTAAAAGCCCGACGACTAAAAAAGCGTTTTGAATAAAATCAGTGAGCGCATCGGCACTGACCTGCGCCACCTGCTCCACGTTGTAGAGGATTTTGGATAGAAGCTGACCGGACGTGGCTTCGTCGTAATAATCAGCCGGCAAACGGATAATATGAGCAAACACCCGCTGCCTTAAGACCTGCACAACGGATCGGGATACCCAGGTCATGCAATAGCTGCCAAGCGAACTGACCACGGCCCGTGATAAAACCCCCAGCAGAACGAGTAAAGGGATTTGCCGAACAAAAGCCATATCCACATTGATGAAACTTTTGTCAAGAAAAGGGCGCATGAGGTAGGTGAAGGTGGCATCGATACCTGAGTATAAAATATTGGCAATAATCCCCAGCGCCAACACCATCCAGTAAGGTTTAACATAAGTCAGGAGGCGGCGGTACAAGGCTTTGGAGCTGACAGGCGCTTGATTATTCATGAAGATGAGTTGTTTTTGACCTTAAAAAAGCCAAATTGTACCCTTAAACCCGAGCCTGCGCCAAGTATTCCACGGTTTTATCGCCATTAACGTCTTTTTTTCAAGCGGTTATGGATATCCGTTGCCGCAATGGCTCCTTGTCCCTCCGCCACCACCAGTTGATTTAAACCGGCCGTAATATCCCCCGCTGCATACAAGCCCGGGACGGAGGTTTGCTGGTGCCGATTGACCAGCAGATCCCCCTTGTCTTCCCGCGCACCGAGATCAATGGCCAGTTTATTCTGCTGAATGGTACCCAAGGCCGCATAGAGGGTGTCGATATGGAGGGTTTGTTCCGCTTGAATCTCAATGAAACGATGCTTGAAATCAAAATGAATGTCAGGTTGAAACAGCAGGCGAATACCCGCCTGCTTCATGCGCCGTTTGTCGTAGTCTGTCAACACCACGTTCCTTTGCGCCAACACCAGGACATCGGCCGAGTAATGCCTCACAAACAAGGCTTCATTTAACCCTTTTCTATCCTGAACAATCACACCAATGCGCTTGTTTTTGACTTCATAAGCATCACAAACCGGGCAATAGCGCAATAATCCTTGCGCAATGGCTTTTTCCGCATGCGGTAAATCAGGGCTGATATCGATAACGCCCGTCGCTAAAAGGATCATCCTGGCGGAATAACAGGCACTGTCTGTCAAGACCTCAAATAGGCCTCCCTTCTTTTTTAGTTGCCTCACTTTCTCGGCTGTGATCGTGGTTTCATAGCAAGCCAGTTGCGCTTTTAATAACTCGAGTAACCTGACGCCCGCGACCCCCTCTACAAACGCCGGGTAATTATGGGAAACCGGAATCAGGGCCGCCCGGCTTTCGCCGCTGTCAAAAATTTTAAAATGACGACGAAAGCGGGCTAAATAGAGTGCTGCCGTTAAACCGGCTGGCCCGCCGCCAATGATTACGCAATCATAACAATCCCTGTTTTGTTTCAAGATGGCTATCCTTGTTCCTGTGTATGAGTATAGCCCAGAAGGCTCCATCGCCCGTCCTGAGGCTACACAGAAACAAGCCTCACGGGTGTATTGCCTGGTCCCTGCCGATGGTCAGCGTGTCCAGGTCAAAGTAGCATCCGGCAACCAGAAGATGGACTTTGAGATTGGTGATATAGCCCAAGTCCCTTTCCCGGCAGGCCTGACTATCATCAAGATCACGGGCATCAATCAACACCACCGTCCCTTCGCCATGACAGTAAGCTTTGCCGTCATCTAAAAGCAGCGCGGTGTTTTCTTCAAGCCCTATCCCGAGGTCATCGGCATGGCCGCTCACTGCATGCGCCAGGCGTGCAAAACGTCCCCGCTGAATGAAATGGGTATCAATGATGCACCCATTGATGAGCGCCAGGCCGTCGGTTATTTTCAGGTATTAATCCACCTGGGCCTCGGAATTACTGCCCTCGTTAATCATTTTTTTGGGCAGCATCATCGCGCCGGCACTGGTCCCCATGACGAGGAATTCGCTCCTGTTTTCATAACTGTTTTTAACTTCATCCATCAAGGATGAATCCTGCAAAGTTTCAATGATTTCCGCTTGATTTCCACCCGAAAAAAACACAGTATCTGCCGCTTTTATCCGTTCAATATTTTCATGATTTCCAGTATCATCCCTGTTTTCAATAATCATAAAATCAGCTTTTAAATCAGGGACATTTTTAAAAATAGCCTGGTATTTTTCTATGGTTTCATCAAAATCCTTTCCGCCCGTAATAATAAATTCAAGATGATTGGGTCTGTTCCGACAAACAACCTCTGTCAGTAGATAGTAATTATCAGACTCGAGAATCCCAGGCTTTTTTTCTTCCTTTGCCTCTGCCCCACCCAGAATTAAAATTCGTCCATTTTCCTTCATGATCATCCTTAATATTTTTTATAACAAGTTAAAAATAATAATAAAAAAAATTAAATATAAAAATAATTTTTATTTTTAAATAATAACGTTGCTATATTTAATTTAATGAATTAAATTTTTCTATAATAAATTAGTCAAACAAGGAGCGTTTATGACTATTAATTTCATTGATTTTCTTGCTGAGCCGGGATGCCCCCTCGACAAACAATCGTTTACCTGGAAAGAGTTAGCCGGGAGAACCATCAGCAAACTGGATGATGATGCCTTTACCCGTGTGCGTGTCATTTTAATGAATGGCATTGAGAGCGACACATTAAGGCTTAAGCATTTTCTGGCCCGTTGCAAAAAAGAGTTGCAGTTGCCCCTGGCCAAAATTCGCCGTGTCGAACAACATCAGGCCACCCAAATCAACTGGCTGCTGTCCGCCGACCATTCCCCGCTGGAAACCACTATTGCCTATGAGCAGGTGGCGATTGAAGTCACCGCTGCTGTAGCTCAGAACGAGCCGGATCCCTATCAGGCCCAGACTTATCGCTTTGGATTGCTCGAAGATTTCGATCACCTCTATCGCTATGCAGCCATGCTTGATCGTCTGGAAGGCAAGGACGCCAATAATATTCTGCAAGGATATACCGACATTGTTCCCGGCCGACCAACCTCGGTTCATCATCGCGCCCCCCGCAGCGATTTGCGCAATCACTATGACAAAAACCAGGCGGAACTCATCACCAAAATTCATGCGGCGATGATTACCGGAGCGGAATACCAGACGCATGATTATTACATGAACATAGGTCCTTTGTTTGCCGATCCTCTGGCCCGGCAACTCTATGCTGAAATTGCCTCCGTGGAAGAGCAGCACGTGACCCAATATGAGTCATTGATGGACCCATCCGAAAGCCTGATTGAACGCTGGATAGTCCATGAAGCGGTGGAAATCTACAATTACTTAAGCTGTGTTCAGCAGGAAACCAATCCCTTTGTCAAAGCCATCTGGCAACGCTTTCTTGATTATGAAATTGGCCATCTGCAGATGGCCTGCGAATGCTTTAAAAAATATGAGAACCGCGATCCTGAGGAAATTCTGCAAGGCAAAATCCCTGAAATGATTCCGTTTAAGAGCCAGCGCCCCTTTGTTCGCAAAGTGCTTGAAGAAGAAATCGATCCTCGCACGGATGGGGTCAATTATGTTCCCAAAGACAAGGAAGACGACGAGTCCTTACTCTACCGCGACCAGATGAATTCAGAAGGGATTCCGGCTGAAATTGTTTCTGCTGGATACCAATGGCAACCGGGTACCGAACTCAACCGCATTTAAAAGGATTTCATCATGAATAAAAACGAACCCATGCACAACGTCACCGGCGGGCAATTGATACCGCAGGACATTGAGGCGATGCTTGAAGCCACCGAACGTTTTCCTGCTGACGTTCCCGGAGATGAGCAAAAACTTGCCTTTGAGCGCAGTAAAATGGTTAAGGAAGTGGACCCCATCGGTACCATACCGCCTATGACGGAAGCGCAAAAGGATGAATTAAAAACAGCCTCCGCCACCAAAGACATGACGTTATTGATTGACAAGCTCGGGGAGCGCCTTGCCTTTGAACGATCCGGCGTCCGCCTGTATGAAGCCGCCATTGCCAAGGCCAAAGGGTTTAATCTGCCGTCGGCATTTCTCAATCGTCTGGAACACATTCGCGAAGAAGAAGCTGAGCACATGGCCATCGTCAAAACGGTGATGGATCAATTAGGCGCCGATGCAACCGCAATCACCCCCTGTGCCGATGTTACGAGCGTCGCGGGCATGGGTCTCATTCAGGTGATGACTGATCCGCGCACCGATGCCGCACAATTGCTGAATACCTTGCTCATTGCCGAATTAACGGATAATGCTGGATGGGAACTGCTGATTGAATTGGCCATGAAGCAAGGACAGGACGTGGTTGCTGAATGTTTTCGAATACCGCTCAAACAGGAGCAGGAACACCTGCTGATGATTAAAAACCTGTTAAAAGAAACCCTTAAGCTCGATACGGAACAGGCGAGCTGTTATTACCTCGGCGAAGACGAACGCGGCTGGGTTATTAAAAAGGACGGCGCGAGTCGTGCAATACGGCACTTTGATAGCAAGGAAGAAGCCGTTACCGTTGCCTTGAAAATGAGTGAAAATGCCAAAGCCAGGCTGGTTATCCGTCATTAGAGTCAGGAGTGTATTAACAAACCATCGGGGCTGATTCAGCCCCGTTTGGTTTTAATGTTGCGCTTTTCTTCAGCCGCTTTGTCACGTTTCGGATCCTCCATTTCACTGCCGGCGAGCCGGCTTTTTGGTTTGTCATCGGTTTTGCCCTTGCGATCGACGGCATAAGGCTGAGGACTGATGGTATGGCGGGTCATGGAAACCTCCTTTTGCTTTTTTTTGCTTCTTCTTTAAGTGTAGCAGTCCCCTCTAGGCATTCAGGGCGGACACCAGACGGCTGACTAAACCTGGCCCCTGATAAATCAAACCGGTGTAGACCTGCAGCAACGAAGCGCCCGCTGCCAGCTTTTCCCGGGCGATTTCACCGCTGTCGATGCCGCCAACACCAATCAGACAAACGTCTTTGCCAGCCACTTCGTTTAAAAGGCGTAAACAGGCCGTCGCACGCGAAGCCAGGGGGCGCCCGCTTAAGCCGCCGGCTTCCTGGCCATGGGGTAAGGAAGCCACTGCCTCCCGCTCCGATGTCGTATTGGTCGCGATGATGCCATTAATTCCCTGACTGACCACCACATCAGCCATCTGTTTCAAAGCGTCGTCGCTTTCATCCGGGGACACTTTAACCAACAGCGGAACAGTACGCTGGTATTGATCTTCCAGACGCTTGCGTTCGTCGGTCAACTGCATCAGTAAATCAATAAAAAAATCGCCGTGCTGCAGCAAGCGCAAATCGGGGGTATTGGGGGATGAGATATTAATCGTCACATAGGAGGCCTGCTTAAACACTTTTTGCAGACAGTAGCGGTAATCCTGCGCGGCGTGCGTTAGCGGAGTGTCCTTATTTTTACCAATATTAATGCCGAGAATGCCCTTGTAACGTGCCCGGGCCACATGCTCGACCAAGGCATCCACCCCCTGGTTATTAAACCCCATGCGGTTAATGATGGCATTGGCCTCGGGCAGGCGAAAAAGACGGGGCTTCGGGTTACCCGGTTGCGGCTTGGGCGTTACCGTCCCCAACTCAATAAAGGAAAAACCCAGTTTAGCCAGTGCATCGAGGTGTTCGCCATTTTTATCAAACCCCGCCGCCAGGCCAATGGGGTGAGGAAAATCAAGACCCAAGGCCTTTACGGGCCTGAGTTTTGGCTTTTCAAAACAGGCCGAAGGCAGCCAGCGCAGGGCATGCAGGGCCAGCGCATGCGCACGCTCGGTGTCCAGTTTAAACAACAGTGGACGAAGCAGAGAATACATTTAATCAAACTCCAGACATTCAATCGAAGGCAAAACGAGGTAATATAATACCCCCTTTAAGACCACGCCAGAAACCCTGGCTTAAAAACAGGATACCCATGATTACGATTGATCCCACCCAACTCAATGCTGCTGGTAAAAAATTGCTTTTTGATTTAATGACTCAGGCTGAGGATACTGAAATCGCCGCAGGCAAACACGTGTTGTCTTATGGGGAAAACACCGAGGAGATTTTTTTGGTGCACCCGCTGCTCATTACTGAAAAAACCGCCACCTGCATTCATGCGGAAGTTTTGGATGCACCGTTTGAAAAAGGCAGTTATGGGTTAGTCATGTTAAGTCTCGGCAAGATTAAGAGCGAAAATGACATGTCGTTTAAGGAACGGGCGCATGAAAAGCAACAAGTCATTAAACGCATCGCCTTAAACCAGATGCCCGAAAAGCGAATTCATAAAGAAGCGCTGCGCACGCAGCTTGGGGATGAGTCTTTACGGTGTAAAGAACCGGTATTCAGTAAGGCATTTGGATTCCTGCGCATGCGAAAGGCAGGTGACATGGACTTGTTTAAACTGCAACGGCATCTTATAAAGAGAAAAATTGAATTAAGCCTGCTTCAATACCTGGAAATTTCACTCGCGATTGTCAAGGCTGTGGATGAACTCCACGAGAAGGGCCGTATTCATCGCGATCTGAAACCAGAAAATGTCATGATTTCTCTCTCGCCCCTGACCGTCAAATTAATTGATTTTGCCTTCTCCTGTCCCAACAGTAAAACCAAGGGTAAAACCATAAAAGGCACCCTTCCCTTTCTACCGCCAGAGGCGTTCTTTAAGATAAAAATCAGTGTGGCAGGCGATATTTTTTCACTGGGCATGACCCTGGCCGATTTTTGGGGCGACAGTTCCATGGACCACATCAATGAAAGAGAGGCCGACAGTTTTGAAGAATACTACAGACACCGCAAGCAACAAAGGCTTGAACTGTTTACCGGAATGACCATGCCGTCAGAGATTGCTGAACCATTAAACCAACTGCTGCATGGCATGATCCGCTTTAATCCAGACGAGAGGACACCCCTTAAATCCGTCATGAGCACCCTGACGAATCTCATTGAACTGGAAAAACAATACCAGGCGCAATTGTCAGACAGTGAGGGCGATGTGCAGGAGGAGGGCGATGAAGACAAAACCCCGGGGCCTGAATTATCTGCGCGAGTCGGTTAAACAGGGCATTCCTGTGCCCAGACGCGAAGCATGGCATTGCCGCTGGGTTGCAGGTGATAATTGACGCTGCGGACCTCCACGCCAAAGTTGTGCTGCTGCAGTTCAAGCAGCACCGGACCGAGCAGCGTCGAGGGCTGGCCGTGGCGATCAATTAAGGGAAAAATACGCACTTCTTTGGCGACTCGCGCCAGTTCCTGAATGGCCTGGACATGAAACGCAACATCCTGATTGTCCAGTTCGGCAAAAAGATAATGCGAACTTAAGGCATAGTCAAAGGTGAAATCGTCAAAAGGGAGCCGGATTTCTGTGATGCCGATGTAGCGTTTTTCTTCTTTGCCTCGCAAGTAATCCGCAAAAAACGCAGACAGGCCGCTTCGTCTTTTTTCAACCAGTTCTTCGAGATTGTTTTCATAACGGCTGAAATCAAATTTTTCTTTTTCCTCTGTCACCTTGTTAAGCATGTCGGCAAAAATCAACGTCACTTTGGAATTAAGCGTATCCATGTCCAGGCTGAAAAGGGGATCGCAGCTGACGCATTGTTTGGCTTTCCCTGTCAATTCGGCGTTGATGGCGCTGGGACCACAGCCAAATTCAAGGATTTTCCCTGAAAGATCCGTGTCAGTTAAATCAAACATTTCCTTGTATTCATCGACATGATGGCCCCAGATTACCAGCTTGTTCATAACTCCTGCCCCTTAATGCACAATGCCTGCTAAAAATGAAGTTGCAACTTGAATTTGATTGGGTATAGTCTAGCCTATTTGTTTAAGTAACAGGAAGTCAACTATGCATACTGGATTACACCACGCCCTTGGCGAGACTTATGATCTGTTACGCGACAGCGTTTATCAGTTCGCGCAACATGAAATCGCCCCCATTGCCGCGCAGATTGACGCGGAAAACACCTTCCCCAATCACCTCTGGCGAAAACTGGGCGAGATGGGCCTGTTAGGCATCACGGTCAGTGAGGAATACGGCGGAGCCAACATGGGTTATCTGGCCCACGCCATTGCCATGGAAGAAATTTCCCGCGCCTCAGCCTCCGTCGGCTTAAGTTACGGCGCGCATTCCAACCTCTGCGTCAACCAGATTTATCTGAACGGCAACCGCGAGCAAAAACGCCACTATTTGCCTAAACTTATAAGTGGAGAGTTTATCGGTGCGTTGGCCATGAGTGAGTCCAACTCCGGTTCTGATGTCGTCAGCATGCAGTTGCACGCCCAGCCCCAAGGTGATCATTTTATTCTCAATGGCACTAAGATGTGGATTACCAATGGCCCGGATGCCGATGTTCTGGTGGTTTATGCCAAAACAGACAGGCAGGCCGGCAGCAAAGGCATTACCGCCTTTCTGATTGAGAAAGGCATGAAGGGATTCAAAACGGCGCAAAAACTCGATAAATTGGGAATGCGGGGTTCCAACACCTGCGAACTGGTTTTTGAAGATTGCCGGGTACCGGCTGAGAATATTCTTGGCGAACTGAACAAGGGCGCCAAAGTGCTGATGAGCGGTCTTGACTATGAGCGTACCATTCTGGCGGCCGGACCCGTAGGCATCATGCAGGCCTGTCTGGATGTGGTCATCCCCTACGTTCATGAACGTAAACAATTTGGCCAGCCGATTGGCGAATTCCAGTTTATTCAGGGTAAACTGGCTGATATGTATACCGAATTAAGCGCCTCGCGATCCTACCTTTATGCCGTAGCAAAGGCTTGTGATCAGGGGTTAGTCAACCGCATCGATGCCGCCGGCGTGATTCTTTATACTGCCGAGAAGGCCACACAAATGGCACTGCAGGCTATTCAAACTCTGGGCGGGAATGGCTATATTAATGAATACCCCACGGGGCGTTTGTTGCGGGATGCCAAATTGTACGAAATTGGCGCAGGTACCTCCGAGATACGGCGCATGCTAATTGGCCGTGAACTATTTAAAGAAACTTCATAAGGAAAAGGAAAATGAGTATGGATCAGAATGATATCGTCATCGTTGCTGCCAAACGCACCCCCATGGGTAACATGCTGGGCGCTCTGTCAGCATTGACAGCACCGGAATTAGGGGCCATTGCTCATCGTGCAGCACTCGAACAGGCTGGCATTTCTCCCTCTGACATCGATGAAGTCATTACCGGCTGCGTATTACAGGCAGGCATCGGGCAAGCGCCTGGACGCCAGGCCGCCATTGGCGCCGGCATTCCTGATTCCACAGGGGCAACCACCATTAATAAAATGTGCGGCTCTGGCATGAAAGCCGTGATGCTGGGTCATGATTTAATCAAAGCCGGCTCGGCCAATATTGTGCTGGCCAGCGGCATGGAAAGCATGAGCAATGCGCCCTACCTGCTTGAAAAAGCCCGCTCCGGCTACCGTCTTGGCCATGGTCAGCTTAAAGATCACATGTTCCTCGATGGTCTGGAAGATGCCTATCAGCGCGGCCAGTTAATGGGTTGTTTTGCCGAGCAGACGGCTGAACATTTTGGTTTTACCCGGGCTCAGCAGGATGACTACGCGTCCCGTTCATTGACGCGTGCCCTGCAGGCGCAACAGGACAATGGTTTTGCTGACGAAATCGCACCCGTCACCATCACTGATCGTAAAGGGGAAATCACCGTATCCAAAGATGAAAGCCCCGACGCCGGCAAATTGAACAAGATTGCCACGCTGCGCCCTGCATTTAAAGCCGACGGCACAGTGACTGCGGCCAACTCCAGTTCCATCTCCGATGGCGCAGCAAGCCTTATTCTCATGACCGCTGAACAGGCCAAAAAGCGCGGCGTGAAGCCCCTGGCCAGAATCGTTGCCCACGCAACCCATGCCCAGGCGCCAGAGTGGTTTACAACGGCTCCTGTGGATGCGATTCGTAAAGTCATGAACAAAGCCGGCTGGACTAAAAATGAAGTTGACCTTTTTGAAATCAACGAAGCCTTTGCGATAGTTGCCATGGCGGCCATTACCCAGCTTGAACTGGATGACAATAAAGTCAATATCCATGGCGGCGCCTGTGCTTTAGGCCACCCCATCGGCGCATCCGGCACACGCATTTTAGTCACGCTCATCCATGCGCTGAAACAACGCCAGAAGACCCGCGGCATTGCCGCTCTCTGCATTGGCGGCGGGGAAGCAACGGCCATGGCCATTGAACTGGTTTAGCCGCTGTCCTAATCCACTGGACGATGCCCGCATCGGTTGACGGTTGCGGGCATCGTCAACATAAAAATA
Organism: Legionella rubrilucens; assembly: GCF_001468125.1. Classification (GTDB taxonomy): domain Bacteria; phylum Pseudomonadota; class Gammaproteobacteria; order Legionellales; family Legionellaceae; genus Legionella_C; species Legionella_C rubrilucens. The sequence continues at coordinate 339,845 of NZ_LNYT01000007.1, read as the reverse complement.
ACAAAGGATGTACATGCTTCGTCAAAGTCTTATTTATCTTGCTTTAAGCATTCTGGTCATTGTCTTTGCCAAATACGCCCATCTGCTGATTGTGTATATCGACATGTTTTATGCCTACGTGAATTTCAAGCTCGCCGCGGTGTTTAGTCACACCGGCATCGGTTTATTGATTCGCAAGGTGATTCTGCTGACCTTAATCCCTATCCTTTTAGCCTCAGTCCCTGCGCTCATCTATCGTCCGATTCGAGGCAAACCCATGCCTTATCTGCTTGAGTTGACCTGGTGTCTCTGGTTAATTATTGTACTTAGCAACATACTGATTCATTAAGGATTATCATGGCAAAAATTGTCAGTCAGCTTAATACGGCAAGTACTGAATTTAAACAAAACGCGGCCGCTATGGAGGCCCTGGTTTTACAGTTACGCGGCCTTGTTGAACAAATCGCCCGGGGCGGCGATGACAATGCGCGGGCAAGGCATTTAAAACACGGCAAGCTGTTACCGCGTGAGAGACTGCAGCAATTGCTGGACCCCGGCAGCCCATTCCTGGAGTTATCGCAGCTTGCAGCCTATCAGGTTTATGACGACGTAGTCCCCGCGGCCGGCATCATTACCGGCATTGGACGAATCAATGGCATAGAATGCATCATTGTGGTCAATGATGCCACCGTGAAAGGCGGCACCTATTATCCGCTGACGGTTAAAAAACATCTAAGGGCCCAGGACATCGCGCGCACCAACCACCTGCCCTGTGTTTATCTGGTGGATTCCGGCGGTGCCTTTTTACCGCGGCAGGATGAAGTATTTCCTGATCGCGATCATTTTGGCCGCATTTTTTATAATCAGGCCACGTTGTCTGCCGAAAACATCCCGCAGATTGCCGTGGTCATGGGCTCCTGTACCGCAGGCGGCGCTTACGTCCCGGCCATGGCCGATGAATCCATCATGGTCCGCAATCAGGCCACCATTTTTTTAGGCGGTCCGCCGCTGGTCAAAGCGGCGACCGGTGAAGTGATCAGCGCCGAAGAATTGGGCGGTGCCGATGTCCATTGCCGTCAATCCGGTGTGGCTGATCATTACGCTGAAAACGATGCTCATGCCCTGTTTCTGGCGCGTCAGGCCATTGCCTTTCTGAATCGCAAAAAGCCTGATCAGTTAACCCGCATTGACAGCCGCGAACCCCTGTATGCTGCCCACGAACTCAATGGCATCGTCCCTGTGGACCCTCGCAAACCTTTTGATATCCGCGAAATCATTGCCCGTCTCGTTGATGCCTCAGAATTCGATGAATTCAAGGCTTTGTACGGCACCACCCTGATTTGCGGTTTTGCTCATCTGTTTGGTTACCCTATCGGCATTGTGGCCAACAATGGCATCTTATTCGGTGAAAGCGCTTTAAAAGGCGCCCACTTTATCGAACTTTGTACTCAGCGCGGCATTCCCCTGCTGTTTTTACAGAACATCACCGGCTTTATGGTCGGCAGCAAATACGAAGCCGGCGGCATCGCCAAACACGGCGCCAAAATGGTGACTGCCGTTGCCAATGCCAATGTGCCTAAATTCACTGTCATTGTCGGCGGCAGTTTTGGCGCGGGCAACTACGCCATGTGCGGACGCGCCTACGAGCCGCGGTTTTTATGGAGCTGGCCCAATGCCCGCATTTCAGTCATGGGCGGCGAGCAGGCCGCCAATGTGCTGGCGCAGGTGAATCGCGACAAGTACACCAAACAAGGCACCCACTGGTCAGAGGAGGCTGAAGAGGCCTTTAAAGCCGAACTTCGCGCCCAGTATGAAACGCAGGGTAATCCCTATTATGCCAGCGCCCGTTTATGGGATGATGGGGTCATCGCGCCTGAAGACACTCGGACGGTGTTGGGCTTAAGTCTGTCTGCGGCCTTGAATGCCCCCATTTCACCGACGCGCTTTGGCGTATTTCGTATGTAAGGATAAAACCATGAGCCACCTGTTGCATGAATGGCACGACCGCGTGTCGGTAATCACGTTAAACCGGGTCGAGAAATACAATGCGTTTGATGACACGCTGCTTCACGATTTGCAAAAAACATTGGATGAGGCCATTGCCAACCCTGACGTCAGGGCCATTATTTTAAAGGCCAACGGCAAGCATTTTTCAGCCGGCGCCGATGCTCACTGGATGCAGAAAATGGCCCATTACACCGAAGAGGAAAACGTCAAGGATGCCCTGGTGCTTGCCCGGGTGATGAATACCCTCTACACAAGCAGCAAACCCACCATCGCCATGGTCCAGGGATCTGCTTTTGGCGGCGGTGCCGGGTTAGTGGCTGCCTGTGATATTGCTATCGCCGCCCAATCCGCGCGCTTTTGCTTTTCCGAGGTTAAGCTTGGTCTGATACCCGCCGTCATCAGCCCTTACGTCGTCAACGCCGTGGGCGCACGCGTCGCCAAATGGTTGTTCATGAGTGCTGAAATGATTGATGCCGAGCGCGCCAAACAGCTTAATCTGGTCCATCATTGTATTAATGAGGATCAATTATGGGATTATACCCTGACTTATGCCCAAAAGATGACAACGCTGGCCCCGCAGGCTGTCTCGGAATGCAAAACACTGATTGACTGCGTTGACGGCAAACCCATCGATGAGGCATTAATCGAAAAAACAGCCGCGATCATTGCAAAAAAACGGGTCTCTGCGGAAGGCCAGCGTGGACTTCACGCTTTCCTTAACAAAGAAACCCCCAACTGGAATTAAGGATTTTCATGTTTAACAGAATTCTTATCGCTAACCGCGGCGAAATTGCCTGCCGGGTAATTCGAACCGCTAAAAAAATGGGCATTGAAACCATTGCCGTTTATTCGCTTGCCGATCAAAACAGCCCGTTTGTGCACCTCGCCGATAAGGCCTATTGTGTAGGTGAAGCCAGCGCCAAAAGCAGTTATTTAAATATCGACGCCATAATGGAAGCGGCCAAAGCCTCAGGCGCCGAAGCCATTCATCCCGGTTACGGTTTTCTGTCAGAAAATCCCCACTTTGCCCGTGCCTGTGAACAGGCCGGTATTGTGTTCATTGGCCCGAGTGTTTCAGCCATGGAAGCCATGGCATCGAAACAGGTGGCCAAACAGTTATTGGAAAAAACATCCGTGCCGCTGACGCCGGGCTATCACGGCAGCGAGCAAAGTGATGCGCATCTGCTGAACGAGGCCCGACGCATTGGCTTTCCGGTATTGCTCAAAGCCGCAAGCGGCGGCGGCGGCAAAGGCATGCGTGCCGTGCATCAGGACACTGATTTTCTTCAGGCGCTGGCCGGCGCCCGCCGCGAAGCCATGGCCAGTTTTGCCGACGACACCATGATCATTGAAAAACTGGTATTAAACCCGCGTCACGTGGAAGTGCAGGTGATGGCCGACAATCATGGAGGGGTCGTCCATCTTTTTGAGCGCGATTGTTCCATTCAAAGGCGTCATCAAAAAATCATTGAAGAAGCCCCGGCTCCTCGTTTAAATGACGATTTGCGTCAACGGCTGGCTGCAGCAGCCTGTGAGGTAGCGCGCTCCATTGATTATCGCGGCGCAGGCACCGTTGAATTCCTGGTGGATGGCGACAGTGATTTTTATTTTATGGAAATGAATACCCGCCTGCAGGTGGAACATCCGGTGACCGAGAAGATCACCGGCTTTGATCTGGTGGAATGGCAGATTAAAATAGCCGCCAATGCACCGCTTCCAGCGACTCAGGACACCATCCGTTACTCGGGTCATGCGGTGGAATGCCGCATTTATGCAGAAGATCCGCACCAGGGTTTTATTCCCTCCATCGGCGAGATTCATTTTCTAAAAGAGCCTGAGGGGGACAACATCCGTATCGACAGCGGCGTGACCTGCGGGTCGAGCATTACCATGTATTATGACCCCATGATTGCCAAATTAATTACCTGGGGGAACACGCGGGACGAAGCCATTCAACACATGCAGCGGGCATTGAGCCATTATGCCATTGGCGGCGTTAAAACCAACATTCCCTTTCTGCAGGCCATTGTTGCCAACGAAGCGTTCCTTGCTGCCCACTTAAGTACGGACTTTCTGCAGCAGCAGACCCTTGATCTGACGGCGCCGGATAAAAAACAGGCTTTGTTCATGGCTGCCGCCTATGACTATCTGCAACTGCACCGCCATCAGGATCCCTTACTGCGGCAGAGTTTTGCCTGGCAGCCGCATTTACGCAGCCACTGGTACTGCCGCTACGTCACAGGAGGGCAGTCCTATTGTCTTAAAATCGAAGCCGTTAATGAAATGCAGTTTCAGGTGACCCTGGAAAACGAACCGACCCTGACGTTAACCGCACGCCTTGAGGGTGATTGGTTAACTCTGGATGACGGCAAACAACAGCAATCAGCCTGGATTAATCACGTTCAGGGTAAATTGCATTGCTACATCAGCGGCGGCCCGGTGATTGTCAGTCCCTACCATTGGGACGATTTAGGCCAACAGGCGGGACCTAAGGGGCAACTGACGGCACCCATGCCCGCAACGGTAGTTGCCATTCTTAAAAACAAGGGTGACAAGGTGAAAGAAGGCGAGCGCCTGATTGTGCTTGAAGCCATGAAAATGGAGCACACCATTCATGCACCCAAAAATGGTACCCTGGCGGAATTGTACTATGAAGTCGGTTCCCAGGTGCAGGAAGGCGCACAGTTACTGGCACTACAGGATTAATCAGGCATTTACAGGCCGGTTCGCTTCACTCAAAATGAAATGAACCGAGTTCATCATGTCTACAAACCGGAATCAGCATGAACTACCCGAAAGAAGTGACCCTCGTTGAGGTAGGTCCACGCGATGGACTGCAGAATGAAATCACCTTTGTGTCGACACGAAAAAAAATTGAATTGATTAACCAGCTCAGTCAAAGCGGCTTAAAACGGATTGAAGCCACCAGTTTTGTCTCGCCCAAAGCCATTCCCCAACTGTCTGACAATCTTGAAGTTTATGCCGGCATCGATAAACCTGCGGGCGTGCAATTTTCCGCGCTGGTTCCCAATACCCGGGGGCTGCAGCGTGCGATCGAGGCGGGAGTAACCGAAATTGCTGTCTTTACCGCCGCCAGCGAGGAATTTAACCGCCGAAACATCAACTGCTCCATTGCAGAAAGCCTCGCGCGCATTGCCGAGATAATCCCCTTAGCCCAGGCCCATCAAATCAAAATCCGCGGCTATGTGTCCTGCGTTGTGGGCTGCCCTTATGAAGGAGCCATTGCTCCTGAAAAGGTACTGGAGGTCACAAGGGAGTTGGCGCATCTCGGCATTTATGAAATCAGTTTGGGCGATACCATTGGTGTGGCAACCCCCAGACAAACCACTCGGCTGCTTGAGGAAATTCTAAAACACCTGCCGACGAATCAAATCGCCATGCATTTCCATGATACCTACGGTCAGGCCATTGCCAACATCCATGCCTCTCTGCAATGCGGCATTACCTGTTTTGACAGTTCCGTCGCAGGCCTCGGCGGCTGCCCTTATGCCCGTGGCGCCAGCGGCAATGTGGCGACAGAAGATGTGCTTTACCTGATGCACGGACTTGGCATTGATACCGGCGTGGACATTTACAAAATCGTCCATGCCGGCGACATGATTTGCAAAGCCATGTCAAGAAAAAATCAGTCCAAGGTTGCCAATGCCCTTTTAGCCAATCCCTGTTAAAAACTACACAAACGACAAAACAGCGTCTATAGTCAGGCTTATCGTCAAAGTGAACGACCTGAAGGCAAAAAACGCCGACTGGTTATTCAATAAACTTTTTTTTTATTCTAATATACCCCGCTTGGACGATGAAACACGACACAACGAAAACGACCGGCGCCCGCTTGACACTCCACGCCGCCCTTCTTTGACCTATCTATCGGTGAGACATGATGACGAGTAACACATTGACAATTGGTTTGGTACAGGAAAAATGGTATAAAAATCCAGATGAACACCGCGACCGTCTTGCTTCGGGGATAGTCACTGCCGCCAAAAAAGGCGCCGAACTGGTTTGTCTGCAGGAATTAACCCTGTCGCCCTATTTCTGTACCCGCAGCGACGTGGATGGCAAGCCGTACATGGAAGACATTCACACAGGCCCCACGGCGCAGTTTGTCAGCGAGATGGCCAAAACAGCCGGGGTTTGCATTACCGCCTCACTGTTTGAACAAGCCGGTTATAACACCGCGGTGGCCTATAATGAGCAGGGCAAGCTAATCGCGGTCACCCGCAAACAACACATCCCCAGTGGTGAAAAATACCATGAAGATTATTATTTCAAACCGGGTGATTCCGACTACCCGGTTCATACCATTGCCGGACATCGTTTCGGTTTGCCTACCTGCTACGATCAATGGTTTCCAGAATTATCAAGAATTTACGGCTTAAAAGGGGCAGAGGTCCTGGTTTACCCTACTGCCATCGGCGGCGAACCCACAGCCCCGGGATTTGACAGCCAGCCGATGTGGCAAAAAGTCATGGTGGCTCAAGGAATCATGGCCAATACCTTCATGGTGGCTGTGAACCGCATCGGCTGTGAAGATGATTTGGAATTTTATGGCAGTAGTTTCATCAGTAATCCGATGGGCGACATTTTGGTTCAGGCCCCTCGCAATGAACCCGCCGTACTGGTTGCCGAACTCGATTTCAGTCAGCGCGACCTGTGGGGCCGTCTGTTTCCTTTCCCCAATCAACGTGAACCGAACACTTACCATGCGCTGGCTAAACCCCGCGGCTTTTTCAAAGGAGAATTAACCTGATGACACACCAAACCTCAACGGACAGCAATTTTTATAATATTTCACATTGGGGTGAAGGTTATTTCACAGTCAATCAGCAGGGTAACATCGAAATCAGCAAACACCCGGAGGAAACCGGCGTTGAACTGAAAGCGATTGTGAATGCAGCTAACCGAGCCGGGCTGCAGTTGCCGCTGCTGATTCGCTTTACAGACATTCTCCACGATCGCGTGGCAAAAATTTATGAAGCATTCACACAGGCCATTGACGAAATTGATTACCAGGGACGCTACACCCTGGTTTATCCCATTAAGGTCAATCAGGAATGTTGTGTCGTCAAGGAACTGCTTAAAGCCCCCGATCATCAGGTCGGGCTTGAGGCTGGCAGCAAGCCTGAGCTGGTGGCTGTCATCGGCCTGCTAGGCGAAACGCCGTCCACGATCATCTGCAACGGCTACAAAGACGCCTGCTACATCCGTACCGCCTTAATTGCCCAACAGATGGGCCATCAGGTTTTTATCGTCATTGAAAAACAATCTGAACTGGAAACCATTCTGAAAGAATCCGCCAAAATGGGCATTCGCCCAAGGATCGGCCTCCGCATCCGCCTGGTGACCAAAGGCGCCGGCAAATGGGAAAACACAGGTGGAGCAAAATCGAAGTTCGGTTTGAATGCGGAACAGGTCTTAACCATTGTCAATCAATTAAAAGACCGCGGTTACCTCGATTGCCTGCAATTAATGCATTGCCATCTCGGCTCACAGATTGCCAACATCCTCGATATCCGTCAGTGCATGCTGGAGGTGGCGCGTTATTATGTTGAATTGCGGCGAATGGGCGCCTCCATCGAAACCGTCGACGTGGGCGGCGGACTGAGTGTGGATTACGAAGGCACGCGCTCAAGCACCGGCTGCTCAATGAATTACAGTCTCAAGGAATACGCAACTAACATCCTCTTAGCCATGCGTCATCTTTGCGAAGAGAGCGGCATGCCGGAACCTCACATCATTTCGGAATCAGGACGCGCGCTGACCGCACACCATGCCACGCTGGTCACCAACATCACCGACGTGGAACAGATTAAGCGGAAACCGACGCTGCCGCGCATTGCTCCCGATGACTCTCATGTCATCCACGACATCTGGAATACTTACCTCTCCATTGCCGACAGCACGCCAAGCGAAGTGTTTAACTACGCCTCCCATTCGCTGGATGAGGCACACTCGATGTTCAAACACGGGGTCATGACGCTTGAGGAAAAGGCGAAAATCGAAGAACTGTTCACTGCCATCTGTCTTGAAATTCAACAACAACCGCTCGATGAGAATACCCCGGCCGACAGCGAATTGCTGGAAATGATTAATGAACGATTGGCGGCAAAAATCTTCTGCAACCTGTCCTTCTTTCAATCGATGCCGGATGCCTGGGCCATAGGACAGATCTTCCCGGTGACGCCGATCTCGCATCTGAATGAAGAACCGAGCATGCACAGCATTCTGCAGGATTTAACCTGTGACTCTGACGGCACCTTAAAGCAATACACCGGGCGCGACTGGATTTATACTACCCTGATGCTTCCGCCTTATGATCCCAATAATCCCTACGCCATTGCCTTTTTTTTAGTGGGTGCCTATCAGGAAATTTTAGGAAATCTTCATAATCTTTTCGGCGATACCAATTCACTGGACGTTAAACTAAACGGCAATGGTCAATTTGAAATCAAAGATTTAGTCAGCGGCGACACCGTGACCAACGTGCTTAATTACGCGCATTTTGACACCAAAAAACTGCTGTTGTCTTATGAAAAACAATTACTGAATACCGATCTGCCTGATGAGACAATTCAATTGTATTTGAATGAATTACGCAGTATTTTTACCCAGCAAACGTATCTCGATGGCAATAAAAACAAAGGATAATTATGTCGACTCCAAAACATGATGGTTTCATGATGCCGCCTGAATGGTATCCTCATGCCGGTTGCTGGATGGCCTGGCCCTGTCACCTTCAAACCTGGGAAACGATAGGCCTTGAACGCGCCCGTCACGCCTATGCCAGAGTCGCCAATGCCATTGCCGCCTTTGAACCCCTGACGATGATTGTCAACCCTGGTGATGAAGCCGGGGCAAAGGCCCTTTGCGATAAAAAAATAAGATTGATGTCCTTACCCATCAATGACTCCTGGACCCGGGATACCGGACCGACCTTCCTGCTGGATGGCAATAAGCAATTGGCCGGTGTGGACTGGATTCACAATGCCTGGGGCGGCAATTACGACGAGTATGCCCTGGATAACCGCATTGCCGGCGCCATCATCAACGCAACAACGGCCCGTTCATTTAAAGCCCCCTTCGTCATGGAAGGCGGCTCGTTTCATGTCGATGGCGAAGGGACCGTGCTGACCACCCGTGAGTGCCTGCTCAACACCAACCGCAATCCGCATCTGACTGAACAGGAAATCGAATCGTACCTCCATGAATACCTCGGTACCCAAAAAGCCATTTGGCTCAACAAGGGCCTTGTGGGTGATGAGACCGATGGTCATGTGGATGAGATCGCCTGTTTTATTGCGCCTGGAAAAGTACTGTGTCTGATTACTCACGACCGCAATGATGAAAATTACCACATCCTGCATGACAATCTGGAAACGCTAAAAACAGCGGTTGACGCACAAGGACGCCGCCTGGATGTCTACACCGTGGAACAACCCCCGGCCACCTGGATGAACGGTGAGCGCCTGACCTTGTCCTACATCAATTTTTATTTAGCGAATGGCGGCATTGTCATGCCGGCGTTTGGCCATGAAAAGCAGGATAAGGCAGCCTTTCGACTTTTTAGCGAACTTTTCCCCAACCATCGTATCAGCCAGATTGACGCACTCGATGTTTTTGCCGGCGGCGGTGGAATCCATTGCATTACCCAGCAACAACCACGCAGCCAATAATTTGGTTGAGAGGCCGGGAGTATCGTACCATGTTACTTCTGGCCTTGAGGACTTTACGAAAGGAAATCGAACATGAGCAGCATCGTCTGGCAGCCTAAACACCCTGAATCAAGCCGCCTGTGGCATTTCATGCGCTATGCCGAAAAAAAGCATCAACAGCCCTTTAGCGATTACCAGGCGCTTCACCACTGGTCCATCACTGAACCGGCCTTGTTCTGGCCAACGCTGTGTGATTTTTTGGGGCTTGCGTTTGATACGCCGGCCACAGAAACAGTGAATGACTACGACCAATTCCTCGATGCCCGCTGGTTTGAAGGCGCAACCTTTAATTTTGCGCAAAAATTGCTGCAACGCCGCGACGATCATCCTGCCTTAGTCAGCCTGAATGAACAGGGGGAACGGCAAGTCATCAGTTATCGGCAGCTTGATGAAGCCGTCGCCCAATGTGCCGCCGGCTTACGACAAGCCGGCATCAAAACCGGGGACCGGGTCGCTGCCATCATGCCCAATGTGCCCATGACAATCATAGCCATGCTGGCTTCGGCCTCTTTAGGGGCCATCTGGTCGTCCTGCTCGCCTGATTTTGGCGCCCAGGCAGCCATCGATCGCTTAGGTCAGGTGGAGCCCCGTGTGTTATTCATCAGCGACGGCCATCAGTACATGGGCAAACAACATGACGCCTCTGATAAAATCAAAGCCGTCTGTGACGCCATCCCTTCGCTGCAACAGGTTATCCTCTGCCCTGTTATCGGCAACCAGCCTGTCATTGAAACAACGGTTCCGATGGTGAACTGGGATGATTTTTTAGTGGAAAGCCAAGGCTGTGATTTTGTTTCCCTGCCCTTTGCCCATCCCTTGTATATTCTTTTTTCATCCGGCACAACCGGCAAACCCAAATGCATCGTCCATGGCGCAGGCGGAACGTTGTTGCAACACATGAAAGAATTGGCCCTGCATTGCAATCTCGATGAAAGCAGCAACCTGTGTTTTTACACCACCTGCGGCTGGATGATGTGGAACTGGATGGTGTCGGTACTGGCGCTTGGCGCTACCCTGACTTTGTATGAAGGCGCGCCTTCCTACCCCAGCCCCTACCGTCTGTTTGAACTGATTTCGCAGGAAAAGATCACCGCCTTTGGTACCAGCGCCAAGTTTTTATCCGCGGTGGAAAAAGCAGATGCCCGGCCCAATCAACACCTGCAATTTCCCTCCCTGCAAATGATTTTGTCGACCGGCTCTCCCCTGCTGCCAAAAAATTATGATTTCGTGTATGAGTACATCAAAGCAGACGTACAACTTTGCTCCATTTCCGGCGGCACTGACATTGTCTCCTGCTTTGCTCTGGGCAATCCGCTGTTACCCGTTCATCGTGGGGAATTGCAATGCATTGGCTTAGGCATGGCGGTCGAAGTATTCAACGAAGACGGGAAAGCCGTGACGAGCGAGCGCGGTGAATTGGTCTGCACCAGACCATTCCCCTCCATGCCGATTTATTTTTGGAATGACGAAGACAAAAAAGCCTATCGGCATGCCTATTTTGAGCGTTTTGACAACGTCTGGGCGCACGGTGACTTCGCTGAAATAACCCTGCACCGCGGGTTGATCATTTATGGACGCTCCGATGCCGTATTAAATCCCGGCGGTGTTCGCATTGGTACCGCAGAAATTTACCGTCAGGTCGAGCGCATCCCCGAAGTTGTCGACAGCATTGTCATTGGCCAGAACTGGGAAGATGATGTGCGCGTCGTCCTCTTCGTCAAATTAAGGGAAGGTCTGACGCTGGATGAAGCACTGCAGGCTAAAATCAGACAAACCATTCGCCACCATGCTTCTCCTCGCCATGTGCCGGCGGTGATTCTTCAAGTCCCTGATATACCGAGAACCATGAGCGGTAAAATTGTCGAAGTGGCGGTCAGGCAAGTGGTGCATGGTCAGACCATTAATAACCTGCAGTCATTGGCCAATCCCGAAGCCTTAAGCTATTTTAAAAACCGGCCTGAGCTGAGTTAATCAGCTCAGGGGTCTTCCAATGCCTGCACTTCAATACAAAGGAAAAACCGTGGTTAGCCAGTGAGAAAATCACTGACGCCATCTGTTAACACGTATTAAATCCAGCGGTGATGGAGAATTTTTTAAATCCGACTTTTTGTATTTAATATTTCCTTAATGTCTTTTCTTTATCATCTGAATACCTTAGGTAACCTGGTATTTCTTTATGGCTAACGTTTATAACGCCCCAAAACCTCGATACAGTGGTTGGACATGGGCTAAGTTTATTGCTGCCCGTTTTCTGTTTCCTCCTGTTCTTTTGTGGGACGCATTAAAATATGGAATGAACAAGGCTCTGGGTGAACGGGTTAGTGAAATAGTACTGCCGGCTCAAACAGAGGATTTTAAGCATTTAGCGGTTACGGATGAGAATGTTAGTAAACATAACTACAGTAATAATGACATTAAGCTAACCTGTGAAAAGCATACAGTCATTACGCATGATTACGCCCAGTTAGATACGTTTGAAATAAAGCATAGTGCCCAGAAAGACACTGCTCCTCAATACCAGAAGTACATTGTCAATCTCGTAGGAAATGGGATGTGCTATGAAGAAATCATTGGCGAAATGCAGGAAGATGCCCAGGCGCTTCAAGCGAATGTCGTCGGCTTTAATCTTCGAGGTGTGGGACAAAGCCAAGGCAAGCCCAAGTCAAAAGACGATTTGATCACCGATGGCATTGCCCAGGTCCAACGGCTGTTGGACCTAGGTGTCTCACCCCAAAACATTACCCTGAAAGGCCATTCACTGGGTGCAGGAATAGCCTCTTTGGTCGCACAACATTTTCATCAACTGGGGCAACCCATCAACGTGTTCAATAGCCGTTCTTTCTCTTCCATCACTAATTTTGTCGTAGGGAAACTCCGTTTAAAGCGGGATGCAAGCGGGCGCGAAGAAAATGGTCATACCGAGACCACGGGTATGAAGGTAGCGGGATGGCTTGCTAAACCTTTCATTAAATTTGGCGTTGCTTTGGTTAAATGGGAAATGGATGCGGGGAGTGCGTTCAAAAGCATCCCTGAAGCGTACAAAGACTATATCGTTGTGAGAACGCGAAAAGGACAACGGGATAAAAGTATCGATGACAAGGTGATTCCTCATTACGCATCCATCCATAAAGAGTTGAGTGCTGAACGGCGCAAGAAAAAAGCCGAGATTGATAAAGAAATTGAAAACCTCGATAACCTTATTGAGACAAGTGATCCACTCGCCAAGGGTAAGTTAATGCGTGCACGAGAAGCCTTGGTTGAAGCCAGAGAACGAATAAAAAGCGATAGGAAAATGGAGACTGCCCCACATAGAAATGGTCATAATGTAGAATGGGATGCTTTGACAAATCGCTCAGGTAAAACGGCAGAGACTTTCTTTAGAGAGTTTGTTGAACGCACGACAAAAGATCATGCTGTAAAGAGTATATCACTTCAACATTAAGCGATGGCCAGCATCCCCACCGTACGAGCGGGGATGCTGTTTGATAAGCTCGGCTGGCCGCTGGCTTACTTTGCAAACACTTTAAATCCCTTGCCCAGCTCACAGCGCATTTGAAATTCCCGGATTTTGCTGTAGTCGGCAGCACGCAGCAGCGTGATTTTGACCGTGGCAGTACCGCTGGCTTGGAGTTCAAATTTACTGTAACCAAACACAGCTTCGCCCGGTAAAGAGGGATCATTTAAAGTAAAATGCCGATCCGAGGCGGTCACTTTGCTGCCATTCACCAGCATGACGGCATTCGGCGTGATGGCCGTAGTGATGTCGGCTGAAGGAATATCCGATTCGCAGGCATTTAATGCTGTCACAAAGCTCAAGGCTTTACCCTCCTTCACCGCCTCGGCCACTTCCGCAAAGGAAGACAAATCCGAAGCCTCGGCTGATAAGGCCAATAAGGCGGCGGCTAATCCTGTTGCTGTTCTCATTCAGTCATTCTCCCTATCACTTGAAAGGGTCCTAGACTGCCAAAAAGCCGTAGTACTGTCAAACATTGAAAGACGAATGATGCTCCAGACCATGGGCGTCCCCGTCAAAGGGTTCAGGCGGCACAGGCTGGGTATTCATTTCGGAAGAGGCGCGTCGTTCAGATACTTTTAATTCGTTTAACAAATCCCTGATCATGGCTTTTTCAATCGTTGGCAATTCATTTAACAACGGAATGACCTCCGCTATTCCCAGCCTGTTTTCAGGGTAGGGATTTAACAGGCCTGCAATGATTTTACGCATCTGCAACGGGACATTGTTATTCACAAAGAGATTTTGCAGTTCCTGTCTGATGCGCTGATGAAGCACGTCAAGAAAGGATGATAAATCATTTGGAAAATGCAGTTCCCCACCCCAATAAATGACATTGCCCGGGTAAGCGGACCTAAGCACATAATCCAGCGTTTGAGAGCCCTCCAGGAAAGCGGACAACAGCATTCCCAAACGCCAGGCGTCGATGGAGCGGCTGGCATTTAAATGGCCGAGATCGGTGTCCTTCTGGAATAGTTCCGGTGCAAGTGGTTTCGATAATACCGAACTTTTATAACAATCCTGAAATCCATAATGGATAGCACAACCAAAATCCGTTAATAGTACCTCTGCCTCGCGGGTCAACAACACATTTTTAAGCTGGACGTCACGATGATAAATACCGCGTTTGTGCAGAGCCGATAAGGTGCTTGTTAACTCCCTGGCAATGTAAATCAGCAGCAGGTTACTCATTTTCAAATGGAGATTCTGATGAGGTGTCAAGCGGATTTCTGACTGACATCCTCGCTCTATCCAGGCATCTTCAGCATGGGGATTAACAGGTAGCGACGTTGGGCGCGACTCACTGAGTAATTTGATCAGATTCTCAGGCAATTCATATTCTGTGATTAAATCAACGTCAGGCGATGTTCTATTAAAGCCGACGACGGCGGTCTTTGACGATGTTACCGGATTGGCCTGGTAATCGCAGTTTAGCAGTTCAATCTGCAGGCTATGGGGTAAAGGACAACCCGCGCGTCCTGGCTTGTAGAGGCATTCCGTGAGCTCTTCAGCATCACCCAAATCGGCAAGCGGCATGATGCTGACAATCACCTCGTGCCCAGCCTTGTCATTCACGAGAAAAGTCTCCACGGGAAAAATAATTCCATCAATCCCCTGCAGCTGTTCAATTAAATGACTCTCAAGCTCGGCAATTTCCCTGATATTGAATTTGGACTGAGGACCGCCATAGCCCTTTTTCATTTTTTTAATGACAAGATACGTACCGTCTTCGGCCCGAACCAAACGAACCCGGCCAAATGATCCGCGCCCCAACTCCACCTTTCCCGTTTTTTCCAACCCCGTTTGCTGATGGAGCTGCCGTGCTTCTTCTGCATCCAGGGTACCCATGAACTCATAACGTCTGCCGGCTGGCGAAATAAAGCAGGTGTGACGTAGATCTTCATGCTTCCTTTTATCCAGACGCTCACCCCGCTTAAGCGCGGGGCAGGGCGTAAAAAATGTTCCTTTTTTCATTAAGCTTAACCATAAAGACTGCCTCGATGGATCACCACTTGGCAAGTTAGAAACCATTGTGATCAAGTTGTATCACTGTATTGGATGGATTTAAAGAGCCGCAGGGAATAAAATTCCTGAGTGGGTTTAAGTTTGCTTGCTTTCTTAAGAAGCATTTCTGCCTCCGTAGCCATACTGCCTTTAAAAAGGATGAGTTTACTTTTTTGAAAATGTTCAGCGGGGCTCTGAACATTTTTAATTAATTGGATAAAATTTTATCCTATTTTCTACATGACTATACTTGCTTTCCTGCATCGCACGTCAAGATTACTGTTTTATTAAGCATCGTGGGTTAAGAGAGGATTATTTAGAGTGACTTGTGAGGATAAATTTCCCAATTTATTTTCAGCAACTGTGGAATCATTCCTGCAGGATTTTTCTGCGTGCATTTGAATTTCTTCCGTTGCTTTACACTGGTTGCAGTAATCAATGCGTTTTCAAGTCTATAAAAGATGATTTTGAATCACAAGCATTACTGGGCGAGAATCATTGTCTCTGCCCATTATACAATGCTCCCATTAACAAATCTGAGCCTGCTGGAGTATTTGAATAATCTGATTTTTTGACAATGTTCTTTTGAGTGACTCTTCCATCTTATTTTTCATCTTAAGAAAATAACCTTCTACTGTTCGATGAGAAATATTCACTTCTTTCGCGATTTGTTTGGAGGTGTAGCCTTTAACCAACAACGAGGCGCATAAACCTTGCTTTCGGGTTAGATAAAGATCCTGAGATTCATTGAATAGAAAATAACGCTCCACTTTGGTTTCTTCAAGAAATTGTCCCCGCGCTTTGTCGGAAAGACTGAGGTAATTGATTTTATTGGGACTGATGGATTGCTGCTCAGGTAGTATTATTCGATTTTTAGACGCTTCGTCGATCAGTGGTTTGGCCTTATCATTAAAGTAATGAATGAATCGTTGTAACAGGTCAATGTTGGCAATATAAAAATTATTCATTCCATACTGAGCAGGTGTAGAAGCAAAGATATAGATGTAAGTGGCCTTGGCGGTTTTAGACACAAAACTTATGCCGTTATCAATATTAAAATCTCTACCCTGGAAATAAGCAGGATCTTTCTTGTCCAACTCCGTCCACAAATAAAAACCTTTAGGTAAAAGATGCTCTATGTCAACAATGCAGGCGGATTGAAATAAGGCATTTTCATAGAAATGCTTAATCCAGGGTGCATGACTCGCCAGCAATTCACGAGAACAATCGTCATTGTAAACCTTAATGTAATTAAAATACGATACACCTAACAATTTAAGGGCTGGACTACAAATCTCCTGTACATTATGTGCACTCTGCAATGCATGATGCCGCTCTAAATTGATCCCCTTCATATATCTTCCTATTTTACAGATTAAGTCATTTGGCAAGCACTATAAGATCTAACGTCTATACAGGATGTGCCACTATAGAAGCTTTACCTTACTTTTATTATCCCTCACGTACTCCTGCAGTCTTAGTAACTTGTTAAGACATCTGACCCGCGGAGTAGGGTATTGGCCATTTCCAATAAGGTTCTGAAATTGAACGTGTACTGAATTCTATATAACTAATGTCTCCATATTCTGGAGAATAAAATTCAAAGTTCGCTCAATTACATAAAAGTAAATCAATATTAAATTTTTTTTACTTTGAAGTAAACTTTTAATTAATATTTTGTCTTTTACGGAGTAAAAAGTTAGACTAAAAGTATTTGATTGTGCTATTTTTGCTCTAATGGATGATAAAATAGTAAATAAATATTACGTTAAGTCGATAATACTTTTCAGATTGAGTCTCTTATGCAAGAATAAGTAGTTTAAAAGCCTTAACTACTTATATGACTAATACCCTAAAGGATAAAACTAAATCCTCACAGTCAAATTTTTTATCTAAAAATTTATCTAAACTCTTAGATTCACACCAAGTCTCAGAATATGACTTAGCAAAAAATTTAAATATCCCTTATAACACTATCAATAGAATCATTAATGGAACCACAACTGATCCAAGGCTTTCTACACTTCAACAAATTGCTGATTTTTTTGGGGTGAACCTCGATTTTCTAGTTGGTACAAACGAACAAAGCAAGAATATCTCTATCCCACTTATGTCTTGGGATTTTGTTTCGAAACCAAATTTCACTGCAGCTTTCGATAAAATCACATGGGAAAAATGGGTTCCGATAGGTAACTTGCTTGAGAATATTCATCCAGGTGATCTCATATTCGCTCTTGAAAGTACCAAGTCAATGCATGCAAGATTCCCAGTAGGTACTTTATTTGTTCTACAAACGCACTTACTACCTATTGATGGAGACTTGGTTTTAATTAAATTCAAGACAGATAATTCAATCTCGTTACGAGAACTAACGATAGACTCGCCCAATTGGTTACTTAATCCAATCGTAGCTGGTTCTCAAGTTCTTACATTTAATCACATGGAACACGAAATTATTGCTATAGTCATTCTAACACTCACTCAAACAAGAACAATTTAATTAAATTTACAAATGGTTTCTTGTTTGGATTCAAAGAACTTTTGCAGGCTTGTTTCGGTCATAAATGTGCTTTTCCTCGGGCCTAAAAAGTGAATGATTCCACCTATAGTCATATCCTCTACAGCTTCAATTTGTTGATATAAAAGATTTATTTGATCATCAGCAGGCTCCAGGGGATTAAAAGAAAACCCGCCGGTTGGCATAAACCATATTGTGTGACCTAAACTCATGTATTTTTCAATGCGTTTCTTAATAGAGCTGATCCTTGAGGGCTCCAAATTATAATCCCATTCAATAATTATTACATCTTTAGGAATTAATTGACCAACAATATCAAATGAATTTTCATACAACCATGGTATCGTGAAAGTTGCTTGCTGGCATTGAGGAAGTTCTTTTGAGATTAGTGAATGAAGTTCGCTTTGAAACTCTAGATAACTTTTGATAAAAAACTCTCTATGATTTTCTATATTATTGGGATTTAACGACTCTTTGTATCTAATAAAGTATTTATCCTTACACTGAGTACAACCACAAGGATATGCAGATTCAGGTGGGTGCAATGCAATTCCGTCAATAATATCTCCAAAGGTATGGATTACTTCTGCTAATATATCCTTGGCATAAGCACGGGAAATTTCTTTATTATGACATAAAACACCATACCCAACTTGAGCTGCTCCTTCCTTTTTTGTCATTTTCCCTTTTCGTATATGAGCAGGAAAAGGAACCAGGGTATCTTCAATCGATAAATCATTTAGCAATACTTCAATTTTTGATGACTCATTTAATTCAGCAAATTTTCCTGCATGTCCTGTTGTAGTTAATACAGCAATTATTTTTAAACCTTTCCCTTTAGCATATAGCAGTAATTCACTTAAAAACTCGCTGTTGCAGTTTAAATGGGAAGTATCAACTAATTCCGGGTGAGATTTGCTTCTATAAGGTAAAGTATGGCCGTTGAGATAAATCAGTAAGGTATTAGAGTCTAATTCTATGATTTCATCTATAAATTTTTTCCAATCATCTAAATTCCATTCCGATACCCATTCTTTTGTTTTATAGGTAGAAGGATGGTAATCACCATTCCCAAAGAAAATATAATAACCCGTTCTCATTATAAGACCTATTTTACTAACTTAAGATAACAAATTTGTTTGGGTTTAAAATTTTTCAAATTTAATTCGGGGGTACCGGATAAATAACCAATGTAAAGGGCTTGTGAGCTTGAAAATTTCCCCAGCATCAATTTATTTCTATAGATTTCCATTGGAAACTTCAAAAACTCAATAGCGTTTTTTGTATCTTCAATTATTATTTTTTTATCTCTAGTAATTCCCAAAATATTCAACTCACCCGACTTAAACATTAAGACAAAATTCTTTTTTTCTTTGTTCTCACTTAACAAGAAAACATTGTCACCTCCGTGAATTTGAGCATAATAATATCCGATGCTAGCAGCATCATCCGGATTTAATTTATCAATAATTTCTTTATTATAAAATGCATGAAAAAGAGATATTTCTATAATCCCTCTGGTACCTTTATAATATAAGATCGCCTTGTTTCTATCCATATCAATTTCTTCAAGTACATACATAAAGCCTTTGGCATTCCAAGCCAATAAAAGGAGATTTTTTAATAGCCTAATTGGCCTTTTAAATTCTAATATTGTTTTATACGAGCTTCTTTTATGTGTTAAATTATAAACTATTACTGATGCCGGCCAAATTGCTACAAATGAAATTATTGTTTTTATAATAAAGCAACAGCCAATCATATATATAAGATTATCCAGACTTAGTTTGCTATAATTCGCTATAACCATAGAAATGCTGGTGACTAAAAATTCTCCTGCTGTCGAAGCAAGAAAACTTCTCACTGCAAAATATTTCCCCCCTGAAAATTCACTGAATTTACTTAATAAAACAATGTTTATTTTTGAGCCAATCCAAATACTTATAGAGCTAGCAAGAGCAAAATTTAAATAGGGACTAAAGACCGAAGCATATAATTCTTTGTTTTGGAGAAAATAAGGTGCGGGAGTATGGATAACAAGATATGCATAGACAGCAAAAATAAATTGGCAAACTATGCCATAACGAACTAGTTTTCTTGCCAAATCACTACCATAAATTTCAGTGATTATGTCACTGATAATGAATGAAACAGGGAAAATAAATATTCCCCCAGACTGGGTAAAAGAACCCAAACTTATATACCTGTACCCTACTGCTAAATTGGCCAAAAGAGAAGTAACGTAGAGCACTGATAATAAACTGATGGCTGTATCTGGTCTTTCCTTAAATTTTATTTTTTTCATCAACAGTCTCAAGGGTGAATTAAATAATCTCATTAGATATCAATTAGTTATCTAATTGAATATTAAATTTTAACTCACTTCACTAATAATTAATCATTTTTCTTAATACAGAAATGAAAAGCAGGGCTCTGAAGAAGTCTTCAAAACAATTTACCCACTGCCACTCCTGATATTGAGAGTTGTTATCACATGTTACTGGTATCCACCATAAGCCAAGAACTCCAATATCGAGTTTGTTAAATCCGGAATAACAATAAACAACCAATGTGACAAATATGTTTGCTGTAAACTCAGCCAACAGCACTAAATTAATGGTAAATCATTACAAGACCTTATTTAGGGGAGCTAATGATTGACCTAATTATTCCACTCACCAACAAAATCGCCTGCACGTTATAATGTATTAGCCAAGAGAAATAAAGTGGGTTCTTTTAATATTTTGCCTCCTCCCCCAACTCATGGTATCATCGCGAATCGCGCCGATTTGAATAACTCAGCTTGCGGGCGCTCAAAAGTTAAGGTAGAACTTCAATTTTTGTAAACACGGCTAAAGCGGGCTTCAGTATACCCTCCTTAGCATCCCCCGCTGCGCTACTTCGTTAGGTTATGTACATGATTGAATTAGTTGGATTAAATAAATCCTATGCGGACACCATCGCGCTCCGTGATATTAATCTTTTTATCCAGGAAGGCGAAATTTTTGGCATTATTGGCCGAAGCGGGGCTGGGAAATCGACCCTGTTGCGAACCATTAATTTACTGGAGCGGCCCGATCAGGGTGAAGTCATCATCGACAATCAAACGCTGACTAACCTCAACAATGCCCAGTTACGTCAGGCGCGCCATAAAATGGCGATGATTTTTCAGCATTTCAATCTTCTGCAGTCCAAAAACGTCTATGACAATATTGCCCTGCCCATGCGTGTTCAAGGCATGGATGAAGAGCAAATCCGAAATAAAATAGATGAATTGCTGCCTTTAGTGGAATTGCAGGACAAAAAAGAGGCTTATCCCTCTCAATTAAGCGGCGGACAAAAGCAGCGGGTGGCCATTGCCAGAGCCTTAAGCTGCTCCCCCAAAATCCTGTTATGCGATGAAGCCACCTCTGCGCTGGATCCGGAAACCACCGACGCCATTCTCGAATTATTAAAAAAAATCAACAAACTTTATGGCATCACCATCGTCCTTATCACCCATGAAATGGAGGTAGTTAAACGCATCTGTCATCGCCTTGCGGTCATGGAAGGAGGCCAAATCATTGAGATGACGGCCTTGAATGAGGTTTTCAATAATCCCTTAAGCCAGGCGAGAAAAATGCTTTACGCCCAGTTAAGCCCGCCATTGCCTGCCTGCTTAACCAGCCATTTAAGCGCAGTAGAAAGCGACAAGCCGGTTATCCGTTTATTCTTTCATGGTGAGAGCGCCACGGTGCCTTTCATCAGTAAAACCAGCCGCGAGCTGCACATCGACATTAATATTCTGCTGGCCAATATTGATCGCTTCGACGCCGTCACCTGCGGCGTTCTGATTGTTGAATTGCATGCCAATCAAACCCTGCTTCAGCAGTTTATCCAGCGATGCAATGATGCCAATTTAACCGTGGAGATTCTAGGTTATGTCACTGACACTATTTTATGATTTACTGCAAGCCAGTCTGGAAACCCTCTATATGGTGACCATCAGCACCCTGCTGGCTTTTGCCTTGGGCCTTCCCCTGGGGACCCTGCTGTTCAGCAGCAGCAAAATCAAACCGCACCCCCTGCTTCATAAAAGCATCAGTGGTTTGATTAATATGAGCCGTTCCATTCCATTTATTATTTTACTCGTGGCCTTAATTCCGTTCACCCGGTTACTGGTAGGCACCTCCATCGGCATTAACGCCGCCATCGTGCCCCTGACACTGGGTGCGACGCCTTTTTTTGCCAGACTGGTTGAAAACGTGTATCAGAATCTGCCTGCTGGCCTTATCGAAACCGGTTTTTCCATGGGGGCAACAACCTGGCAAATGATTCGTCACATTCTGATTCCCGAAGCCTTGCCTGCCTTAATTCAGGCCATTACGGTGACTGCCATTGCCCTGGTCAATTATTCCGCCATGGCCGGCACGGTCGGCGGCGGCGGTTTGGGTGATTTGGCCATACGTTATGGTTATCAACGATTTAATGTGGGAATTATGTTGGCGACTGTCGTCATTCTGATTATGATTGTGCAACTGTTGCAAATGGGCGGTGATAAACTGGCCCGCCATCTCTCGCATCGATAGGTTTTAAAGTATTTTAGGGAGTTAACGTCATGCGTTTATTGAGTATTCTGATTCTGGCCGTGGGTTTAGCCGCCTGCAACAAACCCTCGCCCAATACATTAACCATCGGCACCATTGCCGGGCCGGAAACCGATCTGGTCGACGTGGCCAAAGAGCAGGCGCTTAAGGATTATGGTCTGACCATTAAAATTGTAGAATTTAATGATTATAACCTGCCTAATGAGGCGCTTCAGGATGGCAGTCTCGATGCCAATGTGTACCAGCATTTACCTTACCTGCAGGCCGCCATCAAAGCGCATGGTTATAACCTGGAAGCAATAGGCAAAACCTTTGTTTATCCTACGGGCATTTATTCGTCCAAATACAAATCATTGAAAAAGCTGCCCGAGAATGCCATTATCGCCATTCCCAACGACCCCAGCAACGAAGCCCGTGCGTTAATTCTCCTGCAAAAAGCCAAGCTGATTACACTGAAACATACCTCCACGGCAACCACCGATGACATCGCTTCAAATCCAAAGCACCTGCAAATCAAAGAACTGGATGCCGCGCAGTTGCCTCGCGTCCTGAGTGATGTTGATGCGGCCGTCATCAATACCAATTTTGCAGTACCCGCCGGCTTAAGCCCGTCCCGTGATGCCCTCTTTCTGGAAAGCAAGGATTCTCCCTACGCCAACCTGATTGTCATCCGCCGTGACAGCGATAAACGAAGCCAGCTGGAGCAATTTGTTAAAGCCATGAACTCCAATGCAGTCAAGGAAAAAGCCAAAGAATTGTTTGGCGATGCGGCGATTCCAGCCTGGGATGAAAAAAATTAATCATCAGTTAAGCTTTAACTGATATAATTTTCATATGGATTAAAATGCGGAAGAGATTATGCCATTGCCGACCTTTGTTCCTTTTGGAAAATTACGTAATTACCTGAATGCTGAAAAAGAGCTTGTTAAGCATTTTGGGCCGCGCGCCGAAGAAGTCTATTTTGAAATGTACAGCGACAGCGTCAACTTCAATGCCGGATTAACCGGCGTTGGCGCTTTTGATGAATTCTCCCAATCCAGAATGCAAAAAGTCACGGATTTTGGCAAACTCAAGCTACCCAACGGTTCCACGCTGGATGAAAAACTAAATACCGCAACACCCGAAGTGACTGCGGTTAAAACTCAACTCGAAGACGCACTGAAAGCCGACCAGAACCTGTCCGATGCCATCAAGGCATTTAACCGCAGGGCCAAAGCACTGAATGCCATTGTCACGGATAATCTTCCAAAGAATCTGGCAAAAAACAATGCCCAGTCCGACAGTTTTAACCCCGAGGCAGTGGGTTCTGAATTACATAAGCTGCAAAGTGAAGCGACCAAGGCCATTAAAGCGCAGCATCAATTGGAATTGAACAAGCTTGAAGCCCTTTTTAAGGACCCTACCTTTGTCAATAACTTAAAAACAAGCCTGGGCGTAACCGATGTCGACCTTCCTCAAGTTCAGAAAGAGATGACTGACGCCCTTAAAAAACGCCAGGGCGAGGATCTCGATAAATTTGAAAAAGCGGTCAAGGGGGATATGGACAAGCTCTATAAAGCCTCTCAGGACGAGTATTTCCGTATTTCTTTTTTAGCCGATCTGTACCGCAACAAGCAAAACAAGGCCGCCATTGACGCCTTGGCAGAAAAAAACCGCAAAACCCAGGAAAACACCGCCATTCACGTTGGTATTGATGCCAATAAGGGCCTGGCAACGTTTAAAAACGTCCGTGTGGAAGACTTAAAAGGCTTTTTAAGTTATACCGGCCGTCAAGTTAACATTGAAGAACAAAAAGGCAAAGACAACAAGTCGGAAACCGTCCTGACAATGACCTTACCCAAGTGGGGATTGACTTATTACTACGGTTCCGAGGACAAAGTGTTGGGCGACATGACTACCATTGCCGCGGCCGTACGAGCCTGCGGTCACGATTCCATTGTCATGGATGTCAATTATAAATCCTATCAAACCAACAGCAAGGGCGAACCGGACACTAAACATGTGATGGATCTCGCCCGCAAAGCTTACGAAGGCGCGCTCAAAGCCGGTTTTCCGCCGGATAAAATCACCATCAATGTCAATGGCGAAGCCAAAAAAGCGGAGGAATTGTTCGCTGATTATCCTAACCGCTTGAAGATGATGCAGGATAAAGCCGTGACTGACAATCAACGCCGTGAAGAGTACGTTAAACGCGCATCCGGTCCGGAAGCAACACGGGATTTCAAAGATAGAATCAATAAAATTGCCGAAGCGCAGGAAAGAGCAGAAGCCCAGCAGCAACAACAGCAACAACAACAGCAGCAGCAACTCCCCGCGCCCTGATCCGACGGGTATTGACTAAAAAATTCCACTGTTCCTCGCAGTGGAATTCTGTTACTTTGTTCCTGATGCCTTACTCGTCATAAATGGATTTAGGTTGTCTTCTGTATCCAGTCTCTGGATTACCTCCCATAGACAATCACACTCAGCAATGGAGAATGCAATGAGTTCACAAACTTTTGATGATTTTGAGACCGAGGTTGATGATTTCAGCGACAATCCTGATGCCATTCTTATTGAAAGCAGTCCCAGTACCAAATTGGAAAGACGCCGCCGCATTGAAGAATTGGCCGAGGAAAAACGCCTGCGTGAAGAATTAGCCGAGTACAATTACGTTTGACAGTACGGCCTCCTCTCCGGGAGAGGGAGTATTCCACTGCGAATACCTCGCCCGGCAACTGACTACCACGCACCAGCTTATCCCAAGCTTGGGTTATGGCAAATAAATATCAAACCGTACCGTTTTACCTTCAATGCTCCGAGAAGGCTTAACTAACGGCTCCGCATGCTGCGGCCACTTGACTACCACCCGCTGCCTGACTCTGCGTTTTGCCAGAGTTAGTAGAGCCAACGCGTCTTTATCTTCGCCAATGAGTTGCTGCAAAATCTGCATGTCTTTTTTAACCAGCGCCGATTTATCTCGCGGCGGATGCATGGGATCCATGTAGATCAGGTCAGGGTATTCAGCTTCCGTCAATTCATTCAGGTACTCCAGCGCATCCTGATGCTGAACCTGCAAATGCAACACCGCTTTAGAACGCGGATCACGACGCTGCAGGGCATCTGCCAGCAACGCGGCCATCACGGCATTACGCTCCAGCATGTGCACATCGGCGCCAAAGCTGGCCAATATGGCCGCGTCACGCCCCCATCCTGCGGTCACATCAAGCAGGCGCATGCCCGCAACCGGTTTACAGGCTTTCACCAATCCCTGCTGCTTACCGGCATCCCGCCGTCTCTGCCAAAACCTGCTGCTGAAATCCGCATACTGGGGTTTAAAGCCCTGAATGTGCAACTCCAATCGCTCAGGAGTGAGCACCAACCGGTTGGGGGATTGATTATCAAGGGGTAAATGCAAGGACGCCGCCAACGCCTGCGCCTGCGCAAACAGGGCATCTTCCGCATAGCCTATGGCGATGTCATGCATGGGATTGAGCAAGGAATTCATCGACAAAAGCCGCCAGCGAAAGGTAAACAGGAACCTCCGGGTATTGCATTAACAAGGCCCGGTCTGTCATGGGTGACAGGACCATGATGGGTGTGGCACCCACCGCTTGCGCTGCCTGAATATCCGACACCCGATCACCGACAAACAACAAATTTTCTGGCGTGCATTGGAAATGATCGGCCAGTTTCAGCAGCATACCCGGTTGGGGCTTGCGGCAGTCACAGCCGGAATCAGGCAGGTGGATGCAGTATTCAATCGCCATAATATCCCCGCCGGCTTCACGAACTGCCGCCAGCATTTTAGCGTGGATAGCCAGTAACTCCTCTTCGCTGTAGTAGCCGCGTGACACACCCGATTGATTGGTAGCTACACCAATCTGGTACCCTGCCCGTGTTAAACGGGCAATGGCCTTGAGGCTTTCAGGGATAGGAATAAACTCATTCACCGACTTGATGTAGTGCAGGGAATCCTGATTAATGATGCCATCCCTGTCCAAAATGATGCATTTCTTCATCCGTTACTACTGCCAGGCAATTGCAACAGTGAAATATCGGCAACGCCTTGCAACGCCGTTTGCAGTTGTTTTAACAGAAGAAGGCGATTCATGCGGATTTGCTCATCATCAACCATCACCATAACCTGATCAAAAAAAGCATCCACCGGTTCCCGCAAGCGAGCGAGCTGATTAAGGATAGCACGGTAATCACCCTGCTGATACAGGGGTTGAATGTGGTCTTCAATGTGACTTAAATGAGTATAAAGCGCCTGCTCAGCGCCCTCTTCCAATAATGAGACAACCAGCGCCGTGCCAACTGTCATGGGTTCGGCCTGTTGCAGAATGTTATTCACCCGCTTGCAGGCGGCACTCAACACGGACGCTTCCGGTCGGGTGACAAAATCGGCCAGGGCCGACACGCGGCGATCAAAATCATACAACCAGTCATCCTGACGTGCTCTCACCGCCTGCACCAAATCGACAGAAATACCCTTGCCTTGATAGAACGATTGCAGACGCTCAAGGATAAAGCCTTTGATTTCATTGAGGCTTTCTTCCTGCTGGTTAATCACGTCCCTGTACGCAGCCTTGCTTTGGCTGATTAATGCCTGCAAAGAAACGCGTGCCTCAGTGGACAGCAACAGGCGAACGACAGCCAGTGCATGGCGGCGTAATTTAAATGGATCCTTGACGCCAGACGGCTTCTGCCCGATGGCAAAAATACCCACCAGCGTGTCCAGACGATCAGCAAGCGATAAGGCCAGCCCCAGGGGTGTAACCGGCAAGGCATCCCCAGAAAAACGCGGCAGGTATTGTTCGTTTAAAGCCACAGCCACGTCACGATCTTCGCCATCATGCAAAGCGTAATAATACCCCATCAATCCCTGCAATTCCGGAAATTCACCGACCATGCCCGTCATTAAATCACATTTACTGAGTTCGGCCGCTCGATTCGCCTGGGCTTCTTTTAACTCCAATGGAGTAATGAGATTTTTTAGCAGCGACTGGATACGGTCAGCTTTGTCAGCCAGCGTACCCAGGCGCGCCTGGAAAACGACCTTCTCCGTGGCCGCCCTGTGCTGACTTAAGGCCTGCTTTTTATCCTGTTCGAAAAAGAATGCCGCATCGCTTAAACGGGCACGCATGACTTTTTCGTTACCGGCTATCACTTGCGAAGGGTTACTGCTGTTGATATTGGCTACCGCAATGAAGTGCGGCAACAGTTTCCCCTGATTGTCTGCCAGAGCAAAACATTTCTGATGCGATTGCATGGATGCAATCAATGCTTCCGGCGGCACCTGTAAAAATTCAGGAGCAAAGCTCGCCAACAGGGGGGTTGGCCATTCGACAATGGCGGCCACCTCATCCAGCAGTGAATCCGACATGATGGCCTTAGCCTGGTGTTTAGTCGCCAGCGCCTCGACGTCGTCCCTGATCTGCTGACGCCGTTTGTCAGGGTCGACAATGACCCGCGCTTTAGTCAGTGCGTCTTCGTAGTCTTCTGGCTTCGTTAAATGAATGGCTTCAGGGTGATGAAAACGGTGACCGTAAGTCGTTTTTCCCGCCGCCACGCCCAAGATGGTGCAAGGAATCACCTCTTCACCCCAAAGCATGACTATCCAATGGACTGGCCGTGCAAATTCCACCTCGCCATCCCCCCAGCGCATGGGTTTGGCGATGGGCAGTGCGGCAACGGCCTGGTTTATCAATTCAGGCAACAGGTCCTTGGTTTTAGCCCCTTTGGCTACTGTGTCATGCACCAACCATTCACCCTTGTCGGTTTTAAGGACAGTCAATGCACTGACGTCCACCCCACAGGACTTAGCGAAGCCCAACAAGGCTTTGGTCGGTTGTCCCTGATTGTCGTAGGCCGCATTGAGCGCCGGCCCGCGGCGTGATAACTGTTGTTCAGGCTGCTCTTCAGGCAATTGGGTAATGAGCAGGGCCAGACGTCTGGGGCTTGCAAAGGGACGGATCACTCGATACGTCAGCTGCGCTTTATCAAAAGCAGCCTTCACGTTGTCAGCCAGCGCAGAGGCCAGATTTTTAACCGCAGCAAAGGGTAATTCTTCACACCCTATTTCAAATAAAAAATCATTCAACTTCATGTGACACCTTCAGCATGGGGAAACCCAGGGTTTCGCGCGCCTGATAATAAGCCTGGGCTACCGCTCTCGAAAGTTGCCTCACCCGTAAAATATAACGTTGCCTTTCCGTCACCGAAATGGCACGCCGCGCATCGAGAAGATTGAAGGCGTGCGACGCTTTCATTACCATTTCATAGGCTGGCAGCGGTAAATTCAAGGCAATCAGTTTTTCGGCTTCCTGTTCATAATAATCAAATTGTTGAAACAGCGCGTCCACGTTGGCATGCTCAAAATTGAACGCCGACATTTCCACTTCATTCTGATGAAACACGTCACCGTAGGTAATGAGCCCCTGTGCCGTATGCGCCCAGGGCAAATCAAAGAGATTATCGACTCCCAACACGTACATGGCCAAACGCTCAAGGCCATAAGTCAACTCACCGGTCACAGGTTTGCAGGGCAGACCTCCTACCTGCTGAAAATAGGTAAACTGCGACACTTCCATGCCGTTTTGCCAGACTTCCCAACCGAGACCCCAGGCCCCAAGCGTTGGCGATTCCCAGTTGTCTTCGACAAAGCGGATATCATCAGCCAGAGGATCAACCCCGAGCGCCCGCAGGGAATCAAGGTATTTGTCCTGAATATCCAGCGGCGATGGTTTTAAAATCACTTGAAACTGGTAGTAATGCTGTACTCGATTTGGATTTTCGCCATAGCGCCCATCCGCAGGCCGCCGCGACGGTTGCACATAGGCCGCAAACCAGGGTTCAGGTCCAATCGCCCGAAGAAAGGTCGCGGGATGAAAGGTTCCGGCACCGACTTCCATGTCCAGGGGTTGCAAAATTACGCAGCCTCTTGCTGCCCAGAATTGCTGCAACGTCAGAATAATATCCTGGAAAGTACTGGGTTTTGTCATAGTGTTCTCAACTAACTGATTGGCATCCTGAAATTCCGATGACACTGAGTGGACTAAGGAATTTCCGGCAGACTGTCAGGCAATCTGCCGGTAAAAAGCATTAACTGGAAGAGGCCTTTTTAATCAGATCCTTAAGCGCCTGTTCGCTGGCAGCACCCGGGATAAACGCCGGCGTGGTTCCGGTTTTGAATTGACCTGCAGGGGTTGAAGCAATGATAAACGCAGGCGTACCCATGAGTCGCAGTTTTTCAGCCAGCTCACGGTTTGCACTCAAGGCGTCCTTGACAGCCTGGCTGTCCATGTCCGCTTTAAATTTGGTCATGTTCAAACCGACGGATTTCGCAGTGTCCATAATGATTTTCTCATTCAGACGGCCTTCCTGCTTGAGCAGCGCTTCATGCATGGGTTGGTATTTGCCCTGCAAAGCGGCGGCCAGTGCTGCGCGTGAAGCCATGTCCGAACTGCTACCGAAAATGGGGAATTCCTTGAACACCACGCGCAGGTTGCTGTCTTTCTTAATCAGGTCGGCAACAATGGGCGCCATTTTTTTACAGTGAATGCACTGGTAATCAAAAAACTCAACCAGAGTCACATTCCCTTTTGGATTACCTAAAACCGTCATTTTATCGCTGAATAACTGCGAGGCATTTTCAAGGATAGCGGCCTGAGCCTGTTGCTGCATGCTGGCCTGTTGTTTTTCCTGTAAGGCTTTAGACGCTTCCAGCAACACTTCGGGATTATTGACCAAATAATCATGCACCACTTTTTCGATGGCTTTTTTCTGGTCATCTGACATGGTGTTATCAGCGGCCATTACAACGGGTGATGCGACTGCAGCCAGGAGTGCACCGGCAGTCATTAGACTTTTAAGCTTCACGTAATTCCCCTTAATTGATGTAATAAACTCAAAACCCAAGCGACGTCATTTATTTTTCGCCACACGAACCGTAGCACCGGATGGCCTGAAATTCAAGCCCAGAGATGCCATCCGTGTATCATTCTTCTTTACAGGACCTTTTAAAAAGAACAATTTTCAGCAATGGTTAAATTGGCATAGGCTAATACCAGCCATTTCACGCCATGATCGGCAAATTTAATCTGCACGCGTGTGTGCGCGCCGCTGCCCTCCACAGAGACCACAACCCCTTGACCGAATTTCGCATGCGAGACATTCTGTCCGAGCTTCAATCCCGCATCACTGGCCGCCACCGCCGCAACCGAAGACGACCTTGGCGATGCCGAGGGCGCAGACTGATAATGAGCCTTCACCCTGACTTCATCCAGCAATTCAGCGGGCAGTTCGCGTAGAAAGCGGGATGGGCGGTGGTATTCTTCCCGTCCATACTGACGCCTGACTTCCGCATAGGAAAGCAGGAGTTTCTCCATCGCGCGTGTCATCCCGACATAACACAGGCGGCGCTCCTCTTCCAGACGGTCGGGCTCTTCGATGGATTGTTTGCCGGGAAATACACCCTCTTCCATGCCCGCTAAAAACACCATGGGAAATTCCAGTCCCTTGGCAGCATGCAGGGTCATTAAGTGCACATAACGCTCATGTTCTGCCGCCTGCATTTCGCCGGCCTCCAGTGAGGCATGGGCCAGGAAAGCAACCAGCAAAGGGAATTCCTCATCGACATCCTGTTCATAACGGAACTGTTTGGCGGCGTTGATCAATTCCTGCAGGTTATCGAGACGCGATTCTGATTTATCGCCTTTGATCTTGGAGAAGTGGGCGTATAGACCGCTGCCGTTAATCACTTCGGAAATCTGCTCATCCAGTTCCAGGTATTGCGTTTTAGTCTGCAATCCACGGATGAGATGCGTGAATTTTTCCAGGGCGGAGGCGGCCCGCTGCGGCAATGCGCCCTGAGCCAGCAATTCGCCCGCTGCCTGCCAGAGAGATCCCTGACGGTTCCTGGCCAACTGGCGCAACTCATCCAGCGTCTTTTCACCAATACCCCGCGTGGGGAAATTCACCACGCGTTCAAAGGCGGTATCGTCATCCGGATTTGCCAGTAAACGCAGGTAAGCCAGGGTGTCTTTAATCTCTGCCCGCTCAAAAAAGCGCACGCCGCCATAAATGCGGTAAGCAATTCCGGCTCTTAATAAGGCTTCCTCAATGACTCGCGACTGGGCATTGGAGCGATAGAGAATGGCAATCTCGTCCGCACTGCGCCCATCGTGAATGGCCATCTGAATGCGCTCGCTGATAAACCGGGCTTCATCCAGTTCGTTAAATGCTGCATAGACGATGATTTTTTCGCCGGCACTGCCGTCCGTCCATAATTCCTTGCCCATACGAGACTGGTTATTGCTAATCAGCGCATTGGCAGCATCGAGAATAGTGGCGGTTGAGCGGTAATTCTGTTCCAGACGTACAACCAGCGTGTTATTAAAGTCCCGTGGAAATTGCTGAATATTTCCAACTTTGGCGCCCCGCCAGCCGTAAATCGATTGATCATCATCCCCCACGGCCATGACGGACGCGCCCTGCCCGGCCAGCAGGCGGATCCAGGCGTATTGAATGGTGTTGGTATCCTGAAATTCATCCACCAGAATGGCGCCGAAACGGTGTTGGTAGTGTTGCAGAATGTCCGGGTTGTCGCGCAGAAGCTCATGCGTGCGCAGCAGTAACTCGGCAAAATCCACCACGCCGGCCGTCTGACAGGCCTGCTCATAGGCCTGATAAATCTGGATTAAGGTACGTGTAGGTCCAAAGGATTGCGCATGGATGTGCTGCGGGCGCAGCCCCTCATCTTTTTTGCCGTTGATGAATGCCTGGGCCTGCTTGACAGGCCATTGATCGTCATCGAGATTCAGCGCCGCGATGACTCGCTTAATCACACGCGCCTGGTCTTCACTGTCAAGAATATGAAACTCAGCCGGCAAATGGGCATCCTGATGATGACGACGCAAAATCCGATGACACAGACCATGGAAAGTTCCCACCCAGAATCCGGCCAGAGACACCGGCAGCAGATGGCTTAAACGTGCCTTCATTTCGCCAGCCGCTTTGTTGGTAAAGGTAACTGCCAGGATGGAATGAGGGGAGAAATGATGTTCCTGAATAAGCCAGGCGATGCGGCTGACCAGAACCCGCGTTTTACCGCTCCCGGCACCGGCGAGTACCAGAGTATTACCCAAAGGCGCAACAACCGCCTGTCGTTGTCTGTCATTCAGCCCTTTCAGTAAAGCATCCACGGTCATTGATTTCACTTCCAACAAAAGAAAGGCGTTATTATGTTAAATTTAGCAGTCAAACACCAGCTTGGGTGGCGAACGGGCCAATGACAAATAAATTCCCGGCCAATCTTTGCCAAGTGGCGCAGGTGAGGTATAAGATTAATAAAAATAGCCGAGTCGTCTATGCATACTTTATATCCAGCAATACAACCCTACAAACGGCATGAACTGGCCGTCAATCCCCGTCATACCCTGTACCTTGAGGAAACCGGCAATCCCGAAGGGTTGCCCGTGATTGTACTTCATCCCGGTCCAGGAGCAGGAGGAAGCGCTTACCTGCGCCGTTTTTTTGATCCGCAGGTTTATCGGATCATCCTTTTTGACCAGCGCGGTTGCGGCCGTTCCGCGCCGCATTCCGAGATCAGGGAGAACACCACTCAGGATCTGCTGGATGACATCGATACAATCCGCACCCATTTAGGCATTAACCGGTTTATGCTTTTCGGCGGCGGCTGGGGCTCTCTGTTGGCACTGCTTTATGCCGAGCTCTATCCTCAACAAATCGGCGGTTTACTGCTTCACCGTATTTTTTTAGGCCGCCCCCAGGACGTGGCCTGGTTTTATCAACAGGGGGCCAGTCTGGTTTACCCGGATTACTGGCAGGAATTCATAAGCATAGTGCCCGCGGACAGGCGCTTAGAAATTCCCCAGTATTATGCGGAATGCCTCCAGGGCAATAATGAACTGGCCCGCATGAGCGCGGCTAAAAACTGGGCCCTGTGGCAAGCGCGCTGCAGCAGTCTGCAGCCGCATTTAAGCGTCATTGATCAATACAGCGAACCGCATTTTGCCCTCGCCCTGGCTACACTGGAGTCACACTACATCGTCAACCACTATTTTATTGAAGAAAATCAGGTGCTAAACAATGCCCATAAAATCCGCCATGTCCCCACCTATCTCGTTCATGGCCGTTACGACATGGTTTGCCCATTGGCCGGTGCCTGGGATTTACATCGGGCGTTGCCCACGTCCAATTTGAGCATCGTCAGGGATGCGGGGCATTCCGATCGCGAGGCGGGCATCATTGACGCGCTGGTTTGTGCCACCAAAGAAATGGCCCGTCAGGGGTCTGATGCATGCTGACTGTCATTCAACGCGTGAAGGAAGCCCGGGTGGATGTCAACAACGCCACCATCGGCGCCATCAATCACGGCCTGTTAATCCTGTGTGGTTTTGAAGTCACCGACAGTCTGGCCACCTTATCGGCGATGCTTGAGAAATGCCTTAACTACCGCCTGTTCAGCGACGAACAGGGCAAAATGAATTTAAACCTTCGCCAGGTGGAAGGCGGCCTGCTGCTGGTACCGCAATTCACGCTGGTCGCCGACACCCGTAAGGGATTGCGGCCCAGTTTTTCCAAAGCCGCGCCCCCCTCGCAGGGGCAAATGCTCTTTGAAGAGCTGCTCATTCTTGCCAGACAACATTATTCCCTGATCGCCAGCGGCCAGTTTGGAGCAGACATGCAGGTTCATCTGTGCAACGACGGGCCTGTTACCTTTGTGATGCAATTTTAATTTTGAGGTAGTCTGCACCCCGATTCTGGTGTAACATCAGATTTACTCCCTCAAAAAAACCGTTAAATTATGCGTTTAATTGCGAGTCTAACCACACTGGCAAGTGCTTTACTGCTGTCAGGCTGCTTTTATAAAGGTCCCAATCCAGATGACCCTTATGAATCGCTCAACCGCAAAATTTATCGTTTTAATAATGCCTTTGATGCCACCATTTTAAAACCGCCGGCCCGACTTTATAAGGCCGTCCTGCCCGATCCGGTCAGAGCCAGCATCAATAATGCCTACAATAACATCAATATGATTCCTACGGTGGCCAATGACGTGCTGCAATGGGAGTGGCGTTATGCGATTAAAGACACCTGGCGTTTTGTCATCAACTCCACGTTTGGTATTGGCGGGTTATTTGATGTGGCTGACAAACGCTTTGGTCTGCCACCCCGCAGTAATGATCTGGGGTTAACTTTCGCGAAGTGGGGCGATAAAAAATCACCATTCATCATGATTCCGTTGATGGGGCCAAGCACGATTCGCGATGGCATGGGCATGTTGTTTGAATACACCGTAATAACCCCCTACCCCTACATCGGCAATGACGCGGTGATTTATGGTTTAATTGGTCTGCGTTATGTTGATTTACGCTCCCAACTCTTTGAAACCGAACGTCTGATGAGCGAAGCGCTTGATCCTTACGCTTTCCTGCGCGATGCCTACCTGCAGCATCGTCATTACCGCATTACCGGCCAACAGGGAGCAGCTCTGGCTGCAAACGGCGATGACAGCAATGACGGCAGTGATTACGTGGATGATGACGAAGGCGGCGACGACAATCTGGGTGCTGATTACGTGGATGAAGACGAGGCTTAAGGCATTATGGCGTTGCATGTTGTTCTGTACCAACCGGAAATTCCCCCCAATACTGGGAACATTATCCGGCTTTGCGCCAATTCCGGCGCCCAATTGCATTTGATTCACCCCTTAGGCTTTACTCTGGATGACAAGCGCATGCGGCGTGCCGGCCTTGACTATCACGAGTGGGCTCAGGTGATTCATTATGCCAATGACACTGAATTCATGGAAAAAAATCAGCATCGACGTATTTTTGCCTGCTCCACCAAAGGCACAGCCGGTTATCACGAGATTCACTATCAGCACGACGACATGCTGCTTTTTGGTCCTGAAACCCGGGGACTTCCCGAGCAGGTACGTGAACGATATACCGTTATCCGCATTCCCATGCAACCGAACAGCCGCAGTTTGAATTTGTCCAATTCGGTCGCCATTATCCTCTTTGAAGCCTTAAGACAACTCAACTTCAGCTAAGTTTAGAAAACACCAATTGTTTTATTTTTGTACAATTATTCTTGACACACTTCTGACGCCATCTACACTTTAATAGCCTGAAACAGGTTCTAGTTGAAGGGGTATAGCGCATGAATACAGTCATTCACCCTACTGCGATTGTCGATGAAAAAGCCATCCTGGGTCAGCATGTCACGATTGGACCCTACTGCATCATTGGTCCGGAGGTGACCTTAGGCGATTATGTTCACATTGATTCCCACGTGGTCATTAAAGGCCATACGCAAATTGGCAGCCACACCTGCGTGCATCCCTTCGCCTGCTTAGGCGATGTGCCACAAGTAAACAATTATACAGAGGAAAATTCCTTGTTGATTATCGGTGAGCATAATTACATCGGCCAGTATGTCTCCATGAATGGCGGTACCTCCAAAGACCAGGGCGTGACACGCATTGGTGATCACAACATGTTCATGGCTTCTTCGCATGTCGCCCATGATTGCCAGATAGGCAATCATGTCACGCTGGTCAATGCCGCCTTGCTGGCAGGACACGTCCATGTCGATGATTACGCGGTCCTTGGTGGCGGCTCCGTGGTTTCACAGCATGTTCACATCGGTAAGGCCGCCATGATTTCCGGTGCCTCGTCCATTGCCAATGATCTCATTCCTTATGGGTATGCGGAAGGTTTTCGCGCCGCGCTCGACTCCATTAACATCATCGGCATGAAACGTTTGGGAATCGACAAAAGCGAAATTCACGCGATGCTGTATTTTTTCAAAACCGTGTTTTTCCGAAAACACGACAACCATGAGTCATTCCTTGATCGTCTGGAACGATACAAAACAGAGGACGCGATGCATTGGGACAGCATCATGGACGTTCTCCGTTTCATCGAGCATCGTTCTAAAAAATCACTGTGCATGCCTTCCGGTTCCGCGCATTAGTCTAAGAACCTTTGTTAAGAACAAGGCCTGTCTCAAGCAGGCCTTGCGTTAATTCAGTTTCTGTTTGATCTCAGCTAAACAACGCAGGTAATCGCCGGTGATGTCTTCTGATGTTTCCGCCATGATTTCGCGGGCGCAGGTGGGACTGGTCACATTGATTTCGGTTAAATAATCACCAATCACATCAATACCCACAAAATAAAGTCCCTTGGCTTTAAGCATGGGGGAAATCTGTTCACATAACCAGCGATCCCTCGCCGTAATCGGCACCACTTCACCGCGGGCGCCGGCCGCAAGATTACCCCGCAGCTCGCCCTTGGCAGGAATACGGGCCAACGCATAAGCCGCCGGTTCCCCATTAATCAACAAAATGCGTTTATCGCCGCTGGTGACAATGTCAGGAATGTATTGTTGTGCCATGATCATGGTGCTTTGCGAATGGGTTAACACTTCAAGGATAACCGATAGATTTTTCCCTTGTTTATCGACATGAAAGATGGAATTGCCTCCCATGCCTTCCAGGGGTTTGTAGATGACATCCTGGTGTTGCTCCCAAAACTGGCGAAGCGTGGCTATGTCGCGGCTAACCAAGGTCGGCGGACAACATTGCGGAAAATGGAGGGTGAAAAATTTCTCATTGGCGTCACGCAGGCTTTGAGGTTTATTCGCCACAAGGACACCGGTTTTTTCGGCCAGTTCCAGAGCATACGTGGCATAGATGTACTCCATGTCAAACGGGGGATCCTTTCGCATCAGAATCACATCAAACTCAGCAAGCGGCTTTTCTCCGAGCGGGGTAACTATGGCCCAATCCGGTTTGGTGTCGTCATCGGCCACTTGAATGGATGAGACCCGCGCAAAGGCCTGCCCTTCACGGCAAATCAAATCCTTAAGCGTAAAATAAACACAAGACCAGCCCAATTGCTGGGCACTGCGTATCATGCCGACTGTTGTGTCTTTATAGGGCTTTAATAAATGGGGCGCATCCATGACAACAGCCAGCTTCATTATTCACCTCCCACGGCAGCGATTTCCCGGGCTGCAGCCAGTGCCGCCAGACGGGCAATGACGCCGTAGGCATAAAAACGGTTGGGGCACTCCACGGGATCCAGATCATCCCTTGGCATATTACAGGCCTGCGCGAAGGCCAGAGGTTCAAAATGCATGCCGGGCGCATTTAAATTTTCATCACTGCCCCGCCCCTGATGCACGCGATAAAATCCACCGACCACAAAGGGGCCAATCATGTACACTACCGGTTCAGCGACTGCCCCATCCGGCATGACTTCAAAACTGTAAACTCCCTCCTGAATGATGACTCGCTCGACTTTCTGGCTGCCTTTGCTCGCAGCCATTTTTGTGCGTTGCTTGCGATTTAATTGCCGCAATTGTTCCGCATCATGCACCATCATCACGCTCATGCCGTAAGTGCCATTATCCGCTTTGACTGCCACGAATGGTTTTTCTTCAATCCCATAGGTGGTGTATTTATCCTGAATAACTTTCAGCAATTGCTCCGTCTCATTGGCCAGATTATCAACCCCTTCCTGCGCCATAAAATCAATGCGGTCCACCGCTTTGAAATAGGGATTAATAAACCAGGGATCAAGATTCACCAGGTGTGAAAACTCCTGCGCGACTTCTTCAAAAAACATGAAATGGCTTGATTTAAGGCGACTGGACCAGCCTAATTTGGCCGTAGGAACGATGCGCTGCTCCAGGCCCTTTAAACTGTCCGGCACACCGGTGGACAAATCATTATTCAACACCAGCAAGCAGGGATTGAAATCACGCAGTCCAAGACGATTGTTATCGCGGATAATCGGTTCGATTAACAACTTAACTCCATTGTCCGTTACAATTTCCTGCGGGGCAGTCACTTCCGGATCCAGGCTGCCGATACGGACAACAAAGCCGGATTTCACCAGAATATCGCGCAACACGCTTAAGCTTTGCATGTAAAAACGATTGCGCGTGTGGTTTTCAGGCAGCAATAAAATTTGCCGGCATCCGGGCTGATAATCCACCAGGGTGGCCTGAGCAGCCTGAATACAAAGCGGCAGAAAATCGCGGTTTAAATTATTAAATCCAGCCGGGAATAAATTGGTATCCACCGGAGCCAGTTTAAAACCGGCATGGCGCAAATCCACCGAGGAAGTAAGCGATGGCGGCGTGAGTTGCCACTGCTGGCGAAACCAGGATTCGATGGTCGCCACCTGGTTTAAAATGACTTTCTCAACATGGTACAGGGGGCCGCAATGGGCGGTGGTTAAATGAGGCACTGGGACATCGTGTGGGTGCATACTTTCTTCCTCAATCATGATGTGGGGGTAGACGATAGTAACGTATGTAGGCGGCAGAATGAAGAATGGTCAGCCCCCGCCAAAAATGGCATAATGGTACTCTTTGGCCATTGGCAGGCTTGTCAAAACACCTGAACAAGGCTTGTTGACTATAGCTTTTTACGCCTGGCAACGCAAATGACTGCCGCCAACCGGCTTGACAGACTCATTAGAATAAAGGATTCAATGAAATCATTTAATTCGCTGAAAGCCCTGATGCTGCTCATTTTACTGGGATTCATCTGGGGCTCAGGCTACAGCCTCGCGCGCTATGCCATGACCCATGATGTCCCGCCCTTAGGCTATTCATTCTGGCAGGCGCTGGGACCCGCGATCATTCTGACGTTAAGCGGCCTGTTCACCAAAAACAACCCGTTGTGGCAAGGACAGCATTGGCCCTATTTTTTTGTCTGCGGTCTTTCAGGCATTGCCATTCCCAATACCAACATGTATTTTATCGCCAGCCATCTGCCGGCAGGGCTGCTCGCCGTCTTAGTCAACACGGTTCCGCTGCTGGTCTATCCCCTGGCGCTGATCACCCGACAGGAGCGTTTTGACACCTGGCGGATTCTTGCCCTGCTGATGGGTGTGGCCGGCATTGTGATGATCATCGCGCCTGGCAGCCATGGCCTGATGTCCGGCTGGACACTGCTGGCTTTAATCAGTCCTTTAGGCTTTGCCCTCTGCTCCATTTACATCGGGGTTAAACAACCCGCCGAGCTTAATGCCATCCAGGCAGCCAGCGGCATGTTGCTGGCTGCCTCCCTGCTGTTGACGCCTTTAGTTATTCAACAGCAGGCGTTTTATTCTCTGACTCCACCGTTTACGACGACGAAGCAAGTGATTATTCTTGAAATTCTGCTTTCCAGCGCCGGCTATTTTATTTTCTTTAAACTCATTCGCCTCGCGGGCCCCGTCTTTTATAGTTTAACCGGCGGCGTCGTAGCCCTGACCGGGCTCTTCTGGGGCTTCGTCATCTTCGCGGAGGTACCGAATGACGTGCAGCAACTGGCCTTGCTCTGTGTCATCGCGGCTATTTTTCTGCTGTCGTGGCGGCAATCAAAACAAACCCGGGAGGTGCGGCATGTTGAATGAATGGGTACAGCAATACAGCAATCAGATAGAGACCCTTCAATACCTGTTGTTGATTATTAATGCCTTGCTGCATCTATTCTTTGCCGGAGCCGTGGCACGTGATGCAGGCAATCTTTATAAGCTCGGGCAGCGCACGGCGCTGGTTTCAGCCGGAACCTGGGCTTTTGCGACGTTATTGGGCGGGGTAGTGACTGCCGCCATCTACTGGTTCATTCACCACTCCACCTTGACAAGACCAACACTCAACTACAACAGGGAAATGCCATGACCGACAATCCGATTAAAACCATCAGCAGCCATGAATTGAAAAAGCGCTGGGACAATAACTCTTCGCTGTGCGTCATCGATGTCCGGGAACTGGATGAATGGCAGGAAGTCCACATTCCTGGCGCGCACCACATTCCAAAAGACGAGATTGCCAGCCGCATCAAAGACGTAGCGCCCGATCTTGGTTCCCCGGTTTATCTGCATTGCAAAGGCGGCGTGCGTTCATTAACGGCGGCCCAAACGCTCAAAGATTTAGGCTACAAGGAGCTTTATTCGCTGGATGGCGGGATCATGGATTGGATGAAAGCGGGATACCCGGTTGACAGATAAAAAAACACCCCTCTGCGGAGGGGTGTCCTGGGGGCATCAGCCGTTGCTTGGTTGTGGAGACACAACCTCTGTTTCTTCAGCCTTACCGTCTTTTTTCTCTGCTTTGGTGTTTGCCCCCCAAATTAAAGAAGACAGACCAGTTCTTACTGATTGCATCATACTCGGGTGTTTTTCTCTCTCAGCTCTTTTCAGTTCGTCAGCCTCTGCCTGGAGTTCTTTTTCTGTTTTTGTATGGGCTGAGCTAAATACAGTCTGACTATAACGCTCTTTCAATGAGACCATGTGAGTATGGTATTTATTCACGTCAAGGCCATCTACTTTAAAAGCATGCTCTTTGCGCACCTTCTCACCAACTTTTTCATAAACGACGCTATTAAAGAACTGCCACGCAGCTAAAACCATGGAATCCGCAGCGGCTACATCCAGCAGGTTTTCAGTCTGGCCTTTTTCAAGTGTATCGCCTTTCTCTGTTTCACCAATCATGCTTTTTAAAAGACGGCTTAAATAACCTGATTGTTCCCTGGCCTCTTTAATTTCTTCTCGGAGGATATGTACAAAGCCAGTTATCACTTTGGCTCGACGCGCTACGTCCATCTTTTCATTTTTATCAATTTCGGAAAAGACATTTTCGATCACTTCCAATTGAATTTGGCGATGCTTACGGGCCGAGGGCAAATGATGTATATCGGTGGCTTCATGGCGAGCACAGTAAAGACGTTTCGTTTCTGTCCAGGCCTCTTTCAATTCCGAGTATGATTTGTATTGAAAACCCATCTTCTTTCTCCTTAAACTCCATTAATAGGTTCCGGTGTCAAGATCGCACCGAAAAGTTAGTGTATACGAATTAAACCAATTCGTCATGGCTTTTCTTTAAACGGCTTAATCAATTTACAACCTGCTGATATAATGGAAAATCCTCCTTTAGTTTATATTTTTTAAAATCACAATGAGCAAATATTGGACTAAATTTACATCCAGGAAAAGCCCATTCAATTGGTCTCCTTTCTTTCGTTTGAAGTAATAAAACCTCTTTACCCCTCAGCCAATCTCCTTTAGGATGCTGCAAGCTTTATTGCAGAAAGGATTGACCATGAAGAAACTCATTGCCGCCCTGTTGTTGCTTCCCCTGCCCCTGATTGCGGCCCCCAAACCGCCCCGGCTGATTGTTCAGTTGGTTGTTGATCAATTACGGGGTGATTTATTGCACCAGTACAGCAAGGATTTTGGCGACGGCGGTTTTCATTATTTACTGACGCACAGCCTAGACTACCAGAACGCCCACCACCCGCACGCCCACACCGTCACCTGCGTGGGGCATGCGACCATTGCCACCGGGGCTTACCCTACTCTGCACGGTGTGGTGGCCAATGACTGGTTTGATCCGGCACTTAAAAAAAGCGTTTACTGCATGGAAGACCCGGAAAGCCGCATTTTACCAACGCCGCATACCACCAAAACCGTTGACGGGCGCTCGCCCCGCAACCTGTTGGCGTCAACCTTAAGCGACGAGCTGGTTTTATCACAAAAGGGGCGTGCCTTCGGCGTCTCGTTCAAAGATCGCGCCGCCATCACCCTGGCGGGACACGCGGGTAAAGCCTTTTGGTTTGACAAGGAAAACGGCGGCTTTGTCACCAGTCAGCATTATTATTCAGCCTATCCGGGCTGGGTGGCCGATTGGAACAGCCGTTATCAACCCAAACAACAGATATGGACCTTAAGCAAACGCATTGAGCAATACCATTATGCCAAGGCCCCCGGGCTGACTCACCGTTTCCCTGCGTATGGTTACCACTTTCCGCATGACTTGGGCCAACCGGACTCTGAAACCTACTACAAATTCCTGTCCATGAGTCCGTATGCGGATGAGTTGACCGCCGATTTCGCCATGCAACTCTTAAAAAAGGAAAAACTGGGAACCCGCCGTGATCAAGTCGATTATCTAGGCATCAGCTTTTC
Source organism: Legionella rubrilucens (assembly GCF_001468125.1). GTDB lineage: Bacteria > Pseudomonadota > Gammaproteobacteria > Legionellales > Legionellaceae > Legionella_C > Legionella_C rubrilucens. The sequence goes on along the minus strand of NZ_LNYT01000007.1, from coordinate 297,525 downwards.
CGCAGTCGACGCAGTAGGCCATCAATTCGGCCCCAACAGCCTCGAATCGGAAGACAATTTACTGCGCTTGAATCAAACGCTGGGCCATTTGCTTAAGGCCATTGATGAGCAGGTCGGTCTTGAAAACACGCTGATTGTTTTAACTGCCGATCATGGCGTCAGCGACTCCCCCGCTTTCTTAGCCAGTCACCAGATGAAGGAAAACCAGCGTCTTGACGTGCCAGCCGTCAAGCAACAGATAACCCAGGCACTGATTAAACACTTCCAATTACCGGCTGCCACGCTGCTTCAAGTCGATGGACCCTATGTGTACCTTGATCATCAACTCATCCATGATCATGAGCTCAGCGTCAATACCGTCAGCACCTACCTCGCTGAATTGCTGCGTCAGCGTCGGGATATTTTCCAGGCTTACCCTCTGCCTCTGCGCGGTACGGAATACGACTGGTTAAGCGCTAAAGTGGATAAAATGGCTTTCCCCGGACGGGCAGGGGATTTGTATCTGGTTCCGCCGCCCTATCAGGCCATGGAAAATAATGCGGAAGCCCGCGTGGATCATGGTTCGCCCTGGAATTATGACAGTTATGTGCCCCTGCTGTTTGTCAATCCGGGATTTAAGCCCCAGCGTCTGACCCGTCCGGTAGAAACCATTGACATAGCGCCCACGCTGGCTGCCTTGCTGCTCATCAAAGCACCTTCGGCCACCATTGGACACCGCCTGGAAGAAGTGACCAAAGCCTATGAAAATGATGCTTGAAAGCGGTGAAAACTGAACTAACCTGAAAGATAAATGCTGTTGGGGAGAATACAATGAATAACGTTAAAACATTTATTTTACTGGCAGCCTTAACCGCTCTGTTAATGATCATTGGGCGATTGCTTGGGGGGCAGGTTGGCATGATGATAGCCCTGGTTCTGGCGATTGTCATGAATATGGGTGCCTACTGGTATTCCGATAAAATTGTGCTGCGCATGTACAATGCACAGCCCCTCGATCCATCCCATCCGGTGTACACCATCGTGTCGCAACTGGCAAAAAAAGCGCAGATACCCATGCCCCGGGTCTATCTCATCAATAATCCAACGCCCAACGCCTTCGCCACAGGCCGTAATCCTGAACATGCCAGCATTGCCGTCACCAGCGGCATTTTAATGCGAATGACCCCGGAGGAATTAACCGGCGTTCTCGCCCATGAGATGGCTCACGTGGTACATCGGGATACGCTCATCAGCGCCATTGCCGCAACACTGGCCGGTGCCATTGGCAGTATTGCCAACATGTTCATGTGGACTTCCGTTGCCAACCACAGCAGTGACAATGAAAACACACACCCCGTGGTCGGATTGCTGATGATGATTCTGGCCCCATTGGCGGCCGGATTGATTCAAATGGCCGTGTCACGTTCGCGGGAGTACGAAGCCGATGCGTTTGGCGCACAACTTACTGGCCATCCTTTATGGCTTGCCAGCGCCTTAGCCAAATTAGAAACTGCCAGCCAACAGGAAGAGTTTACTGAAGCCGATGCGCATCCCAACACAGCGCACCTGTTTATTGTCAACCCGCTAAGTGGTCAGAAAATAGCCGAATTATTTTCTACCCACCCCATTACAGCCGAGCGAATCAAACGTTTACAGGCCATGGCGGCAGGTAATTAACAAGATGCCTTGCGTTATGCCGGCATTCTAAGGATAATTTGCTATTTTTAGATGAGACGGGTAAAGCATGGGACAGTTCAAAACCTTTATTATTCATCATTGGGCCATGGTGACAGCCTTGATTGTCGTCCTGATTATGATCTTTGTTAATGAACTGAAGGCACAGCGTAGCCGCGGCAAAGAACTGACTCCGCAGGCAGCCATTAAATTAATTAACGATGACAATGCCGTAGTCATCGATCTGCGCGATGCCGAAAATTACCGTAAAGGCCACATCATTGACTCCATTCGCGCCAGCCAGGACGATTTTGAGCAGAATAAAATGGACAAGTACAAAGACAAACCCGTTATCCTGGTTTGTGGACGCGGTTTGCAATCGGCGGCCCTGGCTGCTAAATTGCGTACACAAGGATTTGTCAATCCGGTAGTGCTGGCTGGCGGCATCAGTGCCTGGCAGGCTGCCGACTTACCTCTGGTAAAAGGAAAATAACCGATGACCTCCATTGTCATTTACAGCACGGGCTATTGCCCCTACTGTTCCCGCGCCAAGCAGCTGCTGGACAGCAAAGGCGTACGCTATGACGAAATTCGCGTTGACGAGAATCCTGCGCTTCGCGACGAAATGATTCACAAAAGCGGACGTCGCACCGTGCCGCAGATTTTTATCAATGGCCAGCATGTCGGTGGCTGTGATGATTTGTATGCCCTTGAACAACAGGGGCGTTTGGATAAACTTTTAAAAGGCTGACAACTATGACTGAACAGGCAAATCAACCGCAACACGCTGAAGCGCAATTTATGATTCAGCGCATCTACATGAAAGATTCGTCTTTCGAGACTCCCAACACGCCGGCTGTTTTTCAACAAAAATGGGAACCTGAGCTGACGCTCGATTTAAATACAGCAAGCAGCCAGCTTGAAAGCAACATTTATGAAGTGGTTTTGACCGTCACCGCGACAGTCAAAAATCAAAATGCCGTGGCTTTTCTGGCTGAAGTCAAGCAAGCCGGTATTTTTACTATTGAAGGCGCGCCCAAAGAGCAACTGGATCATCTGCTTGGCAGCTTCTGCCCCAACATCCTGTTCCCTTATGCACGCGAAACCATTACTGCTCAAGTGATTCGCGGCAGTTTTCCGCAGCTCGTGTTGGCGCCCATCAATTTTGATGCACTGTACATGCAGCAATTACAGGAAAAACAAAACGCAGGCCAATCTCAGACCGAGTCTGCACACTAATCATGACTGAAAAAACGATTGCCATTCTGGGAGCCGGCTCCTGGGGAACTGCAGTAGCCATCCATTTAGCCCGGCATGGCAATCGTGTTCTGCTTTGGGGACAAAACAGTCAATACATGGCCCAAATGCAGAGCGACCGCTGCAATTCGCGCTACCTTCCTGATATCGTATTTCCCACTGCATTAGAAGCCACCTCCGATTTAGCGGCTTGTCAACAGCGCGCGGATGAAGTGATTATTGCCGTTCCTTCGCATGCGTTTGCCACGTTGCTGGCTAAATTGCAGGCCCCCACTCAGGGCATTACCTGGTTAACGAAAGGCATTGATCCGGCGAGTAATCGCTTGCTCTCTGAGTTAGTCGCAGAACACTGGGGGGAAAACTACCCTCTTGCCATCCTTTCAGGCCCTTCGTTTGCCAGGGAACTGGCTCAGGGATTACCCACTGCGGTGACGCTCGCAGGCAACCATGGCGAGTATCAAAAAAGCTTGCAACAAGCCCTGCACCATGACAATCTGCGCGTTTATCTCGGCAATGACATCGTTGGCGTGCAGCTTTGTGGTGCGGTAAAAAATGTTCTGGCCATCGCCTGCGGCATCAGTGATGGTTTGGGGTTTGGTGCCAATGCTAAAGCGGCATTGATTACCCGTGGTTTAGCGGAAATGCGGCGTTTGGGATTAGCGCTTGGTGCGCGTGAAGAGACTTTTATGGGGCTTGCCGGCGTGGGTGATCTGGTATTGACCTGTACAGACAATCAATCCCGTAACCGACGCTTTGGTCTGTATCTTGGCGAGGGCATGGATCTTGCCACAGCCGAGGCCACGATTGGCCAGGTGGTGGAAGGCAGGCACAATGCGGCTCAGGTCTGCAAATTAGCTAACGATCATCAAGTCGATATGCCCATTTGCATTCAGATTAATGCCCTTCTGCAATCGAAAATACCCCCTCACCAGGCGGTTACCAACCTCATGAGCCGACGCGTGGGAGAGGAGTGACAATCAAGTCTTGGAGCGGGTGATGGGAATCGAACCCACGCCGTCAGCTTGGGAAGCTGAAGTTCTACCATTGAACTACACCCGCATAAGGTAGGCCTCTAATGTATAGCAATCCAACTTTATTTTAAATGCTTTCTTTTTATTTTTAATCAATTGCTTGATGGCAATTGGATGGCTAATCCCATAACAATAATTTATATCTATCTTTATTATAAATTTAATCGATTTTAATTATCGAATTGTTGTTTTTATAATCACTCTGTTCTTATTTGAATTTGGGTTGATTATGCAAACGAAAGCTGAAGTAATACAAAGCGAATTTAACAAGCGAGGAATCTTGCTGAAAGAGTCAGTGACTGAGGCGAAATCCCACGTCTTTCAAGAAGGCATAACCAATCAGTTTTTAACGGTGAACGATTTAAGCGGCAAGCGTTATTTAATTCGTATTAACGGTAAACTATGGCCTCCCTTTACTCGCGAAGGTGAACACCATAACCTTGAGCAATTACACAAAAAAGGATTTGATACCGCGTTGGTAGCCAACAAACCTCAGGAGGGATTTCAAATCTGCGATTTACAGGATGAGGCGACGAGTTTTACCCAAATCCATGCAAAAGGCCATCGATTAAGCGCAATCCAGGCTGTAGCAAAAACAATACAGCAGTATCATCAACTGGCGCATTTTGAAAGCCATTATTCTTTTCAACAAACCTTAGGCAGCGCCAGCCGGCGCTTAAGAAACAGTGGAAACATTGAAATGATCGCAATCTATCGGGTCGTTGTCAGTATTTTTTCGTTGATAACTCAAGATAACAATGAGTTTGTCGCCTCCCATAACGATCTGCTGCCCTCCAGCATTTATTTCAATGGTAAGAAGATAGTCATCGTTGATTGGGAATATTCCGGCAAAAATCATCGCAGCTACGATCTGGCTTTGTTTTCCCTAAAATCCTTTCTCTCCCCTTTTGAAGAAGCCCAATTGATAAAAAGTTATGATCCTGAGAACGATAACCGCATGGAATACTGGTTACCTCTCATGAAAGCGGGAGTTAATTTCCTGTTGCTTCTCTGGCAGCTCAATTCCAGTCGCGATGAAGGGGTTCACAATGCCTTGCTCTTGTTTAAAAGCCTGCAAAGCAACCTGCAGGAGGCTTTGATGCAGCAATCCGCCAAATCATTGTTTACCGAAAAACGCTGTCTTTTTTTTAAGCCGGAACGTAAAGAAGCAAAAAAACACGCGTTAACAAACGGCAATCAGGAAAATACCGGCTTGGACAATGACGGATTGGTTTCTTTGGCCAGTTCGTTATAAAATTCCTTGGGGAGGAGGTTTTCTAACGATGCAGCATCCCATGGCTCTTTACGATAAGGATTAACATGCCATTTTATTTTCCCAAGACGGTTAACATAAAATGCACCGAGAATTTCTTCCGAGTAAACAGTGCCGACGATGTTGACCTCTTTCTTATTGCCTGACAATTCAGCCGAGCTGTGTTTCTCTCTTAATTTAAATGTGGCTTCCAGATCAATGGCTGTCTTTCCTTTAAAATCGATGACGTAAATAAACGATTCAGCCCAAACGGGCTTGGTAGCCAGGATCACTTCATTACGGGTAACAATGGTTGGCAACGCATAATTTTTTGCGACCTGAAAGGATTTGGTAGTGGATACACCAATGGACCCATTCATATCCTGAATGTAATCCTCGAGATACTCCGATTGAGTGCTTTCTGTTATTCCGTATTGAAAGCAATGGGCGGTAGACTCTGCCGAACCCCTGAATAAAATTCCCTGATAATAGACAATTGGATTTGGATCAAAGGATTTCCATTCTTTTTCCCAATCCTCCGGAGACTCTACTTTATAGAGTTCATCCAGCAGGTAATGATTGAATGAATAGTTATTACATTTATTCTTCTTATCCATAAAGTGAAGCTTGATAATGCCTTTGGCTGCCTCATCATCCGCTTCGGCTAATTTTTTTTGTAATTCCTGCACTGCCGGATAAACGGTTTGACTGTGTCGAAAGAATCCCAAAAAATCGCTTTGATAAATACGCTTTTCATTTGATTGAAACGAATAATGGGTACGTTTGGTTTGGTTGAGGTAATTGGATAATGCGCTTTTAAAAGGAATTAAGTACTTATTTGGCATGAGATCGACTGGTAATAAACTTTAATGGATGACAAAAGCCAGAATCGAATTCAATCCATAATTTCTGCTGGACCTGCGTTATAATATCAAATTTTGAGTGTAAGAAACAGACGTGATAAACACGCTTAACATGAGCAACTAATTTTTAATCGATTGGTGCCCAGGGCCGGAGTCGAACCGGCACGGGATTTAACTCCCGAGGGATTTTAAGTCCCTTGCGTCTACCTGTTTCGCCACCTGGGCATTTTTGGAGGCTGAGGCCGGAATCGAACCGGCGTACACGGCTTTGCAGGCCGCTGCATAACCACTCTGCCACACAGCCAGTGTTTCGCAGAAAAAAAAAGCGACGTTGGGTCGCTTTAATTTGGAGCGGGAAACGAGACTCGAACTCGCGACCCCAACCTTGGCAAGGTTGTGCTCTACCAACTGAGCTATTCCCGCATCTCTTGAGGTGGCATTCTACCTCAAATTCACTTCCTGTCAACTCATTCAATTAACTTTTTTTGTGAGTTCAGGCCAGGCAATGGACAAATAAATTACCATTGACCAAATCGTTAAAATTGCAGCCACATACAGGAGTACAAAACCTAAAACCCCCCACCAGGATTGGGCAGGATAAAAAGCGATCAGCAACACCAGGGCGACCATTTGCACGGTGGTTTTTATCTTGCCGATGTAGCTGACGGTCACACTGGCACGGCGTCCAATTTCAGCCATCCATTCGCGCAGGGCAGAAATGACGATTTCGCGCCCCACAATGACGATGGCAGGCAAGGTAATGTAATCAATGTCCCTGGCCCCGACCAACAGCAATAACGAACTGGCCACCAGTAATTTATCCGCAACGGGATCCAAAAAAGCCCCGAAAGGCGACATTTGTTTTAATCGTCTTGCCAGATAACCATCCAGCCAGTCGGTAAAACTGGCTAAAGCGAAGATAGCCGCTGCTAAGCCGTGAGCCACTGGGGATGGCAGGTAAAACGTCACAATAAAAACCGGGATTAATACGATTCGGGCCAGGGTAAGAAGATTAGGCAGGCTGGTTAACGTGGTCATAACTCGCTTTTCCTTGGAAACTCCGGTAAGTGGATAAAATCGGCGAATAATTGAAAGTCGTCGAAAACACAAAGCGCTCCCGCACCTTCCAGCACCTCGCGTTGCTGGTGATAAAAATCAACCCCCACCGCATCCATGCCAATGCTTTTCGCCATTTCTATATCCGTGACTGAATCCCCAACCATGATCGCGTCTTTCGGCGTCAGGGCGAATTCATCTAAAATTTCTTCAAGCATCTGCGGGCAGGGTTTGGGCGGCACCTGACCCGCTGAGCGAGTCACTTTAATCAGGGCATCAAGCCCGGAAAGCTGTAAAGCCCGCTGCAGGGACTGTTGGCCTTTATTGGTGGCAATCGCCACGTCCAAACCCGCCGCTGTGAGCCGCTCAACGATTGATTTCGCCCCGGGAATTAAATAAACATCCGCATGCCGCGAGACTAAGGATTGCTGAACCGCCTGCAGCAATTGTTGATGCTGCTGCAGCGTCAGATGAGGAAAAACAATTTTCATGGCCTTCACCAAACCCAATTCCACGGATTGGCGAGCCAGTTGTTCATCCAGTTCCCCAAAATTTAAACGGCGCGCTTCAACGGCCACATTGTTTAAAATTTGTCCGAGTGTATCACCTAAGGTTCCTTCCCAATCGAAAACTACCAAGCGGTATCGCTTACTCATGAGATAAAAAGCTCCTTGAGCGTAAATTTTTCAACGTGTTGGCAAAGCGTTCATCAAGAGTGGCTTCAAACACGTGCTTAATGCCATTTAGGTTAAATTGAATTGCCCGCGCATGCAAATAGAGCCGGCCTTGATCCAATTCTACATCGCCTGGACTGATGACTTCACCATATTTTTCATCCCCGACGATGGGATGGCCAAGATGCGCGCTATGGACACGGATTTGATGGGTTCGTCCCGTTTTTGGCGACGCCTCCACCCAACAGGCGCAGGTGTAATTTTCAAGGAGTCTGAACTGCGTTTCGGAGGCTTTGCCTTCTTCATTGACCGTCACCATCCGCTCGCCGGATTTAAGCCTGTTCTTTTCAAGCGAGGCTTCGACAACCTGAATTTTTTTACCCGACCAGGGATGCGCCAGCAAAGCCCAATAGGTTTTGGTCACCTCCCTGGCTTCGAGCAAGGCCTGGATTGCACGTAAAACACTGCGTTTTTTAGCCAGCAGCAGGCAGCCGGAGGTTTCGCGATCCAGACGGTGAACCAGTTCCAGATAGGCTAAATCAGGGCGCATTTTGCGCAAAGCCTCAATCACACCCAGGCTTAAGCCGCTGCCGCCATGCACGGCAATCCCTGCTGGTTTATTAATAACCAACAGGCGCTCGTCTTCAAAAATCACGCTGTCTTTCAGGCGTTGTTCCAGCTTTAACCCGACAAAAACCGGTTTATCCTGCGCCGTACGAACTGGCGGAATGCGCACCACGTCACCCGCGGCGAGACGGGTTGACACCTGCGCTCTTTTTTTATTGACCCGGACCTCCCCGCCGCGGATAATGCGGTAGATATGGCTTTTTGGCACGCCTTTGAGCACACGCATCAGGTAGTTATCAAGACGCTGCCCTGCTTCCTCAGCCTGGATTTCGGTGTATTTTACATCACTCATTCTGCTTAAACCTATTTGCTGTAGCCGATTTTTTTGCTATCATTAAAGACTGCGGGGAATAATTTTTCCGCGACCGAATTATAACGCATAAACGAATAAAAATATTCAGCAGCCGATGGTATCAACGCGGCTGTTTTAGGATTCACGAGTTTTTGTTGTTGAATTCTATAATTAAAACGCGCTTCCCTCAGGCTAAGACAGAAGGAAGTAACCCAATACAGAGCCAAATTGAAGACAAACTCACTCAGATACCCGCGCATGCCAGACATGCCTGACATTAGACATTACTTACCATGCAATCAAACCGCTAGGGCTCACGACTGTACAGAACAGCACGTGATGCCTCTGTTTTTTGCAGAATCAGTCCTGTCTGATGATACCCATCAGCTTGCACCGTACTACCGAGTCGGTCGTATGCACGCGGTCTGTCCTTCGTATTGGGATGCTTAAAGAACTGGTTTGTGATGTAAGTAAGGCGACAGAGCAGTAAGGTTTTCACTTGAACATTACTGTATTATTTGTTCCATGACCCTGTTATGGGCAAGCCTGTCATGTGACGTCGTCGACTGTCGCACAAACCTGAGGCCTTTGAACTGTCTTAACGTGTTTGGGTTGCGCCCTGATTGGGGTAACCGATGGAAAAAATGTTAATCAATGCAACTCAGGCCGAAGAGGTACGGGTTGCTCTGGTGAAAGACAATCATCTCTATGATCTGGATATTGATTGTCCTTCGGAAATTAAGAAAAAAGGCAATATTTACAAAGCCGTGGTCACGCGGCGCGAACCCAGCCTTGATGCGGTATTTGTTGAATACGGCGCCAAGCGTCAGGGTTTCCTTCCCTTAAAAGAAATTGCGCCGGAATACTTAAGCAAAAATTTAAACGACTACAACGACGACAACAAACCGCCGATTACTTCGCTGATTCGCGAAGGGCAGGAGCTTCTCATTCAGGTGGACAAGGAAGAACGCGGTAATAAAGGCGCCGCCCTGACAACGTTCATTACCTTGGCCGGTTGCTATTTAGTCCTGATGCCGAACAACCCCAATTCCGGCGGTATTTCACGCCGCATTGAAGGGGATGATCGCGATGAGTTGAAAGAAACCTTAAACGCCCTGCAGCTTCCCGATGACATGGGACTCATCATTCGCACGGCCGGCGTCGGTAAAAATCTCGATGAGCTTCAAAGCGACCTGGACATGCTGTGCAATCAGTGGCAGGCGATTCGTCAGGCGTACACGACGCAACTCGCCCCCTGCCTGATTCATCAGGAGGGCGATGTCATTATCCGCTCCATTCGCGATAATCTGCGCAAGTCCATTGGCGAAATCATCATTGATGATCAAATTTCATACGTCAAGGCCAAGCAATACATTGAGCAGGTAAAGCCTGATTTTCTGCCTAACCTGAAACTGTACAACAGCACCGTACCGCTGTTTAATTTTTATCAGATTGAAAGTCAAATCGAAACCGCTTACCAACGCGAAGTGATGCTGCCTTCCGGTGGTGCCCTGGTTATCGACAGAACCGAAGCGCTTGTGTCCATTGACGTGAACTCAGCCAAAGCCACCAGTGGTTCCGATATTGAGACCACGGCGTTGAATACCAACCTCGAAGCCGCGGATGAGATTGCAAGACAACTTCGTCTGCGCGATTTGGGCGGCCTGGTCGTCATTGATTTTATTGACATGAGTTCCAGTAAAAATCAGCGCGACGTTGAAAACCGTTTAAAAGAAGCCTTAAAGGCGGATCGAGCCCGCATTCAGGTGGGACGCATTTCCCGCTTCGGCCTTCTGGAAATGTCACGTCAACGTTTAAGATTGTCATTAGGTGAAACAGCACAGGAAGTTTGTCCACGCTGTGAAGGCCGCGGCACCGTCCGTAACATTCAGTCTCATGGGTTGTCCCTTGTCCGTCTTATTGAAGAAGAAGCCTTAAAAGAAAAAACTGCTGAAGTTCAGGTGCAACTGCCTGTCGAAATGGCCACCTTCATCATTAACGAGAAACGCGATTTTTTACTGAACATTGAAAAACGTCATGGTGTTCAGGTTTTAATCATCGCCAACCCCTACATGCAGACGCCGCAATATGAAATTACACGACTGAAAGAAGACAATGTCGGTAAAAACAAAAAGCCAAGCTATAGCTTGATTCAACCGCCGGAACTGACATTAGTCCGCACTGATCAGGACAATGTTAAAGTGGATGAACCGGCCGTGAAATCATTCACCTCACACAAAGTCACCAAGGCGAATCAAAACGGGTTCATCAAACGTTTGTGGAAGAGTTTGTTTGGTGGAGAAGAAGTCGCTCCAGCCACCACCAGTCATCGTACTGAAAAACAACCTCATAGCGGTCAGCCCCGCCATCAACACACCCTGCATAGCGGAGAACGCCGAAGCCACAATCAAAGCAATCGCCGTCGACGCCCTGCGGGCAACACGCAACGAAATGCGCAGCCGCAACAGCAGCAGCAACGCAAAAAAAACCCAAGCGGCGGTCATCAAAATCAAAACGGACGGGTCCTGCCCATCAAGCAGGAATCTGCAAAAAAAAAAGAAGCAGTTAACCGAGAGTCAACAGACAATTGATTAAGGCTTCTGGCCATGGCGACCGCCATGGCCAGTTCTTCCTGCCGCGGCTAAACCGCGGCAGTTCAGTCAACGTGCCCTGCAAGGGGACTATTTCACGCGTCCTGTTAATCCGTACAATTTTATTCTCGTGGACTTGAGGCTTTTAGCCGTTTCAACCCGCTACGCTCAAGCTGTCCCGTGCCCACAACCTGAATGCCCGCCTGCGTGAACTTTCTCTTGTCTTACCCGCGAAGGCCGGTAACCATTCGGATCACGGATGGTGGATACCTGCAACTGCAAGCCAGGTTGCAAAAGACCCTGCCACTGAATGGATGCCCGCCTGCGCGGGCAGAACAGGGAGTGGATGAGATTCATTTTTCGGGCAGGACCCCTTACCTAAAGCCTGTAAGGCAGATTAAGGGCTTCCCTGCTTAACCCAAGACACATCCTCGTCTCAACATCTATTCATCAAACGGCCTGCTCTTTTAATGTTCCCTTAAGACTCAAGGAGTACTCTAGGCTAACCCTAATTGGAGATTAATAATCATGGTTAAACCTGTTGCATTTCTTGATGTGGATCATACCCTTAGTTTTACTGATCCAAACAGTGATGACGGCGGCACAATTTATAATGAGGGCCTTATCAAGGCGTTATTGAAAAAAGGCATTAAAGACGTCTATTTATTCACTGACATGACGTTCAGCCCTCATTCTATCCGTGATCGGAGAGAATTAGTTCAACTCCTTCAAAAGAAAGGCTTTACTGTCCATGGTGTATTAACTCCTTGCGATATCATGTGGTCGCAATTAACCGGCGATCAAGCAGTACAGATCAATAAAGCCCTGCTGCAAAGAAAACTGTCAAAATATTCTGGTGCGCCTTTTGAGAAGGTCATCACGGATGAACCATTCACTATTGAATATCCTTTCGTAACCGAATTGAGGCACTATTCTCCTCAAAAGAATCAACCCGGATGCAGCTACGACGAGGCCAACAAGGTGTTTGATCCCAATGCTCCCTCACTCCCTGCTCATCTCGAAACCAGAAGCACCATGACCAAGGTTTTTAGCGATTTTCTGGCCGAAAAGACGGGTTATGTTGATTTGAGCAAGGAGCCCGGACATCAGCAAGGCCACACCAAATCACTGATGCTCGATTTCTTTCTGCATCACAAGCCGGACTGGATCAGCAGCATTTTAGTTGTCGATGATAACATCAATGTCATCCAGGGGATCGGCACGTACAAGGAAACAAGAAATCCTAAGCTGCCCATTGGCACATTACAGATTGAACAGATGGAATCAGAAGAGGTTTATGGAGCGGCTATCGATGAGCATCTAAAAACAGATCCTCATTTTGGCGTTTACTACAAACTGCAACAATTAATCGATGACCACATCAAACACTTGAATTCAAGCTGGTTTAACCCTTTCTTAAGCAGTCCACAAGCTAAAATTGAAGCATTGGAGCTATTAAAAGAGGAGCTCCTCAACGCGTTCAGCACAACAGAGGAAGTGGCTATTCCAACGCTGATCGACAACTGGCAAAATGCAATAAAATTTAAAAGCGTGTCGACCAACGCCTCTGTGCCGATCTCCACAGTCATTAGCCAGCACCGCAATCTTTTCTTCACTGAGCACCGCGACAAACTCACGTCAACCCAGTTGTTTATTGAACAGCTAAAAGTACAATTCAAACCTCAAAACGGCAAAGAAGAAGTTTTGATAGTTAATCCTTTGCATTCGATTAATTAATCTTGTTACCTGTCCCGGGCATCAATAAGCCCAGGGCAGGTTTCTTAATTTGAATCCTCCAATCCCGTTGCAATCGGCGTGACGCCAATATTGGGATTAATACCGCAGTCATCCAGAAGTTTCAGCAGGTTATTGCCGCGACGGGTTAAGCGTTTGATGCAATAGGTTTCGAGATAACTTTGCAATATATAATAATACTCCGGTAGATTGAGGATGGTTAATATTTTTTCAGCGCGGACAATGTGATGGGCCTGGCTGTGATCACAGGACTGAAAAAGCACGGCGCCCAACATCGCGGCAAAGCTGGCTTTGCGAACAGGATCGGCAAGGTAAAAGCGATGAACGCATTCATCAAGCGCTCGGTCTTTGTCCCACTCGACCCAGGTATCATAAAGACTCATGGCTTCTTCGTCATCCAGGCGCCCGTTTAGAGCCATTTTCTGCAGGGCGTAACCAACAGCAACGACGGATTGAACATTGGCCCACGAGCAGTTGCCGCTGATTTGTGAGCTAATGGGCATTTGTGCCACCGGCACCAATCCCAGTTGCTGATTGATGGTCTGATGAAAATACCTGCGACTCTGTTTGCGGTAGAGAAATTCCCTAAGGAATGCCAGATTAAAGGCGTCTGGCCGGGTGATGCGGTAAATATTGACACTGCCCTCTTTCAGGCTGTTCTCACCCCGATCAATTTTAGCCCACCATTGGTCATAACGAATAAAGGCCATGGCATGCCCCCGGCTTGCAGCGGGTAGAATTAGCAGGGGGACCTGCCTTAAGCGGTCAATCTGACGAAGCTGCTCTTCCTGCAGGTGAGGATGATGCTGAAATTTAAGCAATTCTGCCGCAGTGCCCAAAGCATCCATGATTTCATGTAAAAAAGGAAAATGTTCCCGTAAATGGCGGGTAGAATAGCTGCTGGTAAAACGACGCAACGAATCTTTAATGACTGCAACAGTAAACTCAAGGATAAAGCCTTCGTAATCAAGTTCAATAAACTCGCCTTTGGCATTGACAATGTCGACATCGCCCTTTAATTCATAACGATGGCCAAGCAGCTTGCCGTGAATGAAATCGAGGGCAAAATCCAGTTTGGCGCCGTATTGGTACAGTAAATGTTTTAACGTGTCCTGACCACGAAGAACAGGATAAACCAGCACCGAAAGCCCGGAGTGGGTATAGGCATTGGGATCAGCCTGATGTTCAAGCAGCAGCCGGGCCAGTTCGATATCCTGGTTATCAACAGCCCAGTGAAGGGGTGTCCGGCCAGTCACATCCGATTTATTGACATTCACACCCCGGTTGATTAACTGCTCGGCAATAGCAGGCTGACGAGTAATGGCGCATTCAATCAAGGGCGTGAAACCGTACTCATCGATGTCATCGAGTGATTCGCCCAATCGCAGGTAATGCTCAAAATCAGGCATACGGCAACTGATAATGTCATTGGCGATGGTCATGGATTAAGGTCCCTGTGGTTTGGGTGCGGTCGTGAATTTGGGCATATTCCCCAAGCGCAACTGTTTCTCCATTTCCTGCTCTCGCCGTTCATTGTCAAATTCGCGGCGGGCTTCAGTATTGAGCGGCGGTTCCGGATTCAAATTCGGATCAATCCCATCAAAACGCTGGGCATCCAGCCAGGGATGTTGTTGTATGGAATTTTGCAATTCCCCTTCCGGCGCGTTGGAGGGCTGTTCATCCGGATGCTCACGCGCATGGACTCTGGCCAGTTGGCGATGCCCTTCCTGCTCCATCAAACGGCGTTTACGTTCCATGCTGCCGGTTTCATCGGCAAGATAGGACCCTGAACGCTTGACCTCCGGTAACTCACTGTACGTAAACGCATCATGATGAACGATATTGCCATGGCGGGTCACCACCACCACATCAACAATACCGCGTCCAGAGGGAGTGAGGGCCGTTACCGTGGTTGGATTGACCAATTTAAAACGCATGGCGGCCTTGCCGCCAAAGGTTACCCCGATGGCAGCGCTTAAATTGGGACCGGTAATCGTGACTTCCGTACCGCCAGCCAACGTACCCAGGTCAGGAGATACGGTAATCCCGGCCGCCATACGGCCAGTGAAGGCGTTAGGGATTTTGGGTTTAGTACTCATACTACACAGTATAAATTATAAATACTCACGTTGCAGTATTTCAGCAATCTGTACAGCATTGGTAGCCGCTCCTTTGCGGATGTTGTCAGCGACGACCCATAAATTCAAGCCGCAGGGATCCGTAATGTCTTCCCGTATGCGTCCCACAAACACCTCATCCTTTCCGATAGCATGGGTAAAGGGCGTCGGGTAAAGCAACTTGGCGGGATCATCCACCACTTTGACCCCAGGCGCTTTGGCCAACAGTTTGCGTGCTTCGGTTGCGCTCAGCGGTTTTTTTAATTCAAGATGAATGGCTTCGGAATGCCCATAGAGAACCGGAACCCTGACCGTGGTGGGGTTCACCAGAATGCTGTCATCTTCCATGATTTTTTTGGTTTCCCAAACCATTTTCATTTCTTCACGGGTGTAGCCGTTTTCGAGAAATTCATCAATGTGCGGCAGGACATTAAAGGCAATCTGGTGTGGATAAACCAGGGCATCCACCGGACGGCCATTCAATAACTCGCCGGTTTGGCGGATTAGCTCACTGATTGCTTTTTTGCCTGTACCGGAAACCGCCTGATACGTGACGACATTGATGCGCTTGATTCCCACGGCATCCTGTAGCGGTTTCAATGCCACAACCATCTGAATGGTTGAACAATTGGGATTGGCGATAATGCCGCGCTGGGTGTATTCGCTGATGCGATGAGCATTGACTTCCGGAACCACCAGCGGGATATCCTGGTCGTAACGGAAACAGGAGGTGTTGTCGACGACAACGCAGCCTGCAGCGGCAGCGATGGGCGCATACTGTTTAGACACCGAACCGCCAGCTGAGAATAAACCAATGTCCACCCCTGAAAAATCAAAATCAGCGAGATTCAGCACCTCCAGTTCACGGTTATTAAATTGCACCGTTTTTCCTGCTGAACGCTCACTGGCAAGGGGATACAACTTATCCACGGGAAAATCACGTTCCTGAAGCACCGTCAGGAATGTTTCACCCACAGCGCCTGTTGCCCCCACGATTGCCACATTCAGCCGTCTGCTCATAATAACCTCTTTCATTGTTTTGTTGTCTTCAAATCTTGGGGAAAGTTCATCGCCGCGTCAAGGTTTCATAAAATGCCTTGATTAGCGATTCTGCGCTTTATGACGCAAATAATGATCCATGATAACTAATGCCATCATCGCTTCTGCAATTGGAACGGCACGAATGCCCACACAGGGATCATGGCGGCCTTTAGTAACGACAGTGACTTCTTCCCCCGCTGTAGTTAATGTTTTACCCGGTTTAATAATGCTCGAGGTTGGTTTCAGGGCCAGGCTGACCTCGAGGTTCTGCCCGGTGGAGATACCGCCTAAAATCCCGCCGGCATGGTTGCTCAAAAAACCGGTTTTATCCATTTCATCGCGATGCTCACTACCCTTTTGAGTAACCACGGCAAATCCCGAACCAATTTCAACCCCTTTCACTGCATTAATCGACATCATGGCGGCGGCGAGCGTCGCATCGAGTTTATCAAAAACCGGATCACCCAGACCCACCGGCATGTTTCTAGCCATGACATGCACACGGGCGCCAATGGAATCCCCTTCCCGCCGTAATTGATCAATGGTATGGGCCAGCGCATCAAGCTGATGCGCGTTCGGGCAAAAAAAAGCATTGCGATCGATTTCTTTTTCATCGACAAAATCGAGGATCAACTCACCCATCTGCTGCAGGTAACCGATGATTTCAATCCCCGCCTCCTGCTTTAAATACAAACGGGCAATAGCGCCTGCCGCCACGCGCGCCGCGGTTTCCCGCGCGGAAGAACGCCCGCCGCCACGGTGGTCGCGATGGCCGTACTTGTGGTGGTAAGTGTAATCAGCATGACCCGGACGAAAGACATGCTTTATTTCTTCATAGTCACTGCTGCGCTGATCCTGGTTGCGAATCAGCAAGGCAATGGGCGTGCCGGTGGTCACTCCTTCAAATACACCGGACAGAATCTCCACGGCATCAGCCTCGCGCCGTTGCGTAGTGTATCTGGATTGGCCGGGTTTTCGTTTATCCAGAAAAGGCTGCAGGGCCTCTTCACTTAAGGCAAGACCGGGAGGGCAGCCATCGACGATACAACCTAACGCCTTACCGTGGCTTTCGCCAAACGTCGTCACTCGAAACAGGCGGCCAAAGGTATTTCCGCTCATGATTGCTTTCCTTTATTTGCCAAAATAGCGCTTAAGCTGGGTCTGAGTCAGCAGGAAAACCCCCTGGCCGCCATTCTCAAATTCAAGCCAGGTGAATTCCAGATCAGGAAAGGCGTCACAGAGCGCTTCCTCGCTGTTACCCACTTCAACGACCAAAATGCCATGGTCGGTCAGGTAATGATGGGCATTGGCCAGTATTTTTTCAACCAGAGCCAGGCCATTGTTAGCCGCTTCGAGCGCCATCACGGGTTCATGGCGGTATTCCTGCGGCAAGGTCTGCATTTCCTCCTCACCCACATAGGGAGGATTGGACACAATGATGTCGTAGCGGACGGCGGGCACGTTTTCCCAACAATCGGATTGAATGAGGCAGAGCGATTCATGAAGCGCATGACTATCCTGATTGATGGCAGCCACTGCCAGTGCGTCTTCGGACAAGTCCACTGCATCGACTTCCGCTTCGGGAAAAGCATAGCAACAGGCAATCGCAATGCAGCCGCTGCCGGTGCATAAATCGAGGATGCGATGTACCTTGGAACTGTCAATCCAGGGAGAAAATTGGTGATTGATTAATTCAGCAATGGGCGAACGCGGAATAAGCACCCGCTCGTCCACATAAAAAGGCAAATCGCAAAACGTCATGTGCTGAATTAAATAAGGCACCGGGACGCGATCGATAATTCGGCGTGTCAATAGCTCGGTCAACTGCGTTTTTTCTGATTGAGTTAATCGTGCCAGCCAGAATTGGCTATCGAAATCAGGCGGCAGTTGCAAGCCGCCAAGCACCAGGGCAACCATTTCATCCCAGGCGTTGTCGGTGCCATGGCCATAATACAGATCGTGCGCATTCGCCTGGGTGACGCCAAAGCGAATGAAATCAAGAATCGTCACCAACTCGGAAGTGTCTGGTAAAGTCAGAGCAGTCATAGGTACCTTATGGTTAATTAATTGCGCAGAATTATCCTAAATTGTGCGTCAATTAAACCATATTCTGTTAGTGCCCGTCGAGAAAAAGCACACGCCACGGCCTGTGGCAGTATAACCAGCGACTAAGGCCAGCTGTTTACCTGAAACCGTTTAACGAACGCTCTCTTACAATGAGGGGGTTATGCTCACTTCTTCCAATTCCATGGTATCCGGCAAGCGTCGTTTTGTTGGATCCTGATGCCATAAGGATTGAATGACCGTGGCTACTTTGACAGGACAGGATTCGGGAATACCATAACGCGCAGCCTTATTCACTCTGTTTTCAACCAATTCAGTCAAGTCGTTTTCCGGGGCTTCCTTGCGGGCGGCCAATTCCCAAAAGGTAATACCGAATGCAAAATAATCGCCGGCCCGCGTCACTTTCAACGAATGAGTGAGGGGCTTCTCCTGCCCTTCGACCCGGTTTTCCTTTAAGGATTCTTTTTGTAAAAACTCCAACAATTCAGGGGCACAGTAACTCGGCGATCCCACCTGTTCGACCTGACTGCCAATGGCTTTCGTTAAGCCAAAGTCACAGAACTTCGGTTCAAACGTTGACATTAACAGAATGTTTTGAGGTTTAATATCCCAATGGGCATACCCGGCGTTATGTAGGAATTGCATGCCTTTAATGCATTGCACAACGATGGGATAGCTTATTTTCCAATAGGCTTCCCATGACGTCACAGGAATCTGTTTATGATTTTTAAAAAACGCGTCGAGATTACCTTTCGGAGCATATTCCATAGCCAGGTAGACCTGTTTTTTCAGGGTTAGTTTTCCCACTAAATCAATGATGTAATTTCCTGCCAGCGGGGTTTTATTTTTCTGTCGGGTGAGTTCTTTTAAAACCTGCACCTCATTGACGACGCTTTCATCATCGATTTTCTTAATGGCTATCCAACGATTAGCCTCGGTGTGTTGTATTTTGTAGACAACAGAAAAGGCGCCCATACCAATTTTGGTCTTGGTTTCCGGTTTATACTCTGTACTGCAGTCAATCAGCTCATCTTCACCGTCTGTTTTTTCTGACTTGTCAGCCGGCATTTGATTGGTCTCTTTCCCTTTATTGCCGCCTGACACTTCGATGGGAGCGCTGGCCTCGTTCTCCTTTGAAAAAGCATGAATTGCTTCATTTAAGTTCTGTTGAGTATTGGGCATAAAGACTCCAAAATAAGACAGACCTGGTATGGCCAAGGGATCGTATTTGATCGAAATTACAACTTATGAATTTTATAATAAACACATTAACGAATTATTAAACACAGATGATGCTCTCTCGGTAGCGGACTCGCATCGATGTTTAAGTCCAGCCTCATCGGCTGATTTTGAATGGGCTGCCGCGGGCAAAGCCGCGGCGTATCGAGATTGAAACAATAGCGTCGGTTAAGTTATTTGGGAGACAAGTCTTTTTGTTCATCAAGACCAGTTGGTATATGCCGCTTGGCAGGATCCTGATACCATAAAGACTGGATGATGGTGGAAACCTTCACCGGGCAATTTTCGGGCAAGTCATAACGCTCACCCTTAACCACTCGATTTTGGTATAATTGTTCCATGTCGCCTTCATACACTTCGTCGCGAGCGGCCAATTCCCAGAAAGTCAGGCTCAAGGCAAAGTAATCGGCACTGGCTTCCACTTTCAAGTCACCGACGACTGACGCTTTTGCCCCTCTGCTTTGCTGACTTCGTCTGTGCAATTCGACAATTTCGGGGGCACAGTAAAGTGGCGACCCAACGGCCTCTGCTGGATTGCCCAATTTTCCCGCCAGACCAAAGTCACAGAATTTCGGTTCGTACGTTGCTGTTAACAGGATATTCGGCGGTTTGATGTCCCGATGAGCTATGCCCATACTGTGAATAAAATCCAGCCCTTTGAGGCAATGAAGCATGATTGGATAAGCGATTTTCCAATAAGCACCCCAGTTTTTCTTGGGAATCGCTTTAAAATTACTAAGAAACCCTTCCAGATCACCTTGCGGCATGTATTCCATTACCAGGTAAAATTTACCCTCAAGCCCAATACGGTCCAGAAAATCGACGGTATACTTTCCTTCAAGCGCTGTTGCTTTCTTTTTATGAGTGAGCGTCTTTAAGATTTTTGCATCATTTTCGACGGTTTTATCCTCATCAAATTCTTTGATGGCTGCCCACTTGCTGGTTTTGGCGTTCTGTATTTTATACACTAAAGAATAGGCACCGGAGCCAATTTTTACCTTGGTTTTTGGGTCATACCCCTCATCAGTTACTATCAGCTCAATGTCGACTTCTTTTTTTTCAGGTTTGCCATACGATAATGCGGTGGCTTGGTCATCTTCAGGCGATTCAAAATAAGGGGGCAGGCTTTCTGACTCAGTCCTTACACTCCCATGGGTTTGACTCCTGTTAATGAGTTCAAAATAGGGCAGGTCTTGCGATACATCGCTCTTTTTTGAAGAGGATAGGTTTAGCTCAACCACAGTAAAGGGATTAGTATTAGGCATAAAGACTCCAAAGAGATCGGATGGAGCAATTATACAACGCCATGTTTAAATTTAAAACAGGTCTTGCCTTTCCCATCCCCTGCGTGATGTTGTGAGTCTGATTGAGTATAATTAAAATAGATTTTTATGGGGGTTTTAGTAATGGCGGATGATGGGGTATCTGATCAAGACAAAGCATTGTTTCGTCAGGCTATGCAGTCGGTTAAGCCGCTAAAAAAGGGTAAGGCCAAGTCTGTGAGTGAAGTCATTGTACCCCAACATCATACCGCACCACCCAAACGGACGCGGCGTGAAATGCCGCCTCCCTCAGCGATTAGCCTGTCCAGCTATTATACCAACGAAGTATTGGCACACACGACCTTGTCATACACAAGCCATGGCATTCCGGCCAAACGATTCAGGGAATTAAAAACAGGTGCCATCCATTGGCAAGCCAAACTGGATTTACATGGCTTAACTACGGAAGATGCCCGCGAAACACTCCTTGCCTTTATCTTAAGACAGTATGAAGCAGGGCATCGTTCCATTCTGATTATTCATGGCAAAGGCGGTGTGCATGGTGAAGCACCCGTGTTAAAAAAACTGGTTAATCATTGGCTCAAACAGATTCCCACCGTGCTGGCTTTCCATAGTGCCAGACCTAAAGATGGCGGCACGGGAGCCTTGTATGTTTTATTAAAGAGGCAACGTCATGATTAATGCATAAAATGAATACAATTTCCGGTTTTTGCATACGTTTTCGATTGAATTTATCGTCATAAACGCTTACCATTTGCACAAATTTAAGTATGAAACGATCATGAGTAAAAAAGCGATTATCATCGGGATTTCAGGTCCATCCGCCTCAGGCAAAAGTCTTTTGGCCAATACTATTGTGAATGAACTCGGTTCTGAACAAGTGGTTGTGATTTCAGAAGATGCCTACTACAAAGACAACAGCCATCTTCCTTTAGCCGAAAGGGAAAAAATCAACTACGACCACCCGAATGCCTTTGATCATGCGCTGCTGTGCCAGCATTTAAAGAGCCTGCAGGATGGCGCGTCGGTAGAGATTCCCATTTACTCCCATTCCAAACACATCCGCTTGCCTGAAACCCGCAAGGTAGGCCAGCATGCCATCATTGTACTGGAAGGGATTTTATTGTTCAGCGACAAGGCCCTGCGTGAAATCATGGACATCCGGATTTTCATGTCAACGCCCCTGGATGTCTGTTTGACCCGCCGTTTAAAACGGGATGTGGTTGAACGGCATCGTTCATTTGAATCCGTGGTCCATCAGTATGAGACCACCGTGAGGCCCATGTACCTGCAATTTATCGAGCCTTCAAGCCGTTATGCAGATATTATTGTTCCTCGCGGCGGTGAAAACCGTATTGCTATCGACATGATTCAAGCCAAGATGCGCGAACTGCTTGCGACTCATAAAAAAGATTAGAGGAGTGTATGATGGGATTTTTAAATGGAAAAAAGGCTCTGATTGTTGGCCTTGCCAGTAACCGTTCGATTGCTTACGGCATTGCCAAAGCCTTCCATGAGCAAGGCGCACAATTGGCCTTTACCTATCAAAATGAAAAATTACGGGAGCGGGTCGAAACCATGGCGGCCGAATTCGGTTCCAGCCTGACATTCCCCTGCGATGTGGCCAGCGATCAGGACATCCAGGCGGTTTTTGAGCAATTGGGGAACCAATGGGATAAGCTCGACATCGTGATTCATTCCGTGGCCTTTGCCCCAGCTGATCAAATCAGCGGCGATTTTGTCGAATCCGTAAACCGTGAGGGGTTCCGCATTGCCCATGACATCAGCGCTTACAGCCTGGTGGCCCTGGCCAAAGCCGCTCTTCCCATCATGACTGACACCGGCTCGATTTTAACACTCAGTTATTACGGCGCAGAAAAAGCCGTGCCCAACTACAATGTCATGGGCATTGCCAAAGCCAGTCTTGAAGCGTCCGTGCGCTATCTCGCAGCAAGCCTTGGCCCCAAAGGCATCCGTGTCAATGCTATCTCAGCAGGCCCCATTAAAACACTGGCGGCCGCAGGCATTAAGGATTTCCGAAAAATGCAGGCCGCCTATGCCAATACTACGCCGATGCGCCGCAATGTCACTGCGGAAGAAGTGGGTAATACCGCCGCTTTCCTCTGCTCTGATTTAGCCTCAGGCATTACCGCCGAAGTCATCCATGTGGATGCAGGGTATCATGCCGTTTCCATGTCGGATTTAACCGAGTAACCCGCTTTAATTGATGCGATGCTGGGTCTTAACCCAGCACGCGCTGCTTGTTTCACTTCATTGCTCCCATTTCTGTCAATCCATTTCATTTTTACTGGCTTTATATGTAGGGCATTGATTGAAAGAATGAGGCGCAGCCAGATGCTAAACCGATTGGGATAAACACGGAAATTGGTTGCCGTATGGGTGCTGTGAGGGCTGGTCCACACGCAATGGACAGCCCCAGAGATTTGATGACTAGCCGAAATTAGGCGCAGTAGGCGCATAGACCGGTTGAGTTGGCTCGTAAGGTGGCGGTGAATCAGAATAGGATGCCATGTTGGATGGATGGCCATGATGATGTTGCACGTAAGCATCAGGCTGTGACGGAGGCACCACGTTCAGTTGCGGGTAAAGATTGCCCGTCTGATAAACATAATCCTGCGTCTGTGCATTGTAATAATAGGCAGGTATAAACACCTGGGGACGGCGTAAATTGAACGTCATGTCATCGACTTTGATTTCCTCTAGTTCGCCTCGTCTTAACTGACGAACCTGGGCTAAAATCGCTTGCTTTTCCCCGCCGCGGGTCGTAAACCAGCGAGTTAATAACGCAGGAACCCCTTCCTCACCCATTTTTCCGCGAAGGGCTGTAATGGCACATTTGACCGCAATAGGGTCAAGTCCTACGTCCAGCAAGTCGTTCATTTCTGAATCCGTTAATTGAAAACGGCAGGCATCCATGGGATCAATTGCATCGTTGTTTTTCAAAAGGTACTTTTGTAATTTGTTTGTCGCAAAACAACCCAGGGCACCTAAAGCCAGTGACAGGCAGACGGTAGTAAAAACAACCAGCCCCACGGGATTACTGATTCCAGCCGCCAGAACCAACGCCGACAAAGGCGATGCAACCACCATGGTACCCAACAAGGCGCCAGCGGTAGTGAAAGCAGCCATGCTTGACAAGGTGATAAACGCCTGTAACCAACCTTCATTCCAGACAAAGCGCTCTAAGCTATTCAGGGTCTGACTTAACATGTAATAAAGCGCGATACAGGCCAACACTGCAGCAATAAGCACAAGAACCAGCAGAATCAAAAAGGCTAAGCCTTCGCCATTGATGCTATCATTGCTGCCATGACCATGATGATGAGAGCCCCACCATCCGCCATGGTGATGGTGTGCGTGAAGGCTACTGAAATAAAGGTTAAGC
This sequence comes from Legionella rubrilucens, assembly GCF_001468125.1. GTDB lineage: Bacteria > Pseudomonadota > Gammaproteobacteria > Legionellales > Legionellaceae > Legionella_C > Legionella_C rubrilucens. The sequence continues at coordinate 273,324 of NZ_LNYT01000007.1, read as the reverse complement.
ATGGCCCAATCAAAAAGGGCATCGTGTCGGCAATAGGGATCGGTATTGATGAAAATGAGCTGTTGTCTCTTTTTAAGCTTGTTTTTAATATTTTCTTCACGCCGAAATTGCTGTAACTGGGCAAAATTATTTCTGTACAATGGCGTGGAAGCGATAAAAGCGTTAAACACAGCCCAGGCCCTGCCTTGCCCTTCAACATCAAGACCATAGAATGCAGAACCATCATTAGCCAATTCGCCATAAACTTTAAAATAAAGAGTCCAGTAAATTTGTTCAGGTGCTAATGCCGGGATTTGCTCAAAGAGCTTCTTATAATCCGCCGCCAAACCTAAATACATCTGGGACAGCATGTTATCAGAAAAATTTTTTGCCATACGCCTACTCCCTAAACAACCTTATACCATTTACTGATGTCTCTCGATTTTGGCTTTAGCGATAATGCTATTGACGTACAGATCGTAATCCATAACGCCATAGCTCGATTCAATCTGCTGAGCCAGGCTTGCCTGTTGCTCTTTATCCAGCGAAGAATAACGGCCATCATTAATTTTTTTAAGCTGAACAATCACGTAATCGCCATTGACCAGACTACGACCTTCGCGGCTGTTGACACGCGGCAGGCTGAAGGCAAGATCATTGATCATGGCATCGGCTTTATCGGTATCGCGTGTGGCCTGTTCTACTTCATGCCAGGTCAATTTTTTCTCGTCGATGATTTTTTCCTGCTTGCCCTTGTCCGACTTGGTAGAGAGCAAATCAAGACCTAACTGTTTTGCTTCTTTGCGCGCCTGCAGCAGAGTTAGTTTTTTAACAATGGTTTCTTTCACCTGTTCCAGGGTTTTTTTGGAAGCCGGGATGTGTTTATTTACCCGAAGAACAATGACGCTGTCATTGTCCAATTGTACCGGTTCGCTGTTATTACCCAACTCCAGTACATCGTGGCTGAATGCCGTATTGACAATCTGCTTGTTGCGAGTAATGTCACTTTGACCACCCTGGCGGGTAAACGGTTCCGTTTGCTCAATTTTCAGTTTCAATTCATCGGCTGCCGGCGACAGGGAATCGGGGGTCTGATAGCTTAGATCCGTCAACTGCTCCAACACCTGAGCATAATTAGCCTGTGCAAGTTCAGCGGAAAGCTGTTCAGAAATTTCTTTCTTCACGTCAGTCAATGGCTTAAGCTTGGCCGGTTTATAGGCGATGAGTTTAAAGAGTTCATAACCATGAGCTGTTTTAAACGGTGCAGAAATCTGCCCGGGCTGGGTCAGGCCGGACAGCGCCTTATCAAATTCCGTGCTTCCAGCCACAATCCAGGGCAAGACGCCGTCGTTTGCCGCAGACAATTTATCCGCTGACATGGTTTTTACCCATTGAGAAAATTGCATGGGATTGTTTTCAAGCGCCTGATAGGCCTCATCCGCCTTTTGTTTAATCTGCTTCTCAGTTTCCACACTGGCATCATCCGGTATCGCGAACAGGATGTGAGCTACCTGCCATTGAGCGGGTGTCAGGAAATTGCTTTGATTGTCCTCATAGTAACGCTGAATGTCACTGTCAGTGACTTGAATGTTTTTACGGATGTCCTGCATGGACAGGCGAATGTAATCGAGGCTGACTTTTTCCGGTTCAATGAATTGCTGCTGATGTTTTTTATAGTAGGCAGCCACCTGCGAATCATCAATTTTAATATGATCAGTGAATAACGAGGTGGGAATTTCAAGGTAATTGTAATCGCGAGTCTGCATGTACAGTTTGACAAAGCGTTTAATTTCTTCCGGTAAAGCAAAGGCACTGCCCATAAAGGCAAACCGTTGCTGATTCAGCAGCATGCCCTGTCGCACTTCCTTCTGAAAAGACTCTGGCGTAAACATGGCACCACTTAGAGCCTGCTGATAACGCTCAGTAGAAAAATGGCCATCCTGTTGAAACTGGGGAATGCTGACGATGGCGGCATTAGCCTGCTCGGGACTCACCTCAAAGCCTGCCCCTTTTGCCGCTTGCACGGTAATCTGATTGACAATCATGTTTTCCAGTACTTCCTTACGCAAAGCCACTTCACTGGCGGTTGTCATTTGCGAAGGATCGCGCTGCTGGCGGGCGCGTCGATAACTGATTTCAAAGGATTGCTTGCTGATGGGTTCACCATTAACGGTCACTTCAGAATCTGAGGCCTGATGAGACTGCATATAATAGTCGACTCCGAATAAAGTGAAGGTTACCGCAATCAGAATAATCACTACCCAGGCTACCACGCCCTGTATGCGTTCATTTAACTTTTGCAACATATTCGAAGTTCCATATTTTAATGTAAATACGCAAGAAATTCAGATTAACTTGGTTGATAAAAAAAACGCGCCATACGGCGCGTTAATCTGGCGGAGTGGACGGGGCTCGAACCCGCGACCCCCGGCGTGACAGGCCGGTATTCTGACCAACTGAACTACCACTCCAATTCTTGGTGGGTGCTGCAGGGATCGAACCTGCGACCCTCGCCTTGTAAGGGCGATGCTCTCCCAGCTGAGCTAAGCACCCAAAAAACTTACGCTTCCTGTACTGCTTCCTTCAGATTCTTTCCAGACTTGAATCTTGCAACTCGTGAAGCAGGGATCTGAATGGTTTTGCCAGTTTGTGGATTTCTTCCTGTACGAGCAGAACGATTACCAACTGTAAATGAACCGAATCCTGGTAACACAACATCGTGGCCGTTTCTTAAAGCATCAGTCACAGTCGCAATAAAAGTATCGATTACACGACTGGTATCTGCTTTAGTAACACCAGCACTACTAGCAATTGCTTCTACCAATTCACTCTTCTTCATCTTTTCCCCTATCCAGTTATTCATCCATAAGTTGAGTCGATTAACTGCATCTTCTCGGTTTAAGCGTCCACATCCTTGAACTGCCCGCCAGTGGCGGGCAACGGAATGAAATATACCCCTTATTAGTGTGCGTGTAAATCCTTATTTTTATTTTTTTTTGAACTTTTTGTTGTCACAACCGGATTTACCTCTGAAATGGGGGCATCAACCCTGGGGCTGCGCTGTAAAGCGATGTCTAAAACTTGCTCGATGGTCTTCACCGGGTGGATAGTCAGCTTTCGCAGCACATTGTCAGGGATCTCTTCCAGATCCTTGGAGTTCTCCTCAGGAATAATGACATGCTTGATACCACCGCGATGAGCAGCCAGGAGCTTTTCCTTTAGCCCGCCAATGGGCAAAACCTGCCCTCGCAGGGTAATTTCACCGGTCATCGCCACATCAGCCCTTACAGGAATCTGCGTGAGCGTCGATACCAGTGCCGTACACATGCCAATGCCCGCACTGGGGCCGTCTTTAGGCGTTGCCCCCTCCGGCACGTGCACGTGGAAATCATTCTTGTCATAGAAATCGTCTGCCAGACCAAAAGTTTTGGCACGGCTTCTAACCACCGTCATGGCGGCGTGGATGGATTCCTGCATGACCTCGCCCAATTGGCCGGTATGAATGGTTTTGCCCTTACCCGGTATCATGGAGGCTTCGATGGTTAATAGTTCACCGCCGACACTCGTCCAGGCAAGTCCTGTCACCTGACCAATCTGATCAAACTGTTCAGCCAGTCCGTAACGGAATTTTTTAACACCCAGGTATTTTTCAATGTTGGCCCGGGAAATGGTGATTTTTCTGGTTTTCTTGCTTGATAAAATTTCCTTCACTACCTTACGGCAGATGCTGGCAATATCACGCTCCAGATTCCGCACCCCAGCCTCACGGGTATAATGGCGGATAATTTCCCTGACGGCGCTCTCGCCGATATTGATCTCATCGGATTTAAGACCATTGAGCGTAACCTGCTTGGGAATTAAATAAGTCAGCGCAATATTGACCTTTTCATCCTCGGTGTAACCCGCCAGGCGGATGACTTCCATCCGGTCAAGCAGCGGTGCGGGAATTTCCAGAGAGTTGGCTGTGGCGATGAACATGACATCGCTTAAGTCATAATCCACTTCAAGGTAGTGATCGCTGAAAGTATGGTTTTGCTCAGGATCAAGCACCTCCAGCAGAGCGGAAGCCGGATCACCTCGGAAATCCATGGCCATTTTATCGACCTCATCCAGCATGATCAGCGGGTTTTTCACCCCGGCTTTACACAATTTCTGAATGATTTTACCGGGCATGGAGCCAATGTAAGTACGGCGATGACCGCGTATTTCGGCCTCATCGCGCACACCGCCCAAGGCAATACGGATAAACGTACGCCCCGTGGCATTGGCAATGGACTGTCCGAGAGAGGTTTTACCTACCCCCGGTGGTCCAACCAGGCACAAAATGGGACCTTTGAGGCGTTTTACACGCTTCTGGACCGCCAGGTATTCGATAATCCGTTCTTTGACTTTCTCAAGTCCATAGTGTTCTTTATCCAGCAGTTTCTCGGCTTTCTTCAAATCAAATTGAATTTTATTCTTGCGCTTCCAGGGTACGCTAAGCATCCAGTCTAAATAATTACGAATGACGGTGGCTTCAGCCGACATGGGCGACATCATTTTGAGTTTCTGCAACTCAGCCATTGCTTTGGTTTTGGCTTCCTTAGGCATACCGGCTTTATTGATTGAGTTTTCAAGCTGCTCAATCTCATTGCCTTCTTCACCCAGTTCCCCAAGTTCTTTTTGGATGGCTTTGATTTGCTCGTTTAAGTAATATTCGCGCTGGCTTTTTTCCATTTGCCGTTTCACGCGCCCGCGCACGCGTTTTTCGACATGCAGTAAATCAATTTCACCTTCAATGGCAGCCATTAAGCGCTCAAGGCGAGTACCGACATCGACAATTTCCAGCAATTCCTGTTTATCATCGACTTTGATGCTCAAATGCGCGGCAATGGTATCCGCGAGTCGGCCTGGCTCTTCAATGCCGACTAAGGAGCTTAAAACTTCGGGGGGAATTTTTTTGTTAAGCTTGATGTATTGCTCAAACTGAGACATCAGCGAACGCATGATGATTTCAATTTCCTGCTCTTTGTGACTCTCATTGACTTCGTGCATGGGCTCAAGACTGGCTTCAAGGTAACCATGTTCCTGATTGTAAGACACCACTTTGGCGCGTACTTCGCCTTCAACCAGCACTTTGACTGTGCCATCAGGCAATTTTAATAATTGCAGAACGCTCGATACGGTGCCGACGCTAAACACATCCTCCGGCGTTGGATCGTCATTGGATGATTTGCGTTGCGCGACTAAAAAAATCTGTTTATTGTCCACCATTGCCGCTTCAAGGGCCTTGATGGATTTTTCCCTTCCCACAAAAAGCGGAATAACCATATGAGGGTATACCACGACATCACGAAGCGGCAGTACAGGTAATGGCGACACCAATTCGCTTTCATTCGATATGAATTTATTTTCACTAGACATAATAAGCCCTTCTTCAGACGATTATCCCAAGTATCATTACCAATTTATATCAAAACAGCTTAGACGCATATAAGATTGGGACACTTGCCATTGATTTTTAACAAATCAATGGCAATCTAACGACAAGGTGTAAAAAATCAGCTCTTAACCGCCAGCGGCAGATTGCTTGCTCTCGTCACCTTCGAAGATGAGGATAGGTTTACCAGTATTGTTGACAACATTCTCATCAATCACCACTTTCTTAATCCCATCCAGGGAAGGTAGATCATACATGGTATCTAAAAGAATATTTTCAAGGATGGCGCGCAGACCGCGAGCGCCTATTTTTCGCTCCAGTGCCTTTTTGGCAATTTGATGCAACGCTTCATCGCGGAACTCCAGTTCCACGTCTTCCATTTTGAATAAAGCATGGAATTGTTTTGTCAGCGCATTTTTCGGCCGGGTCAGGATGTCAATCAAGGCTTCTTCATCCAGCTCGTGCAGGGTGGTGACCACCGGAAGACGGCCTACAAACTCAGGAATCAAGCCGTATTTTACCAAATCCTCGGACTCTAAGGATTCCAGAATTTTTTCATTGATTTTGCTGTCTTTCTGGTTTTTAAGCTGGGCGGCAAAACCAATGCCGGATTTGTCACTGCGCTCACGGATCACTTTTTCAAGGCCGGCGAAAGCGCCGCCGCAAATGAACAGAATATTGGAGGTGTCGACCTGCAAAAACTCCTGCTGCGGGTGTTTACGACCGCCTTGAGGGGGAACAGAAGCCACCGTGCCTTCGATTAGTTTCAACAACGCCTGCTGTACCCCTTCGCCGGAGACATCGCGCGTAATCGACGGGTTGTCGGATTTTCGTGAAATTTTATCGATTTCATCGATGTAGACAATGCCCTGCTGGGCCTTTTCCACATCGTAGTCGCATTTTTGCAGCAGTTTCTGAATGATATTTTCGACGTCTTCCCCCACATAACCGGCTTCGGTCAGGGTCGTGGCGTCCGCCATGGTAAATGGCACATTCAGCAAACGGGCCAGTGTTTGAGCCAGGAGGGTTTTCCCGCTTCCTGTCGGGCCAATCAGCAGAATATTACTCTTGCCAAGCTCGATACCGTCCTCGGTTTTATGCTGCAGGCGCTTGTAATGATTGTACACGGCGACTGACAGGACTTTCTTGGCATGAGGTTGACCAATAACATACTCATCCAGGAATTGTGAAATCTCACGGGGCGTCGGTAAATGGGATTCTGATTCTTCCGCCACATCCTGTGTTTCTTCACGAATAATATCGTTACATAATTCCACGCACTCGTCACAAACGAATACGGAAGGGCCAGCGATTAACTTCTTGACTTCATGCTGACTTTTTCCGCAGAATGAACAATAAAGAATTTTATCCCCATCGCTGTTACCAGTTTTACTCATTGATAAACCCCTTTCTTACTTTATGCCATTATCTTTGGCAATCTAGTAAAATTTTAGACAATTGAAAAAATAAAGGCAATGCGGCTACGAAAACTTAACAGTTGCCTGTCTTTTTCGCAGCCGTCTGATTACACTTCGCTCGCAAGCGCATTACGATCGTAGAGGACCTTGTCAATTAACCCGTATTCCATCGCCTGGGTCGCACTCATAAAGTTATCCCTTTCGGTATCCCGCATGATTTGGTCAGGCGTCTTTTTGGTGTGTTTACCCATGATATTGTTCAATCGCTCTCTGACAGCCAGCGTTTCACGTGCGTGAATTTCAATGTCTGTGGCCTGGCCGCGGTAACCGCCTAAAGGCTGGTGAATCATCACGCGGGCATTGGGCAGGCAGAACCGCTTGCCGTCGGCACCGGCGCAAAGCAGCAGAGCGGCGGCAGAGGCAGCCTGGCCGATGCACAGGGTGCTGACATCGGGTTTAATGAACTGCATGGTGTCATAAATGGCCAAACCAGCAGTCACCACCCCGCCAGGGGAGTTAATGTACAAGGAAATGTCCTTATCCGGATTTTCTGATTCAAGGAACAGAAGCTGAGCTACAACCAGATTGGCCATGTGGTCTTCGACTTCACCCAGCAAAAAGATAATGCGCTCTTTTAATAATCTGGAGTAAATGTCATAGGAACGCTCCCCTCGCGAGGTTTGCTCAATCACCATCGGCACTAAGCCGCTGGCATTCCTGATTACATCGTCTGAATAGCCCGGCATCCTTACTCTCCTTTCTTCTCAGTATCCTTTTTGGGATTCATGACGTCGTCGTAAGACAGCTGTTTCTTAACCATTTTTGCATTTTCACTGATCTTTTCGGCAACGACTTCTTCCATGACCAGGGCTTCGACTTCGCCCAGACGTTCTTTGCTGGCTTTGTACCAGTTACGCAATTCGTCCGGATTTTCATAAGCACTGGCGAACTTATCAATCATAGCATCCACACGCTCTTTTTCAGTAGTGAGTTCATGCTTTTTGACGTATTCCGAGAATAAAAGTCCCAGATGAACACGGCGCTTGGCCTGCTCTTCGAACAGCGCACGCGGAAAATCAGGGATTTTCTCATTGTCATGGTGTTCGTGGCCGAATAAGCGATGATACATTTCATGCTTTAAGTGCGCAATTTCATTGTCAATTAACGCCACAGGCAAATCAAACGGATTGGCAGACAATAATTTATCGAAGATTTTTTCACGGTTCATGGCGCTGACACGACGCTCGAGTTCACGGGTCATGTTGTCCTTAATGTCTTTTTTGAGCGCGTCAATGCCGCCTTCCTTAATATTGAATTTCTCCGCGAAGGCATCATTCAGCTCAGGTAATTGACCTTCAAAGACCTTGTGCAGCGTGATTTTGAAGGTGGCTTCTTTTCCGGCCAACTCGTTGTGACCGTAATCGGCAGGGAAAGACACCTTGATGTCGGCAGGCTTACCTGGTTTCATCCCCACAATGCCGTCTTCAAATCCGGGGATCATGGAGCCGGATCCAAGAACTAATTCATAGTCTTTTGCACTGCCGCCTTCAAAGGGCTCATCACCCAGAAAACCTTCGAAATCAATAACCACTTTGTCGCCTTTTGCCGCCGCGCGCGACACTTCCTGCCATTCTTTATTCTGTTCGCGCAGTTTTTCCAGCATGTTGTCAACATCGGCGTCTTTAACTTGCGCTTCGATGGCTTCGATTTCATCCTGGTTCAATTCAGTGATGTCAATGACCGGGAATACTTCAAACGTCGCGGTATAGCGAAAATCCTTGCCCGCTTCGAGCTGCTCGGGTTCGACCATGGGCTGGCCTGCCGGCACCAATTCATTCTTTTGCAGGGCTTCATACAGGGTGGATTGAACCATTTCGCGGGCGACTTCTTCACGGACACTGTCAGAGAAGCGATTCTTCACCACATTCATGGGCACTTTACCGGGGCGAAAGCCAGCGACTTTGGCTTTACGGGCAAGCTCGCGCAGACGTTGGCCTACCTCTTCTTCAACTCGTTCGGTAGGTACCGAAACCGTTACTTTGCGTTCCAAACCGTTTAAGGTTTCAACAGAAACTTGCATCTAGTCACCTCTTGATGAATTTACATGAATATGGTGCGAAAGGAGAGACTCGAACTCTCACGGGTTACCCCACTGGAACCTAAATCCAGCGCGTCTACCAGTTCCGCCACTTTCGCAAAACAGGGTGGAATTATCGAACAGTACGTGAGTCTTGTAAAGACTCTCTGTGAATCTCGACATGAATTGTATTTGGCTTGATTTAAATGGGGTGAACGATGGGACTCGAACCCACGACAACCGGGATCACAACCCGGGGCTCTACCAACTGAGCTACGCTCACCATAACGACATATTCTTGAATCTGCACTAGGCTGGCACGCCCGGCAGGATTCGAACCTGCTACCCTCGGCTTAGAAGGCCGATGCTCTATCCAGATGAGCTACGGGCGCATTAAATGGTCGGGGTGGAGGGATTCGAACCCCCGACATCCTGCTCCCAAAGCAGGCGCGCTACCAGACTGCGCTACACCCCGTAACCCGTCCTAGGACAGAGCGCAGATAATACTAGCAGCCAGACGCAAAATCAATAACCTGGGCATTTATTTTATCATGCCTGGTCGAATAAAGCCCTTTCTATTTTAAATGCCTGATTCTACCGTTTGCGAAGCCCCTGATTTCTCAGTAGCATAAGCTTAAAAACGACGTGTGATGACTATGAAAACCCCGCTGCTGCCACTGTTTGACAATCTGGATCACCTGCATAAAAACCATGAGCATGTCGTGCTTCCCAATGCCGAGGTTCAACCTGATTTTTATTACACGCTGCAGTTTTTAAAAAGCTACACCGGCAGTCAGGGCACCTTTAACAGTTATCGACGTGAAGCGGAGCGTTTGCTGCAATGGACCTGGCATGTCCGTAAAACGACGCTTAAACAATTGAAACGCGAGGACATCGACCAGTTCATCCGTTTCTGCCAGAATCCGCCCGAGAGCTGGATTAGCCTCAAAAAAGTCCCCCGTTACCTCGAAAAAGAAGGCTTAAGGCAGCCTAATCCTGAATGGCGTCCGTTTGTGGTTACCGTCAGTAAGGCCGCGTTTAAACAGGGTCATCGCCCCACCCTTGCACAGTTTACCCTCTCCCAGGGCGCTATTCAGGAAATTTTTGCCATTTTAAGTACTCTGTTTAATTTTTTGATTGCGGAAGAGTATTTAATCGCAAATCCCGTGGCGCTCATCCGCCAGAAGAGCAAGTACATCCGCAAACGCCAGCAAAACGCCCCTATCCGCCGTTTAAGCTTAATCCAGTGGGAAGCCGTGCTTCGAGCCGCCGAAAAACTAGCCAATGAGCATCCAGAAAAGCATGAGCGGACTTTTTTTATCTTAAGCCTGCTTTTTGGTCTGTACCTGCGTATTTCGGAGTTGGCTGCCAGCGATCGCTGGATTCCCACCATGAATGATTTTGCCAGGGATAACCACGGCAACTGGTGGTTTACAACCGTCGGTAAAGGCAATAAAGAGCGCCAGATTGCCGTCAGCGATGCCATGCTGCAAAGCCTGTCGCGATGGCGTCGTTTTTTAGGTTTATCGGCCCTGCCCTCCCCGGCCGACAATTCGCCGCTGATTCCCAAATTGCGCGGCAATGGCCCAATGAGCGACACCGCCCCCTTACGCCGTCTGGTGCAGCACTGCTTTGATTTGGCCGCCCTGGATTTACAGGCCCGCAATCAAATGGAAGAGGCAGAACATCTGGCTTCAGCGACTGTCCACTGGTTAAGGCACACCGGGATTTCAGAAGACGTGAAGATTCGCCCGCGTGAACACGTGCGGGACGATGCCGGACACAGTTCCAGCGCCACGACCGATCGCTACATTGATGTTGAAAAACTGGCGCGCCACCGCTCAGCGCGAGGCAAACAGATTGAACCCACTGAAAACGGTTAAGGGCAGGCGTCGACGAGTTCGATGGATTCTGTTTGAAGCGCTTCGCCTAAAAAAATCTCCCCGACCTGTTGGAATCGGGCCACCGAATCGGTAACTAAGTAACGGATGTGACGGCCATTGCCCTGAGTCTGCAAGCCCGCCTCGCTGAGCACCTGCTTTAAACGCTTAGCCGTGGCTTCCGCCGAGTCAACAATGGTAACTGTTTCCGGTAGGAGACGGCACAGCAGCGGTTTAAACACGGGAAAATGCGTACAGCCTAACAGCAGGGTATCCTGCACATTAAAATCAGCAAGGTAATGGCGCAGGGCTTCTTTGGCCACCGCATTATCGACCATGCCTTCTTCAGCCAAGGCCACTAAGACACTGCAGGCTCTTGCGGTAATGACGGCTTCAGGCAACTGCTCGTTGATTAAACGTTGATAGGCTTTGGAAGCGATGGTGGTTTCAGTGGCTAAAACCGCCACCTGCTGATTTTTAGTCGCGGCAATCACCGCACTGGCGCCGGGCTGCACCACGCCAAGCACCGGAATATCCGGTAGCATGACTTGCAGATGAGGCAACGCCGCGGTGGTCGCGGTGTTACAGGCAATCACCAAGGCCTTAATGCGCCGTTCAACCAGCACCTTGGCCATCTGCGATGCGTACTGCTGCACCGTATCAGGACTTTTCGTCCCATAGGGCAGCCTCGCCGTATCCCCGAGATAAATGAACGATTCCTGCGGCAGCGTGCTTTTTAGGGCACGCAAAACCGTGAGACCGCCCATCCCTGAATCAAACACCCCGATTGGTAGGTTATTATTCTTCATGGTGTCCTGTGTTTAGGTTTACCCGAGCGTAGGACCTCGGTTGGCATTCAAATCACGCTCGAGATTGTCCAACGCCTCTTTCCCTTCCGTTTTAAATTGCTGCAGCATGCTGGCAATTTTTTTGGTGACGTCTTTGGTCGTGCTCTTTTCCGCTTCTTTGGATTCGGTGAAGGTTTTTATCAAGCCCACCATTTGTTTAATGGCTGGATGCGCCATGTACGTATTGTAGAGCGCATCGCTTTTAAGTCCAAACACTTTACCCAGTTCACTGTCAGGATCAAACGCGGTGGAGGCCACTTTAATCGCATCCTGGCTGAACTTCATCTTGGGGTTGTTTTTACCCAACACCATCAGGGCCGTCCATAAATGCCTTAATTCCTCGGGATTGGAGCCGGTAATGACGAGAGGTCTGTCTTTGGTTGGCGCATGATCCACGTGAGCCAGGATTTGCGAGGCCATGCCCATGGCGCATTTAATTTGATTCTCGGGGTCTTTAGGGAATTTAGACACCGTAATGGTCGCCTTGGGATTAACCTCGGTTTTCTTCTTAACCGTTTTGGGCTCCAGATGGCCGGCATGGACTTCTTCAATAAAGGTCCCGGTATCGGCCACTGTCCGGGTTTGCCCTCTGCCGTAGGCTTCTTGTCTGGTGCCGGAAAGAACGTATTCACGGCACATGCCCGGTTCAAGTTTTTTAACGGTGTAGGTTCTTGGCGCCTCGGTGGAGACCGCTGTACGGTCTGGCGCTGCCTGCTGTCCGGGACCGGGTTGATAGCCCTGAGCAAAATGCTGCTCTTTCTCATCCACCGGAAAGTCATTGTATCTCATGTCGGAGGTGGCGAAGATCACATTGGTGCCGTGCTTGCAATCCTCCAGATGCTGAATTAATCCCTTGCGGGCTAATTCATTCGTAGCCGAAGGATCACCGTTCAACGCCAGACTGGCCTTTTCATAAAGGTTGATGCCCGCTTTAATCAACGCCAATTCCTCTTTTAATTGCGCACGGAACTTTTCAATATCCCTTTTTTGCTGGCGTTCAGCCGGCTGATTCAGGGTTGAGGTATCCGGCAGGGAATTGAGCTTGTCTTCATAAATCTTTTGCTGTCTTCGGAACTCTTCAAGAATAATGTCACAATCGCGGGCAAAGGTTTTAAACTTGGGATGTAACTCATTATACGCCTGACGTGCCGCCACTTCGAATTCGGGGCTTAACCATTGCATTTCAGTTAAACTACCCAGGTGCTTAATCTCCTGCAGGTAATCGTCGTCAATGTCGGTTATCGATTTCAGTTTGGTTTTTAATGCCTGGATCTCGGTCTGCTCAGTCTCCTTGGTGCCGCCTGGGGCGCTGTAGTTCCCCCTATCCAACCAGGCCTGCTGTTTCTTAACCTGTTTGTAGGCGTCAAACATCTCAGGGGTGATTTGTTGTTGCCAGCCTGTATTTCCCAAATTGTTATTTATCGTGTTATTTCCGGGTATACCGGTAATGACATTATTAAGCGAGGCTGCATTTTCAAAAAAATCCCTAAAATTTTGAATCTCATTTTGGTCGAAAGGCTGCGCCTTACTTAAACGCAGGGCAATTTCAATCGCGGCTTTTTCTTTAATGTCCGCTGCAGTCGCGTTAAGCATATGGGATATAACGCCATGCCTTGCCACCAGGTGACCATTACGCGTATGCTGAGTTGCCATGGCTTGCCGGATGGCATCATCCGCGATATTAAGCCCCTGTGCATTCAGCCCAAACGCCTCATTAAACGCCGCTTTATCCTGAGGGTTAAACGTCATTCTTAGTGTGCCGACCAAGTTCCTATAGACATTATTATTCGCATCAAAGATGTTATTTTGAGTCAACAACGTTCGATTGAGCGCATTAATCTGCGCGTCATCGACAGCCAGAGGCGGTTTAATGCTGGCTAAAATCTTTGCCAATTCGGGGTTAAACAATTTACTTAATTTGGATAAGCGCTGATTTTCGGCAATCAAATCACCGGCGCTGCTGTTCGTCGTCCCCACTACCCGGCGAATTTCATCGATGCTTTGCGCTTTCATCAAGGCGCCGAGCACCTCCGGTTTGGCTAAAATGGCCTTTTGCTTATCCAGGCTTAACTGAGAAATGAATGCCTGCAGGTGAGGATGTGCTTCGGCAGGGAAAGCGGAATGAGCATTGATATGCCCAGTGGCTGCACGTGCGGCGGCTTTTTTCTGTAAATCGGCAGCGAGGCTGTCATCCATCCAATCCAGATTGGCGGTAATCCCCATGTTAGCGAGTTTGATTTTAACATCATTGGTGTCTCTGGCTTGAATTAGATCATTTAAATGAGCTATTGGGGCGTGCCCTGGACTAGCAAGAGGGTATTTATCAAGCACTATCTCAATAAGTTGTTTGCGGAAATTATTTTGATCGGACGGAGACAAGGATTGTAGCCAAGTTTGTATATTGCCCGGATTACCATCGTGACTGAGGGTATTAATATAGGAAATAACTGCATTAAAATGAACCTGGTTACCCATATCCGCTTCTTTAGCGGCTCTGGCCAGTGACTCCGCTTTGGCAAGACCTCGCAAGCCATTGATAAAAGCAGGGCTAGCATTTCCGTGTATTAAATCGTCTGCCTCCGCATTACCAACACCCATTAATTGATTGATTTTTAATGCATCTTGTAATTCATTTACTTGCCGCTGTGCTATACCAATGGCATTCAGTTCTCTGTTACTTAATTTTTTAACATTTGCTCTCAGCAGGCTAATCAACGCCTCTTCACGACTTTTTGTCACATTATCCGGGTTATTGAAATAGTCATCAAGGGCCTGCCCCATCAGAGGAGGTTCTGTGGCAGACATTAAATATTGTTTGTACTGAGTGGCAAAATTGGCCCGAGCAACCAGCCTTTTTAAATGCTCCGTTGAGGCCGAAGGGAGATGGGCGCGGACATGGGCGGCCCCCAGGATAGAGCGCAGCAGGGCAGGCTCAACCAGGGCTTCTCGAGCGTTAAGATTACCAGGACCAGAAAAACCCAAGGCCGGGTATCTGTCAAGGACGGAACGCAGGCTTCCGATGTCGCGTACATCGGCCAAGGCCTTTAAAGCCTTGACATCGCCACACGCCGCAATATTCAATTTTAAAGCCTGAAGCGCGGCAATCTGACGTAATTCTTTGGCATTGGCCTCCGTTACGGCATGAGTCACATAACGTCCATTTGCATCAAACAGAGGGGTGATGGCACCCTGTAATGTCCCAACCGGTGGGTTTGCTGCGGCAGCGGCTATGCGGATAAGATCATTTGCATCGTCATGAACAGCCAAGGCTTCCTTAAGGTATCTCGCCCCTAAAACCCCTTTTGCCCAGTTGGCATCCTCATCCTGCTGGTTAAATTTATCGTGGTATACACCGTTAAATACACCTTGAGGAAATGGGTTAAAAGTCGCTGTCTGCTGATCCAGCGCATTAAACGCGTTAGCGATAGGATTAAAGTCAGCCCTGAAGTGATGCTGAACTCTGAGTTCAAAGGCTTTTCTTAAAGCCACTTTTTCAAATGGACCATTCGCCAGAAGATTACCCGTCAAGGCATTCCTAACATTCGCATCCGCTATGCCCAAATGTTGGGCAGCGGTACGGAAATTACCATCGTGATTACGGGCAGCCAATAAATTTTCAAGCTGTGCCAAGGTTTGCACAGTACCCGGTGCCGCTTTAATTTTCTGAATTAACAACGCCCGTTTCGCCGCCGCCTTAATAGCATCAGCGGCATTGTCAGTGATGTGGTTGGGGTTATTGGGTTGAAACCCGCCATGCCATTGGGTAGTATCCCCCACGAGTGCATTCAATGGCGCAGTAGCTAACTGTTGCCGCACAGCTTGTTGATTATTGGCCGTAATAATGGCATTGAGTGCCGCCTCATTTGCCTCCATCAATGCCAGTTGGGCCCGCTTTTGGGCGGCGAGTTGATAAAGATCGATGAATCGCTGACCTGCAGTATTGTCAGTTGCATCAAAGTTAACATTCCCAACATCATTTGCAGGAAAGTCACCATTTACCAATGCACCATTGCTAATCGCAATCCATACATTCTTATGTGCAAAAAGAGCGGCCCTCAAGGCATTGGCATCCGTATGATCGGTCCTCAATATCGCATCAAGGGCGGCTTTATACCCAGGATTATTCGCTAAATGAGGATTATCGTTAAGATCAGTGAGAAGCGCTGCAAGCTGTTGATTCTTTGCCATGAAAAATACTCCGGGTATCCAATCACTTTATTGTAAACCTAATTCCTTAAGTTTACCTTAACCAAATCGGGCGAACTCATTAAATCATTTGGAATTGCCGCCAATTTATTCTATGTTAATTAGTATAGCAAGCGAATGGATAACATCGGATGTTAAGACCGCTCGTCTGTCTCTTTCTCTTAGTTCCGGCCTTAGGCTTTGCCTGCGGCGCGACCAAAACCGTGGTGGATGTCAAACCGGCGGGCCTGCCGCAATACATTTGCTTTGACGGCCGCACGCTCACCTGCGCCCGCACGGGCTACATCTGGCAGGCTAAACGCGGTTGCTTCTTCAGTCACGTGCCCTGCGAAGACTATCAGGCCAATTTTTATGGCTTTTACCCGCGCGGCAAGCAGATCGCTCGAGCCTATTACAAATGCCGCAAGGGCTATCCCTGGCGTTTGGGTGAGATGCAAACGCATTGAGGTAGCTGAAGGGGGTTAAACAGCCGGCAGCTCCATCACCAAGGCGAAAGCTGCGACTATCCATATGACTGTGCTCAACAGGTAGGGGCGCTTGAAACGTTCATAGGTTTTTTTCACTGACCACAAATCAATCAATACCACCGGAATGATCGTCAGGGCAAACAGTAAAAGAATCTGTGCAACCAGCCAATCCGCGGTATCAAAAGGCAGAATAGCCTGAATTCCCTCAGTCAACACATAGAGAACCGCTTTTAATTTCAACAGCGCCCACAAAACCCAGAGTTCGTAATAAGCTGCCAAAAAAGAAGCGAGCGCAATCGGAAGGAACAGCTTCATGCCCGGGATTTTGAAAAATTTTTTAATGGCCTCGCTGAATTCCTGGGAAAAAAACACGACGATGGCCGAACACAGTACAACCAATGCTATGGTTAATAACATGCCGTTATCCTTTTTCTTCCAGTGCTTCCCAACGCGCATAAAGCGTAGCCAACTCGGCTTCGTCTTTGGCGAGTTCCTGTGTGAACTGACTGATGGCCTGCGCATCCCGTTGATAAAAATCAGGATTAGCCATAACCAATTGCAATTCGTTTATCTTTTCTTCCAACTGTTCGATTTTTTGCGGCAATTGTGCCAACTCCCTTTGCTCATTAAAACTCAGTTTAACCGAACTGGCCGTGCGTTTAATAGTCTTTGCCGGGGTGCTGGTTTCGCGCTGCTGCTTTTTCTGACGGCGATAATCCTCATACCCACCCACGTACTCGTTAAATACCCCTTCGCCTTCATGGACCAGCACACTGGTCACCACCTGATTGATGAATGCCCTGTCATGGCTGATTAATAGCAAGGTACCCGGGTAATCCACCAGCAGGGTTTCGATGAGTTCCAGCGTTTCAATGTCCAAATCGTTGGTCGGCTCGTCCATGACCAGTAGATTCACCGGTTTGGCGAACAATTTAGCCAGCAGCAGGCGGTTGCGTTCGCCCCCAGACAACGTGGAAACCTGTTGATTGAACCGCTCCGGCGGAAATAAAAATTCACGCAGGTAGGTGGCCACGTGTTTTTGCTTGCCGTTGATGGTGACGTAATCCGCCCCGTCGCCGACGTTGGCCATCACGGTTTCATTTTCATTGAGCTGGCGGCGCAATTGGTCAAAATAGGCGACCTCCAGGAATGTACCCTGCCGAACCGTGCCGCTGTCAGGCTGCAATTCGCCGAGCAACGTGCGGATCAGCGTGGTTTTACCGCAGCCGTTAGGGCCGATAATGCCCACCTTGTCGCCACGGGTCAGCAGCAGAGAAAAATTCTTAAGCAGTGTTTTATCGCCCAGAGTTAAGTTGACCTGGTTTGCCTCGATCACTAAAAAACCCGAACGGGCGACATCAAGCGCCACGGATTGCACTTTACCCAGTTGGGCACGCCTGGCCTTGTACTCCTCGCGCATGGCCTTGAGCGCCCTCACCCGCCCTTCATTACGCGTCCGTCGGGCCTTAATGCCGGTGCGAATCCAGGCTTCTTCTTCGCTGAGACGCTTGTCGAAAAGTTCATTGTGTTTTTCTTCCGTCAGGCGCATGGCTTCGCGTCGATCAAGGTAAGTTTCGTAATCGCAGTCATGGGTATACAGGTTGCCGCGGTCGACTTCGACAATGCGGCTCGCCACCTGGCCTAAAAATTCACGGTCGTGGGTTACCACCAGTAAACTGCCCTGATACGATTTAAGGTAAGATTCCAGCCATTCAATGGCGTTGACGTCAAGGTGGTTGGTCGGTTCATCGAGCAGGAGCAAATCCGGTGCGGCAATCAGCGCGGCAGCGAGCAGGGCGCGGCGTTTCATTCCGCCAGAGAGCTTGTCCATGCGTGCATTGGCATCAATGCCGATGCGGGTGGCCATCATTTCAACCCGGGGCAGAATATCCCAGGCATGCAGGTTGTCCATGCGCAACTGACATTGGGCGAGACGCGTCAGATCATTGCCTTGCGACAGGCGATGAAATTCATCAAGGACCTCGCCGACTTCGCCAAGCCCCTTCACTAGAAAATGATAAACGGATTCGTTTTCATGAACAGGGACCTCCTGCGTCAATCCCGCCACACGCAGCCCACTCAAGCGGTTAACCTGGCCTTTGTCCGGTTGCAACTGGCCCTGCAGCAAGCGAAGCAGGGTGGATTTGCCGGCGCCATTGCGGCCCACCAGCGCGATGCGATCCTGGGCCTGAATCTGCCAGTCCACCTCGTTAAGCAATGAATTGCCGGCGACGTTTAAACTGACCCCGTGAAGCGAGAGTATACTCATAAAAAACCTGTTGACCTGAGTGTGTAAAACCTATTTTTCGATGATCAATTGCCTGTCTTTCTGCGATAAATTAAAAAGCGACAGCACATTCATTCCCAACAGCACCATCTCGTCCTGTTCATCGGGTAAAATGACCGCTTTGATGTCTTTTAATTCAAAAGGACCAAAAGATAACCGATCCAGCCGCGTTAACAGGCCCGTGACTTCGCCGCTGGCGGTATTGAGCGTAATGGGATAACGCCCTTGAAGGTGAAGCTCGTCGGCCACCGTTTTAGGAATGGCCACGAGACTGGCACCCGTATCCACCATAAACTCGACGGCCTTGTCATTAATGAACCCTTTGACGCGGTAATGACCCTGCCGGTCGCTTTTAATGGTCAATGTACCCCGGTCAATCTCATAGCGGGCAGGATCATGCTGGTCGTGAACATAAAAAAAAGTAAACAGCAGGCCGAATAAAATCAGCCAGGCAATAATGAACATCTTACGCCCCGTGCGGGCGTATGAATCGTCTTCCACGCCAGTGACTCACTTATTTCCGGGGTAAAACCAAAATGCCGTCCATTTCGACCTGAGCACCCCGCGGCAGCGCAGCCACACCAATGGCCGCCCGGGCCGGGAACGGTTCGGCGAAATAACGGGTCATTGCTTCGTTGACCAATGGAAAATGGTTCAAATCCGTCAGGTACACGTTCAGTTTGACCACATTGGCCAAGGTGCCGCCGGCGGCTTCGCACACGGCGGTTAAATTGTCAAGAACCTGATTAATCTGCAGCCTGATTTCGTCACTGCAAAGCTGCATGGTTTTAGGATCGAGCGGAATTTGCCCGGATAAATACACGGTATCGCCGCAACGAACCGCCTGACTGTACGTTCCAATCGCTGCTGGAGCTACTTCGCTGTGAATCGCTTGCATGAATTATTCCCCCTGTTTCTTACGGTAAAGGCGCATGACCACTTTATTGGCCCGCAGGCGCCGCATGACTCTGGCTAAATGGGTTCGGTCGCGGACACTGATGGAAAACGTGACCGCATTATGCCGGCCATCCCGTGGGTCGACATTAATATTGCCAATATTGGATTCCGCTTCTGCAATGGCCGTGGCCAAGGCCGCGAGTACACCGCGCTGGTTAGCTACATCCACCGTGATATCTACCCAGTACTCGCCCTGCACCTGCTCATCCCAGCGCAAGGAAATGAATTGCTCAGGATGGCTTCGGACATGATTGACCTGCGGACAATCACTGGCATGAACAATGATACCCCGACCCTGCTGGAAACGTCCAACAATACTGTCGCCGGGAATGGGTTGGCAGCAATCGGCAAAATGAATTACCATCCCCTCGGTGCCCTTAATGGCTAAAGGCCCGCCCTGGGTTGTTTTTTCAAGGTCCGGGCTTTCCTGGGTGATAACCAAGCGTTTGGCAATGACCATGGGCATTTGATTGCCGATCCCCACCGCGTAATACAGCTCATCGGCTGATTTGTAATTGAGATCCTGCAATAAAGCCTGAATGGATTCAGGCGGTACCTTGGATAATTCACTGCCCAGTTCGTTTAATGCCTGATCGAGCAATCGTTTACCCAGAACAATGGATTCTGCATGCTGCTGGCTTTTCAGAAAATGGCGGATATTGCTGCGCGCCTTGCCGGTCACGACAAAGTTTAACCAGGCCGGGTTGGGATGGGCGCCCGGGGCGGTGATGATTTCCACCGTTTGTCCATTGGACAGCGGAATGCTCAACGGCACCAGGCGGCGGTTAACTTTGGCAGCCACGCAACTGTTACCCACACCGGAATGAACGGTATAGGCAAAATCAACCGGTGTTGCCCCTTTGGGTAATTCCATGATATGGCCTTTAGGCGTAAAGACGTAAATTTCATCAGGAAACAGGTCAATTTTGACGTTTTCAATGAATTCAAGGGAATTACCCGTGCTGCGCTGCATCTCCAGCAAACGCTGTACCCATTCCCGAGCCCTTAACTGGGCTTCGTTGATTTCAAGTCCTGAGGATTTGTAAATCCAGTGTGCCGCAACCCCGTTTTCAGCCACTTTGTCCATGTCGCGTGTACGAATCTGCACTTCCAGGGGAACGCCATAGGGGCCAAAAAGAGTCGTATGCAGGGATTGGTAACCGTTGGCCTTGGGAATGCCGATGTAATCTTTAAACCGTTGGGGCACGGGTTTGTAAGTGCGGTGCAAGGCGCCGAGCACCCGATAGCAGGAGTCAATGTCTTCGGTAATCACCCGGAAAGCAAATACATCCGTGATTTCAGTAAACGACGCTTTTTTCTGTTTCATCTTACGGTAAATGCTGTACAAGTGCTTCTGCCGGCCAAACACATGCTCATAAGGAATATTCAAATCCTGCAGGGCTTTCTGCAAATCGTTTTCAATGCGCTGGGTCAATTCGCGGCGGTTACCGCGTGATTTTTCCACCGCAGACTTGATGGCACGGTAGCGCATGGGATACAACGCCTGAAAACCCAGATCTTCAAGGCCGGTATACAGCGCATGCATCCCCAGACGGTTGGCAATCGGGGCATAGATTTCCAGGGTTTCAATGGCGATGCGGCGGCGTTTCAAGCGCGGCATGGCGCCCAAGGTGTGCATGTTATGGAAACGGTCGGCCAGTTTGACGATGATGACACGGATATCCTTCACCATGGCAAGCACCATTTTACGGAAGTTTTCCGCCTGAGCCTCCGCCCGGGATTCAAATTTGATCTTGGTTAATTTGGTCACGCCATCCACCAGGGCAGTGACGTCTTCCCCGAATTGCTGGGTTAAATCGTCTTTGCTGATGGATGTGTCTTCAACGACGTCATGCAGCAGCGTGGCCATGATGGTCTGGTAATCAAGACGCATTCGGGCAAGAATAAGGGCTGCAGCAACCGGGTGGGTAATGTAAGGCTCGCCAGAACGACGCATTTGGCCCTGGTGTGCTTTTTCAGCCACCAGATAGGCTTGATGGCATTTTTCTATGTAGGGTTGCTCAAGATAGCATTTAAGCTCTTCATCCAGCTCCTTAAAGTAGCTCACGCCTCACTCCCCTCGCTTTGATGACGGCTATTATTAGGCGAGCCGCAGCTCCCTGGTTATAATTCAAGCGATATTGCCAACACATCGAAAGCCTTAAACCAATTTTATTATTAAAAATTGTACTCTATTTATAAGTATCGACATCAATGCCCGAATCATCAAGACAATAAGCCATCTTGATGATAATTCCTGACTTGGGATGATTAAGTAAGTCCCAGGGTTCGCGAAGACACGAAACCGGATACAGGGCAGAAATCAGCTTATTAATCTTTTTCTAAAATCTCAGGCGTGATTAATCCGGCAGCGATTTCTCTTAAGGCAACCACCGTGGGTTTGTCATTTTCCCAATCCACCATTGGCTGCTCGCCGCGGACTGCGATTTGGCGTGCACGTTTTGTAGCCACCATGACCAATTCAAAACGATTTGCTACGTGCTCTAAACAATCTTCTACCGTTACACGTGCCATACAAACTCCCCTCCAGAATTGAAACGGCAATCCCTTGATTCAGGGTATTGCCTACTTTTTAGCTAAAACATTCTATTTTACTGCTATGAGAGCAGGAAAGAAAGTAATTTTCCTACTTTAGCCGACTGACGTTGTAACGTCAGACGATTGGCTTTAACAATGGCCTTGAGATCCGAGGCCGCCTTTTCGAATTCATCATTGACAATCAGGTAGTCAAACTCTGAGAAATGACTTAATTCATCCTGAGCTCTGTGCATGCGATCCGCAATGACGTCTTCCTTGTCCTGTTTTCTTTCCTGCAGACGCTGTTTTAACACATCTAAGGACGGCGGAACCACGAAAATGCTGATGGCCTGCGGGAAAATGCGGCGGATTTGCTGCGCCCCCTGCCAGTCGATATCAAGGACCACATCGATGCCGGCGCTCAAACGAGCATTGATTTGCGCCACCGATGTCCCGTAATAATGGTTAAAAACCTGTGCGTGCTCAACGAAATCATTGTCATTGACCATCTCGAGGAAACGTTTTTCATCCACAAAGAAATAATCCACGCCTTCTTTTTCACCCGGGCGTATGGCACGTGTCGTATGAGAGATGGATACTTCGATGTCATCCAGGGCGCCAATCAGGTGTTTGACTAGACTGGTTTTGCCGCCACCGGAAGGAGCAGCGACGATGAAAATATTTCCAAGCAATAAATTGGCCATTTTATTTACTCTATGTTTTGAATTTGCTCTCGCATTTGTTCGATCAACACTTTCATTTCAATCGCACACTGGGTTAAAGCAATGGAATCCGATTTCGAACCCAGCGTATTGGCTTCACGATTTAATTCCTGCATTAGAAAATCAAGCCGTCGACCCGAAGCTTCAGTATTACTCAATACGCGCACAACTTCCAGCAGATGCGTCGTCAAGCGGTCAAGTTCTTCGCTGACATCCATGCGCGTCAGCATAAGGGCAATTTCCTGCTCGACACGGGCGTGATCAACATCAAGCTGCAAGGCATGCAACCGGGTTAATAATTTGTCGCGTGCATCATCCAGCGACACGCTGACAGCCATCCGGGCCTTATTGACTTCATCCTGCATTTTTTTAACCCGCAACTGCAGGTAATGCTCTAAGGCGTCTCCCTCAGTCATTCGGGCGCTGGTGAGCGCCGTGACCGCCTGCTGAAATAATTGTTTGACCTGACTGGCCAGATTCTCTGCATCCGGTTGAGCCACTTGCACGACGCCAGGCCAATTCAACAGCGATGACAGGGTTAAATCATTGGCTAAGTGCTTTTCAGCCGCCAGTTTACCGCCCACGGCCAGCAGCGAGTCCAGCAAGGACTGATTTATGGTTATGGACTGGGCCTGCCTGTCACTTTCCGTCAATTTCAGTTGGCATTCGAATTTACCGCGGCTGCACTGCTCGCGCAGCAGATGGCGCAGGTCATTTTCCAGGAAACGAAAAATCTCAGGCAGCCTGAACGAAATTTCCTGGTAACGATGATTCACCGAACGAATTTCCCAACACAGGGTTGTCGCCTCGACCTGAGCCTGAGCTCGTGCAAAGGCAGTCATGCTTTGAGTCATAAAGAACCCGGATTGACTAAGGTGGGGCGACTATAAACGAAATTTGTACAAATGCAAGCCCAGGTGCATGATTGCCTGGAAAAGAGTATACTTGCACATTTTTAGCGAGGATCAACCATGCGCCCCAGTAATCGCGAAGTCAATCAGTTACGCCCCATCAA
Source organism: Legionella rubrilucens (assembly GCF_001468125.1). Taxonomy (GTDB): domain Bacteria; phylum Pseudomonadota; class Gammaproteobacteria; order Legionellales; family Legionellaceae; genus Legionella_C; species Legionella_C rubrilucens. The sequence continues at coordinate 249,511 of NZ_LNYT01000007.1, read as the reverse complement.
AATTACCCGCCACTACACTCAGCATGCCGAAGGCTCTGTGCTGGTGGAATTTGGCCAAACCCGCGTACTGTGCACCGCATCCGTCGTCGAGGGCGTGCCCCGTTTTTTAAAAGGTAAAAATCAGGGCTGGATTACTGCCGAATACGGCATGCTGCCCCGCGCAACCCACAGCCGTACCGAACGTGAAGCCAGCAAAGGCCGTCAGGGCGGACGCACCCTGGAAATTCAACGCCTGATTGGCCGCTCATTAAGGGCCTGTATGGATTTAAAGGTACTTGGCGAAAATACCCTGACCATCGACTGTGACGTGATCCAGGCCGACGGCGGCACGCGCACAGCCGCGATTACGGGGGCCTGTGTTGCCATGAAAGACGCTGTCGACTGGATGGTTGCCCGTGAGAAACTGCGCAAAATGCCCGCCTTCCATTACATCGCGGCCGTCTCCGTGGGTGTCTACCGCGGCCAGGCCGTGCTCGATCTGGATTACGCTGAAGACGTGCTGGCAGAAACCGACATGAACGTGGTCATGAATGAAGCCGGTGAATTCATTGAAGTGCAAGGCACCGCCGAAGATAAAAGTTTCTCCCGCCAACAACTCAACGACATGCTGTCTCTGGCCGAAGGCGGGATTTCGCAATTAATTCAGCTTCAAAAGGAAGCCGGTCTTAAAGCCTGACAATCAGGCGCATCCCGAGCCCGGGGTCTTTATTTAATAACAGCCCTCTCTCCATCCCTCTCCCGCCTGCGAGAGAGGGGACACTATTGCGGGCCAGCAAAACTAGAATAAGGTTTTATTAATCGCCACGTCCCGCGCGGTGTGTTTGGCAATCAGGTTATCATGGACAAGCTGAGTCAAATGCTGATCGAGCGTCTGCATGCCCTTGGCCTGCCCTGTCTGGATGGAAGAATACATCTGCGCCACCTTGTCTTCGCGAATCAGGTTGCGGATGGCTGAATTGCAAATCATGATTTCCAGCGCCGCCACCCGGCCTCCCCCCACTTTTTTCAACAGGCTTTGCGCCACCACGGCCATTAGCGACTCAGATAACATCGAGCGAATCATGGATTTTTCTTCGCCAGGGAAGACGTCAATGATCCGGTTGATGGTTTTGGTGGCCGAGTTGGTGTGCAGGGTGCCAAAAACCAGATGTCCGGTTTCTGCCGCAGTCATGGCCAGACGAATGGTTTCCAAATCCCGCAACTCCCCCACCAGGATGATGTCGGGGTCTTCACGCAGGGCTGAACGCAGGGCCGCATTGAAACTGTGGGTATCGCGGTGCACTTCCCGCTGGTTGACCAGGCATTTCTTGCTGTTGTGAACGAATTCAATGGGATCCTCAACCGTCAGGATGTGCTCGTAGCGGCTGGAATTGATGTAATCGATGACCGCCGCGAGCGTGGTACTCTTCCCCGAGCCAGTCGGTCCTGTAACCAACACCAGCCCTTTGGGGTAACTGGCCATTTCGGCAAAGACCGGCGGCAACCCCAAATCTTCCATGCTTAAAATTTTGGAAGGAATGGTCCTGAATACCGCACCGGCACCGCGTGACTGGGTAAACGCGTTCACCCTGAAACGAGCAAGGTTGAGAATTTCAAATGAAAAGTCGGTTTCAAGGTGCTCCTCGAATTCCTTGCGCTGCTTGTCATTCATGATGTCATAAATGATTTTAATGACATCTTTATGCTCCAGAGCCGGCACGTTAATCCGTCGCAAATCGCCGTCGACGCGAATCATCGGGGGCAATCCTGCTGATAAATGCAGATCCGAGGAATTATTTTTAACTGAAAACGCTAACAACTCGGCAATGTCCATATCAATCCCTGTCATCACGTTGCTGAATCCTACTATTTCATAGAGTAGCTCACTAACCGCCGTCGGGCAATGATTGTAGGGATAAAGCCTCTTTGATATCGTTAGCATTTTAAATGAATGCAGCTCTTGACGACACCATGACGATTGCCGAACGCCTACACCTTATTCAGCAGCAGGTCGCTGACACAGCCAGGGTCTATCAACGCGACCCGCGGGAGATTTGTATACTGGCGGTCAGCAAGGGACAGCCCGCCAGTGCAATCCAGGAAGCCTTTGCAGCCGGCGTGAGCGACATCGGCGAAAATTACTGGCAGGAAGCCCGCGAGAAACTCAATGCCCTTAAGCATCTGCCGCTGACCTGGCATTACATTGGCCCCCTGCAAAGCAATAAAGCGAAGGACATCGCCAGCCATTTTGACTGGGTTCACAGCGTTGAGAGAGAAAAAATCGCCTGCCTTCTGTCGCAGGCGCGGCCACTCGATAGGCCGCCGCTCAATGTCTGCATCCAGATTAATCTCGACAGAGAAGACAGCAAATCCGGCATTGAGCCTGCGAAAGCTGCTGGCTTGATTGAACGCATACATCACTTGCCGAGCCTGCGTGTCCGTGGATTTATGGCCATTCCCCGACCACTGGCCGCTGAAGAGGAACAGTATGCCAGCTTCCAGCGGCTCGCCACCTTGCTTCAGGAAACCAATCAACGCCTGCACTTGCAGATGGATACCTTATCGATGGGCATGAGTGATGATTTAAAAGCCGCCATACGTGCCGGCAGTACTTTAGTCCGCATTGGCCGGGCCATTTTTGGCGAACGCCCCAAAACAGGAAAGAATGAATGAACATTGCTTTTATTGGCTACGGGAACATGGCACGGGCTTTAATTCAGGGTTTTGAAAAAGACAAAACCCTGATGATCCGGGCCGCCTCTCCCTCGCTTGAACCCGGTCAAATCGGTTCACTGTCATGCTACCGCGACAACAAGGCTGCAATAGCCGGCACAGATATCCTGTTTCTGACGGTGAAACCGGCCAAAATGGCCGACGTGCTCCGCGAAATTGGCCCTTCCATTCCGCCAAAGGCGGTCGTTATTTCCGTGGCAGCGGGCGTCAGTCTTTCGTTTATCCAATCGTTTTGCAACAAAGAACAGGCCATCATCCGCTGCATGCCCAATTTACCGCATGCCGTGAGGCTTGGGGCGACACCGCTGGCAGCGAATGAAGCCTTAACCGACGAACAAAAACAGCAGGTCGCTACGCTTTTTCAGAGTGCAGGAATTTATACCTGGGTTAATGAAACGCAGCTTAATGCCTTTACGGCAGTCTCAGGCAGCGGACCGGCCTATGTCTTTTTATTGATTGAAGCCCTGGTTGCTGCGGCCACCAAACTTGGGATAGAGGAGGCGCAGGCGACTGATTTTGTCTCTCAAACCGTTCAGGGCGCCGCCGTCCTGCTTAAAGAAAGCGGGCTGTCGGCAAAGGCGCTGCGAGAAAAAGTCACCTCGCCTGCCGGCACCACGGCGGCTGCCCTTGATGTCCTGCAGGCAAAAGGATTTGTCCCGTTGATTGATTCAGCCGTCACTGCGGCATTTAATCGCGCAAACGCATTGGGTTCTATTGACACTGCCTGAAAAAAGCCAAAAAATGAACGCCATTTTCAAGCAGGGCTTTTTTAGGCATTCGCCCTGCCTTAACGTTATCCCCTTTGAGGAGATTGTATGACAGGCCTTGTAACCGTAGGGTATTACCTTGTCAGTCTGTTTTTTTCATTAATCCTGTTACTGTTATGGGCACGTATTTTTTTACGCTATTTCCGCATCAGCGCCCTGCATCCCATAAGCCAGGGAATCAACGGATTGCTCAATCCAATCATCGGCCCGGTGGAGCGTCTGGTCTACAGAAAGCAGCCAGCCCCCAAACGCTATGACTGGATTACACTGCTGTTTGTCATTGCCGTGGAATTGATTAAATTCTTTTTGATTGGCCTCATTGTGTACGGCGCCATCATGCCCTTTTCTTACCTGCTTCTTTTCACCGCAGCCGATCTTATCGTTCAGCCGCTTAATCTTTTGTTCTTTATGGTTCTTATCCGGGCGCTCATGAGCTGGATCAACCCGCAATGGCATCATCCGGCAGGGGAAGTGCTGGCCGTGATGACCAATCCTTTACTGGCATTGGGACGGAAAATTATCCCGGATATTTCCGGTTTTGATTTCTCACCCATCATCATCATGATTATGATTAAGGTCATTACCCTGTTTATCAGCGCATCCATGCCTTTACCGATTCTTTAGGAAAAGGCAGCCTCCTTTTTTAATGGGGAGCAGCTATACTTGAAGCAAAGAATACGCTTTCTGAGGGCTGCCATGAAACCTGCACTAACGACCATTGGATTGCTGCTCTTTTCATTCCAGGGATTTGCCGCTCAATCCATTTATTGCCCTCAGAAAGCCGGCTACATCAATGTCGGCATGACCGAGGATCAAGTGAGGGCTGCCTGTGGCGAACCGTTAAGCAAACAGGAATCCAATAATCCCATCATGCAGAAAGTGCAGGTTCAGCAATTGTTTTTTAACAATCAGGGTTCCAGCACCGCCTTTTATGGCGTCTGGTCATTGCCCGTCGGAACAAACAGCGGCGCCCAATTGCAGGTCGATGTGGTCGACAATAAAGTGTACAGTGTGAAATTAAACGGCTCCGACACCAATGCGTTTTCCATCTGCGGCGGGACCAGTATTCAGGTCGGCGATCCCGTGGGAAGGGTCTATGGTTCCTGCGGCAATCCCTCGTTAGTCAACAATACCTACATCAATCAACCCGTTGCCACAGCCCAAAAACCGCAGATATGGATTTATCAGCCCGGCCAATATCAACCGCCCATTACCTTGACATTTGTCGACGGCAAATTACAATCCATCGATTAAATTTTATCGGGATAGTATGAATGGCTGAAAGTATTGATGAAATAACCATTGCCTTTGCTGATGACGGCATGGAAACCACGAAAGAACTGGGCAAGGAGATTCTTTCCAAAGGAGCGTGGACCACCATTTTGTTTCGTTACCAGGATTGGGACAATACCCAAAAGGCTTATGGTCCGGTAAAATATTCCATTCGCCGCTATCAGAAACGCAACAATCAGTATTGGATGAAGTCCAAATTCAATATTTCAAGCAATGAACAGGCGCGAAAAATCATTGACACACTCAATCAATGGCTTGCCGAAGACGACAGCACCAAAGCCTAAGTCTCACCGGGTTGCGGCAGAGGCCGCAACCGACTCAAAATAACCTCTTATCCAGACACAAGGCCAGCAGCCGTCCAATTTTGAATAATAATGCAAATTGCTTTATAATTTTTCTCCATCTAATCCTCGGTGCCTGGCATGAAATTTCGTTTCACACTTCTCTTCTTCTGCTTCATGGCCCTGGCAGGTGCCGGTTATTTCTATTTTCACCCGATAAAAGCCAAACAGCCGGCGGTCACACGGGCTAAACCCATTACCGTGGAAGTCTCCCGCGTTAAAGAAAAGGTGTTTGCTGAAGAGTTTGAAACCCTGGGTTCCCTAGCCAGTGTCGACAACATCGACATCAGTTCTGAACTGGCCGGACAGATTACCGCCATTCACTTCAAACCGGGCACGGAGGTTAAAAAGGGGACGCTGCTCATCCAGCTCGATGACACTGTTCTTAAAAGCGAACTGGCGACTGCAAAAGCCAATCTTGAACTGAGCGAAACCAATTACAAACGGACAACGGAGCTCGCTAAACGCGGCCTGACCTCCGAACAGGCTCAGGATCAGGTTCTCGCTGACTTGAAAGACAAGCAAAACCGCGTCAAGGTGAAAGAGGCGCAATTGGCAAAACTCCGTTTGAAAGCACCCTTTTCAGGTACCCTGGGCTCCAGAAAAGTCAGCGTCGGCCAGTATGTGAATGTAGGACAACCCCTCGTTCGCCTCATTGCCAATCAACAGCTGCGTATTGAATACAGCCTCCCCGAACGGTTTTTAACCCGTTTGAAACTGGGACAACAGGTGCGGGTTTTTTCTGAAGCCTTCCCTAAACACAGCTTTAAGGGAGTCGTTAACTACATTGCACCGGCCATTGACAAAGAAACCCGTACGATTGCCGTTGAAGCTTTAATTGACAACGACAGGCAGCTCCTGTCAGCCGGCCTCTTTGTCCGCGTCAGCCATCAGTTAGGTCAGGAGAAAAAACGGCTTTTTGTACCGGAAGAAAGCCTTATCCCCACCATCAACGGTCAACGCGTTTTTGTCCTGCGTGAAGGCCGTGCAGTCGCCCTACGCGTGCAAACGGGCGCTCACTATAAAGCGCTCACCGAAATTAACAGCGGTTTAAACCCTGATGATGTCGTCATTATTCGCGGACAACACAAGCTTAAAGAAGGGAGCCGCGTGGTCGCTGTTGCCCATGGTGCCCCGTGACTTTTCCCGAGCGCTGCATCAGGCGCCCTGTCTTCACCATCGTCCTGACTTTGTTGCTGGTCATCACCGGTTTATTGCATTTTAATCAATTGCCGGTACGCCATTTGCCCAACATTGATAAACCCGTGGTAACGATCATGACCACGTTTGATGGAGCGAGTCCGGATCTGATTGAAAAGGAAATCACCATTCCTGTCGAGAATATTCTCACCAGTGTGCCTGGGGTGGATCTGATTCGCTCAACCAGCCTGCTCAGCAAAAGCCGCGTCAATGTTGAATTTCAATTGGGTGTCGATATTAATGAAGCAGTGAATGAAATACGAAATAAAATGTCAGCACTTCAGCCCCGCCTTCCCCTGGGCAGTGAAGCGCCAACAGTCAGCAAAAACGATGATGATGCCAACCCGGTGGTGGTCATTGCTTTTCACGATCCCAATAAAAACGCACTGGAATTGACCGATTACATCACCCGCAATATTAAACCGCAATTGCAGGAAATTCAGGGAGTCGGTGAGGTGATTTATCACGGCGCGCGTGATTACGCGGTAAAAATCGCGCTGGATCCAGTCAAAATGGCCGCCCGGGGCATTACCGTGGCGGACATTAAAAAAACGCTGACCCAGCAGAACATCGATGTGCCAAGCGGACAAATCAAAAGCAAAAATCGCTATTACACGGTGGTCACCCATGCTCGAATTCAAAACGTTAAACATTTTGCTGATCTGGTGATTGCCAAACGCAACAACCAACTGATTCGTCTGGGCGAAGTGGCTATCGTTAAGGTAGGCAGTGAAAATGAAGATAACCTGCTGCGAGTTAATGGTAAACCCGCCGTGGGCTTAGCCATTCTCGCTCAGTCCACCGCCAACCCGGTCGACGTGGCGAAAGCCATTAATCAGGAGCTTAAGCGCCTGCGTCCAACCTTACCGGTCGGATTTCAAGCCGAGGTTATTTTTGATTCCACCCATTTCATTAAGGAATCAATCCGTCAGGTGTATAAAACCTTCATCGAGGCCGCTCTTTTTGTCGGCTTTGTCGTGTTTTTATTTCTAGGCTCCCTAAGGGCTTCGCTCATTCCCATCATTACCATTCCCATCTGCCTCATCTGCACCTTCTGGCCCATGTATTGGCTGGGGTTTGAATTAAATTCACTGACCTTGCTGGCAATGGTTCTGGCCATTGGCCTGGTCGTCGATGATGCCATTGTCATTCTCGAAAACTGCCACCGCCACATGGAGGCTGGGCTGACGGTGATGCAGGCCGCCATTCAGGGCAGCAATGAAATCCGGTTTGCCGTCATCGCCATGACCCTGACCCTTGGCGCTGTTTATGCCCCCATGGGGTTTGTTTCCGGTTTCACCGGGAAATTATTTTTACAATTCGGCTTCACCCTGGCCTTGACCGTGATTTATTCAGGCATCATTGCCTTAAGTCTCTCTCCCATGATGTGCTCAAGGTTAATGAAGAAAGAGGATTCCGCCTACCAGAAGTGGCTGGATAAACAATTCACCCGCCTCGGCAATGCTTATCGGCGCAACCTGAAAAACACCTTGCAAAAACCCGTTATTCTGGTTTTATCATTGCTGGTTTTGGCAGGCGCAGGGACTTTGTCTTATCAAACGCTTGGCGCTGAAATTGCTCCGGTTGAAGATCAGGCTTATATTATCGGGCCCGTCAGTTCGCCAACCAATTCCAGCACCTCGTATACCGATTATTACACCCGCGAGCTGGAAGCCGTTTACGAATCCATTCCCGAAAAAGTGGCTTACATGGTCTCCATTAAACCCGCTTCAGCCTTTACCCTTCTGAAATTGGCCCCCTGGAGTCAACGTTCACGCTCGCAAAAGGAAATCAGTCAGGATTTAAGCGACAAAATGCAGAAAATTCCCGGCATTAATGTCTTTCCTGTCAGCCCTAATCCCTTAGGCCATCGCAGCGGCGGCAACAGTCAGTTCAGTCTGGCTTTAGTCAGCAACACCTCGTATTTACGACTCAATGAAGTCAGTGCGGGTTTGGTCAAGCGCTTGTCCCATGATCCCCTGTTGCGCCATGTCAAAAATAATCTGGCTTTGGACAGCGAACAGGTGGACATCACCATTAATCGCCAGTTGGCCGCTGACCTGGAAGTGAATCTTGCTGACATCGCCGAATTGCTTTCGACCATGCTTGGCGGTAACAACCCGGTTAATTTTAATTACGATGGTCAGGCTTATAAAGTGATTCTGCAATTGCAGCAGGCACAGCGCAGTGACATTGCCATCCTGAATAAACTCTATGTGCAGAGCGGGCGTGGCCGCATGATTCCTTTGTCGACCCTGGTTGAGGTCAACAACAGCATCGGTCCTGACAGCCTGCCGCATTTAAACCGACAGCGCTCTGCCATCATCACCGCCGAACTGGCGCCCAATGCCCGTGTAAGCACGGTTGTCTCAACGGTGGAACATCTGCTTAAAGAGTACCTCCCTGAGGATATTCAATACCACTTTACCGGAGCCATTAAAGATTATCTTGAATCATCAGGAAGCAGTTTGTCGGCCTTTTTGCTGGCGCTTTTATTCATTTACCTGGTGTTGGCTGCCCAATTTGAAAGTTTTACCGATCCTTTAATCGTTTTATTGAGCGTTCCACTGTCACTGGCGGGTGCGGCACTGGTTCTTTTCCTTTGCGGTGAAAGTCTGTCGATTTACACCAACATCGGCATGGTGACCTTGATAGGCCTTGTCACCAAACATGGCATCATGATCACTGAATTTGCCAATCAACAACTGCAACAGGGCCGGGATAAATTAACCGCCGTATTAACCAGTTCCGAGGCCCGTTTACGTCCTATTCTGATGACCACCATGGCCATGCTGCTCGGCGCATTGCCTCTGGCGTTAGCTTTTGGCGCTGGCGCTGAAAGCCGACGTCAACTGGGTATTGTCATTCTGGGCGGCATGAGCGTGGGTACGTTTTTCTCGCTGTATGTCGTTCCCTTTGCCTACTGTCTGCTGTCACAACGCCAACCGGCGGAGACTGCAGGCGCGGTGAAAGTACATCATCAACCGATTATTAAAGAAACTGAAGCCGCAAAATATAAAGCCTAGTGCACACCCATGGATGCCCGCCTTACGCGGGCATGACAGGGTATCGGATAGCTCAGGCGATTAGAAAAGTTCAGTGCCCTGCTCATGGATGCCCGCCTTACGCGGGCATGACAGGGTATTTGGATAGCTCAGGTGGTAAGAAAAGTTCAGTGCCTGCTCATGGATGCCCGCCATACGCGGGCATGACAGGGTATTTGGATAGCTCAGGTGGTAAGAAAAGTTCAGTGCCTTGGCTCATGGATGCCCGCCTTACGCGGGCATGACAGGGTGTTCGGATGGCTCAGGTGGTAAGAAAAGTTCAGTGCCTTGGCTCATGGATGCCCGCCTTGCGCGGGCATGACAGGGTATTTGGATAGCTCAGGTGGTAAGAAAGGTTCAGTGCCTTGGCTCATGGATGCCCGCCTTGCGCGGGCATGACAGGGTATTCGGGATGAGCATCTGTATTTAGAAATAGCAACCCACACCGTCGAAACCAATGACCTCGCAGCGTTTGAAGGATGATTTATCCAACTGATAACGGGTTTTACCATACACAGCCACAATCTGTTCGCCATTCTGCTCTACTCTGGGCAATTGGTAATTACCTTCGTCCTGGCAGGAAGCTTCCAGTTGTTGCCAGTGAGCTTTTGCGGTGGTTAACGTTTTTTGTTGAGCCTGCAAAGCACCTCCGGCACAGGAAACCAATCCGAGGTTTTGTCCAGCGGGGGCTGTAAAGACCACATCGTAATTGGCTAATGCGGCTTTTATGGCCTGATGAGCATCCAGGATACCGTGGCCGCAAGGCTTTTTGCCGATGCAGGATTTGTTGGCATCGCGGCTTTCGCCAAAGGCATGGGTGGTGGTAAAGAGAAGCTGTTCGACCTGCTCGGGAGTAATGTCGCTGTTTTTAACTGCGTAAATCAACGCAGCAATACCCGCTGCATGCGGAGAAGCCATGCTGGTGCCTTGATAGAAATCAAATCCCGAACCCTGATAGCCGCCGCCAGGATTCACCGTTGACAGAATGGAGCCCGTCTTGCCGTAACGTGCGTCCCCGCCCGGCGCTGCATAAGTGATGCTCGGTCCGTAATTGGAATAATAGGCACGCAAGCCTTCAGGTCCTGTTGAGGCAACCTTCATGGTGTGATTACACACCGCCGGCGCACTGTAATGCTCCCAACGGTTGTTATTGCCTGCGGCTGCCGCAACTACAGCCCCTTGTTTGCGGGCGAAAGCCAGGGCTTCCTGTAGGGCTTCATCGCAGTGATCGATCTCTTTGCCAGGTTCCTCATCCACACCAAAGCTCATATTCAATACTTTGGCAGGGTAAGGATTATGCGGTACGCCAGGCACATCGCCGCCAACTGACCAATAGATGGCATTCACCACCTGGCTTTCATAATACATGCCGCTGGCATCCGGTATTTTCACCGGTAGTACTTTGAGATGAACGCCTATGCCGTTCATCACCTCACCGTAACCGGCTATTGTCCCTGCGACATGCGTACCATGGTAAGAATTCCTTTCATCACGTACATCACGGTTGTTGCCGGCAAAATTCCATCCCCACACCTCACCATCCTCGTCTTTGGTGAGGTTATCCACCAGGCTGGGATTTAAAGCCACCCCGGTATCTAAAACAGCAACGACCACGGGGAAGTGCGCCTCGCCCGTTGTATAGGCCCAGGCACCGTCGCGTTTACCGGCGGCAGATTCCAGCATGACCCCGGCGGGCGCTGAAAACTCATCCCATTGCAACTCATGGGATAATAGGATGTCGTCGCTGTCAGCCGGTTGGTTCATCGGTTTAAAATGGCCCACCCGGTCTTTGACGGCATATTGGATCTCGGGATTGTGGCGAAGCGTTGCCAATACCCAATCCGTTGCATCACCCTGGGAGTTGGCCTGTTTTAGTTCGGTTGCCGGGATGGACAGTACATAAGCGCCATTCGCCATGGGCGTTAAGGTTTTTACAGGCGCATGCAATTGCTGGGTTAACTGCTTTTGCAGGCTACTTAACACCATGGGGTGCTTGTATTTAATAATGACCCGCACATCATGGGCTTCGGGTGAAGCACATGCCCCGTGAGCCAAAGCCAGCAGGGTGCATCCAATAAGTCTTGTTTGATATCGCATTTGTCCATCTCCTTGCGTCAATAAGCCGCTGAGTGTACAGAAGTTTGTTTTTGACAACAAGAGCATTAATTACGTGGTATTCGGTTAAGCAACAGGTCTTTCTTCAGGCAGGAAGCACTCCCTTTGGCATCGCCAAAGGGAGTAAGAAACGAATTAATAACGATAATGATCCGGCTTATACGGCCCATTCACAGCGACACCAATATAATCGGCCTGCTCACGGGTCAATTGCGTTAATTTAGCGCCAATGCGGTCCAAATGCAGACGAGCGACCTTTTCATCCAGGTGTTTGGGTAACACGTACACCTGATGCTCGTAGTGGTCACTGTGCTGAAATAATTCAATTTGAGCTAAAACCTGATTGGTGAAGGACGTGGACATGACAAAACTGGGGTGTCCGGTCGCACAACCCAGGTTAACCAAACGACCTTCCGCCAGAATAATCAGACGCTTGCCGTCTGGAAATATAACATGGTCCACCTGCGGTTTTATATTCTCCCAGCGGTATTGGCGCAGGCTTTGTATGTCAATTTCTGAATCAAAATGGCCAATATTACAAACAATGGCCTGATTGCGCATCCGTAACAGATGGTCATGGGTCACCACATGGTAATTGCCTGTGGCACTGACAACAATATCGACTTCGTGAGCCACATCATCCAGGGTAACCACTCGATAGCCTTCCATGGCTGCCTGCAGTGCGCAGATCGGATCAATTTCACTGATATAGACGGTTGCCCCCTGGCCTCTCAAGGCTTGCGCACACCCCTTGCCCACATCGCCATAACCCAGGACAATCGCCACTTTACCGGCAATCATGACATCCGTGGCGCGCTTTAATCCATCCAGCAGGGATTCTCGGCACCCGTAAAGATTATCGAATTTTGACTTGGTTACTGCATTATTGACATTGATGGCCGGGATTTTGAGCTGATGTTGTTTAGCCATTTCATACAGACGGGCCACGCCAGTTGTGGTTTCCTCAGAAACGCCTCGCACGTTCTTTAACAGTTCGGGGTATTTTTCGTGCATCACCTGAGTCAAATCGCCGCCGTCATCCAGCAGGAGGTTCGGTTCCCAGCCATCAGGCCCGCGGATGGTTTGCTCCACGCACCACCAGTATTCTTCTTCCGTTTCTCCCTTCCAGGCAAATACCTGAACGCCGCTCGCCGCAATTGCCGCAGCCGCCTGATCCTGGGTGGAAAAGATATTACAGGAAGACCAACGCACCTCTGCGCCCAGGGCAATCAGGGTTTCGATTAACACGGCGGTCTGAATAGTCATGTGCAGGCAGCCGGCAATCCTTGCCCCCTTCAGGGGTTGAGTTTTGGCAAATTCCTGACGTAAGGCCATCAAGCCTGGCATTTCAGTTTCAGCAATGGCTATTTCTTTGCGGCCCCAGGCGGCTAAGGAAATATCAGCCACTTTAAAATCCTGACCGACACGAGGCGTACTCAATGCATCGATGTGTTTCATGTGATTATCCTTTCTCACGACTAAAAAGCCTGTTGCCAAGGCAACAGGCCGTTGCTTAATTACAGTGCTCTTTTAAGGGCATCGACTTTGTCCAGACGCTCCCAGGGAAGATCATTGCGGCCATAGTGACCATACGCGGCTGTCTGCCGATAAATGGGGCGCAGCAAATCGTGATGATCAATAATCCCCTGCGGCGTTAAATCGAAGTGCGTATTGATCAAATCAATGATGGTGTCATTGGATAAACGTCCGGTATTGTAGGTGTCGATGCTGATGGACGTGGGCTCCGCCACGCCGATTGCATAAGAAACCTGAATTTCGCATTTGTCAGCAATGCCGGCAGCCACCAGGTTTTTAGCCACGTGACGAGCAGCATAAGCAGCAGAACGATCTACTTTGGACGGGTCCTTACCAGAGAAACATCCGCCGCCATGGCGTGCCATGCCGCCATAGGTATCCACAATAATTTTTCGTCCGGTCAAACCACAATCCCCTAATGGTCCGCCGATTACAAAACGGCCTGTGGGATTAATAAAATAGCGGGTTGACGGCGTTAACCATTCAGCCGGTAAAATCGGCTTGATGATTTCTTCACGGACGGCTTCGCATAATTCCTTGTGACTGATATCGGGAGCATGCTGGGTAGAGAACACGATGGTATCGATGGCCACCGGTTTGCCCTGCTCATAGCGCATGGTCAACTGGCATTTGGCATCAGGACGCAACCAGGGTAATTTCCTTTCTTTCCGCATCTGCGCCTGCTTTGCCATCAGGCGATGGGAGTAGGCGATAGGAGCCGGCATAAACACATCGGTTTCACGGCTGGCATAACCGAACATCAGCCCCTGATCACCGGCGCCGAGTATTTTGGTTTCCTGATTGTCCACACCCTGAGCGATGTCGGGAGACTGTTTACCGATCGCGCACAACACGGCACAGGACGCCCAATCAAAACCCATCTCCGAACTGTTGTAACCGATGTCGCGAATAACGCCTCGGGTGATTTCTTCCACATCGACCCAGGCGGTGGTAGTAATTTCCCCGCCGACTAACACCATACCGGTCTTTACCAGGGTTTCGCACGCCACACGGGCTTTGGGATCTTTGGCTAAAATGGCATCTAAAATCGCATCGGAAATCTGATCCGCAATCTTATCCGGATGGCCTTCTGAAACGGATTCCGAAGTAAAAACGTGAAAATTACTCACTACCTGTTCTCCCTAAATTGGTTTTATGATTTGAATCCATCATAGTGACAAATTCATCGAAAATGATTTCAATTTCATGCGGGCCTGGACTTGCTTCCGGATGCCCCTGAAAAGCCAGAGCGGGTTTGGTCTTGTGTCGGATACCCTGTAAGCTGTTATCAAACAGTGAGCGGTGCGTGATTTCAAGGCAATCCGGTAAACTGGCTTCCTCCACTGCAAAGCCATGGTTCTGACTGGTGATGAATACCCGGCGGGGTGACCGTGTTTCAATCACGGGATGATTGGCGCCATGGTGACCAAATTTCATTTTTACTGTTTTAGCCCCAGCGGCTAAGGCCAGGATTTGAAAACCCAGGCAAATGCCGAAGAGGGGAATGTCTCTTTCTAAAAATTCACGCGTGGCAGCAATGGCATAATCACAGGCAAACGGATCGCCTGGACCGTTGGATAAAAAGATACCGTCAGGATTTAAAGCCAGGGCCTCTTTGGCCGAGGTAGTCGCGGGCACGAGGGTGATATGGCAGCCTTTCTCATGCAGAATACGCAGAATATTGTATTTCACGCCAAAATCATAAGCGACAACATGAAAATGCGAAGGCCTGGATTTTTGTCCCCATTCGCCGCGGCCGTCATGCCAGCGTTCGATGGTCTGGCGTGAGACTTCACAGGCGAGATCCAGACCGTCCAGACCGCCGAACTGCTGCGCCTTGTGAATAGCCGCTTCTTCATCATCCTGCGTACTGATACAGGCCCCGATTGCCCCTTTTTCCCGCAGCAGGATAGTCAATTGACGGGTATCTATTCCGGCGATGGCCACAACCCCTTGTTTTTTGAGCCACTCCGGCAGGGATTGGGATGCACGGTAATTGCTCGGAATCAGGGAACAATGGCGCATGACAAGACCTGCCGCCCAGATTCTTGAAGACTCCATGTCCTCTTCATTACAACCGGTATTCCCCACATGCGCCGTCGTCAGCGTGATAATCTGCCTGGCATAGGAGGGATCGGTTAGCATTTCCTGATAGCCAGTCATCGACGTATTGAAAACCAGTTCACCGACGCAATCCCCGTGTGCACCCACGGAAACCCCTCGGAATACTGTTCCATCGGCTAGCGCTAAAATTGCTGGTTTATTAAACATGGAGATACTCTTCACTAAAGGCTCTTTGGCTCTGTGCCCTTTCGGGTTGAAACGGCTCAGAGCAGACAGTCGCTGGCAGTAAAATTAACGGATTGTAACGTACTCGTGTTAAAATTTCATGTCTTCGAAGAATTTTTTTACACCGTCGAACCACGAGCTTAAACGCGGCGAATGGGTTTTTTTACTGCTGTCTAAAGATTCCTGCAATTGAGTTAACAACTCCTTCTGTTCGCGGGATAAGTTCACCGGCGTTTCCACCACCACCCGGCAAAGCAAATCGCCAACGCCCTGACCTCTTACGGATTTAATTCCCTTACCCCTTAAACGAAATACTTTGCCGGTTTGTGTCTCGGCAGGGATCTTAAGGGTAACCCGTCCTTCCAGGGTAGGCACTTCGATAGAGCCGCCCAGTGCCGCTGTGACAAAGCTTATCGGTACTTCACAATGCAGATCGCTGTCGCTGCGTTCAAAAATGGGATGCGCCTTGACGCCGATTTGCACATACAAGTCTCCGCTGCCGCCGCCATGAATACCGGCTTCCCCTTCGCCGCTCAAACGGACTCTGTCGCCATTGTCAACGCCGGCCGGGATTTTCACCGTGAGTTTTTTACTTTCGCGTACGCGGCCCTGACCATGGCAGTTGCCGCAGGGATCCGTAATCACCCGACCTTCGCCATGACAACCGGGGCAGGTTTGTTGAATGGAAAAGAAACCCTGCTGGATACGCACCTGCCCCACCCCGCCGCAGGTTTCGCAATTTTTAGGGCTGGAGCCGGGCTTTGCTCCCGAACCATGACAGACCCCACAGGCCGCATGACGGGGTACGGTAATTTCGACCTGCTTGCCTGCTGCTGCTTCTTCCAGGGTCAGTTGCAGATTGTATTGCAGATCTGCACCTCGCTGACCGCGTGATTGGCGCCCCGGCCCGCGTCCGCCAGAGAAGATGTTTTCGAAAATGTCTTCAAACACATCGCCAAACCCGCCAAAACCTCCAAATCCGCCGCGCATGGATGGATCAACGCCGGCATGACCAAACTGATCATAGGCCGCTCGTTTCTGCGGATCAGACAGTACTGCGTAGGCTTTTTGAATTTCCTTGAATTTTTCTTCAGACTCTTTGTCATTGGAATTACGATCAGGGTGGTATTTCATGGCCAGCTTGCGATAGGCCTTTTTGATTTCGTTTTCATCGGCATGACGGCCCACGCCGAGAAGTTCGTAGTAATCCTGTTGTTCCATGACTGCTCACATCAATAATAACGCTATACCTTTAAACCTATAGCACAATAATAGTAAAAGAGTGCTCAGGCACTCTCCCCTTAATCATTACTTATGCAGCGCCTTGCAGGCTTTAGCAGACATCTCTCAATGTTCCGCTAAAGCCGCCGGTACGCTGTCTGTTACTTCTTGTCGTCCTGAACCTCTTCAAATTCAGCATCGACAACCCCTTCATCGGCTTTGGCAGAAGACGCTTCTTCCGTGTGAGTCTCAGCACCGGCTGGCGCGCCTTGCGCCTGACCTTCCGCGGCTTTCTTGGCATAAATGCGCTCGGCCATTTTCGCAGAAGCATCGGTCAGCACTTTCAATTTGTCTTCGATGTGAGCCTTGTCATTGCCTTTGACCGCCTCTTTCAATTCGGAAATGGCTGTTTCAATACCTCGTTTCTCGTCATCAGACAGCTCTGTGGCCAGATCTTTTAAGGATTTTTCACTGCTGTGAATCAAGCTGTCCGCATGGTTTCGGACGTCGGCCAGTTCTTTGAATTTTTTGTCTTCGTCGGCATGCGCCTGAGCATCTTTCACCATCGCTTCGACTTCGGCTTCACTTAAACCGCTTGAAGCTTTAATAACGATGGATTGTGCCTTACCGGTGGCCTTGTCTTTAGCCGACACATTAAGAATACCGTTCGCGTCAATATCGAAGGTCACTTCAATTTGCGGCACACCACGTGGTGCAGGCGGAATGTCATTTAAGTCAAAGCGGCCCAATGATTTGTTCGCTGAAGCCTGTTCACGCTCCCCTTGCAGGACATGAACCGTCACCGCCGTCTGATTATCATCTGCGGTGGAGAAGACCTGGTTAGCCTTGGTGGGAATGGTTGTATTCTTTTCAATCAGCTTGGTCATGACGCCGCCCAAGGTTTCAATACCCAGCGACAGCGGCGTAACGTCAAGCAGCAGAATGTCCTTGACATCACCGGACAGAACGGCAGCCTGAATCGCGGCACCGACGGCCACCGCTTCATCAGGGTTAACGTCTTTGCGCGGCTCTTTGCCGAAAAAGTCCTGCACTGTTTTTTGCACCAGCGGCATACGGGTTTGACCGCCGACGAGAATGACTTCGTTGATTTGGGAAACCGACAGCCCGGCATCTTTCAATGCAGTTTTGCAGGGTTCAATTGTACGCTCCACCAGTTTCTCAACCAGAGATTCCAGTTTGGCGCGGGTTAATTTAATGTTGAGGTGCTTGGGTCCTGATGCATCGGCCGTAATGTAGGGCAGGTTAACATCAGTCTGCTGTGCGGAAGACAATTCGATTTTTGCTTTTTCAGCCGCTTCTTTAAGGCGTTGCAGAGCCAGCGGATCATTATGCAGGTCAATGCCGGTGTCCTTTTTGAACTCAGCCGCCAGGTATTCGATTAAGGCAAGGTCAAAGTCCTCACCACCGAGGAAGGTATCCCCATTCGTGGACAAGACTTCAAACTGGTGCTCGCCATCGACTTCAGCAATTTCAATGATGGAAATATCAAACGTACCGCCGCCTAAGTCATAAACCGCAATGACGGAGTCACCGCGTTTCTTGTCCATCCCATAAGCCAATGCAGCCGCGGTGGGTTCGTTGATAATACGTTTCACTTCAAGGCCGGCGATACGGCCAGCATCTTTCGTGGCCTGACGCTGGGAATCATTGAAATAAGCCGGAACAGTAATAACCGCTTCCCTGACTTCTTCGCCGAGGTAATCTTCTGCGGTTTTCTTCATTTTGCGCAACACTTCCGCAGAAATCTGCGGCGGCGCCTTGTCCTGGTTTTTAACACGTACCCAGGCATCGCCATTGTCGGCTTTGATGATTTGGTAGGGAACCATTTTAATGTCTTTCTGAACCACTGGATCATCAAAACGGCGTCCAATCAAACGTTTGACGGCAAACAGGGTATTTTTAGGATTGGTAACTGCCTGGCGTTTAGCGGCCTGACCAACCAGCGTTTCATTGTCATCCGTGTAAGCAACAATAGAAGGGGTGGTGCGGTGACCTTCGCTGTTTTCGATCACACGGGTATTGTTGCCTTCCATGATCGCCACACAGGAGTTGGTCGTACCTAAGTCAATTCCGATAATTTTTGCCATTTTATTCTTGCTCCACTAGTAATGTATTCGTCTTGTCTCTGATATGGGGTGAAATTTAACAATTTCAAGCGTCTTTATACATTTTCATCAATCGGCCTCGGTTTTGCGACAATGACCCGGGCCGGGCGAATGATGCGATCGTTGAGTTTGTAACCCTTCTGGAATACCGCAACAATTGAATTGGGGGCGACTCCCGGCACATCCTGCATGGACATGGCTTCATGTTCCTGCGGATTAAAGGGTTCACCCTGTGGGTCCAGTTGCCTGACATCATGTTTATCCAGCACATCCAGAAAGAGCTTCATTGTTAATTGGAGGCCTTCGTACATGGCGGCATTGGCGTCTTTGTCCGCCAGTTGCAAGGCCTGCTCCAGGCTGTCCAATATGGGCAGCAGGGAAGCAATCAGTTTTTCCTGGCCATACCGATGGGCATTTGCAACATCGCGCTCCGCCCGGCGGCGGACATTATCCAGCTCAGCTATCGCCCGGACTGATTTTTCCCAATTTTCATGGGCCTGCTTTTCTGCCAACAGCAATTTTTCTTCAAGACCGCCAATGCTGGGTTGTTCCAGAGCCCCTTCAACATGCTCTCCGGAATCCTCATCGTCTTTCAGATCCTCATCGTCTTCAAACAGGTCGTCATTGTTTAATGCGTCACTTTCTTCTTTAATTTTTTGCCAGTTTTTTGTTTTATTTTCGCTCATCAGCCACTCCTCGCGTCAATCAGACGCTATAAATTGGGGGCGACGATAGAAAATTCAAGTGTTCCTGTGCAATAATAATTAAAAAGAAGCTGCGGTTTAAAACAGAGAATTATTTACCGTATCTTGCACAATCTGTTCATTCACCGCATACTTGGATTTTTGCCTAGTCATAAGGTTTACTATGAGTTCTTGGTCTCCTGTTTCCTGGCAGCAGTTTTCATACCAGCAGGCCGCCACTTACCCGGATGAAATTCAGTTGTCACGGGTGGTGGAGCAGTTAAGTCAAATGCCGCCTTTAGTTACCAGCGGCGAAATAAAAAGGTTGAAACTGGCCATTGCACGCGCCGGCCGGGGTCAGGCGTTTATTTTGCAGGGCGGTGACTGTGCTGAATCGTTTAACGATTGCCGATCGCAGGTCATCAGCAATAAATTAAAAATTTTATTGCAGATGAGCCTTGTGCTGCTCCATGGTATGCGTAAACCCATTATCCGTGTCGGCCGTATTGCCGGACAATACGCAAAGCCCCGTTCGTCCGATTTTGAAACCGTCGACGGCGTGACGCTACCCAGTTACCGCGGCGATCTGGTCAACTCCCCCGAGTTCAACGCCCATTCCCGCATCCCCAACCCCAAGCTGTTGCTTAAGGGTTACAGCTGTGCTGCCATGACTCTGAATTACATCCGCGCCCTGCTCAATGGCGGCTTTGCCGATTTGCATCATCCGCAGCGCTGGGATTTAAGTTTTGTCGAGCATTCGCCTCAGGCGGAAGAATACAATGCCATCGTCCGCTCGATTGCGGATTCACTTGATTTTCTAGAAAGCATTGATGGATTACGCAACAGCAGCCTCAGTAAGGTTGATTTTTATACTTCGCATGAAGCCCTGCACCTTCATTATGAGCAGGCGCTGACACGCAAACCGCAGGATGGCCTGTGGTATAACCTGTCCACGCACCTGCCCTGGATTGGGATGCGAACGGCACAACTGGACAGCGCTCATGTCGAATTCATTCGCGGCATTCAAAACCCGATTGGCATTAAAATCGGACCATCTGCCACCAAAGACTGGCTTCAGGAGTTGTTGCAAAAACTCAACCCTGAACGTGAAGAAGGCCGTTTGCTGCTGATTACCCGCTTGGGCGCCAATCAAATTGAACAGCGGCTCCCTTCCCTGATTGCTGCTGTGCAGGAAAGCGGCTCCCCTGTAACCTGGTCCTGCGATCCCATGCATGGCAACACAGAAACCACTACCGACGGCATTAAAACGCGCCGATTCGACAATATTCTTTCTGAATTGCAGCAGGCGGTCACTATTCATCAGAAAATGAACAGCTATCTGGGCGGCGTTCATTTTGAATTAACCGGCGACAATGTCACCGAATGCATCGGCGGTGCACGGGGTTTAAGCGAGGACGACTTGAAACATGCTTACCGCAGTCTGGTGGATCCACGTCTGAATTATGAACAATCTCTTGAGATGGCTATTCAATTGAGTCGTCAGTTCCAATCTTACTGAACTGCTGGTGAAGGTGGGCAGGGATGCGCTCCTCCAGCCAGTAAACAGGCCGACCAAAGCTACCGCTGATAAAGCCGACATGGCCGCCACGCTTGCTGAGTTCCAGGGTAATCTGGTCTGACAAATCGTTTTCCTCAGGAATTACGTCTGGCGTCATAAAGGGATCGTCCAAGGCATGAATAATCAGGGTAGGCGTGGCTATTTTACACAGGTAAGCATGGCAGCTGGCTTGACGATAATAGGCATGCACATGAGCGAAACCATGCAAAGGCGCCGTCACTTTTTCATCAAAAGTCCAGAAACAACGCCACTGATTGACATTGACCAGGGCATCAGGAAGATCCGGACTCAGCACCTCCCTCTTGCGCATGAACACGTTTCTTAAGCTACGCAGTAAATACGATTGATAGATACGGGAAAAACCCTGTCCAATTTTGTCAGCCACCAGGCGCAACTGAAAGGGAACGGAAACGGCCACTGCCGCATGAATCCATGTCTGCGAACCGCGCTCACCCAGCCATTTCAATAACACATTACCGCCTAATGAAACTCCGACAACCGCCTTTAATGTGTCGGGTTCACGTTGGGCCAGTAAACGCAGTAAATAATCCAAATCACCGGTATCGCCGGAATGATAAGCACGCGGCAAGCGATTGGGTTCGTGACTGGCGCCGCGAAAATGCATGAGCATCGCCCGCCAGCCATTCTCGTTAAACACCCGCATCAACCCTGCCGCATAGATGGATTGCACACTGCCCCCGAGACCATGCAGCAAAATCACCAGAGGGGCATCATCGGCAAGGCCATTGACGGCCCAGGCGAGATCAATGAAATCACCGTCAGGCAACTCAATCCGCTCCATGCAATCCACCGGTGCGGTCAGATGACGCATGATCGTGGGATAAAGCGTTTGACCATGCGCATTCATTAACCACCAGGCCGGTTTAAATTCGCTTTCGATTATCATACATCCTCCTGATGATACGGGGGACTGTATTCATGGACCGCATCAATCATGGCCGCAACGCTTTCAGGCGTTACATCCGGAGTGATGCCATGTCCGAGATTAAAGACATGACCGTTACCCTTACCGAATGAAGCCAGTACTTTTCCGACCTCTTCACGGATAACGGTTTCATTGGCCAGTAAAACGGCCGGGTCAAGGTTGCCCTGCAAAGCCACCTGATGGCCCACCCGCACTCTGGCGCGCTGCAAATCACAGGTCCAATCCAGACCTAAGGCATCGCATCCTGTCATGGCCATGTCCTCCAACCATTGCCCCCCCCCTTTGGTAAAGAGAATGATGGGAATGTGTGGGAAAGCCTGCTTAATTTCCCTGACAATTTTTTCCATGGGGTGAAGGGAAAATTGCTTGTAATTGGCTGTGCTCAAAAGACCGCCCCAGGTATCAAACAGCATGACGGCATCAACGCCCGCACGAATCTGTTCTTGAAGATAAGCCGTTACCGCAAGTGCCAGCTTATCCAGTAAGGACTCGGCCGCTAAAGGCTGATTGTAAAGTAATTTCAGCATTTGTCGGTAATCCCGGCTTCCTTTCCCTTCAACCATGTAACAGGCCAATGTCCAGGGACTTCCGGAAAAACCAATCAGCGGTAAATGCGCAGGCATTGCCCCACGAATCAAACGCACGGCCTCCATTACATAGTTTAGCTCATCGACAATGGAGAGATGGGGTAAAGCCTCTATGTCGCTGGTGGTCCGCAACGGCTCATGGAAGCCCGGGCCCTCCCCCTCGGCAAAATAAAGCCCTAAACCCATGGCATCCGGGATAGTCAGGATATCGGAAAACAAAATGGCCGCATCCAGCGCATAACGGCGCAGGGGCTGCAACGTGACCTCACAGGCCAGTTGCGGGTTTTTACACAAACTTAAAAAATTACCCGCTTCCTCACGCACCTTGCGGTATTCAGGAAGATAGCGTCCCGCCTGACGCATTAACCACACGGGTGTTCGCGGAACAGCCTCACGTTTTAGAGCGCGTAAAAACAGGGATTGGCGGCGATCAGTCATGGTATTCTCAGTCGGATAAAAAAGTCATCTTATCATTTTATCCTTTTTCAGACATAGAATCTGCCAAAAGGAGGCCGCAATGATTTCAAATTTGAATAGAAACAACTCATTAATCAGCTTCTTAAGATAGAAGCCTGGAATACCTTCGTGGTCAAACAGACGGGTGTGGATGGCAAAAGGAGCTGGGCTGCCGATTGATGTCTCGCCCGCGCAGGCGGGCATCATCAGGTACGCTTACGCCCCCTCTAAGCCTCATGCCGAGACCCGATCGCCCAGTGTAACTGCCGTTCGGGCATGGGCTTCTTTTGCGAAACACGATAACGCGGTCCCGTGTTTAAGGATATCTTAATTTTTATCAGGTACTCTATAACAAGCAGTAATCTCATGAGTGATTGATGGAAACGAACGAGCATAAATCAGCAGGCGATCAGATTCGCATACAAACATTTAATAATCCCTATCTTCAAGGCAGTAAAAATTTATCGACTGACGAAGAACATATCCTTAAAGTACAAATGATGCGCAAGGTGGATGGGATTCCCATGCCCCTTGATTTGCAATTAAGCGCGGGGGATATTGTGGCTTTGGCCGGAGATTATTACACCAAAGCCGGGTGGGGTTTACAGTTAAAAACCCCGGAGGGGACTGATAATCACGCAGTTATCACCGATCCGGTTTCCAATCAGGAATACCAGGCTTTCCGTGCCGCCTATGAAGATTTGGCCTCTCCAGAGGTTAAGAAATCGAATGTGGAGCGCATTTATGCCATTGAAAAGAGCTTTCTGCCCAGTGTCCTGCAACAGGCTGTTTATGCCCTGGTTATACCGGGGTATGGCAACAAATTAGAGAATAACGAAGCGCACTTCTCCCCCTGGTCTCTCAGGGCCTACATTGTCGGCCATCGCTCCGCTTTGCGCATGGCGCAACTGGCCTACCAATGCCGGCAATTAGCGGAGGGACAGATTACTGAAGAGCAACTGCACAGCAAGTTAGCAGAAAATCTTCGTAACATACGCAAAAATAAAAGCAAATACGGTTTTGCAGAAAAATCAGATCTAGAAATTGTTGTGGAACTGGGTCAGCGTTACCACGCCATGGCCGTTGCCCGTGATCTCTTTGCCATGCATTTTTATTCCGATCACTTTGCCGCAGGCCATTTAAGCCGCATGGGCAAGTTGCGTACGCTGCTCCCTGAGCGATTCAAAACGCTATCGCTGGGCAGTATCCTGGTTAATAACATGCACAATGAAGACAATGCGGACAGTATTACCGCCACCAACCCCTTTACGCCGGTGCTTGAAGGGAAGGATAAACAGGGCGAAGAGCCGTTTGCCATGCTGCACGAAGACAATAAAGTGTATGGCGATGGCACCTATTTTGAACGCAGTAACGACGAAAACAGTAACATGCTGATCAATGGCATGGATAATTCCCTGGGTGATATTGCCAGACTGCTTCACGATGGTACGATGCGGGAGCAGGATAATTATGGCGGCTTAACCTTTTTACCCGAAATCGATTCAGGCAAACCTCAACCCCAACCGTTATTCATCGCCAAAGGGGATGACATTTATTACCGCAAAAATCCCTGGATCATTAAGCAATTAAATCCCGCTGATTATGAAAAAACACTCAATGATCCAGCGTCTCAGGAGGATTATGCCAAATTAACGCCCCTCAAAGCCTTCTTTTTGGTTTTACGCCTTCGCGTGGGCGGGCTGATTTACTCCACTCAAACCATCGCAGCCAACACAGAGGTCCCTAAACCTGTTTCTCTTCAGGCAACCCAGCCAGACACCCAGGCAGCAGAAAAAGAAAAACGCTCCCCCCCTGTTCGATCCGATAAAGTATCCTGGCAGAAGTACGCCGGCGGTGAAGTAAACAATCTTCTTGCGACCCATGGCTTTTTAAGGTCCAAAGACAAGCCAGCCGCTAGGTTACAGGAATTCGAGCCGGAAAATACACTCGGTGCTGATCAATCAGTGCAGCACCTGATTTTAAACAGTTAATGTGATTTCTTCCTTCGGCTCCTTTTTACAAGGGGCCGCTCCATTCCCGATGTGCATCGTGATAAATCGCAAACGCCGCATCAACGACCCTTCTTCATTGAAAAAGGGGTGCTTTCTTGCCTCCGTTTCAAGCGTCATCATGACGCTATGGATATTCTCACCCTGAACCAGGGCATCAACCGCTACTTTAACCAGGGGATGATGGTGGCGTTGCGTATGGGCGGTAAAAAACCGCACCAAGGCGGGGTAGGTCGAATCCATTTTACTGTAATCAATCAGTATCTTGAGCGCATTTTGTTTGGGCGTCGTTTCCTGTAATGACCAAAGGTGGGTGTAATCGCCTTTAAAGGTCAGTTTAATTTTCGCAACCCCCATCTCAAGAAGGAGTTGCCTGATTGCGGAAGTAAATCCAAAAAGGCGAGGATTTTGTAAATACCGGTATAGCTTTTGTTCACTCAATCGCAGGTAATCCAATTCCTGTTTTTCCAGAAAAGCCTGTATTTCGTCGGTTTCAACGCGCGCCATGCTGGCAAGAACCATGTAGATGGCGATGAAGCTGTCCGCTGCCTCTCGGGTGAGAAGTGATTTTTTGCCATCGATTACCTCCCGCGTAACCGGGCAACAGATTTCATTGTACTTGCGACTACCCATTGATTTTTTGTAGTCCTTGCACTTTTTAAAATAGCTCACTTGCTGAAAATGCAGGTTTTCAACATAGGAAGTGATGGGAATAAAATCAGACAAAGAGTCTTGGGTAAAACAGGCGGCGAACTTATCAAAATAAGCCTGTTCTTTCGCGGAAAAAGTTTCGCGAATGGAACCAAATAAAGTCTTGTCTTTTAATTGCGGATCAATCTCACGATAAAAGTTCCATTTTTTCACAAACGATTTGCAAAGGGTAAAAATCGCCTGATAATCTAATTTTTCCTCAATTAACAAAGCCAAAAAAAGGTTGTATTGATGCTCAAGCGGGATCAATCCAGTGGCCCGGTTCAAGGACAATGCGATACCGCTAGGGTCTTTCGCGTACTGTTGAACATAGTCCAGATGCTGTTGCTGGTAGTCGAGCATGCTTTTTAAGGATTGGGCGGACATGATTCTCAACCAGTCCTTAGCCACATAATGAACGATGACCGGATCATCAGGAATTTCGAATGTATCAATCGTGTCGATCAGGCGGCTGACCATATTCCGGATTTTTTCAATCCATAGGGTTTCTGATAAATTAACTGTTTTAAAATAAGTAAGCTTAAACGTCATGCTGCTCTCCCTGCTTCACAAAATCGCCAATTTTAATCCAAACTGACTTGAAAATCCACACTCACAACATCTTGCTGCCACCCTGCCCGACTGCTATGCTAGTTCATTTAAAGGATACGGCATGGACAGTCTGCAAATTAAGGGCTTAAGCATTGCAACCCGCATTGGCATTCATGAATGGGAACAACGCATCGCCCAGCGTATATTGATTGATATCCACATTCCGGCAGATTTCAGCCATTGCGAGGAGGATATTAACAAAACCATTGACTACGATAAATTATGTCAACGGGTCACACGTCATGTGGAGTCACAATCCTTTAAACTCATCGAAACCGTAGCCGACTCCGTGGCTAACCTGCTGAAAACGGAGTTTCCTGTCCAACAGGTGACTGTCAGCGTCAGTAAACCCCATGCAGTCAAAAATGCCGCCGATATCCTTGTTAATGTAAGCCGGTAAAGGCCAACTGGTTTTGATTTTCAACACTCAGATCATGATTTTCCACCACCGGCAAAGGCTCTGTATCATAATCAACACCCTGATAATTTAAATTAGCTTCCGGTTTAAACGGTAAACTCGACTGGCATTGCGTGTATGAACAGGGACCAAAATCCGCCTTGTTCATGTCCTTTGGCGTAGCATCGGATTGTTGCAGCTTGAAGCGGTAGGCATTGCCCAGAATCAACAACGTCTGAACAATCATCAAAGCGACACCCACAGCCGGGTTGAGGGTAATGCCCAAAGCCACCAAAAGGCCGCCGGTTAAAATCACTGCACTGCCGCCATATTATACGCTAAGCTGAAACCCAGGTTCTGCTTGATATTACTGACCGCCTGGCGGGCAATCGCCAGACCATGGGCTATGGGAAGCAAGGCGCCTTTCTGGATGATGGCGCCCGCATTCTGGGAGGCCATTCGATGGCCGGAGCGTGACTGCACTGCAAAACCCACATCACTGCAAGCCAGCGGCAAACCGTCATTCCCGCCATCACCGACCATAGCCACCCTGTATTTTTTCTTTTTCAGGAATTGAATAAAGGCGGCTTTTTCCTCACCGCCCACACAACCGGCCTGAATATTCTGTTCAGGGATACCCAGGCGCTCCGCATAACGACGCGCCGTCTCAAAGGAAGCACCGGTGTTAATAAAGAGGGTCTTTCCAGCTGCCTTTAACGTATCGATGGTTAACCTGGCATCGGAGCGCAGGGGATCGGTAAGCACAAAATACCCCAATACTTTTTTCCTGTTGGCTAAAAACACCAGGCTGTCGCCTGCCTGCAACGGAATCTTCTGCAACCAATCCGGCGCGAATTTAACCCCTTCCTGCTCCATCAATTCCTGATTGCCAATCAGGTATTCCGTGCCAGCGATTTCCCCCGTGAGCCCGGCATGGTAAGAATCATCCACCTGCTTAACGAGATGATGTTGGATCTTTTCACCGTATTTTTCCTGGGCGTCATCACAGATTGCTCTGGCAAACGCATGGGGGGAATGCTTTTCCAATGCCGCAGAAAGTGAATACAAGTCAGCAGTCGTGATCTCGTCATCCAGCAACCCCGTGCGCGTCACTTTAGGTTCCCCCAGCGTCAAGGTGCCATTTAAATCAAGGACTACCGCATCAATCTCTGCAGCCGCCTGCAGGGCTTTACCGCTTTTAAACTGCACGCCATGATCCGCCGCCTTGCGATTGCCGATCATCAACGCCAAAGGGACAACCAACCCCAACGTACAAGGGCAGGCCGACACAAGCACAGTTACCGCACATTGAATAGCGAGCGCTGGGGGGAAAAAAAGGGCAATGATAAAGCCCGATAAAAGGGCAAGACCAATCACGGCAGGGATAAAATACTGCAAAATCTTAGTCGCCATCTCTTCAATGGGTGCTTTTTCCATGTAGGCTTTAGCAATCCGCTCATCCAGACAGGCCAGATAAGACTCCCTTTTTACCGCTTTTACCTGCAGAACCAGTGGCGACGCATTCAAGGGCAGCCGCATGCCCGATAACAAATGCTCCCCTTTCCTCAGACGGCGCGGCATAATCGCACCACTGATGATGTTGTCATCAATCCAATTGTCATCGGATAAACAAAGACCATCCAGTGGAATGATCTCGCCGGGTTGAATCCTGATGATGTCACCCACCGCAACCTGTGACAGTTCGACGCTCTCGTCATTGCCTTCTCTTAAAACATGGACACGTTGCGGCAAATCCGATTGATACGTGCGATCAAGGCCTAATTTGTCTTTGATGGATTCCTCAATGGCAAGGCCAATGTGACGAAAGCCGAAAATCAGCAGCCCGGCTTCGAACATCATGGGCAGCCAGGGTACAAAAAAAGAAGCGATGGATACACCGATAATGGTCAGTGTACTGATGGCAAAGAGGGTGTCCATGGTTAACGTGCGAGCCTTAACCAATTTCATCCCGGCCTGGTAGTAAGACGAGGCGCCAAGAATCAGGGTCAATAACACGGAGGAAGCGCCCAAAGCAATCATTACCGCCAGAGGCAGTCCGCCAGTCACCATGCAGGCAATCATTAAGGCGATGCCGCCAACAGTGCCTATGCCGCCCCATAACCAGTGCGATTTCAACAGACGCTTGTAGAGGGGTAAGGAAGGCGGCGGCAACAGGTCAGGGGTTTCTTCGGCTTGAGAAACCGGATCGGGTTTAGCTGGTTTCGACAGGATGTCTTGCGGGGTCTTTTCGCTAATCAGGGGTTGTGGCTCGCGCTCGCGCTCTACTGAAATGCCGGTGATGTCATACACCTCGAGCACGTTAATTAACTCTTTTTGAGTGGTGCTGTCTTCCTGCTCCTGCAGAGCCGTCACAAATCCTCGTTTTGTTCCTAAATCCACTCCCCAGGAAAGGAGTTTTAATCGTTCTTTCTCGCCTTCCAATAACCCATTGACAGAACTCACACAAGCGCCGCAGGTAATACCAGGCAACGAAAAATGATAGGTTACAATCATGTTAACCTCGGAATATTGTTATTGTTATCTTCAATCCAGACCTTTCATGGCCTAGACGTTGAATTTCCGAATGATTCCCTTGATGCGTTCCGTGCGCGCGACATCGGTCTGGGCTTTTTCAGCTTCTGAACGGGAATGAAAAGGACCGATAATCACCCTGAACCAATTGGTTCTATTTTGAACAATCGTAGTAATGGAAACATCGAATCCTTTCAATACCAATAACGCTTTGAGGCGTTCAGCATCCTGACGTCGATTAAACGCCGCCACCTGCACCAGATAGGATTCATGAGCCTGCGGCGTTGGCGCAGCAGGTCTGGCATCCAGTATGGGTTTGCTTTCCACAACAGCGACGGCTGGCTGACCGGCATGAACGGCAGCCTGACCAACGGATTGACCGGCAACCGCCGGGGGTGTTGCAGGGGTTGGCATGGGTTTTGGCGGGGCAGAAGCAGTCGTGGCGGCGTGATTAGTAACCGGTGCGCTGTTGTCCTTGGACAACAAGGTATAAAATTCAAATTTGGGCTTGGGTCGCTCGTCGTGTTTAACAACCGCTGGCGCTGGAGCAGCCGCCTTTTCCTGTTCTGCCAGGACATTTTTGTTGATCCAGTTGGATAAACTGGTCACGTCAAACACCGTAGCCGCCAGATAACCGCTTAAAAAAGAAGCAATAATCCACAGGAATTGACGGGGAGCACTGCTTTTGTGTCTCGAATTGTTTCCTTTTCTACCATAATCCCTTGCCATCACATGCTCTCAGGGCTTGAGACACCCAACAAATGTAAACCATTACGCAACACCTGACGGACCGCCTTTAATAAACAAAGCCGTGCAGCGCGTTGCACCTCGTCTTCGCATAATAATTGCACCGCATTGTAATAACTGTGCAGGTTATTGGCAAGTTCGCGCAGGTAGTAAGCCACCTGATGCGGCTCACAACTGCCGGCAGCGGTCCTGATGACCTCGGGATAACGGCTAATCATCGTCATCAACGCCTGCTCATGCGTTTCCTTCAGGCGATTGACATGACTTAAGCCCATGGCTTCATCCCAACTTAAACCGCGTTCACGCAACTGCCGTAACACGCTGCTGATGCGGGCATGCGCGTATTGAATGTAATACACCGGATTGTCGCTGGATTGCGACTTGGCTAAATCCAAATCAAAATCCATGTGTTGTTCCGGTTTGCGCATGACATAGAAAAAGCGCGCCGCGTCATTGCCCACTTCCTCACGCAATTCACGCAGGGTAACAAAGGAACCGCTGCGGGTCGACATCTGCACCCGTTCACCGCCGCGATAAAGAATGGCAAACTGCACCAGCAGGACATTCAGGGCGTCCTCATCATGGCCTAAGGCATTCACAGCCGCCCGGACGCGGGTCACGTAGCCGTGATGATCCGCACCAAAGATATCAATAACACGATCAAAACCACGATCGTATTTATTCCAATGGTATGCCACGTCGGAAGCAAAATAGGTGGTTTGACCATTGGCCCGGATGAGCACTCTGTCCTTTTCATCACCAAAAGCCGTGGCCTTAAACCACAGAGCCCCATCCTGCAGGTAGGTGTGACCGCCTGCTTTCAATGCCTCAATGCCCTTACTGATGGCGCCGTCATCGAGCAGGGATTGCTCGGAGAACCAGCAGTCAAAACGAACCCCGAATTCAGCCAGATCACTTTTAATGTCGCACAAGACCGAATTTAAGGCCAATTGATGGAAATGCTTAAACCCTTCCTCACCGATTAATTCACGTGCGCGTTCGATGATGGCATCAATGTAAATTTCTTTGTCGCCGCCCTCGGGCTCATCCGGAGGGAGCCCCTGGCTCACCTGAGGCCACGCCTGGCGATAGGTCATACCATAATCACCCAGCGCCTGCTCGGCAATTTCATTGACATACTCCCCGCGGTAACCATTCGCAGGAAAGACAATGGTTTCGCCGGCAAGACTTAAATAACGCAACCACACACTGACCGCAAGAATATTCATCTGGCGCCCGGCGTCATTGACATAGTATTCACGGCTGACGTCGTATCCGGCGACAGTCAGAAGGTTAGCCAGTGTGGCGCCAAACGCTGCACCCCGGCCATGGCCCACATGCAAAGGTCCCGTGGGATTGGCTGACACAAATTCAATCAGGACTTTTTTACCCTGCCCTAAATCACTGGAGCCGTACGCTTCACCCTGCTTAAGAATCTCGCCAATCACCTGAGATAAAGCATCGCTTTTCAGGAAGAAGTTGATAAAGCCGGGACCTGCAATGTCAACCCGCTCAAGGGCAGGGTCTTTGGGCAGGTGAGCAATGATTAACTCGGCCAGTTGCCGGGGTGATTGGCGGCAGGGTTTCGCCAGCATCATTGCCAGATTGGTCGCAAAATCACCATGAGCGGCGTCTTTGGTGCGCTCAATCCTGATTTCCACGTCCACGTCAGCCGGAATAACCGCTGCGTTTTTCAATGTTGCGATGGCCGATGCCAGCCAATTTTCCACGGTCTCTTTCATTGCACTCAATTCTTTCGTCAAAAAGCAGCTATTATGCGCTTTTTCCTAACAGTTGCAAAGCCCAATCCACAGAAACGCAAGGGCTTCAGACTGTACAAACTGTGATAGGATAAGCAATTCGGAATTTGGAGAAAACGGATGGTTAAAA
Organism: Legionella rubrilucens; assembly: GCF_001468125.1. Classification (GTDB taxonomy): domain Bacteria; phylum Pseudomonadota; class Gammaproteobacteria; order Legionellales; family Legionellaceae; genus Legionella_C; species Legionella_C rubrilucens. The sequence goes on along the minus strand of NZ_LNYT01000007.1, from coordinate 217,739 downwards.
CCACAGCCTATGAATACCACCACATGGGTATTCCCACCACCCTCCCTCGCCCGGGGGAACGGTACAGCGAGCGTTTTAAAATGTACACAAGCGGCGGCGAAGACAGTGAATACCGTATCCAATACTATCGCTTTGAACCGGGCTGCCCCCTGCATCCTCTCATTCAGACGAAGCCCCATGTGGCGTTTAAAGTCCCTGATTTAAACAAGGCGATTAAAGGACGATACGTGATTCTGGAGCCCTATGAACCCATTCCGGGATTTAAAGTGGCCATGATCGACGAATGCGGCGTCCCCATTGAATTCATTGAAACCACATTAAGCGAGGAACAGATTTGGTATGGGGATCACAGCGAGGCTTTTATTTATACCCGCGAAAGCACTTAATCTACTGAAATGCAATAACCCGGCTGTCTGAAGGCAGCAGCTCCTGAAACGGTTTTTCCTGCTCATTGATTGCGTCAATGACGTCATCCATTTCAGCAAGCAGTGTTTCTTTATTGCGTTGCTTTTCCCGAGCGATTAATTTATCAGAGTCTTCCTGCGCTTTGGTACTGAAGAAACCGATGGCCGCTGCAGCCGCACCCAGCTCGACCCCCGCTGCAAGACCAATGCCTCCTATCACCAGGCCTTCCGCCAGAGTCATGCCGGCAATCGCTGCAGGTATTGCGCCAAATCCACCGCCCCACCATGTGAGCGCCGCCCCGACAGCAAAGCCTATCACCAGTCCAAGCAGGGCGCCAATGCAACCCGCGATGCACACGCGCAGACCGATACTCAGACGCTTAGCCGACAAATCCTCATCCAGTCGACAGGCAAATAGACTTATTTCCTCACGAGACAGTCCCGGTTTTGAATGAAGGCAGCGGGCTAAGTCTGTAAAATGATCCAAGACAATCGGAAAAGCCGTATCCGCGAGGTTACAGGATGGATGGGCAAATAACTCCCCTTCTATTTTCGCATGCAGCGCTGAAAAACGCTCGATAACCGAAGGGTTCACTTCGCCGTCACGCCTCAATTGCTGAATGGCTTCAGCCAATTGTGATAGCTGCCTGTAGGGCGCGGAACTGGAATAATGACGCTTAAGCCATTGTTTTTTAAACTGCTCGTGACTTTGTCTTTCCCGCTCCAGCCAGACAGCCCGCCGATACAGACTTTGCATGGCCGCAGGGAAATGCTCAATCAATTGGGTTATTTCGTCATCGCCGCCATCAGGAAAATAAAAAGACCAGTCGATCGCCATCGCACGCGCGCTTCTCTTATTACCCTTGGTGTGTTGGCGATAATCCGCCTGAATGGCCGCAAGTTCAGCCGGGTAGTTGTCCTTTAATCGCTTAAGACAATCCCCTATTTGCTCAGCAGACAACCTTTTCGTTCGCAACTCAAGGATAGCGGGGTGAAGGGAAAAATCATTATCGGCCGCGTGAGGGTACTCTATCAGCAGGCGTTTGACATCAGGATAGAGGGTTAACAACTCTTGTTCGGAACCCAGTTGCTTGTGTATATCCTTTTGAAAAAACTGGATACAGGCAGCCAGACGTTCGCTTTGAAGAATAGTCTGAAAGGGTTTTGGCCTTGGCCAGAGGGTTTGTTTTAATGTTTTAAAATCATTGGCCAATTGACGTCTGGCCTTTGAGTACTCACTCACGAATGATGCGTGCTCACTTTGTGCCACGGACTGGGTATTTACGTTCAGGTGGTAAATCGCGAGGGCAGATGGCGTTAGTTTTAAAGTGGTCAGAGGGTAGGGTGGCAGCACCGGAATTGCTTCTTGAAAGAGTTCGCCATGCCGCTCATTTAAATCCCCTGCGGCACTCCTGCTCACTGAAAACGGGGTGGGTAGTTCGTCAGGGCCTGAAATAGGATACGTGCCGGGAATGAAACGAGCCTGCAAAGGGACGCCGGCTTGATGGAGCGCAGACCAGAGTTCCAGTACCAGACGCTCATAGGTCAGATTAGAAAACGCTTTATCCTGGTTCGGCAGGCTTAAGACAATTTCTTTACCACGATGAAGCCCTTCCAGCGCGCGGCCATGCAGCGCCTCGCCATTCGGCCCCCCGGGTTTTTCCTCAAACACAAAGACACGGGCGTCAACGCGGTATTTTCTGGTTATTTTTTCAAGAATGGCAGAAATCACTTCGCGCTTGTCGTTATCACTACCGGGAGTTAACGCCAGGGGAGCCACCGCAACATTTAATTGCCAACCTTCCGTTTTTTGCGTCTCATCCATGAGCATACTGAGTGAGATGTAAGGCATGGGATGTCTTTTAAAAAAAAATGATTTTAGCGTGGCTTTATTAAGGATTTATTAAGAATTAACTTTTCCTTTCGCGGCAAAAGGTGCAAAAAAATCTGGCTATCCGCCGCGACAGTGCAATTGATAGCGGTTGACATTTCCTCCTGAACATTATCCTATTAGTCAATACCTCTGGTGTAATGCCCATCGACGTAAGGAATACTCATGGCCTTGAAACGAACATTATCGCTGACCCTGGTTTCTTTTTATGGTTTGGGAACGATTCTTGGTGCCGGGATTTATGCCTTAATTGGCGAAGTCGCCAAAGAGGCAGGGAATTTTACTCAGTTTCCTTTATTATCGCCTCCATTCTCGCGTTGTTCACCGCTTTTTCTTACGCTGAATTAAGCGCCCGTTTTCCCCAAAGCGCGGGATCGGCGCTTTATGTGCGGCAGGCATTTAAAAAAGCCTGGTTGTCCGGTTTGGTCGGATGGCTGGTTGTATTAACCGGCGTCACTTCTGCGGCCACCATCGCCCTGGGATTCGCCAGTTATTTTGTTCTGTTGCTGCCGGCGCCTCCCCTCCTCAGCGTCACCGTGCTGGTGCTGTTGCTGGGGGCACTGACCCTGTGGGGCATTCGCGAGTCAGCCACGGTGATCATGGTGATGACCCTGATTGAAATTGGCGGCTTGCTGCTGATTATTTTTTACGGCCGTCACGCCTTTGCAGCACTGGGAAACAGCCATTGGACATGGCCGTCCTCCATGCAGGGTATTCTCATTGGCGCGTTCATTGCGTTTTATGCCTACATTGGCTTTGAAGACATGGTCAATACCTCTGAGGAAACCATTAACCCTGAAAAAAACTTACCCAGGGGTATTTTTATTGCTTTGGGCGGGGCTATGCTTTTGTATCTGCTGGTGGCAATTGTGGTCATCATTACGTTACCAACCGAGCTGTTGACGAGAAGTAATATGCCGCTGATTGAGATTATTACTTATCAGGGCCATTCTCCCCTGCTTTTTACCTTAATTGCCCTCATTGCCATTATGAATGGGATTCTTGTACAAATCATCATGGCATCACGGCTTATTTATGGTATGGCCAAACAGGATAATGCACCGGCTGTTTTCGCACACGTGTATGAAAAAACGCATACCCCGGTCTATGCGACGGTTTTAGTCGTGGCGATGATTCTGTTGTTTGCCTATGTCTTGCCCATCGCCACGCTCGCTAAATTAACCAGCACCATTATCCTGTGCGTCTTCATGCTGGTTCATGCCTCCCTGATTAGGATTAAGCTCGGCAACCGGCAAAAACCGTCTTCTTTTTCAGTCCCGATAGGGATACCAATCCTGGCTATCCTGTTAACGTTGGGTTTTCTGGGCATGCAATGGTGGATAGCCCGTTAACTCTGAAGAATAGTACGGCTTACCGAAAAAAAAGATAATCACCTAACAGATTGCATTTAACTTTTGCTTAATGTTCATTATTTATAATGAATGAAACAGGCAAATTTGGATGTATGATGACTGCTTCATTTAAAAGGAAGATTCAAACGCTACTTGCCACCGCATTATTCCCCAGTACTCACAAAGATTGGTACAAAGAGAAAGGGTATGGCAAGGGCAAGTTGACTCCGTTTGAGGATTTCCTTACTAACCAACGTGAGAATTCCAAGGCCCCTTATCATGACGTGTTTCAGGGCTTGACGATTCAAAGAAATTGGGTTGACTGTATTGATTACAGAAAAAACCATTGCAAGCTGGACTCAATCCGCTTTGTACCGGAAAACCCCAAGGTAAAATCCGGTGAGGGACGGCATATTGTCAATTTTTTCGGCCGCCTGGAATATTACGAGTGTAATTTCAGAGACATGGCCCTACAGGCTCATGCCACAGGTGCCAGCATCCATGCCTTTAATCCCCCCGGAATGAATTCAAGTACAGGCCATGTGGTGGAGTTCAAGGATTTGGTTAATGCCGGCATCGCCCAGGTCAATGCGCTTTTAAGAGAAGGAATTCATCCAGACAACATTATACTGCAGGGCAACTGCATGGGTGCGGCTGTTGCTGAGGAAGTGAATGCTCATTTCGAAAAACACCTGCACATCCAATTACGACGAATTAACAGCAACTCCTTTAAATCGATGAGCGCGCTGGTTACATACCTGTACCCTCCGTTATCCCTGCTAAAGGACACGGTTAAAAAATTACTGGAATACACCGGCTGGCAAACCAAACCGGATAAATTATTTCTTACCACTAGCCCCTATAAAGTCTACATGAGCCGCGTGAACGATCAGACTATCCGGCCCAAGGCCAGAATGGGTACCAAGGTTCATAAACTCGCGAAGCAGAAGGAAGAAAGCGCCGCTCCTGAGTATGGTGATTATGAACCGCACCGACAATGGCTTGATGAACATGCCATCATGGCCCTGGATACCGAAAAATTCGGCAATGATGGGCATGTCAATCCACATGAACTGGATTTATATAAATTAAAATCAGTCATCGCATCAGACAATGTGACGGCTTATGATTTTGTTAATCGGTACATTGAATCTTCAAATCAATACATCGAAAGCCATCCTCAAACGGTTGAGAGCAGCCGGTTAACAACCGGGGCCCCTTATTTGCACGAAGCGGCTACTGCCGTATTTCCGGAGCATAATAAACTTCAACAAAACATCATGAGTGCTTTAGATGAATTTTTAGCGGTGGCCACGTTGCCTGAATACCGTCAGCATTTAATAGAAGAACAGCCCAATGAGAGGATTGAAGTCATCAGTGAACCGCATTGAGGTTTGACCGACTCAACCTGCTTCCATCCCCCCCTTCCCAGAGGGAGGGGAAGCACCTCAAGATACCGTTAAGCCAGTTTGGCGTAGGCTTTCTGAATATACCCATCCTGGGACAGCATGACAGCCAGAGGCCTTGTGGTTTCAAAATGAGCAAAAATAATCATCATCATCACCGTAATGGGCACGGAGAGAAACATGCCGAGAATGCCCCAGATGGCGCCCCAGAGCGCTAAGGCAAAGAGGATAACCAAAGGACTTAAGTTCAGCGATTTACTCAAAAACCGGGGTTCAACAAGATTACCGATGATGAATTGAATGGTGACTATTCCTGATGTAATGATAACGAACGGCAGCCAGCTGTCGAATTGAATGAGGGCCAGGAGTGCCGGAAAGGCTGTCGCGATGATGGCGCCAATGTTGGGGATGAAATTAAGGAAAAAAATAAGCAAAGCCCAGAACTCAGCAAAATCAAGCCCCACCAGCTTCATAATAACCCAACTGGCAACGGCGGTGATAATACTGAGCAGGGTTTTTAATCCCAGATAAGTTTGCGTGTCTTTCACAATGTGGGAAATAATATTATTTACCAGCTCGCGATGGTTATTCTGCGACAGGATAGCAGCCAGTTTTTGATTAAAATAATGCTGTTCGACAAATAAAAACGCGATATAAAGGGCAATCAGTACGGCTGAGCCCATCAGGGTACTGAAAACACCGTAAACATTCACTAAAAAACCCTGCACACTGATCCCTTTAATGAACGCATCCAGATTGGCCATCATTTTGACATTGAACTGCTGATCAATTCTTCTAAAGATATTCTGCAGGTTGTCCTGGTAGCGCGACGAGGCTTCGATCACATCGTTAACATTATTGGTAATAATATCGATGAGGATCTTGCCGAGCAGCACCACCACCAGAATGGATAAAATCCGGCTTAGCCAGCCCGGGCAGCGGCCGCGCCAGGGGCGTGCATTCTGAATAAAATTATTGACCGTATTCAGCAGATGCCAGATAAAAATGGCAATCACCAACGGAATAAGGAGACTGCGCCCGACAATAAGCAGGTAGCCAACAATCCAGACTGAAACAAGTATGGCAGCAAACGTAATTGCGCGGTTCATCGCTTGAGCTCCTCACCAAAAAAGCTACACTCCCTGGGTCCATTCCTGTTATGATTTGTCCTTATGATGACGAATCAAAGTTTGCTCGCACAATCCTGCCAAACCCTAGCCGGCATAGGGCCTGCCCTGGCCGCCAAACTGGCGCGCTGCGGTATCCATACCGTCGCCGATTTGCTTTTTCATTTGCCTTTTCGTTATCAGGATAGAACGCGTATTACGCCAATTCAGGATGTGCGCGTCAATGATTACTGTGTCATAGCCGGGCGAGTTTGTAAAACAGAAATCAAATACGGCAAAAAAATGATGCTGTATTGTTATGTTGAAGATAAAACCGGCTTGTTGCGTCTGCGTTTTTTTCATTTCAATAAACAACAGGTGAAAGCCTTGAATGAAAGCCCATGGCTTCGCGCCTTTGGTGAGATTCGCGTGTTTGGCAATCAATATGAAATGATTCACCCGGAGTACCAACTGCTTAAAAGCGAGGATGACTTTACTGTTGAGGAGCATTTAACGCCCATTTATCCTGCCACCCAGGGTTTAAGTCAATCGCGTCTGCGTCAATTGGCCGAGACCGCACTGCTGGCCTGTGAGGACGAATTAAAAGCGCTGGAGTGGATGTCGGATGACGAGTTAGCCCGCTATCAGCTTCCCCCTTTTGATAAGGCCATGCCCCTGCTGCACTGCCCCCCGCCGGACATTTCGCTTGAAACGCTGCAGGACGGGTCGCATCCCGCATTGAAGCGTCTGATTTTTGATGAACTCCTGGCCCAACGCGTCAGCATGCAGTTTGCGAGACTTCATCGCAGCACCCTGACCGCTCCGGTCATTACCGCAGGCGAGGGACGGGTGCAGCAGTTCCTCAACACATTACCGTTTACCCTGACCCAGGCGCAATGGCGGGTCATGGGCGAAATTCAAACCGATTTAAGACAACCGCGCCCCATGCTTCGTTTGGTTCAGGGCGATGTCGGCTCGGGTAAGACCATTGTCGCGGCCCTGGCAGCGCTTGCTGCCATCGATGCCGGTTATCAAGTGGCTTTTATGGCACCGACGGAGCTTTTAAGTGAACAGCACGCCAATACGCTGCGCACCTGGTTTGCGCCCCTGGACATTGCCTGCGTGCAGTTAACCGGAAGTATGAAAAGCAGCCAGCGCCGCGAGGCCCTGGCCCAACTGGCGCAGCATCAATGCGGTATTGTCATTGGCACTCACGCGCTCTTTCAAGAGGAAGTGGCCTTTGCCCGCTTAGGCTTGGTGATCATTGACGAGCAGCATCGCTTTGGGGTGGAGCAACGGTTGTTATTGCAGCAAAAAGGGCAACAGCAAAACCTTATTCCTCATCAACTGTTGATGACAGCCACGCCCATACCAAGAACATTGGCCATGACTCAGTTCGCTCACCTTGATTTGTCGGTCATTGATGAACTGCCCCCGGGACGTACTCCGGTGACGACGGCAGTCATTAGTCAGGATAAGCGCGAGGCTGTGATTGCTCGGCTGGCGTCCGCTATTGCCGAAGGCCGTCAGGCTTACTGGGTATGCACGCTGATTGAAGAATCGGAAAAATTACAATGCATGGCTGCCACAGAAACCGCGAAGATTCTTCAGGAACAATTACCTGGCGTGCGCGTGGGTCTGGTCCATGGCCGCATGAAACCGGTTGAAAAAGAAGCCACCATGGCGGCATTTAAACAGGGCGAACTTGACCTGCTGGTTGCCACCACCGTCATTGAAGTGGGGGTTGATGTCCCGAATGCCAGCTTGATGATCATTGAAAATGCAGAGCGTCTCGGATTGTCGCAACTGCATCAATTACGCGGCCGCGTGGGACGCGGCAGCACCCAGTCGCATTGTCTGCTGCTTTATCAATCACCGCTTTCAACAACGGGTTCGGAACGTTTACGGATTATGCGGGCATCCACGGATGGCTTTCTCATCGCGGAAAAAGATCTGGAATTGCGTGGCGGCGGCGAGATATTAGGCGCTCGCCAAGCCGGTTATCAGGTGTTTAAACTGGCTAATCTCTGCCGCGATAAAATCATGTTGCCCCTGATCGCTGAGGCCGCTAAAGAATTGGTCGCTCAATCTCCCCAAACAGCACGAACCGTGGCTCGCCGCTGGTTGGGTGAGTTTGAACAGTTTTTGCAGGGATAAGTCTCAGGGTGCAAAGCGTTGTGCTTCAACGTGTTCTTCCACATAAGGCGGATGCGTGCTTTTAGGTGTTTTTTCCTTGCCATAAATACGCTTTAAGTTTCGGTTATCGTTTTTCTCGCCATCCATAGTGATCTTGTACGCCGGCATTTCATAAATATGCAAGGTACAACTAATGCCTTCGCCCAATGCTTTTCGACGTTTCAGTTGATGGACAAAGCGGTCACTTAATTCATCGTGATTGGTATGAAAACGAAAGCGATCACTGCGCCCTGTCAGCCTGGCTGTTTTCTTACCGCTCGGCTCATAATATTTTTCAGACACCTCGTTGAGAACTGTCACCGTGCCCCGATAACGATGATCATGGATGGTCGTTTTCTGGCGCGGCGCAAGCGCAAACAGCCAGATGGAAAAAGGATTATCACGATCTGGATGATCGTAAAGCATGTACCGGCCAATGCCATGTGCATCCAGGACCTCGGGTTGAGCGGGCATATAAATAGAATGCTCAAATTTCAATTCTCCCTCCTGCAACAGCTTGGGAAGGTGTTCGGAAACGGCCTCATAAGTCACCGTTTCAAGGGTTGTGATTGCCTTCTTAAGGGCATCGACGTTCAGTTGATGAATCATATCAATATCCGATTTCATGTCTCTCCTTGGTATTTATTAACAGGCGTTGGCCTGAGCGGTGCAAATCATACCGTAATTCCAGTCTTCTAAAAAATTTTAAAAAAAAGCGAGTCAAGACTGTTTTTTCATTTTTTCTTTGTTTAATATAGCTGATGCTATGCCCCACCTGAATACAAATCCCTGTGGATAACTCTACTGCCTCTTTTTACAACGTTCTAGGTTACTCTTTGACTATTGCCCCCGTGGTTCAGACTGGGCAAGGCGTTCAGGCTTTTTTTGACTCCAGACACCCATTATTTTTATCCACAAAATCTGTGGATAATCCTGTGTACAGGATGTCGAAGACCTTGATAATCAACTGCATTGAGCGAATGCTTAAGATAGTATCAATCAGAATCTCCGTTTGCAGCAGAAGGAAGCATGATGCTCAACTATGACCGTTACTGGCAGGCTAAACGGGTAACGCTGATTGGCGCATTAATCAATGCCCTGCTTGGCATAATCAAGCTGGTTGGCGGCGCACTTTTTCACTCGCATGCCTTAACGGCGGACGGGATTCATTCCCTGTCCGATTTAATCACCGACATAATGGTGCTTTTTGCCTCCAAATACGGCAGTCTTGGGGCTGATACGACCCATCCCTATGGCCATCAACGAATTGAGACAGCGGCAACACTCTTATTAGCCCTGCTTCTGGTTCTTGCTGGCGCCGGCATTGCCTGGGACGCTTTCAATGAGTTGATGTATCCCGATAAAGCCATTCCGGGAAAGATTGCCTTAGTCATCGCGCTGTTCTCCATTGTTGCCAATGAATTACTTTTTCACTACACCCGTCATATTGGCAAATTGATTGAATCGCCCCTGATTATCGCCAATGCCTGGCATCATCGTTCCGATGCGGCCTCATCGGTTGTCGTGGCGCTGGGCTTAATTGGCAGTCTCTGGGGATTGACCTACCTCGATGCTGTGGCGGCGATTATCGTAGGCCTTATGATCATTAAAATGGGCATCGCCTATGGCTGGAACAGCGTCAAGGAGCTGGTTGACACTGCAGTCGATACGGAAATGCTCGCTAAAATTGAAAAGAATATTCAGCAGGTGAATGGGGTTAAAAAAATCCACCAGCTACGCAGCCGCCTGATGGGGGGTGACATATTCATTGACGTACATGTACTGGTTGACCCTTTTATTTCCGTATCCGAAGGCCATTATATTGCCCAGCACGTGCATCATGCCTTAATGAAACAATTACCCCGCGTAAAGGATGTCACCGTGCACATTGATCCGGAGGACGATGAAGTCTCCTGCCCCTCCTTGCATCTGCGTAACCGCCGGCAACTGGAAAACGAACTCCTTAAACCCTGGCAAAAAGCGTATCCGGGCATTAAAGAATGGACGCTTCATTATTTGGACGGCCGCCTGATCATTGACTTGATGGCCGATAAACCGGCTATTGACCAATCCGCGCTTTCAGACACCCTGCGAGCCGCATTGACCAGCCATCCCGAAATAAAAGAAATCAGAGTATTGCGCTATCACGAGGTCATTGCCTATGAATCGGCCTGAAATTGTCATTCTTGACGCGAAACCTTTAATTAACGATGGGTTGAATTTTAACCAGTTACTCCCGCTTGGCAATCTGACTGTGTATGACACAACCGCAGAGGATGAAATGATTGAACGCGCCCGGGATGCAACGATGATCATCACCAACAAAGTCAGGCTGAATGACTGGCATTTCGAACGCCTGCCGCACCTGCGTTATATCGGTGAAACCGCAACCGGAGTCGATAACATTGATGTGGCCGCGGCCAAAAAACGCGGCATTGTCGTCACCAATGTTCCCGATTACAGTACTGACAGCGTGGCACAACATGTCATGGCGCTACTGCTCGCCTATACCAATCGCGTCGAAATGCACGCGCAATCCGTCGCCCGTGGGGAATGGCAGCAACAACCTTATTTTGCCTACTGGCTTCAACCGGTTACCGAATTGGCGGGAATGACACTGGGTACCCTGGGCTTTGGCAAGGTAGCTCAACGCCTTGCCCAGATGGCTCAGGCCTTTGGTATGCAGGTTATCGCCCATAAACCCTCCCCCTTTACTGATGACACCGTCCGTTGGGTAAGTTTTGACGACCTGCTTCATCAAAGCGACGTCTTAAGCCTGCATTGCCCCTTAACGGCGACAACACGCCATGTCATTAACCACGAGTCCTTGCGCAAAATGAAAACCGGCAGCCTGCTTATCAATACCGGCCGCGGCGGCTTAATCGATGAACAGGCTCTGGCGTTTGCCCTGAAGCAGAATCATTTAGCAGCGGCCTGCCTTGATGTGTTGACCCGGGAGCCACCGGAAGCCAACAATCCACTGACGGAACTTCCCAATTGCCTGATTACGCCCCACATCGCCTGGGCGAGCCTTGCAGCAAGAAAACGCTTGCTAAATACTGTCTGTGAAAATATTATTCATTTCCTTAATCAAAAACCCGTCAATGTGGTTTAAGTCCAGTAGAGGAATGGTATTACAATGGATGCAGGCACTACGTTAAAGCTGATTTTTGCTCTGATAATCTTTGTCGTTATTCTGCTGGCCGGATGGCTTCCCTTCAAACGGAAAAGTCAGGAGGATCACATTGATTTTCCCATTGGCGAGACCCTGGCCACCGGTATTTTTCTGGGAGCCGCGTTAATGCACATGCTGCCGGAAGCCAATTTACTGTTCCATACCATGGGTTATGATTACCCCTTCGCCTACATCATTGCCGGCCTTGTGTTTCTGTTTTTTCTGTGGTTTGAACATCTGGGCAAAGAATTGTATCAACACCATCACAGCAATCACCCCGCGTTTGCTATTCTGGCCTGGGCCATGTTATCCATTCATTCCCTCATGCTGGGTGCCGCTTTAGGATTAAATCACAATAATTCTTTCGTGATTATGCTGTTTTTGGCTATCATTACCCATAAATGGGCAGAGAGTTTCGCCATTGCCGTGCAATTGAATAAAAGCTCGCTGGCATTTAACAAAAGTCTGTTATTCTTTTTAAGTTTTAGTTTAATGACGCCTGTGGGTATTTTTTTTGGCTGGTACTTTGGCCATGGGGTTGAAACCAACTCCCTGATTGATCCCATACTGATTGCCGCCTCGGCCGGCACGTTTCTCTATCTGGGTACTCTGCATGGCCTTGAAAAATGCGTTATGGTGGAGCGATGCTGCAATTTACGCGATTTCAGCTTCGTAATTATTGGATTTTTACTCATGGCTTCGGTGGCTGCCTATGTCTGAATTGCTGACACAACAACCTTTAATCCTGGCATCGTCTTCAATGTCCCGGCAACAATTGCTTCAATCGCTTGGATTGCAATTTGCTGTTATTCCATCGCATTGCAACGAAGAGCAAATCAAAAAGTTATCCTCGCAGTCGTCGCATAGCGAACTGGCAGCGACGCTGGCTGCCAGCAAAGCCCTCATGGTCAGCGAAGATCATCCAGAACATTTTGTCATTGGCGCCGATCAGCTTTGCGTCCTTAAGGACAAATCGTTTGACAAGCCGGAGAATCATGAGACGGCTGTCACGCAATTGCGCCGGTTAAGAGGCAAAACGCACCAACAAATTTCTGCCTGTTGCCTTGCCAAAGAAGGACAAATTGTCTGGGCGGCTCAGGATATTGCCTTTTTGACCATGCGCAACTTAAGTGATCGTACCATCGAAGCGTACCTGCTTTCAGACCAACCCTATCAAAGCTGCGGAGCGTATCATTACGAAGGCCTGGGTAAATGGTTATTCAGTGACGTCAGAGGCAGCGACAGCACCATCATGGGTTTGCCTCTTCAACCCTTGATAGAGGCCTTGCTGCAGCACCGCATTATTACTTTCTAAGCCTTAAGCGTTAAACGGTACACTTCTTGCAGTCTGAAGCTATACTTTACAATCATGGACGTTGGGAGCAGCTCAATGGCGCAAAAGCATAGCAAAAAAAATCACTCACCCCATCATAAAAGTGCGCTTTGCCTGATTAACCAACCTGAAAAAACCACAGGCAGCAAGCAGACCTATGAACGAATCGCCTGTGTATTTCAGGGAGGCGGTGCCTTGGGCGCTTATCAGGTCGGCGCCTTCAAAGCAATTCATGAGCGAGGTTACTGCCCCAATTTCCTTGCCGGTGTTTCCATTGGCGCCATTAACAGTGCCATCATTGCCGGAAATGCCAAAGAACAGCAGGTGGGCAAATTAATGGAATTCTGGGAAACCATCGTACCGCAATTATGGTTTGACGGGCTGGTTAATTTTCAGGATGTGGAATACATCCATCACATGTACAATCAAATGGGAGCCTGGCATTCCGTTTTCCATGGCTTGGAAGGATTTTTTACACCCCGCTTATTTCCGCCCCATTTTCTCTCCAAAGACACACCCGACTATCTCAGCTACTACGACACCACCCCGTTGCAGACCACTCTGGAAAAGGTCATTGATTTTGATCGCATCAATGATAAGAAAGTGACCCTCTGTCTTGGCGCGGTCAACATCACCTCGGGTGAAATGGAATTTTTCAACAACCAGAAGATGGAAATCACTCCAGCGCACGTCATGGCCAGCGGCGCTCTGCCGCCGGGTTTTCCTGCCATTAAAATTGGCGAAGATTATTTTTGGGACGGCGGTATTTATGCCAACACGCCGTTAGTTACGGTCCTTGATGCGTTGCCCGAACAGGATACCCTCTGCTTTGTCGTGGATTGTTTCAGTCTCAAAGGGCGTCTGCCGCAAACCATGGATCAGCTTGAAGAACGGCAGAAAGACATCCGTTACGCCAGCCACTCACGCCGTTTAACCAACGTGTACACCAGCCGGCAGAATTTACAGGCGGCCATTGAATACCTGGGCCGTAAACTGCCCGAATCGGTCAAACAGGATCCTGAAGTGAAAAAAATTTTAGACTTGGGGCACAGCAAACGCTTCAGTGTGGTGCATATCATTTACAGCGGCACCCCTTATTCACACTCATTTAAGGATTATAATTTCTCGCGCGCGGCCATTGATTTCCGTTTAAGGACCGGTTATCACAATGCCATCGATGTTCTGAATAATCCAGAATGGGAAAACAAATCGAACAAGACCTTAGCCTGTTCGATCTATGGGGTAACACCCGACTATTTCGATCAACATTAACCGGACACGTTTGAGCGATTACAACTGCGCCAGGACTTCCTGAAGGTGTTTCACAGCAATGACCTCCATGGACAGGGGCTGTTTTGGCGCGTTAGCCAACGGAATGATGGCGCGCTTAAACCCATGCTTCGACGCTTCACGCAAACGTTCCTGCCCGCTTTGTACCGGCCTTATCTCACCGGCTAAACCCACTTCGCCGAAAACGATGGTTTCACGGTCAACCGCTCTGTTGCGTAAACTGGAGACCACAGCCGCCAGTAAGGCCAAATCACTGCCGGTTTCGGTCACTTTTACTCCGCCGACGACATTAATAAACACGTCCTGATCAAAAGTCGCCACACCGCCATGACGGTGCAGCACGGCCAGCAGAATGGCCAGACGGTTGTGTTCAAGGCCGGCGGTGATGCGTTTGGCCTGTTGGCCATGCGCCTCATCCACCAGCGCCTGAACCTCCACCAGCATGGGACGCGATCCCTCCCAGGTAACCATCACCGCACTGCCCGGCGTTGTTTCCGGTTGACGGGATAAGAAAATGGCTGAGGGGTTGGCTACTTCTTTCAATCCGCGATCAGTCATGGCAAAAATACCCAGCTCATTGACGGCGCCAAAGCGGTTTTTAATGGCGCGTATCACACGGAAACGGCTATCGCTCTGCCCTTCAAAATAAAGCACGGTATCGACCATGTGCTCCAGAACCCGAGGCCCGGCCAAGGCCCCCTCTTTCGTCACATGCCCAACCAGAAAAACAGCGGTATTCGTCATTTTGGCAAAACGCACCAATTGCGCGGCTGATTCGCGCACCTGACTTACCCCCCCGGGTGCGGAAGTAATGGAGTCAGTGAAGATGGTCTGCACGGAATCCACCACCAGAATGCGAGGCGTTTCCTTTCTTGCATGGTCGATGATGGTTTCCACCTGGGTCTCCGCCAGAAGTCGTAAACCGGCCAGCGGCAATTGCAGACGCCGTGCCCGCATGGCGACCTGCTGCAGGGATTCCTCGCCGGTAACATAAAGGACCTTGTGCTCCTGCGACAAATTGGCCAACGTCTGAATAAGCAGGGTGGATTTGCCAATTCCCGGATCGCCGCCGATTAACACCACTGAACCATCCACCAATCCACCGCCTAACACGCGATTCAATTCCGACAGACCGCAATCCATACGGACTTCGGTATGCAGCACCACCTCCTCCACTGCCGTGACAGCGGAACGCTGATTGGCATAATGACCCAGCCTGCTGGTGCGCCCGCCTGAGGCAAGGCTTTCTTCCGTGACCCCATTCCAGACACCGCACTGGGCGCATTGTCCGGCCCATTGCGAGAACACCGCTCCGCAGTGATTGCATACATATCGGGTTTTTGTTTTCATTGCGTTTAAAGAAACCTGAACGTGTTAAATTTTTTGTATTCTTTCTCAAGTGGTGTAAATTAGCAAATCAGGTCATCGGGAAAAATAACCATGAGCAAGACAAGTTTTGAATGGGCTGTCGTTGGCGCCGGGCCTGCCGGCATTGCCGCAGTGGGCAAATTGCTGGATCACGGCATTAAGCCGGCCAGTATTTTATGGTTGGACCCCCAGTTTAACGTGGGTGATCTTGGGCAATTGTGGTCCAATGTGTCCAGCAATACCAGCGTTAAACGGTTTATTGATTTTTTAAACGATGCCGCCTCCTTTCGCTACAATGATGCGCCTGACTTTCGCTTGAATCAATTGCCTCCGGAGTCGACCTGTACCCTGAAATACATTGTTGAGCCTCTGCAATGGATTAGCGATCACCTGCGCCGCGATGTGCACAGCGTCAAAACCACCATCCATACCATGGCCTTAACCCGACGAACCTGGTCCCTGGACAACGGCAAGGATTCCTTTAAAGCAAACAATGTGATTCTCGCCACGGGCGCTGTGCCCTCAAGTCTTAACCATGCGGGCGTCGATGTCATGCCCTTTGAGACAGCCATTGACAAACCCAAACTCTCCGACGCGGTGAACAGGGAACACACTTATGGCGTCTTCGGCTCATCGCACTCAGCCATTATTGTCGTGCGCCATCTGGTGGAACTGGGGGTTAAAAAAATCATTAACTTTTACCGATCCCCCTGCCGCTATGCCGTGGAAATGGGTGACTGGATTCTTTTTGATAACACCGGTCTTAAAGGCGAAACTGCGGCCTGGGCCCGGGAAAACATTGACGGCACCCTGCCTGCCAACTTAGTCCGCTACAACACCAGCGAACCCAACATTGCCCGCTACCTGCCCGAATGCCATCAGGTGATTTATGCCGTTGGCTTTTCACGGCGAAAAAATTTAGTCATCGGCGATTACGAGCAGGCGCCTTACAATCCCCATGTCGGCATCATTGGTCCCGGCCTGTTCGGTTTGGGCATCGCGTTTCCCGAGCACAAGGCGGATCCTTACGGCAGCGTGGAATCACAGGTTGGCCTATGGAAATTCATGGTGTATTTAAACAAGGTATTGCCCGCCTGGTTTAAGTACCCGGCTTAATCGCAACGCGTCTACAGTTCAATGCCCTGTTATAAAAAAGTTTCCTTGCGACCTGCTTCGGGAACGGGGCTGTGAGTCCAGGGATTCTCACAGAACCCGTTGAAACTTTAAACTAAAAAGCTATACTCCCTCTTTTATCGAGAAGGTTTGCCCATGACCCAACCAGTTCAGTTTGAACAATCAATCAGCGAGCTGGAAGCCATCGTCCAGCAGCTTGAAAAAGGGGAATTGTCCCTGGAAGACTCGCTTAAGCAATTTGAAAAAGGCATTGCTTTGGCCCGTCAATGCCAGGAAGTATTGACTCAGGCTGAGCAGAAAATTGAAATGCTGACCAGCCACCATTTAATTTCTGTCGATGATCCTTCCGATGATCAATAAAATCCTGGAACGCCACGCCCATCGGCATGATGACTACTTAAAACAGTTACTGGCCGGCTATGATATCGCGGCCCCGCGCCTGAAAGAAGCCATTACCTATGCTCTGTTTCCCGGCGGAAAACGTTTACGGCCGGTATTGGTTTATCTCATTGGTCAACTGTTGAAAATCGACCTCGACTGCCTGGACATCCTGGCCGCCGCGATTGAGTTGACGCACGCCTATTCCCTGATTCATGATGATTTACCGGCCATGGATGACGACGACATGCGCCGCGGCAAACCCAGTTGCCACAAAGCCTTTGACGAGGCGACCGCGATATTGGCAGGCGATGGCCTGCAGGGCATGGCGGTTGAAATTCTTTTGAATAAACTGCCGGCTTACCTGACCGCCGCGCAAGTGATTGCCGTGGCAAATGCACTGACGAAAGCCAGTGGCGTCTCAGGCATGGTCAGCGGCCAATGCCTCGATTTAAGCGAGTTAAGCCAGCGTGGGATCGATGAGGAACGCCTGCGTTTTATCCATTCACTCAAAACCGGCCAACTGATTCTTGCCTGCGCCACCATGCCTCTTGCCGCTGCAAAAGATGTCAAACCGGACGCTGCTCAAGCCATTCGTGAGTTCGCAACCCATCTGGGTCTCGTTTTTCAAATGCAGGATGATTACCTGGACCAGTACGCGGAAAAAACCCACGGTAAGGGACGGGCTTCCGATTTGGAAAACGAGAAAATGACCTTTGCTGCGCTGCACAGCCAAGCCGAATTGCAATCGTTGATTAAACACCATTATTCCCTGGCATTCGCCTCCCTTGAGCCATTTGGCGACCAGGCGGATGAATTGAGGCGGCTAACCGAATCGCTTGAGCAACGTCGGTAGCCCTGGTTCTATACCCAGACATCCTGATAACAGGTATACTCTTTTCTTTACCCGAATAAGGAACTTTCATGCTGCATCAACCCGGGATCACCTTCTCTGCCGCTGCTGATAATGCTCAACAGGATGGCCGGTTGCGGCAGGCACAATTAAAAATGCTCGAGATGCTTAAAATCGTCGATAGCATTTGCCGGCAGCATGAACTGGATTACTGGCTGGAGGGGGGAACGCTGCTGGGTGCGGTGCGTCATCAGGGTTTTATTCCCTGGGATGACGACATGGACATTTCCATGCCCCGCCAAAGCTATGAAAAATTCCTTCGCTTGGCGCCCGCCCTGCTTCCTGAGCACCTGTGGCTGCAAACAGCACAAACAGATCCGGGTTATTATAATCTTGCCGTTCCTTTAAAGATTCGCGATAAAGACAGCCGTTTCATTGAATGGCATGAACAAGGGAATGAACCCTACCAACAGGGGATCTTCATCGATGTGTTTGTCTATGATCACATGCCCGCCAATCCGGTTAAAAGAAAACTTTACAAATGGCTTGCCAAAAAAACAGTGCGCCTAAGCCGCCATAAATACTGTCCCTTGCCCCTGGGAGGGCATGCACGCCTTTATGAACTGCTCGGCCAGTTTATCCCCAAACACTGGCTCGATTCGCTGCTTGAAGGAATTATCCGCCGAGCCAATGCCAGCAGGAGCCCTTATTCAGGCTATGGCTTTGATTGCGTGAACAGCAATCTGCTGCCGCTAACGGCCATCTACCCCTTAAAACGGGCACGCTTTGAATCCGCCGAGTTCAACATTATTAATCAGGCGGAAGCCATACTGACTCAACTCTACGGCGACTACCTGACGCTGCCGCCAATACATGAGCAAATAATGAAGCATTGTCGGGAACTGATTCCCTACCTTGATCGCCAAAAAGACGTAATGGAGTAATAAGAATGAATATCAAACTGGTGATTTTTGATTTGGATGGCGTGCTGGTTGATTCCCGCGAGCATCACTTTGTCGCCTTAAATCGCGCTTTGGCTGAAGTGGATGAGCGTTATGTCATCAGTAAAAAAGATCACCTGCAATTGTTTGACGGCTTAAGTACGCAGCGCAAATTGGAATTATTGAGCGAGCAACGCGGGCTTGATGTCAGCTTTCATCAATCCATCTGGCATAAAAAACAAGCCCTCACGTTTCAGGTCATTGATGAAATGCTTGAACCTGATCCGCAAATCACAGCCTTGTTCCAGCGGCTTAAGGCGGATGGCTTAAAAATTTATGTCTGCTCCAATTCCATCCGTGAAACCATCAAACTGGTCCTGCTGAAAATGGGGCTTATGCAATACGTTGATTATTTCATTTCCAATCAGGATGTGCTGTCCGCCAAACCCCATCCGGAAATGTATTGGCTTGCGATGATGAAGGAAAAAGTACTGCCCAAGGAAACGTTGATTGTTGAAGATTCCTACGTGGGCCGTACCGCCGCTTTGTCGTCCGGCGCTAACCTTTGCGCGGTGAAAAGTCCAGCGGAAGTGTGCATCACTAAAATTTATCAGGACATGCAACGCCGCGTGCAATCCGCCAAATGGCATGACGACAGCCTGAATGTGGTCATTCCCATGTCCGGTGCCGGCAGCCGTTTTGTCAATGCCGGCTTTACGTTTCCAAAGCCGCTTATCAGCATTGGCGATAAACCGATGATTCAGTTGGCTGTCGAAAATCTCAATGTTCAGGCGAATTTTATCTTTATTGTCAGGCGCGACCATTATGAGACCTATCATCTGGAGTCATTGCTTAAAATCATTGCGCCTGGCTGCCGCATCCTTATCACCGACGGCATTACGGAGGGGGCCTGCTGCAGTACTCTACTGGCTGCCGACTGCATTGACAATGACGCGCCGTTGTTGATTGCCAATTCGGATCAATACGTGGAATGGGAAAGCGGCGCCTTCTTCCATGCCATGAACGCACCGCATGTCGATGGGGGTATACTCACGTTTGAAAGCACCCACCCGAAGTGGAGCTATATCCGAGTGGATGAATTGGGCAATGTCACCCAGCTGCGGGAAAAGGAAGTCATTTCCAATCAGGCCACGGTCGGCATTTATTATTGGACCCGCGGCAAAGACTATGTTCGCCATGCCCGTCAGATGATCGCGAAGAACATCCGCGTCAATAATGAATTTTATGTGGCGCCGGTGTATAACGAAGGCATCACAGAAGGCATGAAATTTAAAGCCTATGCAGTGGACGCCATGTGGGGATTAGGGACGCCGGAAGATTTACAACACTTCCTGCTCCATCATCCCGGTATCGGCAAGGATTCCCGTTCGATTTCATCATTGCCTGCCCCTGCGGCGGCAATACCCGTTTAGAGAGAGATATGACGTTTATCCATTCCGCTAAATTAATCAGCCTCGCCTATTCGCTGGGGCTTTTCGTATTTGGTTATTTCCTGGCAAAAAAGGTGAGTCATTTTGTTGCCATTCCCATTGCTCAACGCTTTTCGCGCCATCACGCGCAACTGGTTCGACGCGCTACATTTTACCTCATCTTTATTATGTTCTTTGTCACTGGCCTGCAGCACCTTGGCTTTAATCTCAGTGTCCTGCTGGGTGCAGCCGGTGTTTTCACGGTGGCCGTGAGTTTTGCTTCGCAAACTGCCGCATCCAATTTAATCAGTGGTATTTTTCTGCTGTTTGAAAGACCCTTTAAAGTCGGCGACACCATCGAAGTGAAAACCATTCGCGGAACGGTGGAGTCCATTGACCTGCTTTCATCCAAATTACGCACGTCTGACAATACGCTGGTTCGTATTCCTAACGAATCGATGATGAAATCGGAAATCTTTAACCTCAGTTATTTTATGACTCGTCGTATCGACGTGCTGTTGGGTGTAAGCTATCAGTGCAACATTGAACAGGTCAAGCAACTGCTTAAAGGCGTAGCTGAAACCTGCGAAAGTGTGCTGAAAGAGCCTGAACCCA
This sequence comes from Legionella rubrilucens, assembly GCF_001468125.1. Lineage (GTDB taxonomy): Bacteria > Pseudomonadota > Gammaproteobacteria > Legionellales > Legionellaceae > Legionella_C > Legionella_C rubrilucens. The sequence goes on along the minus strand of NZ_LNYT01000007.1, from coordinate 196,888 downwards.
TGGTCATTATTGACAATTTTGCCGATTACGCCGTGCAGTTAAAATTGATGGTCTGGGCTCAAAACGGCGATTTGCAAACCATAAAAAACAGCCTGCAGGAAAAAATCAAACGCGTTTTTGATGAACAGGGCATTGAAATGCCTGTGCAACAGGTTACCATCCACCAGGTTGAAGTCGAAAAGGAGTAAGCTCAATGACCGCAGCACTGCTAGCCACTGGCGATGAAATTGTCATCGGGGATACGCTCAACACCAATGGTCAGCAAATTGCTCATGCCCTGCATGCGGAAGGCCTGGCATTGGGTCTGCACATGACCTGCGGCGACGATGAAACGCAGATTTATCAATCCTTAAGTTACCTCGCCAGTCAACATGATATTATTTTAATCACGGGCGGCCTTGGCCCTACATCAGACGATCGTACCCGCTATGCCCTTGCCCGCCTGATGGGAGTCGGTTTAGAAAAATTCCCTGAAGCGCTGGAACACATTCAGAAACGGCTGCGCCACAGTGCCTTAAGTTTAAGCACCGGCAATCAGCAACAGGCCCTTTTTCCTCCCGGGGCTACCTTGCTGCCTAACCCCAATGGCACAGCCATGGGCTGCTATTGTTATTGGCAAAACAAATTACTGATTCTGCTTCCTGGCCCGCCCCGGGAATGCCTGCCCATGTTCAACCAGCATGTGCTGCCTCTTTTGCAAACCTCAGCCCATACGGATAAAACCCTGTTAAAATGGCGCGTTTTTGGTGTGGCAGAGAGTCAAATTGCCCAACAGATTGATGAGGCTGTCCAGGCGCTTGATTGTGAAACAGGCTACCGCCTTGAAACCCCTTATGTGGAATGCAAAGTCCGATGCCGCGAATCACTGGTTGAAAAGGTCAGGGACATCATTGAACCCATTGTCGCACCGCACACCATTGCCACCACCGAAAAAAAAGCATCAGAAGCCTTATGCGATCTTATCATTGCCAGGAACGTACACCTTTCCATTCAGGATGACGCGACCGGTGGTGTTTTGCAACGCCTGTTGCAGCAGCCTGAGAATTACCCGTTGCTGGCATTCAACAGCCAGACACCGCAACCGCTGCACTTTCACATCACCGGCTTAGAGGAATACTGGCACCAGCAGGACACAGGTACCACCACAGAAGTCAGAATTGCCTACACCTCAGCAAAAAGGCAGGGACAGGAATGCCGGGAATTGCCCTATCGCAGTCCGCTAGTCGTCCACATCGCCGCGGAGTGGTTGAGTTTCCGCCTCTTTCATCTCATCAATGAGTTGCATGAGGTCGTAACATAGCTGCCTGGTGCCGTCGCCTTTAATGGCTGAAACAGTGTACACCTTGCCCTTCCAATTCAGGCCTTTAACCACGTGGTCTATGGCCTGCTGCCTTGTTTCATCATCAGGGAGCATGTCCATTTTATTTAAAACCAGCCAACGGGGTTTATGCACCAGTTCTGGATCGTATTCTGCCAGTTCATTAATAATCGCTTTAGCAGAAACGACTGGATCACTGCCATCCAGCGGCGCAATATCCACCATATGAAGTAAAATGCAGGTGCGGGATAAATGCTTTAAGAAGCGATGCCCAAGGCCCGCCCCTTCCGCCGCGCCTTCAATCAGGCCTGGAATATCCGCCATGACAAAACTTTTGTGGGAAGAAACATCCACCACGCCAAGGCCCGGATGCAGGGTGGTAAAGGGATAATCCGCCACCTTGGGCTTGGCGCTGGATACGGCGCGAATCAAGGTGGATTTGCCGGCATTGGGAAGACCCAGGAGACCCACATCGGCGAGAACCCGTAACTCCAGACGTAAGTGACGTGCTTCACCCGGTGTGCCCTGGGTTGTTTGTCTTGGCGCACGATTCACACTGCTTTTAAAGCGGGTATTCCCCAAGCCATGGAAACCGCCCTGGGCTATCAACAAACGATCGCCCGCCTGTTTAATATCGCCGATTAATTCCTGCGTATCGATATCAAAGACCATGGTGCCGACCGGAACCTTAATGATCAAATCATCCCCTTTTTTACCGGTACAGTTACCTCCCATACCCGGTTGGCCATTCTGAGCCTTGTAGTGACGCTGATAGCGAAAATCCACCAGGGTATTTAAATCAGAGGTCGCTTCAAGAAACACACTGCCGCCGTCACCGCCGTCACCGCCGTCAGGACCGCCTTTGGGAACGAATTTTTCGCGCCTGAAACTTAAGCAACCATGGCCGCCATTTCCTGCTTCTACTTTAATGATTGCCTCGTCGACAAATTTCATGGTGACATCATCTCTTAAACGAAAAAAGCCCCTTACAGCGGGGCTTAAAACACGACTTCAGTAATCAGACCAACCGAGTGGTCTGGAATACCGAGCTGTGCAGGATTAATTTTCTACCGCAATAATTTTAACAAATTTGCGGTTTTTGGCGCCACGAACAATGAATTCAACGCGTCCACCAACTAGAGCGTACAAGGTATGGTCACGACCACAACCTACGCCTTCACCGGCGTGGAAACGAGTACCGCGTTGACGTACCAGAATTTCACCCGCATTGACGAGCTGCCCGCCATAACGCTTGACACCAAGGTACTTAGGATTCGAGTCGCGGCCGTTGCGTGTACTACCGCCTGCTTTTTTATGAGCCATTAGTTTCCCCTCTTACTTGCTAATCGCAGTAATTTTGACCTGCGTATAATATTGTCGATGACCCATTTGTTTCATGTGGTGCTTACGACGACGAAACTTGATAATCTTAACTTTCTTGTGACGACCGTGATCGAGCACTTCCGCTTTAACAACGGCCTTTTTCACCAGTGGCGCGCCATAAGTAAACTTATCGCCGTCTGCAAGCATTAACACGTCAGCGAAGCTTATCTCACTGCCTACATCACCAGGCAGCATTTCCAGCTTAAGAATGTCACCCTCTTTGACGCGGTATTGCTTACCGCCGGTCTTGATTACCGCATACATAACTATATCTCCACTGGCCTCTTTGGCTTTCACAAGTTCAACAAAGTTGCATATTCTATGAAATTAACGCTGCGACTTCAAGTTGATTTTAAATTATTGTATACTACGCCACCCCATCCTGTACTTTCAGGATTTACCCTGGTCGCGGGTTAAACGGGGAATTTACTTTAATTTGGAGTTTTATATGTCATCTATCGTTCTGGAAGCACAAGCAAGAGTCGACATGGGGAAAGGTGCGAGCCGCCGCCTGCGTCGACTGGAAAATAAAGTGCCGGGTATTCTGTATGGCGGCGATAAAAAGCCTCAAGCCATTCATTTATTGCACAATAAAGTCGTTAAAGCCCTGGAAAGCGAAAGCATTTATTCCAGCGTGTTTGATCTCGTTGTCGATGGCAAGGTTGAGCATGTCATTTTAAAAGACCTGCAGCGCCACCCCTATAAGCCTGTTATCATGCACATGGACCTGCAACGCGTTTCGGCAAAAGACGTGCTGGTTAAAAACGTTCCCCTCCACTTCATTCATGAAGACACCTGCAGAGGCGTAAAAGCCGGCGGTATCATCAACCACAGCATGACTCAGCTTGAAATCCGCTGCAAAGTGAAAGATCTGCCTGAGTTCATCGAAGTGGACATGACCGATGTCGGTCTGGATGATGTGGTGCATCTGGCTGATTTAAAGCTGCCCAAAGGGGTTCAGCTGACGGTCGATTTAAAAGACGGCAGCCATAACCTGCCTGTTGTCAGCGTTCATGCCCCCCGAGGCGGCGCGACTGAAGAAACTTCCGCTGAAGGCGAGGAAGGCGCGGAATAATCGTACGAAACCTTTTTCCGGGGACGCTTGTCCCCGGAGACTTGAATGATTTTTGCGACACGTTTGACAATCTCAACGCATGGCCGTTGATGCGGTTTGCAGACATGACGGTTTATCAATCTCTTAAAGACTTCCATGACCATAAAATTAATTATTGGTTTGCGTAATCCAGGCTCCGCCTATGAATATACCCGGCACAATGCCGGTGCCTGGTTTGTCGACGCGCTGGCTCATCGCCATAATGCGTCGTTTAAATCAGAAAAAAAACTTCATTGCGAACTGGCACAGGTGGAAATCGGTGAGCATCCCTGTAAGCTGGCCTTGCCTTTGACATTTATGAATCACAGCGGTTTGCCTGCGCGTGAAATCAGCCAGTTTTACCGCATTGCACCCCAGGAAATTCTGGTGGTGCACGATGAATTGGACCTGCCTGCGGGGCGCAGCAAGTTAAAAACCGGCGGAGGGCCAGGGGGCCATAATGGCTTGCGCGATATGATTGCTCAGCTCGGCACCGGTGATTTTCATCGTTTGCGCATTGGCATAGGGCATCCCGGTCATAAGGACATGGTTCTTAACTACGTGTTAGGTAAACCAAGCCCTAAAGACAGGCAATTGATTTTTGATGCAATTGAACAGGCCGTGGCCGTCATCCCTGCTATTATGCAGGGCCATTTTGGCGCCGCCATGAATTTATTACACCGCTAGTAATGCTGTTTTTTTTTTGAATTTGACAGGTTAGGAGTTGTCCCATGGGATTTAAATGTGGAATTGTTGGTTTACCGAATGTCGGCAAATCAACCTTGTTTAATGCGCTGACCAAAGCGGGCATCGAAGCGGCCAATTACCCTTTCTGTACCATTGAGCCGAATGTGGGTATCGTTACCGTTCCTGATCCCCGCCTTGACGCCTTAAGCGACATTGTTAAGCCGCAACAGACAGTTCCTGCCACCATGCAGTTTGTTGACATCGCCGGACTGGTCAAGGGGGCTTCCAGCGGTGAAGGCTTAGGCAACCAGTTTCTAGCCAACATCCGCGAAACCGATGCCATTGCCCATGTCGTACGCTGTTTCGAAAACACAGATGTGGTTCATGTGGAAGGCCGGGTTGACCCTTTAAGTGATATCGAAGTCATTAATACCGAGTTGGCGCTGGCCGACATGGATACCGTTGACAAGGCATTAATTAAAGTTGTGAAGAACAGTAAAAGCGGCAATAAGGAAGCCCTGTTTGAAAAGCAGGTTCTCGAAAAGGCCAAAGCGCAACTGGATGCCGGTTTACCGGTAAGAACCCTGTCCCTGACAGAAGAAGAATGGCCGGTGCTTCGCCGTTTTTTCCTGCTGACGGCCAAACCGGTACTCTACATTGCCAACGTCAATGACGACGGTTATGAAAACAATCCCCTGCTGGACAAGGTCAAACAACTGGCTGCCGAAGAAAAAGCCAGTGTTGTTGCCCTGTGTGCGGCGACGGAAGCCGAACTGGTGGAACTGGACGATGCGGATCGTGAGGAATTCATGGCGGACTTAGGTCTAAACGAGCCGGGACTTCATCGCGTCATTCGCGCCGGTTATGATTTACTGGGTCTGCAAACCTATTTTACCGCTGGCGTGAAGGAAGTCCGAGCCTGGACTGTTCGTAAAGGCGCCACGGCTCCTCAGGCGGCCGGCGTGATTCATACGGACTTTGAGAAAGGCTTTATCCGTGCGGAAGTCATTGCCTATGACGCCTTCATTGCCCATCGCGGCGAACAGGGCGCAAAAGAGGCAGGCAAACTGCGGTTGGAAGGCAAGGATTACATTGTCGCTGACGGCGACGTCATGCATTTTCGTTTCAATGTATAAACACGTTAACCCCTGGCGTCAGGGGTTAATAGCCATAGGACGTCAGATTGCAGTTGTTTTGCGAATCCAGTGCAACCTTGAGCGACAGTCCCTTGTCGATGTAGAGAAAGGCATGGGCGAAATCATGCAGTTCCATTTCAAATGTGCAATGCTCTGTGCTGCTTATCCTAAACTCGACAGTACCGGTTTCTGAGTTTTTCCATTCCCGCGCGGCCCGCCCGCCGGCTGCAAATAATTTAAAAAACCAGGAGCGGTTTTCAGCGTATGGATTTCTTAAAATAACGAATTTTCGATGGCTTAACTCGCTTTCGCGTACACCAACAACAGAATAGGTGTGCTCGATGATAATGCCGCAAGGGGGATTGGCTCCAGGACTGGCCACCACCGGGCTCTCATTGTCCAAAGCCTGCTTTAATTCATCATACAGTCTCAACTCATCCTGACTGTAGCCCATTTTACGGGGTAAAATGCACCAGTCGGCCAGCCAGCTTTCTACGGCTCTGATGGCTTCCATCGGCGAGTCAATGGACCGTCGTTTTTCTTTTTCAATAAAATCAAGCAGCGTTTCGTGATAAAGAATACTTTCTTTTGCAAGCAACTGCCGCCATTTATCCTGATTGCGGGCGACCCAAGCCCACCAAGCCTTCAGGAGGGTTTTATCCTTATGAAATACCTGATTGACCACATTGCCGACGCTGGTTTGGGCATCGTAGGGGCGCAACAGAAACATCAGGGTGTAAATGTCACAGCCTGAGCATCCGTCTATCGAGGACTGGTACAGTTCAGCAAGCGGCTTTCGTGACTGAACGGTGGTCGCTATCGCCATCGACGTATCCCCCAGAAGCGCCCTCAGCACCTGGCGGCTGTCGCCGCTGCTTAATACCTTGTAATTTCCACCGTTAAAGGCCACATAGGCTTTTTCCCAAAACCTGACCCAGGCGGGCCCGCTGCTCAATAAGCCCGGAGAATGGGGTAAGGATTTTTCAATCACCACCCATTCCGGTTTTTCATTTCGAAAAAAGAGCACATGGATTTGTCCGTCCCTCTCAATCATTCGCTGCCGTATCCATTCCTCGCCGTGAGGCAGCGCCAGAATAGCATTCAGAACCGACAGAAAATAACAATCGCCGGTGCGTCCTCCCTGCGCGACATCAGACAGCTTTAATTTTTCAGGGTAAAGGGAGCCTTCATAAGGGGTATGGGTGATGGAAAAAAACGTGGATTCGCTAACTGGATTATTCACAGGGGAAGCCTGACCGTACAGTTTACTGTCGAGAGGCATTTGCTTGCACCGATATTGACCATTAGCTCAGTATAAAAGGTTTTCAATCCGTTTTACAACCAATCAAACACACGTTGCTTTCAATAATTCGGGCATGCAACTCGCTAATAACCAGTTCCCCTTCCAACTGGGCGTTAATCATCTCTGTGGACGTGATGTAGCTGAGTCCAACAGCCAGGCCGCGATTATTATTGTTCTTTGCCAGTTGATTCACAAACAGCTTGATGCGATCGACTAAGATGGTACAGCCTTCGTCATCCGCCATGGGCAGAAAGAACAGCATCGTCCCTTCAATTCGGGAGGACAGATCGCTTTCACGGAATATTTTTCTTAAGTTGGTGAACAATTCGCCCAACAGTTTTTCGGTATTCACTACCCCCTGCTCCTCGAGCAACTGATCGGCATTGGTAATCTGCATGGTCATGACGCTGAAATACAGGGAGGGGTAACGTTCAGCCAGCTTCGCCTGCCAGGCTACAATGGCCATGAATGCCGCATAGTCAATGACTTTAAAGAAATGATTAAAATTACGGTAAATGCCTTTCTCAATGCCGCGTATCAGGTACTCTCCACGCCGCGTGAGGGTGTATTCATACAGACGTCGGGAAGCCAGTTCACGGCTTGAGGAGGTGCGATGGCAAACCAGGCACACCAGATTGACCTCCGGTTCGGCAAAATAGTGTCCGCAATCATTGCACAACTTGTCTTCAAGCGGTTTGTCGTAATCGACACCCAGGGTGCGCAGGCGGGTGTTGCAGCGGCTGCAGACCAGGCGCTCCTGCCTTAAAAATTCAGGCACAGGCCCTATTTTGCCGCAGGTGTAGCAATGCACAAATTTCTGAGGCTTGATATTAATGGAATGGCAGCTTGGGCAGGTATGCTTGATGTTGAGTAAGCCTGAATCGCAGGCATTGCAGGTCTGAATTTCATCCAGTAATGCACCCGGTGCCAGCAGATCCGGCATCACCAGATCCTGCAAAAAACGCCAGGCATCAAAATCCGCGCCTTTATTAAACAACAGAGTCAACAGGGGGTAATCAAAGATATGCGTCGATTGATGATTGACATACCCTTTAAGCTTAAAATCCGGGCGAGAAAACAAATACACCAGCAAAATAATCTCATCGCTTTCCGTGTCTAAATTGGCTTCGGTGATGAGGGCCAGACGCTGGTATATGCCCTCCGCCTTCTGAATCACCTGTTCATCAAAGGGGCCATCGAAGAGTTCACTAAGCTCCTGCCCGGGAATGCCATTATAAAAAATGGGTAAAAAGCGGTATTGCGGCATGGCGCGCAACTGTGCCAACTCAGGTAAAAAGGGTTGTCCCGCCGATTTGGAAATCACGAGGGCATAAACGTCCTGTTTAGGTAGTTCGTGAATGGAATCAACGCGTTTAAAGTCAACTGGAAGCGAGAAATCAGGGATATTCTGGCCAATGACCCAAATGATTTTTTGTGGTTTCATTAACGAAATACTCCAAACATCGGAAGGTGTGTCGTTACATCAATTGTAGACTAATTATCCATATTGTGTTATTTATAATCTATAATTGATTATAAAATGCCGCAATCATGCGTACGTGAAAAGGAAAGGCATGGGGTTATTCGATCTATTGCATACCTGGTTGAAGAAGGATGTTGATGGACTTATCAATCATCGCAGACAATTCCGCCTTATCCGCACGGTTGAGATGGAACTCATTATTCTGGGTTCGCTGATCATTTACGTTTACGCCGTCTGCAAACTCTGGATGATTGTGATTTTAATCAGCATCATCGATGTGATTGGTATTCTTAACCTTTGGCTTTTGTACCGCACCCAGAATATTCTGCTTTGCGGACACATTTTGACAGCCAATGTGCTGGTGGCTTCGGCGGTAGCCAATTATCTCATCGGCGGCGTGGGCAGCTCCTATCTCATCTGGCTTAATATTGTCCCTATTCTGGCTGCCATTACCCTAAGCTGGTCGGGACTGGTGGTTTATTCCACCCTGACGCTGGCAGTGGTGGTCTTCTTTTTCTTTATCGAGCCTGTGCCTCTTTACATTGTGCCAGCCACCGAAGTCTTTGTTTTAAATTCAATTAATTATCTTTTTTCATTGTTGATTGTCATCACCGTGTTATTCAACATGCTTAAGGAAAATGCTTACTACGAACAGCTCCTTTATGAAAAAAACTTTATGCTGCAGGCTGACAAGGAAAAATTCCATTACCTTGCCCGTTATGACACGCTGACTAACCTGCCCAACCGGTCCTACTTTCAATCAACGCTGCAAAATTACATTGAAACCATGCCGCCGCATCACTATTTAACGGTTTTTTTCATGGATTTGGATGGGTTTAAAGGAGTCAATGACCGTAACGGCCATGAGACGGGCGATGCGCTGCTGCTTTTGACCGCCAAACGCCTGCAAGCTTGTTTCCGTGAAAACGATTTTATTGCCCGTCTGGGTGGTGACGAATTCATCGCCATCGTCATTCATCACATGGAAGATAAAACGCCCAAAACGATTGCCCAGAGGATTTTACAGGAGTTCAGCACCCCTTTTCAGATCAATGGCCACGATGTTCGATGCACCATCAGCATTGGTCTTGCAACCTTCCCGATGGATTCCCACAATTCGGATCAATTAGTCGCCAGAGCCGACTCGGCCATGTATGAAGCAAAGAAAGCAGGCGGCAATGCTTTTCGTATCACCCATTCCATAAAAAAGTCGGCCTGTAAAGACGCTTAACTCCTGTCTATTCCCCGTTCTGTGATTTTTTATAGCGGTGAATGTCCCATTTACCTTGACAATGATCCTGACGCGCCTTAGCATTCTCGCAGCACATGCTTGAGGACACAGAATGACGGTAAACCGTTTACGAGCCCTGGTTAATGACGATTTTAATGCGGTCAATGATCTGATTATTGATAAAATCCAATCCCAGATTGGGTTAATCGATGATTTGTCGACGCACATCGTTCAAAGCGGCGGCAAACGTTTACGTCCTCTGCTGGTACTGTTAGCAAGCCATGCCTGCGGTTATCAGGGGCGGGAGCACATTACCCTGGCGGCCATGATTGAGTTTTTCCATACGGCAACCCTGTTGCATGACGATGTGGTGGATGAATCGACCCTTCGCCGCGGACGGGAAACAGCCAATGAAATCTGGGGCAGTAAAGCCAGTATTCTAGTCGGTGATTATCTGTTTACCCAATCCGTGCAACTCATGGTGAGCGTGAACAGTTGGCCGGTTATCCGGCTTTTAGCCGACACCTCGCACAAGATCAGCTGCGGTGAGGTCAAACAATTGGTTAACCGTCACAATGCTGCCATTTCCATTGAGGATTACCTCGATGTGATTCGCGGCAAAACCGCCCTGCTGTTCGCGGCAGCCGCCGCCATTGGCGCGCTGTTGAGCGGTGCTGGTGATACCATTGAAAAAAGTCTGTATGCCTATGGTCTTCATCTTGGCAATGCCTTTCAACTCATTGATGACGCCCTGGATTACTGTTCAGACGCCAACACGATTGGCAAGAACATTGGCGATGATTTGGCGGATGGCAAAGCCACCATGCCTTTGATTCACGCTTTAAAGCAAGGGACGCCAGCACAAAAGCAGCTCATCGAAAAGAGCCTGCGCGAGGGCAGCCTCAGTAATCTCGACGGTATTCTAGAGGCCATTAAAGCCACCAAGGCCATCGAATACACTCAGCAATACGCCGCGCAGGAAATCGATCAGGCACTGAGTGCACTGCATATTCTGCCTAATTCAATTTATAAAGAGGCTTTAACGGATTTGGCGCTGTTTGCCATTCAACGTCAACATTAATCGGAGTGTAGCTCAGACTGGTAGAGCACTGCCTTCGGGAGGCAGGGGTCGCAGGTTCAATTCCTGTCACTCCGACCATTCACTCAATCGGGTTCGGGTTATTGATAACCTCCCTGAACTCTATTCTTCATTCACTCAAAAGAACTTTTGTATCGTATTGCCGATGAGCAAATCAATTTCACTTTGTTCCTGCTTACCCTCATGAACCGAGTCAACACCAAGGCAGCGCAGGCAATCTTTGAAGAGCAAGGACGGGTTTTTAATGAGAATCTGCTGCTGCTCCTCTATTTTGTCCAGCGAGGTAAGGATGCTTTTTATGCCCTCTTCCAGCAATTTGAAATGGGCGCCAATGGAGGGATTGGCTTTCAATAAATGCAGTATATTATTGGCGGCCTGCCTCATGTCAGCTGCACTGATATCCGGCCGCAGCAACACGTCCAGATCCTTGTTTAACGGCTCCAGCCGTTTTTTGTCTTCATCGTTGGTCAGACCGGCAAGCCATAACCGCTTACCCTGTCTATTTTTATCGAGTTTCTTCTGCTCATTCGCAATAATGGCTTTCACATCAGTCAATTGATGAACAACGCTTAAATCGGCAACGGCGGCGCTGTAATCCTGGAGAAGTGCATTGATGGCGTCAAACCCTTTTTTCTGATAATCAGTTGGATTGGTTTCATACAGTTTTTTAAGCAGTTTAATCGTCGTTTCTAAAAATTCATTCTGTTTTGCAAGATCAAGAAGCGGATTTCTTTCAACGTCTTCAATTGCCGCCATCAATTGGCCCAACAGGACTTTCTGCTGCTGGGTATAGGCCCTTGAATACAGATAGGAAGCAAAAAAACCGTAGGGTTCGTGCAGTTCTTTAGCCAGGTAGTCTTTAAGCGCATTTTTAATGTCATTAAGACGCGTGGAATGATTCAACTGCGTGCTTTGCGAATGAATGCACATGACGTAAATATGGGTGGTTTTATGCACAGAATCCACCTCAATATCAATGGGGATCATGGCAATGTCATCCGGCATTCTTGATAAAAACTCCGCTTCGTTAGGGTGGGCTGACACATTGGCCACCGCATAAAAATCAGCCAGCTGTTCGGGATTTTGAACATGCAAAACGATCCCTTCATCGGTCGCAAAACCCACCGCGCTGTTTAATTGAGACGACATGCTGACGTTCTTTTTGGAGACAATGTCGGCAATATTAATGTCAATCAGTTGAGCGGGGGGTAAAGAAGCCAACTCCCCCCGGGCCTGCAATTCCTTCACCCGTAAGAATTTGTTAATAAAATTCGGCAACCCAAAGCTTTGTCCACGGTAAAGTACCTCTGGTGTTTTCTGAACCTCGAATTGCCGTTTCATCACCCCGGCCTTGTGAATAGCCATATTCAGTAAAAAAGCCATTTTCCTTTCGTCGTCTGTCGTCGACTTCGGGTTATTGTAACCAGAGACAATGGCATTCAGCTTCTTATAGAAAGGGCTCTCGACAGAATACATCCTAAGCAATACGTCTTCAAAATTGGGCTCTTTTCCTTGTTTAGTGAGCGCTTTTTTACACCCGTTGTACAAGTCAGACAGAACAATCGTCTCGCCGCCGTATTCCATTTTAAAATCGGACTTTTTGAGTATCTCTTCAATAGCGACGAGAAAATGATCATCCAGCTTCTGAACCACGACGGTCAGATGCCCGCGTCTGGTCATGTTTTCAATTGAATCAATGGGGATGGCCGGGAGCAGCGATTTTTGTTTGGCCGGTTGACTAAGGACAACAATCAGTTTTTCTACCGTCTGTTTGATAGCCAGTTCTTCTTCAGCAAATTGTTGGGGGGGCAAGGTGTATTGGGTGGCAATTAATGTCTCTAATGCCTGGCGTATCGCGTTTTTGGATGCAGACATTTTAAGTCCCGGCCACCAAGTGGCGGCAAATAATGATCATTGAGTTAAATTATAACACAATGAGTTTCTACTTTTCTCAAATTAACCATTTATTTACTATTGACTTACAATCACTGGCAAAAAAATGACCACCATGGCATCTCTGATGGTCTAAGTGGATTTTGATTCACTCGCCACGTGTAAATACCCATGCACCAGGCTGGTTTAACCTGCCTGGTGCAACCCATGGAACACACGCTCAATCATCCCCGCTGCAGTGACAGCGCTCCCCTACCCATCTCGGCCCAATCTGATTGAGCCTTTACTGGCATGGGTAGCTGGATTAAGCATTCCAGGTTGTCGGTTAAATATTTTAGCGGCTTGGGTACGCTGGCTGCGTGGCGTTCCAATAACCCCTTAAGCTTAAGTAACTCGATAGAACCTGGCGCCCAGGAGGCGGTCAGATCGCCTGCGTTACGGTTAATCAACGGCACCATGGCCTTTTTCAGCGCATGGTTTTCTGGTAACCGATCAAAGAGGATTTCTGCATGACGACGGGTTTGTTCATTCAGAATGTCATTTAAGAAAATCTTCGATTCCATTGCCACGTCCGTGTCAGCGATCATATCCCCTGCAACCTTCAAAAACATTTGTACGGTAATATCATAAAGGCGGCTGTATCCTTTTTTGTTATGCTTCGTTCCCTTATCGCTCTTCAGAATCTCCCGCTGTGTTTTCCAGATTGTTTTAAGGCTTTCCTCATAAAATGCTTCCTTGGTATGAACATCATCCGAGTTTAAGTTTAGAAACAAGTCACGGGCCTGGTTTTGGCGGATGGTGTTGGTCCACCAGAAACCGGCATATTTGGCCTGTTGACTCGCAAAATAAGCTTTCTGCCGTTGGATAAAGGCATCCGCCTGATGGGGAGGCAGTGCCTTATCTCCTGAAGCGAATGGCGCTTTAGAGACCTGAACCAATTCTCGGGTAAAATGAATTAACTGACTAAAGCATGCCGTTAATTGCCCCCGACCTTGTTTGTCATTCCCCAGTTTCTCAGGAACATGAGACACCACCTGTTGAGATAAATAGGCATACTCTTTATGGCACTGCTTTGAAAACTTCTCGCCCAAGTCCAAAAGGCCATGGTGAAGATACTGCATGATCTGCCGGCGTTCCTGCCGCTTTTCACAATCGATGCTGCCAAAATAAAAGTGCCATTGTTGATTCTGATTAAGACGTTTTGCTTCACAAACCACGTTCAGCGCTTCACTGAGCTGACTCTTGTTGCGGATTGTTTTGGTTTTGAAATAGGCATTCGTCAGGGCCTTCATAATAGGCAAGTCTTTTTTTCCATCCGCATCGAGGCCTTTGTTTTTATTGGCATTGACCACGTCAAGAAAATCCCTGTAGAACTCATTGACCTGTTTATCCATTGTGGAATGCAGGTAACCCTCCATTAACTTCATTGCAGGGTAATGCTGGTCAAAAAGCTTAAGCTGATTCATCAGTATTAGCGACTCGTCCATTAATGCACGATCGTGGTTTTTTTGCCAAAGTCCCCATAAAGCGGTCATTTCTTCCGTGGTCAATTCGCTGGAGGCGTCAACCATGCATTCCGCAAACTCACCAAACGCTTTGGTTTGTTTCAAGTCGAGAGAAAAGAATTGATGCTCATACTGCTTCTGCAGAAAAGCAAATTTTTCCTTATGGGTTTTTACTTTTTCGAGATTGCCAAGAATAGTCAAATAACAGTTAAACAGAACCAATGACATGCCCTCATCCTGGGTAAAGCGTCCTGCCAACTGCAAGAGCTCCTTAAGAGGCACATCGGATTCTTTAATGGCATTGAATAAATCCTTCGCTCTGGCAGCCGGTATCTGGTTAAAACAATTCATCCATTGCAGAAAGGCTCCAGCATCACGTGGAGTGGCTGAGAGAGTAGACGATTCAATGATGTTTCGTCTGCGTAAGAATTCATGGAATTGTTCCCCGGCCTCATGCATTTCCTTGAGTACGGCCTGACAATCATCGGATTGATAACGACCCGGTCTGAACTTAAGCCGCTTGTTGATGTATTCAAGCGACAGATAGGAAGGCAAAGTGACCAACGGCTCAAGGATTTCTTTATTAAAAGCCTTCGTTTCTTCAAAACCAGCGAGATACCCAAGGAATTCCTCACAGTCTTTTTCACGAAGCGGGAGCCGCTGCGACAGGAAGTACCATAACCTGCCTTGCGATTTCTCGCTGAAGTGGCTCAAAACATCCGCTTTGGGCAAATAACCGTAATCCGTCTCGGATAGCAGGATGGATACAAGGGGTCTTAACAACGTCGGATTTTTCATCAGCGCGTTGGCATTGTCATCCAGATACGACAGAAGCGCTTTGATCCTGATTTTGGATTTTTCAGCCTCGTCCTCACCCCTGAGTCCTCGCTCGTGATTAGCCTTAATCAAATCAAGCAGATACCCTAAATCATTCTGATTGGTATGAACGCTCAGCAAACGAGTCACGTTGGGTTTGGACGCAAAGACATCGGCTATTTCAGGAAGCCCCGTAAAGGTCTTCCAGAAATCATTTCGGATCGCTTTACAGAAGTGGCGAATGAACGTCCTGGAAGCCTCATTCTCACTCACGTAAGCGGTGGCGGCAATTTTCATCACCAGTGTCAGCAAGGCACTGTTATTTGTAATGTCGTCACCGTCCACATAGACAGGATATCTCTTATTAATAAAGTCTTGAGAGAAAAAGGTTGTTAGGGCATCAAAAAGCGACGCATCCTGCTTATCATCAGGCTGTTGCCTCAGCAGTTTAATGACATTGGACCAAGCGTCACAGGACACACTGAAAGCCGCTTTATGCTGCTTGACACAGGCCGTTAACTGGGTGAACAGCGAGATTCGTCTTGCCTCACTCGCCTCCGATGTGCTTAAGGCGTTTAATTCCTGATAGAACCGGTCCATTCGTTCATGTTGTGGACCATACACCGCCTGAGTGACGTTGTTTCTTGCAACGGAGGAAAAAATGGATTGAAAATAATAGTGTTCGGTCTGTTGTATCCAGGCCTGGTAAAAGGTTACCACGCTGGCCATGTCACTTTTTTGCTTTTTAGGAACATGGCGGTAGCCCGGTTTAAAAGGAATCAAAGCGCCCTGTACACCGTCAAGAACCGGGACAGGAGCACGGCTGACCCCGCTCTGACTGCTTTCTGGACTGGCCTTTTCTTCAAGTTTTTGCAGCGTTCGCTCACATTCCGACCGTAACTCAGCCAGCGAGTTAAGAACACGAATGATGTCTTCGCCGATCGCTTTATCTTCTACTGATTTAGTCGACCCTGACAGCCTGTCCGGATGCCATTCAAGAGCTAACTGCTGCAACTGTTTCTTTAACTTCAGCAAGTTGGGCTTATCTTCCAGACGAAGCGTTCCCGTTTCAAATTTTTTCTGCCATAAGCCTGACTGTTTTTCAAGGTATTTAAGTACCCCACGGCTGCCTTCCGCCATGTCGGCTGTCTTTCCAGCCAAGGGCAGCAGACTCATGGTATTTAACTGCGGGCAAAACACGCAGAGTTTTTGCCATAGAGCATCGGCCTGTTTAAAAAATTCCGAATAGATTTCTTCATTATCCCCCTGTTTACCAGCCAGCCGGCTATTCCAGGCGTCTTCAATCTGTTTGCGATGCTCAAGCCAGGCCTTCATTAAACGTGCATGAAGCGCGTTGTCCTTATTTCGAATGGCCTCATGCATAACATCCATCACCTCACCGGATAAGGTGGCGATGAGGTATTCTTTACGACGCAGGAATTTTTCCCGCTCCCGCTTAAGCTCGAGGTTTAACTGCACAACCGAGCGGGTAATGATGTATTTTTCCTGTAAGTCTGCTTGCTTAAGCCAATCCCATTTGGTCGAGCCGTTATGCTTATGCTTTTCTAATCGATTGTCGACATGCTCTTTCTGTTCTTTGATTAGGACACCCAAACGGTTTCTATGAGGCGAATCAAGATAGGCTTCGTATTCACGCTGGATTTTCGAGTAATCAATCACATCAATACAGAGTCCCTTAGCACCGTTTCGGCCCTGACGTCCACGCTCCTGCTTCTCAATATCGGGATCGGCAGGATAGCTTCGGATAACCACTAGCCCTTTTTCCGATTGCGGCTTAATGTCCGTCCCGCGTCCAAGACGGGAACTGTTGGTTATCGCGCCGTTTAAGCCGGCACCGGGCAGGATGTCGCTTTCCTGTTTGCCGCTGTCGTTGGTGTCTACCAGGAATTGACTCAGATTAAGGCCCTTTTTTCCCAACGAACGGTGAATGTTTTTACTTAAGTGTTTAACCGCCGGGTCATCCTGGCAGGCATGCAGGATGGGCTGATCTTTGTAATCCACCATAAGCCCAGCAATGGTCTCGACCTGTTCATTCTCAGAGGAGCAGAAGATCATCGGCGCATAAGTCGTGCGTATTTCCTCATGCGTCGGCAATTTGGTCACGTGTTCAATACCGTATTCTTCACGGTAATAATGAAGCGCAGCTTTATTGCCCGCAGTCCCGGTACAACCTTCCAGTTTGCTGTAATATTTCTTCAGGAGATAAGGGGCATTTTGTGACAAAGCAATTTTTGTTTCCGGTTCAACAAAGAAATCAGGCATTTCACCGCGGCGAATGGCTTCTTTATTTAAGCGGATATGTAAAAACTGGTGAACCAGATCACTGTAGGTAGAACCTTGTCGGACTTGATTACTGATAACCACTTTAGCCGTTGTGGTGTTAATCACCACCCCATCGGCTACCGTTCGGCTATCCGGTCTTATGCAGAATTCAGTCCCTTCCTTCAGATTGGCGGCAATGTGCGCGGCGGTTAGTAACTGCTTAAGCTGTCTGTCGCGTTTGTTTAACGCCACAGGGTCTTTGCTCAGGGCGGGGACCAGGTAAGTTTCAAAAAAATGGGATTGTTTTGGACTCCAGGTTGCTTTTCTTTCCTTGATGTAATTGCACAACGATTCCAAATGTTTTTTACGAGAAACAGCGACAATACCGCTTTCTCCCAATGAATCAAAGTTTTTCCGATTGTCGAGATACCAGTCATAGGTGGCGCGATACACCCACTCATCCATGTTGTAAATGGGATCGCTTTCAGCCTTATCGGAATAGTTAAATTGCGTCTGTTCGAATCGTAAAATGTAATCCGCCTCATCCAGCCAGGCCGCGCGGCGCTCGGGGTTCAGATCGATGGCGTGCTGGCCTTTCCAGATATGGCCTGACTGGAACAGGCTGAAATTGCCAATGGTGGCGTAATTGATAGCGCCTATGCCTGGTCCAGAGCGGGTTTGATAGACCCCGGCATCCGAATTTTCGGTGATGTAAGCATGTCGAATCCCCATGGCATCCAGTACGGGAGCAAATTCATCATGATCGCGTTTTGACAGACTGTCTTTTGAACTGAACACATCAACGACATAACCATTAAGCGCCAGGTAGGCGGACCGCATGACGGTAATGATGCTTTTACCTTGACCGGTACGTACCTGATGAAGCAGGCTCTCATCATTGTAGAGGGCGGCGTACAAAAGGGACAGCATCTGGGTATGATTGGCCCACTTGCCCGACTTGCGAAGAAGAATTTCCCGCATGCAGGCCAGCACCCGCGCAGAAGCCTGGTGCTTTTCAATGGGCGTAGTGGCGCCTTGAAGCTGAGCTAAAGCCCGATAAAGGGTATCGGTTAATTGATTAGCCTTCAACTCATGCAGTGAAGCCACCTGGCTGAAGTTATTGGTGTAATACAACAGATTAATTAATTCTTTCTGTTGCGCGTCTTCAAAATAAGCTTGCCCTTTTCGCTTGAATCCAGCCAAAACCCGCATTAAGCCCTTTCTGTCCTCGTCACTGAGGCTGTAATGGCGCTTAGACTGCCCCTTGTCGTCCAAACCCTGCTCGACCGTTTCAAAACGGTGGATGAGTTTTTCAGCAGAATTGAATTGCGGTTCCGCCAGAAGCTTTGCTAGCATGGCCAGAGACGGACGAGGATCAGAACCGTAATACTGGGCAAGCTGACTTAATTGCTGTTCCGATAAATGATCCAGCTTGTCTTTCACCTCAGCGACCAATGATTTCTCTTTGTCCCAATCATTTAATGCCTGAAGCAGTATGAGCTTGACGTACATCTGTTTGGGTGTGTAGGCACCGAAGAATGTTCGAACACTTTCTGGCTTCATGCCTTTATGAACAACCAAATCAATCAGTTTAACCTGCGTCTCCTGCCAT
Organism: Legionella rubrilucens; assembly: GCF_001468125.1. GTDB lineage: Bacteria > Pseudomonadota > Gammaproteobacteria > Legionellales > Legionellaceae > Legionella_C > Legionella_C rubrilucens. The sequence continues at coordinate 178,046 of NZ_LNYT01000007.1, read as the reverse complement.
AAACCCTTGAGTTCTCCCTCCAGTTGGTCAGCCGAATGCGTAACATTCTGGAATAATTCGGAACGGTAATCGATTAAATGGGATTTCTGGCATTGGTTTAGAAAACCCGTTATTGCCGTTAACCACTCGTGGCTGGCTTTGGCTTTATGCAGCGCGCCCAGGGTCTGCTGAGCATACTCAACGAATTTTTTATCAGCATTGTCGAGAAGCAATCGCACAAGAACGGGTTTATATTGATTGGGCAAAGGCTCACGCACCATGACTCGGGTGCGGTTTTGCAGAATACTTCTGGTTTCGTCTGCGACCTTTAATTTATGGAAATCATTATTGATTAAACTTAAGTCCTTAGCCAGTGCATCATCCAGAATGACGGATAATAAATTAACCGGATAGTGGTGCTCCAGGGCTGTGTCATCCACCAGGCTCTCAAGCCAACCAGTGAGTTGTGGAAGAGAATAATGCTTCTTCTCCTTGCCCGGTTTTGCAATTAAGGTACCCAAGACCTGCCCTATCTCGTTAAAGTAGGTTTTGTTATCCAGCCGGATGATTAATTTAAGGAAACTTTCTATTTGTTTCTCTACCTCAGTCCCTGCTTTTACTGCCGCATAATCCTGAAGGAAACGCCTGGCCAATGTCAGGTTCTGACTTTTAAAACCGGGTTTTAAATAGCTGTCAAGGTAGACCAGGGCATCCTCGATTTCTTTGGCTTCCAATACTCTGAACGGAGCATCCTGGAACGTAATGGCGCACTGCTTTTTCAACAGGGAAGACACCACCTTGAGTCGCGTTTCTGCCGGGTTTAACGACTCGGCGATAGCCTCAAAGCATTGCTGCAACTCATCCCGGTCTGGCCAATACGTATTTTGATCGAAATCAATGGACTGAAGCTGCTTTTCAAACAGTCCAAGTTCCCTGACCGCCTCTTTGGATTTCACTGAGGCGATTTTGTAAGCCCCTTGTGCAGGATCCTGCCAGGAAGACAATTTGAGCTTTTCAGTAACCAGCCAGGGATAGGTCGTGAACAGCGGGCAAAGGGGTTTATCGAGACCTTCTGTGCAAATAACATCAACCAATTGTTTAAAGAGAGGTTTTTGACCGTCAAATTGGGCCAGACAATGCAACGCACGCCCCGAAGCATTAATCAAATCCAGACGGTTGCCTTTAAAATCGCGATGCAGAGGACCAATTATGGAGGAAAACACCAGGATATCCTGATAACGCATCCGCCAGGTTCCAGGCAACAATTCCTTATCAAGGGATACTGCTTCGTTCATCCATTCCAGCAAATCGGGAGGGGTAGACAGCAACTCCGTGAGTATCGCTCTAAGCTTCACCGCATCCATCGCCTCAAGATGATCCACACCCACACTAAGGCCGGCCATGAAAAGCCGTACTGCCGGGCCGTACTCCCCTGTCAGTTTCGCATCGAGAAGTCCCTTCAGCACCGACAATTGCTTTTGGCTTAACTGCATTTTTTTACTGGCAAAACGCAGGGCCTGCAGGGTGGGGTATTGCAGTTGGAATTTGGGATCCCACTCCACCGGATACCCTTTCTCCCTGTCTTCCCTTGCTGAATAAAATTCGCTAAAGGCCATTCCATCATCCCAGTAAGGAAAATGCTGATAGCGGGAGGCATAGTAAAAACCATTATGACGCCAGTCGATTTGATCAAGGTGGGTTAACGTCAGTTGCTGGATATGAGCGCTGTCAAATTGCTTGCGCTGCTCTCTTAACACGCTATACAAGCGATCAAGAAAGACATTGGCATTAAAATTTTCTGTGGTTTCAAGCAAGCGACTAAGGCTTTGTTCATCAAAAGCGAGGTTTCTCTCTTCCACGTATTTCAGCACTTTATGGAAGGCATACCATAAATCGGCGTAACGCAGATGACCGACCGCCTGGCCATGGGCATCCACCAGTTTCCACCAGAGTGCCTGATGGCGGGGAAACGTTTTAAGTGTGGCGATGCTTAAGGCAATCGCGTCCACTTCAGATTGTTCAAGGTATTCAGACCAGTTTTCTGACATATCCAGAAAACGCTTTTTCCATATTCTGAAACCCTCGTCCCCAAAATTCTGAAGAATCTGATCAGCGATAAAGAGAAAATGTTCGCTTCCGTTGCTCGCATGGGCATTAACAACATCGTAATGTTCAAAAACCTGTCCGAATGCACGTAGATTTTTCTCTGTTAAAACCGTTGCGCTTTTTGCGTCAAACAAAGCTTTTTTAAGTGCTTTTGACAACTTCACTTTGGAAGAGTTCGCCCACTGACCAAGGTAAGCCAGGCAAAGGTCATAGTCTTCAGGCTTTGAAAATTCGCCAGTAATATCAAAATGTTGCAGTATCACTGTGGCGGCTTTTAAATTGGAGTTATCGACCAATTTCGCCGCATTGTTACGGCGAACCGCGTCATTATCTTCCGAGGCCAGGTATTGCCAGAACGTTTGCTTTGCGGTTTTCTCCTGACTAAACGGAGTAAACTGGCGGTAATCGCCTTTAGATACCTCGGCGGGTCTTGGCGTATACAGTGACACAGTAAACGGATTACGTGATTCGCGTTTTTTAAGTTGTGCTGCCCTCAATTCTCTTCTTTCACGTAATTCGTCAAAACAGAGAATAAGCCCTTTATTTTTAGAGTATTGCAGGAAAAATCCGGCCGGCAAATTCTCTTTGGCAATCCCCATGCGGAATTGCGGCGCGTGAGCCATGATTTTTTTCATGGCGTCGGGATGAATTTTTTCAATCACCTGCGGCGCGTCGACTTGACTCCCCACCCACAGAGAAAACAACTGGCTTAAGTCAGCTCGTTTCCAGCCTGAACGGTCCTTAATCTGGCCAGTCAAATTATGCCATGAATCCCGGCCTTTTTCGTCAATGTTGTCACGGGTAATTAATTGGCTTTCATCACCGTGAAACTGCATGATCTGCTGTTCTTGTTCCTGCTCCTGCTCGACTGTCTGCTGCAGTTTATCTTCTTGCGCCAGTTTGAATTCCTGTCCCAATTCCTGCTGTAACTGCTGCTGAATGCCAGGCGTTTGCGCCGTCAACGGGTAAATCACGTCGTCGCCATCAAAAGGCTGGTGTTCCTGTTCCAGTTTCCTGTTAAGAATCAGTTCGGGAGTCAGCTTGTTGGCAGCACTGAGGTAAATACTTTGGGTATTTTGCTCAAGTTTCGCATGCCGTACCCGGCGCTGATTATTCAAAATGGTGTTTTGTAACTCACGGTAGCTGGCTTTTAATTTTTGTTGCCGAGGTTGGGAGTAAGCTTCCTGATCCCAGACAGGGATAGTCAATTGCACTCTTAGATCGGTGGAATGAGCCTTATCTGCCAACTCATTAATCAATGAAGCGCTTGCATCTGAAAAATTGCGCAGGTTGTAAAGTTTCACCTCGGACAATTCCTGCGGGAAGCGTTTTTTACGCTCATTCAAAACCGTAATTAACCCGATCAAGGCCTGTTCGGTTCTTTTATCCAGCTTATCAGGCAAAATAAACGACAAACGTTTAAACAGGGGGGTATGTCCCGCGCTGTTGGGATGGTAATTTTGAATCTTTTCAGCTAAATAAGCGATGTACTCGTGCGGCTCATCGGTGAGACTGCCATTTAAATCGAAGGTACAGGACAAGTTGGGGGAAGGATACAGCTCGTCCTGATTACCAGAATAGGCTTTGAGCACGTTAAATAATTCATTCAATCCTTCTTTGCCCATTTGAGCTATCTGGGCAAAAGACCAAAGCATGGAAGAAGCCGCCTTACGGCCATCATGATCACAATGCCCCAGAAGCCAGCCTTTGTTAAATTGTACGGCTGAATCGATAAAATCCAAATCCATGGCATCGCCGTGCTGTTGGAAGAAAGCTACCATTGCGTTCCCAGCCTCTTTCCAGAGCCTTTTACGGGCAGGGATGGACATTTCTTCAGCCTTCATGACGCGCGGCTTCTCCTCGGCGAGAAAACGATTACGCGCTGCACAGTGCATGGGGAAACTGAAATGGGCTTTATTTAACGGGTCGATGTTCTCAGGCTTTACCGTGCGAAGATGGCAATCAAAATCAAAGAGGTTTTGGTTCGTTTCATCTAATTTGATGGACGGCATAATGAGTCGGGAAGGGGCATAATGATACACCGCATTCAAAGCTTCAGTTAGCCGTCTTTGAGGCAGGTAGAATGAACCCGGTTTAACCGTCAGGGTAGTCAGATCCTCTGAAAAGCGCAATTCCTCTTTATCAAAACCATCCAGCATGGCAGCCGCTTCAATCGTGTCCAGGGCGTTTTCCTGGCCGAGAAGATAAACCGGTGTCTTTTTTGAGTTCATCGGATTGAGTTCAGGCCAGGATAACTCACTGAAGGGTTTTCGATTTCTGGCCGCTCGTTTCAACGACTCCGTCACGTTGCTTTGGTTTCCGCCAACACCGTTCATGCAGTGTTCCAACATGCTTTGATGCAATAACGGCAACGGGACTTTATCCCTGAAAGCAGCTAAAGGTTGCTGGCTGTTCTGCACGCTCCAGGGAACAATTCGTCCAAATAACACCGCATGCCATTGGGTGATTTCAGCGATGTTGTCAACATCATTGAGCAGGCGATTGTGCTGATAGTCTATCTCTTCAAAGCTGAGGCCTTTTAAGCCAGCAATGGCTGCCAGTGATTTTTTTTGAGCCTCTTTGCAATGCGGAGGCAGGTAAGCCACCCACCCGCTATTGGTTTTCTTTATCAAAACCCAGATTGGAGACTTCTCGTGATTGATATTGACCAGAATGTTATTCAGCAGTGCCCATTGGGCGGGCTTTAACAGCTCCAGTTCATCCTGGTGCAAAGGGGCGTTGGGGGTAATCGCAAGGTCATTGTCGTGCATAGCCTGCATGGACAACGGCTGCAGGTTATATAAAAGTCGAAAGACATCAATTCGACTTGGCGGAGTATTGAGCCGCTCCATGCCAAAGCTGTGGTATTTATTAAGATTAAAATGAGAGGGATACTCGTCTCTGAAATGGATGACATACAGGGAGCGCACGTCAGAATAGGGGTAATTTTCAACGTAGTTATCCAGCCACTCCTCCGAAAAGGGCGACCATTCGAAATCCTTGCTTTCAATGCGACTCACGTCGGCCGAAAACCAGCGGGACAGCTTGCCGGATGCCAGGGTGTCTAAAAGACGCTTCTCAAGGTAGCTGTATAAAAATTGATAAGGGATAGTCCTTGTATCGGTTCCATGGGTATTAAGCCAGGCGTGCCGTCTGAAAAGTTTTTTTTCTGCCTCTTCAGGATGCAACGCGTCGATGGCCTCGGTGAAAAGCTGGTGTAATCCATCCTCCCAGATTGAGCGGGTAAACTCTTTTTCATAATCGCTTTTTATTTCCTCCTTAACCGTGTACTCGCTTACTCTGAAGTCATTGTAATAACGGAGATAAATAAAGTATCCATGCTTCTCAATGACGCCTGTATCAGCCTTTGCTGCCAGCTTCAGGCTGTTCCCCGAACTGGCCTCACGACTTAACAGGTCTTTTTCACGTCGAATAACTTCGTTTCGCGCCTTTTGTGTGATTTCATCGTCCTTTCCATTCAGCCATTTCAATGACAATTGTTTTTGAATTTCAATGAGAAGACTTTTTTTGACAAGATTCACCAGCATAAACACCCCTTGCGCGCCCTGGCCATAAAAGACCTAAGAGATCAAATAAAAACACTCGGAGCATTATAAAGAGGATTTATTAAGGTTTACTTAGCGAGAAGAAACTGAAAATTGAATTTCCACGACCTTGGAGGTTCTTATTCTATAACGAATGTTCCTGCAGCCAAGCCGACGCTCTCTTACACCGGTAGGCGCTGGATACCCATTTACTGGATAGAACAAACCGTGGCAGCGTCTTTCGATTTTTCCTCATTCCAGGCGTGAGACGGTTTAAATACGGTATTGGCAAGCAGCGGCGATTTGTTGTCTGAAGTGGAAGTATGGGTATTCATCGGTGGAGGACTGGAACCATACGATGCAGCAGAGGCCATGATGCCGCCGTCAATCAAGAAAGGGGCACCTGTAACATAGGATGATTCGTCAGACGCGAGGAACACCGCCATGTGGGCTACTTCTTCTGCCTTTCCCATGCGCCGCAGGGGGATAGACTGGCTGTATTCGCTAATGCGTTGTTGACGATGCTCGTCGTGACCGAATTCCAAATCCCACATATCCGTTAAAATCGCAGCCGGTACAATTTCATTGCAACGAATTTTGTATCCCTTTTTTGCACAGTGCAGAGCCAGGGTTTTGGTGAAATTATCGCTGGCCCCTTTGCTGGCACCATAGGCAATATTGGAAGGAACCCCTACCCGGCCGGAACGTGAACCGAGATTAATAATCGAGGCATTGTCACTTTGTTTAAGCAAAGGCAGCATGGCCTTACACCCTAAAAACAGGGCATCCAGATTCACCGCCAGAACGGCGTGCCAGTCCTTGAGCGAAATGCTTTCGATGTCTTGCGGGGTTTTACTGCCAGGCGCTGTATCAATGCCGGCATTATTCACCAGAATGTCTAGCGTCTGGTAGTGCTTTTTAATGTAAGCCTGGGCCTGTTGCCAATCGTCTTCCAGAGTGACATCAAGGCAGAGATAGTCTGCAGCGCCAATGGTTTTCGCTTTCTCAAGACCCTGTTCCCGTGGAAGCCTGCCTGTGATAATCACCTGAGCGCCCTCCCTGCTGAACGCTTCCGCGATGGCTAAGCCAATGGATTTGGTCGCGCCGGTCACCAAGGCCGTTTTACCCTGCAATCGTCCCATGATTTAAGTGCTCCTATCTCCACCGCGTCGGGCTGTGGGTTCGTTAATTCAGAGTAATCAGCGATACATCGCCCATGTAAGGCTTTAAAGCGTCTGGAATGCGGATATTACCGTCTTTGTCCTGATAGTTTTCCATGATGGCAACCAGCGTGCGCCCGACGGCAAGTCCTGAACCATTGAGCGTATGAACCCATTCGGTTTCCTGAGTATCCGGGTGGCGATAGCGTGCTTTCATGCGGCGCGCCTGAAAAGAGGTCATGTTTGAGCAGGAAGAAATTTCCCGGTAGGTGTTTTGACTCGGCAACCAGACCTCCAAATCGTAAGTCTTGGCGGAACCTGCACCCATATCCCCCGTACACAAAGCCATGACACGATAAGGCAGGCGCAAACGTTGCAGGATGGTTTCAGCATGGCGCGTCAGTGTTTCCAGGGCCTCAAACGAATGCTCCGGCTGGGTAATCCAGACCAGTTCCACTTTCTCAAACTGATGCTGACGTATCATTCCCTTGGTGTCCTTGCCATAAGATCCGGCTTCGCTGCGAAAACAGGGCGAGTGGCAAACATGACGCAGAGGCAGGGCCTCATGGGCAATGATGGTATCCCGAACCGTATTGGTTACCGGGATCTCCGCCGTGGAGGTGAGGTAATAATTGCCTTCGCCTTCTAATTTAAACAAATCATTTTCAAATTTCGGCAATTGACCGGTTCCGAGCAAACTGTCGGCATTGACAATGTAGGGAACGTAAATTTCTTCGTAGCCATGCTCAAGGGTATGGATATCAAGCATGAATTGGATTAAGGCACGATGCAGTTTGGCAATCTGGTTTTTCATCACAACAAAACGGCTGCCCGTTATCTTAACCGCGAGCGCAAAATCCATTTGTCCCAGGGTCTCGCCCAATTCATCATGGGATTTCACAGTAAAATCAAACGCAGGAATCTCACCCCAGCGGCGGATTTCCACATTCCCGGTCTCATCCTGACCAATGGGGGCGGAGTCGTGCGGTAAATTAGGCAAGGATAAAGCAATCTGTTCAATCTGTCGGAGAATGGTTTCCAGTTCCTGCTTTTTTTGCTCCAGTTCGCTGCCTAACTGATTGACTTCGGCACGCATGGCCTCAATGTTTTCCCCACGTGCGACTGCAGCGCCTATCTCTTTCGAACGTTTGTTACGCTCATTCTGCAATGACTGGGTTGCCACCTGCAAGGCTTTGCGCTGTTCTTCCAGTTGCCTATACGCTTCAGCGTCGAATTTGAAACCGCGTCTCGCCAGTTGTTCAGCTACGGCAAACGGATCGTCACGTAACAGTTGGGGATCTAACATAATTTTTTTCCATTACCTATTGTCTAGCTCACACCCATTTCCGCAGTCCAGGACAAAATACGATTGCCTTCCACCAGCGTACTGAAGTGGTTAAGAATATCATCGGCTTTTGCCGGCTCCTCCACAAACTCAATCACGATGGGCAGATCGAAATGAATATCCAGCAATCTTGCTTCACGCAGCTTGCCTGAACTGCCAAAGCCCTTCACGCCGCGAAACATGGTCGCACCCATGACTTTTTGATCATGAAGGTAATCGTAAATCTGCTTAAGATGAGGTGAATCTTCACTTAAATAAAAACGCACTACTTTGACTTGCATCAGACCATCCCTCCTATCCATCGACCGACCATTATCCCTACAAAAGCCATCCCCAGAGCGCAGAGGTTATTCAGCGCAATGTTAAGCAAGGCGGCCACGTGTTCCCCTCCTTCAAACAATACCCAGGTTTCCCAGGAATAACTTGAAAACGTAGTGAAACCACCTAAGAAACCAACCACCAGAAACAAACGCCAGTAATCAGTGACGGCAAAACGTTCCAAAAGCAGGATCATAATTAATCCCGCCAGAAAGGATCCAAGCCAGTTAACGAACCAGGTTCCTACCGGGTAATGACTGCCAAAAAATTTTGCCATCAGTGCCGCAGAGCCAAAGCGAGAAACAGCGCCCAAGGCCCCGCCGCAAGCCACAGTTCCAATTGCAGCCCACATAATTCGTTCCTTATCTAACAATGCCTCGAGTGGATTGATTCAACGCATCAATCATGGGAATGACTTCCGGACAATCCTGTTGCATCATTTCCAGTTCGGCGACGGCCTGCTGTACAGTCAGTCCCTTACGGAAAATTATTTTATAGGCACGGCGTAAATGATCAATAGCCGAAGACGAAAAACCACGACGCCTTAACCCCACGGTATTGATGCCGCAGGCGGATGTGGTATGCCCCGCAATCATGACGTAAGGCAGCACGTCTTTGGTTACATACGTAGCCCTGGCTATAAAGGCATAGGCGCCAATCAGACAGAATTGATGAACGGCGGCGTAAGGGCCAATAATCGCATAATCATTGACAATCACGTGCCCTGAAAGCGCCGCATGATTCACCATGATGGTGTGATTACCTACCATGCAATCATGACCGATATGCGAATACGCCATCAGAAAATTATTATTGCCGATGCGGGTTACCCCGCCGCCTTTTACTGTGCCGCGGCTTATCATGCAGTATTCACGGATGACATTGTTATCGCCAATCTCAAGACGAGTTGCCTCCCCTTGATAAGTGACATCCTGAGGTTCGTCGCCAACTGAAGCGAATTGAAAAATTTTATTGTTCTTTCCTATCCGGGTTGGGCCCTCAATCACGACATAAGGTCCGATCCAGGTTCCTTCACCAATTTCTACGTCAGCACCAATCACGCTGCCAGGCCCTATCGATACCCCTTCTGCTATTTTGGCCGAGGGGTGAATCATTGCGCGTTCATCTATCACTTTTTAACTTCCTTCGATGCACTCATTAAATCGGCGGAGCAGGCCAATGTGTCGCCAACAAAGGCTTCGCCATGCATACGCCAAAAATCACGTTTTTGCCCTACTAATTTCACTTCAAGCCTAAGCTGATCGCCCGGTGTCACAACATGCTTGAATTTCGCATTGTCAATTCCGGCAAAATAATACAGAAACTCATGTCCCTCTTTGGGGGTTCTTGATAAATTGGATAAAATAGCGCTGGCTTGAGCTAAAGCCTCCAGCATCAGGACGCCAGGCATGATCGGATTGCCAGGAAAATGCCCCATAAAGAACGGTTCGTTAATGGTGACATTTTTTGTCGCAACCAGGTAATCCAGTGTTTTGTAGTCAAGCACTCTGTCCACCAGAATAAACGGATACCGGTGAGGCAAAAGCTCCAGAATTCTTATAATGTCAATTGGTTCATTCATGCATCATCTCACTCAATTCTATTCCTAACGACGATCATTAATTAGCCGAATCAATCAATGATCGCAGGATTCCTTTTCTTAGCCAACTCAACTCATGGAGTCGTCCTGCCCCTTTTTTTCCAATTTCGCCAATCGCGCCACGTAATCGTCCAGGCGTCGAAAACGAGCCGCATTGCGTCGCCAGCGTTGATGTTCGCTGACCAGGGTACCGGAAGAATACACACCGGCCCTTTGCAGGCTTTTGCTGACGGTGGACATTCCGGTAATAACCACTTCGTTGGCAAGATGAACATTTGCCGCAATGCAGCTTGCCCCGCCAATCACACAATGGCCGCCGATGCGTACAAACGCCCCGATAACCGCGCAGCCAGCAATGGCTGTGTGAGCGCCAATAGTAACATCATGCGCAATATGTACCAAATTATCGATACAAACATTTTCACCAATGCAGGTGTCACTCAAGGAGCCGCGGGCGATGACGGTGTTCGCGCCAATCAGGACTCGATCGCCGATTACTGTGCCGCCGAGGGCATGGCTTGTGTGCCAATACCCTTTATCCTTGAGATTGTTAAAGGGGTTAGCGCCAATCACCACACCGCTGCCGACATAGGTTTGCGCACCGATGACCGTTCCGGCTCCGATGACTGCACCGGGTTCAATGATTGTCTGCGCCCCAATAAACACATCCTTTTCGATCACACAATGGGCACCGACACAAACACCGGGGGCTATCACCACACGCTCACCAATCATGGCGTGCGCATCAATGAAAACGTGCTGAGGCAGCTCCGCCGTGGGTGAAATAATAGCAGATTGATGAATGCCTTGTCTTTTAATTGGCGCAATTTTAAACAAATTGGCCACTAAATGTATTGATTCCCAGGGATTAGGTACGGAAATGCAACTGAAAGGAAAGTCTCTAACCTGCTGTGGTGCGAGAAGCACAGCCCCCGCCCGGGTTTTTGATAATAAATCGAACTGAGCGGTATTGTCGAAACAGGCTATTTGATTTTTTTGAGCCCTCACTAATGAAGAAACCCCTTGAATCAGCAACGCTGCATCACCGTGCAGATTGCCGCTCAAGAGGTCAGCCAATTCCCTGAGGGTATATGCTGTAGTCACGAAATCAATCGATGTTTTTCATGACACTGGCAGTAATATCCAACTTGTTGTCGCTGAAGGGTGCAGCATCTTTCTGAAGAATCAGATCGTATTTTTCAGTTTCAGCCACTTTGGTGATGGCTTTACGGATTTTACCGTACAACTCTTCCATGGCTTCATTATGAGCGGTGCTCAATTCCTGCTGGTACTGTTGGCCTTGACGTTCGAAATTCTGTTGTGCAGCAACAATTTTTTTCTCAAGCTCTTTCTTCTGAGCCTGGCTCATCACGGTGCTTTCACGCTTGAATTTTTCCATGTCTTTTTTAAGGCTTTCTTCCATGGCCACTAATTTATCACGGCGAGGTTTGAATTCCTTCTCCAGTTTTTGCTGGATCGCTTTCATCTGGGATGAGGTTTGCATGATTTTCTGCAAATCAACAACACCAATTTTTGACCAATCGGCAAAGGCATTAGCAGCACCCAAGCTGAAAACCAACGCCATTAAAAACCCGCTAACACACTTCATGATTTATCTCCTGGTTGAAAGGCTATGATGCTAGCATAATTCAAAGGCGGTTGCGACAATTGTGCAACGCAAATGGCAAGAATTATCGGGGTTTTATATCCGTCTTGCCATCAACCCCTCAATGAGGCCAGCATTCGTTTTTAGAAACCGGAGGATAATGTAAACTGGAAGACCTGTTCATCATCACCCGGTTGTTTATTCAAGGGTTTCGCCACACTGAAGGCCAGAGGGCCAAACGGTGAGCGCCATTCCAGTGAAACACCCGCCGAATAACGCAGAGGGCCAGCATCGGAACCCGCCAGGTTTGCAGGCGTTCCGCGGACAAACACATTACCCGCATCAACAAAGACGGAAGTACGTACATTGTCCCGGCTTAACGGGTACGGGAAAATCAAGGAGGCAGTGCCATTGACCAGGAAGTTGGCACCAATGGCATTTCCGGTATTGTCCTGGGGACCGAGTGAGTAACTGCTGTAACCCCGGACCTGCCCAGGCTGCGCGATACCCCCGGCATAATAGTTTTCAAAGAAGGGCAAACCTTGATTATCGAACTGGTTACCGTAGCCCACATTACCCAGTACTGAAAAGATAAACCCTTTAAACAGCGGCTGGTACAAGTGCGCCATGTAACTGGTTTTGTAATAAGACAGTGACGATGATGTCGCCGGTAAGGCCACCATGGCCGTCGCCTGTTGGTTCATACCACTGGTTGGGAATGGCAGCTGATCGTAACTGTTTCTGTTCCACCCTGCCGATAAACGGATTTCCTGGAAGTGACGCCCATGAATGTCGACGAAATTCTGAATCTGCTGGACGAAACCGACGGATTTAATATTCAGATCCTGATAACCATAACCAAACTGCAGGCTGCTTTTCTCGCTGAGCAGCACGTTGTAATTAATATCCCCGCCCCAACGATCAGACGAGTAGGCACTGACATCGAGTTTTTGCGGATCAACCACCTGATAATACAAATTAAAGCCGCGTCCTATACCGGTTTTGGTATAAAACGGGTTGTAATAATTAAGCGAATAATCCTGACCCCAGTAGCTCGCATTAAAACCAATGCCCATGGAACGGCCAGTCCCCATGAAGTTATGCTGATTAAAGGCTGTATTGAACGTGGGTCCGTTGGTGCCATAACCGATCGAGGCTGTGGCTTCGGCAGAGGGGGCCTCTTCGACGTTCACATCCAGATCAACCTGATTATTGGCACCCGGCACAGGGGTAGTCTTGACGTTAATGTCTTTTAAATACCCCAATAAACGCAACTGGCGTTCGGATTCTTTAATGTTATGCAGCGAGAGCAGCGATCCCTCATCCTGACGGATGACGTTGCGTAACACATAATCGGCCGTCTTGGTATTGCCATGGAAATTAATGCGGCGCACATACACATGCCGGCCGGGTTCGACCACAAAGGTAATGAACACGGTTTTGTTTTCTTCATCCAGGCGCGGCTCGGCATTGATCGCCGGGAAGCCGTACCCCACATCCCCTAAAGCAAGACCAATGGCGGAAATGCTTTCCGTCACTTTCTTACGGGAAAACACATCCCCTTTCTTCACCTGAATCAATGAATCGATTTTTTCTTTGGGCAATACGGTTTTACCCATTACAGCATAGCCCGCAAAGCGGTACTGCGGCCCTTCTTCAATATGGATATTGATAAAAACATCTTTTTTATCCGGCGACAACATCACCTGCGAGGACACCACATTGAATTTCAAATACCCGCGATCCAGGTAAAAGGAGCGCAGGGACTCAAGCGAGGCATCCATTGCTGTTTTGGAATACTGATCTTTTTTAGTGAAATAGGTGAAGATGCCGCTGGTGGACAACGACAATTCCGGCATGAGTTCATTGCTTGAAAAATCATGGTTGCCGATGAACTTAATCTCTTTAATACGCGCCACACGGCCTTCTGACACATTAATGGCGATGGCCACCCGGTTTTCGGTGAGCGCTGTCACCTTGGTCTCAATGCGGGCGTTGTATTTCCCGCGTGCGTTGTAAGCCTGCTTCAGCTCTTTTTCAAGGCGCTCAAGGGCGGAACGCTGGAAAACGCGCCCCTTGGCCAGTCCCATTTGTTTCAGTAATTCTTTTAATTTGTCGGAAGGGATTTCCTTGTTGCCTGTCAGGTTGATGGAGCCAATGGTTGCCCGTTCAATGACGTTGACAATCAAGGTGTTTCCCTGGCGCTCAAGCGAAACCGACTGAAAAAAACCGGTATCATACAGAGCACGGATAATTTGCCCGGTGCTCGCGGCGCTGACTTCTTCACCCACCTGCACAGGTAAATAATTAAGCACTGTTCCCACACTGACGCGCTGAAGGCCGGTGACTTTGATGTCGCGAACAATAAACCCATTCGCGGCGTTAACGGCTGCTGTCCAGGTAAGAAGCGATGAACAGCATACACCCAGGAAAATTTTTTTACTGACTTTATTCATTATTATTTTACGTCCAGCACTACAACTAAAACGAATGCCGGGTTTCAAACCGGCGGGAATAATTCAAAATTTGCAATCCTTTTATAGGAACTGACAAGCGCTGTCAAGCAAACAATGGATCAAGTTAAATCCTGTTTCTGTTCCTTTCCTGAGACACAAAAAACCGGCTGATGGAAGAGTAAGCCAGAATCAAGGGCTTATCTCCGTCAACTGGTTAATCGCGAAATATCATTGGTTAATGCCAGAACCGTCAATGCAATGAGGAAGGCCAATCCAACATACAATCCGGCGGCTCGTATCCCTTCAGATAATGGGCGGCGGATAATGATTTCGATGAAATAATACAGCAGATGACCGCCATCCAACATAGGAATCGGTAATAAATTAAGTACCCCAAGGCTGATGCTGACCAAAGCCAGGAAAGACAAATAATAGGCAATACCGCTACGCGCCGATTCACCTGCACCCTGGGCGATTCCTACAGGGCCGCTGATGGTTTTTAAAGCCAGCTTGCCTGTGACAAATCGGCCAATCAGGGAAAACGTCGTAGCCGTTAAATCCACCGTCTGACGCAAAGCCGTGCCAAGGGCCGCAATTGGACCTTCCCGCTGCACACGCAGCCATTCTTTGGGCCAATCCACTTTTTTCGAACGAATACCGATGTAGCCTTCCTGACTGCCGTTAACGTCTTTACTGCCCGTACGAAGCACCACGGTGTCACTTTTGCCGTCACGGAGAATGCCAAGCCTCAGCACCCGATCCGGGTTCTTTTTGACAATCTCCACCAGATCAAGCCAATCAGACAGCGGTTTGCCGTCGACGGTCTGAATGGTATCGTTTAAGGTCAGACCTGCTTTTTCGGCTGGTGAGTCCTCCATCACCTCCCCCACAACCGGCGGAATGGTGGGGATGAAAGGGGTAATACCCAGACTGGCAAGCGGATCCGGTTTTTGCGCATCGAGTTGCCATTCGCTCAAGGGTAGCAGTACGGTCTTAGGTTTGCCGCCAGCCATAGGCTTCACGGTCATGGACACAGTTTCATCGCTGCCCACCAGAGGCAGGAGCAGGTACTGGAAATCACGCCAGCTCCGAACAGGCTCATCATTCAGCCGAATGATTTCCTGTTGGGCGCTGAGTCCCGCCTTGTGGGCGAGGCTACCCGGCTTGACGGCTTCGATCATGGGGGCCAGTGAATAAATACCGATAACCAGGACAAGCCAGAGGGCGAGAAAGGCAAAAATCAGATTAAACAGAGGGCCGGCGGCGACAATGGCAATCCTTGCCCAGACTGGTTTATTATTAAAGGCGAGGTGACGTTCTTCTGCCGGCACCTCCCCCTCGCCTTCATCCAGCATCTTGACATAACCACCCAAAGGCAGCAAAGACCAGGCGTACTCCGTCCCTTGCCTGTCGTGCCAGCGAAACAGCACTTTACCGAAACCAAATGAGAAACGAAGCACTTTAACGCCGCATAAACGGGCGACTATAAAATGCCCGAACTCATGCACTGTCACTAAAAGCAACAGCGCTAAAACAAAAAAAACTAATGTATAAGCCATTTGAGTGTCCCCGAAACCAGGTATTCAAGCCCAAAATAAAAAGCAGGAGCAGCAGCGATAAGACTATCCAGACGATCGAGTACCCCGCCATGGCCCGGGATTAGGTGCCCTGTGTCTTTAACATGCTGGCGTCGCTTCAGGATGCTGATGAACAAATCGCCTAAAAGCGCGATAAAAAACACCAGGACGTTAATGAGAACCCACATTAACGGCGCATGGGGTTGAAAATACCAATAGCCTGAAACGGCAACCACGGAGGCCAACACAGCGCCGCCGGCTAACCCTTCCAGGGTTTTCCCCGGACTGACCACCGGAATAAGCTTGTGTTTTCCCCACTGTTTCCCTGCAAGATAAGCGCCGATATCGGCAGCCCATACAAAAAACAATAGATAAAAAATCAGTTCTTTGCCACCCTCAAGCTCATAAATACTCAGCAGACTTTGACCAAAAAGAGGCAACAGGGCAAAACACAGGCTGGTGACCACCGGTCGATTTCCCCAGACACGTTGCGATGAAGGAAACAACAGGACGGCAAAAATCAATAAAAACCAAAGGGCTAATCCAGCGATAAGCCAATACCCGATAACCAGGTGAATTAATAAGGCGCAAACCAATAACCCTGCAAGAATCAACAACCTGACAGGAATATGCACAACAGGGATAAGCGGCAACCACTCCAGACCGCAGGCCATGACCAGCAGAAAAACCGCTGCAGCAAACACCCAGAAGTTGGAATAATGAATAGCGGCCAGTACGGCGGGAACTAAAATCAGGGTGGTTATTAATCGCTGCTTAAACATACTCTTTCTCGCTTACCTGTTGTGACGTTTTTCCGTAACGGCGCTCACGCTGTTTAAAACTGAGCAAGGCCTCTTCAAATTCCACCGCAGTAAAATCAGGCCAAAGGGTGTCAGTAAAATACAATTCCGTGTAGGCTAACTGCCATAGAAAGAAGTTGCTGATACGCCGCTCCCCGCTGGTTCGGATAAAAAAATCAGGCTCCGGCAAATCGTGGGTACACAACTGCTGATTGAGCGTGGTTTCATTGATTTCATCGAGGCGAAGCCTGCCGGTACTCACCTGCTCAGCTATTTTTTTAGCCGCCTGGGTTATCTCCCATTTGCCCCCGTAATTTAAGACCAGATTTAAAATCAGACCCTGGTTATCTTTGGTTAAGTGTTCAGCAATCTCCATTTCAGCACAAATGGCCGGCGGCAGGCCTTGCCGGTTACCGGTAAAACGCAGGCAGATGGCTTTTTGGTGTAACTCCTGGACTTCATGGCGAAGTGTGGTCAGGAAGAGCTGCATTAGAAACTCCACCTCGCGCTCGGGACGCGACCAGTTTTCACTGCTGAAGGCAAACAGGCTCAAAACAGGGATTTGATGCTCCAGGCAGGATCGGATGACTGTTTTAACTGTAGCAATTCCTGCTTTATGACCTTCAAAACGAAGCATGCCTCGACTTTCAGCCCAGCGCCCATTACCGTCCATCACAATGGCGATATGCTGCGGTAATTTACTCTTCAAACCATTTCTTCCTACGACTTCGATGAGGCGATAGTCTAACCGCTTTGAACAAAAATTTTAAGTACTGTCTGAAGGAAGTCGCGGATTGACCCGCCTCGGTGCCATGAACTAAGGTAAAGCATTATCCCAAAGCCAAACGGACACCATGAATTCATTGCATTGCGACACCGCCATCCTTGGCGCCGGTGCGGCCGGTTTAAGTCTTGCCGCGGGCTTAAGCCAGTTGGGCTTGAATGTCATTCTCATTGAAAAAGGCCTCATGGGCGGCGACTGTCTGAATTATGGCTGCGTTCCCTCCAAAGCCTTAATCGCCTGCGCCAAAAATTTCTGGCATGCGCGCCATAGCCAGGCACTGGGGCTTATTCATTTTTCAAGTCCACGTGAGCAACTGGACTTTCATCAGGTGATGCAGCATGTCCGTGACACCATTGACACCTTAGCCGTGCATGATTCCGTGGAACGTTTTGAATCCTTGGGCGTAAAAGTCATTCAGGCTGAGGCTCGCTTTATGGATAAAAACACCATTCAAGCGGGTGATTATGCAATTAAAGCCCGACACATCGTCATCGCCACGGGCTCTTCGCCAGCCATACCGCCCATACCCGGCCTCAGCGATGTTCCCTATTTAACCAATGAAACGATTTTCAGCCTAACTCAACTCCCCAGGCATCTATTGGTTATCGGCGGCGGCCCCATTGGTTGTGAATTGGCACAAGCTTTTGCCATGCTGGGCAGCCACGTGTCATTGCTGGAAAGCGATGTCCTGTTAAATCGCGAGGATCAGGATTGCACTGCCATTGTCCGTATGTCCATGCAAGGAACCGGCGTACACCTGTATGAGGGAGTTGAGATCAACCACATTAAGGGTGATCCAGACGGCATCCGTCTTGTGGCGAAACATCATGAAAAAAGCCTTGAGCTTTCAGGCAGCCACTTGTTGGTGGCTGCGGGCAGACAAGTCAGGGTGGATGATTTGGGGCTTGACGCCGCGGGGATCCGCTGCCACAGCCAACGCATTGAAGTCGATAAAAAACTTCGTACCAGCAACCGGCGTGTTTTTGCAATCGGCGACGCGGCCGGCGGCCTTCAGTTTACCCATGTGGCCAATGATCATGCAGGCATTGTTTTAAAACAGATTGCTTTTAAATTGCCAGCCAAACGACAGGAAAAAGCAATTCCCCGCGTCACTTACACCCACCCTGAACTCGCCCAGGTCGGTATGAGTGAACGGGAGGCGTTGCAACACCCCAAACAATACCACATCCTTCAATTGGATTTTAAAGCCAATGACCGCGCGCATACCGAGGGAAATACCCTGGGCCTGCTTAAAGTCATTGTTACCAGGAAAGGCAGGATTTTAGGGGCCAGCCTGTGCGCTGATAATGCAGGCGAGCTGATTTTCCCCTGGATAGTCGCTGTCCGGGAAGGCCGATCTTTACGCCTGTTTACCGACACCATCACTCCCTACCCTACCCGCAATGAACTCAGTAAGCGCTTAGCCAGCCAATTCTACGCGCCTAAACTGTTTTCACCCTGGGTTAAGAAAATTGTCCGGTTTTTGTCGTGGTTTTAGACCCATCGCCCTAAAACCGGGCAAAACAGGATTGCCGCCTGACCAGCAAACCATTGCACTGTTCAAAATTAAATCGATTAGAATTTAACCCAATGCCAGCAGCCAATCCCGCCATTGACTCTCTGAAGCAATTAATCAGGGAAAACCTGGCGAAGCATTGGCCGCTTTAAAAATAAACCCCATTTAAAAAAAGAGACTTATCCACCCTGCTCACTGACGGCGATATTCTAACCGGACAGTCTCGTCAATCGCTCAGGTAAATGTAATAATAGGAATCGGTGTTTCAAACCCAATCAACTGCCTTACGGAGCTACAATGCAACCTCGGAAACCAATCGTCCTGATGATTCTTGACGGCTGGGGCTATCAAAACGACAAGGCCCACAATGCTATCGCTGCAGCCAACACGCCGCAATGGGATGAATGGTGGCATACCCGCCCCCATGTTCTGCTTGAGGCCTCCGGGCATGAGGTAGGGCTTCCTGACCAGCAAATGGGCAATTCCGAAGTGGGGCATATGCACATCGGCGCGGGACGAGTCATTTATCAGGATTACACCCGCATCAACGAAGCCATTGCCAGCGGGGAATTTGCCAATAACCCCCTTTTTATTGACGTCATTAACGACATGAAAGCACAAAACAAGGCGCTGCATGTCATGGGATTGTTATCGCCCGGCGGCGTGCACAGTCATGAGCAACATCTGTTTGCCTTCCTGCGCCTGTGTCACGAGCAGCAGTTCAATCGGGTTTACCTGCATCTGTTCCTGGACGGCCGCGACACGCCGCCGCAAAGCGCGCTGCAAAGCCTGGCCGCCTTAAATGCCGAGCTTGAACAGGCCCCGTCAGCCACCATCGCCTCGCTCTGCGGGCGCTACTTTGCTATGGACCGGGATAAACGCTGGGAACGCGTTGCCCCGGTGTACCGTATGCTTACGGAGGGCAAAAGCAGTTACCGTTTCTCCACTGCCGAAAGTGCGATCCGGAGCTTTTATGATGAAAAGAAAACCGATGAGTTCATACCGCCTACCGTCATTGGTGAAGGCCGTGCCATTGAATCGGGCGATTCCATTTTCTTTTTTAATTTCCGGGCTGACCGGGCCCGGCAATTGACGCAGGCGTTTATTGATGAGGATTTTGATGGTTTTATTCGTCAGGAACAGCCGGTTTTAACGCATTTTGTCACCATGACCCGTTACGCCAAGCATTTTTTAACGGAGACGGCCTTCCCTCCCCTCAGCTTGCGTAACACCCTTGGGGAAGTGTTATCCCGTCAGGGATTGACTCAGCTTCGCATTGCCGAAACGGAAAAATACGCCCATGTGACTTTCTTTTTTAATGGCGGCAATGAGCAGGTGTTTGCCAACGAGGATCGCATTCTCATCCCCTCCCCGCCTGTCGCCACGTACGATTTGGTGCCGGAGATGAGCGCACCGGAATTAACCCGCACGCTCATCGATGCCATTAAAAGCGATGCCTACGATGTCATCATCTGCAATTATGCCAATGCCGACATGGTCGGCCATACCGGCGACTTCCAGGCCACCGTTCGCGCCATTGAATGCCTGGATCAATGCATGCACAATGTGTGGCAGATTCTTGCCGAGGTGGGCGGCGCCCTGTTAATCACCGCCGATCATGGCAACGCAGAATGCATGTTTGACAAGACAACCAATCAGGCTCACACGGCGCATACCAGTGAGCCAGTGCCCTTTTTATACGTGGGCGCGGATTGGCATTTTAAACAAACCAAGGGCAGTCTGATTGACGTGGCGCCCACAATCCTGGCCCTTCTCGGCATTGACAAACCAGCCGACATGACAGGCCACGCACTTCTGGTGGAAGATGATGTCAATTCGCATTAACTCAACAGGCAGCCGCCTTGCCATTGCCTTACTGGCTTTATTGCCTGTCTTTACAAGCACGGCGGAAAATGCGCGCGTAACCCAAACCAAAACCCGGCTGAAGCAGCTTGACAATCAAATCAATAAGCTTAAACAAACCTTAGCCACTGCCCACGATAAACGAGGGACATTAACCCGGGAACTGGAAGGCACCGAAAAACAAATCGGTGAAAACGTCAGGCACCTTCGCAGCATCCAGAATAACATGGCCAGTAAACAACAGCGCATCCATGCCCTGCAAACGCATGTCAATGAACTGAATAAGCAGTTGGCCGCCCAACAACAGCTTCTGGCTCAACATGTTCGCACACGATACAAAATGGGAGAATATCAGCCTCTTAAATGGCTTTTAAACCAGGATGATCCTTACACCGTCAGCCGCTTGTTGACCTTTTATCAGTACCTGGTTCATTCGCGTCAAACCATGATTGATGAAATCGCCTCCACCAAGAAAAACCTGACCATCAATCAGGATAATTTAAAAACTGAACTGGCTGAACAAGAATCGCTTCAACATAAACTGCATGCTCATCAGCAACAACTTGAGCAGAATAAACGCTATCATACGGAAGTAATCCGCACCATCAACCAGGACATTCAAAGCAAACAACACACGCTCACTGAATACCAGCGCAACAAGGACAATCTCTCACGCCTGCTGAAAACCTTAGCCACAGAAAGCATTGCCCGTCCCAAACAACCGTTTACGGTCATGCGGCATAAATTGCCGAGGCCGGTACAGGTTGCCCGCAATGCGGTGCAGCGTCTCAATCAGGGAGTGACATTTTTTGCCGGCGAAGGGACACCGGTCCATGCCGTCTATCCCGGCAAAATCGTTTTCAGCGATTGGCTCAACGGCTATGGCCTGCTCATGATTATTGACCACGGCCAGGGCTTTATGACCCTTTACGCGCATAACCAATCCCTGTTTAAACACAAGGGTACTTACGTCATGCAGGGAGAGACCATTGCCGCCGTTGGCCATAGCGGCGGACTAAAGCAAAACGGACTATACTTCGAGGTAAGGCAACGTGGTAAAGCTGTTCCTCCGCTTGATTGGCTCTCTTAACTTGCCCTCTGGCATCTATATTGCTTGCTTCATACAAAGCGGGAAGAGGTGGGCGCCCGCCGCGCCTCACAACTGTCCAAGGAGAATACAATGCGTGGCAACCTGTTATCTGGTGCATTACTTACATTAGTCACAACAGCTTTTCTGCCTTTACCTGGATTCGCCGCTACGGAGGAAGAACCGAACAAGCGAATTCCACTGGAAGATGTGCAACGTTTTTCCAATGCCATTGGCCAAATCAAAAAATATTATGTGAAACCGGTCGATGACAAAGAATTATTTGATAATGCCATCCGCGGGATGTTGAGCGGTCTTGATCCCCATTCCACTTACCTGGATGAAGATTCCTTCAAGGAATTGCAGACATCAACCAGCGGGGAATTTGGCGGTCTTGGAATTGAAGTCACCATGGAAGACGGCATTGTCAAAGTGGTTACCCCCCTGGTGGACACCCCGGCATTTAAAGCCGGCATCAAGGCAGGAGACTACATCATTAAACTGGGCGCCAAATCCGTGCAGGGCATCAGCCTTCAGGATGCGGTGAACATGATGCGCGGCAAGGAAGGAACGACCATTGATTTGACCATTCTCCGCAAAGGCGTGAACAAACCGCTCACTTTCTCCTTGATTCGTGAAAAAATTCTCATCAAGAGCGTGAAAAGCAAATTGCTGGATGACAGTTATGGCTATGTGCGTTTAACCCAATTTCAGGCCATGACTGCTCAGGACATGGAAAAAGCCATTGCCCAGTTAAAACAGCAATCCGGCGGTAAACTCAAAGGCTTGATCCTTGACTTGCGCAACAACCCTGGCGGTTTACTGGATTCAGCGATTCAGGTCTCCGATGCGTTCATTGATAATGACAAGAAAGGCAGCGAAGAAATGATTGTCTACACGCAAGGCAGGCTGCCCGGCTCCAAATTCACGGCCCTCGCCAATCCCGGCGATATTCTGCAAAATGCGCCGCTGATTGTACTCATCAATAATGGTTCAGCCTCTGCTTCAGAAATTGTGGCCGGAGCATTAAAGGACAACAAGCGCGCCATCATTGTCGGAACAAGAAGCTTTGGTAAGGGATCCGTGCAAACGGTGTTGCCTCTGGACGAAAAGCGGGCCATTAAATTAACCACCGCCCTCTATTACACGCCATCCGGGGTGTCTATCCAGGCGAAAGGCATTACCCCCGACATTATCATTGAAGAAATTGCTGTGCCCAAATCCAGTAAAGCCAAGGATTTAACCAGCTTTAGCGAAGCGGAACTGAATGGGCATCTGCTGAATCAAAATAATAATTCCAGTGAAAAAGTCGATAATTCCCACAAGGATGATCAAACCCTGTTGTATGAAGATTATCAACTGTACGCGGCATTAACGATTCTTAAAGGGTTGGCTGTCGCTAAAAATTAATCCTTAAAACAGGTCCACTCGTCGAACTGCTGGGACTCTTATCAAGAGCATGCACTGCGGGACGACGAGGAAACCTAATTAAATCGAAACAAGATGCAGGTTTTGTTGTTCTTCTTCTTTCAAATCAGCCTGGCATTGCGCATCAACATGCCGACAGACAATCAAATCAATACGTCTTGACAGTGACCCTTTGGGGTTAACCAGTTCAATGCTCTTTAATCGATTGATTAAGGAATCCATATCCTGAATCACCCCATTGTCGATGTCTTCAACAACCTGATTGATTTCGGCCGTATGATGCCGGGCCCAATGAAAAGTAAACGCTCGACCAAGCCCTGAATTGCTCTTGGTGTAATCGTTCAGCAGATTTCTGGCGGCAGCCAGTGTATCGTCTTTATCCAGCTCATAATAAGAAGCCGGGTAACTTTGAGGGATTAAATGTTTAAGATGCTGGTATTCCTGTGCAATCGTCTGTTTTTCCTGGGCCAGGAATGCGAAGCGTGCCAAAAAGGCTGAGCGCCTTTATCGTCATCAAAATCATCGGCTACATTCCCCATAATATCAAACCAATTATTACGCGTGTTGTTAATTTGCTGTGCTGATTCTTTTGTAAAAGGCATGATAAAACCCTGGCTATCTAGACAACAAAATTACAACCCAAAGCACCATTTTTAAACAAACCCGATCTTGGCTCTCCTCTTCCGCCAACAATCCTCATGCCCTTACGCAAGAACTGCGGTAAACTACCCTTACCATCACGCCACAGGAAAACCATGGGCAATTTCATTCAGGGCATGCTGTATTTCATTGCGGGCTTCAAACGGCTATCGACCCCAGGTTTGCGGCGCTTTGTTATCCTGCCGATTCTGTTTAACGTCCTCTTGTTTGCGGGTTTGTTTTATCTTCTTTATCATTATCTTCTTCCCTATGCCGACTACTACCTGGACAAACTGCCTTCCTGGTTGAGTTTTTTAAGCACTGTGTTTTTTATCCTGGTCGTGGTGAGCTATTTTTTGCTGTTTTTGATGCTGTTTACCGCCCTTTGCAACGTGATTGCAGCACCCTTTAATGGCTTATTGGCCGAAAAAGCACAAACGCATTTTCTCCAAAGCGAGCTCCCTTCTCAGCCTTTTATGGTTATGGCCTGGCGCAGCATCAAACGGCAGGGGCAGTTTCTACGTTATTTCCTGCCCCGCTTTCTGTTAACCGCGGCGCTTTTTTTCGTGCCTTTTATCCAGCCTGTTTATCCGTTCATCTGGTTTACCTTCAATGCGTGGATGCTCAGCATGCAGTATCAGGATTTTGTCATGGATAATAATCTATTCACCTTTAACGCCATGAAGCAGCGTTTACAGCACAATCGCATGAAATCGCTGGGCTTTGGCTTGATGATCAATGTCTTTAATTTCATTCCTTTATTGAATGTACTGACCATGCCCTCGGCCGTGATAGGGGGTGTGTTACTGTATGGTGAAGAGCAGGCGAATCTGCACAAACGCTTAAATAAAAAACCCGCTTGACGCGGGTTTTAGCGGATTATTTACTTTGTGGTTTCGAAACCTGCTCCTCTGATTCTTCTTCCGTCGGTGAAGGAGAACCTGATCGCTTCCTGTCAACAAAGAAAGGCGGAGTGGATTTTGAACGATAAAGCCCCTTGGGGTTTTCAGACGATTCAATTGTGCCAGGCTCTGAACCCGTGGACACCAAAGGCGCGCCATCGGCCCAGGCCCCCGTGGTGATTCTTGACTCCTGAGATTCTGAGGATTGCAGAGCAACCGATTCAGTCTCCTCTTCCATTTTACCCAGGTTCACGACAGCATAATTTAAAAACACTTCGTCGTTTTGAGCGTTCTGGTAACCCAGTGATTCTTTGCCCACCAGACGGGTGAATTGGCATTGATTCTCATCCAGACCTAATCGGGCGGCGATTAAGGAACGTGCAATCGCCCCAAGCCCCTCTTTATTTTGGATAGTTGACTCGATCGTGTCTTCTTTTCCTTCCAGTGTAAATCGGATGATTAATTTCATTTAAGTCTCTTCACAAGTAAATTTTACAATTATACTATCAGATTAATTTTTTATCAATCAGGATATTTTTGAAACCAAATACACCCTTATTTGCTTTTAAATTACACACAATGTCGCCGTTGTGTTAATATTTAAGTAAGGTTTTTATGCTATTTTGTAACTAACTTATATTAATTCAGTTGGTCAAGCCATGTTTTTTGATACGCCTGATACAGAAATTCGCACGCACCGTTTAATTTCACGAATCGTGCAATTGCAACAGGCCATTGCTCAGGGTGAAATATCGCCCGAGGAACTGGCAAAAATTGCCCGCTTGTCTCCAGCAAAGCTGGAAGAAAAAACTCGCGATTTAAAAAATCTGGATTTATCCAACCCCATCGATAATGCAATTAAAAAATTATTCGATATTTTGAGGAAAGCCAATCCGGGTGTTGTAAACCCTGACGCGAAACTGATTGAGGGTTTAAAACGCTTTGACGCCGAACATGCCGATTATTTGCCTTTAATCCCCCTGGCCGTCGACAATGATCAAACCTTAGCCATTCATCTGTCGGATTTTGCCATTTTTTATGATGTGTTCATCCGGCACGTGAACAGCAACAAAATATCAGGCGATTTAGAAGACACTTACAATCTGACCCTCGATACGCTGGCTGCGAGAACCGATTGGCTTCGATGGAAAAGCGAGCGTCCGCTTCGCATGAACTTCAATCCGGAACGCGCCGATTACCCCGGTCTTTTTGAAAAATTCCTTGCCGGCAGGTTAAGAAAGGATGAATGGCTGACGGATGTTGATATTCAGCGTCAGTTAAAGATTTTAGGTATTCCCAATTGCCATATTATCCCCTTTACCGAAGACGATCTCGGCTTGGCGCTTCATTTTGCCAGAGAACAGCATCAGCACGATGATCCTCCAACCCCTTATGCCATTCCTTTGATTGTTAACCTCGGAGAAGACGGTCATAGCCGCATCGATTCCCGCGGCAACCATTGGGCTCGCATCCTCGTGCAGGTCGACCCTACCGACAAGCCTGTCAAAATCAGTGTGAAATACACCGATGAACTGCAATTGCATGAGGCCTCCAAGAAAAAAATCGCCGCCACCTTAAAAAATGCCCTGAAATACCATAACCAGATTGGCAGCTATACCAGCAAAGACGCGGTAAAATTTTATACCGCCTTCCCTGACTGCACAGACCCTGAGATTACCGTGACCGGCACCCAGGAGCAACGTGACGGATTTACCTGTGGTTACCGCGCATTAAGAGGAATCACTCAGGATCTCATCGATGCAGGCGTCATTCAAAATGATGGGATCTATCAGGAATTCACCCAGTGCAAGGATGCCTCAAGCCTTCGTGACTTCGTCTACCGCTCCTTGCTGGGCCAACAGGTCATCAGTCAGGAAATCAGAACTGCATTAAGCTCTCTGGTTTCGGAAAGTGATTTCGAGAAACAGTATCCTGAACAGGTTGACAGTGATGAATACAAGGTCAAACCGGCTTTGGTGGAAGGCCAGTTGCTGGCCTTTAGCCTGGCCAGGGACAGAAGTCCGGGCGCCAAAGGAAAATTAAACAGCGGACAGCTTGAAGCCTTAGTGGCTTTGAATGCGGCTAAAGTCAAACTTGAAGAGTTGCCCGCAATGAAAGCCATTGCCCAGGCGAGCGACGCCCTTACGCTTAATTTAGAAGAAATCTTAAACGATCAGGAGAATACTGAGCTAGCCCTTGAAGTCCTTTTTAATGCCATTGGCAAAAACACAGCGCTTAAACAAATCACATTGACCGGTACTGCGAAACTGAACCAGCAGTTGATTAAGGACAATATTGATCAGTTAGCGTTGGGCATTGAACTGATTGCAGAGGATCCGGCGTTAAGCGATTATTTAAGGCTGATAAACACCCGCAATGCCTTATTGTCTCATTTTAAAATAAAACCCAACGCACAAACGCCTCCCTGGGATGCCTTGTTTGAAGCGATGTTATTTCAAATTCCGGATAAACCCACCCAGGGACGGTTTGAATGGTTTGTGGGGTCGCTGTCTTCAGCCGATAAAAATGCTCTTCAACTCGGTGCCACCGGGTTTGCGAAGCTGCTGCAGTACATTGCCAACAATCAAAACCGTTTTGAAGACGGGGTTTTCGATTACCACACCTTCAGCATGCGGGACGCCCAGGCGTTAGGGTATGTGATTACTGATCTCGACATGCTGACAACCTTGCGGGATTATTTACAATCGGCAAATCCTTTTCTCCCGTTCAGGCAATTCAGTTTCGCCATTACGGATCTGGGCAAAATTGACCAAAAGACGCTGATTGATGTCGTGCGCGATATCCTCAGCCACATGCCGCCTGAAGGCATTAAACGATTAGAAATCGTCAGTTCCTCACTGGCCCCATTAAAAGAAGAAACCATTCAGGCCTTAATTGATGTAATCAGTGCAGGCCCTTATGCCACCGTCGTTACTTTTTCTGCACCGGACAGGGCGTCATTAAAAATCGCAGGCCCATTGGAAGCACTTGAAAATGCCGGCTTGAAAAACCAGAAAAAAGGCCTGTCTGCCAGAGAACATGAAAAAACGACTGCTCGAGCAGCAGTAATACCCAAGGTCACCTTAGGCAAAATCGGTAAAGCCATTTTTCAGGGTGATTTAGGCTCGCTCGCGACTGAAATTCAGGTGCAACAGCAGCAGCAACAGCAGGTTCAGCAACAGGTGCAAACGTCCTTGGATGACAGCGGTCTGCCAGAAGAAGACGAAGTGGAAGAGGAATTATTCAACCTCTACACCGGGACTGACGAGTTACTGACCCGTGACACCATCAATAAACTGGACGCGTTCATCAAAGCCCGTCATCCCAAACTCAGTCCCGAACAATGCTGGGACATGATTACCGGCGAAGAGGCAGGACTGTTTAAATACGGCATTAAAAAAATCAGTGTATCGGCCGCGAGAATGCTGATTGAACACCTGCAGGATGTGCAATACGGTTTACACCCTGATAATCTGCCGCGCGGGTTTGAACTGCAAAGCGATGCAGATGGTAACGTCGTGCTGGCGTATTCCGCCTTTGATGCCGCAATCAATCCCAATGAATCGCCATTAACCATCCAGTTTTCAAAACCGCTTTTGCCCGGTGACCTGGCAGGAAATGCCTTGCAATTCATTACCCATGAGCAGGCCAAAAATGTATACGATGCGGTGATTGCCAAACTGAAAGCGCCGCGCCCTTCGCTCGAAGACTGCATTAGCCATTTTTTCTATCTCAAAGACGACGCGGTTAAACTGTCCGTTCAACAGCGTATGACCATTCTGCAGGCTTTTATTTCCGCACAGGACCCTGAGGCCGCCGGTAAGATGCAGGCGCTCATGCAAAGCGTGTTCGGCAACACACTCACCGAAAACAACATCAAGGCGCTCAGTGAAGTGTTTTTTGACAAGGGTTCTGCCGGCGTTCTTCAGTTACTGATCACCTTTCAGGAACTTAAAGCCATCAAGGGTGATGCATTTTTTACCAGTTTCAAGGCCTGCTTTATTGATTCATCGCAAAACCTCAATGAGCTGCTTCAGGAAAACAGTTTAGCCGCCATCCAGAAATTAATGGCCTTTTCCACAGCTCAGGCTACCTGGTGGCTCGCCTTAACGGAACAGCATACCAGCAATATTGGTTATTCTCCCGACCCAAAACAGACAGACGAAGACGATGGGTTTACCCACGTGAAGCAGGAACGCCATCCCGGCACCCGCTGGGCCAATCTGGCAGAGTTGGCTGAGGGATTTTCCTACTTTTGCGGCCAGTTGGAAGAGGTCAGCCCCGGCCTTCATTTAACCGAATACTGCCCGTTCTTAACCGGTGTGGCCGACATGCGGGTCGCATTGGACAGATTACTGACGGTGATTCTCACCAACGCCCATGATATCAATGAGCAGTTTTATGAGTCATTACCCGGTCTATCCCTGGATGGCCTCGGGCCTTTTTATGCCTCACGCTACGAAGGTTATAAACTGGTCACTCCGTCCATGATGTTAAACCTGGGCAGTTTTTCCGGGAGCGCGAAATCAGACGTTCGTTTTTCGGAAAACGGTTTTGTTTATCGCTGTGATAAAGCCAATATTGGCGGCAATTTCGTCGATAGGGCTGTGGGTGAGGATAGCAATAAACAACTCGCTATTTTTTTACGTTACATCGCGACCTTTAACCACCGTGCCCCAGTCAAACAGTATCGCGAAGCTTTTGCGTTGATTGATGACAATATTCAAAACAATAATTATTTCAATGGTAAAGAATCGCTTTTATTACTCATTGCCGTATTTGGCACGGGTAAACGCGGTAAACACTTTCAAATCGCCGATATTGAAGGCTTGGTCGATTGGATAAACCTGTACAAAGACACCTCCAAAGATAAAAACCAAACCCAGTTGATGAACATTCGCGTGATGGTGAATGCCTGGCGTGCGATGCGCAGGTCTCCGATAAGGCCAACCCTTGCAGAGATCGTGACCATTTCCAAACAAGCCCAAAAGATGGAGCAACCGGCTCAGGTCATCACCATGATCCAGGAATTGGTAGAAGCGTATGACGAGGATGCGCAGGAATACCTTGAAACACTGACCCTCCTGTGTCTAAACCCGCAGGCAATAAAGCTCTCTGTTTTTCAAGAGGTCATGCGCGAACTGGAAGGCCTTAGCATCACGGGATTGAGAAAAATTGCCGACGCAAAGGCTCAGGCTCTCACCGATCATCGTAAACTGCGTATAGGTACGACTCGACTGATTGCTGTCTGTACAAGAGAAGGCATCAATGGAGAAAACGCCGGGGAGAAAATCAGAGAACTTTATGAAGCGGTTACCCAATGCCTGAATACACACGGTGAGCAGACAACCCATAACCTTCTGGAACTGTTGGGCCATATTGATGTGAAATCGAAAGCGCTGCCGAGCCTCGATCAACTCATTACCATTGTCAGGGATGTCGCGGCGAAGGAAAAACCGGAATACAGCGCGCTTGAACAAACCATCAAGGACGCTTTGCCCAAAGACTGCACCATTCAATTGGAGCAAGTGATTGCTTCGCCCGTGGAAAGCGGCGGAAATTTACAAACGATCATCACCAAATACATGAGCGAGATCATTAAAGAGCTCGCGAGTTTCAAGGGGCCTATCGAGGCTGAACTGGGTGATGGTTTCTTTAAAATGCTGGCCACCCCCGAAGGCCCTCACGCCTTAATCAAAGGCCTTAAAAAAATTGGTCAATTTTCAGGTTTTTTAGGCGATGTTGTCAAAGGAAAAATCACCGGCGTCATGACCAATGTCTACAACACCGTCATCAATGACGGCATAGCCAATGTCGGTATTCGAGACGAGGCAACGCGTGCGCGCCTTGCCAAAATCATCAATAACAAAATGAATCATCCGATTAAAAAGGCGGCATTTGACGACTTTGTCGGCATTTACGCCAACGAATTGGATGGTTTAAGCAATTTGCTCGGCGATTTTCAGCGTATTCAAAAAACCTGGCCTTCAGACTTGAGAGCCGTCATTGCCGCTTTCGATGAAAGCCCATCGCTAAAAGAGTACCCGCTTAAGCACCTTGCCAAAATTACGGGTGCGCTGGTCTCGGGTTTTAATCCCAATGATCCCTTCCCAACTCCTTTACTGAGTCAATTCCTGGCGTTTAAGTCTCCTTCGGAGACCATACTGACTGGGTTAAATACTATCCTTGACACCGTGTTTGATCCTGAAAAGCAGGACTGGAGCGACCGGGAGAGACGTGCAGTCTGCGAACTGGCGATTGCTTATTGCCATAGCAAACCAGAAAACGTCCATAATTATTTGAATAAAGTTCTTGCTCTTCGTGGCGACAACAGCGAGTTATTCATCCAGAAGCTGCATATTCTCGGCACTAACCAGGATACCGAGTTATGGAAAATTATCCAGGGTTTTAGCCTCGTTGAAAACATGAAGAATCCGGCTTTGATACAGGCCGTTTTCTCCTTTTTTACCGGGAACAATGCCGCTGACTTCTCAGCCTTTATCGAAGCAGCCAACGAGCCGGATCAGGCTAAAATGGCCCTTATCATGACTATTGCTTTGCGGGCTGCACAAAAAGAGCTGGACGGACAAGGTTCAAAATATAATCAGAAACTCCTTGTGGATGCGGTAAACCAGTTAAAACAGGTCGACCCAGAAACCCTCAAGCAATTGGCTGCTCTTTACAGTACCCCCACTTACCCCAAACTCTCCGAACTGGCTCAGATTACCTTAGCCGAAACGGTGGATTTAGATGCACTTAAGAAAAAATATGACCTGGATCCGTTTGGTAAGCGCGACGATAAAAAAACCCTGGATGAACACTTTGATGCCAGTGAACTGACCAATTACCTCAACAACCTGCAGGACATGAATTATGGCCGCCCGATGTTGTTGACCCAGCGTCAGGAGTTGCAGAGCTGGTTTTTGTACATCAACGGCATTGGCAAAGACTTCGGTATCCCAATCATTGAAAATGGCAAAACCACCAATAATCTTAAAGCCGTCAAGGACATGTCTCATAAAGAGATTCATGACCTTCTGGATTATTATAAAAATCGCTTAAAAGAAGGCAGCGGGGCGACTGAGAATCAGCGTCTTAAAGCCAGACTGGAAATCATCGCCCTGTTGCGTGAAGTGATGTATCGCGCCACAGGCAACATGCCAAGACCAACCCAAATCATGTATCTGCTGCTCTCCATGCAGACCGGTGAGAATCTGGTTGGGGAAATTAAAACCGGTGAAGGGAAATCAATGACCGCTGCCTTAGCGGCTGCATTGGCTAACCTTGAAGGCAAAACCGTTGATATCTGTACAGCGAACAGCTTCCTGGCCTCCGAGGGGTTGGAGGAAAACCACGCCTTCTTTGATTACCTGGAGATGCGGGTAAAACTGATCACGGCTAAATCCGGATTTGATGATTACCAACCCAATGCTATCCATTACTCCAGCATGTCCGATGTGGCGCTCTATCGCTCCAAAATGCAGCTGGAAGGTAAAGTCTTCCCCGACAATTGCACTTTGATTGCCGATGAAGTGGATTTTTCAACTTTAGACGACAGTACCCGCTATCGTTACGCCACGTCGCTCGATGCCAGCAGCGATCCCTATAAAAGCCCCTATACCTGGATTTATGAGGCTTTAATTAATTTTACCGACGCACAGACCATACCCAGAAGTGATGCGGACCTTCAAGCACTGGCCAGAGTCTGGCTCAGAAATGCGGCCAAATCCAAAGAAGAAAAGCAGCAGTTGAAAAAACTTGAAGAGCAACCTGAACTCTACCAGAAACGCTTGGAAGGCTGGTTGGTTGCTGCTGGAAAAACAAAACACCTAATCGATGAGGAAGAAACCAAATTCCGGGTCGTTACCTTAGCGCATCCGAAATTCGGTCAGGTATCCAAAGCCTGTATTCTGACTGGTGGACGGCCTAATATCGATGCGGAATTCAGCAATGGCATTCAGCAGTTTCTGCATGTCCGCCTGCAGCAAAAATACCGTAACGAAATCGACAATGGTAAGCCCAATTTTCTGGTTGAGCCTGAAAAAACCTACGTGACTTCGCTAAACAGCCGATTGTTAATGAACACCTATCAACGGATCCTGGGCATGACAGGAACGGCGGGGTCGAAGAAAGAAATTATTGAACAACACGCCAAATACGGCTTTCGCTTTGCCGGGATTCCGAAATTTACCAAATCCAACCTGCGGTATTTAGATCCCCTGCTAACCCAGGCTAAATACCTTGATAATCCAGAAGCGGAAGACAACGAGCACATTCAACTCATCGTCAAAGACGTTTTGCGGTATATTCGCAGTCAGCCCGATGGGTTATGCGGTCCTATATTAATACAGTGCCCTGATAAAACGCAGGGCGAGAAAATTTATAAGGCGCTGCATGACGCCATTGAAGCCGCTCCTCATAAATACAAACATAAACTAAACCCAGATTTCCTGCAGCGTTTTTACAGCAGTGAAAAACCCACGCCCAAGGAACGGAACGACGAAGAAAAGCAATTTAAAGATAAAGCAGGGCTGGATGGCGTCATTACCATTTCCTCGGTTTTTGATCGCGGCACAGACATTAAACCGACTCACGCCAATGGCCTCTATGCCATCCAAACCTATGTTGACACTGCTCCGCATTCTACCGAGGATTTAGAACGATCGTTACAGCAAAAATCAGGACGGCCCGCACGTAAAGGGCAACCGGGTTTTACTCGCATGATTCTTCGCCGCAGTGAATTTAAAGAGGCTTATGCTGATGCGCCGAAAAAACTGCGTAACCTTAAAGCAACAATCCAGGAAGTGGAGAAAGCGATTGCGCTGTTAAATACTATCCGCAATAAGCCGCGTTCAGAAGACCGGGATTTGCGGGAATCGTTTGATGGCATTAAGGATCTCATTTATCAGGAGTTCTTTGATTTCATCACCCAGATTCATGCCACCAAAGCGTCAAAAGCCAGCAAAAAGGCGATTATCAACCAATTACTGGGTCAATGGAATCTGCTCCTTGGTAACATCGATAACTATTGGGAAGAGTTGGAACACGACCCGGCTCTGCAAGGGAAAAATACCGCGAAAATTACCCGCCTTGCCGAATTTGCTGTTAAAGAATGGAATGAGTATGCTAAAAAAGACGGCATGATTAGAGCTCATTTGCTCAAATGGGCAGCACATAACAAAATGACTATCGATCTGCCCGAAGAAAGAACGCTTGATGACATCGACCTGATCGATCACATCACAACTCGAAATGCACCTCTGGGCACGCATTACGTGAAGCGAAGCCAGCTTTACAGACCCGTGGTTTCCGTTTCACCAGCAGCAGTCTATGCCGATATGATGGACATAGAGGCGGAATCCAGCATGGAATTGCAGGCTGTGGCTGATGATGCAAGACAGCAGGCAGTCCGTGCCGTCATTGCAGGACAAATGGAATGGCTCCGTACCCCGGCGCATCAACAGCAATTGGCCAGCAAATTCGCTCTTGATCCGTCGACTCCCTTAGAAGCACAAGTTCAGACGATCATGGCGGCGATGCTTTATCTCCGGTATAAAGCCTATCGTTCAGGCAACGCGGTAGCTTATGCCAAGTTCAATCAGGCATGCGAGGCTTTTATTGATCAGATAAACTGGAGCAGGGCAGACAAATACATTAATGCCGTCGCCTATGCCCAGCAGGAACATTTTACCATTTTGACCTCCCATCGCGGCAAACATGAAAAACAGAAATCCCTGTATCTGCCCATGATGATGGCAGAAAACCGCCGCCTGCTATCCAAATCCACGGCGACATGGAAAAAAGACTCCTTCGCGTCCTGGTGGGCTGAGTCTCCTTCCAATATGCGCAGTCAAGCCATAGAATGGATGACCTCTTACCGTGATCATTGGTGGAAACGCGGCTGGGTAAGCGATGATCGCAAAGACATTGTCTCAGCGCTTCTCATCCAGTTGAATAACAAGTCGTTAAGCGCTGCCGAGATTTTGCAGGCTATTCACGCAGCAAAATCACAATTGCTCAGCGATGACATTAAGCACAAACGCCATTTAGGCAGCGGTTCAAACGGGCGTTTGTATAACTATTTAAATGAGCTTGAAGTCAGGATTCACGCTGCCATGCCGCCTGAAGAAATTGACGCCAATAGGAAAACCGAGTTTGACGAAATTGTTGATGTATTTAAAGCCTACGTTCACGATGAGCGTCTCCCAGCTCAAAGCAAAGAAAAAGTTAGAAAATTAAACGAATTTATAGAAGTCTACAAGAACGCTGACCTGTCCGATAAACAGAACAGCATCATCATCTATAAGACGCTTCTTGATTTATTCGAATACATTGCATCGCTCCCTGATGAGAATGAGGATTTACAGGCTTTGCAGGAGTATTGCCGCTATGCCAGAAATCGGCTGGTTTATTATTTTTCCCAGGGGGAAGAATCCAGCACATTAAACAAGCCGCGATCGATTGAGGTTTATCAGGCCTTGACTCAGGCTGGTACCGTCTTTTTCTATAATCAAACGGATAGTGAAAAGCCGCCAAAACTCAATCTGCCGCCTAAGCACTTTAAGTACTCGAATCAGACGATCGAGTTTGTTTCGAAGGATCCCGATGTAATCAATACAGGAATGCATTACTCGTTCTTCACTCAGGTAAACCAGGCTTCAACGTACAGGGAGTTACTGGCTTACCTTGAGCGATTCATCGTGGAAAAATCAGTGCAGGACACGCGTATTCAATTTAAAAAAATAGAACTCGGCGAGAGCAACCTTTTTAATCCCGGATTTAAATTGACGGTCCATGCGCTGATTGGCGATAAGCCAGTTGAGGTCGACTTCAATCTGGATATGAAAACCGGCGCCATGTATGCGCCCATTGAAACACTTTATGAACTGGATGAATCACAGGACGCTGAAAAGGAATTGCAGGAATTGACGAGGCAAACGGAAGCCATCCAGTCGCGATGGACACAGCAAAAGTCAGAAGGCGTCGTGCTGCTTACTGAAATCCAGGAAGCTCTGGATAAACTAAAACCTTCTGTGAAAGAGAGAGTCGAACAAGAGTATAAGGTCGCTCGTGCTGAAGCGAATTTGCAGAGTGAACAGCGCCCCGATCCGAATACGTATTTTAGCGAAAAACTGCGCGAAATTAAAAAAGACGAGCAGCATTCACCGCATAAAATAGAACATAAGTCCTAATTATTGTAAAATTTTTAAATTTGGAGTCATCAATGGAGAACGGAACACTTACAGAAAAACGGCTTTTGCTTGACGCATTGATAAAAAACGTTAACTCAACGCGCGAAAAAGCCATTGCTCAATCTATCCTCATCAGGAAGGCCATTGCCAATTCGGAAAAAGAAAAAGTAAAAAACCCGGAGAAAAAAACAGAGATTGAAAATCAGTTGAGAAAATACGATGAGTTGCTTAAACAGCTTCTGACTGTCATTGATGAAATTAATACCTACTCCCCCGAATACCAACTCTCCCTGAACCAGCTTCAAGAAGCTGAACAGGCAAACCCTGAGGTGCCAGCGGTTCGATGAGTCCTGCGGCCCCTCCTCCAGCTCAATTGCCATGGAGCGCATTTGACGAAAGAGGGGCTCAATCACAGGCACATAGCTATCCTGCCTTTCCTATGAGATAATGGCCCTTTTTAGCCCTTTTTAACCTGTTATGTTCTCTGTACGCCATGTATTACTGTCTTTTCTGGTTTATCAATCCGCCTGTTTTGCTCATGTCAATCAGTATGTTGATACGATAAAAAATGATCCCAATGCCCTGTATGCCTTTTTCAAAGCCATGCCCAAGGGCGGCGAGTTGCATTACCACCTCGCTGGCGGCGCTTACCCTGAAGCGATGCTGGCCGTGGCCGCTAAACACGAGTATTGTCTTGATACCACGACCTTTGCCATCAGTAAAACCACGGAAGCCTGCCGGGGGATTCCTGCCAGGGAATTAAGACAGCATCCAGAAATCTATGCCAACACGGTGCGTGCCTGGTCGATGAAGGATTTTATTCCAGGCACTGAATCCGGCCATGATCATTTTTTTGCCTCGTTCATGAAATTTATTCCGCTCGTGGCCAATCACGATGCCGAATTATTGAGCGAAGTGATGTTGCGGGCAGCCGATCAGCATGAACACTACATGGAGATCATGATTTTACCCGACAATGGGGCCTCCATCGCGTTCGCCGATCCGTCGTTTACCTTAACCCGGATGGAGGCGATGAAAAAGAAGCTCCTGGGTAACCCGGGGTTTATCGACACCATCAATAAAACAGTCAACAAATCCGATCATCTGCTTAACGAGGCGCAATCCTTTCTTAACTGCGGGCAGAAGCTTAAACAGCCGGTTTGCGGTTTAACCGTCCGGTTTCAATATTATGTGTTAAGAGAACAAACCCTGGATAAAGTATTTGCCCAGGCCCTGCATGGGTTTGAGGCCGCATCGCGTTCCAAATCACTGGTTGCTGTTAATCTGGTGCAACCGGAAGACGGTTATTTGTCGTTAAGGGATTACCGTGAGCAGATGAAAATTTTTGAATTTCTGCATCAGAACTACCCCGAAGTACCCATTGCCCTCCATGCCGGCGAATTAGCGCCGCAAGACGTCGTCCCGGCCGATACCCGTTTTCACATTCGCGACGCCATGTTAGTCGGCAATGCCAGCCGTATCGGCCATGGCGTCGACATCGCCCATGAGGACAATCCTGAAGAGATCATGCGCCTTTTAAAAGAAAAAAACATGGCCGTGGAAATTAATTTAATCAGTAATAAAGCCATTCTTGCCATTGCCGGCAAACAACACCCGCTTAATTACTACTTAAAACACCAGGTGCCTGTCGTCCTCTCCACTGACGATGAAGGCATTTTACGTACGGATTTAACCGCGCAGTACGTGGAAGCCGTATTACACCATCAACTGGATTACCCCGCGCTTAAACAGATTAACCGCAATGCCCTGACCTTCAGTTTCCTACCGGGAGAAAGCCTGTGGAGCAAGAGTCAGCCCGGTGTCAGCGTGCCGCAATGCAAGGATTTAAACAGCGCGTCATGCCTGAAATTCATTCAAGGCAGCAAGAAGGCACAATTGCAGCGTCAACTGGAGTTGCAACTGGCAGCATTTGAAAAGCGGTATGATCAGTAAAAAAGCAGGATTGGGCAACCCAAGGGAAGCCCAACCCTCCGTCTGTCAGGCAGAAAAGGGATCTTCAAAAATAATCGTGGAATCACGCTCCGGTCCAGTGGACAACATGGCAATGGGTATACCCAATAATGATTCAATACGTCTCATGTAAGCAATGGCATTAGCCGGTAATTGCTCAATGGAGGTGGCGTCCGCAGTCGATTCCTGCCAGCCCGGGAACTCTTCATAGACGGGCTCTAAACCCGCAAAATCATCGGCGGACTGCGGGGGACGAGTCAAGAGCTTGCCTTCACGATCACGATAAGCCACCGCAATCTTTAAGACATCAAGGCCATCAAGCACATCCAGCTTGGTTAAGCATAACCCGGTGATGCTGTTCAGTTCGATGGAACGGCGAAGCAAAACCGCATCAAACCAGCCGCAGCGGCGAGGACGGCCGGTAACCGCACCAAATTCATTGCCGCGCGAGGCCAACTGTTTGCCCACATCGTCATGCAGTTCCGTCGGAAAAGGCCCGCCCCCTACACGGGTGGTGTAGGCTTTGGTGATTCCCAGAACATAATCCAGGTAGCGGGGGCCGAAACCCGCGCCATTGACCACGCTGCCCACGCAGGTATTGGACGAGGTCACGAAAGGGTAGGTACCGTGGTCAATATCGAGATAAACCCCTTGCGCACCTTCAAACAAAATCGAGTCACCCTGCTCACGGTGCTCGTGCAGACAGGTGGTGACATCACACACCATGTCTTTTAATTCTTGAGCCCAACGCGCCGCCTCATCCAACAACGGCTGCAGCGCCACTTCCGGCTGGTTATAATAATTTTTCAACACAAAATTATGGTATTGCAGCAATTCGTTCAGTTTGGCTTCAAACCGTTGCGGATGAAACAAATCACTGACTTTAATGGCACGGCGGGCTATCTTGTCTTCGTAAGCCGGACCAATCCCGCGGCCTGTCGTACCAATGGCCGTGCTTCCCTTGTGCATTTCACGCGCTTTATCCAGAGCAATATGGCAAGGCAGAATCAGAGGACAGGCCTGACTGATGTGCAGACGCGTTCTGACATCAATGCCCTTGCCTTCCAGTTCTCTAATCTCAGTCAGCAACGCATCAGGTGCCAGCACGACACCATTACCAATGTAACATTGCACATGCGGACGCAGCATGCCTGAGGGAATGAGGCGCAAAACCGTTTTTTCACCTTTAATTTTTAGTGTATGACCCGCATTGTGGCCGCCCTGGTAGCGGACGACAACATTCACATCATGAGTCAACAGGTCAACGATCTTCCCTTTTCCTTCATCACCCCATTGCGTTCCTACGACTACAACATTCTTACCCATAATAGACTCTTACTCTGCAAATTGATGAACAACAGTGAGAAGCGTGACTCCCACCAACATGCTGATAAACCCGGCAATACGCAACACGACATCCTCTTTCTCGACAATTTTACATAATAACCGCTTCCACCGCTCAGGGGAGCTAAATGGCATTATACCTTCCAGCACAAACATCAAGGCCAATGCGGAGAGAAAACTGACGATCACAACCACCGACTCCAATAAAAAAGGGTTAAGCATGCTTAACCCGATTTCAGCAAAATTTAACATTATATCAGTTTTTCTTAATTTCTCCATTACCTTTTAACATGGGATGTTTAAAGTAAGTGAAAAAAGCACTGCTTTGATCAAGAACCAGCAGATCGCGTTTGGTATTGAAACTGTTCTCATAGGCTTTCAAACTGCGGTAAAAGGCAAAAAAGTCGCTGTTTTGCTGAAATGCTTTCGCATAGATGGCAGCTGCCTCTGCCTGACCTTTCGCCCGGATTTCCTGGCCCTCGCTTTGGGCTGTAGCCAGCAGTACGGTAACCTCTGCATCCGCATTGGCTTTAATGGCCTCGGCTGCCGCATTACCATCCGCACGATGACGATTGGCTATTTTCTGCATGTCGGCCCGCATGGACTGATACACCGAATTACTGGTGGTGGGCGGCAGTTCAATGCCTTTAATCCGCACGTCAACCACAACGACCCCTAACTGGGAAGCCTGTTGCTGAGCTTTGGTGCGCAATACTTCCATGACATCATCGCGGCTGCCCGAAACGACATCGGCAATAAAACGCTTGCCAAATTCCGCACGGATAAAGGTATTGAGCTGTTGTTCAAGCAGGGTCTCCGCCTTGAACTCGTTGCCGCCGGTGGCCTTGTAATAGCGCGCCAGATTATCAATACGCCATTTGACAAAATAATCGACAATAACGTCTTTCTTTTCTTTGGTCACAATCCGGGACGATTTAATATCGAGCGTCTGCAAACGCGTATCAAAAATCCGCACACTTTCGATAAACGGTGTTTTCACATGCAGCCCCGGTCCCAATATTTTGACCTGACCGCTTTTCCCTTCCTCAACTAACCGCCCCAATCGCAGCAGCAGGCCGTGCTCGCCCTGAGTAATGGTAAATACACTGGCGAGAAACAGGATGAGTACAAAAAAGCCTAAAATTCCTACCGTCGTTTTCATTGCATTCATTATCCTTTTCTCCCCTGGCGATAAAGCTGGCGTTTGGTCTGACGGCCGGCAACCAGGCTGTCTTCCTCACTGTCGCCTGCATTGGCGGCCATGGATTTGCCTTTTATGGGGATGGGCTGAGAACCAATACTGGTACCCAGTTTATCCAGAGGCAGGTACAAAAGATTGCCCGCTTTGCTGTCCACAATCACTTTGGTGCTTTGACTTAAAACACGCTGCATGGTTTCGAGATACATGCGCTCCGACGTCACAATCGGTGCCTGGGTATATTGCGGCAGCAGTGCTAAAAATTCAGCGACTTCGCCCTTGGCCCGCAATACAGCCTGTTCTGCATCGGCCTTTGCCTCTGCAAGAATTCGCTTGGCATTTCCTTCCGCAATGGGTACAACACGTGCCTGATAAGCCAAGGCCTGTCCCTGGAAGCGTTTCTCGTCCTCCCTCGCCTTAATGGCATCATCAAACGCATCCTGTACGCTTTCCGGAGCACGGGCAGGCTGAGGCGATACGTTGACAATCACAATGCCCGTGTTGTATTTCTTCAGGGTTTTAACCAGAACGTCCTGAACATCCGTACCCCAGGCTTCCCGCCCTTCCGTAATGATCTGATTCAAGGTTGTCTTACCCACCACCTGACGCAGTGCACTTGACGTGGTTTGCTGCAGGCTTTCCTGAGGGTCAGCCACATTAAACAGATAATCCTCCAGGTCGCCAATGCGGTATTGCACGACCAATGACACGGACACCAGGTTTTCATCCTTAGTCAGCATCTGAGCGGAATAGGAATAGTGCGAGATCCTTTCCACGTTGTGGACGATTTTTGTGGAGATAATGCGCGGTATCCAGTGCGGCCCCGGCCCCACGGTTTCGACGTATTTACCGAAGCGAAGAATCACAGCCTGTTCTGCCGGATCCACAATAAAGATTCCTGACAAGGCCCAGAGAATAAACAGAATGAGTGCGACCATGCCAACCAGAAGACCGCCATTGCCCTGTTTAGGCGCCGCACCACCCCCTTCCTGACCCGAGCCGCCAAACAATGCTTTTTTAAGGCGTTCCTGAAAACGCTTCAATGCCTCATCCAAGTCAGGGGGCTGGTCTTTTCCACCCCATGGATCCTTGCCTTTTTCCGGCTCATTCCACCCCATTGGTTACTCTCCGCCTTGTATAAAAATAGAATTCTAGGGTTTATAGACTATGAAGGCAAGCAATGAAATGGGAATGAAAAGATTAAGTTACTTTATGGGATGAATTCACCAGTGGTGAACGGCTGGTTCTGAAGGCGTCTTAAAATTATAGCGATTGCACCATGCCGCGGGTAAGCGGCGGCATGGCATGCAGGGCTTCTGGCTAAACCACCAGAGTATCGTGGTCTACATGAACCGGGTTGACCGCACTGTCCATCTGTTTAATGATGAGGGCAGTCCGGCTATTGGGATTGGCGTATGCGTAATCGCACAATTGCTGCCAGGACGTCACTTCACCCTGGGAAATTTTGGTCAACATGCCGCTCCAGCGGTTGAAAAAAGTGGCCTCTTTAATGTTCTTTAAATAGAGCTGGACGAATTCAGCAAACCGCTTCTCGTCGGGCCGCAATTGAAGTTCCCCTTTTTCAGGAATATCCTGAGCCAGGCTTTCGACCTGCCCTGCCAAATCATCATAGCCGCCAGTTAAATTTTTAACCGAACGTCCCAGGGAATGGGTATCGTAAATAACCCGATGCAGCGCATGATTCTTGTTATGAATGGTTCGCAGAATCGACGGCTTCAGTTCCGGATTTTTTCCGGCGTAATCCAAAATGTCATTCAGCAATTGGCGACGGTGTGTATGCAGCAACTGGCAGTATGTTTCCGTACGCGGCATGTCGGCCCCACGGCACAATAACATGGCAATACCACGAATCGCTTCGTGTGTTTTTTCATTTTTTGCCAGGGAATCGCATAATAAATCGATTGGCCTGAATCTCATCGTGTCTTCATAATTCAGTTGCGCGGGCTTATTGGCTACCTCAAGAACCGCTTCCAGAGCACTGACGTTGACTTCCCGGGCAGCAATGGAAAGGGTCGGTCTTTTTCGGCTGCCAAAAGGATTGTCCACGCTGGCACCCGCACGAAGCAATTCCTTAACGCCCTCGCCAAAATCCCGAAAAGCCGCGAGATGAAGTGGTTGCATTTCGCGCGCCGTGGCTTCATCCAGCTGAATGTTATCCGCCTGATCGATTAAGGGTTTGTACTTCAGAACCTGGCGAACGCACTCAATCGAGCCGGTTTCAATCGCCCTTGACAGAATGGTTCGCCCGTCTCTGTCCCGACCATTAATAAAATGCGAATCAGGCTGTTCATCCTTCTCAATCAATAACTCGATTTCTTTTTCCTTTTGCGAAACCTTAGGTTGTTTTTGCAGTTTGCTCTTAGCTTCGAGCAGAATTGGCAGCAAATCGAGTTTTTTTTCTTTAAGAACCAGGTGAACCGGTTGGTTCAACGTGGTGTTAGCCCCGTGTTGAAGGAGGAATTGCACGTGTTCCGTTAAATCATTGTCTTCACGATCATGCTGCTGGATGACATAACTCAGAAAATCAACCATTTTTCCATGATGCCAGAATGTCTTCTGTAAAAGAGCCTCGTCTTCGCCCAGCTGCTCTTCAATGTATCGAGTGAATGCGCCGAAACCCTGTGCCAGCGCATTGTCTAAAGCTGAAAAATCCATACCACATCCTTATAAACGTCCAAAGGGATGGGCCTCATCCACCGATGGACGATTAAATCCCTTTAGAATCTTGTCACATGACTTTGCTACTGACCTTAATGCGCCAATAGCAACTCCGCGGGCAGAAAGTCTAACTTCCTGCCATAGTGTTAACCATTTTTAATTTGCTTGGCAATATCCTGATTAAAATTTTCAACCAGCAAGGTTAAAAGACGCACAGCCTGGTGGTAATCGCGTTTATCAAACACGCCGGCATGCTGATGAGCATAGCGGACAGGAATACCAATATTAATCGCCGGAACCCCTTTTCCGGACATCTGTAATTTTGAACCGTCCTCTCCATAACCCATTTCCACTTCCAATTGCACTGGAATATGGTTTTTTGCAGCAATGTCCCTCACCCAGTTGACCAGCGCCTGGTTGGGAATCATGGAGCGGTCATAGACAAAAACCGAGGGGCCTTTGCCAAGAAAAATGGTGTTTTTTCTTTCGGCGATTAATGAAGGGTAGTCATCCGCAATACCCACCTCCACATTAATCACAACATCCGGTTTAGTCGCCTGATAGACGGTTGAGGCGCCGCGCATGCCCACCTCTTCCTGCACGGTAGCAGCGGCAAACAACTGGTAGGCCGGTTTGCTGTTTTTGACGGTTTGAAGCACTTCGCTGATGGCTGCAAGGCCGATGCGATCATCCAGGGCCTTGGCCAGAAAGCGGGTATCGCTCAGCGCCGTGAATTCACTGACTGGCGTGACCGCCAGACCGGGACGAATACCCAGACGCTTCATTGCATCTTCTTTATTTTCAGCCCCCACATCCAGGAACAGGAAAGTCATGTCCGGCGAGCCCAGCATTTTTTTATCCCCCAGAAGATGCGGAGAATCCATACCCGAATAGCCGGTAATGGGGTGTTTGTCGCCTGCTATATGCCAGCGCTGGGCATAAATAACGGCAGTGGCAATGCCGCCTACCGGGACTATTT
The DNA here is from genome assembly GCF_001468125.1 of Legionella rubrilucens. Lineage (GTDB taxonomy): Bacteria > Pseudomonadota > Gammaproteobacteria > Legionellales > Legionellaceae > Legionella_C > Legionella_C rubrilucens. The sequence goes on along the minus strand of NZ_LNYT01000007.1, from coordinate 133,972 downwards.
TTACAAAACCATCGTCAGTGATCGACTCGACCATGAAGCCGGTTTCATCCATGTGCGACATTAACAACAGCCGGGGGGCCGATGGACTGGCCGTATGACCAATGAGATTGCCCATGCCATCGATTTCAAGCTGGGGCAAGGCCGTGCCCCATTGCGCCTTCAGCAGTTCGCGGATGGGTTTTTCGTAGCCGGACACGGCGGGGGTATTGGTTAGTTTTGCCAGTAAAGGCAGTGGGGTGGCAGCATGAAGCGCAGTCAAACCTGAAACCAGCAACAGGCCAAGCAGGCCGGATTTTAACAGTCCCTTGTTCATGGTATTCTCCTTATTTTTTTAGATAGATTAAGTCCCAGACGCCATGGCCGAGGCGTTGTCCGCGCTGTTCAAACTTGGTGAGCGGGCGTGTCTCAGGCCGCGGCGAAAAGCCTCCTTCTGCCTGCTGATTTGCCAGTGCCGGTTCGTTATCAAGAACCGCCAGCATGTGGTCAGCATAATCCTGCCAGTCGGTGGCGCAATGCAGAAAACCGCCTTTTTTCAGCTTGCCGGCTAACAGGCTGACTAACTCCGGCTGAATCAGACGGCGTTTGTGATGTCTTTTTTTAGGCCAGGGATCAGGAAAGAATACCTGGATTCCAGCCAGGGAGGCGTCCGCGATCCGTGTTTTAAAGATTTCGACGGCATCCAGAGCCACCAGACGGACATTAGTTAACCCCTGCTCATGCAAATCCGCTGCAAGGCTGCCGAGACCTGCGCGATGCACTTCAATGCCTACAAAATTAATTTCCGGATGGCGAAGCGCCATGGTCAGCAGAGAAGCCCCCATGCCAAAACCAATTTCAACCACCGTCTCAGCCTCGCGGTTGAAGAGGGTCTGCCAATCCCACATTCCGCCGTCAAAAGGTAATTCGTAGGCAGGCAGCCATTGTTCAAGCCCCTGTTGTTGACGGTTGCTGGTGCGTCCTGCCCGAAGAACGAAACTTTTGATGGTTCTTTTCATTTATATAGCCGCATCAATAACAATGGCGGTGATTATACCTGTAACTTGCCAATTTGCGATCGATCATTAAAATGTCCGTTTAATTTTGGCTGAAATTAATAGAAATCTTGCAAGAAGCTTCATTTTTTGGTATAAAACCGCTCTTGTATTTCGCACCCGGTAATTTTAAATGAATGCCAGGAATTAATGGCTTACCCCTGTTAATTCTGCTGCACCGAAATTTTGGAGTAACAACATGTCTAGAGTATGTCAGGTCACTGGCAAGCGGCCGACCACGGGCAACAATGTGTCGCATGCTAACAATAAAACCAAAAGACGCTTTCTGCCCAACATTCAGGAACACCGCTTCTGGGTTGAAGGCGAAAACCGTTTCGTTACATTAAAGGTAAGCACCAAAGGTATCCGTATTATTGACAAGCTGGGTATCCGTGCCGTTCTGGACAAATTACGCGCCAAAGGCGAGAAAGTGTAAGAGGATTAAATCATGGCCGCTGTGACCATCAAAATTAAATTAAAATCGACTGAGAGCAGTCATTACTACACCACGACCAAAAATCCTCGTAATCATCCTGAAAAATTGGAGTTACGGAAATACGATCCCGTATTGCGTAAGTACGCCCTCTATAAAGAAACCAAAGTGAAATAAAGAACTGGCCTCTGTGAGGCCTTTTTTTTTGCGCTGTAAATCCAGGGATTAAGGAACAGGAGATTTGCAATGGAGGCATACCTTCACAGTGCACAGGCTTTAAAATCCACACTTCAGCTCCAATACAACCAACTTTTGACAAGCAATCATGCCAATAACCATGAGCGCATGAAAAAATTGCGCGCTGTTCAGGCAGGCTGGATTCTTCTTGCTGCTGTCGAGGAGCTGCATTACTTTTATGAAGGCGGCGAGACCGAGCCTCATTTGACAAGAATCCTCACTGCCACGGAAACTGTCTTGCAAAACCCTTGTGTCACCACCCTTTCGATCTTATCCCAACACCTGGAACAATTGAAACAGTGCATGGAAGGGACTAAAAAGGCTTACACTTTTTTTGCTCGAATCGACATTGCGGCCGATGCCGTGTCGGCTACAGTTTCCCTCGTGGGGATAAGTTACGGTATTGCCATCCTGTTGGGATTTTCAGGGCTGGCCTTAGGACCCTTTGGCGCCCTGGCTTTGGGAATAGGCGTCTTCTTTCTCAGCGGCCTGCTGGCTTCCTGTGCCATGGAGGACATGACCGTCAATACCCGGTTTTGCAAGAATGCGCAATTGCGTGAAATGAACGCCAGCCTCGAGACTCTGGAGAAGGAATTTTTACCTTCTCTGCCCGCTTCCAATTCACCGTCTGTCGCTGAACCTGTTGGTTACCCGCTGCTTCAGCTTCAATGACTCAAGCCTTAAGCCGGGGCGGAAGAAACGCGCCCCGAAACCTTACTGCGACTTACCCCTTAAATCGATGTCCCACACGTCCACGACGCGGCCATTGTCAACAAGGTAAAATTGATCAAACAGATTGATGGTTGGATCACAATGCGGTATAACCAGTTCGAGTACCTCGCCATTCACAGGCAATGGCGTGCTGCCAAGTGCAGTAATTTTCCCCTGCTCATCGCCAAACCCTCCCCAATCGTACTCCAATCCTTCATGGCTTATTATTTTAGGTTTGTGGTACGCATTCGTGTAAATGGCTTTGGTGCCCGCGTCGACGGTGACGTGCTCCTGGCGGTTGGAACTGATCACGGTTGTCAACAAGGTCATTGCCGGTTGAAAAACAGGGGGCAGCGCATTACCCTGTGACTCAATCAGGCTGTATTCAACATCCATCACAACATAGGAACCAGGCTGAATTTCGGTAATTTCTGTGGCCTCCACATCGATATCATAGGTTCCTGTGCCTGAGCCCGTTAAAATGCGGCAGGGTAAATCCTGGCTTCTGAATGCCTTTCGAATATCGCTGGCCTTTTGCATCACCTGCAGGGATTTGGTTTTACGCTCCTCGTAGGATGAAATGTGCTGCAAATGCCCCGCGTAGCATTGAATACCCATCAGATTGAGCCAGGGGTATTGGCTGAGTTTCAATGCAAAATTAACGGCGTAATCCGGCCTTACACCCGTTCGGCCAAGCCCTGAATCGACATCCACCAGCACATTGATTGGGGTGTTAATCCCCTCGCCTGCTGCATTTAAATCAGCCAGATTCTGTTCATTGTCAACCACCACCAGAATATCCGGGTTTTTTTGCAGGCAAGCCGCCAGGCGCGCTATTTTACCTGCGGTAACGACAGGCGAGGTAATTAAAATATTCTTAAGTCCCTGATTCACCAGAACTTCTGCCTCTGAAACTTTCGCCACACTCAAGCCAATGGCACCATACTCGACCTGCAATTTAGCCAGACGAGAACACTTATGCGTTTTAACATGAGGGCGTACATGGATGGCGTGCCGTAGAGCATGTTGCTGCATTTCCTCAAGATTATGAAGCAGCGTGCTTTTTTCAATAACGAGACATGGCGTGTCCAATTCCTGTTTTAACATGAGTACTATCCTGAACTGACAAATCAGAAAGGATAACAAGAATGCAGGCGAGATGCATGCTTTCGTCGCTAAAATGAATTATAAATCAGGCTCTTGAATACGATGCCTGGAAGGCTCTGTTTCGGGGGAATGCCAGGGATCCCTGTCGGGGAGTGTACCAGGATCGGGTTGTTGCGGTTTTCTTGGTTTTTTATCGTTTGGCCTATGATCCGGGTATTCTTCCGAAGCCGGCGGATCTTCAATTTCAGGCTTTATCGCATCCAGACTCCTGGGGGATAATCCATGGACGTTGTTTTTTGAATTGGTTGACATGGCGACCTCCTTGTATCCATACCGAAGATAAACGTAAAAAATGAGTATAAAAAAGCGGGGTTTTTGCTTTAAAACCCCGCAAATTTTAATCTATTTGTCATCATTTCTGCGGGAGTTTTTCCCTCCTTTTCTCCCCGCTTCGCTCAGGCTTTCATGGCCTCTTGTTTCAGCTGCTTTTTTATGATCAGCGGCTTGACCGCCTTTACGACCCGCCTCACTCAAGCTTTCGTGACCTCTTGTTTCAGCTGCCTTTTTTCCGCCTTCACTTGTTCCAGCCATAACAATCTCCTTTTTTATAGTTAGAATTGAATGTCGATTTTTATAAATAAATTAAATAAACACTCCTATTTATTTTTAAGGAAAAAATTAAAAAATGTCAAAGCAAAAACCGTATTATTTTAACTAACGTTTTATATGTTTTATTTGGTTTTTTTTATTTAAAGACAGAATAAAAAATAACAAGATGTGTACAACTTAAGGCCACTTCCTTTAAAAAGAAAGCATTAATCAATGCCTTGCGCCAAAGCAGCCGCAATTTACTCTATTGCCCTACTGGATAATCCTTCTGAATCAGTTAAACTTATACTAAAAGCGATGTTACAAAGAGGATTTGCATGAAACCATCGTTGCAGCTCAGTATTTCGCAACAATTAACCCTTACGCCCCAGCTTCAGCAGGCAATCCGTTTGCTTCAATTGTCTACCGTTGACTTGCAACAGGAAATCCAGCAAATCGTAGAATCTAACCCCATGCTTGAAGCCACGCCCCATGAGGAAAAAGAAGAACCGAGTCCTGAACAAAGCAAATCCCAGGATGAATTCATGGATTTTCAATGGTCGCAGCTTTATTCAAACACCAATAAACGAGCGAGCTTCGACGAACCTGATTTTAATTATGACAATTTGTACTGCACCACAACCAACCTGCAGGATCACCTGCGCTGGCAGCTTGACTTAACCCCCATGAGTGATGTGGACAGGGTTATTGCCACAGCCATCATTGACGCAGTCGATGATGATGGTTTCCTGACCGTACCGGTTGATGAACTTCATGCCAGCCTTAACAGTGAGCATTGCCCTATCGAAATTGAGGAAGTCATTGCGGTCAAACACCGTATTCAACAATTCGATCCAGTCGGCTGTGCAGCCAATAGCCTGGCGGAGACGCTGCTGGTTCAGCTTCAGCAATTGGAAGAAGACGCGGAGGTGGCTTTAGCCAAGCGCATTCTGCGCAATGACATTGAATTATTGGGCCAGCATAATTATCGACAATTGATGAAGAATTATCAGGTGAATGAATCAACCCTGGATAAGGTCCTGCAGATTATCCAAGGCTTGAATCCCAAACCCGGCAGTCTCATTAATCAGGCCACAACCGAATACATTATTCCCGATATCACCGTCAAGAAAATCGACGGTGTCTGGCAGGCCTTTTTAAATAACAACACCCTGCCCCGCTTAAGCATCAACAACCATTATGCTGCATTAATTCAGCGTGCGGACAACAGCGCCGACAACCAGTTTTTGAAAAACAATCTCCAGGAAGCCCGCTGGTTCTTAAAAAGCGTGCAAAGCCGTCAGGAAACACTGCTGAAAGTTGCCAGTTGCATCGTCAAATACCAGCAGGATTTTCTTGAACATGGCGATGAAGCCATGAAACCGCTCATTTTAAATGATGTGGCTCAGGCACTGGACATGCACGAATCAACGATTTCAAGGGTCACCACCCAAAAATTCATGCACACACCCCGCGGTGTTTTTGAATTAAAATATTTCTTTTCAAGCCATGTGGCCACGGCCAATGGGGGTGAATGCTCGTCCACCGCCATTCGCGCCGTCATTAAAAAACTCATTGCGGCAGAAAACCGTAAAAAACCATTGAGCGACAGTAAAATTGCCCAACTAATAGGCGAGCAGGGCATTCACGTGGCACGCCGTACTGTGGCAAAATACCGGGAGGCTATGGGTATTGCTCCCTCAAACGAGCGCAAAACCATTCGTAGTTAAGTGTTAATCAATTGAAGGAGAATGTTATGCAAATCAACTTCACTGGCCACCATGTTGAAGTGACGCCTGCCTTGAGGGCTTTTACGCAGGATAAATTTGATAAACTGGAGCGTCATTTCGATAAAATCACCGCCATCAATGTGATTTTTGATGTAGAAAAACTCCGTCAAATTGCTGAGGCCTCTGTTCTGATTGCCAAAGGCAAGCTGCATGCCCGGGCAGAATCCGAAGACATGTATACTGCCATCGATGAATTGGTCGATAAGCTCGACAGACAATTAATTGATCACAAAGAAAGAATCCGCGATCACCGCGAGTAACTCTGACTGCAAGCCATGCCAGGTGCATGGCTTGTTCCGCCATCCTTTTCTCGATGTTTATCATTACTCAGCCGGTCTAATTCAACGGCTGCATTGTCAACCATGGCCCAAAAGGGGTAAAATAGTGCAACTTTTACCCACAATCAGCATTTATGCAGCTTTTTCAATTGCTTAATGAACACCGTGTCCTAATCGATACCTGTTCACACAGTAAAACAGCGGTATTGGCTAAAATCAGCCAGCTATTCAGCGACGATTTCCCTCAATTGAATGCCAAGGATTTATTTGAAGCCTATTGGCATCGAGAGAGTCTGGGCAGCACCACCCTGGGCCATGGTCTTTTGATTCCCCATGTTCGATCCTCTTTCATCGACGCTCCTGCCGCCTGCTTTATCCGCCTGCAACGGCCTGTGGATTTCGGCGCCGAAGACAAACAGCCAGTGGATCTGGTGATTGGCCTCCTCGGACCCGAACAACACCCAGAGAAGCATTTGAAAGTGCTTGCAGCCATCGTCAAACAGGTCAGCTCCGAGGCATTTCGCGACCAATGCCGCAGCGCATCCTCGTCGGATGAACTGATCCAGGTTCTGAAGCAATTGCACGCCGGAAGTTAATTTTAAAGATTATGCGCTGCGGCATTGAGACAAACCCCCGTGCATGTTACATTGATGGCGCTATGATTAAAACGACCGTGACTATCATCAATAAGTTGGGCCTTCACGCCAGAGCCTCTGCAAAATTCGTGTCGACTGCATCGAAATTTCAGAGTCACATTGACGTAACCAAAGGTTCACAAACCATCAACGGCAAAAGCATTATGGGTGTCATGATGCTTGCCGCCAGTAAAGGCACGGAGCTTACCCTTCAAATGGAAGGCCCCGACGAAGAGCACATGGAGCAGGCTCTGGTGGAATTGATTAATAACCGTTTTGGCGAACCGGAATAATCCTAATCTCCGCGCTGGCGAATGCGGTAAAGGGTGACTAAGGTTTTCAGCGGTCCTGACAAGGCATACAGGACAAACCCGGTAAATAATACCACTGACGGATTAGCCGCAATGGCGACAAATAAAATGATCATTAATAACAGGTAAAGAAAAGGAACCTTGCCTTTAAAATCCACCTCTTTAAAGCTGTAATAACGAATATTACTCACCATCAGCACCGCTGTGGACACAGCAATCAATGCCGTGACAATGGCAATGAACAGATTGTGTAATTGATTCTGATAGCAAAACCATGTCAACGAAGACACAATGGCAGCGGCCGGCGGGCAGGCTAAACCCTGGAAATAACGCTTGTCAGCAACCCCAACCTGGGTATTAAAACGGGCTAAGCGCAAGGCCACAGCCGCGGTATAAAGAAACGCCACCAGCCAGCCTATTTTCCCCAGGGCATGCAGGCTGAAACTGTAAAGCAGCAGCGACGGGGCCACGCCAAACGTAACCATGTCCGACAAACTGTCGTATTGCGCGCCAAATTCGCTTTGAGTATTGGTCAGTCGGGCAATGCGGCCATCCAGGCCATCCGCCAGCATACCGATAAAGATAGCAATGACGGCCGGCTCATAGTGTGCTTTTAAAGACGCAACGATGGAATAAAAGGCGGCAAACAGGCTTGCGGTAGTAAATAAATTGGGCAACAAATAAATGCCAGAATGACTTTCTTTCTGCTTCACAACGCGAACTCTCAGCAAATAAAAACCCTACCATGCTAGCATAATACAAGGCCTTAGAGCTATGGCTTCGTTGTTTGTAATTGATGATGCTATACTAGGCATACTGTTCTTTAATTGCCTGAGACATGACTGACAAATCCACCGATAAAAAAATCGTTATCGAAGGAATAACCGACCAGGGGAAGCCTTTCAGACCCAGCGACTGGGCGGAACGCATGAGCGGTGCGATGGCCAGCTTCAAAAACAGCCGCATTCAGTATTCCCCGCTGCTGCAGCCCAGTGTCAATACCGAAGGCTATAAATGCGTGCTTCTTGATCCTAAACTCAAAGAGACCAGTCCCCAGATTTATCATGCCATTTTGGAATTTGCCCGAGAGAATAACCTTAAAATCTGCAATGAAGAAGAAACCGACCGCTAATAGCCCTGCGACGCTTTAAAGCTCAAAGTGACATTAATCATTTTTTCAAGCAAGGTGTTGGCTGTGGCCAGCGTCATCTGGAAATTCATCGCCAGAATGCCCGCAAACAGAAAAGCCAGACCCTTGGGCCCATGCTGAACACCGGGTTCACTGGCACTGACTAACAGGGTACAGCCGCGAACGAACCAGATGAGTCCGGCCGTCTGGATGACGACCGTCATGGAGCTGGTGATGTCATAAGGATTGTAGTTGGCATAACTGAAGCTCCCGCCCATGCCAAACGTGGTGTTGGATAAGGTCTGGACCGCTGAGGGCAAAAACAGCAACGCCGCGCCGCCTAAAAAATAAGCCAGGGGAATAAACATTTTTTCATGACTGCCGCCACTGGCGCGCGCATCGCCGATGCGGCGAAGTTTGGCAATGGCCACGAAAAAAAAAGTGAGGCCGATAAGGTACGCCAACCCGGATATTAAATGCTGGACTGGAAAAAGTGAACGGCTGACATTGCCGATCATTACGATTAAATCATTCTGATCCATAGGTTAATTATATACCTAAATAATTAAGGGACACTTGCAATGCGTAATTTTTCCCCTATATTAGTGTCTTTCTTATCGAACTGTTGAACACCATGCAAGCGAATACCTTTCCGGTTACATTGGAAGAAGCGTTTATGATTTCCCCCAATGTAAAGCATTTTATTTTCCGCGCCAACCTGTCCCCCGCATTTGATTATCTAGCTGGACAATTTATAACCATACACTTTGAGCATGAAGGAAAAATGCTGAAGCGAAGTTACAGTATCGCCAATGTTCCCACGCAAAACAACCGTATCGAATTTGCCGCCGGTTATGTCGAAGGCGGTCCAGGCACACAGCTTCTCTTTAACTTAGCCCCCGGTGATACGATTAATATCAACGGCCCCTTTGGCCGCCTTATCCTCAAAGAGGATACTCCCAAACGGCTCATTCTGGCAGCCACCAGTACCGGGATTACCCCTTACCGGGCGATGATTGACGAGTTAAAGAACCGCCTGCGTAAACTGCCTGAATTAAAAGTCGTCATTCTGCAGGGAGTACAGCGGCGGGAAGATCTTTTGTATACTGACGAGTTCCTCATGCTCGCCCAGGAATTTCCCCAGGTGACATTCAGGGCTCATTTAAGCCGGGAAAACCAGGAAAACCTCCTGCCCCACGAACATAAAGGCTATGTACAGCTTGCTTTCCCTGAGTTAAATCTCAACCCTGAGGAGGATCTGGTGTATCTGTGCGGGAATCCCGGCATGATCGATGACGCCTTCAATGACCTCAAGGAAAGAGGATTCGCCATGCAACAAATTATTCGTGAGAAATACATTTCCCGCTAAAATCACGATCAGAGTAATCCACGCTGCTCGCATAAAAGCAGCAATGACAATAAAATAAAACCGTTTTAATGACGAGGAGAGGCTACAATGTTTTACGATGAATTATCCGCCATCATGGACCACCTTCTTCAGGATGGAAAAGGTATTTTAGCCGCTGATGAAAGCAATGGCACCATAGGCAAACGCTTTGAAAGTATCGGCGTTGAAAACACCGAAGACAACCGCCGTGATTACCGCCTGTTACTGGCCAATACCGCAGGCCTTGAGCAATACATCAATGGCGTTATCCTTTTTGAGGAAACCTTCCAGCATAAAGACGAGCATGGCACCCCCATTGCCCAACTGTTTGCCAACAACGGCATTATGCCCGGCATTAAAGTGGACAAAGGCCTGGTTGATTTAGCCAATACTGACAATGAAAAAATTACTCAGGGTTTAGACGGCCTGAAAGACCGCCTGGTCTATTACAAAGAACTGGGTGCAAAATTTGCCAAATGGCGCAATGTGTACTCCATCAGCGAATACACACCCAGCCTGACTGCGATTAAAGCCGGCGCTGAAGTGTTGGCCCGTTATGCGGCCGTTTGCCAGTCGGTAGGCATTGTGCCAATTGTTGAGCCGGAATTGTTAATGGATGGCAACCACGACATCGACCACTGTGCTGAAGCCTATGAAATGGTGCTGCATGAACTGTTCCATTCGCTGTTTGTTCATCAGGTTGATCTGGAGCAAATCGTATTAAAGCCCAGCATGGTCACCTCTGGAAAAGAAGCAGTTCCCTTCAGTTCGCCGGAAGAAGTCGCCGATTACACCATCAATGTATTCCGCAGCAACGTTCCCGCGGCTGTTCCAACCATCAATTTCCTTTCTGGCGGCCAGACACCGCAACAGGCCACGGTTAATTTAAATGCCATTAACAGCACCGGTTACCAACCCTGGACGCTGAGTTTTTCTTACGGCCGTGCGCTGCAGGAAGATTGCCTTAAAATCTGGGGCGGCAAGGCAGAAAATGTCGAAGCAGCCCAGGCAGCCCTGCTGAAACGCGCCCGCTTAAACAGCGCCGCCTGTTTCGGTGAATACCGCCCGGATATGGAATAAGGATTTGTCGGGCCTTTTGGCCCGACTTCTTGACTACTTCGCTTTAAATAATCTCAAATCGGGCAAACAAGGGCACATGATCGGAGAGCATGCGCCAGGGCTTCCCCTGCAAACACTGCACTTCCATCACTTCCATACCACGAAAATAAATTCTGTCGATGCACAAAGCGGGCTTAATCGCCGGAAATGAACGGGCATGCCGCCCTTCAGTACGATAAAAGGCTTCATGGATGCCTAGTTCCTCGGCCAGCGGTTTGGATAGATGCCGGCGCCAGTCATTGAAATCCCCCGCCATCAGCAAGGGTTCATTTTCTGGAATGACATCCGCAATCCGTTGCATCAAGGCTTCGCATTGCGATGCCCGCTCGGCTTTAAATAAGCCAAGATGCACACAGAGCAAATGCACCGTCTTCAACGGTGCGCCTTCAAGCTGGATTTGTCCGTGCAGGATGCTGCGCGAGGCGCGGTTCATTGTGGACAGATTGATGTTTTCAAAAGCCGTAAAGGGGTATTTACTGATGATGGCATTGCCATGATGACCGGACTGATAAACCGCATTTTTTGCATAGAGGTAGTGGGGCCAGATTTTCTCGGCCATGTATTCAAACTGGGGTGCCTCCGGCCATTCATTAATGCGTTTTTCCCGGCGCCGATGCAAGCCTTGAACTTCCTGAAGAAAAACAAAATCCGGATTAAGCTCCGCCAAAGCGTCCCGCATTTCGGGTAACAAAAAGCGCAGACGGCCCACACCAAATCCTTTATGGATATTGTAGGTAATAATGGACAGAGTCGATTTTGTCTCCTGCATCGGAATACACCTCCAGAGGGCCTACTTAGAGCATATCACCAAAAAAACGCCTTGTATGCTCAACCAATGATCAATCTTCATGGTTTGCCTTCGCTTGTTGTGTGTTTAATTTTAATATAAATCTTGCGGTTAAACGAATAACCATGATGAACTAGGGGTTTAACCTGCTACCTGACCTGATATGAAAGCAACCCATGGCAAAATCAAGATTCCGGGCTTCACCCTCGCCTATAAACAGTGGGGAAGCCCTGACAGTCCAGCCATTCTGGCACTGCATGGCTGGTTGGATAATGCCGGGAGTTTTAATTTGCTGGCCCCAATCCTAGCCCACGATTTTCGTTTAATCGCCGTTGATTTACCCGGTCACGGCTTGTCGTCGCATCTACCCGCCGGGTGCCATTATCATTTTTTTGATGGTATTTTTACTCTGGTCAATCTGATAAACGCCCTTCATCTCGATACCGTTCACTTACTCGGACACTCCATGGGGGCCTGCCTTGCAAGCCTTGTGGCCGGGGTAATACCAGAGCGGATCCGTTCCATGGCCCTGATTGAAGCGATTGGGCCTTTTTCCAGCCCAGAAGCCCGTTGTTGTGAACAATTGACCCATTATGCCCATCATTTAAACGATAAAAGCAAAGAGGAACGGCCATACCCTTCATTAGAAGCGGCCGCCCATGCTCGGGCGAAACGCGGCTATTTATCCTTGGAACATGCAGCCATTCTTTGTGAGCGCGGTGTACGCAAACAGGGCGACTCTTATTACTGGCGACATGATCGGCGCCTGATTGCACCCACCCCCCTGCGCCTGACCGAAGGACAGATTCTTTCCTGTCTTAAAAAAATAACGGCCAGGAGCTGTCTCATTCTGGCTGAACAGGGATTCAATTTTGACGAAAAGGATATCGAGGGACGTGTCAAAGCGGTGAATACCCTCGAAGTCATCCGTATGGGTGGAGGGCATCATTTGCACATGGAAAAACCAGATACTGTCGGACAGTATCTGGTTGAGTTCTTCACAACAGCTTAATTTTTGGGATGAGTGTTCAGCAGGCAGGAGTCGGCATGGATAGCGACATCAGCCAATGATTTCTTGACATCATCAACGGAATAGCCAAGATCGATGGCTGCATTCAATACACCGCATCCGCCTTCTTCAAAATTGACATACGGTGTCCAGTAATCCATGTTGGCTTTCACCATGACGTCAAAGGCTTTGCGTGCATCCCAGCCTGGCATGTTGGCCAGCAGGTAATACAGGTGGTTGTATACGCCGCTGGAGTAATGCACGTCCAGACCACTGCGGTATTCATCCGCTGTGTCAATGGACATGCCGTCACGGCTTGGTTTGTCCATGTAACGAAGGGCATCCCAACCGCTGTCTTCTTTCATGATTTCAGGACCAATCTGCCAGCTGTTGTGGCCAGTAGAATAGTATTCTGCTGCCTGGGCCGCCATGTCGGAGAAGGCTTCGTTCATGCCGCCGGATTGACCGTAATATTCCAGATCAGAATGTTGCTCGGTGAAGCCGTGGCTGATTTCATGACCGCCAACGCCTAAGGAGACCAAAGGATACATCATGGACTCACCGTCACCGAAGGTCATTTGCTTACCATCCCAGTAAGCGTTTTCATAGCCGCTGCCATAGTGGACTCGCATGACGAGCTGCATGGGCGTACCGTCTTTTTTCACCAAGGCTTCAACACCATACCAATCATGGTACATGTGCTTGATGACGTAACCGGCATACAGCGCATCGTTGGTGGGAGAGTAAGCGCCATTATCGCGATCATAGCCATCGGCCTTGTAACCCGTCCAGAACGTATCCTGAGTGTCATCCCCTGTACAACTGAAGCGCATGGGCTTGTTATTGGAATAGTACTGATGGTCCATGTCAACGACTTTAACATCGGTGTTTTCCATGTAGCACATTTCAACATCCGCATCACGGGTCAGCTCCAGATAAGGGTAACTGCCGGCGCCAAACTCGTACTCGCCGATTTTATGGTTGCCGCCGAAACCCCGTCCCTTGGCCGCGGTACGAGCGGTCTTGACATCGTTCCACTGGACAAACGGTTTGAAGGTTTTCGCATCCACGATGGCAGTGGGACGCTCGGGGATTTTGTCGTCATGACGAACGAAAACGCTGACTTTGTAAGCCCAGTGCGCGTTGTGTTGATTGTCAACGTACACCATGGGAATGACTTGCTGTTCGCTGACGTCTTTGCCCTGGTAGGCTTCAGCAAAGTGTTGCAGAGCCGCTTGACCGCCGCTGACGAAATCAGCCGCGGGTTGGCCCAACTCGCTTTGCAGGTTGGTGTAAACCACGCCATTCATGTTGACATCAGCCTGACTGGCCAGCAACCCTTTGGCCGTTTTGCCGCTGTGCAGGATGGCATAACCGCCATGCACCATGAAACCGGCATAGTGCTGTTGCATTCTGATGTGAGAAACATGATTTCTATCAGTATGTTCTTTTAAGAATTGCAGAGAATCCTTAGAAACCGCTGAAGCTTGTTTTGCGCCAGGCAGAGCCAGGTGAAATTGTTGTTGCAAGCTTTTCAGTGAGGTTTGATTAAGATTGACAGCTTGAGAAGCCTGGACTGATCCACTCATAACGAGCGCAGCCGCAAGCGGTGTTAAGTATAATTTATGCATTAATCATAACTCCTTTAAGATTAATAAATATGAGGCAATCCAGTTGCAGCATGCGCCCATGTCGATCATCCCGCCGTACAACGAACATCCCCTGTTGTCCGGCATGGTCCTTTTAAAATTTAATATTCGCTTTTCGAGCAGCCTGTTTTTTTGAATTCGACTATTACTAAAAATTCGACATTAAACCTTAATTGGTATCGGTCAAGCTAACATAAATTTTTTATTTTTAAAATCTTCAATTTTTAATCAGGTATTTCCTACTTACTCCCGCCTGGCCGCCCGGCAAGACCACAGCCAGGTTTTTTTTTATGCTAACGGTAAAAACTTTTTCCATGTTTTTTTGTAGTCCCTGCCCGGGTTGTGCTACTATGCCGCCACCAGAGAGGAAACTGGGCCTAGGCCAATTGAAGTGAGATATGAGCACGATTACACGCGATATTGAGGCAGCCGTTACACGCCTTCGTCAGGGCGACATTGTGGCGGTTCCAACCGAAACCGTTTACGGACTGGCAGGCCGTGCTGAAAACGAACAGGCCATACGCCGGATATTTGCCTTGAAAAACCGTCCGCTCAATCATCCGTTGATCATGCATGTGGCAGAGCATTGGGATTTGTCCACCTGGGTTACCCATCTGCCTGACTATGCCAAAAAGCTGATTGACCATTTCTGGCCCGGTCCCTTAACGCTGGTCTTACCCAGTCACCCGGACAACGTTCACCCGCTGGTGAATGGCGGCCAGACTACGCTCGCCATCCGTTGCCCCAGACATCCGGTTATTCAGGAGGTACTCACCCGGCTCGGTGCACCGTTAGTCGCCCCTTCCGCCAATCCATTCGGCAAAATCAGTCCTACAACCGCACAGCATGTGCAGCAAAGCTTTCCTGATGCGCCATTACTCATTTTAGACGGCGGCCGCTGCGAGGTGGGGATTGAATCCACCATCGTGGCAGCAACTGATCCTCACGGTTACCAGATTTTACGCCACGGCATGGTGGATGAAGCCATGCTGGCGGCTTTGCTGCCTGGACAGGAATTGAAAGAACTCAGCACGCTTCGCGCTCCGGGACGGCTTGAACACCATTATCAACCGCAAAAACCCTTGTATTGCTTTGAGGATTTGAACGCCATGGAAACGTTCCTGAGGGAGCATAATGGACAGGTGTATGTGCTTTCATTTCAGAAAAACACCCGCTTTGCAGGGGAAGCCGGCTATCAGCTTCCTGCCGATCCGGCGATTCTGGCCTACGAACTGTATTTCCAGCTTCGTCAAGCCGATGAGGCGCGGGAACCCCTTCTTGCCATGGAACTTCCACCGAACACGCCAGCCTGGCAAGGAGTGCGCGAACGGGTTCTTAAAGCAGGAAGAAAAGATGCCCTTTAAGTGTGCTGTTGGAGTTCCATTAAGGTATCCGCCGGCGTAACCCTGTCGCCTTTGGCACACCAGACAGCCGCCACCGTACCGGCAAACGGCGCCTGAATTTCGGTTTCCATTTTCATGGCTTCCAGGACAAACAGGGCTTGGCCGGCTTTCACCTTGTCGCCTACGGCCACCTGAATACTGACAATGGTGCCCGGCATTGCCACTTTGATGTCGCCGGGTCCGGTTGTCTTTTTAGTGGCGGCCGGCTCTTTTTTTTCCCTGTCGTCGTGTTGAATAATCACTTCCTCCGGTACGCCGTCGACCCAGAGAAAGCAGGATTGCTGCCCGCGTGCCGGGGTACCGTAACCAGCCACTTTCACATGGTAGTTTTCGCCATGAAGAATGATGTCAAATTCGGACAATTCGTTGTTGTGAGAGGCATCGGCACTGAGCAGGGGCTCTGGCGTCAAGGCATTGTCCTGCCTCTCCTTAAGGAATTGGCGGCCAATTTCCGGAAACATGGCAAAGGATAAAACATCTTCTTCAGACAGGGCCAACTCGCCAATTTCCCTGCGCAATCTACCGAGTTCATTCGGTATCAAATCCGCCGGGCGCACATCAATGATTTCTGTCTGGCCAATGGCCTTTTTCAATACGCGGGGATTGATTTTACCGGGGGCGGCCCCGTACTTGCCCTGGCAATACAACTTCACCTCATTGGTGATGGTCTTGTACCGTTCGCCGGTCAACACATTCATAACCGCCTGAGTGCCGACGATCTGGGAAGTGGGCGTCACCAGCGGCGGGTAACCCAGATCTTTGCGTACCCGGGGGATTTCCTGATGAACTTCGGCCATCTTGTCCAATGCCTGTTGCTCTTTCAACTGACTGTAGAGGTTGGAAATCATGCCACCCGGCACCTGATAAAGCTGGACCCGGGGATCAATATCACGCGCCTCACTCTCAAATTGCTGGTATTTTTTGCGAACGTCGTGGAAATAGTCGCCAATTTCCAATAATAAGTTTAAATCAAGGCCTGTATCAAATTCCGTACCCGCCAAAGCGGCCACCAGGGGTTCTGCGGCTGGATGCGAGGCACCTCCGGAAAAGGAAGAAATCGCAGTGTCAATGTGCTGACAGCCTGCTAAAACAGCCTGATAATGGCAGATCGCGGCCAAGCCCGAGGTGGCGTGGGTGTGCAGGTGCACAGGCAATCCGGTCGCTTCAGCCAGGGCCGTGAATAATTCAACGGTAGCGTCCGGGGTTAATAACCCGGCCATGTCCTTGATGGCCAGACTGTCACAGCCCAAATCGGCCAGGGCCATGCCCATATCCACAAAATTGGCCAGCGTATGCACCGGACTTGTGGTATAACAAATGGCTCCCTGGGCATGCTTTTTATGCATTTTGACACAGGCGATGGGCACACGCAGGTTGCGGACATCATTCAACGCATCGAAAACGCGGAAGACGTCCACGCCATTATTGGCTGCAAGGCCAATAAATGCTTCCACCACGTCATCGGCATAATGGCGATAGCCCAGCAGATTCTGGCCGCGCAGCAACATGGACAGACGGGTATTCGGTAATGCCTTGCGCAGCAGGCGCAGACGCTGCCAGGGATCTTCTTTTAAAAAACGCAGACAGGCATCAAACGTCGCGCCGCCCCAGACTTCCATCGCCCAGAAGCCGACCTCATCCATTTTTCTGCAAACAGGCAGCATGTCTTCAGTACGCAGGCGCGTGGCAATTAGGCACTGGTGAGCGTCACGCAGCGTCACATCGGTAATATGGGTGGTGGCCATACAACATTCCCTCGTTAATCACATCGCTTTATCAACCATAGCATAGAGAAAACCTGGACAGAAGTTTGGCCTGGAAATTCACCGGCTTCTCTGTTCATGGACTAAAAAACTGGAAGAGAACATGCCGACATCGTGCCGATATTATCTTAAATATAGACATTATTGCAAAGATCAGGCAGAATCCCTGATCTTTTTATCCATCCGGGTGTATATGAAAAAAATTCTTGTGCTGCACGGACCCAATTTAAATCGTCTCGGTTCACGCGAGCCCTCCATCTATGGAGTCGCTACCTTGTCCGAACTGGATGAGTCATTGGAAAACCAGGCTCAGGCAGCCAATATTCATTTAACCTGCAGGCAAACCAATGCGGAAGGTCAGTTTATCGACCTCATTCACAAAGCCGCCGAGGATGGAATTGATTACCTGATTGTCAATGCGGCAGCCTTTACCCACACAAGCATTGCCATTCGCGATGCCTTGAGTTCCGTGCCTATCCCATTCATAGAAGTGCACATCAGCAATATCTATGCGAGGGAATCGTTCAGACACCATTCCTATCTGTCGGACATTGCCCGGGGTGTCATCAGCGGGCTGGGGACAAAGGGGTATAATCTGGCGCTTGAAGCAATCATTGAAGAATGGTCTTAATTAATTAGAGAGTTATCCATGGATATCCGTAAAATCAAAAAATTAATTGAATTACTCGACGAAACCGGTATTTCAGAAATTGAGATTAAAGAAGGCGAAGAATCCGTTCGCTTAAGCCGCCACAGCCATGTGGTCGAAGCCGCTCAACCGGTGCGTTACGCACCGCAGCCAGCCCCTGTGCAGGCTCCTGCCGCGACGGCAGCGCCACAGGCTCAGGCACCAGCGGAATCGGAATCTGCCGCAGTGAACGGCCACAAGGTTCGTTCACCCATGGTCGGTACCCTGTACACCTCCCCTTCACCCGATGCCCAGCCTTTTGTCAAAGTCGGTCAAAAAGTCAAAGCCGGTGATACCCTGTGCATCATCGAAGCCATGAAAATGTTTAATGAAATTGAAGCGGACAAGGCGGGTACCATTGCAGCGATTCTCGCCGGCAACGGCGATCCGATTGAATACGATCAACCCCTGTTTGTTATTGAATAAGGGGTGAGTGATGCTCAGTAAAATTGTAATCGCCAACCGCGGTGAAATTGCGCTTCGTATTCTGCGGGCCTGTAAGGAATTGGGGATTCAGACCGTCGCCGTGCATTCCGATGTCGACAAGGATTTACTGCACGTGCGCCTGGCCGACGAGACCGTTTGCATCGGTCCTGCCAGTTCGCAGAAAAGCTATCTGAATATTCCAGCCATTATTTCCGCAGCGGAAATCACCGATGCTGTCGCCATTCATCCCGGCTATGGCTTTCTTTCTGAAAATGCCGATTTTGCCGACATTGTTGAGCAAAGCGGCTTTCGCTTCATCGGCCCGCGCGGCGATACCATCCGCTTAATGGGCGATAAAGTATCCGCCATTGCCGCCATGAAAAAAGCCGGGGTTCCCTGCGTTCCCGGTTCCGATGGCCCGTTGGGGGATAATGATGAACACAATCTGGAACTGGGCCGTAAAATTGGCTATCCGGTTATCATTAAGGCGGCCGGAGGCGGCGGTGGCCGCGGCATGCGTGTGGTTCACAGCGAATCCAATCTGCTGAATGCCATTGCCTTAACCCGCAGTGAAGCAAAAGCGGCCTTTAATAACCCCGTGGTTTACATGGAAAAATTCCTGGAAAACCCACGCCACGTTGAATTTCAGGTACTGGGCGACGGCAAGGGCAACGCCGTTTATCTGGGTGAACGCGACTGCTCCATGCAACGACGCCACCAAAAAGTCGTGGAAGAAGCGCCAGCGCCCGGCATTACGCCGGAATTACGCCGCGAAATCGGCGAATGCGTGGTCAAGGCCTGCCGTGATCTGGAATACCGCGGTGCGGGCACCTTTGAATTTTTATACCAGGACGGCTGTTTCTATTTCATCGAAATGAATACCCGTATCCAGGTCGAGCATCCGGTAACGGAAATGATCACTGGCATTGATTTGATTAAAGAACAGATCAAAATTGCAAGCGATCTGCCTTTTACCCTGAGGCAGGAAGACATCCAGTTGCGCGGCCATGCCGTGGAATGCCGCATTAATGCGGAAGATCCAAAAAACTTCATGCCCAGTCCCGGCACCATTCGCCTGCTGCATCAACCCGGCGGACCCGGCATACGCTTTGACTCGCACCTTTACAGCAGTTACACCGTACCGCCCAATTACGATTCCATGATTGGTAAATTAATCAGCTACGGTGAGACGCGGGAAGTCGCCTTTGCCAGAATGCGCAATGCCCTGGATGAAATCATCATTGAAGGAATTAAAACCAACATTGAGTTGCACCAGAGGATCATGCGCGACAAGGCCTTCATTGAAGGCGGAACCAATATCCATTACCTTGAAAAAATGCTGAAGGAATAAGGTTGTGTGGTATCAATTGCACATTGAAGTCTGTCGGCCTGACGAAGCCGAAACCCTAAGCGATGCGCTGGAGGGTTTCGGCGCGCTGTCCGTTACCTTGACTGACAGGCATGACAGCCCTGTACTCGAGCCCGAACCAGGCACCACACCGCTCTGGCCGGACATCGTTATCCAGGCGCTGTATACGGAAGAAGAGTCTGCTGGGCAGGCAATCCGAACCCTGTCCCCCAACTACCCGCACCTGCGCTTCACCCTTGACACCCTGCCTGAAAAGGACTGGGAACGGGTATGGATGGATGATTTCAAGCCGCAGCGGTTTGGCGAGCGTCTCTGGATTTGCCCTTCGTGGATTGAACCGCCGCAACCGGATGCGGTTAATCTGATTCTGGATCCCGGCCTTGCCTTCGGCACCGGGACCCATCCGACCACCTCGCTTTGCTTAAGCTGGCTCGATGCAGCTGATTTAACCCGGAAATCGGTGATTGATTACGGCTGCGGCTCAGGCATTCTGGCCTTGGCGGCCCTGAAACTGGGTGCCGCATCCGTTCAAGCCGTCGACATTGATGAACAGGCACTCATCGCGACCCGAAACAATGCCGACACCAATCAAATGGCCTCCTCGTCCCTGGTTATCGGTTTTCCGGACTCCTTAAAGCCCGGGGCGGATCTGCTCATTGCCAATATTCTGCTTGCGCCATTGATGACCTTACGCGATCGCTTTAAAGCGCTGCTCACGCCGGGAGGGCAATTGGTCGTTTCAGGTCTTCTTTCAGACCAGACGCCG
Source organism: Legionella rubrilucens (assembly GCF_001468125.1). Taxonomy (GTDB): domain Bacteria; phylum Pseudomonadota; class Gammaproteobacteria; order Legionellales; family Legionellaceae; genus Legionella_C; species Legionella_C rubrilucens. The sequence goes on along the minus strand of NZ_LNYT01000007.1, from coordinate 113,356 downwards.
CAATTGCTCCAACACTATGACGATGACTTTGTCCACGAAGGCAGTCATACGCTGGATGGATGGTCTTTATTGATTTTTAAACGCCGTTGATTTTCTGGAGGATGCCGTGACTGAATTGCCTTTTACTCCCCGTCGGGCGTTGTTAAGCGTGTCTGACAAACGAGGCCTCGTTGAACTGGGGCAGCATTTAATCCAGCATGGCATCGAAATCATCGCGACAGGTAATACCGCCGCCTCCTTAAGGGCTGCAGGCATTGCTGTCACGGAGGTCAGTGAACGCACCGGTTTCCCGGAAATCATGGACGGCCGTGTCAAAACCCTGCACCCCGCCATTCACGCCGCTATACTGGCGCGGGGCGGACAGGATCGCGCCGTTCTGGAGGCGCAGGGCATTACCCCCATTGATCTGGTGATCGTTAATCTGTACCCCTTTGAACAGACCGTCAGTCAAGCGTATTGCACTTTTGATGATGCCATCGCCAACATCGACATTGGCGGCCCAACCATGATTCGTGCCGCGGCCAAAAATCATGAACATGTCGCCGTTATCGTGTCGCCTGAAGAGTATCCCGCGCTTGAACAGTATCTCCGCCTTAAAAAAATGCCTGCCGAGTGGCGCCTGACACTGGCTAAAAAGGCCTTTGCCCATACTGCCGCCTATGACGCAGCCATCAGTAATTATCTGAACAGTCTGGATGATGCGAAAAAAACAGCGCCCTTCCCTGCGGTTTTCAGTACCCAGTTTCAGTCATGTTACGATTTGCGCTACGGTGAAAACCCGCATCAGCAGGCCGCGTTTTATGCCAGCAGGCAATCTGCCGGCGATTCGTTGGCAAACGCGAGGCTCCTGCAGGGCAAACCCCTGTCTTACAACAATCTTCTTGATGCGGATGCGGCCTTGGATTGCGTCAAGGCCCTGGATAGAAAGACCCCCGCCTGCGTGATTGTCAAGCACGGCAACCCCTGTGGCATCGCGGCCCGAGACACGCTCATCAAGGCCTATCAGCGCGCGTTTGAAACCGATCCGACCTCAAGTTTTGGCGGCATTCTGGCCTTTAATCACCCGGTGGATGAAGAAACGGCCCAGCGGATTCTTGACAACCAATTCGCCGAGGTTCTCATCGCTCCGGCATTCAGTGAACAGGCAGCGAATGTTCTGTTGGCCAAACCCAATGTCAGGGTACTCGCGACCGGCCAATTCAGCGATCATCCTGAACCTGAATTCAGCCTGCGTTCGATCAGTGGGGGCCTGCTCGTGCAAGACAGTGACCAACGCCTTATCAATCCGGACGACTTGAAGGTCGTAACCCATCGACAACCGACGCCTGAGGAGCTGAAGGATTTACTGTTTGCCTGGCAAGCAGTGAAATACGTGAAATCCAATGCCATTGTTTTTGCCAAAGAGCAGGCCACCATCGGCATTGGCGCCGGTCAAACCAGCCGGGTGATGAGTACGCGCATTGCTGCCTGGCAAGCGGAACAGGCGGGTTTTTCCGTTCAGGGAGCGGTTATGGCGTCAGATGCCTTCATTCCTTTTGCCGACAACATCGAGATTGCGGCCAAAGCCGGCATTTCCGCTATTATTCAGCCCGGTGGTTCGCTGCGTGATCCACAGGTGATCGAGGCCGCCAACGCGGCCAATCTGGTGATGATTTTCACCGGCATCCGCCATTTCAGGCATTAATCTCTTATTCAATGCGTTAAATTCAATCTCGACGCGGCAATTAAAAAATTGCTGCGTCTTTCTTTTTTTTTTGTTATTAATGGATAGGACAAAACCCTAATTAAATGGAGATTAAGATGGGCTTTACACTACCTAAACACCTGAAAGACTTACTGAAGCAACTCAATAACCTGGCTGACAATTACAAAGAAAACCGCAAACGAAAAGACGAAGAACGCTACTTTAGCCTGTTTCGGGCGTCTACCAAAAACCCGGAAAGAGAGCAGGATGCGGTCTTTATCGAGAATCTGGCCAGCTGGGTAGAAGCCAATAAACTGTCTTATGACACACTCGATCTCCGCTATGAGAATGCGGATTATGCTCAATTTGTTGTTCCTTTCTTAAAAAGAGCCTTGTCCGGTATGTTGATGATCGAATTGATTAAAATTTATGGCCCTCATGGTGAAAAATCAACAAACAGTGCTTTGGGCGAACTTTTATTGGAGCAATTCGGTATCAAAAAATTCAAGGAAGCCCCCCAGGACAAAATCATCGAGTGCATCGAAGAGTTAGAGAGGCTTATTGATGTGATTAATGAAACGACAACAGCCGATTGGATTAACACCAATTACCGCGACATCAAACTGTCCATTGCTACGGCACTTAAGGGCTATGAAGCCGAAAGAAAGCTTGAGCTCAGCTAAATAACCCTTCGCTCTCTTCGTTGACCACGAGGAGAGCGCCATTTGTTCTAATTATTGCTTAATTGCTTTATTTTTTACTATTGTTATACTTTGCTGCTTTTATTAGGGGCAATTTGTATGACAAATAATGAATTTGAGCAATTAATTTTGCAATTTGACACGTTTTGGAACGATAACATCGTCACGGCATACGTTCAGATCAAAACCCACCTGCTGCAGGGGCGGCTGAATGATACCTCCAATCGTTTATTCAATTGCATTCAGCATTATTCCAACGTGATTACCCTGTTTGTCGAGGAAGTGGAAGCCACGTTTGCCAAACACACACTGACAAAGAAGCAGCAAATCGACCTTCAGGACTACCTCAACGAATGCCGCCAAACACGCACCACAGACACTCTGGAGCTTAAACAGATTGAATCAGCTCTGCGAAAAGGACAATTGCTGCCGCTTCCAACGTTTGAGGAGCAAAGCCTGAGTGGGCAGATTTTTCCTGACAAGCCTTTTTACCTCGAGGTGAATTTCGACGAAAACGACAACAAAACCCCCAGCTTTTCAGCTTAACGAACCCCTGCTCAGGGATGAGTAGTCTGCGGCTTTTGTTCATCACGATCCCTGCCCAAACAATGCAAAATTTTTTTACAATTTCATTGCGGTTTAGGCATTCATCAACTAAACATTAACATAAGTGCATCAAGAGCAGATCAATGGATAACATTAAGTTCAGCCTCGAAAACAATGCTCGTCTATTGAAAAGCAAAGTTAGCGGGTACGCCATTCTGGGACTTTGCATTTCTGTTCTTGCGATTTTATCAGCCACTCTCGCGGTTTCCTACCAGATGACAGGGGCGATTTCCCTCGAAGGCATTATCCTTGCACAAAAAAGCAACGTTGCGTTAATTATCCTGGACTTAACCCCCCTGGTGTTTATGTTCTGGGGGCAATCCCTCAGTTCGGTGATGTCCTATACCGCCGGTGCAATGGTGGTGGATCAAACCAACGAGTTGCGTATGCAGACTTCTGAACTCGCCTTAAGGGCACAGCACGAATCAAGCCACGACTCCCTGACCGATTTGCCAAACCGCGTGCTTTTTGTCGACAGACTGAATCAGGCCTTAAGCGCCATGCGTGGCCGCGAAGGCAAACTGGCAGTTATCCTGATTAATATCAATAATTTTAAAGAATTGAATGCCGGCTTCGGCAGTTACAATGCCGACAGGCTGCTTAAACAATTTTCTCAACGGCTCAAATGCACCACGGATGAACCCATGACCTTAGCCCGTCTGGGCGGCGATGAATTTGCCATACTTCACCCTCACATCGAAACCGAAAAACACATTTATGCCATCGTTAAGAAACTACAGAAAGCCCTGGCGATTAACTTTGTATTGGACAGTGTGGCCATCGATGTCACCGCCACAGTCGGCGTGACGTTTTATCCTGATCATGGCAAGGACGAAGACACCCTGATGCAACGCGCCAATATTGCCATTTATCACGCAAAACAAAACAACAAGGAATTTGTGGTTTACGAATCGTTCATGGAACGGGAATGCCCCAACAAGCTGATTCTGATGAGCGAGTTGAAAAAAGCCATCGAAAGCGAACAATTATTGATCTATTTTCAACCCAAGGTCGAACTCGCCACCGGCAAAATTAAAGGCTGCGAAGCCCTGCTGCGTTGGCTGCATCCCACGTTCGGGATGATGAATGCCGAAAAGTTTATTCCGGTGGCAGAGCGCACTGGTCTGATTAAATCGTTAAGCCACTATGTTTTAAAGCAGGCTATCGACAGCGCCAGCAAATGGCGGAAGAATGGCGTGGACATCGAGTTATCGATTAATCTGTCCGCCATTGACGTCATCGATATCGAACTGCCTTACACACTGGAGAGCCTGCTCAGTATTTATGAATTCCCTGCCAACCTCCTGAAAGTGGAGTTGATTGAAAGCTTTTATTTAACCGACAGAAACCGTGCCATCGAAGTCATTAACCGCCTGGCATCCCTGGGTATTAAAATATCCATTGATGATTTCGGCACTGGGTATTCGTCCTTCATTTACCTGACGGAACTGCCCATCAACGAAGTAAAAATCGACAAATCGTTCATTTTAAGCCTCAATGAAGACAATAAAAAACGCAGTATCGTCGATGCCATGATTAAGCTTGCCGGCGCCTTGAACCTCAACGTGGTCGCGGAAGGCATTGAAACGCTGCAGCACTATACCATCCTTAAAACCATGGGTTGCAAGTACGGCCAGGGGTTTTACTTCAGTGAAGCCGTGGATGCCGACACGCTGCAATCCATTGTCAAATCAGAAGCATTCCTGCCGCAGAAACCGGGAGAGGTGTTAGGTGCGGCTAAAATCCATGCGCTTTCCAATTAATCCCCCCATTAACCCTGATTGATTTCATTCGCAAATCCTCGCTAAAATTCAGGCACTTTTAACCCAAGGATGCCTATGAACCGCCTGATTCGCTTTTTCACTCTCTTGTTGACCCTGTTAACCCCCTTTGCCGCATCGGCCACTCCGGATGTTCTACCTGACCCAATCCAACTCGCCATTGTAAAAAAGGAGACAGCGGGTGACCATCAAAACGTATTTTTTAAGCTCGTCAACGAAAAAACGGGAAAACCCGTGTTATTAAGCGACTTAAAAACGGTCCACACACGCCGCATCCATTTACTCATCATTGACCAAAGCCTTGACGATTACAGTCATGTACACAGCCGCCCGACTAAAGAACCAGGCATTTATCAGTTCCGTTGGCAACCTCAAAACAACAAGGGCAATTACAATGTCTGGGCCGACATTACCCTAAAGCAAGGCAATCAGCATGCCTACCTGCTCGCTCCTCTCATGAGAAACAGCACTAAACCGGCAGTTATTAACCGAAAGCCTGTTGCAGAGTCCACGGTGGAGGGTTTCCACTTCGCCCTGTCGTTTGATCCGCCGCAAGTGCGTGCCGGTCAGGCTGCCATGGGAAAAATGGTGGTCACCGACAACCAGGGCAAGCCCGTGACCTCGCTTGAACCCGTGATGGGCGCATTTGCCCATCTGGTGGGCTTTGATGATGATTTCAAAACTGTGATTCATATTCACCCTATGGGCAAAGAACCTGCCAACCCGGGCGATCGCGGCGGGCCTGCGCTTGAGTTTCATCTTGAAGCGGAGAAAGCGGGATTTATCAAATTGTTCGCCCAGGTGAAAATTAACGGGCGCGAATTGTATGTGCCTTTTGGCATCAGGGTAGACTAAGGGCGGGCTGGATTAGCCCCGCCCCGGATGAACAGCCGTTAATCCAGTAATCCCAACTCGATGACGGCATCACGTTCCTGACGCAGCTCGTCCAGTGTGGCATTGAATTTACCCTGGCTGAATTCATTCATCGGCAAGCCTTCGATGACTTCCAGACGGCCGTTGGTGCGGCGGCAGGGGTAGGAGAAGATCAAGCCTTTATCGACACCGTACTCGCCGTTGGAGCTTAAGCACATGGAGAATGATTCGTTGGCCGGCGTGTCATTCAGCAGGTTGTTCACCCCGTGAATGACGGCATTGGCTGCCGAAGCGGCAGAAGACAGGCCGCGTGCTTTTAAAATGGCCGCGCCGCGTTGCTGAACCGTGCTCACAAAGGTTTCTTTTAACCAGGTTTCATCATTGATGACGCTGGCTGCCGACTTGCCATTGATTTTGGCATTGTAAAAATCAGGGTACTGGGTGGAGGAATGATTGCCCCAGATGGTCATTTCAGTTATCGCGGTAATGTCGACACCTGCTTTTTTAGCCAATTGCGTGCGGGCGCGGAGCTCATCCAGCGTGGTCATGGCAAAGAATCGTTCCGCTGGAACGTCTTTCGCGCTGTTTTTGGCAATCAGGCAATTGGTGTTACAGGGATTACCTACAACAAAAACACGGACATCATCGGCCGCATTGTTATTAATGGCCAGCCCCTGCTGAGTAAAAATACCGCCGTTAATTTTCAATAAATCAGAGCGCTCCATTCCTTGTTTGCGCGGTACGGAACCCACTAACAGAGCCCAGTTCACCCCGTTCATGGCCTTATTCAGATCCGATGTGCAGACAATGCCGTCCAGCAGAGGAAATGCACAGTCGTCCAGTTCCATGGCGACCCCTTCCAGCGCGGGTAACGCCTGCTCCAGTTCCAGTAACTGCAGTTTGACTTTGGTATTGGGGCCAAACATTTGCCCGGAAGCAATGCGAAACAGTAACGCATAACCAATCTGGCCGGCAGCGCCTGTGACAGCAACGGTAACTTTATTCATTATTTTTTTTCCTCATTTAACCATTTTTTAACCAATAAAAGCGCGGCAATGCTCCGTGCTTCAGAAAAATCGGGCCTCAATAACAAGTCATCGCTGGCGCTTAACGGCCACTCGATGACATCCAGCGGTTCCGGCTCGTCTCCTTTCAGTCGGGAAGGATACAAGCCTCTGGCTAAAATCAAATCAATGCGGGCGCCAAAATAGCCGGGTGCCAGCGTCATTGATCGGATCCAATCCACTTGCCTGGCTGCAAAGCCTGCCTCTTCCTGCAGTTCGCGGTTTGCAGCGTCGGTTACTGATTCGCCCTGCTCAATCAATCCCTTGGGAAAAGCCAGTTCGTAGCCATCGATACCGGCGGCGTATTCACGAACGAGAAGTATAGACTCACTGGCCGTCAATGCAACCACCAGCACCGCCCCATGTCCGTGGCTGCGGATACGCTCATAGATGCGTTGGGCGCCATTGGAAAAATGCAAATGCAATTGCTCAACCGTGAACAGATTGGATTTCGCAATGACCGTTTTTTTCTTACAAACCGGTTTTTCCCGCATTTCCTCTACCTTAAGGGCCGTTCCAATGAGCATCACGTTTTGTGACAAAACCGTAATCATGATACTATTGCCCATTCCAACAAGCCAGCCTGATTTTGTTTCATGTTACCCACGTCGCTGTATATTCACGTTCCATGGTGTATCCGCAAATGCCCGTATTGTGATTTTAATTCACATAAAAGCCCGGACAGCCTGCCCGAAGAGGACTACGTTCGTGCCTTGATCGACGATTTAAAGGCCGACATCGCAAGGCATCAACGCACCCTGCTGCAAAGCATTTTCATCGGCGGCGGTACCCCCAGCCTGTTGTCCGGCCAGGCCTACGATCGCCTGCTCACAGAAGTCAATCAATTACTCGACTTCAGCCCGGACATTGAGATTACCCTGGAAGCCAATCCGGGCACGGTGGAACAGCAGCGTTTCAAGGCGTATCGACAGGCTGGGATTAACCGGCTGTCGCTCGGCATCCAAAGTTTCAATCCCACCCACCTCAAACGATTAGGGCGTATTCACGATGACGCTCAGGCTCACCGTGCCATTGACAGCGCAAGGGCGGCGGGTTTTGACAACATGAATCTGGACATCATGCACAGCCTGCCTGAGCAAACCCTTCAGGAAGGGCTTGACGATTTACGCACGGCCATAAGTCATCAGCCGCAGCACATTTCCTGGTATCAACTGACGCTGGAACCCAACACGGTCTTTTACAAGCAACAGCCGCCTCTTCCCAGCGATGAATTCACGGCCGATCTGGAAGACCAGGGCTTTGCGATGTTGGCTGAGCACGGGTTTAAACGTTATGAAATTTCCGCATTCAGCCAGCCCGGGAAGGCATCGCGCCATAATTTGAATTACTGGCTTTTCGGCGACTATTTTGGCATCGGCGCCGGCGCGCATGGCAAGCTCACCTCGGCGGATCATCAGGTGCTTCGCACGCGAAAATACCGTCAGCCCAAAGACTACCTGAACCCAGACCATGCCTTTTTGGCGGCTGGCGAACGAATCGATGAAGCCTCGTTGCTGTTTGAATTCATGCTCAATGCCACCCGCCTTGAGCAAAAAATACCGAGGAGCTTATTTAAAGAAAGAACCGGCCTGTCTGACGAAGGCCTGACGGCCAGATTACAGCAGGCCGCGGAGAAGGGGTTAATCGACCTGCAGAAGAACGATTGGCAGGTGACTGAACGAGGACGGCGTTATACCAATAATCTGCAGGCGTTGTTTCTTCCAGAAGACTAAGCTGCTGTTTTTTCAACCCTTCACAATTGCCTGGCTTTCGCTGATAATGAGTCTTTCCTCAGCCAGGAGGTTACATGCTCAGTTTCTTTTTATTCCTGTTTGTCGTTATTGTTGCCTATTTGTGCGGCTCGCTCTGCTCGGCAGTGATTGTGAGCCGCCTGTTTTCGCTGCCTGATCCCCGCGTGGAAGGCTCCAAAAACCCGGGCGCCACCAATGTGTTGCGATTATCAGGTAAAAAATACGCCATCATCGTGTTAATTGGCGACATGTTAAAAGGCGTACTCCCCGTGTTACTCGCCCGTCTGCTCGATGCAGGCCCCGTGACCATGGGATTTGCTGCCTTTGCAGCTGTCATGGGCCACATGTACCCTGTGTTTTTCCAGTTTCGCGGCGGCAAGGGCGTAGCGACTGCCTTGGGCGCTCTGCTGAGCTTAAACCTCATCCTTGGGGCATTGGTGATTGTAACCTGGCTTGCCATCGCCCATTACACCCGCTACTCCTCGCTGGCATCCATCGTTGCCATCATCTTAGCCCCCTTGTATGCCGCCATGACCATGGGCAACATTGAAATCATCCCGCCACTTTTCTTTATTACTATTTTTGTTCTTTACCAGCATCGCGATAACATCACCCGCCTCATTGACGGGGAAGAACCCAAAATACGTTTCAAGGACAAGGAGCATCCCACCGTCACCGAAGAGATTTTATCGCCGCCCCAGGGCCGCGTGATTACTGAGGAAGACATTGAAGGGGAAGTCACCGCGGTTGAACTCATCGATGAGCAGGAGAAGCCCGCGTCAAACGTCAGTCAGGAAGCGGCAGAGAAACGCGCCGCCAGTCCTAAAAAAACGACCCGCGTCAGCAAGGCGAAAAAGCCGGCCAAAGCGGCAACAACGGAAACCAAAAGTGCTAACCCGCGACGCAAGAGCCCAGCCAGGGACACCAAAAAATCCTAAATTGACTCGCTTGTCAGCGGCCAGCGTGCTTTGACTTCAATCGCCTGGCTGCTGTCTTGCTGATTGTTCCCGGCATGCAGAAAACCGGCAAAAGCCACCATCGCCCCGTTGTCGGTACAGTATTCAGGCCTCGGAAAATACACCGTCCCCTCAACAGCCTGCATTAAAACCTGAAGGGCAGCGCGCAGCGCCCGGTTTGCTCCGACACCACCTGCCACCACCAGACGGCTGGCTGCGGTTTTTTCGACCGCCCGTCGGCATTTGATGACCAGTGTGTCAATCACCGCGTTTTGAAAGGCATAGGTAATCCCGCGTCGGGCGGAATCGTCTTTGGCACTGTTCTGCCAGCAGGTGAGGGCATGGGTTTTAAGGCCGCTGAAACTGAAATCGAGCCCGGGCCTGTCCGTCATGGGCCGCGGAAAAGGTGCGAAAAGCGTTTGTTCGGCGGCAGAGGCCTGATCGGCCAAAGCGGCCAATTGCGCCCCGCCCGGATAAGGCAGGCCCATGAGCTTGGCGGTTTTGTCGAAGGCTTCGCCGACGGCATCATCCAGCGTATCGCCCAGAAGGCAATAGTCTCCCAATGCCCGCGCCTCAATCAATTGGGTATGGCCGCCTGAAACCAGCAGCGCTAAAAAAGGAAACTGCAAGTCGGGGCTGTCGAGCATGGCCGCTAAAAGATGGGCTTCGAGATGATGGATGGCCAAGGCCGGGCGATTTAAACTGAAGGCTAAACTTTTAGCAAAACAGGCGCCGGTTAACAGAGCCCCGATTAAACCGGGTCCGGCGGTGTAAGCCACGACATCAATGGCAGCCGCATCGACCTGTGCCTGACGCAACACGCTCTCCGTCAATGGAATTAAATGATTCACATGATCGCGGGAAGCCAGTTCCGGCACGACCCCGCCGTATTGCTGGTGAAGCGCAATCTGGGAGTGCAGGGCCTGGGCAATCAGTCCGCGCTCGCCATCGTACAGGGCGACGCCTGTTTCATCACAGGATGATTCTATTCCCAGAACTAGCATTGACACCTCGACCAATCAACCAATAAAGCGTGCAGTATAGCCAAAAGCCTTGCTGCCTGCCAAAAAACAACTATTATACCCAAACTTTGACAAAATAAGTTCAATAAACTTGACGAACACCACAACTGGCACTAGAATTGCCAACCTATTGTTTTTAATTATACCAGAGGACTAATTAATGCCTACCGTTCGTGTGAAAGAAGGCGAAAATCCTGAATACGCACTGCGTCGTTTCAAGCGCTCCTGTGAAAAAGCAGGAATTTTAACCGAATTACGTCGTCGTGAATTTTACGAAAAGCCCACGGCTGAGCGTAAACGCAAACAAGCAGCTGCTGTCAAACGTCACCTGAAAAAAATTTCGCGTGATACCAGTTCTCGTCGTAGTCTCAAACACAGACGTAAGTAATGATGAGCATTAAAGACCGCATAAGTAATGATTTAAAAGACGCGATGCGTGCCAGGGATAAAATGAAACTGGATGCGCTTCGCCTGATTACTGCTGCTGTCAAGCAAGTGGAAGTTGACGAACGCATTACTGTCGATGATGAACGCATGCTGGTTATTCTTGATAAAATGGCCAAGCAGCGCAAAGAATCCATCGCCCAGTTCAACACCGCCGGACGTCATGATTTGGTCGCCCAGGAGCAGTTCGAACTGGATCTCATCAGTCAGTATTTACCGGAACCCCTCTCGGAAGACGAAGTCAATCAGCTGATTTCACAGGCCATTGTCGAAGTGAATGCTGAAAAGATGAGTGACATGGGCAAGGTAATGGCCCATTTGAAGCCCCAATTGCAGGGCCGTGCCGACATGAGTAAAGTCAGCGCCTTAATCAAGACCAAATTAAGCTAACCCTTTGACATGACTGGCTTAATACCACAGCCATTCATTGATGAACTGCTAAGCCGCACGGATCTGGTCGAGCTTATTGATGGCTATGTGCCTCTGAAAAAACGAGGCAATAGCTACCTTGCCTGTTGCCCGTTTCATAACGAAAAAACCCCCTCCTTCAATGTCGTCGCCAAGAAGCAGTTTTATCATTGCTTTGGCTGCGGGGCCAGCGGCAATTCCATCAGTTTCGTCATGAATTACTTAAACCAGAACTTCATTGAAGCAGTTGAAACCCTGGCGGCACGGGTGGGCATGCAGGTTCCACGTGACAATCACGGCGAAAAAACAAAGCAATCGCTGAGTCTTTACCAACTGTTAGCCAAAGTCAGCCAGCATTATCAGCATCACCTGAAAAACACCCCGGAAGCGATCAGTTACCTGCGGCAACGGGGGCTGACGGGTGAAATTGCCAAAAAATACCAGCTTGGGTTTGCTCAGGCCGGCTGGCATGCTCTTGAACAGCAATTCAAGGCCCAGCGCAGCGATCTCATCACAACCGGGATGTTAATCAAAAAAGACGACGGCAGTACCTATGATCGTTACCGCCAGCGCATCATGTTCCCCATCCATGATCGCAACGGCCGCATCATCGGCTTCGGCGGGAGGGCCATTGAGGCGGAACAGAAGCCAAAATACTTGAATTCGCCTGAAACCATTATTTTTCAAAAAAACCGTGAATTGTATGGTTTGCATCAGGTTCTGCAAAACAATCCGCCCCCTGACACCATTCTCATCGTCGAAGGGTACATGGATGTGATTGTTCTGGCCCAGCATGGCATTGACAATGCCGTCGCTGCTCTGGGTACTGCCACCAGCACCTACCATATCCAATTGTTGAGCAAGCATGCCCGCCAGCTTATTTTCTGCTTTGACGGCGATGAAGCCGGCCGCCAGGCCGCCTGGCGGGCCCTGGAAAATACGCTGTCGCAACTCAATTCAGGGCTTGATGCCAGCTTTATCTTTCTTCCGGAGGGGCATGATCCGGATAGTCTGGTGCGCGAGGAAGGCAGCGACCAATTTAAAGCCCGGCTTAAGCAGGCTTTGCCCTTAAGCCAGTTTTTCTTTGATACCTTAATCAAAGGCATTGATTTACGGCGCAGTGCAGGCAAAAGCCAGTTGATTCAGAAAGTGAAACCGTACCTGCAGACCATGACGGATGGGCCTTACAAGCAAATCCTCATTGATGAGCTGGCTCGTTTGACCCACATTGAAAATCATCGCCTGATGCACATGCTTGAAGACAAGAAGGAGCAGGCGCCGCTGAGTCAAAAAACCATCACCCGCTCCCCTATTCGCTTGGCCATTGCCCTGCTGGTGCAAAATCCCGAGATTTACCAACAGGCCAAAGCCCACATGCCGTCGATGGTACTGGATGGGGAAGGACAGGGCATTCTGCAGCAGTTGCTGAACCAGGTGGCCGCATCGCCGTCGATGAATACCGCTTCATTGATTGAGCTCTGGCGGGGGACTGATTTTTTTGATTCGTTAAACCGGCTGGCGGGATGGGATCATCAGGTACCGCAGGAAGCCCTCTCACGCGAATTTATTGATATACTACAATTTTTACATAAGCAAAATTTCGAAAATAAAATTGCCCAATACATTGCAAAATCACGAAAAGAGGGCTTAACTGTTTCTGAAAAGCTAGTGTTGCAAACCATGTTAAAAGAACGCCATCAGCCAGTGCGTGATAAAAAATAACACATGATTGACTAGCCTAATTATGATGGCGGGTTTATAATCTTAAACCTTTTTTGCAGATCTTAAATCAAGCATATAAGTAGACCTATGAACGATCAAGAACAACAGCGCTCGCAAATTACCAGAGTGATCAGCTTGGGTAAGGAGCAGAATTACCTGACCTATGCCCAGATTAACGACTTGTTACCCAACATTGTCGATACCGAACACTTTGATGTCATCATCAGCATGCTGGAAGGGATGAATATCAAGGTCTTTGAACTGCCTCCCAGTGAGGACGAGCTTGCGCTGCTTGGTAATACCGAAGAAGCACCGGAAGACGTGGAAGAAGCCGCTGCCGTTCTTGCCTCGGTCGATCAGGAAACGGGACGCACAACCGACCCTGTCCGCATGTACATGCGCGAAATGGGAACGGTCGAACTGTTGACCCGTGAAGGTGAAATCCGCATTGCCAAGCGCATTGAAGAAGGCATTTATCAGGTTCTTAAATCCTTAGCTCATTACCCAGAAACCGTGCAACTGGTTCTTGAAGATTATGATCGTGTCCAGGTTGAAGAAATGCGCTTGAGCGAAATCATCAGCGGTTTCGCCGATCTGGAAGAAGAAGCGCCGGCCTCAAGCATTGGCTCGATGCTCGATGAATCGCAACAGGATGCCCTGCTTGAAGAAGCCGTGGATGTGGATCTTGACGAAGAGAGCGAAGACGGCGAAAGCGGTCTTGGCGAAGCCGATGACGGCCCCAATCCGGAACAGGCGAAGATCTATTTTGATGATTTACGCGTCTGCTATGACGCCGCCATGGACAGCCTGCGTTCCAAGGGCCGCACCAATGCCAAAACCCTTGAGCGTCTGGAAGCCATGTCCGATTCCTTCCTGAAGCTGAAATTGACTTCGCGTCAGGTGGATAAGTTAACACGCCATTTCCGTCAATTGCGCAATCACATCCGTGAATTTGAACGCACGATCATGCGCCTTTGCATCGAGAAAGCACGCATTCCCCGCAAACTGTTTATTGATACCTTCCCGGGTCAGGAAACGGACATGAACTGGCTGGATGATTTAATCAGCAAGCAGGGCAAAAAACTCGATATGAGCCGTATCGATGAAAATGCGGAAGAAATTAAGCGTCTGCAAGCAAAACTGGCCTCGTTTGAAGAAGAATACGGTCTTAGTATCAGTGAAATCAAAGACATTAATAAAAAGATGTCCATCGGCGAAGCCAAAGCCCGCCGCGCCAAGAAGGAAATGGTCGAAGCCAACCTGCGTCTGGTGATTTCCATTGCCAAGAAGTACACCAACCGCGGTTTGCAATTCCTGGATTTAATTCAGGAAGGGAACATCGGTTTGATGAAAGCCGTGGATAAGTTTGAATACCGCCGCGGTTACAAGTTCTCGACGTATGCCACCTGGTGGATTCGTCAGGCCATTACCCGCTCGATTGCCGACCAGGCGCGCACCATCCGTATTCCGGTGCACATGATTGAGACCATCAACAAATTAAACCGCATTTCCCGTCAGATTTTGCAGGAAACCGGCCGCGAAGCCACGCCGGAGGAATTGGCGGTCAAAATGGACTTGAGCGAAGACAAGGTGAGAAAGGTTCTCAAAATTGCCAAAGAACCCATCTCCATGGAAACGCCGGTGGGCGACGATGAAGATTCGCATTTAGGCGATTTCATCGAAGACAACAACATTGTCTCCCCGCTCGAAAAAGCCACCGCCGACGGGTTACGCGAAGCCACACTGGAAATTTTGGAAACCTTGACCCCGCGTGAAGCCAAGGTTTTGCGCATGCGTTTCGGCATTGAGATGAACACGGACCACACGCTGGAAGAAGTCGGCAAACAATTCGACGTCACCCGCGAGCGCATCCGCCAGATCGAAGCAAAAGCCCTACGCAAGCTCCGCCACCCTTCCCGCTCGGAAAAACTCCGAAGCTTCTTAGAGGGCGACGACGCTTAACCCTCCCGCCCCCCCCCCAAACGCGCGGGGGCAACCGCGTTAAAGTGAAATTGTTCTAGCGTATTTTCAACGAAGCGTTTACAATTTCCACTCCCCCGCGGGCCCATAGCTCAGTTGGTTAGAGCAGCGGACTCATAATCCGTTGGTCCTAGGTTCAAGTCCTAGTGGGCCCACCAATTTAAGCCAGTAAAATCAATAAGTTACACTTGATACCTTAGTCACCTCAAAAGTCCTTGCGTGACTTTTGCGTGACCTACATTTAAAACCCTATAAAGCAACTACCTTTGAAGCCTGTTTATTTGCAGGCATTCTCAAATTTGGATTACGCAACAAAGTCAGCACTACCCCGCTTTTTTGTTTCTCACACACTTTATTCGCAGCACCATACAGATTTTGTAATTCTGCTGATGAATAATGCGTCGTAATCCGCCCTGAGCGATGACCAAGCAAATCCTGCCTGTCTTCAAAACTTACACCAGCTGCACGTAATCTCCGACCAAAAGTATGCTTGAGATCGTGAACACGCACCTGTTGAAGATTGGCTTTAATTCTTGCTTGACGCCATCCGGTTGATAAAATCCGAGCTAAAGGCTTCCCTCTAAAACTAAACACATGAGTAGGATGCTTGCCTCTCTCTTCTTCTACAACTGAACGAGCTGTATCATTACAAACAACTAATCGCTCTTCACCATTTTTTACCAACTCAGCAGGGATGATGAACACCATAATATGGGATAACTCTGGAATCTTTATTTCCCAATCCCAACGCAACTCACATATTTCCTGATCTCTACACCCAGTATTCACAGCAAATAATGCCATTTTTTCCAGATGAGAAGGTAGCTCATTAAAAAGCCGGTGTTGCTCATCCCAATTCAATGGATAAGGTTTACGCAGATCATGCTCCGGTAACAATTTAATTTTTGGAGCATTAATGATCCACGTTAAGCCATATTCATCCATCCATTCACTGGCAGCAAGATTGAGTATTCGCCTTACCACTTGTAAACCATGGTTTATAGTTCGAGTACTCACACCATCTTTCCTCCTACCTTCTACAAAAGGCTGAAGAGCTCCCATATGAATCGATTCGAGCGGCATATCTCCAATGTATTTCACTAACTCACGTAATCTTCCTGCATCATCATGAAGACTACGTTTGTGCTGATTCTCCATCAGAAATTTTGTTGCTGCTTCCATAAAACTTCTTTTAGGCCTGACACCATAAACAGTCGCCTGCCTTATTTCTTCAAGACGCCTTGCAAGATATTTTTCGGCCTCTTCGAGGTCGCTAGTACCAGTGCTTTCGCAAAGTCGGCGTCCGAAGACCTTCTTGTCAATGACCCAGAACTCCCCACGCTTTTGAAGCCCTGGCGTTCGTTTTCGTCCCATCTATCCATACTCCTGTTGATTGCTGCGGGACGACCACTACATTGCTTATAATCGTCTACCCAGGCGTCTAAATCAAGTCGATCGAATGCTACCCCTTGAGTACCAATAGGGATTTCAATTAAATTAGGTCTCACTGCCTCATTAAAACGATGACGATCCATACCTAGATAGGATGGAGCATCTCGCAGTCGAATGAGTCTAGGCAATACGTTTGAAATACTCATTTCACTCACCAAAAACACAAAAAGAAATTACCAACAAATCATATAACACGATTTGTTTTATTTATTACATCAAATTGTGTTTAAAAGATCAATAGCTATAGTAGAATTGAATAATCCCAATGAAGATTATAAAAAGTTGACAGGATGATGATAGGTTCATTTGTTAGATTTTTTGAGACAAACCCTTCTATCTAGGAAAGGAGGGTTTGATATCTGATAATAGATTACATTAGATTATTAAATAATATGGTTATAATTGATTTATATTGTCATGCTCAATACATCTGTGGGATGAGAGTACAATTTACCCTCACAAACCACTTTTGCACCATGCTTTTCATATAAGCGATTTAAACTAGGTTTTAGTGTATCTAGCAAAATCAAATCCGAGCCTGCCATAGCTGTTAACCGTTTTGCTTCTTCAATAATTTGCTTACCAAATCCTAAGCCACGGTATTCTTTATCAACATAAACGTACATAAGCTCACGTGAACTAGGAAGCTCATGCTCTAGTAAAGCAAACATCGCAACAGGCTGCCCTGCGTAAGTTCCAATATACACATCGTGGCTCAATGCATGCATCACGCCTTCCCGATATTCAACGCCTTTATTACGTATATATCCCCATTCATCTTCAGCCCATTTGGCTGCAAGGGGAAGATATTCCATGCAATCACTTAATCGTATAAAAGTAAGCTTGTGTTTTGCTAAAGCAGAACTAAATAACAACATCTTAAGTACCTCATTTTTAATAGGCTAAAGTAGATTCCAAACATATCAATCTTCTTCGACCTCGTTCACAAACCATTATGGAGGCTAACCCTATGATTGCTCCAAACATGTAATACCAAGCAGGTGAAATAAAATTACTTGTTGTATTCACTAGCCACATCATCACTATAGGAGTTGTACCACCAAACACTGAAATGCCTATATTGAAAGCGACTCCAAACCCACTATAACGATATTGATGAGGAAATAGAGTAACCATGTATGCGTTGAGTGGCGCATAAGTAATGGCAATCAAAATAGACATGAAAACCAATCCCATTGCAACCAAAACAACATTCCCAGTGGCAAGTAGGAAAAAAATGGGAATACTTAAAAGTAACATAGCAACCATACCCAATCGAATTACTTTTAACAACCCTACTCTGTCTGCTAACAAAGCAATAAATGGTTCAAGTGTGGCATCAACTGCTAAAGCTATGGTGATAATTAATGTAGCTAAACCAAGTGAAATATGAAAATAGCTATGTAGGTATGTGGCTGTATATACATAGGTTCCAAAAGTCATGATACTGACTAACCATGCTATCCCTATAATACCAACTACTGCCAAAGGTGTCTCTTTTAGCGCAGCTAGAAATGGCAGGTGTCGTTTATCATGTTGAACAATATTTTCATATTCAGGTGTTTCAGCAACATGGGTTCGTAAATAAAAAATCAAAATGCCAGCAATCAAAGCCAATCCAAAACCAATTCGCCATCCCCAGTCTGGCATAAATGAGGCCGTAAAGAATGAAGCAGCTAAGCCTGCTAGTATCAAACCAGTGCTGTAAGCCGAACTGGTTAAACAACCATACAATGCTTTTTTCTCAGTCTTAGCATGCTCAACAAGAAAAATAGCGGATCCAGTAAATTCGCTACTTGCGACAAAACCTTGAATTATCCTCAACAATGTAATAAGAAGAGGCGCTGTAATTCCAATATATTGGTAAGAAGGAACAATACTGATCATAGCTGTAGGGATCGCCATTGCTAAAATACTAAGAGTTAAAGCACGCTTCCTGCCGAACTGATCACCAATATAGCCAAAAAAAAGTGAACCTATTGGCGCTAATAAATAACCAACAGCGAATACACCAAAAGCACTTAAAAGCGAAGCAAATTGATTGTCGTTAGGAAAATAAGTCGCTGCAATAATTGGCGCGAAATACCCAAACAGCGCAAAATCATACCATTGTAATGTGGTGCCAGAAACTCCAGCAAATAATGCTTTACTCGAAGAGGATATGTTCATCAGCAACTCCTATGCTAATCAAGTTATTAATACCCATTTGGTCACATTTAAAAATTTGCCAGTCTAATAAAGCGACCCCACCAATTTTTTTATAAAAATGCCTGGCTTCTCGATTATTTCGAGATACCCACCACTCTATTCTTGAACAGTTATGCGCGGCTGCTTTACATGCAACATACTTGAATAAAGCACCCCCAATTCCTTGACGCCGATATGGAGGAGAAACATATAGATTCTCAATATAAATCCCCTGCGTTACATTGACACAAATGTTATTTTGAGTGTAATTGAACATCACCAAACCACAAATTTTTTCTTCCACCAAAGCTACACCAATGAAATGGTTAGGCTCATTACAGAAAAGAAGCTTACCAAGTTGTGATTCAGTTATTTTAATTTTATCCAGAATGTTCTCATATTTTGCCAGCTCCAGAATTATTGTATAAATTTGACTCAAATACTCAGATTTTGCTTGAATTATTGCCACCATAGGATATCTTAATAACGGTTGTAAATAATGTGATCATAACTATGAAGGATATAGTACTCATTCCCGGAGCATTGGCAACCCCTAAGCTTTGGTATCAGCAAGAGATATTTTTTCAGAGAAGCAGGCGACTTCATTATGTTGATGTGCTCAATAGCGATTCTATTGTGGAAATGGCTCATCGCTTTACCTCAATCGCCCCTAAAAAATTTACTTTAATTGGTTTTTCGATGGGGGGCTATGTTGCCCTCGAGTTATATCGTCATATTCCCAATAAAATTGAAAAACTCATCCTAATTAATTCCGCTGCAAAATTAGTGTCAGAAAAGGGACAATTAGAACGCGAGCGTTCTCTTGATTTAATGAACAAAGGGAAGTTTGATTTCTTAATCAAGCTTATCTTTAAAAACTCAATTTATGATAAAGAAAAGCACAACGTTCTATTACCCTTGGCCCAAGAAATGGCTAAGGAAGTGGGAGTTGAAAATTATAAAAATCAATTGAATGCGATTCTCAATAAGCCAGATCATTCATCATTATTATCATCAATTGAATGCCCAACACTATTGATTGCGAGCAAGCAAGATAACGTTATGCCTATTGAACGATCGGAGCATATGGCAAAAAACATCAAGCGTTCGGAATTAATTTATATTGAGGAATGTGGTCATATGGCCATGTTAGAACAACCAGACAAAATTAACCAAATATTGACTGATTGGTTGTAAGTAGTATCGATGTTAGGGATGTATCAATGCATAGCGTCAATGAAGATGGAACTATTTGTGTTAACTTAAATGACTACAATGAACTGTCAGACTCCATTCGATTCCGTGCAAAAATTGATTACCTAATTGAAAAGCTTCACTGCCCAAAAGAAATTCCTAATTTTTCTATTTCAATGTTTTTTCATGGTGGTCAACGATATTATATTTCTAATCTTTACCTATGGGCGATCCCTTATCGAACCGAAGGTTTGTATCGTGGAGACGTTGATCATGATCGCATTCTTTATAATGGGAAAGAATTTTTTATTCAGCGAGATATAAAATATGATGCGATGCAAATTCCTATTATTCAAATACTGGAATCACGTTATAGTCTAAGTACCACTTTTGCTATGGTGAGGCAATGTGAAGAATGTGATTTTATTATCGAGGCCTACCACTCTGAAAAAGTAGAGGATCCGAAAAAACTCTACTATCAAGTACGCGATAATTTTGAACAGTTTATATGCCTTTTTTTTGATGCAATGCTACCAGAAATAGTAACAGCCATACCCAACCAAAAATGGTTAGCTATATTCAACGATAGTGAGTTCAGAAAAAATGTCATCACGCGCAAAGCAGTCAAAAAACCACTGGCACAGCTCACTCCAAGAGAGTTACAATGCTTAAGCTTAATTTCCAAAGGAATGACGATTAAAAAAATATCCGAATACCTTCATCTATCAAGCGAAACAGTGAATACCCATGCCAAATCTATCCGAACTAAAATGAGCTGCGTTAATATTACCGAAGCGGTATCAAAAGCATTTCGTTTAGGGCTATTATCTTAAAATACCCAAATTTGGGGATAGGATATTTTGCCGAACATTTTATACTCCACCATGTTGTCATAATATTTACACGGAGTTGTAACATGGGATGTATTATAGAATTTAACCACGGCCTTCGATTTGATTTTATTCAAAATAAATGTCAACAAAAACTATGGATTGACGTTTTATTGCGATCTAGTAAAGCTAATATTGAGCATTTAGCACATATCCTTGATTTACCAATTGAAACGGTAATCAAGGTACATCAAGGAAACCTTTATCTTGAGGAAGAATCCGCCGAACGTTTGGGACAATTATTCCTGGTAACATTTGGGACTTAAGAAGCATATTGGGGCTATTATAACAGCTCTTTAAGAACGTGCAGGTGCTCAGCTTTGTCGTGAGTCCCAAAAATGAATAATAATGAATTATGCTATTAAAGATTGGGCATGTAAAAATTTTATGACAAAATAGTAAAAGTACATGAGCAAGAATAAGGATAGGAATCCCATGAACGATAACATGCCATTTAAAATAAAAAAAATAGTCCTTCTTAAAATTATTTTTGCGGCAATTTTTTCCTGCACAACACTCAATGCCTATGCTGGCATGCAATCCTATCACCTCCAATACCATAAGAATTCCAAAATAAACAATGTTTCCTTATCCAATACTGAAGTATTAATAGAGTTCCACCGTGGTGGCAATTCACTGGGAAGACTCCTGACAAAAACGAATGAGACTCAAGACATCACCATCGACAACACTTATGGGAAAAATTTGGTTATTCACGTGCTATTCATCGAGAAAGAGGGAAAAAGAATACGATGTTGGGGAGTATCTGCTGCTAAAACAAATACCATTGAGATTCAATGTGATAAAGTGATTTCATTGAAAAAAACAAAGGGAAACACTGGAGAGTCCACTGATTCAATCCATTAAATCACTAAGATCTCTCTGGTTAACAAATATTGACAAAAAGAACAGCGTGGCATGACACTATGTAACCCACTTGATTATAAGGAAATAAACAAAAATGACTAATAAAATTCGTGGTAAAGTCAAATGGTTTAATAAAGACAAGGGTTTTGGTTTTATTGAAAGCAGTGGCAAAGACTACTTTGTCCACTTTAGTTCAATTCAAAGTGACGGCTTTAAAACACTTCCTGATGGGGCAACTGTTCTTTTTAAAATGGGAAAAGGACAGAAAGGACCTCAGGCCGAGGAAGTAGAAGTTATCTAATAAATGACCACTATTAGATCTAGGCAAAACCGTTCTGATGACAATAACACTTATTTTTTTACTGTATGAAACCATCAAGGAGGAAAGAAGTGAATCAACGAGTTGCTTTAGTCACAGGGGGCACTGGTGGTATTGGTACTGCCATATGCCAGGAAATGCAAAAGTTAGATTATCAAGTCATTGCCTGTTATTTTAAACAGGGCAATCATGATTTGGCGAAAGAATGGCAGAAAAAACAGGCCATGCAAGGCTTTGATATCGACATTGTCTACGCCGATATTTCTTCCTTCAATGATTGTGAGAAAGTGACCGAATTGGTCATCGAAAAATACGGCAAAATCGATATTCTAGTGAATAATGCCGGTGTTACAAACGATGCCACTTTGAAAAAGATGACTCAAGAACAATGGCAGAATGTCATCCATGCCAATTTAAATAGTGTCTTTAATATGACGAAAACCGTGTTATCCAACATGTTGGACAATAGTTATGGACGTATCATCACCATTTCTTCTGTCAATGGACGCAAAGGTCAATTCGGCCAGTGTAATTACGCCGCCACAAAATCTGCATTATACGGTTTTACTAAAAGTCTGGCACAAGAAGTCGCAAAGAAAGGCATTACAGTGAATACCGTCTCCCCTGGCTATATTAATACCGAGATGCTCGCTTCTCTGAAGGATGACATTTTAGAAGCGATTGTTGCTCAAATTCCTGTGGGACGATTAGGCAAACCCCAGGAAATTGCTCGTGTTGTTGCTTTCCTTGCAGAAGAGCAAAGTGGTTTTATTACCGGCGCCAATTTTGATATTAATGGTGGACAATACATGTAATTCACGCAAAAGTCCATTGAGCACTTTTATTTTAAGCCTTGATATTGATAGCCGCCATCCACCTAGAGGATTTGCTAAGTAAATGGATGCGGCTTTATCTGTTTCCTTGTTTAAGAAGAGCGTTCTATTTCTGCAGCACATAAGTTCCTGGTGCCTTTGGCAGTAACGGATTCAGGACAGGTGATGCAATGCGTTTTTTAGTGTTTTTCTGGACCAACCACTCATGCCATTCCTGCCACCAGGAGCCCTCCCGCTTCTCTGCCATCGCAAGCCAGCTCTCAGGATTTAAGTAAGCCTCGCCTTGTTTATGCTCATGAACACGATAAGAACGTCCTGAGTGGCCAGGCTCACTGATGATGCCCGCATTATGCCCACCGCCAGTGAGAACAAAGGTCACATCCCCTTCTGTCATAAGATGGATTTTATAGACGGATTGCCAAGGGGCTACATGGTCTTTTTCAGTGCTCACAGCAAAAACAGGCAATTCGATGTTCTCAGCGGCCACCGGCTTTCCTTCCACGGTATAACGCCCTTCGGCAAAATCATTCCTTAAGAAGAGTTTTTCAAGGTATTCACTGTGCATTTTGTAAGGCATCCGTGTGGCATCCGCATTCCAAGCGGTTAAATCAATCATCCCACGCCGCATTCCATGCATGTAATCTTGAACCATTTTGGACCAAATTAAGTCATAAGCACGTAACATCTGAAAAGAACCGGCCATTTGCTTGGTATCCAGATACCCTTGCTCCCTCATCATACTTTTAAGAAAATCCACTTGACTTTCTGTCACAAAGAGCATTAATTCCCCAGCCTCAGTAAAATCCCCTTGAGCTGCTAAGAGTGTCAAGCTGTTTAAACGTTCGTCCTTGTCTCTTACCATCGCGGATGCGGTAATCATGGCCAAGGTGCCCCCTAAACAATACCCCATCAAATTGATTTTAGTTTCTGGCAAAAGGGTCGACACCGCATCAAATGCAGCCATAGCTCCTTGCCGATAATAATCATCCATCCCCAAATCCTGGTCCTCTTTGTCAGGATTGCGCCAAGAAATGATAAATACGGTGTGCCCCTGACTTACGAACCACTTCACCAAGGAGTTATGTGGTGATAAATCGAGAATATAATATTTCATAATCCAGGCTGGTAAGATGAGTATCGGCTCTTTATAGACTGTTTTCGTTTGGGCCTCATACTGAATGAGCTCAATTAAATGATTTTGAAAGACCACCCGCCCTGGGGTAATAGCCACTTGTTTCCCTGGGATAAAATGTTCAGAACCTGTAGGTGGTGCACCGGTTAGCTTTTCTAGCCAATCTTCGAATGCGATTTGGCTGCCTTGGATGAGATTAAGTCCCCCAGTGCGCCTGGCTTCATGGAATAAATCAGGATTAGACCAAACAAAATTGGAAGGGGATAGGGCATCAAGGGATTGGCGTGCCCAGAATGAAACAGTACGTTCCACCTGGTTGGGCAATCCTGGTACGTCCGTTGTGGCGCGTCGCCACCAATCCTCCATCTGCAAAAATCCTTCAGCGAATAAACGCCAAGGCATGGGCTGCCAACTGTCTTTTTTAAAACGTACGTCTTTACCATCCGCAGCACGTTCAACACAAACGATATTATTAATGCAATCCTTGGCATGAAAAACCGGATAAAAAGCAAGTTCCCACAAAACCCCAGGGGATTGGGCCAATTGCCAAAGCCAGGTGGAATAAGAAGAGCCGATGGCAGCAGGACTTATTCCTGCCGTCCATTTAGCCAGGTTGGCTTGCACTAATCGAGTGAAAAACGGAAAGAAGCTATCGGAAGTACTCATATCAGCCGGTGCACAACAAGAGAAATCCACCCCTTCTTGCAATTCTTGGTCCTGAGTGAGTATCCTTTCCTTAGGACAACATTGTTTTTCTGATCTCTTCATGGCCACGACATCCCTGGCATTATGCCCTATAATCAACAAGATATAATACAGCATAGCACAAGAATGAACCCATCAGTTCCGATTAAAGAGTCTCTCTTCAGAAATAGACAGGCTAAATAGTCACCCCTTACTATCTTTTGGCCGAACAGCACTTCTGTGTTTTTCAAGAAATGTTATCTCATTGATTTTGGCCAATAAAGTGGGCTTGTTAACTTACTTTATCCATTTTGGCTAAATTGCTTTTTTGTAGCCCAATTGGATTATTACTTGATAGTAATGAAACAACGCAAAACTACAGTGTGGTAATGGTTAACACTCAGTATTTCTAAACGGTGCTATATTATATAAATGATTTATAAAATGAGGGGTTTGTTTTTATATTGATTCAGCTACCACTTTATTCCATTGCAAGGAGCATTGATATGCCAAAGCAGAGACTTATTAAAGCAGTTATTGGGATAATGAGCGCGATACTTTTATTGGTCTCTTGTGCCCCATCAACAACGACGAATAATTCACACCGTGTTTCTCATACTTATGAAGGACACAACGTGGGAGGAATAGGTTGGCATTAACATGAGCAAGTATGTTTTTTTGCTTTTTATACCCTGTTCATGTAGTGCTATAGTAGGATGCTCAGCCCAAACAATTCATTGAAAAAATAATAAGGAGATTTCATTATGTTAAAACGGAATGTATTCATTTTATTGGCCGCTTGCAGTTTGGTTGCCATGCCACTCTTTGCAGAAGACATGTCTTCTGGTTCTCAAATGAATAATATGGGAATGCAAAGCTCTAATCAGCAGTCAACCCAACTGCAAGACGAAATGAAACAAATGCAAGAAGCACTAAAACAAATGCAACAGATGCATGATAAGCTTATGAATGCAAAAACAACGGAAGAAAAGAAATCGTTGATGCAAACACAAATGCCCATGATGGAAGAAGGCATGCACACCATGCAAAAAGGCATGAAGATGATGCAAAGTATGCACGATGATACAGCAAAACAACCCGAGATGATGGATCAACGTATGAAAATGATGCAAATGATGACGCAAATGATGCAGATGATGATGGATAGGCAAATGATGGGATGTCCCATGATGAAAAACCAATAACTCCTCTATAAGAGAGGCCTATCCTAGGGTAATTGACTCAAATCACCTGGGCTCTTATGAGATGTCTAAGAGCCCTATTATGCCAGTAGCCCATTAAGATTGGCCTATTCAGAGCCTACCTATTTCATTGAACTCTATAAAGGGATGGTTTGGTGTATCATCATATAACCCAGTGACATGGGTGTGCAGATTGATGAGACCTCCTACATAGCTTTTGTTTTTTAGATTTGAGGCGAGCTTTTATTAATTAGCATTTTGCTCTCTGTTTTCAAACTCTGTTATATTAAAATTCCATAAAGTGATGTAAAAATAGAGAGAATAGGACGACACCTAATTCATGGGTCATGAATACAATTGGAAAATGATGGACATAAACACGGCTGTTGCTCAAAGTCATGGAACTCCCATCGGCAGGATAATCGAAATCAATGGCCCTGTTGTCAGGATACATTGTGATGTTCTACCTCCTTTGCATCAATCTCTTAAAACTCACACGGACAGTGATGAATACATTTTGGAAGTGTGTCAGCATCTTGATGAGCATCATGTGAGAGCCATCACGCTTCACCGCGCCTCAGGATTGCAAAGAGGATTAGTAGTCTATGATCAAGGCACTTCATTACAAATTCCCGTTTCAAAAAAGTGCTTGGGCCGCCTTCTAAATATTTTTGGTGAGCCTTTAGACGGTGCCCCGCCATTAGAAACCCATGAATATCGTGATGTTCTAGCCAACTCCGCGCCACTTGAAATGACGAGCACTCAAGAAACCATTCTTGAGACTGGAATTAAAGTCATTGATTTACTTTGTCCTTTCGTCAGAGGGTGTAAAACAGGATTGTTTGGTGGTGCAGGCGTTGGAAAAACCGTACTGCTGATGGAATTGATGCATTCCATTATTCAATTACATCAAGGAACTTCCGTCTTTGCTGGCGTTGGGGAGCGCATTCGGGAAGGACATGAATTATGGCATGAGATGCAATCGGCTGGAGTCATGGATAAAACCCTCATGGTATTTGGTCAAATGGATGAATCGCCTGGAGTGCGCTTTCGCACCGGGTTATCGGCATTAACTTATGCGGAATATTTGCGTGATACGCTGGGCCATGAGGTTCTTTTTCTTGTGGATAATATTTATCGTTTTGTGCAAGCCGGCAGTGAAATTTCGGGGTTACTCGGCAGAATGCCGGCCAGTGTCGGTTATCAACCCACCTTAATGACTGAGATAGCGGAACTTGAAGAGCGCATGACGTCGACTGCCAAAGGCGCAGTGACTTCGGTGCAAGCGGTTTATGTTCCGGCGGATGATATGAGCGATCCGGCTGTAACTGGGATTATTACACATTTGGATTCCATCATCGTACTCTCTCGCTCACAAGCAGGCAAAGGCATTTATCCTGCCGTGGATCCCTTAGCTTCCAAGAGTCAATTTATGGATAAAATCCTATTGGGCGAGCGACACTATTCCATTGCACAAGGCGTACGAGAACACCTGGAACGTTATCAAGAATTAGAAGACATGATTTCCATGATGGGGATTGAAGAGCTTTCTCCTAAAGACCGTGCTATTGTGTTAAGAGCACGCAAACTGCAACGCTATCTTAGCCAACCCTTTCATGTCACCAAGCTTCAAACAGGAATGGAAGGGAAATCGGTTTCATTAGAACACACATTAACCGATTGCGAATCGTTCCTAAGAGGCGATTACGATGAGTTTTCAGAAGAAGAGTGTTACATGATAGGTGCCATGAATAAAGGGAGATAACGACGGACATGGAGCTTTTTACTATCCATCTTAAGAGTGCCACACAATATGAAAAAATCGATAAGATCATCAGTTTTGTGGGTGAAGATGCTTCTGGACAATTTGGGATTTTAGCACATCATGACCGAATGATGACGTGCTTAAAATTCGGCTTGGCCTGGTTTCGTTATGAGAATCAAGAGACGGAATACTTAGCCTTACCGGGTGCCGTGGTTTATTTCATTGACAATCAATTGCATATCGCGACAAGACATTATGTGCGCCATAAAGAGTACCAAGCCATACAAATGCTCCTAGAGGAAGAATTGCATTGGGAAGAAGACAATCTATCGCGTACTAAAGAAAGCGTGCATCGTTTGGATGAAGGCATGTTAAAGCGTTTATGGGAGTTAAACCGGCAGAACAGCTATGGAATTTAAAAATTCGAAAAAGGAACTGAAACAACAAGTGAAACGAAATGTTCGCAAAATCAATGAAGCCAAAAAGGGAAAATCGACTTTATTAGCCCAAACGGTGTACTTGGGTACTTTAGGCTTTGTTTTTGTTTTACCCATCATTGCTGGAGCCTATCTCGGGCTTTGGCTCGATGAAAAAATAAAAGGGTATTCCATGAGTTGGACCATCAATTTAATCCTCCTCGGTGTGATTATTGGTGCCATTAACGTGTATCTTTTAATTAAGGATTAACCGTGGAAGAAGGATTTTTAGCGTATTTTGCCTTTTCAATCGGTGGATTACCCATCACACAAAGCGTCTTGACGACGTGGTTCATTATGATGGCTTTATTCCTTTTGGCATGGAGTTCCACGCGCAAGTGCACTCTCCTACAACCAAGCACGTACCAAGTCATTTGGGAGGGTGTTTTGAGCACCATGCACGATGCGATGAACGAAGTATTGCCCGAGCACGTTGAGCTGATATTTCCTTTTGTAGCCACCTTGTGGATTTTTATCCTTGTTTCCAATTTAATCGGTGTTATTCCAGGATTTTATTCACCAACGGCGGATTTATCAGTGACGGCATCCCTTGCGATGATGACTTTTTTATCGGTACACTGGTTTGGAATTCGTGCCGAGGGGTGGCGGAACTATTTGAAACATTATCTTAAGCCAACTCCTTTTTTATTGCCTTTTCATTTAATCAGCGAAATATCTCGAACCTTAGCATTAGCCGTTCGATTGTTTGGTAATATCATGAGCTTGCAATTAACCGCCCTGATTGTCCTTATGATTGCCGGATTTTTAGTCCCTATTCCAATACTCATTTTACATATTATTGAAGCCATCATCCAGGCGTATATTTTTGGCATGCTGGCTTTAATTTACATTGCTGGGGGCATTCAAGCCCATGAGCTTAAAAGCCAAGGAGAATCGTTATGAATGACATGAGTTGGTTTAGTTTAGCATCAACCGTTATTGCAGCTATAGCCATTGCCATAGGAACCATAGGGCCGGCTCTGGCCATGGGGCGTGCTATTAGTCACGCCTTAGATGCTTTGGCAAGACAACCTGAAGCCGAAAAGTCCATCACCAGAACCTTATTTATTGGTTTAGCCATGATCGAATCGTTAGCCATTTATTGTCTGGTGATTGTTTTGATTATCCTCTTTAGAAATCCATTATTGTCTTATTTTGTAACGCAACAGGGATAAAGCCAATGGAACTCTCTTGGACCACCTTTTCATTAGAACTCATTAATTTTCTTATTCTCATTTGGATTTTGAAACGCTTTCTTTATGCGCCCATACAAAAAACCCTATTAGAACGAAAAAAAAGAGTGCAGGAACAATTAGAGGCTGCGGAAACACGGCACAAAGAAGCAACGCAATTGCAAACAACCTACGAACATCGTCTTAGCGATTGGCAACAAAAGAAAGCGACCCTGCAAAACGAGTGGCATGAAGCGATGGAACAATGGAAATCGGAAGAAAAGCTCCATTTTGAACAACAATTACATCAAGAAAAAGAACAGATTTTTTCCCATGAAAAGCAAAAAGCCTCAGCCATCATTGAAAACAATGCCAAGGAAGCGTTTCTATTGGCTGGGAAATTTGCTGAAAAAGTGTTAATCCCTTTTGCGGATGCCCATCTTGAAGAGAAAATCATTGAAAAAACCATCGTGGATCTGAATTATGTTCCGACAGAACAATGGCAATGGCTCAATACTGTGCCTGAAAAAGAGACCGTTGCGATACAAACGGCCTACCCCATCAAAGAACATCAGAAACAAGGGCTCTTGCAAGTCATTGAACAGTTGGTGCCTAAAAAACGTACCGTCTCTTTTACGGAAAATCCAAAGCTTCTCGCGGGATTAACCCTGCAAATTGGCCCCATGTGCTTGCAAGCCAACCTTCGTGATGAATTAAAATTCTTTACAGAGACAAAAAATGAACTGGCCTAACCTCCCTTCTTTTCTTGAGAAACAACGACAACGCCTTGAGCGCTATCAATTTCAAATCAAGCTATCCGAACAGGGGCAGGTGGTTTCTGTTGGAGATGGTATTATTTGGATTAAGGGCTTACCACGGGCGGCTATCGATGAAATTCTTATTTCAGAGGATGAGTGCTGTATCGCGATGGTGTTCCACCTCACCGAAGAGCTGGTTGGCGCTGTGATGCTGGTACAAACCCAAAAGTTAAAGGCAGGCACCCCTATTTTCCCTCTGAAACGCGTATTGAGTATTCCTGTAGGCGATAAACTGCTTGGGCGGGTGATTGATCCTTTAGGCCATCCATTAGATGGCGGTGAGATTCCTTCCTATGAGGAGCAAGGATTACTGGATAGGTTGTCCCCACCTATTCTTCACCGCGACTTTGTGAATCGGCCATTGTACACAGGAAATAAGATGATTGATAATTTAATTCCCATTGGAAAAGGACAAAGGGAGTTACTTATCGGGGATAATGGGCTTGGTAAAAGTGCTTTGGCCATTGACATTGTGATGAATCAAAAAGATAAAAAAGTCTATTGTGTCTATGTGTTGATTGGCCAAAAGCGTTCCACAGTGAGCTCTACCATACAATTATTAAAAGAAGCCAAGGCATTGGACTATACGACGGTTGTGGTAGCCCAAGCGACGGCCTTACCAGGATTACTTTATCTGGCCCCTTTTGCAGGGTGCGCCATTGCAGAGCACTGGATGAAAAAGGGCTTAGATACCCTGGTAGTCTATGATGATTTGAGTGCTCATGCCAATAGTTATCGTGAACTGTCCCTTTTACTGCGTAGACCTCCTGGACGAGAAGCGTTTCCCGCTGACATTTTTTATCTGCATTCCCGTTTATTAGAGCGCTCCACCTGTCTTTCCCCGGCCATGGGCGGCGGCAGTATGACGGCGTTGCCTATTATCGAAACCAAAGAAGGGGAAATGGCCACTTATATTCCTACGAATCTCATCTCAATCACCGATGGGCAAATCTTTTTTGATGAATCCTTATTCTCTTCTGGATTTCTTCCAGCCATTGATATCACCAAATCGGTCTCCCGAGTCGGTGGTAAAGCACAGCATCCGCAAATTAAAAAAGAAGCCGGTCGAATGAAACTCGATTACCTGCAATTTCTTGATTTGGAACTGTTCACTCGCTTTGGGGCGAAACTGGATGCCAAAATGCAACAGCAGATTCAAAAAGGGCGAATTTTAAGAGAAATTCTGAAACAAGAACGGTTTTCACCACTACCCATTGAATTTCAACTCGCATGGCTTATTGCTTACAATGAGGGTTTCTTTGACGAATTGAATTTAGAAGACATCCCCAAAATCCTCAAAAAAATAGAGGAAGAAATAAAACAGAGCAATTGGTCATTGGGAAGACCACGAGAACAATGGGAAAAAGCGATAAAAGAATGGCTAATGGCATAAACTGACCCATTATCCATTCCAAAGTAATGAGTCTCATTGATCACTTGGAAGGTTTTATGACGAAGCGAATGAAACTAAAAGAACATCTTCATACTTTAGACGAAATTAGCCACATCATGACGGCCATGAAAAATCTCTCTTTAATTGAACTAGGCAAAATCACCCAATGTCTTGTCCTACAGGACCACGTCATTAAAACCATTCGTGAAGTGAGCCATGATTTTTTAAGTTTCTATCCCCTGCCCCCAATGAATCAACAAGGAAATCACCCCTTAGTTTCTATTCTTATTGGCTCAGAGCGAGGCTTTTGTGGCTCTTTTAATGATCATGTGCTTCATCAGTTAGAAGCGCACAAAGAGCACCATTCTGAATTGGAACCTGCACTCATTCTTGTAGGGCATAAACTGACATTAAAAATGGCTAATGATTCTCGTGTCATGGCAACAATCGATGGACCCAATGCCATTGAAGAAATCCCAGCCGTGATTTCAAACGTGTTAACCACGTTAGAAAAAGCCTTATTGCAAAGAAATAAGACATGGCATTCTTGGCAATGGGCTATTCTCTTCAATGAGGAAGAGCACAATCAAATTCAAGTAAAAACCTGGCAGCCCTTTAAAGAATTGGATACAAATCCTGTGCCTCCTTTTTCGGTGCCACCCGTTTTAAATGTACCCAAAAACCAGTTTTTTGCTGATCTGGTGGAGCATTATTTACTGGCCATGTGTTATGCGATTTTTTATCAATCGTTTTTTGCGGAGAATCATCAACGACTTGTTCATTTAAACCAGGCATTAGATCGCTTAGAAAATAAAAAAAATTCATTAACGAATCGCCTTAATTTCCTGCGCCAAGAAGAAATTACTGAAGAAATTCAGAATATTTTACTTAGCGTAGAAGCGATTGTTGGTCATTCTCTCACTTAAAAATACCAGGTAACCCCTCACATCGCCTCTTTATGAGGTCGTTTTCTTATGGAGGCTACAGACGACTATTAGTTTCAACTGCCCTGGTTTCGATTCCCCACGGCATAAGGCCTTGTATTTTTCCTGTCCCGAAATGGCGATGAGTTCAAGAGCGATTTGATCTTTATCATCATAACCTAAGATAAACTGTTGTTTTTCATCCGTGACCACTGAGAAATGTCCTCTGGGATATCCATAATAGTAGATTTTGATGATTAATGTGGCTTTTTTAAGCGGGATATTTTTTATAGGAGAGATCTTTGAGTACTCCACCGAAAAAACACCATTTCGATATTGGGCTAACGAAACCATCGTCAATAAACTCAAGACCACACTCCCTAATAGAACCATCCACTTCCTCGCCATTGGGAGTTCCTCCATTCTGGCGTCATCCTGTTCACTGCTGTGTCTGAATTGGCGCTTAACCAATTGCTCCCAATAAGGTTATCAAAGCGAGCTTTCCCTTCACTTTTTTAAGATTCACATAGGACATCTCTTAAAAAAGCTTCTATTATAGAATAGACGGAAACCGCAAAAAAGAGCAAATAACGTACTGATTTGGCTCAGTTTCTAATCCATGGAATGAATTATTCCATGAATTCATAATCATACCCTTTTGAGTTATTGGAAATTTGTTACAGAATATGGGATAAACTATTATGAGACGCGAAAGCAAATCATCTCAGCTTAAAATACAGGAGGGTCTTTTAGTGAATAAGAAAGACTTTCGTGCGGACTGCTCCACTTAAAACCATGTCATGAATCGACAGTTTAAGTGCGCTTTGGAGGGAAAGGATGCGGTTTCAATACATTAAAAAATTTATCCACCTTCGATGGGTTCAAACCTTCTCCATTTCGTTCCTGTTGACGGTGGCTTCTGTCTCCTTTACACAAACCACAACGGAAGAACATGCCGCACATCACCAAGGAGGCGAAAAAGAGAAAGAAGGCGAGGGAATGAGTGGCATGATGAAAAACATAGGGACTCCCTCTAAGGACCTTTACCCCTCTTTAATGAATTTACCCACATTATCCACCGAAAAACGCCTTGCAATTCAACAAATGGCCCATCAACGCATCACATCCGGCATTGCGCTCATGAAAGGTGGGCTTAACGAGCTTTTGTTGGCATCCAGCAAGAACGACTACGTTAAAATGCAGGAAGCCTTAGAGAAATTACGGGAAGGGATTGCTCAATATGAGAGTGCACTGGCCGCACTTCGCGCCCTTTCTGAAGGAAAAAATCCTCGCGACATCGCATTGCAGTGGTTTAAACGTGAAATGAATCTTCTTCCAAGTAGTCCACAAGCCAGGAATGTCTTAGGGGGGCCTTTTTTTCATTTAACGATTATCGCCCTATTTGGTCTGTTTTTTTTGGTCATGATTTGGATGTATTTTTTCAAAATGAGAAGAGCTGCTGCTTTGCTCGATCGCTTAACGAAACAAAATGCGGCTGCTCCTTTGGATGACTCACCCCAATCTTCAAAAGCAGCTGAACCAACCCCTTCCTTGTCCGTAGAGCCCATTAAGCCCTCTCAAGTTTCTAAGTTGCCATCAGAGACTGCTCCAACTACCCCTCCTACCTGTCCCGCCCATAAATGTCCCGTTCCCCAATTTCCAGTCATGCGATCGCTCACCGAACCGGAAGAGAAATGGGAAGGAACACTTCGTGTTTGCCGTATCTTTCAAGAAGCACCAGAAATCAAAACGTATCATTTGGCCTCACTCCATGAGGTGGCGTTGCCATTTACCTATTATCCTGGCCAGTTCATTACGCTCACCGCAGTGATCAATGGTAAAACGGTAAGACGCAGTTACACCATGGCGTCCACCCCAACCCAATTGCATTATTGTGCCATTACGGTTAAGCGCGAAGAGCACGGTTTGTTTTCCCGTTATTTGCATGACGAAATTAAGGAAGGGGATGTACTGGATGTGATGGGACCTAATGGTAAATTTACTTTTACTGGGGAAGAGGCAAAGAGCATCGTATTGATTTGTGGCGGGGTTGGTATTACCCCGATGATGAGCATCATCCGCTATCTCACCGACATTGGATGGCACAATGACATTTATTTGCTGTACTGTTGTCGCACGACGAGTGAGTTTCTCTTTCGTGAAGAATTAGAGCAACTTCAAGAAAGATACTTAAATCTCCATGTGTATGCGTCGATGCTGCGCTCAGAGGGAGCCGTTTGGATGGGGTTACAAGGCCTATTCACCAAGAATATCATCAGCCATCTTGTCCCTGATATTGCCTCTCATCGTATCCATGTTTGTGGTCCTCCTGCGATGATGGATGCCATCCTTGCTATCTTAAAAGAACTTAACGTGCCCACAGATTTGATTCTAACGGAAGCGTTTGGACCAGAAAAGAAACCAGAAATAGCCCAAGAAGACTTCGTCAAAGCCGATACCCGTGCGATGGTTTCTTTTCGGAAATCTGAAAAAATGGTTCCGATTTTGCCAGACCGCACCCTTCTTGAAATCGCTGAAGCCAATGGGATTGCTATTGATTATGCGTGTCGAACCGGGCAATGTGGGTTATGTAAAGTGACATTGCTGTCAGGAGAGGTGACCATGGCCTGTGAAGATGCTCTTTCCAAGGAAGACAAACAACAGGGGCTTATCTTAGCCTGTCAGGCCAAAGCGACAAAAAATATTGAGGTGGATGCTTAATGAATGCGCAAGGACGTCTGATGGTTTTGGGCTTAGTGCTGTTACTGCTTATCACGTGGCTGGGCTTTGCAGTCCATACCTCTTATCGTTTTGCCGGGAGTTTTTGGGGTGGTTTTTTTGGCGTGAGTGGCTCAATATTGATGCTCATTCCACTACTCTACCTCTTTATTAAGCGCATTTCTTTTTTGAAAAATTGGGTAACACGGTACGTGTCCATGAATACCCTGTTGTCGTGGCATATTTACACCGGCATTATCGGCTCTATTTTAGTCTTGATTCATACAGGACATAAATTTAATAGCGCTTTAGGTATTGCTTTGACTGCTATGACGATCATTGTCACGCTCAGTGGTTTTATTGGCCGTTATCTCATGGGCTTTATGACTCAGGAAATCGATGAAAAAAAGACCATCTTGACGGGATTACAAAAGCAATACCAAATTGTGGCTCAAGAATTACAAGCAAGCGCACCCTCCAAGCAAAACATCGGGAAATTACACCTAATGACCGCTCGCTTTCTTTCCTGGTTGCTTGAAGACACCGCATTGGATGGTCAGTTAATCAAGTCGGCAGAGGTACGCGCTTTGTGCTTGGCGGATGCCATCTCTGAGCTGGAATACGCCATTCGTTTTCACGAGCACTTCAAGCGCCTGTTTCAAAAATGGTTAACGTGTCACATTATTACCGCACTGGTATTGTATGTTCTGCTGGGTTTGCACGTGTGGTCTGGAATTTATTTTGGATTAAGGTGGTTTCAATGAAGCTTCGCTGGGCTACACTCGCCGCCCTTACCGTGATAGCGGCACTATCTTTTGTGGCCTATTACCTATCTTATCATGGAGATGAGGTGAGCAGTTTGACGAACGTGGCCGAGTGGCAAAGAATGGCAAGCCCTGGAGAACTTTCCAAGGCCCACTCGTTTTTAAGCCACAACTGCACTGCGTGTCATACCCCAGTCAAAGGAGTTGAGGCCGTGAACTGTATCGCCTGCCATGCCAACAACGAATCTCTGTTAAAACGCCAGCCGACCTCATTTCATGCCAACGTAGGCAATTGTGTCGCGTGCCATAGAGAGCACCAGGGCAGAACAGCACGCATCACTCAGATGGATCACAATGCTTTGGTTTCATTAGGATTGCAGCAACTTAAAGCCTTTTCAAATGCAAATGATGAGGAAGAGCAGTTGATTATTAATCAGGTTACGCTCTTTTTAGAGCAGAATGAATCCAATAGGTCCACATTACGAGTCAACCCCCAGTTATCACCTCAAGAACAGACTTTACGCTGTGCCTCGTGTCATCAAAACAAGGACAAGCACTTTAAGTTATTTGGCGACGATTGTTCTGCTTGTCATGAAACGGCTCATTGGAGCCTCTCTGAATTTAGGCACCCATCCCCGAGCTCCATGGATTGTGCTCAATGCCACCAAGCGCCACCCAGTCATTATATGGAGCATTTTAATATGATTTCAAAAAAAGTGGCTCATGAGCATGAAGCCCGTGTAGATCAATGTTTCCTTTGTCACCAAACCACTTTGTGGACTGATATTAAAGGAGTTGGGTTTTATAAGCATCATTGAGGGAGGGTTTAGCCCTATTAGTGCCTTTATTCTATTTTTGTTCTTAAGCTCACCTCTACTCTATGGCATTGTTTATTCAAAATTCACTACTCTTTTTGTATCCAGTTTTGTGCCATAAATTTGTTATGCACTGACTGGGCTATTGATTGGATGGCTGATTCTGACTCGACGTTTGATGTGGCATCGTCATGTGCATACTCGCAGGCGTTTGAATATATCCCTTATACCAGTATACAGTGGCATAATAACCACTACAAATCATTCCTAAAATCGCAAAGAGAATGATGAGCCAACCAAAAACTTTTGCCAGCGAAATACCGAGACCCTCGTTGCGTGAAGCCCAGACGACCAAAATAATACCAAGCGCTATAGCAACCAAAGATAACATCTGAGCGGTATGGAATATAAAGGCTTCACCTTGTATCATTGGCATCTGGAAATAACCGGCATACCAGTACTTAATACTGTAATAAGTACTGCATAATTCCCCTAAAACCCCAATAATGACGATGAGCCAACCAAATACTTTGCTTAATCCCGTACTGTTCCCTTCATTACGTAATGCCCAAACTACCAACATGATCCCAAGTGCTATTGCGATAAGGCCGAGCATTTCGGCACTGTGAAACATAAACATCATGGCGCATCTCCTTTAATCTTATTTTGCTTACTCAAATGAGGTATAAATCCAGGAGTCCTTGCGGCGTAGCGTTGATACTCCTCACCAAATTCGGCCAAGACTTCTTTTTCTTCTCTACGCGCGAGACGAACATACATATAAACCAGTATAGGAAACATGATTAAGGTCAGAATGGTTGGCCATTGCAATAAAAAACCAATCATCACCAGAATAAATCCATCGTATTGCGGATGACGAATTTTGGCATACAGCCCACTGGTTGCAAGTTGATGCTTCTTTTGAGCGCGATAAAGAGTACCCCAGGCGGATGCAATCATCCAAAGACCGCCGATAATGAAGACAAAACTTAAAATATGAAAGACATCAAAATGAGGATCACCTTTCAAGCCAAGCAGGGTATGGAGTAAATGGCCACTGTCATGACCGTATAAATCCATTCCAGGATAATATTTAGAAAGCCATCCTGACAATAAATAAATAGTTAAAGGAAAACCATACATTTCAGTAAAATAGGCAACCACAAAAGCAGAGAAAGCCCCAAAGGCACGCCAGTCTCGTTTTGTCTTAAACGTGGTAGTACAACTGTAAGCAAACAAAATGAAAATCGCCGAATTGACAATGACCAATAACCACAAACCATAAGCATACGAAGTATGTTCCATGTCGATTAATCCTTATTCTCAGAAGAATCATTGTCCTTACTATCCGATTTATGGTGATGCTCCTCTCCATGCCCTCCATGTCCTCTATGCATAAACAGATGCATTAGTGGACAGAGTAAGACTAACAGTAAAAAAGGCGAAGCCCCAAGAAAACTCGCAATGTGAGCACCATGCTCTACAATCAAGAAATAGCCAATAATCCCAATAATGAGGATGGCCACCATGCCAGAAGGAGAACTCCAAAAGCGCATCTCTTTTTGTTGTTTTGGTGGCTGTGGGTGATGCTTAGGTTCAGGCGACATGATGTGCCCTCCTTTGCTCATTAATTCTTATTAGTATAGTCCATCCTGATAAAAGATTGCGCCAGTAAAGTATCACCTCATAAATTGTTCAAATATTGAACCAAGGTGCTCTCTTGTCTATACTGAAAATGATAAGTATTGGATTTATAGTAGTTTAGAATAGCGCAATCACATTCTTTACAAGGAGCGGCAATATGTGGACTTTAAAGACGTTGAAGCGGTTTGTTGCTGTAGCCGCTTTGATAGGCTCAACTGCTGTAGCTGCTGCCTTTGATACCTCAGTCAAAAATGATTCCCAATTAGGTTCTATGATATTGGCTGCCAGTGTCCATCATCCACCTCATTGGACACCTCATGGTGGACATGGTAAGTGGCATTGGGATGGACATAGATGGCATTGGATTCAATACCACTACAAGTGGCATCATAACTGGCATCAAAATTGGCACCAACAAAACTGGCATCACGGTGGACAAGGTGGACACGGCTGGCAAGGTGGACATGGCAGCGGACATTAAGAGGATGGGAACTCATTCTCTTGATGCGTGAGTAATATATTTGTGCCAAATATACTCAGTCAGGTAAATCAGTAACCGTCATAAAGACGTGAGGAAGGACCTTCTATTCTTTGGGGAGAGTAAGCCTAATATCCCAATCAACACTAATAATAGGAGAATGAGTCCCAGTAAGAAGAGACATGAAATTCAAGCAGGACAACTCTCTTTATAGGCTTAGGCCTAAATTTGAAAAATATCCGCGAGTTCCTTGGGCCGTAACCGCTTTATCGTATCGACTCAAGGCATGAATGTAAGCCGCTTGCCGCATATCTGTTTGATATTGTTCCATCATCTGCCAAATATTCTTGAATTCACGGGATATGATAGTCTGTAATTCTTCTTGAACTTTTTCCATAGTCCAATAATAACCTGATTTATTTTGCACCCACTCAAAATAGCTTACGATTACCCCACCCGTATTGGCTAATATATCGGGTACAATTAATAGTCCCTTTTTCTGCAATAGTGCATCGGCCTCTAAGGTTATTGGACCATTTGCAATTTCAACGATTATGGGAGCCTTAATTCTTGCTGCATTTTCTTGGGTAATTTGATTTTGTGCAGCAGCTGGGATCAGTAAGTCGACATCGAGTTCCAATAATTCTTCATTCGTGATTCTGGCTTCCTTCGCAAGGTCACAAACAGACTTTTTGCAATAGATAGACTGCACTTCTTTAGAGTTATTTTTTATTTCAATCATGCGAGGTATATCGATGCCTTTGGTATTATAAATTCCTCCTTTCGAATCACTTATCGCAACAATTTTATAGCCATTGTCATAAAGCAGCTTAGCGATACTTTGTCCCGCATTACCAAATCCTTGAACAGCAACTCGTAGCTCAGAAGACTGCCATTTTTTCTTTTTTTCAAGAATTTTAATGCAATAGTAGGCACCTAGACCGGTCGCACCCTCACGTCCAAAGCTCCCTCCTAAAGGAATAGGCTTACCTGTGATTACCGCTGGACTATTTTGCCGAACAATGGTGGCATACTCATCCATCATCCAGCCCATGATCATCTCATTGGTATACATATCAGGAGCAGGAATGTCTTTGTCTGGCCCAATAAAATCCGCGATTAACTCAATATAGCTTCGGCTTAATCGCTCCAATTCCATGCGGGATAACTGTTTTGGATCAACAATTACCCCACCTTTTGCGCCACCAAAGGGGATGTCAACGACAGCGCATTTTATTGTCATCCATAATGCAAGAGTTTTCATCTCGTCTAAATCCAATTTTGGATGAAACCGTATGCCCCCTTTCATAGGACCACGGTTGTCATTATGATGGACTCGATAAGCTGGAAAAATTTTTAATTCACCATTATCCATCCGAACCGGGAGAGATACTTCCAGACAGGATTTAGGGTGTTTCAGTTTCTCTAAAGCTTCAGGATCAATACGACAAAATGAAGCAGCCTTATCAAGCCGTGAAAGAGCATCTAAGTACATACATTCCTCCAATTAGTGCATTCACGAGGTTTCTTCTGAACAAACCACGAGTACTAACTATTTGTTATTTGGCCTACTCTGAACTCAAAATAATTTCAAACCCATGAACAAGAACGTGGGCTTAAACAGATGCTTTTATCTAGTGCACTAGGGCTCCAGTATCTAGGTATCAGCAACTCACGTGACTGTTTAAAAAAGAACAGCAACTCCTAACGTGATTGTATCTTGAGTGGTAGCCTCTCCCTGACTTCGAAGAATCCTCTTAAGAGCACCGTATTCTTCATCATGTTCGTACTCTGTAAAAATATTAAGCCCTGGCTTAATACGATAATAAGGCCTAAGGATATAACGCATTTGGTTTAAGCCATTGCCAATCTCATTTTTGACTACAGTATGAGTAGCCAAAATGCTGCGAATTCCTGTGAGGAAGAAGAAGTTATTGGTCAGCTGGTTAGCCCGAGCCAACTGAATGTCAAACTTCACGCTGCCATCACGGTAATAGGTTCTAATGTTGGTATCAATGTAATAAGGCATCACCCCTTCAATACCAATACCAGGTTGCCA
The DNA here is from genome assembly GCF_001468125.1 of Legionella rubrilucens. Lineage (GTDB taxonomy): Bacteria > Pseudomonadota > Gammaproteobacteria > Legionellales > Legionellaceae > Legionella_C > Legionella_C rubrilucens. The sequence goes on along the minus strand of NZ_LNYT01000007.1, from coordinate 72,579 downwards.
ATAAGGGCCTCCTGGGCGATAAAAATAATTGACCCCACCTTTAACAGCCCAAAACTGACTAATCAAATGCCAATAAAACACATCGATGTCCGCATTTTCAACAGATCCTTTATAAATTTCCGCATCCTCAGTATACAACTGGAGCTTATTGTAATCTGGGCCGTAGAGGCCTCTAAAAGACATTTCCTGAGCATTATGAAAAGGATCTTCACCCAGCTCGATATAGCTTGAGCGGTAGAAGCCTTGATGATGCCCTGCGGGGTGTTTGATGAGAGAAGCATCCAGTGGCATGACTTCGTCTTCTCTTACAATGGGTCGATTGATGTAGGCTTGCTGAACAGCGTAATGCTCTGGCTTTCGAGTGCCGTTGGCAATCTCGATGATGGTGGTGTATTGAAATACGCGCGCCATTCCCGCCGTCATGTGCAGAAGATGGTGGCAATGGAAAAACCACTGACCGCTGGCTTCAGTATCAAAATCGGCAACGGCAGTAGCCCCTGGAGGGACTTCAATGGTATGCAATAACGGATCGTAAGATCCATGACCATTGCGTAAAATAAACCAATGTCCATGAATATGCATGGGGTGACGCATCATCGAATTGTTGGTAAAAATAATCCGATAACGCTTTCCTGGCTCAATCAGAATCGGCTTGGCCTTGTATTCCGGTAAGCCATTAATAAACCAGATATAACGGTCCATGTAACCAAACAATTCCATTTTAATAATCCCATCGACTGGTATATTCGGGTTGTTGGTTTTCACTGCTCCTTTTAACTCTTGATATTTGGTTCCTAGGGTGCTGGCTTTTGCTGAATCAGCCGGCTCTATCTTATCGCCTATGATGGTCGGCTCAATGGGCATCTTCATGTTCATGGAATCATTCATCGACATGCCCTGTTCCATAGGCCCATCAGACTTCATGTTCTTATTCATAGACATATCATTAGCAGAGTTAGACGTCTTACTCTGGCTCATTGCGCTATGATTCATGTCCGGCATAGCCATGCTCTTGTTCATTGCGGTCGATGAGGAGTCAGATTTCATTTGAGCAGAGTTAGACGTCTTATTCTGGTCCATTGCGCTATGATTCATGCCCAGCATGTCCATGCTCTTATTCATTGAGGTCGAAGAGGAGTCAGATTTCATTTGAGCAGGGTTAGACGTCTTACTCTGACTCATTGCGCCATGATTCATGCCCGACATGTCCATGCTCTTGTTCATCGAGGCCGATGAGGATTTGGACTTCATTGATGAGGTGTGAGCGGAATGATTGGATGCATTGTCCATTTTCTTTTGGGCAGTCATAGAGGACATGGAGTGATTGGCGCTTTGCGAACTCATTGCCTTGGAGTGCGAAGGCATGGTCATGGAGGGTTTCATTGCCGTTGATGATGTTTTTTTGTTCATCAAAGCGTGTGGTTGATTTCCACCCATTCCCCCGCCATTCATAGACTGCATCATATTGGCCATCATTTCTCTTGTCACAGGAAGTGGTTCAGGGAAAGGAGTCACTTGCTGATAGTTGACGACTTGATTAGGATGGGTCACTAAGGCCCCATAGGCTTTACCCAGCGTGTCAATCGACTCGGCATAAATAATGTAAGGCTTGTTTTTTTGAATTTTCACCAGGATATCATAGGTTTCACCCGGTGCAATCCAAAAATCCTCAATGGGATAAGGGTCCACATCATTTCCCTGAATGTGCACCATGTCCACTTTAGCATCAGGGATTTTGACCCGATAAATGGTGCTTGCACCTGCGCCAATGAAGCGTAGCCGCACCGTATCCCCTACCTTCACAGGCGCGGTCCAAGGATGTGATTTAGGATGACCATTTAATAAATACGCATCATACGCCACATCACTTAAGTCATAGATGCTCATACGCATTTGTTGCATCATTTTATAATCGGCGATTAATTTTTTACGCTCTTCGGGTGACGCTTTACGGTAATCATGAAGAAATTTCATGAGTGAGGGTTGTAGGGGAAATCGAGGACCGTAATAGTCGCCGTCTTTTTTTAAATTCGCAAGCACTTGTTCCGCAGGGGTGTTGCTCCAATCGGATAACACCACCACATAATCTTTGGTGTAGTGATAGCTTGGAGGATTGGGTGGATCAATAATAAAAGTCCCATACAAACCTTCTTGTTCTTGAACCTTGGCATGGGCGTGGTACCAATAGGTCCCCCTTTGGTACAGTTTAAAGCGATAATGGAACACCCCTCCAGGAGGAATTGGTTTTTGACTCACCTCATCCACCCCGTCCATTTGCCAAGGGACTAAAAGACCATGCCAATGAATGGACGTTCCCTCATCCAAATGGTTGTACACGTTGATGGTGACATCATCCCCTTCTTTAAAATGCAAAGTCGGTGCTGGAATTTGCCCATTAACAGCAATGGCGCGTCTTAGTTTGCCTGCAAAATTCACCGTTTTATAAGCGACTACCAAATTAACCGTACGCTTTGCTCCACCTGTCATAGTGAGCGGTTTCACTGTTCTGACAGATTGTTTTTTAGCGATAGGTTGTTCCATTTTGTATTGTGCAGGTTTCGATTGAGACGGTGTAGTCTTGGGAGAAGGTAACGGTTGTGTTGAAGCACCATGTTGCTCATGCTGGGCAAACAAAGCAGAAGAACTGAGCAGTAAAAAGGAAAAAATAAAGCAATAGTTCCTTATTGAACGACGCAAGTCCTTTTGTACCATGTTTGTATCCTTCCATAAAAATCGTATTAATGCGGCGATACCGTCTGTTCTGCTTTGACAGGTAGAACACCATACCCATACCGATAGACTAATTCCGCCCCATACCAAGCCGTCGTGAGCAACAGCACTTGCACAAGGAACAACGCCATTAAGAAAATCAGCGTCGTTTTTTGGTGTTTAATATAACGCCAAACCACCCAGAAAGCCATAAGTAAAATAGTGCTCATCGTAATTAATGCCCAGTTGCGGTGAATCACTTTTACGGCATGCACCATAGCCCCATGTTTCACCGTATAAAAGGCATAAAACCCAGCGGACACAGTGGTCACCGTGCTTAATGCGGCTAACCATAAACACCAACGAGCTACTATGTCCAATTCGACAATCAAGGGCCTGGTGTTCCAATGAGTGTAAGAAGCTAGGTAGATTAGGGCATAAAGAATCACCGAAACAGTAAATAAGGCCACGGTAAAATGGACAAAAATGGGGTGCCAATTGGGGATAATTTCTATCATGGTCGATGCGTTCCTTATTCCAGTTTAGGGAACCAACATCCCATTCCCTCGTTTCTTCTTATAAATAAATAGCCAAATGGCTATTCGATTAATCCCTTTTAATTTCTATTTTTGTCAATTGAATCGTTATCCATTATGCTAAATTTCAGAGATGGAAATAGCAACAATACACCCTGTTGTTTTTTAGTCGTTGGCAAGGACAAGAACAATCATTTTAAAGGAATGGTTATGAACGCTAAGGATTGTTTTGCAGAGAATGAATACGAAGATAAAACTAGAGAAACCACCCCTCTTTTTGATGAGAAAGAGGGTCATGAAGCCAGGGATTTAGAAAATGAAACGGACCTTGACGAGTAGTTTGATGCCATACGTTCCATGAATTAACTTCCTCGCCTGTTAATCGGGATCCTTATAGAGCGCTTCAAACCAATTTGCCATGACATCATTACGCATGATTCGGGAAGATTCCAACGAATCCCTCATCATCTGCGCAAAATCATGCTCTATTTTTTTAAAACAATTGTTCTCTGTGACCATGCGACGATTGGCTTGAACGGGTGGGCCTAATCGTTCGATTGCTTTCATCAGCGGATTTACTTTTTCAGAAAACACATAGCGACTTAAGCGCATGGGATGAGTTTTCTCAAGCCACCAGGATAAGAACGGATTACTTAAGCCTTGTACCAAAGATTGCGTTGTTTTTTGGTAAATCGAATCATTGGCTTCGGAGGTTTGGCGAACCTTGTCAAACGGCTCTGTGGAGCTCGTTGTGCAAAGCTCTGTGAGTTCACGCTCTTCAAAACGCACATGATATTGTTCTTTACTGCAATCGGGATCGCCCGTTGGATTAATAATCATCATTTCATAAAGCCCCGGCGGCAATTGCTCAATGGCGTCACTATGCTCTAAAATGGCGCGATGGTGCAAACGAATGACTTTGGCTGAAACAAAAATCCCTAAATGCCCAACGGAGGGGTGAAGAAGATAAACCACTCGCTGTTTGGCTTTCTTCAATGCGTGTGTCGTAGGATAAATCGTCCTTATCCAATGCAAAGCCTGCCTCGGTGGGGTAATTTGATCGCCTTGGGATGCAAAAAGAACCATGGGACTTCGAATGCGTTTCAAATCGTAAACGCAACCTTTATGAATTGGCATTTCACCACGCTCCAATTGATTGCCAATAAAAAGTTGAGTCACTGTCGCCATTATCTCTTCTTGGCTAAATTGGTAAAAACCATTCCACCAGCGTTCAAACTCTAAAAATCGCTCACGTTCTGCATCGATTTCATCAAATAAACCGTAATACTTATCCCAAATGGCCGTGGTGGGATTGAGTAACTCAAAATTAGAGACCAACCAGGCCCCATCCAATATCCCTTCTTTTAAATCCGATAGAAAGCGGGCACTCCAGGCACCACCCAAGAGCCCACCCAATAATTGCATGGGATTGGCTTCTTCTTCACTGTTAGACCAATAAGAAACCGGAGAACCATTCATGACCGTCAAACCAACCGATCCCACACAATCAGAAGCCAATAAGGCCAGCATCCAACCGGCTTGGCAATTGCCATAAAGAATGGGGGCTTTGCCTTCATGCCAGGCTTGGACTTGTTCAACAAAATGGCGCAAAGTCATCAATACATCGGCGAGCGTTTGGTGAGGCACAGGATTAGGATAAAAAATAACAAAATACACCGGATGACCACTATGCAGGGCAATGCCCACTTCAGAGTCCCGTTTAAACCCACCAATCCCTGGCCCATGGCCAGATCTGGGATCCACAATAATAACTGGATGAGCATGAGGATCAAAACATTCCTCAAAACACACATCGCCGACTTCAAGAATCTTAGCCAACGCATAATTCGTTTTGGGTTCCAATGAGTTCCCATCCAAAACGAATTCGTATTTAAAATGAAGCAGTGGTGGCAACCCTTGTTGTTCGTGCTCCATCATGTTATTGGCACGTTCACGTAACGTATCGCAAAACAAAATAGAACGCTGCCAAAAATCCAGTTGATAAGAAAAAAAATCATGCCCCATTTGATAAGGCGAGTCGATGTCTTGCTTGTCCATGTGTCACCACCATCCTGAATCATCCACATCTTATCTATTGTGGACTAGGAATAAGATTTTTACAAAAAATGTTTTCTCCATCGGATGACCGATATTATCAAGATACCTTGGAGACAACGACTGCTCAAGGAAGTAATTAAAGGGAATTAACTAATACAAAAATCAAGTCTTAACCGTTTGTTGTTGGGCAGTAGATAATCTATTATGGTACTCAATCATTTGATAAAGAAGAATCTCATGAATAAGATAAATTTTCTATTGTATTTATTAACCATGCTCGCCATATCCTTTGTCACCATGGGTTATGGAACCACTGAAGCCACAGACACTACAAACCAAACGAAACACATGTATCGCGGCTCCTCGATTACTCGTGAAGAGTTAGCCCAAGTTGCGGATTTATCCTCGGCACGGGATCAAAAAGGAAACCCCGTGACCTTAGAAGAAGAAAGCTACTCGATTGGCTCTTTTACAAAAGGCACGGTGACTATCGTTCCCAAAAGCGGGAAAGCAGACGAAGTCATCACCTTGGATTTAAAACCTAATTAATGCATAAAAATCTGACCTTGCTCAAATAAGAGCTGAAAATCCACTAGTCGCTTTGTACGTCATGATGTCAGTGCCTCTGATATTTACGTCTGCAGCCTCCTTACTTAAGGCGACAGTAATCGACAATAAACCACAAATAACACCCTACACCATGACTCATTCCTTGATTAATTAGGGGCATCTGAAGGATACAAAGCACGCAGCTGCGTCAACACTTTTTGTAATTTTTGCCAGTTGACTTCAGTCCCTTTTTTATCATTGGCATCGCCTGATTTATCAAGACGAGTGGCCAATTGACTGACGTAGCTTAGATTTTGCTGCAGTGTTTTTTTCTGTTCTGCTGACAAATTCGTGCTTAACGCAGGTAATGCATTGACTAAATCACGAATGGCAAACGCATGTTGGTGTATGGACGTTAAATCATCACCACGGAGCACTTGATTCATCGATGCCGCATGCTTATCTATTGCCTCCCAAAGGGCTGGAATCGTTTTGGGAATGGATTTCGTTGGCTCTTCAGTAGAATCAGCCATTGCTTGAGAATACCCAAACACCAGCAAAACACTGGCGATAAGCCCCAACCAAAAATGGCTTTGTTGTTTCAAAGTCGTGTGTTTCATTTTTTTTCTCCTTGCTCTGTTTTATCCTTTTGTCTTCGCTTTTCTCGCCATGCTTCCATGGCATTATAGACTGTAGGTACCACTAACATATTGAGTACCGTAGAAGTCAATAATCCACCCAAAAGCACCTGTGCCAACGGGCGCTCCAATTCCTTACCTGCAGGCGAACCCCACAACAAGGGAATTAAGCCCAGGGCCGCTGTGGCAGCAGTCATTAATACCGGCACCAAGCGATCCATAGTGCCATTAATAACCACTTGTTCCCGAGTTTTTCCCTGCAATCGCAGTTGGTTGTAATGACTCACTAAGATGATTCCATTTCTCGCAGCAATTCCAAACAGCGTAATAAACCCAATCATGGCCGCTACACTCATCTCACCACTTACCACAAACAGAGAAATGACCCCGCCAATGAGTGCCAGAGGCAAATTAAACATCACCAATAACGCTTCTCTAAACGTGCCAAAGGCTTTATGCAGCAAAATCAACATAATAAAAATCACCAAGCCACCAAAGACCAAAATCACTCGAGAGGCTTGTTGCTGACTTTCAAATTGGCCGCCGTATTGAATAAAATAACCGGTAGGGAGTTTGATTTTTTCCTGTACTTCGTGTTGCACTTCGGCAATCACGCTGCCTAAATCGCGTCCCTGCACATTGAAAGAAATCACTAACAACCGCTGCACGTTCTCACGATTAATGGCAAAAGGTTGCGGTTCCAATGCAATCTCTGCCACAGCTCGCAATGGGATTTGTGCATTGCTGTCTTCTCCTATGCCATGAGCATCGATCAACATGTTTTGAATGTCCTTGACGCTGTCACGTCCTGGTTTATCCATGCGCAGATACAAATCAAACGTGCGTTGCCCCTCTAAAACACTGGAGACACTCACTCCATTCAAAAGCACCTGTATGTCTTCCGAAATCTGTCCCACATTGACCCCATAGCGCGCGGCTTTTTCACGATCAAGTTGAATCACCAATTGGGGTACTTTAATCTGCTGCTCCTTATTCACATCCACCACCCCGGGTACTGATTGTAACAAAGCCTCCATCGATTGCCCTAATTCATTGAGGGTGGATAAATTATCCCCAAAAATCTTAACGGCCACTTGAGCTCTTACCCCAGAAAGCACTTCATCCATACGATGAGCAATAAACTGTCCCACATTAAACACAGCACCTGGAATATTGGCCAAATCGGATCGAATTCGACGCAGCAATTCATCAGGCCTCATGGACTTGTCTTTATCAAAGTTAAGACGCACATCAAATTCACTGATGTTGGGGGGCAGGGCGTCTTCATCCAATTCACTGCGACCTGCCCGCTGTGCAATAGAAATCACTTGCGGATAGCGAAGTAATGCTTTTTGCACTTGTTGTCCTAAACGCATGGATTCATCCAGTGAGGTTCCCGGCAAGGTACTCATCACGACAATAAAGTTGCCCTCATGAAACTCCGGTAAAAAGGAAGTACCAAAAAAAGGAAGTAAGGCCAGGGCAAAGACAAAAGCCGATAAAGCAAACGCAAGAACCGTTTTGCAGTGTGAGATAGACCATTGAAGTGCCGTTAAAAAATGTTTCTTAAGCCACAGGACAAAGCGAGTTTCGCGCTCTGCCTCATGGTTACTTTCCTGTTCTACCGCATAATGCCGTTCCTTTTGCGACAAAGCATGCAAGCTCACTTCGGCATCGTGTTGTTTTTCTTGACGACGTACTAACAACAGATAGCATAAGGCGGGTACCATGGTGATGGAGACCACTAGAGAACCTAATACCGAGGCAATATAAGCAATCGCTAAAGGACTAAAAATGTTCTTGGCAATACCTGACAAAAAGAAAATAGGTAAAAAGACCAGACTAATGATGATTGTGGCATAAACCACGGAACTTCGAATTTCCAAAACCGCATCAAAAACCACTTGCATGGTGGGTAAAGGATGGGCTTCCTGACGATTAATGCGTAAACGATGCACGACGTTTTCAACGGTAATGATGCCGTCATCGACCACCTCACCAATGGCAATCGCCATACCGCCTAAAGTCATGGAATTAATACCAATACCAAAATAATGAAGAACTAAAATACCGACCACGAACGAAACCGGCATGGACAAAAAGGTAATCAATGAAGCACGCCAGTTCATCAAAAACACAAAAAGAATGGCGATAACAATCACAGCGCCTTCAAGAAGTGCGCGAGTTAAATTGTGAATGGCGGATTCAATAAAATTGGCTTGGCGAAAGACATTAGTCCTTAAGGTCACATCGTGAGGTAAGGACTTTTTAATTTCAAAAAGTGCTTTTTCGACGTTCTCTGTGGTCGTGACCGTATCGGCTCCATAGGCTTTAGAAATAGTCCCAATCACCGCATGTTCTGCATTATAAGACGCATCACCCCGCTTAATTTCACCGCCAAAAGCAACGTTTGCCACATTATTAATGGTAATAGGCACGCCATTACGAACCACAATCAGTGTTTTTTTGATGTCATCCAGTGTCTTAATCCGTCCAACAGTACTCACTACGAACTCGGTTCCTGCCTGATGGACAAAAGCACCAGGCACATTTTGATTCGCAGAAGTCAGTGCTTGTCGCACATCTTCCACTGTAATTCGGTAGGCTAACATGCGCTCAGGAATGAGGCGTACCTGGTATTGCTTGACTTCCCCACCAAGGGATACCACAGAAGCCACACCACCTAATGCTAAAATCCGGGGACGAATCGTCCAATCCGAAATGGTGCGCAGCGTTTCAGGGCTTGCCGTGCGACTCATCAACGCATATTTCACGAGCCACCCCACAGCCGACGTAACCGGTAACATGATGGGTGACTCAACACCAGGAGGAAGGCGATTCACTACTTGTTGAATGCGTTCATTCACCAACTGGCGATTACGATAAATGTCGCTCTGGTCGTCAAACACCACCGTAATGGTGGAAAGCCCCACGGACGTTTTAGAGCGCACACTGACAACGCCTGGCGTGCCATTAATCGCACTTTCCAAAGGATAGGTAATTAAGGTTTCCACATCTTGGGTCGCCATGCCAGGCGCTTGGGTTTGTACCACCACTTGGGGTGGTGCAAATTCAGGAAACACATCCACCGGCATTTGTTTTAGGGTATAACCACCCAGCAAGCAAAAAATAATCGTTAACGCCAAAATCAAAGGGCGATTATGTAAAGACCAGGCGATGAGGTGAGTAAACATTTAATGAGACTCCTCTTGGCCTGATTTCGGCTTACTGCCTCCACTGAGCCACAGAGTATAAATCTCGCGATTGCCTTGAGTGACAACGAGGTCGCCAGGGACTAGGCCGTCTGTAATTTCGGTGTAGTCATCATCCACAGCACCTACTTTAACAGCGACGCGATCATAAATATCCCCATTTTGCACAAAAATAAATTGCTCGCCATCCGCCTGCAACACGGCCGCATTGGGTACGGTAAGCGCTGCCTCATTACGCGCTAAAATCACATTGGCGCGTACAAACATCCCGGGCTTAAGGAGCCCATCCTCATTGTCCAAAGTAATTCTCACATTGACGGTACGAGTTAATGCGTCGAGATTGGGCTCAATTAAAGTCACTTGTCCTGCAAATACCTTCTTGGGGTAACTTAAGGCATGAATATTCACTTCTTGCCCTACTTTAACGTTACCTAAATCTTCTTCATACACTTGGGCTATGACTAATAATTTATCGCGATTGCTGATGTGAAAAAGAACGGTGTTCGGCTCAACGGCTTGGCCTAAATTAATGTTACGCGCATCAATGATGCCTGCAATTGGGGCCGTGACCGCAACACTCGGCGGGGGATTACCCACTAATCTTGATTGCACTGTGGCTAAGCGTTGTCCTGCCTTGACGCTATCCCCTAAATTCACATCAATGGCGGTCACACTCCCACTAATCCGAATGCTGACATCCGCTTGCGCATCAGGTAACAATTGAACTTGGCCATTCAAACCCAGCAATTGCGCCATAGGACGATTGGTTGCTTCCACCACCTTGATGTCCAGCATTTTAGTTTGTGCTGGTGTTAAATGAACTGGGCCTTTGGCTCCTCCCTCGCTCACTTCAATTTCTTCTCCATGGGCAAAGCACCCTTGAATAGGAACGAGTAGACTAAGAAACAGACTAATTAATGCCATCCTTCTCATTCGCTGCCGCACCATCATTTGCTATCCTCATTCCTTTGATACGCTAAATAAGGGCAAAACCCATTGGTTTTACCAGGACCAATAGCCGTACATAAAGCCACATACACTTGCAAATACTTTTCTAAAGTATTGAGATAGGTCGTTTGCAAATCATTTTGTTGTTTTTGTACTTGCAATACATTCAAAAAAGAAATTTGTCCACTCTCATAAGAATCACGCGCCAGTTTGACGTTCTCAACCGCTAATTTAAGGGAGACCTGTTGCGTTTCTTTAAGACTCTTTTGCAGAGCTTTTAATTGCCCATAGTTACTGGTTACTTCCGTCTCAATACTTAAATTCAAAGCACGTAATGCCAGCAGGGCCTGAGTCCCGGTGTGACTGGCTTCTAAAATTCGCCCCTGATTACGGTTTAAAAGAGGAAGAGGCACAGAAAGCGTGACACCCAAAGTGCGATCGGCGGGTTGAGGAGGGCCTTCTTCCACCACAATTTTATCTTGTTGCACACCAAGCCCTACCGTCCAATCAGCAAAACGCTCCGCTTTGGCCAAACGGCGATCGGCATTGGCGCGGTGAATCGATAACACAATAGAGTGGCGGTCCGGGCGATTTTTAAGCGCCAACGCTTTTAAGAAGGGTAATTTCAGGAGCGTTCTCTCAGCGATGAAATCCATCTTTAGCGATAAGGGTGAATTGGCTTCCCGCCCCATCAATTGATTCAGTAGGGCATATTGACTGATACTAAAACTATGCAAAAGATGTTTTTCTTGCCCAATCCGCAGATACTCAATGCGTGCTGCATTCTCATCCAGCTTTGAAATTTCAGCCGCGTGATAACGGTTGTGGATAACATCGACCAGCTCGTGGTTTATCCGTACTAAGTAATTCACCTGGTGCATGCGACGCTCGGTAATCACAGCAGCATAAAACGCATTCGCCACTTTGCTACTTAATTGACGCTCTGCTTCCCTAATTTCTGCCATGGCTTTCAACACATCCAAGTGCGCCACGGTCTTTTGTTTCGCAATACGCCCAGAAATAGGAAATGCTTGGCTAAAACCAGCACTGCGTGAATATTCCCCTTCATCATTAAATAAGCGATCGTCGTTATTGGAGAGGTTAAGGCTTGGGTTAGGCCAAAGGCCTGCTTGGAGCAAACGAGCCTTGGCAATAGTCACATTATAACGCGCCGCTTTTAAATCCTTGTTGTTCGCTAAAGCAATTTGGGTTATTTCTTGAAGAGTCAATGCCTTCCCTGCTGTGGCCAAAGAGGCATACAACAACAGAAGGATTATCCCATAAAAAAAGCGCCAGGCAGGATGATGTTCCATAAACAATCGCTCAAGAAGTCACTCTATTGCCTTATCTTACAGCGATAAGCCCGGCCGACCATCCAATGGTCCGCTACGAAATCATTTTTGGGCTTGCCTTCATAAGTTTGCTGGTGTTGAGTCACCAAAACCGTATTGGCACCTAGGAGAGCCGCTTTGTTTTTTAGTATATTAAGCTCATCCTGAATCAAATGCTCATGCGATTGATACGATTGGCTCATGCCATTGCGATCATAAGCTTTGACTTCCCCTAAAAAAGTACAGCCTTTTGAGGGCCTGCCGGATTGGAGAAGGGTCACTTTTTCTCCTTCAGGGGTTAGTTTGGCATTATAAGAACAGCCAACAAGAAGTGCAGGCACCAAAAGTAGGTGAGCGTGTTTCATTAGAAAATGGGTCATGAATCAATACCTTCTTTTTATTATTTTATTTCTTAGTATCTCCCACCCAATGCCATTAAACAAGAGTTGTGAATTATTTGATGAGGTAGCGCAAAAACAGAAAGGTAACCTATTAGAACTTAATGCACTGCTGCAGTAAGACGACAGTTTTGTGCGTTTTCATTTTTTATTCGGTAACTTGATGAATACCCAAATCAATCGTATTGTTCGTTGTCGCAAGCATCGGACTATAGACGCAAACGGAACCATTGATTTTTCTTTGCTTGGCCGCATAACACGCCAAATCCGCTTCTTTAATCACGGCATTCACTGAAGCCGAGTGAGAATTCATCTGAGTAATGCCAATGGAGCAGCCTAGATTAAGCTTCGATAAAATCCCTTTTTTGAACGATTGTTTGGTCACGGTGATAAGATTCTCAGCAATCTTTTTCGCCTCATCCACGGAGATGTGTTCCATCACGGCAATAAACTCATCCCCGCCATATCGAGCCACTACATCATCCTTTCGCAATCGCTGCCTTAAGAGTTGTCCAAATGCGGTCAACGTGTTATCTCCCACATCATGGCCATAACGATCGTTAACCGCCTTAAATTTATCCATATCAATAAAAAGGACAATAACCCATCCATCATTGCTCTTAATGTGTTGAAACCGTGTGTTCAAAATATCAAAAAGAGTCTCTCTGTTATGGCAACCAGTCAACGAATCGTATTTGGTATGATGCCTTAATGTTTCATAGCGGTTTTTAAAATCATCCATCACTTCCATCTTTTGAATGGTCTTCGTCATAAGGCGACAAGACAAATAAACATAGGTGGCCCCTAATAAAAACACACTGCCATAAAAATAATTAAGGCAGTGGGGATCAACCAAGAGACCGTAAAAAATACTGGCCGAATAACTTAGAATAAAAGCGCCAATAAAAGCAAGATAAGCAAGCCACTGCCCACGATAATGGTTCGTTTGTTGCAATACGCGTTTAATTAAATAGGCACCACTGATGAGAAAGACAATACCAACCACGATCATAACCACTGGGAACACCATGATTTTGCCTTAAAAACAACTGACTGCTTCTTATCAGTATAGATCGATTTTGTTTTTTTTCTATGCGCAACAATTTTTTTTCATCTTTTTTCATAGTGTTATCCGTCGCAACTTAAGCGCATTAACAATGACGGAAACAGAAGACAGTGCCATCGCTGCTGCTGCAATAATAGGACTTAAGAGTAAGCCAGTGAGTGGGTACAAGACTCCAGCCGCCAAGGGCACACCCAGTACATTATAAATAAAGGCGAAGAACAGATTTTGACGGATGTTGCTCATGGTATGTTCTGACAAACGACGCGCTTTAGCGATACCACGCAAATCCCCATGCAACAAGGTAATACCAGCACTTTCGATTGCCACATCAGTACCCGTTCCCATGGCAATACCAATGTCTGCTTTTGCCAACGCCGGGGCATCATTCACGCCATCTCCTGCCATGGCAACAGTAAGGCCTTTGTCTTTTAATTCACCCACGATGCGGCTTTTGTCTTCAGGCATGATTTCAGCCACTACCTTTTTAATGCCTAAGGTACTCGCTACCGCTTCAGCAGTTTTCTTGCTATCTCCGGTGAGCATAACAATTTCGATACCGCGTTGTTGCAACTCGCGTAGTGTTTCAGGAGTAGTCGACTTAATGGGATCTTCCACCACCAAAAGAGCGACCATTTTACCATCCACTGCCATGAACATGACTGATGCACCCTTGCTACGAAGTACATCCGCTTGTTCAAGAAGAGAAGCATTGTCACTTCCATGCTCCTGCATTAATTTCACGTTACCAATGGCAATACGATGACCATTGACCTTTCCTATTACTCCCTTTCCAGTAGGTGCTTCAAAATCTTCAACTGAGCCCAAGGACAACTGTTTTTCTTTCGCAGCCGTTACAATGGCATTGGCAAGAGGATGCTCGCTTTGGTGCTCAAGAGTAGCTGCAAACCCTAAAATAAGCGCTTCATCAAACGCATCATCAGTCACAATGCGAGTCAATTTAGGACGCCCCTCCGTTAGGGTACCCGTTTTATCAACCACTAAGGTATTGACCTGTTCCATGCGCTCCAAGCTTTCGGCATTTTTAATTAAAACTCCATTTTGGGCTCCTTTTCCAACCCCTACCATGATGGACATGGGTGTTGCCAAACCAAGAGCACAAGGACAAGCAATAATAAGTACGGATACGGCGGCAATTAAACCATAACTCAATGACGGTTGTGGACCTAGAACAGCCCATAGAATAAAAGACACTACGGCAACCAAAATCACTGCAGGAACAAACCATCCAGAAACGGTATCTGCTAATCGCTGAATAGGAGCACGGCTTCTTTGGGCAACACTCACCATTTGGACAATACGAGCAAGCATGGTATCACTGCCCACATGCAACGCGCTCATCACAAAACTACCCCTCTGGTTTATAGTGGCTCCAATGACTTTGGCCCCTGCTTCTTTAGTAACCGGAATGGGTTCGCCTGTCACCATAGACTCATCGACAAAACTGCGCCCTTCCAATACTTCACCGTCCACGGGTATTTTTTCACCAGGACGAACACGCAATGTATCCCCAACATGAACCTTGTCAAGCGATACTTCTTCTTCACTGCCATCCTCTTTAATACGATGAGCACGTTCAGGAGCCAATTTCAACAAAGCACGGATGGCACTACCCGTTTGCTCTCGTGCTTTGAGTTCCAGCACTTGTCCTAATAAGACTAAAGTCGTAATCACTGCTGCCGCTTCAAAATAAACAGCAACCACCCCTTCTTGATTTCGAAACGCATGGGGAAATACACCTGGCCAAAGAACAGCCACAACACTGTAAATCCACGCCACACTAATACCCATAGCAATCAAGGTAAACATGTTTAATTGACGTGTTTTTAGAGAGTGCCAACCGCGCTTAAAAAATGGCCAACCGCCCCATAACACCACGGGTGTTGCAAGCAGCAATTGCATCCAACTGGACACATCGCCAGAAATAAAATGCTTCAACCCATGTCCACCCATCTCCAAGATCACGACAGGACCAGTCAAAATCAATGCAACCCAAAATCGACGTCTCATATCAAGATACTCAGGGCTCGCCGCTTCTGCTGTTATTGTTTCGGGTTCTAATGCCATACCACAAAGGGGGCAATGACCAGGGGCAGATTGGCGAATTTCTGGATGCATAGGACACGTATAAACGATTAGACCTTCCGTTTTGGAGGAATCCTGCTGAGGCTTGTGTGCCTTATGTTCTTGATGACAACCAGTATGCTCTTCACCAGAATGTATCTGTTTTTGATGAGGGTCTTGCTTCATCGGTCACCTCTTTATATTGTTTTCACTGATTACCCTGTCTACCCAGCACTAAAGCCTCTGGAGACCCACTAAAAACCAATGGTCTTAATGCCCAGCTCCGCCGCCATGACCACCATGTCCGCCTGCGCTGTGTCCTCCATAGCCGTCAGCCTCTTGTGAACTATGTTTCACCGCACCATCACAAGAGCTCAAAAAGGAAGTCGCAAAAACCAGCCCAATAAACACCATCATGATCCTGATTACTTTAAAAAATGACATGTGATACTCCTTCTCTATTAAAACTGTTCCAACTTATTTTTTATAAGTCTTTACCAACTTATATTGTGCTAAATCCGTCGCAATCAAATCACTGACATCAATCGCATTGGTGATATGACGGATGGTATTACACGTAATGACTTGCACCCCTGCCATTCCTGATAATAGGGAGTATGCGTCTTGTGCAAACAGCGCATGCACCCCAATACAAACAATGGACTTAACTCCTGCTTGGTGTAAATGCTTCACCGTCTCTATCATAGTTCTGGCGGTGGAGATGATGTCATCCACCAATACGGGGGTTGACGATTCAAGCTTAAGTAGATTGGGTACCGAAATAGCCACCTCTTTATCGCCATGACGAACTTTCTCCAAAATCACATAAGGAAAAGGACCTTGTTCTGCAATACTAGAAACCCACTGCTCGCTTTCCACATCAGGGCCAATAATCAAGGGCTTTGGAACATGCTGTTTAATCCATGCGGCAATAGGGGTTGTGGCATGTAAGACAAAGGTAGGAATGGAGTAGATTTCATCTAAAGAATGGTAGCGATGCAAGTGAGGATCAATTGTCATCAACCAATCCAATGAGGTGGATAACATCTCGGCAAAATAACGCGAGGTAATTCCCTCACCTGGATGAAAACGCTTGTCTTGGCGTAGATAGGGAAGATAAGGAGCAATCAAGCCGATTTTTTTAGCGCCCAATTCTTTAGCTGTTTTGGCAAAAAACAGCAAAGGCAGTATTTTTTCATCAGGCTGGTTTAAACTATCCACTATCATGAGATTGCGATGTTTAACCTCCGAATTAATTTTTAAGTACCACTCCGTGTCTGGAAAACGATGGAACGTCACATCACCCATGTCCACGTGCAGTGTCTCTTGTAATCGTCTCGCTATGTCTGAGGAGTCAAATAATGAAAATAATAATGGCTTCAAGAGTGTTCTCCTAAAACAATGACATCGTGTTTGTCGCGCAAAACATCACAGGCGTAGTTTAGCGCCCCTGAAGACTCCGCATGAATGGTAAACAAAGGCTCGCCTTGTTCAACTTGTGCACCCATATGAACATGCAAATCCACTCCTGCTGATTGAGACTTAGGCGCACCAGCAAGCTTGGCTATTTTGGCAAGCTTTCGATTATCGATAAGAGCTATCTGCCCTCTTTTGGGAGCCACAACAGGATGAGTAAAGCGTGCCGTTTTCAATTCCTTCATCCCCCCTTGCGCCTCGCAAATGGCCTGAAATTTCTTAAACGCTTGCCCACTGTCCAGTACTTGTTGCGCTACGGATTGGCCTAAGCCCTCTGGAACTTTGGATGACAATTCAAGAAGAGCACCCGCTACCCTCAAGGCTCTTTCACGTAAATCATTTGGGGCATCAGGCAACCCTTGCAACACGGCAAGAACATCACGCGCTTCCAACGACGGACCAATGCCGTTTCCCACCGGTTGCGACCCATCAGTCAATATCGTATGGACCACAAGCCCTAACTGTTGTCCTACGTCCTCAAGCAAGTGTTTCAGAAGTAACGCCATAGGCTTATCCCTGACTTTGGCAGTAGGTCCTACCGGGATATCAATGAGCGCATGCGTGGCGCCCGTTGCAATTTTTTTAGAAAGAATCGAGGCGACTAATTGTCCTTCGCTATCCAAATCCAAGGCTCGTTCCACACGAATCAGCACATCATCGGCTGGGCTTAAACTCACAGCACCACCCCACACAATGCAGCCGTTTTCTTTTTCAACTACGTGACGCATGGCCTTTGGGCTTAAATGGACTGGCGCTAAAGTTTCCATCGTATCGGCGGTTCCTGCAGGAGAGGTAATCGCGCGGGAGGACGTTTTGGGGATGATTAACCCAAAAGCCGCGACGATAGGCACCACAATCAGGGTCGTGCGATTTCCAGGCAATCCGCCCACGCAATGCTTGTCCATCACAAGCGGCGAAGACCAGGATAAGCGATCACCACTGTCTATCATGACTTGCGTGAGTCTCATGATTTCATTTTTTGTGAGATGTCCTGCGCTACTTGCCGCTAAAAAAGCAGCAATTTGCACATCAGACAGTCGACCACTTAACACATCATCCACAATCCCTTTGAGTTGCTCATAAGACAGTTCATTGCCATAAATCTTGGTATGCACGAAGCTTAATGATTCCAACGGTTTAGGATGAGAGAGTTGAATTTCATCGCCTTCTTTAGCCTTTAAAGAATCCCAAGCATAATTGGACAAACTGGCCTCACCTGGCTTTAAAAGCTCTGAAGTCACGACATTGAGGGTGGCCATAATAGAGCGGCTACCTAAGCTCACTTGAATACGTGTTTGTACTTCAAACCCTTCCGAATGACAAACATGACAATCCTCTCGCATGTAAATAATGGCTTCATGATAGGTTTTAATCCCTAAATACTTTAAACAAAGCACATGACCCGTCTCATGACTCACGACAAATCCTCCGTTTGCAGATAAGAAGGAATGGTGCATGAAAAACCAAATTGTTGCTCAATCTTTTCTTTTAATGCTTGAGCAGAGTGGTGCTCACCATGAGTGATAAAGATTTTTTTAGGCGGTCGAATAAAGTGCTTCAGCCAGCCTAACAGTTCTTGATAATCCGCATGAGCCGACGTACTGCTCATGACCACGACCTTGGCGCGTATAGGAACAAAACCTCCATGAATTTTGACTTCCTTCTCCCCATTGACAATCCTGGCTCCACGCGTACCCCCCGCCTGAAAACCAGTAAACAACAAGGTGCTTTTAGAGTCCGGGGCAAACGCTTTCAAATGATGCACAATGCGACCTCCTTGAGCCATGCCACTGGCAGAGAGGATGATTTGCGGCATTTTATGGCGGTCAATCTCCTTGGATTCCTCAGGCGTATGAACATAGGTGGCCGCCTGACATAACCCGCGACATTGTTCCTCAGTTAAATGATGATCGTCTTTATAAGTACACAACAAATGAGTAGCATCAATCGCCATAGGACTGTCTAAAACCACTGGAATGTCTTTGGGAATTTCCCCTGTTCGTTTCAGTTCATAAATAAAATAAAGAATACTTTGCGCACGTCCCACTGCAAAAGCAGGAATCACAACTGAGCCGCCTCGGTTGATGGTTTCATTAATCACTTGGCCAAGTTGGGGTAAGGGATCGGTGACCCCATGCAATCGGTCTCCGTATGTGGATTCCATCACCAGATAATCCACTTCTTGAATGATGGTGGGGGCTTTCATGACGGGATCGTAAGGACGGCCTAGGTCTCCGGTAAATAAAATCGAGCCCTTCTTGGTTTTTATTTTTACCATGGCGGCACCTACGATGTGACCGGCACGATGAAACTCAAAATTCAATTCACTGAATAATTGGTGTGGTGTATCAAAATCAATCGTCTCAAAATAATTTAAGGCCTCTCTTGCCTCTTTTTCAGTATAAAGAGGAAGAGCTGGCTTATGCTTGGAAAACCCATATTGATTGGCCAGTCGGGCTTCTTCCTCCTGCAAATGTCCACTATCTGGCAATAAAATAGCGCATAATGCCTTGGTGCCCGGTGTAGCATAAATTTTGCCTTGAAATCCCTTTTTGATGAGCAAGGGCAGATAGCCCGTGTGGTCAATGTGTGCATGAGTGAGAATGACCGCATCAATATCACGTGGGTTAATAGGCAAGGGATCCCAATTGCGTAAGCGCAATTCTTTATAACCTTGAAAAAGACCGCAATCAATAAGGATTTTTTTAGAATCCACCGTCAAAAGATATTTTGAACCAGTCACCGTCTGGGTTGCCCCTAAAAAAGTTAATTTCATTGTGCCTCCGTTAGACTTCCTTGGTTTTCAAATCCACCTGATTCCGCCACATCACATACACCACGGGAATCACAATTAAGGTCAGCAAGAGCGCTGAAAAAACGCCACCCACCATAGGTTTCATGACGTCAGCCCCAATCCCTGTAGCCCACATCACAGAGAGCAGCCCCAAGATATTGGCAAGACCCGCCATGACCATAGGTCGAATACGCGATACCGCACATTCTCGCACCATTTGAATCAAATCCGGCAACGTATTGAGTAATCCCTTTTCTTTTTGCGCAGTGTAATCGGAATCGAGGTAGGCAAACATCACGGCACTGGTTTCGGCCGCAACGCCTGCGAGCGCAATCATCCCTGCCCAGACCGCAATGCTCATGTTATAACCTAATACATAAAGCAACAGAAAGCCGCGGTAGGGATTCTCCCGTGAGTGGTGCCTCATTGATCTTAAGTGCGGACAATTCAAAAAGACGAGCGTCTGCGACAATTAAATCGCCGCTTTCAAAAAGAATAATATCACCGGGGACGGCATCAGATGCAACAATTATTTTAGCATGACCATCGCGCAATACGGTGGCTTTGGGTGCTGCCATTTGTTGTAGGGCAAGCATGGCACGATCAGCGCGGTATTCTAATACGAATCCAATGATGGCATTTAAAATGACAATAGCCAAAATGGCAATGGCATCCGCTTTTTCATCCAACAAAAAAGACACAACAACAGCACCTAAAAGCACCCAGGTGACCACACTTCCAAATTGCTGCAAAAAAATGAGGAAAGGAAACGTTTTTTTCTGTTGACTCAGCAGGTTGGATCCTACTTCTTTTAACCGCTGCTCCGCTTCTTTCTCAGATAGTCCTAAAGATAAGTCAGTTTCAAACAACAATGCCATATCTGCAGGTGATTTTTCGTGCCATTGTTCTGCCATGACAGCCATCCTTTGCATTCACCATCCATTATGATTTGGTGCGCATCATTTTATCTCAATTTTTAGTGCCCAAATAGTTCTTATTTAATAGAGTGAGCGCTCATGCACCCCTTTAGGATTGAGTAAAAGATTTTAGTGTTAGCGACCACCACCGCCACCATGACCAACATGGCCTTGAGCAACATGCTCTTCCAAACTTTTAGTGTACTTACTGCTAGTGCCGCTGCTCATGCACGCAGTAAGGATTAAACAACATGCCAAAACCATCCAATGACTTTGTTTCATGATGATTTCCATCCTTGATTTTAAAGGGAAATAATTACAATATAGACTCTTTGGTATGGATAAGTCAAAACAAAGTGTTCTATGCTTTGACAGACAGTTAGCTAGGAATAACCTTTGAGAAACTCAATTAAAATACCTTGAGATATCCTCAATCAAAACTCTTAAAAACATTTAGTGTACAAAAGAAAAATTTTTCCCTTTTATTGAATTAATTGAATGATAGCTAGAGTATGACCTCGAATTAATGTACTGTTTGCTTCTTATAAATAACTAGCAAATTTCTGCCAGACCGATTAAACTTGCTTGATTAATATGCTCCCAAAATTGTTCCCACCGACCTTTGGTTGATATCAACGCTCTTAAATGCAGAACCATCGAAATACCCTGATTTTTCCACTTCATTCCTGATTGGCAGAGGCGCTGTTTAATAAGAGTCTTGCAAGCTGCTTCGGTAGCCCCCGAGCCAATGGGCAAATTGTTCATTTGATAAAAGTTATAATCCATTCGTTGCCTTTGATTTTTAAAATAGGTAATTGCACTTTTTAGTTTGTCAACAAGCCTCTGTTTTTGTCTATTGGGTAGCATATTGCTCATTTCACTAAGCAATTGGGAGGCTGCATTAAGCTCATGTTTTAATCGGTGACAGGCTAACTCGAGCCAAAGTTTCCGCAGTGAAGTATCGATTGGGTGCATGGCATGAGAAGCTGCTGCAAGATATTCGGTTGCATGAAAAAAATCGAGAACCTGGTATTGGGTATGGCGCTCTAAAAAATCCCAATTCACTCGTGCACCATCAGCAATACCCACATAGGTTGCATTAGGGTATTGTAATTTAATGCGGTACACCTCTCGCTCAAGACGTTCCAAAAAGTTCGCCTTGCCATATTCTGGAGCTGCCCCTAAATAAATAGTATGCAACCGTTCTCCAGTCTTATTGTATAAGGTAATTGTTCCTGTCATGGCTTCTCGCCAACCTTCATTGACCATGAGCACACAAGTGCCATCAAGACTCACAGATACCGTGGTAACCTCATCTAGTTTGGGCGTTTCATACATCCAGTCTGCTTCCATAGCTTGAGCGATTGAGCCCACCACATTCACAATATTTTGTAGAAAAGAACGGGCTACTGGACGACCATGATTGGTTTTAAAATCGTCCATGACTTCTTGTGCACTGAGTTGTGCGTATTTGCTAGAAACTTGCTTGGCAAATCGTGGCGTTGAACTGATAATAGTTCGTGCTCGTTCATCTAAAGGACAGTAGGTTTTTCCTCCAGATGAGGTTTGATAAACGTAACGCTCCAAATGGACAGCACCATAAGGTGTTTCATAACATTTTCGGACTTTCCCTTTGCTTGTCATCCGAACATTACCTATTTGAACAGGTGCCCCAGTTGTATCAAACCGCTTTAATGCCTCTGCTGTTGCAAGACGTCCCATTTCATTGACTGCGGATTGAATGGCCTCCTCCATATTCAGCATGGAACCATCAAGTTTAACCCGTACTTGCAACACTAATTCATCACCATTTACAGCAATCACTTCAGCTATATCAATTACTACAAATCCGTTTTAAAATGGCGATGATATAACACTTGGTTTGGCAGTCAAGTGAGAGTGCTCGTTATTGGCTGTTTCATGTAATAAAAACAGATGAATGGATTCCTGGATTAAGCAAGGATAGAAAGTATGAAACGCTGGGATTTGACTTCAATGCTGGATATAGGCCGGAAACTGTTTGCCAAGATCCATAAACAAAAACATCAAGCCCACCATAACCATGACATTCATTTTTTAGCGCGAGAATTAGATGATTGGTTAGTTGAGTTCATGCCCTTATCGATGGTAGTCATACACCACGATTTCTTAAGCGTTGTTATTTTCCAGACGAAATGATTGACCAACTCCATCTTTCTGACCGTATTCTGCAACATGTTTTGCTGCACCAGTTAAAGCCCACATTTCCTTTTGTCATGAACCCTAATTGTTATCACCTTCATGGTCCAAGCGGGGTAAAGTATGCAACAGAGCAAGTGAAAAAAGTTCTGGAAGAGAAGAAGCCAAAGTACCTTATTCGCGCGGATATTAAGTCGCATTACCATGATCCTAAACTGAATTTGATGTTGGAACGCATTATAGTCAATCCAATTGAAACACCAAGAGGTTATAAGAATCCAGTACAGGCATTGCGTTACGCGGCCCTTTATCCCAATTTTTTAGTGCACTTTATCTCAAGCCGTTAGATGACGCATTCAATGAAATGGATGTGGCTTACTTTCGGTATCAGGATGATATCCTATCCTATGCCAAACCCAGCGCAGTCTCAATCGATGTAAGCAGCGTCTCATGCAGGTGTTGCAGGAAAGGCGTCTGCGCTTGTCCGGTAAAAAAACGCGTATCGGCTCCATCGATAGGGGCTTTCATTTTTTAGGCATCCAATATCCAAAGACGCAGCCTTT
>NZ_LNYT01000007.1:0-48974 GCF_001468125.1 Legionella rubrilucens | reverse complement strand
GGGGGGGGGGGTAGAGACTATTTGACAACCCGAAGAGCAGCCTCTTTTGCAAACACACAGTGCTCCTCATGCAAGAACATTGCGCAAAGCGCGCGAGCAAGTTAAATGGATGGTCAAAGAGTCGAGTAGCTACCTCCCATTGCTGGGAGGCGGCCCTCTAAGAACGGAGCGTGCGACTTTCACCGCACTCCGCTCAAGCTCGCATAAGGCTGAATGATTCTCAACCCGGCAGATTTTGAGCTGTTGGCGCGTATATATCTGTTGTTTTGTTCCTTGAACCGCTGTTCAAAATAGTCTTTGAAGCGAGGATCAAATGGCGTGGCATCTGCCTTGATTTTCTTATGACGTCGGATCAAAGTTTCGCTGGCCTGCTTGAGATAAAGTGGCTTTTTATTACCAGATTTATCTTTCACAGTACAGTAAAAGCGCCATTGATCACCTCCCACCGTAGTGAAGTACTTTCGCATAATCCACCATCGTCCTTTATTGGGATGCTTCCTGTACATGCACAGTTTGAGAGCCATAAAAATTTCATGATCTATCGCGGAGAACACTTTAGAAGAGACCACACTTCTGTAATAATTAGTCCAGCCAATGATTTTCTGATTCAATAGATGGATTAATTGTTCTGTTGGAAGTACAGCACACTTCGTAATGCAGTTTTTGATATCTTTTATAAATGCTGAAATACTGGCCTTTGATGGCTTAATCTGCAATTTTCCATTCGGGTATTTTCGAATGTTGAATCCAAGAAAATCGAATCCTGTTTGAATCTGGGTTATTTTGGTTTTCTCGCGGGAGAGTTCAAGTCCTACTTTCTTCAGGGCTGTTTCAAGGGATGGGATTACTTCATCACGTAGCAGTTGCTCGCTGGATGCAGTGACAATGAAGTCATCGGCATAGGAGATCATATTGATCTTTTTCTTTTGCCGAGTTCTTTGTGTCTCACCTGTATTTATCAGCGTGCTTTCTAGACCTGATAAGGCCATGACCGCAAGAGTGGGTGAAATAATACCGCCTTGAGGTGTTCCTAATTCGGTTAGGTGGGTTGCTCCTTCGTCGACATAACCTGATTTTAGGAATTTCCTGAGGATTACCTTATCCATCGTGATATTCTCTAATAACCAGTTGTGGTCGATGCGATCAAAACAAGCTTTGATGTCACCCTCTAATACCCAAGTCGCCGCATGTTTGTGAGACAATGCGCAGAAACATTGTTCTATTGCATCGTGGGCTGATCTTTTTGGCCTGAAACCGTAGGCGTTTTTATCCGCTCTTTCTTCAGCAATAGGCACAAGAGCGGCATGCCATAACGCCTGCATCGCTCTACATTTCATGACTGGAATAGATAGTGGTCGTAGCTTCCCAGATTTCTTTGGAATGTAAATTCGCCTTAAAGGTAACGGCTTGTAGGCCTTTCTTGAGAGAGAATTTACTGCTTGCATTTTGCTTTGTGGAGTTCTCCAAGTGATGCCGTCTACACCAGCAGTTTTTGCGCCGACGTTGCTTGTTACACGTTTTACAGACAGACACTTTCCGTAAAACGATGAGGTGAGCAGTCTTTGCAGAGCTTTCACCTTGCCTGTTCTGCCTTCCCTCTCTGCCTTGGCGATACGCATTTGGAGCCGAAATACATGCGCATTTATCTTTGACCAAGGTAATTCTTGCCAAGATTGATGACGCTCTGTTGGAGATGCACCAGTGAGTTGTTTCACCGTCATTTGCGTTTCCCCATACTTACAGTTCTCCAAATTATCTCGCTATTTTGAACCAGTCCAAAGTGGGCTCACTTTCGTGCCAAGTGATCTACACTTGTATCCGATTCATTACAAATCGGCATTTGCTTACTTGGACATCCTGTTTCTGCAGTGCTTTAGTGCGCCTTACGGTTCACCTACCTTTATTCCTAAAGGAGCATTACAGAGTTTCCACGTTCCGCCAATAAAGCACATAGACTTAGCCGTCTGCTGTAGACCGAGAGGTGTTGTTGACGACGAGGAATTTGCCCCACGGATTCCTCCTCCCTCTGTTTCCCATGGTGATTCAGTCGTTTTCCATAGTTAGAGATGACGGTCTTTTAAATTGCAGCTTCAGATGTCTTCGACATATCTATTACCTAGCGCTTACCCGGATTACGACTTCCAGGAGGATTTGCCACTCGCGTTTTTAAATCCCGCGTTTGCACGCTTCGCCTCATTGTCCGACCCGCTCTTTATTCAGGATCGTAGGTTCACCCAGTCGTATGGATGGTGGTATCTTCTATCAAGTACCACAGCTCTATTTGGCGACCTCGTGTCGCACTGGGGTTTCTCCCCGGCGAATCATCAGTTACTTGCATCGATGGTGTATGTGGTGGGTGAGAACAACAGCATACTGGTTATACCAGGACTTGCTTTTATGGTTTTTGGACTCATGCTGGGATGAGCATGTGGCGGCTTACGCCGCCGGGCTTCTTCATCGACATGATGTCAATTCGGTCAAATCTGAGACACCAGGTGATGCTTATCCAACGTCATCTGTTCTTCAAGTTGCGATTTAAGATCGATAAAATCGTTTGTTCTTACTTTACATAATGCCGTCATGGCAATCAAATCGTCGTCAACCGCCCACCGCGACGCAACACCCCACCCCAGCACCGGCACGCGACCCCACCGGCCGGTCCAGGGGCCCGCGGCCCCACCTTTATATATTGCAAAATCAACCGACAACTTAGAATCAACACTAAACCAATTTTCATCCTTTTTAGTAGTCCAATTATAGAATTGTTTCGATGATTTCGGCTGGGAGGTAAACTTCGGCACAGGATAAAAAGGTTCATCAGAGCAGTACTCATAGACAACATGTATAGGAAAAAGATTTTCGGCACTACCTGCACCTTCTATCCATTGCTTATCAATGGCATCCCAATTTTTATCCCCTGGTGCGTTTATTGAGTCCACTTGTGTTTGCAGCTCTTTCATGATGGTATTATTGAAATCAAAATGCTTTTCAGTGATTGTTTTCCCATTAAGCTTATAAGTGACTCCGTCTGCGTTCACTTTGTTGTATTGAGCAATCAATTGTGCGAATACCTTTCTGCCTTCTTCATTCTGAGGGATGCACGCAATCATTGCTGCCCACATATGTTTATCCAGGGCCCACAGCGCATATTCAAAACCACTTATGTTCTCAAATTCTCGCCCAGAACAATCCGTAACGGCGCCCCTTTTAAAAATTAAACTCATGTCCTTCTTTAGCATTGCTTTAACCGCATCATGTTCCCCGCGTGTCACATGATGCAATAATTTACGAACATCAATCATAGGCTTAAACAAAGCCAAATGATATTTTGATGTCTGAGCTAAGTTTACTAAATCACGGTTTGATAAATTTTGAGCGGTTTCAGTTTTAAGTTCTGGTAGTAATTCATTAAACTTCTCGAATTTGGATTGCATACGTTCACCTTAATTCTATTCACTGGGGATAATTTAAGAAAGAATTATATGTGAATTAATTGAAAATATAAAGAGCTATGTGATTTTAAATTGTGCACAGAAAGAGAGTGCTCGGAAATATTATTACATTAATGCGAGGTCACACCCGATAGCTGAATTGATTTTAGCTCACTTTTTCGTGTCCTAAACCGATTCGAAATTGGCGCTGGATTTTCGAAATAGGACACTAATTAATTGACACATATCACATCAAATTCATCACCTCAATCAATAACATCAATGACGCTCCTAACCATCATTTTTTTGGAAAAGGTACATTGCTTTCTGAACGACATCCAATGATCGAATGAACCATTAAAAGCAACATAAAGTGACCAAACAAACATCTAGGATACCTCTACTTATATTTAATGCCTGCCTTAAAAGGACAATCATGATATCATTCTATGTGCTGATCGAAATAAATAGCATAAAGAATAGGACTATAAGAAATTATTTTATAACCAATTGGTTTTCTTGGAGACAAAAATATTGTGAAGAAATGTGCCATCACCCTAATGAGCTTGATATTCATTAACTTATATTATCCTACTGCTTTCTCCGAAAAGCCCAATCAACGCATGATGAACAATCAAGCAACACATTCTTTGAAATCAAAAAATACCATGCAATTATCTATTCAAGAGATAAAGGATAAAAAGGACAAGAAACTGGTGTTAATCAAATTAATTGACACCAAAAGCAATAAACCAATCACCTTAAACGATCTTATTGAAGCACATACACAAAAGATTCATTTGTTGATTATCGATGATAACCTCCGTGACTACAGTCATGTCCATCCAGTCGAAACAACGAAACCAGGTATCTATCAATTTGAATGGCACCCTACTCTTAAGAACGCCTCCTATCGAGCATGGGCTGATCTGATACCGACTAATACAAGAACCCAAGAATATGTAGTTGTTGATTTACCCTTCCCAAAGATCAAAAAGAGATTGGGAAATCCTATTCATCGACAACCATTATTTGAAAGTAGTGTTGATGGCTACCAATTCAAATTGTCTTTCGATAAAACACCATTGCACGTCGGTCAAGCAGTCATGGGCAAAATTGACATCACCGATGCAAAGGAAAACCCAGTTCATACCTTAGAACCCATTATGGGTGCTTATGCTCACATCGTTGGTTTTAATGAGGACTTTAAAACAGTAACTCATGTTCATCCAATGGGCAAGGAACCTACAAATAATACTGAACGAGGAGGACCTGAATTGCTATTTCATATAGAGCCCAACAAAGTAGGATTTATTAAAATGTTTGTTCAAGTACAAATCGATGGGAAAACACTGTTTGTTCCGTTTGGAGTCACAGTAAATTCATAAAGATCTTGCTGGATTATGAATTCACAGGGGCCTTAAAATAAGACTAAGGTCCCCAAAAGAAAAAGGATCATTTTTATCGGTTCTATAAGTATAAAAGACCATTCGTTGAGGAATTTTTCTGGTTCCTCGTTGAGTAAAAAATAATAAGCCTTGTTCATTGATTTCACGAATGGCAATAACACATCCATGAGGAATAGCATCTTTACCAGTCTTAGATAATATAGCGTTCTGTGGATTAGGTGCTCCTTTTTTCAAGTTCTTCCGAACTCCATGATATTAAAAGGATAATGGGACTTTTCTTAACTACCGCAAATATTTTCTGATTTCAATAACAACACCAATCAGCTGAGCCTCATTAGCCTGCTTGATACTTACCGTGGCCCATAATTCGCTATTCGGCAACAACTGAAATAGACAACCATCTGCTTCACCATATCGACGCAGTACAGTTTGTTTTTTCTCTGTTAGATAAACCAAGACATATTGACCTGGATTGGGTTGCAATTGAGTATCAATAATTACTATATCACCCGGATTGAGTTCAGGTTGCATGCTGCTATCTTCAACGGCAGCTGCAAATAATACAGCGCTTTTGAGGGATAAATTAAAATTATCAATGACAACTGTTTTCTCATACGCAAATGTGTCTTGCTGTCCTAAAATTTCTCTCGCATGTGGGGCATCTTTCATACTCAATATAGGAATGTGTCGAAATTTATTATCAGGATTCTGAATCAAATCGCCTTGAGGATTATCCGTTAAGCATAACAAATAAGAAGCAGATACATTTAACTGATCTGCAAGCAATTTAGCTTCCAACGGCCCAGGGCTTCGCGTTCCTTGCTCCCAATTACTAATTCTTGCAGGAGATAGTTCTGCTGTTCTTGCTGCTAATTCTTTAATCGTAATACCCAGTTCTTTACGAGCTTTGGTAATACGATTACCTATTTGTTCTCTAATATCCATTGTGATCCTTCAAAAAAATAAGACATACCCATTGACAAAAACACGTTTCGTTTTATATTATGAATTAATTAAAACGTTTTGTGTTTTATAAATTAGTGATACTTACCATATTTAATCATAATTTTATTTAAAAATCACATCCTGTTTTATTTTTTTCATTTTTATTCATTGATAATAGGTCATGCTATGGAATTTTTTATTATCACCCATCAGGAACTTTCTGCACTCAGTGGTTTACCTTATCTACAACAATTAACTTATCTTCAAGGCATTAAACCCTACGTTGATTACAAAACAGGGTTAGTCGGTATTCGTCGTGGTATTAGTTATCAATCATTGAGTGAAGCGCTTTACATAGAACCTCATTCTGGTATTAAAAGTGGCAGTCCAAGTAAGGATCAATTGCGACGTGCTTTGAAAGGGCTTGAGAAGGCGGGGTTAATTCAAATCCAGTCTTGGGAAAGGAAGCTTGTTTTACGTTGTTTATTACTGGGCAGGCATGATTCTGTTCATAATAAAGCCGCCATAAAAACACATGACTATAGCGCACCTCAAGAACCACAAAAAAGTCTATTAGACTCAACAAAATCCAATACGAATAAACTAGATCCCGACACAACCCCAAAGGGTGAACCCGCCACTCCTCAAGATAATAATAATTATTTTTTTATTTCTTTATCACAAGCCTTTGATGTCTTCTGGGATCTGTACCCTCTGAAAAAAGAAAAAGAAAACGCTTTTGAGGTATTTAAAAAACTAAAGCCTTCTCAGAGCTTAGTCCAGCAAATCATAGCCCGCTTAACCGAACAAATTCAACTTGAGACCAAAAAACGCGTCGAAGGAGTTTGGGTTCCGTCCTGGAAGTATCCAGCAAATTGGTTAACACAGCGATGCTGGGAAACAACATCAACAAATCTTGAAGCCAAGGAGTATGACCATGCAATCCATGAAACAAATCGTAAATACGCATCATCTACAAACAGCATCAGGACTACAGAGTTGCGTGAAAGCCCAAGTTTCAGTGACGCGGAGTTCCAAAACCTCTGGAAATTGCATTGAGCAAGTCAACAAACTGTTTCTGAAATTTTCAACCTTCTATGGACACATATGGCGTAGCCAATTCAAGAATGAAGCTTATTCAAATTTTGCACGTCAAGAATGGTCAAAAGCACTAGAAGGATTCGATGTGCAGTTAATTGAGCAAGCAATTGATGAGTGTCTTAAAAACCGCGAAATGCCGCCTGCGCTGGCGCAATTTATTGAGTGTTGTAAGCAACTATCATCCAGAAAAAAACAGTGTTTTCACAGAGAACCTTACAAACCTTGTGACCCTGTTGTTGCCAACGCACACCTGAAAAAAATAAAAGCAATCTTAAACATGAAATAAAAATAACCGGAGAAAAATAATGTTGGTACTGACAAGAAAAAAGGGTGAGCAAATAGTGATCGATAAAGGACAGATTGAAATACACGTCATTTATCAACGAAGAGGTGTAGTCGCTTTAGGCATTAAGGCCCCAGCTCATATTGATGTTGATCGAAAAGAAATTTTTTTAAGAAAACAAACCAATCCTCAAAACAACGATAAAGAGATATCAAAATGAAAATTAGCGTTCAAATATCTTTAATTGGCGCACTGGGTCTAACATCACTCTGCTCTCTTGCAGCCAATGTTACCCAGATAAACCGCTATGCAACCGTTGCTAACAAACCACTGGCAGCACAGATCAATCCACTCCTCGCCATTCAACAAGTCCATTTTCCTCAAGAAGTACAAACCATAGGTCAGGCAGTTGAATGGTGGTTAAAGTTTTCAGGATTTTCTCTGGTATCAAAAGAAAAACAACCTGAAAGCCTGCAAACTGTCATGCGCCAAGCCTTACCTCAGATTGACAGAAACCTCGGCCCTTTGACTGTTAAGGACGGTCTTGAAGTCCTTGTTGGCCAACAATCTTTTGTCTTGATCGAAGATCCCTTATTGCGGCAGGTAAATTTCAAATTAAAAGCTGGAGTGCGAAATGGGGGTAAATCATGATCAATCGCGCAACAACCTTAAAGTATTTATTGGCAGCAGGTTTAAGCTTGGCGGGTGTCATTGTTGGCATTAACTCTTTTCCAACAAATAAAATGAATGATTCAGATGTTATTTCACATCGTCTTGATACGTTGCAAGCACAGCTTGGTGCTTTGCACGAGGAAGTTAAAAAGCCCGTTGAGACAGTAGATTTAACCGCGATTAACCAGGATTTTCATAAACTGACCTCCTTGATTGAACAGCTCAAAAATCATAATGAAACAGATATTAATCGCCTGATCAATGATAATCGTACTGAATTAACACAAAAGTTGGATGTCTTGCGTGAAATGGTGAGGTCTTTGAATAAAAAGCAGCATCCCATTAAATACCTGCCCATTAACACCTTACCGTTTAAAGTCATTAGTATAGACAGCATTCAGCAAGTCAGTGTGGCTACAGTGGCTTATAACTTTAAGACAGTGCCTCTGGAAAAAAGCGACCAATTAGCTGGCTGGACAGTATTAAGTATTGACTTCGGTCTACAACGCATGGAATTGGAAAACGGTA
This sequence comes from Legionella rubrilucens, assembly GCF_001468125.1. Classification (GTDB taxonomy): domain Bacteria; phylum Pseudomonadota; class Gammaproteobacteria; order Legionellales; family Legionellaceae; genus Legionella_C; species Legionella_C rubrilucens. Next base: position 40,605 of record NZ_LNYT01000007.1, on the reverse strand, counting down.
ATAAAGAGCATGTTGTGGTGAAGATGGATGTATTGCAGGGGGAATCTGATGCTTAAGTATTCTGCTTTCCTGATTCCAATATTAGCCTGTCATGCAGTACATGCTGATCTGACTATTCCAGGATTAAATCAACAGCCCTTAAATCACTTTGCCATTGAAGATAAAACATTGGCAAGAACAGGATTAACGACTAATGAAGACGATCTGACCTCAGAGCAAAACATCAATAAAATTACACTGACCGATACCCAATTGCATGAAGCTAAAGTGTGGGGATTAACAGCTGATGAAGAAAAACGTTATGTCCTGCTCATGCAAAATAAAAGTAAATTCTACTACAAAGGCTTAAGACAAACTCCTATTGATATTCTGGGTATTAATGCCAGAAATGAAACCGAACGCAACCATTTTGCAGAATTAGCAGCAAGACAGGAAGCCCAGAAAGTAGCTAAAAATATTGCCTGGAACAATGCTTTTTACAAGGCCTATAACGAGTTGTTTGTTAATGTCCCTGTGGTTGGTGATTTTGACCCATCTCCTTATTCACCCTATGCCCACAAACCGGTGCAATTAAGCCAGGGCGATACGCTGTATTTCTTTATCAAAGAACAAGATGCTGTAAAAACCATTTTGCTGATGCTCTTTGATGCCATAGAGCAAACACCAAATTCACGGTTGCATTTGATGTTACTAGACATGAATGATACGACCATCCAAATCTGGGGAAATCAACATCAAATACCACAACATCTTGTAAATGGTGGCCGTATTACCCTTAACCACGGCGAACTAAGCTACCAATCTCTCAAGATCAAAAAGTCACTACCGATGTTGCTACTCTCCCAAAACGGTCATTCCAGCATTGTGGATTTAGGGAAGTTTTAATATGAAAAATTCAGCCATACTCTTTGGATTGTTGATGATTACCTCCTGCTATGCCTGGCAAGCCATTAACATGGAGCAATTCATTAAAGAAAGCCAAGCTCAGATCACCGAAGAATCTTTAAAACTACAAGAAAAGTTGGATGCAAGACTGCCCGTATCAAGTAAAGCCACTGCTGGCAAAGTAGAAAAGCGAACACTCACGCTCGTTAATTTCTCAAACCCTGTGTTCATCATTGGGGATGATACGAACTCTTACCACTGGTTGCAAAAAAACGCGAAAAAGCTGGAAGAAGCACAAGCCTTGGGCTTTGTCGCCAACATTAATACCAGTGAACAACTTCAAGCGTTACAACGCCTCACCAAAGCGCCTTTATTACCGGCTAACGTTGATGACTTAATGGAACTCTTTCAAGAAACCCATTACCCACTCGCTTTCTTTGGGGAGGAATTATGGCAATAAGGACGGCAACGCCCAAACCATCCAAAAAAACAGTCATGAGCTTTATGCTGCTTGTTTTATTAGACTGGTTAATCCTGATGGGGTGGGTATCCAGTCTTTGGTGCTGTTTAGGGTTTGAAAAAGCGTTTAGTTCAGTTACCACACTTTCTCAAAAACAAACACAAGCAATTACGGCATTTAACGGAGTGATGGTTGCTAACACTATTAAATCCTGGTTAAAAACCATTCCTACTCAAGGTGTTGCCAACAAAGCGGCGCAAACAGGCTCCCTGATTAAAAAAGGACTGGTTGAGGTGATGCCTGATGAAAGCAACGATTTAAATGAAATAGCACAAGATTCTATCCTAATTGCCAATCAAGTTTGGTTACTGATGGGATTAACTACACAAGTGATGTTCATCAAATTGGTTATTTTGATTTCGGCTATCCCTTTGTTTTTATTAATGACCGTTGTTGGACTTGTCGATGGATTAAGTCAACGCGCTATCCGTACCGAATCATTAGGCCGTGAATCATCTTATGTCTTTCACCAACTCAATCGCCACGCCAAGCGAGGCCTTTTACTGTTATTAAGCTTATGGCTTGCGCTGCCCATAAGCATCACGCCTGCCTTTGTTTTTGTACCTGCAAGCCTATTATTAGGCATCATGGTTTCAATCACCGCAAGTCGATTTAAAAAATATTTGTAGGAGAAAAACATGAAACGATTATTGTTATTACTCATATTAAGTCTGCCAATGGCCTCTCATGCGAGTGACGATGCACTCAACCAAACGCTGGTCAGAATAATTAATCAGATTAATGCCATCATGCCTTTGCTTGATGAAGCAAAAACGGAAATTGAACCCAATACCCGCATCCAATTGCATATAGAACATTTTGAAGGCTCTGAAGGAAAAATACACGCAGGCCTTCGTACCGATTTACTGTCCATTCGTAATGCGCTGATTGATTACATCAATAAACCAGCCATTGAACCTAAAACCATCAAGCCGTTAGCGTTGGATTTTATAGGAAAGTGACTATGAGCAAAGTAGATATTGCCAAAACTTTTGCTTCCAGTTTTAAACAAGCAGCTGGCGATACAACTGCAAGTGCCTTTTCCGGCAGCATCCGATTTGTCGCCATCATGCTAGTCATTATTGGCCTTATTTGGTGCATTAATCAATTCATGGGCAATACAGAAAAAGAACAAGAAGGATTTCTTATCCTTCTAGGTTCCCGCTTAATCCGCATTGTTCTTGGGTTTTGTTTATTCATTCTAATTTTAATCGTTAAGGGGAATTAATCATGAAAAAGTCAATTGCAGGAGTCAAACAATGGGGGCAACGAATGGGTGCAGGACTCATTACTTTAAATTATGCGCCTGCATTGTTTGCCGACAACTGGTTTCCAAAAATCTCTAATGCCGATGACATCAGTGATGGTAATAAAAGCATGATGACAGTTACAGGTAACTATGTTCGTCAAGGCCTGGGATTATTGCTTTTTATTGCTGCTGTCATGAGTTTTATTAAATTCATCACCACCATTCAGCATGGCATTGAAGAATCCAAGAAAAATGATGGTTCTATGGTGGCCTTTGGTACGTTTGCGGTGATGGGGATTACTTATCTTGCCATCAGTATTGTAGCAGGTTATGTCGGCTACAGCATGATTACCAAATTCAAGATTTAGGGGGATTCATGAATCAACCCTCCTCACGTCATCTGTCGTTTGATTATGAAGCCTATAAAGGGTTAAGCCTCAGAGAGTTGTTCTGGATAGTAGTGATAACAACACCGCTGATTAGTATGGGATGCACCTTGGCAGGGCTTTTTATTGGCTACCCGCTGGCCTTCGGCTGTGTTGGTTTCATTGTGGGTTTTGTTGTATCCATTACTTTTTGTCCTAAACGGGCAGCTGCTATTAAAGCAGGTAAACCTCACGGCTGTTTAATGAAAAAAACCATGTTGTTGATGGCAAAGTGGGGGTTAAGACGCTCCCCCTACATTCACCATCAAGGTGCCTGGCAAAAATCCAAGATTGTGAGGTAATCCCATGTTTCATTACTGGAAAAAAGTAGACAGTTTAAATCATATCAATCGCTTATTATTGGCCTTTGTGTCCGTGCTCATTATGATTGTATTTGGCCTCATCATCACATTGGCCAAAATACCCAATCGTTTTGAGTTTTGGTTAACACCTTCTATGAGTAGTAACGGTGGATTAATCAAGGAAAATGCCATCCCCAAAGAGTACGTTCAGGGTTTTGTTGCCACACTGCTACCTACCTTAAACACCTGGTCACAAGGTGGTAAAAAAGAATTTGCTACTAATCTTTCAGGTTTCCATTACTACTTCACCCCGCGCTACCAGGCATTAATGGATAAGACTCTGATTGCTTATAAGGATGCTCAGCTTTTTAATCGAATACAAGTGGCAAGTCTTTATCGGTTTATGGAAAACGAAGATGTCAAAGTAATCGCTCATAACACATGGGAAGTTCATCTGGTTTTACGCATTACCCAGCGCCTAAAAGACGATAGCCCCATGGTCATTGCAGACAAGATTGTGGACTACCATGTACGTGTGGTCAAGGTCAATCTCTCGCGCTTACAAAATCCTTTCCAACTGGCATTGGATGGTTACACCCAACCAGAAACACTAATCACCGATTTATTGGCAACCAATACAAGAGGTACACAACATGACAACAACTAAATGGTTACTCACCATAATTGCCTTAATTAGCAGCCAATACGCGCTAGCTCTGGATGCAGAACATGTCTTGTGGGATAAAACACCCATCCCTGTCGAACTATCCTTGAATGAGGAAAGGCTCATCCATTTTCCTCAAGCCATTAGTATTGTAGATAATGAAGCAGCCTCTCAAACCGCGCTTTTGAAAATTCAGGATGCTTTGTATCTGAAAGGCAAGGACGTTTTTAAAAACAAAAGGCTCTTGGTGCAGCTCATGCCTCAAGGTGAGGTCATTATCTTAAACTTAAGCGTTAATGATAAAACTCATGATGTAAAACCAATAGAAGTACTTTTGGAATCCAAAGAAAATACCAACTCCCCTCAAGAAGTGGTTAACCCGCTGGATTTAAATGCAGTAACACTGACGCGCTTTGCCATCCAATCTTTGTATGCCCCACAAAGACTGTTGGTTATTCCTGATAGTGTGGGGCGTGTTCCTATGCAAACCCGAAAACAAGTAAGGCTTTTTTATGGTGCCAGCATCGAAGCAAGACCATTGATTTCATGGCATGGTGGTGCATTTTATGTAACTGCGGTGGAATTGAAAAACCTGCTGAACAAGGAAGTAATTGTTGATCCTCGCCAAATGATGGGTAACTGGCAAACCGCTACCTTTTACCCCACCAACACTTTATCACCTCGTAGCAATAAAGAGTCCACTACGGTATTTCTGGTATCAGACAGGCCCTTTGGTACAGCGCTTTCCGCAAGTCGGGAGTACGTACGATGAAAAAAAATGCTGGACTCAAAATATTAACCGTAACGGTGATCGCTGTTGTTGCACTCATTATGATAAATGGCAAACATCATGACCGTGAACCCGAAGTCACTCGCACCGATCCCAATAATCTGAATGAAGCCATTGCCAGCCAGTTTAATGACAACATCCGTGATGTTGCTGCAAGACTACAGGAAACCGAAAAGAAACTTGCCAATCTTGAATCGGAAAACAAGCAACTCAGAGGCAAAAAAGAAAATGTGCAGGCTTCTTATAATCCTGAGGTGATTAAAGAAATAGAACAACTAAAATCCGAATTGGCCAATGTCAAAACCAGTCAGGAATCCCAACAAAACTCTCAACCCTACACCGTCAATGGAGAATCGACTCTTGCCAAAGAACAAAGTGTTAAGGACATCGATGCTTTATTAATGAAACGTGAAAGTAATCCTAATGAACAAGCCTATTGGGAGGGATTAAAGAAAAAAAAGCAAGCATTAACCCCAAAAGTTAAAACAGCAGCTTTAAACAGTATAGATAAAAAAAGTATCCCCTATTACACCATTCCAGCAGGCTCTGATTTAGGCAGAACTACCTTGTTATCGGCACTGATTGGTGAGGTGCCAGTTGAAGGCAAACTCATGCAGCCTTTATTTCCCTTCTCAGCCATTATTAATCGTGGTGATTTAATGGCTGCTAATGGTATCCCTTTGCCTCCCAATATTTCAGGTATGAAAGTTAATGGTTATGCAATCGGTGTTGGTTCTTTTTTGGATAACATCAGCTGTGTTCGAGCCTATGTGACCTCTGCTTTGTTTGTTTTTGATGACGGCCATTTTGTGACTGTGGGTAAAGAGCAGATGACCGGAACAGCTGAAATGGTCAATAACGAAAGTTTAGGTTATCTCACCACCGCTTTTGGTAATCCCTGCATTAAAGGCCAGTATTTTACTAATGCTCCAAGAGTACTTACGGCACTCGTGGCTTCCGATGGGATTAAAGGGTTTGGTAATGCACTGTCTCAGTGGCAAATGACTTATACCGCCAATGCCAATGGTGCAACCGGTATCCCTACCGGTTCTATGGGCAATTATGCCTTGGGTGGTGCGCTTTCCCAGGGAACAGTCAAAGCTGCTGATTGGCTGGAAAAACGCATTCAAGGCAGTTTCGACATGGTTTTCGTTCCAGCATCTCAAGGATACAGACCAACACAGCTTTCATTTCACGTCACACAAACCATCAACCTTGATAAAGAAACCAATGGGAGAGTATTAGATTATGGCCATTTACAACAAACTGCACACGATTTTAGCCTTAGGTAGCGTCTTGGTGCTTAGTGCTTGCGCCTCAAAGACAGTTGGCTCCACGGCTATTCCCGAAGGAGGATTGACTGTTAGCCAACTTTATCAGCAAAGCTTAGGTGATGCCATGCCTGGCTGGTCTGTACCTAAAAGACAGGCGAAGACCGTGAATTATTCAGGGTATACACGAGATGCTTCCAACGAGATCCAACATTTGTTCAAGCCTTTGGATAACCCACAAGTTCCGATTTATGTGTTTCCTCATGTTGCTGTCATTGGTGATGAGCAATTGTTAAAACCAGGCTATACCACAGCCTTTTTTCTCTACAAACAAAATCAATTTGCACTAGCTTCCGAACACTATTAAGAGGTAAATAATGAAATTATTCAGCCAAATAAGTGACTGGCTGTTAGGACAACCCAATAAACCAGCATTAACGCAACAAAACATAAAAAAAAGATTTGAGAATCACAACCCTTCCTTTGCCAATCAATTGTCTATGGTGGATTTCAATGATGAGCTCAATTTTTTTTTACTCAATGATGGAGTCAGCATTGGTTCAGGTTTTGAATTAGCGTCCATTCCAGCGGAGGCCGCCTCTACTGAACATTTACACGCAGTGTTTAGCAAAATTCGAGATACTTTTGCCACGGTAGTCCCTTTGCACAAAGAAGATCCCTGGGTGATGCAAATGTATGTCAATGACGAATACACTTTGAAACCTGTTCTCACTCATATTCAACAAAGCATTGCACCAGACATTGCTGAAACATCCTTTACTCTTGACTATTTGGCAAGGTTGGATGATCTGTTTTGTAAGATGACAAGACCCGAAGGATTGTTTGTTGATCCCAAAACCGATGCACCTTATCGCGGCAGACGAAGACGAATCAGGGTTTTATTTTATCGCCTCTATCAAAAAACGCAAACCACCAGAGAGCTGGCACTTGCCGAGCATCAGGAAGTCATGGCTCAAATTGAAAGCAAATTACTATCACCTGGTCTTCAACTAAAACAACTAACCGGTAAAGATTATTATCAGTGGTTGGTGCGTTGGTTTGCAGCCAACCCCGAAGAACTATTAGCTCGCTTTCCTTATCCTAAAGACAAAAAACCCGCAGGTTATACCCTAAGCCAGAATGTTTTGTTTCATGAACCACAAAGTGACGAGCAAGGTTTTATATTTGATGAGATGGTCCATCGTATTCTTTATATTGATGGGCTGAAAGAAGCGCCTGAAATTGGTCTTTTATCTCGTGAAAAACCACAAGCCAATCCCAAACATCGGTATGCACTTTTAGATAAGTTGCCTGAAGGCGCTACCTACACCATTCAGGTTATCTTTGAAAATGATGAAGCCTTAGACGCGCATCTAATGCGTCTTGAAAAAGGTGTAGTAGGGACAAGCCTTAAACCTTCACAAGTCAGAGAAGACATAAAAACCGCACGAGATGAATTGTCTATAGGAAACCGTCTGTTTTGGGTTAATCAATCCATTTTTTATCGTGCCAACACAAAAGACCAAGCAGTACTCATTGAAAAAGAACTAAAAGAATTATTCATTGAAGCCAAAATGCCTTTGATTTCTTCTTGTTTCGACATTCATCCCATTAACAGTTATCTCAATGCCTTACCTTTTAATTTCAATCCACAATATGCTCGCCAATACTTGCGCTTTGACCGATTGATGTATGCATCCGAATTAGCCTCTTTACTGCCTATATATGGACGTAATCAAGGGGCAAGACACCTTCCCTGTTTCACCTTTTTTAACCGTTTGGGAGAACCAATACTCTTCGATGTGTTGCATCATGATTTTATCAGCCAAAACTCCCACATGGCCTTGTTTGCTAATTCCGGTGGCGGCAAATCAGTGGCTACAGGCTGGATGATTAATTCGCTGATGGCCACTAAAAATGCCCGCATCATTCTTTTTGAAATGGGTAATTCTTTTGATCGTATGCTCCTTCATGCCAAAGCGCATGGCAAAAAAACAAAGCAGTTATTACTTAGCAATAAGAAAAATGAAGCCGTTCCATTAAATCCATTTTGTGAAGCTTATAAAGCCATTCCTGAAATTACGGACAGTCTGAGTGCAGAACAAGCAACCTTAATTGCGCAAAAAATTAGAACAATCAAAGAAAATCTCGAACAGCCTGCCAGCTCAGAAGAGTTGGCCTGTAATGATGGCTCTCGCTCGTATCTAGCAGAGCTGGCCTTAGCGTTGCGTACCATGATTACTGAAGCCAATGCACTGGAAGAAGAGCAATTTACTCTGGCCGATGAAACACTGTTAATCGAAGTCTTAAGTGATGCCATCTTAACGTCTTTTAATCATGATATCCCGCAAATGCTAACTGAGCATATTATAAGTAGCTTTAAACGGCGACTGGATAAAGAAACAGTTCCTCGCAAAAAAGACCGCATTTTGGATATGCACGACCGATTAAACAGTTATGTCATTAACAGCGCCAAATCACGCTTTTTTAATGTGCCAACTGAACCTTTAGGAGATTTTGATATCTTCCATGTTGATATCTCCGCGATTAAAGATGATACCGGAAAGCTCGCTTTAGTGATGGTGTCTTTATTACCAAGAATATTGGCTATGGCAGAATCCACTCAAAACGACAACAGACCAACCTTTCTTTTTATTGATGAATCTCATTTGCAATTTCAAATTCCTTCAGTAGTGGCCGTGTGTTTACTGGTTGCCAAAGTAGCCAGAAAGTTAGGTCTTTGGCTGGTTGCTATTACCCAAAACGTCACCGATATGAATTCGGAAAAAGCCACCAAGATTTTATCGCTAGTTGAAACCTGGATTTTATTAGGCCTTGATGAAAAGGAAATTAGCGATGTCAAACGCTTTAAATCATTAACTCCACAACAAGAAGCCTTAATTAGAGATATTGATTCGCAAAAAGGCTTATATGCAGAAGCGGTTTTATTAGGCTCACGTTATCAAGGATTATTTCGTGTCATTCCACCTCGCTACTTGCTTGCTCTTTTAATGACTGAAAAATCAGAAAAAGCACAGCGCCATACTCTGGAGAAACAACATGATGTCCTTAAAGCCGCTGAATTACTTGCAGAACAACTCGAGAATAAAAAACAAAGCAAAAATCATGATGCTTATTTCTATGATGACTAGCTTACCCATCCATGCAAGAGAAAGCATAGAGCCACCCCATCCTATTAGCAGTTTTGGTATTGCCACCAAGGTATTGGGCAGAATCTTTACCAACAGTCACTACAAGGTAATTGGTTCCTGTACTTGGGCAGTAGGAAAATTTCCGCCTAAGCTGGTAGCTGTTCCTGCAATCGAACAGTTTTTACCTGACTTAATTGTCACAGTGGCCAATCGCCCCGAAACCAACCCATGGATTGAAGCGCGTGCCCTTTATGAAAACCCGGCAAGCCAAGCCTTGTATCAAAAAACCTATCGACTAGCGACTGGTTCAGCGCTAGGGTTTGGCGATGATGCAGGACAAACCTCAGCCATGCACATCAATGAAGAACGCACACGGGTTGTAGATGTAATTGGCAGCCCTGCAGGTCTTTATCGTTTCCCTTATTTGTCACATAAACCTGAAACACGTTTTGGTTCTCCTTACTACATCAGTGAGGCTGATGCCGTATCAGACCGCACTGAGCTTGCTGAAATTGCTTATATGGCAACTCATCCACATCTGTTATTCAACCACGACATAGGATCCGCAACACAGTCGTGGGGACATGAAATCCCAAGGCTTATGCGAGTCACGCAGCCCTCACGCTTTAGAGCATCCGTTGTTGTAGCCCTTCATGCAGCAGACATCGTGACCAATAAAAACAGTCTTCACGTGGCCCAGAGCACCAGTAATTCTTGTGGTGCTAATTGCATAGTAGCCAATGTCATATTCGATGGCCACAACAAAAACATCATCTGGCAGGAAGTATACCCCAAAAACCGCAACATCAACTTTAATGATACCAGCGATATGGATGTAGAAGATGACAAAGCAGGAAATGGAAATTATGTCTTTGTAGTTTGGCGAAAATATCGAGGCTGTATTGCCCATGAAGGGAAATTGGTTCATGCACTTTCATTCCCCAAAGTGGGACATCCTCAAAAACGATAGGAGTTAATCATGCACAAACTGTCTATGTCTTTACTGGCATTGATGCTACCAAAAATGCTCTTTGCCAGTTCTTTTATGCCTAATGAATCGGATTATTATTACAAGTTGGGTGGCTCATCCAATCTATATGTACCCCCTGTTAATAATGACCAAACCATCACTATTGGTGGTAATGTCGATGGGCGGCTTGGCTTTACCTGTAATGGGTTTAATCCTGTAGTATCCATTACCAATACCTTTCAGGATATGAAGTCTTCTGCCATGAATATTCCTGGCGGCATTATTGATAACCTCAAAGGATCTGTTGCAGGCTTTCCACTGTATAAGCTACAACAATCCATGCCTGCGCTTTATAACGTACTGCAAAATACGGCCAGTTACGCGCAGAATGAATTTAGTGTCAAAGTCAAAGACTGCCAGGATGTGAAGAAGACCTTGGAAGAAGGCCAATCGCCTATGGAAAGCATGCTTTCTGTGTCTGATAGTCAAGGCTGGCTTGAAGCAGCAAAACGAGCGAAAACTGAAAATGTAGATGTGACTTCAACAGCTAAAAGTATTGCTAAAAAACGTGACGAATATGGACTGCCCTGGATAGGTCGGGAAAGCGGAAATGCTGGTGGAACATACCAACGGCCTATCAAAGTCATTAACGATGTAGTCATTGCGGGTTACAACATTTTACTGAATCGCAAACCGCTTAATAATGAGAAAAAACCAGATACCAAAACACCCATGACACATACTTGGCCAACACCTGCTGATGCCAGTCAATGGGCAGTTAAAGTATTAGGTGATATTCATGTAAGCACCGCTACAGATGCAGATAAAACCAAACACGATGCCAAAGCTGGCATTGGATTATCCGCGTTATTGCAAAGTTGTGACAGCTCCAACACCTGTACTTCCAATGTGTCTAAAGCACTGTGGAATCTAGTAGACAAGCAATGGCCGTTGACTGAAGAAAAACTCAAAATGGTTAGTGCATCCAACTTGATGATTACAGATGAAATCATCATCACCATACAACATATGTCGCGTGAAGAACAAATATTGACTGTTTCCAAATTGGCCGAAGAAATTGCTGTACAAAACATGCTCGATAAGGCCTTGATGATGCGTCGTATTTTACAAGCTGGTTTACAAGTACAAGAAGTACAAAACTTAAAGCCCGCGCTTGATATGGTGAAATTTGCCTTAAAGAAACTCGATGATGACATTCATTCTTTAGCTTTTGAAAGCGAAGTCCGTAAAAAAATGATGACTGAAACCTTAGGTCTTTTGATGGATATGCGAGGTTCCGATATAGCCAAAGGCTTGCCTGGTGATGACCATGAACAATCGCAAGTTAAAAATGGCGCAGTCTATGTGAAACCTGATTCCAAAGGAGCATAACATGGTTGTATTTAGCCCTTTATCCTTGTACACCACCTATTTAGGCTGGCAACAATACGAGGTAATTTTTAATGCCCTGTGGCAAACAGGACTGCTGTTTCTCGGTTTTCTCATGGTGGCTTACCGCTTTTTAAAATCAGCTTTAGCCTTGCCTGGATCTACAACTTATGCTGCAGAACAGGCTTTGAACAACTTTCTTTATGAATTAGCGGTTACTTTTCTAATTTGCGGAATCTTTATCTACCCCTGCGTGCCATTGGAAGAAAAAGCCATGAGTTTTAAGCCCATGTGCGGTATAAAAAAAGGAACAGATGCAAAAACCTCTACGTTAAAAGATACAAGTACTACTTATGATGAAGCATTTGCAGACGTACTGACCCCTAATGTCAAAATGCCTATTGGTTTTGCACTCTTGCAAAATTACATGTCAGGGATTACCTACGGCTTGATGAAAGTGACCGGTTGCACCGACAGCTTACAAGCGATTGAAGGCGATTTAATTTCCACCTATTTACCTGCCGATGTTCGTGAACAAGCATTGAATTTTCACAGACAATGCTTCCTTGAGGCCAGAAGTCAATATCATAATGAACCGCACGACAAAACCAAGGTCAATGACATTTTAAAAAAATACGGTGGTGAAGAAGATTTAAAATGGGTGGGTTCCAAAGTCTATCAAACACTATACTATGATAAAATTTACGCAAGACAACCCGTAGCTGGCTTTACCTTTAACGAAGCCCCGAACAAAAATCTCGAAAAAGCAGCAGAACGTGGTGATATTGATGCCAAACATCTGCCAGAGCAAGGTTATCCCACCTGCAATCAATGGTGGAAAAAGCTCAAAACAGATTTGGTGCAAGTAGCCAATAACGCCAGTGTCTTTGACAGCCACCTGAATTACTACGCGGTTTTGGACAGGGTACGTACGTTCAAAAATAACCATCCTAAAGCTTGGGGTTCGCAGTTAAGTTCAGAAGACTACATTGCCAAGATGTTGCTTAATGACAGTCGCGACATGCAGGCTAACAGTATGAAAAACCTAATGGGAAATACCAATGGGGCTTTTGGTGGTGCCATTTCTCATGGGTTAGTAAATATTGGGCAATTAACAAAATCATGGACATCAACGCCATTAAAGCGTGAAGCTATTATGCAAACACTACCTGTCATGCAGGCCTTTTTGTATTTCTTCCTGATTATATTGACTCCTGTGATTTTGGCTCTAAGTGGTTATAACCCTAAGGCGTTAGGCAGTATTTGCGGTCTGTTTATAATGGCGATATTCCTGCAATACCTATGGCATCTGGTGGGTTTTGTCGAACGCAGTGTGCTTGATCCTTTAGGACAAAACGATGCCATTGCAGCCATGCGCAATATGGCGGTTTTATTCTACTTTATTGCACCCATGTTGCTCTTAAAATTGTCCAGTCATTTTGGTGGAGAAGCAGGGGCAGCCCTTGGTGCATTGGTTAATGACGCAGCGCAACACAGTAACAAAGTTGCCAACTCAGGTGTAGATACTATCAAGCAAGGTGCAAAACTAGCCAGCATGGGGAAAGTAAAGTGAAGCTAGTCTCCATGAATATGTCTGGCGTATTCAGAACCACTGATTGCACCGTCTTCATAAAGTTCAGTTGCCTTCCCCGCAACATAGTGTGGTTTATCTTTTTCATCGGAAGCAAAGGCAACGATCGCTTGCAAAACAAGAAGACTTATCTTGCCAAATATTTTCAATCCCTTCCAAATCACCGACTGTGTTGGGTTGTTCTTCCTAATCATAAGGAGTTTTTCCATGTTAAATAAACGATTCTATAAATCCATTATAGGCATAAGCAAATTCATTCTGCCAGTGGTATTGCTTTTGTTATTAGCACCTCAATTGATGCGATTCAGTACTGAATTTAGCAGCATGAATGACTTTTTCAAAACCCATCAAATAGGTTTTTTACTCTGTCATATGCTGTTTTATCTAGTTCTGTATTGGGCTTGGCCAAAACTAATTACAGGCATGATAAACCAACGCCAAGATGAACTTGATGAGGTTCAAATTAAATTGGCTTTGCAGGCAAAATATTACCTGCTTGCGGCGCTAATCTTTTTTGAATTACTGGTTTGGTGGAGATAAATCATGAGCCAATATCCCGTTGAAAACCTTTTGCGTGAACCCACTGAATTCTATACCTTTCTGACCTGCACTTCACTGGCATGGCTGACTGTCGCCAAACCACACCTGTTTTTACTCACTCAAGACATGGGAGTCTATGCAGCACTTAGCCTTATGACATTGGGTCTAGTTAGAGGATGCCAGGCCTTCCGCATCAAGCGTTATCACCGCAGACTTATTGCTATGCCTTATTATGCTTTGTCCACCACGGAAGTGCCTTTATCCAAGAAATGGTTGTTTCTTGGGAAAGGGTTTCGTTGGTTGCCTCATCATACGCAGCGATTACATCAAATTAAACAAATTAGAAATGAATTATTTATGCAACGAATTACGTGCTATCGCAAAGTACGTGATTATTGCAAAAACCACGAAAGTTCATTATTGACCCAACTGTTTAATACCCCATCAAGGTTCAATCCATTCAAACCTGATCCACCTGTAGGTGGCAGCTCATACCTACATGGGTTAGGTGAAAAAGATAGTTCTGTCTATATCCCGCAAGAAGTTCGAGTTGGTCATACTTTTGTAGTGGGCACAACTCGAGTTGGTAAAACACGCCTGGCAAGCATCCTAATCAATCAGGATATTAGAAATGGCGATGCAGTGATTGTCGTTGACCCCAAAGGAGATTTAGATTTAGTTCGTGATATGTACTCAGCCTGCAAGGCTAGTGGCAGATTACATGATTTTAGAGTGGTGCATTTAGGTTTTCCTGAATTGTCTGCTCACTACAATCCGCTCAAAAACTATGATCAAGTCAGTGAGGTTGCTACACGTGTTACCGATGCGATTCAAGCTGAGGGCGAAGGAAAACAGTTTGCAGCCTTTGCCTGGAAATACGTGAACATTGTAGCGATCTGCCTTGAAGAAATGAAACAACTTATTTCTTATACTTCTATAGGGTTTTACATCAATCGATTGGATCAACTACTAATGGCCTACTCTGATGCCATACTCCCCACACACGATCCAAATTATCATGAAAAAATAGAAGAAATCATCGCTAATAATGACTGCCGTGTGGACAAATACGGCAATACACCACCGCCCATGAGTCGTTCAAAAGCTGTGGTGAAGTATTTACAAGAGCATATCAGTAAAGCCATCACTTCAGGCAATGTTGAAAGCCTTCATGATCAAGTACTCATTGATCTGTTTGATGCTGCCATCATGGACAAAAATTATTACGATAAAATCACGGCCAGTGTCGGCCCTGTGTTATCAGAAATTAATAAAAGTAATGCATCAAAGATCTTTTCATTTCATAAAAGCAATTGTGAAATCGAGTTGATGAGTGCAATAAAAAACAAACAAGTCATCTATATCGGACTGGATAGCTTAACAAACCCCAATATTGCCCAAGCAGTTGGTAAAGCCTTTTTGTCAGATTTAGTATCCACTGCTGGAAAAATATATAAGGAAAGTAACGCAAATTACCGTCTCAATCTCCATTGCGATGAGCTTTCTGAAATTATCCAAGACTCGTTTGTCAAAATTTTAAATAAAGCAGGTGGAGCCGGTTTTCAAGTCACCGCTTATGCTCAGACCAAACAAGATATGGAGGTGGCACTAGGCTCAAAAGCCAAAGCAGAAGTGACTGAAGGAAATCTAAACACCCTCATCATGTTACGAGTCAAAAATGAAGAAACAGCCAATTTATTAGTCAAAGTTTTACCAAAAATTGGCGTAGTCGAACACACTCAAGTGTCCATGGTCAACGACACACCCCATGGCGAGGATGGAGTTTATTTTAACACCACCAATGAAGATCGTGTACAAACCACCGCAGTACCTATGATTGATGTCAATGACATTATCTCATTGCCCAAAGGGCAAGCCTTTGTTCTAGTGAATGGCGGAGAGCTATACAAAGTAAGAATACCCTTACCAGTGAATGATGGATTAGCCCCCAAGGATATCAAAAGCGCTATTCGTGCAATTAACCAATTGGATGATAACCTTGGAGATTAATATGAAAGCAGAAATTACTTTAAACCTTCGTACCCGTGAGGTGTATAAATTATTCGAGAGAAAAATTAGTGGGGATAGGCTATTTATTGATGTTATTTTGCATAAGATGAATATTGCCATCGGGCAAAGTCGTAAACCAAATCCCATGGCTCTTAAGATGCTGAGCGAGATGGAACAACAACTCAATTCTCTAACTAATGCATTTGCATCTGAAATTAGGCGATTTGAAGAATTGCTAGCTAAGAAAAAAGAGTTTAAGGGCAAACAAATCAATTTTGTTATGCAGTTTCATCCAAAGATTATTGTATGTAACCCTCTAAGTATTAAATTAGCTGAATTGATCGAGATTTATGACCAACTGATAGCAACTTTGAAATTACTCCGGCTTGCAGGTTGCTTTGAGACTGATCAGGCATATTTTATCCATATGAAACAAAAACAAAAGCTCACCAACCAATCGCTAAGCAGAATTATCTTGGGCTGAGTGAATTGAATTCTCTTAGAAATGGCATTGAGTTAAAGTGAAGCCACTATATCTGACAATGCCATAAAAATTATTCAAAATCCCTCAACTAAGTTGATGATTTGTTTTTCTCAAAATCTTTAAATATTGCTTCTGCTTTTTTTTGTTGTTCAAGAAGTTTGCAATAATGCTCTCGCATAGAAACATCTTTGCCATTTTTACACAACTGTTTAAATGTTTCTATATTCTTACTTTCTTGAGCTGGATTTGCAAAAATCATCGTAGGAAAACACAATAAGATAAAAATCAATTTTTTCACAATTACATCCTTAATAAATAAAACAACACTCCAAACAAGATTGTAAATAATCCTGCTCCGCTAGAATAATATAATGCATTTACTAGCACAACATTAACATTTGAGTGCATCGAAACTGTACTATTTCGGAATTAATTAAAAAGAAACTATTCTGATAGCAGTTCTAAAATTTTAGGAATCCAAGTTTCTTGATACCACAACCACTGATTATTGACGACTAATTCGCCATATTGCTTTGCCTGTATATTCCGTGTACTTGCATCTTTCCACAATCTTTTCCATAAATTTTGATGAGCTGTTTTGTCAAAATTCTTCCCCTGTTTTTTAATAATATCTATTACCTCATTTTGAGTTAGTTTTTTATATTGTTTGTATTTAAAGAGAATATTATCAATCGCCATTCCACTGGCTGATTTTTCATCAATAAATCTGTAAGCTCTATCAGCTTGATTTTCATGATTGGTATTTATCCGCATATAAAAGACTCGATAACTATATCTTGAATCGGTTAAAGAATCACAATCTGTTTCATAATCTGAAATAAAATCCAGTAGATTTTTAGGCAATTCTTTTTTTTCTATTAGTTCATCAACTTGACTTTCACCAAAAGAAAACAGTTGTAATGCAATCGGAGTAATTTTCTCAAGCCCATAGTCATTCCCAAATAGATTCTTCAATGTAGAATTATAATTTATGCAACACGCTTGGAATTTTGCGCTAAAAAACGAATCAATTTTACTTGTCATTTGATGCTCAATTTCATGCCTAATCCCAATCAAGAATAACAAATTATCTTTGATTGCTTTCTCTAAAGGACAACTCTCATGGGTTAAACACTTTTCCAATTCCCAATATTTATAGGCACCATGTTTAGTTTTGATAAATAATTTTCTGGATTTTGGACTGTTATAATATCTATATTCAATATTATTTTTTCTGAAATAAGCATGTAAAAGATATGTCCAAGCAATGTTCATCAGAACAATAAATGATTCTGATTTAAATGTTATAAGAGGATTATTGTAAAGCTGAATTGCGGCCAAAGCCGCCTCTTGTGATTTTTTTATTAACTCATTTTTAATTGAAAAAACTGACCGCTTCCTTTGTTTAGCCATAATTTATCCAACTAAATATTGTCTTTATAGTTTAGATTAATATCTGACAAATAAATTTGCGGCTGCGTCACTGAGGATTTATCCGCAGTGACGCAGCCAAAGGGCTGCGAAATTTTTCAATAAATTCAATCTACTACTTATCATTGAGCAAGCGCGTGCAACGCGATTGCTCAAAATAATCATTTAAAAGCCCTTGTCCAACACAAATCGTTTTGCTAATGTAACATTAAGCATAACTGACGAGACCGGTGCGATTCCGGCGAAACCTTAACAGGTCTTATGCAATAGCCACTCTCATTCTCTAATCTTGTGGCAGAACGATAAGTCGAGAACAAAACACCATCTGCACCTCGCAGAATCTATTGTAATAAAAAGCAATACAATTCTTTAAGAATTGAACCTTACAATACCATCTCTGTATTGCCCCGTGCGCAACAATAGTTCGTAGAGACTTTGTTGTATTTAAAACCATTAAACCTAAGGAGATCACCCTCATAAAAAAGTAGTACCTATGTAATCAGGTCAATAGAAGTTTGTAGTTTAAAACTGATTTGCCCCTGAACTGAGCCTTGAGGCACTACGCCTGGTACTGCAATCTTGCAGGCCGCTCTACCAACACTAAACAAAATACCAGGGCAAATAGTTTTAGAGGGTTACAGATGAGAAAAAGTCAGCTCAGACAACAAGTAGATCAGTATTGTAAACACAATCACACGGGGTCATTCCGCGCGAAAAAACACCGTCATTTTGTATTACACAAAATGATTCGTGATTTATATCATATTGGCCATGTTCCCTCCAAATGGCATGCAGTTACTCATGATCATATGGTGCGACTTGTTGCTCATTGGCAAAAAGAAGAGATCAAACCCAAAACCATCATGAAATACATGACCATCATTCGTAGATTTTTTCAAAGTATCGACCATACAATTGATAATATTAGCAACCAGAATTTGGGAATTAAATGCGCTCAACTTCGCTCCAAGACAATCCTATTTCCAAATAATCATTTGGAAATACTAAAAAATCCCATTGCAAAAATAGTGCTCGAATTTCAGATTTATTTTGGATTAACGCTTAGTGAAGCAATGCGTCTAAATCCTGCTATCCATATTCAGGAAAATTCACTTTGGATTACAAGAGATATTGCCACAAATAGCCACGACAGGAGGATTCCTGTTAGAAATGATAAGCAAGCTCAAGCCAATAAAACACTTCAAACACTATGCAAAGAAGAAAGTTTGATTTTAACTTTTGGATATCATTCTGTACGCGGTGCGTACAGCCATGCAATAAAAAAAATAGGCTTGTCATCATCAAGGAGCTACCGCTGTTTTTATGCCAAGAGTATGTATCCAGAACTGTGTCAAATCTTGTCCCCTTACCTAGCGAAACAAACAATCATGCGTGAAATGGGGCTGCAATCCAGACGCACGCTTTGGAGTTATCTGCATGAGTAATGCAAAATTGCGTTCGGCAAAATTTTCAATCAATGAATTGGTTAAAAAAGCATATAACCACTCCTATGCCAGTCAATCAGACATGCGTCACATGCTATTTCGATGTGTGAAAGATTTACATGAGCTTGGCTATAAAATTGGCCATATAAAAGGATTAAAAGCAAAACATATCTACGTGTTAGTAGAACACTGGAAATCTGAAGGGAAAAATACTGGAACAATTAAAAACTATATGGCCAAACTACGCAAAACAGCTTGTCTATTGGATAATCCCAAGCTCATTAAGCCAGAAAATAGTGCCTATAACATCGGTCAACGCTCTTATGTATCTTCAATCAACAAAGCAATTCATCATATCGATCTATCCAGGTGCACCGATCCTTACATTAGATTATCCCTTGAAGGTCAAATGCTTTTTGGCTTAAGGCGTGAAGAATCCATGAAATTCACCATTAGTGAAGCGCACCATGGAGATAGCTTGATCATTAAGCCAAGTTGGACCAAAGGAGGCATAGGCAGAACACTAAACATAACAAATGAAGCACAACGTCAATGGTTAACAAAGGTTTCTCAATTGGTAAGGAAAGGAGAATCGCTCATCCCATCCCATAGGACCTATAAGCAGCACTTAAGTCAGTATGAAGAACAAGCGAAAGCCATGGGGGTTAGTAAATTGCATGGCTTAAGACATGCCTATGCTCAGAGACGATATCGAGAGCTCACTAAATTATTTGATCCACAAAGCCAGGGAATGCCATGTCCATTTGAAGGTGGGAAAAAATTCAAGGATATGAATCCAATTGAAAAAGCCATGGATAGAAAAGCACGCCAGATGATTAGCCTTGAATTAGGACACTCTCGTTTGTCGATCACTAGAATTTATTGCGCCTGAAATCAATCAAACCGTGTTTTAAATTTAAAAATAAAACACGTTTCGATTGATTTTTTGGTATAATAGTTTAAAGTACTAGGTATAACACAACTGAAGAGCCAGTGAGAGCCTGGCGAAACCGCAATCGGTCTTGTGAAGAGCCACTATCATTCCCTAATCTTATGGCAGAACGTTAAGTCGGGAACCTCAGTTTCGATCACTGATCACCCACCAGGGTGAAACCACATTAAAACCTCTTGTTTTAAACCTGTCTATCCATTCGCAATTGTTCATTTGCGAACGGCTGTTCTTTAAAAATTAAGCGAATCAACCAGACTTGTCGTAATCGAGTATGGATGACTCATTTTTTAATCATCCGGGAGAAACTTCCCTGATGGGGTGGTTTTCCCAATTTTTGGAGAAAATCATGGAAAATGTGAGCTCTATTATCTCAAGAAAGGAATATGTATTTTTTGATTTAGCTTGTTGTATTAATGAATTTCATACCTTGCGCGATGAGTTATCAGCACAAGATATAGAGGAAATTAAACGGCTAAGCAAAAAATTGCATTCTCTTTTAGAGGATCAACATCCTCGACTCAATTTAGTTTAACCCTAAGTAGGAGTGCTTATTTCTACTTAGAGAGTAGCACTCCTTTTGCAAGGAGTCTTAAAATGGATACACCTCAGATTTATGTTGCATGTCTTGCAGCTTATAACAATGGCATACTACACGGAGAATGGATTGATGCAACTCAAGATGCAAACACCATTTATGATGAAATTCATGAAATGTTGGCTAAAAGCCCCATTGAGGATGCAGAGGAATTTGCGATCCATGATTTTGAAGGATTTGGTAGTGCACAAATTGGTGAGTATGACAGCATCAATGATGTTGCGGAGCTTGCCTCCTTCATTATGAAGCATGGGGAATTAGGTGCTGAACTTTTTAGCTACTACTCTATTGAAGACGCAGAAATGATGTTAGAGGAAAATTATCACGGAGCTTATGATAATGAAGTTGATTTCGCCCGTGCGCTTTTTGACGACTGCTACAGCAGTACAATACCGGAGGATTTGCTATTTTATTTTGATTATGAAGCTTTTGCGCGTGATCTATTTATAAACGATTATTTTTCGGTAGAAGCAGATGGTCAAACGCATGTTTTTTATAATTACTAAGCCCCTTTTTTTGGGGCTTTTATTGCTATCTTGAGTTTAATTTTTCCACCGTTGCTATAGCTTGCTCAAAACCAGGTTTTTCTAACTGATAAACCATTTGCTCCAGAAAAAATCGCCAATGCTCTTCCCACTTTTTATCTGAGCGAAGGTAATGTAATGCTGATATTGATTTCTCATATACGCTATCAGAAGATTCACAGCCAAACATCTCCTGCTCTTTTTCTAACACCTTTTCCAGTACAAGGTAATAATTTTCTGTAAGGCAATTTTGTTGCTGCAATTGATGAAGATCATACAAATGCCTGACCAAGTGCTTATCTGAGTCGCGCGCGGTTTGATTTGCATCTACGATTCGGCGTGACAATGCTACCCATTTTTCCGCTGCAGTTTCATCTAATGCAACGCAGGGCACTGGAAAATACCGGTGATCACACTCTGCATCGCCCAAAGTTACTTTAACCATTGAGGAAATGTTCCGAATTTCAGGATTTAACTCCAACGTACCAAGAAAACAATCAATGGCAATATGGGGCTTTAAATATACAATGCCTTGAGCACCATCAAATGAAGCACGAATACTCATATATCGTCCTTCATAAAAGACCTTAACATCCTGCGGTTCAACATTAAAGCCGGCATTGACTAATGATTCAACCAAAGCACGCCGGAATAATCGCAGCTCTCGTCGTCTTGCATCTTTACCTAAATTGAGACAAGCAGGCTTAGAAATTACTCGGAAATCGATATCCTCCGAGAGTCTGTTAATCACTCCATAACCTTTAGAAAGACTAGTACCTCCTTGAAATACCAACTCAAAATAATCATTAGATATTCTAAGTAATAAACGAATTGCTTTGGTGACGAAATAGTCTTTTCGAATAAAATCTGCAGGCAATCCTAAGATAATAGCAGTTTGACGAATTTGCTGTTCGTTTAATTCACCTGGCATTGATATCACCTTCAAAAATCAGTTTCCTACCCTCTGCATGAATAGAACCACGATATCGACTTTTTAATCGAACACTAAAAACAGCAGGCACCTGGGTAGTTTTCCCCGCATTATAATCGCGGATAGCACTTCCTAATTCCCATTTAATTCCTAATTTATCTAGCGCCTCTGTTACAACTATTTCAAAGGGCTCTGTTAGTACAGCTTGTATCTTTCTACCAGGGATACTCATAGGCTCAGCTTTGGCAAATAAACCGTGGGCAATTTTAATGATAATGCCCTCGTCTATAAAAGTACGCAATGCACGATTTAATCTTAATTGAACTTGATTAGAATGATCTTGTATTAAATCATCCCGCGAAAATACATGGCTGGTGATGCGATCAATCTTTTTTCTTAATTCATCACGAAAAGTATTGTTGTAATGGTTTTTACGGTTCATAACTGATTACCATAACGTCATAAATAGTCATTTTTATTATAGCACAATATTACGTCACAAATAGTCATTTTAATAAATAGTTGATAATTTACCTCACCAGAAGCTAAAATAGCCTCGCGTGAGATTTGCGTGTTTGAGTACGACGCAGTACGCCATAATACGCCATTTGTAGTGGTTGTTACGCAGCAATATTTATAATAAAATCAAGTAGTTAAAATAGAGATTGATGGCTCATAATCCGTTGGTCCTAGGTTCAAGTCCTAGTGGGCCCACCAATAAAATCAAGTAGTTACGCGTAGTTTCAAGAAATCAAAGACCTCTGAGGGGCACTGATGGGGCACTCACAGATAACAAGTGACAACACAAACGCTCTAATCCTTTAGCCTTAAGGCTATAATGTACTCTCGATTTAAATAAAAAAATCTTCTGGAATTAAAAGGGTCTTTCCCAATTACGGGGGCACTCATCAACAGCACAGTACTCTAACCCTTATTCTATAATTTTCAAAGTTTCTAAACCCATAAGCTCTTCTTTGTATGAGTTTCATTTTTCTATGAAAGCCTTCTGTGATTCCATTGGACTTACTAAAGCGCCACATGCAGGCGACTTCATCTTTCCAGGCATCCAGTGTTTTACCTAAGCTCTTTAAAGTCTTAAAGGCGCTGGTTTTCAATTCATCTAATATTTCCAGGAACTGAGGTATAAGCATTCGACAACGTTTTTTATCGAGCATTTTATTCATTAAAAGTTGATGGAGCTTGTTTTGAAAGAGATAGATAGCCTCTATAGCAGGGTTCTCTGTTAAGAAAGCATCTCTTTTTATTTTCTGTTGAGGAGTTAATTTATCTGGCTTCTTGCGCAATATAGCCAATATAGCCCGATTACTTTTTACTTTATTAGAGAGCTCTCTATAGGTCATCATACATTGATGCTGTATTAAACGAATGACATGGAATCGGTCTGCTACTATCTTTGCATTTGGAAAGTATTTTTTAACAAGAGAGCGATAGGTACTGCTTAAGTCCATGCACACGACTTTGACTCTTTCTTTTCCAGGGAGAGCCACTAAATAAGCAGATAAATCTGCTTCACTTCGTCCTTGAACAATATCAAATATTTTTCTTTTCTTTAAATCACAAAGTGTTGTAGCAAATCCTTGCTTACGACTAAAAAAATGTTCATCTATACCGAGCACTCTGGGACAAGGAGTATTGCTGAGCTCTCTACTTTGTTCCAGATATTGTTTCCTGTACCAACGCTCAATGGTAGCCTTTCCTTTTTTAAATTGGTCAGCTAAGTCTTTTTGGCAAATACCTCTTGTATGTTCATGAAAAACAGCAGCTTGTAACCGCCATGTGGCTCGTTGATGTTTATTAATACCCGGAAACTGTTGATTACCATAACGTTTACATGAATGACAATACAATTTATAAGCTTTAAAACTTAAAATACTTCTTCTATGCCCTATTAACTCATGATGAACCTTTCGCATATAAGAAGCTTTTTTACGAACGGCTTTGCTTTTACAGTGACCACAACGAGGAAGTCTGTTATATGAAAGTTCTAGCCATAATGGCTGATAACCTTTCACTTTTCTTATGGAAAATCCAGGTAAATTTAATATAAGATCATACTTCGGCACTTTAATCTCCCTTTTGATCGTCAAATCAAGGAGTTAGATTACTCTAACTTAGATTAAAGTGCCCCCTTAAATGAGAAAGAGCCAATTAAAATCCAAATGATTATTATCTTATTAAATCTTCATTTAATTTTTTTAGCATCATAGAGAGACTATTAGGTAAATTAAGTTTTTCTTCATCGTCATACTCCAATAAAGATGTATGGTATTTCATATCCATGCAAGGGCCATCCACAATTAAAAATTTACCTTTTTCGATAAAAAACATTGGGTTAATATCCCTACGTATAGTATCTGCAAACCAATTTAACGCCTTTGATGTCTCTCTAATTAAAAAGTGGCAAGAATGAATCCAATTATTATATTTTTCTAAAACAGTATTAAAATCTTCATACCATTCATCTCTTTTGTAGAACTTAATGGGTATAAATCTTTCCCCTTGCATTCTACTGTGCAATAGAAACACTTCAATTGACTCATGTATTAAGATAGAGAATGTAATAGCAGCCCTTTTAATTTCATCTAAATTTTCTGGCCATATTGCTGCTATTACTTTTTCACGAAACTCATAAATGTTACTTGGAAATTCACGGTCCCAGGAAGGATCTGGTGAAAGAGCATAGCTAGACCAATTCCTCCATTCCTCCAATTTACACAATATAACAGCAGCATCAATGACACTCCCCACAGCAAGTTGATTTGCAAGCTTGGTTTTATCATCTGATTCACTTAGTGTTTCATTTACCCATAACTCATGCTTCGATTTAAGCAAAAAAAGCTTTTCTACTGGCCAATCTTCAATATTACGATCAATTTCACTGTGACAATTGGGGCACAGTATAAGCAAATTATGATAGCTATCTCGATCAGTTTCTTCCAAAAGACTATTACCTCTTGGAGAATTAGATTTTTGTCCAACGATATGCGCTTGTTCTCCCAAGGTATAAGAGAGATTCACAGCGTTACTATCCTGAGTTAGATTAGATCTACATTTTGCGCATTTATTACCAGTCCTAGACCATAAGAGCTTTATATCCTTTTCTTTAATTTTCATTCTTCATCCTGTCAATAACAAACTTTTAAAAAACCTTACCTAACAAGAACTCTTTATTATTTAAAAACTGTATTAGCCCATCTAACAAAATCGGTCATATCCATTAAGTCTATTCGGCGCTTTGAAGCATTTGATTGGCTTAAATTAAATTTTTCACACGCCTCACGTAGCCAACCTATTGCTCCAGTCTTTGAACCACCCCCATCAAGTAAAATAATAATATGGGGCTCAACCATTTTTTCTGAACAATTCAAAAACAAATAAGGTAGTTTCTCATCAGCACTCCCAGAAACTTGTTGCCACTTACATTCAATTCTAGTATTTAGGTTATAAGCCTTAGATATTAAGACAAATTCGGTACTACTAGCATGTTTATAAATTCCTTCATATGGCACATTTTTTAATAATAACTCTCCACCATAATTCGAAGGGTTTAATTTCCAGTCCTTATAACGAATTACAGTGAAACCCTTTTTTGTTAAAGTGAACTCTACTAATCCTTCAAGAACCTTTCCGCTACTATTTGCATATGAACCGCCTTGTTTCATGACATTGCCCCTAATCAAATAAAGCAAGCACTTCACGCGCACTACCCCTAGTGTTGCCGTTACAGCTTATATTACGTTGCACTTCAAAACTGATGATGCTTGAACCTTGATATAAATTTTGAGTAAAAGCCGTATCATGATTAGATAAAATGACAGGAACTCCTTTAGAGGCTAGTTCTCTGGCTAGATCAACTAATCTTCTCTGGTCTTCTTGACCAAAAGCAGTCGAATGATATTTTGTAAAATTGGCCGATGCAGATAACGGTACATATGGGGGATCGCAATAAACAACATCTCCTTTAGTAGCTTCATTCATAATCAAGCTATAATCAGCACATTTAAACTCTGCCTTTTCTGCTTTTTCAATGAAAGCTAACATTTCATTTTCTGGAAAATAAGGCTTTCTATAGTCTCCAAAAGCTGTATTGAATTTCCCAGAACTGTTGTAACGCATTAGGCCATTAAATGCATGCCGATTAAGATAAAGAAATAATGCAGCCTTCAAGTAACTGTCTTGAGTTGAATTAAACTCTAAACGCCATGATAGGAAGGTAGATTTTTTATTAAATTCATCACAAAAAAATTGCTTACAAAAATGAATAAAATCATGCTTTTCAGACTTCAAATGTTCAAATAAATTAATGAGATCAGCATTAATATCAGCAAGAAGAAATTTGTTGTAGTCCATATTCAAAAATACGGCTCCAGAACCTACAAATGGCTCAATCAAACGAGAGCCTTTGGGTAGACTAGCCCTAATCTTATTTATTATCTGAAACTTACCGCCAGCCCATTTTAAAAATGGCTTAATGCGAGAATCCTGTTCGTTCCCTAAAACAATATTTTTTGTCATTTTTGGTCCTTTTTTATCTAATTTTAGTCTAATTTAGAAAATTAGGACTCAAAATTGTTCTATAATTAATCAGTGGCGCTCCGCCTTATGTTATTTCAACTTTGAGAGATTGCATGACAACTGGGCAATTAAGCTCAAGTAACTAGGCTTGTCCTAGCGAAATAACAAAAAGGAAGTTTTAATGCTATACAGCAAAAAAACCGTTTTTGTAAGGCAACATTGGAGAAAGCTATACAGCGATCCCATTTATGTTCACTCTTACTGGCGGTCACCTCCTAAGAGGTAAACTTACTTAAGGCATTTGCGCCACCCTATCAATTCATTAAACTCATGAGGTACAAATTTGAACTATAAGTTTGTTTTTTCTAACAAACATTAAATCAGTGCCCCATAATTGCCCCTAGATATATAAAATAAAATCAAATATTGAGTTTTATCATATATATATGAACTCAAATCGTAGGATTAATATTCCCATGTTGTTTTTTCTGAGCTATAGTCTGTTGTGAATTAACGTGTATTTTTATGTATTATGGCAACCATCGAAGAAAGAGTTAACGCTAAGGGAAAAACCAGGTATCGAGTCAAAATTAGATTAAAAGGGTACCCCACTCAGCAAGCTACCTTCCAAAGAAAAACTGACGCACAAAATTGGGCTAAACAAACTGAAGCAGCTATCCTTGATGGTCGTCACTTTAAAACAAGTGAAGCCAAACGAAGAACACTTGCAGAAATGATTGATCGATATATTAAAGAAATCATTCCACATAAACCTAAAAATAGCAAAAATACAACCCTCCATTTAAATTGGTGGAAAAATGAACTTGGCCAATACAGTTTAGCGGAAATATCACCCGCCATTATTGCAGAAAAAAGAGATAAATTAGCAGCAGGTATCACCTCCCGAAATAAACTCCGTTCTTCCTCCACTGTGGTTCGTTATATGGCTGCCCTATCGCATGCTTATTCCATTGCAGTAAAAGAATGGGGATGGATTGATGATTCACCTATGCGCCGAGTTATAAAGCCTAAAGAACCTCGAGGCCGAGTTCGATTCTTGTCTGATGATGAACGAACCTGCTTACTAAACGAGTGTAAAAAAAGTGACAGCCAATATTTATATACGGCTGTTGTACTAGCTCTTTCAACTGGAGCTAGAAAAATGGAATTATTAGGCTTGCTATGGAAAGATATTGATTTGAATCGGCAGGTCATAATTTTACACGAAACTAAAAATGGTGAGAGGCGTGTACTACATTTACAGGGCCTTGCTTTAGATTTAATCATCCAATTATCAAAGATTCGTCATCTAAAATGTGATTATGTTTTCCCTAATCACAAATTTACAAATCCTATCGATCTACGCACCCCTTTTGAAAATGCTGTAAAACGTGCAGGAATTAACGATTTTCGATGGCATGACCTGCGACATAGTAGTGCCTCCTATTTAGCAATGAACGGAGCAAGCTTAGCAGAAATTGCAGAAGTTCTTGGACATAAAACACTACAGATGGTTAAACGCTATGCTCATTTATCTGATGCTCATACAGGCAAGGTGGTAGCGAACATGAATAATAAAATATTTGGTGAAAATACATGACAGTTGAATTTCCATTAAAATTTTCATCCTCTGGCTATAACGAGTTACTAAAAAAAATTTTTACTCACATCCATCCTGTTGATTATCTTACATGGAGCAACAGGCGTTATATTACTCTCACCGAATTTGCCTACTTAGCGGCAGGATTTGAGCCATACCATAATGGTTCATTAAATAGTTTACTTATTGAATTAAAGGAAGCAATTCACAATATTGCTAGTAATGAAGTTAGAAAAAATTTTTATTATCTAGATGAAATCGTTCAAAGCCAATTTACTAATTTTAACCGTACTTATAATTCAAGCAATGGTGTCGATTTAATAGATAAGATAATAAGCAATGCCAAGAATCTTTTAAATTATGCAGAAATAATTAATCGAGAGTCCCTCCTCTTTAATGAAAATGATTACGAATTACACTCAAAAAAAAATCATGAGGGAGAATTGATGTGGAGAACTGGCTACTTAGTAGACTGGGCGATAAATATAGCCAGATTCGAAATTCCTGATGAAATCTTACCTTTCGATCGTGATTACAGCATAGACAATGAAATTTTAAAAAAGCAGCTTACTACAATGGATGAAAAACGTCTTGTTCATGAAGGCTGGTTTAATACCAAGGCTTGCAGAGCTCCGAAACTATTAGCTTTGATTGATGGATATATTCAGGAAGAAGAGCTTGTGGCAGCTAACCCCAATAGAAACTTTTCTACTGGAAATATAGCATCATATATACAACGTAAATATGAAGTCATTCGGCCCAGTCAAAATATTGAGCATGCAATAAAAAAACTATCTGAAGTTGCTAGCATTAAGCCAAGTGGATTTTCTTTTAAAAAAAAGGTTACCCAATAAATAGTATTTAAAATCAATTGGATAACTCATTTTTTAGCCTTGGGTACCCTTCATTTGGTTACCCAAGATTACCTAGAATAACCATATAATAATCACCCACAATCTCTCTCGAAAGGTCACAAACTCCTGTGTTCCTATTTAATTAACGAGAGGATATATGGACAATCTAACACAAATCCCTTCCCTTTTCACAGTTAAACAATTTTGTGAAAAACATCCTGCATTTACTCATGGTGGCATAAGACACTTGATCTTCCATGCTTCAACAAATGGTTTAGAAAAAATGAGGGTGTTAATTAGGAATGGTAGGAGAATTTTAATTAATGAAGCAGCCTTCTTTAACTGGATTTCTAATCAAGAGAAGAAGGGGTAGAGCATGGACGAAAAGAAAAGCCCAGAAAATCTGGGCTGCCAAAATGAAACAAAAAAAATTGGATTCAATTCCCTTTCGAATCAACGCAATCGAATGTTAACTGAATTTAAAACAGGAAAACAACTATCTACATTTTTTATTCGAGATATCTTAGGAATCCCACATCCTGCTGGCAGAATAAAAGAATTACGGATTAAACATGAAATTTTAACTCTGTGGACACGTGAATCAGATAGAAATGGCATCACACATCGGATTGCATTGTATGTGTATATGGGAAGTAAACCAAGAATGGGGGGCCATTGATATGTCACGCATAAGAACTATTAAGCCAGAATTTTGGGTTAGTGAGCAGATGATTTGCTGCTCACATCTTACCAGATTACTTTTCATAGGAATGTGGAGTTTCGCTGATGATAATGGCATTCACCCAAAGTCTTACGTGTCTATTAAAGCAGAAGTATTTCCTGCAGATAACCTAACTATTGATACAATTAAATCCTGTATTGATGAGTTAGTTAAAAACAAACTTATCCGTGAATATGTTGTGGAAGATAAATGGTATTGGTTTATTACAGGATGGAAAAAGCATCAGCGAATTGAAAAGCCTACCTATCGCCACCCATTACCTCAATCAGAACTGAAAAAAATCGAAGATACTTCGACGACTATTCCAAGAGTAATCGACAACCCTTCAGGGATTACTAATGGATCCCTCGATGAGTCCTCAACTACGGAATGTAATGGAAAGGAAGGGATAGGAAAGGAAACAAATATATGTGAAGTTAAAACTTCACCTCTGGATGTTGCCGATTCTAGCTTGTTAGCCAACACACAAGATATTTTTCACCATTGGCAAGACGTAATGAACTCCCCTAATGCCAAACTAGACGGCAAGCGCAAAAAGACCATTCAAAAAGCTTTAAAAAACTATAGCGTTGAAGAAGTAAAATTAGCAATTGTAGGCTGTGCCAACACACCATACAACATGGGTGAAAATGATAAAGGCCAAAAGTATGCCGATATTGGCCTCATTCTTCGTGATGCGGATCATATTGAGCGTTTTATTAATAATGCCAAGAAATATAGCACATGGCATGGAGTTCAAAGCACAGATGACTTAATGGCGGGGGTAATTTGACATGATAATGGCTAAAGAAATTTCACAACAACTTGCGCAACGGGCTGAAGAGATTGCTGGATATTTACTGCCGAATGGTAAAAAGTCTGGCGCTGAATGGCGTGTTGGCAGCCTTCATGGAGAATCAGGAAAATCACTTGGCGTCCGTCTTAAGGGTGAAAAAGCTGGTATTTGGTCAGACTTTGCAGAAGGTAGTAAAGGAGATTTACTTGATTTATGGGCATTAACGCGCGGGCTAACACTATCTAACGCGATTAAAGAAGCCTCTCGTTATCTGGGTATATCGCTTCCGCAAAAGTTTGATGGTCACAAGATTTCTAACTTTAGTAAACCTAAATTAAATAATATAAGTGAATTAACTTTATCATCACCTGTTATGAACTATTTGGTAAATGAAAGAAAACTTACAGCTGAAACCCTTAGAACTTATAAAATTGGCGAGCGATATGGCGAGGTTGTTTTTCCTTACTGGCGTAGTGCAGAACTTATATTAATAAAATACCTTAAATTACGCAGAGTGAACGATAAAAAACAAATTTCTGTTGAAGTAAATTGTGAGCCTTGTTTATTTGGCTGGAATCAGATACCAACTAATGCTCGTACAGTAATTATTTGTGAAGGAGAAATTGATGCGATGTCCCTATATCAATATGGCTTACCTGCCCTCTCTGTGCCATTTGGTGGTGGGAGTGGGGATAAACAACGTTGGATTGAATATGAGTTTGACCGACTAGCTATTTTTGATCAGATATATCTCTGTTTTGATAATGATGATGAGGGCTACAAAGCTACGGTAGAATTGATTAATAGATTGGGACGTCATCGTTGCCAAATTGTTACATTGCCGTATAACGATGCAAATGAATGCTTGCAATCTAATGTTTCCCGAGATGTTATTCATCAGTGTTTCGCTGAGGCGAAAACACTTGATCCAGAAGAGTTAAAATCTGCTAGTGAATTTGTTAATCAAGTAATTGGCGAGTTTTACCCATCTCCTGGAGTTCATATTGGATATGATGCTCCTTGGGAAAAAACAAACGGTAAAATTCTGTTCCGTCCTGATGAACTTTCCATTTGGACAGGAATTAATGGGCATGGGAAAAGCCAACTTTTAGGCCAAGTTATCCTTCATATGATGAAACAAGGAGCTCGTGTTTGCATTGCCAGTTTAGAAATGAAACCCAAACGTCTATTGATGCGCCTAACCCGACAAGCCAGTGCTCTAGCTGAACCATCCATTGAATATATTCATGCGATTCATGAATGGTTTGAAGACAAACTCTGGCTATTTGATCTAGTTGGTACAGCAAAATCGAAGCGGTTATTAGAGGTTTTTCAATATGCTCGCCAACGCTATGGCATAGATGTTTTTGTTATTGATTCACTGATGAAATTAGATATTGTTGAGGACGATTATAAATTACAGAAAGCTATTATTGAGCAGCTCTGTGATTTTAAAAATCAACATAATTGTCAAATTCATCTAGTTGTACACCCGAGGAAAACAGAGGACGAATCAAAAGTGCCGGGAAAATTAGATATAAAAGGAACAGGAGCAATCGCAGACTTGGCTGATAATTGTTTTAGTATTTGGAGAAATAAGGGTAAGGAAGAATTGATCAAGAAACAGTCAAGTGGTGCGAAATTAAATGAAATCCAACTAAACACTGTTAATTCCTCAGACTGTAGATTGTATTGCAATAAACAACGTAATGGCGATTGGGAAGGTGCTTTGGGATTTTGGTTTCATCCTGCTTCATTACAATACCTATGTAACCCAGATAAAAAGCCTGTTAGGATAGTTGAATATTCCAAATTGGCTAGATAATTCAACTTAAAAGGTATAGGGCAAAATTGTGCGAAAATTAAATATCGGCAATTACCTTCTGATTGCATTCCTATTTCCAACAGTTGTTTTTGCAAAAATTATCTCTGGTGAAGTAATTAAAATCTCAGATGGTGATACTCTCACCATCTTAACTAATGAAAATAAACAAATAAAAATAAGACTTTCTGAAATTGACGCTCCTGAAAAAAATCAAGCCTATGGAAAAGTCTCAAGGCAAGCACTTGCTGCTCTTTGCTTTCGGAAACACGCTATCATCTATTCAATAGGCAAGGATAAATATGGGCGTACTTTAGGAAGAGTTAACTGTAATGCTATTGATGCAAATGCCGAACAAATTAAAACGGGTATGGCTTGGGTGTATGACAAATATGTTACAGACAAAAGCCTTTACGACTTACAAAAAACTGCAAAAAACCAAAAATTGGGACTCTGGGCTGATGAAAATCCGACTCCCCCTTGGTTATTTAGACGTAACTAATTTCAAAGGGGTTCGATCTGACAAAAGTTGCTCACTCTATCCATATTTTTTCTAATATTGAATCGTTCCAATGCACTAACAGGGTTGACAGTACTTAATTGATTAAAGTTAATTTCGACCCATTTACTCAGCTCAATTTCTACTGAAATAATATACATATCTTCAATTACTCCAGTTGCAGCATTATTTTGCTGAACATAACCCGATAAAATAATTTTTTTTAAGGCTGGTAAGGCTGCAAATATTTCTCCTGTTATCCTAAATAAAATAGCATGAACCAAATGACAAAAATCTTTCCTTGATTGGGTTTCTGACCTTTCCTTAATTAGTAATTTATATCCTCTAGAAGGTATCTCCGCATATTTTTTAGGCATGTCTATCAGATCAGGTAAATCTACATCTAAATAAAGTGTTGATTGGTCTTTAAAATCATAAGATACCTGTGTATCTTTAGCCCACTTAAGATCACTTAGGGTATAAGCAAGAACCTTTTCCATTGCCTGTAAATCTCCACCCACCGCTTGCTCAATTATTGTATTAAAATAATTTTCAGCCTCATCTTCTTCTTTTTGTATTTTATCCCAGTGTGCTATAGCCTGCTCATAAAAAGATAGTTTTTGATTATTTTCCTGTTCAATAATCGATGCTTTTCCCAATAACTTATGCCAAAAACTAACTGTCTTAGTGACAGGTTTTTTGGGATAAGGAAGCGTAAGTCTTGGATAAATTAGTTTGGTCTGGTATGGAGATGGCGTTGTATAATGAAGGCTCATTAATTCATCAAGATTTTTATTAATTTGCTCAGCACCTTGTTTTAAAGCCTGATAAACAATTTCTGGCTGTTCGGCTTTTAATCTTTTTACCAAATTTAGTGGTAAAGTTAATCCTGCGTCAGTCTCAAATAATAATGTTCCAAGATCATCTACTCTAAGTACAACTTTAATAGATTCAGGTGTATCTGAGCCTAAAGATGAAGATTGTTTATTATTTGAATCAAGACGATTTCTAATTGATAAACCAGTCCCGGGTAAACCAATATTTGCAAAAAGCCCATTTTTCCCGACATTAATAGAAGCCCCTCTTGGACCAAAAGATAAACTGCCGCCTTTCTTA
The DNA here is from genome assembly GCF_001468125.1 of Legionella rubrilucens. Lineage (GTDB taxonomy): Bacteria > Pseudomonadota > Gammaproteobacteria > Legionellales > Legionellaceae > Legionella_C > Legionella_C rubrilucens. Next base: position 6,541 of record NZ_LNYT01000007.1, on the reverse strand, counting down.
CCAATATTTAACCTAACACCGGGTATTAAAGTAATTCGTCTTTGAAAACGAAGTGCCACTATTCTTCCTCCTGATGATTTTTCCTAATATTTTGTATTGCATCGCTAAAAGAAGCTGCCAATATCCCCGTAGGCATTGCAATTAATCCAATACCCGTAATAGCTGTAATTGCACCAAATAACTTACCTAGAGGAGTTATTGGATAAACATCACCGTACCCAACAGTTGTTAATGTTGCTATTGACCACCACATCGCTCTGGGTATGCTCCCAAAGTTTTCAGGTTGTACTCCTCCCTCAACAATATACAATATTGAAGAAGACAAAATTAAAGCAAAAACTCCAATAGCAAAACTAATAATTAATTCAAATCGTCTTGAATAAATAGCATGTCCAATGTTCTGCATAGCAACTGTATATCGTCCTAATTTTGCAATCCTTAAAACACGAAGCAACCTGGCTAATCTTAGAATAAATCCTTCAGTACCTAAGGTAGTGAGTAAAATTAATAAAACGGTTAAAAGATCTAAAATTGCTGCTGGAGTTAACATATAGACAAGACGATTTGAATATTTTGGATTTTCTATACTTACCCAGACTCGCGCTACATATTCAATGGCAAAAACAATTGTAAAAATCCACTCCGAAGATAAGAACAACCATTCATGGCCTTGATAAATTGAACGTTCGGTTTCAATAATTGCTAGTAATAGTGAGAGAATAATAATGATAGTGATTGCTTTATTAAGGACGGATAAACCCGGTGATATCCTTAAGGCTGGATCTAAGGACTCTGCAATTTCCCGTCTTAATAACATGCCTTCATCCTCATGATAAATAATCCTTTTTTATTAATTATAGACATTTAAATTAGGAAAATATTAGGTAGGAAACTAAATTCTAAATAACTGAACTACTGTGACTCTCTAATTAGAATTGCACAACTTGCTGCAATCTCAGCAATCTTTAAATTATCTAATCCTCCGTTACCCGCAGTTTCAGAAATACAATTACAAAGTGCACTTGACGTTAATCCAGGATCATTTATTTTGTCTATCATTGCTTCACAAAGACTTTCTTGTATAGGCGATGGAGTATTCCTCCAAATCCCAAGATTCTCACTAGCGGATAAACTATATACTGCCCAGCTCGATTGAAGTAACAGGATAGACATTAATGTCTTTATAATCTTTTTCATTTTGAGATGTCCTTATCTACTTAAGTTACAGCTCACACTTTGTAGATTAAGTATAGACAAAACACAAATTCGCTAAGACAGTTGTTGGGTAGGGATTTTTAGAGTGATTATTATTAGCTAAGCTTAGTTAGCAGAGCCACTATGCGCAGGATTTTGAAGCTCATTTAATGGGGGGATAAGCTCCCCTACACTCACATTTAATGCAAATGCGATCTGGATTAAATTTTGGATGGAAATATTTTGCTCGCCTCTCTCAACCCGCCCCATATAAGTACGTCCCATAGCAGCAGCATCGGCAATCCCCTCTTGTGAGAAGCCTTTGGCTTTTCTGAGCTCTCTGATTCTATCGCCAATTTTTATAAGGTTTTGATGTTTTTCTTTCATTTGAAAAGTTAAAACGATCGCACCCTATAAGTTCCACACCCAATAAGTCGCATTAATTTGTATTTCTCTATATAATCCAATTCGCCGCGACAGTTATGTGCTATATGGAATCAATAAGAACATAAAAGGAGAAGATAAATAAGTAACAACTAAGAGGAGTTATATCATGAGTTTTTCAAACGAGATGCTTTTATCAAAACCTGAAATATATATTTTGATCAGCATCATGACCAATCAACTGGAATCAGGCTATGGCGTGCAAAAAAGCACTCTTTCAGAAAATTTAAAATCAGTAAATGATAATGATTTCTTAAATTTTATAGATTTTAAACTCAACCTAAATATAGAGCGTTTAATAGAAAAAAGGCTAATTGAACGTTCAAATAATTTTCATGAACCCGCTTATTCACTTACATCAGCAGGAACAAAATGGTTGTCTGAAAATGAACATCGCCTCCAAGAATTACTTTCTACTAAATCAGATAAAAATTTAATTGAAGCTTAATACTATAGCTGCCTCCATTTGCGTCTTCGATTACTTTCTCTAATTGCTTGTCGACCAGCCTCAGTTTTAGGTCCGGTTGACAGGCCACCATGCAATTTACAACGCCCATTTACAGCACTATCACTAAAGTTGTCCCAAACAGGCGGAGCCTTACACAAAGTATTTTTTCTGGTTTTAGCATTACATGTTCCTCTTTCAGATCTTCGAAGCCTTGGAGAATTAGCCAATAATGAAATACGAATGTTAAAGTTCTTATCGAAATACAGCGTAGCCATATTAATGCCCCCTATTCCCTATAAATCCAGACCCCATGACGGGCGCGTGTATAGTGTCACCCTTCATTTATTTGATCATAAAAAACCTATGGATTACAGCAGTTTTCATGGGACACTGGTGGGGCACTCAGAGATAAAAAATGGCGATAACCTACAATAGACAAGAACAACTCTTTTAAAGTAACCTCTTGATTTATTTATTGTTATTTGTTGATATTGATGGTCATTTGTTAATCACATATAACTCATAATCCGTTGGTCCTAGGTTCAAGTCCTAGTGGGCCCACCAATGAAATCAAGTAGTTACGGTAGTTTTTAGAAAATTAGAAAAAGTCATGTAGACGCAATGTAGACAGATTATAAAGGAAGATATCATGTCAAGACATGACCAGTCACATAAGGATATGAAGTACTTTATTAATGATAAGGTATATAACTGCCCGTTCTGTAACCGTAGACATGTAAGTTACTATGTGACTAAATACGGTTCTTTCAATAGCTCAAATACTAAAACGACTTACTTTTATGTCGTTACATGCTCTGATGATGACTGCAAAAAGGATTCATTTCATCTGAGCAATTACAATATTGCACTAGTTCATCATTACCAAGGAAGATATACATTTAAAATATCCGCTGAATCCGGAAACCCCATGGCTGAAATTGAAAGTGAGGTTGGTAAACAAAAAAATTACGTTGAGATAAGTAACAAAGAGTATAAACCAATATCCGAACTAGATGATTTATTTTATTATAATGAACCCTCATCATTTTTTACCATAGATGAACGTGTACCAGTATCAATCAGGAAACCTTTAAGTGAATCCTATAACTCTCTAAAAAATAATCTAATTACTGGATCTTCGGCAGGCTTACGAAAAGCTATTTATAAACTATTACAACATGAAGGAATACCTGAAATTAATGATACGGGTGATTTTCACTCTCATGATTTTAGAGTAGATCTTTTAAAACAAAAGCATAAGGATATTGAGCCTAAACTTTTAGATGAGTTAAAAGCAATACATATATTGACCAGTCAAGAATTGCATGAAAACGACTGGGAAGATTTTGATGGCCCGACAATTCGTTTTCTTATTGAGGTAATTAAAGAAGTTCTCAATCATTTGTATATCATACCAGATGAAAAAGAAAAACGTCGGCTGGAGTTAGCTTCGTTAAAATCTAAGGCAAAGCCTAAAAAATCATCTAAGGAAAAAAATGAATGAGAAGACCACACCCAGGGTGTTCATATCATACTCACATGAATCTAGCTCTCATATTGAAGAAGTTCGCAATATAGCCGATATTTTAATTCAAGAATATGGAATAGATGTTATTGGAGACTTTTATGAAGAAGATAACCCAACAGGAGGGCTACTGACTATATTTATGCAAGGCTGTCGGCAAGCAGATCGTATTATTGCAATACTGTCGCCTACATATAAAACTAAGGCCAATGAAGGAAAAGGGGGAGTTGGTTATGAAAGTTCAATAATCACTGATGATTTATATAAAAACATATTATCTGATAAAGTAATTCCTGTTTTGATTAATGAAGGACATAGTTTTGAAGAAAGTTGCCCTGACTTCCTTATGACAACTAGAAAAGCCATCATAAAACAACCGAATATTACAACCACCGAACTTGTTGAAGAAATTGCACGAGTTATCCATCAACAACCTAAAAAACCAAAGCCACCTCTTGGTAGAAATAAGTTAAAAGATGAAAAATTAGAAATCCAAGTTGTTGATGATATTAACATAAATAAGCTTATTAAAGACGATAAGCGTATATTAAATACAGCTAAATATTTTGCTGATAGAGAGGACTATCAAAATTTTAATTTATTGTTTAAAGAAATAAAGGAATATGTTTTTAAAAGCATGAATGACGTTAAAGAAAAAACAATCGAAATTATTCCAAAAAGTACAGATAAAGATCTTCCGGATATAATGAAGCATTTTGTCGATACTGCTTCACCTCTATTTCTAGTTGCATTAGGTGGGGTAATTTCGAGAAGTAAAAATTTTCAAAACCAAGAAGGATTGCTTATAGACTTATTATCAATGGATGATTGGTGGATACAAAATAACTATGAAATTTTAAGAACAGTACCCGAATTATTAGCATTCGTTTACCACCACGTATATGGCGCCTTATTGATTTATAATGGACGATTGCATGAGGTCTCCTCAATATTTAAGCAAAAAATACCTATCAGGCAACCCTCTATTCATTACGAATATTTATACAATGTACCATCAGTTACTGGATTTATTAAATCTCTAGGAAGAGATTATACAAAATCGTTTAATTTTATGCTTTCATCCTACTCAAATTGGTCTTGGTTAAAGCTATTATTTAAAACTGAAGAAGATTGGATGCAAGCATTAGTAAATTTTCAAATGACTATGAATATACTTTTTTATTTCCAGTCATTATCGAATAAAACTTTAACCTCAAATAAAGATGAAATTTTCAACAATCCCGTCATCCCTCCCTCATTTATAATTGCAAATAGGAAATATAAAAACACAGCATTCCACTACTTAATAAAAAACTCTGTTTTTTTCAAAAATTTCTTAAAGAAAATAGAAATCACCTCAGATGAGGCCTGTTCAAGATGGAATGAATTTTTGAAAATGATGGGGTATTTTTACGACTTTAATCTTCGAGAATGTACAATGTATGATACGAAATTTATGGATAGCTTAATGAAATAAAACTTGGTTTAACAAGCTTAGCCCGGGTTCAGGCGCAGCCGTAATCTGGGATATTGGGCTTCGAACATCCCGGATTTCGTTTAACGTCATCCGGGCTTGCTGAGTACAAGCATTTACTTTTTTATACAAAGCAATTTTTCAGGATAGATTTTTGTAGAATATTCTTCAATTGCATCTATCGAATTAAAATTCTTATATCCACAGAAATATTTATTATCTTTAGTACTCGTGTTTGGGTATTCTCTTAATATCTGAATTAATATAAAAAATATTGAAAGGAGTGATTGCCTCGCAATATCTAAACGGGGGTAAGTTAAATCACCATCTTTAATCTGATTTGGATGATGCTCTCTATGGGATAAATATTTATTTCTATAGTCCACTACACACTTGTGATAGGCGCAGAAATCTTCAAAAGATATGGTCATTGATTCTAACAGTTTCTCTCGAAGCTTATTCTTGTCAATTTCCTCACCCAAGTATATTGTTTGCAAATTACTTTTAATACCCATGTAATCCAATAATTTATGATAATGGGTTGGTTCTTCATAAGTTCCAAATAACATACACCAATTGCGCAAAGATAAGTCATAATAACCATTTACAGTGTATGTATACCATCCAGAGTCTATCTGTTGAATGTACTGTTCATTCTCATTAAACCACCTTTTGTAATATAGATACTGAAGACCATCACCAGCGATACCATACATTTGCTTTAAAAGCCTACATTCTGGCTGAGGAAGCCATGCCTCACTAAAACTATCTGAGTTATTCATATATTACCCTTAACCATCAATATTTTTATTAACAGTTCATTTATTGCAACACTTAATAAATATTTAAGCGATTTCCATGTTTGCTTGCAAACAGGGAAATCAAACTATCATTCCTAAACAAAATAATAGTTTATTTGCATACATATAAAAAATACAGGGGACAAACGGGACAAGTGGGGAGCCCACATAAATAAAGGATTAAATGCGTCCCCACCCTTACATTTGAAGGTGGGGCGTAAGGGACAAACAATTGTTTCTGTTTATTAATAAAAACAGCGAGTAGCCTGTTTGCTTGCAAACGGGGAAATCAAACTATCATTTCCTAAACAAAATAATAGTTTATTTGCATACATATAAAAAATACAGGGGACAAGTGGGAAGCCCACATAAATAAAGGATTAAATGCATCCCCACCCTAACATTTGAAGGTGGGGCGTAAGGGACAAACAATTGTTTCTGTCTATTAATAAAAAAACTGTTCTTCTAGCGTAAAGCCAAGCGATCACAATAAATCTTTTATATTTGGAATAGGGTTATATTTAAATGAAGGGATAGAGATATCCTTTTTCTCACTGGAGTTTACAGCTGGGGGATCTGTAAATAATTTTGTGTAATTAGTCATAGCATATAATCTGTCGGCACTGGATAGTGCTGACAAATATGATGAGAACAAC
>NZ_LNYT01000006.1:257395-286616 GCF_001468125.1 Legionella rubrilucens | reverse complement strand
CGTAATTGGGAAAGACCCAAAATTATAGAACCAGAGTTAAAGTACTATGCTGTTGATTGAGTGCCCCCGTAATTGGGAAAGACCCCTTTTAAATGGCGCGCTCGGAGGGACTCGAACCCCCGACACCTTGGTTCGAAGCCTTATACTCTTTTTATAATTTACAATAAAATCAATACCTTGCGATGCGTCACAACCCCTAAAAAACAGCCAAAAATGACCAAAAACAGCGTTATACTGTCACAGTTACGTCACGTTTTCGACACCATGTTATTGACCACGTTCCTAAGATGCTTAAGTTTATATTTAAGACACTTTTAAATTAAGCTCTCACTATGGTTACAATTAAAAGGCATCGAGGAAGCTATATTAAACTTTTATACTGAAGATTATTAGGATTGTTAATTTTTAAAGCCCTAGATGGAGTATCATGTTCTTCTTGGGATTTTGTAACTCTTGTTTTTTCTTTGGCTAAGTTCGTTCCGCCAATAACAACAAATCGATGCTTGTACTGTTTCAGAAAATCTTCATTTTCCCAATATGCAATACCAATCTTTTGGCAATAATATATGAAACACTCTGCGCCTTTAAGTTGATCCAATACTTCACTCCATTTGCCAGTGCTTTTTTTCATCTCGATATAAATAATCGTTTTATCAGTAAATGAAATCAACACAAAATCTGCTCTCTTGCATACTCCTTTGATGTTGTTAAAAATGCTTTTGGGTGCTTGGAAAGCATCTACCCTTATAACTAGACTATCTTCCGGTACATTTAGTATCTGTACCTCAGAACTTGTTTGGTCTTCTTTAAGAAGAACTTTTTTCTTTTTGTAATGATCTTCTAGATTTATTTTGGCTGAATCTTGAATGAGATTACGGATTATTTCTGAATCTTCCATAATTTAACTATCCCCCCAAATGATTTCACCTTGGATACGATTCATTTCATCAATGGTATTATCAAAACTATCTATTTTAATTCCATACATAGGATCTATACTAGCCTCAACTAATGTTGGAGCACGTACTCTGCGCTGATTTTCGTCAGTTACAATTAATGCATCTTCTGCTACGTATGCTTTGACTCTTTTGTAATCAAGTAATTCATCATTATGATATCCTTCATGCTTGATAATATCTTCAATATAGGGTTTGCTCTGTCTTAACATAATCAAAGTATTTAATTCTTTGATTATGTAATCACTATGAGTTGTAATACAAACTTTAATACCTATGTTCACTAATTTTGTTAGAAGCCTGGCCACCCTTCTTTGATTTTCTGGATGTAAATTTAGCTCTGGTTCATCTATAATTAATAAATCATTTTTTGCAGCAACATGCCTCAGATAAAACCCAATATCTAATAGTGATCTTACTGCACTCGAGCTTTGATCCATAGTAAGTCTAATTTTAGTTTTTTTAGGAACATAATAAAGCTCATCACTTTTATAAACCAAATATTTTCCACCTATAATATCACTAAAATCCTCAAGAATTTTTGAGTGCTCTTTTGCAATAAAACTCTCTTTCAAAGACGTTTTTTCTAATTCTCTAGTAAAATCTACGTTGTCTCTAACGGGTAGAGGATAATCTGAGTAAACTTTCGAGAGAAGCTCTAATGGGTTCATTGAATTATCAATTGCGCCCATTTCTTCTATAATTCTATTCCTAGCAAAGTTTAGTTCCTTTCTGAATATCGCCGCTCCGGTTCTTTCGGCACTAGCAATAAATATTTCAGTGAATAAATTTCCAAAAATAATATCTTTTAAAGCATCTCCAAGGATCCTATTAATTAAATTTTTTGGTATTTCTACTTTTTCTTTCTCCACTAACAAAGATACAACAAGATAGTGTGAGGATTCTTTTTTTGACATGGACAGTATTCTAGTTTTAGAAGCGCCCATCATACGTTCAAAAGATTCTAATGGCCGAATGTCATGCTTTTCCAACTCTATGGAAAATTTACTTTTTTCAAAATATTTTTCTGGTGCACCGAAATATTGAGGTAGCTTTTCAATATAATTATTACATGCTGTATCTAAGATATTTTTGGCATCATTAATATATATATTTAAGTCTATCTCTATAATTCCTTCATTCAGAAGTTTACGGATCTCATCATTAGAAATTTTAATAGAAAAATTATTCTTCCAATACTTAAAAAATCCATAAAGTGCATACACTGCGTAAGTTTTACCAGTGTTATTTTTCCCACAAATAATAGTTATATCTGCTAGGGAGAAAATCGCATTCTTTATAGCTCCAATATTAGAAATTTTTATTTTCATTATCTGGCTTCTTTAGTTTTATATAAACGTGTTATTCAAACCTCATAATGCACCTTAGCTTTCTTGTTTTATCATGCAAATAGGAAAGAGGCATTATGAAGAGAAAATTCTCAGCACTGAACAAACCACTCCGACTATATATTTAGTTGGATTATCCTTTATTTTAATACTACCCCAATTGTCGTTCTCTGCTTTTAGTTCAAATTCCTGTAAATCTTCATTAATAGATATTTCTCTATAGCGCCTTATAACTACTTCTTGCGTATTACCAAAACGTGAGACTACAAAATTTCCGGGAGAAGGTAATGAGTGGAACTTTGTTATAATGAGATCATTAGGTTTTAATTCAGGGTCCATACTTTCATCTTTAACTTTCAACGCAAAAGCATTCTCCCCAAGCCTTTGAGCTAAATCTGCCCCTACCGGTATGAAACTCACCTTACCCTGATTACTCTCACTTTTTATAGCCTCGATTGCGGTAACCGGATCACAAGCCTGCTGGTAATCCAAAATAGGGATCAAAGCGCCCAATCCGGGTATCTTTTTAGGCTGCTTCTCATCCGTTAAGCACATCAAATAAGCAGCAGAAACGTCCAATGCCTTTGCCAGTTGCTTGATTTCTTCTGGACCCGGCGTTCTATCCCCTCGCTCCCAATTGTTAATTCTTGATTGTTTTAAATCATCTGTCAGGCCAGCCAACGCTTTAAGTGTCAGGCCTTTTTCCTGGCGTGCAGCCTGTATGCGTTGCCCTATTTGTTCTTTGATACTCATCGTCCCTCGGATTCAAAGTTAAAAATGTTGAAATACCCCATTGATATTTCCACACATAGTGATATATTGAAATCTAATTTCCACGAAAAGTGTAAATAGATGGTTGTGTCTAATAAACATAACACAGAAATAACAGGAAAACGAATCAACAGGATCGTTAGGAATGGAATTCACCATCAACAACAACGAATTGGATCGACTGTACGGATTGCCGCATATCCAGCAGTTGGTCTACATAAGAGGGATTAGGCCTTATATGGATTTTAAAACGGGCATTGTTGGCGAAAAGCGTGGGATAAGCTATCAATCGCTGACCGAACAACTCTACATTGAACCCCATCCGGGTATCAAAGCCACGTCCTTTTCACGTGCTCAAGCGCGGCGTGCGATTGCAGGCTTGGAGCGTGTTGGGCTAATTGAGGTTCAATCCGAAGATCATCAACTGATTTTAAAATGCCTTTTAGCGACAAGGCATCAGTCCGTCCAAAATAAAGCCGTCACAAACCCGTCACAGTTAGCCGTCACTGTGGATAACTCTAAAAACGGCACCAGCACTGGGTTTTCAGCGAATGAAAAGACGAAAGCCGACACAGGCAAAACGGCAAAAGCCGTCATACCTCCTAATAAAGATTATTTATTATTTTTTTTATTATCCCAATTCGAGCAATTCTGGTCGCTTTATCCACAGCAACAAAACCGTGAGAAGGCCTGGGACGCCTTTCAGCGTTTAAACCCCGATGAAGCCCTTTGCCAGAAAATCCTTCATGCCTTAGAGGCACAAATCAATCACCGCAAGGAGCTCACCGCTAATGGCCAGTGGGTTCCTGCATGGAAGTACCCGGCTAACTGGCTTAGCCAGCAAGGCTGGAATGAAACCTTACCCGCAATCAACCGAAAGGAGTCACACCATGAAACCCATCAAGGATTTACTCGATCCAAAACTCAAGGCCAAAGCTTTTGGCATCAATTCGACAACGTCAGTTTCGACTTTGACACCGACAGTCACCCCACCACCGGCGAAGCAACCAACGTTGTCTACCTGCGAAAAGGAACCTCAGCACTATGACAAACGCATGGATACGCTCTTTACCCGCTTAGGCGCCATTTACGGCCATGTGTGGTGGAGCAGCTACAAAAGCGAATCGCTGCTTCATTTGGCCAAAAAAGAGTGGTCCGAGGGGCTTACCCGGTTTAACAACGCCACGCTTAAGGAAGCGCTGTTTTACTTTCGCGAAAACAGTAACTTTCCTCCGACTTTGCCGCAATTCATTGAGCGCTGCAAATCAAGCGTTAGACGCAATAACTTCTGCTCAGCCAAGGCAGAACTGCTGCAACGCATTGATACCAAAATCGCCTTAAAACACATTCAAGACCTCTATGCACTTTTGAAACACTAACCTCACAAGGAGAAATACCCATGCTAGTCCTGACCCGTAAATGTGGCGAACAAATCATGATTGATAAAGGCAAAATCCAAATCAAGGTGCTCTATGGCCGCCGCGGCATTGTCGCTCTCGGCATCTTAGCCCCGGATGACATTGAGGTGGATCGCAAGGAAATTTTCCTGCGCAAAATGGCCTCCACACAGCCCCGCTTGAAATAATCCCAAGAAAATAAGGACATTGACCATGACTACATTGCGTAAAACAATCAATCGCCTGCATCAGAAGCTGCTGTGGGCGATGTGTTTAGCCCCGACCACCACCTTTGCAGCCAGCATTGAAAGCATCCTCAATAACAGCATCCGTTTCCTACAGGGGCCACTCGCCCGCTCGGTAGGGATTTTAATTATCATCGGCTGCGGCTACCTCTGTATTGCCAAACAGAAATTTCCTAAAGAGCAGTTTGCCATGGTGTTGGTGGGCTTAGGCATTGTTTTTGGCGGCTCCAGTCTTTACAGCGTCTTAGTGGGTTAAGCCATGCAAGCCATTCAACAACACATCCTCTTTGGCGCATTAACACGACCGGCAATGACTGCCGGCGTGACCTTAGAATACCACTTGTTAAACCTGATGATGTCGATGTGCGCCTTTATTGCCTTAAATCCCCTTTATGGACTGGTCTTCTTACCCGTTCATGTGTTCGGTTGGTTAGTCTGCCGCCAAGACCCTCATTTTTTTACGCTGGTGTTTAAGCGCCTCGTGCACCTGCCAGCCTTGCCCAATCACCAACTCTGGGGAGTGCGCGCCTATGAGCCTTTCTAACACACTAAAACAACTACGCCGCGAAACCCCGGTATCGCGCGTGTTTCCGGTTACTCACTTCAACTCACCCACGGTGTTTGAATCCCATCACGGCCTATTAGGGGCAACACTGCAAATCGCCGGCATTCCGTTTGTGACGGAAAACCCCGATTTTTTAAACCAGATGAATGAGCGCCTGCATCAGGCGCTATTAACCATTGATGAGCGTTTCATGGTGTATGTCACCGTGCATCGCAAAAAAGAAAGCCTTCATTTAGGCGGCAACTTTCAATCGCGTTTCGCCTGGCGGGTGAATGACAAATACCATGCCCGCTTTGTAGGCAAGAACCTTTACCGTAACGCCATTTACCTGACCTTAGTGCTTAAAGGCGATGACTCAAGCCAAACTGCGCGCTCGCTTCATTGGTTTGAAAAATTAAACGCCTCACGTCACCTGCACAACAACATGGCGCACCGCGATGCGCAAATGGCCTTGCTCAATCAGCAGATGGATAGTCTTAAAACTGCTTTGTCGGCCTTTGGCGTGCATCGCTTAGGCGAGCAGGATGAGCGCCTAGGTTATAGCGAACTTATGGCTTTTTTAGGCCTGTGGGTGAATGGCGGCGAATCCCCGGTTTTAAGCTACCCCACGTTTTGTCCACCGATAAGCTTAAGTTTACCCGATACCTGGGTGAGCGAAACACTGTACCCTGAAGGCCACATCGGCCAGTATTTAAGCCGCAAGCAATTGTTCTTTGGTCATGCCATCCAGTTTCAAGGCAATGCCGATGACGACAAGCGCTTTGGCGCCATGCTTTCCGTTAAAAAATACGGCAAGCATACCCACTCACTGCTATTAGACCCCCTGCTGCAATTGGATGCCGAATTCATTGCCACCCACAGCTTTGCCCCCATTCCCCGCGATGCGGCACTCAAAGCCATCAACAAAAAACGCGGCAAGCTCATTAACGCCAACGATTTAGGCATCAGCCAGATTCAAGCCTTAGAAACGCTGGAGGATGATTTAGCCAGCGACAACGCCCGCCTAGGTTATCATCACAATACTTTGATGCTATTGGCCAATGACACCGCCACATTAGATAATCTCATTCGCGAAACAGAAACCCTCTACGCCCAGGCCGACATGACCTTGGTGCGCGAACGCTTAGGACTTGAACCGGCGTTTTGGGCACAAATCCCCACCAACCATGCGTTTATTGCGCGAGCATCCCTGATTACCTCCAGCAATTTTGTTGGCTTTTGTTCGCTGCATAATTTTAAAACCGGCTTTCGCGATGGTAATCACTTAGGCAGTGCGGTGACCTTGTTAGAAACCCCGTCTAAAACACCGGTGTACTTTAACTATCACAGCCAGTCATCAGCCACCAACCCGGCCAAAGGCCACACGGCCATTTTTGGTGCCACCAACGCCGGTAAAAACACCTTAGTTGCCTTCATGGACGCGCAAATGGAACGTTACGGACATCGCAGTTTCTTCTTAGACCGCGACCAGGCCTCTAAAATTTACGTGTTAAGCAGTGAAAAAAGTGCCTACACCATCATTTCCCCCGCCCATGCCAAAACACTGCGCATGAATCCACTGCAATTACCCGATACCAAAGCTAACCGCAGTTTCATCAAAGAATGGTTTGCACAACTGATTCGACAACCGAATGAAGACGACTTACCGAGTGCGCTCACGGAAACCATTAACGAGTGCATCGATTACGCCTTTGAGCACTTACAGCCGCGTTACCGCACTTTGTCGAATGTCAGTAAACTGCTGCCGATGGACTTTGCCCGCTGGCCGGAACTGCGCCGTTGGTTAAAAGGCCAGGGCACGATGGGTGATGGCGAGTTTGCCTGGCTGTTTGACCATGAAGAAGACGCACTTAATTTCGATTTTGATAAAGTCGGTTTTGACATCACTTATTTGATGGATGAAGTCTCACCGCTCATTTCAACGCCGGTTTACCTGTATCTCTTACACCGCATGCGCCAATGCCTTGATGGGCGTTTAACCTCGTTCATCATCGATGAAGCCTGGCAGGTGCTTAATTCCCCGTTTTGGTTGAAGCATTTAAAAAGCTGGCTTGCCACCATCCGTAAGAAAAACGGCCACTTCATTTTCATGACACAAACGCCGGAATCCGTGGTGGAATCAAGCATTGCCAGCGTCATTTTAACTAACCTAGCCACCACCATTTACTTCCCCAACCAAGCCGCGAATGCCGACACCTACTTAAACCATTTGCAATTAACACCTACGGAGTACGACACCATCAAAGGCTTAACCCCGGAATCCCGTCTGTTTCTTTACAAGCAAGGGCATGAATCGCTGCTGTGCAAATTGGACTTAAGCGATTTAGCAGAAGAAATTCGTGTATTTTCCGGCAACCAGCAAAGTGTCGCCTTATTCGATGCCATTGTCACGGAGGTGGGAAGTCAACCTGAACAGTGGCTGCCGGTCTTTTTAGAAAGGAGTGCCGCATGAAAATCCGTGATTTGGTCCTACTGTTAAGCCTTGCCTCGCTACCAGTACATGCCGACATTTTAAGTGTCGCCGATGCCGCGATGCTTACTAAAGCCATTGAGCAACTGGAGCAATTAAGAAGCCAATACCAGTTGTTAAGCCAAACCTACAGCACGGCGCAATCGCAGTTAGAAAACATGCAACAACTTAAAAATTTTAACAGCGGTCACTATGGCTTTGGCGGACTTGCCAACAGCCATGCCGATTTAAATGCCCGCCAATGGTCGCCTAATACCTGGGATGATGCGCTTCACAACATTGCCGGTGGTAATCCTGCCCGTTATCAGGAGTTAGTTAAAGCCTATCAGCGCAACCATGTGATTTTGGATGATGCCACTTATCGCAAAGGCGCCTCACTCACACGCCTTAAAGAATACAAAAACAACGTCGCGGTCAATCAAGCGGTCAGCGTGCAGGCCACCTATGCCTTTAACGAGGTCAATCGCCATTTAAAAGCCATCCATGACTTATCCAATCACATCGATAAGGCCGCCAACACCAAAGCCGCGATTGATTTAAATTCACGCCTGCTGGCAGAAATTGCCTACATTCAAACCGAGAATTTAAAACTGCAAACCTTAATGAGCCAGCAAGTGGCCCAGGAAAGCAGCACCACGCTAGCCACAGAAAATGACAACGTTCGTTTTAACGCCTTACCGGATGAATAACCAACAAGGAGTGTCTCATGCGTTTTATACCCCTTTTTTTAAGTTTTTTAATGCTGTGCAGTTGCAGTAGGCCGCCGGACTTAACCACCCCGTGCCCGGATTACGGTCGTTTCTGTCCACAAACTCCGATTAATTAAAGGAAACCCTCATGAAAAAAATAGCCATGATAATGACCTTGTTTGCCGGCATTACCTTACTTACCGCCTGCCACGATAACCCGCTTAAGCAACTGCCTAAGCATCAGCAAATCGAGTCCCTGCTCACCGCCTCGCGAGCGGCTGAAAAAGCCCTACAGGTGTTTAGCGCACCCGGTGGTGGTTTTTACTTAAGCTGCATGGGCAGTAACGACCAACATGCCTTATCCTGCGATGCCTTCTTTGCCGAGATGCTGAAAGCCGCACGACTTATACCCGATTTAAAAGGATTAACCCTGGCGCAACTGACCGATCCCAGCCTTTTTGCTGACATTGCCATCGACTACCAAGCCGTGTTTTTTAACAGCGTGGAAGGGTAGCGCATGGACACGCCAACTTATTCCACCGTCATTTTAAAACTGACCAGCCACATTGATGGACTGACGAAGGATTTTGTCTTTAAAGGCTATCAAGCGCTGGCTCAAGCACTGGCTAAACCCATTGGCAGCCTTTGCATCCTGATGATTATCTTGATGGGCTTTGGTATTTTGCGCGGCCTCATCAAAAACCCCATGGAAGAATTCCAGAAAAACTTAATCCGTATCGGCTTGGTTTATATGCTGGCAATGAATTGGGGTGTTTTTTCTGCCTACGTAGTCGCGCTTTTCATCAACAGCGCCGGTGAAATTGGCGCGCTCATTATGAACTTAGCACCCACAAAATTGCCGGCGATAAGCGGCGGCGGCACTGGCATCAATCACGGTCTGCAATCGGTGTTCATTGAAGTAGTTCGCGTAGGCGCCTGGACTTGGGATAAGGCCTCGTTTAAACACTGGGGGCCGATTTTTACTGCTACCCTCATTTACCTCTCAGGCTTTGCGGTGGTGGGCTTTGCCTTGTTTGAAATCGTCATTGCCAAATTGATGCTGTCCATTTGCCTGTGTACTGCACCGTTGTTTATCCCCTTTACCCTGTTTGATAAAACGCGCGGCTTTTTTGACCGTTGGTTAGGCACGCTCGCTGGTTTTTCTTTCGTGTTGATTTTTGTCTCCACCGTGGTGGGCTTTGCTCTGCATTTAATCCATTGGGCGATAGGCGGGCATTATAACACCCACGCGGTGAACGTCACCGCGGTGGATTGGATTCCCTTAGCGATGGTCGCAGGCTTTTGCGTCATGGCCATTCTTGAAGTCACCTCCATTGCCAAAAGCATCGGCAGTGCCTGCTCTACGGCCAATGGCTCGGCCATGGTTGGCGGCTTCATCGGTGGCTTTTTAGGCTCTGGCCGCTTCACTCATCAGTTAAGCCAGAAAGCAAGGCTTTTAGGTCAAGCCTTAACCCCTGACAGCGCCCGTACCAATGTGCAGACGCTTAGAGGCACACCCCACAACCCGCCTAACCCCTTCAAAGGAGCAGTGAAATGAGTCAGAACCATTATCCCTCTTATTTTAAAGAAGCGAAACGCTGGGCGGATGATAATTTTGCCCGCATCACCGTGTCACGCCAACGTTACCAGGCCGCTTTTTTAGCGAGCATGGGTTTAAATCTCCTCTCGATTGCAGCGGTGATGGTCTTAGCCAATTGCCAGACCTTAATCCCGTTGATGGTGCACCATTATGACAACGGTTTAACCACAGTTGAACCCTTAACACAAAGCCATGCGCCGACTAATCGCGCCCAGGTGGAAAGTGATTTGGTGCGCTACATCACCAATCGTGAAAGCTTTGATGTCAGCACCTATCGCAGTCAGTTTGATTTAGTCAGTGTGTTATCCAATACGGCCGTTAATAATGAGTACTTAAAAGAGCAGGCCAAATCCAATAAAGACGCCCCGATTAATCGCTTAAAGGTCAATGTCTCACGCAACGTAAAAGTCGCTAACATTCATTTCTTAGACAACCTGTTAAGCAATGGCAACGACCTTCACCAAGACCACAACAATGTCGCGGAAGTAGCTTTTACCGTCACCGACACCGACAAGCAAAGTGGGCATGCCGAGGTGAGTCATTACAACGCGCTCATTGCCTGGCAGTACTTAAAGCCCTCCAACAATCCCGAGGTGCGCTGGAAAAACTGGGATGGCTTTCAGGTGATTCGCTACAGCAAACAAATTCAGGTGACGGAGAAGCAGGCATGAAACGTTTTTTACTCTTTTTATTGTTAGGGATGAGTGCTGCCTTACACGCGCAACAAATTCCCACCGGTTACCGTGAAGATGCGCGCGTAAAGCACGTGCCCTTCAGTGAGCATAACGTGGTGAAAATTGAGGCCGCTACCTTTACCACCACCCACATTGTTTTTAGTGACAAGGAAGTGATTTTAGACATCGAAGGCGGTGATACGGCCGGCTGGATGGTGACCCATCATCGCCGCTTAAGCCACATGCTGTTTTTAAAGCCAACGGTATTAAACAGTAACACCAACCTCACCGTGGTGACCAATAAACACACTTATTATTTTCAGGCGGTAAGCCAGCCAAAATTGGATGTGTCCGCGCAGCAAAAAACCTATGCGGTGGTGTTTACTTATCCTGAGGAAGAAAAAGCCAAGCGCGTCGCTCTTTTAAAGGCAGCGGCTAAAGCCAAAGCGGTGAAAAACCCGCCAAAAAAAACCTACAACACCCATTACCGCTTCAGCGGTAACCCGCAAATTGTCCCGCTGCACGTCTATGACGATGGTCGTTTTACCTATTTTGAACTGCGCGCCAATCAAGCGGTGCCGGCGATTTTTGCGGTTGATGGGAAAGACGGCAAAGAGGCCATGGTTAACACCCGCCGTCAAGGTAACGTGCTGGTGGTGCATCGCTTAGCCCCGCAATTTACCTTGCGTCACGGCGGCTTAGTCGCCTCAGTATTTAATACGCTTGAAATTGCCAAAATCAAACAAGGTCGGAGATAAGCATGAGTGAGAATCAAGACAACCCGGTAGGAAATGTGTCGCAAGTGACTCCTAAAAAAAGCAATCGCCGGTATTTAACTCGCAACAACCTCTATCTGCTGGCCGGCATGCTCTTCATCGTGCTGGTGATGTGGTTGACCCCGGGTGCGGAAAAGGAACTGCAAACCGCCGAAGAAAGCCCCAGCAACGGCAAGGAGTTAACCCTGTCACAAAACTTAGCCTTGCTTGAGCGCATGAAAGCCTCCTTGCAGCAAAAGACCAATGCGCAAGAACAAGAAGCTGTGAGGCCACCGATGCTTCGCAGCAAAACGGCGTTAAGCAAAGACTTAGTAGCGCGCATGAATGCACCGACTACCTTTTTTAATGAGGAAGAAGGCAGCGGAACCAGTTCCCCTGGGGTCAACAATCCTGCGCAAGGGGGTCTATTAACCGGTAACAGTAACAACGTGCAGTTTGTGAATCAACAAAACGACATCACCACCGCCACGGCGAAACAACTGCCCCACCCACGCTTAACCGTACCGGCGGGTGAAATGATTCCGGCGACCCTAGAAACCGCCATTCATTCCGAATTACCGGGCATGGTGCGCGCCATTACCAGCCGCGATATCTATTCACTGGAAGGCGAAAATCGCTTAATTCCCCGCGGCTCGACCTTAGTCGGGCAATTTAACGCCAGCGTGGCGGACGGTCAAAGCCGCATTTTAGTGGTCTGGAATCGCGTGCAGTTAGCCAATGGCGTCATTGTCACTCTAAACAGTCCGGGCACCGACAGCATCGGACGTGCCGGTCAGGAAGCCGATTACATCAATCGCCATTTCTTTGAACGCTTCGGCACCAGTGCGCTACTGTCCGTTTTAGGTGCCTACACGGCTACCAGCGGCGTCAATGGCCAAGACCAATACAACTCGCAATCGCAATACCGCATGGCCATTGCCGGCAGCCTGCAACAAGCCTCCGGACAAACGCTGCAAAACGACATGATGATTCGCCCCACTTTACAGATTAATCAGGGTGCGCAGATTCAAGTGTTTGTCGCCCATGACTTGGACTTTTACCGGGTCGGAGCCAGTCATGACGTATAACGAAGCTCGGCACTTTGCACCAGGCTCTGAGGGTTTACTGGCTCCCTTAAAACCCTGGCTTGATAATCCGGCGGTGTCGGAGATTCTCATTAATCAGCCGGGTGAGGTGTTTATCGAAGCACTCGGGGAGATGACCTGCCATCCACTGCCGGTACTCTCACAGCGTCATTTAAAGCATTTGTTTACGCTGCTCGCCAATGAAAACCAGCAGGTTTTAAATGATGCCTCGCCCATGCTCTCAGGCAATTTACCCGATGGCTCACGCGTGCAATTAGTCATTCCTCCGGCAGCGAAGCATTACACCTTATCGGTTCGCCGCCAATCGATTGTCGCACGCACGTTAACTGACTATGCCGCGAGCGACTTTTATCAGCAAGCGCAACCCTTTTACTTGGATTGCGACCGAGCGAGTTTACAGAGTGCGGACGATAAGGCCTTGCTGTCTTTGTATCACCAAAAGCGCTGGGATGAGTTTATTGCTCAAGCTGTACTTCAAAAGAAAAACATCGTCATCGCCGGTGAAACCTCCTCCGGTAAAACCACGTTTTTAAATGCCTGCTGCAACCACATCCCTTTGCATGAGCGCATCATTACCTTGGAAGACACTTACGAGGTGGTTACGCCGCATCGCAATCAAGTCAGCCTGTTAGCGCCCAAAAGGCGCGAAGGGGAAAAAGCCTTAACCATGCAGGAGTTGGTGCAGTGCTCGCTGCGCCTTCGCCCCGACCGCCTCATCATGGGTGAAATTCGTGGTCGCGAAATCTTGGATTTTTTAAGCGCCTGCGCCACGGGGCATGCGGGGTCGATTACCAGCATTCATGCCAGTAACCCGCGTGTCGCTTTCATGCGCATGACCCAGCTTTACAAGCTCAATAACGTACCGTCCATGCGTGATGACGACATTCTGCGCGAACTGCATGAAATCATCGACATCATCGTGCAGGTGCAGCGCACCCCGCAGGGACGCATGGCAACCTGGGTTTATTTTAAAGACGCAGACACTTATCTGGGAGAAGACCATTGAAATGGGTTAGTGCATTAAGCGTTTTTGTCTTGGTTTTAGAACTCATTAATCTCGTGGCCTTGCGCTTAACCGGCTTGCCGCAATGGCCAACGCCGTTAAGCGGCATTGCGCTCTGGCAGCATGGGTTTGGCATGGAATTACTCTTAGCCTTCCTGTTAGTTGGCGTGCCGCTGGTTATTATCGTCGGCTTTCGCCAGACTGGCTTTTGCCGTTACTTGAGTTTTTTAGCTGGCGGGGTGTGGGTCGCCGTTGTGGCCATGGTGGTGGCGGGTCTCGCGTTGTTTGCATGGTTTGAGGACTTAAGCCTTAACAGTTACGACACGCTTTGGTTGATGCTGCTAAGCGATGACACGGCGTTGATGCACTTTAAGTATTGCATAGCCACTTCGATGGGCTTGTTCTCATTGGTATTTGGCATGGTGCTTTTTGAGCGCTTCCGCCCAGCCAGTAAAGCACTCGGCAATGCCCATTTTGCCAATGGTTTCGAGATTAAAAAAGCCGGTTTTTTTAAACGGGAGGACGAGAGCATTGTCATCGGCAAAAAATGGGATGCACCGCTGTATGCCAACGGCTTTGAACACGTGCTGGTGTTTGCGCCGTCTGGTAGTGGGAAGACACGAAGCATTGCTATTCCTAACTTGTTGCATTACCCCTATTCGGTGGTGTGCAATGACGTGAAACTCACTCTTTATGAAACCACCGCCGGCTTTCGCCAAACCGCATTGGGTCATGCCTGTTATTGCTTTGCACCGGCGCACCCCGAAGGCCGTACCCATCGCTTTAATCCTCTGTCGGCCATTTCTCAGGATAAAATGGAGCGCATGACCGATATTCAGCGCATTGGCCACATCTTAATGCCAGATAACAGCAAAGACCCCATCTGGACACAGGCCAGCCGCAAACTATTTAAAACGCTGGTGCTCTATCTTTTGGATGCCAACGAGCGACCGGTGACCTTAGGCGAAATCAACCGCTTAGTAAAACAGCAGAATTTTGATGCCTGGCTGCAGGAACAACTCGATACCACCGACTACTTTGACCCGGAGTTTTATCGCAACGGTTATTCCTACATCAACAACCATGACAAAACCCGCAGTTCCATTTTAGAGACTTTTTCCGGTTACTTTGAGTTGTTTGACGACCAGCGCATCGATGCCGCCACTAATGCCAGCGATTTTGATTTTCGTGATTTACGGAGTAAAAAAATGACCATCTATGTCGGCTTTAGCGATGACGATATGGAGCGACTGGCGCCTTTATTGACTCTGTTTTGGCAACAATTGATTTCAGCGATGATTCGTGAAATTCCTAATCCCAAAGAAGAACCGTATCCCTTGCTCTGCCTGATTGATGAGTTTTCATCCTTGGGCCGCATTGAACGACTTCGCCGCTCCTTAAAGCTCCTTCGCGAATACCGCGTACGCTGCGTGCTGATGTTTCAGTACATCGCCCAGACCTTTGAAAAATACAGCCATGTCGAGGCACGCGCCTTCACCAACATAAAAACCAAAATCGCTTTTGCCACCGAAGACATTCAGGACGCGGAATTCATCAGCAAAATGTTGGGAACCCGCACCAAGCGGGTGATGTCACGCTCGGTATCTGACCAGCATCATGGCATCAGTGACAGCAAAACAGTGAGCTATCAGGCCATTCCCTTAATGCGCCCGGATGAACTGATGAAAATGCCAGCGCACGTGAACCTCATCCTGCGTTCGGGTTCTTCACCCGTTAAGGCGCGGCAGGCGGTTTGGTATGAAAACCCGGACATGAAAGATTTGGTATTACCCGCACCACCGGTACCGAAGCAAACCATTAAAGCCTCGCCCTTTATCCGGGCAGAAATCATTGAATCATTAGACTAAAAGGAAGTACCCATGAAAAAATTAATCACCCTGATAACCTTAGCCTTTTCATCCGTCACCTTTGCCAACGACAGTGACAACATCTGGTACAACATTCAGGTGCTGTACAACTTAACCAGCGAACTGCGCCAAATCACTCAAAGCCTGCGCAATGACCTCAATGGCCTGATGGCCAAAGTCGAAGCCCTGCCAAAACCCGTCCACTACACTGCCGGTGATGGCATTGAAATCAACGGCAGCGTCATTCAGGCCAAGGTATCACGCCACACCATTGGCGAAGAATACAGAGGTGGTATTGTTTTTTATGTGGATGAATCCGGCCAGCACGGCCTCATCGCCAGCAAACGCAATGCGCTGGACAAAGGCATTTCATGGCGTAACGGTGATTCCGGCAACAAAATTACCAATGCCCAGGGCGATGGCATCGGCGCCGGTGAAACCAACACCCGTTTGATCATCGCCCAGCAGACTGCGGATAACCAACAAGGAAACTTTGCGGCACTTGTAGCAGCGAATTTCAAGGTGTTAGGCGATGGAGTAACGCCGTGTAAAACACCCGTAGCCCCTGACGCGGTTTGTTATGGTGACTGGTATCTGCCTTCGGCCTACGAGCTGCAACTGCTCTATCAGAACCTGCAAAGCAATAATCTATCGAGTTTTGCACCAGAGCTTTACTGGAGTTCGACAGAGGCCGGAGTTTCTAAAGCTTGGTTGGTGAGTTTTGCGGATGGGGCTATTGTCTTCGATAAGAAAGCCAGCACCTTAGGAAAGGTAAGGCCTATATGTGAATTTTAACTTGGAGAAAGGCATTTCATGGCGCAATGGCGATTCCGACAACAAAATTACCAATGCGCAGGGTGACGGCATCGGCGCCGGTGAAACCAACACCCGTTTGATCATCGCCCAGCAGACCGCAGATAACCAACAAGGAAATTTTGCGGCCTTGGTGGCAGCGAATTTTAAAGTGTTGGGCGATGGGGTAACGCCGTGTAAAACACCGGTGGCGCCTGACACGCTTTGTTACGGCGACTGGTATCTGCCCTCGGCCTACGAACTGCAACTGCTCTATCAGAACCTGCAAAGCAATAACCTATCGAGCTTTGCACCGGAGTTTTACTGGAGTTCGACCGAGGCCGGGGTTTCTAAGGCTTGGTTGGTGAATTTTGCGAGTGGGAAGGTTCGGGCTAATAGAGAAATCGAGTACGTTGGGAAAAATAAGAGCAATACATGTATTTTAAATTTATATTATTTCAAAATAATTTTGTCCCAGTCAGGCACATCACCTTCTTTAATTATTTTTTTTAAAGCATTGATGAGGATATCTTGAGTTGCGTCAATGCTACTATTAACTTTTTCCCAATCCTTGTCTTCTACTTTCCCTTTATGCACGGCCTTGGAACGATAGCTATAGAATTTTTTAATAATCTCAGCCAATTTTTGTCTCTTCCCAATATCTTCTTCCATATATTTTGCTATTGTGGTTCTTAACCGAAACCCTAGCTCACCTGTATTATCGCTCTTAAGAAAAAGACTCTCCATAGCTATGGCCAACTCAATTAATTGATCAATAGGCTCTATTCTAACTAAACTTCTGTTTAATCGATTTAATGGAATATGAAGCTCATTTTTGGAGTTAAATTTCAAAAATAATTCTGCTAATTCAACTAATTCATTTTCATCATCTGTAGTTAAATCATAATTAGTACTATTGATTATATCTGGATTTGTTTCTGCTCTACTAATTGAATACCCAGAATAAGGTATGTTTTCATTTGGCTCCCACCACCAACTGATTACAGAAGGAGCACAGGGTCCAATTAAGGCAAACATACTGCATAAACTATGAAGGTTATTATATGGAAGATGAAATTCTTTATTGATATTGTGCCGGCCTGTAAAACAGGGGCTGGAAATGCCAAAACATTCGAGCGCCGCAGTTTCTTCTAATACTTTTTTGTTGATGTTTACGATGGCCTGTGTTAAGGACTCAAAGATTTTATTATATTCAGAAATTGTATTTCTATAAAGAGATTTTAATTCAGTAATGGGTACCAAGCGAATGGATTTATTTATATTTAGACTATTTTTTAAATTGATTCCTTTTAAGGTAACAATATAACGACCAGGTATATTTTCAGAAACTAAAAATTCTTCTAATTCTGAAAGTACATTTTCAGGACTTATATTTCGACTTCTATTAAGGAACCATTCTGCTAACAGAGGAATATCAACTTTTGAGATTAGATCACCAAATCGAATCATTTCCTCTCTAAAATTAGAAAAAGCTGATTCCTCATTAATAAATTTAATTAAGTTTTCCTTATCATTGTTTTTAAGAAGTGAAATAAACTTTGATTTATCCATTTAGCCTTCCATATATTCAATCGCTTTCTGTTTAATATTCTATACAAGCATAAATCAGTCAAATTTGTCACACATATTATATTGCTCAACAATAGAATCATAATATTGTGATAGCCATATATATTTATTTTTAACTCCTTCGTCCTCATGATTCACTGATTGCGAAATCATGTCTTTAACACGTTTAAGATCAGGAGCCTTAGAGGGTATCAAGGGTTGTAAAAAATCATAGAAAAATACGTTATCGTCATCCATTCTAAACGTTTTTTTATAGATTTTCTGATCTCCATCCACTATTCTAGAGCCTGTTATGGATGCTGATAAATTTAATCTCTCAATTAAGTCAGGATCGAGTATAATTCTAGGGCGCTTATAATTTTCATGAAGTAAATATGCTCTATTCAGTGCAGGTCCAAAAACAATATCAGAATTATGAACTACCTTTCCAAAAGAAATGGCGCCTTTAAATAGTAGATTCTGACCTAACAGTAGATTTACAAGCATCCAGATTGATTGATTTAGGAATGATTCCAACTCTATTAATGAAAAATCATTATCAGGTTTGGCTGACATAAAAATGCTATCTGAAAACTGCGATACTTGAATATTGCTTATTTTTAACTGGTTACTTATTTCATGATATTTATGATATTCTTTAATGCTATATAAGCAGCGAGATAATTCTCCAACTAAACTCGGATTTTCCTCAGACTCCTTTATCTTGGATTTCCATCCTAATATATCAACAAATACCACAAATCTATCTTCATACTTCTCTACTTTAGAGCGAACAGAATTTAAATCTTCCATAATTATTCTCTATCAATGTTAATTAACTTGGCATCTAAATTTTGGTTTAAATTTTTATGTAAAGAAGGTAATTGTATTCTTACCTGATCAAGAAAGACTTTATCACTTAAAATTTCAATAGTCTTTTGTTTTAAAAGCTTATCTCCTTTATCTTGTACCCTGTGGGTCTTTTGCTGGGTAAGCCTAAGTTTTTCATACTCAGCCAAGTGAGGATATTGCTGCTTAAGCTCATTCAACACCATCTTCTCTTTCTCAATCTGCCTAACCTGAATAGTTTTATAAAGCTGCTGCGGCTTAACCCCCAACTCCTTCGCCACCTGCGAAATATGAACGCCATCCACTTTCCAGCTAATTTTCTCCAACTGCGGCATATCCTGCTCTTTCAATGATTTTTTCTGAGCAATGGCAACAATGGTTTGATAACGCTCATAGCGCAGGCTGGCTTTCTCAATTGAAGCGGCCGCTTCTTTCAAATGAGGGTTATCTGCCAATTGCTGGTGATGGTTTGTCCATAGTCGATGGGCTTTTTCATCCCTTGCCAGGGATTGGGCGTAAAGGCTTTGAAATTGCGGATGCTGGCTGATGTTGATGTTTTGCTGCTTGGCTTCCTTGGTGATTTGTAATCTGATTTTTAAATACTCTGATTGCTCATCCATGTAATCCGCCGCTTGCTTGGCAATTAAGCGCCTTTCTTGCTTCGACAGTGCTCTTTCTTTGTCGTGCTGCTGTTTTAAGTATTCTTCGTAATTAGCGAGATAATTGAATTTTTCTTTAATCTTATGACCAACGCCTGCGATATGATTAAGCGCCTTGCCCACCATGCTGTCGGGGTTAAATCCGGCGCGCAGGGCGAAATCCAGTGGCCAGTCGATGACGTTGTCTTTCGCCACTGAGCGCGACAGGGTTTTGGTGAGTGTACCTAAGTCGGCATGCTGGTGGCGGTTGGCATACACCGCCACTGAATCATGATGCCTTGTTAAGGCAACAAAGCTTAAGTTTCTATCCCAGTATTGACTGTCGATAAGCACCTTGACCTTATCCACGGTCATACCCTGTGCTTTATGAACAGTAAGCGCATAACCGTATTCGATATGCCGGTAAGTCTTAGGAATTACCACTTGTTCGCCACTGTCTAATTGGGCTGTCAAACTGTCCTTATCAATAGCAAGGATAGTAGCTAAGTCGCCATTACGAATGCCAATGGCTTTGTCGTTTTGGCGTAGCAGTATTCGTTCACCTTGTGCCAGCGCAATGATTTTCTCACCACCTTCGCTTGAATAGTCAAAATCCTCATGACCAATCATACCCTTGTTTCTTAAACGCTCCCTTGCCTGCTCGTTGAGGGAATAAACAGCGGCTCGTGAGAAAGCCAGCATCATGTTGTTTTGGCAATCGCTTAGCTGATGAATTCCAGATACCCACGAGTGAACCATGGCTTCCTGCGATTCCGACACAACCTCGGCGAAATGAATCGCGCCTTTGTTGGCGTAATGGTCAATGGCTTTTTTCACTTCCCCTTTGGCTAAATCCATACTGGCCTTACGGTCGCCTTCATCGCGTTGACGTCTGATTTGGTCTAATTCGATATAACCGGTATGCGCGGCGATGCCTCTGAAAATCTCACCCTTGTTAATCGGCTTTAACTGGTCAGGGTCGCCGACTAAAATGACTTTGGCTTTCGCCTTGCTAGCGGCTTCAATTAAATAAGCAAGGCTTGAAAAATCCACCATGCCGGCCTCGTCAATAATCAGCACGTCATTACGCCTTAATGTCATTTGCTTGTTGCTCAGTCGATAGGCCAATGAGGCGATGGTCGAGGATTGAATGCCGGTTTCGGATTGCAGGGCTTTGGCTACTTTTCCTGAGAGTGACGCGCCTAGCACCCGGCAACGGTTGGCTTCAAAATATTCCTTGATGGGTTTTAATAAATAGCTTTTACCGACACCGGGGCGGCCAATGAGTACGCTGATGTCTTTACCCTGAGTGATGTAATGAAACGCTTCTCTTTGTTCGTCATTGAGCGGGTAATTTTTAAGGATAACATCCCTTGATAACGAATAAACATGCCCCTGTCTTAAGCGCATTTTCTCAACATGACTTAAGAGCCGGCTCTCGGCGATGTATTGATGGCGGGTGGTGTACGATTCAACCCCGCTGTCATTCACGCCAAGATTGATAACATCTTTATGAGCAAGTAATTGCGCGACTTGATTTAAATAAGCGGTGCTGGTGGTATCCGATTGAATGCTTTTAAACAGCAGCTTTTCAATGTCCTTGCGGGTAAACACGCTGTGGCTTAATGATAATTGGTTTAAGAGGTTATCCAAATCATGCAGGGCTAATTCTTCCCGTGCTTCCCGAATGAGTTGGTTTTCTTCACGAAGGTAATGATTCGCTTCATCACGATTTCGTCCTTCGTGCTTTTCGCTGATGAGGTGGTTTAAATCCACAGCCAGGTCAATTTTCTTTTCCTGGAAATAGTCCGTTTGAAAAGAACGCCATTGCTCATTCCAGTAATCGCCTTCGACAATAATCCCTTTGGCAAAAGTAGGATTTAAATCTCGTGCCTTGTGTTTGGCAAAATGCTCGCCTTGCAATCGGCGCAAGGTCACCAGAATATGGGCGTGGGGATTGCCATCCTTGTCATCATGAATCGCGATATCGCAAGGCAGGCCGTTATCGACAAAATGGGTTTGCGCAAAGCGGCGGGCTAATTCGATGTGTTCAACAATGCTTAATTCTTTGGGTAGGGCAAGAACAACATCTTTGCACAATTGCGAATTCTTACGTGTCTCGGCACGCTCGACTTCATTCCATAGCAATTCACGTTGTTGAAATTTGTCCGATGCCCCTTCGGGTAGCATGATTTCAGAAAAAACGACTTCGCTACGATTGGAAAAATCATAGTTAGTTCCTGTTCGTTCATCTAATAGCTTGCTTGCCGTGCGGTAAGCACTGGCGGCTACTGCGCTGTGTCCTTTCGAGCGAGTGTGTATTGATACACGAGCGAAAGCGATAGCCATACAGCTATCTTAGCAACACAAACAAAGTTTGTATATTGCGCCCTTCGCTTTTCGCTTTCGGGATGGAATGAGGCGCTTCGCTTGTTTGTTGCACGGATATTGATTTCGGAGATCGGTGCCATTATGCTGTTTAGCGACATCAATACTTTTGCGGAGAGACCATGTCAAAGATGACACGATCGCAAATGGAAGATGCTCTCATGGATAAAATTGAACAAGCCAAGAAAAAGCTTGAGCAATTGCAGCATAAAAATAAGCTCGAAATCGGCACCCTCGCCTACAAACACGAGCTCCATCATCATGACTTAAAGCAACTGGATTTGGTTTTCGCCAAAATTGCCAAGGAGCTTAAGCATGACCACTAAAACCAACATTCAAAAACAGCAGCAGCTGATTGTCCGCTGTGAAAAGTCACTCGCCCTTGAGAAATTGAAAAAGCGCCGGGCGGATACTCGGCGTAAGATTGAACTTGGCGGCTTGGTGATTAAGTCGGGGATGGACGGCTTTAATAAGGCGGTGATTCTTGGAGGTTTAGATTATGTTGCCTATCTATTAAGAGAAGAACCAACATATTTTGCTTTATTTAATGGTAGGGGACTAAATTTATTAAATAAAAGTTAAATGATGATGTATTAATATTTTTTATGAGGAAGTGATATCCTATATATATATATTAGACTTGGAAATGATATGAGTTCTCTTGAGTGGATAACAATCAAAGGCTTTAAATCTATTGTATCTCTTGAAAAATTTAAGGTAAATCAGCTGAATATCTTAATAGGTGCCAATGGAGTAGGAAAAAGTAATTTTCTATCTTTCTTTGAATTGTTAGATAAAATAGTAACTCAGAATTTACAAGTATGGGTTAAAAAGTTAGGCGGCTCAGAACGTTTATTAAGTTACGGAATCAAAAACACTAACGAAATCGAAATCCAATTCCATTTTGGTAAAAATAAATATCATGCTGCTCTTGAACCAACCATAGACGGTGGTCTTGTTTTTTCAAAAGAGATTTTATATTTCGATGGCCCTAAGTACGGTGTAACAGAACCCGATCTTGGTAACGGCCATCTTGAATCAAGATTGAATGATGAAAAAGATACTAGAGCAATAGCTTCATATATAGTAAGAGCTATATCAAAATGGAAAATTTATCATTTTGATGATACCACTGATACTGCAGGCGTTAAGAGAAGTTGCTCTATCCATGATAATGCATATTTAAGGCCTGATGCCTCAAATCTTCCTGCTTTTTTGTATCGATTATCCAGTGAGCATCCCGAAAGTTATTATGAGATAAGGAAAACTGTTCAACTTGCTATACCATTTTTTGATGATTTCATATTTAAACCTGATGTATTGCCCAATGAAGAAAAAAAAATCAGACTTCTTTGGAAACAAAAAAATAATGATTATCCATTTTGGCCAAGCCAACTCTCAGATGGCTCACTACGATTTATATGCCTAGCCACAGCATTACTACAACCCAACCCGCCTAGTCTAATTATTATTGATGAGCCCGAACTAGGATTACATCCTTATGCTATTTCTCTCCTAGGAGCAATGTTGCGCTCAGCTTCTAACAAATCCCAAATTATTGTTTCTACTCAATCTGTAACTTTAATAAATGAATTTAACATTGAAGATTTAATTGTAGTTGAACGAGACAATGGGAACTCCCGTTTTCAACGTTATAGCTCAGATAAATTCAAAGAATGGTTAGATAATTATTCTTTGGGTGAGTTATGGGAGAAAAATATTTTAAAAGGATGTAATGAATGATACGCCTACATATTATTTGTGAAGGACAAACTGAACTTCAATTTGTACAAACAATTTTAAGTCCTGGTATTTCTTCAACAAGCCTATATATCTATCCAGCAAAAATAGGTGTTCCAGGACATAAAGGTGGAAATGTAAATTTTCAAAGATTATTAACGGACTTATCTATTCGTCTTAAGGGTGATGGGGAGTGTTTTTGTACGACAATGCTTGATTATTACGCCTTGCCAAATGATTTTCCCGGTATAAATGAATCAATGAAAATTCATTCCATTAAAGAAAAGGCCGGAGTGATTAGGAGTGCATTAGTTAAAGAAATTATAAAAAAATTAAACAGTAATATTGCGCAACGTTTTATTCCATATATTCAATTTCATGAATTTGAGGGCTTACTCTTTAGCCAGCCAGAAAAAATAGCAGAAATTTTTAATGTTCCAGCTACAGACCAAAGAATTCGTACACAGCTAAATGAAATACGTCAAGATTTCGAATCGCCGGAGCATATAAACAATAGCCCCCACTCTGCTCCCAGTAAAAGACTCGAAGCTCTATTTCCTCAATATCAAAAAACTCTTCACTCAATCCGAGCTGCATCTGAAATTGGTCTTGCAACTATTCGGGAAAATTGTGAATTATTTAATAATTGGGTTATTGAACTCGAAAACTTAGAGCAGAGTATACTCAAGTAACTTAGGAAAAATTATACAATTTTAAACAAACCG
Organism: Legionella rubrilucens; assembly: GCF_001468125.1. Taxonomy (GTDB): domain Bacteria; phylum Pseudomonadota; class Gammaproteobacteria; order Legionellales; family Legionellaceae; genus Legionella_C; species Legionella_C rubrilucens. The sequence goes on along the minus strand of NZ_LNYT01000006.1, from coordinate 262,467 downwards.
TAAAAAAGCCCCCAAGCCGCCGATAAATCCCCGGACTATTCGACTCTCTAGGCCCATCAATATTTAATACCCGGATATCATTCTCACTTATCCAGGCTTTTATTATTTGCACAGCCCCATGCTGACTATCCAAACTAGCAATTAAACGAGGCTTCTTTTGAATATCCGCATCCTCAATGGTTAATTTCGTACCATCATTTATTTTTTCAGGCAAAGGCCAGCTTGGGATTCCATCATAGTCACGGATATTCAATTTCGTTCTTTCATCAGGATCGTTGGGCGTTGCTTCTTTTAGTGCAGGGAATTGTTTTAAGACGTTCACGCCATTCTCATCAATTCCCCCTTTATGACACCAACCGCCAATTTCAATGCCCATTTCGGTAGCGACTAATAACGCGGCTTGAGCAGCGCCCGTTTGCCTACCTGATACAATTTTTTTAATCATGCTGATTTCCCTGCAGTTGTTTTGCTTTCAGGAATAAATCATTACATTCCCCCTCCATAACCCCACCCACCAACTCCACCTCATAAAAACTGGGAGTATTAGATAAAATCTCCTTTGCACCGATTTGAATCTGCCTACCAAATAAATCATGCAAAAAAGAAATTGAAGATCCATAAACTATTTTTGGGATCATTGCCCAATATGCAGCTGCCGCACACATGGGGCAAGGTTCAGCCGTGCTATAAAGTCTTAATTTACTCCGATCGCCATCAAATCCATTACTAAATAAGCGATGAATAACCGATAACTCACCGTGCATTAGGATGATTATTCGCTGAGTTAAACGATTTGAGAAGAATTTCACGATCATCATAAACAATGAGCGCACCATAAGGCGCGCTGGGGTTAAATTTGGCAACCTCGATAGTCTCTTTAATGAAATCATACATAGAAGAATCAGAGGTCGTTATTAGTGATGTTAATATCGTTTTCATGAAATGAGTCGCATTGCTAAAGGGCAGATCAACCTGCCCCGTTGCTATATGCTTAATCTGTGAGACAAAGTTTTAAACAAATCCCGAAATAGTTCACAAGCCCCTTGATGAATCCCCGGACTATTCGATTCTCTGGGTCCACCAATGTTTAACACGCGAATATCATTGTCATTTATCCAGGCTTTTATATTCTGCACAGCCTCATCTTTATTATCCAGACTAATAATTAGATGGTGTTTCTTTTGACGCTCTGCATCCTCAATGGTTAACTTTGTGCCATCCTTTACCCTTTCAGGCAAAGGCCAGCTTGGCACAATAATTAAGGTTCCGTCCGAATCACGGATATTTAATTTCGTCCGCTCATCGGGATCACTGGTTGTTGCTTCTTTTAAGGCAGGGAATTGCTTTAAGACATTAACGTTGTTCTCATCCAGGCCGCCTTTCGGACACCAGCCACCGATGTCGATACCCATTTCAGTAGCAATTAATAAGGCAGCTTGATCAACGCCAGTTTGTCCACCTGAGACTATTTTCTCAATCATGCAATGATCTCCTGATTTTCTTTTGAATACTTAAAAGGGGTAAATTTCTTGGGAAAGTCATAAACATCCATTCCCGTTTTATTTTTAATGCAGTTAACTAAAAGGTTCGCTGGGCCGGCAAACACAATGCTATAAATCGCTTTTATTGAAAAACTTATCGCCACCACTTTTAAGATACTGCTTAAAGGAATAGAGGCCAGTTCCATCATTAAAATGGCGAAAAAAGAGTAAAGGAGTTCTGAGAAAGTAGACGATCCCAAACTCCTTAACCAAAAATGCCGACCTTTAAGGAGTACTTTCCATCGGGTTAAAATATAAGAATTGGCTAAATTGGCGACAATATAGGCAATAAAACCACTGATGGTGATCCGCAGTAACGATAAGCCCAATACATAATTATAAAAGCCTTGTTCTTTAAAAAAGACAGGATGAGGTGAAATTAGAACAAGTTGGCATACTAAAACAAAAAATAATTGTGCCAGAAATCCAGAAACGATTAACCATTGTGTAATTTTATAGCCATACACCTCTGCAATGATATCGTCCAAAATGAATACTAGCGGGGAAGTAAAGGATCCTCCCAAGACGAATAAGGCATCAGTACCTATATAGCGATTGGTTAAAACAGCATTGCAAAGCATGATGCTCATATAAAGCATGCTCAGTAGGAGGAGCACTTTATAGGCTATAGGATTGTCTATAAATGTTTGTTTTCCACTTTTAGTGCTCATTAAAACTCTCTCGTTTGACTAGTCGCAGATGGCTAATTTTCGCAGGAGGCATTGGATTTAATGGAGACGTGCTCATTTTTAAACCGGCAAGAAGACCAATATAAAAGGCCTGTGCTGCATCAAATTCCTTAATTAACTCCTTAGATAAAGCCACTTCTTGAGGATCCATAATGCTCTGCTTTTGTGTTGGCCAATGTTCAATACCAATCAGGCCATCCCTCGTTTGAAAAAGAAGGTTATAGCTGCCGTATCGGGATACAGAATAAGCACCAAAGGTATTTTCCTGTTTAAGTTGGCGTATTTCAGTGGAATTGGATTTAACTATTTTTGAGTATTCGATACCGATATAGCAGCTTTGTACGGGGTGTAAGCCATGGAGAATATCTAAATCAAAAACGATATCGTTTATCGTCAGATCAATAACAGCCTTTGAATTGATGTATTGGACTTTGTAATACCCTTGGTCGTGGTAAGGATAGAAATCAACAATTTTGTAGAGGATAAACGATTTTCGCGCACGTTTATTTTTTCGTTTAGGGTACAGAAGATTTGAAAACGTTTCAGTTAACGGCTGCAACAACATGGTACATCATCCTTGGGGGCGTATTTTCCTATTAAAAAACAGTGTTAAGAACACTACAGCGACTATCTCATGTGCATTTTTATCAAATTTCAGAATGGGCGCGCCCTGATTAATGGGATGTAGTTCCCATTCGGGGGGATCAATATATAATCCTCGTAACGTTAATTCGTTATTTTCCCGTAAATTAACCAGTACTAAATCACCATCAGACGGGGTTAACTCCGGATCAAAAACAAAAACCGTTCCGGGCGAATAGCGCGGATACATAGAGGGGCGGCTTTCAAGAGCAAAGGCTTGAGCACTTAAACTCTGATTTTTTTCAATCGTGATAGGCAGCCACTCTTTCCACTTCTTTAGATCAACAGCGCCAGCATTTTTCGCAGTATCCCAATCAAAGACAGGAACAAAAGTAGGCCGAGAATGATTAAGATGGTGAGGATTGGTTTTAGAGTTGGGCGCAAGCAATGTATCAACAGTAACACCGAAGTAATCAGCAAGCGTTTTTAATGTATAGACTCTCGGGTCTGTGGTTTCACCGGATAGTAACCGTCTAATAGTCATTACAGGAATATTCAACTCCTGAGCGACTTTCGTTTCCGTTGTATTGCGAATGACTATAAGTTCACTAAGGTTTTGAGCAATTGCGCAACGCTGCTCATGGTCAAGGTCTAGTTCCTCAATCTCCATAAAACACCTTAGTTTCTTCCAAAAACAAAATTGTACAGTAAGAGCAGATTTAAACAAACATTAATTTATTTACGGAACACAATACAACAATAATGTTTGACTTTAATAACAACATTGTTATTATTTAAATCATTGTTGTTATAGCAAATGACGACGATTAGCCTCAATAATTAGAAAGGAGTTCTCAGTGAACAGGAATTCACGGTTGAAGGTATATCAGGGTATGATTCAATTTTTACTTGAATCCACCAATTATACTTTTGAGACAATCGCAGACTTTACAAGCTATTCCGTTAAAGAAATCCGCTCCATCTACTTAAACCAAAAATTGCCAGAAAAATTATTATCTGAGAAGCAACTGATTAAGCTTTACCTAATTATTCTCGATATCCACACCTCCAAAACCAACGTTCAAAAATTGTTTGAATAGGGAAATGACATGAAAACACTCGATCTTGAAAAAGCAGCCGAGTTTCTGGGAGCGCATAAAGAAACCATCAGACGTTTAGTAGCAACTGGCCGATTACCGGGTGTAAAAATTGGCAGAAAATGGATTTTTATTGAACAAGACCTTGCGATGTATATTCGAAACAAGTACTTTTACGTTGACGCATCGCAGGGTGACCATAGGAGTAATACAAAATGGCACTCTACAAAAGAGAGGGAGTTTGGTGGGTTGATATCCATCACAAAGGAAAAAGAATACGAAAAACTACTGGGACTGAAATAAAAGAAGATGCACAACGGTTTCATGATCAGTTCAAGCATGAACTGTGGGCTCAGGCAACAATCAAATCAATACCTAAAAAATCATGGATGGATGCTGTAGTTCGTTGGTTAGAAGAATCTACACATAAGCGCAGTTTGGTAACCGATAAAATTCATCTAGCTTGGCTGGATCAATTTTTTCGGACAAAAAAGTTGTGCGAGATCGATCGTGATTTGATTGATTGGATTGCAAAAAAGAAAGAAGCTGAAAACGTTTCTCCGACTACTGTTAATCGAGTACTGGAGCTTGTTCGAGCTATTTTAAATCGTGCCCATAAGGAATGGGGCTGGCTCGAAGTAGTACCATCAATCCGAATGAGGAAAGTTGAAAATAAAAGGATTCGTTGGCTAACAAAACAAGAAGTGAATGGTTTACTGAAGGAATTACCTTCCCACTTGAAAGCAATGGCTTCTTTTACCTTAGCCACCGGCTTAAGAGAATCCAATGTTACGCAATTGAAATGGTGCCAGGTTAACTTGATTCAAAAGCATGCCCTTATCCATGCTGATGAATCCAAATCAAAAAGACCCATTCCAGTACCGCTTAACAAACAGGCCCTTACTATTTTAAAGTCAGAGTTAGGTAAGCATCCCGTTTTTGTGTTTACTTATCAGGGTCATCCAGTAACACGATGTAATAATCATGCCTGGCAAAAGGCATTGAAACGAGCAGGAATCGATAATTTCCGCTGGCATGATTTAAGACATACATGGGCCAGTTGGCATGTTCAAAATGGTACTCCATTACATGAACTGCAACAACTGGGTGGTTGGTCAAATTATGAAATGGTGCTGCGGTACGCTCACCTTTCGAGTGATCAT
>NZ_LNYT01000006.1:198839-257385 GCF_001468125.1 Legionella rubrilucens | reverse complement strand
TACCGAAGGCTTCCATAGAAAAATGAAATTGATTCAAAGACGAGCCTATGGCTTTAAAAACTTTGAAAATTATAGAACCAGAGTTAAAGTACTATGCTGTTGATTGAGTGCCCCCGTAATTGGGAAAGACCCAAAGACCCTAATTTGGGAACCACCATGTAATCTATTGATTTACATGGTGGCCAGAGGCGGAATCGAACCACCGACACGAGGATTTTCAATCCTCTGCTCTACCGACTGAGCTATCTGGCCCCAAGAGGTTGCTATTAAACTCCGAGAACGATTCAGAGTCAAGTACTGAATTATGATTTTTTCGTTAAAAATTGATTTTGATAGGCGATGGCGATTTTGGCACCCAGAATTGCATTATTTTTTATCAATTCGATGTTGGCATTCAGGCTTCGGCCGGCGGTCAAATCACTGATGCGTTGCAGCAGATAAGGGGTAATTGCTTTCCCTTGAATGTGTTGGGCTTCGCGATGCGCCTGCTCAATGATGGGTGTGATGTCCGAATCAGGAATTTCGGCGTGTTTGGGGATGGGGTTGGCGACAACGATGCCATTACGGATGTTTAAGCGACGCTGGTAATGCATCATGTCGGCAATGTCTTCAGGACTGTCTAAGCGGTGAACCAGAGGAATGCCGCTGGAATGGCTGTAGAAGGCAGGGAATTCGTCGGTCTGGTAGCCGACCACGGCCACGCCGTGTGTTTCCAGCATTTCCAGCGTTTTAGGCAAATCAAGAATGGATTTGGCGCCTGAACAGACAACCGTCATCGGCGTTGACGACAATTCGATGATGTCGGCAGAAATGTCAAAGCTGTCCTGTACTTCCTGATGAACGCCGCCAATGCCGCCCGTAGCGAAAAGGGGGAGGCCGGCTAAATAGGCGCAGAACATGGTGGCGGCGACCGTCGTACTGGCGGTGAGTTTCTGGCTTAATACATAGGCTAAATCACGGCGCGAGGCTTTCATCACGCCTTTAGCCTGGGCCAGCCCATCCATGATTTCCTCATCGATGCCAATATGAATTTTTCCCTGATGCAGAGCGATAGTCGCCGGAATGGCGCCTTCTTCACGAATAAGCTGCTCCACCAGGCGGGCGGTGGCGAGATTGTCGGGGTAGGGCATGCCATGCGAAATGATGGTGGATTCGAGGACGACGACCGGTTGTCGGTGTGCAATGGCAGAGAAGACTTCACTATGGACATTCAGCAAATCATGAAACATACATCACCTACCCTTCAGGAACAAAGCCGGACGGTTTGGCAGAGCCCTCGCCAAAAAAATAATTCGACATTTCTTTCGTGAGAAATTCGCGCGCCTTGGGGTCGATAAGGCTTAGACGGTATTCATTAATGAGCATGGTTTGATGGGAAAGCCACATGGTCCAGGCTTGTTTTGAAACATGATGGTAGATTTTTTCGCCGAGCTCACCGGGGAAAGGAGGGGCGTCCAGGCCTTCGGCTTCTTGGTTTAATTTCGAACAAAAAACGTGTCTGGGCATGTTATACCTGCAAATAACAACAAAAAGGAACCCAAATTATGCTGGATTGTGTCAGACTCAGCAATGCAATGATTCAATTTTTAATCCGCACGGCATCGGACCTGGGCCAGCATGATGTGCTGGGACAGCAGTTGCTCCTGCTCATTCGTTAATGTTTCAAATTGCACGGCGGTTCTGTACATGCTTTCACCTAAAAACTGGCTGTAAACCACCGTGGCATCCAGGATGATGGGCACCATTTTCGGTTTAGTATAAATCACTATTTTTAAGCGGGTTTTTTCCTTGATTCTATCTTTGGCTTTAAAAGCCATACCGCCTAAGCTGATATTGACCTTGCGTAGGTGTATTTTTTCACCAATTAACAGGTGGTGTGCCAAATGGTCAATTTTAGCATTGATAAGATTCAGGTAATGGGCCATGGTTGGGTCTTTCAAAGCGATTTCCTGAGTGAGCTCGGACAACTCGTAGTCAAGGCTTTGAAAATACTGGGTCGTTTCCACGTAACGCTGGCCATTTTGCCCCAATAGCTCATCAGTGATTGATTTATCCGAAAAAAAGCCTCCCGGTTGCAGGATTTTGTAATCAAAATAAATCTGGTCATCGATGCGAAAGTGCTGTCGTCGTTCATGTACAGGCATAATCACTCCTCAAGTCCCTTTTAAAAGTGCTGTTACAGTCATTTCACCTCTACACTGACGGTAGTTGGTGATATTTCCTGATTATCTACTTCCTCCTCACTCTTAGTATTAGCCATAGAAACAGATTTTTCTAATTTTTCTCGTTGTTCCTTAAGTTGTTGCGTTTGAATGGTGAGAGGATCAATGTCATCCAGGTGGTCATCTTCTGACTTACTGCCTTTAGACACAGGGGCTAAGACCGCTTTCAAAGGAAGTCTGAAGGCGTTCATGGTTTTTCCACCAGCCGTTGCGACGTTGCTGCTGGCGTCAATGGCCAACGCATGATCGGTTGCCCGTTGATACTCGGTAATGCAGTCCTGAAGGAACTTTTTAAATTCCGGTGAATTCCATTTTTTATTTTCAATGGCCGTTTCCATGACGCGATTGAAGGTGTTTATCTGATCCAGTTTTAATGCAGCACTGAAGGCTTCATCCAGGTTGTCGGGTAATTCCTGCGGGGGAATCATGCTGCGCAATTGCTGCTGAATGTCAAACTGAAATTTCTTGCGGACATGCATGGCAAAGCCTTTGTCTTTGGCCGTGTTGATGAATTCGAGCAACTCGGCATCGACAGTATTAATCGCTTTTAATTTGCTATGGACACTGGGTTCTTTTTCCCCGGTTTGATTCATGAATTGTTTATAATCCTGTATCAGGGAAAGGATGCGTGTTCTATGCCCCTCGCCATACGCATTGCCAATGGCCTGCAAATCACTTAAATTCAGGTAATCCGTCTTTAAAAGCCCATCAAGATGCGTTTCCGGGTACAGCATGGTTTCCTGAAGCCTGGCCAGATCATTCACCGAAATGGTCATGTGGGTGAGTTCAAATTCATTCCGGTGAGGGACGATGGTTAAAGAAGGCGCCCCATGCCGTTTGAGAAAACTGACCATTTGCGGTGCAACGATAGAAGAAAAGGCCAGGAGCACCTTGTCTTCGTCTGGATTCTGGCCCTTCATGAATTTCATGTAGGTGAGTTGGGTTTCATTACGATAAGTCCAGGGATTGCGATAGGGCCGTCCTTCATCATTAAATAAAACCGGATTATTAAGCAGCTTTTCGAGGATAAGGCCTTTCGCCATGCCATGAGTACTGATTTTATCGGAGCCTGGGAAGGTTTCAGGAATCTTGCTTATCCGGTTTTTGACGCTTTGCCGGATAAGCTCGGCATCTTTTAGCAGAGCGGCCACTTGCTTGATTTCACTCTTTATCTCCTTCGCCTCACTGGATGTGGCATTGTCCAGTGATTTTTTCAACTGCTCAATGCGGGCGGCGTGACGGCTGATGGTTAAATCAAGGTAGGCCAGCATGCGATTTTCATTCCTCATTACCGTCAGCAGGCTATTGAATTTTTCATGGAAGGAAGAGTCTTCAATCAAGGTTCGGTTGCGGCCCTGCCCATGACGGGTATGTTTAACCAAAAATTCATTGGGTTGGAGGCTTAGGCGGCTATCCAGTTTCAGTTTATCGCCCGGCATGACAACCATATCAAACATGAAAAGGCTTCTGTTGTTGCGTAAGGCTTTGTTTTGATTGTACCCGCCGACAAAATCCGGATCACTGCAAAGATAGAATACACCAAGGCTTTTACCAAAATCGTGAATGAATACATTGGATTGTAAACCTGAACCCACGGGATCAATCGTGGAATAATGTTCATAGGTCTGGGAGCCGGTCAATCCAGCTTTGAATACTTTACCATGGGCGAAATCTTTCAGCAGTCGAATGTCATCGAAGGGGACAAACAGGGCCGGTTTGCCATCATACATCACCATGGATGATTGGGTAGTATCGAGACCGCACAGGCGGGAAAAATTAAGAGCCAGGGCTTCGCGCTGGACTTCTTCAATTTTACCGTGTTTGGGCAATTTTAAAATGGCCTGCGTACTGAGTTTGTAATCGTTACGATGATCCAGGTAATCCTGCACGGTAGTCGGAGCCGTTGTTACGAGTGTGGTCAACTGGCTTGTGACTTTAGACAGACTAATCAGTGATACTTTTTCAGTGACTCCACCAGCTGATTCAGCCAACTCGCAATAGTTTAAAGCCGGGCCGTTTTCATTGGGGATCTGAATGATTTTTAATTGATTTATTTTGTAGAGGTCTTCCAATATCGTCAATTGCGCCGTGAATTTTTTAAGATTCACGTCATCTTTGATCGATTCAGCGATTTTTATATTGCCTTTCAGGATCTCCATGTTTTTTTGGATGTCTGGAACGTGTGCTGGATCAAATTTTTCAAAACCAGGGTATGTTTTAAGCAGTTTGCCCAGTGCATTACGCGCGTTGTCAATCAGAGGATCCAGCATTTGCTGAGCACCGGGATTGAATTTCGTCGCACGCTGGTAATAGTCAGGTTGCGGTAGCTGGCTGATTGCATGGCGATCCGTAAAGGCCCGCATGGCAGGGTAATTGACGTTTTCAATCGTGGGCGGGCTGCCTGCGCGAAGTTCCAAGCCACTTTTAAGCACACTGGTTAACAATTTCCATTGATTGATGTCCTGGTTTAACGTTGCAAAATTTATCACAGGGTCAAAATCAGCCAGCTGATCGAGGCTGTTGCCCAGCCCATTAAACAAGGGCATTGTCCTTATCCCTTCGTCAGAGAGTTCCTGGTCCAGAGGGGGGACACTGTTTTCGGTGAGAAAACGTTTAATGATGGCAATTTTGGTTTGCTCTGATAGAGGCATGCTGTTCTCGTAAAGAATCAAAAAGGATTATTGTAAATATAGGTGATTATTTGATATTTAATTGTTCTTCATGGGAAAAATATATGCAAAGAATGTTAATTTGTAGTTAAATTAGAGTATATTTGTGGGCTTTAAGCATCGAGGTACTCATGACAGATGAAAGTTCCCCTTCCATTGGTGACTTGCTGCACGAGGAAGCGTTTGAGGCAGTGATTGACCAGTTGTCTTCCTGGAGCGCCAGCAAGCTGGCCGAATTTTGCATGAAATCGCCTGATCTTTACGAGATGCTGAAATCGAATCCATTTGATGGGTTTTGGCAGGCGCGACGACAGGCAATCAGCAAATATGCCTTAAAAGCCCAGAATGGGGTCTGTGACGCCGATTTGACGGTGGGGCATACGCTTTATCTGCTGGCTCAGCGTGAGAAAGCGCAAGGTAATCTGGAGCACTATCAGGAGTATCTGAATCAGGCGTTAAATTGTCACTCCATTCATGCCGCTCAAACCTGGGTTCACGAAATCGTCATCGCAGCCAATAAGCCCGATCTGAATTTTATAAAGACATTTGCCGCCATCCTCTACAGCCGGGAAAGTCTGGCGAAGCGGCATGGGACTCCGGGTTATCTGTTGTTGGCCAATGGTTATTTTCATTTGCTGAACTCCCTGTCGCAAATCAACAAGGAAGAGTCTTCCCATGAATGGCAAACGCAATATGAAGGCAGTCTGTTTTCATTATGGAAGTCGCTTTATCTGGCAAGGCAGGCTGAAAACCAGTCAATAGAGGCCATTCATAATGCCTATTATGGTTGTGGTCTTAAGAACAGTAATCCTTTTTCCCTGGACACGATTGATGCCATGATAGAAAAATGCAATGAATTGCATGATGCTCCAGCATTGCGTGAGCGGGCCAGGCATGCTGCGGCACTCGCCGGCAAGCAGGAAAATGCCTTTACCCTTTGGGCGTCTGCTCAGGCCAAGGCCGAGCAATCGTGTAAACAGGATGTTTTTAAATCCCCCAAGCTATAATCCTGAAGGATGGCCTGAGAGCTTCAGGCCATGCGGATTAAGGTCCCGTGCACTCTGCTTTTTCCTCATTTACCGATTCCATGGTGTCTGTGGTTTTTACTGGCGTAAAGAATTGCGACCCGGGCTGCTTACCCTTAGATGAGGGCGTAAAACGGTAATGGCTGGAATCCCTGACAAAATTGTACAGGTGTTTTAAAAAATTAAGGTGGGTATGGTAACCGAGAACCTCCTGTAACGAGGGTTTGGTTGACGCGGGTACTTCGGGACAAAGCGCATGCAGTTGCTGGTTGGCGTATTCCTTGTTAATTCTGCCCCATTCTTTGAAAATAATATCGGCATTCGCTAAGGTAAAATTTTTGAAAAAGGGGTTGTTCTTACTGGCATGAAGAAACAGATTTCCGATTAAAAACAACGATAAAACCCGCGTTTCCTTGTAGTTGGAGGGGTGGGCCGACATGACGGTAGGAAGCAGTAATTTTAAAGGCATGACCACGGTATCAATATTGGCCGCCACAAAAAAAAGATTCCAACTGGTGTATAAATCCCGCCATTGCGGATGAACATGGAACTGGGATACCAGCTTTTTTGAGTTATCGATTTTTAAGTCAGGGATTAATTCATAGCTGCCGTCGTCTTTGCGATGAGTGCCTTCCGGCAATAGCGTGCTGAAGTAATCGCATTGATTCATGTACTGTTGCTGCTCCATGATTTGGATGAGACCAATCCCGGATTCTGCATTGTCAATTCCGCCATTGTCTTTGGCATGGCCGGTGGCGTCTTCCCAGGCCGCTTCAAGGATATTTAATCCCATCACCGGGACTGTTTTCTCTGATAAGGTCTTCGGTTCTGCTGTTTCGATCCAGGCGTTGGTACCGGACAAGCCGTTCTCCCTGATAAACTGATCCAGGGCTTCCTGGGTTTCTTTCTCCTCACCCATGGAGCGGTGAAAGAGGACGGTCAGCATGACCGGTTTGATGGAAACCATTTTCAATCGCTCAAACAGGGTCGCGTTGTAAGGTACGCCAAAAATAAAGTCAGCGAGGGGGTTTCCGGGAAATCGATTGCCGCTCAATTTGACTAAATGAGCATAGACATCTTTGGCAAAGCGTTTGCTGTTGGCCATGGTGACTAACATGGCTTCGAAAAGAAACAGCAGGTTCAGTTGCAATTCGAGTTTGGATGCTATCGAATCCAGGTCGGCATCTGTAATCAACCCCTTTTCTTCAATAAAAGCCAGGAGTTGACAAAGAGGCTCATTATTGATGAGGGCGTTTTTAAGGTACTGAGTAAGCTTGGTTAAGTCGCTTTTCTCTGAGAGCACTTTGACGATAAATTCGGCGAATTCTATGTCTTTCGTATCCAGATCATCCAGTTTTAACTCGGTTAAAATCTTGTTAATCAGAAAGGGGTCGGATTTTTGAGGTAGAATTTTTTCAATTTTGGCTAAAAAATTTTCTGCACTTTTTTTCATCTTGTTTCTTTCCTGTTCGTTGGATGCGGATTCATTTAACCCTATTTTTCTTAAGGAAATGTTAAGGGGGCGAGGGCAGCGATGAATAAACGCATGATTTGTGCAGCGTGAGCTATATCTTGCGGCGCTTTTTCACTACAATAGATTTTTATCAAAAAAAAACCATCTATGTTTAAACCATTGGCGTTTTATATCGGGTTGCGATATACCCGGGCAAAAAAAAGAAATCATTTTGTGTCCTTTATTTCGTTAAGCTCCATGCTGGGGATTGCCCTGGGGGTGATGGTTTTAATCACTGTTTTATCGGTGATGAATGGGTTTGATGAAGAAATCCACAAGCGTTTTTTTGGTATGGCCCCCGAGATCACAGTCAGTGGGCTTGATGGCAAAATCAGTAATTGGCAGGCCCTCGACAAAAAGCTGATGACGTTCCCCGATGTCAAAGCCGTGGCCCCTTATGTCGGCGCTCAGGGCCTGTTGACGCATGACGGACAGGTTCTACCCATTGTATTAACCGGGGTATTGCCTGAAAAAGAGCAGGCAGTGACTCATCTTAAGGAAAAAATGCTGGCGGGTGATCTTAATGATTTAAAGCATTTTGGTTTAATTCTTGGGCGGGGGCTTGCGGACAGTCTGGGCTTGATGATTGGCGATAAGGTAACCATCATGATTCCTCAGGCGACGGTGACGCCCGCGGGAATGATTCCACGCTTCAAGCGGTTCACAGTTGTGGGTGTTTTTTCAGCCGGTACCGGATTTAATTTCGATACCAAACTCGCCTTTATTAACCTTGGCGATGCCCAGAAATTGCTGCAACTGGGGGACCAGGTCAGCGGCGTGAAGATGAAAATCAAGGAGATATACAAAGCGCCGGAACTCTCTCATGAAATCGACAAGAAGCTCGGCGATGGGTATGAAGTAGGCAACTGGACTGAGCAGTTCGGGCCTTTTTTCCAGGCAGTGAAAATGGAAAAAACCATGATGTTCCTCATCCTGCTGCTCATCATCGCCGTCGCTGCGTTTAATCTGGTCTCGTCTTTAGTCATGGTGGTCAATGACAAACAGGCTGAAATCGCCATTTTACGAACCATAGGTGCGACGCCTTCGATGATTCTTAAAATATTTATTGTCCAGGGCTTGATGGTAGGGATTGTCGGTACCTTACTGGGTCTTATTGGCGGTATTATTTTAGCCAGTAATGCCACGGCCATTGTGAATTACCTGCAATCGCTATTCCACGTGCAGGTTTTATCCTCCAGTATTTATTTTGTCGACTACCTTCCTTCAAAAATCATGTGGGTCGATCTGGTGCAGATTTGCGGTTTGGCATTATTAATGAGCTTTATTGCCACCATTTACCCGGCCTGGCGTGCGTCCAGAACCGTTATTGCGGAGGCTTTGCATTATGAGTGAGATTATTTTTTCCTGTGAGCGCCTCAGCAAATCCTACCATGACGGGACGGCCATTGTTCCTGTGCTGAACGGCATTGACTTTTCAGTGCAGGCCGGTGATCGGATTGCCATTGTGGGGCCATCGGGATCCGGTAAGAGCACCTTATTGCACCTTCTCGGTGGTCTCGATAAGCCCAGTGAAGGGCAGGTGCGGATGCAGGGGGTGGATTGGCAGTCCCTGACTGAAAAAAAGCGTTGCCAGCTTCGTAACCAGAAACTGGGTTTTGTTTACCAGTTTCACCATTTATTACCCGAATTTACGGCCCTTGAGAACGTAGCCATGCCCCTTTTGCTGGGCGATCAACCCGTAAATTCCGCGCGTGAGCAGGCATTAATGATGCTTGATAAGGTGGGATTGGCCCACCGGGTGACGCATAAGCCGGCGCAATTGTCTGGGGGCGAACGGCAGCGCGTAGCCATTGCCCGGGCTTTGGTGCATGAGCCTCAGTGCGTGCTGGCGGATGAACCCACCGGCAATCTGGATCATGCCACGGCCGTGAAAATTTTTGAGCTGATGCTTAAGCTCAATGAGCAATTTAATACCGCCCTGGTTATTGTCACTCATGATAAGCAGTTGGCTGAACGAATGGATAAACGCTATGCCATTCAGGACGGCCATTTATTTTCATAAAAGATCTATCCCAATGGAGGGATTTATGTGTAAAGGTGAAAACATGCCCAAATCACTGAGCCATGACGATTTTTCAGCCGTCAAACGAATTAAATCCTTGCATCAGTCGCGTACGCAAGTCATTGATTTTGGTAAAATTATTGGAAATACGGGTCCGTCATTTTTTCACCCGGAAGTCAGCCGGCTTCCATTTCATGACAGGCAGTTTGAAAATCACAGCCATGCAGACCTGGCGCCGCTGTCGGCGCCAGGTTCCGCCGGTCGTTAATAATCGGCATGTCCTGGGGTGCGCGGGAATGGGATCACGTCCCGTACGTTGCCAATGCCGGTCACATAGCTAATCAGGCGTTCAAAGCCTAAGCCATAGCCGGCATGGGGGACGCTGCCATAGCGGCGCAGATCGCGGTACCACTGGTAGTTCTCTTTATCCAGTTTACACTCGTCCATGCGCTGATCAAGAATGTGCAGGCGTTCTTCGCGCTGGCTGCCGCCAATGATTTCACCAATACCGGGTGCGAGCACATCCATCGCGGCCACCGTACGGCCATCGTCGTTGAGGCGCATGTAAAAGCCCTTGATGTCTTTGGGATAATCGGTGAGGATAACCGGTTTTTTGCACAATTCTTCTGCCAGATAACGCTCGTGTTCGGATTGTAGATCCAGTCCCCAGCTCACGGGAAAATCAAATGTCTTATCCGCTTTACTTAAGGCATGAATGGCATCGGTGTAGCTCATCATCTCAAAATCAGACGCGACAATGTGCTCAAGCCGTTCAATGCAGCCAGGCGAGACAAACTGATTGAAAAATTCCATGTCGTCACCGCGCTCATCCAGAACAGTCTTGCACAGGTAGCGCAGCATGCTCTGACTCAAGGCGGCAACGTCGTTTAAGGTAGCAAAAGCCACTTCGGGTTCAATCATCCAGAATTCCGCGAGATGACGGCTGGTATTGGAATTTTCAGCACGGAAGGTGGGACCAAAGGTATACACTTTGGACATGGCCAGGCAATACGCTTCGACGTTCAACTGCCCGGAGACGGTCAGGAAGGTTTCTCGACCAAAGAAATCCCTGGAAAAATCCACTTGCCCCTGTGCCGTTTTTGGCAGGTTGAGCAAATCAAGCGTGCTGACCCTGAACATTTCGCCCGCGCCTTCGCAATCACTGGCGGTGATAATCGGTGTGTGAATCCAGAAATACCCCTGTTCATGGAAAAAGCGGTGAACCGCCTGAGCCAGGCAATGACGTACGCGGGTTACGGCGCTGATGGTATTGGTGCGGGGACGCAAATGAGCGACTTCACGTAAAAATTCCAGCGTGTGACGTTTGGCCTGAATGGGGTAGGTGTCCGGGTTTTCGACCCAACCGGCGACCTCAAGGCTTTCAGTCTGAATTTCAAACTGTTGCCCTTTTCCCTGTGAGGCAATCAATTGACCAGTTGCCGAAATGGCGCAGCCGGCTGTGAGCTTAAGCACGTCATCCTGGTAATTGGGCAGTTGTTCGCTGATAACCAGTTGAATGGGTGCAAAACAGGAACCGTCATGCAAGGCAACGAAAGAAAGGCCGGCCTTCGAGTCGCGGCGGGTTTTTACCCAGCCTCTCACGGTGACGCGGGCGTCAACCGGAACCTCGCCGTCCAAACACTGCTTAATTGTATAAACTTCTGTCATATCCACTCCAATAGAAGATTGCATTGTCCGCCAGTCAGGCATAATACGTGTCGATTGTGGTTCAAGCCACGATTAAGTTAGGATAATACACTAAATGAAATAAGTGAGGTAATCCATGCCGCGTGCTCTAATGATCATTTTAGCCATTCTTTACTCTTTTAGTGTCAAGGCACAGGATACCGAGTTGAAACTGTTCCGGCCTTTTGGAGGAACAGAACAGCAAATTCCCTTAATTATTGATAAGCATCTTGCGGGGGAATGCTGGCAGCAATCGCAGCGCATCGCGCGGGAAGATGCCTGGCGTTGTCTGGCACAGGGGCAGGTGTTTGATCCCTGCTTCATTAAAAAATTCAGCGACAACACCGAAGCCCTTTGTCCGCAATCGCCCTGGGTTGGCCGCAGTGTGCTCTTAAAACTGAACACAGCCGCAGACAACAGCCAGCATACCGAACTGGACATGTCGAGAACCTATCCCTGGGCTGTCGAGCTCCTGGGCGGTGAGCAATGCGAAGCAGCACGTCAAAGCGAAACAATTGAGAACCTCCCGGTGCGTTACTATTGCAATGATCAGACCATCCTGATGGGTCATTTGCAGCGCTGCAAGGCGGAGTGGACTATTCTAAAGCGGGATGCTGCGGGGCGGGTAACAACAGTGACAGTGAAAAAGGCCTGGTTTTAATGACGGTTTAAAGCAGGTTCGCAATGGCTGCAACAGAGGCGTTCTCTCTCCAGCGCTGGGGAGAGGGAAATGCAGACGATGTACTAAACTGTAAGTATGGGAACCTGTAGGGAGCGGACCATGCCTGAATCACTCCATTCATTACTGATTAGTCAAGTTCTGGGTTTTTATCTGCTGATTGTGGCCATCGTGATGTTGACGCGTGCTGATTATTATCGAAACCTGATGACTAATCTTCATGAAAGCTCGCATGCCATTCTTATTGGTGCGACTTTCTCGCTCATCATCGGTATTATACTGGTGCTCGTGCATAACCTCTGGGTTTGGGATGAAGAGGTCATCATTACCCTGATAGCCTGGCTGATTTTAATTAAATCGGTCTTATGGCTGGCTTTTCCGGAAAAAATGATGGCGTTCAGCCGAACCTTTTATGCGGGCCCTGGTTATTACATTACGGCAGGCATTGCCCTGGTGATTGGCATCATTTTGTTAGCCTATGGCTTTTATCTGTACGTTTAAGTGCCTTCAGGGGCTGCATTCTTGAAGGGGCTTAAAGACAGGCAATGCTCATTAATGGCGTTAATTAAGGGATAGTTGACCATAGGAAAGCCAAAGCGATGGGCATTGTAAACCTGGGGTATTAAACAAATATCCGCCAGCGTCACTTCCTGGCCATAACAAACCTGATTTTTATGCGGCATCTGCTGTAACCGGCTTTCAACGGCATCGAAACCGAGTTTGAGCCAGTGAAAATACCACTCGCGCACCTGTGACTCATCGGCATCGAATTGATACCTCAACCGGTTTAGCACCCTGAGATTATTCAAGGGGTGGATGTCGCAGGCGATGGTGAGGGCCAGACTGCGGACATGCGCACGACCCAAAGGCGTCTGTGGCAGCAGGGGCGGCGTGGGCGTCATCTCATCCAGGTATTCAATGATGGCGAGTGATTGCGTAATAATATGACCATTTTCATCCAGAGTAGGAACCAGGCCCTGAGGATTCATTTCCAGGTACTCCGGCCGATGCTGCTCACCGCCATTGTCCACCAGATGAACCGCCAGCGTTTCGTAGCTGATGTTTTTGATGTTCAGGGCGATGCGCACGCGATAGCTCGCTGTTGAACGAAAATAGTCATATAGTTTCACGTTTATCCTTTATACTGAACAACGGTTTGATGAATTGCTCCAAACAAAGAATGCCCTTGATCATCCACCATTTCAATGCGAATGGAATCACCGAAACGCATAAAATCCGTGGTTGCTTTTCCGTCAGCAATAATCTCTAACATACGTTTTTCAACAATACAAGATGAGCCTTTGCTGCGATCACGGTTGGAGACGGTGCCTGAACCGATAATGGTGCCTGTGCCCAAGGATCGCGTTTTGGCGGCATGAGCAATCAATTGCGGAAAAGAGAACGTCATGTCGGTTCCTGAATCGGGTTGACCAAATAACTGACCGTTTAAGTAACTCCTGAGCGGCAGGTGCACCCGTTTCCCATCCCAGTGGCTGCCCAACTCATCCGGCGTGATGGCCACGGGTGAAAAACCGCTCGAGGGCTTGGAATGGAAAAAACCAAACCCCTTGGCCAATTCAGCGGGAATCAGGTTACGCAGGGAGACATCATTCACCAGCATGAACAGTTTGATGTGCTGTCCTGCCTGATCGGCACTGACGCCCATGGGCACATCATCCGTAATGACAGCCAGTTCGGCCTCAAAATCAATGCCGTATTTCTCATCCGCCACTTCAATCGCATCCATCGGACCGAGGAAAGTGTCTGACCCGCCCTGATACATCAGCGGATCAGTCCAGAAATCGTCGGGAAGCTGTGCTCCGCGTGCCTGGCGGACCAGTTCCACGTGGTTGACGAAAGCGCTGCCATCCGCCCATTGATAAGCACGCGGCAGGGGGGCCGCGACATGGGTCGGGTCAAAAGTAAAACTGTGCGCCAGATTCCCTTCATTCAATGCCTCATACACTTCCAGTAATTCGGGGGCCTTGGTGTCCCAATGGTCAAGGGCATGCTGCAGTGTCCTTGCGATATGACCCACACGAATGGCACTCGTCATGGATTGATTGACTACACACAATTCGCCGTCGCGGCTGTCTCTGGATTTCAAGCTGGCTAATTTCATCCGTGTGTTTCCTGTAATGTGCCGCGGCGGATTTGATCGCGTTCGATGGCTTCAAACAACGCCTGAAAATTGCCTTCGCCAAAGCCTTCGTTGCCCTTGCGCTGGATGATTTCAAAAAACACAGGGCCAAAGACGTTTTCTGTAAAAATCTGCAGCAGCAATCCACCGGCGGGAGCCTTGTCGCCATCAATGAGAATTTTTTCCTGCCGCAACTGGGCGACCGGCTCCTGATGCCAGGGAACCCGTTGTTCAATCATTTCGTAATAGGTATCGGGCACATCCAGGAAGCTCACACCCGCTTTGCGAAGCGTATTGACCGTGGTGTAAATGTTGCTGGAATTCAGGGCAATGTGCTGAATCCCTTCGCCTTTGTAATCATGGAGAAATTCTTCAATCTGGGATTGATCATCCTTGGATTCATTTAAAGGAATTTTAATTTTGCCGCAGGGACTGCCTAAAGCGCGGCTGATGAGGCCGGTCATCTGGCCTTTGATGTTGAAGAAGCGAATTTCTTTAAAATTAAAAATCTTTTCATAAAACGCCGCCCACTTGTCCATGTTGCCGCGATAAACATTGTGGGTAAGGTGATCGATGGCCGTCAAACCACAACCGGGTTGTGTGGATGCTGAGCCGGTCAGATGCCACTGCCCTGCAAAAGGTTCGGTGTGGTCATCAACAAAATAAATGACGCTGCCGCCAATGGCTTCAATGGCAGGTAACCCATGGTGGGCATGTTCGCAATCAACAAACGGAGTGGCGCCCTGGGCTATGGCATAGGCATAAGCCTGCTCGGCATCATGCACTTTAAACCCCATGGCACAGGCCCCTGCACCATGCGTTTTGGCGTGGCGTTCGGGTTGACTGCTGGTTGTGGCATTGACAATAAACTGAATCTGGCCCTGTTGGAAAAGGGTAATATCCTGTTCTTTGTGGGTGGCTTTCGCTGTGAACCCCATGGCCTTGAACTGCCGTTCCAGCAGGGTTTTATCCGGTGATGAAAATTCTAAAAAAGCAAACCCATCCAGTCCGCAGGGGTTTTGTTCCGTGTATTTTTTCATAGTCATTCCTTCTCAATCTCAATACTGTTCAAAAGCCGTTGGCTATTGGCGTGGCCTGACCAGAAAAAGGCCGTCGGCAATGGCTAACAGGCTGGTATCCACTCGTTCATCCTGTTTTAACAATTCATTCAGCCGTCTGATTTCGCGGGTCTGGCCGTCATTTACCTGCGAATCAATTACTTTACCATCCCAAAAAATATTGTCTATGGCGATGAGACCGTGTGGGCTAACAAGCTGTAATGCCTGTTCGTAATAGTGAAGGTAATTGGTTTTATCGGCATCGATAAAAATAAAATCAAACCGGTGTTGATAACCTTCGTTGAGTAATTGTTGCAGGGTTTCGGCGGCCGGAGCCAGACGCAACTGAATTTTTTTATCCTGCCCCGCCTGCTGCCAGAAGGAGGGCGCGTTGGCTGTCCATTCCTTATTAATGTCGCAGGTGATGAGTTCCCCGTCTTCCGGTAAGGCAAGCGCCATGGCCAGGGCACTGTATCCGGTGAAGGTACCGAGCTCAAGGACGCGTTTGGCATTGAGCAGTTTAAGCAGCAACTGCATAAACTGCGCCTGTTCGGGAGCCACCTGCATGATGGCCAGGGCCATGTCGGCGGTGTCTTCGCGCAGGGCTTTTAGGACAGGGTGTTCACGTAATGACACATCCAGCATGTAATCGTACAAGGCCGGTGTGATGTTTAAGTGCTTTATCATGGACGAAACTCCAAAGAGCACAGGCAACCCTGGCTGCCAGGGTTGCCTGTTGAATCGGTCAGGCCAGCTTTTCCTGGGCTAAAGTGTCGGCAATTTCACTGGCAGGGCGGTTTTCTTTTTGTGAGCGGACAAAAATCTCCATCAGGGAGGTTCCGATGCTGTTGATTTGTCGTACAACCTGCTCTTCCGGTGTATTCAGGTATTTGCTGGCTGCGAAAACAAGACCACCGGCATTGATGACGTAATCCGCTGCATAGACAATGCCTTTATCATGCAGCAGTTTGCCATGGTAGGTATGAGCCAATTGATTATTGGCAGCCCCAGCCACGATGGTGGTTTGCAGCTGATTGATGGTCATGTCGTTAATGATGGCGCCGAGGGCACAGGGAGAAAACACATCGCAGGGTACTTTGTGAATGGTGTCGGTAGCGATGGCGGTTGCACCAAACTCTTTTACCGCACGTTCAACAGCATCCCTGTTAACGTCAGCGACCGTCAGCCTTGCACCGGCCTCATGCAGATGGCGGGCAAGCAAATAACCCACATGGCCTAAACCCTGAATGGCCACATGAAGGCCTGTGAGGTTGTCTTTGCCAAGCTTGAACTGCACGGCTGCTTCAATTCCCTTGAAAACCCCTTTGGCTGTTGAGGGCGAGGGGTCGCCGTTATGACTCGCTAAACTGGCGACATAGGGTGTATGCTCTGCAATAATATCCATGTCGCTTAACTGGGTGCCGCTATCGAGTGCGGTAATGTAACGTCCGCCCAAGTCATTGACGAATTCGCCAAAAGCATGGAAATAAGCCTCATGATCATAGGGACCGTGCGGTTTAATCACGACAGCCTTGCCGCCGCCTAAGGGTAAATTGACTGAAGCGGCTTTATAGCTCATGCCGCGCGCCAGACGCATGGCATCATTGATGGCGTTTTCTGTTGAGGGGTATTCAATAAAACGACAGCCGCCTAATGCCGGACCCAGTTTGGTACTGTGGATTGCAATAATGGCTTTCATGCCGGTTTTAGTATCCACTTTAAAATGAATGTCGCCAAAACCATGGGAAAGGGCATAGTCTAAAAAATCATCCGGTCTGATTGCGGGATCGTTTATTTTTATTGTATCAACAGACATCATGGGTAAAACTCCAAGAAATTTTCCTGCACATGTTATAGTCCCATTCGCCTACTAAATCAATGCAATCCTCCTGAAGTTGCCCTTATATTTTTCGCTAAAAATTAATTTTATTCATATTGTGTTTTTCGTGTTCTAATAGCCCGGTTGGTTCGCTCACGGCCTTGGTATACACTAAGGAATTAACGCTTGAAAGTCATCTGGAGAAACGCATGAAAAAAATCGCTGCAATGCTTGTTTTGGCAACGCTGTCCCCGTTCTGCGCCATTGCCAATCCGCCACCGCCGCCGATGCTGCTTGATAAAATTGACTTTCAAGTCTCAGCTAAACAGTGGGTAAGTACTCAGACAGCGCTGCTGACGGTGGCTATCAACGCCACCTTAAACAGCGCCGATTTAGTGAAGGCACGCGCGGACATCATGGATCATTTAAACAGGATTGCCAAAGGCGAATGGCATATCACGCAGTTTGATCGCTCACAGGATAATTCCGGTCTCGATAAACTCTATGTTGCCGCTCAGGTCCGTGTCCCTCAAGCAAACCTGACCAATATTTATCAAAATGCAAAAGACGTCAGCAAACCCGGTGCGACTTATACGATAAGCGGCGTTGAATTCAAGCCGAGCCTTGAAGAAATTCAAGTGGTGAAATCGCAGTTGCGCCAGAAACTGTATCAGTTGGTGAATGAAGAAATCGCGCGTTTAAACAAAGTCTACGGCGAGCAGCATTACAGTGTGAACCGCCTGTACATCACCGATGGGGAAGCCCCTGTGGCGCAACCGAGAGCCTATCAGGCGAAAGAAGCCCAGGTGATGTATGCCACATCCATTGCCGCGCCTGCCATTGCTGTCAGCAATGAATTAACCATGACCGCTGTGGTCGAAGCCGCATCCAATCGCGAGGCAAGCCATGCTGTTGCAAGCCCCAGTCATTGAAAAAATCATTGGCCATCGCGGCGCCTCCGCGTATGCACCGGAAAACACCTTAGCCGCTTTCGATAAAGCCTTAAGTCTGGGGTGTCGTTTTCTGGAATTTGATGTCATGTTAAGCGCCGACGGCGAACCGTTTGTGTTTCATGATGAATCGTTGAAACGAACCACCAATGGTCAGGGGCAAATTGGTCTGGTGACTGCCGAATACCTGCAAACGCTGGATGCCGGAAGCTGGTTTTCGCGTACGTTTCGCGGCGAGAAAATTCCTCATTTCCGTGAGGTTCTTAAATGGATGACCTTTGCCAATGTCAATGCCAACATTGAAATCAAACCCTATCCCGGGCAATCGGAGCAGACGGCGGCAACCGTGTTATCCTTCATCAATCGTTACTGGCCGGCGAACAAGCCTGCGCCGCTTGTTTCCAGCTTTGATCAGACGGCGTTAACGCTGTACCGTTCTTTGGCCCCGGAAATGCCCATTGGGTTATTGTTTGACCGTTGGGAGGACGATTGGCAACAGCAGGCCGAGGAACTGCAATGCTATTCCATCCATTTAAATCACCGGGCGCTCAATGCCGACAGGGTAGGGGCCATGAAAGAAAAAGGGTATCTGGTGCTGGCTTATACCGTCAATCGTAAACGGTTGGCCTTGAAGCTGTTTGACTGGGGCGTGGATGCCGTTTTCAGTGATTATCCTGATTTGTTGTTATGAAGCCATTTGTCCTTGTTCTTTGTTTGCTGTTCAAGGTGATAGTCGCCTTTGCCAAGCCCGTTGAAGTCATTTTCTGGCATTCTTTAGCCGGCCGTCTGGGACAGGAATTGACGCAGCTGGTTGATGAATTTAATCACTCTCAGAATGAAGCGCGGATAAAACCGGTCTACAAGGGCGACTACATCGATTCCCTCACCAGTTTTGCTGCCGCCTTTCGCGCGAAGCAGCCGCCCATGATCATTCAGGTGTTTGAAGTGGGTACCGCCACTATGCTGGCCCCGGCAGGGATCATCAAACCGGTGGATGAGTTGATGAAGGAAAGCGGGTATACCCTGGATAAGGACGATTTTTTACCGGCTGTTCGTGCCTTTTACAGCCGGGGCGGTAAACTACAGGCTTTGCCTTTCAATACCTCAGTGCCGGTTATTTTCTACAATGCGGATCTCTTGCAGAAAGCGGGCTACGATGCCGCTCATTTCCCTGAAACCTGGGATGAGATGGAGACGCTGGCTGCCGCGCTTCGAGCTCGGGGAGCGGCGTGTGCCTACAGTTCGGCTTACCCGTCGTGGATTCAAGTTGAAGCCTTTTCCGCGTTGCACGGATTACCGCTGATTGATAGCACAACCCATCAGGCCGTTTACAACAATGAACAGGTTATTCGCCATTTACAGCGGCTTAAAAAATGGCAATCCCTGCATTATTTTGAATACGGCGGCCGAACCAGCGACGCAACCGTCCTGTTTACCAGTGGACGCTGTGCCATGTTCAGTCAGTCATCCGGAAGTTACAGCAGCCTGTCGGCTCTGGTGCCTTTTCGTGTGGGCGTCGCGCCGTTACCTCTCGATAACCAGGCTTCTGGCTCCCGTCATCCCAATGTCGCCGGAGGCGCGGCCCTGTGGGCGGTACAGGGACATACGCCGGCGGTTTATCATGCGATTGCCCGTTTTTATCGATTCCTTACCCAGCCTGAGATTCAACAGCGGTGGCATGAGCATACTGGTTATATTCCAGTGGGTATGCAGGGCGTTTATCAACGTTTTGCCGACAGTCATCACCCCACATTGATGGTGGCTCAGGCGGATTTGCTTCATGACGGGGCGCAGGCCGCTTTGCATCTGGGACCGCAAAATCTAATCCGCACCATTAATGACGAGGCCATGGAAGCGATATTTGCAGGCCTCAAGTCACCCCAAGAAGCGATGGATGAAGCGGTTCGGCGTGCAAATTACACCATCATGCGTTTTAATAGGAACACAAGCTGATTTTTATACAGGATGTAGCATGCTCGGAAAATTTTGCAGGCTGTTTGCTAAAAATCAACCGGTCAGTTATACCGGCGTTTTAACCCACACGTTTTATTGGCTGACCTCGCCGGCCAATGATTTGGTCTATAAAAATCCGAACTACAAACCGGTAGAAGGCCGGGATGGTGTTGCGATTTATTGTGTTCATGGTACGGCCGACAGGCCGGCTGCCTTTACCCGAATTGCCGAACGCCTGATTGAGCAGGGATTGCCGGAAGAAGTCGAGTCTATTCATTTGGTTTCCTTTGAAGGGCGGGGACAGGGCTTGAGCATTAATGACTTTTCCAGCCAATTAATTAAAAAAGTCAAGATCAATAAGCACAAGCGCGTGATGTTCATGGGGCACTCCCGGGGAGGGCTGGTGGTGACCAAGGCTGCAGAGGATTTGGCGGAGGAAGGTGACATCGAACCGTTATTATGCATTGGCATCTGCGCTCCCTACTCTGGATCTTATCTTGCTCTGCCGCCCCTGTCCTGGTTCTCTTCCTCCGTTTCAGAAATGGAACTGGACAGCCCATTCCTCGAGGAATTGAATAAAAAGCTGCTCACATCAAACATTCCCCATCATTTTGTCGAAGCCCTGGAAGACGGCATTGTTCCGTTGGAGTATGGGTATGCCAAAGACTACATCAAGGAGCATCCGGATGCGCTTAAACGTTATGCCCGCCATGGGCACCTTTCCATCATGTCTTCGCGTGATCTGGTGAAAGACATGGGACGATTGATGAAGGACGTGCTCCATCCACTTCCGATCAAAAAGGGCGAGGAAGTTGAAATCATCCGGCATGAATCATGGGGTGGCGCATTGATAGAAGACTATGAACCTACTACGGCTACTTTATAAGACATAGTGAAAAAGAACTTATTTATGCTATGGTTAATAAGTCAGTGACTCAATGATCTTGCTCAAAG
Source organism: Legionella rubrilucens (assembly GCF_001468125.1). Lineage (GTDB taxonomy): Bacteria > Pseudomonadota > Gammaproteobacteria > Legionellales > Legionellaceae > Legionella_C > Legionella_C rubrilucens. The sequence goes on along the minus strand of NZ_LNYT01000006.1, from coordinate 236,694 downwards.
GAAGGATAGATACCATGTCTCATAAAATAAACCCTGATTCCACCGCGTTTATCAAACGTCTGACGGAAAGGGCCGGCAGTGCCTTGAATGGCGCCAATCTGCTGGAATTGCCCCCTGAAAAGGCCCGAGTTGCCTTTAATAAACTGATTGCGCCTGTCCCTGGCAAATTAAAACCGATTGAGGTGCAGGTAGAAAACCGGCATCTGGATATCGAGGGGGTTAAAACAGGTGTTCGCATCTACAAGCCGATGAAAAATAATAATGATTTACCGGCCCTGGTTTATTGTCATGGCGGCGGCTTTGTTTTTGGCGATCCTGATTTTCTCGACTACACCTGCCGCGCATTGTGTGAAGGCGCTCATTGCATGGTGGTGGCTGTTGATTATCGCCGAGCCCCTGAGCACAAGTTCCCTACCGCACATGATGATTGCTATCGCGTGGTTCGTTATGTACAAAAGCATGCCAAAGAACTGGGCGGCAATGGCGTCGTTGCTGTCGGCGGCGACAGTGCGGGCGGCAACGTGGCTGCAAGCATTTGCCATCAGGCTAAAAAAAATAAAGACGTGGCTATTTGCTTCCAGTTACTGTATTACCCCTGGGTTGATCTCAACAACACCACGGAATCCGACAAAACTTATGCCCAAGGCTATTTCCTGGAAACAGAAACCCTGCATTGGATGCGTAAGCAATATTTAAATTCAGGGGATGAAAAAAATCCGATTGCTAACCCTCAGTTTCAAACGGATTTCAGCCATCTGCCTCCGGCTTTAATTATTGCTGCCGAATGCGATCCCATTCATGATGATGCCAAACTGTATTATCAAAAGCTGGCTGAGGCGGGTAATGACGCACAATTCATCGAGTTTGGCGGTATCCTCCATGATTTTTGCGCTTTGCCCTCGCATTACGAAGCCGCGTTGCTCGCATTCAGCGCCTCCGCTGATGCCTTAAAGCGCGCCTTTGCAAAAGCGTAATTCACTATGACAAGGCATTTCAATCGGAATGCCTTGCTACTTTCCCTGCTTCCACATTGTTTAATTATTGGTCTACACTTGAAAATACGTTCATTGGCGATGTTCGTTTATGCTATTTAAAGTACCATCTTTTTCGTCAAATCCGAGTGTTTGAAGCGCATTCGGAAGAGGAAAAAGAGCAGGTGTTCATTTCCGCTACAGGATTTACCACGAAGAGTACAAGATGATTGAGCCTGGCTACGATCACCAACGCATACTGTAAAGAGAGAGTCATTTTACGCCAGGTTTGGTGCCGTGGGTTTTTACATGGCCGGACCCTTCAGACGCACAACGGGTTTGCCAGCTTTCCCACTAGCGCCATAGCCTGATAAGGGCAGGGCAACCTTAGGTGTTGAGATCACTACCGGCTGAGTATAGGAATTTTTACATCAACGGCCTCATAAACGCACTCAAATCGATTTTTTTCTGCATGCGGAATTGGTAGACCGCATAAAACGAAATGACATTTTTTAAGTAGTTGCGGGTTTCATGCCAGGGCAGGGTATCAATCCAGACATCAATTTCTCTCGGCGGATGATTTTTCAGCCAGTAATTCACCTGCCGGGGGCCTGCATTGTAAGCCGCAGCAATTAACAGCGGGTGACGATTAAAGCGTTTAGCCAGCGTGGCAAGATAAGCCACGCCGATGCTGATGTTTTTCTGTGATAAAAAGAGTTGAGCCTTGTCGCCATAAGGAATTTTTCCCAGTTTCGCCACCACCACAGCTGTTGCAGGCATGAGCTGCATGAGCCCTCTTGCACCCGCCACGGAAACGACATCCTCACGAAAACTGCTTTCCTGACGAATAATGGCATAAATCAGTTCCTGGGGAACCTGATGATTTTTAGAGTGCTGGGTAATGGTGCTTTGATAGGCCAGGGGGAAGCGCAGGGATAACTGATTGCTTAATTCGTCGTTATTGCTTAAAGCCAGTGATTTATCATGCCATTGCAGGGTGTTGGAAACCCAGAAAGCCAGCGCGCTTTTATCGCTTTTCGGCAATTCGCTGGCGAAATCATTTAAAAGACGCGAGGCCTGCAGGGTTTGTTTTGAGTGATACAGGGATTTGATGTTATCGGTAAATGGTTTATACGGTTTCAGCAGGTTCAAGTCAGTCACGGCTTTTTCATTCTGAAAATTGGGGTTTTTATGAATGCGTACGCTGGCTAAAAAACCATAATAATGTCGGGTTTGTGCCAGGGTTTTATAAATTTCGCGTGCCTGCTCCTGACGACCCTGCTTTTCCATAGCCCGTGCCAGCCAGTACTGCCAGCAGGGATTGTCTTTTTCCGGGGAATGCTGGATTAATTTTTCCACCTGCCGCCATTGCCCGCGTTTTAAAGCAAAACGAATCTGCCAATCCAGTAGGGTGGAGTCATAAAAGGCGGGTTGAATTTTGGCAAACCAGAACGCGGTGTCTTCATGATTGCGCATGGCTTTGTAGAGAGTTAAATGCGCTAAAAAAGCCTGTTGCTGGGCTGGGGAGAGCATTTTTTTCGTTTTGGGATTTTGCCAGTAGTTAAGCGCCTGATCCATGTTGATGGAAACCATGCGTTTTAAGCCGTAAAGGTAAAATTCGCCATGCAGGCCGCCCGGTGTTAACAACAGGATGCGCCCAGGGGATTGATGGATGCCCATGAGCAGTGCCTGATCCTCAAGGCGGGGTTTTTTGTATTGTTTAAGCAGATAACGGACTAAAGGGAGATTGCGTTTATCCAGGGCAAGAATGATGCGCTCCGTAATCAAGTTTTCATTGAATTGATCGCTTTTCACATACATGTCCAGCAGTCGGTTGCATCCCGGCGGTTGAGAGTTGCCTGATAACCAGATCGCCCGGGTATCCTGCATGGCGGCCACGGTATTACCCTGGTAATAATTGGCCAGGTTTTTAAAACATTGCAGGTTGACGTCGGACGTGGGTTTGTAATATTTGAGGTAGTTTGGCCAATCCTTGTTTTGCGCGAGATGATAGAGCCAGCGGTTACGTAATTTATTGGCAAGCGGCGTGTCTTCACTGATAAAAGTAAAAAAAGTGTCGTCGGGATGGTCCGGTAAATTCTGGCTCCACTCAAGGTAAGCCATAAAACGCGTCAGGTAGGCGTTGCCTGATGCGCCATGGGCGAATCCTGTGACGCCAATTAACCACAGCACAAGTAAAAACTTTTTCATAGTCTCTCATTAAAGACGTGAGCATTCGGTGAAACGCTCAATGTTAGAAGTTAACGCGATGGTTATTTTTGTGTATATCCCTATAAACACCGCTAACCGATGCAATCCAGTTGTTTGCGCATGGCGGCAATGGCCTTGCCGTAATCTGCAGTAGAGAATATAGCAGAACCGGCAACAAATTGGGTAGCTCCTGCACGTGCCAGCGCCGCAATATTATTTTCACTGACGCCGCCATCCACACAGATGGGTAAATGGGGGTAACGATGGTGAATGAAGGTAATTTTGTCAATAACCTCAGGAATCAAACGTTGCCCGCCAAAACCCGGGTTGACGGTCATGATTAAAACAAAGTCAAGGCGGTGAGCTACCCATTGCAGGCAATCCGGCGAGGTGGATGGATTTAACACCAACCCTGTTTCACAACCCTGTTGCTCAATGAGGGTGAGGCTTCGGTCCAGATGGATCGTGGCATCGGGATGGATGCTGAGCCGTTTGGCCCCGGCTTTGGCAAATTGCACAATAAGATCGTCGATGGGCATGGTCATGAGATGTACATCGATGAGGACGTCAGGAAACCGCTTGTGCAGTGCCTCGCAGACTAAGGGCCCAATGGTCAGATTCGGTACGTAATGATTGTCCATGACGTCGAAATGAATCATGTCTGCTCCGGCCTCCATGACCGCTTTTACTTCGTCGCCAAGACGAGTCATGTCTGCAGACAACAGGGAGGGTGCGATAAGGTAAGTCATGGGTTAACCTTCATGGAAAGATACCTCGATCATAGGCAGTCTTACGCGATTAGGCAACCAATCGGCTGTCTTTTTCCCGTATCAGCAGGCCAATACGGGAAACGGGATTAAGAGGAAGAATCCAGGGCGTAGATAAAGCTGACATTAACCGTCGGAATGCGCAGGCTCGCATCCAGGGAGTCGACGCGGCTGGTGGCTAAATAACGAAAATCCAGACCGAAGGCGGCAAAATCATCAAGGAAATAGCTGATGCCGAGAATACCCTGAGCCATCGCAGCACTGGAGGATTCCTTGTTTTCAAAAATGGGCACCTGGCTGTTGTTGTAATTGACATTATATAACTTGAAGTTGCTGCGGACAGTCCCATAACCTAAGCCTAAACCCAGGTAGGGTACAAAGCTGCCATCCCCTCCAGCCTGATACATTTCGTAGAGGGCATTGACGAGACCGCCGATAATGACGGTTTTGCCTTCCATGTCGAAACCGTTGGGCGTGGTGTGATTGCGCAGAACAAAGGTACCGGATTGAATTTTATCAAACTGATCATAATTAAAGAAAAGTTCGCCTTCAAAACGGAATTTATTCCAGCGGTAACCCAGTGATCCGAACGCGTCCCCACCCAGCGAGTAAGTTAAGGTGGCTGCACTGTCGTTGATGCCCAAAACCGGGTTATTGAAGGTAAAATCAAGATCGGTGATGTGGGAGGCGCCGCCGCCAAGGCTTAAGTACCAACCCTGAACCGGATTGACGGCATGGCTTGCACTGCCAGCCAGTAAAGCCATCGCGGCTAAACCCATACGAAAAGAATTCTTCATGAACAACGTCCTTATTTGTAATTCGCCACGTCAAAACGGTATGTGACCCCGACACTGGCTAAATGCGCCTGGAATGTTTTGTTAAAAGCGCTGACTCGCTGCGTGGCAAAGTAACGGTAACCGGCATCCACGGAATAATTTTCAGCAAAATTGTAAGTCAATCCGGCCGTGGCCTGGTAAGCAAAGACGTTATTGGAGTCCTTAAAGCGATTGGGGCCAAAGGGACCGCTGCTTTTCAGTGTTGTTTCAACCCAGGCATACCCCAGGCCTGCACCGAGGTAAGGTTCTATCGCCGGTACAATTTCAGGGAAATCATAATACACATTGGCCATTAAAGCCGTGGCGATGGCTTCGCCGCTAACGCCATTCTGGCGAACGAAATTCACCTCAAACTGGCGTGTATCGGCCTCAATATAGGTTAATTCAGCCTCGTAGCGAAGTGGTGAACTTTTATAACCGATTCTTCCCCCGGCGTTAAAGCCGCTGGTGTAAGAAGCATCACTGTAGAACAAACCGTATTTGGCTGTGCTGACATTATCGGGAAGATAACTGTAACCGCCGAAAACGCTGGCATACCAACCGTCAACCGGAATGGCAGAAAATGCAGCGCTGGACGTCAGCAATGCAGCGGAAAGAAGTGCAGTTCTCATAACTTACCTATTATTATTATGTTAAAACCAATTCATGTTAGCGTTTTGCTTTGATTTTGCAAGCGGCTTTTTATTGTTACTTTATCAGATACTGGGCTAAGATGATTAGATGTGCTATCAAAAAGGAGGTTGAGCATGGCAAAAATAATTAATAATCTGGAAAAATTTACTCAAGGGTTGATTGATTTAATTTCGGACACCAGTGAAGCAGGTAAAAAAAAATTAGAACAAATCTTTGCCAAAGCGCATGCGGATTATGATGAGCCTAAAGAGTCTTATCTCTGGCGTTGGATATACAGATACTCCCGCCAACGCAGCGATAATTTTAACAAAGCCGAAATGGATCTTAAATTACCCGATCCGCTGCTGCGTCTGCAGACTTTGCAGGTGTTTATATCGGATGGGAACTGGACAACTACATCGGCCAATACCCGTCTGCTCCTGGGGTTAATCAAGGCTGTGCCGGGCTATGACAAGGAAACGGATGAATACCTTCGAACCCACATCATCGATGCCTTAACCCCTTTGCTCAAGGAACAAATCGCCCTGGTGGTCAAAACGCAGCAAAATGAAATCGCCGTTAAAGCAGCGCGACAAAGGGAATTGAATCTGATTAATCAACGCAAAGAGAAAGAGTTGGATGAAATCGCCTGGTTTGACACAGAAGACGCTGCCCGTGCGTTTGCTGCAAAAAAAACCGAAAAATACGCCGTTTACTTTGTAAAAAATAAAACGAGCTGGTACATGGGTTGGTATGACAGCACCGGCAAAAAAGAATTGTTATTAGCCAATAAAGAATTACAGGCCCTGCTTGGTAAATCGGTGAGTATTGATGATAAAAACAACGCTAAAATTAAAGCGCAATGCCGCATCCTGCTGGAATCGTTCCTTGATAAAATCAATTTGTTGAAAAATCCAGCACCCAATGACCTGGAAGGCCTGACTTCGGCGTTTACACTCGATGAAAAAACCGAGGCGTTGACCTGGTACGACAGCCTTGGAAGAAGCCATGCCATTGATTTAAAAAGATACCCCAGGGCCTATGAGTACCTTAAGACACGGGATTTAAGCGACAAAAACAATGTGCTGTTTTTTAAATCCCTGCTGTTGCGTGTGTCAACCCGTCATGCGGTGGATAATGAAAAGCAAAAAAGCCTCTTGCAGTTGATGCAAAAGAGATTCAGTTGTGAACTGCTGTTCACCAACGAGTTGCCGCGATTGCCTGCGCCGCGTCTTGGGGCTTACATTCTCACCCGTGAAAAATCGTTATGGGTTTTATATCAATGGCAGGATGGCGCGGCGAAAGCAGTGAATACCGATGCCTGGGAAGAGTACCACACGATGCTTGATGGCTTAGGGAACATTGAACCAGAAGCGGTGCAGGCCGAGGATAAGGAAAAATTACGCGGGCTGATTACCAAATTGTCGCGCATACCTGCTGCAGTGCGGGTTGAAGAAGCGGTTAAGCCGGTGTTAAAAATCAATGTTGCTCAATTTGCCGCGCTGGAAAAATGCCTGGGGGGGCATGCGGCCAAAGTGAAAAGCACCACTAAGGACGAAAAAGAAACGGCATATCAGCAAACGGACAAAAAAGCAGTGGCTGAGAAAAAGAAGAAGCTGGTGTCTCAATTTTCAGCCGTGGCTACCCTGTTTGGCGCGCAAGTCATTGACGAATACCGTAAACCGGTTAACCCCGTGCTGAATCCAGTCGTGATTGACGATTACATGCCGCCGCCGCCACCACCGTTAGAAAATCCAGACGCCACGCCTGAGGATGGGGAATGGTTGAATGAGGACGAGTACTATTGCACTAGCCCGACGACGTAAAGCGGGCTTTCTCAAACCGGTTTTGTTCAGGGCGCTGCTCATAGCCATTGGTAATCGGGTAGCGCCATTCGCGACCAAAGGCACGAGGACTTACTTTGGGGCCGGGAGCAGCCTGTCGTCTTTTGTATTCATTGCGTTGAATCAATTGGATCACGCGATGCACAATGGCAGGGTCGAAGCCCTTGTGGATAATCGTTTCTGCATCGAGATTGTTTTCCATGTAATCCTGAATGATCGCATCCAGGGTGGCATAATCCGGTAAGCTGTCCTGATCGGTCTGATTGGGAGCCAGTTCAGCAGAGGGCGCACGCGTGATCACACGCTGCGGAATGATGGCTGACAGGCTGTTACGGTAAGCGGCCAATTCATACACCCTGGTTTTGAGCACGTCTTTAAGCACAGCAAAGCCACCGGCCATGTCGCCGTAAAGGGTGGCATAGCCCACGGCTGTTTCACTTTTATTGCTGGTGACCAGCACCATGTTTCCAGTTTTATTGGACAAGGCCATCAATAACATCCCACGAATACGCGCCTGCAGATTTTCCTCCGTGGTATCGGTCGGCAAACCCTCAAAGGATGGGGCTAAAATGGACAAGAGGCTTTGAAAAGCAGGCTCAATGGGAATAACCGTACCCGAGACCTGCATGGCCTGCAATTGACGCTGCGCATCGGCGACACTCATGTCGGCCGTGTAGCGCGAAGGCATTAATACGGCGTGTACGCGCGATGACCCGAGGGCATCGGCGGCAATGGCTAAGGTGAGGGCGGAGTCAATCCCGCCGGAAAGCCCAAGCAGCACCCCGGGGAAGCGGTTTTTATTGACGTAGTCACGTACGGCACAGACCAAGGCCTCGTAAAGCAGGGCTGTGGGATCCATCAGGGGTTCCATCGGGCCTGTCACCTGGTCCTTGTTAAAGGAGACGGATTGGGTCGTCTCTTTAAATGCCGGCAATCGGGCGCAGAGGTTGCCTTTGTTATCAAAAGCTAAGGATTGGCCGTCGAACAGCAATTCATCCTGGCCTCCGATTAAATTGACATAAAAAACAGCCAGACCCTGACGGGCGTAGGACGACAACAATTCAACACGACGCTCGTATTTTTCATAATCAAAGGGGGAGGCGTTAAGGCACAGCAGGCCATCGGCCCCCTCGGCAAGGAGGGCTTCAACCGGACCGGTTTGCCAGAGATCTTCGCAAATGCAAAGACCCAGCTTGTAACCGTTAATGGTGAGAATGCAGGCGGTTTCCGGGCCCGGGGTGAAATAACGCCTCTCGTCAAAAACGCCGTAATTGGGTAATTTCTGCTTGCGGTACCTAGCAATGATTTGACCGCGGTGAAGAACGCTTGCGGCATTATAGCAGCGGTCATTTTCAAACAAAGGATGGCCGAGAATAACATGACAATCCCCAACCTGCTTCGCAAGCCCCTGTAACGCCTCCTCTACCTGCCGATGAAATTCAGGACGCAGGAGCAGATCTTCAGGCGGGTAGCCGGTCAGCGCCAGCTCAGGGAATAACAGCACATCATGCGAGGATTGCTTTGCCTGAACAATGGTCGATATCGTTTCCGCATTCGCGTGAATTGCCCCCACGGTCATGTTGACCTGGGCAAGCAGAATATCAAGCGTTTTATTCATGACAGCAGGCTCAGTTAATTCAGGACGGCTTATACTATCATAATAGCCTGATTAGGATAGCCCGATTGACGTACTCTCACTCGTCTCATTGTCTGTCAACGACAAAACCAGAGACGGGCTATCATTTTCCTGCCCAGGCGGGAGGAAATGGTGGTGGCGCTGTTCAAGCGGAGGCGGGGAGGATGTTGGGAAGAAGCTATAACTGTGCGCTTTTGAAAACCGTCCGTAATGGCTTTTTCCAGGCGCTTCGAATGAGGACGCGGGCAACAGGCACATACGGCCGTTCGTCTGTTTACGTACGCTGCAGCCTGCGCTGAGCAGGAGCAGAACTTCCTGAGCGGTTGATGTTGGGGCATCACTGCCATTGTATTGGGAAACAAAAGCTGGCGAACGCATTTCTTTTATCAATTCTTCGAGAAACAGGGCCGGATTTCGCGTTAACATCGCCGCTTCAATGTTGGGGAAATGCTGTTCGACCAACTCAAATCGATAACCCAGTATTCGGGCGGCCAGGAGCCAGGCCTTGTTCAATTGCCAGTTTAATTTTGCAGGTTCAGGGTTTAAATAGATGGCGTCACCGGCATGGTGGTTGATCATGGCGTTCACAGCCCGTGACGTGCCGAGCCAGACGATTTTGTTATCCGGGTGCATCAAGGCATAAAAAGCGAGTTTCAGGATTTCGATTTCCAGGGCTTTAAAGTCAATGTACAAGGGGGCGTCTTTGACCTGCAGGGACAAATACCTCTTTAATACTTTGTAGGCGTTGACTTTTTCTCCCTTGTCGGCGCTAAAGGATAATTCCCTCAGCCTTAAAATGGCGAGCTGACCGATTTCATCATGCAATCCCAGCGGACCGAATTCAATGGCATCAATAAATTGGTCATTATCCGGGTTAAGTAAATTCGTTAACGCATTGTGAGCATTTTTTTTTCCGCCGCTTAAATGGTAAAGCCTCGGGAGGTCAAAGCGGATGGTTTGCCAGGTATTCATTTGATCACTGACATAATGATTAAAGAGTGAAAGCCCCGCATGTCTAAAGAGGAGTCGGGTGCCCTTTTTATCGTAGCGAAATTCGCCTGAGGTGTAATAATTCCCCAAAACAGGGTAAGTGTCCTGAAATTCCGTCATTAATTTTCTGGTTATTTTTTCTGCCTTTTCGCAGTAAGGCTCGTATTTCTGACGGCATTTTTGGAGCTTTTCCTGACATATCACTGCCATGGATTCCACGTCGGTTACTGAGGGATGGTCAGTGGGGGAGGCGGTTTTGGTTTCGGGACATTCAGCACTGCTTGCATTCAGGCCGGAATTGGCATGATCAACCAGCAGATTAGTCACCGCAATCTCAATGGATTGAAGGTAATCCATTGGATGGCGGCTCTCGAATTGGGCTACGTCCTCGATTAATTTATCTAGAAGATCACTGTAAATCTGCAGTTGCCGAAAGGTGTTTTCTCTATCCATTTTCTTTCCATAATGACGAGACTGATTTATTTGTGAGCACAATTTACAATTATCGCGCTACCTTGTAAAGATAATCTAAAAATTTCTTATTTTTCCGATATGACTGTATTCAAAATATACACTATGTGTTCTAATGTCTCTCCAAATGGGTGTTGACATGCGCCCTTCTCTTCTCTATTCAGGTAACAGCTATGACCAATTATGATACACTCATAGGGTGGTTAGAAAATACCACTTCCAAAACGGCCCAGGATGATTTGGTATTGGCAGGTCAAATATTGACCAGTCTACCCTCGCTGATTACGTACACCATTTCCATGACACCCCTGACCCTAGCAAAAAAGCTTGACGCCAAGCTGGATGCCATTGCCGCCTTTCTCAACAATGAAGAAAAAGCCGAACTGATTGCGCTGAAAGGCACGCTCAGTGTCTACAAGGAAAAACTGGCTCAGTTGTTACCGGATGCAACGAAAAAAGCAGGGGAAATCCTGGCGGCTTATTTGCGGGTTGAGAAGGCTAAATTGAAAGATTTTGATGCCATCTTCAGTCCCTATAAAGTGATTTATCAATTGCCGGATCCTTCTGATGACGAGGTGGATGATCTAGGCTCTGATGAGGAAGATGACACGCCTTTCACCTTCAGAAAGGGCGGCTTTTACACTCAAACGGCTTCCGTCTCGTCCTATTTTACCTTGGCTGTTCACTCGTACATGAAACAATGGCCAGGGCTCATGGATCATTTGGAGCCTTTACAGCATTTTGTTAAAAAATACCCCAGTAATCTGTTGGCTCAGATTCTTCATCAGGACAAGAAAAAAATTGTCGAACTGGCTTGTTCAGGCGAATTGTCGTTCAATACGGAACTAGGCGATTTCCTGTTGGGCCGTATCCTTTATGAAGCGCCGCAGTGGAATATCGGTGAAAAAGTCCGTGTGGCTAAAATGCAGGGGTTGCTGGGCGGCAAACGATTTGATCAAGACGAATTTGTATTTGAATTAATTAAACTTCACTTGTTTGATGCTTTAGCCAGGGAATCCCAGCAACAGCCCGTTGCCTGGATTGGATCCTCCCGCAGTGTACTGGCTAAGGTCAGACAGAATCCCGGTGAAGGGGCGTATTTAAATTGCGATGACGATAAATGGTCTCCGCAGATTAATCGTGCCTGGCTTATTGCCTTGTTGATGTTTAATTACGAGATTCAAATCGTTGAGCCTCAGTTTCCTGAGATGGAAAAAGCGGTTTTATCCGGTGATTTTGTCAAATACATCTACAGCCTCGCTGCAGAAATGCGTCAATACGATGGTTCCACTGTAGAAACCTCCAGAATTAACGACTCCATGTATCATGGCGGTATCGAACCCACAGCGACGATGCAGGAATTGCTGTTGCTGTTAAGCCTGGATTGCCAAACAGTTAAAAACAGTGAGGGCTATCTCTGTGTTTACCGGCCCAAAACCCAGGAAGAGTTAGTGCGCACCACCACGCTGGCAGCCGAGGCGCTGCTTGTCGAGCCGCAGGAGGAGTATGACAGCATTCGTACCAAATCCAGACTGCGCCTTAACCATTCCTTTGGCAGCTTTGGGCGGATTGCAGTGAACCCGGTGCCGGCGTGTACTTTTTTTGTTCATCCGGGTGCGTCATCGGACCAACGCTCGGCCCTTCTGATGGATCAGCTGAAGACGAACGATAACAGCAAACCCACTCAAGATGACTCGTTTGATCAGGGAAGCCCCAGCGGTGACATGAGTTCTAACCTTGTGCAAACGACGATCGAAGACGACGATGCGCCTAATAGCTCGTTCACGAACTACGCCACCTAGCCTGTCACTTCTGCTGAAACAAACGGTGCATGCCGTTTGTTTCAGCAGAGCAACTGTATTGCATCGATAAAATTTGCTACAATGATCGGTTTAACTTTGCAAATATAGATACTTTATGTTGAAGGATGCCTTATCACGGATGGCCGATGTTTTTCTTCCTTCCGTGCTGATGCATGGTCAGGATTATCAGCAGCGCGGCTTCGTCCTTAATATTCGTTTAAGTGACGGCCTTTTAAAGGCACGTGTCAAAGGCCGTTCCCATCAGATTTACGATGTGCACATCGACCTGAAGTCCTGGCCGGCCAAACCGGCTCATTGCACTTGTCATTACACAACCAATTGCAAACATGCGGCGGCCAGCTTATTGGCTTTGCAAATTAAAGAACAAATCACCATTCCCGCCCCTTCGGCTGAAAACCCGAGTCAGACTTTAAACGAATGGCTGCACACCCTGCGTGATAAACAACCGCCGGTCCAGCAGACGGGTACGCATGCGGTGGTTTATCTTCTGACGTTTGAACACGGCCAGCATGACGATCGGGTCATCGTCAGACTGGCTTTGGCTAAACGCCTGAAACGCCGCAGTTTGGGGAAAATGAGTCTTTTCACCACCATTACCGAAAGTCGCCGCCAGTTTTTTACCGATGATGACGAAGAAATCATCGCGCAATTGCAGCTCAAGGGACGTATTCAGGGGAGCTTTGACCGTTTGCCTGTCCGCAACAGCGAATTGCTGGAAAAGATTTTAAAAACACAACGTGCCTATCGTTACGAAGACGAGTGTTTGCTGCACTGGGGAGACGGTCTGGATGCTGAACTCTGCTGGCAGTTAGAGAAAGACGGTTTTCAGAGGCCGGTACTGAAACATGAGCAGGAATCCCTGGATTACCTGTTTCTTGACAAACCCTGGTATATCGACCCAGTCGGTGATGAATGCGGTTTGATGACCATCCCTGTTCCCTTGGTCCAGTTAAAACAGGTTCTAGCCCTGCCGCCGGTGGCGCTGGACGACGTCGCAGCAGCCATTGAACTAATCCGAAGCATCAATGAAGCCCTTCCTCTACCGAATCCTTTTATTCATCGGGAAGTGCGCCGCGGCAAACCGCGCGGCATTGTTCGCTTTGATGCCGCGGAACAAGAGGAGCCGGTTGTCAATCCAAACCCGGCGGGTGTTTTATTTTACGTGCACCTGGCTTTTGATTACTCAGGTTTTGAATTCAACGCCGAAGACCCGTTTCCTGTTGTGGTGTTTGAGGAAGGGCAGAACCTTATCCGTCTGGAGCGGGATTTTTCAGCCGAGAAGCAGCAGCAACAGGAAATAACTCAAATCCTGAATTTAAGAAAACCTTCCGTGGATGAGCGGTTAAAGTTTGATCTAAAGACCACCGACATTGAGGTCTTAAGCCATTATCATCACGAAGAGGATCTGACTCGCCTGTACCAGCAGGTCATCCCTTTACTTAAAAGCAAGCAGTGGCAGGTGGAATTTCTGCATCCTTTGTACGAGGAAGTCGTCGATGAAGCGCAGGTGGAATGGTATTCCGATTTTAAAGAGCAGGGCACGGATTTCTTTTCCTATCAACTGGGTATCCTGGTGGAAGGCCGGCCCGTCAATATCGTGCCGGTTGTCGCTGCATTGATTAACCAATGGCAATCAACCGATATCCAGCAGTTGCCCGATGATCAAACCGTTAAATTGTCCTTAGCCAATGGCAAAGCGCTCCGGGTGAATCTGGGGCGAATCAAACCGCTGGTGAATTTTTTAATGCAATACGGCACCCGCTCTCTTCACGAAGGGGACAGCCTGACAATCAGCCGCCACCAACTCATGCTCATTCGTGAAACCGAACAGGCATTGGCCGCCGCGGCCTTGCGTTGGCATGGTGGTGAAGCGATAAGAATGCAACTGCAGAAACTGGTTGATTTGTCACGGCTTGAACAAATCAGACCGCCGGCGGGTTTAAAGGCCATGCTTCGCGATTACCAGCAACAGGGATTAAACTGGCTGCAACTGCTGCGGGAATGCTGTTTGGGCGGTGTGCTGGCTGATGACATGGGGTTGGGTAAAACCGTTCAGACACTGGCCCACATGCAGCTTGAAAAGGAGCAGGGCCGTCTTCAAAAAGCCAGCTTGATTGTGGCGCCAACCAGCCTGGTGGTGAACTGGTTTGAAGAAGCCAAACGCTTTACACCAGAACTCAAGGTACTCATTTTTCATGGGCAGGAACGGCATCAGGATGAGTTTGACGGCTATGATTTGGTCATTTCCACCTATGGATTGATTCAACGCGACAAGAGCCGTTTTATTGATTATCCGTTTTACTACCTCATTTTGGATGAGGCGCAATCCATTAAAAATGCCCGGGCTAAAACCACGCAGATCATTCAGCAGGTGAAGGCCACGCATCGCTTGTGCCTTTCCGGGACACCGCTTGAAAATCATCTGGGTGAGCTGTGGTCTCTGTTTCATTTCTTAATGCCGGGGTTGCTGGGGGATGCCAAGCAATTTCGCCGCTTCTTTAAAACACCCATTGAAAAGGACGGCGATGACACACGGCGGGAATTATTAGCCGCACGGGTACGTCCGTTTATGCTGAGGCGCAATAAAAATCAGGTGGCCAGCGAGTTGCCGCCGAAAACGGAAATGGTTCGCCTGATTGAACTGGCAGGCAATCAGCGCGATTTGTATGAAACCATCCGCATCAGCATGGAAAAAAAAGTCAGGGAGGCCATCGCCCGTCAGGGGATGGGAAAAAGTCATATTGTTCTGTTGGATGCCTTGCTTAAATTAAGGCAGGTTTGTTGTGATCCGCGCCTGCTTTCCATTCCGGGTGCGGCAATCGCCCACGGCTTTTCTGCCAAGCTTGATGCGCTGCTCGATTTGCTGGACAATCTGGTGGAAGAAGACCGGCGGATTCTGGTGTTTTCCCAGTTCACGTCCATGCTGAAACTCATTGAAGAACAATTGGAGCGGCGGCGGTACACTTACCTTAAACTCACCGGTCAGACTCAAAACCGCCAGGACCTGGTGAATCAATTCCAGCAGGGCAAGGCGTCCATCTTCTTAATCAGCCTTAAAGCCGGAGGGACAGGGTTAAATCTGACCCGAGCGGATACCGTGATTCATTATGATCCCTGGTGGAATCCCGCGGCTGAAGAGCAGGCCACCGATCGCAGTCACCGCATTGGCCAGGAAAACCCCGTGTTTGTTTACAAACTCATTACCCGCGGGACGGTGGAAGAAGCCATTCTTGCCATGCAGTCGCGGAAACGGGCGCTATTTGAGGGCATTCTGGCGGATAATAGCCATCACCTCGATTTATTAACGGACCGCGATTTGGAAGTCCTGTTCACACCGCTTGACGTTCAGTAAAAAGAAAGAGTACCGGCAAACAATTGCAAAGCGGGGCAACCTGGCCTATTCTTTCATTGATGAAAATCAAGGAGAAATTTCATGGAACAGTTGAAATCGTTGTTTGCAGTGATCGTCATGATGTTGTTTGTTCCTGCTGTCATGGCTGCCTCACCAGCCGGAACCTGGACCACCATTGATGATGTCACCGGTAAAAAACGCGCTGTTGTTCGTATCAATGTGTCAGGCAATACGTTAAGCGGTACCATCGTTAAAGTTTACCCCCAGGCCGGCGACACCGGTATTTGTTCCAAATGCCCGGGTGGCTTTAAAGGCAAACCCATTCAAGGCCTGCGATTTGTCTGGGGTTTGAAAGACAAAGGCAATGGCGAATGGGACGGCGGCCAAATCCTTGATCCAAAAACCGGTAAAGTTTACCGTGCCAAAATGACGTTAAAAGGCAATAAACTGTACGTTCGCGGTTATGTGGGTGTTTCTGTTCTGGGTCGTACTCAGGTTTGGGTGAGGTAATCACTGATTCAATGAAATCCAATGGCCTTGGCCATTGGATTTTTTATTTCCACGTCAAATCGTAAACGACTCTCATGACACAAGACAACAGAGAGGGTGGATAATACTCGAACACTAAATTTACCCAGGCTCTTTTCTTCTTCGTGCAGGTTTTGCACGGCTCTAATACGCAATCAGAATCGGGATTTTTTCCTGAATTCATAAGAATCAAATTCTTTTTCATTCATTTTCCTCAAACAGATTACGGTAGCGACTGAGGAAAGAGACGGGATGACGAGCTATTTATTTCAATGAAACAATACGGGCATTATTTTTAATTTAGAGTTGGGAACTCGATGATAAACTTATAATCTCTTTCAACAGCCGGGCTGTGGTGTGATGAAGATTGCTAAGTGACCAGTCCTTCGCGTTACTCTCTTTGAAAAATAACGAAAATTGCTTTGAGTAGAATCATTCTGCCAAAATTTTTGGCTCAATTTAAGCGTAACCCGTGTTTAGCCGGCCTTGATACCATTTGCTCGATGGCTTTGGCATTTTCTGCAAACTTCAATACAATAGCTGTCTGGTTCATACGATGGCAAAATGATGGTTGAGGTTCAAACGCGAAAAACAGCGGCAGTCGACCCCTTAAAGCGTCCCCCGCACTCGGTGGAGGCTGAGCAATCCATTATTGGCGGCGTCATGCTGGACAATCAGGTTTGGGACAAAATCAGCACCAAACTCTGCGAAGCGGATTTTTATCGCACCGAGCATCGGGTGTTATTCCGTACCATCGTCGAATTGTCCAAGCGTGAACAACCCTTTGATGTGGTTACACTGCTTGACATGCTTAAATCCAATAATGATTTGGATGATGCCGGCGGGGAAACCTACCTGTTCGAGTTGGCGAATAACACGCCAAGCGTGGCCAATATTTCGGCCTACGCCGACATCGTTCGCGAGAAATCAGTCCAGCGTCAATTGATTGCCATTGCGGGTGAAATTGCGGACGCGGCTTATAATCCTTCTGGACGGGAAGTACCGGAATTACTGGATTTGGCAGAAACCCGCGTTTTCGCGATTGCCGAGCAAACCGGCGGCGACGGCGGGCCTGAGAGCATCAAGTCCATTCTGGTGAAGGCTGTAGAAAAAATTGATGCCCTTTATCATAATGGCGATGCCATCACCGGCCTGGCAACCGGTTTAAGCGATCTGGATGCCATGACTTCGGGATTACAGCCTTCTGATCTCATCATCGTTGCCGGCCGCCCGTCCATGGGTAAAACCACCCTGGTGATGAACATGGCTGAGCATGCCGCCATTCGCGGCGGCAAACCGGTGCTGGTGTTTTCAATGGAAATGCCTTCTGATTCGCTGGCCATGCGGATGATGTCCTCGTTAGGGCGGATTGATCAGCACCGCATCCGGACAGGTAAACTTGATGACGACGATTGGCCGCGGGTAACGTCGGCCGTGCATATGTTATCCGAAGCACCACTGTTCATCGATGATACCCCGGCGTTAAGCCCCTCGGAAATGCGAGCGCGGGCGAGGCGCCTGGCCAAAGAGCATGGTCAACTGGGTTTAATCGTGGTCGACTACCTGCAATTGATGAAAGTGCCGGGTTTTAAAGCCGATAACCGCACGGCTGAGATTTCTGAAATTTCACGAAGCCTTAAAGCACTGGCCAAGGAGTTGCAGGTGCCGGTCGTCGCACTCTCGCAGCTTAACCGAAGCCTGGAGCAGCGCAGTGATCGCCGCCCGGTGATGTCGGATCTGCGTGAATCAGGCGCGATTGAGCAGGATGCGGATTTGATTTGCTTCATTTATCGTGACGAAGTCTATAACGAGGACAGTCCGGATAAAGGGGTGGCTGAGATTATTATTGCCAAACAGCGTAATGGCCCGATCGGCAAGGTGCGTGTCGCATTCCTCGGCAAATACACCCGCTTTGAAGATTTGGCGTTTAACGGTTATCAAGGGGTAGATTAAGTGACAAGGCCCACTCGCGTCCAGATTGATTCGCTGGCGCTTCTTCATAATGTGCAATGCGTGAAACGGTTTGCGCCGGGCAGGAAAGTGATTGCCATGGTCAAAGCCAACGCCTATGGCTGTGGTTTGTCGGAAGTTGTCCCCACCCTGGAAGGGCAGGTGGATGCGTTTGGCGTGGCTTGCCTTGAAGAAGCGCTCGCTATTCGAAGCCTGGGTGCGCGCAGTGATTGTGTGTTGTTTCAGGGCATTTTTACTCCGGACGAACTCGCGGTGGTGTGTGAGCAGCAGTTTCAATGCGTGATCCATCAACCCTATCAATTGCAGTGGCTGGTGGCTAATCCCCTGCCAAAACCGATCAAAATCTGGGTCAAAATCAATACCGGCATGCATCGACTGGGTTTTGCACCCGAAGAATGTTATGAGGTGCTTCAGGCCTTAATGGCCTGCCCCTGGGTGGATGACGACATTGGTTTAATGACGCATCTGGCCAGCGCTGATGAGCCGGATAATCCCAGTAATCAAAGCCAGATGCAGATTTACCGCGACCTGGCCTTACCTTCCAGGCGGTTAATCCAGAGTATCAGCAATTCGGCAGCGATCATGGCCTTGCCGGATACGCATGCCGACGTGGTTCGGCCCGGGATTATGCTGTATGGCGTCTCACCGTTTATCAATCAAACAGGACAGCAGCTTGGCCTGGTGCCGGTAATGCGTTTTGTTTCGGCCATCAGTGCAATCCATCAGTTTCCCGCCGGGGCAAGGATCGGCTATGGAGGAAGCTGGCAAACCAGCAAGCCTTCGGTCATCGGCGTTGTGGCAGCGGGTTACGGCGACGGGTACCCGCGGCACATTGCCCAGAATACGCCGGTATGGGTGAATGGTGTCCATGCCCCGATCGTCGGGCGTGTTTCCATGGACATGCTCACCATTGATTTAAGCCATTGCCCGACGGTTAAAATCGGGGAGCCCGTCGAACTCTGGGGGCAGTATATCCCTGTAGAAACGATTGCAATGTCAGCAGGAACAATTGCTTACGAATTACTCTGTCAGTTTTCTCCGCGTGTTCGCCAGGATAAAATTGTCAGTGCATAAATTATGGATAATATCTAACCGAGATGGTAGAATGGCAACCGATTTTGTAACTGATTAAACAGGTAACTCACATGAAAAAATTAATTTTGGCCTCAGTTTCAGCGTCATTGTTGTTGAGCGGATGTGCGCAGGTTAATAATGAAGGAATTGGCACGGTAACGGGCGGCGTGGTCGGCGGCCTCATCGGCAGCCAGTTCGGCGGTGGTTCCGGTAAAGTGGCGGCAGCCGCCGGCGGTGCCCTGTTAGGCGCTTACCTGGGCGGTAATATCGGTCGTACCATGGATCGCTTGGACCGTCTGGAAATGCAACGCGCCCTGGAAACGGCACCAACCGGTAAAGCGGTCGTCTGGCAAAACCCCGATTCCGGTAACCGTTACACGGTAAGACCCACCCGTACTTATTACAGCAATTCACAACCTTGCCGCGAGTACACCACGCGTGCCATCATCGGCGGCAAAACCCAGGAAATTTACGGTAAAGCCTGCCGACAAGCTGATGGCTCCTGGAAAGTGGTCAGCTGATAGGCGTTTTCCTGCTTAAATCGCTGGCACAAATACCCCGTCCTGGGCGGTGTATTTGTGCTATATTTATACAATCTGGCGGATTGATATTCCATTAAGCAGGAGTGTGTCATGGCTGATCTCATCTCTTCTATGTTACCCCACCCACGCCGTCCCATTGCTTTTGTTGAACCTCAGATTACTGTTTGTGATTGTGTTTCGCTGATGACAGAGAAAGACATCGGTGCACTGGTTGTTCGTGACAATCAGGAACTGCTGGGTATTGTCAGCGAGCGCGATATTGTACGTTCCTGCCTGAATAAAAATCTATTGCCTGATCAGGTGACGGCAGCAGATATTGTCTATAAAGACGTGAGTATTCTGGCTGTCAATGACACAGTCGAAAAAGCCATGGAAGTCATTACTCAAACCAAACGGCGCCATGTCCTGGTCAAGGATAAAGATGAACTCGTTGCCATTTTGTCCATCGGGGATGTGCTGTTTCATCTTCTCGAAGGGAAAAGCCGGGTTATCGAGCATCTGGAAAATTACATTCACATGTAAGCTGTCACAATTAGGGGATGTGGGCAGGCATGATTGCGGATGTACATTGAGACAGTAGACAGGTTATAGTGTGAAATAAAAAGAATAAAGGGTTATCATGCGGGTTTTTAAACTGCTCTTAGCGATTGTCCTTGGCTGTTGGATTGTGTCAACCTGGGGTAATCCTTCGCCTCTCCGTTGGTATAAGCAGGACAACCAGCAGGTTATATTAAAAGTTGATCTCTTTTTGTCCACCACTTGTCCGCATTGCCGCAAGGCTGATGAATTCTTTAATACCTTGGGTCAAGAAAAAACATGGCTTGAAATCCAGCGGCATTACATCAATGAAGATAAAGCCGCCCTCGATGCCTTCAGTCAGTTTTTAAAACAGGGGACAAAAGGCGTGGATGATTATGCCGTACCGGCTATTTTTTTCTGTGATTCGCGCTGGACAGGTTTTGATGGGGCCAAAACCACCGGAAAGAAAATAATCGAAGCGCTTACTTATTGCCGTCAACAAATCGAAAAGGACGGGGCGTTGACTCAGGCCACAGTCAAAAGCCTCCAGCAGTGGGCAATGGCAAGCTGGTATGAAAATAACATTGTCAATCCGCCCTCTGCCAGCTCGTTTATACCTATGATGGCCTTCATCGATGCCATAAGCCCCTGCGGTATTTTGGGTCTGTTTGCCCTGATCTCCTTTTTAACCCTCCAGAAAACCCCTGCGCGCCAATGGGCGTTGGGCGTTTTTTACCTGGTATTGACAACGTTAACGCATTATTTGCAGCAGGCGAATACGGCGCTGTATTTCAAGATTCTTCCTTTCTTAATTATCCCGGCGGCGATTGCCGGTATTCTTCTACTCCTCTATGTGGTTGAGAGTCGCTTACAACCCTCGCCGAGAGGGCGCTTCCAGGGCATGGGGTTTCTCTTTGGTTTAGCCTTGGTGGCCGGTGTTCTTATTCAGTCCTATCAACAAAATTGCGCACCCAATTTCGCGTTAATTTTCCAGCAATGGCTGATTGTGCAGCCTTTGTCTTCCGGACAACGCATGGTTTACATCCTGATCTACCACCTGGTTTATTTTTTCTCGCTGTCCCTGCTGGTTTTATTGATTATGGGCGTGCTCAAGCAGAAATGGGCCGATAAGCATCAGGCTTATCTGCGCGATGTCGCTTTCATTATTCTGGCTTTTGTCGGTGCTATTTTATTGGCTTATCCTTCTTTACTGGCCAGGCTTTTGCCCTCATTCATTGTGATCATTATCGCCTTTGCAGGGGCCTGGATAATCAAAAAGTTAAAAATGGATTACTATTAAAATGTTAGAGGTATTCTGTTAAGGAAAGGAGAAACGATGTCGCGTCAGCCGGATGATCCGCCTTTTTTCCCCATTGCCTGTGAAGTGGAACAGGGGAAAACTTATGACTGGTGCAGTTGCGGCAAAAGCAAGACACAGCCTTTTTGCGATGTGCACCCTTGCGACAAGGCGGTAAAGTACCGGGCGCTGGTGACTGAGACGGTTTGTTTTTGTCAATGCAAGCAGACACAGGATCCGCCTTTTTGTGATGGTTCCCACGCGCCATTGTTGATTGAATATATGAAAAATCGCAACAAAAAATAGCTGTCTTTTAAGGAATGCTGATGATTGATCCGCAGCTGAAGCAAAAAATTATTAACACAATCAGCAAATACGAGCAGCGATGCAATACATTGCAGGATGAAATTAATAATCTGCGTCAAATCATCAGCCTGTTATTAACCCTGCCGCTCGGGATGTCTGGCGACCTGGTGACAACGCTTAAAGAAGACGTCGCTGCCCACAAAGACTCGGAAACCATTCTCACTCAGGTTGAGCGTTTAATTGCCACTTTGACACCGGCTCAATCCGATCATCTGCCGTCCCATCAGGCAATCAGTGAGACGGTCAACCAAAGCCTCAAACAGTTGTTAAGCCATTTAGCCATTCCTGAGGAACTTCATGACAAGGTGGAGCACGTCAAAACCCTGTTAAGGAGTGAAATTACCCGCGAGCTATTGCCCAGCGTGATAGATAATTTTACCAAACTGGTGATTGATGCCTTCAGCATTGAGCAGAGTCAGTTAAAAAATTATTTACAGGATTTAACCAGTCAACTGCATGATTTTGACAGTTATTTAAAATTCGCCAATGAAAACAGTCAGCAGGCCAAGCACCATACACAGCAACTGGAAAGCGGCATCGCCACCAACATCAATCAGATTCAAAGCCATGTCGACAAGGCTAAAACCATTGAAGAATTATCCGGGAAAATCAGTAAAAATTTAGCCACCATTGAACTGCGAATCAAAGAATTTAAAGAGAGTGAACAACAGCGTATCAAAAAGTATGAAGTCCAAGTGCAAAATCTACAGCAGAAACTGTCTGAGTCGGAGAAAGCTGCTGAGGAGATCAAGCATAAATTAACCTCGCAACAGGTGATCATTAATCAGGACAGCTTAACCGGCCTGCCCAACAGGGCGTCTTACGATGAACACATTCAGGAAGCCTATAACCGCTGGCAGCGCGGTTATGGTGAATTGTCTTTAGCCATTGCCGACATCGATCATTTTAAAAAAATCAATGACAATTACGGGCATCTGGCGGGGGACAAAGTATTGAAAAAAGTCGCTACGCTGTTTAAAACGTCAATCCGTTCAGTGGATTTTATTGCCCGTTACGGGGGTGAAGAGTTCATTTTTATTTTTGAACGGACCAGTGAAAAAGAAGCAAAACGGATTCTTGAGTCCTTGCGTTCAGCCGTGGAAAGCTGCCAGTTCTGCTATCGGGACACGCGGGTAGATGTCACGGTTTCCTTCGGTTTGACCACATTTAAACCGGATGAGGACATTGAAACCCTGTTTATGCGTGCGGATGCCGCAATGTATCAGGCCAAACGAGCCGGCCGCAACCGCGTAGAAGTACTCTAGGACTTGATCTCAACCGAGTGATTTGGGATCATCCTTCCATCCTGATTTTTTGGTGCGGGCATGAGTAAATTTAAAGAGATACCTGTCGTGGTTGAAAGCGGCCAGAAATACAAGACGGCAGAAGGCATTGTTGCAATTAAGGATGGCATCAAGTCCGTGGACAGCCACGCCGAGCGTTTGCCTAAACCCAAGTGGCTGCGTATCGTCAATCACACCACGCCCGCCTACCAGCAGGTAAAAGAACAGGTAGTGAAACACCGCCTGGCGACAGTCTGTGAGGAAGCCAAATGCCCTAATATCGCGGAATGCTGGTCCCATGGGACCGCGACCATTATGCTGATGGGTGCGGTGTGCACGCGCGCCTGCCGCTTTTGTTCGGTGGACACCGGCAATCCCCATGGCTGGCTGGATAAAGACGAGCCTGCCAATACAGCCAACACGGTAGCGCTCATGAACCTCGATTACGTGGTGTTAACCTCCGTCAATCGTGATGATTTGCCCGATGGGGGCGCTCAACATTACGCCGATACCATTCGCGCCATTAAAGCCCGCTGCCCGACAACGAAAGTGGAAGCCTTAACACCTGATTTTCAGGGGATTGAAGCCGATGTCGCGGTTTTACTGGACAGCGGGGTGGATGTGTTTGCCCAGAATGTCGAAACGGTCGAGCGCTTGACCCACCCGGTACGGGATAACCGCGCCGGCTACTGGCAGACCCTGAATGTCCTGGCTTTTGCCAAGCGTTACCGCCCCGATGTGTTGACCAAGACCAGTTTAATGCTCGGCCTTGGCGAAACTGACGAAGAAATCATTGCGACCATGGATGATTTACGCCGGCAACAGGTCGATATTCTGACTTTGGGACAATACCTGCAGCCGACAAAAAACCATTTACCGGTGGCGCGTTATGTCACGCCTGAACAGTTCATTGCGTTTCGTGAAATAGGGCTGTCCAAAGGCTTTTTTGAAGTGGCTTCAGGCCCCATGGTACGATCAAGTTATCGTGCCGATCGGGTATTTAAGCGGGATAATCTGGGGCTTTAGGAATTCATTTTAAGGATAAAAACATGTTCACACGCGCCATCGTTCGCCAGCCGGCCAAAAGCCTCGTGCATGGACTCACTTCCGCTAACCTGGGTCACCCGGATTACGAGTTGGCGCTTGCACAACATCAACATTACGTGGAGATGTTGCGTGCCTGTGACCTTGAGGTGACGGTTCTGCCCCCGGCGGACGACTTTCCGGATTCCTGCTTCATCGAAGATCCGGTGCTGCTAACTGGCCATGGCGCCATTTTAACCCGTCCGGGCGCCTTGTCGCGCTTGGGTGAGGTGGCCTTGAATCGCGAGGCGATTGCCGCGTTTTATGGAGAGAACATCAAGGAAATCACCGCGCCAGGCACCCTGGACGCAGGGGATGTGCTGCGTGTGGACAACCATTTTTATATCGGTTTGTCTAAAAGAACCAATCAGGAAGGCGCAAAGCAGCTTATCCGCATCCTGACGCATTACGAATACACCGCCTCCGTGGTCCCTCTGAAGGATGCGCTTCACTTGAAAACAGGCGTCAGTTACCTGGATAAGGGCCATTTACTGGTGAGCGGTGAGTTTATCAATCACCCGGAATTCAGATTGTTGCAGCAGCATGTCCTTGATGACGAGGAAAGGGATGCGGCCAATTGCCTGTTAATCAATGACATAGTTCTCATGCCCGCCGGCTTTCCAAAAACCAGACACCTTATCAGCAGCCTTGGTTATGACATCATTGAAATCGACGTCAGCGAATTCCGCAAACTGGATGGCGGGATAAGCTGTTTGTCGCTACGGTTTTGAACACCGATTGGTCTGGAATTCTCCGAGCTTTGCAGCCCTAAGCCAAACGCACCCCTCGACGCCCCATATGCCTCTGCATAAGAAAAGCAGTAAACCCCATCAGCGTACCAAGGGCGACAGCGATGACGCCTACCCAGAGGTAATAATGCTGGTAAATGGGGAGCGTTTGCTCCGCTGATTTAACAGCCTCGGGGATATCAACCCATCCCGCCAGTTGGCCTGAAATGGCATTGGACAGCGAGCTTGCCAGGTACCAGACGCCCATGGCAAAAGCGATGTTGCGGCCATCGCAATAAAGGCCGATCATGCTTAAGCCGATGGCGCTCACCCATAATTCGGCCAAGGTAATTAGCATGTAGGTAAGCGCAATGTAATTCCCTTCGACATAGCCCTCGACAGCCTGCTGTGAGGCAAAGGCCATGATCAGCAGCGCCAGACCGGACAGGAGTGTTCCTGCTGCGAATTGATAAGGGATGGTAAACCGCGGAAACAGGCGGTAAAACCGAGGTAATTGCGAGCCAAGCACAATAATGAGCAGCGGATTTAAAATTTGATATTGCGCCGGAAGAATGGTTAAGCCGAACAGGTTGAGGTTGGAGTTGCTTTTGGCAAAAAGCACCAGGGTACTGTTCATCTGATTGTAAATAATAAAAAAGACAACCGCTTCAACGATGAGCAATAACGCAATCAGTTGTCGGTTGCGGCTCTCGCCGGATAAGGCGAACGTTTTAATGAGGAACCAGGCAATCCCGGCCGCGCAGCCTGAACCGATGACCAGGCTTGCAATCTGGACATGGGAATAGGCCAGCAGGGTAAAGGCATAAATGGCCGCGAGGTAAGCGCCCAGACGATAACGTGTTTTGGCGGTCATCGGTTGCTGGTCTTTGCCCCAGATGACATTGTCATAAAGGGAATAGCGCCTGGCAAAATTAAGCGCCGCAATGGATTTGCCAATGAAGGTGACAGCCAGGACCGACAGGGGGCCGTAGGCGCTGTCCAGTAAAGCCGGAGCCAGTATCGTGGCGAGCAGGGCGCCGACATTGATGGCCATGTAGTAAAAGGTCATGGCCGCTTTGGCTTCAATGGCATCGTCTTCATAAATACGGGAAACGAGACCGGAGGCGGTCCCCAATAACAGGGAGTTGGTTGCCGGAATGAAAGCATAGGCCGCAATAAACAGTTTATCGCCGAAGCCGGTTAGGCTTAAGCCGCTTAACATCACCAGTAGGTAGGCTAAGGCCAGCATGATGCTGCCATAAAGAATCGCACGCCTGACGCCAAGCACCTGATCCGCCATAAAACCGCCCAGAACCGGCATGAGGTAACTGGTTGCCTGAGTGATGCCAATAAAGGCGTAGGCTTTGGCATGACTGTAACCCAAACCATGCGCCAGAAGGGGACGGGTTAAAAATAAAACGAGGACCGTGTTTAAGGCATAAACCGAAAACTGACTCCAGAAGGTGATCATCACGATGTTATTGGTTTGCAGTTGGCGGGTATCCCAGACGGGCAGTTGTTTTTTTATGGCTTCTAAAAACACGTCGACTCCTTGTCTTTATGCGTAACAGCGATTATTTCTTGGCGAGGATCACATCAATAATATGGGTGTCATGGTAGGGAAAAGTAAAGATCCTGTCGAATAATCGCTTCAGGCGCGCCACTAAAAAATTTTTAGGCAGCATGCGCAACGACAGGGTATTTAAAAACCAGGTTCCCTCAATGCCAAAAAGGGCCAGTTCATCAATGTTATTCAGCGTCACCGGAATATGAAGGCGCTGATGCTTAACCACTTTAAACTGATGCTGGGCGAACACATGCATTAATTCATCCAGCCCGCTGGCTACCGTGGTGTTTTTTACCATGGTTTTGTAATAATGGCCGACCACGCTGCTTAACATGGTGCCCTGGGCGATGAAATCGGCCAGTTGCTGCTGGGCAATGGGGAAGGATTCATACGTCGTTGTAATTAACGAAAAATAACCATTGGAGCGCGTCAGCAGGTCAGCCTCTGAGAACAGGGTATGGATAGGGATGTAGGCATTGATGAAATGCGCCAGAACCAAATCTTGGCTGTGATGGGGGAGATAATGGCTCGCTTCGGTGGCGCTGGCTTCGATGGTGGTCAGGGGTAGCCTTTTTCGGGCTTCAGTCAGCATTTCGGAGGAAATATCAATCCCGGTATAATGAGCATTGGGAAGGTATTCTCGAAGTTTTTCAAGAAAGGCGCCGTTGCCTACGCCAAAATCAAGAATCTTGTAATTCTCTTTAAAACCCAAATGTTCTTTCTTAATCTGTTCTATTGCCGTTTTATGACTCTCGCTTAAAGAGCCAAAGCGATCAGCTGTAGCGTAGTGACTCGCGATTTCGTTATACATGGCCTTTAAGGACATGTAACCACCCGGTTGTTAAACGTTAAGCCAGTATATAGCCAATTACCCGGCTTTGGCGACTTTTTTCTTTTTTAAATCATTTCACTTCCGCGGGCTAAAATGAAAATCGGTAAATTTTTTTCACGATTGAACTGTTTTTGTTTAATTAAGAGATTTTTTTAATTTTGGGTGCTATGATTCCCGGCCATGTTTATCGATCATAAACATTCAAGAGTACGGATGCTGTATTAAAAGAAAAATAAGTGTACTTGTAACTGTAAAAGTTCAATTTAGATGGGATGAAGAAGATGTTAGCAACGTTATTGCCAAGAATAAAAAACAAAGAAGCAATGATTAGCATTGTAGGACTTGGGTATGTTGGATTGCCCTTGATGCTGCGTTTTGCCGAGGTGGGTTACCGCGTCATTGGGATTGATGTTGATGAGCGTAAAAACCAGGCGATTAACCAAGGCCGTTCCTACATTCAACATATCCCGTCAGAGCAGATTGAGGGTGTAAAAAATTACATCACGGCCACGTCTGATTTTTCGCAGGCCGCCGAAGCGGATGCGATTATTCTCTGCGTACCGACGCCTTTGGATAAATACCGCGAGCCCGATTTAAGCTTCGTGCTGCAGACCATGGATTCTCTCCTGCCTCATCTTCGCGCGGGACAGGTGATTTCACTGGAAAGCACCACGTACCCCGGCACCACCGAAGAGGAATTGAAAACCCGGATTGAAAGCCGCGGGTTTGTGGTGGGCCGCGACATTTTCCTGGTTTATTCCCCTGAGCGTGAAGATCCAGGCAATCAACATTTCACCACCGCGACCATTCCCAAAGTCTGCGGCGGAGATACCGAGGCCTGCCTTGAAGCAGGGCTGGCCTTGTATTCAGGCGTTATCGACAAGGTTGTGCCGGTTTCCTCAACGAAGGTAGCCGAAATGACCAAACTGCTTGAAAACATTCACCGCTCCGTGAACATCGGTTTAGTCAATGAAATGAAAATTCTGGCCGACAAAATGGGTATCGACATTCATGAAGTCATCGATGCCGCCGCCACCAAACCCTTTGGCTTCGTCGCCTATCATCCCGGACCCGGTATTGGCGGCCATTGCATCCCCATCGATCCTTTCTACCTGACCTGGAAGGCGAGGGAGTATGGCCTGCATACCCGATTCATCGAATTGGCTGGGGAAATCAACAGTGCCATGCCTTTGTGGGTTGTGAATAAGGTGGCCGATGCGTTAAATGAACGCTCCAAGGCAATCAAAAACAGTAAAATACTGGTTTTAGGAGCAGCCTATAAACGCAATGTCGATGACATGCGCGAATCACCCTCGCTGGAAATCATTGAATTGCTGCAGGAGAAAGGTGCGCTGGTCAGCTATTCTGATCCGCACGTACCGGCACTGCCGCCCATGCGTCATCACCATCTGGAAATGAAGAGCGTGGATATCACCGCCGAATCCATCAGTCAATACGATTGCGTGGTTTTAGCCACAGCCCATAATGCCTTTGACTATGCCCTGATTGCCGAACACGCGCCGCTGATTGTCGATACGCGCGCGGCATTCAAGACGTTTAAAAGCAATAACATAGTGAGTGCCTGATGATGAAAAAAGCACCCTGGAATATCACGGATCGCAAAATCAACATCGCTTTGGTTGGCTGCGGTCGCATTTCGCGCAACCACCTGCAATCCATTGCCGAACACCGCGATCGCCTGAACCTGACGGCGGTGTGCGATATCGATGCCGAGGCCCTGCAAAAAGCCACCAGCGAATACGGCGTAGACGGCTATCGAAGCCTTGAAGACTTGTTGCAACACACCAATGCCGACATCATTTCACTGTGTACGCCGAGTGGTCTGCACCCGTCTCAGGCCATCCAGATTGCCCGCAGCGGCCGGCATGTGTTGACTGAGAAACCAATGGCCACCCGCTGGCAGGATGGCTTACGCATGGTGAATGCCTGCGATGAAGCCGGCGTCCGCCTGTTTGTTGTGAAACAAAACCGGCGCAATGCCACCCTGCAGCTCTTAAAGAAAGCCATTGACCAGGGGCGTTTTGGTAAGATTTATCTGGCCAATATTAATGTTTTCTGGACGCGGCCACAGGATTATTATGATCAGGCGTCCTGGCGCGGTACCTGGGAATTTGATGGCGGCGCATTCATGAATCAGGCCAGCCATTACATTGATTTAATCCATTGGCTGCTCGGTCCCGTGCAATCGGTTCAGTCCATGATGGGAACGTTAGCCCGCGACATTGAAACCGAGGACACGGGCGTGATGAACATCCGTTGGCGCAGCGGCGCCATGGGGTCTGTCAGCGTGACGATGCTAACCTATCCCAGAAATCTTGAGGGTTCAATCACCGTTCTCGGTGAAAAGGGCACGGTCAGAATTGGCGGTGTGGCCGTCAATGAGATTCAGCAATGGGAATTCGCCGACAGGCAACCCGAGGATGATCAAATCAAGGCCGCCAGCTATCAGACAACGTCCGTGTATGGCTTTGGTCACCCGCTTTATTATGACAATGTGATCAATACCCTGCAGGGCAAAGAAGAACCGGAAACGGATGGCCGTGAAGGGTTAACCTCGCTGGAATTATTAATTGCTGCTTACCGTTCCGCACGCGATGGTTCAACGGTGCATTTACCCCTGGAGTTATAGTATGTCGTATCAGGCTCATGACACTGCCATTATTGATCAGGGTGCCGAGCTGGGTGAAGGCACACGCGTTTGGCATTGGGTTCATGTCTGCGGTGGGGCGCGCATTGGCGAACGTTGCAGCCTTGGCCAGAATGTGTTTGTCGGCAACCGGGTGGTGATTGGCAATAATGTTAAAATACAAAACAACGTGTCCATTTATGACAATGTTACACTGGAAGACGATGTTTTCTGCGGCCCGAGCATGGTATTTACCAACGTGTACAACCCCCGCTCGGCCGTCTCCCGCAAGGACGAATACCGTGACACACTTGTAAAACGGGGTGCGACCTTAGGGGCGAACTGCACAATTGTCTGCGGCGTGACCATCGGCGAGTACGCGTTTGTGGGCGCCGGTGCGGTGGTTAACCAGGATGTACCGGCTTATGCCCTGATGGTCGGGGTTCCGGCCCGGCAAATCGGCTGGATGAGCCGTTTTGGTGAACGGCTTTTGTTCAAAAAAGAAACGGACGGCCTTTCTTATGCCAAATGCCAACAGACGGGCGACATCTATATTCTGACTGAAAACAATACCGTGGCATTGATGGAACAGTAGGACGGGGATTTATTATGATTAAAGTGTGTACGATTGTGGGTGCGCGCCCACAATTCATCAAAGCCGCCGCGGTGTCCAGAATCATCGCGAAACGGGCTGATGTGGATGAAATCATCATCCACACCGGGCAACATTACGATGCCAATATGTCGTCGCAGTTTTTTGACGAGTTATCCATCCCGCAACCGGGCTACCATTTAAACATTGGCTCAGGCAGCCATGGTCATCAAACAGGGCAGATGCTGGCCGCCATTGAAGACGTGTTAATCCGGGAAAAGCCTGACTGGGTTCTGGTTTACGGGGATACCAATTCCACGCTGGCCGGAGCCTTGGCGGCGGCTAAACTTCATATTCCCGTGGCGCATGTCGAAGCGGGACTGCGCTCGTTTAACCGTAAAATGCCCGAAGAGATTAATCGCATCACGGCCGATCACCTCAGTCAATTATTGTTTGCTCCCACAGAAAACGGCAAACAGCAATTACTGAAGGAAGGGATTGACCCCAGACAGATCGTTAATGTCGGCGATGTGATGCTCGATGCGACGCTGTTTTACAATGAACTGAATGCCTCAAGGCAAACCAAAGTCGATGAGTGGCAACTTCTGGCTAAACCGTATGTGTTGGCAACCATTCACCGTGCTGAAAATACCGACAATGAATCACGCTTGCAGAATATCTGCAATGCCCTGATTGAATTGAGCAAAACTTATCGGATTATTCTGCCGCTGCACCCGCGCACCCGTGCTGCCTTGAGCCAGAAAAGCTATTTTACAACGCTGGAAAAACAGGTTTTTCTGACCGAGCCGGTTGGCTATCTCGATATGCTGGCCCTGGAAAAACACGCAGCCTTTATTGTCACCGATTCCGGCGGCGTGCAGAAAGAAGCCTATTTCAATCAGGTTCCCTGCATCACGCTGCGCGATGAAACGGAGTGGGTCGAACTGGTGGAGGCGGGCTGGAACCAATTGTGTTCTCCGGATAAGGCGTTTTTATTGACTGAACTTGTTAATTGTAGTCAACAGGTGAAAGGGGGCTTGCCACTCTACGGCGATGGTAATGCAGCGGAGAAAATAGTAAACATTTTAATTGAATTTAAGCTATGAAAATAATAAATCACTT
Source organism: Legionella rubrilucens (assembly GCF_001468125.1). GTDB lineage: Bacteria > Pseudomonadota > Gammaproteobacteria > Legionellales > Legionellaceae > Legionella_C > Legionella_C rubrilucens. Next base: position 205,030 of record NZ_LNYT01000006.1, on the reverse strand, counting down.
GGTAAATCCTTTCCTTTCAATTATCAAACACTATAGTCTATTGAAAAACTCAATCGTTTCTGAACTTGCCAAGCGTCATGCAGGTTCAGTAATTGGGGTATTCTGGTTTATATTATACCCATTGCTACTTTTTTTTATTTATTCAACCTTATACATTCTTATTTTTCGTGTTAAGCCCACTGACATGAGTACTAACACCTATGTCATTTATATTATGAGTGGCCTACTGCCATTTCTTGGGTTTTCTGATGGATTGACCGCCGGAACAACATCTTTATCCAGCAAAAAATCGCTTCTTCTCAATACAGTTTATCCATCAGAATATATTCCTTTGCAAGCTGTGGTGGTAAATTGTATGACATTATTTGTAGGTGTTTTATTGTTGATTATTGCTAATCTGCTCTGTCTGAGGACTATAAACTTAAGCATTTTGGTATTGCCTGCACTTATTATCCTGCAAATAATGTTTACAACTGGAATTGTTTGGGTTTTGTCTATTCTTAATCTGGTACTTAAAGATATCCAACAGTCACTTTCTTTTGTCACTATGCTCCTCATGATTGTAAGCCCTATCGCTTATACACCTGCTATGGTGCCTAAAACATTAAAATTAATTATTTATTTAAATCCATTTTCGTATTATGTATGGTCTTATCAAGACTTATTTGTAAAAGGTGTCATAAGTTATAATTTTTTGATCGCTACATTTATTAGTTTATTTTGCTTTAGCCTTGGTCATTATTTTTACGATAAAACTAAAAAGGTATTTTATGAATTTGCATGATAAGGCCATTGAATTTAAGAATGTCGATAAAACGTATAAACTTTACAACACTCCTTGGCAGATGATGTTAGATGCATTAGGACTCAGTAAAGGAAATAATTACCAACAATTTTTTGCTTTAAAGAATGTCAATCTTACTATTTATAAAGGTGAGAGACTTGGAATAGTAGGCCGAAATGGGGCAGGAAAATCGACGCTATTGAAATTAATGACAGGTAATTTTTTACCAACCCAAGGTGATGTTACTGTAAATGGTAAGATTCAGGCATTGATGAGCACGGGTTTAGGATTTCATCCTGAATTTACAGGGTTGGAAAACATCAAAGCCTCGCTCATATACAATGGATTGACTCAAGACCAGTATAACGAAGCAGTTGAAGATATCATTGATTTTGTTGAATTAGGAGATTTTCTTTATCAGCCAATCAAAACTTATTCGCTTGGCATGCAGTCCAGACTCTATTTTGCAACAGCGACAGCAATAAAGCCCGATATTCTCATTGTTGATGAGGTTTTGGGTGCTGGTGATGCTTATTTTAGTGCTAAATCAGCTGATCGGATGAAAAAATTAACCGGTTCAGGATGTACCTTACTTCTTGTTTCGCATTCAACTGCTCAAGTTTTACAATTTTGTGAAACTGCAATCTGGCTGGAATGCGGTGAAATTGTTATGCAGGGTAAAGCCATTGATATAGTAAAGCGGTACGAAGAGTATACAAAAAGATTGGAAATTGAGAATCAAGTTAATAGTAAGCTATCTAATAAAAAGCCTACGCCTATTATTCAATCGAAGTGGCTTCGAGAGAAATTACTGATCCAGGTTATTTCTCAACATACATCCACCGATTCTGAAAAATCTGATCTTTTACTTAATGTCATTGATCAAAAAGACAGGGATGTTTCTCGTTGGCCCTCCTTAATTGCTGGTTTGAAAATAAAAGAAATTAGATTACTGGATCGATTCAGTGAGGAAATATCTGAAATCAATTCAGGTGATGAATTAACTATACAATTTACTATTAGGGCGGATAAGAAAGATAAATTTGATGTCTATTTTGTTGTTTTACTTTTTACGGAGGATGGTCGTTGGCTTTCTCGTCACTGTAGCCAAAAATACACTTTTGAGCTCCATGAATCGGATGAAGCCACAGTGAAATTGGTTTATAAGAATACGCTATTAGGAAATGGTAAGTACATTTTCTCAGCAGCTATTTATCAAACTTTGGATTTGTATGATTTATCAACGGCCACTTATTATGATTTATTGTCTAGAAGCTACCAGTTTGAGGTAAAAGGAAAATACAAGGATGACTGTACTTTATTCTATCATCCGGCAGAGTGGTGTATTAGTGAGGATGATAATAATAAGATACAACCAGCTGAATTATTTAGTGAGATAGATTGATGAAATTAAATATTCTCTTTCTGTGCAATAGACCTCTATTAGGTAATGATGCAAATACGATTGTTGATCATATTGATGCTTTTAAGGACTATTCAAGCCATAAGATTTGGGTTCATTCAGGGATGGGAGATATAAGCAGCAAGCTAGATTTTAATAAATTTGATGTTATTATTATTCACTACTCTTTATGTATTTTAAATGATCACTATCTATCTGAAAAAGCTAAGAAGAGAATAGCAGACTATAAGGGACTAAAGATTATTTTTGTTCAGGATGAATATCGACAAATCAATACCATGAGGCAAGAATTAAAATCTTTAAATGTCGATGTATTGTTTTCTTGTTTTTGTGAAGAAGAAATCAAGCGGATATATCCAGAGGATGAATTACCAGGAGTTTCTAAATACAACAACTTAACTGGATATATACCTAAGAGACTTCTAGATTATGACAATGTAAAACCAGTCCTAGATCGCTCTATTCACGTGGGTTACCGTGGGAGACGCTTGCCATTCTGGTATGGAGAATTAGGCTTTGAAAAATGGGATATAGTTGAAAAATGGAAGAAACATACAACTCATGAAAAATTGAAGGTTGATATATCTTATAATGAAAACGACAGAATATACGGTGAGAATTGGATTAAGTTTATAGGAAATTGCAAAGCAACACTAGGGGTTGAGAGCGGCGCTAGTGTAATGGATTTTACTGGAGAACTCGAGAAAAAAATTGACAAGTACCAATTTCTTCATCCGCGAGTAACTTTTCATCAAGTTCAAGCTATGTTTTTGAAGGAACATGAAGGAAAATATTATCTTAACCAGATTTCACCACGGTGTTTTGAGGCAATAGCACTTAAAACGGCATTAGTGTTATATGAAGGAAACTACTCAGGCATATTGAAGCCCGAAAGACATTATATTGAATTAAAAAAGGATTTTAGTAATATTCATGAAGTTTTGGAAAAAATAAAAGACGATGATTATTTACAGAGAATTGTTGATAGAGCTTATCAGGAAATTGCCTTAAACCCTCAGTATCACTATAGTGCATTTATAGAAAAAGTAGATCATCTTATAAGCAGAGAATTTACAGCGCGCAATAAATCAACTGTCCATACGTTCTACACTGAAGACCAATTTAGAAAGCATGTTCAGTATATTTCCTTAAAGACTATTTTCTACAAATCAAGTTTGAGTATGTATCAAAAAATGCCAGTAAATATAAAGTTTTTAATTAAATTGCTATTAAGACCCAGGAATACGATCCGCATGATTGGGAAAAAATTATTTTAAATAAAAAACGTAAAGGATTTATGAATAAACCTAATGTATTATTTTTAGCTGATACCACTCATAACGCTGGTGCGGTTCGCGATCATATTCATGCAGTAACTTCGTGTAGAGACATCGAGTGGCATATTGAAAATCCTTTAATTAATAAAGTTCTAGATAAATTAGATTTATCATTGTTTGATGCTATAGGTATTCATTACTCTATTAAACCCTATAATAACTATTATTTATCAGATCATTTAAAGAGTAAAATATCGCAATTCAATGGCTACAAATTTATATTTCTTCAGGATGAATACCAAAGTGTGAATAAGGTGCAGGACTATCTTTATGAGTTAAAGTTTACCACTTTATTTACGTTGGTTAATAAAAATACTTTATCACGTGCTTATCCTGATCCTAGATTAAAAAAGTTAGAAAAAATAACTGTTTTAACTGGATATGTTAATGATGAGATGAAAAAAATTTCTTCCCCTCAAATTAAAGATCGCGTTATTGATGTTTCTTATCGAGGAAGACGTTGTGATTATTGGTTAGGAAGCTTAGCTTATGAGAAAGAACTTATTGCTGAACAATTCCAGAGACGAGTTGAAAGCAGAGGACTTTCGCTTGATATTAGTCTTGAAGAATCACATCGTCTGTATGGTGAAAATTGGCTAAATTTGCTGAAAAACTCTAAAGCCGTGCTAGCTACAGAAAGTGGTGCTAGTATTTGGGACTTTGATGGTCAAGTAAAGAAGGAAACCGAGCTCTTCTTAACAAAAAACAAAAATGCTGATTTTGATACTGTTTATGAGCGCGTTCTAAAAAGCTATGATGGTATTATTGTTTATAATGCCATCTCACCCCGGGTATTTGAGGCCGCGGCAACCAAAACTCCAATGATTATGTTCCCTGGTCACTATAATGGTATATGTAAACCTGGAGAACACTATATACTTTTAAAAAAGGATTTTTCAAATATTGATGAGATTGTTGAAATGTTAGGGGACTATGATTATTTGCAAAATCTTGCTGATAATGTATTTAATGACTTAATCCAGTCTGATTTATATCATGCTAGTCAGTTAGGTAATTTGGTTGGCCGGAAGATTTTGACCTATCTAAAGAACATAAGTCTTAATTCTTGTGCTGCGGATATAACTACTAAAATGCAATCAACCAAAAAAAAATATAAACTGTTAAATAACATTAGAATGGTTTTAATTGAAGCGTTGTTCATTAGTGAACAAGGATTAAAGCTTCTTTTTGATCGGAAAATATCTATCAATAGAAAGCTTAAAACACTTCATAACGGCATCAAGCGTTACATTACGTATTTATCTCCTCGACTTAAATAACCATGTTTAAAAGTGTGACCCGCCCGTTTTTTAAAACCAAAATCCCATAGAACGCCAGCCTCAGTTGTAAACCCCCCCTAAAATAGTTGTATTCCTGATTAGAGTTCTCCAAGTTAAACTACGCCTAAGGAGAACAAAGATGAAAAAATCGCGTTATACAGAAACTCAGATTGTCAAAATTCTAAAAGAGGTTGAAGCAGGCAGACTGGTTAAAGAAGTTTGTCGTGAATATGGCATTTCTGACGCAACATATACAACTGGAAAGCAAAATACGGAGGCATGGAATCATCAGACATAAAGCGTCTGAAAGAGCTTGAGGAAGAGAACCGTCGTCTTAAGCAAATGTATGCTGAGCTAAGTCTTGACCACAAAATCCTGAAGGATATTGTCGAAAAAAAGCTGTGAAGCCAACTGTGCGTCGGGAGTTGGTTGATTATGCAGTCAATACTCATGCTGTGAGCTTACGCCGCGCTTGCAAAGTTGTAGGTATCAGCGACTCGGTTTATCGCTATAAGCCGGATAGTCGGTCTGATGAAAGTGTCATTGTGGCATTGCAGGAATCATCTGAACGTTACCCAGCGTATGGCTTCAGTAAATTGCTTAAGGTCTTACGACGTCAGGGGCACAGATGGAATCATAAACGGGTTTACCGTGTGTATTGTGAGCTTAAGCTCAATATGCGTCGTAAGGGAAAAAAGCGGTTACCCAATCGCTCACCTGAACCTCTAAGTGTGCCAGCGTCCATTAACCAGTGTTGGTCAATGGACTTTATGTCCGATGCATTGATGTGTGGTCGACGCTTCAGAACATTTAACATAGTGGATGATTTCAACCGTGAAGTGTTAGCGATTGAGATAGATTTGAGCCTGCCTGCACAGCGAGTAATTCGCGTATTAGAACGTGTTGTTGCCTGGCGTGGTCTCCCCGCCAAACTACGCATGGATAATGGTCCTGAATTTATTTCAGGTGCTCTGGCTGATTGGGCAGAAAAAAATAAGGTGCAATTGGAATTTATCAAACCAGGAAAGCCAACACAAAATTCATTTATTGAGCGATTCAATAGAACTTATCGCACAGAAATACTGGATATGTATGTGTTTAAAAATTTACACGAAGTAAGAGAGCTAACAGAAAACTGGATAAAAGAGTACAACGACGAAAGACCCCATGATTCACTAAATGATTTAACGCCGTGGGAATATCTGGCAAAAAATCAGCCAATGAACTCTAATTTAGGATGCCACTAAATATGGGGGGGTTACAATTATATGAACGAAAATGTTCGGAACACCATGAATACTCATAAGACGCTTAAGACCTCAATGAAACGCAGTAAACGAATGGAACTGGCCACATCTGTCAAGGCC
>NZ_LNYT01000006.1:0-198829 GCF_001468125.1 Legionella rubrilucens | reverse complement strand
CTTTAAAAACTTTGAAAATTATAGAACCAGAGTTAGAGTACTATGCTGTTGATTGAGTGCCCCCGTAATTGGGAAAGACCCAAAAACTTTGAAAATTATAGAACCAGAGTTAGAGTACTATGCTGTTGATTGAGTGCCCCCGTAATTGGGAAAGACCCCAAGTCTAACGGCATTACCGAAGGCTTCCATAGAAAAATGAAATTGATTCAAAGACGAGCCTATGGCTTTAAAAACTTTGAAAATTATAGAACCAGAGTTAGAGTACTATGCTGTTGATTGAGTGCCCCCGTAATTGGGAAAGACCCGATATTTGTAACTTATTGATTTTACAGCGAGAATTGGCGCGCCCGGAAGGATTCGAACCTCCGACCCCCTGGTTCGTAGCCAGATACTCTATCCAACTGAGCTACGGGCGCGTCGTTCTGTCTGGCGGAGAGAGAGGGATTCGAACCCTCGATGGGATTTCTCCCATACTCCCTTAGCAGGGGAGCGCCTTCGACCACTCGGCCATCTCTCCGTCCAATGAAGCGGCAGTATAGCAGGTATTTGTTTATCGTCAACACTGATTTTAAATAAAAATAATTTTTAACAAAATTTCCAAATGGTTAGGATTACTGCTATCTTTTACAATTAAAAAAAATGGCTGACTTAGTCAGCATGACATGTATCAGGAGGCGTGATGGAGCAACGATCAAATTTGCAGGGCAGGGCGGTCTATGTTGTTGATGGCAATCGAACTCCCTTCTTAAAAGCAAAGGACGTGGGGCCTTTTACCGGTTCGGATTTAGCGGTAGCAGCAGGGGTTCCCCTGCTGAATCGCCAGCCGTTTTCACCCACTGAATTGGATGAGGTGATTATTGGTTCGGCGATGCCTGGACCTGATGAAGCCAATATTGCCCGCGTTGTGGCCTTGCGTTTAGGCTGTGGCGATAAAGTTCCTGCGTTTACCGTCATGCGTAACTGTGCGTCCGGCATGCAGGCACTGGACAATGCAGCCATTCAAATCGCTTCCGGCCGCAGTGATCTGGTTCTGGCCGGGGGTACCGATGCCATGAGTCATGCGCCATTATTATTTAATGAGAAAATGGCGTCCTGGTTAGGCCGCTGGTTTTCTGCAAAAAGCACCGGGCAACGCCTTGGTCTGATGACGCAGTTTCGCCCGTCTTTTCTGGCGCCGGTTATTGCCCTGCTGCGCGGCCTCACCGACCCCATCGTGGGTTTGAATATGGGGCAAACGGCAGAAAAAGTGGCTTATCGTTTTGGCATTACCCGTGAGCAAATGGATGAATTTGCCGTGCAAAGTCATCTGCGTCTGGCCAAAGCCTATGAAGACGGTCGTATGACCGAAGTCATGCCCATCATTGATAAAAAGGGGAAGGTGTATTCTCAGGATGATGGCATGCGTACGGATTCAACGGTGGAAAAGCTTGCCAAACTCAAACCGTTCTTTGACAAAAAATTTGGCATGGTTACCGCCGGCAACAGTTCCCAGATTACTGACGGGGCTTGTTTATTGTTACTGGCCAGTGCGGATGCTGTGAAAAAATACAAACTGCCCGTGATTGGCCGCATCGTCGATTCTCAATGGGCGGCTCTTGATCCCTCGCAAATGGGGTTGGGGCCTGTTCATGCGGCCACTCCGATTCTGCAGCGGCAAAAACTTAAACCAACAGAGCTTGACTGCTGGGAAATTAATGAAGCATTTGCTGCGCAGGTCCTCGGCTGTCTGGCAGCCTGGAATGATGAAGACTATTGCAAGGCTCAACTCGGCCTGCAGCATGCTCTGGGTGCTCCTTCGCTGGATCAATTAAACAAGGATGGCGGCGCTATCGCGGCTGGGCATCCTATCGGAGCGAGCGGGGCTCGTATTGTATTGCATGTTTTAAAGTCTCTTGAACAAACAAAAGGAACCCGTGGTATGGCGGCGATTTGCATCGGCGGCGGTCAGGGTGGGGCAATGTATCTCGAACGTGTGACTGAGGTGAGCGAATAATGAATAACTACAAACATTGGGACATGGAGAAAGACGCCGATAACATTATCTGGCTGGCTATCAACCGCAGCGATACCTCGGCTAATACCATAAACGATGACGTATTAAATGAATTAAACAGCCTGTTGCAGGAAATTGCCAAAGACAATAGTGCAGCAGGGGTTGTGATTTATTCCAGTAAACCCAAAGGCTTTATTGCTGGCGCCGATGTCAATGCGTTTTCAAAATTTAATACCGCTGAAGAGGCCGTCGACTTTTTAAGAAAGGGGCAATCCGTTTTTGCGCGCCTTGAAGCCTTGACAATTCCTACCGTAGCCATGATTGATGGATTCTGCATGGGTGGCGGTATGGAGCTGGCCTTAGCCTGCGATTACCGTATCGCGACGGATGACAAAGACACCCGTTTGGGGCTGCCGGAAGTGATGTTGGGTATTCATCCCGGTTGGGGAGGCACCGTTCGGCTGCCACGCCTCATCGGTGGGTTTGATGCCATTTCCAAAGTGATTCTGACCGGCGCACCGCTGGCGGCACAGAAGGCAAAAAAATTGGGCATGGTGGATGACGTGGTTCCTGTGCGGCAATTAAAACGTGCCGCGGTTTACTACATTAAAAACAAACCGGCTAAACACAAGCCCCGATTCTTCCAGACCTTGTCCAACTGGGCGTGGGTGCGCATGCTGTTGTCACCTTTAATGCGTTATCAATTAGCCAAAAAAGTAAAAAAACAGCATTACCCGGCACCCTATGCAATCATTGATTTATGGGAAAAAGAAGGTGGTCATGGTGAGCGTGCCTACTTAAAAGAAGTGGATTCAGTGGAGCAATTGGTCAGCAAAAGCGACACAGCGAAGAACCTTATCCGCGTGTTTTCCTTACGCGAGCGCATGAAATCGTTTGCCAAGGATTCCAGCTTCAAAGCGGAGCACGTCCATGTTATTGGCGCTGGCGTCATGGGCGGTGACATTGCTGCCTGGTGTGCCTTGCGTGGTTTAAAAGTGACTTTGCAGGATAAATCCTATCAGCAGATTGCCCCTGCCATTGGTCGCGCACACACCCTGTACAAGAAAAAACTCAAGCAACCACGCCTGATTCAGGCGGCTCTCGATCGTTTGATTCCTGATCCGGATGGTCATGGCATCGCCAGGGCAGATGTGATTATCGAAGCGGTATTTGAAAACCTGGAAGTGAAGCAGTCCATTTTCAAACAGTTGGAAGAAAAAGCGAAAAAGACGGCCATCATCGCCACCAATACGTCCAGTATTCCTCTGGATGAAATCAGCCAGGTGATGAAGAACCCCGAGCGCCTGATTGGCATTCACTTCTTTAACCCGGTGGCTAAAATGGAACTGGTGGAGGTAGTCAGCAGTGTGAAAAGTTCCAAAACCGTGGTGCAGGACGCCTGTGCTTTTGTGGGACAAATCGGCCGTTTGCCTTTACCGGTCAAATCCAGCCCCGGCTTCCTGATTAACCGCGTATTGATGCCCTACCTGATGGAATGCGTGCAATTGATTGAAGAAGGGTACAGCGGCGCGGTGATTGATAACGCGGCCGAGGAATTTGGCATGTTCATGGGACCGGTTGAATTGGCAGACACCGTGGGAATGGATGTGTGTCTGGCCGTGGCTGAAAACCTCACTGGCCATTTTGGCGGTACGGTGCCGCAGCGTCTGCGCGATATGGTGAAAGAGGGCAAACTCGGGCGTAAGACCGGTGAGGGCTTCTACCGTTACAAAAACGGCAAGCCGATTAAGCCAAAAGTGAAGTCCGACAAGTCCGGCAAAGACATTGCCAATCGTCTGATTCTGCGTATGGTCAATGAATCCGCCTCCTGTCTGCGTGAAGGAGTGGTGGCTGACAGTGACCTGCTGGATGGCGGAATGATTTTCGCCACCGGTTTTGCGCCTTTTCGAGGCGGTCCTATGAATTATGCGAAGCAATTTGGTCATGACAAACTCAATGAATTGTTTGCCAAACTCGAGTCCAAATACGGTTCGCGTTTCAAGGCAAACAGCGATTTGTAAACTCTTTCCGCGTCACGTGTTTTCAATAATGGCAGACACTCTCTGCCATTATTCATTATTGGGATTATTACCATGGTGCGACTAGTCTTAATTATTGGTTTTTCATTATTCCTAAGTCCCGCTTTTGCAACGACCTTTGTGATTCCTGCCTCAGGCGACCTGGTGGGCGACATCCAATACGCCACGCCTGAGCCCGGTGAAACCTTAAGCGATGTCGGCATTCGTTATGATGTTGGCTATTTCGAAATGGTCAGAGCCAATCCTCAGGTTGATCCGCTGCGGCCTTTGCCTTTGCGCACCCGTCTGGTCATTCCTTCGCAGTATTTGCTGCCGCCAGGACCCCGTGAGGGAATTGTGATTAATCTGGCGGAATACCGCCTTTACTATTACCCGTCTGGAGACAACGTGGTCGTGACGATGCCGGTGGGTATCGGTCGCGAGGGCTGGCATACGCCGGTGGGCAAAACCCGCGTCACTGTCAAAGAGCGGGATCCGGTGTGGCATCCGACGGCCAACGTCAGAGCAGAGGCGGCAAAAAATGGAACCCCCATTCCCAATGAATTTCCTGGCGGCGATGGTAACCCGCTGGGCCGCCATGTCCTGAGATTGGGCTGGGCCACCTACCTGATTCACGGTACCAATCGCCGCGATGGCGTCGGTTCACGCGTCAGCGCAGGATGTATCCGCATGATGCCGGAAGACATAGAACAATTATTCGACAGGGTTGCTGTGGGCACACCGGTCACGGTCATGAATGAACCGTTAAAGCTCGGTTTAATGAATGGGCAATTGTATTTGCAGGTTCATCCTGCCTTAACGGATGAAAAGAAAGTCAATCTTCATGCGTTTTTACAGGACAAACTGAGCGGCTATACGCTTAAAAAATCACTGAACCAGCAGGTTGTCGGCACTGAACTGCGCTCGCCAAGCGGCATCCCTGTTAAAATTACCGCTTAAGCAGGCGGCGTTGGCAATAATGGTAAGCGGTGTGACAGAGCACCGCTAAAATAACGCTGCCTAAAATGTCAACGGGATAGTGCCAGCCAAGCAGCACACAGGAGGCGATAAGCAGTAGATTGAGCGGCAGGACCAGAAGGCATACTGCCCGCAGTTGCCGGCACAGGTAGACACTGAACCAGGCCCACACGGCATGAAACGATGGAAAAGCAACCATGCCGCCATACATCGTCGACGGAATTTGGTGGTTTTGAATTTCCATGAATTTAATGCCGGTGGCATGCTGTTCTGCAAAAAAATAAGGGCTTGATACCATGCTGGCCGGAGCCACAGTAGGAAAAAAATAATAAAAGCTGAATCCTAAAATAAAACTGCATAGCAGCAGGAAAAAATGTTCATTGACCACATCAAACTGACGGAAAAAAATAATAATGAGCGGCAGGCAGCTCAGTTGGTAATCGATACTGGTATAAGCATAGATCAGCAGTTGTTTAAATGACGGGTGTTGAGCCGTCCAGGCGACGATGTCAGCCATATTGATGTTAAACAGGGCTTCAAAGGCAATCAGGTAGTGATCGATGGGAGGAAAGGGCGTGTATTGGGCTGCATTGGTCATTGTTGCCAATGTAGCCATGACAATAAAAAATAAAACCGTTTTGCGGGCGATGAGGTAACTGATGTGCTCATTGGAAAACAATAAGCGGCAACCCAGCATCATCAGTAACAAGGTCACTCCCATGCCAAAACTGCCATTGGGGAAATAGTTATTACCATGAAAATGCAGAAAAAAATGATTCACCAACAGGGAGGTAAACGACAGGAACAATGCGAGTGCAAGCAAGGGAAAAAGGCAACTCTCATCATCAATCAGGAGATTATTCGCTTTCAAGCAATTGCTCTTTCTGTTTGATGGCGTGATAAATTTCTTCACGGTGCACGTTGACGGAGCGGGGTGCCTTGATGCCGAATTTAATATTGCCCTCTTCGAGGGTTTTAAAAACAATCACTTCAATTGCTTCGCCACTGACTAGGACGGTGAAGGGCTTTTCAAACGAGACGTTAATAATGTCCATAAGTAATTTTTTGCTTTTTTTGTTTGTTATATCCCATGAATGGGCTAAATGCAATTTTGGGTTATTCAAATTCTATTACAGGTTCACTCAGACAAAGAGCATGCCATCTTAAATGGCATGCAAGATTTCTGCAGGTTTAAGCGGTCAACTCTGATTTAGGATTAAGAGTATCAGGCTCTTTCTCATTTATTCCTGAATTAAAAATAGAAAAATGGGTAATGGAAGTTGACTCGGTCTTATTGATAGGGCTTTGGTTTTTCAATCGTTTCAAATGCTCTTCACAGGCGGGTATAAATTGATTTTGATAAAAGCCAATTATTTTGGGGCTGCAATCAGCACTTTTGCCTGTCCAAATGAGTTGCGCTGCATTGGAAAGAAATTGATCGGGCTCATCAACGCCCTCTGATTGACATTCCTCAAGGCCTTTTAGCGAAGAAAAATCATTATTAAATACAACATCAGCAATGAACAGGATGATACCATGGAGGAAAAAGCCTTGCGTTATAATTCGGTTTTTTTCCATGTCGCCGTCATGTTGTCCTGCAATGTACAAGGTGCCCTTTTGATACAGCAAGGTATCCTGGCTCTGTCCAAGGCTTAAGCGTTCAACAGTATCACTTGTGGGATCGATTGCAATCGTTAACTGATCGATTTTAGTGAAGTGATGCGCAATTTTAATTAAGATTGCTGATTCTTCACGCTCCAGCATTTTCAAGAATGTGTGTTCCATTGATTTTGTATCGAGGGCCGTTTGTACACAACCGGTTGAAATGTTTTCTGCAAGCTCTATTGCAATGTTCTTACTCATGACCTATTCCTTCGTTCGGTATGTTTATCCTGGAAAAACGCTGTTAAATCAATCACATTAACAGCGATAACATAGCCGTATCACTTGGCGAATGCAAGTAAATTTTAAATGCAGAGAGTTAATGTATCTTGCATGAACAATTCTTTTTAAGCATTTTGTTTCAATGCTCTATTGATGCCAGGCAACTCATTGAGCGGCCTGGATCCTGACTGCTTATTACAAGGTCACCGATGTACAGATTTCGATGACTGGTGCTGTGTTTTTAAGTTTTTGGAGGGACTCCAGGGTGATATTGGCACGCTCGAATGTTTCCGCGATAAGTTTCACATTAAACGGGCATAAATTACTGGAAGTATGCTGCTTGCCATGTTGTTTGAAAAATCCACCTGTGGCAATCGGTGCGGAGGGCGTTTGTGTGCCGTCATCGTGTTTGATTAATTCAAAATAATATTTACCGAGGCGAATTCGTTTATGTGAGCTGCCGTTACCAATTTCTTCTATTTCACCATCTAAATGTTCAATTAATTTATATACCTTTTTTGCTTTAATCGGTGATTCTCTGTTTAGAATACGCTCTAATAACGCTAAGCGCTTGGGGTTTAATTTTTTTAATCGCTGCTCCATATGGGTATCCACTTGAAATTCCGGGCTAAAAAACGACAAATTTTCTTTGTGATTTACTATCTTCCTTGGTTGCTTTTCCTCCCGTTTGCGATCAATCTCAGCTCGTCGTTCCTTGTTACGTTCAGATTTTTCCTGTAAATAAGCCTGGGATTTTTTATCGACTTCTTCCGATTCTTCTTTGTTCTTCTTAATCATCGACTCTAATCGTTGATTATAATTTATCCATATCTGTTTTTCGGTTTCAACGATCCTTTGTTTAAGCGCGATCAATTGCTTCTCCATTGTTTTTTGCTTGCGATAGGAGTCTGATTCGAGGTCATCAATGTCATCAATTTTCCTGATTTTTTGTGGACACGCTTCAGGCCATTCTGTCTTTAGTGAGTCAATCTGGCTTCGAATGGTTTCTAATTCATCCGTGAGTTCAGTCAACAGGTGGTGTTCTTCAATGGTCATCTCAAAATCAATTTTGTCGATTTGAGAAACTAACGCGTCGGTCTGCTTGTTCAGTTGAGTGAGTGATGAGGTAATCTGAATCCAGATTTTAGAATAATAAACTTCCGCCTTCTTTCTAGCATCTACCTCCGACTTTGATTTCAAAGCCGCTTTTTCCGAGCTTTCCCATGAATCAATTAACTGTTGTAAAAAATTAAGCGAGGGTTGAACAGCGAAGAATAATTTAACGTTTTCTTCGATGACGGTGCACGGATCCTGATTGGGTTTGGCGTTTTCTTTTACACGCTCGACGATGCTTGATAGATCGCGCAACGCTTTTGGCAATTCCACCTTCGTCGTGGCGTCTACTCCTTCAATTCCTTTCATCTCAGACACTTGTTCGTCAATCATGGTGTCAAGTTTCTGTTTTGATGGGAGCGGGCCTTTCGCTTTACCCGGTATTAAGTCGCCGCTTACGCGCTGGATAAATGCTTTTAAACTTTTAACGGCAGGTTCCCAGTTTATTGTCACCACGCTTTTAAATTCTTTGCGCTCCCATTTTTGCATGGAGTGGGTGCTTTGGCTTGTGGATATTTTGATGAGACGCTGCAGTGTGGCATAAGAGGATGGAAGATGCGGTTTAATGAGGCTTTGAAGCTCTTTGAGAAGATCATGGTCATTAAACGCAGCCTGTACTTTGTCGCGAGCAGGAACGTTTTTTGATGTAAGAATCGCTTTGAACTGGACGCAATACGGTAGATTCTGCTCAATTAAAAGATTGACTAAAGAAAAAGCCTGGTCGTCGTTATCATTTGCCGAGGCTTCCCATAATCTATGGTAAAAAGCCAGCTTTTCGTTAACAACAAGCATTAATTGGTTAATCGTGTGTTTGATCTCTTTATCGACCGGCATTTCAAAGATTTCTTCCAGGTAGGACTTAACGTCCTCTTCACTAACCTTATTATTTTCAATGTCCTTAAGATAAAACAAATGATTGCGAAGGTAGTCATGTCGTGCATAAATTTGCTGACGAAGCTGTTCTAATTGAGGCGATGGAGTTGGCATAATTAAGTTCAATTGTTTATTTAAAGGCCAGAATCTACCATTTGAATATTAACTAAACCTTAAGTAAATTCGTTTAGAGGGAGGCTAGTCTGATTGTCTGCCCTCTGAACAGGAGAGATAGCGGGTTAGGCCTAACGTCCATAGATTATTTTTAAACTGCATGAGCAAACAAGGCTTGATCGGTTACCACACCCTCGATTGCTATAACGTTCTAAATCAGTTACAATCGACCGTTTTTTTAACCTTGCCTTACTTTATTTAAGTTAAAGAAGGCTTTTATCCATAAGGAAAATTCATGAGACATTATGAAATTGTATTCCTTGTTCACCCCGATCAAAGTGAACAGGTTCCTGCGATGGTCGAGCGCTATGAAGGTATCATTACCAAGCATGGCGGGGCTATTCATCGTAAAGAAGACTGGGGCCGCAGACAGTTGGCTTACCCTATCAAAGAAGTTCATAAAGCCCATTATATTCTGATGAACATCGAATGTAATCAAACTGCCCTTGATGAATTAAAAAACGCATTCAAATTCAACGATGCGATTTTGCGTGAATTAATTATCAGTCAGAAACATGCGATTACCACGGAATCCATGTTAATGAAAAAAGAAAAAGACAACCGAGCAGCTTAAGGGGATTTATTTATGACAGCTTATTCACGTCGCAAAAAAATGTGTCGTTTCAGTGGTGAAGATTCGTTTGAAATCGACTACAAAGATCTGAACATGTTAAAGAACTACATTACCGAAACCGGTAAAATTGTTCCAAGCCGTATAACTGGCACTCAAACCCGTTTTCAGCGTCAATTGGCCATTGCCATTAAACGCGCTCGTTTCCTGGGTTTACTGCCATACTGCGATAGCCATCGGTAAAAATGAAACACACGGGCGGACTTTTACAAAAACAGGGCCATTTCTTATTGCAAAATGAGAAATATGCCTGGTTTTTGACGGCCGTATTGGCGGTAATTCCGTTTACCGCCTGGGTGTCCTTGTCTGTTATGGCCCTGGTCACCCTGCGTAAAGGCTGGGCTTCTGGTTGCCAATGCTTGATCATCGGATTGACGGTCTCTCTCTGCATGGCAGAGATGACTACTTCAAGCCCTTATCTGCTGTCAACCATTGCCCTGACCTACCTGACCTGCTACATGGGGGCCTGCTTGCTGCGCGCCACCGCCAGTTGGCAGAAGGTGGCTGTTTTTATCATCAGTCTGGCGACAGTGGTTATTCTTCTTGTTCATAGCCTGGCTTCCGAGTTTATCCTTGCCCAATATAAAATGGTTCAGGAAATGCTCAAAGCCCTTGATCAGGGAAATGTCATTGCCAGCCTGCTTGAGCATCAACCGCCTGAAAACCAGGTCAGCCTCGCAAATTATCTGTTAGGCATTAAGGCGATCAGTGTCTTGTTATCAGCGGTTTTTTCGCTGTTAGTGGCACGCGCCGTACAGTCCATGCTCTTTTATCCTGGCGGTTTCAAAAGGGAAGTCATGGCATTTCGTGCCAACAGTGCCGCGGTCGTTTTGCTATTGGTATGCCTTTATGGGGTCTATCAGCATAATCCCGTGTTATTAAGTTGTTTACCATTATTTTTTGTCTATTTGATGGCGGCCGGGATTAGTTTAAGTCTCAGCCTACTGGCTCAAAAACGTCGTCTCGCGTTCTGGGTGTTGTTGCTGATGCCCATCGTTGTGGTGCCGTACATTATGCTGCCGGTGTATGTGTTGTTTGGATCAATCGATAGTTTATTTAATTTGAGAGCGCGCCGCTTGTTTTTAGCGGGCGAAAATCAGAATAAGGGGTAAGAGATGCAAGTTATTTTGTTAGAAAACGTTAGAAATTTAGGCAAACTTGGCGACAAAGTGAATGTTGCAAATGGTTTTGGCAGAAATTTTCTGATTCCACAAAGCAAAGCGGTATTCGCTACTGAAGAAAACATTAAATTGTTTGAACAACGTCGTGCCGAGCTCGAGAAGAAAGCACAACAGGCTCAGGCTGTTGCCGAACAACGTGCAGCTAAGCTGAACGACATCACCCTGGTTATCTCTGCCATGGCCAGTGACGAAGGCAAGCTGTATGGTTCTGTTGGCGTGAATGAAATCCGGGATGCCCTGGTGGAGCGCTCTATTGAAGTCAGCCGACGCGAAATCGTCATGCCAGAAGGTCCTATCCATTCTGTGGGTGATTTCACAGTTGAAGTGCATGTTCACAGCGATGTGATTGCGACGCTTCAAATTCAGGTGGTTGCTTCCAAATAAGGGATATAATCGTGTAAAAAGCCTGCTTCAGCAGGCTTTTTTATTTCAAGTGCTCAAGCCTGACAATGTCATAGGCTGGTTCTTCATAAGGATGCGCTTGTTTTAATGCCGTGATCGCATCACGCAGACAACGCTCTTCACACAGCATTTCCACTTTGACTTCGCTGACATAGGTCAGTTCCAGGGTTTCACCCAGCGTAGGATTTGCGCCTTCCAGAGGACGAAATTGACCTTGTCCCAGAGTTTGCCAACAGGTCTGATCATAATTTCCGAGCTTGCCGGCTCCTGCGTCAAACAAAGCCTGTTTGACCTCTTGCAGATGACTTTCAGGGACATAGAAGGACAGTTTAAATTCGGGCATTACGCTTTCCATTTAATGTTACACCCCAGGCTTGGTTTTTGTGTGTCACTCACTTTTTGATTCGCCAGCACGCAATCAAGTGCCACGCGGATGGAATTGCCTGTAACCGGGATAGCATTTCCTGGCCTGGAGTCATCAAACTGGCCGCGATAAATCAGCGACAGTTGACTGTCATAGACAAAAAAATCGGGCGTGCAGGCCGCTTGATACGCTCTGGCTACTTCCTGAGTTTCGTCAAAAAGATAGGGAAAGGGATAGTGTTCTGTTATTGCTGTGCGCTTCATGTTGTCTGGCGAATCATCGGGGTAATTGACAACATCATTGGAATTAATGGCATAAAAGCGTATGTCTTTGGGCAGATAATCATTAGCCAGGCGTGTTAATTCTTTGTTGATGTGTTTCACATAAGGGCAATGATTGCAGATAAACATAATCACCGTGGCTTTGGCCTTGTTGTCCTGCGTGAGATGGATCGTTTTACCGGTTACCACGTCAGTCAAAGAAAAAACAGGAGCCTGGGTTCCCAGTGGGGACATGGTAGAAGGTGTTTTAGCCATAAAATCTCCAGAATTAAAAAACAAGTATTTTCAGGATTGCAATCAGAGCAAACAGGGAATTCAGAATAGCCCATATTAAAGCCGCTTTTTTGCTGGATGCATTGTAAAACGCATAACAGGCTACTGCACTACCGCCGCTGAAAAAAACCCATTGATTTTCATATGCAAGCCCTATGGACAGCAGCGCGATGCCAGTTATCCCTATCAGAATAAATAAATTGGTTAACTGACCGCTTAAATAATAAAAAAACAACAGTTGCACGCAAAGCAGGATAGGAATGGCTAATTGCAGAGCAGGTCCAATGCCTAGAAGGACAGCGCCGTGTCCGGCAATTAATATCAATTCCAGGGCGATGAAGTAAACCAGTTTGAAATGGAGGGCGGTGAATAACAAGAGCGTTGAGCCAGCGACAAAATACAATTGCGCCGGCATTTTAATCAATCCAAGAAGCGATACAATGCTGCCTAGAATGCCTAGCAGCACGAATAATTTATTATGGGTACTGATAGTTACCTTACCATCGTAAGTAAATTCCTTTTGCGGCGGCATCATTAATGACCTGTCGTTGTGATTTATTAGTAGATACCCAGTAATTTCCCATATTACTCAAAGCAAATTTGACCCGGGGATATTGGCAAACATCCAGGACATCGCGGCAATTCACTTTGGCCGTATTTTCATTTTCGGTGTAGAAGCATTGAAAATGCATTTCGCGAATGTCGGAGGCAAAGGCCGCCCAATTGGCTGGTTCAAGTTTGGCAGTCAGAGGAGGGCTCATAAACACTTCACGCGTTTCGATGCGCTGGAGTTCGACGGTTCTGTCACTGCGATTCTGGATGAGGTAAAAGGCTTGATCACCGGTTTCATTCACAATCAGGTGGTAATTACTGTAACCAAAGCCGCTGACTTCGCAACCATGGGGAAATGCTTCGGCATGCGTCATGGTGCTCATCAATAAACAGGTTGCCAACACAGTAAACGTACAACGGTAAACAGACATACTCACCTCAATCCTCACATTGAAAACGCATTATATTAATCAGTCTTTGGGCAAATGTGAATGATTCTATGATTCTTTATGCGCAGACATGCGGGAAATGATCATGGGAGAGTAAGTCCTGTACACGCTTAAAGCCAGATACATGATGACGTAACCCAGTGAAACAGCCAGATTGACGGGATTAATCTGAGGATAGTTCCATAAGATCAGGGCCGAACTGATGCCATAAATCAACGAAAAACTGTGCATCATGATTTTAAGTGTCCTGGATTCAGTCAGGTAATCAAGTCGTGACGGATAAACGTATTTAATCGGAACGAAAACCAGAATGCACAGGAGTGTGAGAATCATGGCATTGGTGGACATGGACGTGTTGAAAATAAACATATAAAACACGGCAATATTCCAATAACAGGGAAATCCTTTAAAGAAATGATCAGGCGTTTTCGCATCCGACTGACAAAATTGATAGGAGGAAGCGATCGTAATGGCCACAATAATCAACAATTTGATATCCGAAGACAGCATATCCGGTTTAACAAACAGGAAAAAGCAGGGGGTGATGACGTAATTGAGGTAATCGACAATATTGTCCAGCAGAGCCCCATCAATATTCGGCAATACTGTTTTTACTCTAACCAGCCGTGCCAGAGTGCCATCAAGGGCGTCAATAACAACCGTTACAGCCATGAACCACAGAGCCTGTACATAATCATGCTGGTAAATTTTGGCCAGCGTTAAAAGACCAAAGCAGGCTGCGCTGGCGGTAAACGCATGGACGGCCCAGGCAACCAGGTAATGAGCGGGGTGGTAGCCTAGAGTTCTATTTGTCATTAAATTATCCCAATGTGGAGTAAAGTTCATTCATGCAGACGCACAGTGTACGTGTCCGCCTATCGTTCTGAAAATAGTAACAACAATCAAATCCTCTAGGCAACCACTGAAAGTAATACAGGGATTGATTATTTTGCCAGAATGGGCACATTATGAATAAAAATATAAAAACTGAATTAAATATTATCCATTGCAAGTGTCAACGTCGGCGGCGCTGCTTCTAAACTGTTGCACTCGCGCAGAGATAGTCTAAACTCTTTTAAATTAATAATAATCCCATACCCCCATGAGCATTCAGACCATCAATCCGGCTACCGAAGAAAAACTCGCGGAATACCCTCTACTGTCCAGCAAAGACGTGGATCTTCTCATTGAGAGAGCAGAGAAAGCTTTCCTCGACTGGCGTGAAACCTCCTTTGAGTTCAGGCGCCAGCCCATGCTTGCCTTGAGCGATTTACTTCGTCGCAAAAAAAAGGAACTCGCACTGTTAATCGCCCGTGAGATGGGTAAACCCATTGCTCAGGGTGAGGCAGAAATAGAAAAGTGCGCCTGGCTTGCTGATCATTATGCCGAAAAGGCAGAGGACTATTTAAAGCCGCAAACCATACAGACTGAATTGCAGAAATCCACGGTGTATTACCAACCGCTTGGCATTGTCTTTGCGATCATGCCCTGGAATTTCCCTTTCTGGCAGGTTTATCGTTGCGCAATACCGGCCATCATGGCAGGTAATGCCGTGATTTTAAAACATGCGCCAGTCACCACAGGTTGCGGTTTTGCCATTGAAAAACAGTTCATTGAGGCTGGTTTTCCTCACCACCTGTTTCAACAGGCGGTTGTGGATAATGAGGGCGCCGCAGCACTCATTGCCCATGATAAAATAGCCTCCCTGAGTTTTACCGGAAGCGAGAAGGCCGGGCGTGTCGTCGCGGCCAACGCGGCGTCGCATTTAAAAAAATCCGTACTCGAATTGGGGGGAAGCGATCCCTACCTTGTGCTTGATGATG
Organism: Legionella rubrilucens; assembly: GCF_001468125.1. Taxonomy (GTDB): domain Bacteria; phylum Pseudomonadota; class Gammaproteobacteria; order Legionellales; family Legionellaceae; genus Legionella_C; species Legionella_C rubrilucens. The sequence goes on along the minus strand of NZ_LNYT01000006.1, from coordinate 183,840 downwards.
CCGACCTCGACTTGGCGGCTGATTGCATCATTAAATCCCGTCTGAATAATTGTGGCCAGGTTTGCATTGCAGCCAAACGTATTATCGCTGTGGCTTCAGTTCATGATGAACTGGTGGCCAAAATTCAACAACGCCTGCAACACTACGCCATGGGTGAGCCTGTCAATCCTGAAACAACGCTGGGCCCGATGGCGCGTGAAGATTTGCGTGATACGCTGCATCAACAGGTTCTTGAGAGTGTGAAGCAGGGCGCACGTCTGCTGAATGGCGGCGCATTGCCTGCGGGCCCGGGATTTTATTACCCACCCACTTTGCTGGTGAATGTCAAACCCGGCATGACGGCGTTTGAGGAGGAGTTATTTGGTCCGGTTATCGCAGTCATTCAAGTGGACAATGAAGAAGAAGGCATTCGTCTGGCGAACCAAAGCCCGTATGGGTTGGCAGGCGCTGTGTTTACCCGTGACATTGTGCGCGGTGAAGACATTGCCAAAAACCGCATCGAAGCCGGCAGTTGTTTTGTCAATGCCCTGGTTGCCTCTGATCCGAGATTACCGTTTGGCGGAATAAAACACTCAGGCTATGGACGAGAGCTTTCACGTGAGGGTATTTTGGAATTTGTTAATATTAAAACCGTAGCAATCAAGTGATGTTCCAATGAAGCAATACATTTATATTTCGGCCGCGAGGCAAATCATGGTCTGTTATGAGCAGGATGCGCTTTGGAAAACCTACACAGTGTCTACCGGAAAAAATGGCCTGGGTGAGCGCATGGGCAGTGAGTGCACGCCCCGCGGCTGGCATCGTATTCATTCCCGGATCGGATTGGATGCTGTCGAAAACAGCGTGTTTGTAGGCCGCGAATGGACGGGTGAAATTTACGATGCCTCCCTGGCCACGTGCTACCCGGGGAGAGACTGGATATTAACCCGGATTCTGCAGCTGGATGGTTTGGAGCCGGGACGTAACCAGGGCGGTGAAGTCGACAGCCTTAAACGCTACATTTATATCCACGGTACGCCTGATTCAACGCCTCTTGGCATACCCGGTTCACGGGGATGTATTCGCATGCGCAATAAGGATATGATTGAGGTAGCGGATTGGGTTGCCGTGGATACCCGCGTCTTTATTGAATAATAGTTTAATAAATTTGCACTATTGCCGTGTAAGTTGCGAAACACCAGTATATAATGCGCGGCAGCTAATTTTTTGTGCCTAATTGAGGTGATTGAATGTCTTACAAATTCGAAGAAGGTAAAGATTTAATCATTTATGCCATCATTGATAAACTGAAACGTAAAATGGAACCTGAGCAAGCCCAATTGTGCTCCGAGTTCGTGCGGCAGTTTTACAGTACAGTGGCCATGGAAGACCTGTGCGAATGGGATATTGAAGATCTTTATGGGGCAGCGATTAATTTCTGGTCTCTCATTCAGACCCGCGCGCCCAATGAAACCAAAATACGTATTTATAACCCCGATTTTGAAAGACACGGCTGGCAAACAACCCACACCGTGGTCGAAGTGCTGACCACCGACATGCCTTTCCTGGTTGATTCCTTACGAATGGTCGTCAACCGCATGGGTTTTGAAGCGCATCTTGTCATCCACATGGGCGGCCTTACCGTGAAACGGAACGACAAGAATCAGGTGGTGCAGGTATTGCCCCGCAGCACCAATCCTGCGACGGATCAAAAGAAAGGCATTTTTGTCGAAGCACCGATTTTCATGGAAATTGACAGGCAAACGGATCCGGCGATACTCGAGGAACTGCATCGCAATTTTGACCGCGTTCTTGAAGACAATCGCGCCGTGGTTGAAGATTGGCCGGCGATGCGCGAACGGGTGCGCCGAGCCATTACTGAACTTGATGAGGCCCCGGAGGTGCTTGATCCGGCTGAAGCGGAAGAAACCAAGGCTTTCCTGCAATGGATTGAAGACCATCATTTCACCTTCCTCGGCATTCGCGATTATGAACTGATTGAAAAAGGGCATGAAACGATTCTTCAGCCCCTGCCGGAAACCGGGCTTGGGGTGTTGCGTCCAAGCCTGAGCAAATCCACCGCCCGAAGCATTTCGGCCATGACCCCTGAAGCGCGTGAGCTCACCCTGTCCTCACGGGCCCTGGTCATGTTCAAGACCAATACCGAAGCCACGGTTCATCGCCAGGCCTATACTGACTACATCGGCGTTAAACGCTTTAATAAAAAAGGCCAGGTGATAGGCGAGATGCGAATCATCGGCCTGTACACGTCTGCCGCCTACAACACGAATCCCAAACACATTCCCTTCCTGCGCCATAAAGTGGCTAAAGTGATGAATAATTCCACACTGGTGCCGCGAAGCCATGCCGGTAAGGTGCTGTTGAATATTCTTGAAACCCTGCCCCGCGACGATTTAATTCAGGCCTCTGAAGACGAGTTGCTGGAAATTGCCATGGGCATCTATTACATGCAGGAGCGCCGCCGTATTCGCATGTTTGCGCGGGTTGATGTGTATCGACGCTTTATTTCCTGTCTGGTTTATGTTCCCAAGGAGCGTTTCAATACGGAGTTGCGGCAGGCCATGCAGCATATCCTTGAGAAAAGCTTTAATGCGGAAGAAATCACTTTTTCCACCTGGTTCTCAGAGTCCGTGCTTGCGCGTATTCATTTCATTATTCGCACCAATCCTCAGGATGAAACGCAATGGGATTTCAAGGAAATTGAGCAGAAACTGATTGAGGTCGGCCGCTCATGGAATGACGAATTGCAGCATTTCCTGGTGGAAACCTTCGGTGAAGAACAGGCCAATCACCTGTTTGCCCGATACCGCGGTGCATTCCCCGTGTCTTATTGCGACACCTTCTCGCCCCGTACCGCAGTCTATGACATCAAGCATGTGGAAGCCTTGTCGGAAGAAAACCCGCTGGTAATGAATTTTTATCGTCCCATGGATGAAGTGGCTGACAGTTTCCGCCTGAAGATTTATCAGCACAGCACCACCATTCCACTGTCGGATGTTCTGCCTATCGTTGAACGGCTCGGCATGAGGGCTATCAGTGAACGGCCGTACGTGTTGAAATTTGAAGACGGCAGCATCACCTGGATTAATGATTTTGCTCTGCAGTACACCCGTGGCGCCTGCTTTGATATCGATGAGATCAAGGACCTGTTCCAGAATGCCTTTGCCAGCGTCTGGTTTGGTCATGCCGAGAACGATGGCTTTAACCAGTTGGTACTGGCAGCCGGTCTTAATTGGCGTCAGGTGGCGGTCTTGCGGACTTATGCAAAGTACTTTAAACAAATCGGCTTGACGTTCAGTCAGGAATACATTGAGTTGGCCTTGCATAATAATGCGGCAATTGCTAAAAAACTGGTTGACTTGTTTGAAACCCGCTTTAATCCTGAGTCCAACAATCAACGTGAAGACCAGTTTACCAGTCAGATCGATCAGATATTCACTGCTCTGGATAATGTCAGCAACCTGGATGAGGATAAAATTATCCGTCAGTTCGTGCATGCGATTTCTGCCACGTTGAGGACCAATTATTATCAGGTGGATGCCAAAGGAAATCCCAAGAAAAACATTTCCATCAAACTCAACAGCAAGGCGATTCCGGGTGTGCCAAAACCCTATCCCATGTTTGAAATTTTCATTTACTCGCCCCGCTTTGAAGGCGTGCATCTGCGCGGCGGTAAAGTCGCCCGCGGGGGCTTGCGCTGGTCTGATCGAAAAGAAGATTTCAGAACCGAAATCTTAGGCCTCATGAAAGCACAGCAGGTTAAAAACGCGGTCATCGTCCCAAGCGGTGCGAAAGGCGGTTTTGTGCCGAAGCACCTGCCCTTAAATGGCAGCCGTGAAGACATTCAGGCGGAAGGGATTGCCTGCTATCAGGAATTTATCCGCGGCCTGCTCGATATCACCGATAACTACAAGGGCTCCGTGGTTGAAAAACCTGCCAATGTCCTGTGTTATGACGAGGACGATCCTTACCTCGTCGTTGCTGCTGATAAGGGAACCGCTTCCTTCTCTGATATCGCCAACGCCATTTCTTTAGAGTACGGCTTCTGGCTCGGAGACGCCTTTGCATCAGGCGGCTCGGTGGGCTATGACCATAAAAAAATGGGCATTACTGCCCGGGGTGCATGGGAATCAGTCAAGCGTCATTTCTACGAATCCGGCATGGACATCAATAATGACTTTACCGTGGTGGGTATCGGTGACATGGCGGGGGATGTGTTCGGTAACGGTATGTTGCTGTCTCGGCATATCAAGTTGCTGGGTGCATTTAACCACCTTCATATTTTCATTGATCCGGATCCTAATCCCGAACAGAGCTTCAAAGAACGTGAGCGCCTGTTTAATCTGCCGCGTTCAAACTGGAGCGATTATGACAAGAAGTTAATTTCCAAAGGCGGCGGCGTGTTTAACCGCAGCGCCAAATCCATCCCGGTCAGCAAGGAGATGAAGCAGGTTTTCGGCATCAAGCAGGCCCAGATTGAACCGAATGAGCTGATTCGCATTATCCTTCGCGCCAAGGTGGATCTATTGTGGAGTGCCGGAATTGGAACCTTCGTCAAAGCGCAAAATGAAACCCACGCAGACGTCGGCGATCGTACCAATGACGCGACCCGCATCAATGCCAAACAGTTGCGATGTAAAATGGTGGGTGAGGGCGGCAACCTCGGTTTGACCCAGTTGGCCCGCGTCGAATACGCCATGGAAGGGGGATTAATTTACACCGACTTCATTGACAATTCAGGCGGTGTAAACTGTTCGGACAAAGAAGTTAACATCAAAATTCTGCTGAACAGTATTGTCGCTGCAGGCGATTTAACCCCGAAACAGCGTAATGAACTGCTCGCTGAGATGACGGATGAAGTTGCCGCGCTGGTATTGAGGGATAATTTTGCTCAACCACGGGCTATCAGCTATACCGCAGCTCAGGCGTTGAAATCCGTTGAATTGCACATGCGCTACATCAATGAATTGGAGCGCACCGGAAAAATCGACAGGTCCCTCGAATTCCTGCCGGACGACAAGATGTTTGCCGAGCGTAAACTGCTCGGTAAAGGGCTTGTGCCGCCATCCATCGCCGTTTTATTGTGCTACAGTAAAACCATTCTTAAAGAGCAGATACTGGCGACCAATGTGCCTGAAGACGCTTACCTGAAAACTTTCCTGGTCAGCTATTTTCCAAAGCCGCTTCAGGAGCGCTTCAGCACCCAGATGCAGGAACATCCTTTGCGCCGGGAAATTATCGCGACCCGCTTAAGCAACATCATCGTCAATGAGATGGGCTTTACGTTCATTTACCGCATGCAGGATGAAACCGGTGCGCCGGTTTCAGCGATTGTCCGTGCCTACATGATTGCGAGAACGGTGCTCAATATTGACGGCGTGTTGAAAAAAATCAGTGCCCTGGAATCGTTTGTCAATGCGTCCAGGCAGATTGATATTGTCATGCTGTATGTTCGATTAATGCGCCGGGTAACCCGTTGGTTCTTACGAAGTCAACGCATGCGCTTGAACATTGGCAAAGCCGTTAAACTCTACGGCCCCGGAGTAGAGGAATTGAAAAAGGCCATCCCCACGATTTACAGTGAAGGAAACCTTGCCCAATACAAAGAGCAATATCAACATTACATTGATTTGGGTATTGATGAGGAGTTTGCTCATGAGCTGACCATCACTCGCGCCTTATTCTCAGCCATGGACATTATTGAAGTGGCGCAGAAGCTGGAGTTAAGCGTAACTCAGGTGGCACAGGCTTACTTTGCTATCGGCGAATTCCTTGATTTAGGCTGGATCCGCTCACAGGTTATTGTTCATCCCACTGAAAATAACTGGGAGTCCTTATCCCGTGAAGCCTTGCGGGATGATTTGGATTGGCAGCAGCGGCAATTGACAGTGGGTATTATCAGCCTGGATGAAAAGAAAAAAGACTCAATGAAATCATTTGCTCATTGGGCTGAAAACCATACTACCTTGATTGAGCGCTGGCGGCATATTCTGGCTGATCTGCGCTCAAGTCAGTCTCTGAATTACACCATGTTTTTTGTGGCCATCAGAGAGTTGCTTGATTTAACCCAGACGACCTTGCAGATGTCCGAGAAGGAAGTCACAGCCTAAAAATAAAGCGGCTACTTCGGTAGCCGTTAATCATTACAAGGAGTTGAAAATTGAATAATAATGACAAATCAGTAATGGCCTATTCGTCCGGTTCCAAATTTTTTCATTGGACTGTGGCGTTGATTTTAATTCTCATGCTGGCCGGGAGCTTTTTCCTCGATGATATACCGGAGCAATGGCAAGGCATGGCCTATATGATGCACAAGTCCTTTGGGATTACCATTCTGGCCTTGATGATTTTACGAATCATCTGGATAATTCGCACTGGCAAACCGGCTTTGCCCCCATCAGTGCCCGCCTGGCAGGTCTTTGCGGCTCGCTTTGTGCAATACGCCCTGTATGTGTTTGTCATTCTCATGCCCATTGTTGGCTGGGTGATGTCCGTAGCCGCCGGCAAGCCGCCGCGTTTTTTTGGGTTGTTTACGTTAACGCTACCCGGAATCCCTAAGGATAAGTCACTGGCACATTTCCTGGCAGAGAGTCATGAAGTCATTGCCTGGATCATTATCGCACTGCTGGTTCTTCATGTGGCGGGTGCATTCAAACATTACTTTATTGATAAAGATGACGTTGTGCAACGCATGTTGCCTGGACGTCGCAATGTGGATACGCCTCACTTGTGATCGAAAGGCATAAGCCGGGGCTTGACCTTCAAAAGGGAAAGCCCGGGTTAATGCTTTTTGGGGTTTTCCCAGGCATCAAGCAACGTCAGTGTTTCACTCTGGTTTTCGAGTGTAACCACCTGAGCATGTTCAAAATGAATGCTTACCGCGATTAAGTAGCAATCGCTGCCTTTGGGACAACAATCGACCAGCTCGCCTATTTCCTGTTGAGTTCCTTCATTAAAAAGACGGCTGCCAGGTACCGGAAGCCTGCCGCTGTAGACAGTGAAAACCTTAAGCTCATGTTTCAATTTGGCTTTATAGTGTGTGCGGGCGATGATTTCCTGTCCCTTATAGCACCCTTTTTCAAAGCTGATATAGCCCTGTTTGTGCAAGTCAATGCGATGCGCGAGAAACAGGCCTCGGGTTTCAGGATAGATGGTCACATGACGGTTTAAAAGTTGCAAATAATGCCACCCGAGCGTACCACGGTGCTGTGGAGCGGAGAATCCGTCAAGGTAATGACTGATTCTGTCCTGACGGATAAGCGCTATGAATAGATTATTGCCAAGGGAATAACAACAGTAATCCTCAGCGGCGGCGGCATGACCTGATTCCTCAGGCAAGGTGAGTCGGGGCAGCGTCTCGCTGCTGTTGTTGATTAAAAAACCAAATGCATGCCAATCCGTATTGACCTGAAGGGTAACCCGCGACAGCATCGCCGCCTTGGTCAGACTGTTTTTAGTCTCATCAAGCAAATCCTTGGGTAACACGAGGTGATAACCCTGCCAATCAATCACGTCAAGCAAAGCCATGATGCGTCCTTTCAGGTTGCATAAGGCACCCCGCTGCATGGTGGAAGGAGTGATAAGGCGCACATCACAGGTCAGTTGGCCCTGCAGAAAATCAGCGGCTTTGGCTCCTTTCACGGCAAGGACGGCTAAATCCGGCAGATGAAAAACATAATTTTCAGCGGTATCAAAATGCACTTCGTCCTCAAGAGGATGCCGGGCTTGGTAACTGCGGTTTGCGATGATGTAAGTGCCATGATTCATAGGATGACCTGAAATTGCCTTATGATTGCGATAGTTTGCAAGTTTAGTGTAACATTCACCGCTTTTACAACTGAATAACCATGATGGACGCCGCCAGAAAAGCAAAATTGACATGGCAATGCCGACGCGGGATGCTGGAACTGGATCTTCTCTTGAACCAATTCCTTGACCGCCAGCTTGAAAAGCTTAATGAAGAACAAATTGCACAATTTGAAATCTTGCTGCAGCAGCCCGATCCAGTCCTTTACAGCTGGTTAATGGGCAGCGCGCCAGCCAACAGGGACGTGGAAGACATTGTCAGACGAATTCAATTACAGGATTACCTTAAATAAATCCCCGCATTATCTTTATTTGCTGGTGCTGCTTAATACAACCGCCTCCGGGTTGCTGATTCATTCGGGATTGTCATGGGGCGTGTGCCTGCCATTGATAATCATTCTTCTGATCGTACTCTTCCTGGGAATCAGGACGCCTTATCCGGCCGGCAATTACCGGGAATTCACTCATCAGGGCGGAACCTGGCACTTGCTCAGTCCTCAATCCACGCAAACCTTTGCCCGACATCGCCTGCTGTTGCATACAGGTTTGTTTATGCTGGTTAAATTCTTGTCTGAGGACAGACAAAAGGTGCTTGTCATTTTTTGTGATCAGCTGGGCCAGGACGATTACAGGCATTTGAAACTCATTGAAAAAGTGAAACAGCATTAAAGAAAATGCAAAATATGACGATATATTATCCAATATGGTTGGATGTTGATATCATGGGCCTATCATCAGGGGAAACGGATTATCAATTAATTCATAGTGCACTTAATGGCAATGACAAAGCCATTAACCAACTGATCTCCCGCTATTACCAAAAAATTACCCTGCAAATCAGACTGCAGGTACAGGATGCTTCCGTTGTCAACGATTTGGTGCAGGACGTCTGCATCAAATTATTTCGCCATATCCAGCAGTTTGATTGCCGATCAAGCTTTAAGACCTGGCTTTATCGCATCATTCAAAACACGGTTAAAAACTATTACCGAAGTCGGCAATTAATGGCTGAGCGAGAGGCGGCCTGTGACTGTCTGCCGTCTGATGCAGTGACCAACCCGGAGGCCCTGTTAATTGAGTTTCAATTAGGAAAACGCCTGGATGTCCTGTTTAGCCAGTTGCCTTTAGGCATGCAGCAATGCTTTCTCCTGCATGTGTTTGGCGGTTTAAGCTATGATGAAGTAGCTGCTTACCTCAATTGTCCGCTCGGCACGGTTCGTTCCCGCATTTGCCGCACCCGCGAGATGCTTTGGACAGGCATTAATAAACCAAATGACAAGAGAAAGCATTAAAAAGCTGTGTTAGAATGGCTGCATCGTGATTAATTCCATAAATCTTCCATGCTTGAAAGTGATCGACTCATCAGCGCGACGCCTGCTGACTCCGAAGAAGCGATTGACCGCGCTATCCGCCCTTTAAGCCTTAAAGAGTACATTGGCCAGGAGGCTGTGCGATCGCAAATGCAGATTTTTATTGACGCGGCTAAAAACCGTCGGGACGCCTTGGATCATGTCCTGATTTTCGGACCTCCTGGCCTCGGTAAAACCACGCTGGCCAATATTATTTCCCACGAACTGGGGGTGAACCTGCGCCAGACTTCAGGCCCCGTATTGGATAAAGCGGGCGATTTGGCCGCTATCCTCACCAACCTTGAAGAAAATGATGTACTGTTTATTGATGAAATTCATCGTCTAAGCCCCCTGATTGAAGAAATCCTTTACCCTGCCATGGAAGATTACAAGCTGGATATCATGATTGGCGAGGGGCCGGCTGCGCGCTCCATCAAACTGGAATTGCCGCCGTTTACTCTGGTCGGAGCAACCACCCGCGCTGGCCTTTTAACGTCGCCACTGCGTGATCGTTTCGGTATTGTGCAACGCCTGGAATTTTATAATATCGATGCCTTAACCCATATTGTTTCCCGTTCCGCGCGTTTGCTGAAAGTTCAAACGGATGAAGAGGGCGCACGTGAAATCGCCATGCGCTCACGGGGGACTCCGCGGATTGCTAACCGGCTGTTGCGTCGTGTGCGGGATTATGCCGAGGTTAAAGGCAATGGCACGATTAACCGCGACATTGCGCATCAGGCTTTGCAAATGCTCGATGTGGATAAACTCGGTTTTGACTTAATGGATAGAAAATTGCTGTTGACTGTCATCGAACGGTTTGGCGGAGGCCCTGCGGGTTTAGACAGCATTGCCGCAGCGATTGGCGAAGAAAAGGGGACAATTGAGGATGTTCTTGAACCTTTTCTTATTCAACAAGGCTATCTCATGCGAACGCCTCGCGGTAGAATAGCGACCAATCTGGCCTACCAGCATTTTGGCCTGCAACCGGTTGAGCATGAGTTGTAAAATGAGTTATCAAAGCTGCTTTCGCGTTTATGCTGAAGACACGGACATGATGGGCATTGTTTATCATGCCAATTTTCTTTGTTTTTTTGAACGGGCGCGAACAGAAATGTTGCGTGAAAAGAATTGGTCATTAACCCGCATGGCGGCAGAGCATGACCGGCATTTTGTCATCAGCGACGTCACGATGCAGTTTCTGCATCCGGCAAAGCTTGATGATTTGCTTTTAGTCCGTAGCGACATTGTTAAGCGAAGTTCTTGCAGTATTTTATTTGAACAAAGCCTGCGAAATCAGCATAATACTCTGCTTTGCGAGGCGCAGGTCAAGATTGTCTGTGTCGACAGTGCAATGAAAATACAGCGTATACCGCCCCATTACAATTAAGAAGAAGTAGACAAGTAGGAGGAATCAACGTGGGTAGCCATGCCAGTGTCTTAGGTTATTTTTTACAAGCCGGTTTGGTGGTTAAAACCGTGATGCTGATTTTACTTTCTGCCTCCATCGTCTCCTGGACATTAATTATCCAGCGAGCATGGTTTTTTAATCGCAAAAAACAGCAGTGCGATCAATTCACCCGCCGTTTCTGGGATAGCAGCGACTTGAGCAAATTGTATGCTGATATTGATAGCCATGCGGAGGACAAACAGGGGATAGCCGCCATTTTCCATGCGGGATTTAAAGAATACGTGCGTGCCAGAAAGCAGGGCGCGGTTGTGCTTGAGCCCATCCAGAGGGTCATGCAAATCAGCCATGCCAAGGAAGCCATGCGGCTTGAAAAACACCTGCCGTTTTTTGCCTCCGTCGGGTCTATTTCTCCCTACATTGGCCTGTTTGGCACCGTATGGGGAATTATGACGTCCTTCCAGGCTTTAGGCCAGGCGCAGCAGGCAACCATTGCCATGGTCGCACCCGGTATCTCTGAGGCGCTGGTGGCTACGGCGTTGGGATTGTTTACCGCGATTCCTGCGGTCATTGCCTATAACCGCTACAGTACCCGTGCCGGTAATCTGCTTGAGCAATACGATCTGTTTCAGGATGAACTGGTGTCGTTGATTGAACAGCAAAGCGCTGTGCCCGTGAGAGGATAAACGATGCTAAGGAAAAAAACCAAATCGTCTCAACCGATCGCGGAAATCAATGTGGTGCCCTACATCGACGTCATGCTGGTTTTGCTGGTTATTTTTATGATTACAGCCCCGATGCTCACGCAGGGCGTCACAGTGGATTTGCCAAAGGCTGCAAGCCAGTCACTGAAACCCACCGAGCGTGAGCCTATCATTGTGTCGGTAAATTTGCGCGGCGATTATTTTTTAAACATCAATACGGCGCCGGATTTGCCCATGGAGCCCAAAGCACTGATGGTCAGGGTGGCTGCCGAGCTTGAATTGGCCAAACAGAATAATCAGCCTGTTAATGTTCTGGTGAAAGGTGATCAGGGTGTACCTTATGGCAAAGTGGTGGGTGCTATGGCCTTGCTGAAGCAGGCAGGAGCTGAACAGGTGGGTTTATTAACCGATTCGTCTGAAGCCATTTCGGAGAACCAAGCATGAGGATTGAACAGAGTTACCGCAAAGCGTTTTATGCGGCTCTGACGCTGCATTTATTTTTAGCCCTTTTATTGTTGACGGAGACGTCCAGCAAACGTCCTGTTCTGATGAATGAGGCAAAAAATACCCCCGGTGAGATGACCCCGATAGAAGCCAATGCCCCGCAGAAGGAAATCGTGAAAGCCGTCAGCGTGAACAACCAGGAAGTCATGGAGACGGTGAATCGTTTAAAACAGCAGCGGGCACAGCAAATCAGAGCTGAGCAGGCGCGCCAGAAAGCCTTGGCGCAACAGGCCGAGCAGGCAAAGCGTGCACGTCTGCAGGAGCAGCAGCGCCTGGCCAAATTAAAAGAAGAAGCAGACAAACTCGCCATTGCCAGAAAGAAGCAGATGGAAGAAGAGCAAAAGCACTTGAAACAATTGGCTTTGCAAAAAGAGCAGGAAGCCAAGCGTCTGGAAGAACTTAAAAAGAAACAGAAAGAGCTTCAGAAAAAACAACAGGAAGAGGCTGCCAAACTGGCTCAGTTGCAAAAGAAAAAGGATGAGGAAAAGGCCAAAGCAGACAAATTAAAGGCCGACCAGGCCGCAGCCGAGGCTCGCAAAAAAGAAGAAGCGGTGAAATTGGCGGCCCAGAAAGCCGCTGCTGAAAAAGCCGCCGCCGAAAAGGCAGCGGCTGAGAAGGCGGCCGCAGATGCCGCCCAGGCTGCGGCCAATCGAGCACGCCTTGCCGGGGAAGTGGATAAATACAAGGCGCTGATTATCAATGCCATTGGCCGTCAATGGATCCTGCCGGATAATGTCGACCGCGGATTGTCCAGTCAATTCAGAATTCGCCTGGCGCCCGATGGCGCGGTCCTTGAGGTAAGTTTAATCCGCAGCAGCGGCGATCCAATTCTCGATCGCTCTGCACAAACCGCGATTTATAAAGCATCGCCGCTGCCGGTACCGACTGATCCGGCAACGTTTGATATATTTCGCGATATCAGTTTAACCGTACGACCAGAAAACGTGAGGGGATAACCGTGTTAAAACGACTGCTAATACTATTTTTCGCTGCCTGTTCGGGTGGTGTCTTCGCACTTGATCTTGAGTTAACCCAGGGGATTAACTCAGCCTTACCCATTGCCATTAATTCCTTTGGCTATGACAGTGCCGGCTCTGAACTGACCACGCTCATTAATCATGATTTGCAGTTGTCTGGCCAGTTTAAAATCATTCCGACACCGCCGGGTTTGCCTGAAGGTACGCAAGGGGTGAGCATTCTTCGCGGCGCTGGCGCTGACAGCGTGTTGACCGGACGCGTCAGCAAACTGGGTTTTAACCGTTATGATGTCAGCTTTGATTTGATTGACGCGGTAGCCAATGGTCGTCTGTTAACCAAAAGTTTCCAGGTGGGCAGCAACGACATCCGGGCTTTGGCGCACCATATCAGCGATTTGGTCTATGAAAAATTGACTGGCGAACGCGGTGTGTTCTCTACCCGCATTGCGTACGTGCTGGTGCAACGCAACAGCGGCCGTCCCCGTTATTCTCTGGAAGTGGCGGATGCCGATGGGTTTAATCCCCAGAGTCTGCTGGTTTCCCCTGAACCGATTATGTCGCCGTCCTGGTCGCCGGATGGACGGCAAATTGCTTATGTGTCATTTGAAAAGAAGAAGGCGCAGATCTTTATTGTTTCTGTTGAAACGGGTAAGCGGCGTCTGGTGACCGATTTCACCGGCATTAACGGGGCGCCCGCCTGGTCGCCTGACGGCAATCAGTTAGCTGTTGTGCTTTCAAAAAGCGGCAGCGCTAAAATTTATACTGTCGACTTGTCTTCAGGCCATTTAAAACAACTGACCTTTGGGGATGCCATTGATACCGAACCTCGTTTTGCTCCCGATGGACGCAGCCTGCTGTTTACTTCCGGACGCGGCGGCTCGCCTCAGGTTTACCGCTTGTCACTGGCCGACGGCAGCGTGTCGCGTGTCACGTATGACGGCAGCTACAATGCGCGTGCTTCCTACACTCCGGATCAACGGCACATTGTCATGCTGCATAAAGAACAGGACAGCCGTTTTAATATCGGCGTTCAGGACGAAAATGGCCGTGTCACGCAGGTGACTTTCGCCACCCTGGATGAATCCCCTTCCATTTCTCCCAATGGACGGCTGATTCTCTACGCCACGCGCCATAATGACAAGGGTGTATTGGGTATCGTTTCTCTCGATGGCCGGATCCACATGCGCTTACCAGCACGTGAAGGCGATGTGCAGGAGCCAGCCTGGTCACCGTTTTTAGGCTAATCAAAACCATTAAAGGGAGTTCCTGTGAAAAAAGGAGTTATTCGTTTTGTTGCCATGGTTGCTTTGTCGGCCGTCGGCACGGCTTACAGTTGGAATGCGACCGGACACCGTCTGGTCGCCCAGATTGCTTACCATCATCTGAAAAAGGAAGCCCGTTCCCAGTATGTTCATTACAACCATGGACTGGATAGCGTGTTTAAATCGCAATCCCTGGTAAATGCCGCACCCTGGATGGACGGGCTGCGTTACATGAATGATTTGTGGCTGCAACCCATGCACTACATCGATATTCCCTATTCGGTCGATGGCACTGAACTGATTCAACCGGATGAAATTAATGCTGTTTACGCCATTGAAAAGGCAAAAAAGGTACTGAAAGATCCCAAGGCCAGCTTTTTTAACAAAGGGTTCAGTTTAAGAATTCTTTTGCATGTGGTGGGCGACATCCATCAACCCTTGCACGCCATCAGCCAATTCAGCGTTCAGCATCCGCAGGGCGATATGGGGGGGAATCTGGTTATTCTGGGTGAAAATTCCGTGGGGCCTAACCTGCATTCGTATTGGGATAACGGCGGTGGTTTTCTTAAAACAGCCAAATTGAGCAACAAACAATTGAATGCCAAGGCGTGGAAGATTGAACAGCGCTGGCCTTGTCATGTCAATGAAATGACCCTTGACGCCAAAGCCTGGAGTCAGGAGTCTTACCAATTGGCGATTGCCAAAGTCTATCAAATTAAAAGCGGCGATAAACCCAGCAATGAATACCAGCAACTGGTTAAGGAAACGGCTGAACAGCGCATTGCCTTAGCGGGTTGCCGCCTGGCGGCTCTGTTAAACAGCCTGATCTAAGCGTCAGGTGTGCAGGCCTGTTACCGGTAAGTCCGTAAATGGGTTACCGGTAGTCTGCAAGCCATTCATTATAAGGTTTTTACTTGTCCGTCTTTAAATACCAGAAAAGCCTTACCATGCTTCGTGGTTATTTTATCTTCAGGAAAGGCGGTCTGAATAACAGCGGGATCAATGTTGCGGCCAAGCCATTCAATACCGCTAATGGTCGCCTGATCAAAACCGCCGTATTTACTGTCAAAATGCAGAGTAAAGGCCTGGGTATAATCGGCAGGCAGCCGCTCATGAATCAATCGGATGGTTTGCGACAGAGGGTAATGATGTGAATTAAGATGGACGGTGGTATCGGCGGTTTCAGCCTGTTCATCAGGAATAAAAACGGCCACGCTTTCCTGGTGCAAGGCTGTCGCCATCTGTTGGGAGAGAGCAAGCACCGTTTCGTCGGTCAGCTTTTGATAAGGCGATGTTGTAAAAATTTTACCATTATCCGCGGTTAGACGGCCGTCACCTGCCATTTGATACATGCCGATGCCGTCCTCACACTGACTCTGCTCCATGTGATGGGCTTGCAGGATGGTGATCATGGTATTTTTCAAATGGCTCTGTGCTTCGCTCAGTAACCGTTGATAGGCTTGTTCCGGTTGAATTATGCCCGTGTTATTGGAGGCGAAAAATGAAACCGATGCCCACCCCGCTGCTGAAAGCATCCTGCAAAACAAGGTCAATCCTATAAAAAAACACATTGATTTAGTCATGATCAGTACTCGTTATTAAGTCTGCAACAGTGTAACAATGCTTTCTTTTCGTGCAAGAATGCACAATTTTGTAATATAGTTACAAAAAATATACCGGAGATAGGCTGATGATGAAACCCAGTCGACGACAAAACAATTGCCATTACGGCTGTGCTGTGGAAGCAGCGCTTGATGTCATTGGCAATAAATGGAAAGGGGTGATTCTCTTCCATCTGCTTTCTGGCACTAAACGGTTTAATGAGCTTCGGCGTTTGATACCCAGCATTACGCAACGCATGTTAACCCTGCAATTGCGTGAACTGGAAAAAGACGAGGTTGTTCATCGTGAGGTTTATGCTCAAGTTCCTCCCCGAGTTGACTATTCGCTGACGGAGTACGGTGCTCAATTAGAACCCTTATTGCTCGCATTGCGAGACTGGGGTCGCCGTTACATGCCTGAAAAAACGGAGTTTACTCAAAAAGCAAAGCCATAGAGAGATGGTTTTCATACCGCCCGTCAATGCGAACCGCATTTTTATGGATACCTTCAATGACAAAGCCAACGTGGTGATAAAGGGCGAGGGCAGCTTTGTTGTGTTCCCGCACCGTGAGCTCAATGCGCGTTAATCCTTTTTCACGGGCTTGTCTGAGGGCTTCAGCCAGCAGGGCTTTGCCCACGCCCATGCCGCGATACGCCTTTCGAACCCCAATCCCCAGTGAACCAATATGAGCAAAAACAGGACGATCAAGTGCTGAAATGTCACACCAGCCGATGACTTCATTCTCATGCAGAGCGATCAGGTGCGGCCAGTTACCTTCCCTGTTCTGTTTGACAAAATCACGGGTCATTTCAAGCGGCGGGCCTTTAAGGAAGGCCAGGTAGCTCTGCTCGCGTGCCACGCTATCGAGAGCAGACCAGTAACTGTCAATGTATTCGTCACGAATAGGGATGATGATAAAGTTCAACATGACGATTAGTTCAGTAATTCCAAAAGGGCGGTGATAAAATAATAGAGTAAAATCAAAACAAACAATGCGATAGAGACAATAGGCAGTAATAATGTGAAAAGACGAATCATCGTCGCGATAAATGCATTGCTGCTTTGATTGGCTGAGCCCCAGAATGCTTTTAATAACCAGATATAAAATCCTACCGCATACAACATCAAAGGCAACAGCCAGAAGTTCTCGAATGTCAATCCGCCCGTGAATAGGGCCGTGAGTATAAGAAGATAAAAGACAACATAGGCCAGACCACCTTCCAGAAGGTAATCCCCTCCCTGACTAAAGAAAATTTGTCCAAACGTTAACTGACCATTCCAGCCTTTTTTTAGATAATTAAACATACCTGATCCATTTACGGGTCTTTTCATAACTATAGACTGTAGTCTGGGGCAGCAAAAGCAAGATACCAAGCATCCCCCGCTAGGCCATACGGGCCAAAAATTCCTGCAGATGCGGTCGGTCGGTTTCACCGATTAAATAATCCTTTAATTTCAACAAAGCCAGTTCATAATCCTGTTGACTAAGAATACCGCGCATGAGTTCAAAGCGAAGAAAAACACAATAGGTATTCAGGACATCGGTTTCACAGTAGTCACGAATGGATTTTAAATTGCCGGCTAAATATTCGTCAAAAACCCGCGCGCCGCTCATCCCCATTTTGCCTGGGAAATTCAACATCGAGGCTATCTCATCCAGGGGCGCAAAGGCCTTGTTCTGATAGGCCGCCAGAATATCCATTAAATCAATGTGTCGATAATGAAAGCGGTTTAGGTAATTATTCCAGCGAAACTGTTGCTGATTATCACCCGTTTCCCAATACGTTGGAGCACTGACGCCATGCAACAGGGCGCGATAATGAAGTACAGGCAAGTCAAAACCGCAGCCATTCCAACTGACTAAGGTCGGGGAGTATTTATCGACGCCTGAAAAAAAACGGGTGATCAGTTCTTTTTCATCTGACTGTTCGTCGCCCAAGGACCAGGTTTTGATTTGGTTGCCCTGGTTGATGACTAAAGAAATGGCAATAATTTTTTGCAGATAATGGGGTAAAAAGTCATGTCCCACCTTGGCACGTCGTAAAGCAAACATGGCTTTTGCGGTGTCTTCGTCCGAAAGTCCCTGCAAATCGTACAGTTTGCGGCCGGCTTCAAGATCGGGAATGGTTTCAATATCAAACACCAGAATACTCATGCGCTAACCTACGGTAATCAAAGAAATAATGGGAAATGCAGAGGGTTGCCATGCTAGTATTCTTTAACACGCGGGAAATTGCAACTGATTCAGTCAATGAATGGACGCCCTCAATGGCAACGCTTGAATTCCGGCTGGGGAGGGCTTGGGACTAAGCAGGCGATGGCTGTTATTAAGACCAGTGCCCCTTTCATGGATGCCCGCCTGCGCGGGCGGGACAATCCATCCTCTGCCTTGCGCGTGAAGGCGGACAACCCATCCGCTGTCTTGCCCGTGAAGGCGGACAACCCATCCGCTGTCTTGCGCGCGAAGGCGGACAACCAGTCGAAACCCGGCAGGGGGATGCTTGGGACTAAGCGGGCGATGGCTGTTATTAAGACCGGTGCCCTTTCATGGATGCCCGCCTGCGCGGGCAGGACAATCCATCCTCTGCCTTGCGCGTGAAGGCGGACAACCCATCCGCTGTCTTGCCCGCGAAGGCGGGCATCCAGTCGAAACCTGAATGCAGCCACCGTAAGACATTCAGCCACGGCAGGGTTTTCTAATTGCGGGCAATGGACCCCTGTTAAATCAACTCATGCCAAGTAAATTTAACGATAAATATTTAAATTGTTCTGTCTTTTTGTTACTAATAGCCGTTTAATTACTTCAATAACCAGAATAATGAAATTAAAGCTGTTGACTCTCTCTTTGGTGTTGGTTTTGGCCGGATGCGCAACCCGCCAACCTTCGGATGTGAATAACGTTTGCAATATTTTTAAACAATACCCCAGTTGGTATCGTGCCAGCAAAGACGTTGAGCGGCGCTGGCGGGTTCCGGTGCCGGTGCAAATGGCCATTATTCATCAGGAGTCCAAATTCGATGCCAAAGCCACGCCGCCCCGTGGTAAATTGTTGTGGATAATTCCCTGGAAGCGTCCTTCCAGCGCCTATGGTTACACCCAGGCTCTGCGTTCAACCTGGGCTTTGTACAAAAAATCACAGGATGGGGGTAATTTCTGGGCCTCCAGAGACAGTTTCACCGATGGGGTGGATTTCATCGGCTGGTATGCTAATCAGGCCAATCGCCGCGCCCATATTCCACGTTATGATGCCTATAATCTTTACCTGGCTTACCATGAGGGCGTAGGCGGCTACCAGCGTAAAACCTACCTTAAAAAGCCCTGGTTGATTCAGGTGGCACGAAAAGTGAAGACCCGAGCTCAGATTTATCAGGCACAATTGAGTCGTTGTTCGGTTCCTGCTTCGCGCCTTTGGTATAAATAATGACCAGAACTAATGACTTTGCTGCGATCTCAGGGTAGGATAGAAGGTTAATTCGATTAGGAGTTAATGAATGCGTTTAATGCTGCTGGGCGGACCGGGTGCTGGGAAAGGCACACAGGCCCTTAAATTAATCAATTACTTCGACATTCCTCAAATATCGACCGGGGATATGTTGCGTTCTGCCATTGCCGCAGGAACTGAACTGGGTAAAAATGCCAAAGCAATCATGGACGCCGGCAAGTTGGTTTCGGATGAGATCATCATTGCGCTTGTGAAGGAGCGCCTGCAACAAAACGATTGCCGTAAAGGGTTTCTTTTTGACGGGTTTCCCCGCACCATCCCCCAGGCGGATGCGTTGAAAACGGCCGGCATCAAACTGGATCACGTCATTGAAATCGCTGTACCTGACAGCGAAATCATTAATCGCATCAGCGGCCGACGGGTGCATGTGGCCTCAGGCCGGGTTTATCATGTGACATTCAATCCCCCCCTTAAAGAAGGACTGGATGATGCGACCGGTGAGCCTTTAATCCAGCGTGCGGATGATTCCGAAGCCACGATTCAGAAGCGTCTGGATGTATACCATCAGCAAACCGAGCCTCTGATTGACTATTACCAGAGTTGGGCCAATACACAGGATCCATTGGCTCCACGATTCCACCGGGTTAGCGGGCTTGGAAGCGTAGACAATATTTTTACCAATATTCTTTCTGCCATCAATGCCAAGGAACTATCATGCTCAAGGACATAGTCAGTGGGGAACAACTGGAAACCCTGGTGACTTCTGAAGACATTGTCTTTATTGATTTTTGGGCCGAGTGGTGTGCCCCCTGTAAAGAATTTGGCAAGGTCTATGCCCGGGTCGCTGAACAGTACCCGGCCATTCAATTCACCCAGATCAATGTGGAATCGGTTCCCGCATTGGCTGAAGCATTTCAGATTCGCTCCATTCCTCACCTGATTGTCTTTAAGCAGGGCATTATCATTTATTCGGAGTCGGGAAACATGCCTGAATCTGCTTTAAAGGAATTGGTTGAGCAGGCATTAGCGGTCGATATGACCGACATTCGCGCAAAAATGGAAGAAGAACGGCAGTCAAAATAGATTTATTTCTGCTTGAGAAGAGAAAGCGTCGTGGCGTCAATGCCTTCCACTTCATAAATTTTTACTGGGTCCTCAAACCCCTTCACCTGGACGCTGGAGTGGCTTTTAATGATCAGATCATTTCCAGTATCCTGAAGCGTGTGTTCGGAAATCAAGATTTGGCCGCCTGAGGTCAGCGACTGGATGCGGGATGATAAATTGACCGCACAACCAATGGCAGTGTATTGCTGCCGCTTGTCTGAACCAATGTTGCCGATAACAGCTATCCCGGTATTGATGCCGATGCCCATCGACAATTCAGGTAATTTATTCTTCCGGGTGTATTCGTTGACGTCTTTCAGTGCCTGCTGCATTTCAATGGCACAGGCGGAGGCGGACAAGGCATGGTTTTCCATGTCCTGCGGGGCGCCAAAAATCACCATGATGGCATCGCCGATGAACGCATTGATGGTTCCGTGGTATTTTTCAATGACAGAGGCCATACGGCAGAAATAGTGATTGAGCAAATCCACCAGCGTTTCAGGCGGTAATGTTCGCGAAATCGAGGTAAAATCCCGCAAGTCACTGAAAAGGACACTTATTTTTCGCTTTTCACCCCCCAGTTGCAGAGGCTTGGGCGAAGCCAGCAATTGTTTAACCACTTCATCAGACATGTACGAACTGAACATTTTCAATAGCAGCTCATTTCGCAGTTCGAGCTTGTTTTTAGCTTCATTCAAGGCAGTATTGGCTTCACGCAAGGATTTTTTTAATTTAGTGACTGTCAACAGGGCCAACTCATCTTCTGCCTGCCGTGCTAATTCACAAAGCAGCTTTAATTCGCCTTCGTTCAAGTGTCGAGGTAACTTGTCGGCCACACACAGCGTACCAATCTTCAATCCCGCTGCATTGCTTAAAGGCACGCCGGCATAGAAACGAATGGGGTTATCCTCGCCAAACACGGCGTATTTATCGGCAAACCGTGAATCCATCAAGATATCCGGAATAATCAGCGGTTCATTTTGCTGGATGGTGTAATGACAAATGGATTCGCTGCGCGCAGACTGATTAATAAAAATGCCGCATCGCGCTTTGAACCATTGACGATGGGCGTCAATTAAGGCGATATAGCCGATAGGCACCCTTAAAAATCCTACAGCCAGATTGACAATGCGATCAAATCGTTCTTCAGGCGGCGTATCCAGAATCTGTAATTCATACAAGGCAGCAAGCCGTTCTTCTTCCAGCTCAACGGGATTTATCATAGTTCCTCACGGCGTAGAATTACTCATTAAAAGACACAGCGCATGGTTTCGCATTATCAAACCCTATCATTATTATATATAGACATATTTCTTAAGGCTGGCGAGAGACGTAAGGCAATAATCGTCAGAAAGGGCTTGACCTTGACGTTACGTCATACCCTAACCTTGGTGCCAAGGAGGAGAAACGATGAAACATTGGCATGCCAAAGCATTCAGTAAACTGGCGAAAGTATCGGTGCGCACACTGCACTACTACGACAGGCTGGGACTGTTAAAACCCAGTCTACGGCAGAATAATAATTATCGTTTGTACTCCGAGAAGGATTTACTCACGCTGCAGCAGATTATTGCGCTTAAATTTTTTGGTTTTGAACTGGCCCAAATCAAGCCGTTACTGGCCAGAGAGGTCAATGTTTTTGAAAACCTGCTCCTGCAGGCAGAGCTTTTACAAAAAAAAGCACAGGCCCTGTTGGAAGCCAAGGCCATTATTAAGGGCATTACCTCCAATTGCAGCGATAGGGAATCCATTCCATGGCAACAAATAATAGAACTTATAGAGGTATTTCATATGACACAACAACTGGAAGACGCCTGGGTTAAAGACATTTTTACGGCGGAGGAATTACGGCAATACGCTGAATTTGAAACAAAAATGAAAGCCGAGTCGACGCCGGAACAACGCGCTGCATTTGAGCAAAGCTGGTTTACTCTGGTTGCAGAGGTAAAAAGCAATCTTCATCAGGATCCGGAATCATCGGCGGGCATTGCCCTTGGGAAGAAGTGGATGGATTGGGTGAATAACCTCTACGGTAAGCAATATGCCCATCTGCGCACCAAAAAATTTGAAAAAGGGTTTGGCGAAGGCAAGGGGCTTTTAGAGCATGGTTTAACCCCTGAGCTCATTGCCTGGATAGAAAAAGCAGTGGATGCCTACTGGCGTCAGCGTCTTCATCAGGTTTTATCCCAGGCAGGCCAGGTCCCTTCAACCCAGATGCTGCGACTCTGGAATGAATTAATGGAGGAAATGTATGGTGATGAAGAGGAGCGAAAGGCGGACATTCCTGCATTAGCATTGCAGGAGCAGGGCTTGAGCCATGAAGCAATAGCCTGGCTTAAAAAAACGTTTAATCACTAAAAAGCCTACGGATTACGGCTTTAGCAGGTCGTAATCCGGGATTGACAGAGAAATGAATCAAGACTCGACGTGAATGATTTTCTCTTGCAGGTATTGCCGTAACGCATCCCTTTCCCGAGCCGAAAACTGCAGACCCAGCTTGCTGCGCCGCCATAAAATGTCATCGCAGGTCTCGGCCCATTCCTGCTCAACCAAATAATCCACTTCCGCCTGATAAAGTCCATGGCCAAAATGGTCGCCTAAGTCGGCAGTTTGATTCAACGTGCTAAGAATCAATTCAGTACGTGTTCCGTAGGTTCTTAAAAGTCGCTCACGAATGCTGTCCTCAAGCCAATAATATTTTTCTCTGGCATGGGTCACGTAAGTTTTATAGTCCCAATCACCGCTTTGGCCTCCAGGCAGGACGGTTTTATTCGACAGGGTGGGGGGAAGGGATGGGAAAATGCCCCTTAATTTATCCACCGTTTCGCTGGCCAGCTGCCGATAAGTGGTTATTTTGCCGCCATAGATAGCCACTGCTGGCGCGGGGTGGGTGGAGTAATGATAGGCATAATCGCGGCTCAACGTCTGAGGTTTTTCTTCATCCGATGACAACAAGGGTCGGACACCGCTCCAGGTCGTTATGATGTCTTCTTTTTTAACCGGCGTGCGGAAGTACAATCGGGTCAGGTCAAGAAGGTAATCCATTTCTTCGGGTGAAATGCTGAAATGGTCCAGATTGTTTTTAAAGACAATATCGGTCGTCCCAATCATGGTATTGCCGTGGTAGGGGATAACAAACACAATGCGTTTGTCCTTGTTCTGTAACAGGTAGGCGTGATTGCCTTCATACAATTTATGCACGACCAGATGGCTCCCTTTGACCAACGACATTTTATAACGGTTGGGGATGTTCAGGCGTTGATTGACCTGTTCAACCCAGGGACCTGCGGCATTGATGACTGCCCTGGCTTTAAAAACCACCTCGCGCTGGCTTTGCAGTTTCACATGCAGGTGCCATCGCTCGTTTTCAACCGTTGCGTTAATCAATTCTGTGCGGGGCAGTACCATGGCGCCATGTGTGCGGGCCTGTAAGGCATTGCTGATGGTTAAACGCGCATCGTCCGTGGCACAGTCGTAGAAAACAAAACCTTTGTGGTATTCCGCGGATAAGGGGGAAAAATAAGACTCATTGATGGCTTGGGAACGTCGGATTAAACGGCTTCGCGGCAAACGGTTTTTTCGGCTTAAGTGATCATAGAGAAACAAACCGGTACGCAATAACCAGGTTGGGCGCATGCTTTGCTCATAAGGTAAGACAAAGGGCAGCGGGTAAACTAAATGGGGAGCAATTTTAAGCAGGGTTTGTCGTTCGTCGAGGGCTTTTTTGACTAAAGAAAAATCATATTGCTCAAGGTAACGCAAGCCGCCGTGAATCAATTTGCTGCTGCTGGAAGACGTTTTGGAGGCCAAATCATCCTTTTCAATTAATAGCACCGACAGGCCGCGCAAGGCGGCATCGGCTGCAATGCCACAGCCGTTAATGCCGCCGCCAATGATGGCCACATCAAAAAACTCATCCATGTTCAGGTCTCCGCAAAAAGCGTATAAAATCTCTTTCTAATTATCACGATAGGGAAGCAGAAAGCAATGAATTATATTCTGGCCATTGATCAGGGAACGAGCAGTACACGCGCCATGCTTTATAATGATCGGTTTGAACTGGTTGCAACCAGCCAATACACCATTACCCAGTATTATCCAGAACCGGGTTGGGTTGAGCATGATCCGGAGGAAATCTGGCAGAAAACCTTAACTGCTCTTCGTGATGTCGCGGGGCAGGCCGAAGGTGGGAAAATTATTGCCTGCGGCATTACCAATCAGCGCGAAACCACACTGCTTTGGGATAAAGAAACCGGAAAGTGTCTATCGCGGGCGATCGTTTGGCAGGACAGGAGAACCCAGGCTTTCTGTGAATCCTTATCCGATTATCAGGGCATGATTCGCGAAAAAACCGGTTTGTTAGTGGATGCTTATTTTTCAGCGACCAAGCTGCATTGGCTGCTCCGGCACACGGAAGGTGTGGAAGCTCTGCTGGCGCAGGAGCGGTTGGCCTTTGGTACCATTGATTCTTTTTTAATCTGGCGTCTGACGAAAGGCAAATCGCATGTCACCGACATCACCAATGCGTCCCGCACCATGCTTTTTAATATTCATGACAAGCAATGGGATGCGGAGCTGCTTAAACTGTTCGCTATTCCCGATGTGTTACTGCCAAACGTGAAAGCCTGCGATGCCTATTATGGGGACATCCATGTTTCTCATCTGGGTTTTACGGTTCCCATTCATGGCGTGGCCGGCGATCAGCAGGCCGCATTGATTGGTCAGCGCTGTTTCACTGAGGGCATGACCAAGGCCACGTTCGGCACAGGCGGTTTTTTATTAATGAACACAGGCGAACAGGCTGTGCTGTCCAATCATCATCTGTTGACGACTATTGCCTATACAATCCAGGGGCAGACCATGTATGGCCTTGAAGGCAGCATTTATCAGGCCGGCACCACGGTCAAATGGTTACGTGATGAGATGAAACTGTTGGTCAATGCGGCTGAAACTGAAGAGTTGGCCAAAAGTCTGCCCAGTAATGAGGGTGTTTATTTAGTCTCTGCGTTTAACGGCATGGGGGCTCCCTATTGGCTATCGACACCCGGCGCGGCCATTTTTGGCTTGTCACGAAACACCACGCGAGCCCATTTTGCCCGCGCAGCGCTTGAAGGGGTATGCTATCAGACCCGGGAAGTGCTGACCTGTATGGAGGAAGACAGCGGCCTGCGTATTTCGCCTTTACGAGTGGATGGGGGGATGACTGTCAATCAATGGTTCCTTCAGTTTTTAGCCTCTCAATGCCAGACGACGGTGCAACGGCCCCATGATATTGAAACCACGGCCCAGGGTGCGGCACTGCTGGCTGCCTTGGGGGTTGGCCACATTGGATCGCTGTCCATGCTTGAAGCCAATTGGCATGCCGAGTTGGAATTTTCACCGGGTAATGAGCGGGAGACTGTCGAGCATGATTTTCAAGGCTGGCTGCATGCCATGCGTATGATTAGGACAGTCTGAAAAAAAAAGAGGTTTAGCCGTGGATAGATTCCCGCTTTGGCGGGAAAAACAGGTTATTTCGTGGGAAAGACAGGGTTAGAGGCACGTTAACTGCCACGCGTCGATTGTTTGTCTCCCGGCCCTGATTGTCATTCCCTGGCCCTTGTTGTCATCCCCCGCGCAGGCGCTTGCTGTCATCGGGGGAATCAGGGATCCTAGGGGACTTGACGCAGTTTTTCGCCGGTGTAAAGCTGGCGGGGTCTGCCAATTTTGGATTTGCTGGCGACCATTTCCATCCAGTGCGACATCCAGCCGACGGTTCTTGCCAGCGCGAAGATCACCGTGTACATGTTGGTTGGAATGCCAATAGCGCTTAAAGTGATGCCGGAATAGAAATCCACGTTCGGGTAGAGTTTCTTTTCGACAAAGTAGTCGTCTTCCAGGGCAATGCGCTCAAGTTCCATGGCCAGTTTGAAGATAGGCGCATCATGGGCACCGACGGCTTCAAGGACTTTATGGCAGGTTTCCCGCATGACTTTGGCGCGTGGATCATAACTTCTGTAAACACGGTGACCAAATCCCATCAGGCGGAAAGGATCGTCTTTGTCTTTGGCACGCTTAATGTAATGGCTGATGTTTTTGATATCGCCGATTTCTTTGAGCATGTTGAGGCATGCTTCATTGGCGCCGCCATGGGCAGGACCCCATAACGCGCCGATACCGGCGGAAATGCAGGCAAAGGGGTTGGCTCCGGTTGAACCGGCCAGGCGGACGGTGGACGTGGAGGCATTTTGCTCATGATCGGCATGCAGGATAAAAATCTTGTCCATGGCATCCACGATTGTGGGATCAGGCACATATTCCTCGGAAGGCACGCCAAACATCATGTGCAGGAAGTTTTCCGCATAAGACATTTTGTTTTGGGGGTACATGTAGGGTTGTCCCACAGAATACTTGTAGCTCATCGCCGCCAGAGTAGGCATCTTGGCAATCAGACGAATAGCCGAAATGTAACGGTCATGCTGATTGGTTAAATCCATGGATTCATGGTAAAAAGCGGACAGGGCACCGACAATACCGACCATAATCGCCATAGGATGCGCATCACGGCGGAAGCCGTCTAAGAACCGATACATCTGCTGATGAACCATGGTGTGATTATTAATGAGGCTGACAAAGCTCTTTTTTTCGTCTGCTGTGGGCAATTCACCGTTCATCAACAGATAGCTGACATCCAGGAAGTCCTTTTTCTCAGCCAGTTGTTCAATGGGGTAGCCGCGGTACAGTAAAACGCCTTCGTCGCCGTCAATGTAAGTAATTTTTGACTCGCAGGATGCTGTAGAAACAAACCCAGGGTCATAGGTAAACGCCCCCACTGATCCTAATTTCTGAATATCGATTACATCCTTTCCAAGAGTTGGCGTGTAGACCGGTAACTCAACGGGAGAATGTCCGTCAAGAATCAGTTGTGCGGTTTTTGTTGTCATTATGTCTCCTTGGTGCTTGGCTTCTTAAGCCTCACGCTTACATCAGTTGCGAAACTATATTAAAACGCACCTTCACAGTCAATTTATCATTGCATTAAATCTTTACAGAAAGAGTTGAGTATAAGGGTGCCAGGACCGTTTTGAAAAGTCGCTCTCCTTTAATCATATCATCACAGGCTATTTTTGCCTGTTTAAGGATAAAAATAGGAAGAAATTCATCCTTAATCACTGTCCTGTTCGCCTGCTGGATTCAAATAAAGGCTGGCTTATGGTATTCTTACACGTTAAATTGAGTGACGTAGCAGACCGGCCAGAAGGAAAGTTTATCTTCCTATGGTCATTTATTCGATGATTGCATAAGGACGCCTCCAAGCCATGGTTTATTTAGCCAAAGAAGTCATACCAGTCAATATTGAAGATGAACTGAAACAATCTTACCTGGATTACGCCATGAGCGTGATTGTCGGGCGAGCGTTGCCCGATGTACGCGACGGCTTGAAACCGGTTCACCGCCGCGTATTGTATGCCATGAGCGAACTGGGCAACGATTGGAACAAACCTTATAAAAAATCAGCCCGTGTGGTCGGGGATGTTATCGGTAAATACCATCCCCACGGCGATACGGCGGTGTATGACACCATTGTTCGTATGGCCCAGCCGTTCTCCATGCGTTACCTGCTCATTGATGGACAGGGTAACTTCGGCTCGGTTGACGGGGATTCTGCAGCCGCCATGCGATACACCGAAGTCAGGATGTCCAAGGTAGCCCATGCGCTGCTGGCCGATCTTGATAAAGAAACCGTGGATTTCAGCCCTAACTACGACGAATCCGAGTTTGCGCCCGTGGTTTTACCCTCCCGCGTGCCGAATCTGCTAGTCAATGGTTCCTCGGGGATTGCTGTGGGGATGGCCACCAATATTCCTCCCCATAATCTCACGGAGGTCATCAATGCCTGCATTGCGCTGATTGAAGATCCGGAGTTAAGCGTTGATGATCTGATGAATCATATTCCTGGCCCTGATTTCCCAACGGCCGCCATTATTAATGGCAAGGCAGGGATTGTTCAGGCTTACCGGACTGGCCGTGGACGAATTTTGATTCGTGCCCGTACCGAAATCGAAACGGAATCCCAGTCCGGACGTCAGGCCATTATTATCAATGAATTGCCTTATCAGGTGAATAAAGCCCGGCTTGTTGAAAAAATAGCCGACCTGGTGCGTGAAAAGAAATTGGAAGGCATCTCAGGTCTTAGAGACGAGTCCGATAAATCCGGGATGCGCGTCGTCATCGAGCTTAAACGCGGTGAGGTTCCTGAGGTCATTCTCAATAACCTCTATGCCCATACGCAGATGCAGAATGTGTTTGGTATTAACATGGTGGCCCTGGTGGATGGACAACCCAGGACGCTCAATCTTAAACAGGTTCTCGAATATTTTATCAAGCATCGCCGCGAAGTAGTAACCCGCCGAACGATTTTTGAGTTAAAGAAAGCCCGCAACCGCGCCCACATCCTCGAAGGATTGGGCATTGCACTGGCCAATATTGATGAAATGATCGATTTGATCAAAAAATCACCCACCCCGCAGGATGCCAAAGAGCGGCTGATGGAAAGAACCTGGAGTCCCGGTCTGGTGAAAGCCATGCTTGACAGCGCCGGCAGCGATGCCTGTCGACCGGATGATCTGGCGCCTGAATTTGGCCTCTTGCCCGATGGCTACCGTCTTTCTGTCAATCAGGCCCAGGCTATCCTTGAATTGCGTCTGCATCGTCTGACCGCGCTTGAACAGGATAAAATCATTGATGAGTTCAAGCAATTACTTCATGAAATTAAAGAATTGCTTAACATCCTTGCTTCGCCCGAGCGCTTAATGGAAGTAATTCGTGAAGAATTTGTCGAAATAAGAAGCCAGTTCGGTGATGAGCGGCGTACGGAAATTACTGCCTCTCAGGAAGACATTACGCTTGAGGATTTAATTACCGAAGAAGACGTGGTGGTGACTTTGTCGCACCAGGGTTATGTTAAATACCAACCCATTTCCGCTTATCAGGCGCAGCGCCGTGGCGGCAAGGGCAAATCCGCGACCAATGTCAAAGACGAGGATTTCATTGAGCGCTTAATTATTGCCAGTACCCACGATACCCTGCTGTGTTTTTCCAACCATGGCAAACTGTACTGGTTGAAAGCCTATCAATTACCGCTCGCAAGCCGTATTTCCCGCGGCAAACCCATTGTTAACATTCTGCCTTTGGCCGAAGATGAAGCCATCAATGCCATGTTGCCGGTGCGGGAGTACCAGGAAGGGTATTTTGTGTTTATGGCCACCCGCCACGGGACGGTCAAGAAAGTGCCGCTTGAAGCGTTCAGCCGACCGCGCTCCACAGGGATTATTGCTGTCGATCTGGACAATGACGATCGTTTAGTCGGTGTGGATATTACCGACGGCAGTAAAGACATCATGTTGTTCACTGATGCGGGTAAAGTCATTCGCTTTGATGAAAAACTGGTAAGACCCATGGGCCGTACTGCCAGAGGGGTCCGCGGTATTCGCCTCGCGGAAGAGCAGTCCGTCATTTCCCTGGTTGTGGCCAAGCCCGAAGGCACCATTCTTACAGCAACAGAAAAAGGTTATGGTAAACGGACGGATGTCGGGGAATACCGCATTTCAGGCCGCGGCGGCCAGGGTGTTATTTCCATTCAGGTCAATGAACGCAATGGCAAAGTGGTGCGTGCCCTGCAGGTCGATGAGGGCGATGAAGTCATGCTGATTACGGATCAGGGGACCCTGGTTCGCTTCCGTGTCAGTGAATTATCGATTATCGGGCGTAACACTCAGGGCGTTCGCCTGATTAATGTCAGTTCGGGTGAGCATGTCGTGGGCATGCAGCGCATCGAGGAAATCAGTGAAGAAGGCGATCAGGATGAAGAAAATTTAGAGCAGGGTAATGAGGTAGAAGAAGACAGCAATGACTAGAGGTTATAATTTTGGCGCCGGGCCCGCGATGTTGCCGGAGCCCTTGTTGGTTGAGGCGCAAAACGAATTACTGGATTGGCAGGGTACAGGAATGTCCGTGATGGAGGCCGGGCACCGCACTCAGGAGTTTGATACCCTGATGAAGCGTGCTGAAAGTAATTTGCGTCAACTCATTGGCATTCCTGATAATTACCATGTGCTTTTCATGGGAGGCGCCGCCCGGACGCAGTTTGCGGTCATTCCCATGAATTTTTTAGGAAAAAAACAATTTGGCGGGTACCTGGTGACTGGTATCTGGTCAGAATTTGCTTTTGACGAAGCAAAGAAACTCAAAGCGGCCTACTGTGTTACCTCGGGTAAATCAGAAGGATTTACCCGTATTCCTACTGCCGATCAGTGGGAAATTAAAAAAGACAGTACCTACATTTACTACACACCGAACGAAACCGTCAATGGCATCCGCTTGCCTGAGCCTCCCAAAACCCATGGTATTCCGCTGATCGCAGACATGACTTCCTGCCTGCTGAGCGAGCCCATTCAGGTGGCGGATTATGATTTGATCTTTGCCGGCGCTCAAAAAAACATTGCCAATTCGGGCTTGACCCTGGTAATTGTGAGTGATCGCCTGCTTGAAACCATCAAAGACCCGGCATTGCCAACCATGCTTGATTACCGCACCTACTCCGAAAGCCATTCCCTATACGCCACACCGCCCACATTTAACTGTTACATGGCGGACAAAATGTTCCAGTGGATACTGGATGAGGGTGGGGTTGAGGCGTTGTATCAGCGCAATTTGGAAAAAGCGAAGCGGCTTTACCACTACATTGATTCGTCTGACTTTTATCAGTGCAAAATTGATCCCCCTTACCGATCCATTGTCAATGTCTGTTTTTCATTAACTCAAAGTGCGCTGGAGGAACTGTTCCTGACTCAGGCAAAAACCCGCGGCCTTCTGGCATTAAAAGGCCATCGCTTTGTCGGAGGATTGCGTGCCAGTATGTATAATTCCATGCCCATGGCGGGTGTTGATGCACTGATTCAATTCATGAGTGATTTTGCTAAGGAACATCCGTTATGAGTGATTTACATTTCATCAGTAAGCCGGTGACTGCCCTGACCGGAGACATTACCGTTCCTGGCGACAAATCCATTTCCCATCGTGCGATTATTCTGGGTGCTATTGCTCAGGGCACAACCACAGTAAGCGGGTTTCTGGAGGGCCATGACTGCATGGCCACACTGAAAGCCTTTCAGGCCATGGGGGTTCGAATCGAAGGACCTGTATCACGACGGGTTGTCATTCATGGGGTTGGAAAACACGGCTTGAAAAAACCGGAAAAACCCATTGATTGCGGGAACTCGGGAACCAGCATGCGCCTGCTGGCCGGGATTCTTGCTGCCCAATCGTTTGATTCTGAACTCGATGGCGATGAAAGTTTAAGGAAGCGTCCGATGGAGCGCGTCAGCCGACCCCTGATGCAGATGGGTGCGGATTTGGTGACAACGGAAGGAAAACCGCCGGTTTATATTCGCGGCGGTCAGCAACTGCGAGGCATTCACTATGAAATGCCGGAAGCCAGCGCCCAGGTGAAATCCTGCCTGTTGCTGGCGGGACTGTACGCCGAAGGGGAAACGACAGTGGTCGAGGCGGGACATACCCGTGATCATACCGAGCGCATGTTGACTACGTTTTCCTACCCCATTCAAAAGCTTGAAAACGGCATCACTGTCAATTCAGAGAGTGAGTGCATCGGTTGTGATATCATTGTTCCCGGCGATATTTCCTCTGCTGCCTTTTTTATCGTGGCCGCGTCCATTATCCCGGGCTCCGATTTGATTATTCGTAATGTGGGTATTAATCCTACACGCACTGGAATTATACAAATATTGGACATGATGGGTGCTAATATTACTATGACGAATAAACGTTTATGCGGTGAGGAACCCGTTGCTGATTTGCATGTAAAATACGCGCCACTGGAGGGAATTGATATTCCCACAGCCCTTGTGCCTCTGGCCATTGATGAATTTCCCGTTATTTTTATTGCTGCAGCCTGTGCCAATGGTCAGACCAGACTTCATGGCGCCAAAGAATTGCGGGTGAAAGAAAGCGATCGCATTGGTGCCATGGTGGAAGGGTTGCAGCGTTTAGGCGTGGATGCTCAGGGTTTTGAAGACGGGGTCTTCATAAAAGGTGGAAAAATTTCAGGTGGTGAAGTGGAAAGTTTTAATGATCATCGTATTGCCATGGCATTCGCCATTGCAGGCGCTGTCGCCGATGGACCAATTACGGTAAGGCATTGCGCCAACGTGGCAACCTCGTTTCCGGATTTTGTTAAAACCTCCAGAGCCATCGCCATGTCGATTGAGGAATACGTTGATGAAGTGCAATAAAATGGTTCCGGTAATTACCATTGATGGGCCAAGCGGTACGGGTAAAGGCACGATTTGTCATATGCTGGCCGATCATTTGAACTGGCATGTGCTTGACAGCGGCGCCATTTATCGGGTGCTTGCCTATGCCTTAAGAAAAAATCGGATTGATTTTAATCAGATTCAGGATATAGTAAAGCTGGCCCATGCTCTCGATGTCCGCTTTGAGACCGACCCTCATCAACAGAGCCGGGTTATTCTGGACGGCGAGGATGTTTATGATCAGTTACGTTCTGAACAGTGTGGTCAGGATGCTTCCGTCATTGCCGCGATTCCTGAAGTAAGGCAGGCGCTTCTGCAACGTCAACGCGCGTTTGCCCAACCGCCGGGATTGGTTACCGATGGTCGCGATATGGGCACTGTGATTTTTCCAGATGCAGTTTTGAAGATTTATTTGGATGCTTCAGCAGAAGAAAGAGCAGCCAGACGATATTTTCAGTTGAAAGAAAAGGGAATTGATGTTAGCCTCGCGCAGGTTGTTGATGAATTGGCTAAACGCGATGCGCGGGATACACAGCGTTCGCATGCGCCGCTCAAACCTGCATCGGATGCAGTGAGGATTGATACAACTGGATTAACGATTGTACAAGTGTTCGATAATGTTTTAAAATTAATCGGACACCATTCGTTTTTTCGCTAAAAAAGCGAACAAGGGGGGAAGTTGAGTGGATTTCATACTTCCATTATTTCACTAAAGAGTTAATTAAACATGTCTGAAAGTTTCAAAGAATTATTTGAGCAAAGTATCGTTGGTGCTCAATTTTATCCTGGCGCAATAATCACTGCAAAAGTAATCGATATCGATGACGATTTCGTCACCCTTAACGCGGGTTTGAAATCAGAAGGGATTGTCGCTGTCGAAGAATTCCAGGACAAGAATGGCGAGTTGGAAGTCCATGTCGGCGACATGGTCGAAGTCGCTTTGGATTCGGTCGAAGACGGCTATGGCGAAACCCTGCTGTCCCGTGAAAAAGCCAAACGTCAGGAAGCCTGGCGCAAACTGTCCAAGTGCCACGAAAACAACGATACAGTAACCGGCTTGATTTCTGGCAAGGTTAAAGGTGGTTTCACTGTTGAAATCGGTACAATCCGTGCATTCCTGCCAGGTTCTTTGGTTGATGTCAGACCTGTACGTGATCCATCCTACCTCGAAGGCAAAGAGCTTGAGTTTAAAGTAATCAAAATGGATCTGAAGCGAAACAACATCGTTGTTTCCCGACGTGCTGTTGTCGAAGAAGAAAGCAGCGCGGATCGTCAGGCCCTGCTGGAATCGCTGCATGATGGCCAGGTTTTGAATGGTATTGTCAAAAACCTCACGGATTACGGTGCCTTCATTGACCTTGGCGGTATCGACGGTCTGCTGCATATCACCGATATCTCCTGGAAACGCGTCAAGCACCCAAGTGAAGTGCTGTCTGTCGGCCAGGATGTCAAAGTAAAAGTATTGAGCTTTGACAGCGAGCGTAACCGCGTGTCCTTAGGCATGAAACAATTAGGGAATGATCCCTGGGTTGATCTGGTTGAGCGTTATCCTGTCGGTAAGAAATTGCAGGGTAAAGTGACCAACATCACCGATTACGGCTGCTTCGTTGAAATCGAAGAGGGCGTTGAAGGCCTGGTCCACATGTCTGAAATGGATTGGACCAACAAAAACGTTCACCCCAGCAAAGTGGTTTCCATGGGCGACGTGGTGGATGTCATGGTTCTTGAGATCGATGAAGAACGACGTCGTATTTCCCTGGGCATGAAGCAATGTGTCGGCAATCCCTGGCATCAATTTGCTCAAACCCACAGCAAGGGTCAAAAAGTTACCGGTAAAATCCGATCAATCACTGATTTTGGTATTTTCATCGGTCTTGACGGCGAAATCGACGGCCTGGTCCACTTGTCTGACATTTCCTGGAATACACCAGGCGAAGAAGCAGTCAAGCAGTTCAAGAAAGGTCAGGAGCTTGAAGCCGTTATTCTTGCGATTGATGCCGAGCGTGAGCGAATTTCCTTAGGTCTTAAGCAA
Source organism: Legionella rubrilucens (assembly GCF_001468125.1). Classification (GTDB taxonomy): domain Bacteria; phylum Pseudomonadota; class Gammaproteobacteria; order Legionellales; family Legionellaceae; genus Legionella_C; species Legionella_C rubrilucens. The sequence continues at coordinate 149,338 of NZ_LNYT01000006.1, read as the reverse complement.
CTGGAAGGTGATAACTTCACAAGCTACGTTGAAGAGAATACCAAGGGCGCTATTGTCAAAGGTAAAGTCGTTGCCGTTGATCCAAAAACAGTCACTGTTGAATTAATGCAGGATGTGATTGGAACCATTCGTGCCAATGAATTATCTGAAGACAAAGTCGATGATGCGACCACGTTCTTTAAAGAAGGCGATGATGTTGAAGCGAAAATTGTCAATGTTGACAAGAAGAATCGCACCATCTCCCTCTCGATTAAGGCGAAAGACGCACAAGACCAGGCTGAAGCAATCAAGAAATACTCACGTAGCGGCGAAATGGCCTCCACGACACTGGGTGATCTCTTGAAAGAGAAAATGGCCAGCAAAGATGTTGAATAAACATCGGTAAGGAAAAAAAGCGTAGTTTACTACGCTTTTTTTTTGTGATTGACTTAGAGCACTTCATTTGAATACCCTGGTTGGATTAATGAACATTCGTCTGTGCCAGGTTTCAGCCTAAAAGCGTGTGTAAGCGTATAAGGATAAATGCAATGCGTCTTTTGATGATATTGTTTTATTTGTTGTTGATTTTGGTTGGTGTGAGCTTTGCGGCTTTAAATGCCAGTTCTGTCGAAGTGAACTTTTACGTGACCACGGTGACAATGCCCATCTCCATTTTAATGACAATCATGCTCGGAATAGGGATTGTGGTTGGCTTTTTAATCTTTCTTTTGCGCTATTGGCGGCTTAAGCGCGAATTAGCCAGAGTAAGAAACCAGTTACGTCTGACGGAGAAAGAAATTAAAAATTTAAGGGATATACCATTAAAAGATCAACATTGAAGCGAAGGTTTGACAGCGTTTCAGAAATTAAGATAAAACCGCCCCGTTGTGATGATTTCAATCAATTGATTATTCGTCATGGAGACCGTTGATGATTAATTTATGGCCATTGTTATTACCCGCCGCAGCCTGGTCAGGCTGGTGGGTTGCTAATCGAAGCTTTGCTGGCAAAGAATTGAAGGCAGGAAACCGCTTATCAAGAGAATATGTCGTTGGTCTTAATTATCTGTTGGATGAGCAGCCCGATAAAGCAGTGGATGTGTTCATTAAACTGCTGGAAGTCGACAGTGAAACGGTTGAAACCCATCTGGCACTGGGCAGTTTATTTCGTCGTCGTGGTGAAGTGGATCGTGCCATCCGAATTCATCAAAATTTAATTGCTCGCCCGCAGTTGAGTCTTGTGGAAAGAAAGGAAGCGCTCATGGCCTTGGGGCAGGATTACATGAGCGCTGGTGTGTTTGATCGCGCCGAACGCATTTTTCTTGAAGTGGTCGAGCTTGGCGGAGCGCGGGAAACCTCCAGTCTGCAAGGGCTGCTTGCCATCTATCAGCAGGAGAAATCCTGGGAAAATGCGCTGGACGTCATTAAAAAGCTGGAACTGTCAACCGGACAGAGCATGCACATGCAGGCCGCACATTACTATTGTGAAATTGCCGCCCAGGCCTTGAAAACCAATGCCCTCGAAAAAGCACAGAATGCGATTAAACAAGCGCTTTTAATAGATAAAATGTCAGTTCGGGGCAGTTTAATGCAGGCGTCTTTCGACATGGAGCAGGGCCGCTTCAAACAGGCGATTCGTTCACTCAAACGAGTACCACAGCAGGATCCCGAGTTTTTAAGTGAAATCATTGAACCGCTGGTCATTTGCCATCGCCATCTGGATTGCATGAATGAATGCGTGGCTTATCTGGAAGACACACTAAATGATCATCCGCGCGCGTCCACTATTTTTGTGATTGGTGATTACCTGCGCAGGGAAAAAAGCATGGATGCCGCCATTGATTTTGTTTCAGAGCAATTGAGCACTTACCCGTCGATCAAGGGACTCAACCGCCTGATTTGCTGGCATCTTGAAACAGCGCATGGCAAAGTGCGGGACAAGCTGCAAATGCTTTATGACATTACCAGCAAGTTTCTTGATAATAAACCCATTTATCGCTGCACCCAGTGTGGATTTGGCGGTAAACACTTACATTGGCATTGCCCAAGTTGTAAGCAGTGGGGTAGAATGAAACCTGTTCATGGATTAGAGGGAGATTAGGTTTTATCCTGATTTCTGGTTTAAATCGCTTTTAACGAGAACATTATGCAATTTATCGACCTTAAAAAGCAGTATCAATTAATCGAAAACGACGTGCTAAACAGTATTAAAAAAGTACTGGATCATGGCCAATACATCATGGGACCCGAGATTGGTCTGCTGGAACGTCAACTGGCTGACTTTGTCGGTACCCGCCATGCCATTGTCAATGCCAGCGGCACAGATGCTCTGTTAATGGCGCTTCTGGCACTTGAAATTGGACCCGGCGATGAAGTGATTACCAGCCCATTCAGTTTTTTCGCGACAGCAGAAGTGATTGCCCTATGTCAGGCCAAGCCCGTTTTTGTCGATATTGATCCTGCGACTTATAATCTCGATGTTAAAAAACTGGAAGCAGCAATTACCCCGAACACAAAAGCGATTATGCCAGTCAGCCTCTATGGCCAGACCGCAGATATGGTGTCAATTAATCAAATTGCCAAAAAATACGGTTTGCCGGTGGTTGAAGACGCAGCGCAAAGTTTTGGCGCCACCCAGAATGGCCATTATTCCTGCGCGTTATCCACCATTGGCTGCACGAGTTTCTTCCCATCAAAACCCTTGGGCGGTTACGGGGACTCCGGTGCCTGTTTTACAGATGATGACATTCTCGCTGAGCGCCTGGTTGAAATTCGCATTCATGGCCAGAATGCCCGTTACTGCCATCGCCGCATAGGAATCAATGGCCGCATGGACACCCTGCAGGCTGCTATCCTGATTGAGAAGATGAAGCTATTTCCTAAAGAAATTGAACTGCGCCAGCAAGTGGCTGAGCGTTACATGCATTTATTGGATGGCATTGCCCAGACCCCCGTTGTTAAAGCAGGCAATACCAGTGTGTATGCCCAATTCACTATTGAAGTCCCTCATCGTGAACAATTCCAAAAGGAAATGCAGATTTTGGGCATTCCTACGGCTGTGCATTACCCGGTTGCCATGCATGAACAGGAAGCCCTGCAGTATTTAGGCTATAAAACCGGCGACTTCCCATGCGCAGAAGCAGCCAGTAAGCGTGTGGTCAGCTTGCCGATGCATCCTTATTTGACGATGGAAGAACAAAACAGGGTGGTTGATGCTGTAAAAAAGTGTATCGCCTTATCGGTTGAAGTCGCCTGATGACGACCGAACTGATTGTCGCCCTTGATTTTCATCATGAGACTGATGCGTTAAGGCTTGTTGAAAAGATAAACCCGGCTCATTGCGCCCTCAAGGTGGGCAATGAGCTGTTTACCCTGCTTGGGCCTGCGTTTGTAAAAAAACTGATTGATCAGCAATTCAAGGTGTTTCTGGATTTGAAATTTCATGACATACCGAATACGGTCGCGCGTGCCTGCGCGGCGGCTGCGGAAATGGGTGTCTGGATGATCAACCTCCATGCCTCCGGTGGTTTGGCAATGATGCGCGCGGCAAAAAACGCACTGGATGCTTTCGGCAAAGACAAGCCCCTGCTGATTGCAGTCACGGTGTTAACCAGTATGAACTCACTGCAATTGCCCGAAATAGGCATCGATACCTCCATTGCCAATCAGGTTAATCGTCTGGCTCACCTGACGCACCAGGCGGAACTGGACGGCGTTGTCTGTTCGGCATTGGAAGCCCCCATAGTCAAGCAACTGTGTGGAGATGATTTTTTAACCGTGACCCCCGGAATTCGTTTGCCTGGCGATGCGGCCGATGATCAATCACGCATTGTAACACCCAGGGATGCCTTTATGATGGGCAGCGACTACCTGGTCATGGGCCGTTCCATTACCCGCTCACCCAATCCTGATCAGGTGATTGCTGACATTCTAGCCTCTCTGGCTGATTAATAGACCCGTGTCTTGTTAACAGACACGTGTATCGTTTAATAAACTTCTCCCTTCCGTATTCAATTCTGCGATGATTTATGTTAGTTATTAAATTGGATAAATAATTTAGCAGTCAGGCCACTTTGGACGAAACGTGGTTCATACGATCACATAACAAAGGGATTTATTATGGCTCGAGAAAATGTGTTAAGTGATTTGTTACGTAGAAATTGTACTGAACATCCCAACACGCGTCTTCTTCAAAAAATACTCCTTTGTGTTCATCGAGGCTGGTTTAGAGTCAATGGCCTGGCCCCAGACAACCATTATACGCTGGGGGATTACCTGCTTGATGACGAACGTATTATTTTCGATTACACCCGTCTAAGCGATGAAGCGAAGGAAAAATTTATCCAATGGTTTTTAATGCCCCATTATCAGGATGCTCAAAAAGCGTTCTTAAGCGGGGTGGCGACGAATGATTACCGGGGATATACGGCAGAGGTCGGTTTAAGCTGGTGGGGTCGTATTATCAATCTTCTTTATTATCGCCGCAAAGCCTACCACTGGCCGCTCACCCCGCTGGAATTAACCCTGAACTATCAGTTAACAGGCATTGACATCTGTCCAGATAAATACGGCCTGCTGATTGGACTTAAGCAATTTGCCACCGAAAATAATGGCAGTAAATACCGCGATCCGGAGGATAATCAGCTTACCCCTTTGCGGAATGCCAAACGCCTGATATTAACCGACAGGTTAGTTGAAAATTTAATCAATGATGATCCTGGCTCTCTGAATTATGATGACATGATCTTTAATCCGCATCCTTACGCCATTCGTGTTCCTCTACATAACCAGCGTATGGAGGAGATGTACGAATACCGCCAGACGCAGCGGTTTATCACCACACAAACCTGGTACCAGCGCTTGTGGCGCTGGATTAAATCCTGGTACGAAAAGCCTAATAACGAATATGAACTGGAAGAATTCAAATTCAGGGAAAAAAATTACCAACCGCTGATCGAAGAGGATGACGTGATTGTGTCAGAGCGGCCATCCACGGGGGAAATTCTGATAACCGAAAAACGTCCTGAGCTTGACAACATGGTGTTTTGCGGTGGCGGCGGAAAAATTTTTGCCCACGTAGGGGCTTATAAAGCCTGTGAAGAGGCCGGTATCACGCCAACCCGATTTGCGGGGAGCTCGGCTGGCGCCATCATGGCTGTGTTGTGTTATTTAGGTTATTCCTCCGGAGAGATATTGAATTTCTTTAAAGAGTTCAGGCAGGAAAACCTGATTCACTTTGACATTGACAGTTCAGGCATGTCAGACACCCAGGCAGTAAAAGGGGCCCTGGATTTTATGGTGACGCAGAAAGTGAACCAAATCATTCAACGCTACGGGATTGACACCACCGCCAAAGGCCGAAAGTTCCTTTCTGAAGAAGTGCTTTATAATAATAAAATCACCTTTGCCTCACTTAAAGCGCTTAAAGAGCGTTACCCGGATTGTGGACTCGGTAATGAGTTGATTGTTACTGCCACCAACATGCCGCAACGTAAAACCCGTTATTTCTCGAGCACGACCTCGCCGGATCTTGAAGTCAGTGCAGCAGTAACCATTTCGGCCAGCCTGCCTGTGGTTTTTAAACCCACCATTTTTGAAGGAGAACGCTACAATGATGGCGGCATATTAAACAATCTTCCTACGAATGTCTTTCATGACAATCACTCCACCTTACTGACTTCAGAATATGGCAATTGCTTAAGTTTGCTTGCTTTTCAATTTGACAATGGTTGTGAACGCGGCTTACTCGACAAGCTGGTTGATCGTATCTATCGTGAAAATTTTATCTGGAACTGGATCTATGGTTTTTTAACCGGGGTGAAAGATCCGGTCAGCGGCTGGGAGCAGGATCGCTTAAGGCTGATGCAGCACAGCAATCAAGTGGTCCTGCTGCCTACCGGGAATGTGTCCGCGACTCAGTTTAATATTACCCCGGAAGAGCAGGCTATGTTGATGCAGTACGGTGAGGAAGCCGTAAAAAATTACATTACCCCTCGTTACGACACTAACCAGGGCGCTAAGGCGCGTAATGAAGAATACATGTATGCCAATTTTGCTAGTATCGAAGAGGCGCTTTATTTTACCTGCTTCCGTAATCGCAAAGACTGGTTTGAGCGTCTGGCTGCCATCGCCCTGAAACGTGGGATGACGGCTGAGAAAATCAAAGAGATACGCGAGCGTCATTTCCCGGAATCCAGGCCAGAACCCATCAGGGCGCCGTCGGCCATTGACGGTGATTTTTTTAATGCAGGCCTTTCCTCCTGGCTTCGCCGCGTCAACACGCTGTGCAACATGCAGATTTTTGAATGCCTGTTTCCCATTTTTTTAAAATTGCCTACCTGTGTTTTTAAAAAGCCGGCTGACTTGAAAATCTATAAAGTGGCAAGGCATTCCTTTGCCTTGAGCAATCCCCATCAAAGCCTTGATATGCTGCTTAAAATCAATGGCGACGTGCATGTTTTATTTGCCATCCTAAAACACATCACCTCGAGGTTAAATGTCGAATCGTTAAAGGAACAATGCCAGCAATTGAAATGCTTTGAAGCGATTCTCAATAACAAATGGATGATCGAAGAACCGGTGTTCTATGGAAACTGGGATTTAACCCCCGAGCAGGCCAGCCGATTGTTTAAAGCCTTTAAGACCGGTAATCTAAACACAGTACGCGTTATCTGTTCCAGCTTAAAGAATAAAGAGGAGCCCCTGCAGACAGTCGTTAAGGGGCTGGGGGATGAACTCATTTACACGGATGAACATTATGAGGACACTGATTACTGGAGCATCACGGGGAATAGGGCAAGCCATAGCCTTTGAGTTTGCAAGGCAGGGGCACGATGTGGTTCTCGTAGCCCGTGAGGAGCCGCGGCTCAATGAACTGGCAGCCACGCTTCGATTAAAATTCGATATTCAGGCTGACAGCATAGCCATGGATTTAAGCCGTCCCGGCAGTGCACAGCAGTTGATAAATTCCCTTGAAGAAAAACAACTGGACATTGAATGCCTGATTAATAATGCCGGCATCGGCTGTCTGGCTGATTTTGTAGACATGGATGGGGAAACAGTCAATGCCACGATGCAATTGAACATGGTCTGTTTAACCGAACTGACTCACCATTACGCTGCCCGTTTCAGCAAACTTGGCCGTGGAAAAATTTTACAGGTGGCCTCAACGGCTGGTTTTCAACCGGGGCCGCGCATGTCAGTTTACTACGCTACGAAAGCCTATGTGATTTCCCTCTCAGTGGCTCTGGCCTATGAATTGAAACCGCATGGGGTGACGGTTTCGATCCTGTGTCCTGGTCCAACAGAAACCGATTTTATGGAAAGGGCTCACATGAAGGGCTCCTGGCTGGCCCGCGGCATTATTGGCTTAATGAGTGCAGAAAAAGTTGCCCGTAAGGCTTACAGCGGATTAAATAACAATCAATTGTTTATTATTCCCGGTATAATGAATAAAATTCTGGTTTTTGCTGCGAAACTCTCCCCCCGGTTTATGTCCACGAGAATTGTCGCTTTTTTTCATCGAAAACAGGTTTAAGGTGGAATGTCGAATCATTTAAATCATTATTATCTACAACAGATGGGAATAGAACCCTGGATTTTACGTGAGGGTCACGCCGGGTGCGAAAAACAATTAAAGCAATTGATGAGCGCCGTGGCTTCGTGCAGACGGTGCCCGCTTGCCGATACCCGTACCCAGACGGTTTTTTCCCGCGGTAATCCCAATGCGAAACTCATGGTTATTGGTGAGGCCCCGGGATTTTATGAGGATAAACAAGGCAAGCCGTTTGTCGGCAAGGCCGGTATGTTGCTTGATCGCATGCTAAAGAGCATTGGATTGGGCGAACAGCAGGTATACATTGCCAATGTCTTAAAATGCCGTCCGCCGGATAATCGTGATCCAGCGGCTGACGAAATTGAACAGTGCCGCGACTACCTGGTACGACAAATTGAATTGGTGTCGCCCGCATTACTCCTCGCCCTGGGGCGTTTTGCCGGGCAATTCCTTATGGGTAAAATTACGCCTTTGAATCAGATGAGGACTAAATTACACTATTATCAAGCGATTCCTTTTTTAGTTACCTATCATCCGGCTTATCTTTTACGCAATCCAAAAGACAAAAAACAAGCGTTTAGCGACTTACTTTTGGTTAAACAACGATTGTCAAGCGGCGACGAACAGCAGGCAACGGGCCTTCAGTCTCGTTGAATTGTTAATCAGCCTCGCTTTGTTCACCCTGTTGTTGGGTTTTTATCTGGGAATGAATGCAAATAACCAGTTAAAAACGCAAGTGTCGGTGGCGCAGCACCGGTTGACACAAGCCGTGCAATTTGCCCGTAATCAAGCCCTGGTTAAGCATTCGGTACTGATTTTACACCCGTTGGAGCAGGGCAATTGGGCAAAGGGAATGGTGCTGGTTAAAGACCCTGCCGAGCATCGTTTCAGCCATCAGGAGGAGGTAGTGTATGAATGGCACGACCTACGCAGTCCATTAACCATTACCTGGTCCGGGTTTCACTCGCCCGACGCTTTGATTTTCAGCCATGCCCTTGGACATGCCGCCCTCAATGGTCATTTTTCCATTGGTTATCAAGGGGTTGAACTTGGCCGGATTATTATCAACCGGCTGGGTCGACTCTGCGTAGTTAATTACATTTAACACCAAAATAGCCTATAATTTATACAGAATTTCCGGAAAATGGTGATTATTTTGAAAGGGACGTGCCGAGCGGGGTTTACCCTGACAGAGTTTATGGTCACCCTGGCTGTGGCAGGAATTTTTATGGCTGTGGGCGTACCGGCCTATTATTCGTTAATTCAAAACAACAAGGCCGTGGGGATGACCAATAAACTATCGGCAAGTTTCAGCTATGCCCGCATGGAGGCCATTAAACGGGGGATTCGCGTTTCTGTTTGTCCAGCCGCCAACGCGGCTTTAAATGCCTGCGGTAACGGGGCGCAATGGGCGCAGGGCTGGATTGTTTTTCTTGACGCCAATAACAACAATACCATTGATTCAGCCGCCGACGTGGTTAAAATACAGGAAGCGTTGCCAGCAGGTACAACCGTCAATGCCAATCTGGGGATAGTCAGTTATGACAGTTCGGGCTTTGTGACCAGCGGGGCGTTGAATATGACCATCTCTGCTGCGGGTTGCAGCGGTAATAACGCCCGGTCGTTAGCCATCACGTCCAGTGGCCGATTAAGCATTGGTAAAATGAGCTGCCCTTAACCTGCATCCATTCTCATTCTGTATTTCCCCCTGTTCTCAATGCTATACTGCATGCGTTTTGCTAGCCGCTGATTGCTTATGCCATTTAAAATTTTACCAGCACTGACCCGCTCATTTAAGCCGCCTGAGACGTTGCTTCCCTGGTTGACGCATGCAGACGAGCTTTCCGCCAAATTGCGTCAGACGGCGGGTAGGGTGGACCTTCATGTATTAAAGCAGAATTGGGTCCCAACCGGCTGGTGGGAAAAATCAGTCCTGGGTTTAACCTTGGCCTCGGTCGTTCAGCGCGAGGTGATTGTCTCTGCTGGTGGGACGCCTTGCTGGTATGGACGCACCGTCATTCCTGGGACGACCTGGTTAAAAAATCAGTCATTCTTTGCGCGATTGCGGCAGGAGTCTTTAGGCGCTCTTGTTTTTTACACGGATGGCGTGGTGCGTGTCCGTTCTGATTATTATGCGGTAAACTCAACCTGCATGGAGTATTATTGGCCTGACAGGGTGTTAACTCAGAATGAATCCCTGCTTTGGATTCGCCTGTCAGAATTCAGTATTTCTGACCAATACCCGTTTAACCTAATCGAAATTTTATTGCCTGGACTTTTGCGAGTAATCTGATGGATGTACAGTCTTATCTGCGTCTGATGCGTTTTCATAAACCCGCTGGCACGCTGTTATTATGGGCCCCAACGGCCTGGGCTTTATGGATAGGTTCTCAGGGGACACCGCCTGTCGCGTTGCTCCTTTATTTTTTCTTAGGCACAGTCATCATGCGCGCTGCCGGTTGCGTCATGAATGATATTGCCGATCGGCACATTGACTGCCACGTACAGCGCACACGGGAAAGGCCCTTAACCAGCGGTCAATTGACGCTTCGACAGGCGGCAGGCACTCTTTTCGTGTTGCTGTGTCTGGCGTTATTCATTCTTGTGCAATTGCCCTATGCCTGTTTTTATTATGCCCTGATCGCCTTGTTTTTAACGTTCGTTTACCCTTTTTGCAAGCGGATTATCGCCTGTCCGCAACTGGTTTTGGGCTTGGCGTTTTCGATGGGGATCCCCATGGCGTTTGCTGCCTTGCATCGTCCGGTGGATTTATCCATGACGTTGTTATTTATGATTAATTTTGCCTGGATTGTGGCTTATGATACGGAATATGCCATGGCCGACAGACAAGATGATTTACGCATAGGCGTCAAATCCACGGCCATTTATTTTGCGCAATGGGATAAATTGATCATTGGTGTCCTGCAGGTCATTCTGCATGGCTTATGGCTGCTGTTAGCCTTTATTTCCTCCCTGTCGCTGCCTTTTTTCCTTTGCTGGTTAGCAGGCGGGGGGCTTTTAGTGTATCAGCAATGGCTTATCTCCGAGAGAAAGGAAACCGCCTGCCTTAAGGCATTTTCGGTCAACAGTTGCTATGGTCTGATTCTTTGGATAGGGTTAATTCTCAATGTCTTGCTTAAGTAATCCAGAATAGGCTTACGCAACCTTCATCCAATGGCTTTATTGAGACCTGTTCCCCTTTCATGGATGCCCGCCTGCGCGGGCAATACAGCAGATGTGCCCTCAGGTAGGTCATCTTATGCTCCCTTGTCCTGCCCGCGCAGGCGGGCACCCATTCGAAACCCGAATGGGGATGCTTGGGACTAAGCGGGCAAGACAGCAGATGTGCCCTCAGGTAGGCATCTTATGCTCCCTTCCTGTCCTGCCCGCGCAGGCGGGCATCCATTCGAAATCCGGATGGGGGATGCTTGGGACTAAGCGGGCAAGACAGCAGATATGCTTTCAGGTAGGGTCATCTTATGCTCCCTTGTCCTGCCCGCGCAGGCGGGCATCCATTCGAAATCCGGATGGGGGATGCTTGGGACTAAGCAGGCAATACCACGCGACTAAGGGGATTGAATGAGCTCATCCAATAAGCTGCTGGCGCCAATCCTGAACCAGCTTTTTTGAACAGGTTTGTCCAGGTAATATTCTGCCAGATGAATGAAGGCTAAGGCGTGTGATTTCTGTTTTACTCCACCGGATACCTTGATCCCGCAGGCCGAGTTGCTGTCATAAATGGCTTTCAGTAAGGTGAAAACTGCAAGCGGTGTGGCCCCGATCGCTATTTTACCTGTTGAGGTTTTTAGAAAATCGCAACCTTGCTCGATGATCTCGCGGCAGGCTCGGTAAAGGGTTTCGACTGAAGGGAAAGCGCCGGTTTCGAGGATTACTTTAAAGCCAACCTGTTTATTCCGGCAAAGTTGGTAAAGAGTCCGGCAATGGTTCAGGGCATGGGCTGTTTTTCCCTTTAAATAATCCGTATAAGGGAAAACATAATCAATTTCATCCGCTTGCCCCTCGTCAATGGCCCGACGGGCATCCTCTTCAACCGCCGCCAGCGACTGGACTCCCCCGGGAAAATTCACGACCGTGGCTCGCTTAAGCGGCAGGCTCCGAGGCAGGTGAAGCAGATGGTTCGGATAAACACAGGCAGCAGCGACGGGGTATTGGGTTATTTTTTCCACGAATTGCGACAGAGCCTGTTCGTCTGCTCCGGTATCGAGCAGCGTCAAATCAAGCAGCGTTAGTATTTCTTCAGCGCTTACAATGCGCTGGTTTGGGTCACGCTCCAGGCATTGAAGTGTTTGGCTGTACTCGCTTTCGATGGTCATGCAAGTCCTGCAATGAAGGTTTTAACCAAACGGTTTAATTTTTCTGCTGCCTGAGAAGCCATCATGACTACCGCTTCATGGCTGTGGCTGCAACTGGCTAAACCGGTGGCATAATTGGTAATGGTTGCAATAACCGCCACCTTCATGCCGCAATGGTTGGCCACCAGTACTTCAGGTACTGTCGACATGCCCACGGCATCCGCACCCCAGATGCGAAAAGCACGAATTTCTGCCGCGGTTTCATAATTAGGACCCAATATGGATAAATACACGCCCTGATGAAGATTGATGTGTTCTTTTAGGGCTATCTGCAGCAGCGTATGACGTGTGGCTTTGTCGTAAGCATTATCCAGAGGGAAAAAACGTGGGCCAAATTCGTCGTCATTCGGTCCAACCAATGGATTGCCCGGTTGCAGGTTGATATGATCGGTAATAAGCATTAACTCCCCGGGCCCGACGTCTTCCCGTAAAGAACCGGAGGCGTTTGTGGCAAAAAAATATTCGCAACCCAGTAACTTTAACGTACGGACATAGGTTTTAACCACGCTGTAATCGACGCCTTCGTACGTGTGGGCACGGCCTTGCAAACACACCACGCCAACCCCATGCAAATAACCCAGGACCAGCTTGCTGCCGTGACCATGCACGGAGGTTTTGGGAAAGCCGGGTAGTTCGGCATAATCAATGGATACGGCATTTTCCAATTGCTCAGCAAAACTGCCTAAGCCGGAGCCTAAAACGATACCAATGGCTGGGCTGAAGTCAGGAACACGGGTCTTAATTTCCGCTGCTGCCAGATGGGCCGGGCTCAAATTCGTCTGCGTCATTTTTCTTCCAATATCTCTTGGTTACAAATCGCTGCTGACTATACTCATTATCGACTGGGCTTACAAGACGTTAAGACTACGCAAGATTTTTTTTGCAGTTAAATGGCTTATAAATGAAGGCGTTAATCAGGAAGCACCATCATTTGATAGTTAACCCAGTGTCCTGGCAGCAGGCAAACACGCTTGCGTTCTTATTGTTGTCATTATCCAATCAGGTTACTATAGGTCATTTTGTTGATTAATTTCATTCATGCCCACAGTCCAAAGAAGAAGAATTGCTTTACTGACCGTTGTCGTCCTCCTTATCCTGATTAACTTAAGTCTGCGGATCATGCACTATTGGGCGAATCGCCAGATGACCACCAACATGTTGCCCACACCGACAGCGGATTCTGTCAATACCAGGAAAAAAGAGGTATCCCCCTGGCAACCACTGAGCAGAGGGGTGATGGAAACCGTACAGGTTGTTCCTGGCACCCGTGTGATTTATGCGGGGGGCTTTGATGCCCTGAATGATGACAATGGGCCGGTGTACAAATCGCTTGACGGTGGGAAAAGCTGGGTGGTTGCAAGTCAGGGTTTTCCTGAGAATGCACTGGTGAACGCCGTGGTTCCCTTAAACGAAAACAAAGTCTATGCCGCTACCTGGGGCGCCGGCGTTTTTAAAACAGAAGACGGCGGCAAGACCTGGTTGAGTATCAATGAAGGCTTACCGGGTAAGGATATCCTTGCGATGTCGGTTGTGGATGAGAACACGCTGTATGTCAGTACCTCAGGTAAGTTGACGTCGCGCGGCGGTATTTTTAAAACAGTCGATGGCGGCGCCCATTGGCAACGCGTCTACAAGACCTGGCCTAACCGGGTGTTAAGCCTGGATGCGGTTGATGCCAATACGGTTTATGCGGGCATAAGCCCCGGATGGGCTACCAACGGGACACTCATTAAAACCACCGATGGCGGGGCGCATTGGTCGACGCTGTACGTTGGATCCCGTCACCTGCAGATAACCAATCTCGCAGCCTACGATGCCAATACTGTCTATGCAGCCACCTCGGAAGGTCTGTTAAAAACCACCGATGGCGGCCGCTACTGGATGGCGGTCAATGGCGGTTTACCCATCTCCTTTAACGCCACCACGTATTCCCTGTCAGGACTTTACGTTGACAATGACAAACTGGTTTACGTTGGGGCAAGAACCGATGCGGCGCGAAGCGGGGCGGTTTATTATACGGTGGATGGCGGCGTGCACTGGTTTTCAGCCCGGAAGGGGTTAAAAACCGATTCAGTCAACAGTATCTCGGCGTTAAAAAATGGTATCGTTTATATCGGTACCAATCAGGGGATATTTAAATCACAGATTCGGTAAAAATTACACAATCTGACATAAGTTTAGAGAAGGCTCTTCGTTAGCTTTTACTGTCTGGCGAGCCAGCCTGAAATCAGCTTGGGCGTTCGTGTAGTGCATTAATTCGATGAGGTCGTTTTTATGCAGTGTCTCAGCCAATTCCGGGAATGAGTAGCCCATGATGAGGGCTGTTATTTCAAGGGGCAATCGAAGCAGGTTTTCATAAATCCGGCGTGCGTCTGGTGAGGCAGCGGGGTTTTCGTTTTGTTTGCCAAAAAAAGTCATGGCGTTTTTCATTTTCAGTAATTTCTGAATGTAACTTTTATTCAAATGAACTCCTTGCTGCAATAAGAGAGCGGAACACTTGGGGGAAAAGATAATGGTTTTATGGAAATCGGTTTTAGGGTGAAATTCAAGGGGCAGGTATTTTTTCAAAAAGGTCAATTCCTGCTCGATGATCGCGTGATTTGGTTTGCCCTTGGCATAAATGTCCCGATAGGCCGGATTGCCTGGCATATCCATAGCAAGGCAACCGTCCTGTCGAAGGGTGAATTCTGCGTCGCTAAACAGCCACCATTCGGTATAATTCCAGGTGTAATGCCCCTTGTCATGAGCCAGTTGACCAATCGCAGGTCGGAAAAATCGTTTTTTTGCCTCCAGGCCTAAATTGTCGACAAGGTGGATTAATTCAACCTTTCGGTAGGTCAAGAGCGATTGAGTCATTTCAATCAGCATCCTGATTTGGCTGTAATGATCAAGTGGTGAGGCAAGAAGCTTATTGGCAGAGGTATAGAGGATGAGATACCGGTTTTTCATGTCCAGGCATTCACTAAACGACTTGCCCTGTTGCCTGGCAAAATGATCGACTTTGGCCAGGGCATCAAGCGTCGAGCGGTAAAGGGGAAGAGAACACTGCCATGAGAGGATGGTCGCTGTTAATCGTTGTGTCACCTGCTGACGCGGCAATGAACGTGCAAGGAGGTTTTCCAGCGGTTGGATTAGCTGGCCTTCCGATACCTTTTCGTAAAGAACCGAATCGCTGAGCACGGTGTGATCAAATTCCCTGTTTTCAAGGTAGGCATCAATGGCTGCAAGGAAATCCAACGCCATGAGACGATGATGCGGCAAGCGATAGTGTATGGATGTAATTCTTGAGAGGAAGGGTTTATTCTGGTAATTCAACTCAATGAAGAAGTCAGGCTCCTCAGCAATTAACTCTGTAATCTGAAGCTCCTTCTGAAAAGCCACCGCATCCATGGGATAACTTCTATTGAACAAATCCAGAAACCTGTGCAGGACATGCCCTGCGTTCTTTTTGTGGTTATACCAGATTTCTTCCTGCTCGTTCTCGAAGAAAGAAAGCGTTTCAAACAGGACAACAATGTCATGATCATTGTATTGAGTAACGATATTTAAAAGGCGCACGTTTCATCCTTGAAACAGGAAGGTGGTTTATTTTAATGAGAATAAGCCTTTGTTTCAATGAGAAAAATACCAATACCCCTTCTGACTGCCAGGGTCAGTGTACTTCCTCAACTGTCAGCGCAAATCCATTTTTAAATTATCCAGCACCCGTTGAATCAAGCCCTGAAGCTCAATTTTTTCTGCTTCACTGAAACCCTGCAGCGCATGTTCGTTGAGGCGATTGGCATTGTCAGCGAGCATGGATTCTGTCTGTTTGCCTTTTTCGCTGAGGTAGATTAATACCGCACGCCGATCCGTGGGGCTGGGTTGGCGATAAATGAAGCCGTCGCGTTCCATGCGATCCAGGGTTCTTACCGCGGTTGGCTGCTCCACGTCGATGCGTTGCACCAGGTCGGTTTGCGTCAACCCGTCCTGATTTAAAAGCTCCATCAAAATAAACGTGTACGCATGATTGATGTCATGCGGCTTTAATAATTCATTGGCGCGTTTCAGCAGCAGCCGATTGGTTTTTTTTAACAGGGTTGACAGGTACATGGTTTCCTTCTATTTGTATAGCTTGCTATATAATAATAGACTATGTTAAACTATACCCAGTTATTCAG
This sequence comes from Legionella rubrilucens, assembly GCF_001468125.1. Taxonomy (GTDB): domain Bacteria; phylum Pseudomonadota; class Gammaproteobacteria; order Legionellales; family Legionellaceae; genus Legionella_C; species Legionella_C rubrilucens. The sequence goes on along the minus strand of NZ_LNYT01000006.1, from coordinate 133,272 downwards.
GAGTAATCAATGAAAACAGTAACCCTCTATCAAGTCGATGCCTTTGCCTCATCCCTCTTTCGCGGCAATCCTGCCGCCGTCTGCCCTTTGCAGGAATGGCTGCCTGATCATCTGATGCAGGCCATTGCCAGTGAAAATAATCTTTCCGAAACCGCTTTTTTTGTTCCGAAAGAGGATGGCTTTCATTTGCGCTGGTTTACGCCAAATGAAGAAATTGAACTCTGTGGCCATGCGACTTTAGCCAGTGCGTATGTTCTTTTTGAGAAACTCAATTATACCCGGCAAACCATTTCATTTACCTGTTTAAGCGGCGAGCTTGTCGTTTCGCGGCAGCCACAGGGGTTCATGATGGACTTTCCTGCTTTGCCCTATGAAGAAATATCCTGGCAGCCTGAGTACGGGATAACCGGCTTGCCAAAACCCGCGAAGGTATTTAAAAGCCGTTTTGATTTGATGTTTGTTTATGAGGACGAGGCGGAGGTGGTTTCTGCAAAACCCCACCTTGAGGCCGTGGCTCAACTGGATTACCGCGGGCTGATTTTAACGGCGCCCTCAACACGGACTGATGTGTATTCACGGTGTTTTTATCCGGGGTGTGATGTACCGGAGGATCCGGTCACGGGATCGGCCCATTGTGTGATTGCCCCTTATTGGTGCGAACAGTTCGGTAAAGACAAAATAACCGCACAACAGGGGGGTCGCCGACGCGGTGAATTAAGTTGCGAGGTCAGAGGCAACCGCGTCTTGTTAAGCGGTGCGTGCCAGCTTTATCTTGAAGGCGTTATTCACTTACCGGAATGACGGCAGTTCGACAGACGGGGCATCGTCAACCTCGGGCGGGCTTGGCAATGCCTGCGATGAAAGCCAGCCTTTCCCTTCCACCAACCGCGTAATCATCAGGCTGCTCGCGGTATTGGTGGTGACATTAAGTAGGGTGGCAACGGGATCGATGATAATGCTGATGGCCGCTACAGCAATCAGAACCGAAGGCGGGAACCCGTAGACGTTTAAAATCAGCAACTCTCCCAGCATGCCGCCGCTCGGTATGGCGCCCATCACCGTGCCGACCAGTACGGAAACGCCAACGGCCAGCGTCAGCACCGCAAGGCCGTTAAAATCAAGATGAAAAAGTCCAAATAGAAAGGCAATTTTGAACACGCCGCCAATGACGGAGCCGTCTTTGTGAATCAGGGTGCCTAACGGAATAACCGTTTCAGTGATTTCCGAAGGCACGCGCATGGCCCTGGCGGCATACAGATTAGCAGGAATACTGGCTGCACTGGAGCAGGTCGCCAGGGCGGTGGTGGCCGGCAACAGCATATTTTTCCAGAACAAAACCAAACCGGCCTTTTTTCCTGCAACAAAAGCGTAACCACTTAACCCAATGACAAAATAAATCAGGGCACAGGCGGAATAGAGTACGGCAATGCGAAGATAATTGCTCAGCAACTGTGGCCCCAGTTCACTCACCAATACGGCAAAATAAGCAAAAAAGCCAAAGGGGGCAACCCTCATAATCAAGGTAAATACCCGCATAAAAACCGCATCGCCGGCTTTTAAAAAACTAAAAAAAGCCGGGTTTGGATGATGCGTCAGCGCCAGTCCAATCAGTATCGAAAAAACAATCAGGGCCAGCATGTGGTGATGGGACAGAAGCTGGCTGAAATCCGGTACCGTAAACATACCAACCAGCTGTTCTGAAAAATGAACGGTTTCACTGCCGGGGGTTGGCGGTAAGGGCAAATAAACCCCTTGTGCCGGTGGAAAGAGCTTGACGACGAGCAGGGCATACAAGGCAGCAATGAATCCGGTTAATACAAAAACCACGGCCATACTGCCCATGATTTTACCCAGTTTATTTAATGAGCCTGCTTTGGCAATCGCTGAAGACACACTGAAAAAAATGAGGGGAACAATCACTGTAAAAATTAAATTTAAAAAAATATCGCCTAAGGGTTTAAGGCATTTAACCTCCTGTGGAAACCAATAACCGGCGGCGCCGCCGCCAACTATCGATAAAAGCAGCAACGAGGGGAAAAGATAGGATTGCAATGTTTTATTTTGCATGGCCACCGCAGTAATTTCCATTTAGAATTGATTGATATTTAAAGCAAAGCCATACCGGATAAAAGGCGGGGACAAAAATGACGTTTCCTTACCACGTGATTGATTTAACCCACACCCTTACGCCCGCCATCCCAACCTGGGAAGGGACTGTCGGATTTAAGCAGGAGGTTTTGCTCGATTACGGGCAATGTACTACAGAACCGCCTTTTTGTGTACAACAATTTACTCTTGAGGCTGGTCTGGGCACCCACCTCGATGCGCCCGCTCACTGCATTCCCCATGGCCTTACCGTGGACAAACTGCCCCTAAGCGATTTGCTTGTGCCCTGTGTGATGATTGATGTGTCGGCGAAAGCCCATGCCAGCTATCGCATCAGCCCAGATGATCTCATCGCGTTTGAACAACAGCACGGGCCGGTGCCTCCCCGCAGTTTTGTGGTGTTTCATACCGGCTGGGCCCGATTTTGGGCCGATCCAATAAAATACCGTAACAATCTGGTTTTTCCCTGCGTGGCTAAAGAAACGGCTGAATTATTGCTGAAGCGCGACATTGCGGGGCTTGGCATCGATACCCTGTCACCGGACAGGCCGGATGGCGGCTATCCGGTTCATCAAATCATACTGGGGTCAAAACGATACCTCGTTGAAAACGTGGCTAATGCGGACAGACTTCCTGCCAAAGGCAGTTTTGCCTTAATTCTCCCCACAAAAGTCCAGGGCGCTACCGAAGCCTGGGTGCGTCTTCTGGCTTTGGTGAGTCCCTGATCTAGTAAACCATTTCTTCACGTGACGCAGGCTGGACGGACTCCACTTGAATGGGTTCAATGGGGTGGAAAAATAATTTTTTAATATCCATCACCGGTGGTAACGCGTCCGTTTTATTTTTGGGTTGTTGTGCGACAAACACGTCATAGCGTTGCTTTAAATTTTTTAATTTCTGGTGCATGTTCAATTGCGCTTCGATATGCCCCCCGTTTAATTCGGGTGTCGTAATCGTCTTTGGCACCACAACCGGCGAATCATAGAGGCTTTCCTTGTCACAAAAAACCACAGCAGCCGACGGCGTTTTACTGCCGGTAATGCCATAATGCCACCACCGTTTAATCAGTTGCCAGAATTTAAAATACCAACTGCCTACATGGGCGTTTAACTCGCCCTCCACCACGGCTTCCAAATGAATTCGTTCTATTTTTTGATTGGTTTTTTTCTCTTTGCTGTTGGTTTTATGCAGCTCGCAGGCATGCCTGACGAGATCATATTTTTTCTGTTGCCCGAAATGTTCGATCAAAGCCAGTTGGCATTGTTCAGGGGTGTAGGATTGACGCTTGAGATGGTTTTGGGCATGGTGGGCGGCCATTTGACTGAACAGAGTGTAGTCCATCCGGGAGGGGTTGGCTGTAAAGCAATGTTCAAGCGCTTGAAAAATGCAGGGGCTGACATTACGGTTTGGCAGTTTAATCATCACCTCTGAAAGCGGCAGCAAATCAGCCTTTGGTGTCTTGCAATAATCGTTAAGCAGGTTTTTTAAAGGCAACACGTCACCGGAGTAATTCGCAAGGTAGGCACTGATTAAAGGCATTTTTACGGAATCGGTGATGGCCCAGCTTTGTTTATTGATTTCTTTCCAATCAATAATGGCTTTGTTGGCTTTTAATTCCTGGATGGTTTTTTTCGTTTGCGGCGCTTTGCCATTAAACCAGTTGGCTAAGGTGTCAACTACCTCCTGCAGTTTCTCCTTAAAGGCCGGGGGTAAAAAATTACGGGCGGCGATGGCGTTGAGGGTGCTTCGTTCAAATTTCAGGCCGGCCAGTTGACTGTCAAATTGATTGTGGTGATAAAACAGTGACGTATTACCGCAATTGGCTGTGCGAAAGACCAGCTCACTTAATAATTTTTTGCCGATTTTTTTATTGTTATCCAGCGTACCGGCGAGACCGAAATGCCGTTTGACAAACAGGCTGTAGCTACTCAATTCCTCGTTCGTCCAATGATCCGGGCTGTAACGCAATTCGACCCGTTGAAAGAAATCCTGACGTTGCCGGTGAAGAATCAGTAACAGCAGACGGTATTGGTAACTCGTGGACAAGTCATTGATTTTTAAACAGTTAACAGCGGAAATGGCCGGCGTGCAATGCACTCTGTGGAAGAAAGCCGTCAACCCTGACAGGGTGCTGTCCATGGTGTCTAAAGGGGAGTTGATGTCCGCATCGAGAAAAGCCCGCCAAACCATTTTGGCGATATTGTCTTTTGCTATCAAAGCCGTCAACAGTGTATCCCACTGCTTGTCAAGTACCGTGTTTTTCTGTCTTTTTTCCTGAAGACAAGTTAAGGCGCGAAGAAGAATATCGCGTTGATTGTGCGAAGCAGCATAGTCTGCGAAAGCCTGTAACCCCTGAGCAAAATAGGGTTTGGAATGATGTTTTTCGAGAAAGTCTGCCATAATGAGGGCGGGATCGTGTTTATCCAGGTAGGCTTGAAACACGGCGATTCGTTCTTTGCTGAATAATTGTTCTCGCGCGCCTTCCTGTTCAAGAATGGTTTGAAACAATGAATGGCTGTTTTGGCTTGAAGGCATGACAGCGAGCAGGTTAAACGAAGCCTCGGGGCCATGCTCCAGGATCAACAACTCAAAAAAAGCGCGTGGCAGCGGTTTAGTGGTCTTTCTCGCATAGGCTTCCACCTGTTGTTTTATCCAGGCCAGTTTTTCTGTGTCGCTTTCCTGATAAAGACGTGGCAATGAGTCTTCATTGATGGCATCGGCCAGCAACAACTCCATGGTTGCGGTTGTGGCGGATAACTGTTCGACAGGAACTTTGGCTAACAACAGGGCGCTCGTTTCTCTCTGAAACAGGTTAATCCGTTTGACTTCGCCGGAAGGCAGAAGAAAGCCAAGGGTATAGCGGTTGTTGTCGTAAAACTGCATGCCCGCACTGTAGCCTCGTAATTCGATTAACGGTTTGGGAATATCGTCCACAAACGTCATGGCTTGATTGGCTTCATTGATAAAGCCGATTTCTTTGCCGGCGACATCGTAGAGCAGAACGGATTGTTTGCGGGCCAATTCGCTTTGCTCAAAATTTTTATGAGGTAAATATTTTTGCAGCCAACCAAGGAAAGTATTTTGCGCCAATGCCAGGTCACCCTTGCTGGCTGTGCTTTGTTCAAAAACAAAGTCAGCTACTTTAAATAACCAGTCGGATCGCAGGCTGCTTAAGCTGGCATTGTAATGTGCATAAAGCACGTTAAGCGCGGCATTGGCCATGGCCGGGTTGTCTTTCCGCAGCGCAAAACAGGCATCCTCCAATTGCATCAGCAAGGCACGAATGCTGTCATCGGCGCGAAATTGCAACAGGCGTTGACGTTTTTCCAATAGGCGGGCGCGAAGACTGGCATTGGCGGCCATTTGTTCATCTACCTCGGCAAGCTTGACGGCATGGTGTTTGAAGAAGACCATCTGGCTCTTAATATGGGCATTCAGTTGCTCAAACTCGGCCTGTTTCAGAGTCAGCGACAAAAAGCGGTAGCGTTCCAGCAAGGCACGTATAGCTTCTGGCGTGCTGACTGCGACGAATTGCGGTGAGGTGAGAAGACGCTGGATCCAAACCCCGTTCAGTGTGGATTCGGCAAGCGTGGCGTGTTCCTGCTTTAAAACATGCCCTGCCATTTTGATGAGTTGCTCATCACCGAGTAAACTCAAATCCTGAGCTCCCAGATTCGATTTAATGATCGCAAGATTCTCTTCCGACTGTGACGCGCACTGGCAGAGCAGGGTCATTATATTCCGGCTTGCCTGCTTTATTGCCCTGTCGTTGCTGTTTAATCCTGCAAGGCAATGCTTCGTCAGCGATGTGATTACGGAAGAGGGAAGCTGATTAATCATCTCCGTCACGATCAGGATGCGATGAGCATTCAGCAATTCATTCAAGGTTAGAATAAAGTCATTGACACCCTGAGGCGGCGATTTCTCCAGCGAATCAGTTGCAGTACTGATAAAAATAGCCAGGGTTTTGGCATCCAGGGACACGTCCTGATCGGCAATGAACCGATTTAAACGCTTCAGCTCAGAAACCGGATGCGCTTTTAAATCGAATCCACTGATTAATGCATTGCATGACACGGCTCTGGCAGCCTGTTTTTCCAGCGAATTCAAAGAATCTTTAAGCCAGAGATCAATGGTAGAGAAAGGGTTTACTGACGGTGCGTCCTCTAACTTAAGCGGTAATTGCAGGAGTTTGCATTCAATGACGTAATCCAGAATCGACACCAGCTCGCGCTGGTGGCATAAGGCGCAATAAGCCTTAAATTGTTCCAGTGTGGCCGCGGGTATTTTTTCAAGGCAATGAAGCAACGCATCCAGACCAAAAAACAGGTTGTCGTTCAGCAGGGTGTTTAATGCAAGGATAACAGGGGAGGCTTCACGACGTAACAAAAGGAACTGATTCAGTTGCTGCTGGATAGGTGTCCAGGACTGGCCGGGAATCCGTTCACGCAGCGCCTGAATCTGCTCATGCATGCCGTCATTGCTGCTGGTGTCAAAGCTCATAAAATACCAGTAAAACAGCGAGGGGAGCTGTTCTGCAATGTGGGTATTATTCCGCAATCCTTTGATCACTGCCTGTCGAAACTGCGAGAGGAAATGATCCTGCTCCTGCAGCGGCTGAGCAGGCAGGCTGGCCGTAAGCTTGGCTTCCTCGGTATCAATATGTTTCGCCAGCGTGCGGATGTGTTTGATGATTTCAGTAAAACTGGTTATGGGCCAGGGCGAGTTTTTTAATAATTCAGCACCCCTTAAGTCCAGTGCCGAAAAAAGCTCGCTGGTTGTTTTTAGCGAAGACCTAAGCTCAGAGTCGAAAACCAATGAGGGTGCCGTTTCCAGCCGTTTATTCGACAGGAGGTTGCATAGCACGCCTAACTGATGCTTAAACTCGCCGAGCGCCGGTTCAAGCGGCAGCGATTGACGAAGGACCTCCAGTTGCTCTGTAAAAGGCACCAGATCCAGTCTATACCGGAGGCTTCGTACTCGACGCAGGGATTCGTAAAGCCCTGCCTGGTTCGTCTGAAGAAATACCTCATCGCGACGGGCGGCGGCCTGTTCCAGTGTTGGCTGCAGATGGGTAAGCAGGGCCGATGTTTCTTTGGGCGTGGCCGTGGCGAAAAGAATGGAGTAAACCGCCTGATTTTCGGAATTTAAAGTCGTCTGCGGGGCTTTTGCCTGCTGCAGAAGCATGTCCCTGAGAAGGCTTTGCGGTAGAATGGCGGTGTTCGCTGAGAGATGTTTAAACGTGTGTTTAACCAGCGGGATTAAGCTGTCTCCTGCCTGCTCCTTAATCCATTCCTTAAGCTTGGGATGCTGAGCCAAATTAAGCAATAACACCTTCTCTTTTGAAGTCATTGGCGATTTATCCTGCCGGATTAACGCCAATTCCTGCCCGCATTGCTTATAAAGATCAACCAGTGCCGCCTCATCCGTGCTGCCCATGGTCAGGTGTTTTTGCAGCGTGAGCAGGAGAATCACCGGGTTGCGTTTCTTTTTTATGATTTCGTTTAGCTGAGAGACTGAAACCAGATCACTTAAGACCAATACCCATTGCGGAGGCAAATGCTCTAAAGGGGCGTGCAGCAGATAATGGGTTGCCAAATCGAGAGGCAGGGTTTGTTCTCCGCTTAATTGCTTAAGTGCTTCCAGGAAAAATTCATGTTCTTTAAGCGTCAAGGTGGAAAAAACAGCCGGTTGAATCAGGCCGCGAAATAAAACGGCAGCCCATTGCTTTTTCTGTTGCCCATCCAGTTGAAGCTGTTCCATGCACCGGATTTGAACACTGGACGGCAGGGTAAAAAACAAGGTGATTAATTGCAGTTGCAGGCCATTGGCAAGGGCGTGGCTGGCTTGCGTATCCAGTTCACGCAGCGCGTTTTCAATGAATCGTCTGACCGCCGATTCCAGAGGTTCTCCGTTTTGAGAGATAAGAAGCCTGCTTGTCAATAAAAGGAAGTACAGAAAGGTATCCTTTTTTTCGAGGCAATAGTCGGTAAGGGCATCGCTTACGGAGGCGGGTTTAACCTGCTCGAATGCGGCCTGCAAGGCAGTGCAGGTTGGCGGGACAGGTTTTATTCCATCCAGTTCGTAAGCCCAGGCTCTGGCTGCATGGGCATCCGCTTGGGTTATAAAATGAGTCAGTGTCTCTCTGTTGTCTTTCAGTCGTGCCTGATGAATCTGTATCAGGTGAACCAAATCATGATGCTGTTTTTCAGTGGCCAGATCGAGCAGCGTCTTCGAGCCGATGCTGCTCTTGTGCTCCCAGTCGCTTTCCTGTTTCAGGTAATAGGCGACAGCAGCGGTGTTTTGTTGAAGCACGGCATGATGCACCGGCGAAAAGGGTTGTTGAAGGGATGTGGCTTTCAATAACGGCTTTAATGGCGGTCGTTTATTGACAAAATCAATGAGCTGACAGGCAATGCCCGGGCACTTTTTGCGCGAAAAGGCGATGGATAGCGGCGTTTCATTTTGCTTAAAAGAAGCCCGGGCAGTCAATAATGACTTCAACTCCTCATCCGGCAGTTTTTCAAGAATGGTCAGAAGTTTCGCGACGACAATTTCGGATTGGCTTTCAAACACGCGGTGCAGCAGATTGAATTGACCGCTGATGCCGGCGGTTAATGTCATTAACCTGTCTTTGTCATACACTGCAAGAATGGACAATACAAGCAGTGCCTGTTCGTCTGTCAGCGGTAGTTTAAATAAATCAATGAGGGCGGTGTAAGCCCGGGATGGGAAAGGGTCGGTTTGCAATAAGTCATACAGTTGACCCTTCTTGTCCTCCTTCTGTGAGTAACTGTGCAGGATGGACAATAAATCACTCAGGCTTTCCTGATCGTCAGGATTTAAAAGCGCCATAAAAACGCTGAAATAACGGCTGAAATAATCTTTGCCGAACAAGAGAAGGACAACGTCATCCATGGGCAGGGACTGGATGGCCGCCAGAAGTTTTTTTCGTGTGGCCGGCGGGGCATAATGAATGAGCGTGTGCATGACACGTTCATTCAATGAGTCATTGGCAGGATGGGTGCGGAAGGCGGACAATAACGCCACCATGTCACGGGCTTCCATGGCAAGAAGCACGTCAGCTGCCTGGCTACAGACCTCTTCCGGAGCATAGGCAAAGACCATGCTCAGGGGATTTTGGTAGCTTAATTCCTTATCGAGAAGGGCGGCGCGTCCCTGAAGTACCCCCTGACGTGATGATGAGGAAACGTTACAGAACAATGCGGCCTGGGTTTCGGCCTTGGGATTGAAGTGTTTAAGAAGAAAGGATTTAAGCGCCTTATTGCTGACCTCGTCGATTTTACTGGCAAAAATTTCAGCGATTTTACCCATTTAACATCCTTAATCACATCCTGTGTTGATTCTATTTTCCACGACAAGATAAACAAAAACCCATTTTAACCGGAAGTCTTTCAGTAATCCAAGCCCTCCATTGTTAAGAATTTTAAGTGGATTGTAAGCGGGTAAATGGCGCATCGCCCAATGCTTCGTCATCAAAGACAGCAGTGGATCTCGACATGGGCTGTAATGGCGTCCCTTCGCCGGAATTTGGCGCCTCAGACGACAAGGACGCGATAGAAACGTCCTCTTCTTCCTCCTCCAATGCCAGTTCATGCCCGGGCTCGCAGCCTAATTCATTGTTTATAAGCGCATGGCTTTCATCCCATGTGTCGGGGGGATGTTTAACCCAGGTAAAGGCAACCCAGTCCTGAAGAGCGGCCAGGTTAATCAAAATGCAGAGAATGGTGGCAGTCATTAATGTAGCCAACGCCGCAGGAGGGAAACAAAAAACCAGCGTCGTGGCCAGCGCGGTTACAAGGCTTGCGGAGGTCATCAACAGCGCATAGCGCATGTACACCGCCTGCCGTTTAGAGGAATAATCCTCATCATAGACTGGCGGATGGCGCATTTTATGGTATTCTGCGATGCACCATAACACATTGCTGACGAGAAAGAGCCATGCTGAGGGGATTAGAGCAGGGGGAAAGGCAATGGCTGCCAGACAAGTCAGAATGGCCAGGGTACCCATGACCGCTGCCACTTTATGCTGGCTTTTAAACTGGACAAGGCCATACCATGATTGCGCGCGCGGGGGGTGATCAGGGTAGCGCTCGCAGGCGGCAAGCCAGAGAGAATAAGCCGTCAGGTAACACATCAGCGATAAAAGATTGAAAATGGATGATACAAAGACAATGGGAATAGTCTGCAGTTTGGAAAAAATAAAACCCATGAGAAAAAAAACACCACTGGCTTTATCCAGGCGTTTAGCATGGCGGAGCTTTTTGGCTGCTGTTTTCATCGGTTTAATCAGATGGGATATCAATCAATTAAATTAACATAGGAAAATTACTATAGAAAGTGTTAATTTAATGTTTGAGATGCTAAAAATTTGCTTACAGAGCCGATGTCAGACTTTATCGGATGAAAGGCCGCCTGCCGGCAAAGTAATGATAACCTGTAATCCGCCTTCTGCGCGATTGTTGGCGATAATGCTGCCATTGTGAAGAGCAATGGCCTGCTGGGCAATGGATAAGCCCAGGCCGTAACCTCCGGTTTTTTTCTCCCGCGACGTGTCGACCCGATAAAAGGGATTAAAAATTTTATCCAGCTGATCCTGGGGTACGCCTGGCCCGCGGTCTTCAATGGTGATGAAGAGCAATGAACGCTCGTCGTTAAACGACAAAATGATAAACACTTCTTCTTCCGCGGGCGAATACCGTAAGGCATTACGGACGATGTTTTCAATCGCCCGATGAACAAGCCGCTCATCCACCGTTAAAATAAAATGATCGACCCGGGAAATGACGTGCACTCGTTGATTACCAGACTCAAAATTGGCATCTTTAGCGATTTGCTGCAGCAAGACAGGCATATCGACCGTCGAGAGGTGTATTTCGTTGACCGATTTATCGAGCCTCGCAAATTCGAGTATCTCGCCAATGAGGGTATTTAAGCGCAGGCATTCCTCTTCCATGCGCGAGAAAGCACTTTCGGCCTCACGACTGGATTTTTTTCGCCCAATCTCGATGGCTATCTGCAATCTTGCCAGGGGTGAGCGCAGCTCGTGGGAGATATCCTGCAAAAGCCTTTCTTTGGAATTCATGATGTTTTCCAATTGCTCTGCCATGCGATCAAATTCGCCGCTTAATTCGGCAATTTCATCGCGGTGATGCCCTTTAACGCGGCCAACCCGGGTATTTAATTTGCCAGTGGCAATGGATTTGGCGGCCATACGCAGGGAGCGCAGCGGTTTGGTTAAATAAATCGAGAGCAGATAACAGATTAAGCCGCTGATAAAAATGGCAATCAGGAGGCGCAGTGTCAGACCGGCCCAGGGAATTTGCACAAAATGAGCCAGTGGTTTCTCGCTGACGGCGACCAGGCGATACGCTTTGCCCGTGGTTGACAAAATTTCATGACTGACAACGATGTCGCCAAATTTCAGTAAACCGTCATCAAGACGCTGATGGACCAGTTCATCGGCAATGGTTTTCACGACCGGCGGCGGGGAATGGGTGCTGACGATTTCACCGGTACTGACCAAAAGAAAAAGGGTCATCTTTTTTGACGTGCCGGTTTGCTGCATCCACTGGGTTAATGCGGCATGCTGACCGGACTCAAATGTGGCCACGGCGGCATTGGCATAGCTGTCCATAAAGACCTGTTCACGGGCCGGTATGGAAGATTTCTGCGCAATTTCGCTGGTTACCCAGGCCGTAGTCAGAATGATAAGGCTGGAGGCTAACCAGAAGGTCAGGAAAATTTTCCAATACAGGCTACGCATTAAACATGTACCCGAATCCACGAACGGTTTTGACCAGAGGTTCACCCTCAGGATTATCGCCAAGCTTGTTGCGTAAATTGCTGATGTGAACATCGATGCTGCGATCGTAAGCCGTGTATTTTCTGCCTAAGGCATATTCCGTCAGTTCCTCTTTGGAGAAGGCCTGACCGGGCGATTTAATCAGCATTTCCAGAATATTGAATTCGGCATTGGTCAGTTCCATGGGGTCTCCATGATAGGTGACAATGCGTTTCGAGCAGTCCACCACGATGTCATGGTGTTCAATAACGGGCCTGTGAGCAGGCATTTTTTGCGTGCGCCGCAAAATGGCCCTCAAGTGGGCGACCAGTTCGCGTGGATTGCAGGGTTTGGGTAAATAGTCATCGGCGCCGATCTCAAGTCCGACAATGCGGTCAATGTCATCACCCCGTGCGGTTAGCATCAGAACCGGTGTCTGCGTGTGTTCGCGGATGGCTTTGAGTACTTCAAAGCCGTTCAATTTGGGCAGCATGACATCCAGAATAATGGCATCAAAGGTTTGATTGACTGCCCGTTTTACCGCGTTTTCACCATCATGCGCGCAGACGACATGAAAACCTTCGGGTTCAAGGTACTGAACAAGCAAATCAGTCAGTTCGGTATCATCATCAACAATTAGGATGTTATTGTTCATTTAACTCGTTGTCCTGGTAATGGTTCATGTTCAAATACAGCGCGCTTGTCATAACAGGCCAGCAGTTTAATGCGGCGCGCGTCAGCATTTATCACCTTAAACTCAAATTCATCGATGGTCGTCACTTCGCCGCGTTTGGGTAAATAACCAAAGCTGGCCATGACGATGCCGCCAATGGTGTCGTACGATTCATCGCTGAAACTGGCATGAAGCTGCTCGTTAAATTCTTCAATGGGTGTATGGGCCTTAACAATGTATTGCGCATCCCCATGTTCTTTAATGTAAGCCTCTTCATCAATATCAAACTCGTCCTCAATATCACCGATAATCTGCTCAATGATATCTTCAATCGTCACAAAACCGCTGACGCCGCCGTATTCATCGACAACAAGAGCCATGTGGTTTCGATTTGTACGAAACTCGCTGAGCAACAAATCCAGACGTTTACTTTCTGGAACAAACGTGGCTGTGCGAACAATGTCGTTTAAATCAAACTCACTATTATTTTGCGCCTGATACCTTAACAAATCCTTAGCATGCAGAATTCCGATGATTTCATCCGGGTGATCCCCTGTCACCGGAAAGCGGGAATGACCCGAACTGGTTACTGTTTCGATGACTTGTTTCAAGCTGTCATTCTGGGAAATGCTGGCCATTTGTTTTTTAGGCAGCATGATGTCTCTGACACGCATCTGGGAAAACTGAATCACGCCTTCAATCATGCCCAGCGTTTCTGAATCAATCAGCGCGCGGATCTGCGCATCACGCAGCAGACTGATTAACTCCTCTTTATTTCTCGGCTCCAGTTGTAAAAATTGTTTTAAACGTATGAACCAGGAGCTGTTTTCGTCCTCTTTACTCAAGGTAATTATCCTCATCAAGATAAGGGTTGGTGAATCCAAGTTCCGCCAGCAGACGGATTTCCTGAGCCTGCATGAGTCGGGCCTCGTCTTCTTCCATGTGGTCAAAGCCCAGTAAATGCAAGACACCATGAATGACAATGTGGGCCCAATGAAAATCCAGGGCTTTATTGAATGCCTGACTTTCAGCCAGTAAAACGGCAGGGCATACAATGACATCGCCAAGCAAGGGATAATCCATGGCAATAGCGGCGGGTAGATTGGCTGGAAAAGCCAGAACGTTGGTGGTTTTGTGCTGTTTCCTGTAGGTTGAATTCAAATCAATCATTTCCTCAGGGCTGACCAGGCGCAGGGTTAACTCCGCTTTATTGCGGTGCGCCTTCAGCGCTGATTCGGCGAAAGCAATCAGGGAGGCTTCGGTGACAGGCAGGGGGTCCTCGCAGGCGACCTGAAGGTCTATCACGTAACTCATGATTTGCCTTCCTTCGATGAGGCTTCATAACAATCGACTATGCGGGACACGAGCGGATGACGCACCACTTCCCGGCTGGTGAACGTATGAATGCCGATGTTGTCAATGTCTTTAAGGATTTTCACTGCATGGATAAGACCGGATTGAATACCCTTGGGCAAATCGGTCTGGGTCATGTCCCCCGTGATCACGGCTTTGGAGCCAAAGCCCATGCGTGTTAAAAACATTTTCATCTGCGCCACGGTGGTGTTTTGTGCTTCATCAAGAATAATGAATGCTTCATTGAGGGTGCGGCCGCGCATGAAGGCCAGGGGCAGAATTTCAATCACATCGCTCTGGATTAATTTTTGCGCTTCCTTAAAGCCTATCATTTCGTAAAGCGAATCGTAAATCGGGCGCAGGTAAGGCAATACTTTTTCAACCAGATCGCCAGGCAAAAAGCCCAGTTTTTCGCCTGCCTCGACAGCGGGCCTTACAAAGACAAGTTTTTGGACTTCGCCTTTCTCAAAGGCTTCAATGGCTTTGGAAACAGCAAGGTAGGTTTTGCCGGTACCGGCAGGCCCTATGGCGAAGGTAATATCATGGCGCTGGATACTTTCCAGGTATTCAACCTGTTTGCTGTTTTTGGCAAGAATGGATTTTCGGCTTAATTTGACTGGGTGATTCATAACCGTTTGCGGTTCCTCGTCGTGAATTAATGGTAATACCGTTTCCTTGGCAATGGGCTTGTCTGAAACACGGTACAATTGCTGAATAACCTGTTCCGCTCTGGACAAATTCTTAAGGCAGTGTCCCGAAAGGAAAATCTGATCATTGGCAACACGAACCGACAGAGAGAAATGACGTTCGAGCAGGGTGATGTTTTCATGCAGGGCACCACATAGATTGGCAAGACGCTTTATGTTTAAAGGGGATAGGGAAACCTTTTTAATCTGTAGTGTACTGCTCAATGTTAGTTAAATGGAAATGAGTGACTCTAAGTAAAGGATAGTTCATAACCGTGTTTATCCGCAAGTCAGAATGCTTAAATGAGCGAATAGCACGAAACTATGATATGATAGACAATTTACTCTAATTTTAGGTAAAAAGTACTCAAAGTGAATGAATCCGTGTCGTTAAGTCCTAATTCCCTTATGATTGATCTGCATTGCCACAGCCACTACTCGGACGGACTGCACAGCCCGGAAGAATTGGTCAGGCAATCCGTCGAGGCAGGTGTCAGTCTTTTAGCGCTGACAGACCATGACACGGTTGCCGGATTAGCGGCATTGCATCAGGCCAATCAACACGCGTCACTTACCGTGATTAACGGCATCGAACTCAGCACCCGCTGGAAAAAATACGACATTCATGTCCTGGGTTTAATGATCGATCCGCATAACCCGGTGTTAATCCAACTCAACGAGCAGCAAAACGAAAGCCGAATCCATCGCGCCCGTGAAATCGGCCAACGTCTTGAATTGGCCGGTGTTCATAACGCATATCAAAAAGCCTGCGATTTAGCGGGGCATGAACGGGTAGGGCGGCCTCATTTTGCTCAGGTGCTTGTCGAGGAAAGATTGGCCATGGACAGGCAGGCTGCGTTTAAACGCTATCTTGGGCGTGGTCGGTCGGCCTATGTCCCTACGCCCTGGCTGTCTATTCCTGACGCCGTTTCAGGGATTGTGAAAGCCGGCGGGCAGGCGGTTCTGGCTCATCCTTTAAAATACAATTTAACCCGCACCCGACTGCATGAACTGGTCAGCGAATTCAAGTCAGCCGGTGGCGTGGGCATCGAAGTCGTATCCGGTGAAATGACCGTCACCCAGGTCCAGGAGATGGCTGGATTGGCGCTTCGCTATGAGCTTCTGGCTTCTTCCGGGTCGGATTACCATGGCGCGCAGGTGTCGCGCATTTCCCTTGGACGTCAGCGTCAACTCCCGCTAAACTGTACACCTATATGGCAACAATGGACTATTTGACAGGGGATATTAATGAGTCAGTTTTTTGCTATACATCCTGATAATCCGCAGGCCCGGCTGTTGAGAAAAGCAGCGAATCTCATTGAAGAGGGCGGTATTCTGGTTTATCCCACGGATTCAGGTTATGCCCTCGGCTGCAGACTGGGGAATAAAGCCGCCCTGGAACGTATACGCAAATTAAGGCAGCTTGATAAAAACCACAACATGACGCTGGTTTGCCGCGACTTGTCGCAGCTTGGCACCTATGCGCGCGTGTCCAATCCCATTTTCAGGCTTCTCAAGGCGTTCACGCCCGGCTCTTACACGTTTATTCTGAATGCCACCCACGAGGTGCCGCGTTTAATGCTGCATCCCAAACGAAAAACACTGGGTTTGAGGGTGCCGGACAATACCATTACCCTGGCGTTGCTTGAACATCTGGAAACGCCGTTCATGAGCACCACTTTGATTCTGCCCGGCGCTAATGCCCCTTTGGGCCAGCCGGAAGCGATTCAGGATTTATTGGGCAATCAGGTCGATTTGATCATCGATGGCGGGAATTGCGGTTATGAACCCACCACGGTGGTTGATTTAACCGGCGATTACCCTGTCATTCTGCGGGAAGGGAAAGGGGATC
This sequence comes from Legionella rubrilucens, assembly GCF_001468125.1. Classification (GTDB taxonomy): domain Bacteria; phylum Pseudomonadota; class Gammaproteobacteria; order Legionellales; family Legionellaceae; genus Legionella_C; species Legionella_C rubrilucens. The sequence goes on along the minus strand of NZ_LNYT01000006.1, from coordinate 116,797 downwards.
CTGAACCTTTTAAGTAATAATTAACCATTGAGGAGTTCGATGTCAGCCTTGTTTAGTGCGAGTAAACGTGTAGTCTCTGGCATGCGTGCCAGTGGTCGTCTTCATCTTGGACACTACCATGGTGTGATTAAAAACTGGTTGAAATTACAACATCAATACGATTGTTATTTCTTTGTGGCTGACTGGCATGGCCTCACCACCCGTTACGATGAACCCGGCTTTATTGAAACCATCCTTTGGGATATGGTCATTGACTGGTTGGCATGCGGAATTAACCCCAGCCTTTCCAAAATTTTCATCCAGTCCTGGGTGCCCGAACACGCCGAACTTCATTTGCTTTTATCCATGATTACCCCTCTTGGCTGGCTTGAGCGCGTGCCCACATTTAAAGATCAGCAGGAAAAACTGCACGAAAAGGACTTGGCGACCTATGGTTTTCTAGGCTACCCCCTGCTGCAGAGCGCTGACGTATTACTGTACAAAGCCGATTATGTCCCTGTGGGCGAGGATCAGGTGGCTCATATTGAATTAACCCGCGAAGTGGCGCGTCGCTTTAATCACATCTATGGTCGAGAGCCTAATTTTGAAGCCCTGGCGATGGAAGCCATCAAAAAAATGGGTAAGAAAAATGGCAGCCTCTATACGGAATTACGGCGTCAGTTTCAACAGGATGGCGATCATGAGTCCTTGAACACGGCCAAAGCCCTGCTTGCCAATCAGCATAACCTGTCGCTGGGTGACAAAGAACGCCTGCTCGGCTTTCTGGATGGTTCAGGAAAAATCATTCTCCCTGAGCCGCACCCGTTGCTGACTGAGACATCGAAAATGCCGGGGACGGACGGACAGAAAATGTCTAAATCCTACAATAACACCATCAGTCTTAGGGAAGAGCCTGAACAGGTCGAGAAAAAGATACTGACCATGCCGACAGATCCTGCCCGGGTCAAGCGTACCGATCCCGGAGAGCCTGAAAAGTGCCCTGTCTGGCAGTTACACAAAATCTATTCCGCAGACGATGTGAAGGGCTGGGTGCAAACCGGCTGCCGCACGGCCGGCATCGGTTGCATTGAATGCAAACGTCCGGTGGTTGATGCCATTCAGCAGGAGTTAAAACCCCTTCAGGCCGCGATTAAGGATTTTGAGGAAGATTTGGGTTCGGTAAAGCGCATCGTTGCAGACGGCAGTGAAGCAGCGAGGGAAGAAGCCAATAAAACGCTGAATGATGTCCGCGAAGTGATGGGGCTGGATTATTAATGGACCCAATCCTGGCGGATAATCCTGCACCGGCTCTGGCTTTAGTCAGCGGTAAGCCCTTTACCGAGATGCCGCCGGATCTGTTTATTCCGCCCGATGCGCTGGAAGTTCTCCTCGACAGTTTTTCAGGTCCGCTGGATCTGCTGCTGTACCTCATTCGCCGTCAGAATATCGACATTCTGGATATCCCCATCGCGCATATTACCCGGCAGTACATGCAGTACATCCAGCTGATTGAAACGACCCGCCTCGAGCTTGCTGCCGATTACCTGGTGATGGCGGCCATGCTCGCGGAAATTAAATCCCGTTGTCTTTTGCCGCCGACTCCCAATGCCGGGGATGAACCTGAAGAAGACCCGCGCATGGCCCTGGTGCGCAGGCTTAAAGCTTATGAGGAAATGAAAATGGCGGCGGAAAGCCTCGATGAGCTGCCGCGTTGCGAACGTGATTATTTTCGGGTTGAAATCCAGGCCACTGGCCTGGCGGTGATGACCATTCATCCTGATGTTGAACTGTCTTTATTGCCGGAAATGATGCGGCAACTGGCTGAAAAACAAGGCCATCAGAGCAACCATCAGATCAGTCGTGAGCAATTGTCGGTTCGTGAACGAATGACGATGGTTCTCGAGCGCTTAAGTCAGGAAAAAACGCTGCTGTTTACGCGTCTTTTTTCAACGGCCGAAGGGCGAATGGGCCTGACGGTCACCCTGTTGGCCGTTCTTGAACTCGCAAGGCAGTCACTGGTGATCATCAATCAGGGAGCCCTTTACGGCCCGATTCATATTATGGCGGTGGATCATGGATAATCAACAATTAAAAGCCATCCTTGAAGCCTTGTTGATGAGTTCTTCGGAAGCGTTAAGCATGCAACAGTTGCTTTCGGTGTTCAATGAGTGGGAGAATCCGGGCCTTGAGCGCGTGGAACAGGCGCTTTTGGAGCTGAAACAGGATTACAGCGATCGGGGTATTGAGTTAACACAGGTTGCAAGCGGTTATTGTTTTCAAACCAAAGCAAAATATGGTCACTGGATAAACCGTCTCAATGCGGAGAAGCCGGCTAAATATTCCCGCGCCTTGTTGGAAACCTTAGCCATTATTGCTTACAAGCAACCCGTAACGCGGGCGGACATCGAGGACATCCGCGGGGTCGCTGTCAGCAGTTCCATGTTAAAAACCTTGTTGGAGCGGGAATGGATTCGGGTCGCAGGACATCGTGATGTTCCCGGCAAACCCGCCGTGTATGTCACAACCAGAGCCTTCCTTGATTATTTTAATTTAAGAAGTCTTGATGAATTGCCGCCCCTTAAGATAACAGAGGCCATACCCGCCCCAATCCGCGAAGAATCAGCAGAAGAGTGTGTAGAATAAATGACAACAGAACGATTACAGAAAATACTGAGCCAGGCAGGCTTTGGTTCTCGACGCGAAATGGAACGCTGGATAGAAATGGGCATGGTCTGTGTCAATGGTGCGGTGGCCAAACTGGGCGACAGCGCAGGGCCTGAGGATAAAATCATTGTCAAGGGCAAGGTCATTGCCAATCCGCTGAAAGCACAGGCAAAGACACGCATTTTGCTTTACCATAAGCCGGTAGGTGAAATTTCAAGCCGCAGCGATCCCAAACACAGCCGCACGGTCTTCGACAAATTGCCGCCGCTTCGCCAGGGACGATGGGTGCAGGTAGGCCGTCTTGATATTAATACCTCTGGTTTATTGATTTTTACCAACAATGGCGATTTGGCCAACCGCCTCATGCATCCTAAATTTGAACTGGAACGGGAGTATGCCGTCCGGGTACACGGCCAGGTTTCTGAGGAAGCAATCAAAGCCCTGTTGAAAGGGGTTGAACTGGACGACGGCATGGCGAAATTCAAGCGCATTGAATTCAGCGGCGGTGAGGGGACCAATGCCTGGTATCACGTGACGCTGACGGAGGGCCGCAATCGGGAGGTGCGCCGCCTGTGGCAATCGCAGGGGGTCGAGGTCAGCCGTCTTATTCGCATCCGTTACGGCAAACTCACAATGCCCCGTTCGCTATCCCGGGGGGATCATGTGGAATTGACCCCGAAAGAAGTGGAAACGTTTCTGGCCAGCTTGACCTAAGCCGGACATCACTGCCCGCCTGCGCGGGCATGCAACGCATGGAAGTCGGGTCTCGCCTCGCACGGAGGCCTGTTTCGCCAATCAATCCTTATGCACCTGAAAATCGATCAGCGTAACTAATCCGCTCCAGAGGGCGGTCCAATGGTGATCGTCGGGATCATGGTTGCTGACGCGTTTCAGTAACACGCCATTGTCCACTTTAAATAAAGGAGAATGATTCGATAATTGTTCAATTTTGTCGAAGTCAGGCAACCAGCGTAATTCCTCGTAGGAGACAGGCAGCGTGCCGTCACGGAACGTGTGGTAAATGGCATCGGCAGAAAGCTGCATGATGTGCGTCAGGATTTCGACGTGCCTTGCGGCATCGGGGTGGCTTAAATAATCATCGCCATAGGCTCTCCAGCTTAAACCCAGCGCATTGCTGACTTCGAGTCCGTACCTTGAATCTTCATCGTGCATGAGGTTGGCAATCAGCAGATTCAGAATGGCTGGAAGGGCAATGTCGTTATGGATAGCTCGTCTTGGCGTTCTCATGTGGCCTGAGGACATGGAATCCGTCAGGAAGTGATTGGCAAAGGCATTTTGCGCATACGCGAGGTGCAGAGCCTTGTCCGCTTCTGCCAGGTTGCCCTCGTTCAGGTAATGATGCGCCTTTAAGGCTGAGCGAAGCGCGACGGCATGACCTGCGCGATAAGCAGTCAGGGAATCAGGAACAAAATGATCAAAATTAACCTGGGCCAGCTTCAGATAAAGGCCCAGGGGCAGATAACCATTGATGGCGGTCCCACCGCAGCCAATGCGGTTTAACGATTGAGACAGATCGCTGAAGTGCTGTTTATAAAATTCCCAGGGCTTTTGTCCTTGGGCTTCGGCTGCTTTAAGCGCCGTTTCCAATTTTTCAAAGAACTGGCTGTACTCGCTGACCAGAGTCAACGGGGTTTTGCAGGTGTTGTCACTGCTCATCCCGCCGAGAGCATTAAACTGACGAAGAAAGCAGGCTTCCTGTTGCTGGGTTTTGCAGTTTGAAATGGGTTTGTAGGGGTCGCCGAACAAATCGCCCGCGTACATGACCAGTTCCCCATAGCTTAACTGCAATCCATTGGGAAGCGTCAAGCGGTTATTTTGCGGCGGCGAAAGGGGGGCCCAGCGAAGAAGAACCTGGTTGCCATAATCACGGTGTTCCAGATTGGCAAATCCGGCATTATGCTGCTTCAGTTGTTCTTCGATTGAAGGATGATTGAGAGGACCGGCATTGGTCACGCCAATGATGAACCATGACAGCAGCAATTTGGCTATGATATCCTTTATCATTGTATTTTTCCTTGAATGTTTGACCTATTTAAGCGCATAGAATAAAGCGTATTCAAGCCAGTATGGTAACATAAGTCCTTGACGAATTTGACGTTAAATTAGAGTAGAGTAGTTGGATGACCAGACGAAAGCAACGACCCCCGAGAACCGTTCAAACCGCGGAAATTGTCAATTTCAGCCACGATGGCCGCGGCATTGCCCGCCTGAATGGCAAGACGACGTTTATTGAGGATGCCCTGCCGGGAGAAACCGTGTTATTTCAGTACACACGTACCAAAAATGATTTTGATGAAGGGCGCGCGCTTGAGATTCTGTCGCCCGCCGCCAACCGGGTGTCACCCCGATGCCAGCATTACAGTGCCTGTGGCGGCTGTTCTTTGCAGCACCTTGATGAAAAAGCGCAGATCCATGAGAAACAGACACTGCTGCTGGATTTGCTTCGCCGCATCGGTAAAGTTGAACCGGAATCGATACTGCCTCCTTTAAGCGCCGGCAGCTGGCATTACCGCAACAAGGCGCGTTTAAGCGTGCGTTATGTTGAAAAAAAGCAGGGCACTCTGGTGGGTTTCCGTGAAAAAAGCAACCCGCGCTATATTGCTGAGATTGAGCATTGTCCGGTTTTAAATGCCCGTGTGGATGAGCAAATTCTGCCTTTGCGTGCTCTGATTGATTCATTTGATTCGCCTCAGAGCATTGCTCAGATTGAAGTGGCTGCCGGGGATGACGAGGTGGCACTGATTTTCAGAAACATGGCGCCGCTCAGTGAAACGGACAAGGAGAAGCTACGCCGTTTTGGTGAAGGATCCGGTTTTAAACTGTATCTGCAACCCGAAGGACCCGACAGTGTCACCTTGTTTTATTCACCCACGGACAGCGGGGAGTACCTGCATTACCAATTGCCGGATGAACAGGTCCGTTTTCGTTTTCATCCGACTGATTTTACGCAGGTTAATGCCGGTTTAAACCGTTTGATGGTCAGCAAAGCGATTGAATTGATGGATTTAAATGCTGACGATGTCGTCCTTGATCTGTTTTGTGGTCTCGGCAACTTTTCCCTGCCCCTGGCTCGTCGCAGTAAAGAGGTCATTGGGGTTGAAGGCAGCGAGACCATGGTGAGACGTGCGGCGATGAACGCAGACTACAATGGCCTAAGCAATGCGCGTTTTTACTGTGCTGATTTGGACCGGCTTGATGCGTTGGCAGCGATAATCAGACAACCCATTAATAAAATGCTGATTGATCCGCCGCGCTCCGGAGCACTGGAAATTGTCCGCCAAATCGATAAACTTAATCCTATAAGGCTTGTTTATGTATCCTGCAATCCAGCGACATTGGCACGCGACACCGATATTCTGGTCAATCATCATGGGTATCGTTTGAGAGCAGTTGGGGTAATGGATATGTTTCCGCACACGGCTCACGTGGAGTCCATTGCCTTATTTGAAAAGGATAAACAGTGATGGTTAAAGTGAAAGAAAGTACGCCCTGGTTGTCAGACGGCGGCATTGATGTGGAGCAATGGCTCCATCAACTCGGCAGCAAAGGGTATTTTCAAGATCTGGCGATGATCCGTAATGCCTGCACTTTAAGTCAGTTAAGTGGTCTTGATCATGCGACTGAAACCGGTGTTTCCTGCCTGCAGCAGGGTTTAACCATGGCCGATATTCTGGCGGATTTGGAAGTGGATCAGGAAACATTGACCGCAGCCATTATTTTCGTCAGTGTTCACTATGCTGAACTGTCGCTGGATGATGTGGAAGAACAGCTCAATCCCGCCATTGCCAAGCTGGTCAGAGGGGTAGAGCGCATGAGCGCCATGCATAACCTGCAGGCCTTGAATAACCCGCAAAACAAGCACCAGATCGACAACATCCGAAAAATGCTGCTGGCCATGGTGGATGATGTCCGTGTCGTACTGATCAAACTGGCGGAGCGATTGAGCGTGCTGCGTGCCTCAAGCCAGCTTCCGGAGACGCTGCGCAAGCAAATTGCGACCGAGGCCATGGAAATTTATGCCCCCCTGGCCAACCGCCTTGGGATCGGGGCCATCAAATGGGAGATGGAAGATTTAGCCTTCCGCCTGCTGCATCCCGACGATTACAAGGCCATTGCCAAAGGATTAAAAGCCAAGCGGCTTGAGCGGGATCATTACGTCAACCTGATTGTCGATGAACTCAATAAATACATTCAGGCGTTGGGCGTGCATCATTTTGCCGTGTATGGCCGTTCCAAACACATCCACAGCATCTATAAAAAGATGACGCGCAAGAACGTCTCCCTGGATGAGATTTACGATGCCACGGCGGTCAGGGTTTTGCTGGAAACCAAAGAGCAGTGTTATGAAGTGTTGAGCATGGTTCATGATGTGTGGAAACAGGTGCCGGCCGAGTTCGACGATTACATCGCCAACCCCAAAGCCAATGGGTATCAATCCCTGCACACGGCGGTCGTAGGGCCTGAAGATCGGGTGTTTGAAGTGCAGATTCGAACGTTCCAGATGCACGATTTGGCTGAGATGGGTGTGGCGGCGCATTGGAAATACAAAGAGAGCGGCATTCATCATAAACAGAGTCACGAACGAAAAATCGAATGGCTGCGGGATGTATTGGCCTGGCATCGGGAAATGGCCACGACAAGCGGTGTTTCCGAGGCAATTGAGACGGAATTCCTTGAAGACAGGGTTTACGTGTTCACACCCGACGGGGATGTGCTTGATTTGCCGGCCGGAGTGACGCCCTTGGATTTTGCTTATCATGTGCATAGCAAAGTAGGTCATCGTTGCCGCGGCGCTAAAGTCAATGGCTCAATCGTGCCTTTGACGTATGCCTTAAAAACCGGGGATCGGGTGGAAATTTTAACCGGTAAAGACGAGCGCCCCTCCCGTGACTGGATTAATCCGCACTTGAATTACTTAAAAACCTCTCGCGCCAAAGCGAAAGTACTGCACTGGTTTAAGATGCAGGATTACGATAAAAACCGTGCGGAAGGCCATGATATTCTTGACAAGGAATTGAAAACCCTGGGTATTAAAGCGGAAAAATTACAGGATGTCGTCAAAACGTTTAACTACAAACGTCTGGATGATTTGCTGGCCGCCCTTGGACGAGGCGACATCAAACTCAGCCAGATATTAAATCGCCTGTCACCGGCAGAGGTGGTTGAGCCCAGCATTCAAAACATTGTCAAGCCGCAGAGCGTGCCGGAGGTCACCGGCAGTGATTTACGCATCGAGGGCGTGGGTAATTTGATGACTCACATGGCCCGCTGCTGTCAGCCTGTACCTGGTGATACGGTTGTCGGTTACATTACCATTGGTCGCGGCGTGTCGGTTCACCGTCAGGATTGCCCTAACATCCTGCATGCGACTGAAAAGCAGAAACAGCGTTTTTTACAGGTCAGCTGGGGAAGTGCCACTCGCGATCATTACGTGGTGGATATTCTTATTAAAGCCTTCGATCGGCCGGGCTTGTTACGGGATGTGACGTCTTTATTGTCCAATGAAAAAGCCCATGTGTACGCTTTGCAGACACACAGCAACAAACAGGATAACAGTGCCTACATTACTCTGACTGTGGAAATCGATGGTTTAAACAGCCTGTCTCGCCTGCTGACTCGTCTTGAGCAGATTCCCAATGTGCTGGAGGCAAGGAGGCAGGTTTAACCCTGGTCTTTTACGTGTTGCTCAGGTCAGGGCCGGCAGACCCTGACCAGTGGACTATCCATTAAAGCACAAGAGCCACGTCCGGCGTTTCAATCTGTTCTTTACACTGGCGGAGGAATTCATCACGGATCGTATCCAGTTCGTGAGGCAGCGGGAATTGGCTGATTTCCTTCACCAATCGGTTTAAGAACGCTTTGTCCTCTGACTTGGAGTAGAGTGAGACAGGCGATTTTGATTGCTTAAGCACCGGCTCAAGATCGGGTTGATATTGAGGTTCAGAAAAGAGCATGTCATGCATGTAAGGGGTAAGGAAGGGGCTTTGTTTCAGCTTTTCTTCGCTGCCGTACCAACGAACGAGAGCCTGGCGATAGGCAGTTAAGGCCTCCTTGTCCAGAAAATCGGCATAATTGACTACACCGTGCGGAAAATTTTTACCCAGGTGGTGGCGTGGATGAATGCCTTTTTCCCTAAGGAAAGCAAGGAATTCTGTTTCAAAACGGGCGATCCCTGGCGCTTGAGGATGAGTGACCATGTCGATGGCAAACACGCGCTGATTGTCGTTTTCCGTTGCGGAAGTGGATAAACCGCCATTGGTGCCTTTAAAATAACGGACATAATAAGCATAGGTCAGCGGGTATTCTCCGCGCTCGCCGGCTTCCTGCAGCATGTCATCCAGTTTTTTACAAATCTCAGCCAATAACGCCGCTGCCTTCTCCTTATCGACAGGAATGAGGTAGCTGACATCGCGCATGGCTTTGGGAAATCCGACCTGGTAATGGGTGATGTGATTTTCATAATCCACCACGGTTTTGGTGCCGCGCGTACTGGTTACAATCGCGGCGGTGAGTTGCATAAAGGCAGGCAGCAAATGCTGTAAATCCGGTTCCGTCAGCCTGTCCTGAATCGAATCGCCAACCCGTACGCTCAGCTCCTGGGCAAAGGAACTGGCATCTGCCGCGTAAGGGGCATTGTCGTTCGTGGTTCGCGATTGGGTGGTGTAGTTCCACAGGCGGACATGCCATTTATCCACTGGAATTTTACTGTACGTTGGAATTCGCATGAGCGTAAAATAGTGATTGTTGTTTAAATAATCAGGGAGGTGGGTGTTTAGATCCTCAACGTCTTTGAAATTATGCACTGTTTCTTCAAGATTAAAGGCTTTTACCGCACGCAACCGAATGTTTAACACCACACCCAGCATACCGGCATGCGCACCGAACAACAGTGGAAAATCCTCATGGCTCGAATCAATTTCGCGGATATTGCCATCCATGTCGCAAAGGGTTGCGCTGAGAATAAGGCCGCTGAATGCGGTTTCATCCTGCCCTGTTCCATGACCTCCTGTCCCTGCGAGTCCCACGGCAGTTACCCAGGCAATCATGCTGGCTGTGGACAATGATAATTTTTTCTTCCGCAATTCATCGGCTAATTTGGCAATCTGAACACCGGCGCTGACTTTGACTACGGATGCCGGCAGGTTTTTTATGGGGTTTGTCTTGCTGGGAGGCAGGGGCGGTGCCTGGCCCTCGACGTGAACGGATTGGTATTTTTCACTGAACAGAATAACCACATCATCGCCGCGGGCGATTGGGGAGAACGAGAAAGAGCCGTTGTAGCGTTCCTCCTGCGCCTGTTTCCAGGGAAAGCAGCACCAGTTGCTGCTGGTTTTGTCATTCCATCCGGCGGCGGCCCGAACGGTGATCCGGTGATGAGTATGCAGTGCGTTCTGTTCCTTTACAGCGAGCATGATTTCCTTTACCTGCTCCTCCGTATCAACCTGAACCACAAGAGCCCCACGATGCGTCACGGTTTCCATGTAGTTGGTCCATGTGCCTGTACGGCAATGGATTTTACTGAGAGTAAGCCTATCAATAAGCGCCTGACGAGAGCCTTTTGCAAATGACATAATCACATCCTGTGAGGAGGGGGTTATTCCATACTGCCATTGGTGAGGGAAGCCGGTCAACGCCGTGTTGATTGATTGACTGATAAAATGACAGCAAGTTGCCCGTTGATCACAAAATAATACCCAGTACCACGCGCCGACCTTCACTTAAAAGCACATTAAAGGTACGGCAGGCAGCGCCGATGGACATGCATTCCAGAGCCATTCGTACAGCGGCCAATTGCTGGTAAATGGCGGGTGGCGCAAACTGACCGGTGTTGCCATGACCGATGAGAATGATTTCCGGCTGGTGTTTAAGCAGAGAAGGCAAGGTGTCATCGCTGAGTTCCTCGATGCTTCGGACAGGCCAGTCGCTGATGAGTTCATGAGTCGAAACAACCAGACTTTGCGTGTAAAGGGTTGAGTTGATTTGGATTGCTGTGTCGCTGTAGGCTTCCACTGCGAAGGGATCGCCGGATTCTAAATTAATTTGCATGGTGTTTGACGAATCAATAATTTATACTGTTGACCAGTATAACACAGGGGGTTGCCAACATGAGCCAGTTTCCGCGTATAAAACGCTTACCACCGTATGTCTTTAACACGATGACCCAGTTAAAGTCGGAGGCGCGGGCGCGCGGAGAAGATGTCATTGATTTTGGCATGGGCAACCCGGATCAGCCTACACCGCAGCACATCGTCGACAAACTCGTCGAAACAGCACAACGCCCCGATACCCACCGTTATTCCATGTCCAAGGGCATTCCGAGGCTTCGTCGGGCCATGGCCGGCTGGTATGAGCGTCATTACGGTGTGACGTTGGACAGCGAAAAGCAGGTTTTAACGACAATTGGTTCCAAAGAGGGACTTGCACACCTTGCGTTGGCCATCAGCGGCCCCGGGGATACCGTGCTGGTGCCTGATCCTGCTTACCCCATTCATACGTATGGGTTTATTATTGCCGGCGCGAATGTGAAACAGATTCCCCTGATTGATGAACAGCAGTTTCTGGCCGCAGTACAGACCGCCATTGAACAAACCTGGCCTCGCCCCAAGGCCCTGGTAATTAATTTTCCAGCCAATCCCAGCACCCATTGCGTGGAGTATGGATTTTTTGAAGAAGTCGTGGCTTTGGGCAAGCGCCACAACATCTGGATCATTCATGATCTGGCGTATGCCGATATTGTGTTTGACGGCTATAAAGCGCCTTCTATTCTGCAGGTTCCCGGCGCGATTGATATCGCCATTGAAACGTATTCCATGTCGAAATCCTACAACATGCCTGGGTGGCGGGTTGGATTTGCCTGTGGTAATGAGGAACTGGTAGCGGCATTGACCCGCATTAAATCGTACCTGGATTACGGAACCTTCACCCCCATCCAGGTGGCTGCCATTACGGCACTGGAGGGATCGGATGATTGCGTGGAAGAGATACGCAGTCTGTATGAGCAACGCCGTAATGTGTTATGTGACGGCCTTGACGATTTGGGCTGGCCTGTTAGCCGTCCGAAAGCAACCATGTTTGTCTGGGCCGAGATCCCTGAGTTTTATCGTCACATGGGGTCGCTTGAATTCGCCAAATACCTGCTGCAGGAAGCGCATGTGGCCGTCTCCCCGGGCATTGGTTTCGGTGCGCAGGGCGATAATTTTGTCCGCTTCGGCCTTATTGAAAACAACCAGCGCACACGCCAGGCTTTGCGCAACATCAAAGCCCTGTTCCGACGGGACGGTTACCAGCAGGCAGTTTAAGCATGGATGTGATCATTAATAGCACCTGTGATGAAGTGCCTGCCCGCAGTCTGCCCTTAGCGACCCAGGGACATTATTTGACGAATGCGCTGGTGGCATTAGGTTATGAAGCCGCAAGCCCGCCCCTGGCTGATCTCTTGCGGCGCTATCACTCACTGGCAGGGGATTGGTTGATTGCTTCCCCCATTCATTGGCAGGCCACGCACAATGATGCGATGATTGTCGCGGCCGGGGATGAGCTGTCGCTCGATGATTCGTTGGCAAAAATCTGGTTTGCCGAAGTATCCCAGTTGTTAAAAGAAGACGGATTCGAGCTTGTTTATCACAGTCCGGATCTCTGGTTGGTCAATCCCGGGGAGAAAGCCGCTGCCGAATTTCCTGCACTACATACCATGCTTCATCAATCCATGATGCCGGTGTTGCAAACCATGGACGGATCAATGTTCTGGCAAAAGCTGTTGACTGAATTACAAATGTTCATGAGTACCCACCCGCTGAACTCTGCCAAAAACAGAGCCGTGCCGATCAATGGCCTGTGGTTCTGGGGTGGCGGGGCACTGCATGAAAATCACTCTAAACTGCTGCTTAGCAACGATGACATTTTACTCACCGCTTTCCCGGGATGTCAGCCTCTTCATGAACAGACACTCCCCACAGACAGCGTTGTTGTGATAGGGACTGATCAAGCCGCTGCCACGGCGCAATTACAGAAGGCAACGGCCAGGAAAAAACGCACTCAATGGTATTGGAATAATGTGGCCTATCAATGCAGACGCCTCCCCTGGTGGTTAAGATTATGGAAGAAATGATTGATGCGCATTAAACAACGTGAAATACCCGAGGCAATGCCTCAACTCCATTCGTTACCACCTATTCTGCAGCGTATTTATGCGACCCGCGGGGTCACTGATGAAGCGCAACTGGATCGGCGCCTGCAAACCCTGCTGCCGTTCAGCGCCCTGAAAGACATTGATAAAGCCTGCCTGCGCCTTGAGCAGGCGCTCCGCGAACAGCAATGCATTTTAATCATTGGTGATTTTGATGCCGACGGCGCCACGTCGACAGCACTGGCGGTCTCGGCACTGAAAGCATTTGGCGCTCAGTATGTTGATTTTCTGGTGCCTAATCGTTTTGAATTTGGCTATGGCCTGACGTCTGCGATTGTCGAAGTCGCGAAAAAATGGCAGCCCGATTTGATCATCACGGTGGATAACGGCATTGCCAGTATCGAAGGGGTAGATGCCGCCAATCATGCCAACATTGATGTGTTGATTACCGATCATCATTTGCCGGGCGAGCAGTTACCCAATGCCTGCGCCATTGTGAACCCTAATCAGGCGGGGGATCTGTTTGAGAGCAAATCCATTGCGGGTGTAGGGGTTATTTTTTATGTCATGCTGGCTTTAAGGCGTCATCTGGTCAATAGCGGCTGGTTTGCCGCTCAGCAGTTGCCTGAGCCCAACATGGCACAATTTCTTGATCTTGTGGCTTTAGGCACTGTCGCCGATGTTGTTGCCCTGGATCAGAATAACCGCATTATGGTTAATCAGGGATTGACACGTATTCGCCAGGGCTTATGCCGCCCGGGTATTAAAGCCATGATCACTGTCGCCGGGCGCGAGTGTTCCCGCCTGCGTGAAAGTGATCTGGGGTTTGCGGTGGCGCCAAGGCTTAACGCAGCCGGCCGGCTGGATGACATGTCGCTGGGTATTGCCTGCCTGTTGTGTGAGGATGAAAAGCAGGCCAGAGTGCTTGCCGAGCGCCTTGATGAACTCAATCAGGAGCGCCGCCTGATTGAAGCGGAGATGAAAGAGCAGGCATTGGCTTCTGTGGATGATCTCATTAAAAAGATTGACGGCCAACGCCTGCCTGTGGCGCTGTGCCTGATGGATAAATTATGGCATCAGGGGGTCATCGGTATTCTGGCTGGGCGCTTGAAAGAGCGTTACCATCGCCCGGTGATTGCTTTTGCCATGGTCAGTGAAACCGAACTGAAAGGGTCGGCCCGTTCAGTGACGGACTTGAATATCCGGGACGTGCTGGCTGCTATTGATAAAGACCACCCTGGCTTAATTAGCAAATTCGGTGGTCATGCCATGGCCGCGGGCTTAAGTTTACCGGTGCACTCTTTCAGCGCGTTTCAGGCGGCTTTTCTTGCTGAAGTGGAACGGCATTTGGACATCAGCCAGTGCGAAGGGCAGTTATTGACGGACGGCCCCCTGAAAGACACTGAATTCAATCTTGAAACTGCCCATCTGCTGCAACAGGCGGGCCCCTGGGGCCAACAGTTTCCAGAGCCCTGTTTTGATAATGTGTTTGAAATTCTGGATCAGCGCGTCGTCGGACAAAATCACCTTAAACTTACTTTCGCACTGCCTGAGACCGGCGGCACTGTCGATGCCATCGCCTTTAATGTCGACCGCAGCCAATGGCCGAACCACCGTGTCCGGGAAGTGCATGCCGCCTATCGTCTGGATATCAATGTCTACCAGGGACGCACTCGTTTGCAACTGATGATTGAAGCCTTAAATCCAGTGAGTTAATGAATGCGAGCTTAGCGCTCCTCCCGAAGACGGGCAGTCATTGAAAGTCCCCCCAGGCCCTTGCCTGCCTGGCCGCAAGTACCCCCATTGGCGATTTCGAATGGATGCCCGCCTGCGCGGGCAGGACAGGTTGGGGGTATGGCTTCTCTTTTTGATGCCGCGCAGACGGGCAGTCATTGAAAGTCCCCCCAGGCCCTTGCCTGCCTGGCCGCAAGTACCCCCATTCGCGATTTCGAATGGATGCCCGCCTGCGCAGGCAGGACAGGTTGGGGGTATGGCTTCTCTTCCTGATGTCTTGCCCGCGCAGGCGGGCATCCATCCATGGAGGAGGCACCGACTGGATGGGCAGTCATTGCCTGCCTGTTCCCCCGAGCACCCTATTCAATCCAATCGGAAAACTGCATCATTTCGTCTCCAGCCGCACTTTTTTAGTGTATAATTTCCGCATTCTTTTTCGTGTGATACCCAAGTTTTGACTAATGCCTTAATTTCGCCTTTGGCGGTCGCTCCGATGATTGATTGGAGCTATACCCATTTTCGCGTGTTGATGCGGCTTATCGCACCTCGGGCGCTTCTTTATACTGACATGCAGACCACAGGGGCTGTGCTGAACAATCCCAAAAAAGCCCTCGGTTTTCACGATTGTGAGTTGCCTTTGGCCCTGCAGTTGGGCGGGTCAGATACAGAGGCCTTGGTCCAATGCGCCATTTTAGCGGAGGAAAAAGGCTACAGTGAAGTCAACCTGAATTTAGGCTGCCCGAGTGATCGGGTGCAGGCGGGGCGTTTTGGTGCCTGTCTGATGGCAGAACCCGAGCACGTGGCTCAAAGCATCAAGGCCATGAAAGCGGCGGTTCGTATTCCAGTTACCGCAAAAACCCGCATCGGTATTGATGAGCAGGACAGCTATGACTTTTTTTCAGCCTTTGCCCGGCATTTAATCGACGCAGGATGTGACAAGCTGGTTGTTCACGCCCGCAAAGCCTGGCTGCAGGGTTTAAGCCCTAAACAAAACCGCACTATTCCTCCTCTGCATTATGATTATGTTTATCGTATCAAGAGGGCATTCCCCGAGTTGCCAGTGGTTATTAATGGCAACATCAATACGGTGGAGGAAGCCAGGGTGCATTGGCAGGCGGTGGACGGCGTGATGCTGGGGCGTCTTGCCTGCAATAATCCTTATGCTTTAGCCGACTTTCATCGTTTCCTGTATCCCGATGTCATCATTCAAAGCCGCGGTGCTGTAATGGAGAATTATCATCGCTATGTGGTCCGGCAATACGAAGAGGGTGTGCCTTTGAGTATTCTGCTTAAGCCGGTTCTTAATCTCGCGCATGGGTTGGCGGGAGCGCGGCGTTTTAAAGAGTTGCTGGTTTGCGCTCAGCAGAAAAAAAATCCTGGCTTGATGGAGGACGCCGTTTTTCTGTTGCAGGCGATGGAAAAAACAAAACAGGGAGAGTCGGTTGAATGAATGCGTTGCTGACAACAATAATCTTGCTGGTGGGGTCCAATACTTTCATGACCATGGCCTGGTATGGGCATTTGAAACAGCAGAGCAGCAAGCCGCTGGTATTGATTATCCTTTTAAGCTGGTTGATTGCCTTTTTTGAATACACATTGATGATCCCCGCCAACCGCATTGGCTTTAACCAGGCTCACCTGAGTTTACCGCAGCTTAAAATCATGCAGGAAGTGATTACCCTGTCGGTGTTTTTACCTTTCGCTGTTTTTTATATGGGGCAGCGGGTGCATTTGAATTTTTTATGGGCCTCGCTCTGTTTGCTGGGGGCTGTGTATTTTATTTTTAAACCCATGGCGTCCTAGATGCTGAGAGAATAACCAATAAGCCAAAAGTCCGGCGGGTAAAGCGGATGAATCACTATATTCATAGTAATTTTTCTCAATTTCTAGTAAATTAAGCGATTTTGATTGCCACGATTATTAAGAGGATTTGCAAGGTCATGCTGAATACGTTGATAAAGAAAATGTTTGGGAGTCGTAACGAGCGGACTCTGCGGCGCATGGAAAAAACCGTCCTCAGCATCAATGCCCTTGAGCCTGCAATGAAGGCTTTGTCCAATGAACAGCTTGCCGCGAAAACAGCGGAGTTCAAACAACGTTTTTCCCGGGGTGAGTCACTTGACCAATTGTTGCCAGAGGCCTTTGCTGTCGTGCGTGAAGTGTCTGTCCGTACCATGGGGCTTCGTCATTTCGATGTGCAGCTGATTGGCGGTATGGTTCTGCATGAAGGGAATATTGCTGAAATGCGCACCGGGGAAGGTAAAACCTTGGTTGGTACATTACCGGCTTATTTAAATGCCATCAGCGGTCGCGGGGTTCATGTCGTGACTGTGAATGATTACCTGGCCAAGCGCGACAGCCAGTGGATGGGACCCATTTACGAATTTCTGGGCTTAACCGTGGGCGTCATTGCGCCGGAGATGACGCATGCTGCGAAACAGCAGGCTTACCGTGCTGACATAGTCTTTGGTACCAACAATGAATTTGGTTTTGACTACCTGCGCGACAACATGGCTTTCAGCTTAAGCGACAAGGTTCAGAGGGAATTGAATTTTGCCATCGTCGATGAGGTGGATTCCATTCTGATTGATGAGGCGAGAACACCGCTCATCATTTCCGGTGCGGCGGAAGGAAGCTCTGAGTTGTACATGAAGGTCAATAAACTGATTCCCCAATTGAAAAAGCAGGAAGAAGAAGGGGATGGCGGCGATTACACGGTGGATGAGAAGCAGAAACAGGCTCACCTTACCGAAGCCGGGCACCAGCATATCGAAGAGCTGTTGATGAAAGAAGGCCTGCTGGATGAAGGTGAAAGTTTATACCACGCCAGCAATATCATCCTGATGCACCATGTCAATGCGGCGTTGAAAGCGCATGCCATGTTCCATCGCGATGTAGATTATATCGTCAAAGATGGTCAGGTAGTGATTGTTGACGAACATACTGGACGTACCATGTCGGGTCGACGCTGGTCAGAAGGCCTGCATCAGGCCATTGAAGCCAAAGAACTGGTGCCTATTCAGCATGAAAACCAGACGCTGGCATCCATTACTTTCCAGAACTATTTCAGATTGTACGACAAGCTGGCGGGGATGACCGGTACAGCGGATACCGAAGCCTATGAGTTCCAGCAGATTTACAATCTTGAAGTGGTGGTTATTCCGACCAACAAACCCATGCGTCGGCAGGATCAGGCCGATCTGATTTATCTCGGCCTTGAAGACAAATACCAGGCCATTATCGACGACGTGAAGGACTGCATGGCGCGCAAGCAGCCGGTTCTTGTCGGAACGGCTTCCATTGAAGCATCCGAATTATTAAGCCAGTTAATGAAGAAAGCGGGCATTAAACATCAGGTGTTGAATGCCAAATTCCATGAGAAGGAAGCGCAGATTATTGCAGAAGCCGGGCGCCCGGGTGCAGTCACCATTGCCACCAACATGGCAGGACGAGGAACCGACATTGTTCTTGGCGGCAGCCTGGCAGCGGAGCTGGCCATGTTGCCGGAAGGGGCTTCTGACGCAGAGCGTCAGGCCATTAAAGACGATTGGCAAACACGTCACGATGACGTGATTAAGGCAGGGGGGTTGCGCATTATCGGTTCTGAACGCCATGAATCCCGTCGTATCGATAACCAGTTACGCGGCCGTGCCGGCCGTCAGGGCGACCCTGGCAGCAGCCGATTCTATTTATCACTCGATGATAATTTAATGCGTATTTTCGCTTCCGAACGGGTCATTAACATGATGCGTCGTTTAGGCATGAAACCGGGAGAGCCGATTGAGCATAACCTAGTCACCAAAGCGATTGAAAATGCGCAGCGTAAACTCGAAGGCCATCATTTTGATGTCCGTAAACAACTGTTGGATTATGACAACGTGGCCAACAACCAACGGCGGGTGATTTATACTCAGCGCGCGGCCATCATGGCCATGACCGATCCGAAGGAAGTGGTTGATGCCATGCGCGAGGAAGTCATTTATACCCTGGTGGATAATTTTATTCCCCCGCAAAGTCTCGAGGATCAATGGAATCTGGATGGGCTGTCCAAAACCCTGTTTGAAGATTTTCAGGTCAGAGCCGATGTGGTCGACTGGGTTGAAAAAGATCATACCCTGCAACCGGAGCAGATTAAAGAACGTGTCTTTAACTTATGCTATGAACGCTACCAGGAGAAAGAGAAACAGGCTGGCCGCGAAGTGCTGGCGCAGTTTGAGAAATCGGTTATTCTCCAGACCATGGATAATCATTGGCGCGAACATTTAGCGTCCATGGATCATTTGCGTCAGGGCATTCATTTACGCGGCTACGCTCAGAAAGATCCTAAACAGGAGTATAAACGTGAAGCCTTTGCTCTGTTTACCATGATGCTCGATACCCTCAAATACGAAATCATCCGCTTGTTGACCTCGGTGCAGGTCCAAACGGAAGAGGACGTCCAGGCCATTGAAGAGCAGCGTCGTTCCGAGCAGGTCCAGAACGTGCAGTTACTGCGTCAGAGCGAAGAGGACGGCGAGGAGACGGCGGAAGGCATGGAAGACCATACGCCTTATCGCCGTGAAGGACAAAAAATAGGACGCAATGATCCTTGCCCCTGCGGTTCGGGTAAGAAATACAAGAGTTGCCACGGAAGTCTGGTGTGAAAGTCGCTGTTGCCGTCATTGTCGACAACGATCAGCGTATTCTGATTACCCGCCGTCCCGCCCATGCCAGCCATGGGGGGATGTGGGAATTCCCCGGTGGTAAGCTTGAAGAAGGCGAGGCAGCCGATCAAGCCTTGACTCGTGAAATTGATGAAGAAGTGGGCATTCAAATCAACAAGTGCTCATTCCTTGGCGAAATTGATCACCAATATCCCCATAGAACAGTGACGCTGGTTGTTTTTTTGGTGGACCAGTTCACGGGGCTCGCGACTTGTCGTGAAAATCAAATGGACTTATGCTGGGTGCCTTTTGAGCAACTCTCCAATTACTCATTCCCTGAAGCCAATTATAAAATTGTGCAATTACTAAAAGCGCATGCCTCTTTTTCCGCTGAACATTCACTGTAAATTAGATTCACGCGCGACCGAAATTCATAAGTTGTTCAATTCCTGTTTTCAATGGTGTTAATAATCCCTTAATTCAAGGCCGTTATACTGGCAGCAAATGACCAGACGAGTGAGTTATGACTAAAAAAGTAGCATTGGTGGATGTTGATGGTTGTATTCTTCATGAAAACAAGTTGAATCAAGCGTTGGTTGAACAGCTCCGTGAGTATGATGAAATCATTTTATTTACGCAACGAAGCGTCTATCTTCAAAGGGGGCAAATCCCACGTAAATACCAGTTATCTGGCGTGAACGAAGGCGATCTTGTTAATACGCCCGATGTGGTTGAGAAGCTTGGGGCGGCACTGGGTAAAACCATCCGAGTATCGACCTCCATTGATCCATTCTATAAAGATGGCAAGCCCATGCAATACTTTGATGATGTGCTGAAAGGCTTTGAAAACGAATTAAAAAAGGCAGCCGGCTCAGTAAAACACGGAGAAGACTTCAAGTTACCGGCTACTTTATCGAAACAATATGACGAAGAAATCACCTTGGTTTGGGATGGTGTTGAAAAAAAAGAGTCTATGAAAAAAGAAGACCCTGCCTCCTTTTATCCGCAAGGCAAAGTAGAGCAATTTGATCATTTAAGACGGGCACTCTTTGGGATGCTGGAAACGGATGATTTGGAAATTACCTATTTTGACGACAGTCTGGATAATCTTCTTGAGGTGGCCGAAGCCACCAAAGAAATAAAGAATCCTCCCCAATGCCTGGTCGTTCGAGAAGCGTATATTAGCCCTCTGAATAAATGGCAGGTCGATTACCCTGATAATCCAAAGAAAGTCAGTCAGAAACTGCAGAGCGAACTGCAAGAGACTTCTTTAGCGAAATTATGCAACTACGTGGTGCTTCGTGAAGGGGAACGCCGAGTGTCCCACAGCGAATACAATAGCTCCGCGGCCCGATTTTTCGCATTCGATTCCCGCAGCGCAACCGTCAAAATTAGTGCCGCAAAAAAAGCAATAAAAATTTTGCAGGGTTGTGATGACGCCCAATACGTTCTGAATGACAACGAGCTCGCCGCGTTGCAACAAGGCCGATTAAAAGACACAATTGGCGGCGACTTGCAGCTCGTTAAGCAATTTTGTCAACGGCACAACGACGAGAAAGTTGCTATCATTCATTAATCCTCTTTCCGCGCTACTTAAATTCTTTGTAGTAGCGCGGTTTCCGCTCTTCACTCACACAATCTGGCCCAATTCCTGCATTCATTCTTCATCGGAAAGCCTTAAACGGTAGTGGAGGGATTTCATTATCATGAAAAAAGCGCTGGTTACAGGAGGAATGGGCTTTATCGGCAATCATCTGACTCACCGGCTGCTTAAGGCAGGGGTCGAGGTCATCATTCTTGATAAAAACATCGACAAGCCAGGGTATTATGACGTGCGTGATGCGTTGATTATCGAGGGCGATGTGTTGTCAAAAGCGCTGTTGCATGATCTGCTCAACGAGGTCGATGCCTGTTTTCATCTGGCTGCCCTGGCGTCCATTGCCCTGTGCGAGCGGGATTGGCTCTTCAGCCATGCCGTGAATGCATTGGCGTTTAATTATCTGCTCGATGAAATCAGGCTGCTGGATAAGCGTCCTAAACTGGTCTATGCCTCCTCGGCGGCGGTGTATGGTGAGTCAAGGACACTGCCGCTTGAAGAAAAAGAGCCCGCTCATCCTGTCTCCAATTACGGTTGCGACAAACTTTGCAATGAAATGTATGCGGGGATGATGTCACGAATGGCTGGCATTCATTCCATAGGGCTGCGTTTTTTCAATGTGTACGGCCCCGGCCAATCAGCATCCAATCCCTACAGCGGTGTCATGAGCCATTTTAAACAGGCGATTTTGACACACCAAAACCTGCCTATTTATGGTGATGGCCAGCAGACACGCGATTTTATTTACATTGATGACGTGGTGGATGCGTTAATTAAAGCCGCCAGCATCGATTGTTCCGAGGCGTTGGTATTTAATATCTGCACCGGGGAGGCAATAACTATTGAATCCTTAGCCAGGCTAATGCTTAAATTAACTGATTCACAGGCTGGCATTGACTACCTGCCTGCCCGCGGCGGCGATTTGGTACACTCCCTGGGCAAAACGGAACTGGCACAAAAGCAACTGGGGTTTAGAGCTAAAA
Source organism: Legionella rubrilucens (assembly GCF_001468125.1). Lineage (GTDB taxonomy): Bacteria > Pseudomonadota > Gammaproteobacteria > Legionellales > Legionellaceae > Legionella_C > Legionella_C rubrilucens. The sequence continues at coordinate 95,050 of NZ_LNYT01000006.1, read as the reverse complement.
CGCAAATTGAGGATGGTTTAAAACAATTTTTAAACAACTCCTGCTAAAAAAGGATAACAACATGGCGCAGGATAATAACGGGTATCTGATTACTCGCCAATTGACCGGGAAAACACTGCCCGACGGGATTATTCCCATTGAAAACATCAATCGGCTGCCTCCTCAGGGCTGTTTTTTTGTCCTTATTGATTTCAATGAAGGCTATCCCCTGAGCCTGGTTCATGACATCCGGCAGCAGGAGAATTACCAATTGTCGCCGGTTTTCTATACCGGTACGCCGCCTGAGCATGCCGAGCAGCTTCTGGATGGTCCTTTCACTGACGATCTGTTTGCCCGGGCCAAAGCCATTCAGGATAAAATCCAGTTAGTTAAAGCCGTCCATAAAGAAAAAATCAGCGATTTCGAGCAATTAATATGCAGTTACCTGTTCGTGAGAGAAGAGTACATTCTGAGAGGTTTTCTGGATTATCGCTCACCTTCCGGCTTCCAATACCCCTTGCTGGATATTCTTGGATTTCATGAAGATGCTCAGCACTATTGGTACATGCTGCAGGGGATGGAGTCACGAAAACTCCTAAAGCATGAGACTTTAATTGATGAAATCCAGACCTGCCCGCATTGCCGATCCGGTTTGCTAAACTTTAAAAATTGCTGTCCCAATTGCCAGTCTGTCCATATTGCCGTGCAATCATTCATTCATTGTTTTTCCTGTGGAAATGTCGGTCCGTTGTCTGAATTTCTTCACCACGAAGAATTGGTCTGCAGCCGCTGCCATGTGAAACTCCGGCACATCGGCATCGATTATGACAAGCCGATGGAGGATAAGATTTGCCAGGATTGCCAACATGCTTTCTTTGAAGCTGCGGTCAATGCCGTTTGCATGGTGTGTGAGAAGCTCTCTGACCCCGGTGATTTGCAGGCGAAACGCCTGTATGAATACCGGCTCGCTCGTCGCGGTGAGTCTCTCGCCAAGGGGATTGATCAGCATTTGATTGTAGAACTGGGCCAGTTTTTGAAGCTCATTGATCTAAGTATTTTTATGATGGTTGTCAAATGGCAAACCATCCTTGCCCGCCGTTATGATCAATTAATTTACAGTCTCTTTGCCCTAAAAGTAACCAACGAAGAAGAGTTAATTAATAAGCTGGGGATGTTTAAAACAGAAAAACTGCTGATGGAGTTTTTCGAGCGTGTGAGGACCTTATTACGGGACAGTGACTTGGTGACCCGTGACAATAAAACCATCATTTTCTTCTTACCCATGACTCCACAGCAGGGCTGCGATATCATCCATGAGCGCATCAAAGCGTTTGCTGAAATTCAGTCTGAAAATAAAATTAATATCAATGTCGGTATGATGTCGTCCTGGGATGTGATAAAAAACGACATCGGATCGGATTTGTTGCTGGCGGAATTATATAACCGGATCACCAGCAATGAATGATTTTCTTTATGGACTGGCCTACTATTTCACCAGTCTGTTTTCCATGGGAAACATCAAAAGCTTCCTGTTTATCTTTTTTCCGTTTGTGTTTTTGCTTGAGTTGCCATTTTATGTTCTGACGATACTTTACAGTATCCGGGGTTGGATTAACCTGCATTTTAAAGGCGAGTTTGCGCGAGGCTATTATCCGATTGTAACCATCGTCATTACTGCTTACAACGAAACCTATGAAGAAATCCTGACCACGATGCGTGCGGTAGGGGAGCAAATCTATCCTGGTAAAATCGAAACAATGATCATTGTCGATAATGCCATAAAAAATATAAAAACAGCGCAATATGCTAAACAGTTGGCCTTGCAGTATGGGAAGCTGCCTAATCGCTTTTTCACAGTCATTGAACGCCAGACTCGCGGCGGCCACGCCAGTTCCATGAACCTGGGTCTTAAACTGGCCAAGGGCGAAGTATTGATTATGCTGGATGCGGATACCTCCATTGACAATCAGACTGTCGCCAAGGCCGCGGCTCATTTTATTGATCCCAATGTCATTGCGGTTTCCGGGGCAGTCAGGGTAAGAAATTACAAAGACTCCATACTGACAAGACTTCAGGCCATTGAATACATGATCGGTATTCAGCTTGGTCGTTTCGGCTTAACCGAATTAAATGTAACCAATAATATTTCCGGCGCTTTTGGCATTTTCCGCACTGGGTTTTTAAAACAGATTGGCGGCTGGTTAAATGGCACCGCTGAAGATCTGGATTTAACCCTGCGCCTGCACGTTTACGTCAGTCGTTATTCCCATTTAAAAATAGTCCATGAGCCTTTCGCCATTGCCTGGACGGCGGCGCCTGTCAAATTAAAAAACCTGCTGAAGCAACGTTTACGCTGGGATGGGGATTTGTATTATATTTATGTGAGGCGGCATTGGCGTAAATTCAGCCCGGCACTAATGAATCGCATGAAAATGTTCTTCTTTAGCTGGTATGGTCTGTATTACCAATTGGTGCTGCCGTTTATCGTTCTGCTTTACAGCATTCTATTATTTCTGCAATATAGCCTGACGGTGGTTGTCGCTGTTAACATCCTGGTTTACTGTTATTATTTAGTGACCGGACTATTGATGTATGTGTTATTTTTACTGTTGGTCTCAGAAAGGCCGCGACAGGATGCCAAAATGATAGGCTGGGTGTTTTTAATGCCAATTTATCAGCAGTTTATGCGTTACATGGCCACCATTTTTATTTTGAACGAAATTATTTTTAAAGGACATAAGGATTCTTCAATGGCCCCCTGGTGGGTTATAAAGAGAACCAAATAAAAGCCAGGTGATATGGGAATTCACTTTCGTAAAAAAGCGCCGTCAGAAACATTGCCAGTCCAATATGGTGAAGGGATTCGTACGCCTCCCAAGATGCGCTGGATTCTTCTGGTACTTATTTTAAGCATTCCGTTGGCTATTTTGTTGTATCAATTAATTAATGAATACGTCTTTATCCGTTTTTCCGGATTAATTGCTTACGACACCATCATTATCCGCGCGCCCGATGAAGGCTACATTGAAAATCTGAATGTGCAACCGGGGCAAAAGGTCAGGAAAGGCGAAATGATTTTAAAATTCATTTCACCGGAAACGCTGACCAAACTGAAATACCTGGAGAATGAAAAAGAACGCATCACCAATCTGATGAACTCTTTAGGCGATCAAACGCCAGAAAATCTGGAAAATTTACTGGATGTCGCTAAAAAGGACATTGATTCCAGCAAAGCGGTTTACGATCGTTTTGTGAAATATGTCAATAAAGGGGATATGGCGGAGCTGCAGTTGGAAGAGGCCAGGAAAAACTGGGTGAACGCGCAGAGAAATTATGCAGCGCTTGAACAGCAGATTCAGGAAGCCAAACTGCAATCCAAAACGCTCCTTGAGGTCAATTACAAACGTAAGATTTTAGAAATTGAAAGCAATATTGCGGAAGTGAAAGATAAAATAGCTCATTTTTCTATCCTGGCCCCTCAACCCGGCACCATCATGAGTATTTCGACGCATCAGGATGAATACGTGTCGGCCGGTCAAAATTTAATGACCATTGTTACTGAACGAAATATGCGTATCATTGCTTTCATTGATCCAAAATACGCTGAAGAAGTGTACCAGAACAAACAGGTCACCATCACTTTTCCTGGCAATGAGAAAATCGAAGGGCGCATCATCAACACACCCAGTTACGCGGAGAAAGTGCCTCTGTCGCAGATTAATCCGTTAGCTACCCGCGAGAATAAATTGATTGCCATTATTCGTCCCGATCAGGCGATCCCCCAAATATATCAGGTCTTTGGTATACCCGTTACTATCGAATTAGAATAAAATAATCAACTTTGTTAATTTGTAAACAATCATTGAGTGGATTATGACCGTTTTATCGTTAAAAATACTTGCTGCACAATCACTGAAAAACAACCATCCTGAAAAATTATTGGCTCTGTATGACAGAGAAATTGATCCCGGTATTGAGCAAACCTACATTACTCCTCAAATTGATGCGTTAATCAGAAAAGAAAAATCACACTATGAACGTGAGGTGGAGGCCAGGAAAGAAGCAGTGAAAGACACAACGTCGCAGGTGACAAGCAGCCGCTTTTTCCATAAAGTGTCGGCCTGTACCAGCATGACGCTCTCCACTGGCGTTCATGTGGCAACCTATTACATTCTTGGTGCCGCGGAGGTCGATGCGGACATCCGCATGATGTGGTTGGCTTTAACGCCGGTCTCTACACTGATTGGAATAGCCACAGGAGTGTTTTGCATTTACCCGTTTGCCCGCGGCATCGTGGGCTGCATGACGCCCTCAGTCTCTTCTGAAAGAACCATTGATCTTGAGCAGGTTGTTCGTCAAGGACGTTAAAAGACCTCGTTTAAACGCTGGGCTGGGGTGCATCGCTCAATGAATAGCCAATTCAATCATTAGTGCCGTTCATTGAGCAGCGACAGGAGAGAGCCTAAAAGAATAATGCTGACACCTATCATCTGCAGGAGGCTTACCTGTTCCCCCAGGAGCAGGATGCCGAAGATCACCACAAACACCGGTTCAAGAACGGATAAAATGGAGGCCTGGGTGGAGCTAATCAGTTTTAAACCATTTAACAACAGAAGAATGGGCAGGGCCGTGCACAGGATGCCGATGCCCAAAATATTACTCCAAACGGACAGGGTTTCAGGCAAGGTGAAGGACCGATCAAGCAGGGCGGTAATCAAGGAAATGATCATGCATCCCAGGCATAGAATCAGGGTCGAGGGCAGTGGTGATACACGGCTTTTCTTACTGGCCAAAATATAAAAAGCATAAAGCAGCGCGGATAGAATGCTTAAAACAAGGCCTAATGGATTAAAATTGAACTGCCCGCCCTGCACCAAAAACACCATGCCGCTGAAAATAATCAACAGGGAAACACAATAAATCAGGTTAAAAGGGAGCTTGTAGACGAGCTTGTTGATTAACATGACCAGGGCGGGGTAAGTAAAGAACACGACCATGGCCAATCCGGAACCGATGTGGTTTGCCGCGATAAAATACAGGATGGAGCAGGCACCATAGAAAAAAATCCCATGCCCCAGAATGGTTAAAAAATCCCTGCGGGTTAATTTGAGCCCATCCCTTTGCCAAAGCATGATCAAGGCAATAAATAATCCGGCCACCATGAATCGCCAGAATAACATGGTATAAACGGAAATATGCTCATGAATCACATTGATTCCAAAATAACCGATTAGACCAAAAAATAATCCTGACAACAGGCAATAAAGAATGCCTTTCGATCGTGAATACAAAGAAAACCCCTGGCCAAATCCTGTCATTGCCCAAATCATAATATGGCTTGGATTGTCAGTGCAAATACCCCCGTACAGTTATCGCAGGATTATATCTGGCAAATGCCTAAATCCAATCGGGCATGTGTTTCGCGAATTTCCCTCATGGTGGATGCTTCACACAGGCGAAGGCTTAAACCATGATGACCCAGTTGCATGCGCGGGACAATGCCAAAGGTTTTGTCGATGCGCAAAAGAATAAGATGACACGAGGTCTTCGGCGGTAAAGCACGTTGGTAAAAGCCGCTGAATAAGTCTATTTCATCGAATTGGGCGGTATCGCGAAGTAAGCGCAGGTAAATGTTGACGGTGCCCTGCAGGGTACGCAGGTGGTTTAACCAGATGGCCAAATCGCGTTGTCTCTCGCCGGGATTGGATTCCAGCCAGAGAAGCAATTGCGGGGAGTACATTTCGCAATCATTGCTTTGGGTAGGCTGTGTCAGGCGAATTGATTGCAGAAACGGATTCTGATGAATGCCTTCGCCAAACAGGCCGGCTGCGTGGGTTAAGGATTGAATCTGAGTATAAAGATTATCGTAAAGCGTGCTCGCAACGATGGTATTGGACTTGTTGATTGAATGCTCTATCCGCATCAATTCTTTAAGAAAACGGCTTTTTAATTCCGGTTTTTCGATCAGTTTAATGATTTCAATGATGTTTTTTAACGCATAATGATGGATGACCGGATGAGTTTCCTGACAGGCTTGATCAATGGTTTGATAAAGGCATTCAAGGCGCAAGGCAATTTTAGGCAAAAAATGGGTTGCCAGTTGAAAGGTGATCGTATCTTGAGGCATAAAAAATGCTATCCTTAGCCAACGTTTAAACAGTTTTTTTGTACTTGAAATATTAAAGTATAAAAACCTGTCTTTACAAGAGTTTTTAAAAATAATCAATACTTAGCGAGTGGAATTCAACGGTTGGCCTGCAAGAAACAAATACTTTTCGTGCAAATCATTAATAGTCTGTTCTAATTCTACAAGGGAACCTTCATTTATGATCAGATCGTCAGCAATTGCCCGTCTGGCGGCCTCGTCAGGTTGGGTTGCTAAAATAGCCAGGGCTTCTTCCCGGGTATGCTGATCGCGCGTCATCACCCGCTCAATCAAACGTTCAGGCTCACTTAAAATGACCAGGATTCGGTTTAAATAGGGGTAATGGCTGCGATCGAGCAATAAAGGAATTTCAATCACGCAATAGGGGGCTTCAAACGACGTAACCCGGGTTTCTATCCGTTGCCGGATTAGGGGATGAAGCAGATTTTCCAGCCACCGCCGTTCCTCCGGGTGTTTAAAAATTAGCTGACGTAATTTTGACCGGTTCAAGCGGCCCTGGTGAAGCATTTTATCGCCAAAGTGCTGCTGGATGGCCTGAAGTGCCGGTTGGCCCGGGGCCGTGACCTCGCGGGCGACCTCATCGGCAATGATCACCGGAATGCCTAAATTTTTAAAACAACGGATAGCGCTGGATTTGCCGCTGGCAATGTTCCCTGTTAAACCGATGCAATACATCAGGGTTTCGCCGCATTGATGTTTCGACAGGTTATCATGTTAATGTAACATGTCTCGGGAATACCGCTGTTATCCATGCAATAGGCTTTGGCGCCCAGGGCAGCATCATCGCGGTGCGTGTAGATGTCGCTTAGCCAGGGGGTTCCTGAAAAATCCAGTGCCGTGCATTGCCACATCGGGCGGGTGGAGCGTCCATCAACGAAGGCTTCACAATCGGCCTTGGACGTTTTGCAGGTTTCCGGGTATTCGCTTTGTTTTTTACAGGCGTCATAGGCTTTGTTAATGGCTGTAATTGAATAAACGCTCTGCGCCAGCCATTCCCGATTGGCCTGATCATGGGCTTTGCACAGCCAGAAGTTGTCTCCTGACGGTGTTTGTGCGATGGATGCGGCTGAAACGCAGAATAAAGCCAGGCTAGCTGCCTGCTGTAAGAATCGCTTCATTGGCTTTCTCCTCAATGAATGTGATGAGCTGCTCAATTGTCATGGCCCTGGCAAAGTACCATCCCTGTATATAGTCTACATGATGACGCCGCAAATAATCATATTGTTCCATGGTTTCCACACCTTCGGCGATGATGGCTAAGTCAAGCGAATTTGCCATGTTAATGATGGCCTGATTCAGGGTTTCGGTGATTGCACCAGTACCAATGGCCTGGATAAACAGTTTATCAATTTTAAGGTAATTAAAGGGGAGGTGCTGCAGATAATGAATGCTGGCATGCCCTGTACCAAAGTCATCAATGGCCAGTGAATAGCCGTGTTCACGGAGATCCTGCATGATGCGCATGCTGTCTTTGTCTTCTTTATTAAAAAGCTGCCGTTCGGTCAATTCAAGAATAATTTGCTGATTGTTAACGCCGTATTGCCGGCAGAGTTGATAGAATTGCGGAAAAAAACGCCTGTCGAGAAAATGATTGACGGAGACATTGAACGCCAGGTGAAAGTCTTCATTGCTGCCAAGAAGTTCAGCGCATTGCTGAAATGATTTTTCAACCAGTTGCAGGGTCATGGGTACGATAAGCCCCGAGGCTTCAGCTTCTTCTATAAACAAGTCCGGCATGATGGTCTGTTTGGCATCCATCTGCCAGCGGATGAGAACTTCAGCGCCGCAGAACCGGTTATTCGCTACATCCACAACCGGTTGATACATCGGTTCAAAATGCCCCTGCCTTAGTCCATTCTGCAGGGCGTAATCCAGCGAAAAGCGGTGGTTTAAGGCTTTTCGCAGAATGTAGTAAATGAGGAGTGAGAGGAGAATAATCACCGCGGCAATGATTAATTCGGTATAAATAAAGTGTTTTTCATAAACGAAACGCTTTGCCGTAAACAGCAGTTGGTAATCATCCAGGGTCTGGGATGGGATCCGCAGCATCACGCTTTTTTCCGGGGAAGGATCAGGCTGCTGCTGAGCGAGTTGAAAAACCTGCTTTTTATGGTGTGTGTCGTACAGGGCGATGGCTTTGAAACTGGTGGCTTCGAGAGGCCTTAACAGGTTTTCAAAAATGCTTTTTAAAATATACAGCGTAAAATGGTATTGCCCAAGCTTCTGCTGCAACAGATATGTCGGTTGGTTGTGATGGCCAGACTCAAAAGGCCCATGAAGATGAGGCGCCGATGAGGCAGGAAAAAAAACAGGCGGTGTGAGGTTTAAGGTGGAACACGTTGTCTTTCCCTTCGGATCGGTAATGGCAATGGCAGAGACATTGGGGTTGTTAAACAACCAGTCAGTGAGTACTGGCAATAACTGAGTTTGGCAGGCATTGAACTCGTCAGGGGTAAAATTTAAAGCAAACGTCCCTTGAATCAGATTTTCCATGAATTCATCAAACTGAAATGCCCGCTCCTTTGCGACCAGTTCCATCTGATCCTCGCGGGCTTCACGGTAATGCCGCCATTCATAGAAAAGAGCCAGGAACAGCACGATAAGCGATAGCAGGAACCAGCTGATGGTTAACGTTTGTTGTGCGCTTAACTGCCTGCTGTGGATGTCGTTTATCATTTTTTTGTTATTTATACACCCCATACAGAGAGTTTAGAGTGATTTCCGCCAATTGCCTAATCGTTTTCTCCTCCGCGTTCAAGGGTGGCAGCCAGTAAAGAGTATTGCCCAGCGGACGCAATAAGGCGCCATGCCGGCAGGCCTCCTGATAAAATCGCTGACTGATTCGCTGCCCTGGCAATGACTCCATGTCGGCGGCGACAATCGCCCCGAGGCTTCGCACCTGACTGAGTTTCCCGGTGGTTTCGGCAATGTCGAGCATCAGGGCGTGCATCAACTCACCCAATGCACGCGCCTGCTCAGGAATCCCCTCTGCCTCCATGACCTTGATGGCCGCTAAAGCGGCGCTGACGGCCAGGGCATTGCCGCTGTGCGTATGCGAATGCAGGAATGAGTTGCCCGAGGCATAATCATCATAAAAAAGAGTATACACATCATGGTCAATCAATACGCAGCTCAGGGGCAGGGCGCCGGCAGTTAATCCTTTGGACAGACACACCAAATCCGGTTCAACGCCTGCCCATTGGCAGGCCAGCCATTGCCCGGTTCGGCCCATGCCGGTCATGATTTCATCGGCAATGAAATAAATGCGATTATCGTTTGCCCACTGCGCCAGTTTTTTAAGAAAGTCGGCGCTGTAACAGAGCATACCGCCTGCGCCCTGAACCAGGGGTTCGACAAGGACAGCACAGGTCTGGTGCTTTACCTTTTCCAGTTGCGGCAAAATCGCCTGCCATGCCGCCTCGCTGTCATCCCATAAGGGGTCGAAACGGCCTTGAACATAAGGTACTTCCTGAATGAAGTGGCATTTTACGCCGTAGCCTTCGTAGGGTTTTTTATAGAGGCCCAAGTCGCTGACGCTGATGGTGGCTAAGGTTTCTCCGTGATAGGCATGGCGTAAGGCAATAAACTGGTTACGCTCCTTCTCGCCCCGGATCTGCATGGCATGAAGCGCCAGTTTCATGGCAATCTCAACGGCTGAGGAACCGTCGCTCGCAAAAAACACATGTTGTTTGTTGGTGATTTCGGCGATTTTTTCGCCAAATTCGGCGAGGAGGGGATGCGTGGTGTTGGCAGCGATCACCTGTTCAAAATACTGTAACTGTTGCCGGATGGCATCAACAATGGCAGGATGGCCATGCCCTAAGGATTTACACCACCAGCTTGAGATGCCGTCAATGAGGCGGCCCTGATCCGTATAGAGGTAGCTGCCCCTGGCTTCATGGACTACCAGCGGCGGGTAGGTTTCAAACTCTTTCATCTGCATGCAGGGATGCCAGATATGGTTTAAATCCTTCGCGATGACCTGCGCTATGTTAACCATAATATAATTTTCGGTTGACAAGAAAATTGGCGACTTTATCATGGCGGCACTGAAATAAAAAGAGAAGGTCTATGAACAAACCCAGCGCAGGATGGACGATGAGTGACATCGCGGCCATTTATACCCAGCCGTTTAACGATTTATTGCACAAGGCGCACACCCTTCATCGCACGCATCACCCGGCCAATGGCTTGCAATTAGCGACGCTGCTCAGCATTAAAACCGGTGCCTGCCCCGAAGATTGCGGATACTGCTCGCAAAGCGGACATCATCAAACCCACGTCGAAAAAGAAAAACTCATGCCGGTTGACCAGGTGCTTAAACAGGCACGGGAAGCAAAAGAGGGTGGCGCTACGCGCTTCTGCATGGGCGCCGCCTGGCGTTGTCCTCCCGATAAAGTCATGCCTCAGCTGCAGGAAATGATTAAGGGGGTTAAAGACATGGGGCTGGAAACCTGCATGACGCTTGGCATGTTAACCGGTGAGCAGGCGAAGTGCCTCAAAGAGGCCGGCCTTGATTATTATAACCATAACATTGATACCTCGCCGTCCTATTATGACAAGGTGGTCACGACCCGTAAATTCAGCGATCGGCTGGATACCCTTGAACAGGTTAGAAAAGCGGGCATCCGTGTGTGTTGCGGAGGGATTTTGGGTCTGGGTGAAACCCGCGAAGACCGTATCGAATTCCTCATGACGCTGGCGAACATGGAAACCCCTCCGGAAAGCGTGCCGATTAATCGTCTGATTCCGGTTGAAGGGACGCCGCTTGCGAAAGCCCGCCAGGTGGAGGGCATTGAGCTGGTAAGGACTATTGCCACGGCCAGAATTATCATGCCTGACAGCGTGATTCGCCTGACTGCAGGCCGTACTGAAATGAGCGATGAGTTGCAGGCCCTCTGCTTTTTTGCCGGTGCCAACTCGGTTTTCATTGGCGATAAACTGCTGACGGAAGATAACCCGCAACGCGATAAAGACAATAGCCTGTTTGGTAAATTAGGTCTGGAAACCTTCTCTTGAGTCAGTTTTCTGCCCTTTTTTCGGAGAAAATACAGGGATTGCAGCAACAAGGCCTTCACCGCACGCGCCAGGTATTGCCGGTGGACGGTACTTATCTGCATTTTTGCAGTAATGACTATTTGTCGTTAAGCAATGATCGGCGCGTAAAAAAAGCCTATCAGCAGGGGTTTGAATATTATCCCGCAGGCAGCGGCGGATCAGGCGTCATTTGCGGTTACCACCCCATTCATGCGGAGTTTGAGCAAACCATCGCCGCAGCGCTGGCAACGGATGCGGCGATGGTATTCGGCTCCGGCTATGCGGCCAATCTGGCTGTGGTTAATCTGTTGTCGCAGCTCGAACGGCACCTGCTTGTTGATAAGGCCATCCATGCCTCGTTTTACGATGGCATGAAGCTGGCTGATGCCCGTTTTAGCCGCTATCGCTCCAATGACACGGAGGATTTAAGGCAGAAACTCGCCCACACCGCGCAGGCGGTTGTGGTGACCGAAGGACTTTTCAGTATGAGCGGTCAGGTGGCGCCGTTGCAGGACATCAGTCATTTATGCGAAACGCACGAGGTCCCCTGCCTCGTCGACGAAGCGCATTCGTTTGGCGTGATGGGCGAACATGGTCTGGGCGCGGTCAGGCATTTTTCCCTAACACAAGAGCAGATACCGCTTCGGATCATTACCTTTGGCAAAGCATTCGGCGGACAGGGTGCGCTGGTTGCTGGATGTGGCGATTGGGTGGATGCCCTGGTGCAATATGCACGTCCCTACCTTTACTCCACCGCCATCAGTCCTGCCCTGGTGTATGGCCTTTTAAAGACGTTCCAGTTGATTTACGATGCCGATGACAGGCGGCGGCAATTAGAGGGATTGGTCCGTTATTTTCGTGAAAAAGCCGCGCAAAGTCCGCTGCGCTTCGCCGATTCGATGACTGCTATCCAGCAACTGCAACTGGGATGTCCGCATGCAGCCCTGAATTATGCTCAGGAATTAAGCAAACGCCGGATTTTTTGTCAGGCCATTCGCGAACCAACGGTACCGCGCAAGTACAGCGGGTTACGCATGGTACTCAATTGTCGGCACGAAGCGAAAGACATTGACCATTTATTTAACGAGCTCCACGCCATTTATGACACTGAACATTCAAATTAGAGGAAAAGGGCCGGCCCTGGTATTGCTGCATGGATGGGGGTTTGACCACCGCGTTTTTGAGCCCCTGGCGGCCGAACTGATCGCGCATTTTACGGTGTATCTGGTTGATCTGCCGGGGTTTGGCCGCTCGTCGTTAATGGCGTGGACTTCCTTTAAAGAGGAGCTTCTTCATGCCTTGCCTGCCGAATTTGCTGTGTCCGGCTGGAGCATGGGCGGTTTGTATGCCATGCGGCTTGCCATCGAGGAGCCGCTGCGGGTATCCCGATTGATGGTTACCGCTTCCTCACCGCATTTTATTCGCAAAGACCAGTGGCCAGGAATTGAAAAACAGGTGTTTGACGGCTTTTTCAGCAATTTAGCGCGGGATCCCGAACAGACAATGAGGAATTTCATTCAACTGCAATCCCGTCATCATTCGCTGATTCCACCGATTCCGGATAAGGTTTCAATTGAAGCCCTGCAGCAAGGTCTTACGATTTTAAACGATTGGGATTTACGAGAAGCCTTGCTTAATTACCAAAAGCCTGCCTGTTTTGTCTTCGGTCGCCTTGATGCCATTACGCCGCGTCTGACCCTGGAGGTCATGGCAGAAAAATACCCCGATTTTCATTACCGGCTTTTCCAAAAGGCGGCGCACATGCCCTTCCTGTCGCATCAGGACGATTATTTGCAATTATTATTTGAGTTTCTGTTATGAAGACTTTTTTTATCACCGGTACCAATACGGATTGCGGTAAAACCTATGCTACCTGCCAATTGATCGATTTTTATCGTCGGCAGGGGAGGCAGGTTTTGGCATTAAAGCCATTAGCCACCGGGTGCATCCAAGAGAATGGTGGCCTTTACAGCGAAGATGCCCGCCGGCTTAAGCACCATGACGGCAGTGACGTAGACAACAGTCATTGGCTGTTTGAACCGCCGATTTCACCGCATATCGCTGCCGAGCGGGCAGGAACGGTTGTGGATGCAAGGGCTATTCTTGATTATTGCCTGACGAAAGCAGTAAAACGCCCTGACCTGCTGCTGATCGAAGGGGCAGGGGGGTTAATGGTCCCCATCAATGCTCAGGAGACCTGGATTGATTTTTTGACACTCAGTCAAATTCCCGTCATCATTGTGGTGGGTATGCGGCTTGGATGTATCAATCATGCGCTGTTGACGGCCGCGGTGTTAAAAGCGCATGCCATTCCCTGTGCAGGTTGGATTGCCAACTGCCTGGATGAACACATGCTTTGCCTGGATGAAAACCTTAACACCCTGCGCGAGAAGATGGGGATGCCTTATTTGGGCCATATTCCCTTTCAGGGGCAATGGCTGCCAGAACCGATTGATTTTTGACAAGCTCTGTCTGGTTTGCGAGGCATAATGTCAAGATAAGCGTGATCATGAAACACATTCCAGCGTAGTTTATCGTCTTAAACCACTGGCTTGACCGTTGTCGCCACGCCACTTGTCCGTTATAATTTAGCGTTGTTTTTTCAAAACGTTTATTCCTTGGTTCCATTGCGTAATGGGCCATTGTCAACCATTGGGAGATTTTTGATGCCAATTTATGAATATGAATGTACGAATTGTCATCATCATTTTGATTTGATGCAGAAGGTCAGCGACGCGCCTGCAAAACAATGCCCGAAGTGTTTTGAAAATACCGCTGTGCGTCTGGTTTCTGCAGCAGGCTTTCAGCTCAAAGGCAGCGGTTGGTATGTGACCGATTTTAAAAATAAAAACAAGCCCGAAATTAAAAAAACGGAGGCCGGCGGCAGTGACGCCAGCGGTCAGAAGAAAGCAGATAGCGCCACAGGAAGCAGCGATACCGGCAGCACGAAAACCAAAGGTGAAAGTGATTGAAGTCTAAATCCATACGCAGTTATCTGTTTGCCGGCTTAGTGGTCTGGCTGCCAATTCTCGTGACTTTTGTTGTCTTGCGTTTTATGGTGGACCTGCTGGACAGCACCATTGCGCTCTTGCCCTCCGCTTATCAGCCTGAACGGCTTTTAGGTGTGGATATTCCCGGTTTCGGTGTTATTTTTTCCCTGGTGCTGCTAATTTTAACCGGCATTGTGGCGACCAATATTCTGGGGCAGCGGCTGTTTGGCTGGGGTGAGGCATTGCTCGCAAAAATCCCTCTGGTGCGCTCCATTTACAATGCGTCCAAACAGGTGATTCAGGCTGTTTTTGCAACCAACAGCCAGGCTTTCCGCAAGGTACTTTTGATAGAATACCCTCGCAAGGATTCATGGTCACTGGCTTTTATGACAGGAAACCCAGGGCCGCAGCTTTTTGCCAATACCACGGAGGAAATGGTATCGGTCTTTGTACCAACTACACCAAACCCGACATCCGGTTTTTTGATGATGGTACCAAAAAAGGACGTCATTGAAGTTGGGATGACGATTGACGAGGCGTTGAAATACATCATTTCACTGGGGGTCATGCCTCCTACGCTGACGCCGGAAATATTAACTCAAGCGAATTAAACAGGCGGTTTTATGAGATCACATTATTGCACATCAGTCAATGAAACTTTACTTAACGAATCCGTCAGTGTTTGCGGGTGGGTGCATAATCGCCGTGACCATGGCGGCGTGATTTTCCTCGATATCCGCGATCGCTCGGGCCTGGTTCAGGTGGTGTATGAACCGGAATTGGCTGACGTGTTCACGATTGCTGAAAAACTGCGTCATGAATACGTGGTTCGCATCGAAGGCAAAGTACGCCTCAGACCATCCGGGATGATCAATGAAAAAATGCCAACCGGTAAGATAGAAATCCTTGGCCAGACGCTGCAGATTTTAAACCAGTCACAAACACCGCCATTCCTGCCGGATGAGAATCAGACTGTGAGTGAAGATCTGCGTTATCGTTACCGCTACCTTGATTTGCGCCGAAGCGGCATGCAGCATAATCTGACCCTGCGCCACACCATGATCCGCTGCATTCGCGACTACTTAAACGAACAGCAGTTCATGGATATCGAAACGCCCATGCTGACCAAGGCGACTCCGGAGGGCGCGCGTGATTACCTGGTCCCGTCTCGCGTGCATCCCGGGCAGTTCTATGCCTTGCCGCAATCGCCGCAGTTATTCAAACAGCTGCTGATGATGTCGGGTTTCGATAAGTATTATCAGATAGTTCGTTGCTTCCGTGATGAGGATCTGCGTGCCGACAGACAACCTGAATTTACCCAGCTTGATATCGAGATGGCCTTCATCGACGAACAGGCTATTCAGAATCTGATTGAAGGCATGCTGAAAAAGGTCTTTAAAGAATTAATGCAGGTTGATTTACCGGAAAAACTGCCGCGCATGACTTACGCTGAGGCGATGCGCCGCTATGGCAGCGACAAACCGGATCTGCGTATTCCGCTCGAACTGGTTGATGTGGATGACCTGGTGAAGGATTCTGATTTTCAGGTTTTTTCCGAGGCGGCAAACCGCATGGATGGCCGAGTGGTTGCCCTGCGTTTACCCAATGGTTGTGAATTAAGCCGTAAAGACCTGGATGGCTACGGTCAATTTGTCGGCATTTATGGCGCGAAAGGCTTAGCCTATATCAAAGTCAATGATAGAAGTCAGGGTATGGATGGATTGCAATCGCCGATTATCAAGTTCCTGAAACCCGACAGTGTACAAGCCATTCTTGACCGTGTTGAAGCGCAAAGCGGTGATGTCCTGTTCTTCGGAGCGGGTCAGGAACAAACCGTCAATGAATCCATGGGGGCTTTGCGTGTCAAACTGGGCCATGATCGGCACCTGGTTGAAGACGGCTGGCGTTTGCTTTGGGTGGTAGACTGGCCCATGTTTGAAATAGATGCCAAATCAGGGTTATTACAATCCATGCATCATCCGTTTACCTCCCCTCAGGAACTGAACATCGAGTCGCTCAAGCAGCAACCGACTAAAACCTTGGCGAAGGCTTACGATATTGTGATTAACGGGTATGAAATCGGCGGCGGTTCCATCCGCATTCATCAACCGCAATTGCAACAGGCCGTGTTTGAATTATTGGGTATTGACGAGCAGGAAGCACAGGAAAAATTCGGCTTTTTACTGGATGCGTTGCAATACGGCTGTCCTCCTCATGGCGGTATCGCACTGGGAATGGATCGATTGGCCATGCTGCTCACGTATTCCAGTTCCATCCGTGATGTGATTGCTTTTCCTAAAACGCAATCGGCATCGTGTTTATTAACCAATGCACCAACCGGAGTCAGTGCGACTCAGCTTGGTGATTTAGGCATACGACTCGCTCCCAATGTGCAGAAATAGAATGGCTAGAACCGGTTTTTCCTCCTGGAGAAACTGGTTCTACGCAATAATCAGTGTAGTGTGCTTCGCTGTAAGTGCCCCTGTTTTAGCCAAGCCTGAGGGGAACAGCGGGCAATTAATCGAGTATCTCGCTCAGGAAAAAAATAACCTGACCCTGGTCTTGAATGAGTCCAGACTGCCTTCCATCCCGTCGAATGAAACCGAATACAAGCAATTAATTGAGCAGAATGACGCGTTAATCGCACTGAATAAAGCCAAAATAGCCAGCTATGAGAATTTCCTCGTCAATCAGACGAAACTGCAGGATGATTTTACTCAACGTTTAAAGCAGTTGCAGCAATTTCCCGGGGCCGATCTGACCCCCATGGACGCTCAGCAAAAGATAGAAAAAATTAACACATTAAACGACATCAATAAAAAAACCATCAGCCTGCTCAATGACAACATTGAGTTGGCCAAGCGTTATCAGCAACTGCTGTTAAGCCGCCAGCAGGCACTGCGCCTGTGGAAGTCAAAAGAGCAGTTGCGCGCAGAGCTGGATGCGCTTCATGCCAGGGAAACACGTTTAAATGACAGCCTGCTCAGCCTGTATGACAAGAGCATTGATCTGCAGCAGCAGATTAAAAGTGAAGGGGAATTCCGTAATAACTATGCCCTGGAAGCCCGCCTCTTATTAAATAACCAATTGATTAATCTGACCCAGCATAAAATGGCGGAACTCCACCTGCAGCGTAAATTGGCCAAGGCGGATTTTCTGCTTAAGAAAAATCCGGATATCCGTACGTTGCAGTCTGTGGCTGAAACCTATAAAACGACCATCGCCCAGCTTTCTGATATGGAACAATCCTTGCGTAAAATGCGCACGATGCTGAAAAATGAACAGAGTCATGTCAGTGAACAGGCGCTTAAAAAAAGTTTCACCGCGTTAACTGGCATCATCAATGATCGCATCGCCCGCATTGGTATTCAGGAACAAACGCTGCAGGAGGACCTGGAAAATCATCAGGAGGAGTTAAAAAAACAATTGTCGGTGAGGCAAAGCTTATCCGAATACCGTCTTGACAGTTGGCCAGAAATTTTAAGCCAGACCAGTAAGATTCCAAGTCAGGTCTATGGTTATTTGAAGATCCTTACACTCAAAATCAGGGATAATTACCAGTGGTTGGATACTTTACCGACGGTGTTGCTGTGGATGGCCCTAAGTTTCATCACCGTCACCACTACTGTGCTGTACCGCTTATTGAAACAACGCAGCCGCGACAAGGAGCGGTCACGGTTAACGGGTCATTTGTATGAAGGCACACTGACACTGTTTAACCGCAACTTGCCTTTATTAGGCGTCACCGGTGCTTTCCTCTGCCTGTTTTATTTTAACCACATTCCTTTTGCAAACTACCAGATGCTGATGCAATTAAGCTTGGTCGGACTTGCATTCAGCACCTTGATTCAGATTGCAAGGCTCGTGTTGTTAGAGCGCGTAACCGACTCCTCGGGGACGGATGTGCGCTTGTATCACCGTTTAAAATGGCTGCTTTTAGCCGGCGGGTGGACAACAGCGCTCATGGTGATCAGTTACCTGTTGCCCTTATCAACGCTGTTGCAGGATATTTTCAATCGACTGTTCATGCTGTTTTTAGTAGCGGTTTCGATTCTTTCCTGGAAAAACCGTCACATCATTACCCATTTGCTTCATCCGGTTTTGAAAAGTAAGAAACGCTATTTCCGACACGCGGTGATGCTGCTTGTCATTCTCATTCCTTTGACCCTGATGGCTATCGCTGTGATCGGCATGGTCGGTTACATCAATCTGGCCTGGACATTGAGCCGCTACCAGATGCAGTTGCTGCTGTTATTGTCTGCTTACGTGCTGATGCGCGGTTTATTGTTTGATGCCATGGAGCTGTTGTCGGAATGGATGATTTCCACCATGACCAATGGCTGGCTTTGGATTGAAGTCTGGCTTAAACCACTGGATAAAATATTACGTGTTGGATTGCTGGCCGCTTCAATCTATGTCGTGTTTCAACTGTTTGGCTGGCATTCGGATTCTCTGGTGATGGCTAAACTGGTCCAGTTTGGCCATTACCCCTTAATCAACATGGCCGGGATACACATCACAGCCTTCAGCATCCTTAATTTTTTAATCCTGCTTTCGGTATTCATGTGGGCTTCCAAATGGACACGCGAATTCAGTTACCGCTGGCTGTATCGCGATGCGCGTGATCCCGGTATTCGTAATAGTCTGTCGGTATTTACCCAATACGCCGTCATTCTCATTGGCGGGTTTGTCACCTTAAGGGCGCTGGGATTTGATTTCAGCGGCATGTCCATGGTCATCGGCGGTCTCGCGGTAGGGATGGGGTTTGGTTTGCGTGATTTTGCCAGTAATGTGGTGGGTGGTTTAATGCTGCTGATTGAACGCCCGGTCCGTGAAGGCGATCTCATTACACTTGGGAATTATGAAGGCCGGGTGGCTCATATCGGCATACGCTCCATGCGGGTATCGTCCTGGGACAACATGGAAGTGTTGATTCCCAATGCGGAAACATTCAACAAACCCTTCACTAACTGGACACACCAGGACGGCATTGTGCGCACCGTTATTCCTATCAAGGTCAGTCGTGCAGATGATCCGGTCATGATTCAGCAATTGATTCTGGATGTGTTGGCCATTATTCCCGAAATTGTCGCCGATCCGCCGGCCCAGGTTTTCCTGAAACAAATTGATGACGCCTTGATCGAATTTGAAGTGCGTTATTTTATTAACGTGCAGTTGCATACCCGTTTTGAAATACGCTCCAAAGTCCTGTTTGCCATTGCCGCTCAATTCAAGGCTGCCGGCATTAAACCACCGATTCCCCCCATCAGTGTGGAGATTAAAGAAGGTGAACATGAGGCCTTATTCATTAAATAGCAGCCCCGCCAGCGAAACGGAGTTGCTGCAACGCTGCGAAGCCATTGAGGGGTTGAATTTTGCCCAGCTCGCGGCTGAATTATCGCTGTCCATCCCTGAACAAGCCGCGCGGCGCAAGGGGTGGGCGGGTCTGGCCATTGAGCAGGCATTAGGTGCAACAGCCGGTTGTCAACCGGTGCCTGATTTCAAGAACCTTGGCATAGAACTCAAAACCATCCCGCTAAGCCATCAGGGTACGCCTGCAGAGTCCACATTTGTCACCAGCATTCCCTTAATGACTATCCATCAGCAGCAATGGCTTAACTCGCAATGCTTTGAAAAATTAAAACGTGTCTTGTGGATACCCGTTGAAGGGGATAATCGTATTCCTTTTGAGCAACGACGGATTGGGCGTGGGATACTGTGGTCGCCGAATGCCGAAGAAGAGGCCATACTCGCCTCGGACTGGCATGATTTGACCACCATGATTGCCACGGGCCGGCTGGAAGAGATTGATGCGACTTTCGGCCATTATTTGCAGGTACGTCCCAAAGCCGCCAACACCCGTTCATTGTGTTATGGATTTGACAGTGAAGGCAATAAAATTCTCACGCTGCCCCGTGGTTTTTACTTGCGTACAGCCTTTACCCGGCGATTGCTCGATTTGTCCTAGTCTTTGCAAGGGCGCTGTTATTCGGTAAAGTGACAAGGAATCATTTAAAAAAGGAATTGATCATGAAAACTATTCTCGCTCTGTTGAGTGGTATTGTCCTCACTCACACTCTGTATGCTGCTGACGCCGCAGGCAATAATCAGGTTCAACAATTAAACACGGAAATTCAAAACCAGTTAAAGCAATTGCAGGCTCAACAGCAGCAGCAATTGGCGGCTTTAAATACGCAGCTTCAGGCACAAATCAAACAGGTCCAAACGCAATTGCAGACTCAGATTCAAACCGTCAATGCCCAAACCCAGAATCAAATGAAGCAGATACAAACCAGCCTGCAGCAACAGATTGCCCAGGTGCAGCAGCAGATGGTTAAACAAAACCAGTAATTTGATGCTGGATAAGTAAATCGTCCATGACAAAAAAACTACCCTGCAGGCAGGGTAGTTTCGGAGAGAGAAGGGGATTATCCTATCAAGTCCTCCTGGGTGGCGACAACCCCGAGCAACGTGACAATGCCATTATTGCTTAAATCAATGATGGTGTTGGGACCGAAGTAATTAATACTCTCAATGGTTACCCCAGTGAGCTGTAACGCATCTTCAATCAGATTGAAATCACTGATGGTGTCATTGCCGGATGGCATAGCGGTATAAACAAAGGTGTCGTTGCCTGCACCGCCCGCCAGTGTATCATTGCCTGCGCCGCCATCGATAATGTTGTTGCCGCTATCGCCGGTGATATTATCCGCCAGCGAGGTACCAACAATCTTTTCGACACCCGTCACGTGCATTTGATTGGATCCCATCTGCAACAAACCGGTTGTGCCATTGTAGGTGGCTGCGACAACCGGATTGAACAGGTCGCCAATCCTAAACAGATTCAGCGTATCCAGGTCGCTGCCATCCGCTTTTTCGCCCATTTCCACGAGGGCATTGGGATTGGTATCCAAGGCTGTCACGTTCAAGGTATCGCTGCCTTGACCCAACTTGTAGTGTTGAAATTTATAAAAGGCATGCTCATTGGACGTCAGGAGACCCTGTTCACTAATCAACACAGCGGGCAGATCACTGTCCACAGACGCATCCCAATTCACTTGCAAGTGGGGAGGATTGCTGTTGTTTTCATTGATACTGACTAACTGAGTCAAGTCGACGATGCCTTTTAAACCGCTGTCATTGGAGATAATCGTCCAGGGCTTAAAGCTTGCATCATTTCCTACCGGGACAACCACTTCACGCAGTCCTGTCAGTTTGGCGGTCACGGAATCCTGAGTGGCATCAAGACCGCTGCTGGTTAATGACAATTTAACATCCCCGAAGGATTGTTGCGTGAAGGTGGATTGAGGAATGCCGAGGTTTTGCAACGCGGCAATCGCCGCAAGCGCAATTAAGGCTGCAATTAATCCATACTCAATGGCGGTTGCATTGAACGCATAAGCACCGTTTTGGAAATCCAGTGTCGCGACGTTGTCAATGTTGGGACCCGCATTATTAAACTGCATCTGCAGATTGATTTTCTGGATATCATTGGAAGTCGCCGGAAGCCCTGCGGAATTGTAAACAAACAAACCCACATTGGTGGCACCTGTGCCTTCGATCATCTGGATGGTTGTTGACGGCTGAGGATTGGTTCCGGTAATCGAGCTTGGGATGGATTGATCAAACAGGAACGTGTAGTTGCCGCCCTGGTCAATCACAAAGGTATTGCCGCGATCGCCAATGAGGAAGTTCTCCACATCATGAACCGTCATGCTGTCGGTGTCTTTGCTGATCACATCGGTACTGGCAGTGTAGGTCACACCGGAAATGCCCCGCAAATCGACGGCGTCAGCATTCACTTCGCCAGCCAAATTAACAACCAGCCCATTGATGACGTCTTTAACCACCAGGACATCGTCCAAATCGCTGGTGCGAATACTGTCAACCCCTGTTTGCAGGACATCGTTCGCAAACACTTGCCCATTCTCCAGTTTCACAGCGGTTGCGGTGTCTGTATCCACATCGAAAAGAGAAGCCACAGGACCAGTTGCCAGGGATTGCACTGTTTCCTGAGTGCCTGCTCCATCGGTATAACTGACTGTCGCGGTGATCGTTTTACCGATATCCCCCTCAGTTAATGTGTAAGTACTGCCATTAGCACCTGAAATGACATTACCATTGGCAAACCACTGATAGTCAAAGGCGCCAAGGCCTTCCACATCCGCCAGATTGGCATTAACAGTGAGAACCTGGCCCTCCTGAGGTGTCCCCTGAATTGTCACATCGCCAGTGGGCGCATCATTGACGGCAGCCACATTGATGTGAACCACGGCCTCACTGGTTGCACCATCGCCATCTGCTGCAACGTAGGTAAAACTGGCAGGGCCATTGTAATTGGCTGCTGGCGTAAACAGGACGTTACCGTTATTATCCAGGGTGATTGTGCCATTGGTGGCATTGCCAACCGACTGGATGGTCAGCACGTCATTATTGGCATCGGTGTCATTGGCCAGTAATACACCCGCGGCAAGCACCAACGGGGTGTCTTCATTGCCATCAATCACATCATCCATGGCAACGGGTGCGACATTGTCTGAGAGCACGGGATCGGTGACTGCTGAAACCACGGTTTCCTGGGTCCCCCCGCCATCAGTATAATTCACAGCGACGGATATCACTTTACCGACGTCTGCGTCAGTAAGCGTATAGGTACTGCCCGTAGCGCCATCAATCGTTTCGCCATCTGCTTTCCACTGGTAAGTGAGAACACCCAGACCGTCAATGTCATTGATGGCACTGGCGTCGGCTGTGAGTGTTTGATTTTCAATGGCTTCACCGCTAATGATGACTGCCCCTGTTGGCGCATCATTGGCAGCTGCAACAGTCACAGTCACCGTGGCCTGGCTGGTACCGCCACGCCCATCACTGATGGTGTAGGTGAAACTGTCAGAGCCATTGTAATTACTGTCGGGCGTGTAAGTAATAACGCCATCGTTAAGCGCCACGGTACCGTGAGCGGCATTGCCAACGGACTGAACGGTTAATGCATCGTTATTGCCATCGGTATCGTTGCCGAGGAGATTGGCGACGGGGATAGCCAGCGGCGTGTCTTCTACCGCATTCACAATATCCCCATTGGCAACCGGTGCGACATTCAGGGGTTCAACTACTTTAAGAATGACATTCTCGATGGTGTTGACAATTAAATTCCAACCCTCGACGTACGCGGCAAAATTAAACAGCAGGTTATTACAGGCGTCCTGAAATGCAGCAAGTGCCTGTTGAACATCCGCGCGGGCAAAAAACTGGGAAGTACCCTCGATGATGAGGGTGTCATTGCCATTACCACCAATGTAGATATCCAGCGCATTGAGATTGTTTTCGACATGGTAAGTAAAGGTATCGTTACCATTACCGCCACTAAGAAGATCAGAACCGGCGCCGCCATCCAGGGCGTCATTGCCATTGCCGCCGTTGAGAATGTCGGTACCATCGCCGCCATTTAACGTGTCGTTGCCATTGCCCCCATCGAGCAAATCATTTCCGGCACCACCAAGGAGAGTATCGTTGCCGTTCCCTCCCAATAAAATATCCGAACCACTACCTCCATCAAGCAGATCATTGCCGTTACCACCATCGAGCAGATCACTCCCGGAACCGCCGTTCAGTGTATCGTTACCATTACCACCTAGCAGTAAGTCATTTGCTGCGCCACCCTCGATAACATCAGCACCGTTGGTGCCCGTTATAATCGTCATGGCTACACCTCTACAACTAAGACAAATTAAAGTATAGTATTGTATAAATTTTAATCAAGAAGATTGCAAAAATGAATCCAGGCATGGTTTTTACAGACGGTCTTTACATCATCACTCTTCGTGGAATGCCCGCTCAAAACTGTCATGAAGCGGGGTAATGAAATAATTAAATGCGGTCCTTTTTTCAATAATAATCATCACCTGAACCGGCATGCCGGGATAGAGAGCAACGTGTTTAAGTTTATTGAGTTCATCTTTGTTAAGGATGATGCGGGCTTTGTAAAATTGCTTTTTAGTTGCCTGGTCTTCGAAGACATCGGGGGACACCTGAGTCACGATACCCTCAACCAGGGGCGTATTTCTCTGCTTGAAAGCGACAAGCCTGACTTTCGCCGTTAAGCCCGGTTTAACTGAATTAATGTCCAGTGGTTCAATCTGAGCTTCAACAATGAGTTGATCACCCGACGGGATAATGTCAAGGATGTCTTGTCCCGGGGTAATGACGCCGCCCGAGGTGTGTTTTTTTAGGCCAATGACAGTACCTGATTGCGGTGCTGTAATCAATGTTCGTTTTAAAACATCTTCGGCTGCTTTGCATTTTTCCGTCAGGTCGGCAAGCTTTTGTTGCACTTCGCGGAGTTCTTCCAATAAATCCTTGCGGCGGGTTTCAATCATGGTAAACAGTTGCGACTGAATTTCGCCTATGCCCTGATGGGCTTTGGCAATTAAACCCAGGTGTTCTCCGCGATCACCGGTTAAACGCGCGGCTTCGCGTTTAAGCGCCAGCAACCGCGGTTTATCAATTAACTTCCTTTCCTCCAGGTATTGTACGGCCTTGATCTCCTCTTCAATCAATTTGAGCTGTTCGTTATTGGCGATCACCTGAGCATCAAGGCTGCTGATTTCTTTTTTATATTCCTCGATTCGCTCATTTAAAATTTTGCTTTGTCCTTCATAACTTTTGTTACGGGCGATAAATAATTTGTTTTGGCCTTCAATGATTTTTTTTACTTTAGGATCATGGGCTACCTTCTGTAATTGCGCGGGATAATGGACTTGCTTTTCATTATTGAGTTCGGCAAAAATGCGTGCCTCCGCGGCTAAATTTTCATACAGTTGCCCCTGTAATAAATCCAGTGTGGCTTTAGCCTGTGTGTCGTCCAATTGAATGAGGGGCGTGTTGGCTTTAACCACAGAGCCTTCATTAATATAAATGGTTTTTATGATGCCGCCTTCCATGTGCTGAATGGTTTTGCGTTCATATTCTACCACCAGTTTGCCCTGCGCTACGGCAGCGGCATCTAGATGGAACAGTAAGGACCATAAGAGAAATCCGCCAATAAAAAACAAAAGAATCGAAAGCCCTGCTTTAATCACGTTGCTTATGGCAGGTTTTTCCGGAGTTTGCGGTAGTTGGTTAGTGTCCATTAATTCCCCTTGGACTGAGAGGATGCGTCAGCCTGAGCGGCGGCTAATTCTTTAAGCTTATTCAGTATCTGATCGCGGGGACCGGAGAATTGAATTTTGCCTTCATTAAGGACAACCAGAGTATCAACAAAATGAATGACGTGGGGACGATGGGCGATGAGGATCACTGTGGCCTGACGACGCTTTAATTCCTGCAGGGCATTAAGAAGTGCCAGCTCACCGTCACTGTCCAAATTGGAATTGGGTTCATCGAGAATTACAAGCTGCGGATCCCCATATAAGGCCCGGGCTAAAGCAATGCGTTGACGTTGCCCTCCGGATAAACCAAAGCTGTTGCGGTGAATCACCGTATCATATCCTTGAGGGAGCCTGAGAATGAGCTCATGGCAGCCAGCCTGTTTTGCTGCTTTAATGACGGCGGCATCGTTGATTGTTCCCATGCGGGCGATGTTTTCTTTCACACTGCCATTGAATAATTCAATGTCCTGGGGCAGGTAACCCACGTATCGGCCAAAATCGGTTCGTTCCCATTGATAGACATCGGCGGTATCCAGTCTTACACTGCCGTTATTGGGTTTTAAAACCCCGGCAATCAGTCGGGCAAGCGTTGATTTTCCTGCGGCCGAGGGACCAATGAGAGCAGCCATTTCCCCGGCCTTGATGTGGAGATTGATGCCGTTGATCACGAATTTCTGAAGGGCAGGCGGCATGTAATAGAGATTTTCAATGGACAAATAGCCTTTGGGTGCAGGCAATTGAATACCGCTTAAACGTTGCGACTGAAAAGCCAGATGGGGTTTAAGCCTGTCAATGGCATGTTTTGCGCTTTGGTATTGTTTCCAGGCACTGATGGCTTGCTCAACCGGCGCTAAGGCACGCGACATTAAAATGGAGCCGGCAATCATCATTCCGGAGGTGATGCGATTGGTTAAAACCAGGTAAGCGCCCACACCCAGGATAAAAATTTGCAGAGAAGAGCGGATAAATTTACTCAGGGCTAGAATATTGCCGGAAATTTTGCTGGACTTAATCTGGAAATTGAGAATCGTTTCATTGTTCTTGTGCCAGGCGCTGATTAGGGCAGGCAACATGCCCATGGCCTGAATGGCTTCGGCATTACGTAAACTGGCTGCCATTTCCTGTTGCGTGCTTATCGCCATCTCACTGGCATCACGCAACAGTTTCCGGGTGCACAGTTCATTGAGCAGCGCGCATAAAAAAAGAATGAGAGCCCCTGTCGTCGAGATCCAGCCCAAGACAGGATCGAGCATAAAGATAACGATGAGATAGACGGGCACCCAGGGTGAATCAAAAAAGGTAAAAACGGCAGAGCCGCCAATAAACTGCTTAACTGCGGCAATATCCCGCAAGGCATGTTCGGGATAGGTATTGCCAAGAAGAATCTGGTCAGGACTGAGCGCCAGGGCAGGCGGTGACAACTTCTGCTCAAACCAGACACTGACATGGATAATAATGTAGGTTCTGATTGCATCCAGCAGGCTTAAAATAAGAAGAGCCAATACTGCAATCAAGGTTAAATAGATCAGGGTATCGTAACTATAGCTCGTAAGTACCCGGTCAAAAACCTGCATCATGTAGAGAGGGGTTGTGAGCATGAGGACATTGATAAAAAGACTGAAAAGCCCAACATAAATGAATGCACTTTTGCTGGCCTCAAAGGTCTGTTTCAATGGGTGTTTTTCTTTTGGGGCCATGTACAACGGACAAACGTGAGAATTATGTAATAACTATAGACTACTGTATAAAAAATGTTATTCCCTGCTTGCCTGGTGAGGAATCCGCCCAGGGCCTTGCCGTCGTCATTCAGAAAACAGAAAGACGCTTGCGTCGTCAGAGGATGTTATTTTCTGCGATGAATGTGATTGGCTGACCGCTGGTCGGTGGGCAGAATAGTGATTTCGGCAATGTTGACGTGTGGCGGCGCGGAAATACAATAGAAAACGGCATCAGCGACGTCTTTCGCCGAAAGCGGGGTAAAGTCCTGATAAAAGGTTTTCGCCCGTTCCGCGTCTTGCCAACGGACAAGACTGAATTCCGTTTCAACCGCACCGGGCGCAATTTCGCTGACTCGAATGGGACTGCCCATCAAGTCAAGGCGTATAGATTTGGACAGGGCTCTGACCGCATGCTTGCTCGCACAATACACATTGCCGTTGGGATAGATCTCCTGGCCTGCAATGGAGCCAATATTCACAATATGCCCTTGCTGCCGTTTCAACATCCCGGGCAGAACATGACGAGTCATGTAAAGAAGCCCCTTGACGTTGGTGTCGATCATGGTTTCCCAATTGTCGATTACGCCTTGCTGAACCGGATCGCTGCTTAAGGCAAGTCCTGCGTTATTGAGCAATACATCAATGCCTTGCCAGGTCATGGGCAAGGTTTCCACAAAGGTTTTGACAGCGACGGGATCGCTGACATCCAGACCATGAACATGATGCGCAATGCCATACTCGCTTTGTAATTGCGTTGCCAGGGCTTTAAGCCTGTCCACTCGGCGGGCCGTCAGAATCAATTGCGCCCCTTGTGAAGCAAAAAGCCGGGCGCAGGCTTCGCCAATGCCGCTGGAGGCACCCGTAATCAGGATAATTTTGTTTTTCAGACTCGACATCGCTTACCCCTAGAGTGTGGATTTTATCTCAACGCTCAGGCACTCGTCCGCCTGCTCATACTTTTTAAGGTGCATTAGTATGGAAGGCCATGCCATGCTGCCTGTTTCAGGCTGGTAAGCGGAGTCCAGCGTTTTCGAAAACTCGTTGAGTTTGTCCAATAAATAAAGAGCAAGTGAATGGTTGTTGTAGTGAGTATTCGATGAATTAAAAAAGTCGTCCAGCAGGTTAAGCATTTCACCGTATGATTTTTGGGAGAGGCTTTTTTCTAATTTGTCTGCCTTTTTTACTCCATAATGACCATGCCGAAACAAGGTGAGATAGCCGTTATCAATGCCTTGCCGCTTCTCTTTATTGTTATAACTTGTAATCCCATTGGCTATGGCAACAAAGAGTTGCCCGGTTAATTTATCAGGAGCTGCCTCTGCTTTTGTCCCTCGCGTGGGGAGAGTCCGTGTCGGCGGTTGAATGCGATCTTTATGATGATCCGGTAACGGATAGAAAGCAGAAGGAGTAAGAAACGTAATTCCTTGCTCGTTGTCTGATGATTCTGTGTCTGAATATCCCATTTCGTATCCTTTCCTTTAGGTCGCTTAACTGCTGATAAATAAAGCATGAATCTATCTATTTGAATTCTAAGAACAAATAAACGCCACAATTATAAATAATTCATTACATAGAGTCTAATGAAATATCGTATAACAATGACCTTTATTTTTATAGTGTCTTTCATGAGTGCGTCCGCAGACGAGCACTCGCAACAAGTGGAGAGTTTACGCAAGCCATCTTACACTAGCAAGCCAGTTTGGTTTCTGGATTACCTTGCTCGTTTTGAATAGCGGCCTGGTTGGCGTGCATGAAAAAGGGATATGCTCCTGATTTCTTTTCTTTTTCCTTTCCTTTTTGTTTTTCTTCATTAATGCTGGTCAGGCTTTCAAATAGGATGTCGCTGATCTCAATGTCAGCCTGGCGGAGTGTTGAAAGCTTAAGAAACAATCCCGGAGTCAGTGGCTTATTATGTCTTCTTAACCAGCTTAATGACTTAAGGGTGGTCAGGGTGAGATGATTTTCGTAAATCAGTACATCAATGTCTCTGCTTGGTAACTGCTCTTCAAGAAAAATCAGGTTTCGAGTAACCTCCAATGTGTTCGGCATGTTTTTGTTTAAATCGAGATCATTCCAGTAATTTTGAAAACGCTCATGCAGATTCTCGGCAAAGTTCAGGCTGGCAGTGGAATTGCGCAGGTTCAGTGCCAAGTCAACGTCAACCACAATGACCTCTCCCGTATCCAGACGGGTTAATACATTGCCACGGGTTGCCGCATCCAGCACTATGCGTCGGGTAGCCTGATACACTTCTACCACTTTATTGGCGGTCTCTTCGTCGGTGGCTGGGCGTGTATTAGCAATGTAGGGAGCTATCCAGCCTGATTGACTGGTTATGGCCTCAGGCAGGCCGGTCCGGGATGGCGAATTAATTTCATTCCAGAGCCTTACGCCTCTCTGATTATGACTTAAGGCATTGACGCAGGAGTCGTTAGAAAGCAGGGGATACTTAAGGACCCGATAAAGCCCTGCTCTATCCGGTTCCGTTGAGCGCCATACCCGATTGTAACTGCCGTTGCCCAAGGCAAGCCATTGCAGTTTTTTTGCATAGGCATCGACGTTTTCTTTTTCAGGCTCTGATTGTTTGCAGCTGGCGCCACCCGTCGGCACGGATTGTTTTTCGTGGGAGTTCCCCTCATTTTTCGGCATAATTCATATAATGATTTAAATTTGCGCTACTTTAGCAAAAAAAACGAAGGGATACTACCATGGCAAGGTTACAGTTTTATATTTACAACCAACTCACTCTGTGATGTCGTAGACTTAATGCGAATCACATCCTCAATGAGATTTTCCAGTTTGCTTTTAAAGCCAGTAGAAGAAGCTTTCCACTCCAATTCAGAGGTGGACAAGCTGATGAGTTTTTTGACATCATCTTTGTTCTTTAACACGGACAAGGCCAATTCGATAATTTGAATTTTGGATTTAAACGGTTCCATCGGTTGCGAGGAAGAGATTAATCGTTGGTTCACCGTGTCCAGCAGATATCGGTTGAGCTGATCAATCAATACCTCGGCGTCGGGATCAATCTGACTCTCCTCGATTTCGTCCTTGGATGAATAGGAGCGAGGAGAGAAAACCTCTCGTAGGTCCACTTTTTCAAAATCAATTTCTGCCACATTGTCAGAAGCCTTTCGGTCTTCCTTGGGAATGGCCTGACTGAGATCCACTTGACCTGATTTTGAGCGAACTCCGCCTATTTCTGCACCCAGACCGCGTGAGCCATTCACACGAACCCAATTAATCCATGCTTCAAGCTCAGGCGGTGCCTCTTTGATCCAGTTAACCAGTTTATTCAACGAATCGCTTCCCGGAACAGATGATGCACCCGGTTTCAGGCAGGGCAATTCATCCAGCATTTGCTCAATGAGCTCGTTGGTTAAAAAGTCCTTGTGAAATCGTATGCCCTTGTCGTTAGGGTAGGCTAAAGCGCATTTCTGGGCAGTACACAGCGCATAATAAAGCATGAGTCCCTTGCGGAAATCGACCAGATCCAAATCCTGCAGCAGTTCTTTCCTGACGCTTTGGCAGTGCTTCGTCAAATCGCGAGCAAAGGTTTCGTATTCGAGGTGGTCAATTTCATCAAAGGCCTGATCGGGGCCCGCCAAGTATTCGTCTCTGGGACTTGAGCGGCTGCTGCTGGATGTCGACGACGTTGTCGATGCCATTGCGTAGGATTCCATCGACGTATTGGACGCAATTTCCAATTCAATTGCTGGCGCGTACTTGTTATACAGTTTGCGGTAATTGGATGTGATAAACGCTTTGATTTTTTCGATATCGGGAAAGTCGTGATTCTTCGCAAGGTGCAGCATGTTTTGTCCATGCTCAGAGTCAAAAAAAGCATCCATTTCTTTTTCAGCCTGATCGGGTGTTAATCGTCCAATACGCGCAATTTCTTTTAATTGATGAAGCACCTGTTCGCTTCCCCCTTCGTGAGGAAGAAAAGAAAACGCAACATAGCGGATATCGGCATTAAAATGAGCCCAGTACACAGCAAAGGTTAAAATGATGTTATCCCTTTCCCACGGGGTTGGTATGAATTTTCTGCCTTCCTGCTGCGCGTAAAAACCAAATAGATGCTCATACACTTCAACCGGGGTAATGGGGCCGCCATTGGCTGTACGGTAGTGGTTGTGATTGAAAAAGGCTTCTTCAGCGTAGCTGTGCATTTCTTTTAAATGAAGGTGGTCGGTACCCCGGTAATACGTTTCACAGGAATTGGCAACACAGGCATGCGCTTTAGCGGCGGTATTAAAAACCTCATCGCGAAAGGATTGGTGGGTTTTATCGAAAGGGGCGATAAATGACCAGGTAATGACTGATTTTTTGACTTGAAACTTGATGGGGACCTGAATCATTTCCCCTTCATCAAACAACTCATACACTTTACCCTGTGTGCGGGTGAACTTGTGCTTGTCGTTGAGTTCACGCAACCGCTGGATATAACCTTTGCGGTCACCTTGGTCGAGAAGGGCTTGTAGACGCTGGGCTTCTTCGGTGTGCTTGAAAGTCCATTGTTTGGTTTGTTGCACGGTTTTCAGGTCAATACTAAAGGGCATGATTTAAATCATAATGAATTTAAAGTGACTCTATTGTACAAATTGAATCTTATGGGAAGCTTAAGCGGCGGGCATCGCCAGAGATTGATTTGTTTTTGTTCATATTAATTTTGCCTTAATGTTTCATCACTAGAATGCAGCAGTATTAATGGTAGTATCGGGGTGAAACATGTTTGAAGAAGTATTGCTCGACATTAAAAAAATTAACTTTGGTAAGGTAAGCAATGGTCAATCAATCTATAAACTCCTGACCGAGCATCAATTTGACAAAGCATTTTACCAGGCGTGCCGGCATTGCGGGGTAGACGATAATGAAGGCTTGAAATTAATAAAAATACTGTTGCTCCATCGCCAAGCGCTCGCCATTAATGTTAATTTGAAACAGCATTCGCACAGCCCATTACGATTGGTTGCGGATAACGGCAATATTAATCTTTATTATCATCTGGTTTCAGCCGGCGCAGAGGATGAGGAAGCCGATCGCATTATGGGTATGAAACAGCGTAAGGCGACTGCTTCTTTTGAGAAAGACCAGCATCCTGAATTTTTGCAGGAATATACCTCTCTCGAAAAGCAGGCCGTTGAGACCCTCCCAACCGATGCGGAACGGGTGCTGTACCTTATCAAATTGATTGATTTTCTGATCAAATACCATGACATTGCTGCTCGCTTTAAAAAAATGCCTAAGACGCTTTCCAGTTTGGCAATCCAGGCTATAAAGGATACACGCGATGCACAAAACCGCATCCTGATATCCAAAATGTGCTCCGTGATTCAAAAACTGTCCCCGGATTTGAAAAAAAGATTTGATAAGGTGCTTGAAGCATCATCGTTTAATTGGCTTGCGTTCGATCATCTTGGCGGCATCATGATTGAGCCGTCCATGCAAAAAGTGGCGAGCATACCTTTTTCCGCGAAGACAATCACCTCGTTAAGTGAAGGAAAATCAAAGCAATTGTTTGACAGCGCGGTCCATTTGATCGCCGAAGCGGGTGATTTGCAATTGCTCATTCCCTATGCTGCGTTGTCCATTGTTGAAAAAGATCTTCCTTCATTAAGGGATTTTTTTCACGGGGTAAGTATGGTTCTTACCGCACCTGAGAAGCCTGTCGCAGTTCCGAAACCTGAATTGACAGTCAGTAAATGCGTTATTGCTTACCTGAATGATATTTTCAGTCTGATTAAATTATTGAATTTGAGTCACGACACCAATGCGCGAATGAAAATACCGGTATGGCAAGAAGCTGATCCACAGCACCTTCATTTAATTTGTCGAAATTCTGCCTTTGATATTTCAAAAAAGGTTGGATTACATGCCGCTCTGCGCCGGCTTCAGAGCCTGGGTGAGCTCATCACCGGCAAAAATTTTTCCAAATTCTTAATTGATCTGGATCCAGGCACGGATTGGCGTGCTTTCATTGTCATACGCGATGCGATTACTCACCAGGACGAAAGGGATTTAAAATACCGAATAGGACAATTTCTAAGCAACAACGTTTGGCTGGAACAGGTTTTCGGCAAGGATTTACAGGAGTTTGGAAAAAAATTAAACCATCTCATCTGGTTACGCGAACAGAGTCTTGGAGTATACCTCCATGATCCGGAAACTTACTGGCAACACCTGCTAAAACGTGAGATGGTCAGTGTACAGAAGGGCAGTGAGGGCAGCAACAATAACTCGGGTAAACAGGAGATTGAGTCGAAAGATCCGTCTTCCAAACAGGCCTTGTCAGCAAATGAGAAGGAATTCATCCACTGTTTGGAACAGTTTAAAGCCACTCCGGACATTATTGAACTCTGCTTAGCCATTTTTGCAGGTCAGGCAGGGGTGGTTTCTAAAAAGCAAAAAGGGATGATTCTGCAATGTCTGCCCCGCAAGGAGTTAGGGGAAAAATACAAGGAATTAAGCGCCTTTTTGGACAAAGCCATTACCAAACCCTCCTTAACGCTCGCCGAAAGAGAAAAGAAACGGTTGGAAGAAAAAGAAGCCAGCGAGAAAAGAGAGAATGAGAGAGAAGCCAGGTTTCAAGGCTTGGAGGGCATTAGAAAATTAGCGAAATACCTGCTTGAGCCAGTAAAAAAAGAGCATCAACTCAATCCGTTGAAACGCATGGAGGCCGCCCTCGAATCCTTGGCTGACATGGAAGATTTTTTGATAAACGAAGGGTACTGGATTAGCAACGCACCGTTTAAATCGACCGCGGACTGGGATAAACAGCAGCAGGAGCAGGGGAAAGAACCTCTGTCAGGCCGCCTGGTGAAAAAGCCCACCCTGAATGATGCACTGGAATACAACATCGGCCAGGTCCTGCAACACCTGGAAACCATCAAGACTTACAAGGAAATAGCCCTTTGTCCTTTGATAGCGAATGCCTACGCTGAATTAAGAGCATTTCGAAATTATCTCGAGCACGGAAACCCGCTGGTTGATAATCAAAATGACGTTTACCTGCAGATGGACTACAGGGAAAAGAAAACGGCAGACATGGTTATTCGATTACTTATCGAATTAAAACCGGCATTAAAACGGGAGAAAATGAGGATAGAAACAGAAAAGGCCAATGCAAAAGAGTGGCACCCCGGCGTCATGGTGACAGCAAAAGAGGATGAGGAATGGACGAAGATCTGTGGTCATGGTAATCTGTTTTTTAATTCCCAGGTTAAAGCATTGGAAAAAAGTCAGAGCAAACTGGCGAGTTTTGAATTGCCAGGCGATAGCCCGTCTACAGGATTTTCAAATTAATCCCTTAGAGGGTATTTGACCCTTTAAAAGGCAACTGCAAAGTTGGCCTTTCCTGTTTATGTTTTAACCGGAGACTTTGCATTGCAGTCCGTGGAGAGACACTCTATAATCGCGGGCCTTATGAATTGAAAGGACAGAGCATGAACGCGACTCAAAACGATGCCTTAACGGCCGAAGAGTATACCAAAGCGA
Source organism: Legionella rubrilucens (assembly GCF_001468125.1). Taxonomy (GTDB): domain Bacteria; phylum Pseudomonadota; class Gammaproteobacteria; order Legionellales; family Legionellaceae; genus Legionella_C; species Legionella_C rubrilucens. The sequence goes on along the minus strand of NZ_LNYT01000006.1, from coordinate 60,516 downwards.
TGAATTTTGTCGGCCAACACCTGTTGTCATCCCTGCAGCAATCGGTAGAGCAATTGCCGCAACCTTTGCGGAGCCGTCAATTGGTTGCCCAGGCGTTGTCGGCTTTTTTAACCAATACGATTTACAAACAGTACCCGCACAATCAGGATGCCTGCGAATACATGCTGGACGAGATCACGAAATTAGTGAAAGCGCAACTGAAGAGAATTCCTCAACCTCAGAATGCTTAAGCCATTGCCCGCGTTTAGTCCCTCTGCCGCTGTCGGCAGAGGGACCGTTAACAGGGGTTAACGTCTGAACGTTTCGGGATAGATCCAGTTTGGGATACTCTTCACACCTCTGATTAATCTTTTCTTAATAATTCGCCCTTATAATGTAGTGCATGTCGAATTGATGCTGTACGCCATGCAAAACTTTAAAACAGAATCGAAACCTGAACAATCGTCGGTAGACTATGTACCGGTTCCCCGCAAACCCATCAAAGGAATGAAAGAAGATCCCTTTTCAAAACGGCTTCGTCAATTTGAAAATCACGCCATTTTATATCCTTTCCCCAATCAAAGCGGGGTATACATCAACACCAATGAAAGTGGTGTTGTACAGACTGCCCAGACTTTGGATTTATTCCCTCGCGTGGAAGGAGGGGTGCACGTTGGTTTTTCTGGCTGGCATAATTTTGACATCATGGCTCAACGTTTATCCTCCAGAGGGTTAATCTGTGATATTAATCCTGAAAACACCTTGTTCTTAGCCACAGCCTTAAAATACGTGAGACAGTGTGAGGACCAGGACGCCTTCATTGAAAAAATGACTGCGTTTGTTAAAAAATACCATTATGGCGGCAGCAGGGATACGTCACGCTCCTCGGTTCTGGGTAAAATAAAGCCAAAAAGCATCAAATTTTGTCTTAATGTCAGTGACGAACCGCCTTATCCTGATCATTTCACTGTGCTTGAAGAGGTCGATTTGGAAAGGCGTCGTGAAACAAGCTGGCTTTACACGACCGAGCGTTATAAGCACATTCGCACATTGGCAGTGACCGATAAAATCGCTGTCATCACCGAAAGCATTTGTGCCGATAACGTGTTTAAATCCGTTAAAAATCTGCTGATTAATAATGCCATGCGTATTGATACGGTCTATGTCAGCAATATTGGCGAGTGGATGTATCAACCTGAGCAACGTGAGGCTTTTTTAGCAACGATTCAGTCCTTATTAATGGACAATGAAACCATCCTGATCGACGCTAAAAAACCGGAAGGAGTCGTTGCTTCACCTAAGCAACGATGCATTACCCGGGGTGCGTTAGTCAATTCAAACCAATGGAAGTCGTCCTTTTTTTCATGTCCAGAGACTGCGGCGGCAATTCCAGATACCGCTGCATTTTCATCCTCACCTACACCTTCTAAAGGAGAGGAAAACACACAAAGCGATGCGTTGCGCAGACTGAGTATGGAGGTCTAAACCATCAATCATTCTGGGTTTTGGGCATGACGTTTGGGTATTCTGTGCAATAAGGCCAGACGTCATTCCTTTTCCAGCTTATGGCCATCCAGTTGGCGTTCATGCCTTTCTTTTTCCAGCGTATCCCGTTTTTTCTCTGTTTTGGTTCTGCCAAATTTGATGCGGTTTTCACTGGCTTTTTTTTCTTTCTGAGAACGAATTTTCGCTTTTCTTTTTTTCTTAAGACTAATAATATCGGCCATGCTATTCCTGGCTATTTGAGCTAAAACGGTCTGTTTAAAAGTATGGCATAGGCTGATGGACAAATACATAAGCGAATCGGCCTATTGAGAGATAAAGAATCATGAAATTAAATCAAAGCGAAATCCTGCTGTGTAATCGGTTGACTCGCTGGCGTAATAATGACGCACGTTATCACTCCAAAGAAGAAAAGGCCTATTCGCTTGGAGCAGCCAGCGGGATGCTCATGATGTGGAGACCTTATGCCGGCTTGGAAAATGATTTATCGCCTGCAGAAGACAACCCCGGATTGCCGCGAGAAGTTGGCGCGCTGATAGGGCATTATTTGAATCGAGGCGATGCAGCAAAAATGGCTGAGACCTGTAAAAAAGCAAACAGCATGGCCAAGCAGATGCACAAAGAGTACGTTGATGAAAATGGTAAATCCTATGATGAAAACCCTTATCTGGTTTTTATTTAACTTGGCGATTTTGTAAAGAAAGGATGTGGCGGCCTGCCTGAGAGCGATTCATAATCGCCAGATCATGCCTGGCCGTTATTCAACTGAATACTAGTGCTGTGAGGAATTATTTAGGTTGAGTAATGGTCAGGGTATCTAAAAATACAGTTTGCATAATCTTGTGAAGACGGCGATGTTGATTCTCACCATTAAAAAAATAGAGGCTAAGCTTCTGATAGCGTTCTTCATCCGTTAAATTGTCTGTGGCATTTAAAATTTCACCGGATGCGGCGCTTTGACGCGAGAACCATTGCTTCTGACGTTGATGCGTATACATCGCCTTGATCCATAAAATCTGCTCCTGACTTATTTCCCTGTTTTTTGTCACTAACTGAAAAATGTCCTTTTTAATCGTCTCAGTATGGTTGTGCGTTGAAGGGGCTGTGGCAAAGGCTTGTTGCACAAATTGATCAAAGTGGCCATTAAACTGCGCTTGAGAGGGCTTTGAACCCACAAAATGAGCCAATGTGAAAGCTTGCCATAATGCCTCTTCTACGCTCACGGTCTTATTGTCCAACGCTTTTTTTATTTTCTTGATTTGCAGGTGAAAAAATTGGGCGTCGCTTTTTGCCTTCGTTCCCCCAAAAAAGCAATGAGCAGAATGCTTGGTTTGAGGAATTTTGAGTAATAAGCTAAAAAACTTCGGCGCGGATTCCCGCACAGAAGACATGAATTTGTCCTCTTTAAACTGCCGGTTTTTTTCTGCTCTTATTTTTTTTATTTCTTCAAGCTGGGCTTCATCCTGGTTGTTGGAAGGTTGCGGTTTCGTTGCTGGCATAGGAGGAAGTCCTGGCTTTGCAGGGGGGGGAGTAGGGGAGTTCAACCGTTGTTTTTGTTTCATTGCGGTGTACGCTTTGTATTCGGCTGTGCTGGTTACATCCGGGATTTCAGCCTTGGGATTTTCTTTTTTAGAGGCAGGAGTAGGGGTGCCTTCATGCACCTTGAGCTTGCTGCGCAGCGCTTCGGCCAAGTCAAAATGCCCGCCAAATATGGCGAGCTGTACCGCTTGTAATGAGGGTTGATACCCTTTGCTGATGAATAAATCAACGAGTTGACCATGGCCCTGTTGTGCCGCTTTTTCCAGTGGCCCTATTCCTCCAGACAAGTAACCGGTTATCCCTTTTTCCAATAACAGCGCGCAAACCTGGCAATTCCCTTTTTCTGCGGCATGCATCAAAGGGCCTCCGGTGGAATCAGCCCCAGCCTCTAATAAAATGGCGATGATTTCCAGGTGATCATGCTTGATTGCAGAAATTAAGGGGGTAATACCACGCCGTGATACATTGAGGTGGTTTTTAATGGACGTCATTGTCACCAAAATTTTAACAATTTCAGTGTAGCCTAAGCGAATGGCTGTCCAGAAAAGGTTCAATAATTCGTTAACAGGGCTTTTGTCTACCAGCAACTTCACCAAGGGGGCATGCCCGCCTCGGACGGCGATGGCAATAGGGTTTGTGTTCCACAGGTTGAGAAGATAAGGTTTGGCTCCTTTTTCCAGGAAATACTTCGCGGACTGTTCACAGCCTACCCATGCGGCCATTGCTAAGCCATCCCATCCATTTTCACGCTCTATGCCACTTTTAAGATTGTCTAAAATGCCGCGTTGGGGAGGGTACTCATGCGTTTTATCGGAGGGAATATCAAAGATTTTAAAACTAAAAGGCAGAAATTGGCATGGAACAGAACCGGCAGAAACTTGAAAGAGGTAATTAACCAATGCAGGAATGGAGGTAAACTCTTTCTCACCCTTGGGGCTGTTTGAATTGTATAAATAATAACGATTGCCACGCCTCATTAATCCTAATGCGTGATAACGAGTATAACTGTTGTCTGAAAGCACACTGTGGGTAATATTGATGAATTTATTCTCAGGAAATACGGCGTGGTTTTGGAGCAGTTTTTCCAATTGCTCCTTATTAAACATGGCCGCAATGGAGTATTCCTCCCGGAAAGACTGGTTACCCCGTCGCGTATCCTCTAAAGCACTCAAATTGCCATTGCCTACGCGCAGGAACTCATTGAGTTGTTGGAAAAAAAGCAGGTTTCCCAGGAAATACTCCATTTCCTTATCCAGTTTTTCATCCAATGGAGACTCGCCATCCCATAGGGACAAAGCGCTCAGCAGATCGTAGAAATAGACAATGTCATTTCGTGGGATAGGCGTATTATCATCCGTTTTGCGCACAGGTTGGTTGGTTAGACAATGAGAATAACCCCACAATGCGGTATAACCTGCACAGCAACCCGCATTCAGTTGTTTAATGACATTTTTGAGAAGCGTTTCATCATAATCTGTTTTTGAACTTAAATACTGGATGATTTTTTTATTCAGTCTGGTCTGGCTGATGTCAGCCTTGCTTGAATTTAAATTTTGGAGTAATTCAGCTATTTCTTTAGGTAACATTCTTGCTCGCTAAACCTGTGCTTCATGATCTCAAATTGGGCTATAGTACCATAATTTGGGCATAAAATAAGCGGACATGAGTCATTGTTGAAATTAAAATCACACTGTTTATTAGAAATAATAAAATCAACAAATAACGGAATTAAGGCAACCATTAGAAGTTGCCTGTGCGATAACTATAAACAAAGTGAATAATGCCTTTTCCAGGTAATCACGTTTGTGTCCTTCTGGGCACACCAAAAATCTCTGGCTTCCAAATGATGTTGCATTAGCCAGTTGAATCCACCGCTACACTTATCCACTAAGGTCTGATTATCAAAATAATCAGACCTTAGTGCGAGAAGGCTATGGGATTCTCCCTCGCTTATGCCTATGCTTGCAATATCATGAATTCAAAGCTTATGAGATTCAGCATCCACTTGAAAACATCCATGGATGCCAACCAGGGGCTAATTCATTCTGGGAATCGTTATTGATATTCCTTGATTTATGAAACCAATCTATGATCTCAGCCTTTTTTTCATCCTTAACGCCATTTTCTATTAAATAGTTTTCTAAAGAGTCTAGATCCTGATACCTCACCAGCGCATCGACATCCGCTGAGAATTTTACTGTTTTAACCCCGGAGTTTAAAATCCTTTTGCAATCTGGTATTACACACGCAGAGAATGGAGGTGAGCATAGCATTTTTATATATTGCTCTACAGGAATCTCAATGACCAGTTCTGGTGCTTCTGGTGCTTTAGTTTTAGGTGGTTCAGTTTTGAAAAAAGCCATTATTCGTAAATTATTATAATTTTTGCGGCAGTCTACTGTCTTTATCCCGGGTGAGCAACTGCTCGGGCTCAGGGACGTTTAAGTCCGACCCTCTCTGCGATATCATGCTTCTCAAGGCTTTATGTGAATCGGTTTCACGAAATCCTAAACCCTGGCTTTTTTTTATTATTTGATATTCTTCAGAGCCCCTTATCCTGTTCACGGTGTCCTTGAAATCATCCGAAGTAATGCAGTTTTCCAACTCGATTCTGAATTTTTCCAGAATTTTTCCTTTTAAGGCATCGCCAGTTAATTTTTTTTCCTCATTATCCAAAAAAAAGCAGTTTTGTGTCTTGCTTAAATTCAATGTGGCTTTAAACAGGTGGGTGCGATTCGCTTCGGCATGGGCATAGTGATTTTTAATAGGTCCCAATGTCGGGAATGCGGTATGAATTAGAAGGTATTTGATGTCATTGCTATTGACAGTACTCGTATCAATGCAATTAATGGTCTGAGATAGTTTCTCAGCCTGAGTAGCAGCCCAGGATTCTATTTCAGCCATTTTTTTCTTTTTAACCCCGTCGTCCAATTTATCCGATTCAGTGCAAGCGATGACAAGAGGTACTTCGTGTTGACCAGACCTCAATTCTCCCTGATAGTCACTTATTGCCTTTTGCAGATCGTCTAAAACCCCTGTGGGAGAGCTTAAATCAACAGTAATGACAGCAACTGCCGCCTTCGATAAGGGAGAGTTGATGCGATGCACGCCATGTACCGCCTGGTGTTGGTATTCCTTAAAATTAATTTTAAAGCGGTCCTTCCATTTTAATAATGGCATGGAGGGGGGTGGTGCTATGACAGAATTACAATAACGTTAATTAAACAAGTCGAAATGGCTTATATTGATTCCGCCGCAAACAATCACCAATATTGATTTAAATTCCTGAATGGCGGTATGGTTATTGTACACCAACGACAAAGGCGCCCCGCTGGATAACTCCACCAGTAGACATTGATCACGGGCAAATGCACGACTCCCCTGCTCAGCTTCATAATCACTGACAACGGTATTGCGAATGTCATGCTGATGGGACCATGCCAGCAAGCGTTCTGCCACCCGTTTAGCACCGAGGCTGGTGGCTTTACTGGTAATGGCAGGCAGTGTAACCCGTTCGCCTGCCCGCATGGACTGGTAAAAGCAATCCGCACCCTGGGTTTCAACTGCCAGCAAAGGCACATCCTGCCATCCTTGCTGATGCATTCCTTCAAGAACGCCGCAGGCTAAACCGCCACCCCCCACTGCCACGATGACCACATCCGGTTTGGCGATTCCCTGAGTAACGGCTTCCTGGATCATGGTGGCATGTCCCTGCCACAGGCTGGGGTGATCGAATGGCGGAATATAGGCACAGTGCCGGGTTTGTGTGAATTGCAAGGCGGCTTGATGGGCTTCATCCCAAGTGGAGCCGGCAACAATGACATCGGCACCACAGGACTTGATGGCATCAATATAAATTGAGTGACTGCTGGAAGGGATAAACACAGTGGTTGGAATGCCTAATTTCATTCCACAATAGGCCACTGCAATACCAGCATTACCTCCGGAAGAGGCAACAAAGGCGCGAGCCCCCTGCTCAACTTCCTGTTGGCATAAATGGCCTATGCCTCTTAATTTAAACGAACCTGACGGTTGTAATAACTCCAGCTTAAAATAAACTGATTTACCCAAGGTGTGATTTAATGACAGGGATTGTGCCAGCGGCGTTTGAATATGAAGTACCTGTGACATACTGCATGCTCCAATTTCAACATTGCCAGCTAATATATAGCAAGCTATGTTGCATGTCATTAAACTGTTGTGCGAGATTTCTTAATTCTTTTGGCCATTCGTTAAGTAAAATCCGCTCATCCAATTACTTTCAAAATCTCGTAATCGTTTTAGACCATTTTTATGGATTGTATAACCCGGCGCCAACTTTTGAAATCAACGGTTTAAAAAAATTGGGTTTCCTCTTCTGGGGTAGACTTGGTGAATGGCGGGTTATAGAGGGTGATATTGGGAAATAAGCTGTAGAGGTTGTTTTTCCAGAAATGATGGCTAAATTTCCCATGCTGTTTCCCAATTAAGGCCAACGTAACGTAATTTTTGGCGAGTAAGGAAAATTGGCTAAGGATTAACTCCATAATCTCTTTTGGGAAGTGGAACGGTAGTTTTTCTACAGGATCACTCATCGAAAGCTGCTCTCCCTGGCGGATGTTTCATAGGGGGTATTGCCTGAAACAACCCAATTATGCATCCAGTTCACTGCCTGATTGAGGTGGGCTAAAGCCGCAGAACTGTCGGCAAAATCCAGGACACTGTCGTTTTGGATATTCATCACCTTTAAATCAAGCATCGGAAAAACATACTGGTAGGTTATGCCATTATCCTTAAACTGGAGTTGATTATTGGTGAATAAGGCGATGTTGCCAATGGGACGTCCCATTTCCAGCAGGCGTTGAAGGTTCTTTTTATGCTGCTGGAACGCTTCATCCAGAGAGCCAGGGTTGTCTGACAAAAGGGCTTTTTCTGCCAATGTTTTGAGATTACCTGACAATTGACTGTTCAGGTTATGGTGAAGCTCAACCAGCGATGCAACTAACTGGTCACTGCCTTCCCGCGTGGAAACAAGCAGTACGTTATCTGTCTGCCCTTCTCCAGGCTCATTCACCATGAACGGGTTTAACGCCGAATCTGTCCTATCCGAGGGCAATAATTCATCCAGCTTTGAAATAGCCGTCTGGATATGATTCAGGGCCAGTTTTGCATTACCCAGGCTTGTTAAATCATCCTCAGCAATACCCAGATCGACAAGGGAAATTTTTGGTAGATAAAACCGGAGTATGTCTTTTTCCCGGTCAATTTCAATCATAACAGGGTTGCCATTTAAAGCAGAAAACCACACGCGTTTAGTGCTGATCTCCTTCTGGATTTTTGATTTATTAACCTGAAATTTCAAATCCAGATAGTACCGTTCTGTGGAAGAGCGGGTGCCATTAAGCGATTTAAGCGCTAATACGGCTGACTTATTAAGTTTTTTGTTAATGTCCGCCAAGCTTAAATGGGCATTGTAGACTATCCATTTGGCACTGTCGGGATCAGTAAAATAAATCGTTGCTGTGTGTGGGGATGCAGTGGCAAAAAGAGTGGATGATAAACCCATCAAACAAAGGGCCGTGAAAACGGCAAACTGCCTAAAACCTTTCATGTGAGATTCCTTTTAAATGAATAGGTTACAGCGCGTTAATGAGTGTGGCAGAAAAATAATAGGTAAACAATAGTGTGCCCGGAGCGGCAGTTACAATGAGAAAGAGTATCTAAAGCTCACAGCCCGCCACTGGCGGGCTGAATGAAAGCCTACTGTTTTGCTGGGCCAGGCTTGTTAACGGTCTCTAGTATACGAATACTGTCAACAAAACACTGGGTTTCTCCCCGCCAGGGGGCCACAAATTCCTCACAGTGATAAGTCAGTACCACGTGCCGGTTGTTTTCCATGGCGTAAATTGCTTTTTCGACCAGATCAGACTTGAATTGCCCTAAAGTGAAGTGAAATTCACGTCCAGTGGCACCGCTGGCATTATCCAAACCGCCGCGAATCAATTCGCCCTCATAAGTGCCCCACCACCGTCCTTCCTTGGCCACTTTCACAATAATACCCGATTTTTGACCTGATTGCGTTGTCCAGCAGCCTGCCAACAGGCTGAACGCTACAAGTAAGGGTAACATGAGTATTTTTTTAGTCATTATTCGCTCCTGATGCTGCAATCCCTGCATTATTGTTAAGTATAGGATTAAATACCAGTACGGTTACCTCTTTTTTAATTACTTGCCTCTCGTCTATGCTATAGATAAGAGAAGGATTAACTGGAAGATAATCTCATGAACGAACTGGACATTCTTAAACTTTTTTATGATGAAATTAAGGCACGTGGCGTCACCCGAAACGATGTTTTTTTAAACATTGATGAGGCAGCCGCTGCCACATTATCTGAAAAATTGAAACAACCGGTCAGTCTGGAGGAAGCCCAGCGTCTGACCGATGTCTGCATTGCCAATGAATGGCTTGAAAGGACAACGATTGATCCTGGCTACAATTTCCTCTCCTTAAGCGAAGCAGGGTTGCAAATCGTGTTGATTAATGAATACACCTAACCAATAGCCTGGATTATAGATTTTGATCGTGAATTTCGTGGAATTCCTTCCATTCGAAATCAATGTAATTTTCAAGCAGTTTTTTAATCTCGGCAGTAACACCCTGCATGGATGTAGACTCCGTATGAAATCGCTTTCTCTGGGTAGGCTCCGTATCAGCCAGACGGGCAACATACCCTTCGGCTTCGTAGAGTTTGGTTTGATTCTTAATTGGTTTTATATTGTAAGACACTTTAAATCCCTTATAGAGATATTCCACCATTTTCGATCCTCTCCTTCCTTTAAGGTCTTGCAGCTAACCGCCGTCAATATCGTCTGTGCCCAAATCATCCGGTGTCACCGTGTTGTCATCATCATGGATAACGGGGACGGGGTATTCGGGTTCGTCAGGGACATCCGGGCCAGGATTCACAGGATCGGTCGGTAAGGGACTGTCCGGATCAAGCGGGCTGGCCATACTTAACAAGTTATCAAATTGTTCATCCATAATAAATTCCTTTTCAATGGGTTTAGACTGCGAAAAGCCCATAGCTGTCTAATTATAGATCAAATAGAGTATTGTGTGGTTACTTTTTACGCCCTGAGCCGCCTGGCTTCTTGCCTCCACCCTCTTGTTTGTTGACAGTGGCCCAGGCACGGCGCTCGGCCTCTTGTGAAGAGACACCTCGGCGTTCATAGCCTTCTTCAATGTGCTCCGCTTTGCGTTTTTGCTTATCGGTGTATTTTGATTTGTCGCCCTTGCTCATGATGTCACTCCCTGATTGTAAATCTAACCATCAACAATGACCCCGCCATTGGGATGAATGACCTGACCGGTCATGTAGGAAGAATCATTTGAAGCGAGAAAAACGTAGGCTGGCGCCACTTCGGCCGGTTGACCTGCGCGTTTCATGGGAACCTGGCTGCCGAACTCCTGGACTTCCTCTTCATTGAAGCTCGAAGGAATAAGCGGCGTCCAGATAGGACCTGGTGCGACGGCGTTGACGCGAATGCCTCGAGAAACCAGATTTTGCGAAAGCGACCGGGTCAATGCCAGAATGGCCCCTTTTGTGGCCGAATAATCAATCAGGTGCTCGCTGCCCTTGTAAGCCGTCACCGAGGTGGTGTTAATAATGACACTGCCTTTTTTCAAAAAAGGCAAAGCGGCTTTAATCATATAAAAATAAGAGAAGAAATTAGTTTTAAACGTTTTTTCCATTTGTTCGCAACTAATCTCTTCCAGAGTGTCCTGCGGGTGTTGCTCAGCCACATTATTAACCAGTATGTCAAGGCGGCCATAACGCTCCATCGTTTGCCTGACCACCTCGTCACAGGCGGTGTAATTCTGCAGATTGGCTGCAAGCAACAGGCAGGATTGTCCTGTGTTTTCTATGATTTTTTTTGTTTTCTCAGCATCATCCTGTTCATTCAGGTAATGGACAACCAGGTCGGCGCCTTCCATGGCAAAGGCACAGGCGACCGCGCGTCCTATGCCGCTATCTCCCCCGGTTATCAGTGCGATTTTTCCTTGTAATTTTTCGCTTCCTTTATAACTGGAGGACAGGTATTCCGGTTGAGGTGTCATGATGGCCTCAATTCCTGGTTGTCTTTTTTGATGCTGAGCAGGTTGTTTTTCCATGATTATCTCCTGACCTGATTACTCCCCTGTTGAGATACCATCCTGGTTCGTGTTGGTGTCATCCAGGACATCATCACTCTCATCATCATCGTCATCATCCGTGCCGGTATTTATTGTATTTCCGGTGGCATTCGTATCGGGATCCGTTGAGATGCCTATATCCTTGGTTTCTGTCCCGTTATTAATGCCTGTCCCTGCTCCACTATTGGTTGTTGATGGTGTTGACGTTCCATTGTCATCGTCAGGCTGCGGTAGCGTGGGATCGGTTGGAGTGGTTGGATCAGTGGGCGACGGTATGGTTGGATCGGTTGGGGATGGTGTTGTCGGCGATGCCGGATTCACTGTCGTGGACGGCAACGTCGTGTTAGGGACATTGGTTGCAGCCCAAATTGGGCTTTGCACAACCAAAATGCCTCCAAGTAAAATAGTGATTGGAATAGTCCGTTTCATCATTCGTTCTCCTGTGACTCCTTCATACACGCCTCAGTGAGATTAAAGCGTTATGTTACTGGTTTGAGGTTTCTTTCCTTTGAACTCCAAATACGCCGTCAAGGTGTTTGGGGGTGGTGGATAAGGGGTTTCTATAAAAATATTAACCAATTTATTTAATGCAATCCTGATTTCCTTAAGTTCATCTGAAATATGGCACAGTTCCTGAACTGCCTGTACGGTTTCCTTAGAAATTTCCATATTTATCTCCGCCATTTTTAGTGAATTAACCTCATGCTCCAATTTAATTTCCCTATTTAAACTAAAGCATAATTTCGACAATTGTCAAACAAAACGGCCAATTTATGACCAAAAAATAGGCATGAAAGATTGATAAAAAATGCAAATTTTTCATCGGAAAATTTTAAAAAAAAATGATTATTTAGTTCTTTTTTTATTTGATTTAAGCCATAAAAGCAAGATTTTATCATCCGTAAGATGCGCAATTTTATCGTGATTTTTATTTGCCCATTCGCGGAGGCTTTCAGCCTTCCAGGATAAAATAATATCGGGATGGATATAGTTTTTCTGGCAGATGGCAGGCGTATGACCCATGAGTTTTGAAACCTGTTTAATGATGTCATTAAACGGATCAGATGCATCCTCGCAGGGGTTGTATCGAATTAAACGGCAGAGTGTTTCACGGCAGGCAATCCAGGTGCGAAAATCTTTGGCTGTGAATGGGTAATTGGTAATGTTTTTTAGATAAAAGTTTACCTCCTGGGACGTAACAACAGTTAATGAATTATTTTCATCGACGTATTTGAATAATTCATAACCCGATATTTCTTCGCATTTTTTTAATATTTTTATAATTCGACTGTCACTTAATATTATTCTCCATAATTTTGCATTTTTTCCTCTGAAATTAAGTATTGCTTTATTCCTTTTCAAAGAGAGATGTTTTTTCCTTAACGTGGTTAACCCGTACGATTTATTTTGTCTTGCATAAACCGCATTCCCTACCCGCACGTTGTAATGGTAAAGCAAATAAATAATGGCACAAATAACCTGCGCTCGATTCAATTGAGCCGGCTTGTTCAGCTCGCGGCTGATGTGGCGCTTGATTAGAGGCAGGGACTGGCCAAACTCAATCATGGTCGTGAATTTTTGCTGATTGCGAACTTTAAACCAGAGCGGATGGTAGCGGTATTGTTTTCGATTGTTTTTATCGCGGCCTGTAGCCTGAATGTGCCCATTTTCATAGGGACATATCCATACGTCCTGATAGGCTGGAGGAATGGCAAGTTTTTTTATGCGGGCCAGAACGTTTGCATCGGTTAATGGTTTACCCTCTTTAAAATAAATAAATTCCTCGCCCTGTTTCTGGCGCGTTATCCCGGGCATCGTGTCTTTGACATAACGCAGCGAGGCAAGTCGGGCAACACGCTCACATTCTTCCTCTGAATACAGTGATTCTGTCATCCTGTTTCCATTGTTGTGTTGCTAATATCAGTATAGTCGCCGGTACAACGCTATAATGAAAGAAAACAGAAAGGATTAGAACAATGCAAAACCCGGACAAACCCACTGAAATACCTGATTTTCCTCTGGAAGATCCCTCCCTGCCCAATGATGTTGAGCCTGGTCAGGACAATACCCCAGAGCCTGAACCTTCTGAGCGGGAAGAGCCCAATACTGAATAAGTGAAGAAGACTATACTTTAACAAGGTATCACGTTAATCACGTTTGGTTTTATGTCTGAAAATTATCACTACAGTATTATTATACCAGCCTATAATGAGGAAGCCTGGTTGCCTGCTACTCTCCATTCCGTCTATCAGGCTATGCAGACTATCCCTTCCAACTTAAAGGGCGAGGTCATTGTGGTAAATAATAATTCCACAGACAATACTGCCGAAATCGCAGAACACTTCGGGGCCAGGGTTCTTTTAGAATCCGTGCACAACATAGCACGAGTGCGAAACAGCGGCGCTCGCGATGCGTTGGGCGACTTATTAATTTTTCTTGATGCGGATACGCTGATGAGCGAAGAAATGCTTCACACCAGCGTAAGCATTCTGCGCCACCCCGAAATCATCGCCGGCTCTTTTCTGCTTAAACCTGACAGGGATATCTCCTCGTTGGTGCGGTTTCTTTTTTTCATCTGGAATAAGTATGCCCAATGGTTCACCCGCTGTACTGGCTCCTTTTTGTTTTGCAAAAAAAAACCTTTTTTAACCATTGGCGGCTTTGATGAGGCATATTATGCCACGGAAGACATCAGCCTCTCCATCGAGTTAAAGCGTTATGCGGCGAAACACGGCAAACACGTCGTGATTTATAAAAAGTACGCCACCCTGTGTTTGCGAAAATTGGATAAGTTCCCTCTTTCTTCCGGTTTAATCATTGATTTTTTTTCCGGATTGTTTTTTAGAAACCAATATAAACAGAAAAAAAACTGTAAGTATTGGTATTAGCTACAGGATAATGTATGAATGAGGTTATGCAACAAAATGAAGCCTTTCTGCTGGGAGAATCGCAAAGCTTTTCTGTGCCTATTCTTCTGTTAACCGCCCCTTTAAAATCCCCTATTCTTTGCCAATACAATCTGAACAAGCTTCTGGATATTATTGAAGATTCCAACGATTTAAGCCCTCCTGAAAAATGCGAGCACCTGGATGATTTTCTAGTGAGTTTATCGCAAGCGAAGCCGGATGAGTCGCTGCTTAAGTCTATTCTGTCTCTGCCTGGAGAAGAAACTAAAAAATTTCATTATTACCCCTGGATTATGGCGTTGTACAATCGCCTTGATGACCATGAAAAAGCCTTGTGCCTCCACTATTGCACGATGATGAAGGACGGGATGAAAAAATACCTCAACACGTCCATCGATGATCTGGCGGCTTTGAATGACTACTGTTATTACTCCGCGGGAGTCGTAGGTGAATTTTTAACCGCCCTGGTGTCTTACGCCTACGGATTTACGGACAGTGGGAATGAGCTGATGGCCTTAAGCAGACACGTGGGCTTACTACTGCAGAAAACCAATAATTTACGTGATTACTATGAAGACACGTTTATTTTAAAGAAAAGCCGCTGGCCTAAAAGCATCACCGCAAGCCATTCCCCTCTGCAGTCATTAAATATTTTATGCAAAGACGCCTTGGTTAATGAGGCGCTTCCAGCCATTCGTTATCTGGAGGCGTTGCCGTACTGCGACAGTCAATTTGAAAATTTTGTGCGTTTTGTGCTCTATCTGTCCATTAGTCATGTGCTGCAGATGATCGATAACCCGGCGGTTTTAAAAGAGACAAAATTCAAGCCGTCGTCATCTTATGTCTTTTCTCTATACAAGAAAATTTCGAGAAAATCCCGGGCAAACTGCACCCGGGAGCTTTATTCCTACTGTCAGCGCGGTATGGAGAAGTTTGCCGAGCTCAATCTGTAGTCAGCCGGCATGACGGCCCGGGTGCGATTCCTTAAGGAAGAAGAGCGTGATGATAAGGCTAAGCAGGAAACAGCATGGCATGACCAGCAAGGCCTTGTTGTAGCTGGCGACGGTGTAGACATGAACACCATTCACCTTATACCAACCCTCGCTCTGGTGTAGAAACACACCGACCAATGGCTGAAACACGGCGCCGCCGATTAACACGGATAAATTATTAAATCCGGAGGCAGTTCCCACCAGTTCAGGTGGATTATTGTCTTTAATTACGGCAAAACTGACCGTTTGACCACCCGCACCCATGCCAAGCATAAACAGAATGAAATACATTGATCCCAGAGAAACGTTGGGAACATAAAGCAGGAACAGGGTAGCGCCCAAGCCAAAAACCGAGCTTAAGCCTAAAGCAATACGGCGGCTGGCAATGCGATCACTGACCCACCCCAGAAGCGGGCTGCCGACGCCAATACCCAACCAGATCATGCTGCATAAACCGGACGCGGCAATCACGCTTATCTGAAACTTTTGCTGTAAATAAGGCACACCCCATAAGGCGGCAAACACCGCAATGGGCGTCCAGATGGTGCAGGCGTAAGCGCCTGTATACCAGGTATAGGATTGACGCCAGACACTCAACAAACGCTTCCATTCATCAATAAAAGCCCGCTTCGGTGGGGTTTGAGTCGGTTGATGGGGATAATCCCGGATAATAAACCAGATTAAGGCTGCCAGTAGAAAGCCAACAGCGGCCAGAAGAAAACTGGCATTACGCCAACCCACTGCTTCGATCAAGGCTGCTAAAGGCATTTCACCGAACATGGCGCCGACAGAGCTCATTAATTGAGCGATACCCGCCAGCAGCGCAAACTGTTGCGGCGGAAACCACCTGGAAATCAGAACGAGTACACCGATAAAGGAAAAAGCCGAACCAATGCCAATAAGGAAACGCCCCAGTGATGCGGTAAACAGGCTGTCCGTTGAGGCAAAAAAGAAGGAACCCAGGGCACAAAGAATCAAGGCATAGGTCATTAATTTACGCGGCCCGTAACGATCAAACAGCACCCCGGCCGGCAGTTGCATGGGCGCATAAGCATAAAAATAGAAGGCAGACACAATACCGAAGCCGGCGGCGCTGACCTTGAAGGTTTGCATCATGGATTCAGCCATGACCCCTGGCGCTACCTGCAGAACGAATTCATACAGATAAAATGTAGCGGACAATAAAAAAACGACATACGCACTGAATTGGCTGTGCTGTTGAAAATCTAACTTGCGTGTACTCAAAATGGCGTCTTCATGCAATTAAAACGCACATTACACCTCAACGGAAATTCGTTTGTCAATCCCCGCCGCATAGATGGCGCCAAGTACTGCCCGGCCTTTGGCGCCAGTGACCTGACTTAGGTCCAGCGGCGTGCAGGTCAGGGTTTTTTCTGCCAGCCAGGCAAACAGTTGCGCTTCAAGAAAATCAGGGTTAATACCGGTCTTTGCGGTACTCTGTACCTTGATTTCCGGGAGCTGCTGCTGCAACACCCTCAATAACCGCTCGTTATGGGCGCCACCGCCGCAAATCAGCACCTGGCTTGGTGTTAACGCCTGTGCTTTGATGCTGTCAGCGACAGTGACCGCGGTCAAGGCCAGCAAAGTGGCCTGGACATCCTGTGGCAGGTAACCGGGTTTTAGCCTGGTATGAAGCCATTCGTCATTAAAGTATTCCTTACCCAGGCTTTTAGGCGCTGGTTGATTAAAATAAGGATCGGTCAGCAGGCTGTGTAATAACTCATCAATAACCGTACCGCTGGCCGCCCAGGCCCCATATCGGTCAAAGGGCTGATGCTGATGCCTGCTGATCCAGGCGTCCATCAGGCAATTCCCGGGTCCCGTATCAAAACCACTGACTTCGTGGTGGTTTAACCAGGTCAGATTGGCTATGCCGCCAACATTGACCACAGCCAGAGGGAGGGGTAAATGACTAAACAGGGCCTGGTGATAAATCGGTGCAAACGGTGCACCTTGTCCGCCCAATACCAAATCCCGTGTTCTGAAATCAGCCACCACGGTAATGCCAGTCAATTCAGCGATGGTATGGCCGCACCCCAATTGCACAGTGTAGGGAATGGCTGCCTGTGCATTGTGGCAAAGAGTCTGCCCATGGCTGCCAATGGCTTTGACTCGGCTGGATGGGACTGCGGTTTTTTTCAGTAATTGCCGTACGGCCCCTGCAAATTCCCGTCCCAACAGGGTATTTAACTGACTGTAGGAACCCAGCGTGTGACGGCCTTCCAGCACGTCCTGAATGGCATCACGCGCCAATGAACTATAGGGAATGGTCAGGCCCTCAATCAAGGTCTGAGTGGACAAATCCACCAGGGCGGCATCGATACCATCCATGCTGGTTCCGGACATGAGTCCAATAAATAAATTCATAATCTATCCATTTTTGCGTCTTTTAAGTTATGCTTGGGCGTTGCCTCGTGAGGTCACCCGGAGATCATGCACTTGACTAAAACCCCTTTTCTTTATCTGGCTTCCCTGTCTGCCTTTTCTCTGCTTGTCTTTGATCTATATCAGCCTGCCCTGCCGGCTATCACCGCCTATTTTAATACAAGTCATGCACTCGGTCAGTTAACTTTAAGCTTATTTTTCTTTGTTTTCGGCTTGTCGCAGCTTTTTTGGGGGCCGCTGGTGGATCACTACGGTCGACGGGGGGTATTGCGCTTCAGTTTTTACCTGTTCCTGCTGGCAACCATCGCCTGCATGCTGGCACCCAGCATTGAAATTCTTATTCTTGGGCGGGGCCTGCAGGGATTTGCGGTGTGTTGTGCCAACATTGTTGCCTTTTCCTGTACTCGCGATGAGGAAGACAATACTGCCAGAGCGCGTCTGTTGTCGCATATTTCCATGATTGTGTCTGTCTCCCCTATTTTTGCGCCGCTGCTCGGCTCGTTTATTTTTGTTCATTTTGGCTGGCGGGCTGATTTTCTTTTTATGCTGATGGTGGCGATCATTCTGCTGCTTCTGGTTTCTCCTCTGGTACATGAATCGGTCTACTGGTCGCGAAAATCCCATCGTTTAACATTTAAAACCTCATTGCTGTCTTACCGCAAGCTGGCGGGACATCCGCAGCTGTGGATTACGACGGCCATTATTACCACCGCATTTTCCTGCGTGATGATCGCTGTAGTCAATATTGCCTACCTCCTGATTGATAATCTGGGCCTGTCCCCCTTCTGGTTCTCCATTCTCTTCGCCAGCAATGGTTTTATCCTCATTGGCGGTAATTTTTTAGGTATTTACCTGCGGAGAAGCCAGAGTTTAACCACCAGCATACGTCAGGGTAGCTGGATTATGGTCTTTGGATCCCTGCTTTGCCTGATTTTGTTTTATGAGCAGGGTTTAACGCTTTGGAGCCTTATGCCGCTTTTATTCATTAATGCGGGTGTGACGCTGACCAATCCTCCCGCTTTTTCTTTAGCCATAGCCAATTACACGCACGAGACCAGTACAGCCATTGCCCTGCTCAATACCGTTAGAAATTCGATTTCGGCGGTCCTGGGCGGGGTGGTTGGCGTGCTACTGGTTAATGAGCCGCTTGTTTTCCCTTACAGCTTCTTTTTCTGTTCGCTGCTTTGTCTGGCAGCCAGTTATTTTTGTAAGGAAGCGGAAGCTAAATGAGAATCATTTTCTCTTGCTAAACTGTTGTATTCATTTTAAATTAATGAAACCGGGGTCAGATTGCTCGGTCATTCCCACTACTAAAAAAGGAATTTTATGAAGAAATTACATTTAACGGGTGCAGCATTAGCGATGTTCATCTGACGGCTGAACAATGCAAGCAAGTCGGTGGGAAAGCGGAATAATTTCTGACCAGGTGGCCAACCACCTGGTTTCAAGCCGGATTATGTATGACTTCCTCTGACAATCGTTTTCCTTTCCTTGGATTTGGCCTGGGGCTTCGGACTGAACATTACCTTGATATTTTAGAACATAAACCCAGGATCGACTGGTTTGAAATCATTACGGAAAATTACCTGGTTCCTGGCGGCAAACCCCATTATTTTCTTGACGAAATTAGACAACACTATCCGCTGGTTATGCACGGTGTTTCCCTTTCCATCGCCAGCATGGATACGTTGGATTGGGACTACTTAAGCCAGGTAAAACGACTGGCCGAACGCATTGAGCCGGCATGGATTTCCGATCATTTGTGCTGGACTGGCATTGACCACCTGAACATGCATGATTTGCTGCCGGTTCCCTACACGCAGGAAGCGATCGATCATATTGTTCCCCGCATTAAACAGGTTCAGGATTACCTGGGAAGGCAGTTGTTAATTGAAAACGTCTCAAGTTACCTCACCTACACCGCGTCCGAAATGCCGGAATGGGAATTTATCAAGGAGATAAGCCAGCGGGCTGACTGTTACCTGCTGCTTGACGTCAATAATGTGTATGTCAGTTCGGTCAATCATCAGTTTAATCCCCTCACCTACCTGAACGCCCTTCCGCATGAACGGGTAAAGCAAATCCACCTGGCAGGTCACTCGCACCAGGGGCATTACATTGTGGACACGCATGACGCACCGGTTAGTACCGAAGTGTGGGCGCTCTATGCTCAGGTGATTGAGCGTTTTGGCCAGGTTTCTACCCTGATTGAACGGGATGATCATATCCCGCCGCTCAATGAGTTGCTGAATGAATTGAACAAGGCCAGGGCCATTACCGCCCGCTGCCTGGCGAGGGAGCCAGTATCATGACGACTCTTTCGGCTATTCAACGGCAAATGCAGGCCTATCTATTGACGAAGGACGCTGATTTTACCGGCCATGCTTTACAGGATGTCATTGTTTCCACCCCAACCGTTTCGGCCAGTACGCGAGCGCGCATTTACAAAGAGGCTTATCAAATGCGCCTGTTGGATGCGTTATCGAATAATTTCCCCTGCCTGAAACGGTATCTCGGTGAGGACGCATTCGCGCGTTTCGGTTCAGAGTATTCAGCAAAATACCCGTCGTCGAATCGCTCCATTCGCTGGTTCGGCCACCAGTTTGCCCATTTTTTAGCGGGCCATTTGCATGACGAATACGGCATGGTTGCCGAACTGGCTGAATTTGAATGGGCCATGGCGCTGGCGTTTGATGCTGAAGACGCCTCGGCAGTGACCTTGGACGAGATGGCTCTGATCCCGCCTGAACACTGGGAAAACCTTCGCTTTAAAACGCATCCGTCCCTGCAAACCTTAGCCTTGTCATGGAATGTCCCAGCCCTTTGGGAAGCCCTTAATCAGGAAGAGGCGCCGCCTGCCGCCAGCAAAAATGACACGCAATGCTGGCTGCTGTGGCGGCAGGCGTACTGTAATCGTTTTTACCTGATGACGCCTGATGAAACCTGGGCGATGAGCGCTTTACAACAGGGGCAAGCCTTTGGCGAGATATGCCTGGGTTTGTGTCAATGGCACGGCGAAGACGAGGTAGGTCTACGCGCTGCCAACCTGCTGCAGAAATGGGTGCAGTCCCAGATGATTGTCAACTTTTCATTCAAGGAGTAATTCACATGAACAAAGAAAAAATAATTCGCTCAGCCCTGAGCGCTTTTATAGCCGCCACAGTCAATCAATCGGTCATCGCCGAATCGACGCCAGCCCCCAGTGAAAAATGTTATGGGATTGTCAAAGCCGGCATGAATGATTGTTCCACGGCCAAAGCCTCCTGTGCCGGTTCAGCCACTCAAGATCGACAGGCCGATGCCTTTATCCTGCTGCCGTCCGGTGTCTGTGAGCGGATAGTTGGCGGCCAACTGACACCGCCAGCGCAACCTTCTTCAGCCAAATAACTTCGACAGGAGCTTCTATGAACCGCGCCATTCGCTACCTTTCCATTGTTCTTTTCAGCGTATTGAGTTTGCCGCTGTGTGCGGCACCCGAAAAACTGGTGATTGATGATCAGCACAGTTATGTGTTGTGGCGTATTCAGCACCTCGGTTTTTCAACGCAATCCGGTAAATGGTATGTGAAAGGGGTCCTCATGCTGGATAAGGACAACCCACAAAACAGCAAAGTGGAAGCGACCATTGACGTCGCTAAATTTGTTACCGGCATTCCCGAATTGGACAAACACCTGGGTGACAAACTCTTTTTTGATGTCAAACAATACCCCACCGCCCAATTTGTCAGCGACAAGGTCGAACTGACTGGCAAGAATACGGCGAAAGTGACGGGCACACTGACTGTACGCGGTGTATCCAAACCGGTGACGCTGGATGTGACGATGAATAAAGTGGGCAAAAACCCGGTAAGCGATCGAATGACGGTCGGATTTACCGCAACAACAACGCTTAAACGTTCTGATTTTGGCCTTAAAGCCTTCCTGCCGGATTTAGGGGATGAAGTCCACATTGAAATCGGAGCGGAAGCCTATCAACCCACGGTGTAAGGATCACCATGCGCATTAAAAATGACGACACTCATTTTGGCCTGGCCGCGATTGGTCTGCACTGGGCCATGGCGGTGCTGATTATTGGGCTCCTAATCCTGGGGTTTTTCATGGTGTTGCTGCCTGTGAGCCTTCAGAAGCTGAAATTATACGGCTGGCACAAGGAATATGGTTTTCTTGCTTTATTTCTTGTTGCTGTCCGGCTTCTGTGGCGATTGAGCAACCCGACGCCGCGGTTAAATTTACCGCGTTGGGAAGTGCTGAGCGCACGGAGTGTGCATTGGCTGTTTTATGCCTTGATGCTGCTTATGCCACTGACAGGATGGCTGATCACCTCGTCTGCAGGACTTCCGGCCTCCTTTTTTGGCTGGTTTACCCTGCCGAATCTGACCGGACCTGATGAACATCTGAGGCAGGTGTTTGAACAAGCCCATGAATGGCTGGCGTATGCGCTGCTTGGTCTGATTGCCCTGCATACAGCAGCGGCACTGAAACATTATTTCATTAATAAAGACGATATTTTACAACGGATGATTTCACCATGAACATCAAAGCGTTCGTTCATTTTGTTTGGATGTTGAGTTTGTTTATCCTGCCTGCCTTAGGCCTTGCGTCTGTGCCGCAATGGATCATTGTCCCTGACCAAAGCCAGTTGTCATTTACGGCAACCCAGAATGACGCCCCGGTTTCTGGTCAATTTAAAACCTTTTCCGGGCAGATTTTCGTCGACCCTCTTGATTTGGCCAGCAGTCGCATTGACATTGTTGTCGATATGAACTCCGTCTATGCCTCCTATGCTGAATTAAAAGAAACCCTGATTACCGCCGATTGGTTTAATGTTCAATTCTTTCCTCAGGCGGAATTTAAAGCCCAGGGCATTCAGCAATTGTTAGACGGTACTTATCAGACCACCGGCACGCTTAAAATCCGCGACAAAACAGTGCCTGTCACCCTGACGTTCAAAGCCGAACAACTTTCCGCGGACAAAGGAATTGTTGAAGGAAGCACCGTCATTAAGCGCAGTCTGTTTGGTGTCGGCCAGGGTGAGTGGAGCAGCACGGAGGAGGTCAAGGATGAGGTGACGGTGCGGTTTAAGGTGGTGGCAATCAGGCAGCAAGGCAATTGAGCATAGTCTATACCCTGGTCTGCCTGTAAGGCGGAGCCTGATTCAGGCAGTGGTGATCACTATCTCTTCCTTACTGTTGCCCGTGACCGCATCCTGATAGGCTTCTACTCCACGATGAATGGTTAATTTGTCGCAATAACTCACGATTTCCTGCTTATCCAGCATATCCATCAGGGTTTTAGCTGCACCCTCTTTGGTTTCAAATCCGATTTGTTTTGAGGGGGGTTGTTCAGGGGCCTGCTCGATGAGGCGATTTAACTGCTCCAGGTAAATATCCTTCAATAACTCAAGAATTAGCATGTTGGCCCTTTTTTCTTTAGAGTCTCCGCCAAATAAACTTAGAAAATTATTGAGTGACGAATTGTATCCTTTAGGAACCTGAAGCCTCTGCTCTTTAATCTGTAGAAACAGTTCATTGATTTGGGCCATGGCGATTAATGGTTTGGCACTCAGTGTTTTAAGTAGCTCCTCTTTGATGTCGTTTTTTGGATCATTGATTTGCTGGGTGGACAAAAAAGCCAGGTAATTTTTGGCCCGTGTTACTTTATAAGCCTGAAAATCAGTAAGGCCTGAAAGGGTTTCCTGGGCTAACTCGTCGGTGGAAAACCCGGCGAAATGGGCGGGGTATTCAACTATCTTCATTCCATAGCCATTTTGCAGCAAGAGCATGTTAGCCAGTAAAAAAACAAATGTTCTGCCATTGCCATCAGGAAAATAATGCGATTGATGAAGTTTACGGATAAAATGGTTTATGGCATTAATTTCAGCCTGCATTCGTTCGGTTTTGTCAGCAATTTGTTGAGCTTCTTCCAACTCATGATAATAGTTATCGATGTCTAACTGAACAAGTTCAAGAATATATTCCCGTTCAGCAGCGCTTGAAACAATGGATACTTTAACCAGGTCCTTTTCGCTGGGTTTCGGTTTGTTACCGGTGTAGGCCGTTTTAGCCAATGAAGCATTCATAAGGTAGTTGCGAAAGTCTTCCTCAAAGTGATCGCTTAATGCATTCAAATAAATGGGGTATTGATTGTAGCGGTCGATTTTTATTTCCATAAAGGGTTGTTTTCGTGACCCTTTAGTGAGTGCAGAGCTTTTTAATGCTTCGATAAGTTCACTGAGCCCCTCCTCACTCACGCCGGCTTGGCTCTCTAATCCGGGTTCTGGAAAGAAAATTTCAAACTCGCCCATGTAGGTATTATAACCTTCCCTCACGATATCATCCGATTTATAAGCATCCTCATGGCTGTAAAAACTATGGTAAATGTCTTCCAGCAAGTATGGGGTAATCTTTTCGCGATCATGCCGGCTTAAGTATTGGAATGCGGCGTGCATGCCTTTGTAAAATTGCGGGCGGAAATTAAGGGGGCCTTTAACCGCTTGCCATCCATCAGTTTGAATACGCCAGATCTCACTTCGGGGGAAATCCTCAAGAGCCGCATCAATTAAACCAGGCATAATAGACTTCTTATCAGAACAACTTGATTTCAGTATAATTGTAGTTTATTAAGGTAGTATTAAATTAGGCATTGTGTTATAATTTTATCCAATATTACCTTAGGAATTTGTTTATGCGCCGCGTAGCAGTCTATGGTCGAGACACCGACGTGAAGAAATTGATTGTAACTGAGTTAGGCTCCTTAAAGCGTTACAAGCTCGTAGAGTCTAATTCGTCCATTCATTCCTTTCTCCTCTTTAATGACAACTGTGAGCCGCCTGCTCATACGGCTTCCCTGCAAATTCTTGTGCTTGATTTAAACAAGGAAACAACCGAATCGATTGCTGCCTTGAAAAAAAATCATCATCCCTGTGATTTTAAACGTCCTGTATTGCTGGTGGCGTATGGGGACAACAAGGCGCTTATCGAGCAATTTGGCGCGTATCTTAATTCGAATGTCACCTTGCATTACATTGAGAATCTTGAAAAAATCAACTCGGAAGCTATTCTCAGCCAATTGGACACGTTAGGCAGTCAATTTTATGACAGTAAAAGCAATCCCGTATTGAATACATGATTTAATAGATAGACGAGACAACGGCTTATGCGCAATGGCAATTTGAAAATCATCAGTTCTGCCTTAACAGTGACTTCTCCGTCGATAACCAGTTCTAGTGATCAAAAGGCAAGTGATTTTATTCAGAAACGTTTTTATGCTCTCAGCACCTCGCATCACAGTGTCCTGATTACAGGGTCTAGTCTTGCTTATCAGAACAAAGACATTGAGAGCGAGCAGGTGTTAGATTCTGGTGCAATGACGTTTGTGAAAAACAAGGCAGGAATTATTACCGGTGTTCGCCAGGCTACCGCCGATGGCTTGGGCGGTTCCCCTGAGGATCAGATGGAAAATGCCAGCATTGCCAACATCGCTTCGTTTGCCTGTGAAACGTTTGTCGATAGCAGGAACTCCTCTTTGGAGACCTATTATCAAATCGCCCAATCCTCTAAAGACCATGCCTTGTCGCCTAATCCCTACCAAACCTATGACAGTCAATGTGCGCTGGCGGGCGCTGCATTTTCCTACACAGGCAAAGGGAAATACCAGGGCGAGCTTTCTAACATGGGCGATACCCTGTTAGTGGTTTTAAGTGACGACATGAAAGTCAAAAAAATTCTGCCCGCCCGCCATATCTATCGCGGCATGGGCGTTTGGACCCCTGCCTCGGTGCAAATGCTTGATCAAAAAAAACCGAAACCGGTTTTAATCAATGAACCCTACGAGGCACAGGAAGGCGATATTATCATTTCCATGACCGATGGCATTTGGTCGGAACTGGATTTATCTCCCTTCCTGGAAAAAAACGAGGTTCGTGAATTCAAAGTGAAGGAAGATCAATTTGAAGCCCTGTTTAACTCTTCACCCAAACACGGTTCTGCCTATGTGATTGCTGCAACGCTGCTGAACATAGCGGTTGAGCGCTCGTTGCTCAAGCGCAATCAACTTGTCAATTTATTGAATGAGTTAAAAAAAATGGATTGGCCTCCTAAAAACGCGACAGTGGACGAAGTTCTTACGGTTTTAAAGGACAAGGGTCAGGAAAAAACAGCGGCCGCCTTATCTGAGTTACTGTTTGATAACAGTGGCGACGGAATCGTTTATCGACGTGGCGTCGATATCCCCTTTGCTCTGGTACTTCAGGATTTACAGGGAAGAACCGCGGGCGATTGCTCTACCATCAATGTGACGCGTATCCCCTATCATACTGATGAATGTATCCGCGCCTTGTTGAATCATCCGAAGCAGGCCTCAGTCTTACTACGCGAATTGATGAGTGAAATACCTTCCGCAGAAAAAATCACCGAATCCATTGCCCGTTTAAAGAAGGAAACCGTGCTTGTCAAACCCCAGATGTTGCTGGAAAAACTAAAAACAGAAAAAAATCTCAACGACACTCTGCTTGAGGCGATCGAACAGGTATTGCTTGCAATTTATCAGATTAAAACCATCCAGAAAGACACACCACGTTACATTGACCAGTTGCAACGCATCACGGGACTCATGGGTACACTGAAAGAGCCGGTTAAGGGCTGTGTATTCCAATTAGTCAAAGCCGATGTGGCACCTGGTTTTACCTTGATAAGTCTGTTTGCCTGCAAGCAAACAAGCGCCTTTAAACAATTTGTAAAAGCTCAGGGCCCTGGTATCACGCTTGAGGATTTTTTACAGGTATTTGAGCATGACGCTGTGAATGATCTTGCCCCGATCACGATTTCATTGGACTAATTCGAAAGCATTGATAAAAGTTCTGTGTGGTTTGCCGGGCCACTTCCTCGTAAGTCATGCCTCGCAAGTCAGCAAGGGCTAAGGCAACATGCTTCACCAGGGCGGGATGGTTTTGTTTTCCGCGGAATGGAACCGGCGCAAGATAAGGTGAATCCGTTTCGATTAACAGCCGATCCAGAGGGACTTTCCGGGCAACTTCCTGTAAAGTTGCTGCATTTTTAAAGGTAACAATGCCTGAAAGAGAAATATAAAAATTCAAATCCAGCGCCTGCCGGGCAATGTCCCAGTCTTCGGCAAAACAATGCATGACGCCGCCTATCTCAGCCGCTTGATGGTTTTTCATGACTTGCAACGTATCGGATGCAGCTTGACGGGTATGTATAATTAAAGGCTTTGACGTGGCGATGGACGCTTCAATATGATGAATAAACCGCTGCCGTTGTAAGGCCTGAGCTTCATCCGTGGTCGTGCGGTAATAGTCGAGACCGGTTTCACCAATGGCAATGCAGGCCGGGTGACGTTGGGCCAATGCAACCAGTTCAGCTGCATCCGGCTCCCTGTCAATTTCGCTGTTAGGGTGGATCCCGACTGAAATACTGACCTGCGGGTAAGTGTCCGCCAGTTGACAAAGCGTAGGGTAATCATCCAGCTCCACACAGACACAAAGAAAATGACTCACATCGTTCTCTTTGGCGAGACGCATGACTTGATTCAAATCCTGATTAAATTCCGATAAATCAATAAAATTGAGGTGGCAATGGGAATCAACAAGCATAATTTACATCGTATCTGTCATTTGTGATGATTTTAGCATGCCCGCCAGGTAGGTTTCTATTTTATTGCAAAAATGGCGACAATTTTCGCCTAAAAATTGTACTCCGACACCACTGGGTTTACTGCCTTGCGCGCCTTTGGGAGTAATCCACACCACTTTGCCATCGATTTTGTAGGTTTCTGGTTCAGTTAACAATTTCACATTCAATTGCACAGGCATGCCTAAGGTAAAATTATGATTGGTGCGTATGAATAAGCCGCCGCCATGCAAGAACGGCATGTAGGCCATGTAAAGCGCTCCCTCGCTGGCATAGGCACAATTGATGGTTGGGATGTCTTCCGTTGACATGTGATTTTCCTTTAATCGTGGTAACCCAGTAAAAGATTTTCCAATGCGAGTAATTGATTCACACTGATAGTATGGTTTATTTTTCTAAATATGCCATTAATTTTATCGATTTGCCCAAATAAAACAGGGACGCTGAATGAAGACGCCAAGGTGTTCATTACCGTCCGGCCGTCGCTTTTCTGCACCAGCTTGAGGTAAATTAAATGGGCATGAAGCAGGTAGAGAAACCACAAGAGTGCCGGAAAATCATAATTTGCCCATTTGGCGGCCAGAGAGCAGGCGGATTCCTGACGTGTCAGCAAGGCCTGCAAATCCTCAAGAATGGTTGCTTGGTGGCTAAAAACCTTACCTCTCGCCGTATCCTCCGCATGGATTTGGCCGAGGGCCAGGTAATTGTCCTGTTTTTCATGAGCATCGTATAAACGCCACAATTGGCAACGGCTTAAGACAGTGGCCGGCAAAGTCCCGAGGAATTGCGCCTGCAAAAGAAAATAGACACCTGGCGGCGGTTCTTCGAGTAATTTTAACAGGGCATTCGCTGCAGCATGATTTAATTTTTCTGCGGATTTAATCACAATAACGCGCTGATTGCCCAGTTGCGCCGAAGTATAGGCGATGGCCTGTAGCGCCCGGATTTGTTCAACCTTGATTGCCCCCCCTTCTTTTTCAGGTTGGACAAGGGCTACATCGGGATGGCTCTCTACTGAAACGAGACGACAGGACTGGCATTGCTGGCAGGGTTTTTGCTGGTTACGGCATAAAAGCAGTTGCATTAAGCGTTGCTGGAGGGCGCTCATTCTGGATTCATCGTCAGCACAGAAAAGATGGCCGTGCGACAAGCGCTGATGAGCATGGGTTTGTTCAAAGTGAAGCCAACAGCGTTCAAACGGATCAGAATGCGTCATGACGGATCAGAAACTTTTCAAGGTGCAATAACGCTGATTTTTGCACGGCTTGAAGCGTTTGACCAGCATCAATCAGGGCAACATTGCTCAAGGTTTTAATTTTTTCATGGTAGGCGTGATTCACGCGTTCAAAAAATGCCTGAGACTCCTGCTCAATGCGATCGCTGTCGCCGCGCTGAGTCACCCGCTCCATCCCGCGTTGTGGTGGAATATCCAAAAACAGGATTAAATCCGGTTGAAATCCCTGTAAGGCAATGGTGGAAATGGCTTGAATGATTTCGTTGTCGATTTGCCTGCCTCCTCCCTGATAGGCGAAGGTCGAAAGTTCGAAGCGATCGGCCAGCACCCACTTTCCTTCGCGCAATGCCGGACGAATCACCTGTTCAAGCAATTGCACCCTCGCGGCATAGAGAAGCAGCAATTCCGTGTAGGCACTCATGGGTTCCTGGGGTCTCGGCTCCTTGATTAAATGGCGTATGGTTTCACCGATGTGCGTACCTCCCGGCTCCCGAGTCGTCACGACTGTCAATTGCCTTGATTCAAGCGCCTGTTTTATTGTTTGCATCACCGTCGATTTGCCGGCTCCTTCAAGCCCCTCTACAACAATAAAGCGTCCCTGGGTCATTGTTGTGGTTCCTTGTTTTTGTATTTATAGCGTAAAACGGCTTTTTTCTGTTGTTCATACGTTTCTGAAAACGCATGGGAACCGTCGCCTTTGGCGACAAAATAAAGGTAATGACTGGGCTTGGGATGGGCGGCGGCATCAATGGATTCTTTGCCCACCATGGCAATTGGCGTAGGCGGCAATCCACGATTTTTATAGGTATTGTAAGGTGAATCAATGCTTAAATGCTCATGGCGAAGCTTTCCGTCAAAATGCTTCCCAAAGGCATAAATAACGGTGGGGTCCATTTGCAATGGCATGTTTTTTTTAAGCCGGTTCACAATAACCCCGGCAATCAGTTTTCGTTCGCTGGCTATGGCGGTCTCTTTTTCAAGAATGGAGGCAGCAATTAATAATTGATAGGCATTGTCATAGGGTAACCCCGGACTTCGACTGGTCCAGGCGGTATTTAAATAATTCAATAAATCATGATTGGCTACTTTAAGCAACGATTTGGCATTATCCCCCGCATCATAATTGTAGGTATCGGCAAGAAAAAGGCCTTCAGGGCTTGGGTGGGGACCTGAAAAAGCGTTTAAATCCTCTTCGTTAAACGATAAATACGGGGCTTTTTTTAAATTGTCTGTCACCTGAGCCAGTGTTGTTCCTTCAATGATGCGGAAGGATTGCACCAGCACTTCACCGCTGGTCACTTTATCCAGTAGTTGCTGCGCTGTTTCACCAGGGGTAATCTGATAAATACCGGCTTTGAGCCGATTGCTGTAACCTTGCCATTTCATGAACGATAAAAACATTTTTTTTGAGCCAATCAAATGCAGGTCATGGAGATGATTAACAAAAGCCGATGCAGTGGAATTGGGTTTAATTTCCAGAATAAGGGGCTTGCTTTCTGAGGGCAACAACGGTTTGGTCAGCAGCGCATTGACATTGTAGGTGAACAAAGTGAAAAACAGCACCAGAGACAGTGCTGTTACAAAGAAAAACCACTTAAAAAACGTTTTCATCTAGACTCGCTTAAACAGCAAGCTTCCATTCGTTCCGCCAAATCCTAATGAATTGCTTAAGGCGTAATCGATTTTCATCGGTTGGGCCTTATGCGGCACATAGTTCAGGTCGCATCCTTCATCAGGATTATCCAGGTTAATGGTCGGTGGTGCGATTTGATCACGGATGGCCAGAATACTGAAAATCGCTTCGACCGCACCGGCAGCGCCCAACAAATGTCCGGTCATGGACTTGGTTGAACTCATGGCTAACTGGTAAGCATGCTCACCAAAAACCCGCTTAACGGCTTTGGTTTCATTCATATCGTTCAGGTAGGTGGACGTACCATGGGCGTTAATGTAATCGACCAGAGCAGGCTCAATGTTGGCATCCTGAACGGCGGCTTCCATGGCACGCGATGCTCCGTCAGCATCCTCATCGGGGGCTGTAATGTGGTAAGCATCTCCCGACATACCAAAACCAACCAGTTCGGCATAAATTTTGGCGCCCCGTGCCTTGGCATGTTCGTACTCTTCCAGAACAAGAATACCTGCGCCTTCGCCCATCACAAAACCATCCCTATCCTTATCCCAGGGACGAGACGCTTTTTCCGGTTCGTCATTGCGTTTGGATAACGAACGGACAGCTGAAAAACCGGCCAGACACAAGGGGGTCGTGGTCATCTCGGCACCGCCGCAGACCATGATATCGGCATCGCCATAAGCAATCATTCGACCAGCGAGACCAATGTTATGAGTACCGGTTGTACACGCGGTCACCACGGAAATATTGGGCCCTTTCAACTGATGCTTAATAGAAATCTGTCCTGCAACCATGTTAATGATGCCCGCAGGAATAAAAAACGGTGATACTTTACGCGGCCCGCCGCTAACCAGTTTGTCCTGGTTATCGGTAATGGTTTGAATACCACCAATCCCCGCACCCACCGCCACACCGGCACGTAAAGACAAGGGATGGTCAACCACCAGACCAGAATCAGCCAGAGCCTCATCCGCTGCGGCTATTCCGTATTGGGTAAATAAATCCATTTTACGGGCGTCTTTCAGCGGCACATGGTTCTCGATGTTGAAGTCTTTGACCTTGGCCCAGATTTTGGTGGGGTACTCGGTGGTGTCAAAACCATCTATCACGCCAACACCACTTTTCCCGGCCAGAATGTTTTGCCAGGTTTGCTCTACATTAAGACCGACAGGGGTCACCATCCCCATGCCGGTTACTACTACACGCCGCTTACTCAATGAATACTCCTCGAATTTATCAAGCTTCTTCTTTATTCATGTTTGATTCAATGTAATCAATCGCTTCCTGAATCGTTGTGATTTTTTCAGCCTTTTCATCAGGAATCTCAGTTTCGAACTCTTCTTCAAGAGCCATAACCAATTCAACAGTGTCAAGAGAGTCTGCACCCAAGTCATCAACAAAGGATGCATTATTGTTCAAATCTTCCTCTTTAACGCCCAATTGTTCACCAACAATTTTGCGAACTCTTTCTTCAACTGTACTCATAACTCGTCTTTCCTCTTAGGTTTATTAAAATTTTCTTGTGGCTAGTTTATTCAATTATTCAAAGAACGCAAGCCTATTAATTCATGTACATACCGCCATTGACGTGAATTGTTTCACCCGTAATATAATTTGCACTGTCTGAGGCAAGAAAAGCCACTGCTTCGGCAATGTCTTCTGCCTTGCCCAGACGCTTCAGGGGGATGCGTTTCAGCATTTCTTCTTTCACCAGTTCGGGAAGTGCACTGGTCATGTCGGTATCAATAAACCCGGGGGCTACCACGTTGACCGTGATGCCGCGGCTGCCGATTTCCTGGGCCAGTGATTTGGTAAAGCCGACGACACCTGCCTTAGCTGCAGTATAGTTCGCCTGCCCGGAATTTCCACTTGAACCGACCACCGATCCAATCGTAATGATGCGGCCCCATCGTGCACGGAACATGGGTTTAAGGCAGGCTTTGCTCAAACGAAAGACGGCATTCAGGTTGGTCTCAATCACCTTGTACCATTCCTCATCGTCCATACGCAGTAACAGGTTGTCGTTGGTGATGCCGGCATTATTAACCAGAATGGAGGGTAATTTATCCTCATCTGACAATTGAGCCATCAAATGCTCCACGCCCTCTTTGTCAGTCACATTCAGCATAACGCCATGACCCGACACCTGTTCGGCCTTAAAAGCGGCCGTGATGGCTTCGGCGCCGGCGTTTGAGGTGGCCGTTCCAATAACATACGCGCCTTTTTTTGCAAGATTTATGGCAATGGCCTGCCCTATTCCACGGCTGGCACCTGTAACAAGGGCAATTTTTCCCTGCAGATTTGTCATGTAAACTCCTATTGGCAATGTTCGTTTGTTGTCAGACTGCCAAGGGCTTGCTCGAGCGAAATCTGATCATAAATACTGCTGGCCGCCAGCGTTTTGTCAATGCGTTTGACCAACCCGCTCAATACTTTACCGGGGCCGCACTCAATGACCAGATGAGTCTGTTTGTTTTTCATCAACTGAATGGTTTCAACCCATCGAACGGGACTATACAATTGCTCTTTCAGCAAGGTTCTCATCTGCTCCGGCGACTGGTAGATGCTCAGATCAACGTTACTGATGACGGCAGTCTCGGGAACACGAAAGTTTGTTTCTGCCAGGCATTCAGCAAATTGTTCGGCAGCGTCAGACAACAAAGGGCAATGGCAAGGCACACTGACCGGGATGATTTTTGCCAGTCTTGCATCCATTTCTTCGGCCATTGTGACGGCGCGCTGAACGGCTTCAGTATGGCCGGCAATCACCACCTGGCCAATGGCATTATAATTGGCCGGAGTCACTTTCTCCTGCGCATCACTGGCCTGCTGGCAAAGTTGGCTGACCTGTTCATCACTCAAACCAACGATGGCGGCCATTGCACCCTGCCCCATCGGGATGGACTGCTGCATAATTTGGCCACGGCGACTGACCAATCGGGCGGCGTCAGTGAGCGAAAGGGCATTGGCTGCCGTTAAGGCGGCGTATTCACCCAGACTGTGACCTGCCATAAGGTGGGCCTTGGGGAAGCCGGCTTTTTTTAATACCTGAAAAACAGCCACATCAGCTGTCAGCATGGCCGCTTGAGTGTATTCGGTCTGATTCAATTGCGAATCAGGGCCTTGTTGTACAAGCGCCCACAGGTCATAGCCCAGTTTATCAGACACCTCACTGAACACATCAACAATCTGGCTGTGGTGATCGGCGAGCTCGGATAACATGCCAATGGATTGAGAGCCCTGGCCAGGAAACACATAGGCAATATTAAACATGTAAAGGGTACTCCAACAGACTAATAACGAATAACCATGGCGCCCCAGGTCATTCCACCACCGAACGATTCCAGTAACAATAAATCCCCACGGGAAATTTTATTATTCTGTATCGAATAATCGAGTGCGAGAGGGATGGATGCGGCCGAGGTATTGCCTTGATTCTCAATGGTTACAATGACTTGCTCCATGGATAAATCCAGTTTTTTAGCGATGCCTTGAATAATGCGGATATTGGCTTGATGAGGGATTAACCAGTTAATGTCTGATTTCTGCAGGCCGCTGCAATCCAGAATTTCATCCACAATGTTGCCCATGATATTGACGGCGAGCTTAAATACTTCATTGCCGCGCATGCCGATAAAAGCGGGCTGATCGCTGCCCGTGGCGTTATCGTAGGTAAGGTATCCCTCGCCATCGTACAGGGAATGCAGACGGCTGGCTAAAATGCCGGGTTCGTCACTGGCACTCAATACCGCCGCGCCGGCGCCATCGCCAAATAATACACAGGTTGCCCGATCCTGCCAATTAACGGCCCGGGACATGCTTTCACTGCCTACAACGAGCACGTGTTTTGCTGTACCTGACTGAATGTATTGCCTGGCCATGTCCATCGCGTAGACAAAACCGCTGCATGCCGCTGAAATATCAAAGGCCGGGATACTGCGGGTCGAGCCGATTGCTTTTTGTACATGGCAGGCCATGCTGGGAAAAAACTGGTTGGGTGTGCAGCTCGCTACAATGATTAAATCAATGTCATCGGCCTGCAGTTCAGAGGCTTTTAACGCTTTTTTTGCCGCTTCAGACGCCATGTAAGCCGTGGTTTCGTGTTCAGAAGCAATATGGCGGCTACTGATGCCAGTGCGCGAAAAAATCCACTCATGCGTGGTATCCAATTGCGACTCCAGCTCTTTATTGGTGAGCGAACGCACAGGCAGATAACTTCCTGTTCCTTTAATGATGGCATTTTTCATAGCAACAAACCCTGGTTGATGAAATCGGTGATTTGATCTCTAACCAAATCAACAACGTTACTCTGAACCTGCAACATGGCTTCTTCAATCGCATATTGAAAGGCCAGCTCACTTGCGCCGCCATGGCTTTTGACCACAATACCGTTTAAGCCGAGCAAACTGGCTCCATTGTATCGCGCAGGGTCCATGCGGACTTTTAAATGGTTCAGCGCAGGTTTTGCGATTAAGCCCGCCAATTTAGCCCATGGGCTGCGGGTGAATGACTCTTTAAGTACGGAAAGCATTAATTTAGCCAGGCCTTCGCTTGCTTTCAATGCAACATTGCCCACAAATCCGTCGCAAACCACGAGATCCACACTGCCTGAATAGAAATGATCCCCTTCCACATAGCCCACATAATTCATTAGTGTGCATTCAGCCAGCATGTGCGCGGTCCGTTTGACCTGATCATTGCCCTTGATTTCTTCAACGCCAATGTTAAGCAAAGCAATGCTGGGTTTGGGTTTTTTATCCAAAGCCTGAATAAGAGCAGAACCCATGACGGCAAACTGAAAGAGGTGCTCTGCACAGGAATCCACATTGGCACCGAGGTCAATGACACGGGTTTTCCCTTTCAGGGTAGGCAATTCGGCGATAATGGCGGGCCGATCAATACCAGGCAGGGTTTTCAGCACAAAGCGTGCTGTGGCCATTAAGGCACCGGTATTTCCGGCACTGACACACGCCTGCGCTTGCCCATCCTTGACCAGATTAATCGCAACCCGCATGGAGGAATCCTTCTTGTTGCGCATGGCATGCGAAGGCAACTCATCCATCCCGACAACCTCGGATGCATGAATGACCGAGAATTGATTGGTGTTTTCGACGGAATGCTTTTTAAGATGCGAATTAACCTGAGCTTGATCACCGACTAACAATAACTTCAAGTCAGGATGGCGCCGTGTGGCACGAACACAAGCAGGAATCACGACATTCAGACCATGATCCCCACCCATCGCATCAACAGCAATGGTGATGTTCTTCAAGGAAGCTTACTCTTGTTCGTAAACGTTATCAGTATCCAGCACTTTTTTGCCGCGGTAATAGCCGTCAGGCGTGATATGATGACGCAGGTGTTTTTCACCACTGGTGGAGTCCACTGACAGAGTGGGTGCAGTCAGCGCATCGTGAGAGCGGCGCATATCGCGTCTGGAACGCGATTTTTTATTTTGTTGAACAGCCATTGTATTACTCCTAGGCAATTTGTATTAATTCATTTGGGACGGAATATTACCGATTTTTTCTCGTTAATCCAAGTCTTAATGTGAGATTTTATCACGTTTATTGCCTTTCCGCATGAATATAGGCGGCAATTTCCGGATCACACTCATTGGGGTCCTCATGGGATTGCGGGCTGTAAAGATGCAATTCATCGGTAATGAGGCCCTCTAAATCAATCTGATTGTCCAACGCAACAATGGCTTCATAGGTGGTTAGCAATTTTTCTGCTGCCTCCTCAGAGCCACATACGGCAAGTTCAAGATGATTGGCATACGCATGGGCAAAGGGCTTAAGGCAGCGCTGGCAGGTAATCGTCAAGTCACCGCGGACGTTCAAATTGACTAAATAATAATTGTCCTTTCTTTCAACAGCATAGCCGCATTCAAGGTGAACTGGCGGCTCAATGTAATACGGCAACCGTTCAGTTAAGGTCAGGGAAAGGTGTTGCGGTCCCTGATTGACCGCTTTTCTAAGATTGATTTGCATGGATTTAACTCAAATAACGGAATAATAACGGAGACTTTTGTAAATTGCGATTTAATCTTTCCTTATTATGACGTAAAATAGAATCTTTTTTAAACATTTGTTGCTCAATGAAAGCAAAAGTTATTGTAGGTATGTCGGGCGGCGTTGATTCCTCAGTGGCTGCCTGGCTTCTGAAAGAACAGGGGTATGACGTCGAAGGCCTGTTCATGAAAAACTGGGAACAGGATGATACGGAAGGCTACTGTGCCGCGGCAGCGGATCTGGCCGATGCGCAGGCGGTTTGTAATCAGCTTCAAATTCCCCTTCACAGCGTCAATTTTGCCGAAGAGTATTGGGATCGTGTGTTTGCCCATTTCCTGCGTGAGTATGAGCAGGGTCGCACACCCAATCCCGACGTGTTGTGTAACAAGGAAATCAAATTTAAGGCTTTTTTAACTCATGCCCTTTCTCTCGGTGCGGATTACATTGCAACCGGCCATTATGCCCGGGTCCGTTCAGAAAATAATCCAGGGGCGTTGTACAAAGCCAAGGATCGCGACAAGGATCAGACCTATTTTCTTCATGCCGTAGAACCTTCGGCCCTGGCTAAAACCCTCTTTCCCGTAGGGGATTTTCTTAAAGCTGAAATCAGGGAATTTGCACGCCAGCTGGGACTGGTGACTCAGGCCAAAAAAGATTCGACCGGTATTTGCTTCATTGGCGAAAAGCGTTTTAAGGAATTTTTAAAAGAATTCATCCTCGCTAAACCGGGGGAAATGCAGACACCGCAGGGCGAGTACGTCGGACGTCATGAGGGATTGATGTACTATACCCTCGGTCAGCGTCAGGGATTGGGTATCGGCGGTCGTAAAACAGGTGGCGATGAACCCTGGTATGTCGTGGATAAAGACATTCCAAACAATGTACTAATTGTTGCCCAGGGTGATCATCCCCTGCTGTACTCGCAGGGCTTGGTTTGCAGCCCTGTTCATTGGCTGGTTCCGCCAGGTGAGGTTTCTTTGCCGTTCACCTGTTTTGCTAAAACCCGTTACCGCCAGCCGGAGCAGGCCTGTGTCATTTCGCCCGAAAGCAATGGCCAGCATTACGTGATGTTCTCCGAATGGCAACGGGCGGTGACGCCGGGTCAATACATCGTGTTCTACGATAAAAATCAGTGCCTCGGCGGTGCGACAATAGAGCAAATTATTCGCTAAATAAGGTACAATTAATACATGGTATAGCGAGACCCTTTTCTTCTGGAGTATTTCATGGCAGCGATTAATGCAATCCCCTCATCAACAACCAACGTTTATTTTTCAGTCAGTGCCGCCGATAAAGTGGCCGCCCTGATTGCCGAAGAAGACAATCCCAGTCTGAATTTACGGGTTTACATTACCGGCGGCGGTTGTTCAGGGTTTCAGTACGGTTTTACCTTTGATGAGACGATACAGGATGACGATACGGTGGTGGTGCAGACCTGCTCCGACGGTCAATCCACGGTGAAGCTCCTGATTGACTCTATGAGCCATCAATTTCTGAACGAAGCGGAAATTGATTACGTCCAAGGTATTCAAGGCGAGCAATTTGTCATTCGTAATCCCAATGCAAAGACGACCTGCGGCTGTGGTTCTTCCTTTAGCATGGATGATGAGTAGTCCCCTCACCCTTAAGGCCCTGGTTTCCGGGGCTTTAAACTCAGAGTTTCAGCAGCGCTGTAACCTGTGATTCACTCAACGTGCGCCCTCTTGAGTTCACTATCTCTCCATTCCCTTTGATGGAGTCGAAAAATTTAATCACCGGATTCACTTTGACACAGCCCTGATTAAGTTCATCCAGATGACTAAAATCGGCGTGCGGATCCCCCATGAGCATGGAGGCAAACTCTAATGACAAGTAGAGGCTTTGCTGTCCAAACAGCTTATAGGGGGTTTTATCCTCGATGAAGCCTGTTTTAACGGCGTAATTAAATTCCTCCAGAAAATCGAGTTTGGTTTGTTTATTGGGAAGGGTTAAAATGGCGCCACTTCGTTCACCAGCCTCAAAATGAGCTCCGCTGTTTTTTAAGGTTTTGCTGTTAATCGTCATTTGATAAGGATTCATATTAAACTACGCTAAATGCCATGATTGTTTAATTTTAAACCATGCAGATTAACATTTTATTAATAGGGTTTAACAATGACTTTCGTGCCAATTTTAATAAAATTCTGATGCAGCCATTTGGCATCGTGCGGCTTGACGCGAATACACCCATGGCTTGCATTGTAATTAGGTACATCATAAGAGCCATGAATAGCGTAATATTTACTGAAAAACATGCAATAAGGCATCGCTGCACCGCCCTTACCTAAAGGATAACGGCTGGAGCGGCAATTGGCGCTGCCCTTGGAGATAATACGGTAAGTTCCCGTCGGTGTACGGCAGGCGCGACGAACGTCTTTGCAATAACGGCTGCCTCCCGAGGCCTTGCCGCTGCGCACCACCTTGCCATTGTGGTTAATAGCCACCCAGGACAATGATTTTGGATTAAAAATAAACTGATTGGAAGCTAAAACCAGGAGAGGCTTGGTATTGTCAAGGGGAGAAACCTGGGTTTGGGCTTGACTTGCAAGGGGGGCCAGGCAAAATAAAGCAAATACGGCAGGGGCAAGGCGAATGCGTTTTTTTG
This sequence comes from Legionella rubrilucens, assembly GCF_001468125.1. Lineage (GTDB taxonomy): Bacteria > Pseudomonadota > Gammaproteobacteria > Legionellales > Legionellaceae > Legionella_C > Legionella_C rubrilucens. The sequence goes on along the minus strand of NZ_LNYT01000006.1, from coordinate 21,868 downwards.
CTTCCATGGTCGTCTTCTTTGCTCAATAATCCTACAGATAACTATAGAACAAAATATGAGCAAGGTGTTTTTTTTATGCGTTTTGACAGGAATGCCGACTGCGCTGGCATCCCAGACACTCCTGCCAAGCGGGCTTACTCCTCCTGCCAGAGGTTCACGCCGGATTTTTTAATCAAAAAATCAACAAAATCCTGATGTCGCTGCAGTTCCTGTTCATTCACGGCGATGAGGGGAGAGTGGCTTGACAGGCGTGGAAAGCTCTGATGCTTCTGTTGTTGGGAATCCACATGAACCGCAGCAAGATTGTCCTCTTCAAATAATTGAGCCTGACCGCCAGTCATGGCGAGGTAAACGTGAGCCAGGATTTCGGCATCCAGCAAAGCGCCATGGAGGGTACGGTTGGAATTGTCAATCTCATAGCGTTTGCAGAGGGCGTCTAAGCTGTTGCGCTGGCCAGGGTGTTTTTCGCGGGCCAAAACCAGCGTATCACAGACAGTGCAATAATCAGGTAATCGCTTGGGCCATTTAACCCAATTGAGCTCTGCCTCAATAAAGCCCACATCAAACGGCGCATTGTGAATAATCAGTTCGGTACCGGCAATGAACTGAATGAACTCATCAACAATGGCCTCAAAAGGCGGCTTGTCTTTGAGAAACTCCGTACTGATTCCATGAACTCGAAAGGCACCCTCTTCCACGTCTCGGTTTGGATTGAGATAGGCATGAAAATGGCGACCGGTTAATTTTCTATCGATTAATTCCACACAACCGATTTCAATGATGCGATGACCCAACTCAGGGCCTATGCCTGTGGTTTCAGTATCCAAAACAATTTGTCGCATATCAGCCCTTTAACATTTCAATGATTGCCAGGTTGGCCAGTTCATCCGCGCGCTCATTTTCCGGGTGTCCGGAATGGCCGCGTACCCAATGCCAACGGATAGTATGCATTTTGCTTAGCCTGTCAAGCTCCTGCCACAAATCAGCATTTTTAACCGGTTCCTTCTTCGCATTCACCCACCCTTTTTTTTTCCAGCCATGTAACCACTCCATCATCCCCTGACGCACGTACTGCGAATCAGTGTATAAATCAACCACACAGGGGCGCGTTAAAGCACTTAAGGCTCGAATGGCAGCGGTTAACTCCATCCGGTTATTGGTGGTATGCGGTTCGCCGCCGTATATTGCTTTTTCCTGGCCATTGTAACGCAACAAGGCACCCCATCCGCCAGGGCCAGGGTTGCCTTTGCAGGCGCCATCAGTGAATATTTCAACCGTCATAAAAATAAATCAGGGTAAGGCTTTTGATTGGGGTCAATAGCATACACGGAAAAATCCTGAATGCCAGCCTCACGCAACACGTCTTCATCAATAAAAAAACGACCGGTGGTTTCACGTGCGGGTTGATTGAGAATCCAGTAAGCCGCATCAGCCACGATTGCCGGTTTACGGCTGGCTTTGAAGATGGCTTCTGGGAAGTGCACTTCAATGGCGGCGGTTGCAATGGTTGTTTTAGGCCACAGGGAATTCACAGCAATGCCTGCGCTCTTAAATTCTTCCGCAAGCCCCAGCGTACAGAGACTCATCCCCATCTTGCTCAAGGTGTAAGCGAGATGTGGGGCATACCATTTTTTATCCAGGCTTAATGGCGGCGACAGTGTGAGGATGTGCGGATTGTCTGACTGCTTAAGGTATGGAATAGCCGCTTTTGAACAGGCAAACGTCGCCCGCGTATTGACCCCCTGCATCAAATCATAACGCTTCATCGGGGTCGACAAGGTGTCGCTCAGGTTTATTGCGCTGGCGTTATTGATGAGTACATCAAGTCTGCCAAACCGGGAAATTGTTTCTTTGATGGCCCCTTCAATCTGCTCCTCATCACGAACATCGACCATCAGCGGCAATGCCTGCCCCCCCAGTTTTTCCACTTCTTCAGCGACACTGTAAATGGTGCCTTCCAGTTTAGGGTGGGGCGTATCGGTTTTAGCCGCAATGACAATGCATGCTTTTTCACGTGCAAAGCGGTGAGCTATTGCACGGCCGATACCCCGACTGGCACCGCTGATAAAAAGGACCTTATTCATTATTTCTCCCTGAATTGATTCCAGCCACGTAACGAAGATACCAGTGTACCAGTCTGCCATAGGGCGGATAAAGCCAGGCCGCTGTGGTTATTCTTTTCTTTTTAAAGACCGGTTTCAATTGTGAAAAACGATCAAAGCCTTCCTGGCCATGATACTGGCCAAACCCGCTCTGGCCAACGCCGCCAAAGGGCAGATCATCAATGGCAACGTGCATCAGCGTGTCATTGACAGTGAGTGCGCCTGACAAGGTACCATATTGTAAGCGTTTCAGTTCGTCTTTGTTGTCGCCAAAATAATAAAGGGCAAGCGGATTCGGTAAGGCGTTGATGAAATAAATGGCATCGGCCATTTTTTCGTAAGTCATGATGGGTAAAATGGGGCCAAAAATTTCCTCATTCATGACTTTCATGGTGCTGTTGGCATTGAAAATCAAATACACCGGCATTTTTTGCGAATGTTCTGATTCCTCCCCGTATTGCACTACCCGGGCGCCCTTTTGCCGTGCATCTTCCAGGAGATGATATAATCGTTGTTTATGGGAAGGCGAGATGATGCCTGTGTAATTGTCATTGGTCATTAAGTCCGGGTAGTGCTGGCTTATAAATTCAGCAAACCCCGTCTCAACCGCCTGCTCAAGCCGCGACGGCACGAGCAGGTAATCCGGCGCAATGCAGGTTTGGCCGGCATTAAACAGTTTTCCCATGAACAAGCGCGGCAAATAAGCAGGATTCATTCCTTCAGAAAGAATGGCGGGTGACTTTCCACCCAGCTCCAGGGTCACTGGCGTGAGGTTCTGGCTGGCTGCCGCCATCACCGCTTTACCGACCTGCGTTGATCCGGTAAACAGCAAATGCCCAAAAGGCAGGCTGGAAAATGCTTTGCCTACCTCGGCATCGCCGTCAATAATTTTGACGAATTTTTTAACAGTTGGTAGCGATGAGAGGAGTTTTTGTAACGTTTGGCTTAATTCACTGCTTAACTCCGACATTTTCACCATGACCCGATTGCCGGCTGCCAAGGCATAGGCTAAGGGAACAATGGATAAAAACACCGGATAATTCCAGGGTACCATAATACCCACTACTCCCAACGGTTGAGGCAGCACATAAGCGGACGCCGGCCAGAAATGCCAGGACACCTGTTTTTTTCGTGATTTAGTCCATGCGTTTAAATGCGACAGACAATAATCAATGGCTTTAATCGACGGGGCAATTTCCAGAAAAAGCGACTCGGTTTGCGAGCGGTGAGAATAATCGGAATTGATGGCGGCAGCCAACACTGTTCCCTGCGTCTTCAGCATGATTTTAAGTTGCTTAAGCATGTCACGCCGTTCGGATACAGTGGGGTAAGGATCCTGTTGATGCTCATGCATTAATTCCATAAAAAGGGTATTCAAGACCATGTTCATCCCTTCAGCCAATCCCTTTGCGTTAAATCCCAGCCGATTTCGCCGCCTAGAATTTTTTCCTTGATGATGGCAATATCCGGAGCAAAATAGCGATCCTGCTCGTAAGCCGGTACACAAGCCCTCACTTTGTCATACACTTTTTGCAAAGGCGGCGACGTGATGAGCGGTTTATGAAACTCCAGTCCCTGACAGGCTGCCAATAACTCAATAGCCAGGATCGTCGCGGTATTGTCATTCATCATCTGCAGACGCCGGGCTGCGTTCGTGGCCATGGACACATGATCCTCCTGATTGGCCGATGTTGGCAGGCTGTCTACAGAATGAGGATGCGCCAGCGCTTTGTTGTCACTGGCGCAGGCAGCAGCGGTCACGTGTGCGATCATGAAGCCTGAATTAAGTCCGCTTTCTTTCACTAGAAAGGCCGGCAGGCCGCTGAAATGAGAATCAATTAACAGGGCAATCCGCCGCTCGGAGTTAGCCCCGATTTCCGCTATCGCCAGCGCAAGATTATCGGCGGCCATGGCAATCATTTCGCCATGGAAATTACCGCCAGAGAGGATATCCCCCTCTCGGGGAAACACCAGGGGGTTATCTGAAACGGCATTGGCTTCCACCCGGAGTGTGTCGGCAACAAATCGTATCTGGTGAAGCACAGCCCCCATAATCTGCGGCTGGCAACGCAGGGAATAAGGATCCTGAACCCGTTTGCAATCACGATGCGACTCGCGAATGGCACTGCCCTTCAGCAGCGTCTGGTAGTGCATGGCAACCTCACGCTGTACCTCATGGCCGCGGGCAACCTGGATGCGTTCATCAAAAGGCACATCACTGCCGCAGGCTGCATCAACCGACAGGCTGCCGGTAAGAACCGCCACAGCGAATAACCGCTCTGCCACGTTCAGGGCCTGCATCGCAATGGCCGTAGAAGCCTGAAGGCCGTTCAGCAGGGCAAGGCCTTCCTTGGGCGCCAGCTCCATTATGTCAAGGCCGGCGATTTGAAGCCCTTCCACTGCACTTACGATTCTCCCCTGATGTCTTACTTCCCCTACGCCCAGTAAAGGCAGAGCAAGATGGGCGAGCGGCGCCAAATCACCGGAAGCACCCACGGACCCTTTTGCCGGTATGCATGGATAAACCCGATGATTGTAGAGACGAATCAGGGCTTCAATCAGCTCAAGTCTGACCCCGGAATACCCTTGCGCAAGGCTGTTGATTTTAAGCAGGAGCATTAAAGCCACCAACTCATCGTCCAGCAATTCGCCCGTGCCGCAGGCATGGGATAACACAATATTGCGCTGCAACTGTTTAAGATGCGGCTGACTGATGGTCTGATTAGCCAAAGAACCGAAACCGGTGTTGATGCCGTAGACGGTATCCCCTTTCTCTACAATACCCTGGACAGTACCCTGTGAGGCCTGTATGCCCGGCAGGGCAGCATCATCCAGCTTACAGGGGCGGCCGCTTTTAATCAGATCATGGTAATCCGCCAGGGTCATCTGCCGCGGTTTCAAAATAAAAAAATCAGTCATGGGCAATGCTCTCCTCATCCATCATGGGCAGCCATAACTGGTTGGCTTTCGCGCAACGACGGGCCAGCTCATAACCTGCATCCGCATGACGCATGACGCCAGTCGCCGGATCATTGAACAACACGCGTTGCAGACGAAGCGCCGCTGCTTCACTGCCGTCGGCGACGATAACTACTCCGGCATGCTGGGAGAAACCCATGCCGACACCACCGCCATGGTGAATGCTGACCCAGGTCGCGCCACTGGCACAATTGAGCAACGCATTCAGCAAGGGCCAGTCTGAAATGGCATCACTGCCATCCAGCATGCCTTCGGTTTCCCGGTTAGGACTTGCGACAGAACCCGAATCCAGATGATCACGGCCAATCACGATGGGTGCACTGACCTCCCCGTGCCTGACCATGTCATTGAAAGCGAGAGCGAGACGCGCACGATCCTTTAATCCAACCCAACAGATGCGCGCCGGCAATCCCTGAAAGGCTATTTTATCCTGAGCCATGTCCAGCCATCGATGAAGATGGGGATTGTCCGGTATTAATTCCTTGACTTTTTTGTCCGTAGCATGGATATCTTTCGCTTCACCCGACAAAGCCACCCAGCGGAATGGGCCTATTCCCTCGCAAAACAGCGGCCGGATGTAAGCCGGCACAAACCCCGGAATGGCAAACGCCTCCTCGACCCCCTCTTCAAACGCCATTTGCCGGATGTTGTTGCCGTAATCAAAGACCGGGATGCCTTGCTGTCTGAAGCCCAGCATGGCATTCACCTGCACCGCCATGGATTTTTTGGCCGCAGCAATGACCTTTGCAGGAGCCGCCTTTCTCATTTCAATCGCCTGTTCCAGCGTCCATCCCTGCGGCAGGTAACCATTCAGGGGATCATGGGCACTCGTTTGATCAGTGACCATTGCCGGTTTGAGGCCTCGCTTGAGCAGTTCAGGATAAATGTCAGCAGCATTACCTAACAAACCGACTGACAGGGGGGCTTTATCCCGGCAGGACGCCTCAATCCATTGCAAAGCGTCATCCAGATTGTCCGTGTATTTATCAAGGTAACGGGTAGAAAGCCGCTTTTCAAGCCGTGAGGCATCGCATTCAACAGCCAGCATACTGGCTCCAGCCATGGTGGCCGCCAGCGGTTGTGCGCCGCCCATGCCGCCTAATCCCGCAGTTAAAATCCAGCGGCCGCTTAAATCGCCCTGGTAATGTTGTCTGGCTGCTGCAACAAAGGTTTCATAGGTACCCTGAACAATGCCCTGGGAGCCGATATAAATCCAGCTGCCGGCTGTCATTTGCCCATACATCATCAGGCCTTTTTTATCGAGCTCGTTAAAATGATCCCAGGTGGCCCATTTGGGGACTAAATTGGAATTGGCCATAAGGACACGCGGTGCATCAACATGGGTTTTAAAAACCCCCACCGGCTTACCCGATTGCACCAGCAGGGTCTCGTCCTCGCCCAGCGCTTTCAAGACCTCGACCATTTTGTCGAAACAGGACCAATTCCTGGCAGCGCGGCCCAAACCGCCATAAACAATCAATTCATCGGGGTTTTCAGCCACCTCCGGATCCAGATTGTTCATCAGCATTCTGAGAGCGGCTTCGGTAAGCCAGTTGCGGGAATGAAGCACATTTCCCCGTGGCGCTCTGACGGGGCGTGCCTTGCGTGTCATAGTCATAATTAATTCCATCCAAAGAACGACTAAAAAACAGTCACTTGCATTTACCACCGCTAGTCTACACTACTGCCGGGCCGTCGTGAATTATTCCTGTCATAACGCTGCAATTTATTTTTTTACTATGATAGTATTTAAGCATCTTTGCCTAAAATAAGGTCATCGTGGATACGAATGTCAAACACCCTGCCTCCCTCCGTGTTTTTTTTGCGACAGAAATGTGGGAACGCTATGGATTTTATGTTGTCCAATCCCTGTTAGCGCTTTACTTAGCCAGCCATTACCAGTGGCATGATAAACACATCTACGCTTTAGTCGGCTCCTTTACAGCCCTGACTTATTTATCCCCGGTCATTGGCGGCTGGATTGCGGATCATTTGCTGGGGCAAAAAAACACTGTGCTGTCCGGTGCTGTCTTTCTTTTTTTAAGTTACACGCTGTTAACCCTCATTCAGTCCAAATCAGCGATGCTGATTGCCCTCGCGGGTATTGCAGTGGGTACCGGTTTACTGAAACCGAATATTTCCTCCCTGCTCGGCAATGAATACCCGGTTGATTCACCCAAACGGGAAAGCGGCTTTACCGTGTTCTATATGGGCATCACCACCGGAATTATTCTCGGCACCACGCTGCCCAGCTATCTAAACGCCTATTTTGGCTGGTCTGTTACCTTTGCCAGCGCCGCCTTTGGCATGATCATCGCCTTTGCTGTGTTTGCCTTTGGCATTAAGCGGTATCGCATTGAGGATTATCACCCGTTTGAATACCATCCTGTGAAAATAATGAATGCCCTGGGCATGATGTTTTTATTGTGGCTGCTCTCGTTCTGCATTTTATGGTATCCCCGGTTTGCTGACATTGCCTTTTTAGGTGTTGTGGTTCTGTCCCTGGCTTATCTTTTGACCACTGTCAAACGGGAATCACCGCAACAGGGTCGACAAACGCTGGTGATTGGCCTGCTATGCATTGTCTCAGTGATGTTCTGGGCCTTTTATTTTCAGATGTTTATGTCCCTGACGCTGTTCATTGCCCGGGTTGTGGAGCCGACGTTTCTCGGGATTCAATTTCCCCCGCCCTATTATGTCAGCATTCAAAGCATCGGCATGCTGGTTTTTGGTTATTTTCTTGCGCGAAGCAAACCGCAATTGAACAGCGTACAAAGCGGTAAGCGAACCGGCAACAAATTTCTCCTGGCGATGCTGTTCATGTGGCTGGCTTATGGCTTAATTACTTTCGTCAGCCGGGAAAGCACGTCGCAGGCGTTGCTTTCGCCGCTTTATTTTATCCCGGCTTATCTGATGATATCGATTGCTGAATTGCTGCTTTCCCCTGTTGGACTGTCGGCGATCACAGTCTTAGCCAGCCGACGCAAGGTCAGCACCATGATGGGCATCTTTTTCGTCTCACTGGGCATCGGGGGTTATCTCTCCGGTAAACTGGCCATCCTGACGGCGATTAATCCCGGCATTCGATCGGTCATTGAATTGAAAACCCATTATGCAACAAGCTTTACTCACTTGTTACTTATTCTGACAGCGGCTACGCTTGCCTGTTTTATGATTAATCTGCTGATAAAGCATTTGTTATCAAGGAACAATCATGAAAAATAGTCAATTGCCGTCAATCTCTTTGAGACTTTTTGATTTTACTGATATTATCCAACGCCTTTTGGAAACAAGTGTTCATGACTATGGCTAATCAACCTGCAGAACTTGAAAAACTCCTGCATATTCTTGACGAAATGCAGGCCATTGATATTAATGTCCTTGATGTGCGGCAGCAAACGGCCATCACGGATTACATGGTGGTTTGCAGTGGCCGCTCATCCCGCCATGTCAAGGCAATTGCCGAGACGGTGATGGAAAAAATGAAGGCCGACGGCCTGTTAGCCATCGGCTCCCACGGCATTGAGGCCGGTGAATGGGCTTTGGTTGATTTTGGCGATTTTATTTTACACGTCATGCAGCCCGACAGCCGCGCCTTCTACAACCTCGAAGGGCTGTGGCAGGATAGCACCGCTTAAGGCTCCCCTATGCTGAAAATGACCGTCATTGCCTGCGGCAGTAAAATGCCTTCCTGGGTTAATGAAGCGACGAAGGAATACAGCAAACGGCTTCAGGAGTTTGTCAGTTTATCCCTTGTCGAGATTCCTCTGACCAAAAGGACCAAGGCCACTGATTTGGCCCGCATTATGGATAAAGAAGCGCAGTTAATCCATGGCGCCATACCTTCTGGCGCGCGGGTTATCGCCCTGGCGATTGAAGGCGACAGTTTTGACAGCGAAAAACTGGCGGTTAAACTGAACCTGCTTCAGCAAAACCACAGCCACCTCTGTTTTATCATTGGCGGCCCTGAAGGCTTATCCCCTGCAACCCTGGCTCTCAGTCAGGAGCGCTGGTCTTTATCGCGGTTAACGCTGCCGCATCCGCTGGTACGGATTTTATTGCTTGAAACCATCTATCGTGCCTTTGCAATAAATAACAATCACCCTTACCACAAATGAAGTTTTCCGTTACCATGTATGGCAGTCCAGTTACCCCATTAATCCGAGTAGTCACGAACGATGCGCCTGAATAATCCTGTAAAAAATGATCGCCAGGAAATCCGAATTCATCGCATTCGTCTGAATGTACTCATTATTTTTGTTGTTCTGTTGTCTGCCGTCCTGTTAATCCGCCTGGCTTATCTGCAAATTGCCGAATTCAAACGCTATGAAACCCTGTCTTTAAAAAATCAGATGAGCATCATTCCCATCGCTCCGCCGCGAGGAATTATTCTCGATAAAAATGGCGTAGTCCTTGCCGAAAATATTCCCGTGTATGTTCTTGAAATCATCCCGGAACGGGTAAGCGACATGGACAGCACCATCGCCCGGTTAAGGCAACTGCTGCCTTCGATCAGCGACGAGGATGTTGATAATTTCAAGCGTACACGCAGACAGAACCGCTCGTTTGTCCCTATCCCCATTAAATTGAAATTAACCCAGGAAGAAGTGGCCACCTTTGCCATTCACCAATACCAGTTCACCGGCGTCAGCATCAAGGCGCGTTTAATGCGTTATTATCCTTTAGGAGAAGTGACAGCACACCTTCTCGGCTATGTCGGCCGCATCAATGTGCAGGAGCTTAAACAGGTCGACAGCACGAACTATCGCGCCACCAATTTTATCGGCAAATCCGGCATTGAAAAATACTACGAGAACATCCTGCATGGCCAGGTGGGCTACCAGCAGGTTGAAACCGATGTCAGCGGCCGAACCGTTCGCGTATTGAACAAACAAAACCCGGTTTCCGGTGAGAAGCTTTACCTGACGGTGGATATTCGACTGCAAAAAGTCGCTTATGAAGCCATGAAGGATAAGCGCGGCGCCGTGGTGGTCATGAGCGCGCGTCACGGGGATATCCTGACCATGGTGAGCTCACCGAGTTATGATCCTAATGTGTTTGTGAACGGCATTAAATCAGTCGATTACCAGAAGCTCTCGGACACCCGCGACCGGCCGCTTTATAATCGCGCAGTACGGGGATTATACCCCCCGGCCTCCACCGTCAAACCCTATGTCGGACTGGCAGGGCTTGAAAAGGGAGTGATCGATACCGGATTCAGTGTGTATGATCCAGGCTGGTTCCGTTTGCCCGGTGTAAGCCATGCCTACCGGGACTGGAAAAAAGGCGGCCATGGAGTCATTAACTTAAAACGGGCCATTACGGTCTCCTGCGACACTTATTTTTATCAACTCGGCCACAAACTGGGGATTGCTGAAATTGAAAAAATGCTGAGCCAGTTTGGTTTTGGCCAGATGACTCAGGTCGACCTTCATGAAGAGGCGCCGGGTATTCTGCCAAGCGCACCCTGGAAAAGACGAACAAAAGGCATTTCCTGGTATCCTGGCGACACGCTGATTACCGCCATCGGCCAGGGATTTATGCTGGCTTCTCCGCTCCAACTGGCCAATGCCGTGGCCACCATGAGCCAGCACGGTCAGCGTTACAGACCCCATTTACTGTTAAAATCCGTACAAAGCGACAAAGGCGAAGTGCATCCCTATCAGACTATCAAAGAGAAGACGGTAAAACTCAACGAGGAAGCCAACTGGGACATTATCATTGATGCCATGCATGCGGTGACTACCAGTAATGAAGGCACCGGATACCGGTTTGGCCGCAACCCTCCCTATTCCGTGGCGGCAAAAACAGGAACTGCGCAGGTTTTTGGCGGACGGCAATATGAAAAACGCCGCAACCAGGTGATCCCTGAACATCTGCGCGATCACTCCCTGTTCATTGCCTTTGCGCCGGTTGAAAACCCCGAAGTGGCCATTGCAGTCATGGTTGAAAATGACGTTTTGGCTTCCAACGTGGCACGTAAAGTCCTGGATGCCTATTTTGAGATGAAGAAGAGCGAATCCCCATCATGAATCAACGACAAGCCCGCCCCGTCTATCGCTTTACCAGTAAAGCCATCCATGTTGATTTGCCCTTGCTGGGTTTACTGTTAGGGGTAATCGCCTTTGGCATGCTGATTCTTTACAGCGCCTCTAATCAAAACCTGGGGATGGTGTTAAGGCAGCTGATGCGTCTCTCCTTTGCCATCGGGATTATGATGGTTTTTGCCATGGTTCCTCCCCATAAATATAAAATCTGGACACCCTGGATTTACGGTGTGGGCCTGGCGCTGCTGCTGGCAGTTATGGTGATTGGTAAAATCGGTAAAGGCGCGCAACGGTGGCTGGATTTGGGCATCTTTCGTTTTCAGCCCTCTGAAATCATGAAACTGGCGGTACCGATGATGGCGGCCTGGTTCTTTGATCGCAAGCCCATCCCCATCGACACTAAAAACCTGTTGATTGCCGCTGTCATTATTTTTGTTCCCGCGTTGTTAATTGCCAAACAACCCGATTTGGGAACGGCCATTATGGTTGTCTTCGCCGGTTTAAGCGTCATTTTTATGGCCGGCATCAGCTTTCGTATTCTGCTAGTACTCCTGGTTTTAGCTGGATTATCAGCTCCCCTGCTGTGGCATGTCATGCACGATTACCAACGCCAGCGTATTTACACCCTGCTAAATCCCGAACAGGATCCGCTTGGATCAGGTTATCACATCATTCAATCGAAAATCGCCATTGGTTCAGGCGGTGCTTTTGGCAAGGGGTGGTTGGCAGGGAGTCAGTCGCACCTTAATTTTTTACCAGAGCATGCCACTGATTTTATTTTTGCAGTGAGCGGTGAAGAGTTTGGCTTTGTCGGCAGCACGCTGTTAATCCTGTTATTTATTCTGGTGTCTTTGCGCGGCCTGTACATTGCCCGTCAGGCTCAGACCAGTTTTACCCGGCTATTGGCCGCCAGTCTGGCCATGACGTTCTTTTTATCGGCCTTCGTCAATATCGGCATGGTGACGGGTATACTGCCCGTGGTAGGCATCACATTGCCGCTGGTCAGCTATGGCGGAACGGCCATGGTGACTTTTTTAGCCAGCTTCGGCATTTTGATGTCCATCAGTTCGCATCGTATCCTGTTCACGGCCTTATCTTAGCGCCTGTTCAACCAATAATTCCGTCACAGGCGCGAAGGATTTGCGGTGAATGGGCGAGGGTCCCAATTCAAGCAATAAACGGCGATGCATGTCCGTAGAGTACCCTTTGTGAACAGCAAAGCCATACCCCGGGTAGACGCTGTCCAGCTGTTCCATTTCCTCATCACGCGAGACTTTTGCAAGAATCGATGCTGCGCTGATTTCTGCAATCAATAAATCCCCCTGGACAATGGCCTCACAGGGAATGTCAATTTTGGGTTTGTGCAGACCATCCACCAATACTTTGGCTGGCTTAATCGTCAATGCCTCCACTGCCCGTTTCATGGCCAGCAACGTTGCCCAATGGATATTGAGTTCGTCAATTTCACTGACTTCGGCTCTCCCGTAGGCAAAACAAACCGCTTCTTCTTTGATTTGTTCTGCCAATGTTTTTCTTTTTTTAGGCGTCAATTTTTTTGAATCAGTCAATCCATCCAGCGGCCGTTTCAAAATCACCGCAGCGGTTACAACCGGACCAGCCAGGGGTCCTCGTCCCACTTCATCGACACCCGCACTATAATTTTCCATTTACGTATCCCTGGGTAGAAAGACTGGCAATAATACCCATTTAAAATTGATTTATCACCCAGGAAATGCGATCATGCGCACAAATTTTTCTACGCTATAGACCATGAGTGTTTTACGATGTGCCGTGATTGGGGTTGGCTACCTGGGTCGATTCCATGCTCAAAAATACAAGATGCTGCCCGATGTGGAACTGGTGGCTGTCTGTGATGTGAATCAAACCGCTTCCGATGCCGTTGCCCAGGAGTTAGGTGTACCTGCTTACTACGATTTCACCGAGCTGTTGGGTCAGGTGGATGCTGTCAGTATCGCGGCCACCACCACGCATCATTATGAGATTGCCAAGCAATGCCTAAGCCGCGGCATTCATGTCCTCATTGAAAAACCCATCACCGAAACCATTGAACAGGCCGATGAACTCATCGCCCTGGCTGAACAGCATCAGGTGAAGCTGCAGGTCGGCCATCTGGAGCGCTTTAACTCCGCGCACATTGCTCTGCAAAAATACATGGTTAAACCACTGTTCATTGAATCGCAACGTCTGGCCCCGTTTACTCCGCGAGGCGCCGATGTGAATGTCATCCTGGATCTGATGATCCATGATATCGATTTGATTCAATCCATTGTTAAAAGCTCGATTGTTCACATTGATGCCCATGGTGCACCCGTGCTTTCATCGGCCATTGATATTGCCAATGCCAGAATCACTTTCGCCAATCACTGTGTCGCTAATGTCACAGCAAGCCGAATCAGTTTTAAAACCGAACGTAAAACGCGTATTTTTCAGCCTGAATGCTACATCTCGATTGATTACCATGCCAAACAGTTTGCTTTGTTTCGTAAAGGTCAGGACGAAATGTTTCCCGGTATTCCGAATGTGGTTTGTGAGGAATTCACCTTTGAAAAAAGCGATGCCCTGCTGGAAGAGATCAAATCCTTTGTCAGTGCCATTAAAGAAAACAGTACACCGCTGGTAACGGGGCTTGACGGCCGCAACGCACTGGCTACGGCCACTCAGATTACCTCATTAATTCTTTCCCGCCTAGCGACCTGAGATGAATAGTCCACAGCCTAAAAAGGTTGTCATTGTTGCTGGTGAAGAGTCAGGGGATGCCCATGCCGCGAAGCTTGTGTCCAAACTCCTTGCCTGGGATCCCACCCTTGAATTGAGCGGCATAGGCGGCCGCCACATGCAGCAGGCCGGGGTGAATGTGATTAGCGATTTAGCCAGTTTCGGAGTCACCGGCATTACGGAGGTGGTCCGCCATTTCATGGTTATCAAAAAAGCCTGGAAATTAATCAAAACCCACCTCCAAACGGTTCAGCCGGATTTGCTTATTCTCATTGATTACCCTGGATTTAATTTGCGCCTGGCCCGCTTTGCCAAACGGGTTCTGGGCTTGCGCATTGTTTATTACATCAGTCCGCAAATCTGGGCCTGGAAGGCCAATCGCATCCACACTATCCGGGAATGCGTTGATCGCATGGCGGTCATCTTGCCCTTTGAAAAAAAACTTTATCAACAGGAGGATGTAGCCGTCTCGTTTGTTGGCCATCCACTGGTCAATAAAATACCCGTCTATGACAACCTGGCATCGGTCAGAATGTCCCTGAATTTACCACTTGATAAGCGCCTGATTGCGCTGCTTCCAGGCAGTCGCCGCAATGAAATTGACCGGCACATGCCTGTGCTTTTAAAGACCGCTGAGCAGCTTGGCAGGCAGTTTAATGATGTTCATTTTGTCATTCCGATTGCGGCAACCATCGATGCATCCCTGGTTCGTTCGTATTTTTCCCATAGCCAGGTGCCTGTCTCCTTTCTTGAGGGGCAGGCGATCGATGCAGCAGCCTGCAGTGATTGTGTGGTTGTTGCGTCCGGTACCGCGTCCCTGGAATGCGCTTTGTTGGCGAAACCCATGTGCATCATCTATAAAGCCTCTCTGCTAACCTACATCGCAGCCACCAAATTGATAAAGGTGAAATACTTAGGCCTGTGTAACCTGTTAAAAAATCAAATGATCGTGCCCGAATTATTACAATATGATTGCAATCCAACCCAGCTTGCACGTCTCATTAATGAATTATTGCATGATCAGGACATGGCCAGGGCGATGGTGCACCGTCTTCAGGTTTTAAGGCGTGAATTATCCAGCGAGCAGGCAGACTTATCCATTGACGAGTTGATCAAAGAAGAATTGTCGATTTAATGCCCCTTTTCTTATTTTTTTGCCTATTTACGGGTTTTTTTACCTTTTAACGCAAACATTACCAAAAGATAACCATTTTTTTGGCGTGTAAAGCATAAAAACCTCACTAATCGTCATTTTTTGGGCATATTACCCCCTATTTTACTAAAAAAAGGCTATTATATAATAGAGATAATTCTGCTTAAGTCAGATTCAAAAGCCTATGCGTACATTGGCGTTGCATAAACTCACGGAGGAGTTGAACGATGTCAAATTATTTGAAAGAACCTCTGGATTTTAAAGTCTTGTTTGAATCCACTCCTGACTTGTACCTGGTTCTGAACAGTGCGCTCAATATTATCGCTGCAAGCGATGCCTATCTAAAAGCCACGCTGGTAACCAGGGAGCAAATCCTTGGTCGTTATATTTTTGATGTATTCCCGGATAATCCCAATGAGCCCAGCCCCACCGGCGTCAATAACCTTCGTGCTTCGTTGCAGCGGGTTTTGCAAAACAAAACCCCAGACACTATGGCGGTACAAAAATACGATATCCGTATACCTGAGTCGGATGAGGCTTTTGAAGAGCGTTACTGGAGTCCCATGAATGTGCCGGTACTCAATCAAGACAATGAGTTGCTCTACATCATCCATCGCGTCAAGGATGTCACTGAATTTGTCCACCTGCAACAGGCAGGAACCGAGCAAAATAAACTGACCGAGGAACTGCGTAGCCGTACAGAACGCATGCAGATGGAAATTTTTTTAAGAGCCCAGGAAATTCAGGAAGCCAACAAGCAATTACGGGCTGCGATCAAAGAGCTTGAACAAAAGAAAAACCAACAGGAGGTGTTGTACAGGCAGCTTAAAGAATTAAACCATTTAAAAACGCAATTTTTCGCTAACATGAGTCATGAACTGCGAACCCCGCTGTCGCTGATCCTGGGACCCCTGGAGAAAATGAAACGGGATCCATCCCTGCCCTTATCCATGCATAAACCCGTGGAAATCATCAGCAACAATGCCCATATCCTGTTAAAACACGTGAATGATTTGCTCAATATAGCCAAACTTGATGCTGGGAAAATGGTGCTTAATTATCAGGAAATCAATCTGGCGAAATTAGTTCGCGTCATTGCCGAGAATTTTAACAGCCTGGCAGAAGACAAAGGCATTCATTTTAATGTCCAAAGCCCGCCTATTCTGATTGCTGAAATTGATGCGGAAAAAGTGCAGCATATCCTCCTTAATCTTTTATCCAATGCGTTTAAATTTGTACCAGCACATGGTTTGATCGTTTGCAAGGTATCCCAGGATGATCACAAAGCCATCATCAGTGTATGTGATAACGGCCCGGGCATTCCCAAAGAATTGTATGATGTTATTTTTGAACGCTTCAGTCAGGTCGAAGGCGGCGAGACGCGCAAACATGGCGGTACCGGCCTTGGCCTCGCCATTGTCAAAGACTTTGTTGAACTGCAGAAAGGAAAGGTTTTTGTTAAAGAATCCAAAGCGGGCGGAGCTGAATTTATTGTGGAACTGCCCTTAGTCGCACCCAAGGGCATGTCGGTGGGCCGAGCGTCATTAGACAGCTACGATCCGGCTTTGGATGAGATGAGTAAATCCACCGTGTTGTCATTGAAACCGGTGGCTAAGTCTACAGAGCAAGTCGAAGTCCAAATCAACATGAGTGAAAAACCGACCGTGCTTGTCGTTGAAGACAATATTGACATGAATCGTTTCATTGCGGAGGTATTATCCACTGATTTTTATGTGATCTCCGCCACGGATGGGCTGGAAGGTTTTAATAAAGCCGTAGCCCACAAGCCGGATTTAATTTTATCCGATGCCATGATGCCTCGGATGAGCGGTGAAGAATTAATTGAAAATCTACGCCAGAAGGTAGAGCTGGCCGATACCCCTGTGATTTTGCTCACAGCTAAAAACGATGAAGAATTTCGATTGAAATTACTGCGCAGCGGCGTTCAGGATTACATTACCAAACCCTTTGCCGCCGAGGAACTCAAGGCCCGGATTAATAACCTGATTAACCTTCGCATGGCCAGAAACAAACTGGAGCAAAAAAACATCGAGCTTGAGCAAATCGCCTACTATGATCCATTGACCGGCCTCGCCAATCGCCAGCAATTATTGTTCAGCATGAAGGACTGGCTCAGCAATACCGCCGGACAAGCCAAGCTGGCCGTGTTATTCCTCGATTTGGATCGCTTCAAATTAATTAATGATGCATTGGGGCATAAAATTGGCGATATGCTTTTGCAAATTATTGCCAAACGCATCAGTAATGTCATTCAGGCCGGTGATATTGCCACCCGATTGGGTGGGGATGAATTCATTATCATGCTAAAACGGGTCACTGACAGCGTGGGGGCTACCAAAGTCGCCAAACGGATTTTAAGAAAACTCAATGAGCCCGTAATGATTGAAGAGCACAAATTGTTTGTCACCGGGAGTATTGGCATCAGTATGTGGCCGGATGACGGCACCGATGAACAGGCTTTAATCAAACATGCTGACATTGCCATGTATTGTGCCAAAAAAGCGGGGCGCAACAACTACCAGTTTTTTAATTATGACATGGTGCATCGCCTGCAGGATAAGCTGGACATTGAAAATCTATTACGCGAAGCACTGGAACAGGACAAATTGATTCTGCACTACCAACCGCAATACGATTTACGCACCGGACGCATGGTCAGCATCGAAGCATTATTGCGCCTGCCGTCCCATGACGGCGGCATACTCTACCCCAATCAATTCCTGCCTGTCGCCGAAGAAACCGGGCTTATCAAACCCGTGGGAGAGCGAGCATTTGAGCTCGCCTGCACGGAATACAAACAGTTCTTAAACAGCATCAAAAAATACAACCATCCCATCAAACTGGCCGTGAATTTTTCATCCCAACAGCTGGAAGAATATGATTTTATTCAAACTGTACAAAGCATAATCCAAAAAACGCAAGTGGCCGCCAAACAGCTTGAGTTTGAAATCACCGAAAATTCATTAATCCGCAGCATGGAAAACAGTGAGCGAATTATCCTGCAGCTTAAAGAAATGGGAGTCTCAATCACACTGGATGATTTTGGGGTAGGTTTTTCATCATTGAATTACCTGCGGCAACTGCCTCTGGATACTCTAAAACTCGACCCGACTCTGATTAAGAATGTCCCAGGAGACAAAGTGGACTCCGACATCGTCAGTTCCATCATTAATCTGTCTCATGCCATTGGCCTGTCTGTCGTGGCCGAATGTGTCGAAGCCGAACATCAAATTCAGTTTCTAAATCAACATCAATGCGATAAGGTTCAGGGTTATTATTTCTCGAAGCCGGTAGCTATAGGGGCGGTCATTCAACTTCTGGAAGAGAAGACTCCCAGGACAGCTAATCAAATCATCTCAAAATAGGGGATCCCGCGCTCCTTTGAGAGAGAGCGCGGGATAGTCTTATTGGCAATTCTGTTTGTAAACAGCCACGAGACTGTTGGGGTTAAAGACGGATAAATCCGTGTCCGCACTCCACATGATGGCTCCTTTCAGTTGCGTTTTCTTGATGAACGCACACAAGGCCTTGACGGTTTGAGGCGACTGATACCCGACAAACTGTTTTGCCTTGTCACTGTAAAGGTAGGCGCCAGCCACTACCGGATTGCCGTCATCGTCTTCTGCATTGACTGAATACGTTTGATAACCTAAATCCTTAATGAGCTTATCAATGCTGTTATACGGCACCATGCCATCCTGATTGGTATAGGCTGTGGGAAAATGACTTGCCCCTGTCCACGGTTGCTCAAATCCTGGCTGACTGGCATTCTCGCCCGCTTCAACCCCGGCATAGCCTCGCCCGTAGGCCGCGATACCGACCTGCAACTTGTCTTTCGGCATGCCATACGACAAAACCTGGCGAGTGATTTCATCCGTCCCATAATTGATGGCAAACTCATTCTTGTGCTGGCTTTGCGGCTGTATCAGATAAGCGTGCAAGGAGGTGTAGGGGTCGCTGTCATGTCCCCACGGACCATGCAAATCATAAGTCATTAAATTCACGCTGTTGACATAAGGCGCTATCGTTTTAAACCATCCGCCTTCCACCGATTGATCGATGGCGGTTAAATAGTCTTTATTGACGGTGATAGTGACTGAGATATACGCGTCATTGCCTAATTTACTGCGGCTGGCTTTAATGAGGTTAAACAGTTTTTTGTAATCGCTTAATGTGCGTGAATCCGGTGGAAGCTGACCACCTGTCTGTAAGTCAATAGGCGGCTCAAAATCGTAGTCGACCCCTTTTAAGTTTTTAAAATTCGTCATCCAGGATTTTAATTGAGTTAAAAATTTATCCTGATTGGCAAAAATAGCGTCGTAGGTCGCGGTACTGACTGCCTTGTTTTCCAAAGTATTGGCGCCGCCGATGGCAATGATGCGTTTGGCAGTGAATTTATCGGAATTAATAAACGCACCAAAACTGTTGAGTTGCCCTACCCCTTTTTGATCGGTGTAATTAAACAGCTCTTTTGCACCCGTATTGCCATTGGTCTGAACGGCAGAACAGGCTCCCTCATTCCCTTTACAGAACGTGAGGAACGCTTTGGTTTCTGGAGGTAAATTGCTTATCCAGGAGCCTTCGAGCGGCAATTCAGCCCACAAATCATCAAAGTGCATCAAGCCATCCCAGCGTTTTGGAATAGCGTATTTGGCCTGCTCTGGATCATTGGAATTCCATACCTGCATAAAACTCCAGACAACAACATCGGCTTTGTTAAATTGAGCCACCATATCCGGGTTACTGACGTATTTCAGTTGCCCGTAGGGCTGGTTATTTTTGTAGGCGCCATCGTATTCATAAGGGTTCTGCCCATACATGGACCAACTCGTGGTATACAGGGTTAAATCAGCATGCGCATAGACAGGAAGCACAGTGATCGCAGTCACTAATAACTTTTTAAATGGATTCATAATAGCCCCTTGGTTATAACTGCATAAATTTTATACCTAGAGAAACCATTTTGAGCACTGTCATTTCTAACAGGGGTATTAAAGGGGCAACAACTGCAGGGTCATGGCTTTGGTCAGGGCCTGGTATTTGTTTTTAACGCCAAGCTTTTTATTCAGTTTCTGGATATGAAAATTGACTGTTCTTTCAGTTAATTCCAGGGCTTGTGCCATTTCCCTTACAGAGTATTGACGGGCGATCAACAGCAGGCACTGAATTTCGCGTTGAGTGAGTTTAAAGCTTTGTTGCTCGCTGACCTGCTCAAATAAATGCGTTTGCAGGTAATGGTAATAAAGTTGAGCGGCCACCATGAATTCATATTGGCGAGTTGGTTGCTCAAGGCCGCAGTGCTGGCCCTGCATTTGAACCAGTAACAAAATGGCAAAATTATTATGGGCGCCGTGGATGGGGATGGACAAGCCGCATTCTGCGCCAAACGCAATGGAATCAAGACGCATTTGCCGTTCGGAGTCCGAAGTAGCCTGCCGCAATTGCTGCTTTAAGTTCCAATACACCGGCAACTGATTGTTATAGGTATAGCGCAAGGTATTGTCAATGTTGTTGTAACTTTCTGCGAGGTAGTGATCATGCCAGGATTTAAAGTTGGCGGAGCAAGTGTCGTATTTTAACTGATTGACTGCAACAGGATTGTATGCGTAATAAGTAAATGAAAACGTGGTGATCCCCTTTTTAGCCAAAAAATGCCTTAAGGCTTCATCGCATCCCAAGACATCGTCTGCATTGATTAAGGCCTGCTCGAAATGTTCCATCGACTCATCCATAACCACTGTTACCGTTCATAACACCGTATGATTAGTTTAAATCGTTTGCAAAAAATCACCAAGCCAGGGTTAAAATCAACCGCCTGAAAACAGCATTCTATGCCAGCCAGCCTGATTCATTCCTCTATAACTTATTGAAATATTAAATATAATTGACAAGTGAATGCGTTTTGCTAGAATGTCCTGGCAAAATAACCTCGGGAGTCATTATGGGCAAGAAGTCTTTTACTGCAATGCTGTTTGCAGGCGGTTTGGTCATTTGTAATCCTTTATTTTCTGCAAACTTTTTCCAAAAATTTATTCCAGCACCGGTTCAAAAATCATTAAAGTCAACTCAACAGGTCAGAAACAATGAAGGCGATAAACACCTCGCTGACTTTGCTGGAACCTGGGTGGGTCAGTGTGACAACGATGATGACAGGGATACACTGGTTATCGCCAATGATGATTTTGGCCTGACCATCGATGGCTTGCACTTCTCAACCGAAACATTAGAGACTCATGCTCTTTCCGAACAGGCAGCTACTGTTTTTATGCACACCGTATTGGAATGGGAACAGAATTATTCAGCTCTGTTGTTGAAAGTCGTGTATGTTTTGCGCTCACCCGCGCTTGATTTCAATATGATGGGCTATGAAGAAGGCACCCTGGCGATCAAAGACAATCAATTGTCCATGACCATCACTTCGCAATCTCCGGAAGGCAAGGAAGTCATTTCTTGTGTCTATTCCAAGCAATAATTCCTGAGTTGTTGTCGAATTATTTATTACTCTCGGGTGTCTGAACCTCTTTTATTCAGGCACCCACACCTCCAGTGATTGGTTCGCTAATCTATCCTGCCCATAACTCATCATGAAGAGTGTGTACACCAAGAACACCTAACTCGTCATTGCTGCTGCTATCCAGGGAACTGCCAACCTGCCATTGCGTTTCATCAATCGCCGCATACCCTGTGAGAACCTGAGAAATAACCGCATCAGTACTCGTAGTCAACACTCCCGTGGCAACAGTAGCATCGGACGCCGTATCAGGTACACTGATACTCACCGCAGTGCCTGCGGTGGCTGAACCATCGTTGCCAGTACTCACGCCGCTGCC
>NZ_LNYT01000005.1 GCF_001468125.1 Legionella rubrilucens | reverse complement strand
TTCTCTCTTCTTAATCAACCCGCCCCGAAGGCGTGATGCGTATTCTACTCATCCTGACTCCCTTGTCAAACACTTTTTGAAAAAAACGTAAATTTTTTAAGTCACTGTGTTTTTATTAAGCACACCCTGTTTTTTATTCTTATTCTATATGGGGATGATTATTTTTTATTCAAGTCAGGCGCACTTTAGCGATGCGTCTTTTTCCAACCTGAATAATACAGGCTTCCCCCTTTGTCATGGTTTTCGTCGAATCGCTGACTTTCTCGCCGTCAATTTTAACGGCCCCCTGACTCACCATGCGCATGGCTTCCGAGGTGCTTTTGGTTAAATCCAGTTGTTTTAACAATTGAGCAATGCTGATGGGTTCATTGATGGTCAACTCCTGCTCGACCAGGTCCTCCGGTATTTCGCCTTTTTGAAAACGCTCAATGAATGCCTGATGGGCTCTCTCGGCAGCGTCCTTGTCATGAAAGCGGGCAATGATTTCTTTGGCCAGCTCAATTTTTACATCGCGCGGATTGTAACCTTCCGCTACTGATTTTTTCAGCCCCGCCACTTCGGAAATGGGTCTGAAACTTAATAAATCAAGGTATCGCCACATTAATTCATCACTGATAGACATGATTTTGCCGAACATACTGTCTGCGCTTTCCGCAATACCAATGTAATTGTTCAGTGACTTCGACATCTTTTTAACGCCATCCAATCCTTCAATCAGAGGCAGCATCATAATGACCTGCGGCTCATGGCCGTAATGCTTTTGTAACTCCCGTCCCATTAACAAGTTAAATTTCTGATCTGTCCCGCCTAACTCCACATCCGCTTTTAATTCCA
Source organism: Legionella rubrilucens (assembly GCF_001468125.1). GTDB lineage: Bacteria > Pseudomonadota > Gammaproteobacteria > Legionellales > Legionellaceae > Legionella_C > Legionella_C rubrilucens. The sequence goes on along the minus strand of NZ_LNYT01000005.1, from coordinate 70,751 downwards.
CAGAGTCATAACCTTGTATAAGAGGATATAGGAATTCATGAATCGCGATGGGCTGCCCCGAGGTATAGCGCTTGTTAAAATCGTCACGCTCCAGCATTCTTGCCACAGTATGGGTTGCCGCCAGGCGAATTAAATCCGCCGCATTCAATTGACCTAACCACTGGGAATTGAAGACAATCGTGGTTTTTTGCGGATCAAGGATTTTAAAAACCTGATGCTGATAGGTTTCTGCATTCACCAGCACTTCTTCGCGGGTCAGCGGCATGCGTGTTACATTTTTACCGGTGGGGTCGCCAATCATGGCAGTAAAATCCCCAATCAGAAAAATCACATCATGTCCCATCTGTTGAAATTGACGCAGCTTGTTCAGCAGGACGGTATGCCCCAGATGCAAATCGGGCGCAGTGGGATCAAATCCCGCTTTAATACGCAAAGGACGATTTTTGAGTAATTTTTTTTCAAGCTCCTGTTCCGGGAGAATTTCCTCACACCCTCTTTTCAGCTCATTGAAAGCAGAATCTGCGATTATCATGCGTGTAAAACCTTTTTTAATGATTGACCTAACTTCTTGCAGCGAGTATCTTAGCCCGGTTATTCTGTTCTCGCTAGAGGACAGTACAAAGAATAAGCAAAAAAGCATGAACGCTTTTAGGATGGTAATGACTAGTAACGGCTGATTCGCCAATCACTGGACACGATTGGGATACCTTTTACTTAAGCAGTCAGAGCCAAAGAAGACTGTAACACGTTTATTTTAATTAACAGATTCTCCTGGGATGACAGTAGTAAAGGCGAAACATGGATCACAGACCCAATGTCTCATTAAATAGTCCGGAAAAACCATCTAAATTGCTGGCGCTGATTGCTTTGGTAATCGCTTTTGCCCTGCCTTTTATTCTGGTCAAGTCATTCCCTCATAAACAGAAGACACGGTTTACCAACCGCAGTGTCGCGCTTCCCCATGCAGGGCAGGAGGTACCCCCTCAGACACTGAAAGCCAGGACCGGCCCTACATCCGTTGGCACCGTCGCAGTCGCCGCCGCCAAAAAACAGCCCCAGGCGGTAAAAACGGCAGCTCCGGTTATGGCTAAAAAGAAAATCGTCAATGGCAAGGAATGGAAAATCATTAAAGCCCGTCCGGGCGATTCGTTAGCGAGCGTCTTTAATCGTATCGGATTAAGTGCAAAGATCTTGGGCATTATTATTAAAGATAACCCTCATGCCAAAGCATTGTCGAAACTTAAGCCCAATGAAGAAATTCAATTCCTGGTCAACAAGCAGGTGCTGGAAAAAATGATCCTGCCGTTTACCAGTACTCAATACATGGTTGTCTACCGTGACGGAACGCATTACAAGAGTAAAATCAATTCACGAAAAATGAACAGCCATAGCCATTTCCTGACTGCAACGGTCAAGGGCTCGCTGTACGGCACCGCCAAACGCAACAACATCCCCTACAAGCTGATTCAGCAAATGACTGATATTTTTACCTGGGATATCGATTTTGCCCGCGACGTAAGAGCCGGCGATCGCTTTACCATCATCTACAAAGCCTATTATATCGAAGATAAACTGGTCGGCACCGGCGATATTCTGGCGGTTTCGTACAAAAATGGCGGCCGGACTTTTCAGGCCATACGTCACACCAGCCGCGATGGACGTACCGACTATTACACGCCGCAGGGGACCAGCCTCAAAAAGGCCTTTAATCGCTACCCCATCCGCTTCAGCCACATCAGCTCGACATTCAGCCTGTCGCGTTACCATCCCATACTGCATTATCGACGTGCACACAAAGGGGTGGATCTGGCAGCCCGTATCGGTACCCCCATTCAAGCCACTGGTGATGGCCGCATTGAAATTATTGGTCGTCAAAGCGGTTATGGGAACATGATTAAGATTAACCATAACAAGCTTTACAGTACCATTTACGGCCACATGCTCAAATTCCAGAAAGGACTATCCCGCGGTGACTTCGTACGTCGGGGACAGGTCATTGGCTATGTGGGTCAGACCGGTTTGGCTTCGGGTCCGCATTGCCATTATGAATTCCACATCAACGGCCAGCCTAAAAACCCGACAACGGTGACTCTGCCACGAGGAGCGCCGATCTCCGGCCGCGAATTAGCCACATTTAAAGCCAATACCAATACCTTGCTTGCGCAATTGAAACTTTATGAAGAAGGCAATCTTGCCAGTAAAGCAAGAAGAAAGCAGGGTAAAAAAGGTTAATCAATCAGAATGCAGAATAACCGGACGTGCAGGATGCTCGCCCGGTTTTTTGTTATTACGAATTACTCAATTGGCTTTGGACCGCTTGTGCCTGTTTTAAATGCTGAGCCACATGAGCACGGGTTACTTCCAGGTACTGGCGCAATTGCGGATTCGTTGCCTGAGGAATCAAACGTTGATCCAGTAATTGCAGAGCGGCGGCATGATCTTTTACCATGGCATTGATGTAAGCACGATCAAAAGCATGATTTTGCAGACGATTTAACGTAGCCAGTTCTTGTCTGCCTTTGCGTTGCAATTGAGCCGCTGTTTGACCTTGCTTGGGAGCAACATCCAGTTTTTGGCTTAAATGCTCGGCTTCCTGCAGGTTTCTGCTGTGAGCCTTATTCATGGTTTCAGCATAATTTCTAACTGCATGATTGGCTGATTTTTGTTGAGCAGCATTAGCGGCAGCAATTTCGTTTTTATTCAGCACAATTAAGCTGCTTAAAATCTTGGCATCTGTTTGCTTTTGAGTTGCAGTAACAGGTGTTGCAGGCTGATTGGCATCGTTATAAAAATGAGGGTTGGTATTGCAACCGGAAGCGAACAACACGGCGCTGCAAACCAAAGAAAATAAAAGCTTTGAATTCATGACATTTCCTTATATTTTTGTTCATTATGATGATTTGATTACAGCATGAATACCAACCATGAAAGGTCGATTTCCATTTAACATTACCATAGGTTTGGATAAAATGAATACCTGATAATTAACGATTTTTAATTTTTATTCACAGAAAATCCAAGCGGATACAGGAATCCATGCATTCAATTAGCGTGACAAACTGGAGAGGCCAAGGAAGGAATCATTATGGTAAAATGGATCAACAGCATACAAACCACCTGTCTTGTCATCGCCCTGTCGAGTTGTCAATTTCCTGACGATCCCAATCGCACTTTAAAGGCAATTCAAGAGACTCATCGTTTAAAAGCCGGTGTTTGTTCAAACCAGGCGACACCCTTAGAAGAAATAGAATTATTACGACAATTAGCTCGGGATTTACACGCTGAAATAACCTGGTACTCCAGCAATCAGGAAGCGTTGTATCGGCAGTTGCAGCACTTTAAACTCGATATCGCCGCCTGCGCCATTCATCAGGATTCACCCTGGTCTGAAATCCTCGCCTTTTCCGTGCCTTATTATAAGAAAGGGTCTACTGCCTATGTGCTGGCGCTACCGCCCGGCGAAAATGGCTGGCTTAAAGAGGTGAATGAATTTATCCATCAACAAAGGGAAATTCAGCATGCTGCACGTCACTAAAACCCTGGAATTTCCGACCCGATTGCGCCCCATTTATACCCAGGCCATCCGCTATGAATGGATTTCCTTTTTTTACATGATTTCCACCAGTTTTTTTTCGTTTTTAGTCATGTCCAACTCGCAAACCATGAAAACAATCTGGCTTGAAGACATGCTTGGTATTATCCCGCCAGCCTCTTTTTTGATAGCCAGCCATCTTGTCAAATGGAAAGCCAATCGTAATTTTCCCTATGGATTTCATCGCGTAACCACCATGTCTTTTTTTACCAGTTCACTGGCTTTGCTGATTCTGGGAATTTATCTTTTCGTGGATGGCCTTGTTGTTCTCCTGCAACAGGAACATCCGACCATTCCCACGGTATTTTTCTTTGGTTATTCCGTGTGGTTGGGCTTTATCATGATCCCCGCACTGTTATGGTCCGGGATACCCTCCACCATTCTGGGTCATATCAAACTCCCGCTCTCGCGAAAGCTCTATGATAAGATTTTATTTACCGATTCAAAAATGAACAAAGCGAGCTGGATGAGCGCTTTTGCCAGTATTATCGGCATTCTGGGCATTGGATTGGGTTATTGGTGGGCTGATGCCAGTGTGGGAATAATGATTTCAATCAGCATTATCAATGACGGCTACCAGAATTTTAAACAATCAGTCTACGATTTGCTGGATGAGATTCCTAAAATGATAGGCCAGGAAAAAACGGATCCCTTGATTGCCGAAGTGAAGGCTCTCATAAAAAAAGAAGACTGGGTTCAGTCGGTTACCACTCGTTTTCGTGATGAGGGCCATGTCTTTTTTGGCGATATCCTCATTGAACCGAAGGCGGACGAGGTTTCTTTGGTGAAACTCAATGCCTTGCGCCATAGGCTTGAACAATACAACTGGCGTCTGCATGACATTGTGATCATGCCGGTCTTACCACCGTCCAGATCAAAAAAGACAACGAAGGAAAACAGGTAGCACCGCCATCCCGCTACAAAAAGAGATAACGGCAAACAATCACGCTCGCCACAATCCCGGCTACATCCGCAAGAAGTCCTGCCGGGATGGCATGACGGGTGCGTTTAATCCCGACTGCGCCAAAATAGACTGCGATGACATAAAATGTCGTTTCGGTACTGCCCATCATGGTGGCGGCTGTTTTTGAAATAAACGAATCCCCGCCATTCTCATGAATTAATTCAGCCATGACGCCGGTAGCAGCGCTTCCCGAAAATGGCCTGATTAAAGCCAAGGGTAATAACTCCGGCGGCATGCCAAACCACGACAGCACCGGAGCCAGGACTGCATTTAACAGCTCAAAGAAACCGGAGGCTCTGAGCATTCCAATCGCCACCATCATGGCAATCAGGTAGGGAATGATGCTGATGCTGGTTTCAAACCCCTGCTTCGCACCGCTGACAAAGGCATCAAACACATTGATTTTTTTCAATGAACCGTAAAGCGGAATACCGACTACAAAAAGCAGCAGAACCCAATTGGAAATGGTATTGGCAATCTCAATCATTGATCTCAACCTCTCTTAAACGATAGGCCGGTAATTTGGCTAATTGTTTTACAGCAACAATGGCCACCAGGGTCGAGACACTGGTGGCTATCAAGGAGGTGAAAATCACCGAGCTGGGTTGGTGAGCACCGTTTGCTGCGAGAAATGCGATGGCTGTCGCGGGGATTAATTGCACACTCGAGGTATTAATAGCCAAAAAAGTGCACATGGCATCGCTTGCCTGCTCCGCTTTGCCATTTAAACGTTGCAGTTCGTTCATGGCCTTAAGACCAAACGGCGTTGCTGCATTGGCCAAACCCAGCATGTTCGCGGCAATGTTCATCACTATAGCCCCCATGGCCGGGTCATCCACTGGCACATCAGGAAACAATGGCCTCAGGACCGGCTTAAGCCAGTGCGCAAAACGATTCACCAGGCCTGACTCCGACGCAATCGCCATAATACCCAACCACAACGCCATGATGCCACTTAAGCCCAGCGCAATTTCAAACCCAAGTTTGGCCGAGTCGGTCACGGCATGCACGACATGATCCAATCGTCCTTCAATGGCCCCAACGACCACGGACAAAACGATCATCCCCAACCATATTGCATTCAACATTCTTGTACCTCTGCTGCATCAGGGTTAAAATTCAACCATCCACTTTGCCGGGAACGCCATGAGAAAAACCTGCCAGACATTTTTATCCTGCATGATGACGCTGACGCTCGGCCTATCCGCTTTTTCGGTTCACGCAGCGGCCCCTGAAGAAAAGCAGGCAGCCGCCACCCTAAAGGGACTATATCACAGCCTCAACCACATACCGAATTTTGATATGGCGCAGCGCCTTGACAAAATCAGCGGTTATTTTCTGGGGAAACCCTATATGCTTGGCGCCCTGGGTGAAGGGCGTCGTGCACGTTTTGATCAATACCCGCGTTACCGTACGGATGCGTTTGATTGCGAAACCTATGTCACTACCATTTTGGCCATTGCACTGGCCAACAATACACAGACTTTTCAACACTGCCTGAGAAATCTTCGCTACAGCCAGGGTCAATTGGGTTTCATTCATCGCAATCATTTTACCGGTCTAGACTGGAACCAGAATAATCAACGCCAGGGTTATGTTAAAGACATCACGGCTACCGTTGTCGATGAAAAACAAAACCCCGTGTTTAAAACAGCGACCGCTTTTATTGATAAACCCTCCTGGTATGGGCATTTTGGCGATGATCATATTCGTTTGCTTCATCCTGATCCGCACCTGGGGAAGCAGCGGCTCCATGAGTTACAAGCCCTGGGAAGCAAACTGCCGCGCACGGTATCTAATCTGCCATACCTGCCTTTTACGGCGTTGTTTGATGCTGAGGGGAAGGCAAACCACTACCTGTTTAAGCAGATTCCTGAGGCCGCCATCGTTGAAATTGTCAGACCCAATTGGAATTTACGCAAAGAAATTGGTACCCACCTCAATGTATCGCACTTAGGCTTTGTCTTCTGGAAAAATGGCAAGCCCATTTTCCGTCAGGCATCCTCCCAATACGGCAAAGTGGTCGACGTGCCGCTGATTGACTACCTCTCACAAGCGCGCAACAGCCCGACAATAAAAGGCATCAACATCCAGGTCGTCCTTCCGTCAAAACCCTTGTCCAATGGTTGTCACGTCAGGACTGATTAAATCTGGAAATAAGTGCCGATGGCCATGGTGCGGTTATAGGGCAGTTTATAAAATTCGATATTGAGGTTCACTGAATAATTGCGCATCAGGAAGGCAAATAATTTTTCCTGCCAATAAAAATTAAGGGAGCGTTTCTCACGCGACGCCATGATGTTGGGGATTTCCACCAGGTAAGTGGCATTATTTACATTAAGTTTAAACGGCAGGACCCCCTTCTCATTTAACCTTTCCAGAGCCTCGGGGATAGAAATGTCATCCATAAAGCCATAGTTCAGGGTTAATTCGTAGATGGTTTCATCGAGTTGATTGACTTCAAAACGATGCCTATCGTAAATGTGCGGACGATTACGCACGATATAATTGACAATCAGAATGTTTTGAGGAACGGACAGACTCAATTTTAAGAAGTGAAGAAAGCTGCCCCCGCTTCGATCGTAAGTATCGGTAATAAAAATGGCCGTTAACCCGGGAAGCTTGTTTAAGGTTTTGTAATGCAATTGCTTCACTATTTTGGAAATGTCTTCTTTTGCCATGTAGTAATTGTTCTTTAAATACTGCAGGCCGTTATTCCAGGTAAACATAATGGTCGCGACAACCAGGGCAAAACCAATCGGCACCCATCCGCCGGTAATGAATTTGTGCGAATTGGAGGCGAGAAACAGCAAGTCAACCGACACAAATAACGAAAACACCACAAGCGTCCTGCCAAGCGACCAATGCCAAACCTTGATGGACGCATAGGCGACCATCAGGGTAACCATCAGCATGGTCAGGTTAACGGCAATGCCGTAAGCATGAGCAAGATTGGCGGAGCTCTGGAAAATAATAATCAGCAGCAATGTCCCTATCATTAAGAAAAAATTAACCTGAGGAATGTAAATCTGCCCCGCATGCTCTTTGGAGGTTTGGATGATCTGCAGTTTAGGATAAAACCCAAGCAATACCGCTTGCCGCGTCAATGAGAAAGTCGCGGTGATCAACGCCTGGGAGGCAATGATTGTGGCAATGGTTGAAATGGCGAGCAAGGGAATAAAAAAACCGTCGGGCGCAAGATTATAAAACGGGTTGTCAATGTCTTCAGGATGAGCCAGGAGATTGGCGCATTGGCCAAAATAATTCAATAACAGACAGGGCAAGGCGATCATAAACCAACTGGCGCGGATAGGATTTTTACCAAAATGGCCGATGTCAGCATACATGGCTTCCCCTCCGGTCACGACCAGAAAAACGCCCCCCAAAAGGAAAAAACCTTTCATGCCGTTTTCTCGGAAAAATTCGAAGGCATAATAAGGATTCACTGCTTTCAGTACTTCGGGATTATCAATAATTTTATTCACCCCCAAGACGGCGATGGTCACAAACCAAATTAACAGCAGGGGTCCAAAGGCAAATCCTATCTTGGCGGTCCCTTTGTATTGCAGGGAAAACAAGGCAATCAGAATGAGGCAGGAAAAAGGCACCACCCATTTTTCCAATTGCGGCGACACGGTTTTTAAACCTTCGATGGAGCTGGTGACTGAAATAGCCGGAGTCAGCATCCCGTCACCGATTAATAGACCGGCGCCAAAAATAGCCACTAGATAAAACAGATGCTCGTGGCGGGCGCGTTTGCGTTTCAAAAGCGCCAGTAAAGCTAAAACTCCGCCCTCGCCATCGTTGTCCGCACGCAGAACCACCGCCAGGTATTTGAGGGAAATCACAATAATCAGCGACCAGAAAACCAGGGATAAAACCCCCATAACATCCAGCTGATTGATAGGAAGTCCCCACAGGGTTTCACGGATGGCGTACAACGGGCTGGTTCCAATATCCCCAAATACCACCCCCAATGAAGCCAGGGTTAATTTGAATGAAAATTTTTTCTCTGCCATGCGTAAGACATCCATTGAGACGGTCTTTCACTATAACCAATGATGATGGCCTTTCGTAGTCTGTTAAGCAGGTTTTTTTATCTAATGCTTTAATTTACAATGGATTATTTCATCCATGACCTTAGCAATCCGGCCCTGTCAGCAGAAAATGAGGGCATTGATTGCGAAATAGGCAGGGATGCTTAATAATGAGGGATAGATCTGTAACAGGAGTAGGAATGTCACCCAAACACGCCGCCCGATACCTGGCTATATCGAGCCTGCTGCTGCCTTTGTCTTTGAGCGGCTGCTACAAACCGCCCTACAATAATTTCAAACCTTATAACACCATGCCCAAATACACGGCCAAGGGAGCAACCTATGGTCTTATCGCCGGCACCGTGGCCAGCGCCGCCAGTTCAGCAGCCATTCCGGGCGGCATTGTCGTCGGCGGGATTGCGGGAGCAGCCACCAGTCTTTATAAGGAAACCAAACAATCCATCGTGAACGATCTGAACGAACAGGACATTCAATTTGTCGAATACGGCGATACCATGACATTAATTGTTCCTACCGACCGTTATTATGTCTTTGATACGCCGGAATTGAATGACATCTGTTATCCTGCCCTGGTCAATATTGTGCGATTGCTTCGTTTATATCCAAATAGTACTATCTATGTTGCCGGATTTACCGATAACATTGGTTCAAGACGGCATAAACAAAAGCTGTCGCAAGCCCGCGCCGAAGCCATGCTGACTTTTTTATGGGCCAATGGCATTCAAGCCCAGCGCCTGACGGCGGAAGGTTATGGCGACAAGCATGACGTTTCAGACAATAAAATCATTCATGGCAGCGCCCAGAATCGCCGTGTGGAAATACAATGGTTTAATCCGCCCATCACACGACCCGCGCCCATGGCGGCCGTGGCTATGACAAAATAGTGTTCCACCGGCGCACCCGAACCCAAAGCCTCAAGGATGCGAAGCTTGTAAGTGTTAAGAACAGGATTCTTCATTGGAGGTAATTATGAAATCCAGATTCATTGGCGGCATTCTTCTCGTTGTAGGCACATCCATAGGCGGCGGCATGTTGGCACTGCCGGTCGCCAATGCTGCGACGGGTTTCTGGCAATCAACCCTCTTTCTTTTTTTATGTTGGGCTGTCATGACCTTGGGCGCTTTGTTTATCCTTGAAGCCAATCTTTATTTACCCCGCGGAAAACACATGGTCTCCATGGCCGAGGCGACCTTAGGCAAGGCCGGGTTATTGACTGCCTGGTTGAGCTACCTCTTTCTCCTGTATACCCTTTTATCCGCCTACATCTCAGGCGGCGCGGACATTTTTGCCAGCCTGTTTTCCCGTATTGGACTGCACCTCAATGAATGGCAGGCCAGTTTATTATTTACCTTAGCCTTCGGCGCGGTGGTTTATGCCGGGATCCGCTGCGTCGATTTGCTCAACCGAGGGCTGATGTTCGGTAAACTGGGCGTGTATTTGATTCTGGTCGTCCTGATTGCGCCCCATATTCAGTTAAATTACCTCGATGGCGGAAATTACCGTTACATCGCCGGCAGCATCATGCTGTTAATCACTTCGTTTGGTTTCGCCATCATCGTGCCCAATCTTCGCGAATACTTTAATGATGACATCAAAACATTAAGGCGGGTGATTTTAATTGGCTCCTTCATTCCTCTGCTTTGCTACCTGGCGTGGGATGCAGTGATCATTGGCACCCTGCCATCAACCGGCGATTCCGGCTTGGCCGCGTTAATGCACAGTGATCGCACCAACAGCGAATTAGCGGCCATGCTCGCAAAAACGGTGCACAGCACCCTCATCACCTCCCTGTTTAATTTCTTCACTTCCATTTGCATGCTCACGGCTTTTCTGGGTGTTTCGCTCTGCTTGATTAGCTTTCTGGCTGACGGTCTTAAAGTGGAACAAAAGGGCAAGGAAGGCTTGGGTTTGTTTCTGTTAACCTTCCTCCCCCCCCTGCTTCTGGTGCTTTATTATCCTGGAGCCTACATTTCCGCACTGAGTTATGCCGGTCTTTTTTGTGTGATTTTATTGTTGCTTTTACCCGCTTTGATGGTGATGCTGGGGCGGAAAAAATTTAAAAGTGAATACCAGGTCCCAGGCGGGAGGTTAACCCCTGTTTTTGTGATTCTTTGTTCATTTTTATTATTAATTCATGCAGTATTGCAAATGCTGCATGTGCTATAGACCGCTTCGCTTGCGCGGTCTATTGACTATGGGGAATATATTCTTTAATATATTGTATTAAATTTATACATAATGGACTTTAAATTGGCAAATTCTAAATTCATCGGCGGCATTCTTCTTATTGTGGGTACTTCCATTGGTGGAGGAATGCTGGCCTTACCCGTTTCGACTGCGGAAGTTGGTTTTACCAATTCCATTTTTTTCCTGATTTTATGCTGGCTTATCATGACCGTCGGCGCGTTGTTGATCCTGGAAGTGAATCTGCGTTTACCCGCGGGCAGTAACATGGTTTCCATGGCGAAATCCACCCTGGGTCTACCCGGTCAGATTATCGCCTGGGTTACTTACCTTTTCCTGCTTTACACCCTCTTAGCTGCTTATATTTCAGGTGGGAGCGATGTTCTTGGAGGCATTTTAGGGCGTGTTCATTTAACTATCCCGAACTGGATTACTGCCTTGGTATTTACCGGCTTGTTCAGTCTCGTGGTTTATGCCGGAATTCGGGCAGTCGATTATGTCAATCGGGGTTTAATGTTCGGTAAACTCGGTATTTACCTGTTGCTGGTTGTGATTATCAGTCCTCATATTAACGTCAGTACGCTAAGCGGCGGCTCCATCAAGGCAATTACCGGCAGCCTGATGATATTGGTCACCTCTTTTGGTTTTGCTTCCATTGTGCCCAGCCTTCGCGACTACTTTAATGACGACGTGGCTGCGCTGCGCAAGGTGATTCTTTTTGGTTCGTTAATTCCTCTCACCTGTTATATCGTTTGGGATGCGGTCATTATGGGCGTTATTGCACGAGATGGAGCCCAGGGATTAATTGCCTTGGCGAGCAATGAACACACCACCAGCGGCCTGACGGACTCATTAAGCAATGCAGTTCACAGCCAATGGATTACCGGCTTTTTCGGCTTTTTCACTTCCATTTGCATGGTAACTGCCTTTTTAGGGGTATCCATTGGGTTATTTGACTTTCTAGCCGATGGTTTGTCCCTTAAGAAATCAGGCTTACAGGGTAAATGGACGCTGGCGCTGACCTTCCTCCCTCCTCTGATGGTCGTTCTGGTTAACCCGGGAATCTACCTGCATGCGCTGGCTTACGCCGGGGTTTGTTGCATCATCCTGTTGCTGCTGATGCCTGCCGTCATGACCTGGCGGGCTCGCCGCGTCAATCCCGATGGAGGTCTTGTGCTCGTCCCAGGCGGTAATCTGTTGCTGGGCACGGTGGTACTGGTCGCTCTTTTTCTTCTAACCCTAGCGATATAAGCCAAGGTATGCTGCCTGGCTGCCCATCGGACAGCCCAGGCAGCGAGGATGTCTATTGATAAAATCCTTCAGGCGGGTTGTTTTCTAATTCCTGCCTTAATTCTTCACTGAGCAAGGTTTCAACGCGTAACGGGTCAACCCAGTAGGTTTGCAGAACCAGCAATGTTTTATAAGCCAGATCCACATTTCGCGTAATTAATTCTTCCATCACCTTAAACAGTTGCGCTTCCTGCGTATCCGGCATGAGCGTTGGCGGATTGGTTAAATCCTCAAGGAACTTGGCAAACATCTGGTTAAAATAACCCTGCACCATTTTTGGCACCGGGATGTTGCCATCAAAAATACGATGATCGGCACTGATGGATACCGGTAGAATATCCTGAGGCTCAAATGCCTGCGTTTCTTTATTCCACACGGGCTTACGATCGACTTCCAGCAAGGTAAATTTCATTGCTTCATTGCAGCGCAGAGGCGATTTGGTGCGAACATAGCCGCAAAATCCAATATTACTTAACGACACCACCGCATTCCCTGGCAAGGGGTAATCATAGCCATCGGTTGCCAGTTCATACAGCATTTTTTCGAGCTTAACGCTTAAATGAGGGTAGGTTTTTTCCAGGTACTCGCGCTTCTTAAAGCAATAAACCATCATTTTCATGATGTTGCGAACACGTACCGCAATTTCCTGAAAGGCCATGCGATGGCAATTTTCAAAAACGATGGTACCGATGTGATCCCCGCAATCAGGCAATTTAACAATTAAACCCATGTAGGCTTCTTTACTTTGAAACAATTGCCGGTAATTTAAAAAGGAACGGAACGAATCCGTTTCACTTAACCCCAGACTGACGGCCTGCAGCATGAGAATTGTAACGGTTTCGGGGGGAAATTTTTTATTAAAGAAATCAATGCAGCTGATGTTGAGATTAAATTCACCGACCATGGTGGGGTCGGAGGGATCGCTCCATTGCGTCATGAAAACCTTTCGAATCGGCGTCATCTCCACTGCGTAATGCAATTCGGACATCTCGCGAATTCGTGGGAAAAGCTCTTCGCCTACTTTCATGAAAAATTGCCAGTTGTCGCTGGGCTTTAAATTAATTTTTTCAAGCTGCTGAAGATGTTTCTGGTTAAGCGACTGCAGGAAATCAATGGTGCCGTCCACACCCAGTAATGAACAGACGGAAAACATGTACTTGTACTGCAGAAAAATATTGGTCAGCAACTGCTCTTCGAGAAAGGCCATTTTTTGACGGACTTCATCCATATCGGGCAAACCAATGTCTTTGTACAGATCGGCTTCACACACATGGCGGTGCTCATCATCAATGATGGTATCAAACACCCGCGGAGCAACGCCTTGTTTTTTAAGACTATAAAAAATTTCTTCAATCCAGCCTTCACCAATCAGATTAAGCAGCATCACCGCCACTTTAGGGCAGTCTTCGTTACGGATAAAATTACACAATACCTCAATGTGTTCATTGTAGGCAGGCGGCAACGCGTGAGGGGCTGAAAGCATGTACACAATTTTGGTAAACACCAAGCCATGGAAAATTTCATCCAGAAACTGCACCCGCATGCGTTGCCTGTGTTCTTCAGAGGACATTTTGTCCTGAAATTTTAAAGGCACCTGAATGGCAAGGACTTCGAGTTGAGCCAGTAAGGAAAAAGTAAAAACATACAATAGCTTATGATTTTTTAATTCAAAAGGCAGACCGTCTTTGAACAGTTCATCCATACGTTGGCGGATAAGATTTTTTTCCTCTTCCGTGATTTTTTTCCAGCCTTCTAAAATCCATTGCTCAGAACCCCAGGCCGTACGGAGAAATTCATTAAGCTCACTCACTGTTAAAACCCCTTTTCATTGATGCAGAAGCATCATACCCACAGCCGACTAACAGCGTCAACCTTAAAGCCCGGGCAGTTTTTTAAAGAAAAAGAAAATTTGCATTCAGGGAAAAACAGGATCACAATTCGGGTTAAGGCACACGGGGGCTGAATCCCTGTTTAAATGGAGCGGTTTACACTCTGTCTATCCAGTTATGAACAAAACCAAACCCTTTTTAAAATGGGCAGGAAACAAATTCCACTGCCTGGAATTCATCTTGAAATCCCTTCCCCCAGGTCAACGCCTGATTGAGCCTTTCGCAGGTTCCGGCGCGGTCTTTATCAATTCGAGTTACGCCTCCTATCTCCTCGCCGAGCGCAATCTTGATTTAATTACGCTTTACAATCACCTGCGCGAAGAAGGCAATGACTTTATCGATTATTGCGAACACTATTTTATTCCGCTCAACAATTCGCCACAACAGTATTACCACCTGCGGCAACAATTCAATCAAACCCTGCCGTCGCGCGAACGCGCAGCCTTGTTTCTTTACTTAAATCGCCATGGTTATAATGGCTTATGCCGGTTTAACCTCAAAGGATTTTATAACGTGCCTTTTGGCCGTTACCGACGGCCTTATTTTCCCAGACAGGAAATGAGGCTGTTTCATCAGCGCAGTCAGTCGGTGCAGTTTATTCACGCTGATTTTCGCGAGACCTTTGCCATGGCAGGAAAAGGGGACATCGTGTACTGCGACCCACCCTATGTTCCGCTGTCGGCCAGTGCCAGTTTTTCGTCCTACATTGACAAGCGATTCAGCGAGCGTGATCAAATTGAATTGGCGGAACTGGCCATAGCCTCAGCAAACAAAGGCGTCACCGTGGTCATTTCTAATCATGATACTGCGTTTACCCGTTATCACTACCGGGATAGCGACATCATCTCCTTTCCGGTCAAGCGTATGATCAGCTGCAAAGCGCATCAACGGCTCCCGGTTCAAGAACTGGTCGCCGTATTTCGGTAAGGATTAGTGGTGAGTGGATGTAGCGTCTTTCATGAAAAAGGCAAAAATTGCCACTAACAGTAACGAAATGGGCAGCACAGAAAGCGCAACCTGATAATCCACTACCGTGTAGACGTGCTCGCCATTGACTAAATGGCTGTCGCCAAACGTATCCAGCAATTTACCCACCAACGGCTGAAAAATCACACCGCCTAAAGTCACAATCATGTTCACTGCAGCGAAAACGGTTCCTGACAACTTGGCGCCGCTGTTTTCTTTACCCATGATAAACACGATAATTTCGGTGGCACTGAACACCCCATAAAGAAACAACAAGACATTGAGCCAGAAATAGGACAATCCCGGATAATAAAGCACCAGACTGATGCATCCCAATCCCAGAACCGCTCCCATCACCAGGAACAACACGCGGCGGCCTGTTAAGTCGGAGAAGTAGCCAGCTAAAGGCGCACCAACGGCCCAGCCAAGGAACATGGCGGAAATCGAATGCGCCGCTTCAATTTTGCTTAAGTGATGTGCCTGTTCCAGGTAAGTTTTGCCCCATAATTCACCAAAAACTGAAAGGGAGGTATAGAGGCAGGCCCCTACAAAACCAACAAGCCAGACTTGCGGCGACAACAGCACAAAACGGACATTCTGCCAGAATTCAGGCATGGGAATCTGACTGGCGGGTTTTCCTTCAGGGCCATCGCGGACGATTAGGAAAATAATCAACGTCAGTACACCGCCAATAGTGACCATCAGGTTCAACACATGCAACCAGCCCATGGTCCCGGCAATGTCCGTGATTTTTACTTCACCATAGACTAAACCCAGCATACCCAGTGTGGTGATTAATCCTGCAACGAGAGAAAAATAACGTCGAGGCAGCCATTGCAGGGCGAGAGACAAAACGCCGACAAACGCAAAGGAAGAACCAAAGCCCACTAAAAATCGACCGCTTCCGGCAATGATCATGGATGAGGTGATGGTAAACATCCAGGAGCCCAAGGTACAGCACAGGCAGGCAAACGTCAGCAGGCGTCTCGGGCCGAAGCGATCCATCAACATTCCTACCGGCAACTGCATGGGTGAGTAGGCAAAATAATAAAAGGCGGATAATTCACCAAAGGTTGTGGCTGAAATATGCCCAAAAGCAGCGCTCAGTTCGCTCTGCAAGGCCCCCGGAAGAATGCGTAAGACGAATTCATAGCAGTAGAAGAAGGCTCCTACTGCACAAATCAGGCTACCCAGGATAGCCTGTTTTTTACTGATTGACTTAATGGTTAGCGTCTGCATGAGTTTCATCTAAAAAGAAAGTTAATATGGCGGCAAGCACAATCCCTAAAGGAATAATGGATAATGCAAATTGATAATCGCTGGCCGTATAAAGTTGCGCCAGTTTATCCGTGGAGAGAGCATCCAAACCGGCAGCGTGCGTATGGACTGACAAACTGAAATCCAGTAAGCGGCCAACCAGGGGCTGCAGGAACATGGCGCCCAGCATGACAATCATGTTAGTCATGGCAATGGCCGTTCCCGTCGCCTCATTGGGACTTAACTCACGGCCTACGGCAAATACGATGCATTGCGCGCTGTAAAGCAGGCCTAACACAAACATCAGTACGTCAATGCCAATCTCTGTCAGTCCTGGCATGTAAAGAACCATCATCATAACAATGGCCGCTCCCACCGCACCGATAACCATCGGTAATTTACGCCGTTTCAATTTATCCGAGAGCAATCCGAATAACGGTGCGCCAATCGTAAAACCAAGGAAAAGCAGGGAATTCGCCAAATCAGCGGCTTCCAGTGATAACCCATGTGCATTTTTTAAATAAGGAATGCCCCAGAGTTCAGCAAACACCGTAGCCGGCAGGTAAACCAGGCAGCCATACATGCCATTGATCCAGATTTGCTTGTTGCGGGCGATGATGCCTAAATCGGTCATGCTTTGACGGAAATTTTCCACCGTACCGCTTTGACGCTGGTTGCGATGCCTGTCACGGATACCGTACCAAAGGACAAAAATTAAACCAATGCCAAAAATGGCGGTGTAGTTTACTGTTTCACGCCAACCGAGTTTGATAACCATGTATCCCAATAAATTATCGCCAAGCATGGCACCAATGGTGCCTAGCGCGGAGGCCATACCAGACACCATTGCCAGCTTGTCTTCCGGTAACCAGATGGTGGCCAGTTTCAATACGCCGACAAAAGCGAAAGCGGATCCAAAACCCACAAGAAAACGGCCAATTGCCGCTACCCAGAACAGTTGTGTACCGCAGAAAATAAACGTACCGATGACACAAACCATGCAGGCCAGCGTCAGCAACAGGCGGGGACCGTAGCGATCCAACAGAACGCCCACGGGAATTTGCAAAGGAACGTAAGCGTAATAATAAAAGGCGGATAACAACCCGAATCCGGTTGCAGACAGATTAAAATGTTCCCTTAATGCAGGTTCCATCACACTGGGGGATATTCTTAATAAATACTCATAGCTGTAATACAGAGCACCAAGACCACAAATTAACCAGGCCATGACCATGTATTTTTTTTCATTCATAGTACGCAAAACTGACTCCTTAACTTACTCACTGGTTAAGCACAAGAATGGATAAATGCTTCAATAATTCGGTGCGCGCTCAATCCGACTGACGCCGCTTGCTATTGCAGCTTTGGCCACCGCCTGGGCTACTTTGTTTTTCAAACGGGGATCAATCGGCTTGGGGATGATGTAGTGAGGTCCAAAATCCCAGTTTTCCACACCGGGATAATTGTCCTTAACGACTTGAGGTACTGGTTCGAGAACCAATTGACGGATGGCTTCAACAGCAGCAATCTGCATTGACTGATTGATGCACGTAGCACGTACATCCAGCGCCCCCCTGAAGATGTATGGAAAGCACAAGACATTGTTCACCTGATTGGGATAGTCACTGCGTCCTGTGGCGATAATTAAATCATCACGGTAACGGTGAGCTATCTCCGGTCTGATTTCCGGATCAGGATTAGACAGAGCAAAAATGACGGGATCAGGCGCCATTAATTTTAATAAATCCGCATTTAATAAATCGGGTTTGGCCACACCGATAAACACATCCGCGTCCACAAGCGCATCCGCCAGGGTGCGGCGATCGGTTTTACGTGCGAAAGCAAATTTATACGAATTAAGATCTTCCCGGCCCGTGTGAATGACGCCTTTGCTGTCCAGCAATAGCATGTTTTCCTTGTCAGCACCCAAAGCAACCAGCAAGCGCATGGACGCAATACCAGCGGCACCGGCACCAATGCAGACAATACGGACGTCAGACAGTTTTTTCTTTTTCAAATCCAGCGCGTTAAGCAAACCGGCGGCAACCACGATGGCTGTACCGTGTTGATCGTCATGAAAGACAGGGATATCCAGTTGTTCAATCAGGGCCTGTTCTATCTCAAAGCATTCCGGTGCTTTAATGTCTTCAAGATTAATGCCGCCAAAGGTTGGGGCAATGCGTTTGGCCGTTGAAATAAAGGCTTGGGGATTATCCGCATCGATTTCGATGTCAAAAACATCGATGTCAGCAAACCGTTTAAAAAGAACGGCCTTTCCTTCCATGACCGGCTTGCTCGCCAGGGGTCCGACATTCCCAAGCCCAAGGACCGCCGTTCCATTGGTCATCACGGCGACTAAGTTTCCTTTGCCGGTGTATCGAAAAGCATCGTTGGGGTTGTCAGCAATGACAAGCACGGGTTCAGCAACACCCGGAGTATAAGCTAAGGATAAATCATCCTGGGAATTCGTAGGCTTGGTTACATTGACGGCGAGTTTCCCTGCTTTAGGAAACTCATGGTAATGCAGGGCGCGTTGCTTTAACTCATCTTTATCCAAGGTGCTCACTCTCTTCTCACAAAATCCAGCGAAAAATCATATAGAAAAAAAATTAACATGAATAGTCATTTTGCAAAAAAAAGGCGCATAGTTACTGCGCCTGGAATTTTTTATCAATATTATCATGCCATTATAGCATTGCTAAACAGCGAAATTAATCTTTCTTTTTATAACGATCACGGAATTTCTGAACACGTCCGCCTGTATCAACCAGCTTTTGCTTACCGGTATAAAAAGGATGGCATTCAGCACAAACCTCGATAGCCAGATCCTGCGCTAACGTTGAACCGGTTTCAAAAGTATGGCCGCAACTGCAGCTGACTTTAATTGTCTTGTATTCTGGATGTATTGAAGCTTGCATAATACCACTCTCACTGTTTGTAAAATGAATATCGCCACCTGGTCACCTGCCGGGCACCATACTCTTTTGTAAATGACGGGCAAGGTTACCAGAAATGGCCTTTTAAATCAATTTTTTTGATCAGGCAACAAGCGTCCTTCTTCAAAGAAAGTGACCTGACCGGTTTTAATGTCGTGAATACCGGCAACAATGCCGACTTGTCCCTTATCAATTAATTCTTTAATGATAGGACTTCGCTGGACAATTTGCTGAACAACCCGTAATGCATTGTTTTTAGCAATGGCATTAATTAAGGTTGGATCCGTGCAGCTATCCAATTGGGTTTCCTTCTTGGTCGGGGCAACCAGCGGACTTATTTTATCCAAAACGCTGTCCAAATGACCTAAATGAACGTCTTTGCAGGCACCCACCACCGCGCCGCAGGAGGTATGGCCCAGAACGACAATCAGACGAGAGCCCACAGCCTTGGTGGCGAATTCCATGCTGCCTAAAATATCATCGTTAAGCACATTACCAGCCACACGCAAAATAAACAAATCAGCCAGTCCCTGATCAAAAAACAACTCAGGTACACTGCGTGAATCCATGCAGTTCAGCACCACAGCCCAGGGATATTGCCCGTAAGAAGCCATTTTGGCCTGGGCCAGGTAATCACGCTTTTGCAGATTGCCGCTTAAGAAACGCTGATTCCCCTCTTTCAATCGCAACAAGGCTTGCCGTGGGGTAATACGCAGCAGCTTTGATGCTGTGGTGACCTTGGCAATGGGCAGTGAATCATCCACGGGCGCAACGGGAGCGGCTGTTTCATTGGCTGCGAAAGCAGACGTTGACAGCAGCATGGCCAGACTAATTCCTTTTATTATTCTCATTTCTTTTCCTTATGAATCTGAATCAGATGTCAAGTTCAACCATCACCGGCGCGTGATCAGAAGGTCGTTCATGTTTACGCGGCTCTTTATCAATGGTAGAGCGAAGACAGCAGGCGGTCAATTCATGACTTAAAAGTAAGTGATCAATACGTAACCCGCGATTGCGTCGAAACCCGGCCGCGCGGTAATCCCACCAGCTGAACAGTTTTTCTTCCTGTTCAAATAAACGGAAGCTGTCGGTCAAACCGAGGTTAATCATGTCAAAAAAGGCTTGCCGCTCCAGCGGACTGACTAACACAGAACCCACCCATTCGGCCGGATCATGCACATCCCTGTCTTCAGGGGCGATATTGAAATCGCCCACCACCGCCAGTTTGGGATGCAGGGCCAATTGTTCTTCAATGTAGCCTTTTACGCGGGTTAACCAGGATAATTTATAATGGTATTTTTCGGAATTCACCATCGAACCATTGGGTATATACAGATTGATAAGGCGTATCCCTGCGACAGTCACCGCCAAAATACGCCGCTGCGGATCATCGAGTCCGGGAATATCCCGGGCAATCTCAGTCATGGGATAACGACTGATGACAGCCACCCCATTGTAGCTTTTCTGACCGGAATACACGACCTCAAAGCCGCGCTCGGTAAAGCACTGGACCGGAAATTGTTCATCAATGAGCTTGGTTTCCTGTAGGGCTAAAACATCCGTTTGCGTGGCATCAAGCCAGGCTAATACCTGATCCAGACGAATTTTTAAGGAATTGACATTCCAACTGGCTAACTTTAGCACCAATCCCCCTTGTAATCGATAATCAAAGGCGCATGATCCGACCAGCGGCCTTCACGGTGAATGTACACGGTATCCACGCTCTCGGTTAAACCCGGGGTAATGACCTGGTAATCGATTCTCCACCCGACATTTTTTTCCCAGGCACGGCTGCGATAAGACCACCAGGTGTACTGTTCTTCTTCCTGATTGCGGACACGGAACGCATCGACAAAGCCCATCGCACCAAACAATTGGTCCATCCATGCCCGCTCGTCCGGCAAAAAACCGGAATTTTTCTGGTTGCTGCGCCAGTTTTTCAAGTCAATTTTTTTATGGGCAATGTTGTAATCGCCGCAAATAATTAACTCCCTACCCTCTTCCTTGAGACGAAGCAGGTGCTCGGCAAAGCGTTTGAGAAAATCGTATTTTACCTCCTGACGTCCATCGCCACTGGTTCCGGAGGGCAGGTACAGGGAAATGACGCTCAATTTGGGGTAATCAAATTGAATGTAACGCCCTTCTTTGTCGCAATAATCAAATCCCAACCCCTTAATGACACGCTCGGGTCTGTGTTTGGAAAAAATGGCAACGCCGCTGTATCCTTTTTTTTCAGCATCATAGAAATCACAATAATAATCGCGGGGGTAGTACAGCTCCTCAGGCAGCAATTGACAGACCTGGGATTTTGTTTCCTGGAGGCAGACGAAATCCGCATCTTGTGTCAGCAACCACTCATAGAAACCATTTCTGGCTGCGGCGCGAATACCATTGGCATTAAAACTGATAACTTTCACTGCATATCCAATTACTAAAAAAAACTGACCTTACTGAGACTGAGTGATAATTGCAAGACGTATTGTTCTTATCGGACTAATTCCTTATTAGTGTAACACAAGCTCAGGATGGACTTATCCCCTCACTTTCAGCGCAAGGCTTGCCAGCCGTTTGCCCAAACGTTTTGCCAGCACCCTTTCATCCTCGCTGATGGGCCTGTCATTGGCCACGCCGGAAACATGCGTCACCCCGTACGGCGTCCCTCCGGATTGGGTGGTGTTCAATTGAGGCTCAGTATACGGGAGTCCCAGAATAATCATACCCTGATGCAGCAGAGGAATCATCATGCTGGTCAGGGTCGTTTCCTGGCCGCCATGCATGGACGCGGAGGACGAAAACACACAGGCGGGTTTATCCACCAGATCGCCAGCCAGCCACAGGGGGGTTGTCTGATCCAGAAAATATTTCAGTGGCGCGGCCATATTGCCAAAGCGTGTCGGACTGCCTAAGGCCAGGCCGCTGCACTCTTTTAGATCATCCAGAGTCGCATACGGTGCGCCTTTGTCGGGTATAGGACTATCCACTGCCTCGCAGGTGGTGGATACCGGAGGAACCGTGCGGATGCGGGCCTCCATGCCTTCAACGCATTCAATGCCTCGGGCAATGTATTGCGCCAACTGCGCTGTCGCGCCGCTGCGTGAATAATAAAGCACTAAGACATAAGGCCTGGCCATCATTCCACTCCCTTTTTAAATCGATTTACAGGTGAATATTGGATCTGTCTTTTTTTTCCAGAGCATGATGGGGTCGTTTAAAAAACCACAGCATCAGGGCGCTCACGCTTAAACCGCCAAATGCCAGCATCATGGGCAACTGAGCCCCCACCTGCGCTATTAATCCGGTGAACAGGGAGGTTAAACCAAAGCAGAGGGCCATAATCGACCCCGTCACGCCCATCACCCAACCCTGTTCGTTGTCCGTGACCTGGTTAGAAAAAATGGTCAATAATACAGAATAGGCGACGGACAGGCTGATGCCGATAAAAAAGGTCGCGGCCCAGGCCACCCATTGCTGCTGGCTGAACAGAACAAACAGCACATTCACCGCAGTAATTAATAAACCGACCACCACCGTTTTATCATAATTAAAACGCAGGGTACACCAATCCACAATGTAGCCACAGCCAATACTGAAGCCTAAGCCCATGACTGCCAGGAAAAACGAATTTTGCATGGCGCTGTAGTGATAAGTCTGCAGCAGGTAAAGCGGAATAAAGGAGAAATAATTACTCCAGCCAAAAATCATCACCAGCAGCACCAGCGAGTAACGATTAATGGCCGGGTGTTTAAACGCCGAGATAAAAATATGAATGGCGTGATGCCAGCGGATGCGGATTTTATCATGTGCACGCGTAAACGTTTCTTTAAAAGTGAATTGCAGCAGAATCGCATTCAACAGCGAAATCAACGAAGCAAAATAAAGCGGTGTGGCAAAATTAAACCAGCTGACGATGCGTGTATCGGATAAAATTCCGCCAAACACAGGCCCAAAAACAAAGCCTAAGGAAACCGACAGCAAAATTAAGCCAATGTTGCGGGCCTTGTGCTCCTCCGAGCTGACATCGACAATGGCCGCCTGGGCAATGGGCTGGCTGCCGGCCGTGAAGCCAGCAATAATACGCCCGGCAAGCAAAGCCCAGTAATTTTGAAAAACCACTGCAATGGCTGACAAAAGATAACCGAGAAAAGCCCCAATCAGGCAAATCATCAACGATTTCTTACGACCGACACTGTCTGATAAATCACCAAGGATGGCTGCACCAAAAAACCAGCAAATCATAAATATGCCAATGGTTAAACCATAATAGAAATCGCGCATGGCCTCGCTGGTACCTGAAGGTAAAAAACCAGCGGCGGGGTCAATCAAAATGGAATTAAGAATAGGAAATAATAATCCCAACCCCATCCCGTCAATAAAAAGCACCAGAAAAAGGGGCAACATGGAAACTAATGTTTTTTCCTGATTCATTACTGCCTGAACTCCATTATTGTGATACAGACCACCTGCCAGCGCTACTGGCGCGGGAGCCTGAAATTCAGTCCCTGACGGACCGGTTGCTTCGTACTGCGGTAAGGATTAATGTCCAAACCACCCCGCCGTGTGTAACGGCCATACACGGTCAGCTCATCAGGCTGACACTGCCGCATGATATCAATGAAAATCCGTTCGATGCATTGCTCATGGAACTCATTGTGGTTGCGAAAAGAAACCAGGTATTGCAACAGCCCTTCACGGTTTATTTTTTTCCCTTTGTAGCTAATCTGCACGCTCCCCCAATCAGGCTGGTTAGTGACCAGGCAATTGGACTTTAACAAATCGGAATAAAGGGTTTCTTCAACCCATTCGCCTGTCGCCGTCAAAAAGGAAGGTTCGACCGTGTAGGTTGAGCACTCCACGTCGAGATGATCAATGCAATCACCATTAAAATGCTCATAAAGAGGTAAAATCATACCGGAACCCAGCGGATGCACAGCGACTCTCACTTCCCCCTGAACACGTTGTTCAAGATCGTTTTTGATGGTGTTAACTACCTCAGCGAGGGATTTAAACCGGGTATTGTTGAACGAATTAAAATAAAGTTTCAGTGACTTGGATTCAACCAACATCGGCGTGCGGCAATCATAATCGATTTCTGCCATAGCAACAATGGGTTTTCCCTTTTCATTCAACCAGGACACCTCGTAATGATTCCAGCAATCGAAACCATAAAACGGCAATTGCTCAGGATGAATTCCAATTTCCTGGCGTTTGCCCGCACGCGGGATTGGATAAAGCCTTAGTGGATTATAAGACGCGTCGTAGTCTGATTTTCTGCCTAACTCGGACGCATCCGCCGCATGGTTATATTGCTCCTTCACAGGGTTCATACTGCTTAACTCCAGAATTGAAAACGCATTGTAATGGATCACCTCCGGTCAAGGTCAATATCGGATCATTAGAATGGTTTAGGTCCGTCGGCTCGATCTTCTTTTTTTGTAAGCCGTGGCGAAGTTGAGAATAACAAATCACTGTACAGATCTTTTGCGCTGTACTTCCTTTCAGGAGCAATGCCCGCCTGCGCCGCGGTTTTCCGGGCGCGAATGGTGCGGGCATCATCATCCATGGACGAGTAAATAAACGGTTTTGATGCGTCTTTAAGAAAAATGGGATCCTGGCTTGAGCCATTATTGTATCGAAAATAATCTGGATTTTTTTTAATAAAGGCACCCACATCCATATCCAGCGCGACATTATCACAGTAATTATTCATAATGAGCCGTTGTTTTTCAGGCTCAAGGCTTGAAAAGCCGGGTACATTCTGAAAATACGTTTTTGTTCCCTTTGCATAAACGAAATACATGAAGCTTGACAGGCAGGGGAAACGGTACGGGCTCAACAGGAGGTACTGGGTTATAAACTCAGAGGCAGTAAAAGCAAACGCCTGATGAGGAACGACACAAAACCGGCGCAACTTCTCTGGCAAACGCTCACGCATCAGATCAAAAAGACACGTGGCAAATTCTCCTTTTTTTACACCCTTAAGCGGCCAGGCGTCTGCTTTCAATAGGTCAAGCTCAGTGATTTCGCCAACGTCGGACTCGTTGGGAATGTCCAAATGCTTTCCCTCAAGCAATTTTGAAATTAAATATTCCTGCAGGGCATGGCCAAAAGGACCGTGCAAACGGCTGACCGTATGAGGAAATTCGGGCGGCTCTATAAAAATCTGGCCTCTTGACAAGATGGCGCTTGAGGACGCATCGGACACAATACCAAAAAAGCGTACCCAGCCATCGCTCTCAAGAAAACGCTTCCGGCCCGGAACTCTGGAATGAAAATTAATGCCATTTTTTTGCAGTTGTTCCAACAGCGGAGTGGTTAAAATCGTTTCGGGGTAATCAACGTCTAAAATTTCCTGTGAAATGACGGGATAATAAAGGTACTCTTCCAGTTCACGTTCACCATGGGTATAGGTAAAGCGCTTAGTCTGATAGTACGCAGGGCATAATTTCCTTTCCAGGAGTTGTTCCGTGCTGATAGAGCAAGCCTTGAAATTGTCAGCACACTCCTTTTCAAGCTTATCCAGCAGGGAATCAATCAAGACCTTGTCACTGATCAAAAGGGTATAAATCTGAGCCTTGACATAAAGAATGGCTTCAAACCGTTTTTGGGATAGCTCGTCTGGCTTTTGCACACTGCTCAGCAAGTCCTCAAAAACCGACTGCGCGCAATCCAGTTTTTCCGCCCGCATCAGGAAGGTGTCCGCTTTTAAGCGACGGTACCGTTTTTTAAGCTCATCCGAAGGGATCAAAGGGAAAATTTTTTCTAGCATGGTAATCAAGTCATTCATTGTGAACCGCATATTATACCATAAATGTGTAATTTTTTTACACACTGGCAATGAATTTGATCTCAGTGCCGTTATAAATCGAATTGGCCGTGCTTTTTGCCCCCGTTTTGTGTAAACTGGCCTGCGCTTTTTAACCCCTACCTTGTGTGCACCATGTCCAAACCTTTGATTAATATTACTCGCAGGCAAGCACTCTGGTTTGCTGCCTTTCTGGTTCTCTACCAATTCTTAACCTACATCGCCAACGACATGATCATGCCCGGCATGATTCACGTGGTGTCTTCGTTTCATGCGCCGGAATCAGCCATTGCCACCTCATTGACGGCCTATATTCTTGGCGGAGCCAGCCTGCAACTGTTTCTCGGCCCTGTTTCCGACAGCTATGGGCGACGTTCAGTGATGCTGATTGGCGTTGTGATTTTTACCGTGTTTACTTTTTTTATCGCCCATTCAGGCAGTATCGGACAATTTTTGCTGGCCCGCTATTTTGAAGGCTTAGGACTTTGCTTTACCACGGTGATTGGTTACGCGACCCTGCAGGAAATTTTTGCGGAAATGGATGCTATCCGCATTACCTCGGTACTGACCAATATCGCCTCGCTAGCCCCCTTGCTAGGCCCTCTTGCAGGCGCAACGTTTATTCTCTATTTCAGTTGGCGGGCCATTTTCATTTTAATCGGCGCGCTGGCTCTTATTTCACTCTGGGGCATGTGGCGGTTTATGCCGGAACCCATTGGTGCGGTGAAAAACGACGGGCAACCCATTCCCCGCATTCCTTTCACCCCGAAAACGGTGTTTAAAAATTATGGCAGGCTGTTGACTAACCCAACCTTCATGATGGGGGCCTTTGCTTCCGGATTGTTGGGCATTCCCTGCATTGCCTGGATTGCCATTTCACCGATTATTATCGTCACTGACGCGCATTTGACCGTTATTCATTATGCGTTGTGGCAGTTGCCCATTTTCACCGCCGGCCTGTTCGGTAACTGGTACCTGCGCAAACTGACCAAACAACGCACTGTCAAGCAAATGATTCTACGCGGCTCAGCCATTACGGTGGCCGGCATGTTTCTGACCTGGCTGCTGCCGATGATGATTAACCCGCATTTCATCTACCTGATGCCGGGATTAACGCTGTATGGATTCGGTATTGGGGTCGCCTGCGCGCCGCTCAGCCGCTTCATTCTCTTCTCCACACCGGTCAGTAAAGGCACGGCCTATGCGGTGATCAGCATGATGAGCATGTGTGAGCAAGCCATTGGCGTGGAGGCAGCCAGTGCGGTTTATGCCAAACACAACAATAGCCATTTTGGCCTGTATTGTGCGATAGTAGGGGTTATCTACCTCGTTGGTCTGGCTTGGACCTTCTCGCTTGCCCGTAAACACGTGGCCATTGGGGAGTTGGACGCCAAGCCGGCTTGATACCAGGAATGGTTCATCCATGGATTGGCTAAAAAACACAATCAGGCAACTCATTTCCTTCACCCGCTTCGTCATTATTAATTTTATTAATGACGATTGCACCTACCGCGCCTCGGCGTTGGCCTTTACCAGCCTTCTGGCCGTTGTCCCACTGATGACCGTGGGACTGGCCATTTTTTCATCTTTTCCAGTGTTTCAGGGTCTGGTTCAACCCACGCAGGATTTTATTTTTCAGAATTTTGTCCCGGCCACCGGTAAAATGATTCAAAATTACCTGCAGTTGTTTACTGCCCAGGTTTCACGTTTACCGACCTGGGGTATCGTGTTTCTTATCATCTCGGCGTTATTGGTCATGTTCACCATTGAACGGGCCATGAATAAAATCTGGCATGTCACCACCCCGCGTCATGGCGCAACCGCCTTTTTGCTTTACTGGGCTATTTTATCCTTAGCCCCAATCTTCCTGGGCTTAAGTCTTGCGGCAAGTTCCTACCTTATCTCCGTACCCTTTATCCGTGATAATTCCGCCCCCTCCCTGTTGCTTAACTCAGCCCCCTACCTGTTGTCGCTCATTGGCTTTACGTTTCTTTACGTGGTGGTTCCTAATCATCCGGTTAAATTAAGTCATGGATTAATTGGCGGGATCGTGGCGACCATTCTTTTCGAGTCAGCCAAACTGGCCTTTGCCTATTACCTGACGCAATACAATACTTACCAGCTGCTTTATGGCGCCTTTGCTACCGTGCCTATTTTTTTCATCTGGGTTTACTGGGTCTGGTTTATTACCCTGCTCGGGGCTGAGATCTGTTACGCGCTGTCCGTCACGTATCGCCGGCGGGAAGGCGAACCCCTGCAAGGATTTATTCACGTGTTGCTGTGGCTTCAACAATTGTGGTTCGCTCAACAACAGGGACAGGGGCTGTGTTTACAGCAATTGATTGAAAGCAGCGCACAACCCTATGCGGTGGATGCCGATGAAATCATTGAACGACTGACCGGTGCTCATCTAATCCATTGCACCGCCGATGATCAATACATGCTCAGCAGGGACATCAGCAAACTGTCGGTGTATGCGCTGTCGCAACTGATTCCCTACCGTCTGCCCGCAGCAAAGGACGTACAAAGCCTGTCCAAATCCTGGCAGGCGGTGTTCAATCAAGCCAATGAGGCGCTTAAAGACAGCTTATCGCTTAACCTTGAGCAGCTTTTTAGTCTTAAGGAGTGATTAACGCGCACGGTGCAATGCCTCGGTGTACGTGGCCAGGTTATTTTGCTCGCCAATGCGTTGAATAATGCCCGCTTTTTTCAATTTACTGTAAACCCGGGGATTGGCACCGGCGAGAATAACCCGTACTCCACGATGGTGCAGTTCGATAATCGCTTCCTCCAACGTCCTGAGCGCCGTGATGTCAACAAAAGGAACCCAGCCCAATCGAATAATCAAGACGCGGGGATCCGTGTGGGTATTGGCCAGAGCCAATTGAAAATTTTCTACAGCTGCAAAAAAGAATGGTCCTTCCACCGCATACACCAGCACGTCATCAGGCAAATGAGCCAGGCCGTTCTCCTCGCAGTCATTCCGCAGTTGCTCATGAGGGATTTGCTCCACTTCGACGCTCGCCGCCATGCGCCTTAAAAAATGCAGGACCGCCAGAATAACACCAATATTGACCGCTACAACCAGATCGACAAATACCGTCAGAGAAAAAGTAACCAGCAGAATAACCACATCCGCACGCGGCGCTTTACGAAGAATGGTTATAAAATGCCTGGCCTCGCTCATATTCCAGGCCACCATGAATAAAATAGCCGCTAATACCGCCAAGGGAATATGAACAGCCAGCGGTGCTAAGAAAATAAGGACCAACACCAGGGTAATGACATGAATAATACCGGCTAAAGGGCTGTTGGCGCCGTTACGTATATTGGTGGCTGTGCGGGCAATTGCGCCAGTTGCTGCAAATCCGCCGAACAGGGGCGCTGCAATATTGGCCAACCCCTGACCAACCAATTCCTGATTGGAGTCATGACGTGTTCCAGCCATGCCATCGGCCACCACCGCGGAGAGCAGGGATTCGATGGCTCCGAGCATGGCAATGGCAAAGGCTGGACCTATCAATTCCAATACCCGATCCAGGCTGATTTCAGGCCAGTGAAAAGCGGGCAAGCCTCGTGGGATGCCGCCAAATTGCGAGCCGATGGTCGCCACCCCTTTAAAATGAAAAATCGCCTGCAGCAGGGTAATCGCCAGCAACGCGACCAGCGGCCCTGGAACCCGCTTTAAACCCGGCAATTGATAGGAGAACATCACCAGTACGAGGGCAAAAACAGCAAGGCCCGTGGTAGCCCAGTGCATTTGCGGCAAGACTTGCAGCAAATGCCACAGTTTTTCGTGGAAATGAGCGCCATTCACCGTCGGTAAGCCAAAGAAATCTTTCCATTGTCCCACCCAGATCACCACGGCAATCCCTGAGGTAAAACCGACGATCACCGGATCGGGAATGAATTTAATGACCGTACCCAAGCGGCCAAGTCCCATGAGTAACAACATACAACCGGCCATCATGGTCGCAATTTGCAGGCCATCAATGCCGTATTTGGCAGTAATGCCTACTAAAATGGCAATGAACGCTCCGGTGGGACCGGCAATTTGCACGCGACTGCCGCCGAAAAGGGAAACAATTAAACCCGCAACAATGGCCGTGTAAATACCCTGCTCAGGCTTCGTGCCGGAAGCAATGGCAAAGGCCATGGACAAAGGCAGGGCGACCACACCGACAATTATTCCTGCGATAACATTGGACAACCAATGTTTCTTATTTAACAATCCGGCATTGAAAGATTCAATGATGGCAATCATAATGCACCATAGTCGCTATAAATTGCCCCATTATGTTCTTTCTTAACACAAATGTAAACTTACGTTACACAAGGCACTGATTTAATGACTTTCGGAGGTCTTCATGAAATTATCCACGATTTACCATAAACACACAGGCACACGTGCCATCATTGACTTCAGCGAAAGCGCCTTTTTAAGGAAAGTGGAGTTTGTCTACGATGATCGCACACTGACGTTTACACTTTTTCATCAACGCGGTGAAACGGAGAAACAACAGACGATCAACAGCTATTTTATGGAGGGGCTTATTAGTCTGTTGCTGAAATGCAGCGGCCACGTGGATGGCAGTGAGTGCCCCCAATTTTCCTTTGCTCACAAGTTGCCTCCCGCGAAGGTGCTCGATGGCCATGTTTCACTGTTTGGCGAAGATACTATCCATGCGCATGATCCCAATTTTTATCACAATATCAATGCGCATAATGAGTACCCCCATTTCCACATTGAATATGCTGACATGGATGACCCCTACCCTGTGATCGAGCAGATTTTGCAACTGCTGGTCAATTTTGACTATCAGTTACGAAATGCCCCTTCCGAAGCCGCGCTCTTTTGTCGATTGGGCTTTTCTCTTGTCTATCAACAGATCATCAATCCGTCCTACTCTCCTCTGGAGATAACCCTGCCACTGCAAACCTGTATTGAGCATTTTTCTGCCAATGACACCGGCGCCTCCCAAGACCTCATTGACGAAACTAAAGCGCAGGCCGGCGAGGTTTTCGCAGCCATGGAGAAGCTGGCTAATCAACCCATGCTCGATGTGGATGATGTCCCCAGCCTGGTCAATACAATCAAAACGGAAATAACAAAATACAAGAGCCAGGAAGAGGTCAGAGAGGAGAATGAACGGAAACAGCAGCTGGAGCGTCAGAAACGAAACAGGCAGTGTTCGTTTTTATTCTTTGGTGCTGGAGTGCTGACAGCAGCAGCCATTGCCGTGAATTACATGGCCGACTCAGGCGATCCTTCGTCGACCTGCACGTTATAATTGAAACGCTTCCGCTGCACGCGGAAGCTTTTTTATAAAATGTAACGCGCCAAATCGTCATCAGCAACCAACTTGCCGAGGTGCTCATTGACATAGGCCAAATTCACGTGCACTGATTCGCCTGCTTTGTCGGTGGCTTCGAAAGAGACCACTTCCAGCAAACGCTCCATGACGGTGTAGAGGCGACGGGCCCCAATGTTTTCGGTGCGCTCGTTAACTTGCCAGGCCACTTCGGCAATGCGCTTGATGCCCGAGGCATCAAAGGTCAATGTCAATCCTTCCGTTTCCATCAGGGATGTGTATTGCTGCGTTAATGAGCAACTGGGTTCTGTCAGAATGCGGACAAAATCCTCCACACTGAGTGCAGCCAATTCCACACGAATGGGTAAACGACCCTGCAATTCAGCAATTAAATCAGACGGCTTGGCAACATGGAAAGCACCGGAGGCAATGAACAGGATATGATCAGACTTGATCATGCCGTATTTGGTCGAAACCGTCGTGCCTTCCACCAGGGGCAACAAATCCCGTTGCACCCCTTCCCGAGACACATCCCCACCACCGCCGTGCTCTGCCCGCCGGGCCACTTTATCAAGCTCATCGATGAATACAATCCCGTGCTGTTCCACTTTTTCAATGGCCCGCGTTTTGATGTCTTCCTCGTTAATGAGTTTTGAGGCCTCTTCTTCACGAATAATTTTCATCGCTTTGGCAATGGTCATTTTACGCGTTTTGGTGCGGCCGCTGCCGACCTGCTGGAACATGGCCTGCAATTGACTGGTCATTTCTTCCATGCCAGGCGGGGCCATGATTTCCACGCCGACGGGTGAGGCCGCGATTTCAATTTCAATTTCATTGTCGTTCAACGTCCCTTCGCGCAGTTGCTTGCGAAAGATCTGGCGGGTCGAGCTTTCTTTTTCGCTGGGAACCAGACTGCCACGCGCTGGTGGCAGCAAGGCATCAAGAACGCGGTCTTCGGCGGCTTCTTCGGCTAAGTTTTCAACCTTTTTCATGGCCAGTTCACGTTCCTGCTTGATGGCAATGTCCGCCAGATCCCGGATGATGGAATCGACATCGCGGCCAACATAACCCACTTCAGTAAATTTGGTGGCTTCAACCTTGATAAAGGGGGCTTGCGCCAATTTGGCCAAGCGACGGGCAATTTCAGTTTTACCCACACCGGTCGGTCCAATCATTAAAATGTTTTTTGGCATGATCTCACTGCGTAAGGCTAAGTCTGCAATCTGCATACGCCGCCAACGATTACGCAGCGCAATGGCAACTGCCCGTTTCGCCTGATCCTGCCCAATAATGTGCTTATCCAACTCTTGCACAATCTCCCGAGGAGTCATCATTGCATTATTCACTGTCGCTATCCAATTCTTCGATGGTTAAATTATGGTTGGTGTAGATACAAATATCGCCGGCAATTGCCAGGGCTTTGCGAACGATATCCACCGCCGGCAATTCGGTATTTTCCAAAAGAGCGCGGGCTGCTGACTGGGCAAATGGACCGCCGGAACCAATGGCAATCAGGCCGCCTTCGGGTTCAATGACATCGCCGTTACCGGTAATGACTAAAGAAGCCTTGTTGTCAGCCACCGCCAGCAGGGCTTCGAGACGACGCAGAATTTTATCGGTACGCCAATCTTTGGCCAACTCCACGGCCGCACGTACCAGATGCCCCTGGTGCATTTCCAGTTTGCGTTCAAACCGTTCAAACAGGGTAAACGCATCCGCGGTACCGCCGGCAAAACCGGCAATGACTTTGTCTTTATAGAGGCGTCGAACCTTCTTGGCATTGCCTTTCATCACGGTGTTGCCCATAGTGACCTGCCCGTCTCCGCCGATCACGACCCGGTTTCCCCGCCTCACTGACAGGATGGTTGTTCCACGGTATTGTTCCAAGATAATTCCTCATACATACTGAAAGAGCTTATGTGGGGGCATGACGTTAGAAATTCAATAGCCATTAATGACTTTTTTATGCCTTTTTTAAACGGGGGGTCCGCTGTAGCTGCTGACAGGGTTCACACAATCCCTTGATTTCAATACTGTCTTCCTGCAGGGCAAATTGCTGTTTGAGACCTAACTGTTTTATCAGGGCATGCAAATCCGCATCATACACTTCCGCGACCGTATGGCAGTGATTACATACCATTAATAATTCACAATGGTATTTTTTTTCATGCTCCTGACATAGCGAGTAGGATTGAATGGATTCGATCTTGTGGACTAAACCCAAGGCGACAAAATAATCCAGCACCCTGTAAACAGCAGGCGGCCTGGCATTGGCGTTAAACTGCAGCAATTGTTCGACGATATCGTAAGCCTTAAGCGGCTTGCTGCTGCGCCATAAAATATAAAGCACATTTTTGCGCAGCGACGTCGGCTTGTGTTCTACCGTAGCGCAAAAATCGAGGAAAGCAACCGGATAGCCCATCAGAGAAAAGAAACCCCATGAAGCAAGGGCTCGATGTCCAGGTAGCGGGCAAGACTCTGGCCCACGTCCGCAAAACTGTCGCGTCGCCCGATAAAACAGCTGGGTGTTTTAGGCCCAAACAGGAGAACGGGGATATGCTCGCGGGTATGGTCCGAACCCGGGAAAGTCGGGTCGCAACCATGATCAGCGGCAATGACAATCACATCGTCGTCATTCAGTAAAGCCTGCAGTTGGGGGAGCCTGGCATCAAATTGCTCCAGCGCATGCGCATAACCGGCGGTGTCGCGGCGGTGACCATAGGACGAATCGAAATCAACAAAATTGGTAAACACCAGACTGCCTGCCGGTGCGGATTTCATCGCGTCCAGCGTGGCATCAAACAGCGCCATATTCCCATCGGCCTTGATGGTACGGGTGATGCCCTGATGGGCAAAGATATCGGCGGTTTTGCCAATGGCAATGACTTCCCGGCCTCTTTTTTTCAACTCATCAAGCAACGTGGGCGCAGGCGGTAAAGTGGCATAATCACGGCGATTGCCAGTGCGAGAAAAATGCCCTGGATGTCCTGTAAAGGGACGGGCAATCACCCGTCCGATTTGATACTCATCGACCAGGCGGCGGGCAATTTCACAGAGTTCATACAAGCGATCAAGACCAAAATGCACTTCATGCGCAGCAATCTGAAAGACACTGTCTGCCGACGTGTAGACAATGGGCTTGCCTGTTTTAATGTGTTCTTCCCCCAGTTCGTCAATGATGACCGTCCCGGAGGCATGCTTCTGCCCTAACACGCCCGGCAGATTCGCATCACGAATCAATTCAGCAATCAGCTTTTCAGGAAAACAGGGAACCGTATCCGGAAAATACCCCCATTCGAAGGTCACCGGCACACCCGCCAATTCCCAATGCCCGCTGGGCGTGTCTTTACCGAGGCTTTGCTCCACAGCATAGCCGTAATAGCCAATGGGATCGGCAAGGCCTTCCAGCGAAAAACTGGTGGCGGCCGAACTGGCCATGGCTGCATGGTATAGCCCTGCGGCGGTCAGGTTAGGAAGCGTCAGCGGTCCCTGACGCAGACCGGGCCTGTCAGCCTGGCCCTCTGCACAGGCTTCGTGGATGTGAGCAAAGGTATTGGCGCCCTCATCGCCGTAGCGATGGGCATCCAGACTTGCCCCAATCCCCAGGGAATCCAATAAAAGTATACATACACGTCCCGGCATCCGGCTTACCCCTCAATGTGACGACCATGTGTTTCACGCAAACCTGTTAATGCCAGTAAAGCAATAATTAAACCGACTGGCAACATCAGGGCCGCGTATTGATAATCGCCCAGCGAATAAACGGGCACGCCCTGCACCATCTGCATCTCGCCATGGTGCATCAGCAGTTGACTGAAAACATTTTGGTAAACAATGTAACCGCCCTGGGTCAGGATGGAAATGACACTCACGGCCGTCGCCGTCATCAGCGGCGAACTGCTTTCTGCCACCAGGGCATAACTGATCACTTGCGCCGCCGTAAAAAAGCCGAGCAGGAAAAACAATACTTTCATTACAGGCAGCGACACGGGAACGAATAAAATAACCAGTACTGTGGCCAGTGATGCGAGAACCCCCATTTTCATTGGCATGATACGCAGCGCCAGTTTGTCAGACATCCAGCCAATCACAGGGCCGCCGAAAATGGCGCCAAGGAACAGCATGGTGTTGACCAGCGAGGCATCTTCTTTACTGATATCCAGCCGCTGCATCAGATACAAGGATCCCATCATGGCGCCAAAAACAGCAATCGCCATGTTCATGAGGCTGGTATACAGCGCGGCACGGAGATTCTGGGAATTCAGATAGGCTTTGCGAATGATGGTTTTGATGTCAATTTTTTTAGAATCGCCAGTGACCGTCTGTTTTTTATCGACAATGCCGAAACACATGAAAATCAGCATGGCCGTGCCGAGCCAACCGACCTGAATTAAGGCGTCACGCCAGCCGACCTGTGCGACCAGTTTGGTGAGCGGGTATTGCGACAGCATGCCGCCGGTCATGGCCATGGTCACTACCGCTCCGGTAATCATCGCCATACGGCGCGGGGGAAACCAGCGCGAGGCAATCCGGATAGGCCCAAGAAAACAGAAAGCACTGCCAATGCCGGTGATGAACCGGCACAGCAGGGCTAGATAAAAAGATTGGGCGTGGGCCAGAATAAACGTGCTGACCACACAGAGGAACATGGCAAACAAAATGGTTTTTTTATTGGAGTATTTATCAAGCACCATACCGGCGACAAAAAGGAACAGAACATTGGACAGATAATAGATACTGGACAGGTATGCCATTTTATCCGCCTGAATCTGAAAGTCGTGCATGATGTTGTCGGCAATGGATGCAAACATATTGCCTTGAATAAACTCATAAAAGAAAAAAAGCGATGCGCTAAAACAAACCACCCAGGGTAAAATACGAGGTGACGCTTTGGTTTCTTCCCTATACTCACCGACCATCTGCATAAAAAACTCCTCTGTCCTAACGTTTGCAGTAAGTTTCACGAATTAACAATACCGCTATCAGCGCAGCGATCACCGTCAAGGGGAACATCCACATCGCGAATTGAAAATCAGCGACGGTATACTGTTGTGCCGACGTGCCGGCATGATGCTGCATCAGCCAGCCGAATAACACCTGGCCGACGCCGCCCCCACCCATAATCAGAGTAGACGCCACACCCGTTGCCGAGCCGGTATTGTCCGGATCATTACTTTCCGCAATCAGGGGATAGCTAATGACCTGGGTGCTGGTAAACAAGCCCAGGGCAAAAAAGAGAAGGCCCAACTGGGTTTGTGAAAGAGCCACATCAAGGAACAGGGGAACGACCGTGATTAACGTCGCCAAGGCACCCAGTATCATCAAGGGCTTACGGCGCCCCTGGGTGTCAGACAACCAGCCCACCAATGGGCAGCCGATAATGCTGCCGATAAAAATCAGACTGACCACGTTACTGGCGGCCATTTCCGGCAGGCGATGAACAACCTGCAGGTAGCTTGCGCCCCATAAAGCACAGAGAACCATGATGGGAAGATTGAGCAGGGACGTGTATAGCCCGGAAAGCCAATTCTGGCGATTGCGCAGGGCCTTAACAAAACCGGGCAGCACGGCCTGGGTCTGGATTTTACGCTCAAGCCGCGTTGCATTGGGGCTGTCTTTGACAATGATGTAAATCCACACCAGCAACAAGGCACCGGCCGCGCCGTCGATAAGCAATGAATTGCGCCAGCCGTAGGTTTCATTCAGGTGGGCGAAGGGCGTATGAGCCATCATGCCGCCAATAAAAGCCATGGTTACCAGACTGCCGATAACCAGCGCCTGACGACGCGGCGGAAACCAGTGGGAGACTAAAACGACACAGGACAGAAAACAAAACGCATTACCGATGCCGGATAAAAAATGAAAAAACGAAGCCAATAAAAAGGAATCGGTCATTGCAAAACCGACCGTACCAATCACACAGATGAACATGGCGGAAAGGATAACCCGGCGTATGGAATAACGATCAAGAATGATTCCGGCAGGCAACAGAAAAAGAATATCGGCCCAGAGGTAGGAACTTGACATCCAGCTAAGCTGCGTCGCATCCAGATGAAAATCGTCACGCAGGGGCTGATTGATGACATCAAAAATATTGAGCTGGAAAAACTCATAAAAGAAGAACAAACCGGCTGACAGACACACAAGCCAAGCCATCAGGCCACCACGAGGCAAAACGACCCTCGAATTCACCGTCGCTGAATCAGACAATGTTACTCCTTAATACGGCGCGCCAAAGTTGCGCGCTATTGTATCAAAAAATAATGCGAAAAGGTATCGTTATTGAACAATTTTATGGCACAGGTTCAGTTTCAGAAACCGTTTGACGGCTTTTAAAGTGGCGTCGACAGGTGGAAACATAGCTTTCGTTGCCGCCGATAAACAATTGCTCACCTTCAGCAACGACTTCACCGGCCGCATTGATTCGTCGGTTCATCGTCGCTTTACGACCGCAATGACAGATGGTTTTAATTTCTACCAATTCATCAGCCCAGGCCAGCAGGTATTGACTGCCCGTGAACAGTTCCCCCCGAAAATCAGTCCGTAAACCGTAGGTCAGTACAGGAATAGACAGTTGATCGGTAATCTCTGTCAGTTGATAAACCTGTTCCCGCGTTAAAAACTGCGCTTCGTCAATCAACACACAGGCATACTGCTTTTCCATCCGGCTTTTCAGAACATGCGCATACAGGTTGTCTTCCGGATGAAAGGCATAGGCTGGTTCGGACAGGCCGATGCGTGAGGTGATTGTCCCGTATTGGTAACGATTATCAAGAGCCGGCATCAGCAGGAGGGTCTGCATACCTTTCTCCTGATAGTTATGGCTTGACTGGAGGAGCACCGTGCTCTTGCCGGCATTCATTGCCGAATAATAAAAATACAATTTTGCCATCACACGCCCCCTTTCGCCTGAGTGGCACTATTAAACGTCTAAAGCCGGTATTAATCAATCATCGCATGCCTGGATGCTGCCAGTTCGAGCAAGCCACATCGCCATCACAACCCATTAATTAATAATGCATTTTACTCATTGTCTATAATTAGATCACCGAGATAAACGGAGAAAAACATGGAAAACCTCAATGGTCTTAAAGTGGCTATTCTGGTAGCCAATGGTTTTGAACAGGTCGAACTGGTTAAACCACAGCAGGCCCTTAAAGAAGCCGGTGCAGAAACGTTTCTGGTCTCTCCTGAAAAGGACACCCTGCAAGGATTTCATCATCTGGAAAAAGGCGATACATTTAACGTCGATATCCCCTTAAACGAAGCCAGGGCAGACGAATTCGATGCCTTATTGCTGCCTGGCGGCGTGGCCAATCCGGACAGGCTGCGCCTCTTTCCAGAGGCCGTGTCCTTTGTCAGTGACATGCACAGGCAGCATAAACCCATCGCCGCCATTTGCCATGGCCCCTGGCTACTCATTAATGCGGATGTGGTCAAAGGCCATCAGGTGACGTCCTGGCCATCCATTAAAACCGATTTAATCAATGCCGGTGCTCACTGGGTCAATAAAGCCGTGGTTTGTGATGACCAGATATTGACCAGCAGG
Organism: Legionella rubrilucens; assembly: GCF_001468125.1. Taxonomy (GTDB): domain Bacteria; phylum Pseudomonadota; class Gammaproteobacteria; order Legionellales; family Legionellaceae; genus Legionella_C; species Legionella_C rubrilucens. Next base: position 31,952 of record NZ_LNYT01000005.1, on the reverse strand, counting down.
AAGCCGGATGATATTCCGCAGTTTAACGAGGCCATGCTTAAACTGTTTCACCATCGTGAGGGTCATCAGGCGGAGCGTTCATGAAGGCAGCGCTGATGAAAAGGCGGAATATGCACCAGGGCATATTCCGCCCCTCGGGTTTGTACTCCGCTGCGATTTCCAGGAAAATGCCGGGTTTGTGAATAGATAACCGGTGTTTTATCCATCCTAAATCCCCAGGCAAAACAAATGGTACCTTGAGGGATGCCATCCATGGCTCCAGGTCCGGCCACCCCCGTGGTGGCGACAACGACGTTTGCCGCGCTTTGCCTGAGTGCACCCCAAACCATCTCGCGTGCCACTTCCTCGCTGGTTAATCCACAGTAAGCAATGGTTTTTTGTTTTACGCCCAATAACCGCTTCTTGGCGGCCTCGGAATAAACCACATAGCCCACATCCAGGCAGGTACCGCTGCCTGAGATTTTGGACAGCAGATGAATGATTCTTCCGGCCGTACAGGATTCGGCTGTGGTTAAAACCAGCTTATGCTCTTTAAGATAGGCCAAGACATCCCTGATCCGGTTCATAACCCCCTATCCCCTGTGAAGAATCGATGGTTTAAATCAATTTTAGCTTCGGCCAGGTGAAAAGCCAGCAACTAATACGTCTCCGGTTTTTTTTCAAGCAACGCCTCATTGGCTGCCGCTTCCTTGGCCATTAAATAATAATGAATTAATTCCGAGAGATTTTTTATTTTCAATTTTTTCATCAGGTTGGAACGGTGAATTTCAACGGTTGACAGGGCGATGTCGAGCATATAACTGATTTCTTTATTCATTTTACCTTTAATAATGTATTCGAGCACCTCTTTTTCTCTTGGTGTTAATGTCAATAAATTGGTTTTAAATTGACTGATAATATTGGCCAAAGGGATTAAGGAAAATGATCGCTGCACAGCCTGGAGTAGAATTTGGTTATTAAACGGTTTGGAAATAAAATCGAATGCCCCTAGTTTCATGGCTTTAACTGCCATTTCAATATCGCCATGAGCCGTGATAAAAATGACAGGCAGCGTGGTGTGTTTTTTCATTTTTTGATACAGCTCCAAACCGCCCATGTTGGGAAGACGAATGTCTAAAAGGATGCAGCCATTTTGAATACTCCCTTTTTCAAATTCCTCAAGAAAGGCCGCAGGATCAGAAAAACTGCACACTTCAATTTTAACTGACTCAAACAAGGCAACCAGGGCTCGGCTGATTGACGCATCATCTTCAACCAAATACACACGGAGAACATTTCTATTCATCATTTCATCATCCTAATACCAATGGCGGGCAAATTATCCAATTATTATTTATTACGAATCATTAATTCAAATAATTATCAATAATATATTTGCTTGACACTAAATTACAATATAAAATTCCGTGCTTAAAAATATAAATTTAAAAAAAGCAAAAAAAGCTATTTTTATCTAATTTTTCCGGACATTGAATGGATGACTATGTGGTAAAAAAAATAACTCAAACCCCAGGTCAGTTCGCTGTCGACGAACACCTTTCAAGGCCATCATCTGACAAGGATTACCTCACTTATCTTCACAAAATAAGCCTGCGTCTGCGTGACCGCCATGCGCTTTCCTCCCTGCTACAAACGTTAGTCAGGGCCTTCGTGAAATTTGCCCAGGCGGATAAGGGCAATCTACAGCTTTATGATCCGATCTCACATACGCTCCATACCGTTTCAAGCCATGGCTTTGATAAAGAAATGCGGCAATCACTGCCGCTTCTCAATGAGGGACAAAGCCCTTGCAGGAGGGCCGCCATGGAAGCTAAAACCATTCATATTGATACGATAAACAATCCTGCATTGAATCAAAATGATCCCGCAATGGCCTTGCTGCAGAGAAGCGGAATTTGCAGTATGATGGCGATGCCGGTTATCGCCTATGGCCGCCTGCTGGGAGTTATTGCCCTCTATTGGAAACGCAGCTATTACCCCGATCGTGAGGTGCTTAAAATTTTGGATTTGCTGGCCCATGAAACCGCTAATCTGATTCAGCATCGGCAACATGAAGAAACACTCCAGGCGCAAAAAATCAAGGCAGAAGAGAGCCGCCATGCCAAGGATTTATTTTTAGCCACACTCTCCCATGAACTCCGTTCACCGCTGACGGCGATTTTGACCTGGGCTCAGTTATTAAAAAGCAAGCACATCTCTAAAGAAAAATTGGCTATTGGCTTGAATGCCATTGAAGACAGCGCGATGACACAAAACACCATTATTAATGATTTAATGGACATTTCAGGAACTATTCTCGGTAAGATTTCCCTGGACATGCAACCGGCCGATCTGAATCAGCTCATTCATATTTCCGTTGACTCCATGAGGGCATCCGCGGAAAAAAAATCAGTGTCTCTCCGCCTGTCATGTTCAAAACCCCTGATTGTCTCCTGTGATCCGACCCGGATAAAGCAGGTTTTTTCAAACCTGCTTGCCAATGCGATTAAATTTACGCCTGAAGGGGGAGAAATAACAATTCAATCGCAATCGCACGTCCAACCCCGTCAGCGCTTCGCTGAAATTGTTGTTTCTGACAATGGCAAAGGCATAAAAGCCGAATTTTTATCCAGCATTTTTATGCTTTTCAACCAGGGATTTATAAAGCAAAAAGAAGGGTTTGGTCTCGGACTGGCCCTGGCCAATAATTTAATTAAACTTCATGGCGGCTCGATTAACGCTCGCAGTGGGGGTGAAAACAAGGGAACATCTTTTACAATTCATTTACCTCTTTTATAACTTTTTTCATTGTATATCAACCGAATTTAAACCATGGAAAACCCTAATTTACTTCATTAAAACTGCTATTTATTAATTCACAAATACTCCTATATTTAATAATTAAAGCACGCCAGGCACTGTATTTCGAGACGTATGACCAAAATAAAGGAATGAATAATGAATATCGTTATCCCTATGGCTGGATCAGGATTACGTTTCAAAAACTCAGGATTTACGCGACCAAAACCCCTCATCATAGTAGCCGATAAACCCATGTACAGGCAGGCGGTGGATTCACTGCCCCTGCATTTGGCCAATCAATTGATTTTCATCGTACAGGAAGATGAGTTTTCTACCCTTTTAGTCGAAGATATACGCGCTCATTACAGTGCATTTTACCCCTGTACCATTGTTAATCTAAAAGAAGAGCCCCGGACACTGGCCGAAACGCTTTTAACAGCAGCGCCCTATCTCGACCTTAAATTACCTTCCCTCATCCACAACTGCGACACCTATATTCAGGTTGATTTTAATTGGCAAATCCTACTTGAATGGCAAATTGACGGCGCCCTGTTGCTTTATCATTCACACAATCCCTCATTGATGTTTGCCGAAGTGGATGATCAGGATTTCAGAGTGAAATCACTGCAACAACGAATTATTCCAAACAACGCACTTATCGATACTTTTTTTATTAAAAATACCCGTCAATTACTCAACTTCCTCATCGAAATAAAACCGAGTGCAAACATCAGCAGAAATCCTTTGTTTGATGTGTATCAACGGATGATTGAAGATGAACATTACATTATTCCGTTATGGGTAAAAAAAGTCCTTGACTTCGGCACACCTCAATCGCTGGTATATTCTTTAAATCAAATCCTGTTACGGTCGACGCATTTCCGACAACTTTTCCTGGAAACATGATGCCTTAAAAAAATATATTTCTGAAAGTAAAACAGTGTATTTTTTGGAGATTTTGACATGGAAATTTTAAAAATCAACATCTTGCGTGGCCCTAATTACTGGTCGAATACCCGTTGCAGACTCATTGTTATCAAACTCGATCTCCATGAATTCGAGCGATTACCTACACACTGCCTTCCCGGTTTTTATGCTGATTTAAGCAAATTGCTGCCGTCCTTGCATGAACACTATTGTTCAGAGAATCATAAAGGCGGATTCTTAAAGCGCGTTAATGAAGGCACCTGGCTCGGGCATGTTATTGAGCATGTAGCCCTTGAGTTGCAATGGTTAGCGGGTATGGAATGCGGTTTTGGCCGTACTCGTTCGGCAGCCGAGCCTGGTGTTTATCATGTGGTGTTCTCCTATGAGTTTGAAAAAGCCGGAGTATACGCGGCGTATCGTGCCGTTGAACTGGTCAGAACCCTTGCCTGCCAAAAAAAATACACGCGCCTGGCTGACGACATCCGCCGTCTACGAGCAATCAGGGACCAGGAAAGCCTCGGTCCCAGCACCCAGGCTATTCTCACTGAAGCCGCAAGGCGTAACATTCCTTTTCGCCGCCTTGACTCGGCATCACTGATCCAGTTAGGTCATGGCAGGCAGCAAAAACAGATCCGCGCTGCAATCACGTCCGATACCAGCACCCTCGGCGTCGATAACGCAAGCGATAAGGAACTCACTAAAAACATGCTGGCCGCCGAACTCATTCCTGTTCCGCGGGGCGTGGTCATTACCCGCTTGTCTGAACTTGATGCAGCGCTTGAGGAGATAGGTTTTCCCTGTGTCATTAAGCCGCTCAGCGGCAATCATGGCCGCGGCGCCACCACGCACATCATGAATAAGGAAAAAGCACGCTCGGCGTTTAGTCTGGCACAGCAGGTTTCTTCCGAAGTCATTGTTGAACAATTAATTGAAGGCCATGATTATCGCTTTCTGGTGATCAATTATCAATTGGTCGCCGTGGCCCAACGCTCGCCGGCCGCCATTGTCGGCGACGGCACATCGACTATTCAGCAACTGATTGATGCCATCAATCAACAGCCGGAGCGGGGACGATCCCATGAGAATTACTTAACCGCCATTACCATTGATGACGTGACTCTGGACATTCTTAAAGAAGAGAACCTGAATTTAGACAGTGTCTTATCCATGGGTACGGTTTTACGTTTAAAACATGCCGCCAACATCAGTTCCGGAGGTACCTCAGCCGACGTCACAGCCGACGTTCACCCGGATAATGTCTTTATGGCTGAACGCATTGCGCGGTTGATGAACCTCGATCTCTGCGGTATCGACATCATGGCACAGAACATCCGTTTACCCATTACAGAAGGTCATGGCGCAATACTGGAGGTTAATGCCAGTCCGGGGTTACGAATGCACCTGCGCCCAACCCACGGTCGAGCGATTAACGTGGCCAAACCCATCCTGGACATGCTTTTTCCCAATAATCAATCCGGGCGAATCCCCCTTGTTGCCGTGACCGGAACCAATGGAAAAACCACCACCGTCAGGTTGATGGCTCATTTTGCCCGCGAAGCGGGGCATCAGGTCGGTTTTACTACCACAGACGCCGTTTACATTAATCAGAATACCCTTTACCTTGGTGACTGCAGCGGCCCTTTTTGCGCCAATCTGGTGTTACGTGATCCCTTGGTTGATTTTGCTGTACTGGAATGCGCGCGAGGAGGTATTTTACGGGCTGGTTTAGGATTTGACCAATGCCAGGTCAGTATCATCACCAATGTATCATCTGATCATCTGGGACAGAATGACATTCACACATTAAGCGACATGGCCCGCGTCAAGGAAGTGGTTGCCCGCAGTACCGCGCCGACAGGGTATGCGGTACTCAATGCCGACGATGATTTGGTATTCGCAATGAAAAAATCCCTCGCATGCAAGATTGCCCTGTTTAGTATGCACAAGGACAATAAACGCATCCATGACCATTGCCACACGGGAGGACTCGCCGCTTACATTGATTCAGGCCGACTGATAATCCGTGCACACGATGAGATCATCCCTCTACAAAGCCTGGCAAACATTCCCATAACCCACGGCGGCAAAGCGTCCTGCATGATACAAAATGCATTAGCCGCTACCCTGGCTGCTGTGGCCATGAATTTCAATAAAACGGACATTGCCGCCTGGCTCACCACCTTTTATCCCATCCCCGAGATGATTCCGGGGCGTATGAATGTCTATTCTTTTAACCATTTCCAAGTCATGCTGGATTATTGCCATAATGAGGCGGCGTTTATTGAGTTGCAGAAGTATTTGAAGCAACTGAAATGCACAAAAAAAATCGGCATCATCGCCGCCACCGGCGACAGGAGTCCTGACGACATTAAAAAAGTGGGGTTTTTTGCAGCTCAAATGTACGATGAGATCATCATTCGCCACGACAGCGATGGACGTGGTCGAAGCAATGAAGAATTGACTCGGTTGATTGTTCAGGGCATTGATGAGGCTGACTCCAAACTGGTTAAGGACATCCAGATTATCCCCAACGAAAAGCAAGCACTCAGCCATGCCCTGGAAAGGGCCAAACCCGGGACGTTTATAGTGTATTTTCCTGAGGATGTCCTGGCCGCTACGGCACACTTAAAGACGCTTCACAAGGAATGGAATGCAGATTATACCTCGGCTTAAGGAGCGGTTATGTATGCCAAAGGAAAATTACTCATCATTGGCGGCGCGGAAGACATGGGAGACCAGATCCCCTCCGCAAGCAAGAAGAATCAGGGCGAATTGCAGCGGTATGAGATTTTACGCGAATTGTTCAACGCGTCGCGCAATAAAAAAATTGAAGTCATTACCTCGGGTTCACGGTATCAGGAAAAAGTCAGGCAGCGTTATGAAAGAGCGTTTCGCGACATTGGCTACTTAAACTCAGGCTTTATTCAGATTGAAGACAAAATGGAAGCCAGGGAAAAAATTTACCTTGATCGCATTGAGCAGGCTGACGGCATTTTCTTCACAGGCGGCGATCAATTCCGCCTGGCAACCATTCTTGGCGGCACGCCGCTGATTGATCGAATCAGGGAACGCTATATCGAGGATAAAACTTTTATCGTGGCTGGAACCAGTGCCGGAGCCATGGTCATGTCATCCATTATGATCACCGAAGGCGGTGTGGAAGAAGCGCTGATGGAACGCGATTTAAAAACCTCTTCCGGGCTTGGCTTTCTGCAACACTGCATCATCGATACCCATTTTATTAAACGCGGGCGCTTCGCCCGCCTGGCGCATGCCATCATCATTAATCCGGATCAATTAGGTGTTGGGTTAGGTGAGGACACGGCGCTTATCATTAAAAACGGTTCGGAGGCCGAATGCCGGGGCTCTGGCATGGTTGTCATCATTGACGGCAAATCAATTCGCCAAACCAACATCCCCACCGTTAAGGAAGACGAAGCCGTGTATGTGGAAAACCTCAAGGTGCATTTATTAGTTAAAAATTGTCGGTTTTCCATTAAAACACGTAAACTTTACAATCCAACGTTAAAGGAATAACCGTAAGGAGTTCAGCATGAATAAAATCGCTATCGCCGTTCACGGCGGTGCGGGAGAAGCCTCGGATTTTTTAATAGCCAATGAAAAAAAATGCGAGAAAGGGTTACAGGATGCGCTGCTCACCGGTCATCGGATTCTTAAAGACGGCGGCAGTGCGCTCGATGCCGTAGAGGCCGCTGTCTGCGTGCTTGAAGACGACCCTCACTTTAATGCGGGACGGGGATCCGCGCTGAATTGCCATGGAGAAATTGAAATGGATGCGTCCATCATGGATGGCAAAACCTTGAAAGCCGGCGCCGTATCCATGATTCGTGAAGTTAAAAATCCCGTCAGCCTTGCGCGAAAAATCATGGAAAAAACCCATCATGTTTTTTTATCCGGCTATGGGGCCCTTGACGTGGCGAAGTATTTCAACCTTCCCTTATTGCCTGAGTCTTATTTCATGACGGATTATCAATACCAGCAACATCAAAGCCGGCATCAAAAGGAAACATTTGACGACATCCTTACAAAAGGCTGTAGCGGCACAGTGGGTGCTGTCGCCTTAGACAGTGAAGGCAATCTGGCTTCCGCCACATCAACCGGAGGCACCAGCCATTGCCTGCCGGGACGCATTGGCGACAGTTGTGTAATTGGTGCAGGTTGTTATGCCAACAACAGCAATTGCGCCGTCTCAGGCACCGGCGAAGGGGAAGCGTTGATTACCGGCGTAGTGGCTCATTCGATTGCCATGCTCATCGAACTTCAGGGGTATTCCCTGCAACAGGCCTGTGACCAGGTTATAAAAAAGCGTCCCCCGGCATCCCACAGGGAAATGGGCGTGATTGCCGTTAACACGCAAGGTGAGGTCAGTGTGTCATTTAATACTGAAGTCATGAAAAGAGCCTGGATAATTAATGACGGTAAAATGCACTGCAAAATATTTAAATAATTTAATAATTTATTAAAAAATAAATTGAAATTTTTATTACTAAAAAATATCATAATTCTCCAAAATTAATTTTCATTAATTCAATAAAAACATGGAGAGTTTTATGACATTAAATGATGACTATTTTTCTAAATTATCAGAAATATATACGCTGGAGGTTACGGTTATTGAAGTCCTGTTTATCGCACTGCGACACATTGAATCGGACACCATTCGCTCCTTTATAGCGGAGATGAAGGCAAAACACCTTGGCTTTCGTGATGAAATTGCCGCGTTTTTAAAGACCAGACAACTTCCTCGGGTGGAGCCGGCGGAATTATCGCTTATATTCATTCAGTCCGAAGTGATTTTTGCATCGCTTTTTAATGACCCTATGATTTTTTCAATTATTGCCGATCATGAAGCCCGGCTACATACAGCCTATGATCATTTAAAAAACTGCCGTAAAGCGCCCCTAGTCATTCGAAAAATTATTATTAATGGCTGGATAAATACACGAGAAAACATGGAATATATTCAAGCGTTTTCCCCCAAAAAATTACTGGTAAATTTCTGAGAATATTCACTTAAATGACGCGAATATTTAAGAATTGCCACGGGTCGCTTTGATCGATTTTTTCGTTGTAAAGCTGTTGCCGATCTTTCAGCGGATTCCAATGCGTGTAATAGCCAGACACTTTGCCAAGATAAGGCAGAGCGATTTTTAGAATGTATTGGTAGTCAAGATCTTCAGGCTCGACAATGCCGCATTCCGGGTACTCCATGGCCCACAGCACCGCCGCGAGTACCCCGGCGGCCACCTGCAAACTGGTCGCATTGTTATAGGGAACCTGCTTCCTGGCGTCGTGAATGGACAATTGTGATCCAAACCAGTAAGCCCCTTTCCTGTTTCCCATCAACAGCACGCCTAATTCATCCATGCCATCAATGATGTCATCAACAATCAAGCGGTTATGCTCCTCCTGATTCATGCCATTCTGCCACTCCATACCATTGTATTCATGCAATGACAGGGTCGCATCAGGACAAGGGAAATAGGCATAATGAACAGTGGGACGATAAATGACATTGCCATTGCATCGGATGCTTAAATAGTCAGCAATGGAAATTGATTCGGCATGGGTAATTAAAAAACCATGAAACGGTCCGAGTGCGGGGGTCCAGGTACGCACCTGCGTCATGGCCCCTGGCCTGTGGAGATAAATGGAGCAATTCGAGCCGAAATCGTAGTGATGCGCGTCTTTTGGCCAATGGCGTTCATGCGTTCCCCAACTTAATTCCGCCGGCTGCCGGGCTTCCGCCATAAAACCAGGCACTGACCAGGTATTCACGAACTCACCCGGCATTTTAGGTGTTGAAGTGATTTGCGTATCCCGCTCAGCGATATGAATGGCTTTAATGGTCAATTGGTGTGCCAGATAAGCCCAATCCTGGGCAGTATGAAGAGGGCGTATCGGCAAATCATTGTCGCGAGCCATGTTCCATAAAGCCTGTTTAACAAAATGAGACACAAGGCCAGGGTTAGCCCCGTGGGTGATCACCGCAGTACTCCCCGCTTTTCCTTTCATCGCGAGCATTTCTTCCCGCAAGGCATAATTGGTGCGTTGGGGAGGGGACAGGGATTCATCGGTATAATAACCCTCCCAGGGTTCAGTGCTGGCATCAAGGTAGAGTACTTTTTTTACCTGACACAACCGGATTAAGTCAGCGCTGGAAATTCCAGTTGACAGATTGATTAAAAAATCACCAACCGAGAGCTCTTCATCAAAAAATGGCTTGTAATTCTCGCGTGTAACCTCAAGCAATCTGAAGTTTACCCCCAGCTCCTGAGCAATCGTTTCTTCCTCTGCTAATTTGGAAACCACTCGTACCTGTTGAGGCTCAATAACCAGATGTCGGGCAAGAAGCGGAAATATGGCCTGACCAATACTGCCAAATCCAAGAATGACGATTTTCCCTGCAAATTTGCGGTATTTTTTGTAGCGATTCATAGCCATTTTATTCTTCTCCTGCCCTGAAACGCCCAAGCTTAAACTCGTTACCAGAACGACCCCGGTTTTTTTAAGAATAAATCGCGTGGTATACCTAATTATATCAGGGATTATGATTTTAAATTGATAATTTAATTAATTACCTGTTCAAACGGCTTTCACCGCATTCAATGGGGTTTGCGTAACATCCAGCTTAAGGTGATGGCAGCGGCCAGCACCAGAATGATGAAACCCAGGGTCATCAACACGGGAATTTCAATGTAATCATGGATAAGCATTTTAATACCGATAAAAATCAGAATGATGGCCAGCCCATGGCTTAAATAGGCAAACTGCTCTTTCATGTTGCTGATGAGAAAATACAAGGTCCTTAAGCCCAAAATGGCAAAGACATTGGACGTGAACACAATGAATGGATCACGGGTAATCGCAAAAACCGCAGGGATACTGTCGATAGCAAAAATCAAATCGCTGAATTCGATAAACAACAACGCAATAAACATGGGTGTCACATACCATTTTTTATTGTGCATGATAAAAAATCGGCCATCGATTTTCTCATGAGACAGGCGAAAAATTTTTGAAAACAAACGGATTAAAAGATTGGTTTCAAGGCTTTTTTCTTCATTTCCCAAAAAAAGAATACGAAGCGCTGAAATCAACAGTAACACCCCAAAGACATAAAATATCCACTCAAAGCGGTTGATAAGCCAGATACCAAACAAAATAATAATTAAACGCATGAAAATGGCGCTGATGACGCCATACTGCAGGAGTCTTCTCTGATGATGGGCAGGAATGGAGAAATACTGAAAAATCAAAATAAAAACAAAGAGATTATCCACAGACAGTGATTTTTCAATCAGGTAACTGACTAAAAATTCAAGCGACTTTTCATAGGCAATAGCCGGTCCGAAGGTGTGGTAAAGATAAACCCAAAGCACGAGATTAAAACTTAAAGCGAGACTCACCCACACGGCGGTCCATGACAGTGCCTCGCGCGTTGAAACCCGATGACTTTTCTGCCCTCTGAGAAGCCACAGATCGATACTGAGGACGATCGTTACCAAGAGGAAAAAGAGACACCATAACCATGTTTCATTAATGACTGGCATGGGCATGTTTTATTTTATCCTTTTCTTTCAATAGTAGCGGGTATAGCACTCACCTGCCAATTCATGACTGGTTTTTTTAGGATCGACAGGCATTGCCTCAAAATGAACAATTAATGTACAATATGCCGCATCCTGGTCAACACAAGGCCGTTTGTGTCTCGTCAATCCTTAACGCACTGGGGCTGGATAGCCTGCCTGTATTTCTTTCAGAGCCTGCCTTACATGGTGGTCGCGACCATGGCCGCGCTGTGTTATCAGCACTATGGCCTCGGGAACGCCGCTGCGACCCTGCTAACCAGCCTGTTCATGCTGCCCTGGTGTATCAAACCCGTATTCGCTCCCATGCTTGAAAAGCAGCCGAATAAAAAAACCAGCCTGCTCATCATCCAGGGCGGACTGGTGTGCGTGGTTTCTCTGCTTGCCCTGACAGCCAACACGTCCTTTTTTCTGCCGCTATCCATTCCTGCCTTCCTGGCTCTTGCCCTGCTCTCCTCCATGAATGACATTCTGTCTGACGGGCTTTACCTGTCGAATTTATCCGAGACAGAGCAAAAGCGTTATGTCGGCCTTCGCAGTGGCTTCTACCAACTGGGCCGCCTGACCGTGAAAGGCGGCTTACTGACGCTGGCTGTCGTCCTGGCCTCCCGCACCTCCTACCCTGTCTGGCCGTGGTTTTTCAGTTTGCTCACCCTGCTTCTTGTGGTATTCATCCTGTTTCATCTCCTTTTTATACCCAACACCCATCAATCCCGCCCTGTGCCTGAGGAAAAATACCTGCGCATTCAGGCATTGTTCCTGCAGAAAAAGTGGCATACTCCGCTGTTTTTTATTTTTATCTACAATCTGACCGATGCCCAGATTCAAAAAATGCTGCCACTTTATCTCGTTGACCCTCAGGGTATCGGCCTGTCGTTGCCGCAATTTGGTGCGCTTTATGGGGTTTTTGGCAGTCTGGCGCTGATTTCAGGCATCTCTTTTGCAGGGTATCTGTCAAGCCGATGGGGTACTTCGTCCTGTCTTAAGAAGTTAACATTTCTCATGGTTCCTGGTCATTTATTTTTCTTCTTAATGACCCAGATTCATACTTATCCCTTGATCTGGGTGTTCGTTCTGCCTGGGCAGTTCATCGCCGGGATCCTGAATGGCGCCTACATGACTTACCTCCTTCGCATCGCCAATCAAAGCCCTTATCCCATGTCCATGTACACGCTGTGCACCTCCATTATGGCATTGAGTTACATTGTGTTTGGTGCACTAAGCGGCTTGATTCAGCATCTCATGGGGTACCCCGGTTTTTTCTTAGCCATGCTCGCCGCGAGCAGTTTGCCCTTGCTGCTCACCTGCAAAATGCTTGAGCCATCCTTGGCAGTGTCCCCTGGTAAATCGGCCAATACCTGCGACAATCCCATCAATTTTTGCTAGACTGATTGTTTCTTATTGCTCATGTCATTGAAGGAGATCAGCATGATTCCGGTCAAAGGATACGCCGCGCAAACGGCTAAAGCCCCCCTCACCCCATATGCATTCGAACGACGCGATGTGGGTGAGCAGGATGTGCTGATTGATATTCAATTTTGCGGTATTTGCCATTCCGACATCCACCAGGCCCGCGAAGAATGGGGCGGCGCCCTCTTTCCCATGGTGCCTGGCCATGAAATCATCGGGGTTGTCAGTCAAATCGGCGCAAAAGTCACTCGATTCAAAGTCGGTGATCGAGTGGGTGTGGGTTGTTTTGTCGATTCCTGCCGGCGGTGCGTCAACTGCCAGGATGGCCTGGAGCAATTCTGCAGCGAAGGCATGACCACCACTTACAACAACATGGAACGCGACGGCAGCCGCCTGACCCAGGGCGGTTATTCTTCACGCATTGTCGTGGATGAACATTATGTGCTGCGTATACCGGACAATCTCCCTCCCGATGCCGCAGCGCCCCTGCTTTGCGCCGGGATTACCCTGTATTCACCACTCAAACACTGGAAAGCCGGGCCAGGCAAAAAAGTGGCTATCCTTGGTCTTGGCGGCTTAGGTCATGTCGGGGTTAAGATTGCTCATGCCCTGGGTGCTGAGGTCAGTGTACTCAGTCACTCATTAAGTAAGGCAAACGATGCCAAACGCTTAGGCGCCGATGCCTTTTACGCAACTGCTGATGCCAAAACATTCAGTCAACTGGCAGGTACCTTTGACCTGATGATCAATACGGTCTCTGCCAAAATAAACTGGAATGATTACCTGAAACTGCTCAAACGCGATGGGACCATGGTCATTGTGGGGATTCCGGAGCACGATATCCCGGTTAAAGCCCTGTCACTCATCGGCGGCAGAAAAAGCCTTGCGGGCTCCCTTATTGGCGGTATTCAGGAAACGCAGGAAATGCTTGATTTTTGCGGGCAACACAATATCGTCTGCGACATTGAGCGAATTTCAATTCAGCAGGTGAATGAAGCCTATGAGCGGGTGATTCAAAGCAATGTACGCTATCGTTTTGTGATTGACATGGCGAGTTTATAATCCACTGACTGCATTGTTTTTCTACAACCGGGTAACTATACTAGGCCGTCTTCACTGAATTAGGGCAAGTGCATGAAACCTGATATTCTTGTTATAGGTGCCGGACCTATTGGATTGTTAAGCGCCATTGAAGCGAAATTACACAATCCTAAGGCAGAGGTTGTCATTTTTGAACGCAATAAGGAATACACCCGGCATCATACCCTGCTGGTCGACCCCAACGCATTTAAGGGCTCTCATCCTGATGAACGCTTGCAGGCCATTTTAAAGGATTTTCATGGCCCTGTTCCCACCTCCACTATCGAGTCGAAACTCAAGAAACTGGCGGATGATCTGGGCATTAAAATTGAATACGAAAAAATCGATGATCCTCAGGCTCTCCTTGATCGTTTCCCCTCTGCCCACACCTTGATCGGGGCGGATGGCGCACACAGCACGGTCCGAAAAAAATTCTTTGACGATAAAAAATCAGTCGACAAGAATCTGCAATACATTGTGGAAGTGAAGTACCATGTTCGCGGTAAAACCAAACCGATTCCACTCACGACTTATGCTCCGGCGCTAAGCCAGACTGAACATTTCGTGTCCGAACAGATAGGACGTAAGAAAAACGGTAAAACCCCTGTTTCTCTTTTCTTTTTTGTGGACAAAGAGACTTATCAGGAAGTGTATGCCAAAAAGAAACTAAAACTTAATGATTTTGTTCAACCCGAAACCCGCAACATGGCGCGGTTGGCCAACAGCATCCGCCCCTGGTTGGCGCTTCGCCGCGCAGCACTGAAAGACCAGCTGATTGAAAAGAGCGACGCCATTGCCGGTGTGGAACTGTCGACCTATTGCACCGCCACCTTCGCTAAACAATTACCTGGCAACAAACGTGTCATTCTCTTAGGCGACGCCGGCTCAGGCGTGCCGTTTAATCGCGCCTTCAATGCCGGTGTGGAACGCACCATCCTCGCAGCAAAATCGCTGGCCGTTCCTCCTCAGGCCGATGAGGAACAACGCCTCCGCGCCATTAATATCGCCCTGCAGGAGCAGGTAAAGAAAGAGATACGGCGCGCAAACCGCACCAATCACAAAGTGCAATTTGGACAATTCCTGGGCGATGTCAAACGCGGCCCCTCCTATTCCAGCGCCGCAGCCTTCATGGATAAAGAATTACTCGAAGCCATGCAGGAAGCACGGATTGAACTGCCCTCGTTTGCCAGCCGCCATCCGCGCGCCATGACCGCTTTCGGCGCCTGGCTGGTACTCACCGTGGTTGCGCTGGTGGTCTTTCCATTTCTTTTTGCATCGATTTATACGGCCATTGCCGCGGCGATTGTACTGCCCCTGGCTGTCATTGCTCTGGGTGTCGCCTTGTTTCAAGGCCTGTCCTATTGCTTTAAATCCGATGAGGCAGACGAGCGGCAGCCAGAGCCCATGCCCTTACCCTGGGAGGAAACGTTGTCTGAGGAACAGGTTCGACACATTCAGCATGAACGACAGATGGATCAGGCTAAATCTGAATTGAAAGACGATAAGGCCTATCTTGATATTAAACAGAAGATAAAGGAAGAAAAGGAAGCGTTGAGTCGACTAAGGGAGCATCGAGAGTTTGTGGCAACCTCTGAAAGGCCTCATGGCCCTCTGGTGATTGTACCTCTCCCCCTGTTATTTCCTGATGCAAGAATGCACTTTTCCCCCACGTTGGAGGAACAGCCCCCTTCGGCCGAGCAGATGGAAGGCCATAAAAAGCGATTGGAGCAAATTGATGGGGGCATTGAGAAGCATGAGCGCGAGTTAATGACCTATAAATTAAAAAAACTGGGCCTTCTGAAACAAAAAATGCCCCCTTCAGATGGCAAACAGGAAGTGTCCGTAAACTTGCAATTCAACGTCTGATTTTCCTTCCGGCTGCAGGCAGAATCGCCTGCAGCACGCTGAGATCCGTAGCAATTAAACCCTCCAAAAAGAATAAAAAATAAACTTTTTGCAAAGTATATGCAAATTTTGTGTTAATCCTGTTGCACTTAAGACTCTCTTAAGACAGCAAGCCTTACCATGAACTTACTGTTTTTTAATTTAACGAGAGTAGTACCATGAAACACAACGGCAAAAGCGAAAAAGTAAGCTTCTTTAAAGACTTTGGTAAGGCCATCTTTGGCAACTTTACTCAGGCAATGGAAGTGAGAAAAATAAAGGATGAAACCGGAGCCGATTACCCAGGTTACCATTGTCCGCAACGCAAAGAATTAAATGACCAATTGAAACAATTTGGCCCAGACCATCATCAATCCATCTCCGACATCAATGACGGTCATGACATGGTTGAAACGCCTTTGTATCCCTTAGCCAAAGAATCCCTATTAGATCAGGTAAAACAAAACCACCAAGAAGGCTTATCACCTTTTCAATCCCATGCCTATAGCCAACGACAGGAAAATCACAATGCGTATGCCTTTTTCCTGGGAAGCAAGAACTCGTCGCACAAGACCGAAAATCTGGCTGGCGCCTTTATTCACTTCAGTAAGGGCTTATCAGACGGTATCAGCCAGGAAATGCTGCCTTCTGAGGAATTCAAAATTAAATTCTCCATCAATAAATAATACAGCAGGCAGTTCTTAAAGAACTGCCTCGCTTTTTTTATACTTGTAAAAGAGGTTTGACAGACTCAACAGGCTTAAGGAGGGATTCATTCACTGCCGGGAAAAATCCGACATTCCGGGCGACAATGACCTGTTTTGGCGGGCGTGACGGATCAGACCCAGTACTCACGCTTTTCTTGAATGCGTCAAACAATTCCTGACAATTTCCTTTTTTTTCTCCATGCCGTTGTTCTGCATCAAATTTAACACAATCCTTCTGTTGGCGTTTAAAATAAATTTGATGATAAGGATCGCTCCCTTTCGCTTCGCCTTCAACGGGAAAGGTAATCAGATTATGCTCGCCCAAATCATTAAGCGTCAGACTATTAAGGTTGGCCGCCGGAATTTGGTCGACTTGAAACGGCGTTTCAGTATCGATAAAGGCCGAATGCTTACCATTACTTCGATCGATTTTGCGAATGTCCTCCTGATGACTTTCTACCTCAACTGCTTTGTAGTAAACCGTTTCATTACTTTGTGAAAATAAAGTGGTTTTTTTTGCCCCACGAAGATGCTCTTCAGCCACCATGTTCGTTAAAGGACCGCACAGTCCATTCTCGTCGTCTTTATTCAAGGCGTGCAGCATGTCGCCTTGAGACACAAAAGGCTGCTGGGCAGCTGATGAGGGATTGGCACCTTTTCCGCGTTTTAACCAGGAAAGCATAAACATCCTTAACATAAAAGTAACAACAACTCGGGTATTTTATACTTATTGCTGCTTTTTATCCAAATAGTAGGCAAAGTAACGGGCGTCATCGCAAGTGGGCATAAAATTCGGCAAAGCGCTCCTTATCATGTTTGGACATGCGCTGGATTCCATAACGCGCTTTCCAGATTTGTCGAATGGCCAGTTCAACCCGGGAGCGAGTGGCTTTCAAAGCAATAGCCCATAAATGGGCAATAAAAGCGCAGCCTCGTGTCCTTGTGTCGATATCCAGCCAATAAAGGGCCTGCTTGAATCGCTTCAATTCGTCTTTTTTAAGTAAATAAGCCATACGTGAATCCGGGGTAAGTAAACCTCGACGTTTTAACAGCCTCCTAATGAGCGAATGGAACCGTGCCGAATCCCGCCGATGGCCGCCATAATGGACGTTAATGGATTTGAAATGCACTTTCAGAGGGTGTTTTGCCGAAGCAAGGGTCTGCATCTCATCCAGAATAGCCACAAGGGTTGGTTGAATATTGCTGACCTTGATTTGTTTTGGAAAAATTAAATAATCAAGATCGGCATCCAGAAGCAAATATTGTATCAGAGGCGGATTTTCCCTGCCTTGAGGCAACCAGCGGATCGCTGCCCTGTAATACCTTTTTTTATCCATCATGTCTGAGCTGCAAGGGCTGTATTTAAATTATAGTCCTGGCAATGAGTCGTCCGCTTATTGCCTCAAGGAGACGACAGCATCCCTGAGTCGTTGCACGCCGTGATGGTGCAGAAGCCTTTGGTGACTAACTCAACACCGATTTCGAGACGAGTGAACAAAGCCTTTAAGTTGTTTTTAAGCGGCACCATGGCTTCTCTGTCTGCACCCTCAGTAAAAAAGTTCAGCAATTGGATGACGGCTTCTTCCTGCTTCTCTTTTCCAGGCATTTCCTGAGTGATGAATAATTGACTTTGAGGCGGCAGGTGGAGTTTATTCAGGTATGAATGAAGTTGCATGACACGTTGGGCCAGCAGGCAGAGTGCCTGTAATTGCTGATTGTAGCCAATCAGCTCGGTGAGTCCGTCCGTTCCCAGGCGAAGTAACAGGCCTTGATAACCCACGTTGTCAGGAAAAATCTTGCTAATCTGGTGGACGATGGCGTCATCCAGCGTTTTAATCGTTTGAGCGAATGACAACGCCACAAGCGGCAATGCCTGTTGTAATTTAATCTTTCGAGGATCGGCTACCGGTTTAAAAAACCAGTTGGCAGTGGAAAGCAGCAGGCCTGGCATCAAGAGCCTGGGGCTTTGCCTGGCTTCATCGGGCGACAGCAATTCTTTTTTGACTTGAACAGACGAGTGGTCCAGCACCATTTGAAAGGCACTGGAATAATTGGAAAGAATAGCGGCCAGGGTTAATTTTGAATTCGCTAAGGCGTATTCCAGAGCGTGTAACTGCACCATCACCGCTTTCATACGCTGCTTTTCGAGTTGGAGACGCTCAAGGGTCTGCAAGGTTGTGCAATCCTCGCTAATGACGCCATGCAATTGAGCCAGTTTGCCCTGATGCGTCTTCTTTTGATGAGCAATAGACTGGTATCTTTGTCGGAAAGCCACGAGCCAGCAAGATTGCTGTTGCAGGAGTGCCTCTTCCGGCACAGGCGATTTCTGATCGCCCTGCGGGGCCAATTGCTGCCATTGTTCATTGACAGCTTTCAATAATTTAAATGCGTCATTGGCTACGTTTTGTAATGGAATAAAACGCGAAGCCAGTGTTCTGTTCAGGGCACTCAGGTTGGATACGGTCGCGGTTAGCAGTTTCAGTAAGAGATAAAAGACCAGGCATAATTTTCTTGCTTCATCCCTGTCCTGGTAGGATTCAGGCTTCAGTGTTAACCATCGGTTTAAATGAGCAATCAGCTCGAAAATCCCTTGTTTCGGGTTCTCTCGCGGCTCGACATAAAGCCCGGTGATAATGGCTTCAAGAGGTTTTAGACACAGGCTTTCTGCGCTCGTGGTGTCTTTCAGTGTTTGCAGGTAATCGCTTAAACGTAATTTTGCGAATAACAAGGTGCCGAAAGAACGGCCATTGAATTGATCGAGCGCCTTGAATAAACCGAAAGGTGCTTCGTTTAAATGAGCATCAATTATCGACGGCTCTACCCCTTTCTCCTTAAGGTAATCAATCAGCAAGAGGGCCGATTTCAGCAGGTGTTGTTCTTTCATGGCAGCATCCTGCCCTCGCCATTGACAAAAGGACAGCCAATAAGTCGACATTTTTTGATCGTCTGGCATACACGTACTTATCAGGGGATAATCAATCCCAAGCCATAAATTCTTCTATTTGAGTATCGTAAAATTGCCTAAGCCGGCGTTTAATGGAACCGGTTTTACCGGCAGACTCAGGATAAAGCGCTTCATCGAGGCTCACAAAGTGATATCCATTCTGACGATAAAGGTTAATAATATCCGGCAGGGCGTATGCATTCAGCAGGTTAGCGTGGATCAATAAAATCTGGGGTTGATCCGGTTTATGGATAACCCGGTTGTGTTCTTCCGCTTTGAGCGTCTGTTCCCAGATGAAATCGATATAACAGGGTTTGAGCACGCCCATAAAAAAGCGGCGCTCTTTTTCAGGAACCGACATCAGCAATTGGTTAAAAACAAAATCACGGCTGTCGATGGTGATTGGGGCCACATGGTAATGTTTTTCAGCGAGGTAATTCATCACACGCTCTTTTTTCTCACCCTGTCCCACCACCAGATAAGGAAAGCGGAAATATTTAGGGCGGGTTAACACCGGCTTTAAAATGTTATCGGCCTGTTTGATCTCGTCGATGTAGGCTTGGGTGTCCATGCGATTGAGATTGGCATGGGTCAACGTGTGATTACCGACGCCAAATCCCGAATCTCGAAACTTCTTAAGCATGGGCATGTTGCCTTCGGTGACTTCACTGGCAATAACAAACCCTGTCGCAGGCACACCATTCGCCGTTAATGTTTCAATGATTTTATTGAGGTGGAAATTTTTGCTTTCACCAACAAAAGGAAGATCATCGATAGTAATCGCCACCGCACGCTGGGCCTGAGTGATTGTGGTCGTCAGACACAACAGTAAGCCTATCATTAATAAGGTTTTTTTAAAAAACAATCTATTCATCCGCTCGTTTCAGGTTAATCCACTGCACCGCATTAAACCACAGGTCAATGCCGAAATGACCAAATAATACCATATAAGCCAACAATTATACATATTGGATTTTTTTAAGAAGAACCTGGCAGAGGCACTCCCTGCCTGATCAGGATTCTATCCGCATTAAACGTTGGGATGTTCGTCGTCACCGTTGCCGTGCTGCTCCACAACGGCATTGGCATCGTCTTTTATTTTTCCCAGCTGATCTTTCAGGGAATGCAAATGGTCAACCGCGCCATTGTCTATCGGCAAAGGCTTCACCACAATGACCTGGGCTTCACGCGCCGCTTTAAGTAGACGTGCGGATTCCAGCATGGCGGCAGCAAAACTTTCATTGAACTCACTCATGACACTGGACTGGTTAAAGGTGTCGACGGAGTGCTCAACCACCAGGTTGATGTTTTGATTCTTACCGATGATATTGATGACTTTTTTCACCCGGTCGAAGGCATCATCGCAGGTGTGCAGCGGTTTTCCAGTCGTGGGATCGAGCTCCATCAATTGCGAGTCGTCATTGCTGCTTAGTACTTTGCTGGTCACGGTTTCCTTTTGCATGGACACGACGACTTGTTTGTAGAGGTCGCCCTCTGAAGCATGGACCGGAACATGAGCACCGTAGTCTGGGTTGTACTGGGTGTCTAAGTAGTTTTTAAAACCATTGGCCGCCTCTTTAAACTCCCCTAATTTTTCACTTAAGACTATGTTTTTAGCGTAATCATCAAATATTTTAAAAAAATTTTTCGCGGGTGCGCTGGGAAATTTGGTTTGCAAATGAGTCAATAACGCACCTGAAATATCATCGTCAGCACCCGGATTATGTTGCGTCTCATACAGATTAATTTCTTTTGTCAATGCGGCGACGAAGTCATCGGTCTTATCACGATAAGCACAGGCTTCGGTGGCCTGCTGCACGTAGGCGTTGACCCAGGGGTAGTGACCAAGCGCATTCTGCACATCTGCCAGAACAGGATTAGGCCCCAACGCCTGCAATTCGGTGCTGCAGGCGAGAATCTGTTGATCCAGCAGATCGGTGCGCAGATTTTTTACCGTATCTGCCAACTGGCTGTTTTGATCCAGGACTAATTTCACACCCTGATAAGTCAGGTTGGCCGGATTTTGCTGGGAATGGTGTGCGTAGGCTTCCACCAGGTGCTGTTTAGCCAGTGCGTCATGCATGCCCACCAACTCGTTAAATTTGGTGCGCATGTCGCTGGGCTTGACCTTAAACGCCTGAATTTCTTCGACGCTGAAAAACGGAATATTGTCCGCATGCTGCCGCCAGCGAACCAGGTTATCAAATCCGTTATGGCCGCACTCCACGGAATCGGCGAGCATGATGCCGTCATCTAACAAAAAATCCCGAAACTCATTGGTAAAGGCAGCACTGTAACAGGAACCAAAAATGGCAGCCCCCGTATTCATGCCTTTGTCTTCCAGTTTGGCAATAATCGCCTGGACGGTTTTTTTCTTAAGTCCGCTTGTCTCTTCATCCACCTGGCCATTAAATCCGCCGCCGTGACCGCCGCCCAGATAAAACACGCTGACGTGGCGATTTTGCTCATAGTCTTCCAGTTTACCTAAAATGTAGGCTTCAGCATCCTCCTTGTTGTGATCCAGATGCAGAATCAAATGATCCCCCGTATTTTGCCGGGTGGCGGCGTAAATAAAATCCCTGACACTGGTTTCACGCATCAGACTGGCAGGAATGGCTTCATTGTTATTCAGCTTGGTCTGAAATTCTTTCAATTTCGCGGGCGAGGCGTCGTTAATGACCAGCGGTTTTTTAAACTGGCATAAGGCAATGATCGACGCAACTTCCGAGTCCGTCAGTGCAGACACATTGCGTATAATGAGGGCTGATTTATCCACTTGATTCTCCTTTCTTTTCGCCATTCCATAACACCCCATTTTCGGGGTGCAGGCTTATACAAAGCGGTTACTTTGGCCGACAGGTGAGCTGTTATCACCCTTTTTTGATTGATTCTGGTAAAAGGAATAGGGATTGTGATTGGGATACTCCCCTTTCACCAGCGCTTCGTAGCGTTGCTTTACCCTTCCCATAAAACTTAATTCTTTTTGTTCGTCAGCCTCAAATTTCACTTTCTGACCCAGCGCTTCAAAAAGAATCTCGGCGACTTTGTCTGCACCGGTTAACCCAGACAGGCTCGAATCATCCAATCTCACGCTTTCAAGCTTGGGCGTATTGAGTTGTTTCAAGAATTGCTCAAGCGTATGTAAATCCAGTTTTTGCAGCGAATTATTGGCAAGATCAAACATTAACAGCCCGCTTTTGGCTAAGGAATTGGCGATGACCAGTAAATCCTCGGCCTTGTTTGCGCCTAAATTGTTAACGCATAAAATTAATTTTTTAATGCTGGAATCTTTAAAGGCCGCAATCAACAGGGCCAGCTCCGCCTTCAGAAAACCCAGGCCATTGTGCGATAAATCGACGGTTTCAATGCCAGGCGCGTACTGCTTGATGGCTTCCACCATGGCAATTAATTCTGAAATTTTCCTTTTTCCAAGTTTCGAGCCAGCCAAATCCAGTGTCTTGTCACGAGCATCCTCTTCTTTCTTTTCCCCTTGAGTCGGATTCATAAAAAAAGTTTTAATTTGCTCGTCAAGGGGGATATTGGCTTTTAACTCAATCTTCATGTGATCCTCACAATAAAGTCATGTAATAGTCTATGGTAAACCGGACTTTATAAAATACAAGTCTGTTTGCGTAGAAACATACCAAAATCAAGCGGCTTTTTTTGGGGATTGGTGGTAATCTACTTTTTTATTTACCTGACTGTTTCAGCAAGTGGTTCATTCCGTTTTTGAAATTCGCGGCCTGCGTTGTGAATTGGTCCGCAAACCCATAAAAAATTTACACCTGCGTGTCTACCCTCCTGATGGGCGCATTCGGGTCAGTGCGCCGTTGCGCATGAATCAAAAGACCATTGAACAATTTATTATCGCTAAACAGGATTGGATTGAGCAAAGCCGTCAACGCTTTTTATCCCGGATGCCATCCACCCAGCGACACTACAATGACGGGGAAATTCATTATCTCTTTGGCCATCCTTGCATCTTAACGATCAAGCCGACCTCGAAACGCCCTTTTTGCTCACTTAATGAGCCATTCTTGTGTTTGAATATCGCAGCCGAAGCGTCTTACGACGACAAAGCCTCGCTTGTCCAGCGGTGGTATCGTGAACAACTCAGGCAGCAATTGAATGAACTTATCCCTCGCTGGGAAAAAATAATCGGGGTTAAAGCCCATGCCATTGGCATTAAAAAAATGAAAACCCGCTGGGGCAGTTGCAACACCCGCACCGCACGCGTGTGGTTCAGTTTGATGCTGGCTGAAAAACCCCTGGCTTGTGTTGAATACGTGGTGGTGCATGAACTGGTGCATTTGCTGGAAGCAAGCCATAATCATCGCTTCCACGGCTTCATGAACCAGTTCCTTCCTGATTGGCAAAAACGAAAAGCGCTGCTGAATGGTTAACTGGAACAGGGATTGTTAGTCCCCGCACAGGCGTCATCACAATAAGCCAGGCTTTTTTCTACCTGAATGGTCGAATGGTGAATATTATGCTCTTCCTTAAGCTGCCTGACCAACCGCAAACGGGCATCATCGCTTAATTCCTGCTCGGGCATCCATAAGTGCACCGACAAGGCATTTTCCTTGGTGCTTAATGCCCAAATATGCAAATCATGCACCTGCTCCACCCCTCTTTCCGCCTGCAGCAATTGCTGCACCGCAGTCCAGGAAATACCGCGCGGAACCGCATCAATGATCAGACGAAAGCTGTCAGTAAACAGCGTCCAGGTTCCTTTGAGGATGATAAAGGCAATCAATAAGCCCACCAGGGGGTCAATCCACAACCACTGGGTCCAGTACATCAAGGCAGCCGAAATCACAACCCCGACAGAAATCAGCGCATCATAAAACAAATGCAGGTAGGCACCGCGAATATTCAAATCATCACTGCCACGAATGAACAAGGCCGCTGTCGTCCCATTAACGACAATACCAAGACCCGCCACCATCATGACTGACAGGGCTTCGATTGCGGAAGGAGAGAACAGTTTATACATGGCTTCCGTAGCAATAATACCACAGGAAAACACCAGCAAGACCCCGTTGGCCAAGGCAGCGAGAATGGAGGTTTTTTTCATGCCGTAAGTCGTGTGTTCTGTCGGTAGTCGTTTGAGCAGCCCATTGGCTATCCAGGCCAGAATCAAACTGAGCACATCCCCCAGATTGTGAATGGCATCCGCCAGCAGGCTGGTTGAATTAGCCCAATAAGCATACAAAACCTGAATGATCACAAACACGCCATTGGCGATGATGGAAATCAGGAAGGCTCGATTAAATTCAGCGGGCCCATGATGATGCTCATGAGCATGGCCTTCTCCGGAATGATGATGGTGATGATGCCCCATTCGCCGTCCTATTGCTCGACTGAACTGGAATCCGATGAATCCAGTTCATTGCTGTAATAATTAATACCAATTTTAATCCGATCGCGCTCGTTTTGTTTACGCCAATTGTTCGTATCACGCAACGAATAAACGCAACCGCAGTATTCCTGCTTGTAAAAATTTTCGCGCTTGGCAATTTCATACATGCGCGCCGCGCCGCCGTTTTTACGCCAATTGTAAGTCCAGTATTCGATGTGGGGATACCGGCTTGCTGCGCGGGTGCCGGCGTCATTGATCTGATTCATGTCCTTCCAGCGCGAAATACCCAGTGAGCTGCTGATGACGGGAAAGCCGTGTTCATGCGCATACAGTGCCGTGCGTTCAAAACGCATGTCAAAACAGGCCGTACAGCGTTTACCTCGCTCAGGCTCCCACTCAAGCCCTTTTACGCGAGCAAACCAGTTGTCTTTGTCATAATCCGCATCAATAAAAGGAATATTATGTTTTTTGGCAAAGGCGATATTTTCCTGTTTACGAATTTCATATTCCTGCACGGGATGAATATTCGGGTTATAAAAAAAGATGGAAAAATCGATGCCTGAAAAAAGCAAAGCCTCCATGACTTCCCCGGAGCAAGGTGCACAGCAGGAATGCAGCAGCAATTTGTCTGCGCCGTTGGGAAGAACCAGTTGTTCACGTTCAATCATGATGTACTTTCCCCCCTATTAATAAAATGTTCGCGATAATAAACCAATTCAGCGATGGAATCCTTGATGTCATCCAGGGCAAGGTGTTTGGATTCTTTAATGACGCCATTCATTAATTGCGGCCGCCAGCGTTTTACCAGTTCTTTGAGTGTACTGACATCCAGGTTGCGATAATGGAAAAAGGCTGCGAGTTCCGGCATGTAGTTGTAAAGGAAACGCCTGTCCTGGCAAATGCTGTTGCCGCACATGGGTGATTTGCCTTTGTCCAGGTACTGCTTTAAAAAATCAAGGGTCATTTGTTCCGCCTGGGCTTCATTGACGGTTGACTCCTGAACCCGTTTCACCAGTCCGGACTGGTTGTGTTGCCGGGTATTCCAGTCATCCATCCCTGACAGCACCGCCTCGCTTTGATGAACAGCGATGACCGGACCCTCGGCCAGAATAGTAAGATTGGAATCGGTCACGATGGTTGCGATTTCGATAATTCGGTCGCGTTCGGGTTCAAGCCCCGTCATTTCCAAATCCAGCCAGATTAAGTTATTGTTGTTTTTCATAATTTTCCCACGAATCAAGATTCGATTTAATGGCTGCCGCACGACGCTTGCTCAACTCATTCTTGATGGCAGCGCCCTGATAGCCTTCGTTAAGCAAAGCCTGTGCAGAAATCTGGTTGCAGACCGCGTACATAGCGCGCCAAAAAGCGCTTTGTCCGTAGCGATTTTTTCCCTTCCCCAGTGAATCTGCTTCGCAAACAGTTAATAATTTTTCAAACTGCTGCGGCCGGCGAAAGGCATCCGTTCGCTCCAGCACGTTAACAATGGTCTGAGGCCGCAGCTCGTCCACCCGATGGATCAGTAAATGAAAACGCGAAACCAGCACAGCCAGTTTACGGTATTCAGCCGGAACACGCAGACGGCGGCATAAGGATTCTATCACATTCACACCGCTTTCTTCATGACCGTGATGTTTTGGCCATTTGCGCATCGGTGTTAACGCTTTACCCAAATCATGCACCAAAGCGGCAAAACGAGCCGTGGTGTCATCGGTTAATTCAACAGCCGCCTGTAAAACCATTAACGTATGGATGCCGCTGTCGACTTCGGGATGGTAACGGCGTGTGTTGGGCACACCAAATAAAGCCTGAATTTCGGGTAATACCACTGACAGGGCGCCACAGGATCGTAAGGTCATGATAAACACGTCCGGATTTTTTTCCGACAAGGCCCTCTCCAGCTCCTGCCAGACCCGCTCAGCGACCAGGTGATGCAACTCGCCATTGTTAACCATCCTGTACATCATCAGGCGGGTTTCATCGGCTACCCGAAAGCCTAAATGAGCATACCGTGCGGCAAACCGCGCCACGCGTAATACACGCACCGGATCTTCCGCAAACGCCGGTGACACATGCCTTAACCATTTATCCTGTAAATCCTTTACCCCCTGGTAAGGATCAATCAGTCGTCCCTGTTCGTCCATGGCCATGGCATTGATAGTCAAATCGCGCCGCAATAAGTCCTCTTCCAATGTCACGTTGACGTCGTAGTGGCAATCAAAACCATAATACCCCGGCCCTTTTTTCCGTTCCGTGCGTGCCAACGCATATTCTTCCCGCGTCTCAGGATGCAGAAAAACCGGGAAATCCTTGCCGACCCGTTGATAGCCTTGCTGTAATAATTGTTCAGGCGTACCGCCAACAACCACCCAATCCTGTTCTTTGACCGGGTAACCAAGCAGTCGATCACGAACAGCGCCGCCCACCAGATATACTTTCATACTCTACCTTTTCTTAACGACTGTCGTTTTTTTTGAAAACGGGCGATTATTTTCATACACTTGCTTTATGGAAATTTACCAATAAAAAGTCAATAAGGCAAAAATTTGGCATATCAACAGAGCAATGACACGTGCTCAATTGCTCATGTAAAAGCAGGAATACATTGACGCAAGACTGTCTTTCATTTCAATTTGCCATCATACTGCAGTTTCAGCCATTATAGACTTCATTGATTATGAGTAAAAGACGAATCAATAAACAACAAAGCGCCCGCATCCAGAAAATACAGGCCAGCTACCGTGTTGATGTCACCAATGACTTGTCAAACAGTGAAGAAGGTCTCGTTTTAACGCGATATAGCCGCCATGCCGAAGTCGAAGCCCCGGATGGGCGGCGTGTGCATTGCTCCATTCGACCTAATATCGAGTCGCTCGTTGCAGGCGATCGGGTGATCTGGCAGACCCAGGGGACTGATCAAGGCGTTGTTGTGAGCTGCTATCCTCGCAAAACCGTTCTCGAACGCCCCGACAAACGGGGTACGCTGCGTGCAGTAGCCGCCAATATAACGCAATTGATGGTGGTTGCAGCAGTGAAGCCGGAATTAAACTGGCCGCTGCTTGACAGCTACCTCGTGATGGCGGAGCACCTGAAATTGAAAGTCTGTATTCTTCTTAATAAAGTGGACTTGCCCTGCGATACCTTAAAAGAACAATTCCTGGCAACCTATGCCCCCCTGGATTATCCTGTTTTATTTATCAGCCGCGAACAAAACCTTGGCTATGAATGCCTTGAGTCGTTACTGGCTAATGAAACCAGTGTTTTTGTGGGTCAATCCGGCGTCGGCAAATCGTCAATCATATCCCAAATTTTACCGGAGGAGGACAACATTCAAACCGCCGAGATTTCCTTAATCTCCGAATTAGGTTGCCATACCACCAGCAACTCACGCCTTTATCACTTGCCGCATGGGGGGGATTTAATTGATTCGCCGGGCGTGAGGGAATTCAGTCTGTGGCAAATGCCGGTGATTGATATCGTTTACGGTTTCAGAGAATTCCGGGAACTCGCCGCCTCCTGTAAATTCAGAAACTGCAATCACGTGGACGCCCCAGGGTGTGCAATCGTGGCTGCAAGCAGCCAGGACAACCGCTTTCATCGCCGTTATGAGAGCTTGATGAAACTCATCAATCAGCGTTTGCCTGCCTCCTACTAGGAGGAATACAATACAAGCGAGTGAGCTGGTTTTTCTGAAATTTCCAAACCTAATGTTTTCTCGATGTACTCGTTTAAAAACGACCTGTGTTGCGACGTTTCGACGTTGGAGTTGATGACCTCGCTGAATTTCTTCAATACGCCGGTGAATGACAAATCCGCTAAATTGTTAAATTTCACCTCACCCAGTTTATTTTTGATGGATTGAACACCATGATCAACATCCGGGGTAAAAAACCCGCCATGCTGGTTTTTAAATTTCTGATAAACGCAGCGATAGAGTAAAAAGTCGAACACCTTTTCATAAAACAGGTGGGGTGACTCCAGTTTATAACCGCGTAACTTTCTTAAAACATCTTCTTTCTGTGTTCCCAATTTAGTTAACAGGTCGACCAATTTGATATTCACCCTGATCCAGATCTGGTAGTTGTTTTGATTCTGGGCCAAGGTATGGAGTGCTTCCTCAATAAAATTTTCCATGCTTTTTCTTAATTCCGGCTTTTGAGTTGCCAGCTCCGATAACACTACAACCAGAATTTTCGGATCAAAAGCAGTTCGATTGCTATCAAACAAAGAGCCATTCTTAACACTCTGCAGCCATTCATGGGTATCGGTAGAACGCAATATGACAGTCCTCACCCTTTCATCCTGCAGAGCAGGGATAATGATATTCTCCATGATAGAAGCATAAACAAAACGCATGTTATTGGTACCATTTTTGAGTGCTTCTTCGGCGGCAGCAAACAGTTCACTGCCCGTTTTAGTGACTGAATTACTGGAATCCCATAAAGATAAATTATACCCTCCGGCTAAAGCACAATTAAATTTATGGGTCATCAACGAAACCATAATAATCAGAACGCGACGCGTAGCCTCTTCCTCATCAATGCCATCATAACTTCGATAAACCCGTCGCGCGGAAAAAGCCTGCATGTCCTTTAATTCACTGAATTTTTTTAACTCAGCCTGCGGATTGTAATCACAGACCAGTTTCGCTAAATGTTTCGTATACACCGCAACACATTCACGACTCGTATCCTCATGACTTTTACCTTTTTGAATATCAAACATAATTTGAGCCACTGTGTAGCGATCCTGACGCCAGGTGATTTTTTGCTGATACAAGCGCTCGCGCTCATCCTCTGGCAGTGTTCTCACAAACTCGTTGAATTCACCATAGGCTATTTCAGCCTCGACCGATTCTTTAAGGGTATATTCCTTACCATAAATTAAACCGATCGGGTGCAAAGCCCCATTAACCAGTTTAGTCAACGCCTCCACGGTGCTTTTTTGAATGGCAGGGATCGATTTGCCTTCCTCAGCCCGCAGATAATCATCATAAAATTTAGTAAATTTCAGACGTTGTTCTTCTTTCAGCGTAAGGGGTACAGGGACCTGCGGATTACAATTGTAAAAGGTGCCGTGGGTTTTATGGTGATAGACACAATTAGTCAACAATATCAATTGAGTCCCATCATTCGACAGGATAAATGACGTCAGGGGATAAGCCATTAACGAAACCGCTGTAATCGGATCGGTGTCATGGGACAGGCTGGGGATGAGGATGCGATAATAATTACGGTTGATAAGCCCAGCTCCCGCCAGCCTCTGGGCCAGCGTAATCCAGCCTTTATTCACGTCTGATGTTAAACGCAGGTAATCGTTAGACGTATCAATAATACTATTCCATCGCGACTTGAAAAGCGCTGCGATCTCTTCCGAAACCTCCTTATCAATGGTTGATTTTTTTTTCAACATGTCCCTGATTTTCTGTAAAGGGGCATTCAGATGAGCGTAAGGTCGGCAGTCCAGTTGATTAAGCAGTTCCTCCAGATTGGAGATAGTAAAAAACGGACCGGCGTTTATTGCCTCATAACCTGTGCTAAACGCAGGACTTGTGGAGATAAAGGCAGGATTTTTAACCGACAGCCACTGCGCCACGGGTACAAGCTTGTCTTCAATGTCTGCGTCGTTTTTCCAGCAAGCGATCAGAATTTCGAAGAGGTAGATGGATTTATTCTGATAAATGAACTTAAGTCCATAAAAATTGCTGGCCTGTTTCAAGGTGCAATTATTAATTTCAGCTTGTAAGTTGAGCAAAGCAAAGCGAAGTTCTTTAGGATTTTTATTCTCTACGGCGTTGAGTACATCCAACAAGCTCATAAGTAATTGAGGGGAATAGTCTTCTGACTTTTTCCAGCCAGGTGCAATTTCGTTAAGTAAATAATCCCAAAAGCTCTCGTATTGCTTATTACCCAAATTAAAAGATAACCCTTCGCCCGTTTTACTTTGCAAACGATACATTTCTTTTATTGATAAAATTCGGGGACTGATGTCTTTGGGGATATCATGGATTGCCAGCATCCCTGTTAATTTCAACTGTTTGATCAGGGCTTCAACGCTATGCCAGGTTTTATCATCGTCACCTAAAAAAAGTGAACTGGGTGAGTGGGATGAAATTTTAGAAAAGCTGTCCGGATCGAATCTGGTCACAGGCATTAAGACTTCGAGATAACTCTTTTTCAGTTCTCGGCCTAAATCCTGGGCAAGATCAACCCAAGGCTGATTAACACCCGACGCATTAAATGTATAATCCGCATCACCATCAACAATACCCTCCCATCGTTTGGCGTAATAGCCCAAGAGTGCATTGAAGTCTTGCTCCTTGAGAGCAGAATCGGGTGATAAACTGGCATATTTCAGCCCCATTTCATCAATGAGAGCAGCATCGCCTGGATGTATTGGTTGCTCTTTATTAGAAAATAGGATGAGAAATTCATGTATACGACTTACTAACATATTACCCTGCTTCCCAAAATAGGGTTCTCCATTCTATCGTAAATGAAACTCATTTACGAGTTAAAAAATACTCAAAGCCGAAGTTATTACCTGAGTTGCGTCCTTTCCCAGACATCGTTTTAGGTAAAAGTCCAATAGGCTGGTAAGGCTTAAATCAGGATGAGGATACCCCTGTTTTCGGGAGAGCTTACTCCTGTAGTGGGGAGATACGCAGATTCAGATTGACTAAGAAATGAATTGAAGTTAGCAACGCGACCATCATGATGGCATTAGCCGTAAACGGGCTATATCCTAAGACGGCAAGCATTGGATTCACAGGACGGATGGTTGCCCGCCTGCGCGGGCAAGACAGGATGGGGTGAGGTAAAGGCTGAGTGGGTGGCCTTTATTCTGTTGTCTTTCCATCGCGGTGGGGAATTGGATTAACGGATGGACAGAAGGAACCTGCCGGTACAGGATGGGTTTTCAGGAGGTTGTCAGGTACTACCTTGTCTTGCCCGCGCAGGCGGGCAACTATTCAAATCCCGGATGGTGATGCCCGGAATGGCGGGCAAGAGTTGTCATTTTTGAGTTGAACACCCGCCACGCCAATGGACAGTTGCCTGCGCGGGCAGGACAGGCTGGGGTGAGGTAAAGCCCAGTGTTTCCCCCATTCCAGCAAAAATTTAAGCAAAAAAAACGGCCCAGTGTTCTACTGAGCCGCTTTAGAATAAAGCCCTGGCGATGACCTACTTTCACATGAGGAAACCTCACACTATCATCGGCGCGAGTCTGTTTCACTTCTGAGTTCGAGA
>NZ_LNYT01000004.1 GCF_001468125.1 Legionella rubrilucens | reverse complement strand
CTTTAATCTCCTTTTGATCGTCAAATCAAGGAGTTAGATTACTCTAACTTAGATTAAAGTGCCCCCTCAAATGAGAAAGAGCCTTTCTATTCAGTACAATCTGATGTATATTCCAAAATATCTCCTGGTTGGCAGGATAAATAATTACAAATGGCATCAAGGGTTGATAAACGAATTGCCCTGGCTTTACCGGTTTTTAATATTGATAAGTTTTGTTCCGTTATGCCAATTGCTTCTGAAAGCTCTTTTGAGCGAATTTTTCGTTTAGCTAACATGACATCTAAATTTACTATAATAGGCATAAGTGTTTCCTTATACAGTCAGCTGTTGTTCTTCGCGTAATTTACATCCTTCTACCATAATCCAGGAAATTAGAATTACAATCAGTGCTATTAATACCACTCCAATGTTTGTTTGATCTAAAGTTATCGCCGCAAAACGGTGTCCTGGCGGGTTATATCTTGTTAATGCAAAACCCATCGCCCCCTGATATATGGGATCAATGATTTGTGTTATTAATAAGGCATATCCGATATTCCGAATATAGCGAACATTATTAATGGAGAAGATTTCGCCGTTTTCGTATAACTTAAATAATTTGATTAACGCAAATAAAATATATAATTGAACAAACATTGGAATACTACTGAGGCATAAACCCAAGAATTTTTCTGAACCACTTAGTGTATGTAAAATACGATTGGCATAAGCAGCGGGAATATAATTGAGATTAATAGCCCCACCTATGATCATAAGTGTTCCTGACGATTTGACCCATGCCACAATTAAAAATAGAGGTAAAGCAACAAATAGCACTTGAAATAACACTCTGAAAAATAAACTTATTCGTTGAATTTTTCCCATCTTGATCTCCTCAGTTAACCAAAACAGGGCACATTGTGTGCCCATTGCTTACCCAAACACTCCACCATAAGAACGACAACTAATTTCATGCGCTGATAACGAAAACGCTAATGTGCCAGTAGCTTTTGTTTTATCTGTCGTCATTGAGCATTGCTTTGGTTGATTAAATTGATTAGCGGATAAGGGTAACTCATGGCCATTTACTGACAGAATAATTACTCCAGCTAAATCATAATTATTCATATCAATTGGGAAAGTAGTGTTTTTACTGATCTCCATCGATTGAGGCTCGCCAAGAACAGGCTGACTGTTATGATTTAGATGAGCAATGCGAAATATAATTTTCATTGACTGATTTGCAGTAAATAGTACTTCATTAGCATGAACTCCCATGGTTATTCCGAATAAACCACAAGCTAAAACACTTAATTTTCTTAATTTCATTTAGACCTCTTACTGTATAGAAATATAATTTATCATCGATGACGCGGAGAATATAAGCGATTAATTATCGAAAAACAATAAATTTTTATTAAATAAAATTAATATTCGAATTTTTTGGGTGTTCATTTCAATAATTCAGGAAGTATTATTGTCTAGAACTACCAGTAAGATGCTTAATTAACGATCAATTGTTGAAGTGACTGGTAGAGAACTTGAGGAAGTTATACTTCACCGGATGGCCTGCCGTGACTTAAAAACCTGCTACCCCTGATTGCCGAGCGACGGCACGTGTCGCAGTAGAGCTTATACGCTTGAAACGGAAGTTGCGACGATGCCCCGCCGCATGTCACTGGCCGGTATTCAGGACAAACAATTTATGCGCAGAGATTTAATTGAAGTGGTTTGGGTTTTTTACCTTTGACATTTACAAAAGCGCTGCTTCTTTCCAATTTGCAAACAGTAGGCTGGGATGTTGCTGAGAGTACAATCAAGTTCATGAGGTACTCCTACATTTTTAACCCTTGGTCGTTCTTTTGCATAAATGATGCCATGCTATCCAAAGTGTATATATGGATTTCTTTCTGTTATAATCCTGCGCAAAACCAATTGAGACAGCCATGCCCTCAGACACTATTGATTACAGAGAAAAGCTCATCCAAAACGGCATTAAACGGAATTTAATCCCTCCCGCGCTGACTAATGATCAATGCCAGGTGCTGTTTAACAAATTAAAATTTTTCCGCATCTCCTGGATTGAGGAAACATGGCAATTATTGGCGATTCTTGGTGATGAAGCAACGTATAAAAATGTCGATCGAAAAGACAGTTATGATTTGAACATGGCGCATTACGCTGTTTTGTCTGGCGATCTCCAGCGATTGAATCAGGTTCTGGCGCAAAGGCCCACTCTTTTTTATCAATTTGATGCAGAGAGAAGAGGCGCCGCGCATTATGCCGCCCTGTCAGGCAACCTTGTGGTGTTGCAATGGATTAAAGACAATAAGCCTGCCTTATTGAACACAATTGACAAGGCGGGCTGGACTATCGCGCATTATGCCGCACATTCGGGCAACCCTAAGGTATTGCGATGGATTAAAAAAAATCACCTTGAGGCATTATTGATGGATAAGAATGCTCGGGATACTTTCTTAATCGCTGCCGCGCATTCCGGTAATGGAGAGCAACTCAATCTGGCCTTGGCCCTTTGCGGTAACCCCAGCGAAATCAATTTCAGCCGTTTAACCGCTGAAAATTCCACTGCTCTTTCTACTCTGCGCGAGGCGCTTCAAAGCAATTACACATTAACGAGTGTGGTATACCCCTATTTCAGTGAGCTATGGGATGAAGTAGAGACGTTACTTGAAAAGAATGAAGTGATCATTCTTCGACTGAACAAGCTGAGTGACGATTTTACTGTTTTATGTCAACAGGATAAAACAGGTGCGCGAACCTGCCCTTTATCAAAAGACGCGTTATTAGCCCTGTTCACAACGGCTGCCCAGGCCATCTCGCCCCGTATTCCAGAGAAAGACATCAAAGCGCAGTTTTATAAAATCTATAACAACAGCATTCCTTTAAAACATGATGCTGCTTTGGCCGCGAAAGGAAAAATCCTGGACTTTAAAATTAAATCGGAGACATTAACTGGATTTCGCGCCTGTTTTATCAACAAGAAAGTGGCTCAGCTTAAACGGCACGCCATGTCTGATCTTAAGGCATTAATCCTTAAGGCCGATACGTTTACTGAAAACGACTTACGGCAGTGGTATCTGGAGCACCAAGAGTCAGTTAACCGACAAACCAATACCTTGACTGGGTTTTTTTTCAAAACACGTGAAACGGCCTCCCGCGCATTGGTGAGAAACATCTGTAAGGATTTTGGCTTTGATGAGCAACGAATCACGGCTAATCCTGAGAATGAGCATTCAGGTGAAGAGGCGATTGCAGTACTCCGTTAAATTGGCAATTAGGTAAATTTTTCCATACTATCGCTCAACAGAGCCCATTGAGGGCTGCATTTTATTGGGTATAACAATGAAATTTTTTTTATTTCAAATAGTAACGATGGGTTTAATGTCTTTCAATGCCTGGGCGGGTGATTGCAGTCAGGTTTATACCATTGGCGCTTACGACGAAGCGTTTGAGAACCATGCTGTGGTTTCAAAACTGGGAGCAATCCCCGCTTCGGAAGTACCGCCTGCAATACCACCCTCGTTTTTAGAAAATGATGGTTCCTATGGGGGTGGGGAAGCAACTTGTTCTATTGCAGAAGCCTGCCAATTACTCAAAACGCAACTGGCATCAGGTTTATTGGACAGTAAGGAAAATTGGCATATCTATCTTCTTGAGGCTGTCTGGGGTAAAGACACTTATTTATTACACCCGAATGATTATCGTCTTAAGCATCCTGTGAAGGTGGTGGCGCTCGTTAAGAAAGACTGTTAGTAGACCCCCGGGTTACAAGTTCCCGGAAACCCCTTTTTCAATCCTCGAAACCAACGTCCCATCCATCAAAAAACAAATAAACTGAATGGAGTAGCGAATATGCCACAGGTTGCTTTTGAATTTTCTGGGATTGGTCATCAACTTCTTCAGACAAAAGGCAAGCCAGAAATACCATTTGATTAACACGATGGGGAGGCTTTCAGACAAGGGGTTTTCTGTGGGGAGAGGGTAGGTGTCCATGAAGGCCTGCCGTTTCGTCTCATCCAGTGAGACGCTGCGATGATCATAAACCGTGCACCAGGCGAGCAGCGTATCGAGGTAATCGGCCGTCTGGTCAAACAGGCCCACCGTTTCCCAGTCGACCACCCAAAAATGGTCGTTTTCCCAAAGCACATTCTTAGGCTTTAAATCATTATGACAAAGGACGGTGCCTTTGAGCGCGCTCAGGGCATCCAATAAAGTATCCCTGTGGGTTACAAGGTAAGTCGAGAGGGCATTGATTTTGGGGAAAAAATAAGCGGGATGAGTACAGGACGACAGTTTATCCCACACCGAAAGGGTTATGATTTTTTCGCCAATCGCCTTGTAAATGGTAAATTTTTCCTGCGCCAAGGCCTCATTAAACTGCAATGGCGTCCGGTGCAGTTGAGCGAGAAACCCGGCAATCTGCCGCACATGGCTGCTCGACAGGTCATGATTTTCGCGTACCACGGCATCAAGCTCTGGATAGAGTAAAATTAAATCATTGGCTGTCTGAACAAGGCAATTGTCGCCAGCGAAATAAGCCGACATCACATGCCCTGTTCCTGATAACTGCGAGGCAATCTGTTCGCTAAACCGGAGTGATTCCGTCAGTTTTTCAAGTTCAACCGCGTAGTCCTGAACGTACTTCGCTTTATTAATTGTCTTGACCACGTAACGTGTTGAACCGCAGGCTGCCTGATAAGCCGAATTGACATCGCCGCCACCGAGCGGTTTGATGATTTTGAGTGGATTCGGCAACCCCAATGTTTGGGTTATAAAGGTCAGTTCCTCTGGTTTAAGCATACAACAGGTGGTCCTTGTTGTTTATTTAAAGTACTTATAGTAAGGATGGGTCGCATAATCAAGAATGGCCTTGTCCCCGCTGCTGTCGCCATACGCGTAAACCGTTCGGGGTGTATGACCGATTAATTGAAGAACCCGTTGCAGTTTTTCTTCACCATAACAGCTTTTTCCTTCCAGGGTACCTGTGGCCTGGTTGTGTTCATCAAAGGCAATTTTTGTGGAAGCCAGACCATTGAAAGCATGACACAGGGACCAATGCGTCATGTACAAATCGTAGGCCGCCGTAGCCAGGATGCAATAATGGCCCTGGCTTTTATGCCAGCGTAACCGTTGATAGGCGCTGTCCCTTATCAAGGAAGGCAGTACGGTGTCAGAGAACAGTTTACCCTGCTGAAAAAGATAATCACGGGAGAGGTTGGTAAAAAAAGAGCGGGCAATGATGTGATTTAACTCATCGAGTTCCATGCGATTGAAGTGATATAAAAGCAAGGCGTGCAATTGGCGCGCGGCTTTGATAAAGACGGAGGTACCAAAGACAAAGCGCAGAAACGGCACCGTCGTGCTTTTGCGAGTGATGGTGCCGTCAAAATCAAAAATAGCGACCGGTTGCCTGTCACCTGGCTGCTCAATCATGTCTACCCTCTTGCCTGTAAAGCCATTGGTTTTGCCGATACCTGCATTGATTATAGCGTATCCTGTGATTGAGCCTTTATCCAGACGAACCACGAGATACCCGCTCTGCGGTGAAAATGCTCCATAGTTAAACATTATGTCTTTTTTTGGTTTTAATGATGGTCAATCAGTTAGCAACGTTGTTACTTGATCGAATCCTTCGTCATGCTCAAACCCAACCCGAAAAGATAGCCTTAAAATTTCTGAAAGAGGATTATAAAACCAGCCAGACACTGACTTACGCCCAACTTGTTGACCAGGTGGTGTCTTTAACCGACGCCATACTTCAAGCCCAGCAGCAAAGAAACCTGCCCTTAACCCAGCAATCGATATTATTAATTTTTGATTCAAGCATTGAATACATCATCTCCTTTTTAGCCGTTATACACTCTGGAAATATTGCCATCAAGGTCTACCCCCCCATCAGGCGATGACCAGCGACACCCGCGAAGGCCCGTACTTAAGAACGGGCGATTTGGGATTTGTTTTCAATCAATACAAAGTGGGTGAGGATAGTCGGCTGTTTCATTCAGCCGATTATCTTATTCCTTCGCTCCTTGAAAAAGGTGAAAGGAAAGTCACCATTTGGAATTATCCTAACCCTGAAAAATTGAATCTGCTGGTGCGAAGCAGTTCCTTGGGAGACAGGATGGGACTGGCCTTCAACCCACGTTTTTTCAGTGAGGAAGAAGCTGGTTTATTTTTGAACAACCTCTTGCATGCCATCCAGTCGAGTCTTGATTGATAGCGGGTGTTTGCCTTGAGTTTGGCAAAATCAACGGGTTTGCGCGCTAAAGTCCTGCGCAAACCCGGCTTCGCTGCTAGTAATAGTCATAGTCAATGGAGGTCGCGGAGATGTCCGTGTAAGTATCCATTGGTTCCTGTTCGATGTAGGTGACTGAATTGTAAACAGGCGTACTGCGTACAACGGTGGAGCCGCAGCAGCTGTTAGTCACGACCGGTGTAGTGACTACTGACGTACAGCATCGCTTGACAACGGGTCTGACGACTGTGGTGGGGCAACAGGCACTGGACACGTAGTTTGTTCCGCAACAGGGCCTGGTGACGACATAATCATTAACAGAGGTATTGACATAACCACAGGCCGTTAAGCCCATGATAATTGGCGCTAAAATGATCCCTTTCATGATGAATTCTCCCAGCCTTATTCACTAAGCATAAGTGTATAATATTTGATCACGAGTTGCCAGTTAGCCTTGGTTTATTTTTACTTTTTATGTGTCATTTTTAATCTGCAAGGGCTTGATAAAATCAATAATTTGCTCATTAAAAAAACAATTTGGCTAGTTTAAGTCAAAAAGCGGTCATTATGATCTATAATTAATCATAGTGGACAAACGGAGTTGGCCATGACTGAGAAACTGGAATTGGAAGAGTACTTAACGACCTTACTGTCTGGTGAATATCGCACATCTAGACCCTTCGATAAAAAATCCGATATTACTGCAGTAATGGGACCGGAAGCGAAAGCACTGAAAATTCCTGACATTCCCATGGAACAGATAATCCCACCTCGAGAGATGATCGTAAAAGGTATCTATCTTTTGCTTGAACCAGTATTGAATGAACTGGTAAAAAACAGTGCCTTTGATTGGCAATTATCATATGGCTCGTTATCAGCAAAGGATGTCGCTAAAGGGTACCTCTTCAACGCGATCACCAGTTCCATGCTCAGAGACAGACCCTTCACTCCTCAGGAATTGGGTTTACAGATTTTTCTGCGTCACGTCAGCGATGCCTATGTTGACGGCATCAGCGCAGAAAAAGCCATCTCTACCTTTGCTGGTAAACCCCATGTGCAAAGCCAATTCGGCTCCATGGTCATCTCCATGTCCCTTACGCGGCCGACCAAGCAGGATTTAATCAGGAGTTACCTGACCGATAACCGTTTTGTTATGGCCTATCAAGCCAGTTTGTTTGATGAAAGCGAGTTTGAAAAAGGGGTCTGCGATGATTTAAAGCAGACCCTGCTGGCGGTTATGGATATCGTCAAAAAACACTATAAACCGCATTTCTGGAATAAAACCAAAGAAGCATTCAGTTTAAGTCCCAGGATCATTCATGAGACGACGGGTATGCCCGCCTTGCTGTACTATTTTTCTACCGTATTGAAGGAAATCCGCAAAACCAATTCGCGTACGTTTATGGATGATACGTTAACAGAAATTAAAAAATCCTCCTTCTTCCTGCAACACAGTGTGGATTTAACCGATGACAGCCGTCAGGAATTAAAAATGGCTATGGATAAACTCATTAAAGAAATTGACGATGTGAATGAAAAATTAACCAGCAGCAAAATCAAGGAAGGTCTCACTTCCTGGACGCCTGCTTATCCGCAGCCAACAACCGGTTTCAGGGGGAGTATTTAACAAGGGATGAGCTTATCAACCTCAAAGAGTAGCGATTACTCAGGGTATTTTTACAGAATGTAATGCGTAATCCCTCTGTTCGCAAAATGCCAATTCCTCGACTATTCTTAAAGAGTGTTGTAAGTCGGAAGTGAATATGGATACACGTTTTGGATTACCTGTTTCTACCAGTTCAATGGAAATTGTTGCCGCGCTTGATCACTTTCACCACCAAATTATTGCTTCTGGCCCCGCAGCGAATGACATCCTGTCTACGGTAGAAAATAACCCCCAGGAGGTGCTGGTGCAGGTCTACTGTGCTGCTTTTTATCTTTATGGTCAGAACAGCGAATCGACGGCGCTTGCCCGCACGCATCTGCTTCAGGCTGAAAAGTATTTAAGCGGCGCTAATTTAAGGGAGCAATTGCTTTTTGAAGCGGTTAAAAACTGGATGAATCTGGATTATGACGCGGCGATCATCGTCTTGACCGCTTTAATTCGTCTTTATCCCCGCGACACGCTGGCCTTAAAATTTTCGGAATGGCTGTTTTACTGTACTGGTCAGGCTTATCAGGCTAAGCGCTATTTGGCGCTCTGTGAAAGCATGGTCAATGAAAACAAGGCAGACCCGCATTTTCTGGCCATGTACTCCTTTGCTTTGGAGTTAAGCGGTCACCTGACGCGGGCCTGTGCGGTGGCTCAGGAAGCCGTAGCGATAGAGCGTGTGTCCCCCTGGGCTCATCATACTCTGGCCCACTACTATTTAAATACCAATCAGATTGAATCAGGCCGTAAACACCTGGAAGACTTTAAACCTACCTGGGACAGCATTCTGCCCCTGCTTAAAGGCCACAATACCTGGCATATTGCCTTGTTTTATCTAGCCATGCGGGATGAAGAGCAGGTGATGCTGCTGTTTCCGCAGATTTTTGGCCCGCTGCCTGATCTGTGTACCGAGCAGTTAGACGGCATTTCCCTGTTGTGGCGGCTCGAACTGGCCGGCTTGCCGCAGGCCTATGGTACGACCTACATTGCAGAATACCTTGATAATTATCCTTACGAACAGTACACCGGATTTAATAATATTCATTACATCTATTGCCTGGCCCGCGCAGAACAGGAAGCGCAGGTACAGCGTGCCATCCAGTCCGTCATGGACTACGCCAGGAATTTACCGCAAGGGAAAAGTCATTCTCTATGGCAACACATCATCCTGCCTTTTTGCCAGGCGACTTATGCCTACACACAGGATAATTATGACCGCGCTCACCAGATATTAGCGCCAATCATTATGAAATTTAATCAATTGGGGGGAAGCGATGCCCAGGGTGAGTTATTTACCCAGACTTATTTGACCTGTTTGTTAAAGTTGCATAAAAAAGACGAGGCCCGGAAATTCTTCCTGCAATACCTGCCTCATTATCGAGGTACAGCCCTGGAATCGTATTGGTTTCAGTAATCTGTCAAGCCTTGCGTTGAAAAGGAAATGAGTATGGGAAATGATCGAATAACCAATGCAAAAAACTATTTTCTGGATTTACAAAGCAGGATCTGCGCACAGCTTGGCCGGTTTGAGGCAGTGCAGGAATTTAAGAAAGACCCCTGGTCCAGTGCGGTAGGCGAGGGATTGACATGTGTGCTGGAGCGCGGCTCGGTTATTGAGAAGGGGGGCGTGGACGTTTCCTATGTCCATTCGGCCACCCTACCGCCTGCATCCCTGGTGCATAGAAAAGAACTGGCCGGTTTACCATTTTCCAGCACGGGCATTTCCATTGTCATCCACCCGCAAAATCCTTACGTACCCACATCCCATGCCAATTTGCGTCTATTTTACATGGAAAGGGAAAACAAGGGGCCGCTTTGGTGGTTTGGCGGCGGCTTTGATTTAACACCTTACTATGGTTTCGTCGAGGATTGCCAGTTATGGCATCAAAAAGCGTTTGAAGCATGCGAACCCTTTGGCAAGGACTGTTATTTGGAATTTAAAGAGAGGGCCGATCACTATTTTTACATTAAACATCGTAAGGAACCGAGAGGGATTGGGGGGCTTTTTTTTGATGATTTAAACCGTTGGGATTTCGACACGACGTTTAATTTTGTTAAACGGGTAGGAGAAAAATACCTGGAGGCCTATCTCCCCATCGTTGAAAAAAGACACACCATAGACTATGGGGAACGGGAGCGTCATTTTCAATTGTACCGCCGCGGACGTTATGTGGAATTCAATCTCGTCTATGACCGTGGTACCTTGTTTGGATTGCAGTTTGGCGGCAGGACTGAATCGATTCTGATGTCGTTGCCGCCGTATGTGAGCTGGTCTTATGAAAACCCGGTTCAGAAACAGAGTGCTGAGGCAGAATTAGTGGATTATTATTTAAAAACCAGGGATTGGATTAATCTTTAACCCTTCTATACTTACATTTTCTACTGAATAACCCAGAGGGTTTATGATGACAAAGAACATTCGTTTGGCTACACGGGCATCGAAACTGGCCCTGATTCAAGCTGAGATTGTAAAAAGCAGGCTGGAGCAGTTTCTCGACAAGCGCGCAACCGTCTCGATCGTGCCATTAACCACACAAGGCGACAGGGATTTAACCAAACCCCTGCATGAAATTGGTGGTAAAGGGATCTTTATTAAGGAAATAGAACAGGCTTTGCTTGATGATCTGGCGGATATCGCGGTACATAGTCTGAAAGACATTACCACCAATCTCGCGAAAGGGTTGCAGTTGTCGGGGTTTTTAAAACCGGAAGGGCAGCGCGATGTTCTGGTGTTTAAAGAAAAAAAGGTGACATTCAATACCTTGCCGGAACAGGCCATCATTGCCACCGGCAGTTTAAGACGCAAAGCCCTGCTCAAGTATTTACGCCCGGATATCCAAACACTTCCCATCCGCGGCAATGTATTGACTCGGCTGGATAAAATAAAAGAAATGCCTGTTCAGGGAATCCTGCTGTCAGAAGCGGGTTTGATTCGCCTTGAATTAACCGATCTGATTCAGGAAGCGCTGGATCCCAATCGTTTTATTCCGGCACCAGGGCAAGGGGTTATTGCCTTGCAAACCCGACATGGGGATGATTTCGCCATTGAATGTTGCCAAGCCATCAATGACAGCCATCAGGAACTGATTTCCACCTCTGATCTTCATTTTTTAAGCCATGTAGGCCTCGACTGCAAAGCGCCGCTGGGTTTATACACCACGGAAGAGAAGGATTCATTACGGATGAAATTGTTTTTATCCAATGAAAAACTCACTCATTTTTATCTCAATGAAGTGGATTTCCCCAAAAAAGACCGTTTAAGGGCCATCGATGAATTGGCCAGAAACACATTGGAGTGGCTTAAAGCGCATGAACACTAACCCGCTTCCTTTGAATAACCGGCGTATTATCCTGCTTCGCAGCCCGGAGAAAAGCCAGAAAATAGCTGACATGGTGAGAAAATGGGGAGGGACGCCCCTGTTTCATCCGATGCTGGACTTAATCCCCACGCCATTTCTTGAAAAAGTTACACGCGAATTGATCAACGCGCATGACACCATCATTTTTGCCAGCGCCAATGCCGTCGATTTTTTTCTTAACCAACTTAAACAGGACAATGACAATCCTCAGGGTCTCCTGGCAAACCACCGCATCATTCCTGTAGGCCAGGAAACAGCCAACCATCTGCTTTCCCTGCACATCAAGCCGTCTTTGGTGCCTGAAGAGTACAGCCAGGAGGGCATTCTGGCGGCTTTACCGACTGATCTGGAAGGATGGAGAATATTGCTGCCCAATAATCTCGATTCAAGAAAGCATCTGGAAGACGTCTTGCGTGAACGCAAGGCCAAGGTGACCTCCCTGCCTGTTTACCAGAGTGTACCGGTCTCTCATGCTTCGCCGCTGACACTGAATGACCATGATTTTATTGTGTTCAGCAGCAGTCTCATTGCCCGATTTTTTTTTGAATCCCAGGGAAAATTACCCCACATTATTCCAGTGGCGCTGGGGCAGTCAACGCTTCAAACCATTAGCAACTATTATCATGGCCCAGTCTTGTTAGCCAGGGAAAGTTCCCTGGCAGGAACGATAGAAGCCATCCGGGTTTATTGTGAACAGACGGCTGAAAACCATTAGCCAGAAGCGCCATGGAGGCAGTGATGCCCGTGTTCTATAGTTAATTAACGTGCTGAATTATCAAGCCACTGCATAAGGAATATCAACCATGACCTTATCTACTCAATACTTTGATCAGGCACAAACCCTTTTTCCGGGTGGTGTGAA
Organism: Legionella rubrilucens; assembly: GCF_001468125.1. Taxonomy (GTDB): domain Bacteria; phylum Pseudomonadota; class Gammaproteobacteria; order Legionellales; family Legionellaceae; genus Legionella_C; species Legionella_C rubrilucens. Next base: position 90,556 of record NZ_LNYT01000004.1, on the reverse strand, counting down.
CTCACCGGTGAGAGCCTTTAAGTCGGTGGGTGGAACACCTGTTTTTTTTAAAGAAGGGCGAGGGGCTTATCTGATCGATGTCGATGGCAATGAATACATTGATTATGTCGGTTCCTGGGGACCCATGATTTTAGGGCATTGCAATAAGGACGTGGTGGAAGCGGCCCGTGAAGCGCTGGGTCATTTTTTAAGTTTTGGCGCACCCAGCGTACAGGAAATCCAATTAGGCGAACGAATCACTGAACTGATGCCTGCTCTGGAAAAAATCCGCCTGATGAATTCAGGCACGGAGGCGGCAATGACCGCCATTCGGTTGGCGCGTGGCTACACCGGGCGCAATAAAATCATTAAGTTCAAAGGCTGTTACCATGGTCATAGCGATTGCCTGCTGGCAAAAGCCGGATCGGGTGTGTTGACCTTAGGCATCCCCTCAACCCCGGGCGTTCCGGCCAGCGTCACGGAGCATACGCTCATTGCCAACTACAATCAGTTGGACGAGGTGGCCATGCTGTTTGACACCTACAGTGAGGATATCGCCGCCATCATTGTTGAGCCCATCTGCGGAAACATGGGATTTGTATTGCCTGAGGACGGGTTTTTGCAAGGGCTTAGGACTTTGTGCGACCAGCATGACGCCGTATTGATATTGGATGAAGTGATGACTGGGTTTCGGGTGGCCTTAGGCGGGGCGCAATCCCTGTTTAACATCAGGCCCGACCTGACCATCCTCGGTAAAGTCATCGGTGGTGGGATGCCGGTGGGGGCGTTGGGCGGCCGTGCGGACATCATGGACTGCCTGGCCCCGGTAGGCGGCGTTTACCAGGCTGGAACCCTGTCGGGTAATCCTTTTGTTATGACCGTGGGGTTAGCTACGATCAATCAATTGACTGAGCCTGGCTTTTTTGAACGCCTTACGCAAACCACCGATTCATTAATCCAGGGTTTTAATGACCTGGGCGAACGGTTAGGGGTTCCTCTGCATGCCGCATCGAGAGGGGGGATGTTTGGTTACTTTTTTAACCCTGATAAATCGATTGCCAATTTTGATGACGTGGCCAAGGGCGATGAAACGTTATTTAACCGTTTTTTCCATGGCATGCTTAACAAAGGAGTCTATCTTGCTCCGTCCATGTTTGAGGCAGGATTTGTTTCCATCTGCCATGGTCGTCAGGAGATAGAAAAAACCCTGTCGGCGGCCGAAGATACGTTAAAAGAAACCCTGAAAAAATAAAGCCTGGGAGTTAAACGCCGCTGGCATCGCGGATGGCCCCATCCATCAGCTTAATGTCTTTGTCGGCGGTCCTTGCGTAATCCAGGTTGTGAGTGACCACCAGCACGGCTTTTTGTTCTTCATGCGCGAGCGTCATCAACAGATTAATGACAATTTCGGCATTGGTGGAGTCCAGGTTTCCAGTCGGTTCATCCGCGATGATAATGGCAGGATTATTCGCCAACGCTCTGGCTATGGCCACGCGTTGCCGTTCCCCCCCTGAAAGTTCATTGGGTCTTCGGTTAATTTTTTTCTCAAGCCCAAAATGTGCCAACAGGCTTTTGGCCCGATCATAAGCCGCGCTATCCCCGTAGCGATTGAGCCTGCGCATCGGCAGCAAAACATTTTCGATGGCCGTAAATTCCTGGATTAGGAAATGAAATTGAAACACAAAGCCTATTTTTTCAAGCCGCAACTGCGCCAATTGTTCCGAATTCATTTGATTGGTGATCTGGTTGTCAATCATCAACGTGCCGGAGGTGGGTTTGTCCAGCAGCCCCAATAGAAAAAGCAGGGAGGATTTACCGGAGCCGGATGGTCCGGTGATGGTGGCAAATTCCCCGGGGTAGATGGCCAGATCCACTCCCCTTACCAATTGAACGGGTTGCGGTTTTAAGTGCAGGACTTTATTTAACGCGACCGCTTGCAGTACGGGTTGTTGCTGGCTCATCAAGTGTCCCCCCGAATAATATCAACTGGCAATAACGCGGAAGCCTTTCGAGCGGGCAGGATGGCGGCTAAGATGGAGATGCTGAAGGCAAACAAGGCGGAAATGAGGTAATTGGAATAGCTTTTGTTCAGAACAAACCCTTGTGTTCGGGTAAATCCTGAATTCTCAAAGCGAATGGCGGATAAGCCTTCCACCAGGGTAAAACCGATTAACCAGCCGAGCAGGCAACCTGTCACGCCGATGGTGATGCCCTGAAGTAAAAAAATGGTTCGAATGTCGGTGACCTGAAAACCCATGGATTTTAATATGGCGATGTCTTTCTTTTTTTCATTGACGATGGTGGAAATAATGTTGTACATACTGAACAGGGCGATGGCCAACAAGGCTGCGGTACAGGTGTACAACACGCCATTCTGAATGGTGAAGACTCTGAAAATGTTTTGATTGAGCTCTTGCCAGCTTTGGGTTTTGTATAAATACGTGTTTTCAATCTCTTCGGCAATGTTGTTGGCTTTTTGGACATCGCCAGTCACCCGCATTTTAATCTGGTTCAACGTGTTTTTTTTCTTAACCAAAACCTGAACTTTATTCAGCAGCATGTAACACTGCTGGTCGTCCTGAGAAGCAATGCCGCTGCGGAATAAGCCGATGACTTTGGTGTTCAGTTTATTCCCTTGATTGGACGTCGCAAACAGGCTGTCCCCTTCTTTGACGCCAAGCTTTTTGGCCAGTCCCTCGCCAAGAATAATGCCATTGGGCGTGGTGTAGAAGTCCGATAATTTGGCGCCGTTGAGCAGTTGTTCGTTCAGGTGGGTGATCTTTTCTTCTTTTTTAGGAATGATGCCATACAACAACGCAGTCACCGTCCGGCTGCCCACCTGTAAAAAGATTTCCTCACTCAATACCGGAGATATTTCTATGTCTGAACGCTGCGTCAAGCCGCTGATGATCTTTTGAGAGCCGCGTATGCCGCGGTTATCGTTTTTGGGTTTTAAACCCATCATCTCGACGTTATCCGGATTGGCAAAGTAGAGTTCGGAAGGTTGTTTGGATACTGTACGGAACTCGTCTTTCAGGACGATATGCGGCGAGTTATTAATCACCTGCTCGGTAAAATACTGTTGCAGTCCCTGCAGCAGGGCCGCGAGCGCGATGTAAAATCCTACGCCAATCGCTACCCCAAGCACTGCCACGGTGGTTGCGCGGCGGTGATAATTTAAATACTTGTTTGCAATCGACAACAGGAAGAACATAATCAGTGCCTCAACGATTGGGCAGGGTTTAATAGCAGGCGGTCTGTTGCTTTGACATTGTCGGTGATGATTTGGACTTTTTGCAGGGTGGTAATGCCGGTCTTGACGGCAATCGGTTCATAGCCCTGTGCGGTTTTGCGGTAGACTTTTCCTTCATAGACGGCACTTAAGGGAACCATCAGTGCGTCATCCACCACCTCGGTCACGATGTTGATCTCCACCGTCATGCCTATCATTAACGGGGTATTGTTGGGCAGACTGATCCGCACCCGGAATTGACGGGTTTCAGGATCCCCCTTGGGTGTCATTTTCTTTATTTTTCCAGTCATGACCTGATTGGGGTAGGCATCCGATTTAATGAGGACCAACTGGCCAATCTTCACCAGGGGAATGTCTTCTTCATCCACGAGTGCGGTAATTTGCAGAGGTTTGGGCTTACCAACCCAAAAAATGGTGGTGCCGCTTTTGGCCAACTCGCCAAGCTCAATGTCTTTTCGTAACAGGATGCCGTCAATGGGTGACACCAGCGTTATCCGGTCAAGCAATTTCTTCTGGCCCTCGTAATTGGCCAGGGCCTGTTCATAATTACTGAGCGCTTCTTCTGCGGCAGTGACGCTGACTAAGTTTTTTTTGAGCAGGGTCTGATACCGTTCATTTTCTTTTTTTAAATAATCCAGTCGTGAAAGAAAACTCGTGAGAGCGGCTTTTTCAACCCGATTATTCTGGTAGGCCAGCACCTGGCCTGCTTTAATTTCCTGTCCCTCGACCACATTGATTTGTTCGACAGTCGCGGTTTTACTGGCGGCAATCTTGGCCCACTTGACCGGTTCGACTTCGCCCGTGGCATAAACGATTTTTTCGGCTTTTTCTACCCGGGGATGAATGGTTTCTACTTCTTTAGTACGTAGAAAAAAATAAAGGGAGAAACCAACCAGCAGAAATAAAGCCATGAAGACTATTTTTTTCATGTCGTTTTCTCTTGTAATGGCTGGGTTGCCTTAAAACGGCCTGACCTCCACCATAATGACGATTAAAATCAACAGGAGCGTTGGAAATTCATTGAACGCCCGAAAAAAAAGGGTGGATCGGGTATTTTTATCTTCAGCAAACAAACGCCTATAATGCCCGGAAAGCAGATGGTAAGCCCACAAGACCACCACGGCCGTGAGCTTGACATGCATCCAGGTCTGAGAAAGGTAGTAAGACCAATTGGCGTACAACAGGATTAAACCCAACACGGTGGCAATAATGCCGGCAGGATAAATAATGCCGAAATATAAACGCCGTTCCATGATTTTAAATCGCTCAATGCTGATTTGATCGCTGCTTTGTGTATGGTAAACGAATAACCGTGGTAAATAGAGCAAGCCGCCAAACCAGGCGACAATGGCAACGATGTGAAACGATTTAACCCATAAAAACCACATACCAGTTCCTTGTTGTTATACCAATGGTTTTTTTATTATCGATTGACATTTAAGCCAATGCATTCTCTTATCCATGATATAACATCTTCACAGGATGAATTCAAATTAAGTCATGTTCAGCTTGCTGGCTGACAGTTGAATCAGCATGCGCCTCAACGATTCGTATTTCATCTGTTCAGGTTGGAATTCCTCGTCGGAAGAATACCTTAAGATAATGGATTTATTGACCATGATTTCAGCAATGTATCCCATAGACCAGAAGGGAAAATCCCTTTCGACGATGTCTTGACAGCCAATCAGTAAGACATCGTGATGCCTTTTATCCTGGGTAATGAGATGATACAGGCTCGATATGGCGGCGCAATCCCCCTCCAGTATCTGCACAAATTTAAACTTATTAAACAGTAATACACCAGTGACGCCGTGTTTTTTATTATTCACCGTCGACTGCTCCCAGATGTCTTCAATGTCCTGAGTCTTGACTTGAGGTAGTGCCTTGCTGGTGTAAATCAACTGTTTTAAATGCATGTCATTCCCTTTACTGGTTACTTGCCTTTAACTGTCATTGACTTTTTTAGTCAACAAATAGTTGTTGTTGTGCTTTTCAATCAATGCCCGTAGGTCATTAATGGTTTTCATGTCATTGTCTTTACAACAACGCCGTAACAGTATAGTACACAAATGCAGCATGGTACCGGACAATTCCTTAGTTAATTTTTTGACATGTTTTTCAGGGTTGGCCTTGAAGTCGGCATCGTTAATGGTTTTAGCCACAACATTGTCCAGGTATTGTTTGAGAATTTCCCGTTGCGGCTCGATGATTTTGCTCATGTAAGATTTGTCCAGTATCTGTTGCAATGAAAGAACTTCTCTATTAATAAGCCCGTCGAGATATTGGTCAAGATTACCATATTTGCTTTTATTCTCTTTTTCAGAGAGAGAGGCTAAGTCATCGACATCAAAGTATCTTACATTGCCGTAACGTCGGATTGACGTGTCGAAACTGCGAGGCAAAGACGCATCCGCGATATAAATTTGCCTGTTCGGATTAAAATGGCAATAGTCCCTGTCTTTTAAAATAGGTTCAGTGGTATTCGTTGCAGAAAAAATAACATCGGTATTGAAAAGGTACGGTGCAATGTCGTTGATGTGAATCACCGTGGCCACCTGTCTTAACTCGGCGCAGACTCTTTCCGGATTATGGGATGCGACAACGATTTGGTTCGGTTGATAAGGAATGAGATTCGTCAGGACTTCCTTAACCAGTTTACCAGTCCCTATAAAAAGGTAATTTTTGTCATACCGGTCGCTGTATTGCGCTTCAAGTTCATGAAAAAAGCATTGCGTTATCGATGACATGGGTAATGCAATGTGATTTTGAATGGCTTTTGACACTTGAAAGCTGTAGGCGTAGATGGTTTCCAGCGTATGGCCTATGAGATTATTTTTTTTCGCCTCTAAAAAGGCCTGTTTGACCTGGCCATTGATGTTTTTTTCACCGTAGATTTTGGCTTCCAATCCAGCAACGACCCGCATGATGTGTTTTAAGGCATCCATGCCGGACAGGTCGACGAAATAGTTCAATAACTCATCAAGGCTGGTCTTCGTTCTTAACGAAAGCCATGAGAACACAATGCTGGGGTCGGAGACGATACAAACAATCTCAAACCGGTTACAGGTGTTGAGAATACAGGCCTCATTGACTGTTTCAAGCTCGCATAACTCATTCAAAGCGAGCGAACACTGTTCTGGGGACATGCTAAATCGACTACGCACCTGAATATCATAATTTTTATGAGATAAGCTGATACAATGCAATCTCTTCATACATACCGCCACCTTAAAAGTTAAAAAGTACTCGGCAATTAGGTTAAGATTTAAGGGACATACACAGGGTATAGCCAATTATTTGCCATATAGCAAGAAAATTGATCAGTTATTGTCTATAATTATTCCACATGTTTTCTCGTGGAGAATTTATGTCTTTTTTTCCCGGTACACGCCTCAGAAGACTGCGCCATAACCCTGGTATAAGAGACCTGGTACGGGAAAACCACATCCATTTAGACCATCTGATTTACCCCCTTTTTGTGACGCATGGTAAAAAAATAAAAAAGGAAATATCAGCCATGCCGGGTTGTTATCAATTGTCGAAAGACATGCTGCTGCTGGAACTGAAGGAGGTCATTGCGTTAGGGATCAAAGCGATACTGTTATTTGGTCTGCCCGAGCATAAAGACAACCTGGGTTCCGGTGCCTGGAATAAAGAGGAAGTCATCCCTCAGGCGGTGGCCGCCATTAAAAAGGAATTTCCTGAATTAGTCGTGATGACCGATCTGTGTTTTTGCGAATACACCACCCATGGCCATTGCGGTGTCGTGGACAATCTGCTGGGTCATCCGGATGTCAACAATGATGCCACTTTGCCCCTGTTGGCAAAACAAGCCGTCGTTCATGCTGAAGCGGGGGTGGATGTCGTCGCGCCGAGCGGCATGATGGATGGCATGATTGATTCCATTCGCAAAGGATTGGACGCCGCCGGTTTTTCACATTTACCCATTATGAGTTATTCAGCCAAATATGCTTCTTCGCTCTACAGTCCCTTTCGAACGGCGGTGGATTCAATGCCTTCCCAGGGCAATAGAAAATCCTATCAGATGGATCCGGCCAATAGTGCTCAGGCCTTCAGCGAAACCGCTTTGGATGTTGCCGAAGGCGCGGACATCGTGATGGTGAAGCCTGCGCTGTTCTACCTGGATATCATTGCCAAAATGAAAATGTCGTTTCCCCACGTCCCCCTGGCTGCTTATTGTGTAGGGGGGGAATATGCCATGATAAAAGCGGCAGCTAAAGCCGGGTGGATTAATGAGCGTGATGTGGTTCTCGAACAGACGCTGGCGGTTAAAAGAGCCGGTGCGGATTTAATCATTACCTATTCAGCCAAGCAGATTGCGACCTGGCTTAAACCGATCTGAGCATTGTCACTACTGAGGAGCGGCGGTATGGATACGAATTATCGATTCATTCGGGCATTAAGACGAGAACCGGTGGATAAAACCCCCATCTGGATTATGAGGCAGGCCGGGCGGTATTTACCGGAATACTTAAAGACCCGCGACAGGGCTGGTGATTTTATGACGCTTTGCAAAACGCCCGAATTGGCCTGCGAAGTGACCATGCAGCCCATTACCCGGTATGAGTTGGATGCGGCCATTTTGTTTTCTGATATTTTAACCATTCCCGATGCCATGGGCATGGGGGTGAGTATTATCGAACAGCGGGGACCGGTCTTGGCGAAAACCATTCAATCTTTGGCTGACGTTGAGGAGTTGCCGTCCATCGATCCGGGCAGTGAGTTAAAGTATGTCATGGATGCAGTCCAGTTGATTAAAACCTCATTGGCAGGCCGCCTGCCGCTCATTGGTTTCTCCGGCAGCCCGTTTACTCTGGCGACGTACATGGTGGAAGGGCAGGCGACCCATGCCTTTTATGCCATTAAAAAAATGCTTTACAGCGCGCCGGAGGTCCTGCACCGGCTGCTTGCCAAACTAACAGCCTCTGTTCAGTCTTATCTGCATGCACAAATCAGCCACGGGGTGGATGCCGTCATGGTTTTTGATACCTGGGGCGGGGTGCTTTCCACGCGGGATTACCAACAGTTTTCTTTGGTTTATATGCAAAACATTGTCCATTATCTTAAACAACATGCCCCGGATATTCCCATCATTCTTTTTACAAAAGGCGGGGGGCAATGGTTGGAGACTATCGCGGAAACGGGTTGCCAGTGTGTGGGGCTGGATTGGACCACGGACATTAATGACGCGAAACGCCGGGTAGGGAAGCAGGTTGCCTTGCAGGGCAATCTCGATCCGGTGACGTTGTTAGCGCCTCCTTCTGTAATAATCGAGAGAACCAAACAATTACTGGACGATTACGGTGAGGGATCCGGTCATGTTTTTAATCTTGGCCACGGCATCCTTCCTCACATCCCGCCTGAACACGTAACGGCACTGGTTGAAACAGTCAATGAATACAGCCGGAAGTTTCATAAAAGTCGACTGTGAACAGGTTTCTGGTTTAAGCAGCGTGCCTTTCCGTACCTGAAGGCACGCTGAAAAAAACTTAAGCCGTGATGCCCAGGGGCAGGATAATATTAATGGAGTTGCTCGATTGCCATTGCACCGCACCCCCTTTGCCATTAGTCAGGTAATAGGAGACGGTAAAGCGGGGTTCAGTCGGCAGATTGCTGACGTAACCGCAGGTGACACGGCCTGTGGTGCTGTTGTAATTAACCATTTCATTGAAATAATTAGTCAACTGTGTCGGTAAATCCGTGGGCACTGAATCGGATTTAAAATAAATCAGATTATTCTGTGACAAGAGATTTTCATAACCGTAACCGGCAATGTAATCACCAAAATTGGTTAACGCGTTGCTTCCCATCGCCATAGGGCAGAAAATATCCACGGTCACGCCAATGGGGCTGGCATGGACAAAGGAAGTTAACGCCAAACCAGAAATTAACGACACCAACGCTTTCTTTTTCATTATCCGTCCTTCTGTTGTTAATACCGCTTCCGTAAAGTGAAAATTAATAATGGGGGAGGGCGAATGCGTTGTCAATCCGCCTAAAAAAATATTTATTTTCAGTGAGATGGGTATCGATGATGGGGGCTAGACTGTTCTTTATTGTAAGGTGTGTGTGCCTGAATGGCCCACGTAATGATCATCGGTATAGTGCTCGACAATGTAATTGACCATCGCAATGAAGGGCAAATCGTTGAGGTAAAGGGGGTTGCTTTTCAAGGAAAAAATGATGTCACGAATAATCTGGCTTTCCTCCTCGTCCTCGGGATAGCCTCTGGCTATGGAAAATGCCACCTCCTTCAGGTGTCCAATCGAATCCTCATTTGCTTTAAAAAACGTGGAAAGGTGATTTTCCGGCGGAAGATAATCTTTCAACAGGGAGAAAACAGCGGCTAACGGTTTAAGGCAGTCTGAAGCGATGAAGTGGGCTTTAAGGTGGCAGGCTATCGCGAGTTGTTTTGTGGCTTTCGCGATAGCCATGGCTTCCAGAAGGATGTCTTTCGCAACGGCATTATCCGTAGTCAGTTTGCAAAGTTGAAAGACAATCGCACTCTGTCCGGCACGGACGGCCATTTTTAAAAACTGACCTGCAGCCTGTTTGCCAGGTTCCTGCAGGGCGATTATGTTCTGAAAAACATCCCATTGTGCGTTTTTCGCCGCATGATGAAGCATGAAATCGACGCCGAGTTGGTGTGGTCTTAATCCGGCCGCATAGAGACTGTCGATGGCCCGCCATTGCAAGGCCTTGGCGAGCTCTGTAAAAACCAGAGTACGCCTATCTTCGCTGATTCCCATGCGGCATAAGCAGATCATCAATTCCCATTTGTGTGAGGAGTTCAGGGTTATTGCTGTCTGAAAGGCGGCATGGATGGTGTCGGTGCCCGGAAAAAGAGGGGGTTTCAGCTGCAAAAGACGTCTGACCACTCCGGTTCGTTCGGAAGAAACAGCTGCAAGCAGAACCTTGTCGAGGCATTTCTCACTGACGTGGTGGTCGTGACATCGGGCATGGCATAATATGTCAACGATTTGCCAGCACTGCTCCGCCTTCAGGGGATTGTTATCTTTAAAAAGAACCGCTCCCTGCAGGGCGTTCAACACCGCCTGGTCCAATACATCCCTTGGAATGTGGATCAACCTATAGGGCTCGCAAAGGGATTGAACGGTATTGATCAAGCCATTTCCTGATGCGCGAATCAACCGTTCAGGGTTAATTTTAACTGCCATGCGTTACAACAACTCGATCAGGGGCTCCTTTAATTTTAGACCATATATAAATCACAGGATGGGCATCAACGAGCCCTGGATAGTGCATTTGAAACCACGCTGTTAATCCTTGATCACTTAATGTCCCTCCAAGAAAGTGCTATGCTAGTGCCTCTGAAATTTGATCTTGAATGCCTATGCTGGTATCGAAACATACCGCTGTTCTGATTGAGAACTGCATTAAACAGACTCACATCAATGTGACATGCTCCTATCCCGCACAGGCTGTTTTGAATATATCCGGCGGGGCAGCCTGTTTTTCTGGAACAGACTCGTTTCTGACGCAGGTGATTGGTTGGGGATTTGCCACCGAAAGAGCACAGTTTGGTGATGACATTGCAGCGATAGAACAATTTTATCGTCAACAGGGTAATCCTCAGGTGGATATCGAGCTTTGCCCCCTGGTGCCTGATTGGTTGCCTTTACAACTCGGCAAACGCGGTTACCGGTTAACGGAAATGAATACCGTTTCGATTATCGACTTAAGGCAGCAGGAAGGGCAATGGCATTCAAACACTACCTCTTGCCTTATACGTCCGGTGGAAAAAAGTGAGTTGAGTGCCTGGGCAAGAGTGGTCGCGCATGGCTTCAACTGCCTGGAGGCAGAGGAGCATTTCTATCATTACGCCAGTGCAGCCAATGTGACGGCATTTGCTGCCCTGGTAGACAACAACCTGGTGGCGGGAGGAACGATCGCTATTCATGATGGCATCGGCGATTTGGGAGTTACCAGTACCCTGCCCCTTTACCGAGGGAAGGGCCTGCAAAAAGCCCTGCTTTTAAACCGGCTGCAATTTGCAAAAGAGCAGGGCGCCAAGCTTGCAGCCGTGACGACCGCGCCTGGATCGGTGTCTGAATTAAATTGCCAGAAAACGGGGTTTCATTGTGCCTATACCCGGGTAAAATTGACGTTAGGTCTTGAATAATAACCTCTTTTTTAATTTTTGATTGCCCTGTCGTGATTTATTTTGATATTATTTGTTAAATTTTTAACCTTTTGAGGGGCTATGAGCTATTTAGCCAGTGCATTGGCCATGGTGCTTAGTCTGTTCATGGTCAGCGAATCGGAGGCTTCAGACAGCCGTTTGCGGGACAAGATTGGGCAAATGCTTATTGTGGGTTTTGAAGGGAAAACCGTGGGTAAGCACTCCCCCATCCTCCAGGCCATTGCAGAAGAAAACATTGGTGGGGTGATTTTATTTGACTACAGTGACCAGACCGAGACCTTTAATAAAAACATTGAAAGTCCCAAACAGGTTCAGCGCTTAAACCGGGCGCTGCAGCACGCCGCAGACAAGGCCAACCGCCGCCATCATCGCAAACCCTTGCCTTTGCTGATTTCAGTCGATTATGAGGGCGGCGAAGTGAACCGCCTGAATGCAAAATACGGCTTTCCAGCCATCCCGTCAGCGGAGGCTTTCGCCAGACTAAACGATGCCAAGGCTCATCAACTGGCCGAAACCATAGCGGTGACCTTAAGCAGCAACGGCTTTAATCTGGATTTTGCCCCGTTGATTGATGTGAATGTGAACCCGGACAACCCTGTTATTGGTCAGTTGCACCGCAGTTTTTCCGCTGATCCCACGGTGGTGGCCCATTATGCCGGTGTCGTTGCCAGTCATTTACGGGCGCATGGTCTGCAATGCGCCTATAAGCATTTTCCCGGTCATGGCAGTTCGACTGCCGACTCGCATGTCGGATTTGTCGATGTGTCTCAAACCTGGAAAACCATGGAATTACGTCCTTACCGGCAATTACTGCATCAGCAGTCCTCCTGCGGTATGATCATGACTGCCCATATCGTTAACCGCCAACTCGACGAATCGGGTTTACCTGCCACGTTATCCCACAAAGTATTAACCGGACTTTTACGTGACAAGTTAAAATTTGATGGCGTGATTGTCACCGATGATATGCAAATGAAAGCCATCAGCGATCATTATGGTCTTGAGAAGGCACTGACATTGGCGATTAATGCCGGCGCTGACATGATTATGTTTGGTAATCAGTTAAGCGATAAGCCTCAGGAAACCAAAGCCCTGGTTGATCTCATTGAAGCGAAAGTCAAGGCAGGTGAAATCAGCGAAAAACGCATAGACGAGGCGTATCGGCATATCGTTGCTTTTAAGAGCTCACTTAAAAAGGATTAATTTCAATTGCAGAAAACACTGGCACGTTGCATGGCCCTGGATGTGTTTCGCGGATTGACAGTGGCTTTGATGGTTATTGTCAACAGTCCTGGAAACCAAACGGCTTATCCCTGGCTTGAGCATTCACCCTGGCATGGGTGTACCCTGGCGGATCTGGTTTTTCCGTTTTTTATTCTGATGGTGGGGACGTCCTCTGTATTCAGCTTGTCTCAGGCCCTGTCACGTGGTCTTACTGTCAGGCAATTGCTGCCAAAAATAATTAAACGCACGGCCATGCTGTTTTTAATCGGTCTGCTGCTGAACGCCTTTCCTCATTTTGATTGGCCTAATCTGCGCGTTTATGGCGTATTGCAGCGTATCGCCCTGTGTTATTTGGCTGCTTCCCTGTTGTATTTAACCTGTACAGTAAGAACTCAGGCTTTCCTCGCTGCCGCCTTATTGCTGGGGTATTGGCTTCTTCTTTGTTTTATTCCTGTGCCTGACCAGGGTTTCATTACCTTAAGCCTTAAAGGAAACTGGGTAGGATATATTGACCGTGTGTTATGGGCTCCCGGTCATTTATATACCGGCCCTTTTGATCCGGAAGGTTTGCTGAGCACTCTTCCTGCAATCGCCACGGCCCTGATAGGGAATTTATTAGGCGTAAGGCTGCTTGACGAATCACGCCCTGATCACAAAGCCCGCCTTATCCTGATCATCGGCTTGGGTTTAATGTTTGTCGGGGCGCTCTGGGGCCATTTTTTTCCCATTAACAAGGCGTTATGGACAAGCTCCTACGTGGCGTGGACGGGTGGTATGGCCTTACTCCTTTTCAGCGGTTGTTACTGGCTTATGGATGTCAAAGGCTTAAGGGGTTGGGGACAACCTCTCGTGGTGTTGGGTACTCAGGCGCTGGCGGTTTATGTTCTCCACGTCCTGTTTCTAAAACTCCAGGCCATGATGAAATGGACTCTGGCTGACGGGACGGTGGTGAGTGCAAAACTGATGATCACCCGAACGTTGTTTAGCTGGGCGAACGAAGAAAATGCCTCTTTGTTCTATGCCTTGCTTTACTGCGCCTTATGGTGGGCCGTGGCCTTTATAAGACAGAAAAACAGGGCATCAGGCGGGGTCCTGCGTGTGACTCCGGGCGAGCCGTAATTATTTTTTATTAATGACCAGTGTTAACCCGTGTCGGTAAGCCTGGCAGGCACCTGCCGGATCATTTAATTCCTGCAGCAATTGCCCCAACTCGTTATAAGCCTGGGGGGTGGGTTCCAGCTCCAGACTCTTTTCAAAATAGGTGCGGGCTTTCCCCCATAAATGATTGTGTGTGCTTAATCGGCCGAGGCAAAGCAACAGCTCCGGGGAATCCGGGTATTTTTTTAACAGGGATTCCGCGAAGGTGAGTTGGGATTCGCTGACTTTCAATTGCCCATACAGATCAATCAGAAGCGGACTGTATTGTTTACGCAGGGCTTGTCTTAAAATGGATTCTGCCTGCGTTTCCTGCCCCTGTTTGGCTAAGTAGCGGCTATATTCAGCCATCAGTTCAGGATCATAAGTCAAGGCTCTGGGCAGGTTGTTTACCAACTGGGTCAGGGCGTCGCTTTGACCGGCTTTTGCCAGATCGCACAGGGCCTGCAGATAAGTCTGATGCTGTAAATTGTCATAGTCGGCACCAGTGACCACACGGTATTTTTTCAATTCCGGCAAAAGCGCAATCAATTGCGGCCAATCCCTCACTTCCCGGTAAAGATGGATTAACAGCTTTAAAACATAGGGGTGTTTAGGCGCTAAATCCTGAAGATGCCTTAACGTGGCCAAGGCCTGTTCCCATTGTTTGTTGGCCAACTGCAATTGGGCCTGGGTTAGTTCAACGGCAATTTTAGCTTCAGGCATGGATTGCTGGGCCTCACGTAAATAATCATCGCGCAGTTGATTGTCGCCCATTTCCTGCGCCGCACGTGCGGCAGTCAGGTAATTCAGTAAAGGGGTTTCCGCATTGGGAAGGGCCTTTATCAGGTTATTGCGGGCCTCTGACCAATAGCCCTCACTGAATTCAATCAAGCCCCGCCGGGTCTGTTCCTGTGCATGCTGGGTACGCCGTTTATGCCGCCAGGCTTTGTAGGCGCGGGGAGTTCGGCTTAGACGGGCGCCTAAAAGAAGCAGGTAATGAAGCAGAAAAAAGCCAAGCAGCGCTAAGATTATCGCTACCCACAGGGTGGTTTCCACTGTCCAGTGATTAATGGCAATCAGCAGATAGCCCGGGTCGTGGCTTAATTGAATGCCCAGCCAGACGGAGGCTAAGAGGACAATGAAAATGAAAAAGAGCCGTATCATCATCAGTTATCCTTTTGAGTGGAAGCCGGTTGCTCGGCAGAAGGGGTGGCTGCCGTGTTGCTTTCAATCAATTGATTCAAAAGCGGCAGGGATTGGCCGATCACCGGGCGGGCAGGATTTAATGCCGTTTGTTTTAAGGTATGCAGTTCGTTGAGCAACGATTGAGTGGCCGGCGCCTTTTTTTCAAAGGTGCGGTTGATGTCTTTCAAGGCCTGGGCCAGTGATTGTTGATAAACCTGCTCGTTATTCTGCAGCAGTGCCCACTGGGCTTCCTGCAGATTCATACGGATGCTTTCCCTGAGCAAGGCCTGATGGAGCGGTGAAAGAATGGGTTTGATGTCGTCTGTCTGATGGCGGACCACGACCAGTTTTTCCAGGAGGTTCAGGCTTTCCCTAAGCCTTTCCCGCCAGGCGGAAGGCGTGCCTTTTTGCGCGGCAGGCAGCGCATTGGACGAGGGACTGCTGATACTTTGCTTAATCGGCAACTTGGAAACGAGGCTTTGCGCCGCATCGAGCTGGCTCATTAATCCAGCAATATCCAGGGTGGGAGAGGATTTCACTTCGGCAATTTCTTTGGCAATGGCCTGGCGGATCTCATAGATGCGCTGATCAGACAGGGTTTTCAGCAATTCATCGGCCTGTTGCAAAAGAGCCGCGGTGGTTTCCTGATTGTCTGTCCAATGCGCGTTGATTTGCGCCAGTTCAAGATAATAGCGCGCCTTAAGCAAGACCCAATCCTGCTTTTGGTAGAGCCGCTGTGCCATGGCGGTGTTGACGTGGTTGTTTAACTCAGTCAGGCGCTCCTGCAACCGGGTTTGCGCGCTTTTAACCTGTTGCTGTAACTGGCTCAGTTGCTGCACATGACGTTGCTGCTCCTGGCTGATGTTTTCAAATGCAGTCTGAAGATTCTGCTTGTCTTCATTGAACTGGCGGGACTCTGAAAGGGCATACCAGGCTAACATCAGTGACAGGACCGCGACCCCCAGGGCGGCCAGAGAGAGCGGCGACCAGTGTGAACGACGAGACTCGCTTTTTGCTTCAGGACGCTCAGGCATTGCTTCGGAAGGCAAAGAGGGATGAGCGTCATCACGGTGTTTAGTCATGGGCAAGTCCTTGTTGAATTTGATTGAATATCCATTATCGCGTGAAGTGACGGACGATAATTGTTCCTATAAGAAACAGGAAGTTATAACCTGTTCTTAGTATAATATCCAAGGTGCCATTGCGCCACGCCGATTATGCAAATTTTTACGTAAGATGAAGGGTACATCCTGTCGCGGCTCAGGCTTGACATTGAACGGGCGGTAGTCAATTCTTGCTGTTACAGTCAGTCTGAAGGGATGCGGATGGGCAATTTCAAAAAGGCGGTGACCTATCTTGATCATTCAATGCAGCGCAGCCTGTCGCATGCTGCACACCAGCTCGTTGCTGTAGGGATACTTGCTTTTGCAGGGTTTCCTTTATTCTACTGGATTTGGACAGACTGGTTTCCGCAACCCTATGAAAATTTAAGCTTAAGGCTTGTTGCAAGCCTGCTGGGTTTAGGTCTGGCCTTAACGCCGTACTGGCCTTTGCGATTAAAGCCGTACCTGCCCTGGTACTGGTTCATAACCATTCTTTATGCGTTGCCTTTTTTTTATTCCTACTTCTTTTTAATGAGTCATGCCAGCGTGATATCGGCCATGTCGCTTTTATGCAGTGTGTTTCTTCTGGTGTTGCTCGTTGATGTGCCCACGATGATTATTCTGCTGGTGCTGGGCTGGGGATTGGCACTGCTTTGCCATTACCTGTCAGCGCCCGTGGTCTATTTTGGCGAAGAACATGTCGAGATGCTGCTGGTGGTGAGCTTTGTCATTATTGTGGGTTCAACGGTAAACTACAAAACGGCCATGCTGCAACAGCAGCGTTTAGACGGGATGGCAGCGGCTGCCGGAATGATTGCGCATGAACTGCGAACGCCGCTGCTCGGCATTAAAAGCGGGGCTGTCGCCATGGCACGGTATTCGCCGCAACTTGTTCAAGCCTATCATTTAGCCAGTGAAAACGGGTTGCTCAACAACGCCATCAGGCCCAACCGATTGCAACAATTAGCCGGTATCCATGAGCGCATCGTCAGTGAAATTGATTATGCCAATACCATCATTGACATGCTGCTGGTCAAAGCTGGCCGTGAAAATTCGCTGCAAAACTGTACGCTGGAGGCCTGCTCTATTGCGGATTGCCTTGAGCAAGCCCTGGAGCGTTATCCTTTTAAAAGCAATGAAGAACGTCAGCTCATCAGCTGGCATGGTAATTTTAACTTTTATGGTTCAAGGCTGTTAATGCAGCATGTGTTATTTAATCTTATTAAGAATGCTTTGTATGCCATCGCCACGGTGCAGAAAGGGGATGTGGTGATCTGGGCTGAGCAAGGGGAAAAGTGCAATTTCCTTTATTTCAGGGATTCCGCAAAAGGCATGTCTGAACAACAATTGGCTCGGTTGTTTAATCATTTTTATACCACCACGTTTATGGGGACGGGTCTTGGATTGTCTTTTTGCAAACTGGTTATGCAGCGTTTTGGGGGGGATATTCAATGTGAATCGCAAGAAGGGGTCTATACTCAGTTCTTATTGACATTCCCCAAGTACGACTGATTTTTATTTGGCAAAAAGATTAGCCTATGTTATTTTTTATAAACACGTTGTAAGGCCTGATCATTCAGGTGACACGGACATCACCTGTTCCGCAGTAAATACCATTTTGTCAGCGCTTATAACTGGTATTGTTATTGGAACGCTTGCTCAGGAGGAGCTATGCAACATTATTCAATTCCCACCTGTTATTTTCCAAGTACTGCCCTGTTTGTTGACGACAGCCGCGATTTTTTGCTGAATTTCGTGCTGCAATTGGATGAAGGATTGGCTTATCGCATGTTCGATTCACCGTTTGATGCACTGGATTGCATTCACAGAAAACGGGGTGAATCCGAGATGCTGAGCCAGCGCTGCTTAAGCGAATACACGGAAGCTAAACATTGTCCGCTGACCAATCAAACCATTAATTTGAATCTGGCAGCCATTCACGCGGAAATTTATAATCCCCGACGGTTCGCGGAAATTTCCGTGGTGGTCGTGGATTATGCCATGCCCGGCATGGATGGCATTGAATTTTGCCGCCGCATTGCCGACACCAACATTAAAAAAATACTGCTCACGGGTAAGGCGGATGAAAAAGTAGCCATTGAGGCCTTCAATGAAGGATTGATCCATCGTTACATTCAGAAAAGTGATCCGCTGGCAGCCGAATTGATCACCAAGAGTATTTATGAACTGCAATGGCAGTATTTTCAGGCGATGTCGGAAATGATTGTGCGCATGCTGTCAGTGACTTCGCCCAGTTGCCTTTATGATAAACATTTTGCCGAATTTTTTAAGCAATTGCGCGAAGAAAAAGGCATTGTCGAATATTACCTCGCGGATAATTCCGGCAGTTTCCTGTTGCTGGATGACGATGCCCGTGTGAGCTTCCTGATTGTAAAAAACCAATCGGATTTACGTTTGCACTATGATCTGGCACGTGACAACGGAGTGGATGGGCCGGTCCTTGAGCAACTGTTAAGCGGGGAAAAAATTCCCTGCCTCTGGCAGGCCAACAGTTTAAATTCAAACTGGGAGAATAATCTCGTGCCTGCCTACCCACTCAAGGGCGAGGACACCTATTATTACGCCTATGTTCAAGGCACGGCATTGTTTGATGTCAAGGAAGACAGGATACTGTCTTATCATCGTCACCTCGAGGAGGTGGATGCTGAGGAATTGCTGTTGCTTTAATACTGATTCCCGGTGTGCCTTGACGCTGGAAATGCGCCGGGCTTACCGGTATCATTTTGATTAATTTATTTTATGAGGTACACGCCATGCGCTTTGGCATTTTTATTTTGCTCATAGCCTTATCATCAGGTATCTATGCGGTGGATGATTTTGACAAGCAGCAGATTATTAACCGCATCAAACCAGTAGGCAGCGTGCGTGTCCAGAAAGAAGAGCAGGCGCAAACGCCATCCACGCAGCCCGTGCAGACCGCTGCGGTAGAAAAAAAGGAACCGGGTCAGGCGGTTTATGATCAGTATTGCAGCGTCTGCCATCGTGACGGTGTGGCCGGGGCGCCCAAATTTCGTGTCGAAGCCGAATGGAAAGCACGGATCGCCGCTCGAAAAGATATTAATGGTCTGACAGCCTCCGCGATCAAAGGCATCAATGCCATGCCGCCGAAAGGAACCTGTGTGGATTGCAGTGATGAGGACATCAAAAACGCGATTTTATACATGTTGCCTCAATCATGAATTATTCGTTTTACCGTTACTGGCAATTGTTCCTGGTGTTTGTAACCCTGTTTGTGCTGGCAGCCTCCTTCTATTTTCAACTGGTCAAGGACTTAACGCCCTGTCCGCTTTGCCTGATGCAGCGTTTCAGTGTCATGGCCTTATTGGCTTTCACCATGATGTCCTGGTTTTGGGGAGTAAGTCGTGGAGGAAAATACATCGCGGGATTGATCATTGCCTTTGCGGCAGCAGGGTTTTATTTTGCAGCGCGCCAGATCTGGCTGCAATCCCTGCCGCCGGAACAAACCCCGGCTTGCCTGCCGGGTCTGGATGTCTTAATCCGCTATTTTCCCTGGCAGGATGTGGTGCATGCCCTGTTCTTAGGCGCTGGGGATTGTGCCGAAATCACCTGGACCTGGTTGGGATTGTCCATGCCGGCCTGGTCTGCACTTTATTTTCTTGGCATGATCGCCGCCGGAGTAATCAACTGGCTGGTGTTGAGCAAACGCTAGAGTTTCTGGTCAAGTGGCGCGCAGTTGGCTATTATGGCTTATTTGCAACAGGCATTAACCAATCATGAGTTCATTTCACTGCGAAGTCCTGCACGCTTATCCCCATAATAAAGCCCGGGTGACCCGCGTTAAAACAGCCCATGGCGAATTCATCACGCCCGTATTCATGCCGGTAGGCACCCGTGCCGGGGTAAATAATATGATGCCGGACGAATTAACAGAGGCCGGCAGCCAAATCATATTGGGCGGCAACACCTACCACATGCTTTGCGCACCCGGAATGACAGTGATTGAAAAGGCGGGTGGCATGCACCCCTTCATGAATTGGCATGGGCCGATGTTGACCGATAGCGGCGGTTTTCAGGTATTCAGCCTCTCACGAAACAAGGAGATTTGTACGATTGATGAAGAGGGGGCGCATTTTAAATTACCTGATGGCGACCGGGTTATTCACATGACTCCGGAAATGTCGCTTGAAACCCAGAAAATCATTGGTGCCGATATCATCATGGCTTTTGATCAATGCACGCCCGATGCCTTAAGCAGAGAAGAAGCTCAGCACATCATGACGCGTACTCACCGCTGGCTGAAACAATCCATTGCCTACCATCAGGAACATCCCGATTCACGCTACGGTTATTCCCAGGCTTTGTTTGGCATTATCCAGGGCGGCATTTACGAGGATTTACGCCGCGAGAGTGCAGCGTTTGTCAGCTCGGTTACGACTGACGGCGTGGCAATTGGCGGCGAAACCGTTGGTTTTGACATGGAAAAAACGGTGGAAATCATCCGCTGGGTCCATGCGTTTCTCCCCGAAAACAAACCGCGTTATACCATGGGAGTCGGCATGTCGCCTCAGGATTTACTCGATGTTGTCAAAGAGGGCGTTGACATGTTTGATTGTGTGGCCCCTACCCGCAATGCCCGCCATGGGGCCTTGTATTGCGGCGAAGTGATTAAAGAAGGGCATTGGCTTAAGTTTGACAGTCCTCATGAAAATCAACGGATCCAGATAAAAAAGGCGCAATATGCCAAGGACGATAGCCCAATCATGCCGGGATGCCAATGCTACACCTGCCGACATTATTCACGGGCTTTTCTGCACCATCTGTTCAAACAGAAAGCCACGTTATTTACCGCCTTGGCGAGTATTCATAATATTCATGTCATGCACGATGTTTGTGCTAAAATGCGTGATTTGATTTTATCGTCGTCCAATGACGAGCGTCATGTTTAACTGAAGAGGAGTAAGAATGGTCATTATTTCAACGTCAATGGGCGATATCCATGTCGAACTGGATAAGGAAAATACCCCGGTTACCGCCGATAATTTTCTGGAGTATGTCCGCAGCGGGTTCTATAACGATACCCTGTTTCATCGCGTGATTGATAAATTCATGATCCAGGGTGGTGGATTGACCGCGGACATGGAGCAGAAAAAAGGCAATGCGCCGATCAAAAACGAAGCAAAGAATGCCAAGCCCAACAAACGCGGGACGATTGCCATGGCAAGAACCATGGATCCGCATTCCGCTACCTCCCAATTCTTCATCAATGTGGTGGATAATGCCTTCCTGAATTTTACCGGGGAGCACCCGCAAGGCTATGGTTACTGCGTATTTGGCGAAGTGGTTGAGGGTATGGATGTGGTCGATGCCATCGTCAAAGTCAAAACAGGCCAGCGCATGGGGCATGGCGATGTACCGCTTGAAGACGTGGTCATTCGCGAGGTCCGCGAAGCCTGATGCAGGAAGGCAATAAACACCCCGTTTATTGCCTTCGCCGTTTACTTAAACTGGCAGAATAATCGAATTTTGGCATTTCAATATGAAAGAAAATGGCCACTAATCGAGTGATAAAGATGGCTGCCATGGTGATTAAAATGGTCAGATGGTTGCTGACTTGAAAATGCTCAAGGGTAATGTACAGTACAGCGCCAGCCAGTGCGATGACGGCATAAAGTTCCTTACGAAGTACCAGGGGAATGTCATTGCACAGAATGTCGCGTAACATCCCGCCGCTGATGCCGGTCAACATGCCGCTGATGACGGCAATGCTCGGGGTTAACCCATTGGCCAGTGCCTTTTGTGTGCCAATGATCACAAAAGTAGAGAGGCCTAAGGCATCAAGAATTAAAAAGACTTTCATGATACGGGCTAATGAGCTGGCAATAAAAATGGTCAGAAAGGCAAAAAGACAGGTGTATAACAGGTATTCCGGATGGGCGACCCAGGTAATTGGATGCGTATTAAACAACATGTCTCGAACAGTGCCGCCACCCAGTGCAGTGATGCAGGCTATCACCATCACGCCAAAGAAGTCCATTTTTTTGCGCCCGGCAGCAATGGCGCCGGTCATGGCCTCAACACAAATCCCGAGAATGAATAACAAATGCAGTAACATGATGAGCGCTGTTCGTAAAAAAGACAATGATAGCATTTATTGCCAAACTGACAAACCAGGCTGCATACGCTAATCTAAATACATAAACCGCGTGATGATGGAGAGAGAGAATGAGTGATAATCCAGCTGTTCAAATTCAGAATGTGGATAAAGAGACCCACGATAATATCATGCGTCTTAATCAAAAATTAAAAGGCCTTCAGGTTGAAATTGAAGCCAAAATGGAGGCGTTGGCGATGGAGCCTGCCAATTCACAAACAAACGAACGACGCCAACGCCTGCAAACCCTGGCGGAAGAGGTGCAAAAGGCCATTGATGCGATCAAAACCTTAGTCAGCATGACCACTGGTCCTGATCAATACGGATTTAGCGGCGATGATCTCCACTCCTTCAGCAACATGCTCAAAGACAGCGTCGATCAACTGGCCAAGATCAGAGAAAACTTCTAGTCGGTCGACGCGGCTAAAACAGGCTGTGAGGGTTTTCATCGATTGCCTGCATTTCCATCATGGTTTCCAAACCCAGTTCAATGGCAGCAGTCACGGCGTGGCTGGTTGCCTCCTTGTTATCGGAAAAGGAAGCCCTGTCATCGCCAATGATGGCAAGAATGGCGCCGGCCAAAATGGTTTGATCTGGACTTTGGGGGTGCAATTGCCGGTTGCGTGCAGACAATAACGACGACAAGGTAAATAGCTGGGCACATTCCATTTCAGTAGCCAACACCCCGGCCTGGCGTATCCCATCCATGTAATGGCGGTTTTCTTCTGTCAGGCTTAAATTAAATTCCCGTGCAAACAGCGAGCTTTTGGAATGCACCAGACCAAAATGGGCTTTACTGGAAACCGTCTTTTTTTTAATTGCCCGACCTGCGGCGACTTGAAATTCCAGAGAAGCCACGGCCGGGTATTCACGATAAATATAGTCCCAGGAGGCTTTGTCATCACGAACGGCGCCGGTAGCGATGACCAGATCGCCAACATTGACCCGTTCAGCCTGGAGGGAGGCGGCAGTGCCGATTCGTAATAATCGTCGGGCGCCCAAAGCGATCAGTTCATTAATGATAATGTCGGCGCTCGGGCCCCCCATCCCGGTGGAAATGGCACCTGCGTCAATCATGCCGTTTTGGCCTGGCAGGGTGCCTAGATAAAAGTTATGCTGGCGAGGGTGGCGTTTGACAACAGCCTGGGTAAATCGCTCGCTGATCTGTTGCGCTCTCTCATCAGAACCGGTCAGAAAAAGGTAGCGTCCCTTTCCGCCGTTGCCAAGAAGGTCATCCATCGTGGCATTCATGTGCTGGGGTTTAACTTCGCTCATGCGGGATCCTCGTTCATGACGTCTCCTCAACGGAGGCAAGTTTCATACCATGTGGCCACTCATATGTTATATAATGAACACTTCGACAGTATTAGTCACACATTAACGCAGGCAGGTCAGCTATGGGACTCTCCAAGAACGAAAAACAGCCCCTTGATTTTCAAGTCTTGCAGGAGAAAGCTGTAAAATGGATGGATGAAAAAACCAAACTGGCTCCCAGTGCATTAGAAAAATACAGGAAAAAAATAGGTGATTTTTTTAGTTTGCCGGTTAATGAACAGTTGGAATTGATCAGTGATTTATCGGCGATTAAACATTTACCCAAAGCAATAAAAAACCTGACGGACCACTATCCCTATTTTCAGACTATGCCTAACGATGCCCTGAAAGTCATTAGCTCTTACTTTGAAAAAGAGAAGGATATCAGCGCCTTCATTGCGACTCATAAACGATTCCGTACCTTACTCCAGCCAGCGAGACTCGATGATCTGTTACTACTGAATGTTGTCAATGGAAACCAGAAAAAGGTAGAGGCCATCGTAGCCATGCATCCTGAATTACTGTTAGTACCGAGTACAGTCACGGATTATTCGTTGCGAACCTTCAAACAGATTACTCCCTATGAATACGCCTACTGGGCAAAGGACACTCACATGCGTCGTCTGCTTGAGAAGTATATGGATGCCGATACGGCCGCTGAGATACTTACGCGTTGTGAGGACATGGATAAGAATGGGGTGAGCTACATGCAAAACGGAGTGGAGGTGAAAGGCTCTGTTCATTTTGATTTCACCCCGCTTAAAACAGCAATGAAAGAATATATCGACATCAGACTTCACACTCATAATCCGGATGCACTACAGCAAATCTGGTTAAAGGTCGGTATCGCGCAATACGACGCACCCGTCCATGTAGCCAATGAATATTGCCGGACTGATCAGTCGTTTCATTCGTCCAACTTTGTTCACAAGGAGCTGCCTAGAAAACTCTCCCTTTTCAAGCATGGAACGGGCAAAAATAATCCTTGTTTTTATTCCAGTGAACTGGGGACTCAATTTGCTTACCTGCGTGCAATGAGCCACCAGGTTGAGACGCTGCAACACCCTCATGGCGATTGGGTCGCGATTGATCTTGCTGCGATTGAGCGTCTGGATAAGGTGAGAACCGGGGAGCTCGCTGAGTCGCTGGAAACCCTGCGCTCCCTATCGCAAAAGAAGCCAACCAACTCAGGCTGACATGGAGTGCGCTATTAATTTATGCCATACTCGAACGTGTAAGCTTGGCATCTTTAGCGACCATTATTGCGCTTGTACTATAAGGATAGGGTATGAAAAATAAAATTCTTGGTTTTGCCTTATTGACTGTCGCGGCAGGGTATGTCATTCCCACGATGGCTAATCATGACAGTGAACAATTGTCGAAACAGGGGTTGCAGAAAGTCATTGACAATTATTTGGTTCACAAAGGGAAAATCGAAGACGTCACGGGTATTGCTGCTGCCGTTTTTTTGCCTGAGAAAAAAGGTGCTGACAAAGGCTCTGTTTATAGTTTTTATGCTGGCGTCAGTGGCCGTTCACCCTACAACAAGCCGATCAATTCAAGCAGCCTGTTTGAGATTGGCAGCATAACCAAGTCGTTTGTGGCCGCGATTATTTTACAACTGGAGGGCGAGGGTCGATTATCGATTAAGGATCCAGTGGGCAAATGGTTGCCGCAATACCCTCACTGGAAGGACGTCACCATCGAACAGTTGCTGAATATGACCAGCGGTATCCCTAATTACACCGCGAGTGAAGAATTTGGAAAGAAAGAAGACGAGTCTGATTTTAAAGTGCAATGGACTGATGCGGAACTGTTGAATTATGCTTCCCCCGCCAAGCCGCTGCCGCCTCCGCCAAAGAATCGCTTCGATTATTCCAACTCCAATTATATTCTCGCGGCCCTGATTATTGAAACGGTCACCGGCAATTCATTTGCACAGGAATTGCAGGAGCGGATTATCAAGCCGCATCACCTGCAAAACACGTTTTACCCTGCTGGTGCGGAAGGTGAGAAAGTGCATGAGCAAATCATGCCGCGCATGGCGCATGGCTATGTCTACGATACCGATAAAAAAGCGCTGGTGGATATTACTGAAAATAATTTATCCTGGGCAGGCGGCGCAGGCGCCATCATTGCCGACATGCCGGATGTGGTTCACTGGGTGCAACTCCTCTATCATGGCAAATTGTTTCGTCCTGAACACCGTGAAAAAGCCTTGCAGGAATTAAAATCGGTTGTCTCCATGGAAACGGGAAGCCCCATCGACACGGTCACTGCCGATGATCCGCGAGGCTTTGGGCTGGGTGTGGGTTATTATTACGATAAATCAACAAAAAACCGTTTCTGGGTATACGAAGGGAGTACTTTGGGCTATCGCGTGATGTACGTCTGGAGTGAATGCAATAACATCGCGGTGGCTGTGGCGCTTAACAGCAAGGCCGGGGAAGGCAATCCCGACTCGAAAAAAGGGGATGGCATTCCCGATTTAACCCTAGAACTCTACCAAAATGTCATCGCAACCCATCCCTCCTATGCCTGTACGAATTGATCGCGTCAAGGTCAACCGCCATATCGTGGTTGACCTTGAACAGGCCTTGTTAAAAACCCAATGGCTCAACCAGTGGTTGCAATAATTGCGCACAGTAGTAACCCATTTTGCCGAGATCCCGGCTGATGTCACCCGTTTCGGTGTCCTTATGGCTGGCATAAGAAAAAACAAGCGGCTGGTGTTTATTGGCAACGGCGAGTGAATGCCCTCGCCGGTAATGGGTTTTTAACTGCTTGTAGTAGAACAACTCATGGTAGCAGGCCGGATGATAAAGACTCTGCCAGCCGGCAAAACCCTGTTTGGTTATCCAGGTAAGCGAATAACTTTGATCAAAGCGCCACAAATGCCGGCTGAAGAGATTAAATTCAAGCGCCGGCGTAGAGGACAGGATAAGCAGTTGCTGCTGCGGGCTGACGAAACCTATGGCGAGATGATCCACGTCATGCAGGCCCAGCACATCATTAAATACACGCGCGCTGCGTTGTCTGCAGGCAAACAACACCTCCAGAAGTTGGGGATGGGGTGTTATTGAATTGCAGCCGGTATTCATGAGGTTCCCGTGACGCCCGTGTTATTGGTTGAAGTAATTGGCGGAAGACAGGGCGAGATCAATGATCTTTTTTGATTGCTCCTCCGAGGCGCTGATCAGACTGACATCATTGACCAGATTGGTCAGAAAGGCCGCGGTATCTTCCGTTTCGGCGGCATTATATAAAGCCTTAGCCTGTAAAAAAATATAGTGAAGTAGTTTCTTGTCAATTGTCAGTTTTTGCGCATTTTGCGAAGGGTAAGGCTCGCCAAAAAGCAGCCACCCTGGTGAGGTGTTTAATTTTTCAGCCAGTTCAATCAGCTTGATGGGCTCAGGAATGGCTTCTCCCCGCAGGTAGCGCCGGCAAATCTGTAAGGAGTAACGGGTAATTTCGGCCAGTTGATGAATACAGACGCCGGAAGTCGAACGGGTAGAGGTTAGGCCGGCGCTTATCATGGCCTCCTTCAGACGGCAGGCGAATTGTTTGGCTAAACCGGTTTTATCCATGCTTGAACTTCAATGGTAAAGGAATGAAGTGTAGCAAAGCTTGACTTTGGCTGTAAATCATAACCAAACGAAACTGATGGTTTCGTTTGGAAATCAATGGTTGACAAATCGGGGGTGTTTGCTACCATTGCCGCGAAACCCAGTGTTTCGAGTCCAGCAGAAGGGAGGATGCAGGGAGCGCCTTACCTTCCAGAACGAAGTGGTTTAACCATAGCGGTTAACCTCGCCAAGCCGGGCCTTGGGGCCTGGCTTGTTTTCACGGGATAAGAGCGGTAGTGAGATGAAAATAATGTTTGCTTTGTCGAGATAGCTTTTATATAATCTCCGCCATTCGCAAATAGTGACGAATTCTAGGCACGTAGCTCAGTGGTAGAGCACCACCTTGACATGGTGGTGGTCGGTGGTTCGATCCCACTCGTGCCTACCATCTTAACCCTGCTTTGCAGGGTTTTTTTTTGGGTCTTGCGTCTGACAAAAAATGGATGGGAAATGGTCCAGTGACCGTATGTAAAACCCGATTGCTATCGATCCCTAAATTCAGTATAAATGAGAGCCTGGTAGGGGGAAGGAGAACAACATGCCAAACATTAAACTGCCTGATGGTCAAATAAAGCATTTTGAACAGGCTGTTTCTGTCTTTGATGTGGCTAACAGCATTAGCCCGGGTCTGGCTAAAGCCACGCTTGCCGGCAAGGTGAACAATCAATTAGTCGATACCAGTTTCATCATTGAAAACGACAGTGATTTGCTGTTAATCACCGACAAACAGGAAGAAAGTCTGGAGGTTATCCGCCATTCGACTGCCCACCTGCTTGCCCAGGCGGTGAAAAGTTTATTCCCCAGCGCTCAGGTTACCATCGGTCCGGTGATTGAAGACGGTTTTTATTACGATTTCGCTTTTGGCCGTCCATTTACTCCGGACGACCTCGATCGCATCGAAGCTAAAATGGCCGAGTTGGCCAAAGCCGATTACCCGGTCACACGACGGGAAATGCCGCGTGATGAAGCCATTGCCTATTTCCGTAGTATAGGCGAAGAATATAAAGCAAAAATCATTGCCGACATCCCTGCCGGTGAAGTGATTTCCCTTTACAGACAAGGCGATTTTGAAGATCTATGCCGTGGTCCGCATGTGCCTTCTACCGGCCGTTTAAAAGCGTTTAAACTCACCAAGGTGGCGGGTGCCTACTGGCGCGGTGATGCCAATAATGAAATGCTGCAGCGCATTTACGGTACGGCCTGGGGTGATAAAAAAGCGCTGGAAAGTTACCTGCATCGCATTGAGGAAGCCGAAAAGCGCGACCATCGCAAACTGGGCAAGGCTCTGGATTTGTTTCATTTTCAGGAAATTGCTCCGGGAATGGTATTCTGGCACCCGAAAGGTTGGACAATTTATCAAATGCTTGAGCAGTACATGCGCGAGCGCCTGCGTCATTTTGGGTATCAGGAAATCAGAACACCTCAATTGGTGGATAGAACATTGTGGGAGAAATCAGGCCACTGGGATAATTTCCGTGACGAGATGTTTGTCACCGAGACGGAAAATCGTCATTACGCAGTTAAACCCATGAACTGCCCCTGTCATGTTCAGGTCTATAATAATGGTTTAAAAAGTTATCGGGATTTGCCCTTGCGCTTTTCCGAATTTGGCAACTGTCACCGTTGCGAACCTTCCGGCTCCCTGCATGGTTTAATGCGGGTACGCAACATGGTGCAGGATGATGCACATATTTTTTGTACGGAAGAGCAAATCCAGTCGGAAGTGGCGATGATGCTCGAGCTGGTTCAATCGGTTTATGCTGATTTTGGTTTTAATGAAATCAAGTACCGTCTTGCGCTGCGTCCTGAAAAGCGGGTAGGCAGTAATGCCGTTTGGGATAAAGCGGAAGGTGCTTTGCAGGAAGCGATGCGCAGTCGCGGCATTACCTGGGTTGACGCGCCGGGAGAAGGGGCTTTTTACGGTCCGAAAATTGAATGCTCGCTGGCTGATTCATTAGGCCGTATCTGGCAGTGTGGTACAATTCAGGTTGATTTCTCCATGCCGGATCGCCTGGAGGCCAGTTATGTGGCTGAGGATGGCAGTAAAAAAACACCGGTCATGCTGCACCGGGCTATTTTAGGTTCGTTTGAACGCTTCATGGGCATTCTCATCGAACATTACGCTGGGAAGTTCCCTTTATGGCTGGCGCCGGTCCAGGCGATGGTGCTGACCATCAGTGAAAAGCAGGATGCTTTTGCCACGAAAGTTACCGAAATTTTGCAAAAACAAGGTATTCGTGCAAATTTTGACTTGAGAAATGAGAAAATAGGCTTTAAAATTCGCGAGCATACTCTGCAAAAGGTTCCCTATTTGCTGGTTATAGGCGACAAAGAAGTCGAAAGCGGCTCTGTTGCTGTCAGGACTCGTGAAGGAGCTGATCTGGGAGTCATGAGTATTGATAAAATTGGCGAGACTCTGCAGCAGGAAATCGCTGCGAAGAGCCGCATGTAAACCCAAGTTTGGAGGATAAGACCATTAGTGTAACAAACAAGCGTGATAATGATCGCGCACGAGTTAATGAACAGATCAATGTACCCGAAGTACGTTTAATTGATGCTGATGGCAACCAAGCAGGTATTATTTCAACGCGTGAAGCGTTGCGCGCAGCGGAGGAAAGCGGTTTAGATTTGGTGGAGATTTCACCGACTGCCAAACCTCCTGTTTGCCGCATCATGGATTATGGTAAATTTCTCTTTGAGTTGAGTAAAAAACAGGCTGAAGCACGTAAAAAGCAGAAGCAGATTCAAGTTAAAGAGCTGAAATTCCGTCCTACGACGGAAGATGGGGATTATCAGGTCAAGCTACGCAACCTGATACGTTTCCTAAATCATGGGGACAAAGTCAAAGTCACGCTGCGGTTCCGTGGTCGTGAAATGGCTCACCAGGATATTGGTATGAAAATCATGGAGCGTTTGCAACAAGACACCGCCGAATACGGCGTGGTTGAACAGCAGGCGAAACGTGAAGGACGCCAGTTATTGATGGTGTTGTCGCCTAAGAAAAAGTAGAGTGGTTTTCTGACGTCCGGGATGTAATCACCCCAATTGTCCAGCAGTCACTTCATCGTGTATGTAGCAAAATAAAAATGCGGAGTATATTTTTATGCCTAAATTAAAGTCACATCGTGGAGCGAGCAAACGCTTCCGTAAGACAGCGAGTGGTTCTATCAAGCGTCGCGGCGCTTACAGGAATCACATCCTCACTAAAAAATCCACCAAGCAAAAGCGCCATTTGCGTGTTGCGTCCGGTCGTTTGAAAGATTGTGATGCCAAGTTGGCCGCTCGTATGTTGCATGGTAGTTAAGGGGAGGATAAAAAATGCCAAGAGTTAAACGTGGTGTGACTGCGAAAGCCCGTCACAAAAAAATATTAGATCAAGCCAAAGGGTATTACGGTGCCCGGAGCCGGACCTATCGCGTAGCCAAGCAGGCCGTTATCAAAGCGGGTCAGTATGCTTACCGTGACAGACGTCAGAAAAAACGCCAGTTCCGTGCTTTGTGGATTACCCGTATCAATGCCCAGGCGCGTGAGTGCGGTATTTCTTACAGCCAATTGATTAATGGTTTGAAAAAGGCCGCAATCGAGCTGGATCGTAAAATCCTCGCCGATATGGCTGTTTATGATAAACCTGCATTTGCAGCTCTTGCTGAGCAAGCGAAAGCCGCCCTTGCAAAATAAACTGAGTGTTTGTTGAATAACGAGGAGGCTTTTGCCTCCTTTTTTACATGTAGGCAAAATCATGCAAGATATTATCGAGTTGCAGCAACATGCGTCGGAAGCCATCCGCCAGGCCCAGGATATCAATGCGCTGGAAGGGATACGTGTTGACTATTTGGGTAAAAAAGGTCGGCTTACAGAAATTCTGAAAGGATTAGCCGCTCTGCCGCCCGAGGAAAAACCGCGTGTTGGTCAATTGGTTAATCAGGCGAAGCAAGCCATCAGCGCGCTGATTGAAGACAAGATGCTGGCATTGAAAGAAGACCTGCTTCAGAAAAAACTCGAATCAGAACGCATTGATATCACCTTAAAGGGTCGGCAGCCCAAGTATGGTTCTCAGCACCCGGTCACCCAGGTTAAGCAATTCATTAATGATTACTTCAGCCGATTGGGTTTTGATATTGTCAGCGGCCCGGAAATTGAAACTGAATTTTATAATTTCGAAGCATTGAATATTCCTGGACATCACCCCGCACGCGCGATGCATGATACCTTTTATTTTGGTGATGGCCATTTACTGCGTACTCATACGTCCCCGGTGCAGATTCGCACCATGGAAACCCGTCAACCGCCCCTGCGTCTTATTGCGCCCGGACGCGTTTACCGTTGTGATTCCGATTTAACGCACACCCCCATGTTCCATCAGGTTGAAGGATTGCTGGTGGATAAGGAAGCGACTTTAACCGGACTACGTGGCCTACTGCATGATTTCTTCGCCGCTTTTTTTGGCCGCGAACTGGCTTTACGATTCAGGCCGTCTTATTTCCCTTTTACAGAACCTTCAGCGGAAGTCGATATCGAATGCACCCAATGTTCTGGAGCGGGTTGCCGTTCCTGCAAATTCACTGGCTGGCTTGAAGTCTTAGGCTGCGGCATGGTGCATCCTAATGTGTTGGCTGCGGTGAATATTTCACCCGAAGACTATCAGGGATGGGCATTTGGTATGGGTATGGACCGATTGGCCATGCTGTATTTTGGCATTGACGATCTGCGCATGATGTTTGAAAACGATTTAACCTTTTTAAAGCAATTCTAGTCGTTGCCAAGCTCGGCAACGGATGGAAAGTCTCCAAACAGTGGACAGGTATTGACGATGAAAGTTAGTGAATTATGGTTACGTGAATGGGTAAATCCTGCAAAAAACGCAGAAGAACTGGCTGCACTTTTAACAATGGCAGGTTTGGAAGTCGACGCAGTCAATCCGGTTGCCGGGGCTTTTGATAAAGTCATTGTGGCGCAGGTGAAGCAGACGACGCCCCATCCGCAGGCCGATAAGCTGACTTTGTGCGAAGTGGATACAGGCAGCAAGCGGCTTAAAGTGGTTTGCGGTGCCTCCAATGTCCGCACGGGCTTAAAGGTGGCTTTAGCCCAGGTGGGCGCCACACTCCCGGGAGGATTGACCATCAAGGAATCGACCCTGCGCGGTGAATTGTCACAGGGCATGCTGTGTTCTGCTGCTGAGCTTGGGTTGGCGGATGCGTCAGAAGGCATCATCGAATTGGATGAGGACGCGCCTATCGGACAGGACCTCAGAGACTACCTGATGCTTAATGATCAGGTACTGGACATTGATTTGACGCCTAACCGTGCTGATTGCCTGAGTGTGTTGGGGATAGCCCGTGAGGTAGCGGCCATCAGTCGATTACCCTTAAAAAAACCGGCTGCGGCCCATTGCCCGCCCGCCATGGATGAAGAAATCAGCATTGAACTGCTCGACAGGGAAGGTTGTCCGCAATATTACGGCCGCGTTATCCGCGGTATTAACCCCCAGGCGAAAACGCCTTTGTGGATGCGTGAAAAACTTCGCCGTTCAGGAATTCGCGCCATTCATCCTGTGGTTGATATCACCAACTATGTGATGCTGGAACTTGGACAACCCATGCACGCATTTGATTTAAAACTGGTCGAGAGCGGCATCCGGGTACGTAAGAGTCAGAAAGGGGAGGTGATTGAGTTACTCGATGGTCAGCAGGCCGAACTGACGGGCAATGAACTGGTCATTGCCAATGCCAGTCAGCCGGTGGCTATTGCCGGAGTCATGGGCGGCGCTCACAGCGGTGTGACAGAAGAAACCGTGGATATCTTTTTGGAAAGTGCTTTCTTTAATCCGGTTACCATTGCTGGCGTTGCGCGGCGTTACGGTTTGAGTACGGATTCCTCCCAGCGTTTTGAACGCGGTGTGGATCCCGCTTTACAAGGCTTAGCCATCGAAAGGGCTACCGAATTGTTGCTGAATATCACAGGAGGAAAGGCAGGTCCGGTATCGCGGGTCAGCCAGGTTGAACATTTGCCGCAAAACAAAGTGATTGAATTGAAACCCGGCAAGGTCAAACAATTGACTGGCCTTGAGGTGGGGCCCCAGGACATGTTGGACATGCTGCAGGGATTGGGCATGACGGTTGATCATCAGGGCGCTGTCTGGAAAGTGACCCCGCCGACTCATCGTTTCGACATGCGGCTGGATGTCGATCTGATTGAAGAAATCGTGCGTTTATACGGTTATGATCGGATTCCCGGCGATAAAATGATTACCACCGTGCAGGCTGGCGTCATTAACCCGCTGGAAACCCTGAGCAAGCAATTGTCACAGTTTTTTATGGCTCGCGGTTATCATGAAACCATCAGCTACAGCTTTGTTGACCCTGAATTGCAGGCCGCCCTTTATCCGGCCAATGAGTTCATGAACCTGCTGAATCCCATTTCTTCGGAACTGTCGCAAATGAGGGCAGGCATGTGGCCTGGCCTCATCGCATCGATGGTGTACAACATCCATCGCCAGCAGCCAACGATTAAATTTTTTGAAAACGGCGTTGTTTTTGATGTGAAACACGGCAAGCTGACCGAGCAGGCTTGTTTTGCCGGTCTGTTAACCGGACAGAGTGGGGCGGTAAACTGGCTTGAGCAGACGCGTGCTTTTGATTTTTATGATGCTAAAGGGGATTTGGAAGCGCTGTTTGCTTCGCTGCATCTCAAGGACATTGCCTTTCAAAAAGCAGATCATGACGCGCTTCATCCCGGTAAATCAGCCCATATCATGCGGGATGGGAAAGCCATCGGCTGGTGCGGTGTGCTTCACCCCCGATTGGCACAGGCGCTGGATGTTAGCGACGAAGTCATTCTGTTTGAGCTGACATTGGCAGCGCTTGCTCAGGTGGCGCCAGTCAGGTATCAGCCGATTTCGAAATTCCCGCAAATCCGCCGTGATTTATCCCTCCTGGTCGATGAACAGGTCTCTGTGGCTGCCATTGAAGCCCTGATTCAGAGTACCGTTGCCAACGGCTGGCTTAAATCATTTGATGTGTTTGACGTCTACACCGGCGATTCAATCCCGGCTGGCAAGAAAAGCATTGCGATCGCACTGACCCTGCAGGATGATAAGCGCACCCTGATTGATCATGAGATCAATGAGATAATCAGTGCTATAATCAAAAAACTGGATGAGAAATTTGCTATAACATTGAGGGAGTAATCGTGAACGCTCTAAGTAAAGCAATGATCGCAGAAACATTATGCAATGAATTGGGGCTGCCTAAGCCGGAAGCCAAAATCATGGTGGAACAGTTTTTTGAAACCATTCGCCATGCCTTGGAAAACGGCAGGCATGTGAAACTCTCTGGTTTTGGTAATTTCACCCTGCGCGACAAACCGCAGCGTCCAGGCAGAAACCCCAAGACCGGGGAAGAAATTCCAGTGGTTGCCCGAAGGGTAGTGACCTTTAAACCCGGGTTGAAGTTAAAAACAAAAATTGAAGAACGAGGCAAGTAACCCTTGAATCATTACACCCGACATGTTTTTCTGTGCACCAACCAGAAGCCGGCAGGTAAAACCTGCTGCGCCAATCACGGTGGTGAGCCTTATTTTGCCTACCTGAAAGAGAAATTGCTGGAACTTGAAGTCCACGGTCCAGGCAAGATCCGCGTCAGCAAATCCGGGTGTCTCGGCCGTTGCAGCTTAGGCCCCTGCGTTGTGATTTACCCCGAGGGCGTGTGGTATACCTATTCATCATTTGAAGACATAGATGAAATAATTGATACTCACTTGCTGAAGAATGGCACAGTGGACCGACTGTTAATTCAGGGTTAAGGAGTTTGGTTATACCTTGCATCCTGTTTACTGATCCAGTGTCTGCTTTTCGGTCTGGATTTTACCCCAGATTAAACCCAATACGGCTGCTGTAAATGAGCCAATTAATACCCCAAGCTTTGCCGCATTTTGTAGATTGTGATCCTCAAAGGCCAGCATTGTAATAAAAATAGACATAGTAAATCCTATGCCAGCAAGAAGACCTACTAGCGTGATACCTTTCCAGGTCACATCAGGCGGCAATTGGCCCCACCGCATCCGAACAGAAATCCAACTCATGCTCAGAATGCCAACTGATTTTCCTATTACCAGAGCAATGACAACGCCAAGAATAATTCGTATTTCATGATCACCAGAAAAAGACTTGCTACTTATGCTCACACCAGCATTGGCTAATGCAAATAATGGCATGATTATGTAAGCAACCCAGGGATGCAAAGCCTTCTGAACACGAACAACCGGGGGCAACAATTCACGCTGTGCGAGCTTAAGCTTTCGAAGCGAGCGGGCCAACTTGTGTTCGTATTCCATTTTTATATTTTGACCAGTGAGTTCGTTTGCAATACGGGATAGAGTATCCAAAGGGCGCTCCGGCATGGGGACTGATACGACGGGTGTCATTAATCCAAGAACAACACCAGCGAGAGTGGGGTGGGCACCGGTGATCAGCATCCCAGTCCAGATAATGGCTCCGGGAATAATGTAACCAAAGGCGGAGCCGATGCCAATGCGCTGAAAGCCCAGTACCAGCATGATGCCAAAACCAGCTATCAGAAAACCTGTGTAATCCAGGCCGCCGGAATAAAACAGGGCGATAATAAGTACAGCAATAATGTCGTCAATGATGGCCAGGGTTAGCAGGAATATGCGAATATTTCCCGGTATAGAGCGTCCCAGCAATGCAAGCATACCCAATGCAAAGGCTATATCGGTGGCTGTTGGAATCGCCCAACCATTTCGCAGAATCGGCTGAAAATTAAATCCTAGAAAAATCAATGCAGGTAAAACCACTCCCCCCAGCGCTGCAATAACAGGAAGTATCGCCTGCCTCCTATCGCTTAATGAACCTTCATGAATCTCACGGCGTATCTCCATTCCCACTACGAGGAAGAAAAAAGTCATTAGGGCATCATTGATCCAAAAATGCAGGGAGTGAGAAAATTCAAATTGACCTAAACGGATTGAGAGAGGGGTGTGCCAAATACGTGTATAGCTTGCAGCAAAAGGTGAATTAGACCATACCAATGCGATAGCTGCTGCGATGAGCAGAACAATGCCACTGGCGGCTTCGATGTGTAGAAAGCGTTCGATTGAAGCGAAAGCACGCGCTGCTAAAAGTTGAGTACGAGGCAACTCAGCCTGCTTACGTGGGGTTTTCATGCTCATAAATTGTGTCAATCCTTGAAATCAGCAGCCTTGCATAAAAACGGGGTATATCGCATAAGACGGTCTGACTCATGCTATCAAAGATCCCGTTATTCGCCTAGTGACGGTGGTTATGAAATCAAATGTGTCAGCCGCACAATGTTAAATGAACGAGTATGATATTTATGTCGTTACTCTCAACCGGGGGTCTATAATCAACCGTCTGTGCCCCTGCCAACAAGACTCAGTGCAAAAAATTTGCATTCCTGTGCGCTGCACCAAGAAAACAGGACTTGAAAAATTATTCATAGTTGAGTATTCTTCGAAGGTTTATAAGTATTGTTTTCTTCCAAATTGTATTCAAATCCAGCTGCTCCAGCGGGGCGTCTGCGACGAGGTTGTGTCGGAGTTAAACAAGAACTTTTATTATTGATGACCATTAATTACAAGTTTTATTTGTAATTGACTTGTAGGTTATTGCAGTTTTGGTTAAAATCGCCCGTCCAAGATTGAAAGATTACCAATGTAGGCGGTACGGAGTTAATTAATGAAGACATTTAGCGCCAAGTCTCACGAAGTCAAACGTGACTGGTACGTAGTCGATGCGAGTGATAAAACACTAGGTCGCCTGGCTACTGAAATTGCACGTCGCTTGAGAGGCAAGCATAAGCCTGAATATACCCCGCATGTTGATACAGGCGATTATATCGTTGTAACAAATGCTGAAAAGGTGACAGTCACAGGCCGAAAATTCAAAAACAAGATGTATTATCATCACACCGGTTTCCCCGGTGGTATCAAGTCAGAATCCTTCGATAAAATGCAGGCCCGCAAACCCGAGCGCATTATCGAACTGGCTGTTAAGGGCATGCTGCCTAAAAATCCTTTAGGTAGAGAAATGTATCGAAAATTAAAGGTTTACGCTGGCAATGAGCATCCCCATGCTGCACAACAACCTAAGCAACTAGAGATTGAGGAATAAGTATTATGGCTGAAATGCAGCAATACTATGGCACTGGTCGTAGAAAAAGTTCAACGGCTCGTGTGTTTTTACGACAGGGCAAGGGTGAAATCAAGATTAACAATCGCAAGCTGGAAGAGTATTTCGGCCGTGAAACGTCTTGCATGATCGTTCGTCAGCCTCTTGAGACAGTTGATCAATTAGACAATTTTGATCTTTACATTACAGTAACCGGCGGCGGTATCTCTGGTCAGGCCGGTGCTATTCGCCTGGGCATAGCCCGTGCATTGGTCGCTTACGATGAGGAAGGTCTGGCGGAAGACGCAGAAGCCAACCCCAATTCTTACCGCAGAAAATTACGCGCCCGCGGATTGCTGACTCGTGATTCACGTCGTGTTGAACGTAAAAAAGTGGGTCTGCACAAAGCACGTCGTGCTACCCAATACTCAAAACGTTAATACCGATTTTAACCCCGCTTCAGCGGGGTTTTTTTTTAGTCGTCTTTTTTCAATTCATCAACTGGTTTAATCCATCCCCCATGTGTTCTCCGATTGGCAGGGTGAGCAGCGGAGTGCCGCAGCGTGTCAGCGAACCTGTGATTCTGTCACTTAAGCTTAGGATGTCTGGACGGGCATTTCCAAATGTCTAATTCTTTGATATAACAGAAGATACATTACCTGCTCCTCACTGCAGGCAGCATTTCAGGGAATTTGAACAGGACGATAGCCGTGACAGATACCAGCATACCCGGTCACACTGAACCCCCTAATGAAGTCAATGAAGAAATCATTGACGAGCAGCGCCGAAAATTTCTTTTGACCAGTACGGGCATACTTGGCGGAGTGGGCGTGGCCTGTGCGTTAACCCCCTTTGTTTCATCCTGGCTTCCCAGTGCCAGGGCGCAGGCCGCCGGGGCGCCGGTTGAGGTCGATTTGAGCCATCTTGAACCGGGTCAGCAAGCCACGGTGGAATGGCGGGGAAGACCGGTGTGGATCATCAGACGGACGCCGGAAATGCTTAAGCAGCTGGATAATCATAATGAACAATTACGCGATCCGGACTCGCTGGTCGATCAGCAGCCGGAGTATGCCAAGAACAAATACCGCGCCATCAACCCGGAATACCTGGTGCTGATTGGCGTGTGTACGCACCTCGGCTGTTCACCCAAATACACGCCCGATGAAAATACCCTGGGTCCTGATTGGCCGGGCGGCTTTTATTGCCCCTGTCATGGTTCAACGTTTGATCTGTCCGGACGGGTATTTAAGGGGGTTCCTGCTCCCATTAATCTGGAAGTGCCGCCATACCGCTTTGTCAGCGAGCGTGTCGTTATTATTGGTGAAGATGAAAAACAAGGATAATCAAGCATGGGCGCTTTTTTAAACTGGATAGACGCACGTTTTCCTCTCATCAGCACGTGGAAACACCACGTCAGTGAGTATTATGCTCCAAAGAATTTTAATTTTTTCTATTTTTTCGGTTCGCTGGCTTTATTGGTGTTAGTCAATCAAATTGTCACCGGCCTGTGGTTAACCATGTTTTATACGCCCAGTTCCGAGCAGGCTTTTAATTCCGTGGAATACATCATGCGCGAAGTCAATTACGGTTGGCTTTTGCGTTACATGCATTCGACGGGTGCGTCGGCTTTTTTCATTGTAATTTACCTGCACATGTTTCGCGCCCTGCTGTATGGGTCTTATCAAAAGCCCAGGGAATTGCTCTGGCTAATTGGCATGGTGATTTTTATTCTGCTGATGGCCGAAGCTTTTTTTGGTTATCTTTTACCCTGGGGACAAATGTCTTATTGGGGGGCGCAGGTCATTACCTCGCTGTTTGGGGCGATTCCTTTTGTTGGGGAAACGCTGGCCACCTGGCTTCGCGGTGATTTTAACGTCGCCAATGCAACCCTGCAGCGCTTTTTTGCTCTGCACGTGATTGGTGTTCCCCTGCTGCTGGTGATTCTGGTTTTTCTGCACATGGTGGCTTTGCACAAGGTCGGTTCCAATAATCCGGAAGGAATTGACATCAAGAAACACGTGGATGAGGAAGGCAAGCCCCTGGACGGCATTCCTTTTCATCCTTATTACACCGTCAAGGATCTGGTGGGTGTGATTGTCTTCTTAATTGCTTTTGCGGCTGTCGTCTTCTTTATCCCGGAAATGGGCGGTTATTTTCTGGAGCATGCCAACTTTGCGCCGGCCAATCCGATGGTGACGCCCGAGCATATTGCTCCTGTCTGGTACATGACGCCTTTCTATACCATTTTGCGGGCCATACCGAATAAATTATTAGGTGTTGTTGCCATGGGGGCTTCCATCGTCATCCTGTTTTTTCTGCCCTGGCTTGACAGAAGCCCTGTCCGTTCCATGCGCTACAAAGGCAACCTGTCGCGCCTGGCCTTAGCGGCATTCATCGTTAGTTTCATCGTCTTGGGTTACCTGGGTACGGTGATTGTGACCCCGCTTAAGCAGACAATCGCTTTTCTCTGCACGGTCATTTATTTTGGCTACTTTTTATTGATGCCCCTGTATACCCGTTTTGAAACGCACCGCACTGTCCCTGACAGGATAGAGAGATAATCATGAAAGGACTATTGACCGTATTGTTAGTGTTGTTCATTTCGGTAAGCCATGCCTCGGTTGGCCATGAAGTGGCATTAAAGACCTTCGACCTCAACGTGCAGGATGAAACCCGTTTGCAGCGCGGTGCAAAATTGTACATGAATTATTGTTCCGGTTGCCATTCTTTACGGTTCATGCGCTATAACCGCATGGCGCATGATCTGGGGTTGACTACCTTTGACGGTGAATTGGACACCGACTTACTGTTCAGTAATTTAATTTTTACTCAAGCCAAAGTATTTGACCCCATCCAAATCAGCATGCCGCCTGAAGACGCCATGCAATGGTTTGGTATTGTTCCGCCTGATTTGTCGTTGAGTGCAAGGGAAAAGGGACCGTTTTGGATTTACACCTATTTGACCAGTTTCTATGCGGATAAAACCCGGCCTTTCGGTTCAAACAATTTATTAAAACCGGACGTGGCCATGCCCAATGTGCTGGAACCTCTGGCAGGAAAAATCATTGCTGTGGATGATAACAATAACCCGAATCTGACAACCATCTCGCATCTTCTGCAAGTGGAAAAAGGCGAGATGAATTTGGCAGAGTTTGAAAGTGCTGTTCAGGATTTGGTGACTTTCTTAGCCTATGTATCAGAACCCGCCCAGTTGGTGCGTTATGATATCGGCAAGGGCGTTCTGATTTACCTCGTTGTTTTTCTGGTATTGGCCTACCTGCTCAAGAAAGTCTATTGGCGTCGGTTGCATAAGTGATTCATTTGAATAAAAATTGTCCAAAAGAATAAAATTATGTAGTAATCGGCAATCATCCGACAAATTGTGATAAAATGCTTGCCTTTGAGCGCAATTAGGCGTGAACTAACGATTGACGAGGAGTTGCTGATGGCTATTGTAGCGAAGCGTACAATTATGTCTTTGTATTCAGATAATGATGATGTATACAGTCATCAAGTCCGAATCGTTTTAGCCGAAAAAGGGGTCAATGCTGAAATTTTACTGGCAAAACGTGACGAGCCATCTTCCGAATTATTAGCGGTTAATCCTTACGGTACTGTTCCTACGTTGCTGGATAGAGAACTGGTATTGTATGAAGCCAGAATTATTATGGAATACCTGGACGAACGTTTCCCTCATCCTCCGCTGTTACCCGTTTACCCTGTCGCGCGTGCTGAAGCCCGTAAAATGATGCACCGCATTGAGCAGGATTGGTATCGACTCATGCAGGACATCCGAGCCGAAAACCATGCAGATGAAGCCAGAGCGCTGCTTCTGGAAAGTTTAATCAGCCTGGAGCCGATTTTTAATGACAAACCCTATTTCCTGAGCGACGAATTTTCGTTGCTTGATTGCGCCCTTGCACCTCTGCTTTGGCGTCTTCCCCAAATGGGGATTGATGTGCCTGCCAAATCAAAGGGCTTAAATGCCTACATGCAGCGCATCTTCAAACGCGAGTCGTTCCAGTTAAGTTTAACGGATACCGAGAGGCAGCTAAGGGCAGCATAATCATGAGCTTGAATATGACTCCGAACAAGCCGTATTTAATTCGAGCTATCTATGACTGGATAGTGGATAACAATTTAACCCCTTATATTCTGGTTAATGCCGATTATCCGGGCGTTCAGGTTCCTGTCGCTCATGTGAACAATGGGCGTATCGTTCTTAACATTTCGCCGCAGGCATGCCGAGGTTTGCACCTGGAAAATGATCGGATTGTGTTTACCGCCCGGTTTTCAGGGCAGACTGTGCAGATTTTCGTAGTCCCTGCCGCAGTGATTGCTATTTATGCCAAAGAGAATGGCCGTGGTATGGAGTTTGGTGTTGAAACCAGTGAACCGCCTCCTTCCCCGCCAATGGGCAAAATAGAACATCGGGGAAAAACCAAACCTGCGTTAACCTTGGTCAAAAAAGACTGATTCTTAAAAGGAGTCTGCCATGACCAGCCCTGCCCATTCATTGTACACGACCCGACAAATCCGTCTCTGTGAAAGCGAGGCGATTAATCGCCTCGCCATCTCGGCAGATGAGTTAATGGAAAGAGCCGGGCAGGCCGCTTTCCGGTGCCTGAAAAACAACTTTCCTTCAGCGCGAACCCTTACGGTTTTTTGTGGTGGCGGCAACAATGCCGGCGATGGCTATGTTCTGGCCCGATTAGCACAGGCCGGGGGCTATCGCGTGATTATTCATCAATACCGTGCCATCGAACAGCTGCCTGACACAGCACGTCACGCGGCCTTGCGGACTGTAGCGGCCGGCATTATCTGTCAGGATTTGGACGAGCCCATCGATGAAGAAACGGATGTGATTATCGATGCCTTGCTCGGTATCGGATTACAGGGTGAGGTGCAAGGTCCCTTAGCCCTTGCCATTACCCAAATCAACAGCAGCGGTTGCCCCGTTCTGGCACTCGATATTCCCTCGGGTTTAAACAGCGATACCGGTGAAGCAATGGGGGTTTGTGTGAGGGCGTCGGCCACTGTCACGTTCATTGGCAAAAAAATAGGTCAGATGACGCTGGATGGTCCTGACCATTGCGGTGCTCTTTTTGTGGATACGCTGCAATTGGAAACCTGCCTTTCCTCCCTGGTTCCAGAGGTAGAAATCCTGGATGGCCAACAATTAAGGTCATTATTAACACCACGGCCACGCAATTCACACAAAGGTCTGTTTGGTCACGTGTTGATCATTGGCGGCGGGCCTGGCATGCCTGGGGCGGTTTGCCTTGCCGCTTCTGCCGCTTTGCGAGCGGGGGCAGGCTTGGTGACTGTGGCGACACGTCCGGAACACGCCGTGATGATTCCTGCTGCATTCCCCGAGGTGATGGCGGCCGGCATTGATGATGTCCACGAGCTGTTGCCGCTGCTTGCCAAAGCGACGGTTTGTGTAATTGGACCTGGCCTCGGGATGGACGAATGGGCTGTTCATCTGTTTAATCTGGTCATTGCTTCGCAATTGCCCATGGTCATTGATGCGTCAGCCCTTCATCTTCTGGCCCAAAACCCGCAACACGATGACAACTGGATATTAACACCGCATCCCGGAGAGGCGGCTGCCCTGTTAGGATTAAGCACAGCGGACATCCAATGTGATCGTTGTGAGGCTGTTTCGCAGATTCAACAACGCTATGGCGGTAATGTTGTTCTTAAAGGCGCAGGCTCGTTAATTAAAACCGATAAAATGGAAACCTACCTCTGTGCAGCGGGCAATCCTGGCATGTCGAGTCCGGGAATGGGCGATGTATTAAGCGGTATTCTCGCCGCATTGGTGGCTCAGGGATTGTCCTTAAGCAATGCCCTGAAACTGGGCGTGCAACTGCATGCGCAGGCGGCAGATCGGGCTGCTCTGAAGCAGGGTGAACGAGGCTTGCTGGCCAGTGATCTTCTCCCCTACCTGCAAAGGCTGGCGAATCAAAAAGAAACCGATGTATGACTGCACAACGCTATTACCTTGCCGATGAAAATGACACCATGGCGCTGGCTTTCAGACTGGCCTCGTGTTTGACATTTCCGCTGACACTCACGCTAAGCGGCGAAATCGGCGCAGGCAAAACCAGTTTTATGCGATCCCTGCTACGGGCTTTGGGGGTGACGGGGGCGATTAAAAGTCCGACGTTTTCTCTGGTTGAGAGTTACCCGTGTCAGGACTTGTCAATTCACCACTTTGATCTGTATCGTATTCATGATGAGGCCGAATTGGATTATATTGGCTTCAGGGAATTTTTTACTGAGCGGTCGTTTTGTTGTATCGAATGGCCAGAACGGGCGCCACACAGTTTGGTGCATGTGGATATACATGGTTTGTTAGCAATAAAAGGGGACGGGCGTTTAATGAGTTTGTATGCATCAACCGTCGCTGGAGAAGCGATATTAACTTGCCTGGCGGACCAACAATGAAAAGCAGAATACTTGTTTTATTGAGTTTGTTACTCCTTTGCGCGACTCACGCCATGGCCGCACGCCTGCAATCCGTGCAAGTCAAACAGCAGGCGGGTAAGACGTCGTTGTTTTTCACCTTAGACAGTGCGATCGCCCATAAAGTATTTACATTAACCAACCCTGATCGTGTGGTGGTTGATTTTGAAAACACGAACCTCGCTTTTAATCTGAACCAACTCAATCTCAATAACGAATTAATCAAACTGGTGCGAAGCGGCCATCCTAACCCACACACGCTGCGGCTGGTGTTTGAAGTGCGTGATGCCGTTAAACTGCGTGCCAACCCGTGGAAAGGGGGCAAGCATGCTTTTGCACTGGATATT
Source organism: Legionella rubrilucens (assembly GCF_001468125.1). Taxonomy (GTDB): domain Bacteria; phylum Pseudomonadota; class Gammaproteobacteria; order Legionellales; family Legionellaceae; genus Legionella_C; species Legionella_C rubrilucens. The sequence goes on along the minus strand of NZ_LNYT01000004.1, from coordinate 46,455 downwards.
TCTGCCAATGGCGTTAAGCCTTATACCCCGCCGAGTGTAAAACCACTCGCTGTGTCTCGCCAACCGGTAAGCAAACCGGTGCCTGTACGCAACATGCCTAAAAAACCCTTGAGGGATGTGGTCATTGTTCTTGATCCCGGTCATGGCGGTAAAGACCCGGGGGCCAGTGGGCCGCACCGTACAGCGGAAAAAAACATCACTCTGGCCATTGCCCTTAAGTTAAAGCAAATCATCGACAGACAACCCGGGATGCGGGCTGTATTGACCCGCCGCGGCGATTATTATGTCGGTTTGCGTGAGCGGCTGAACATTGCCCGCCAGTACAATGGCGATGTGTTTGTTTCCATTCACGCGGATGCGTTTATTAATCAGCAATCGAGCGGTGCCTCCGTTTTTGCCCTCTCGCAACGCGGCGCCACCAGTGAAGCGGCACGCTGGTTGGCGGAGAAGGAAAACTATTCGGAATTAGGCGGCGTTAATCTCAAGGATCTCGATGACCAGAGCGGCCTTGTGCGGGAAGTGCTCATTGATTTATCGCAAACGGCAACCATTGGTGCCAGCCTGCACATGGGCGAGCGGGTTTTACGCAATCTCAATACCGTCACCAAACTGCATAATCACAAAGTGGAACAGGCACGGTTTATGGTGCTTAAATCACCGGACATTCCCTCCATTCTGATTGAAACAGGATTTATTTCAAATCCAAGAGAGGAGAAAAACCTGACCGATTCACGTTACCAAACGCGTTTAACGCAATCCATTTTCCAGGGGCTTAAACGCTATTTCTGGGACTATCCGCCGCACGGCAGCCGCATTGAAGCCATGTCCGGCAACAGCCTGCACCTGGTTAGACGGGGTGAAACCTTGCCTTCCATCGCGTCTCAATACCACGTGTCCATGACCGCTTTAAAAAATGCCAATCATTTATCAGGAAATCAGGTAAGAGCCGGCCAACGTTTGGTTATTCCTTCATCATGGTCGTAAGGATTAAAGAACTACCCATTACCGTGGCTAATCAAATCGCGGCGGGTGAGGTGATTGAGCGTCCAGCATCGGTGGTGAAAGAATTACTGGAAAATGCCTATGATGCAAAAGCGGATACCATTCATGTGGACATTGGTTTTGGCGGTTTGAATCAGATAAAAGTCAGTGATAACGGCTCAGGCATTGTCGCTGATGATTTGCCCTTGGCCATTGCCCCTCACGCCACCAGCAAAATCAGTCAACTGAATGATCTTTACATGATCCACAGCATGGGATTTCGCGGCGAGGCGTTAGCCAGCATTGCTTCGGTCAGCCGTTTAAGCATTACCTCGAAAACGGCAGAGCAGGCGCATGCCATGCAATTGACGGCTGAAAACGGCATCCTGCAAATCAACCCCTGCGCCCGCAGCCAGGGCACGACGGTGGATGTGAAGGATCTTTTTTTTAATGCGCCGGTACGCAAGAAATTTTTAAAGAGCGAACGGCAGGAATTTCAAGCCATCGAATTGTTGATTAAACGGTTTGCCTTAAGCGCACCGCAGTTAGCCATTCATTTAACGCACAATGGTAAAAAGCACATCGACCTACCAGCGGCTAAGGACGAGCAGGGGACGTTGTGGCGCATCAGAAAAATCCTTGGCAAGGAATTTGTCGAACAGACGGTTTACCTGGACGTGGAGCATGCCGGTGTTGGCCTACGGGGATGGGTGGGCAAAGCGGATTACCAGCGCAATCAAAACGACAAGCAATGGGTGTATATTAATGGGCGAATGGTCAAAGACAAATTGATTCATCATGCCATCAAACTCGCCTTTGAACCGGTGCTTTATCCGGGAAAACATCCGGCCTGCCTGCTGTATTTAACCCTTAATCCGGCGGACATCGATGTCAATGTTCATCCCACCAAACACGAGATACGTTTTCAACAGCCGCGATTCATCCATGATTTTCTGGTATCTCAATTGCAAAAAGCCCTGGATCGATGTGAAAGCCCTGACATTGTTTTGCCAAAGGTGTTTGGCAGGAAAAACCCTGTCCCGCCGCTTCAGGAAAAGAGACCTGTTTTTTTGACGTCGGCCGCGATGCCCCCACCGACTGATCGTTCCATGCTGGCTATTGATGAGCAATTTATGGTGTTTCAAAGCGCCAGGGGTCAGGTGTATCTCGCGGATTGGCGAGCCCTGTATCGGGAGTGGCTGTTAAAGCAATTGGCGGTTCAACCCCTGCCCCTGGCTTTTCGCCCTCTGCTTGTACCTGTTCGTTACCAATATGAAAAAATAATAGACAATTTGCAGCAGCAGCGTTATAGTCAACTGCTCGGTCAAATCGGCATCCGGGTGGAGTGGTTTAACGAGTGCCAACTCCTCATTCAAACCCTGCCCGTGTTAACCCCGCATCTGGCCTTTAACGATTTTTTTTCCAGGTTGTTGAACGCACCCATGCCGACTGAGAGTGAATTAATTCATTTACTGACAGCGAGTCAGAAATTGCCTGAGCTTAACAGCAGCGTGCATGGCGATTTTAAAGACTTCCTGCATCAACAGGCCGAAACATTGGCCTTAGAGACATCATTCTGTAAACCCTTGTCTACTCTGTTTTGCCGGGAATTGCTGCATGCCTGAGACGGTGTTGTGTTTAATGGGGCCGACGGCCTCGGGAAAAACCGCCCTGGCCTGTGATCTGGTGGAACGGTTTCCTGTGGAAATCATCAGTGTCGATTCGGCGATGATTTATCGCGGCATGGACATTGGGACAGCCAAGCCAACCCCTGATGAGCTTCTGCGCGCACCGCACCAGTTGCTGGACATTCTTGATCCGCCCGACTCGTTTTCTGCCGCTGAGTTTTGTCAGGCGGCAAACCGTTTGATTGAGAGCATTCATGCCCGCGGTAACATCCCTCTGCTGGTTGGCGGGACTATGATGTATTTCCATGCCCTGCAACAGGGATTGTCCGATTTACCGGAAGCCGATGACGGATTGCGTCAGCAATTACTGAGGCAAGCCGAGGACAACGGGTGGGCGGCCATGCACCGTGAATTGGCCGATGTCGATGCCGTCGCTGCCGCGCGTATACACCCCAATGACACGCAACGGATCCAGCGTGCTCTGGAGGTTTTTTATTTAACGGGTAAGCCCTTGTCCCATTTTTTAGAGCAGGGAAAAGGCAGGCCGCGTCATCATTTTGTCAATTGCATTCTTTTTCCAAACGAGCGCGCCTGGCTGCATGAACGCATTGCTCTGCGTTTTGATGCCATGCTTAAACAGGGTTTTGTTGACGAAGTCAGGCAATTGCTGGAACGCTGGCCTCGGTTAACGCCGGCCAACCCATCGATGCGTCTGGTGGGTTACCGTCAGGCGTTGGATTATCTCGCTGGAAGGGATGATCATGAGCAGTTTCGCGACAAAGGCATTGCCGCGACACGGCAATTGGCCAAGCGTCAGTTAACCTGGTTGCGCGGTTGGCCGGACGGGTGTTTTTTTTCCTGCGACAAACCGGACATCACCGGCGAATTCATGGCAAAGCTTGCGGAAATATTGGATAATAGCCCGCAAAAAACGAATGATTATGAGGATAGACATGTCGGAAAATGAAAAAAAACAGCCTGCCTGCACTGAAAAAATGTATGTGGTTCATCCCTGTGATCTGCCTTTGAGCTGCCCCACGGATGAAATGCAATTATGGAATGCGCATCCCAAGGTGTATTTGCCCATTGAAAAAACAGGCCAGGAAGTATGCCCTTATTGCGGCTCCCGATTTTTGTTGCAAGATGATTAATTCCATTTGTGTCGTTCGTATTTCGGCCTTGGGTGATGTCTTAATGGCGGTGCCATTGATACGCACCCTGCAGGCTCATTATCCTCAAGCTAAAATCACCTGGGTTATCTGCCGCCCGGCCTATGATCTGGTTGAAGGCATGGATGGCGTTGAGTTCATCGTGATTCCCAAGCCCGATGCGTTTAAGGATTATTGGCAGTTCCGAAAACAAATGCGTCATCGGCAATTTGATGTCCTGTTGGCCATTCAATCCAGTTTTCGTGCCAACCTGCTTTACCCCTTTATTAAAGCGACGCGTAAAATTGGTTATGACCGTCTGCGCGCGAAAGATGGGCATGCCCTGTTTATCAAAGAAACGATTCCCCCAGGTCATGATCATACCCTCGACGGCTTTCTGCGTTTTGCGCAAGTGCTTGGTTTATCCTCCATGACTATTCGCTGGGATTTGCCCATCGCTGACGAGCAGGTGCAATGGGCGCGTGCGCATTTGCCTTCCCAGGGACCGATTTTATTGGTGAATCCCGCAGCCAGTAAACCCGAGCGCAGTTGGCTTATTGATCGGTATGTGGCAGTCATTAAAGAAGCACAGCAGCGATGGAACGTGCAGGTAGTCCTGACGGGCGGGCCTGGGGATTATGACCGGCAACTGGCAGATGCCATCTTACAGCAGGTTCACTGCATCGATTTGGTAGGTAAAACCCGGCCAAAACAGTTATTGGCGGTAATTCAACAGAGCCAGGCGATGCTTTGTCCCGATACGGGCCCCTCGCACATGGCGGCAGCAGTGGGTACTCCGGTTGTGGCCTTGCACGCTGTGACCAGTTCCAATGTCTCAGGCCCCTATACTTTTCGCCATTTGGCTGTCGATTGTTACCCGCAGGCCGTTACCGACGTGCTTAAAAAGACCGAAGAGACCAATGTCTGGGGAACGCATGCCCACGGGGAAGACACCATGAAATTAGTGAGTGTGGAAGCAGTGTTGGTTAAACTGGAACAGCTCTTTACAACGTATTACTCATTACCCTCAAATAAAAAAGCAGGAACCTAAGTTCCTGCTTATGGATGGCTGCTTTCTCTGCTTATTGACCGGTGCCTGTGCTGTTACCGCCATCCAGAGCCGATGAAGACAAGGATGGGCTGGGTTGAGCGGCACGTGCGTTTTGAATCAGCAGCATGGTGTTGGTTAACAGGATACGCTCCTGTTGCTGACGGCTTAAGTACATCTGGTAATTAATTTCTGCCAGAAGAATGGCAATCTCTTTTTGGACGGTCGCTGACGACGCTGTATTAATGCGCTGAATCCACTGCTGGTTTTCAGAACCGGAGGTCGTATTGGCATTGTATAGCCGCCAGGTGGCCATGTTGAATTCATTCAAAGCCTGGCTGCTTGTCTGTCCCTGATTTTGACCGGACGCAGCGCTTTGTTGCGGCATGCGCTTGGAGAGGATGTAATACAGGTTGCTGATGCCGACAGAGCTTTGTGCCGCATAAATGCGCAGGTTAGTCAGGTAGTTGGATAAAGTCGCCATGGCCTGATCTTTCATGGCCTGAGTCTGGTTGGGGTTATTCTTATCAACCGGTGTGGTGGCCGTGAGGTAAAGTTGGCTGTAGGCGTCACGGCTTGGCAATGTCAGAGGAGCCACCATGCCGGAGGCGTAGCGGATAAAATTAGTCGCCGTCTGCAATTGGTTGTTGGCCACCAGACCGCTGTTGCTGCCGGGTTGACTGGATGAACTGCCGGTACTGAATAATAACGGACCAAGCAAACTGTCCATACTCAATTGCGCCACTAAATTCTCGTTTTGTTTACCCAGAGGGAAAAAGCCTGTGCCTGGCGGTGTACCAATCACATTGATCATCACCTGGTTTTGTGAAATTACCGGTCCGCCGCCATTGTTGCCGGAATTGTTTTGGCCGGTGAAGCAATCGCCCTGTACATAACCACCATTTTGATCCATGCAGTAACTGGCATCGGGGGTTGACAGGATGTTTAGAATGGCCTGATTAACCGGATCCGCCTGGTAGGGGGTCTGATCGATTAAGTCGGAGACGGAGACGGTTGCATTCGAAGGCGAATTGTAACCGGGGAATGTTTTACTGGCGAAGTTTTGAAAAAGCGACTGATAAGTACTCATGGTGGCTGGGATTAAGGATGATTGACTGCCCTGATCCTGAGTAGCACCTGCGGTGCTGTTGGCTGGCAACAGCGCACCAATGTAGGAGGCCAGCAGATTAATCTGGTATTGGGAAGCAGTATTGGTGTCGATGAGGAAATTACTGAATGCGCTCTGGGTTTGATTCGGCTCCAGTTGGCATTGGCCGCCTACCGTGGGGCAGAATGAGTTTAAATCATACCCAAGGTATTCACCCAGTACTTTAAGGCGATGGGATAAACCATCAATGCTTTGCTGGTTATTGTCGTTGGGATTTTGGGCGCCGGCATAGGAGCTCAACACCAACAGACCGGGCAGTACAACGTGGCGTAACGTTTTTTTCATCATTCTTCCCCTTCAAGAGCGCGTGCAACAAGTTTTAAGCGATATTCAGAAAATACACGGGCAAGCAGGCGCAGCCGTTCAAATGTGATATTGCGCTTTAGAAAAAATCCGGCGGGGTCAAAGCTGCCGGCGCTGTTTTCCTCGGCGTGAATTAAAATGCGTGAGGCACTGCCCGGGTGGACAGTATCAATGGCCTGGAGCAAACGGAGACCGCGCCCTGCCTTGATATTACCCACCAGCCGGATAAAGACATCTTCCTGGCCCAGTACACCCAAATCGATTTTTTCGATGTCATCCAGCTCGGTTCCCAAACGGGTTAAAGCCTCTTCAAGAGCCGGGTCACCATCCAGGGTCCAGTCTTCGACACTTTCCATAAAAGTAATTACCCGATAGATCATCGGATCCACGTATTCAAACCAGTATTGAGCGGAGGCCTGGTGGCTGAGATCGGGCATATTTTACTCTTTTTTTACGGTGTTATGAATTGATGGACTGCGCATGTTCTAACTACTATAGTATAGTAAGAAGGGTAAAAGTCTAATAGTGAAAAGTAAATTTTATGAAAAAAGAGTCGCCGTCAAGAATAGTGACTGTTTTAAAGAACATTTTTGATGTTCGCAAATGGTCTGATTTCGACAGAATGAAGTCGTTTACACTGTATCTGGGGGACGGCTTTAAACGGCTTTTCGTGCCGCAAAAAACAACGAGCAGCGGTGAGTCATTTAAGATGGCCATGGCCAAATACAATCTCTCTGAAAAAGATTTAATCGCCCAGCAAAAAGCGCTTTTCCGATTGAGTGTTTTAATGTTTATTGCGGCCATTCTGGTCTTTTCCTACGCCGTTTATCATGTGATTTATGGATCAATCAGCGCGGTGATCATCAGCCTCGTGGTGATGCTCATCGCCCTGACGTTGGCATTTCGTTATCATTTTTGGTATTACCAGATTAAAGTACGAAAACTTGGATGCACCTTCAGGGAATGGTTCAGGCAAGGTTTGATGGGTGAAAAACCATGAATAAAATTGTTAGTACGTTGTTAATGACGTTGTTCCCTGCGCTGGCTTTAGCAGCAGACAGTTCCTCTGGTTCACTGAGTTTTGCCCCGCCTCCCAGTGATTACTCTGTGGTTTTCCTTGGCAATATTTTTGGTATTGTCGACGGCGTGCTGCATGGCAGCGGCAGTCAGATCATGGGCAGTATGTTTTCCGTGTTTAACTCGGCGGTATTGGCATTAGGCGGTATTGTCATCATGTATACCCTGCTGGTATCGACTATGAATACCGCGCAGGAAGGGCAGATGCTCGGCCAGAAATGGTCATCCATCTGGGTTCCCGTTCGTTCGACTTTAGGTCTGGCTTTATTAATCCCCAAGGCATCCGGCTATTGCCTCATGCAAATTTTTGTGATGTGGGTGGTGCTGCAGGGTGTGGGTGCCGCGGATAAAGTGTGGGAAGCGGCCTTGAGCTATTTAAACCGCGGGGGTGTGATTGTTCAGACCCAGATTAATCCATTGACGTCGTTGCAGGCCGGCGGTAACAGTGTAGCTACCGGTGCATCCAAGATTTTGGCCGGTCAGGTGTGCATGGCTGGTATTCAACAGGCTTTGGAAAGCCAGCGTCAAACCTTAATGAGCCAAAAAAGCAGCGGGGAAGGGGTTTGCTCCGGCACGCCTTCTGCAGCCATGGCGCCTTTCTGTAATACGGCAGTTCCTGATTTTATTAATTCCGTGAATATGGTCGCGGTTCAGAATGCGGATCCTTCCAAAAACACGTTCACAGCCAAGATGCCGAATTTTGATTCCAATAATCCCTATGCGGTTTTAAACGGCATTTGCGGCTCGATTACCTGGAGTTCCATTGCCAACATCAATACGGTGTCCGGGGTGGTAAAAAACAATGATCTTGAAACCGCCAAGATGTCCCGTGCCATTGCCATTCAGCAGATGTACCTGGACTTGGCCATGGTGGCCCAGGTGATGGTCAATAATAACCCTTCGCTGAACCCTTCTTCGTCTGGCGCGAACACCAACAATAAACCGTTCGCACCCGGTGTTGCCCAGCAACAGTTTGGCGTGCCTTACCTCAACTCCGGTTCGGCCTGCGATGGCCCTTCGACCGATTGCGTCAGTTGGGGTCCTGACTCCTCCAATTCCAACGCCCCCTTGTTTAGCGGCACCGAATTTCAGGGCGCCATAACGGATTATAACGGCATCATGATGCCAACGCTCAATCTTATCCGACAGGCCCAGGACAGCAGTAACGCCAATAAGCAGCGCGCGTTTATTGCCCAGGCGCAGCAACAGGGTTGGCTCATGGCCGGCAGCTACTTCTTTGACTTAGCCCGCCTGAATGCCTCTGATTTGCAGACCGCCAATCAGACCGACACCAACACCGGCTTGGAGGGTAGCCAGTTTGACAGTCAGATTCCACTCAACGCGTTTAGCCAGAACAAGCAATGCAGCGGGACTTATGCGGCCTTGTGTCAATGGTTAGGCGGTAACCAGACGGCAATCCAGAACATGGTGGGATTGATTAACGGTTCCACACTGGTCGGTCCCAATAACCCGCCGCTGAGCCCACCGACCTTTGGTAACAATGCGGCTCAAAAAGCACAAAGCGGGGTTCTTTCCTCAACCGTTTATGGCTTCATCAATAACTCGGTTATGGTCAATCTGCCGGGCCAACCCGGACTGAATCCGCCCCAGTTTGCCATGAAGTTTAATATGGATTTGTCGCCCGGACCCATGTACTTAAAATCGCAGGATTTCCCTTGTGGTGAAGTCAAGATTGTCTTCTTTAAATTCTGCCTGGGGCAATTGTTAGGGGACATCTTCTACAACCTCATCATCAGGAACCTGTTCAACTTCTTCCTGACCATGATGTCAACCATTATTAACATGATTGTCATGTCGTTCCTGTCCCTGCCGTTACTCGGTATGGCGGAAATCTTCAAGCACGGGGTGTCCTTCATTCAGCAGCCGACGGTTAACCCGGTGGTGGCACTGGCCAACATGGGGGTTAACTACATTAACTTCGCCAATGAATTATGGATATACCTGATGGGTCTTGCCATCATGAGCGCCATTATTCCCTGGTTCGGTATCTTTATTTTCCCCTTGCTGGCCATGGTCATGCCCCTGCTGTTCGCCTGGTTAAGCACCATGGTGAGCATCGGCTTCCTGACGGCCTACTACATTCCGTTCCTGCCGTACATGATTTTCACCTTTGGCACCATCGCCTGGCTGATTGCGGTGATTGAAGCCATGGTGGCCGCACCCATTGTCGCTTTGGGTGTAACTCATCCGGAAGGGCATGATGCCTTCGGTAAAGGCGAGCAGGCGATCATGATCCTGATGAACGTTTTCCTGAGACCCGCCATGATGATCATCGGTTATATTTCAGCCATTGCTCTCTCCTATGTGGCAGTGTGGGTGATTAATGCCGGTTTTGCCAATGCAGTCACCTTCGTTCAGGGCGATCCCAATGCGCCGACCTGGAATGTCACCGGGGCTTCTGATTTTGGCAAATCCATCATTGCCGGAGCGCCTACTGGCAATGGCAGCTCCTATCAACCGGATCAAAATTACGCAGCTCAGAAAGCAGCAAGAATTGATACGACCATTGGTTACACCGGCTGGGCGGGTATTTATGGATTCTTCTTTGCTATCCTCATCTATACCACCATGTACATCACAGCAGTGCAGAAATCGTTTACCTTAATTACCTACCTTCCCGACAAGGTGCTCCGGTGGATTGGAGGGCAGGGCGAGAGCATAGGCCAGGAAACGTCGCAATGGGCTGAAGAAGGCAAAAAACAAGTCGAGGGTGCCGGCACCAGCACGATGAAGGCTGCAGGCCAGATGGATCAACAGCTGCAGGGTTACGCCATGAAGGGTATGAAGAAACTCACCGGCCAAGGGGCTTCCAAAGGCGCCAGTGTCAGTGGTAAGGGGGGGGACACAGGTTCAAAGGCGGAAGCGACTCCTAGCAAAATGAAACCTCCGGTCGAATAGCCGGAATATCGCATAGAGCCAGAATGAACTGGCTTTATGCTGCAAGGAGTCGCTGCTGTATGAAAGTTTCAATACACCCTTGTTCAAGGTGTATCCTTCTAGTCGTATTGCTCTTTGGTACCAGCCAGTATGAGTTTATAAACCCGTTCACTGATCATGCCCTGCTCAAATTTATCCTTGGCATCAATGGTCATTAACTGGCCGCGTTGCCTCACCAGTTTTCGGGTGGTAGAGGTTACTTCATTGGGATCGCTTTCCAGCAGGATATCCCGTACTTCTTCATCAAAAACCAGGTATTCGCGTAAGGCGACCCGCTTTTCATCCACTGTCGGTACCAGCTTTTGCCAGATACAAAGGCGAATGGTTTCAAGAATATCAATGGTGCGGCCCAGGCGCTCTTCGCCGGAAAAGGAGGTGACCAGACGGCGCATGGTTTCTGCTACACCGGAGGTATGCAGTGTGGTATAGACTGGATGGCCGGTTAATGCCGCTTCCAGCGCCGCACTGATGGTTTCAGCATCGCGACACTCTCCTACCATGATGAGACGAGGCTTGCGGCGCAGGGCGTTACGCACCCCGTCAGCAAAGTCAGGCAGGTGGCGGGGAATCTCGGATTGGCTGACGACAGAAGAAATGGTCTCAATTTCGTCATACACAAATTCAATCGGTGCCTCATACGTCAGTACCTTGCGGTTAGAATCGTCTTTTTCAATCAAGTCACGGATAATGGATGCCAGCAGTGTCGACTTACCCGAACCCGTAGCACCGGTGATGAACACAATGCCTTCCTGCGGAGCAATGGCTTTAATGATATTATCCGGCAAACCCATGGTCTCGAGTTTGGGGGGCGTGGTAGGAATTGTTCTTAAGGTAATCTGAATAGCGTCATGTCCTTCCACCAGACAGGAGGTCGCGTTGACCCGGTAGCGGTAACGTACGCCGCGATTGGGGCGGAATTCGTAATGGGTGTCAATGTCCTTGCCGGATAATAATTGCGTGGTGGCGTTCGGTCCGTAAATGGAGTTAATCAGATCACCCAACTCAGTGTTTGAAAGGCTGCGGTTAGTGATTTTAAGCAGGCGGCCATACACTTCAGCAAAAATGGGAGAGCCGGTTTGAATGGTAATATCCGAGGCCTTTAAACTTTCGGCATGTTCAAGCATTTTGTCCATAAAGACAGGTGTAAATCGCGTGGGTTCATCGGGCATTAAATTGATATTGCTGCTCATAAGTTAGCCTTGGCTGAAAATGATAATGAATTGAAACGGGTTTATTGGCCTTGCAGCCGGGCTGTAAGGCCTGTCAGGGATACCCCTTGTTGTTAAAAGTATATACTAACAAGGGGTTGCAAGCATGGAGAAATTGCTAATTAACAGGGGTAATGTCCTTACTGACCGGGGCAATGGTAGGCTGCCAGGATTTGTTGGTAATCACAATCTTGGCATTTTGCGCCAGTTTTTCCATGGTGCGGAAATGTTCCAGCGCTTCCTCGTCTTTAGCCACCGCCGCACGCCACTCTTTGCTGTTAATATTAAGGGCTGGCAGTGCGGTGATGCGCAGGACGCGATCATCAATATGAATTTCCGAGCCATCCCCTGTTACGCCGAGATCGGTGTGTGAAACGTAGGGGGGGGATACCATGTTCATCGCTAACAGCTTACGGTACAGAATCATGCCGTTATAGTCTTCTTTGATTCGGGCTACACTTTCTTCAAGAATGGTATTGGCCTGCTCAATGCCGTTTTTCCATCCTTTAGTGACATAAAAACTCCACAATTGCCGCTCTTCCTTGGTTTTGGGCAGAAGGGTAATGTTGGGGTATTCAGGTTTTTTATAATCCATCCACAGGTATTGGCGCCAATTGGGCGGCGTGGTGATAAAATGCGCCTGCTTAGCCACCTTGTACGTTCGGTCAGAAATTCGGATGGTTTGCATGTCCGCCAGATTGAGGGTATTGCGTCCCTCGAGTAATACAGGCGGCAGAATATTGTGCTCAAGAACCAGCGCATTGAAATCAAAAACAGCATCCAGATCGCGAGCCTTGCGGGTTAACTCTTCGTCAATGATCTTGGCCCGGCAGGCTAAACCGGATTGAGCGCCGAGACTCAAGGCCGTTTCTCGAAGCGCCATTTCGCGAATTTTGCTCATGCCGTTTTTATTGGACGTAACGCCGCGGGTATTGGCCATGGCCTGCAGACCAGCCAATGAGGCAGTATCGCCATTAATCACCACGGTTGTCTGATGCGAAGTAGAGTAACAACTCGCCAGCAAGGCGGTTGCGCAGGTCAAAGCGAGACTAGGAATAAATTTTAGCATAGCGTAATTCTACAACCTGACTGTTAGGGTAAACGTGAATGCTGGCTTTTCGACCTGCCTGATAATCGATATCACGCAGAATTTCAGCCAGGCTCTCGTCCTTGGCGGTAATGCTGATTAGTACCGGTACAGCCGGCTCTTTTCCAAGAATCCGCATGCGAAAGTGAGCGGCTTTGGCAATGCGCGCAGTAAGTTCTTCAATCGGTCCGGACCAGTCGACTGATGCCCGTGCCTGCAAAGTGTAGGCGTTGGGAATGGTCAGGGTATTATCCCGCACAGGGGGGGTGATGACTTTTTCCACACGAGCCATCTCCAGCATGGAATCACTGACAGAGGAAGCGGCTTCGGCGAGTTTGATGCTGGCATCATCGGCAGGGGCATTAATGGGGGGTTTTTTAAACGTGCTATGACAACCTGCTAATAAAAAAGAGGTGGTTAAAAGCATAACAAGCTTGTTGTTCATCTTCTGTGCTTTATTATCGATAAGTACTGCATTGATTGAAACAGGAGCATGGCCCCTTGTCAAGCACAAGTCACGGTATTTCAAACTCTTAGCTCTTTTTATAGAGGGTATAAAAAACCCGACCTGCCTGTTTGCTTTTTAAGGCCTGCCATTTTGTTGGATCAAGGGTGAGTAACTCGGGAGATTCAGCATAAACCAAACCGCCCGAAGGCAGGCAATCGCTCTGCTCAAGGAGGGTGAAACACGCCTCATGGAGCGATTGGGCAAAGGGAGGATCGAGGAAAACAAGATCAAAGGTGTCTCGGGTATTGCTTAAAAACGTCAGGGCATCGCTGTGAATGACCGACAGTTGGGATGTCTCGAACGTGCGGCTGACGGCTAACAAATGATTAAAAACAAGGCGGTTTTGTTCTACCAGAGTGACCCGGGCGGCCCCCCGGGAGAAGGCTTCAAAACCCAGAGCGCCGCTGCCGGCAAAGGCATCAAGGCAACGGGCTCCGCGGATGTCGTGCATCAACCAGTTGAACAGGGTTTCGCGAACCCTGTCCGGCGTGGGCCTTAACCCCTGCGCATCAGGAAAATCAATTTTCCTGCCGCGAAATTTGCCGCCGATGATGCGAACCTGCTGTTTCACTTTTTCCCTACGGTAACTAACAGCATTTGCGAGGGTTTCAGTGCTTCATCAAATGCTTTTTTTATGTCTTCAACACTGACGGCTTCAATTCGAGCCACGTAAGTGTCTAAATAATCATCTGGAAGATTATAAAAAGCGATGCGAAGCAGCATGCCGGCAATGCTGTTATTGCTGGCTAAGGATAGGGGGAAATTACCGGCTAAATATTGCTTGGCGGCTGTCAATTCCTCTTCGCTCGGCCCCATTTTTAAAAAGCCGTCTAGCGTTTCGCGGGTTACCTGTAGCGCTGTGTTTGCCTGATTATTTTCGGTTGCCAGGCTGATAATGAACGGACCGTCCCCCGGCATGGGCACAAATTGGCTGTAAATGCCGTAAGTTAATCCACGTTTTTCCCGAACCTCTGTTGCCAGTCGGGACACCAGGGCACCGCCGCCAAGAATGTAATTGCCCACCATGAGCGGGAAGTAATTGGGTGATGCATGATTAATACCGACCTGGCCCAGGCGCAGCATGGTTTGGGATGAGGGAAAAACAACGTCCACTTTTTCTGCTGCGGCTAATGCCTCGGCTTTTGGAATGGGGGCCGCATGTTCGCCTTTGGGTAAAAACTCAGTCAGTTGCTCAGTAATCTGATGCGCTTTTTCCTCATCGATGGCGCCAACCAGAACAATGACGGCATTGGCGCCGACATAATACCGTTTGTAAAAGTTGCGTACCTGCCAGGCATTCAGCATTCTTACGGTTTCTGTTGTGCCATTGACCGGATGGGCATAGGGATGATTTTTGTAAAGCTGCTTAAAGAATGTCATGTTAGCGACATCATCCGGTGATTCCTGCATTTGCGCAATGGTCATCAACAACTGATTCTTCTGGCGGTTAAAGGCTTCCTGTCGGAAAGCCGGTTTATTAATGATAAGGGAAAAAGCGTCGACCGACTGTTTTAACGCTGCCTCCGAGGTCAGTGTCTTCAAGCGGAACACAGCCATATCCCGGCTGGTTTCATAATTGTATTGCGCCCCGGTGTCCGCGATGGTTTCTGCAATCTGCGACGCATCCAGGCGGCCGCTGCCCTGATCAAGCATGCTGGCAGTCAGCGAAGCCAGACCAAATTGCCGGTCATCGTAAGCGGAGCCTGCGGCAAAGGCCACATTAATGTCCAGCATCGGCACTTCGTTCGCCTGATAAAACACCACTTTGGCGCCATGGCTGGTTTCCCATTTTTTGGTCTTAAACGTGTTGGCCTCAGTCGCAGCGGCGCATGAAAAAAGGAAGGCAATCAAAAACAATCGTTTCATTATCGTCTCTCAGGTTGGGACACTGGGAATAACTGGGCTTCAGTCATGGATTCAGCGCGGAAGTATTTTTTTGCCGCGTCCTGAATCTGCTGGGGAGTAATGCTGTTGATTTTATCCGTGTAGGCATCGGCTGTTTTCCAGCCCAGGCCTATGGTTTCCAATACGCCAATTTCCATGGCCTGGCCGAAGATAGAATCCTTTTCGAAGGTTTTCTGAGCAATGATCTGGGTCTTTACCCGCTGCAGTTCCTGGGCGCTGACCGGTTCTTTCTGCAGGCGCTGCAACTCCTTCAGTACGCCGGCCTTCAGTTCCGCAATGCTGTGCGACTGGGTTGGGATACCAAACAGTGTAAATTGCGTCTGGTAACGGGTATAAAGATCGTAGTAAACGTCAACGTTGCTGGCCACGTGCGAACCGCGCACCAGATTGCGTGCGAAGCGCGCGCTTTCACCGGCATCAAGAATCGCCGCAATGACTTCCAGGGCATAAGGCTCCCAATCGTTTTCGGCTGTTTTTACGCTGGGTACGCTGTAGCCGAACATCAGCATGGGCAGTTTGGCCGGCGCATGGATTTCAACGGACTTGGTGCCTAAGGCTGGCGGCTCCTGCTGAGGTTTGCGAATGAAGTCAGGCCGTCTTGGGATCTGACCAAAATACAGTTTGGCAAGTTCATGCACCTTGTCGGCGTTGACATCGCCTACCACCACCAGGGTGGCATTGTTGGGTGCGTAAAAGTTTTGATACCAGGATTTTAAATCCTCGATATTCATTTGTTTAATGTCGCTCATCCAGCCAATCACCGGGTGATGGTAAGGATCAGTGAGATGAGCCGCCGCGAGATAACGCTCGAAGGTTAAAGCCTGAGGATTATCGTCCGTACGCAGGCGGCGCTCCTCCTGGATGACTTTCATTTCTTTGGCGAATTCGTCTTTATCAAGCAGCAGATTCTGCATGCGATCGGCTTCAAGTTCAAAGGTTGTCGGTAATTGCGACGCGGCAATTTTTTCAAAATAGGCGGTATAGTCATAATTGGTAAACGCATTTTCTTCTCCACCGACATTGGCAATGGTTTTGGAAAAGGTGCCCAGGGGGTATTTTTCTGTCCCTTTAAACATAATGTGTTCCAGCGCATGCGAAACGCCGGTGATCCCGCCCGGCTCATCCGCCGAACCAATGTTGTACCAAATCATTGTCACGGCCACGGGCGCGCGGTGATCTTCCTTGACAACAATTTTCAAGCCGTTATCCAGGGTGTACTGGTGGACATTGCCAGCCGCATAAGAGGATAAAGCAGCGCAAAAAAGCAATAATGCAAGCCGCATGGATTAACTCCGAACCAAAAAAAGTGATAGAATTTCACATTTCCTTCGTTTTGTACACCTTATGATTAAATGGTTTAAAAGAAATCAGGATGAAACTTCGCTACCTTCTGCGGCTGATGCAGGACAAGGCGAAGATTTGACTGTAGAAAATTTGCCCGCCGACACGGGACAGGCGCTGCCGGCTGACAACGAGGCGCAGAGCAAACCGGGATTCTACGCCCGACTGAAGCGAAGCATGAGCAAAACCCGCCATCAATTGGGCGAGGGCATTGGCCGTTTGCTGCTTGGCCGCAAGGAGCTTGACGCGTCGCTGATGGAGGATATCGAAACCCTGCTGCTCAGTGCGGATCTTGGCATTGAGACGTCACAGGCCGTTTTACAGCAGGTCAGCGATAGCCTGGCCCGCAAACAACTGGCAGACGGGGAGGCGGTGTATGGGCTGCTGAAGGAACGCCTCACCGCCTTACTGGCCGCAAAAAGCCAACCTTTAATACCGCAGACCAATGATGGTACGCCGTTTGTCATTTTAACGGTCGGGGTCAACGGCGCTGGAAAAACCACCACCATTGGCAAGCTGGCCAGGCAATTCCAGCAACAGGGGAAAAAAGTCATGCTGGCCGCTGGCGATACCTTTCGTGCCGCAGCCGTTGAACAATTACAGGTCTGGGGGGAGCGTAACCAGATTCCGGTCATTGCCCAGCATACCGGCGCAGACAGCGCGTCAGTCATTTATGATGCCTTGCAGGCGGCTAAAGCGCGTGGTATTGATATTCTTATTGCCGATACGGCGGGTCGTCTGCATACGCAGGGCAATCTGATGGAGGAATTGAAAAAAGTCAAACGGGTGCTTCAAAAGCTTGAACCCCAGGCGCCGCATGAAACAATGCTGGTCTTGGATGCCAGTATTGGGCAAAATGCGCTTAATCAGGCACGCGAATTCCATCAGGCCGTCGGTTTAACCGGGATTACCATGACGAAACTCGACGGTACGGCAAAAGGAGGAATACTGTTTGCCATTGCCAATGAATTAGGGATACCATTTCGTTATCTGGGGATTGGTGAAGGGATTGACGATCTACGTCCCTTTGACGCAGAACAATTTGTCAGAGCCATATTCAATGATGATTAAATTCGATCAAGTGAGCAAACGTTATCCCGGCGGCTTTGAAGCGCTAAGTCAGGTTGACTTTACCCTGCAGAAAGGCGAGATGGCCTTTATTACCGGTCACTCGGGGGCGGGCAAAAGCACGCTGCTTAAATTAATTGCCAAACTGGAGTCCCCTTCTTCCGGTCAGCTGACCGTCAATGGCGTACGGCTTAACCAGCTTAAAAAACGGGAAATTGCCTGTTATCGCAGCAGTCTGGGCATTACCTTTCAATCGCCCAACCTTTTAAATGATCGCACCGTGTTTGATAACGTCGCTTTGCCTTTGCAGATTCAGGGCGTTCAACCGGCCATGATCGCCAAGCGTGTGCATGCCGCGCTGGACATGGTTGGCTTATTGACCAAGGAGAAAATGCAGCCCGTCCATCTGTCCGGCGGGGAGCAGCAGCGTGTCGGGATTGCCCGGGCGGTTGTGCACAAGCCTGCCTTGTTGCTGGCAGACGAGCCTACTGGAAACTTGGATCCCAGCCTGTCATCGGAAATCATGAGGCTGTTTGAACAGTTCAATCAGGTAGGGGTGAGTGTCTTGATTGCGACTCATGATTTGGCTCTGATTGCCGGCATGAGGCATCGAATCATCATGCTGAAGGGAGGGCGGGTATGTTAAGAAGCATTCGAGCACAGGCAGCTTACCACCTGCAGGCAGCAACCAACAGCTTTAATTTTCTCTGTCGCCGCCCGCTGGCGACGATGATGACGGTGATTGTGATCGCCATTGCCCTGGCTCTTCCTGCGCTCTTTTGGGTTTTCAGCGACAGTTTGAATCAATTGACCGCTGACTGGCAGCGTGGCGGCCATATCTCTCTTTATTTAAAACAGCCTTTATCCACGGCGGATCAAAATAAAACCCTGATCCAGATTCAGGAAACCGAGGGGGTCGGGCACGCCACCCTGAAAACACCGGAAGAAGGCATGCAGGAACTGCAGAAACAGGAAGGAATGAACGACATCATGCGCTACCTTCCTGAAAATCCACTGCCGGCGGTGATCGAGGTGATTCCAGCGGTGGGGATAGATACACCGCTTAAAGTGGATCAGCTCTATGCTCGTCTGAAAGCCTTACCTGACGTGGAGCAGGCCAAACTTGACATTGAATGGGTAACCCGGCTTCACGCCATTCTCGGGTTTGCCTCTAAAACGGCGCATGCCTTAATGGCGCTGCTTGCCTGCGCGGTCGTTCTTATTGTCGGCAACACCTTGCGTTTAGCCATTCATAACCGTCATGAAGAAATTCAGGTTCTGAAACTGATTGGCGCCACCGATGCCTTTATTGTCCGCCCTTTTCTGTATTCCGGGGTCTGGTATGGTTTAGTCGGCGCTATCTTTGCCGTGTTGCTGGTGAATATTTTCATGTTAAGCATCGCAGTCGCCGTTCAGGAGCTGGCGTCATCCTATCAAATGCACTACCCGCTGCTTGGTTTATCGGTCAAGCAGGCTTATCTCATTGTTTTTGCGGCCATCCTCCTTGGTTGGCTGGGTGCGCGATTGTCGGTTAAAAGGCAGTTGGCGGCGATAGAGCCTTATCATTAAAATGTTTAGAGGCTGCCGTAAGCGGTCTCTATTCTAATCAATGTTAGGGATGATAACTTATAGGTTATGAGGTACGTTGTAATAATTTAGTATTTGCTGTCAAAATGTGAATATGAGAGTTACAAAAATCACTATCATGAGTAACAAAGGTAATTCCCTTGTTTTTGCACAGCTCAGACAAAATTTGATCATTGAAATCAGTGTTTCCTTGCTCAAACTCTGACATAACTTGATTAATGTCTAACAATTCAAAACCACTTTCAATGCATTTGCAAAATCTTAATATTTTTCGAACATCCGATCCTATATCGGATGCAATAGTTGTAAAATCTGAAGTTTTTCTGAAGTCTTTAAAGGATAAGTCTTTCTCCTTTAATTGATGTGCATCCAAATGCAACCTATATTTAATCCTTGAATACCTATTTATAAATTCAGAAAGGATTAATGCATCAATAAAGATTTGACATTTGGCATTTAAAATCTTAAAAAGTGCTCGTGAGTATATGCCCACGTATGGTTCATTAGGAGGTTGGGGACCATTGTTATATAGCCAAATATTTGTATCTAAAATCACATTATCAGAGGGTTTAAAATTATAGTTATCTATGTTTTGTACATTCTTCATCTATTTCCCCAGCTTCTTTTAAAGAATCTTTAAATTTTTTGGGATTTTTAAAATATTGCTTGGCAGTATCTACTACACGTTTCAATAACCTTAAATCATCCTTATTACAATCTGTGACGCTTAATAACTTGGGTATCTGTGTTTCACTAAACTCGCCATACAATTGACCAATAGCTGCATTTAAAAATGCTGATGTCAAAAGCTGCACATTGAGAAAAGAAAGTTCAATTTTTCGTTCCTCTCTTAATGCTGGGCAAATCCGCTCATAAACTTTTTGCCCATCATCAGCGGCAACACATAAGGGACTGCCAACAATTTCGTATACTGAAATTGTAATAGTTGATTTCATTATTAGTCCTCAAAATATATCAGTGGGTGATATTTCCTCTGATAAAGTGTAGGAAACATCATCATGGGTAGCAATTTCAATATTTACTACTGTACCAGGAAATGGGTGTAGCAATTGACTTGCCCTATATGAGCTATTTTCTCTACAAAAATACCCATTTTCTGAGACTATCTGTATTCTACCACCATTTAAATCAATAAATTCGCATAACAGTTTGAGTCCCAGTCCCCCAGGAATTTCGCCTTTTTTTGTAGTATTACTACCTCTCGTAGCCCAAACAATTGCCTCATCAGCCTGCAAATTAATACCTATGCTTTCTTTAATATTCGTGCGAATCCCTATACCTAGATCGGAAATAGAAAAATTTAAGCTATTACGTTTTGGGAAAAATTGACCACAGGTGAAAATCCCTAGTTTCGTTTTTGAGTGGAGCACCGAATTACTAAATATTTCAAAAATACTTTCTTTGAATTTCTTTTTCAGTCCAATAGACATCTTAGGTACTTCGTCTCGGTCAATAAATTCACTTTCTACATATTCTGCAAATGAACGCCCATCTTTAACGTCAAAATGACGATATTTTATCGTGGTTTTCCAGCTATCAACGATGCTTTTTTTACCATAATGGCTAAGAAATCTATTCTTCAACAAAATGCTTTCTACCTGTGGCTGTAAATTAACTAAGTCGACATTATTGAGGTTACTTGTCACATGATAGAGTATGGCTCCAAATGATGAGCACATATCTGCATCAAGCCAGGCTGTGGTGTTCATGTCAATTTGAATGGTTTCAAAAGTATACTCTTTTGCTTTAGCATATAAATTGGTAAGTTCTTCAAAACCAGATTTATCATGTCTAATATCTGAGAGGAGAATTTTGGGCAACTGTATCCTCACTTCTAATAATGGGCTTGCCATAGATTAAACAAAATATATCCTCATTATAAGTTAATTCTAAGATTCAAGGTAATTTCTAGTCATTTGATGGTTCTATAATGGTTTTTAAGTTATTGCGTCAATGGAAGTGGCAGTGAGATTAACCCGCATCAACAGATACTAGCAAAGTTTAATCTATTAAAAGTATTTGAATTGTACAAAAAACAATCTATACTTAATTGATGGGTTAAATTCAATAACCGTTTAAATTCGTGTATAATAAGGCTGTCTGTAAGGAAACCGACAGACAGTTCATTAACCCTGTTATGGTTTTGATAACTGGAGGAAGTACCCTATGAGTCAACAACTGCAATTGGCATCGTTAAATTTGCCTATAGGCAGTATTGATGCGTACATTTATCGGGTCAATCAGATTCCGATGCTTTCTGCTGAAGAAGAATTGAACTATGCTGAAAAATACCATAGCGAAGGCGACATTGAGAGCGCCCGTCAGCTCGTGCTGGCACATTTACGCTATGTCGTTCGGGTAGCCCGAGGCTATCTGGGTTACGGTTTACCCTTAAACGACTTAATTCAGGAAGGTAATATTGGCTTAATGAAAGCCGTCAAGCGGTTTGACCCCAAAATGGGAGTCCGTTTGGTCTCGTTTGCCGTTCACTGGATTAAAGCGGAAATCCATGAATACGTGTTGCGTAACTGGCGCATCGTGAAAATCGCGACCACCAAAGCACAACGCAAGCTGTTCTTTAATTTAAGACAAATGAAAAAACGCCTCGGCTGGTTTAACAGCGAGGAAATTGATGCGGTGGCCAATGATCTGGGTGTCAGCCGCGAAGACGTGGTGATGATGGAACAGCGCTTGAATGCCATGGATGCGTCTTATGACGCTTCAGCCAATGACGAGGACGATGAGGCGTTTAAAGCCCCCGTGCATTATCTGCATGACAGCAGTAATGATCCGGCTCTGCTGATTGAACAGGAGCGCAGTGGGGTTCAGGGACGCGATCAGTTATTCCAGGCGCTCGACTGCCTGGATGAGCGCAGCCAGGACATTCTACAGCAACGCTGGTTAGCCGATGACAAAGTCACCCTGCATGATCTCGCTGACAAATACGGCGTTTCCGCTGAACGCGTGCGTCAGCTGGAAAAAAATGCCATGAAAAAACTGCGTCAATACATGGAAGAAGTGTCTGCCTAAGCCTTATGCCCGCCAGGGCATAAGCGATTCAGCTTCAGCGCGTTAATACTGCCAATATCAACATGTTCATGTTATCAGGCTGTTCCTGCCTTTACAGGAACAGCCAAATCAGTTTACCAAGCTCTCTTTCTCCGAACTTCTAATTCAAATGCTGCAAGAGTCTTTTGCGCGTCGCCTCATCAACGAAGGCGGTTTCAAGGGCCATGCGTGTAAAATGAAGCATGTCGTTATCCGAGTAATGGAAGGTCTGCTGTACACGCTCGTACTCATTGGCCAGGTTGGTATTAAAAAAGGGCGGATCATCGGAATTGATGCTTAACATCAATCCGGCATCCTTAAGACGGCGTATGGGGTGATTGGGGATATCCTTAAAGAGGCCAAGCCGCACATTGCTGGATGGGCAGATTTCAAGCGCAATCTGGTTGTCTTTGAGGCGTGCGATGGTTTCAGGCGAATGAATGCTCTGCACGCCATGGCCAATGCGTTTAATCGGCAAATAATCCATGGCCTCATTCATGCCATCCGCCGAGGCAAATTCTCCGGCATGCACCGTGGCCTGAAGGCCGCCATCGACTGCAATCTGATAAGCTTCGGCAAAGCGTTTCGGAGGATAGTTGATTTCATCACCGCCGAGGCCAAAACCCACGATGCAGGGTAAGTCTTCTTTAATGCCCTGTTTTGCCACCCTCACGGCAGCTTCTTCGCCGAAATGACGCACGGCCGTGATAAGGATACGCCCGACAATGCCGTGTTGCTGTTCGGCATCGTCAATGGCTTGCTGAATGGCTTTCAGGTGTTCACTGGATGGAATGCCGCTGACCATTTCCGCGTGATCGGGCGAATACATCATTTCGGTATAAATGCTGCCGCCCAAGGCACTTTCTTTGAGGTATTCAAAGGTTACGTCATAGTAATCCTCGGGAGAGGCAATAAGGGCGGCAATCTGGTCATAGGCTTTTAAGAAATCCATGAAGTCGCCGTAGTTGTAACTGGTGCCATTGGCATTAATGAGGCCGGTCGGTAATTGCAACTGGTTGCGCTTGGCTAGTTTTTGCGCCAATTGAGGCCTGATGGTTCCTTCCAGATGAACATGCAACTCGGCTTTTTTAATGGTCATACTGATAATCCCTGAGTTAATCTATAATCAATGGTAACTTACCATAAAAACCGCTAAAATGATTCGCTAAATTTTGTAGGATTCATTATGAATAAACATGACCTTGATAAAGCCTATGTCAGCCCAATCGACAAATTTTTACATCAATTTGATGCCGATCATGAAAAGTCAGCTTCACAATTGAAGGAAATAAAAAAATACGAACGCATCAATGCCCTGCGTGATAATCCCAATCTGCCTGAGTTAGAAAGCGAAATCTGGCGTGATTTCTAGCGATAGCCCGGATGTCCTGGCGACAGCCGGGTTGTTTAGTGACTGAGAGCGGCATTAACCAATCAGCAAGTGCAACAGCTTGTAAGCCAAGATCGTCAACAGTGACGCAGCCGGCAGAGTCAGTACCCAGGACATAAAAATATTACGAATCACGATCAAATTTAATGCGCCAATACCGCGTGCCAACCCGACGCCTAATACGGCGCCCACCAGCGTCTGAGTTGCAGAGACCGGGATTCCCGTACTGGTCGCGACGACGACCGTTGTCGCGGCAGCCAATGTCGCAGCGAACGCGCGGCTGGGTGTCAGTGCGGTAATGGAACTGCCTACTGTTTCAATGACACGGCGTCCATACATGAGAAATCCGGTTACGACGCCAAAACAACCCAGAAAAATGATCCAGGCCGGGTAATTGGTCGTCGCAAACGAATTATCCGGATGCATGACCAGGCTATGAACAATAGTCAGCGGTCCGACAGCCAGTGCCACGTCATTGGAGCCGTGAGCAAAGACCATGGCGCAAGCGGTTAAGGCCATGAGCACGGCAAAATATTTCTCCACCTGAATGAAACGTTCGCGGCGGCGAATTCGCGGCATTTCGGGGATGCGTTTAATAAAAAGAACCCCAATGATGGTGATGGTGATGCTGGTCGCCAGCGTGACTGCCAAATCCTGCTTTAAATTCAAATGGATATCAAAATGGTTTAAGCCTTTAAAGACGGTAATGAACGACAGGACCGATCCAACTAAAAACAGGTAAATGGGGATATAAAGTTTGGCTTTCTCCAAAGGGTCGGATTTGACAAAAATGGTTTGCTGAATGCTGATAAACAGGGTGTATGCGGTAATACCGGCAATCAGAGGCGATGTAACCCAGCCAATGGCGATATGGTAAACCTGACTCCATTGAATGGCTTCAGGACCAAGGACCACGGCACCGAATCCTACCATGGAACCTACCAGGGCATTGGTAATTGATACGGGAACGCCAAGGTAGCTGGCCAGATTCATCCATACTGTACAGGCCAGTAAGACACCCAGCATGCCTTCAATCAAAATTAAGGGCTGGCTGGATAACTCGCTGCTGGTAATGATGCCGTCACGCATGGTTTCTGTCACTCCGCTGCCGCCCAGAAAAGCACCGGCGAACTCAAACACAATGGCAATGAACATGGCCTGGCGGACGGTAACCGCTTTGGAACCCATGGTTGTACTCATGACATTGGCGAGATCATTTGCGCCGACGCCCCAATTCATTAAAAAACAAAGCGCAAGCGCAGCAAATAACAGATAAATAGAATAATCCATAGACAAAATTACCGGGCAATTAAAATCTGTAAACGGCCGCCGACTGTTTGAGCATAATCTGCCAAGTCACCAATCCATTGAACCAGCTTATAGAGAAAGATAATCTCGAGAGCGGGCAGTTCTTTTTCCAACTCAAAAATACGGTGCCGGATGTCAGCAAGCTTTTCGTCGCTGTCGTGTTCAATTTCATCAAGGGTGACAATCATTTCCTCAACAATTTTGACCTCGCTGCCGCGAAAACCGCTTTCCAGCAATTCATCAAGTTCATTGATGGCTTTGCAGGCTTGTTTGGCGGCATCAAGGCATCGCTCCAGAAAAGGCATGAAGACGGAAGAAAGGGCTTCAGGAATCACCATCTGCCGGCTGACGATAAGCCCGGCAATGTCCTCAGTGCGGTTGGCAATGCGATCCTGGGCACTGAGAAGTTCAAGAAGATCGGTACGGGATACAGGAAGAAAAAGGCCAGTGGGCAAATGCAGACGCAGGTCGCGTTTGATTAAATCGGCTTCTTTCTCAATTTGGGAAATTTTCTCTTTGATGGCTGCAGCGGCAGGCCAGTCCAGTTTGAGCACCGCCTCAAAAAAAGGGTGCAGCTGCTTGGCACAATGATAGGTTTTTCGCATGTGCTGTTCGATAGGGCGGATTGGAGAAGGCCCAAACATATTAAATATGCTACCCATAGTCATTATGCATGCTGGAAGAGTTGGGCTGATTATAGCGAAACTTTTGTAAGAACTAAACCATTACTGCAAAATTCGCGCGATTCAGGCGTTTGTACTGCTACACTAATAATATCTCACAGGAGTGGACATCATGAAAAAATGGTATCTGTTGTTCTCTCTGGTTGTCGGCAGCGTTTTTGCAGAGCCAATGATAACCAAGGTGATTGAGCTGCATTATCAGAATGCCGCTGAAGTAATTCCCTTGATTAAACCGCTCCTGAAGGAAGGAGAGCAGGTCACCGGGACAAAACAGACGCTGATTGTCAAGGTGTCGCCGGACACTCTGACTACGCTTCGGGCGGTACTTCATAAACTGGATACGCCGCCTGTGGTGTTTGAAATCACCGTTTTTCAGGGCGACCCTGACTGGTTATCCACGCAGGACAGCGACACCATCACCATCAGTACCCCCTCCCAAATCAACCAGCGCCGCCGTCAATCCATTACGGTGATGAACGGTGAATCGGCCTTTGTCAGTACGGGTGAAAATCAGCCGGTAATCCGTTCAGTGGGTTTGGGATTATGGACAGGCGTCAGTTTCGATCGCCGGCTGGTGCAGAGCGGGTTACTCATTGAACCGATTCTGCAGGGCAACAAAGTAAAAATACTCATCAAGCGCGTTCGAGAGCAGACCAGTAATATGAGCAACCAGGTGTTTCATGAACAGAAAGTGGAAACGACCATGCTGGTTCCCCTTGACCAATGGGTGGCCTTAGCCAGTGCGCAGGGCAGCGCTCCGGCGGAGCCGGGAACGGAAGTCATTCGCGCAGGCACCCCTTTTGCGCAAAATTCAACACTCTATATCAAGGTTAAAATCCTCTCAAAGAAAAGTTCGGGAATTAACAAGGAATAGCCAGGGGTTATTTTGATTTCACCAACCACAGAAAAGTATTGCCGAATGCTGTTTTTACTAAGCCTGCTGGTGTTAACGGTAACTTATTTTTTAAAAGACCGATTACCCGATCCTGGTTATTATGATATGACAACGCTGTCGCCGCCATTGCAGGAACCGACCAGCCAGAAAGCATTTACTCTGACCGTCAATCATCAGCATTATGTTATTCGTCCGCAGTATGAATACCAATTGAATGGGGTGGTGGTGTCTTATAACAATTCGGATGGTTTTGGCGATATCTGGCATCATAAACGCTGGCAGGATTTTATTAACCTTCGCGATCTTTGCGTGGTGTGGGGCGACAATGTCCGTACCGGGGTTTATAAAAAAGTGCATTTCAACAGCGACAGCTGGACCTGCTGGGTGTCCTGGTCAGATCGCCAGACCGGGGAAATGTTTAAAGGCAATGCCTTGTCCAATAATCATTTGCTTACGGATAATCTGGCCATTAAAAGAACATTGATGCAGGCCGAAGTCGGTGATCAGATTCGTCTGCGCGGCGTGCTGGCTGAGTATGCCAATCAAGACACGCGCTTTAAACGCGGAACCAGTGTCAGCCGCGACGATACTGGCAATGGGGCCTGTGAAACCATCTATTTATCGCAGTTTATCATTGTAAAAAAGGCCAATCCGGGGCTAAGAGCGCTTTATACGGCGGCCCTGTGGAGTACGATACTGAGCTTTATTGCCTGGGTTGTGATGATTTTTATTGCTCCTCACAGGAAATATCAACGTAGATAACACGTTTTTTAGCCTGTTAACTTGACAAGAGTAACCAATGGCAAAACAATGATTCTCCTAATGAGCAGACAGCAAGAGGATGATGATGCAAATTGCCAGTATTTCGGGCCGTGAAATTCTTGATTCACGGGGAAATCCCACCGTTGAAGCCGATGTATATCTTGACAATGGACTCATGGGCAGAGCCTGTGTTCCCTCTGGCGCCTCAACCGGCAGCCGTGAAGCCTGCGAATTACGGGATGGCGAGCCGAATCGTTACCTGGGCAAAGGCGTGCGGCGTGCGGTGGGCCATATTAATCAGGAAATTAACCAGGCCTTGAAGGGCATGTCAGTGGACAGGCAGGAAGCCATTGATCAACAACTCTGCCAACTCGATGGCACAGAGAATAAGTCCCGCCTCGGTGCCAATGCTATTTTAGCCGTGTCTTTGGCGTGTGCGCGTGCCTATGCCAAAGCCAGGCAGCAACCTTTGTTTGTCGCCCTGAACGAAGGTGAAATGATGACCATGCCGGTACCCATGATGAATGTACTTAATGGCGGGGCGCATGCCGACAATAACGTTGACATTCAGGAGTTCATGATTATGCCGGTGGGTGCGCCTGATTTTACTACGGCATTGCAAATGGGCACAGAAACCTTCCATGTATTGAAATCGGTTCTCAAAAAGCTGGGCTTAAACACGGCTGTTGGCGATGAGGGCGGTTTTGCTCCCGATTTAAAATCAAATCGTCAGGCGCTTGATGTGTTATCGCAGGCCGTAGAAACGGCCGGATTTAAATTAGGCCGCGACATGGTGTTTGCTCTGGATGTCGCCGCGTCCGAACTTTACACCAATGAAGTGTATCATCTCGCCTCGGATCATCAGCAACTGGATAGTGATGGATTGATTGCCTATTACCAGGAGTTGGTGAATAGCTACCCCATTGTCAGTATCGAAGACGGCCTTGACGAAAGTGATTGGGCAGGGTGGCAGCGTTTAACCGCTGCATTAGGCGAGAGAATCCAATTGGTTGGCGATGATTTGTTCGTCACAAACCCGGCCATCCTGCAGCAGGGGATTAACCAGAAATTGGCCAATGCCATTTTAATCAAACTCAATCAAATCGGCACGTTAACCGAGACGCGTGAAGCGATTCGTCTGGCGCAGACGAATCAGTATCGCTGCATCATGTCGCATCGCTCCGGTGAAACGGAAGATACCTTTATTGCTGATTTGGCTGTCGCCACTGGATGCGGCCAAATTAAAACCGGTTCCTTATGCCGTACGGATCGAGTTGCGAAATACAATCAGTTATTGAGAATTGATGAGTTGGCAAAATTACCCTATGCCGGTAAAACGGCCCTGGCAAGAGGCTAAGACTGGTTTGGTGTTCTGGCTGCCAGAATTAACGGCAGCCGAAACCAGGGAACAAATTAAAAATCAAAAACTTAGGCAACCTGTTGGGCTCAATCCATCAAAAAGGTACAAATTCTCGCCAAACGGTCACTTGCGCGTGTATAATTAAGAAAATAATTCTTTCTGGCTAATCCATGCGATCCATTGTGGTCATTTTGATACTTGCACTCATCGGCCTGCAATACAAATTGTGGCTGGGCGATGGCAGTGTTTTACAGTGGCGACAACTTGAGCAAAAGATAATCGAACAGCAAAAGGAAAATAAAAAGCTGGCTGCACGCAATCACGCCATTGAAGCCGACATACTCGAGCTCAAAAGTGGTGAACAGGCTCTGGAAGAGCAGGCTCGGTATGAACTGGGCATGATTAAAAATGATGAAGTGTACTATCAGTTTGTAGAGTAATTCGTCGGTGTGGACATTTTAAGTATCCTCATGCAGGATTGGACACATCAACCTATGACGCATGTTGCCCCCCCTCTGTGTGACCGTGCACACCGAGGAGAGGCGGATTATCCCGTTATTCCCCCCAGGCCTCATTTTGCTTTTTTTAATTCGCGTTTCAGTTGCCTGCGAAATTTCTGATAATCCACTTCCAACGCATGACGCACACTGGTTTTGAAACGGGAGCGGGACGCTTTGATTTCCTGGCTGATTTTAGCACTCAGATCGGTGGGACGGGGCAATGCACCGGCAATGATTTTGGCCGCAATTTTAGCCTGGTAATCAGCCAGTGGCCAGATGCACCCCTGCGGCTGAAACAAGCCAATAAAATAAAGATTGTCCCATGTGGCATGCATCATTTTGCGATAAAGCGGAATGTGAGTGAGTTGACTGTAATCAAGAAAATCCTTATCAAAAAAAGGAAAACTGATTTGATAGCCTGTGGCAAAAATGATGACATCAAACTCATCCTGACGGCCATCCACAAAATGCACGGTGTTGCCTTCAAAACGGGCAATGCCTGGCTTCGGAAAAATCTTGCCGTGACGAATAAAATAGAGCAACTCAGAATTGATGGTGGGGTGAATGGCCAGCGGTCTGCAATGCGGCTTTTGTAATTTGTATTTCGGGTAGCGGCCCTGCAGGATGCGGATAACACCGGCAGCCAGAAGCTGTTTGGGCCAATCGGGCATCCAGCGAATTTTGTTAAAGGCAATATCCGTCGGTTTACCAAAGATGAATTTCGGGAAAATATGTTGACCCCGGCGCATGCTGATGCAGGTTTTGGGGGACAGGCGTGAGATTTCTACGGCAATATCACAGGCGGAATTGCCGCCGCCGACAACCAGGACCCGTTTGTCTTTAAAGGGCGCCGCTTTTTTATAATGATGGGCATGAAGGATCTCGCCGCTAAAGCGCCCGGGGTATTCCGGCATGCGGGGATCCCAATGGTGGCCATTGGCAATCAGGAGGTAGTCAAACTCGCGCTCATGCAATCCATCCTGATTGCGATAAATGACCTGCCATTTTTTATCCTGTCGCAACTGTATTTGTTCAACGGTAGTGTTAAAGGCGATGTATTGACCAATCCCAAAATGTTCAGCATATTTTTCAAAGTAGGTCAGAATTTGCTGATGAGAGGGGTACTCCGGGTAGCCGGGCAGCATTGGGAAGTCTTCGAACTGGGACAGGTATTTGGAGCTGATGATGTGCGTGGTTTCATAAACACTGGAATGCTGGTTATTTTCATCAAAGACCCAGTTGCCTCCGAGACGTGCATTTTTTTCAAAAACCTGAAAATTGGTTAATCCCTGCTCGAGTAAATTTTTAGCTGTTGTAATACCGCTTGGGCCTGCGCCCACCACACAAATACTGGGTGAATCATTACCTGGTTTCATAAAATACTTAGTTCAGTTTAAAATTTTAGTGCTGCCGCGTCTTTTGAGACTTGTGCACGACAGCCAGAATATTATTCAGCATGAGCTGTTGGATTTCTTTGTTTTTCTCAATAGTAAAATGGTTAACGCCGACGTTTTTCAACGTGGTGACGTTCATATTATCCACCTGGGTATACTGAGGATCGAGCGCCTTGACGCGAAGACCGCTAAACATGGGAACAAAAGACGGTTTGTAGAGATTAATCACATGCTTGACGTTGGGCGGTACAGCGAGGGGCGATACGGCATCGACGGTAATCAACAAAGCGACTGGAATATTGGCGGCATTTAAGATACGGGCTACTTTAATCTGGTCATTGGCGCCCAAGGAGTGGCCGACCAAGATAATAGGGGGATGTAAATGGCCGGCGCGGTATTGCCGCACGATGCTTCTGCCTAATTCACTGGATCGAAACCAGACTGTGCTTTCCGTTTTAATATGATGGTTCTTTTCAAGATTAGCCTGCAGTTGATTCATGCCGGTACTAAAGATACCGCCCAGACCGCCCCGCATGACATACACGCTTGCTGCCTGGGGGCTCTCATTGGATTTCCCTGCAATGGTGCTTCGGGTGGTCGCCAGATCCAGACATCCTGCCAAAGACAGAGCCGCTAAAAGCAACGCTACAGAAAAAATCGCATGCTTGTTTTTTTTCCGATTATTCCTGTTCATATCAATTGTCTTATCACAAAGAATAAGTTGATTTTACCTAAATTCATAACGAGATAAAACCTAAATCAAGCCCGTGGTATGAAGCTGTCTGTGTAGCAATCAATAATAATTTGCCAATTAAATGCGCATGTGTCGCCTTTCCTTAAGGTTTACATAATATTCAGGCAATAAAATAGCGACTTTGGTAAAGGGCGTTCCGGTCCTTTAAAGCCAAGGCCGGAGGGCGCGGAGAGGTAGTATGCAGACTAAATCAGAAGAAACGAGTGATAATCAACATTTTATCGGCGTGTTTATTAAGGACACCAAAGAAGGTCCTGGCCATGCCTCCGTCTGTACAGTGAAGAAAAAAGCGGATGGCGAAACCAAAGTCACGCACACCAGTATTTATCCGGGTCCCGTCGGCTCGTTGATTAACGGCATGCTTTTTGGTTCTGTTCCGGTGCGGGCGATGTTGGCAAGAACACATGAACAGGATTTGGATGAATCCGATCATGTGCTGTTAAAACCCGTGGATGAAACAGCCTATAAAGAGGCTAAGGCCACTCAGCAACAGATTGAACAGAATACCTCCAAAGGTCATACAATGTATGGTGTGTTTGGAAAATTCAATCCGCTTGCCACCATGACTTCCAGAGTGTTTGAGGCGCATAAAAGTGCTCACAAAACCATAAGGCATTACCAGGAGCATTTAGGCGTACATCCCCCGGAAGATATGTGCGGTATTGTTGTTTACCCGAATCATTCCCATGTTGTCGAACCGGTTGAGGTTCATAACTGCACTTCCACTGTGGGAGAAGTGTTGCGTGGTGCCGGTGTGGAAGTGCCCGAGACGTTAGTGCCTTCCTTTTATACACCCAGGTTGGAAAATACCGGTTTTACCCGCATGGATAAAAAGGAGTTCACTGGCCGCTTCTTCGACAGTGCAACGTCAACCGCTGAGTCGTCTTCGGATTTCCCAAGTTCATTCAAGCCCTCCTCCTCCAGCCTGTAATGATTGGCCATTCACCCGTCTGTTAACAGGTGAATGGCCTGGCTTTCAGTTCAATTTGGCGCCTGAATGATGAAGCTCGTCCGCGAGTCCGTCAGGCGTAATTCCCCAGGGCTTATTGGTTTGAATGTCAGCTCCACCGGCATTTAAAACATCAGCGACCAGGGTGCTGCAATTGGTTACCGTCGACGGCGGGACAGGCAATTGCCGCCGTTTTTCCATGTGTAAATGAATTTCGATGGGATCGTGACTGATGAAATGAGGTGAATCCCGAAAAAATCGGGCTAAATCAAGCCCGGGCAGCAATTGGTAACGCAGGTGGCCTTCAGCAATGTCTGCTTTGACCTTCTGAAGCCGTTGCTGCATGGCGTTGGTATCAAGATGATTAATTTCAAATGTCAAATCCGGTTGTTTGGGTGTTCTGTCTGCCTGTGTGAGAAGCGGTGGTGGCTCCATGTCGTTTGTAACCGTTTTTTGATCAGCACAGGCTTCCAATAGCATATCCTGGGTCAAGGATTCCGCTGTATCGGCTTTAAGCGGCAGGACAGCCAGTGGACCCATGGATGGAAAATTTTGGGGATGGATGCTGCCGTAATCGCCCTCATCATCGGTATGGAGTTTGGGTTCTGAACCACCAATCTGAATTGCGGCATGTCCTGGCCCATTCCTGGTCTTACGCCATATAAAAACATAGGAATTCGGTTGCTTTTTTGATTGAGGCTGTGCCGGTAATACGTCGGTTGAGGCAGTGTCACCGGTGGGGGGATAGTCTTGTTTTTCTGAGATTTTTTTTTCTAATGATGCGGCAATCGATTTGTCAGGAACAGTATTCAGCGTGCCGTGTCGTTTGTTCGGTCCAGAAAAATAGGCGGTAAGCCATTCAAACATAAGAATTCCTTATCGGATAGGGTCAGTTAATCATCTGAGCCGGGATGAATTGATGACGATGGTAACCTGTGGTTGATTTGTACTCAAGATGTTTGAAAAAATTTTAAACATTTATCAGTTCAACGGGTACAGAAACAGGTGGTGCCTGCCATAAACTTAAGACATACCCGCCACTGCCTGAGCCAGTCGGTTTAACAGCGAGCGCCCCATGATCATAGAGCATGGTCATGTGCTGGTGCAGCGTTTCACTGACCAATCCCCATTGTTTAAAGCATTCCCCCCCCAGACGGATTGCCTCAGCCAGTAAGGGCAATGCGTTGTCATCGATGCGGCCAAGCGCCTGTCGAGCGTCATGCACGGCCTTTTCCATTAAATCATCAATCCGTTGGGCCTGCTTTTTATCTTTGGCCCAAAGGGCGTTCACCTGTTGAATGCAATGCGAGGTAATGCCAATTTGGCCGCAGGACGATAAATACCAATGAGGCTGCCACTTTTGTTGAACGGGTTCAACCTGACCATTTTGAAAAAAAACAGGCTTATTGGCTGCCACGCCCGCAATGTCCAGCCCGCTGCTTTGGCCATGAAATAAATTTTCCAATTGCCGGGCAAAACTGGCAATTTCCTTTGATGGAATTAATTGTTGAGCAGCAAACCAACGCGCCATGGCCACGCACAGAACCGCAGAAGCGCCCATTCCGACGCCAATAGGAATGTTGCTGTCCAAGTGAAAATGCCCGGTTAGTTGATGAAGCGACGTCCCAAGCAGTTGATGGCCTTGCTCGAGAACACTCCAGAACAACATCCGCATTTCGGCGCCGCTGCTGCCTTCGCTGTCCGCACTTAATTTTGAGAGGGAAGGGGTGTATCGCAAGGTCAGTTTTTTTTCCTTGATTGGGAAGACCAAGGCGCCTTTGCCGCGTAAGACGGCATGTTCACCAGCGAGAATCCATTTACCATGGGTTGCTGTCTCAAAATCATAATACATCGTAATGTCCTGCTAAATGATCCTGCTTGAATTGCCTGGCCATATCGGCCTGATCGACACGGTAGAGCAAATGGATGTTAGGCCCTGCATCCATGGTCACCAGCGGGCCGTCACCCTCGCGCTGCCAGAAGTCCTGCAATTCGTTAAGGATTTTATTCCCTTTTTCAGTCATGTAGGTAAAGGGCTTTTCGCAGGTTGAAAACAGGCGGTGCATGTCTTGAAATTCCCGCCAACAGATTTCATAAGCGCTTTTCCAGTCTTTAGCCTGAAAGGCGTTCAATAAGGCATTTAAGTTATCAGAAGCGCGCTGACTGCGGCCAGGATAGAAAGGGCTGCTTTTTATCTTACGGTGGGCCTGGCTTGAGGGCACCTCTTTTTCGGCATGACTGATAATCACAACCTGGTGAATCAACTCCTGGTAGGGTAAAGCAATCCCCTTCACGGCCTCCCCCTCCCAAATGGCCCAGGGTGAAAAAAAGGAGCGGCAGGAAGAACCGGAGCCTACACGACTCAGTTTTGCCTGTTCTTCCACTGGCGGCAGCGGTTTGCCGCTTAATTCACTTAAGGCTTTCACTGCGCATAAGGTGAGGGCTGCAAAACTGGAAGCTGAACTGGCAAGGCCGCTGCCATGGGGAAAATTATTTGACGAACGCACCCGAAACGCGCCCTCGTAGTGAAAGCTCTCCTTTAGAAAGGCGAGGTGTTTTAAGTAACGCTGCTGCGCCAGTTGAGAAAGACTGAACGGTTTTTGACCGGGGACTTGCAACGGTTCCCAAACGTCCTCTTTGCCGTGATGTTGTTCCAGTTGTACACTGGTGATGAGGTTATTCAGCGTATAAGACAGGGATGGATTATCAGGAATATTGTTTCCCTCATCCTGTTTTCCCATGTACTTAATCAGGGCAATGTTTGCTGGGGCTTGGGCAAACCAGGGCATTGGTAGTCTCCTTCGCTTAGTGGCCTTTGGCGTCATTCCATAAAATTTTATGCAATTGAATCTGGAAACGGACAGGCAATTGATCCTGTATTATCCAATCGGCCAGGGTGGTGGGATTCATTTGATTCCAACTCGGTGAAAAAAGAATCTGTACCTTCTCAATCAACTGGTATTTTTTGATGATTTCGCACGCCCAAAGATAATCTTCCCGGCTGCAGATAACAAATTTGATTTGATCGGTGGCTTTGAGGTAAGGAATATTATCAAAGCGATTTTTATCGCACTCGTTGGAGTCGGGCGTCTTAAGATCCATAACCACCATGACCCGGGGGTCTACCTCTGCAATGTCTCGGGCGCCGCTGGTTTCTAAGGAAACCTGGTAACCTGCATCGCAGAGATTGGTCAGCAGAGGAATGCAGCCGGGTTGGGCCAGGGGTTCGCCGCCAGTGACACAGACATAACGGCAGCGAAAACGGCTGATTTCATCAACAATGGCAGTGATGGGCTTTAATTCCCCGCCCGAAAACGCATAAGCCGTATCACAATACTGGCAACGCAGTGGACAGCCGGTTAAACGAATAAACACGGTAGGAAGGCCTACCGTGGTGGATTCGCCCTGTAATGAGTGAAATATTTCCGTAATTCGTAATTGACTGGCTGCACGGGTCATGAGGCATTAAGCGATTTTAATTTTGCCGCAGCCAATTGGGCTGTGGGGGTGTCAGGGTAATTGCTGATAACCTGCTGTAAACGCTTTTTTGCTTCAGCAGGTTTGCCGGAAGCCGCGAGCGCATAACCTATTTTCAAGCTGCAGGCGGCGGCCTTGCTGGACGTGGGGAACTGTTTCAGTACCACGTCAAAGTGCTCGATCGCTTCCGGGTAATTTTTCTTGACCATGTGCAGTTCGCCTAACCAATAATGTGCGTTGGCGGTGTAACCTCCCTGAGGGTAATTGGTCACAAAATTTTTCATGGCGATTAATGCGTCATCAAAACGTTTGTTTTTAACCAGTTCGTAAGCGGCAAGGTAACTGATTTGCTCATCAGCAGGGTTGCTTTTGCCGGGAACGGCGGCTGCAATAGGCGTGGGTGTTGGCTGGGGGGCGGGTGTTGCTGCCGGCGTTGGAGCCGGTGCGGGTGTTTTAACCGCCGGTGTCGCGCTGCCCATGGATAATTCAGTGGGTGCTGCCGGAGTGGAAGCCTGGGCTGATTTGGCCACGGCGGGATTGTTTCTCAACCGGGCATCCAAATCTTTATAAAAAGACAATTGTTGTTGCTGTAATAATTTTAAATCATGGGCCTGCACTTCGAGTTGACCGCGCAACTCCTGAATTTCCTGCTGCATGCCTTGAATTTTGTCTAAGAGTTCGGCATTGTCGCCGTTGCCCTGGTTGTCATCCTTAGCCAGAGGAATTTCTTCGTCCATGTCCAATTGTGCTTTGGCAACAGACTGCTCCATGGCAGCCTGTTGTTCATCAAGAATTGCAAAGTTTTCGCTGTCATCCACCACGGGTGCTTCTGCATGGCTATGCAGAGGCAGGAGGCAACAGAAAAACAGTGCAAGCAAGCGTTGATGTGCGCTCATCATCGGGTGGCCTCGTAAGTAAGCTCAACACGTCGGTTTTGACGGTGAGAGGCTTCGTCATGACCGTAGTTGGCTGGACGCTCTTTACCATAGCTGACCACACGGATTTGGCTGCGGCTTACACCGGCCATACGCATCAGTTCTGCCACGGTGTTGGCACGTCGCTCGCCCAGGGCAATGTTGTACTCGCGGCTGCCGCGTTCGTCAGTGTGACCGGCCAGCAGGATGCGTGCGCCTGGATGGGACTTCAGGTAGTCAGACTGGGCATCAAGAGAAGCCATGTATTTGGGATTGAAAGTACTGTCATCATAAGCAAACAGGTACAGTTGGTTATGAGGTGCCTGGGTCGTGTAGGATTCACCAGGTTCTTGACCTGCAAATCGACTAAATTGCCCCAAACCGTGAGCTGATGCTTCGCTATCACCCATCATGTCTGCGCTACCCGGTGTTTTTTTCGCACAGGCAGCGAGCAGGACGATGCTAGCAGCAACAAGACCCAGTTTTAGAAACGATTTGCCTTTCATCCTTTTCTCCTTGTTATTCGTAATATACAGATAAGTTAAAGCGCCACAATGGCGGGTCATTGTACAATTGTTTTAACGATTTCGCCATCAACAAACGCAAATCAGGCCAGGTTTTTGTTATTTGTGCCGATCATGGCGGATATGGCTGACAATAAATTCTGTCAGCTCGGCTGTAAACCGCACGGTGATCTGATTGGCGGCCAGTACACCGCCGTAAGGTGTATCGGCTGGACAGGGGATTTTAAAGCGAAAATCGCGCGAAGCTAAGACCTGGTTGTCGCTGATGCGGGTAAGAACAGCCTTGGCAACGAACGCCATGGTGCTGGGGCACGTCAGGAAATTTTGTTCAAGCTCGATTAACTGCGTATCGAGACGGTAATCGGTTTTATCCGAGATGGGGCTTGTGGCGACAGCGTAAAAATAGCCGCTGCGCTGCAGGCTTTGCGAAATGAGCGGGAACAGCATGTCAGCGGGCGGCTCTATCCAGGCATTGTGAACAAAAGGCAAGACTTCAAAGGGTTTTTTGACATAAACCATCTGCGATGTGTCGTATCCTGACACAGCTTCCGGTGCGGTCACCAGAATGGATACGCGGCCCGCAGGACGTCCATACTGTTTCTGGCTGTAAGCATCCAGTTTGTACTGGTTGGTCACCGGCTGCTTGACGGAGCACCCGCCAAGCAGGGTCAGAATCAGTGAAGCAATAAGCACTTTTTTCACGTCTATTCTCCCGGACCTGGTTTTAAGGGTTTGGTGCCCCGTATGAGTACCGATGGATTTTGCCGCATCTGGTTGCTGACTTGCTCGAGATTGGCGGCAATGGTATTCAGACGCCTTAACAGAATAATGGCTGGCGGAATGGTTTGCTGCGAGATCTTGTCGATGGTGGATTTACCGGAATCCATGGCGGAAGAAACCCTGTCTCCAGCAGTGGAAATGCTGTCAGCCATCCGCGTAATGTGGGCGATGCTGATTTTCAGATCCTGGCTTAGGCGCGGCAATTCCTTACTGACCTGAGCAATGTTGCCCACCATGATGTCGGTATTTTCAAGGGTGCGATCGATGTGCTGTTTATTGTCAGCCAGAATGCCGGTAAATTTTTCGAGGTTAACCAGGGTGTTATGCAGGCTTTCAGCATTTTTTTTATCGAAAATCCGTTTAATCTCAACACTCACGCTGTTGATATTCTCAGACACTTCTTTAAGCACGCTGTCGAGTTGATTAAACAGTGACGGACGCGCTGGAATAATAGGGTAAGGTTCTTTGGGAATTTTTTTTAAGGGCGTCAGATCAGACGAGGTGGCTGACAAGCCCACATAAGTGGTGCCGGTGATGCCCTGGGAAATCAAGGTGGCCGTGGTGCTGGTGGTAATGGGGGTACCGTCTTCAATGTCCAGCAGGATTTTGACCTGTTGCGGGTCGAGGCGGTTTAATTCAATTTTTCGGACGTAACCTACCTGCACTCCATTGTATTTAACCGGTGATTCTTCACTTAAACCGGATACGGCTTCGTGTATATAGACGGCGTAAATAGTGTATTTTTTCTGGTCAAATCCAACCGATAACCAAAGAGCGGCTGCAAGCAGCGCCGCGGTCAGGATCAGCACGGTTAAGCCGACCATGGTGTAGTTGGTTTTCGCTTCCAAAAGGATGCTCCTGTAGTTCTATCCCACCAGTTTAGAGTTTACTGAAGTAATCAGCAATCAGCGGATGAGGATTTTTCTGCAATTCTTCAATCGGCGCCACGCATAAAATCTTCCCCTCTCCGACAAATGCGACCCGATCCGTGATGCTTTTTAACGACTGGATATCATGGCTCACCATCACCACGGTGAGATTCAATGCATCCCGCAAAAAACGGATCAATTCATCAAACTGCCTTGCACTTCGCGGATCAAGACCTGTTGTCGGCTCATCGAGAAACAACAATTCGGGATCCATGGCAATGGCCCGCGCCGCCGCGGCCCGTCGTTGCATTCCGCCGCTTAACTGAGCTGGAAATTTGCTGGCTGACTCTTTGGGAAGGCCGACCATGGCGATTTTAAGCATGGCCAGTTCGTCCATGAAATTTTTTTCAAGATCGGTAAATTCCCGCATGGGAAACGTGATGTTTTCCAGTACCGTCATGGCTGAAAAAAGGGCGCTGTGCTGAAAGAGCATGCCCCAACGCCTGCGAAGAGCGTCTGCCTGGCGGCTGTCCAGCGTTGATAAATCCTCGCCAAAAATTTTAAGCGAACCCGCGGTGGGTTTAAGCAGCATCAGTAAACTGCGCAGGATCGTGGTCTTACCGCTGCCGCTACCGCCAATGATGGCTAAAATTTCCCCTTTTTCCACGGTTAAATTGACATCAGTATGCACCCACTGGCCGGCAAGGCAGTTTTTTAATCCTTCAATTTCAATGATGGGTTCGGCCATTTAAATACCCATCCAGCTGTAAACCACGGAGAAAATGGCATCGGCAATGATGATGAGAAACAAAGCCTGCACAACGCTGCGGGTGGTCTGACTGCCGACACTGTCGGCATTGGCCTCGACCAGAAAACCCTGGAAGCAGCCGACTAATGAAACAATCAAAGCAAACGCCGGCGCTTTATAGAGGCCGAGCATGAATTGATCAAGACCCACTGAGTCTTTAAGGCGTGCCAGAAAATCAACGTAACCGACATTGAGCATGGATTTCGACATCATCATGGCACCGATGATACTGAAAATATCGGACCAGAAAATCAGTAAAGGGAAAATGAGTAAAAGTCCCATGACTTTGGGCATGACTAACAGTTCTACCGGCGATAAGCCCATGGTGAGCAGGGCATCAACCTCCTCGTTGATTTTCATGCTGCCGATTTGCGCAGTAAAGGCCGAGCTGGTGCGTCCTGCAACAATTATGGCGGTGATTAAGGGAGCAAACTCACGAAAAATAGCCATGCCCGACAGGTAGGCGATAAAAATGTTGGCACCGTAGGTCTGAAGCTGCAACCCCATCTGGTAAGCCAAAACCACCCCTATCAAAAAAGACAGCAGGCCGACAATGGGCAGCGACTGAATCCCCGCGGAATCGATGATGGAGGCGATACTGGGCAATTGAAAACGCCGCCATTGTGCGCAGGCTTCAAAGAATTTAGTGGTTAAATCACCTAGCAGGATGATAAAGCCATCGGCCTGAGTGAGCTTATGGATGGTTTCCTTTCCGATACGATGAAGAATATTCTCCTGTTTAACCGGCGGAATTTTGTATTCAATGGCATCATGCTTGGATTGAATCAGTTCCAGTAAGGATTGTTGTTCAGGATTAAAACCAACCAGTTTGGTTTCTTTGCCGCGTGCTTTAAATATGGCGATGCAATGGACC
This sequence comes from Legionella rubrilucens, assembly GCF_001468125.1. Lineage (GTDB taxonomy): Bacteria > Pseudomonadota > Gammaproteobacteria > Legionellales > Legionellaceae > Legionella_C > Legionella_C rubrilucens. Next base: position 6,130 of record NZ_LNYT01000004.1, on the reverse strand, counting down.
AAAGCCAGAGCCCCTGCGCTATCCAACTGAGACAATTCCGCTCCGCTGACGGTCACCTGAGGCTCATTGGGTAATTCAATGGTATGAAAGGAGTCAACCAGCCCATCCAGTTTGAGAACAGACCAGGGGCCTTTGCAGAAGAACGCCTTTTTTTTCTTGTTGAAAGCAAACTCAGCCGCAGCCGTTCGTTTAGCCATAATTGTCATTTACACGAGAAATAGCCTAGGATAATACGAAATCCCTTGCGTTCGCAAAAAACTACGTGATTTATTTAAAACGTTGGCAAACCCTGCTTTGGAGTCTCGATCCAGGCTATTTTCAATTAAAGCAAGCCGTTAAAACACTGGTGGCCATTCTTATTGCGTTGTGGTTTATGCGTCATGAAACCCAGTTAACTCAAGTCATGGCGGCTTTTGCTGCCGGCATGTCCATGCAGGGCATCGTCGCGACCACCTGGCTGTCCCGTCTTTATCAGGTCTTGTTATTTGACAGCCTTTATTTTGCCCTGTTCATTGTGGGGCTGCTTTGCCGCGACTCGCAGGAACTCACTGCCGTTGTCCTCGTGATTTTAGGATTTGCCGTGAACTATGCCCGGCGTTTCGGCCTGCAAACCAGCATGGCGCCGATGATTGCCTGGATGCTTTGCTTTGTAGCCACAATCCTGCCTTTTCAATCAACGACTCAGGCCCTGCTGCACATTTACGGGTTATTGGCCGGTTTGTTAATTGCTGCCGTGGTCATGATGCTGCTGTTTCCGCAAAATTACCGGCGTCTATTCATCAACAACAGCAATCAGCTTTTTAAAACCCTGGGACAGGGCATGCTGGATGTGCGCCGTTACCTGTTACTTGGCGTGAAGGCCACGGATTTTGAAACCCTGCCCTTTGCGAAAATTAAAACCAATCTGCATCACCTGCTCGACAGCAATCAGACCATTGAAGAAAACTGCGATCTGGATGATCAGAAAAGGGTGGATGATATCCTTATTCATCTCTACGTGCTGGTTAACGCTTACCTGATGATGCTCGAGGCCTATCGTGCCCTCCATGCCAAAGCGTACCCGCTGTCACGCGCTGGCCGTTGCTGCTTAAGTAAAATCAGCAAGCAATTTGCTCATTTATTTTTCAAAATGCGCATGCGAGGTAATTTCCTGGTAGTGGGCAGCCCAAGCAAAGTCGACATCAATACACTGGCTGAAAAATTCAATGAACTGTCATTGCGCGATCCCACGCTGGTGATTGCCCTTTTGCATCTCAAATTAAGCTTTACCCTGATTAACCGGCATGTCTGCGAATTGATACGGGGTAATAATGGAACTTAGAGGAACAACACGCATGGCCTGGCAGGCAGCCATTGCCATCAGCATTGCGGAGTTAATCAGCCTGACTCTGAATCTGGAGCGAGGATACTGGACCACCTTGACCGCCATGGTGCTGACTACTCAGACCTGGGGAGAAAGCGTGAAACGCTCGCTTGAGCGGGTCAGCATGACGATTTTAGGCGGCGTGGCCGGCACGATGCTTTATTTTCTACTCCCGCCTGAAAGTGCGATGATTCCAGTGATCCTGTTAATTTTTGTGTTTTTTACCGTGTTTTTTTTCCCCATCTACCACCTGCTTGCTGTCTTTGCCTTGACTGGCTTCATTGTCTTTTTGTTTGCCATGATCGGCGCCTGGAATCTGGTTTTACTGGAGGAACGTATCCTGGATACGGCCCTGGGCGCATTGATTGCCGTGCTGGTGGGCTGCTTTTTTTTACCGGTTAAAACCGACATTGCCGGCTTATTTATCGGCCATTTTGAAAAAATGAAGGCGTCGTTAAGCCTTGGCTTTCTCAATCAGTCGCCGCTTAGCTTGCCCGTTATCAGTTTTCCTCTGGCTGCTGATTTTCAGGCCATTCGCAAAAAGGCCATCGCTATTCGTTATGAAGTGTTGTTTCATTACATCAACCGCCATGATTTTGGCGTGCTGCTAACCCAGACGGCAATTTGCACCCAATACGTTGTCGGGGTGCTCGACGCGTACCAGTGGTTGATGAATTATTTAAGCAGGGAAGACAAACAGCGTATCCGGCAAGTGGTGGAAACGACCCAGCATAATATTGAAACCTTAATCAAACAATTAAAGCAGGAACCGCATGACGCCATGAAGCCGCCCTGTGATATGATTGAGCTGGTGACCAAGGCGATTGAAGAAGAGCCAACGCGCTTTATTCATCTCGACAATCAGGGGTTGGGCTATTTTAATCTGATGCATTTTTTCACCCGGTTAAATACCCGCTTAAATGACATTTACACGCTGCTGAACAAAAGCAAGGATTAGTTTAGTAGTTTTATGGTTGATACCCGCCGATTGTGATAAGATCGCTACCATTTTCTGTGGCGTTGTGAGCCAGCATGCAAAATCGTTACAGCCAATTTGAAAAACGCAAGCAGGACCATATTGAATTGGCCCTTATGCCGTGTAACCAAACTGAAGAAATGAATGATCTTGATACCATTGATTTGGTTCATGACGCACTTCCTGATCTTGATTTTGCCGACATTTCCCTGCACGGCATCCGGTTTGGCGAACCGGTCCGCACCCCTTTTCTGGTCAGTTCCATGACTGCGGGACATCAGGACGCTGCCCGCATTAATCGCAGCCTGATCGCAGCCTGTGCAGACAAGGGCTGGGCAATGGGGGTGGGATCACAACGCCGCGAATTGATGGATGATGAGGCGGCTTTTGAATGGTTGCCGTTGAGGCGTGATTACCCGCAGGTCACATTAATGAGCAACATTGGTATCGCTCAGCTGATTGATACGCCGGTTAAACGCATTCAACAGTTGACTGAAGCCCTTGGGGCACGGGCTTTGATTGTGCATTGCAATCCTTTGCAGGAAGTCATTCAACCGGAAGGCACCCCGCAATTTAAAGGATGCTGGCAGGCCATTGAGCGTGTAGTGACCGCTTTAACCATTCCCGTCGTCATCAAGGAAACCGGTTGCGGGTTTTCAGCTTCCACCTTGAGCCGTCTGAACAATCTGGGCATTGCCGCGGTCGATGTCAGCGGTTTGGGCGGTACGCACTGGGGGCGCATTGAGGGCCATCGTGCGTCGGACTCGCCTGAACGGCAACAGGCTGCAAAAACATTTGCCAATTGGGGCATTACCACTGTCGCCAGCGTTCAGCAGGCGGCGGCACTTAACCCTCAGTATGAACTGTGGGGTTCCGGCGGAGTACGCCATGGGTTGGACGCGGCCCGACTAATTGCATTGGGCGCCTCGACAGTGGGCTTTGCCAAGCCCATGCTTGAGGTGGCGTTAAAGGGGGTTGAGCAGGTAGTGGAACGCATGACCACCATAGAATACGAGTTAAAAGTCGCTATGTTTTGTACGGGTAGCTTACATTTGTCTGATTTAAAGGGGAAGGCATGTCCATGAACCATTTGGCTGATGAGTTATTTCAGGGCTTCTCCCGGTTAAACCGTGAAGAGCGATTTCAACGCTTGCTCCAACTCGGTGCATTAACCAAAGAAGATGTTCATTTTCTCCGTGAAGGGGGGGTGCAGAACACCCTGCTCGCCGATAAATTGATTGAAAACGTGATTGGCTATTTTCAATTGCCGCTGGGCGTGGCCACCAACTTCCGCATCGATGGGCGCGATTACGTGATTCCCCTCGCCGTGGAAGAAACCTCCATTATCGCCGCCCTGTCGAAAACAGCCAAGTGGATAAGGCAATGCGGGGAGATTGAGACCTGGGTGGAAGGCGAATGTATTCTGGGTCAGATTCAGTTTGCCAAAGTGAAAAATTTTGCCCATCTTGCAGCCATCTTCGAGGAAAATAAGCAATTTCTCATTGAAAAGGCCAATGAAGACGTGGCCATGACTATGGTGAAGCGCGGCGGCGGCGTGGTTGATCTTGCACTGCGTCATTTACCCCGTGAAGACGGCGGCGACATGGCCATTATTCACCTGACCATGAACAGTTGCGACGCCATGGGGGCCAATATTATCAATCAGGTGCTTGAGTATTTAAAAACGCCGCTTGAACGATTAACCGGTGAACAGGTAACCATGTGCATCCTGTCCAATTTAAATGATCAGAAATTAACGACGGCCCGGGTGACGATCAACGGCATTGATCCGGAACTCGGCGAGCGTCTGCAGGAAGCCTCCTTATTTGCAGAGTCGGATCCTTACCGGGCGGCTACCCATAACAAAGGCGTAATGAATGGCATCGATCCCGTATTGATTGCCACGGGCAATGACTGGCGGGCGGTCGAGGCGGGTGTTCATGCCTATGCCACCCGTTCGGGTCGTTATCAGGCGATTTCGCAGTGGCGTTACCAGCAGGGGCAGTTGATCGGACAGCTCACGGCGCCCATTGTGGTAGGAACTGTAGGCGGCGTAACCGCCCTTCATCCTACGGCAAAGATGTGTTTGCGCATGATGGGCATTGAATCAGCCAATCATTTATCCCGTATTATTGCTGCCGTCGGCTTGGCGCAAAACCTCGGTGCTTTACGGGCACTTTGTACGGAAGGGATTATTCAGGGGCATATGAAACTGCACATTGATAATCTGGTGCTGGTTGCCGGTGCCACCGACAAGGAAATGCCGGTTTTGAAAGAAAAATTAAAAAGCTGGCTTCGTATTAATAAACGAATCAGTGTGAATAATGCCTGCGAATTACTGGCGGAAATCCGGCAGGCGGCGGGCTAATATGAAATGGTCTATCCCGGCAAAAACCTTTCTGGTCGGTGAATACGCCGCCGTCGCCGGCGGTCCGGCCATGGTGTTAACCACGTTTCCCTGTTTTGAAATGACCCTGGTGGATGGGGATCGCCATGAGGGGATTCATCCGGATTCCCCGGCAGGTCACTGGTGGGCGACGCATCGCATCCCGGCAAAAAGTCTTCTCTGGTATGATCCCTATGCCGGTAAAGGCGGCCTTGGCGCTTCGAGCGCCCAATTCATCGGGGCCTACCTCGCCAGTTGCGGTCTGCTGCATGTCAAAGCCAGTCGTCAGGTGTTACTGGAAGCCTATTATCAGACCAGTTGGCGAGGGGAGGGGATTCGCCCCAGTGGTTATGATGTGGTGGCCCAAACCCAGCATCGCTGTGTTTACATCCATCGCCAGAAAGACGTGATTGAAAATTACGATTGGCCTTTTAAAAGCCTGTCTTTTTTGTTGCTGCACAGCGGTCAGAAGCTGGCCACGCATTACCATTTGCAACGCGTGGCCTTGCCGCAGTCGACGGCCAGGCTATCGGACATCGCTGAAACGGCGCGCCAGGCCTTTATCGAGGCTGATGACGAAAAATTGCTCCATGCCGTGAATGACTACCAGCAGCAGTTGACGGAATTGCGTTTAATGGCGCCCCATACGCTCAATTACCTGCAGACCTTGAGAGCCAATAATCAAATCCTGGCGGCCAAGGGCTGCGGCGCCATGGGGGCGGATGTTTTATTGCTCATTGTACCCAGCGAATCCTTGGTTGAACAACAAAAGAAATTAATTGAAGAAGGGTGGACGGTCTTAGCCAGCAATCATGAATTACACACCGGCAAAGCCCTTTTAAAAAATAATCCACCTAAAACACTTGAAATTTTACCCTGATAAGGTATTATTCCAGCCTCTTTGGGCCGTTAGCTCAGTCGGTAGAGCAGAAGGCTTTTAACCTTTGTGTCATAGGTTCGAATCCTATACGGCCCACCAGTTTTGGTGGACAAAAGTCCCAAAATAAAAGTTGTCGTACACCCGTATCGGGCCGTTAGCTCAGTCGGTAGAGCAGAAGGCTTTTAACCTTTGTGTCATAGGTTCGAATCCTATACGGCCCACCAGTTTCCCCTTTGCGCTCGTAGCTCAGCTGGATAGAGTACTTGGCTTCGAACCAAGGTGTCGGGGGTTCGAGTCCCTCCGAGCGCGCCATTTAAAATCAAGCACTTACCTCTTTTTTGTGTCCTTAAAACCCATTTACTGTGGCAAAATCGTGGGGTCTTTCCCAATTACGGGGGCACTCAATCAACAGCATAGTACTTTAACTCTGGTTCTATAATTTTGGGTCTTTCCCAATTACGGGGGCACTCAATCAACAGCATAGTACTCTAACTCTGGTTCTATAATTTTCAAAGTTTTTAAAGC
>NZ_LNYT01000003.1 GCF_001468125.1 Legionella rubrilucens | reverse complement strand
GCTTCGAATGGTTGCCCGCCTCCGCGGGCAGGACAGCGGGTGGTTTGTCTTGCCCGCGCAGGCGGGCATCCAGGGAGGTGGCACAGGCCTCAATAACAGCCATCGCCTGCTTAGTGCCAAGCCTCCCCATCCGGGCTTCGAATGGTTGCCCGCCTTCGCGGGCAGGACAGCGGGTGGTTTGTCTTGCCCGCGAAGGCGGGCATCAAATGATGGGTGTTAATGTGCAATCAAGCATGACCGACTCAATAGTCGAAGGATGTTTCTGGTGATGGTTTAGAGTTAGAATCGCTGCCCGCTCGCGCGGGCATAAAGACGAGGCTTAAGAAGACCGATCGAAAAACAAAAACTCGGTTAAATGGCCATCAGATCTTTCTCTTTTTCTTCCAAAACAGCATCAATATCCGCAATGTGTTTGTCAGTCAATTTTTGAATAATTTCATTGGCTCGACGCTCATCATCCTCGGAAATGGCTTTTTCTTTAACTAACTCTTTCAGTTGGTTATTGGCATCGCGACGAATATTACGAATCGCTACCCGTCCCTGCTCACCCTCAGCACGCACCACTTTAATTAATTCTTTGCGACGCTCTTCAGTGAGTGGCGGCATGGGTACGCGAATCGCGCTTCCGGCTGTCGAAGGATTTAATCCCAGATCGGAGGTTAAAATGGCTTTTTCGATAACCGCCACCATGGATTTTTCCCAGGGAGTAACCAACAGTGTGCGTGAATCACTGCTTGTCACGTTGGCAACCTGGCTTAATGGGGTTAAATTGCCATAATAATCAACCTGAACGTGATCAAGCAGACTGGCATTGGCACGACCTGTTCTAATCTTGGTTAAGTCCACTTTCAAGGTCTCAACCGTTTTTTTCATGCGTTTTTCAGTGTCTTGCTTAATGTCATTGATCATGATTTGCTCCTACAATAGTTCCTACCCGCTCACCCAGGACAATCTTTTTCAGGGCATTGGGTGCTTCCATATCAAAAACCTGTAATGGCATTCCATGATCCTGACATAAACAAATGGCTGTTGAATCCATGACCTGCAACCCATCGCTCAGGATTTGTCTGTAGGTCAGATAATCATACCGTGTCGCATTTGGATTTTTAACCGGATCGTCAGAATAAATGCCATCCACCTTGGTGGCCTTCAACACCACGTCCGCACCCACCTCAATTGCACGAAGGCAGGCTGCTGTATCCGTAGTAAAGAAAGGATTACCCGTGCCCGCGGCAAAAATAACCACATGGCCATTGCGTAAATGCGTGATGGCTTTCCGGCGATGGTAGGGATCAACCATACCCATCATGGGTATGGCCGACATGATACGGGCAGGTAAATCAATGCGCTCAAGGGCATCACGCAGAGCGAGTGCATTCATCACGGTTGCCAACATGCCCATGTGATCGCCAGTGACACGTCCTAAACCTGCCTCGGACAAGGCCTTGCCGCGGAACAGATTTCCGCCGCCAATAACAATACCGACTTCAACGCCCATGCTGACTAATTCAGCCACGTTGTTGGCAATACGATCAAGTACAGCCGGGTCAATACCAAATTGCGCCTTGCCCATCAGCGCTTCGCCGCTGCATTTTAATAAAATGCGTTTGTATTTAAGTTTTGGATGTGAGTCAGTCATTATGAACCACGAACCTGTGCCATCACTTCCTCGACAAAATTGTCTTCTTTCTTCTCAATCCCTTCACCAACCTCATAGCGAATGAATGATTGAACTTCAGCATTCTTTTCTTTGAGTAATTGTCCAACCTTGACATTGGGATCTTTAACAAACGGTTGTCCAAGCAGGCTGACTTCATCAATGAACTTGTTAATACGACCTTCAATCATTTTATCAATGATTTCCTGCGGCTTGCCGCTTTCGCGTGCCTGAGCAGTGAAAATATCGCGCTCATTGTCAATGGCTTCTGCGGAAACCTGCTCACGGCTAACGACCATTGGACGGCTGGCGGCCACATGCATGGCGATGTCTTTAGCCAGATTTTCATCACCGCTTTTTAAGGCCACCATAACCCCAATACGCGTACCGTGCAGGTAATAACCAACAACGCCCTGAGTGTGCAAGCGTACGAGGCGGCGAACCTTGATGTTTTCACCAATTTTGGCAAACAATTGTTGTCTGGCCTGCTCGACTGTATCGCTGGTACCGGGAACGGTTTGGATGGATAAAGCCTCAACATCATTGGCATCAGACTGTAAAGCTGTCTGAGCGACTTTCTCGGCAAATTCAACAAAATTACTGTCTTTCGAAGCAAAATCAGTCTCGCAGTTGACTTCGACCATGACTGCGGAATGCTGATCAGCTGAACGGGCAATTACAACCACGCCCTCTGCAGCGACTCTATCGGCTTTCTTGTCGGCCTTGGCCTGACCAGCCTTACGCATTTGAACAATGGCTTCTTCAATATCCCCATTGGTTTGCAGCAGGAATTTTTTGCATTCCATCATCCCGGCACCGGTACGTTCACGCAATTCCATTACCAATTTAGCGCTAACTGTCATCGTTTAATCCTCCACATAGCGAAAAGGGGTACGCCAACTTCTGCAGCGTGCCCCTTTATCATCAGAAAAATATTAGTCTGCTTTATCTGCTTCTTTTTCAGTCACAGAAATTTCAACAAACTCAGCATCAGATGAAACACCACCAACGGTATTCCCTTGTTTAGCATCAAGGATTGCATCAGCTATGCAACGGACATAGATGTCAACCGCACGCATAGAATCGTCGTTTCCAGGAATAACGTAATCGATGTTATCCGGGCTGTTATTGGTATCTACTACGCCAATGACTGGAATCTTCAGACGGCGGGCTTCTTCAACAGCGATGTGCTCAAAACCAACATCAACCACAAACAGGGCATCGGGCAAACCACCCATGTCTTCAATACCGCCCAGACTGCGTTCTAATTTTTCCAGTTCACGGGTCAGCATTAACGCTTCTTTTTTAATCATTGAAGCAAAAAGGCCCTTATCACGCATTTCCTTGAGTTCTTTCAAACGGAATATGGATTGACGGACTGTTTTCCAGTTTGTCAGCATGCCGCCTAACCAACGGTGATCGACATAAGGCATGCCGCAACGCTTGGCGTGTTCACGGATGCTTTCCTGAGCCGCTCTTTTAGTACCAACAAACAAAATTTTTGCCTTGTTTGCAGCCAGACGACCGACATAATTCGTCGCGTCATTTAAGCGGGGCATTGTCTTTTCGAGGTTGATAATATGGATTTTATTTCTTGAGCCAAAAATGTATTCGACCATTTTTGGATTCCAGAAACGGGTTCTGTGGCCAAAATGGGCCCCCGCTTCCAATAGTTCGCGCATACTGATATTCATTTAAAATTCTCCGGGTTATGCCTCCACGCTTCCCATACAGTACCCATAAGGGACCCAACCGCATGTGACGAAACGTGTGTGTCGTTAAAAAGCGCGGTATTTATAACACACTTACTCGAAATCAGCAATGGATAACACTGGAATTCGATTGAAAATAAAAGCAGAAATATTGAATGACACCCGCTATAATGCAAAACGATACAATAACAAACTGGAGGGTTTTACCATGTTTAAAAAACTTCTTATTACTGTTATCGCCTGTGTTTCTTTCCTGTCTCTGCAAGTCGTCTCTGCCAATCAACCTGGCAATTGCCCCTGCAAAGGCCGCTTAAGTGAAATGTTTAACAAACTGCAACTCGATGCCAATCAACAGGCTCAAATCAAGGCCATTAAAGATAAAAACAGGGATGCCATGAAAGCGAGCTGGCAGCAAATGAAAGCGTTACGCAGCCAGTTAAAAGCCTTGGTTACCAGCGAAAAACTTGATGAAGCCACATTAAACAAGCTGACCAATCAAAAGGCTGCTCTGGTAAGCTCCATTACTAAAGCGAAAATTTCAACCAAAAATCAAATTTACAACGTACTCAACGACAAGCAAAAACAGCAATTCCAGTCCATGATGAAGGAATGGGAAGCTAAAAAAATGATGTACAAACAACAGTGTAAAGGGGCATAGCCTTTCCTTTATTAGAGTCTGGGGGCCGCCTTTGGGCTTTAACCCGGACTTTTTCTGCATCACGATCCTGCGGCCGGTTTGGATACCTTCGCGACCAATCCCTTCATGAAACAGCGACTTAACCATCCTCGACGCAGGGAATAATGATGCTGGAATGAATGACTTATGCTACTATTTATTTTTTTGGTTGGATTTAAACTATGGCCGTAACCATTAAAACGCCTGATGAAATTGAAAAAATGCGCGTCGCTGGCCGTTTAGCCGGTGAAGTGCTTACCATGATTGGCGATTATGTCAAAGAAGGGGTTACCACGGATGAGCTAAATACCATTTGCCATGATTACATTGTCAATGTACAGAACGCTATCCCTGCTCCTCTGGGTTACAATGGCTTTCCCAAATCCATCTGCACGTCCATCAACCATGTGGTTTGCCATGGTATTCCTGGTAAAAAAGCCTTGAAAGACGGTGATATCATCAACATCGACGTGACGGTCATCAAGGATGGTTATCACGGCGATACCAGCAAGATGTTTATTGTAGGAACTCCCTCGGTCAAAGCCAAACATGTTGTTAAACTGGCCCATGAATGCCTGTTCATTGGCATTGAAATGGTCAAACCGGGTGTACGTCTGGGTGACATTGGTCATGCTATTCAGGTTCATGCCGAAAAAAACCGCTGCTCTGTTGTGCGTGAGTATTGTGGTCATGGCATTGGCCGTATTTTCCATGAGGATCCGCAGGTATTGCATTATGGTACGCCCGGCACCGGCGAGATCTTGCGTGAAGGCATGACATTCACCATTGAGCCGATGATTAATACCGGTAAATACCAAACCCGTCTATTGCCTGACAATTGGACCGTGGTCACTAAAGATCACAGTTTATCAGCCCAATGGGAGCACACCTTGCTGGTGACGGCTGACGGCGTGGAAATTTTAACCTTACGTGATGAAGAACGGTAGCCATGTTCTCAAGCAGACACTCAAACAGTTCAAGGAAGAACTGTGTAATGAATTTTGTCAAAAAGCCAGCATCACCAGCATCACACGCAAGTTAGTCCGTTTTATTGACGAAACGTTATTACTCCTCTTCCAGAAGCACCAGTTACACGAAGACAATGCCTTTTGTCTTTTGGCTCTAGGCAGCTATGGTCGTCGCGAACTCCAACTCCATTCTGATATCGATTTACTTTTATTGCATAGCCATCACGTCACCAAACCGCAGTTGCATCGTGCTCAGGCGTTTATCCAGGATTGCTGGGATATCGGCCTCGATGTCAGTCATCAAATCACAACACCTAAAGATTGCGCAGACTTGGCCAGCCAGGATTTAAGCGTCATTTCCAGTATTCTTGACATGCATCTCCTCTGCGGCCGCGGCAGCTTCATGGAAGAGTTGCAATATTACACCCACCCTTTACATATCTGGCCAAGCCATGAGTTTTTTTTCGCCAAACAGCAAGAGCAAAAGCAACGCTACATTAAATACGGCGAAACTGCCTACAATCTGGAGCCCAACGTCAAACAGGGTGCTGGCGGGTTACGTGATTTGCAAATCCTGCTCAGTATTGGCAAGCGTCATTTTGGCATTAAAAAACTGGCGGACGGCATCAGCAGCGGTTTCATTACGGACAAGGAATACGAGCAGTTAATTAACTACCAGCATTTCCTCTGGCGGATTCGTTTTGGGCTTCACACCCTTGCGGGCAAGCAGGAAGAACGTCTTCTGTTTGATTATCAGGTGAAACTGGCTGCCCTGTTTGGCTTTGAGGATACGCCGCAATCGCTGGCCATTGAGCAGTTCATGAAACTTTATTTTAAAAACATCAAAGGGATCCGTGAGCTGAATGAAATGTTGCTGCATTGGTTCTCAGAAGCCATCGTTCACCGTGAAAAACAATTGATCACCCCCTTAGACAGCCATTTCCAGTTGTCGAATCATTACATTGAAGTGAAACATCCCCGCGTTTTCATTCAGCACCCGCCAGCAATCATTGAATTGTTTGTCTGGCTGGCCAAGCGTCCTGACATTGCCGGTGTTCGTGCCAGCACCATTCGCCTGATCAGGCAGTGCCTGTTTTTAATGGATAAAAAGTTTCGCTCCTGCCCTCTGGCAACCCAGTTATTCATTCAGCTGTTTAAAGAAAAAAACCCTTACTATGCCCTGCATCACATGAACCGCTACGGCGTGCTTGGTCATTACCTGGATTGTTTCGCTGCAGTAACCGGGCAGATGCAATATGATTTATTTCATGTGTATACCGTGGATCAGCACACCCTGTTTGTCATTCGCAATCTGGTTCGTTTTCTTGATCCCGCCTATAATTTGTCTTTTCCCCTGGCCGCATCGCTCATGGCTGCCATTAAAAAGCGGGAACTCCTCTACCTGGCAGCCCTCTTTCATGACATTGCCAAAGGCCGGGGCGGCGATCATTCGGAACTGGGTGCAGAGGAGGCAAAAGCCTTTGCTGTGCGCCATCAGTTGATAAAAGAGGATGCGGATCTGGTCATCTGGCTTGTGCGCCACCATCTGCTCATGTCTCAAACTGCCCAACGGCAGGATATTTACGATCCCAAGACCATCAGCCTGTTTTGTCAGCATCTGCCAAAACCTCATTACCTCGATTACCTTTATTTGCTGACCGTCGCCGATATTTGTGCCACCAACCATACCCTGTGGAACAGTTGGAAAGATTCACTGCTTAAGGAGCTTTACCATGCTGCTCACCGGGCTCAGCAGCAGGAAAAAACCCTCCCTGATGAAGAAAGCCTCATCAGCGAACGCAAGCGCGAAGCCTTGGTCTTGTTGAGGAAAAAGGGTATTGAGGACAACAAAGTCAATGATCTGTGGACCCATATCAAAGGCAAATATTTTCTGCACGAGCCACCCGACGTGATAGCCCGCCATACCGAGGCCATGTTAAGTTGTCAGCAGTACCCTTTGATCATCATCATGCCTCACCACAGCCAGGGGGGTACTGAAGTCTTCATTTACATGCCGCACCGTGAAGAGCGATTTACAATTACCACCACGGTACTCAGTAATCATTACATTACCATCCAGGAAGCGACCATTTTAACCTGTGATCATCAGTTTGACTTAGACACCTATATTATTCTCGATGAACAGCATCAAGCCTTGACCAACAATGAGCAGATTAAAGCCATCCATGAGGCATTAAAAAAACATTTGGGCAAGCACTCTCCGCCACCCAAAAGCATCAAGCGCCGTTTGTCCCGGACCCAGGCCCATTTCAAATTTAAACCGCAGATAAGCTTTACCGAAGCACAACAGGAGCAGCATACCTGCCTCTTTTTGGTAACAACCGACCGTCCCGGCTTGCTGGCGACCGTCAGCCGCATTTTTTCTGAGCAAGGCCTTCACTTGCATAATGCTAAAATTGCTACCGCAGGCGAACGGGTTGAAGACATGTTTTATATTTCAACCCAGGCTGGTTTACCATTGAATGCCGAAGAAAAAAAGCGCTTGAGGAGTCAATTGATGGCGGCCTTTACGAACGTCGAGTCATAAAAAAATCTTTTAATAACGCGGAGCATTCCGCTTCAAGAAATCCTTCATCGATTTGCACGGGGTGATTTAAAGGATACCCCTTGAGCAAATTATATACTGAACCGGCCGCACCGGCTTTGACATCACGTGCAGCAAAAACAAGGCGTTTGATGCGCGCATGAACAATGGCTCCGGCACACATGACACAGGGCTCCAGAGTGACGTACAGGGTAGTATCCAGCAGCCTGAAATTGGCTTGCTTGTGTGCTGCTTCACGAATGGCCAGAATTTCGGCATGGGCACAGGGGTCGGTTTGGGCTATGACGCGATTACCGGCTGCCGCCAGCAGCTGGTTATTGCGGTCGACAAGCACAGCCCCGACTGGCACTTCGCCGGCCTGTTTGGCCGTCCATGCCAGTTCATAGGCTTTTTGCATCCAGTGCGTGTCGTTTATTCCCATTCAATCGTCGCTGGCGGCTTGCCGGATATGTCGTAAGTTACCCGGGACACACCCGCCACCTCATTAATAATGCGATTGGAAACAGCGCCCAGAAAATCCCAGGGTAAATGGGCCCAATGCGCTGTCATAAAATCAATGGTTTCGACGGCCCGAAGACAAATAACGAAATCATAACGACGACCGTCGCCCATCACACCCACGCTTTTGACCGGCAAAAAAACGGCAAAAGCCTGGCTCACTTTATGATAAAGGCCTTCATTCTTTAATTCATCAAGAAAAATAGCGTCCGCCTGCCTTAAAATATCGGCATACTCCTTCGTCACCTGACCAAGAATTCGCACACCAAGTCCGGGGCCCGGGAATGGATGGCGGTAAACCATGTCGTAAGGCAGACCGAGTTCCAGACCAATTTTGCGAACCTCGTCTTTGAATAATTCGCGAATGGGTTCCAGTAGTTTTAAATTCAAGGTCTCTGGCAAGCCGCCAACATTATGGTGCGATTTAATCACTACTGCCGCACCATTGGTTTTGGTTGCGGCCGATTCAATGACGTCAGGATAAATGGTCCCCTGGGCCAACCATTTGACGCCAGGCAATTTTTTTGCCTCATCATCAAAGACTTCAATGAAGGTCCGGCCGATGATTTTTCGCTTGGTTTCTGGGCAATCAACCCCATTTAACGCCGCTAAAAACCTGTCTTCCGCATTCACGGCAATGATGCGGATGCCCATGTGCTGACCAAACATGGCCATCACCTGTTCCGCTTCGTTTAAGCGTAAAAGACCAGTATCAACAAATACACAAACCAACTGATCGCCAATGGCCTGGTGCAGCAGAGCCGCGACGACAGACGAATCAACACCGCCGGAAAGTCCAAGCAATACCTGTTCATCACCCACCTGCTGGCGAATGGTGTCAATGGCCTGTTGAATAATATTATCAGCGGTCCAGGTGGTTTTGGCCTGGCAGATATCAACGACGAAACGTTGCAGTATGCGTAATCCTTGCACAGTATGAGTCACCTCAGGATGGAATTGCAAACCGTACAGGCGGCGTTCATCATTGGCCATACCGGCAATGGGTGCGTTGCGCGTTTCACAGATCACCTTGAACCCGGGCGGCAATTGCGTGACCTTATCGCCATGACTCATCCACACATCAAGCAAAGCCCTCCCTTCCGCGTCGGTCTTGTCTTCAATGTGGTGCAATAATTCGGTATGCCCATGCAAACGCAGTTCTGCATAACCAAACTCACGCAGGTCAGACGATTGCACTTCACCACCTAACTGAACAGCCATGGTCTGCATGCCATAGCAAATCCCCAACACCGGCAAACCGCAGGTGAATACCCAGTCCGGAGCGCGGGGGTTGCAACTTAAAGTCACGGTGGATGGACCGCCGGAAAGGATAATGCCGCAGGGTGAAAGCGCATTAAACGCGGATTCATCGAGGTCATAGGGATGAATTTCACAGTACACGCCCATTTCCCGCACGCGGCGAGCAATCAATTGCGTGTATTGCGAACCAAAATCAAGAATTAAAAGAAGTTGCCGCTTGATATTACTGCTCATTAGTTGTCCACCTGGTAATTCGGGGCTTGTTTGGTAATACTGACATCATGGACATGGGATTCACGCATCCCGGCATTGGTCACCTGCACAAACTCTGCATTTTCATGGAGAAGACTGATGGTTTTGCAACCGGTATAACCCATGCAGGAACGCAAACCGCCCATCATTTGATGAATGATGGTTTGCACGGGACCTTTGTAAGGAACACGGCCTTCAATGCCTTCAGGAACCAGTTTTTCAGCGCCCTGACTCATGTCCTGAAAATAACGGTCGCTTGAGCCCTGGGCCTGAGCCATAGCCCCAATCGATCCCATGCCGCGGTAACTTTTATAGGTTCGGCCTTGATAGAGCTCAATTTCACCAGGTGATTCCTCTGTACCGGCAAACATACTGCCTAACATCACCGTGTCGGCACCTGCCGCCAAAGCCTTGCAGATATCACCAGAGAAGCGGATACCGCCATCGGCAATCACCGGAACCTGACCTTTAACGCCTTCAGCCACATTGGCAATGGCGGTAATCTGCGGTACACCAACACCGGTGACGATACGGGTCGTACAAATCGAGCCGGGACCAATTCCAACCTTGACCGCATCAACACCCGCGGCCACCAGATCGCTGGCTGCCGCCGCGGTCGCAATGTTGCCGCCCACGACCTGAACCTGCGGAAAATGTTTTTTAATCCAGGCCACACGGTTTAATACGCCCTGAGAATGGCCATGAGCGGTGTCCACCACCAGCACATCGACTCCCGCCTCAACGAGCGCTTCCACACGTTCATCGGTGCCTTCACCGACCCCTACGGCCGCTCCAACGCGCAATTGTCCCTGATGATCTTTGTTGGCAAATGGATTTTCTTTGGCTTTTTGAATGTCTTTTACCGTAATTAAGCCGCGCAGCTTGAACTCGTCGTTCACCACCAGCAGCTTTTCTAAACGGTGTTTGTGCAGCAGGCTTTGGATTTCTTCACGGCCAGCTCCTTCTTTCACAGTCACCAGACGCTCTTTTGGCGTCATGACAGCTGAAACCGGCAAAGCAAGATTGGTTTCAAAGCGAATGTCACGGCTGGTCACTATCCCTACCAGCAAGCCGTTTTCAACCACGGGGACGCCTGAAAAATTATGATGAGCAATGACCGTAAGCAAATCTTCGACGGTGGTTTGCGGTGTCACCCATACCGGATCCTTCACCATACCGCTTTCAAATTTTTTCACTTTGCGAACTTCGTCTGCCTGGGCAGCAATGTTCATGTTCTTATGGATAATCCCGATACCGCCTTCCTGTGCCATGGCAATCGCAAGCCTCGACTCAGTAACTGTGTCCATCGCAGCTGAAACAAGAGGGATATTCAATTCGATGCCCCGAGTCAAACGGGTTTGCAATGAAACTTCTTTGGGGAGAACCAGTGAATGGGCAGGAACCAGCAAAACATCATCAAAAGTCAGTGCCTGTTGCACAATAGAAAGCGACATATCAATCCCCCTGCAATGAAATTAACCGAATATTATACAACCATTGGAGAGAATGATAAATAACATCTGGTTAATTTTTTGAACGGAATTGTCAATGGGCGGAATAGTTCCGCCCCTTTTTAATAATCGTTGCTGCCATGATCGGGAACGACACGGGTATTTCTGCCGTAAATAACTAAAATAGGCTGCTTCACTTTCAGCTTGACTGTATCAGCCTGAACGACAGAAATAATGCTGCCGCTATTGAGTTTAATCACATATTCAAACCCGTGTGAACGATTCATGGTGGGGTCAGAATAAGACGAACTGGGCACTGTGGAGCGAGAGCCGGGAGTGATGCCGATTTCAGCTTCCTTGTTGTGCAGACGGACTGGGCGCATGGAAATAATCACCCCAGGTACGACTTTTTTAATTTTGCCAACTTCAGATGAATCATAATCACCAGGCGGAATATCCTTGCTGCAACCGGTGATAAGCGTCGTAATGGACAATAAAACGGCCAAAAATAACATGTTAATTCGCATAAGTCCTCCAATGCTTTAACGGATAGGCTTGATTTTAAACAGAAACAGGGGAACTATCATATACCTGAACATGGCAATATGCCAGGTTTTCTTTACCTGAACACCACCCTTCCCCGCCAGCGGGAAAGGGTATGCATTGGGTTCTACTGTCAGCAGATAAGCTTCAACCCGCCAGCTCAATCCCCTCTTCGTTCAAGGATTTAACCACCGACGGATGCTGACTTAATTTATTGAAATGTTTAACCAGATTCGGCCATTCCTGCAAATCGATTTTGAAATGGAAAGTCCAGGTTAACATGACAAATAAATAGGCATCAGGCAGAGTCAGGTGGTTGCCGCACAGGTAGGGCTGCCCATCCAGCAGAGAGTTTAGGTAGTTAAATTTGGTTTTAAGCGTCGGCAACGTGAATTTTTCTCTGATTTCTGACGTCATTGCCGGATTAAAAAGAGCGCCCAAGGTCTTATGAATCTCGGTGGTGATGTAATTGACGCATTCGAGCACCCGATAGCGCTCAAAATCATGCTGCGGCGGCAGCAATTTATTCGCCTCGTACGTATCAGCCAGATACTGAAGAATGACCGCGTTTTCAGTCAGGATTTCACCCTTGTCTGTTTGAAGAGCGGGTACCGCGCCTTTTTTATTAATTTCCAGGTAATTTTTACCGCTTTCCGTTTTTTTTGCCTGCAAATTGACTGACTCGTACGTGCAATCCACGCCGATCTCATTGATAACAATTCTTACAGCCAGCGAACACGCGCCTTTAGTGAAATAAAGTTTCATGTTTGAATTCCTTTTTTTACGGGGGAAGTTAGTTTTACTCCTATCCAATTCATCCTGCAAGTGTTTATCGCAAGCATTTGAATTCAAAATGAAACCTGAATTTGTATTATTTAAAATCAGGTCATATACTTAACATACACAATTGACAAGGAAGCCGCTATGAAGAAGATACTTTTTGTGTCTTTGATTGCTTTAATAACAACCAGCCTGTCCGGATGCGGGTATCGAAGCTGTTGTTCCAATCCTTACAACGAACCCAATATTTCAACCTATGGCTGCTGCGGCTCAAGCAGTTGGTAATGAACAAATCCCTTCCCCATGGAAGGGATTGTTGCTTAGGCTTCACATAAATCAGGCAAGGTCTCCGGGCGAATTTCTCTAAACCGGTTATGCTCATCGACAAACACCACCGTCGGTTTAAATGGCGCGCACTTCTCCTCACTGAGTTGGATGAAGGAGGCAATAATAATTAAATCGCCGGGAGTGACCAGATGAGCCGCAGCGCCATTGACACAAATGGCGGTGGAATTTTCCTCACCGGCAATGGCATAGGTTTCAAATCGCGTACCAGCCGTTACATTCCACACATTCACCGCTTCATAAGGTAAAATATCGGCCGCTTTTAATAATTCCGGTGAAATGGTGATACTGCCTTCGTAATCCAGATCCGCGTGCGTTACGCGGGCACGATGGATTTTCGATTTCAACATTTTGCGATACATCATACGACCCTTAAAATGAATGTTCTTTATTGACCAAAAGTGTGCGGATTTTAGGTGCAGTTTCTGTTAAAAACAATAGGCCCTGAAGCGGACGACTTTTTTGTTGACAGCATCAAAAATATATTGCCTGATTTAAGCCGTTGAGCTTGAACTGTTCATTCAATAACGTGTAAACTGGAACGCAAAGTGTTAACAAGTCTTTTAACAGGAAGGTTCCGAGTTGGCTAAGATAATCGTTGTGACTTCAGGTAAAGGCGGCGTTGGAAAAACTACCACTTCTGCGGCTTTTTCATCAGGACTTGCTCTTCGCGGGCACAAAACCGTTGTCATTGACTTTGATATTGGTTTACGAAATCTTGATATCATCATGGGGTGCGAACGGCGTGTCGTTTATGACTTTATTAATGTCATCAATGGCGAAGCCAGCCTTAACCAGGCTTTAATCAAAGACAAACGCGTCCCCGATCTCTGCATCCTGCCCGCGTCACAAACCCGCGATAAGGACGCTTTAACCGTTGAAGGCGTGGAAAAGATACTCAATGAATTAGCGAAGGAGTTTGAGTACATCGTTTGTGACTCACCGGCCGGCATTGAAACCGGGGCATTGATGGCCATGCATTTCGCGGATCATGCCATTGTTGTAACCAACCCAGAGGTCTCTTCCGTTCGCGACTCCGATCGTATTCTGGGTATTTTGGCCAGTAAAACCAAACGGGCAATTAATAATGAAGCTCCTGTCCAGGAACATTTGCTTTTGACTCGCTACGATCCCGAGCGTGTTGAAAAGGGTGAAATGTTATCGGTGGAAGACGTTAAAGAAATTCTTGCTATCCCGCTGATTGGGGTAATTCCCGAATCAAAAGCCGTGTTAAAAGCATCTAATACAGGGACCCCTGTTATTCTTGATGAAACCAGTGACGCAGGTCTGGCCTACCAGGATGCGATTGCTCGTTTCCTGGGCGAAAGCAGGCCCATGCGTTTTGTCAGCAATGAGCGTAAAGGCATTTTGCGCCGGTTGTTCGGTAAAAACAAGGAGGATGTTCCAGCATGAGCATATTCAACTACTTAAGAAAACGCACCAGTACCGCATCCGTTGCAAAAGAACGTTTGCAGATCATTATTTCTCATGAGCGGACTCAGCGAAATACACCGGATTATTTGCCCAAACTCCAGGAAGAAATTCTGGCAGTGATTGCCAAATACATCCCAGTCACACGAGACAAAGTCAGTGTTAATCTGGAGCGGATGGGTGACAGTGCGGTGTTGGAGTTAAATGTCACCATGCCGGATGAAGCTTTGGAAGAAATTTAACTCGTTCCTCTTGACGACTGGCTACTGAAATCTGAATCCCGGATTACTTTTCCTTTCCCTCAATTTTTTGACGCTCATCTTTCTCGTGTAATTTGTCTATCAGCTTGCACAGTTCCATATGGATAAGGCATGTGCATGGCTGGGTTCATAAGGACAAGGAATACAGGCAAAACGGCACCCACAGGAACACAGCCAGGTAACATATCGTCATAAGATCTGGGGCAGAGTTGGCTTATACGGAGTCACTGCCGCCTCACCATTGAGAAGCAGCAGGCCCCGAGCACGCAGCAGAGGTTAAATGTTTTCCGTTATATCGTCCTTGCTCGGCTCATGCTTTTTTGCTTTCGCAGCGGTCTGTAAAGCGGTACGGCTTAATTCATCATGGCTGAAATCATCTACAGCAATGACGTGCTGGCGGGCAAGTTCCGCTTCGTTCAATAAAGCAGCCTGCTCGCTGCTCAGAATGCCGGCATTTTCCGCCTCCTCAATCTGCTCAAGCAACGTCAGCGCACGCAGTGTGCCCTCTTTTACCGCGACTGCAATGCGTTTTTCCAAAGGCTCAACTGCACAGATTTTACGAAATGCCGCCTCAAGGCGTCCGATTGGGCAATTGGGCGTGGCCTCTTTAAACACAAAACGTGTTAAACGATCGCGGGATTCATTAGGGTTAGTCAGCAAGCGTGCCAGTTGTTGTCCCAGACGATCGGAAGGTTGTTTTCTTAAACCACCCCAGGGATTGATGACTGCGCGCAATATTATCCGTGCCGCACGGGGTTTCATGTTGGTCATGACACCCTGCAAGGCCAAGTCACACTCATGAAACAAATGCTGGCAGCACCACTCCACCAACGGCAAATCGGCTTCGGGTTCATGATCATCGTGAAAACGCTTAAGCACTGCGGAAGCCAGGTACAGGTAGCTTAAAACATCGCCTAAGCGTGCAGAAATTTTCTCCTTGCGCTTAAGCTCACCGCCAATGACTGTCATGGCAAAATCAGAAGCAAAGGCCAAATTGCTGCTGTAGCGATGAATCAATTGATAATAACGTCTTACCCGGCTGCGGGGCGCACGTGTGAAATAGGCACCCGTCAGATTAAACAACACGGATTTGGTAAAATTAGCCAGCATAAACGCACCATGCCCCCAAAAGGCTTTGTCAAAGAGGGCAAGATTATTTTCCCGCACGCTTTCAATTTCCTTGAAAATATAGGGGTGGCAGCGAACAGCGCCCTGACCAAAAATAATCAGGCTGCGCGTGAGGATATTGGCTCCCTCCACCGTGATTCCAATGGGAGCGCTTTGATAACCTCGTCCCATGTAATTATTCGGCCCCAGGCAAATGCCCTTACCGCCGTGAATATCCATCGCATCAAGCGCAACCCGTCTGGCGCGTTCCGTGGTATGGTATTTAAGAATGGCACCCGCCACAGACGGCTTGGCACCGTGATCAATGGCGGCGGCAGTCATGGTTAATGCCGCGTCAATGAGGTACGCGTTGGCGGCAATGCGGGCCAGCGGTTCCTCGATACCTTCAAAATTGGCGATGGCCGTATTAAATTGTTTACGAACGCGTGCATAGGCGCCGGTGGCCAAAGCGGCTGCCTGTGATCCGCCCAGACTGCTGGAAGGTAAGGAAATCGCACGGCCTGCGCTTAAGCACTCCATTAACATGCGCCAGCCATTCCCAGCCATTGCGGCACCCCCGATAAGGTAATCCATGGGAATAAAAACATCCTTGCCCTGGGTAGGACCGTTCATAAAGGCAGTATTGAGCGGAAAGTGGCGGCGGCCTCTGATTACACCCGGGGTTTTGGCAGGAATCAGGGCGCAACTGATTCCCACATCGCTCCCCTTGCCTAACAGATTGTCCGGATCGAACATCCTGAATGCCAGGCCAATCACGGTGGCAATGGGGCATAGCGTAATGTATCGTTTATTCCAGGTAAGACGGACCCCCAGCACCTCCTGACCATCCACGGTTTGCCGGCAGACAATGCCTTTATCCGGCATGGACGCCGCATCAGAACCCGCACTGGGCCCGGTTAGAGCAAAGCAGGGAATCTCGCGGCCATCGGCAAGACGGGGCAGATAATAGTCCTTTTGCTCTTTGGTACCGTATTTAAGCAGCAACTCCGCAGGGCCTAAGGAATTAGGCACCGAGATGGTTGACGCCACCGTGACTGAGCGTCCATAAATTCGCGACAATATTGCGGCCTGCGCACTGGCAGAAAAATCAAGCCCACCGTACTCCTTGGGAATGATCATGCCGAAAAAGCCCTTTTCCTTAATAAATTGCCACATTTCAGGAGGCATGTCCGCCCGATTATGAGTAATATCCCAATCGTCAATCATGCGGCAGAGCTCGTTAAGCGGTCCATCCATGAAGGCTTGTTCTTCGGCTGTAAAATGGAT
This sequence comes from Legionella rubrilucens, assembly GCF_001468125.1. GTDB lineage: Bacteria > Pseudomonadota > Gammaproteobacteria > Legionellales > Legionellaceae > Legionella_C > Legionella_C rubrilucens. The sequence goes on along the minus strand of NZ_LNYT01000003.1, from coordinate 129,855 downwards.
GGTGGGGGCTTTAAGCAACTTATTAAAATCAGGTGCGCCGCTGAATAAATCCCCTTCCCAGGTGATAGTGCCCGCTTCGAGCGCCTCACGTTCCGTGGCCGACATGACCGGCATTTCCTTGCTGATTCGGGCAAATAAGCGGCGAGACAGAAGATTGCGGCGTAGAGGGCGAATCGAGGCCAAAACAAAGGTTGCCGTCAACAGGCAAAGGATCCCCTGTGTCACCAGGCTCACAGAGCCATACTGAATGTACAAGCCCGTAAGAATGGCATAACTGATTGCCCAAACGACAATCGATGCCTGCCTGGACAGTAACCAAAGCGATACGCCAATCAGCGCAAACACAATCAAGCTATGCGGCACAGTTCTCTCCTTTTAATAAATAGCCTTAATCCACATTTTTTACATTCTACACATCATCTTTTAAGTATAACATCCAGCGCCTGAATAACCTGCCTGGCTGTTAATTTCGGTCTCTCCATAGGTAACATATGGGTCCCTCTCATTTTAAAACAATCAATACGGTAATGCGTTTTCATGTAGCGAACATCAAATCGATCCACCACATTACTCTGGGCGCCATAAATGAGCGCGGTGGGTACCGTTAATTGACCGGCATACTGATGGAGATGATGAGGAATAGTTCGATAAATCTGGTATTCAATATGGCTGTCAAACACCAGATGATAGCCTTCTTCATCACGGTACAGGCCATAATCGATGTAATCCTGAAGGCAGGCCTTGCTGAATGTTCTGAACAGGGGCCTGTCTTTAAGATAAGCCATGAGCTGTTCTTGTGTCGGCCATTTACGCCTGCGCCCGCGTGTTCTGAATGCCGGGGTAATGTGATCGATAAATCCGAGCACTTTGGCCAAACGCAGCATACTCGATTTAAGCCGCCCCAGCAGGGGTGAATCGAGCATAATCACCGCCTTGAAAAGCGAAGGCTCCCGTATGGCTGCCAACAGACTGAGTACACCGCCCAGCGAATGCCCCACCGCAATCACCGGCTGATTAATTTGTTGTTTGATGCTGTCTAACACTTCCTCGACCAGAAAAGGCCAGTTTTCAGTCACCGGGTACCTGGGGTTGTGCCCGACCTTGTCAATGTAGTAGCAGTCAAAATCCTCACTTAACGCATTGAATAACTGACTGTAACAAAGCGAAGGAAAACCATTGCCATGGGCGAAGTGAATTGGCTCTTTCACGAAACCACCAGCTTATGGCTTTCACGTTTCAACGACAGGACGGCAAAACTGAAGTAAGCGGCAAACAAGACAATTAAAAAGAAACCAAACCCATAAAATACCCAGTTTATAGTCAGGAAAATCACCAGTGCCGTAATCTGCGGGGTCGAAGCCACAATCAGTAATCGACAGGATTGCTTGTAGGTAATAGCAAATTTCATGAATAATTTAGCAACAAATTGACCCATTAGCGCAAACACGAGGAAGAAAGCCAGGTAAATGACAGTAAACATCAGGACAATCGTGGGATAAATGGTGGCATCCGACAATAACTTAAGCTTTTCGATACCTGACGATTTGCTTAACTCTTCGCCGCTGAAAACCTCATTCATGCTTTTACTCAACTCCTGAATATAAATGGGGCTTTCCTGTTTCCGGTTTGCCGAAGCAAAAAAGAATTGCGGGGTGGGCAGGCGATAAATGATTTGATTGGCGGTTACCAGCACGGATAAGTGCGGGTAACGATCATCGATGCGCGTGATTGTTCCTGTCGTATCAATGATGGAAACCACATCGCCCTTGCTGTTTTTAATCAGGTAAGGCATGGGCTTATCCAGAGACACTTTGCCGTTTTGCACATAAAACTTCGGCAGTTTCTGCATGGGCTCAAGAATCTGATAATCAAAAAAACGATTAAAATCGAGGGTTACCCGCAAGGCGAAAGGCAAGGTCACAATGAACATCAATAATAAGAGATAAAGTATCCCATAGCCCTTCCAGCGCTTGCCGACATCCACGTACAAGCGGCGACTGAAAAAAGACAGATAAAGCGCCTGCCAGTAACTGTAAAAAGGGGCGTCGACATCCCTCAGTGCTTTATTGCTTTTAGTCATTCCATCCTCCCAGCCTCTTGCCTGTGTTTTTATCAAACAAATGCGCCTGTTTCAGATTCAGGCTTATCGCCGCACGTCCTTCACAGATTTCGGTATCGATGCGTGTTCGCACCGAAAAATTGGCACGACCGCAATGGCTTCGGGTATGTACCAGTTTATCGCTGCCCATGTTATCGACAAAATCGACATGAACAGGGATGGCCCCCGCCGTGTCAGCCGCTGTCATTTCCAGGTTTTCAGGCCTCACCCCAAGGATGACTTCTTCAACACCCTGCGCTGGAGCCACGTGCTCAGGCAACGGGAAAGCAGCACCTATCGCGGTGATGAATTGCCTGGATGACCAATCAATAGTACCTGATAAAAAGTTAATTGGGTAATGTCCGGTAAATCCAGCAACAAAAAGCGAAGCCGGTTGCTGATACAGTTTTTGTGGTGCGCCAATCTGTTCAATACGGCCTTGATTTAATACCAGTATTCTTGAGGCCATGGTCATGGCCTCTGTTTGATCATGGGTCACGTACAGGCAGGTCGTTTTTAATTGCTGATGCAGTTTTTTAATCTCATGGCGCATTTCCGTCCGCAGTTTGGCATCAAGATTCGAGAGGGGTTCATCAAACAAAAACACCGACGGCGAACGAACAATGGCCCTCCCCATGGCGACACGCTGCTTTTGTCCGCCGGATAACTCCCGCGGCAACCGCTTTAAATAATCGGAGAGCTGCAGCATGGCCGCCACCTCCTTGACACGCGAATCAATAGCCTGTTTGTCGACGCCGCGCATTTTTAAACCATAAGCCATGTTATCAAACACGGTCATGTGCGGGTACAGAGCATAACTTTGAAAAACCATGGCCATGTTGCGTTTAGCAGGAGGAATTTCATTGACGCATTGATTATCGATGAGGATTTTCCCCGATGTGACCGTATCAAGGCCGGCCACTAAACGCAGTAACGTGGATTTACCACATCCAGAAGGCCCTACCACCGCCACAAATTCACCCTGCTCAATGCTTAAGCTGATTTGCTCAAGAATCCTGTGTTGACCATGGTATTTGCTGATATTCACCAGTTCCACTGTAGCCATTAATGAATTAACCCCTTCTCAAACCATCGTTGCATAAGCACGACCACCAAACAGGGCGGCAACATCGCGACTAAGGCGACAGACATAATATAATGCCACTGCGGGATTTGATCAGCAACGCCGGCTAAAGACCGGATGCCCATGACGATCGTCGCCTTGCTGCTGTCGCTGGTAATCACCAGGGGCCACAGGTATTGATTCCACCCATAGACAAATAAAATAATAAACAAGGCCGCGATTTGTGTCAGAGAGAGCGGGAGTAAAATATCTCTAAAGAAACGCCAGGGGCCCGCCCCATCCAGTTTGGCCGCATCCACCAGTTCACCCGGAATTGTTTTGAAAAATTGACGAAATAAAAAAGTCGCCGTCGCGGAAGCCATCAACGGCAGCGTTAACCCCGCGTAAGTATTCAACCAGGAGAACGAAGCAATCACCTGAAACGTCGGCACAATGCGAACTTCAACCGGCAGCATCATGGTTGAAAAAATCAGGGCAAACATCAGTTTTTTACCGGGCAGAGCGAAATAAACCAGGGTAAAGGCTGAAAACAAAGCCAGGGTTATTTTGCCCGCGGCGATGAGAACTGCCATCACTAAACTATTAAGAAGCATGTGCCAAACGGGTTGCCCGCCTGTTGCCGCTATCCCCTCAGTCAATACGGTTTTGATGTTGTCCCATAACGCCCTGCCAGGCAACAAAGGCAAGGGGGCATGCATCATGGCGCCGCCATCATGACTGGCGGCCACCAGCGCCATGTAAAGCGGTAGAAATAAACCGGCAATGAAAAGGCAAAGGAAACCATGGGAAACAACACGCGACCAGGTCATTCGTAATGCACCTTCTTTTCAAGATAGCGGAATTGCAGCAGGGTTAAGGCAATCACCAGGAGCATGAGTACCACGGATTGCGACGAGGAGCTCCCGGGATCCATGCCCACGAAGCCATCCTTATACACTTTGTAAATCAGCGTGGTAGTCCCATTATCCGGACCGCCGCTGGTCATGACATCAATGATGCCAAAGGTGTCAAAAAAAGAATAAATCAGATTCATGATCAGCAGGAAAAAGGTCGTTGGCGATAACAAAGGGAAAATAACCTGCCAAAAACGGCGCCAGGCCGAAGCGCCATCCATGATGGCCGCATCGATAAGCGATGGAGGAATGGCTTTGAGCGCCGCAAAAAAGAATAAAAAATTGTAACTTAACTGTTGCCAGCTCGCAGTCAGGATAACCACAGTCAGCGCCTGTTGCCCATGAATGAGGTAATTAAAATCAAAGCCTATGCTGCGAAATAAACTGGCCAGCCAGCCAATGGTTGGCTGGCAGAGAAAACGCCAGAGGATGGCCGCCACAGCCGGCGCAACGGCATAAGGCCAGAGAATTAATGTTTTATAAATCGCCTGACTCCGACGCCGCCCGCTCACCAGCGTTGCCAGCAATAAACCTGAGGCCATGGTCAACAGGGTAATAAACAACGCCAGCAGCAACGTCACCAGCACTGCTTTTCCATACCCTGGATCCGCCCATAAATCACTGAAATTTCCCAGGCGGGCAAACTGCGTGTGCAGACCAAAGGCATCGCTGAAAAACAACGATTGCAGGATGGCGCTTAAAGCAGGCCAAATAAAAAATAACAGGGTAACAGTCAACTGCGGAATAATGAAAAAAAAGGCCAGTTTTTTATTATGGAAATAGTTCATCAATCCACTGGGTTGCCGGTTCTGAGCAAAAGTATATAACGAACGGTTTTCATTTTGCGAATGAAATTTAGCCGTGTTACGCCGACAGACGTTCTTTTGCCAGAGTCCGCCGTAATAACTGCGCATAAATGGGTGGATTTTTTGCCAGCTGCACCACGGTGGTGGAGGTCAGGCAGGTCACCATCATCGGTAGAATCAACAGGTAATTCTGAGTCATTTCCACGACCAGCACAATGCCAGTCAGAGGAGAACGGACTGCAGCGGAAAACAAAGCCCCCATGCCCGCCACAGCAAACATGCCGGGGTGAATGGTCGTGTCTGGCATAATTAAAATCAACAGGTAGTACGAGGCAAGACCAAACAGCGTACCCAGAGCCAGCATGGGCGCAAAGATGCCGCCCGGCACACTGCTGCTGTAACACAGCATGGTCATGATAAAACGCAACCCGATGAGCATCAGCAACACATTGGCAGGCGGCGACAGCGTTAAGGACTGGTGGATGATTTCATAACCGCCGCCGACGATTGGCGAATACCAATAGGCCAGAAGACCAACGACCGCCCCGAGAATTAAGGCGTAACTGCCCTGGGCAAAGTCGGACAATCGATCTTTTAAGCTCAAACTTTTCATCAATACCAGGTTAAAAACCAGCCCGGCCAGGCCGGCTAACAGACCAAAGATAAAAAACAGCCACAACGACTTTAAACTGGGCAGATCAAACACACTCATGGCAATCGCAGGACCTGCACCCACAAGCCAGTGGCTGACAATGGTCGCCATGACACAGGCAATGGCGACCATTTTAAAATTGGTGAATGTGAAATTAAACTGGTTGCGCATTTCCTCAATGACAAAAAGCACCCCGGCTAGCGGCGCGTTAAAGGCAGTGGCCAAACCGGAAGCCGCACCCGCAGCAATGAGGGTATCGCGACGGCGCCTTGGAATACGCAGCCATTGCCCGAGCATCTCACCCAGATTACCGCCCATTTGAATGGTAGGTCCTTCACGGCCAACCACCATGCCGGCGCTGATTGACATGACCCCGGCTATGAATTTCACCGGCAACAACCGTTCCCAGAAAATGGGGCGTTCATGGAGCAAGGCCCCTTCAATTTCCTGTACGCCGCTGCCGGACGCCTCAGGCGCTATTTTTCTCACCATCAGCCAGGCCAGGTAGACAAGCAGCATGGAAAACAGCATGGACGTCAGGGCGCCAGGAACTCCTGCGCGCTCAGACCAGGTGATGGCCGCGCCCAACCCACGGCTTAAATAAGCAATCGCTATCTGAAAATAAGACCCGATAATCCCTGTTAAAATACCCAGTAGTATGGCCACAGCATAGACTTTGAGAACTTTACTCTTCATCGCTGCCAATCATCTCCATTAGATTGTTGATAATGCGCTGCCCGGCCTGCTCGTGCATGGATAAAATGGTTTCCGGATGAAATTGCACCGCATGGACCGGCAGATTGCGGTGAGAGATCGCCATGACAATACCATCCTGACTCACTGCCGTCACCTTCAATGGTTTGGGCATCGATTCCTGACGGGCATAGAGCGAATGGTAACGACCCGCCGTAAAAGACGGTGCCAACCCGGCAAACAATCCCCCTTCTTCCCTGACAAAGATTTCGGATGCCTTGCCATGCATGGGGTAATCGAGAACGCTCAGTTCACCGCCAAAGTACTCTACCATCCCCTGTAAACCCAGACAAACACCAAACAAAGGAATGCCGCGCGCCAAAACAGATTCTATGGTCTGTGCCACTTTAAAATCCGAAGGCTTACCGGGTCCAGGCGATAACACCACCAAATCAAATTCGGAATCCTGCAGGTAGTCAATGACCAGATTCGATCGAACGGTAATGACTTCCGCACCCGACTGGCGAAGGTAATTGGCTAAGGTATGAACGAAGGAATCCTGATGATCCACTAACAACACACGCCGCCCGAGTCCAGGGTATTCGGTACGATGCCGCACCTCACTCTTGACTTTATTTTGAACCACATCGAGGAAAGCAGATGCCTTAAGCCGCGTTTCCTCTTCTTCTGCCTGCGGCACGGAGTCATAAAGCAGGGTCGCGCCAACGCGGATTTCAGCAATGCCCTGTTTAATCCGGGTGGTTCTTAAGACAAGGCCGGTATTTAAATTGCCGTCAAAACCAAACCAACCCACGGCTCCCGCATACCATCGTCTGGGCGATTTTTCATGGGTTTCAATGAAGTTCATCGCCCAGAGTTTCGGTGCCCCGGTCACCGTCACTACCCACATGTGTGTCAAAAAAGCATCGACCGCGTCAAATTCCTTACGCAATACCCCCTGAACATGATCCACCGTATGAATCAGCCGCGAATACATTTCAATTTGGCGGCGCCCCACCACCTGCACGCTACCCGCCTCGCAAATGCGGGATTTGTCATTGCGATCCACATCAGTACACATCGTCAGTTCAGACGCTTCCTTTTCAGAATCAAGCAGCGTCTGGATGTTTTTTGCATCCTCAATGGCATCAGCGCCGCGTTTGATCGTCCCGGATATGGGGCAGGTTTCCACTTTGCGACCCTGAACCCGCACATACATTTCCGGCGAAGCGCCCACTAAATATTCTTCATCACCAAGATTAATCAGGAAACCATAAGGGGATGGATTAGCCTTGCGCATGCGTCTGAAAATGGCGGAAGGCTGCTCAGGGCAATGCGCATAAAAAATCTGGCTGGGCACCACTTCAAACAGATCGCCGCAAGCAAACCGTGATTTGGCGACATCAACAATCCGGGTATACTCACCGGGCTCGTGATCACCTGGCTTCTCGGGTCTGTGGGTGGCTTCATAGGGTTTGAATGCCCCCTCCCGCGGCAATGACAGCGTGGATTTTCCCTGGTATTGAAAGTCGTAGCGACGAACAAAGGCTTCTTCCTTGCGATGATTAACCACATAGATTTCATCCGGCAGGTAAAGTACCATTTCGCGTTGATCCTCCTCCCGCGCCTTCGTCTGCGCCAGTGATTCAAACTGGAAAATCAAATCGTAACCAAAGGCTCCATAAAGGCCGAGGTAGGGCTCGTCCGGTGATTTGAAAAAACCAAGCAGCACACGCAGGACGGTAAAAATGGAAGGCTGCAGACTGCGTTCTTCCTCACTGAATACACGATCACTCGGCTTAATTTGCAACTGGAGTACTTTTTCTGTCTGCTTCAGGATGTCAATGGCCTCACATTCCTTAAGAACCAGGGCAGCAATGGTTAACAGCACGTCACCACGCTTGTTTAAGGCCTGAAGATAGACATGCGATTGCTTGCAGACAATGGCGAGCGGCGGATTGAAAAAACCGATGTCCCAGCAGGTGTAACGTCCAGGGTATTCAAAACTGGAGGCGAACAGGGCACCGCGCTGCGAATCCAGTTTCTCAATTAAAGGCTCAATGGCATTGTCGTAGGCTAAACTCTGCTGTTCATATTCAATGTAAACGCCGCCCTGGGTTTTTATCTGCTGCAACATAACAATCCAATTGGTGAGTGATAAAAGTCATTCTACCTTTTCCCGGCAAGAAAGAAATATTGGATGATGCAATCCGTCGAATTAATCCTTGCATCCTCAGTGAATTTTCTGTTCACTATACAGTCCGCAGCGAAGTAGCAGGGTATCGTTTTATTTTTTGGAGATTTAATGACCATTTCCTCGGCAGAATTACAGGCCATTGCTGAATTAGCCTGTCTGGACAGCGACTATGAAGACAGCCTTTCCCTCGTTCTTGAAGTCAATGGCATTATTGATTTTGTGGCCGAGTTACGCCAGTTGGATACTCGACAGGTCGCCCCGCTCTTTCATCCTTACGAACTTCATCAGCGCCTGCGTGATGATGAAATGACCGAAAGTAACTGCGTGGAAGAACTTGAACAACTGGCCCCTTTGTTTGAAGAAGGATTCTATCTGGTACCTAAAGTCATCGATTCAGGAAAATAACATGCACTCCTTGCGTGAGACGGTTTTAGCCTTGCAGCAACGTCAGCTTTCCAGTGTGGAACTGGTCAGACATTACTTAAAGGTGATTGGTAATCATACAGGACTGAACGCATTCATTACTGTGGATGAAGAGTATGCCCTGCAACAGGCCGCCCTGGTGGACGAAGCCCTGAAAGCTGGGCAATTTGGCCTCTTAACCGGCATTCCCATTGCCCATAAAGACATTTTCTGCACACGTCATTTACCCACCACCTGTGGCTCGAAAATGCTGGCCGACTATCGTTCCCCTTATGACGCAACAGTGGTTAGCCGCTTAAAGCAACAAGGTACTGTTCTAATCGGCAAAACCAACATGGATGAGTTTGCCATGGGCTCTGCCAATGAAAACAGTTATTTTGGCGCGGTAAAAAATCCCTGGGATTTGAATCGGGTGCCTGGCGGTTCTTCTGGCGGCTCCGCTGCAGCCGTGGCAGCGGGTCTTATCCCTCTGGCAACAGGCTCTGACACCGGCGGCTCCATTCGTCAGCCGGCTGCTTTTTGCGGCATTTCCGGATTAAAACCCACCTATGGTCTTGTCTCGCGCTACGGCATGATCGCCTATGCATCAAGCCTTGATCAGGGCGGCCCCATGGCGCAAAGCGCCGACGATCTGGCGCTGATACTGCAGGCCATGGCGGGTTTTGATGCGAAGGACTCGACTTCCGTTCAACAGACGCTTCCAGACTACTCAGCCAGCCTGAATGATTCCATCAAAGGATTGCGCATCGGCCTGCCGCGCTGTTTTTTCAGCGACAAAGTGGATTTAACTATCCGGGAAACCATCCATGCCGCCGTCAAGGTTCTGTGCGATCAAGGCGCACAGGTCATTGAAATGGATTTGACCCACCAGCCGCTTTGGGTTCCCTGCTATTATGTCATTGCCTGCGCCGAAGCATCGTCCAATCTGTCGCGCTACGACGGCATCCGCTTTGGCTACCGCAGCCCCAAAAACAGTACATTAAAGGAACTCATTACCGCCTCACGCACCGAAGGATTTGGCACCGAAGTCAAACGACGCATCCTGACCGGCACCTATGTTCTGTCATCGGGTTATTTTGACGATTATTATCTGCAGGCATTAAAGATCCGGCGGCTGATTAAAGAGGAATTGCTGAGAGCCCTGGATACAGTCGATGTGATTATCGGCCCCACCACACCCACCACCGCCTTTAAGCTCGGCGAAAAAGTGAGCGATCCTGTGCAGAATTATTTAGCGGATGTCTTTACCGTCGCGGTCAATCTCGCCGGGTTGCCGGCCATCTCCATTCCGGCCGGCTTCAGTGAGGGGTTGCCCGTGGGCATGCAGGTTATCGGAAAACACTTTGCTGAAGCAACGCTGCTGAATGTCGCCCACCAGTATCAACAAATGACCCACTGGCATCTGGCCAGTGCTCAATTAAGGGGTTAACTATGGCATGGGATACTGTCATCGGCCTTGAAGTGCATGTTCAGTTAAAAACACAGACTAAACTTTTTTCAGGTTCAGCCAATGCTTTTGGCGGCAAACCCAATACGCAAACGTCTTTCATTGATGCCGGGCTTCCGGGCGTCTTACCCGTTCTTAATCAACAGGCCGTCACCATGGCCATTCAGTTTGGACTTGCCATTGGCGCGACGATTAATCCCCTGTCTTATTTTGAGCGCAAGAACTACTTCTACCCCGATTTGCCCAAAGGCTATCAAATCAGCCAGTTTCAATCCCCCATTGTCAGCCATGGTACACTTCAGGTGGACATGGGCGATGCGCCGATGAAGACAGTCACCATCGTCAGGGCTCATCTTGAAGAGGATGCGGGAAAATCCATTCATGATGCACAGGCTGATTTTACCGGCATTGATCTAAACCGCGCGGGCACACCCCTGCTGGAAATTGTCACAGCTCCTTGCCTCTATTCGGCCGAAGAAGCGGTCAATTACTTAAAAACCCTCCATCAACTGGTACGGTTCCTTGGTATTTGCGATGGCAACATGCAGGAAGGATCATTTCGTTGTGATGTCAACCTGTCGCTTAAACCAAAAGGGTCGGCACAACTGGGCACCCGCACCGAATTGAAAAACCTGAATTCGTTTCGTTTTATAGAAAAAGCCATTGCCTATGAGCAGGCCAGGCATCAGGATTTGCTTGAATGCGGGCAGGTAGTGATTCAGGAAACGCGTTTATTTGATCCCAATACCGAAACCACCCAGGTTTTACGCAGCAAGGAAAACGAGAATGATTACCGCTATTTTCCTGATCCTGATTTGCTGCCCATTGCCATCCATGAAGAGGAATTAGCCGAAATAAAGAAAACCCTGCCGGCGTTGCCTGCGGCGATCAAAGCCCATCTCCAGGGGCTTGGTCATCTCAACGCGGATGATATTCAATTCCTGCTGGCCGCGCCCGCCACGTACCATTATTTCGAAGCGGTGCGTCAACTCAGCCAGGCGGATGAAAAAACCATCGTCAACTGGCTCAAGGGAGCTTATGCGGCGGCCTTGAATGAGGTGAATGAATCCTTTGAAAATCCCAGGATTTCAGCATCCGATTTAGCGCCGCTCCTTGATTATGCCAGTCAGAAAACCTTTTCAGCCAACATACTTAAAGCGATTTTTAATCACCTGTGGCAGGGACAAGGCTCGGTCGATGACATTATTGCCAGGGAAGGATATCAACCTGTAAAAGAAGATCCCCTGCTCGAGGAGCTGGTTAAACGCACCATTGAACAATACCCGCAGCAAGCGGCTGATTATCGCGCCGGTAAAGAAAAACTACTGGGCTTCTTTGTCGGGCAGATCATGAAAGAGACCAAAGGACAAGCTAACCCTGAACAAATCAACCAGCTTCTTAAGAAATACCTCTAGGCAGTAACCTGCACTTAAGCAGGTTACTTTATGCTTTGCTAGTAAGGTTTCACGATAACTGTCGTACCAATATCGATGAAGTTTTCGTTTAACCATTTAGCCGCACTGGGAAGAACCCGCACACACCCATGACTGGCATTGTAATTGGGTACTTCGTAAGCGGCATGGATGGAGTATCCGCCATGGAAGTGCATACAATAAGGCATTTTTGCACCGCCGCCAGTTTCAATGGGGTAAATGCTGGACGTGCACTCAGGTCCTTTTTTAGAGTAAACACGGAAAGTACCGGTTACGGTGCGGCAGCCTCGGCCTACGTCTTCACAGAAGTCCTTACCGCCAGAAGCGCTTCCGGTTTTAATGCGGTTGCCCTGAGCATCATAAGCCGCCCACGCGGTTGCTTTGGGATCAAAAATAAACACTTTTTTGCCCGTGGCTGGGCGTGACTCGGGGAAATAGGAAGTCCCTTTCCTGTCTGCAGCCATGGAAAGAGTATGATGGGTATAACCCGCATCATCCACGACCACAGTTGACCTGTCCATGGATCCGCAACCAGCAGCCAGGACACAAATGGGACCCACAACCAGTAGCTTTTTCATTGTTATATCCTCCCTCTTTTTTTGTTTTATCGGGAGAATAGTGAATAAGTTTAGGGCTTTTTTTAAATTTTTTTAACTGTTTGTTTTTTCTAGAAACTTTTTGATCAATTTTTGATCAATAGTGGCATCATCAGGAAGAAGGGCGAGAATGGCCAGCTTTAATTGCTCATCACTGCATTCAAAGCAACCGCCACGGGCAGGCATGGCATTTATCCCTGTATCGGCGTGTTGAAATAAAAGCTCAAGTCCGGCCTTAAGCCGTGGCTCCCAATCGTTAGCCTGCCCCATTTTAGGCGCACCCAATTCAATCAGTGGCTTTACTGCATGGCAATTGGCACAATAATGATTGGCAATCTGCCGGCCTTCATCCGCCTGCCCTTTCACCTCAGTCAGAAAGTCCTGGGGGTGATGACTGGCGGCCCAAAGGGCAGTCGATACCAATAACAAGAGTCCAAAGAGAAAACGCATTCATTCATTGCTTAAGTGAACCAGTGTGCATCATAAGCGATATGGGTTTAAGTAGAAAGAGGCTAAACCCTACACCAGCCTCTGTGAGTGACCGGATGCCCGCCTGCGCGGGCAAGACATTACAAGAGAAACCTTAATTGACGCTGTCTTGCCCGCGTAGACGCAATCAGTAAGATTCGGATGCCAATTCATCAAGACGTGAAAGAGCAAAACCATAGGATTTAGCGCGCCCCTTACGCTGTCTTGCCCGCGCAGGCGGGCAACCATTGAGATATCCCCATGCCAATCAATCCTAAAAATGCCCAAAGAGGACCAGGAATTTACACAAGGCCTGTCATTTTAACTCCTTGTTCTTAAATAAATAATAAACCTGGCTTGGCTTTTGCATAACTAAACCAGCCAGTCGAGTCAGGAGTACCGAGAGTGAAACGGATTTTAACCGTGTTAGTGTTTTCCCTCAGCGCCCCGTGGGCAGCCGCCCAGGAGAATCAATCCCATGAGGTGCTTAAACAGCATATAGAAACCTATCTGCTTAACCAACTGACCGTGCAATACGAAGGCAATGTCAAGGTCAGTACCGAATCAATCGACCCCAGATTGCAATTAAAACGTTGCGCCGATGACAAACTTGATGTGTTTAATCCCTATAAAACTGCTTTAACAGGCTCCACCACCATGGGCATCCGCTGTCAAGAAATTGACAATCATTGGACGCTTTTTATTCCTGCCCGCATCACCATTGAGAAACCAGTCCTTGTCGCCAGGCGCAATCTGATTCGCGGGACCGTCATTGGCGAGGGGGATGTTCAATTGGTCCCAATGGATATTTCTCAATTAAAACAAGGGTATTTCTCTGATTTAACTCAGGTGGCAGGTCAAGTCGCCACCTATACCATTTATCAGGGCAGCCCAATACAACCCCGGTCGCTGGGAAACCAGATTCTGATTCATAAAGGCCAACAGGTCAGTATACAGGCGATCAGTGAATCCTTTAAAATCACCATGATGGGCGTTGCCTTAAATGACGGTGCTTTGAATGATGTCATCCGGGTTAAAAACATAACCTCCAAAAAGACAGTCGAGGGGCGGGTCAGTGGCAAAAGTGAGGTCAGAGTCAGCCAGTAATGGGCTTGCGGGGGGTGTTTTGTCAGGGTAAGATGTAAAAAAGGTTAAAAATTAACCGAAAATAACTAAAGATTTCGCATGAGGAGCCGATAAGAATGGAGAGCGTAATCGAGAGAAATGCTATGGTCAACTCAATCAACGAGACAGGTAACTTCAAGCGAGTGGATACTGAATCCCGCGTACAGCGCCTGCAAAACCAGAAAGAGGATGAATCTGTCTCCACAGAAGCAAGTTCTGTCAACTTAAGTGATGCCTCTCAGCAACTGGCAACCCTGAAAGACATTATCCTCAAAGAACCGGATGTGGATAACGCCCGTGTCGAATACCTTAAGGAATTACTCAATTCTGGACGCTATGAGATATCCAGCAGTAAGATAGCGAAAAAAATGTTTGATGATATTCAATTGGCTTGAGGATTATTATGACAAAGGTGCAAACGGATTTAGCTGCTTTACTGGAGCAGGAAATAACCCATCTCGATGCTTTAATTTCGCTGTTACTCCGTGAAAAAGACATCCTGGTCAATCGAAAATTTGACGAGCTTGAAGAAATATCTACCCAAAAACAAGCGCTTTGCGCCCAATTGGAAGAGAGCGCAAGGCAACGTATCCAGGTAATCGGAGCTCAGGCCAATGCGGCCGATTATAAAACGGCACTTGGGATTTACCTTAAACAACTCAGCCAGAGCGACGCCAGTACCATTGAATCACTGAATAAAACACTGGCTGAAAAATTAACCCTCTGCCGTGAATACAACACCATCAATGGTCAGGTCATCACCACCAACATCATTACCCGCCAGGAAATGATTGGCGCACTGACTGGCCAATCCATGACTGCTGCCCCCAATGTGTACACCGCGTCAGGCAACGTAAAACCGGGCTCTGACTCCGGGCATCACCAGAAAGCCTGATTAACTGACATCCAAGCCGGAGCAGAATTTTGCTTCGGCCGCCTCTTTGATCATTTTTAATACAGCTACTATGCTTTAGGCGAAGCAAATGGATTGGTTTTGCTCGTTCACTCGATCAAGGAGGATACTATGAAACGCTTACCCCTCATTGCAGGCGTGTTGCTCAGTCTCTGCCTGCCTTTACATGGCTTAGCCAAACAAAACGATGGCGGCGGTGGTGGTGAGGATTTAAAAGGAGTCTGTGAATTATCCGGCGGGCAGTGGCATGGGTCGGAAAGCAGCAACTGGGCCTGTTGCTGGCCTGACTGGGGTTGTTACGGCTGCGTGGACGGTCACTGCAAGATGAAATGTGATACCCAGCGCTGCAAAGACGCCAACGCCACTCTAAATCCTGGCGCCGGTCAAATCAAACTTAAACAAATCGCACCCGGTGGAATGCTTGCACCCATAATCCCCGATAAAAAGGGAGTAAAAACCAACGTGAAGTCCAATACAACACCAGCGAAAGTTCAATGATAACCCGGTCGGGCCTCCTGGCCCGACGCGGCTTACCCACAAAAGACCAATAATTGACCAACATGGGTTTTTTGCTATATGATAATTCGTTTTCGGCACATCATTAGGGGTAGCCATGGCAAAAAACATATTGTTCAGTTTTCTTTCTTATCGAAAAAAAAGAAACAAAAGTAGTCTTGAACAGGCCGAATCCGTTACCCTTAAACAGACACTCGACAAAAAAAACTACTTCTTAATTGCACTGCCCCTCAGAGACTATCGCCTGGACCATAAAGACCTGCGCTATACCCTGCTTAAGCACCATGTCAGTGTTTATGAAACGGAATCACAGGCCAATCCGCATTTAAGCCAACTTCATTACACCGCTGATTTTACTGACTTAGGCGGCAATGAATACCGGCTTCATGTCTATTACAACAAAAAAGATCAGATGGTGTCCGGGCCGCATTTCAGCATGAGAGTAGGCCAAAACAAATATCGGGAACTGGATGTGTCGTCCGTCAGCCAGGAGTTACTCACGCTGGCAGAAACGTCCATGCATGACGTCATTGTTGAAATCAGGGAAAAATATTTACAGACCTATAATCAGTTGGAGCTTGAATATCAACGGCTGGATAACCAATGCAGTCTCCTTTATGAAGAAAGAGAGAGTAAACGCGCAGAGTACGTGGCCAAGTTAAAAAATTTCATTAAAATGACTGAAAGTTTATCCTTGCTGACTTCGCATAATCACTATGCCCAAAAGCATCTTTTCCTAACCCGTATGCTAAAGACGGCACAGGCCGTTATGCCTGAGGCGGAAGCGGTGCGCAACGCGCCCATCACAGCGGTATCAAGTCATCCCTCCTCCAATTCCAGCAAAAAAAATAACGCGTCAAAACCGACAGCCCCCCTGGCCTCGGTCAACTCAAAGGCCAAACGCAAACAGGCAGCTTTGCAAAAAATTACCCGGGAATTGGGAGACATTGAGAGGCATGTTGATAGACTCGCAAAACAGTTTGCAAGCCTCACACCTGAATCATCTTCCCAAGATGAGCTGGCATACACCCGAAGTCTCGCTGATTTGTGGGCTCGCTGTAATCAATATTCGCTCGAAGCAGATTTGCTTCTGTCCTCACAGACTTCCATCGGCAATTCACAATGCCTGAGTAAACTGCAACAATTGACCTCAGGCCTCGAAAAAGCCTGCAAAGCGCATTTTTTACACTTATTAAAAGAAAAACAGTTCGCCGCCGCGAAACTCCTGCAGAATTTTCATTACCTGCTGGATATGAACAGGCTTTGCTCCGCATTAGAGGAAAAAAACGCAGAACTACTGGATTTTATCCTTACCCACGGTGATGACCTGGTACTGGACAATCAGGTTCTTATTATCAACAAAAAGAAATACCCCAATGCCGTTTCTTTTTGTTATGAAACCCACTCTACCGACTGCCTTGCTGTCTTGATCAAGCATGACGCATCCCTTTTAATCCCCGATGACCATGGCCTGCCGCTGGCTTATTCCCTGTTAACGGAACCCGGACACCCATTGAAGGGCGTATTGGCTGCTTGCCCTGAGAAAACGACATCCTCCAGTGCCTTTTATTTTGCTTTGAAAAATGCCCTGCGTCGTTATCTCGATACGCATACGCTTTCTTCTGAGGTAAAAAAACAAATCAGCGCCGCCATTGCCTATTATCAAATACAGGCTCACGATCTGCTTTTCAATCGCGACCTGGGCATCTTAGCACAACAGGGTAACTACTCCATCAGTGCGATTACCCTTTTAATGACTAAACCCTTACCGCTTGACTTACTGGAGGACGAAACGATTCAACTCGCCTACAGTCAATGCATCGAGCGTGCGGTGCGGCATTTCAAATCCCTGCGGCCCAAAGCCAGAATGGAACTGGTTAAATGTTTTCATGACAGTTTAAATGATTTGTCGCAATTATTTCGTTCCAACGGCATTCCAGACACTGATCGCCCTGCCAAGATGAAGTTTTTGCAACAGTACCTTTATGATGTGGAAATCCTCTGGCAGGATATGAGCAACTGTGCCCGCGGAATTAGAAAAGCCAACTCCGCTCATGCCCAGCAGCAGGTTCACGCCAGCCTTGAAGAGGCGATTAACAACCTGTCCAGCCGGTATAATCTGCCCATGCAATCGTCCTTGACGGACGACACCAGCCTTGAGGAGTCCGAGGAAAGCTCATCCCTCGATGGTTGGCTAGATGATTTTGCTTCGCTTGTCTCCCCACCAGTACAAACGAAGTCAGGCTGGATGAATTTCTTTACGCCACATCCAACCGACGAAAAATTGCCCTCCAATCAATCTGCACCCACGGCAGAGAAAAAACCGGAACAGGACAATGTAACCAGCAAATCATTAAGCCATTCTTAAAAAACATCGCCTGCCGGACTCCGGCAGGCCTTATTCCTTAGCGTGCCTGCATACGCAAGGCGCCATCCAGGCGGATAACTTCGCCATTCATCAACTCATTTTCAATGATGTGCATCGCTAAACCTGCGAATTCATCCGGTCTTCCAAGACGCTTGGGAAAGGTTACTGTTGCAGCAAGACTGTCCTGCACCTCCTGGGGCATGGTCAGCAATAAGGGGGTTGCGATTAAACCCGGCGCAATGGTATTCACGCGGATGGCATGCTGTGCCAATTCCCGTGCAGCCGGCAACGTCATGGACACCACCCCGCCCTTCGACGCGCTGTAAGCCAATTGGCCAATCTGCCCCTCATAGGCGGCGATGGATGCCGTATTGATGATCACTCCCCGTTCATGACTGCTCGGCTCCAGATCCAGTGTCGTCATGGCATGGGCTGTAACCCGCATCACATTAAATGTCCCGATCAGATTAATATCAATGACCTGTTTAAATGCAGCGAGAGGCATGGGGCCTTCTTTTCCTACCATGCGTTTGGCCGGGGCAATGCCGGCACAGTTAATCACAATCCGCGGCACGCCAACCCGGTGAATGGTTTCCAGCAGGGCCTGCTCCACCTCTGTTTCCGAACTGACATCGCAGGGTATTGCGCTCCATTCGTCAGAATTTAAATGATCAACCACCTTATCCCAGATCACAACGTTTACCCCGCGTTGCGATAATGCCTCAGCACAGGCTTTACCCATACCTGAGGCGCCGCCGGTAATGACGGCTATTTGATTATCCAGATTCATCGATTGTTTTCCTAACTATTGTTTTAAATACGCATTACTCAATGCTTTAAATTCAGGAGTGCCTGCCTGCCCTACCCATTCGAAAAAGACCATTTCAGAGGTAACCAGTTCAATGCCTGCCTGCTTCATGCGCTTTAAACCGTATTTTAAATCCTGTTCATGACGGCTGCTTACGGCATCCACGACGACATACACCTGGAAACCCGCTTCCAGCAAATCAACGGCCGTTTGTAAAACGCAGACGTGGGCTTCAATGCCGATCAAAACCACCTGATTTCTAGCCAGGGCGGTCAGGCTGTCCTTACAAAGGGGCTCGCGCCAACTGGAAAAGTGAACCTTGGGTAGGGGTTTATCTCCTGACTGCAAGGGCTTAACCGTACTGCCAAGACCGCTTGGGTATTGCTCGCTGATTAAGACAGGCACGGCCAGCTCTTTTGCCAGTCTCATCAACCATTGACATCGCGCTATCGTTTTTTCCGACTGCAGGACAAATGGCGCCAGTTTTTCCTGAACATCGATAAGCAACAGACAGGAATCATCCTTTTTAAGCAGCATGCGTGCTCTCCTTGTATTTTTTCAATGGCAATCATGGCAAAAATTGCTTTGTGAGACAAATTTTTTCTTGACAGAATTCAAAAGGCATAATTACAATGCGCTAATGTTCTACTACATTAATACATTATTATGAAGCATCAGCACAGCGACAAAACCCAGGCAATCCATCATCTCATGCAAGCCATCAGTGTGTTGCAGAATGAAGACGAAGCGGCGGCATTTTTTAATGATTTGTGCACGCCCGCTGAGTTGGAAGCCATGGCCGATCGCTGGCAGGTCGTCCCCTTGCTGCGTGAAGAGTTGCCTTACCGCACTATTCATGATCAGACAGGGGTCAGCGTGACAACCATTACCCGGGTTGCACGCTGTCTGACCCGTGGAACAGGGGGGTATTCACTTATCGCAGAACGGTTGGAGCAGTCTTGAAAACACGTATTCGTATCGCCTTGCAGAAAAAAGGTCGTTTAGCCCAGGAGTCACTGACTCTTTTACAACGTTGCGGTTTAAAATTCCGCCTCAAAGACAATGCCCTGCTCACCCACGTCGATAATTTTCCTATCGATCTGCTTTTTGTCCGTGATGATGACATTCCAACGCTGGTATTCGATGAAATCGCTGACGGCGGCCTGGTGGGCGAGAATGTGTTGAATGAAGCGTCCCTTGCCTGCAAGGACAAGCAATACAAGCTGGTGTTACCGCTGGGAAGCTGCCACTGCCGGCTTTCAATAGCAGTCCCGGAAAACGCGGCTTACGACTCGCCCGGGAGTCTGGACGGAAAACGCATTGCCACCAGCTATCCCCTGCTGCTGCAAAACTACCTTAACCAGTTCCGGATTGCTGCCGATATCCTGCAATTATCGGGATCGGTCGAAGTCGCGCCCAGACTTGGCATGGCCGATGCCATTTGCGATTTGGTTTCAAGCGGGCAAACCCTTGAGGAAAACAAACTGCGCGAAGTGGCTGTCGTCATGCACAGTCAGGCTGTGTTTATTCAGAGCCCCCGGCTTGTCCCTGACTCGCTGCAGGCCGTTTTTGATCTGTTAAAACGCCGCATTCAGGCTGTTCAACAGGCTCAGGAACGCAAATACATTCTCTTTCATGCTCCTAAAGCGGCGCTCGACATTATCTGCCGGCAATTACCCGGAGCAGAATCACCTACCATCCTTCCTTTGCCGGCCGCGCCGGATAAAGTGGCGGTCCATGTCGTTTCCAGCGAGGGGGTTTTCTGGAATACGCTGGAAAACATCCAATCCTTAGGCGCCAGTTCCATTCTGGTTCTTCCTATCGAAAAAATGCTGGAGTAATTACGATGTTGTCGATTTACACAACCCAATCGCTGTCCATGAAGGACATTGAAAAATTATTCACCCGGCCTTTAAGTGACGAGGGGGTTGAATCTGCCGTACGCCCTGTCCTCAATGCGGTAAGAAAAGACGGCGATGAAGCTGTAATGGCTTTCACCCGTGAATTTGACGGCATAGAGGTCAATGAATTAACGGTGTTGCCCGAGGAGATGGCCAATGCCCGCATCGACGGGTCCGCTTTAGCAGCAATCCAGACGGCCATGGATACAATACGCGGCTACCATGAAGCAGTCAAACCGGAAACCAAACGGGTATCCACCGCCCCGGGCATCTGGATTGAACGCCAATACCGTCCGATTCAGCGGGTGGGGCTTTATATCCCTGGCGGCAACAACACGCCTTTGATTTCCTCACTGCTCATGCAGGCCATACCTGCAGCCATTGCCGGGTGTCCGCTTAAAATCGTATGCACTCCGCCCGACCGATTTGGCCGCATTAATCCACACGTGCTGGTGGCCGCGCGTCTGTGCGGCATTGATGCGGTTTACAAGGCAGGCGGCGCCCAGGCCATCGCAGCCATGGCCTATGGCACCCAATCCATTCCCAAAGTCGACAAATTGTTTGGACCCGGTAACCGTTACGTCACAGAAGCCAAACGCCTGGTCAGCATGGAACCCATGGGACCTGCGATTGACATGCCGGCCGGCCCTTCCGAAGTTCTAATCGTGGCCGATGACGAAGCCAACCCTGATTTTGTCGCCGCTGATTTACTGGCGCAGGCGGAACACGGCGTCGATTCGCAATCAATCCTTCTTTGCGCTTCAGCCGCCTTCGCCGAAGCCGTGAATCAATCACTCATCCGGCAAATGCAATCATTGAAACGCCAGGCCATTATTCGGCAGTCGCTTAAGCACAGTTTTGCTCTTGTTACCGCCTCACGGGAACAAACCATCCGCTGGGTTAATGCGTATGCCCCCGAGCACCTGATCATCAATTGCCGGGATGCAGCGGACTGGGTATCGCTGATACAGGCGGCAGGTACTGTCTTTCTTGGCCCCTGGGCCGCTGAAACACTGGGTGATTACGTGACAGGAAGTAACCACGTATTACCCACCAACGGTTATGCGCGTCATCACAACGGGTTAAGCACAGAGGATTTTTTAACGAGAATGACCGTGCAAACCATTGACCCGCAGGGTATTGTATCCGTGGGCGAGGCCGCCTGTGTGCTGGCTTCACTGGAAGGCCTTGATGCGCATGCCAACGCGGTGAAAATGCGCCTGACAACGATGGAGGTTTAACATGTCAATACTGGATTTGATTCGCCCGGATTTAAAAAACATTAAACAGTATGTCCCGGATGGGGACAGGCAATCATGCCGCCTGCATGCCAATGAACTACCCTGGAGCCCAATCCAGTTAAACGAGGTCTCGCTGAATCACTACCCCAGTGCGATACAGGTAAAACGACTCGAGCAGCGTCTGGCACAATTGTACCAGGTCGATGACGACCAACTCGTCATCACCCGCGGCAGCGATGATGGGCTTGATTTATTAATGCGCCTTTTTCTCAGCCGGAGCAGCGACAGCATCCTGCAATGCCCGCCTACGTTCCCTATGTATGCTTTTTATGCGCAATTGCAGCAGGCGGGAATTCGCAATTGCCCTCTGAACGCTGAGGATGCGTTTAATTTTTCGCTGGAGAATCTTCTTCAGCAATGGCAACCGGATTGCAAACTCATCATGGTTTGCCGCCCCAATAACCCGACGGGTGGCCTGATTGACCTGCAAACGGTGAGCGACATGTGTGAACAATGGGCCGGAAAATCAATGGTTATCGCCGATGAGGCTTACATTGAATTTGCCCAAACAGAAAGTACTGCCTGCTTAATTCCACTTTACGACAACCTCATCGTGCTCAGAACCTTATCCAAAGCCTATGGCATGGCCGGTTTGCGGGTAGGCAGCATCCTTGCCCAGGCTCCCCTGATTGAAGCCATCAGACGCATCATGTCACCCTTCCCCTTTTCCAGTGTCGTATTGGACCTGGCTGAACAGGCGCTAAGCCGTGATGACTGGTTTGGTGAAACCGTGGAAAAAATCCTGGTTCAACGGGAAGTGTTACGCATGCGGCTCAGTCAACACCGTCTGATTGACACTGTCTATCCCAGCCGTACCAATTTTCTGCTGGTTAAAAGTCCTTATGCGCAGGACTTACAACACTGGGTTGCAGAACAGGGCATCGCAGTGCGTCATTTCCCCAATTCGCCCCTTTTACAATCGATGTTACGCATCACGGTAGGCGATGAACAACAGAATAACCGGTTGATGGCGGCTCTTGACGCCTTCCCAAAACAATGAGTGATTTATGCAAAAAATACTTTTTATTGACCGAGACGGAACCCTCATTGAAGAGCCGTCTGATTTTCAGGTGGACAGGCTGCAGAAAATCCGTTTGACTGAGGGCGTTATCCCAGCCCTTTTACGTCTTCAGCAGGCCGGATTTCAACTGGTGATGGTCAGCAATCAGGATGGGCTTGGGACCGCCTCTTTTCCCATCGAGGATTTTCAGTCATGCCATGATTTTATTCTTTCGCTGTTTCAATCGCAGGGCATAGTCTTTAGCGACATCCTCATTTGCCCGCACCGCGACGAAGACGCCTGTGCTTGTCGAAAACCAGCGACCGGCCTGCTTGACCGTTACCTCCAAAGCGGCAGGCTCAACAAAAGCAATGCCTGGGTCATTGGCGACAGGGAAACGGATCGGCAATTGGCCGACAATCTGGGCGTTTCCTTTTTGCCGATTAATCAGAACCAGGGCTGGAATCAGGTTGTGACCCGACTATTAACCCGACAAGTATCGCTGACCCGCCGTACCCGCGAAACGGCTGTTGCGTTGCAAATAACCTTAGACAGTGACGAGGACAGCCGGATTGACACGCCGATTGCCTTTTTCAGCCACATGCTGGAACAGGTGGCACGCCACGGCGGTTTTAGCCTTAAACTGGAGGCAAACGGCGATACCCACGTCGATGAACATCATCTGGTGGAAGATACGGCCTTAATTCTCGGCGAGGCGTTGAAACAGGCTTTGGGCAACAAGTGCGGCATTGCCCGTTATGGCTTTACCCTGCCTATGGATGAATCCCTGGCCTCGTTGGCAATTGACCTGGGCGGCCGTGCTTATTGTACCTTTGATGCGCCGTTTACCCGCGAAGCTGTCGGAGGGTTGGCTACCGAAATGGTCCCGCACTTTTTTCAGTCGCTGGCGAGCGCGCTGGGGGCAAGCCTTCACATTCAGGTCAAAGGGCAAAACCACCACCACATGATTGAAGCCTGCTTTAAAGCCTTAGGCCGTGCCCTGCGTCAGGCCATGGCTGTTGAGGGTTTAAGCTTACCAACCACCAAAGGTGTTTTATGATTGCTGTCATCGATGCCACAGGCAATAACCTGACCTCATTAGGCAATGCGCTGAGTCGTTTGGGCCATGCCTATTGCCTGACTCACGACCAGGCCGTGATTGCCGAGGCAAGTCACGTGATTTTACCCGGCGTGGGCGCGGCGAAAGCCGGAATGCAGGCGCTGGCAGACAAGGGTTTAATTGAACCCCTGCGACAGCTTAAGCAACCGCTGTTAGGCATTTGCCTGGGCATGCAGTTATTGTTTGAACACAGTGAGGAAGGCGACATTGAAGGGCTCGGATTATTGCCCGGCCGAATCAGACGTTTGCCTGCCAGAGACAACTGCCCGGTACCGCACATGGGCTGGAATAAACTGCACTGGTGCAGGAACACGCCTTTAGCCTCAGGGCTGACGCCACAAGACTATGTCTATTTTGTCCATAGCTATGCCCTGTTTGACAGTGAGTGTGCCGCGGCCTATTGTCACTACAGCGAACGCTTTACTGCGGTAGTTCAAAAGGGAACTGTTTCTGGCATGCAGTTTCATCCGGAAAAATCAGCCCAAGCGGGCTTGACCTTACTTACTAATTTCTTAAAGTTGGAGTCATGATGTTACTCATTCCTGCCATTGATATTCAGCAAGGCCACTGTGTGCGCCTGCAACAAGGTGATTTCAGTAAGACCACGGTTTATCCCCAATTACCTCGAGCTTTAGCGCAGCACTACTGCCAGCAAGGGGCGAGACGCCTGCACATCGTGGATCTGGATGGCGCCCAATCCGGGGCCATTCAGCAGTTGTCGGTTATCAAAGCGTTGCAAACCGTGGGCGCCCGCCTGCAGGTCGGCGGCGGTATACGCCGTTTGGCAGCCGCCCAGGCCTGCCTTGAGTTAGGCGTGAGCGAACTGGTGATTGGCAGCATTGCCGTCAGTGATCCGGCCAAAGCGTCGCAAATCATTCACTACTGCGGAGCCGAAAACATTGTCCTGGCTGTCGATGTCCGCCTGGTGGAAGGCATTCCAAGACCCGCTATTCATGGCTGGCAGACTGACACCGGCTTGTCATTGTGGGATGTGATTGAGCGGTACCGGCAACAGGGTGTCAAACAGGTTTTATGCACCGACATTGCCCAGGACGGCATGATGTCAGGCCCGAACTTTGCGCTCTATGAAGAAGCCGTCCAACGATTTCCTGACATTGCCTGGCAAGCGTCTGGCGGGATTCGGCACCAACAGGATTTAGACAGACTGAAAACTCTCGGCCTGTCTGCCGCCATCCTGGGCCGCCTGCTCTATGAAACGGATTTTGATTTGCGCACTGCCCTGATGGAGGCCGTCGTATGTTAGCTAAACGCATTATTCCCTGTCTTGATGTACGCAACAATCAGGTGGTGAAAGGCGTGCAGTTTCGTAATCACCGTGTGGTTGGCGATATTCTTGAACTGGCTGCCTGTTACAGTGATCAGGGGGCTGATGAACTGGTTTTTTACGACATCACCGCGAGCAGCGACCAGCGCCCGGTTTCTGAAAACTGGGTCAATCAGGTTGCCGCCACCCTGACCATCCCCTTCACTGTGGCGGGTGGAATCCGTACCCTGGATCAGGCACGCCGCATTCTTAATGCCGGCGCGGATAAAATTTCCATCAATAGCCCAGCGCTTGAAACACCGGATTTAATTGATAAACTGGCCCACACCTTCGGCAGTCAATGCGTGGTGGTGGGCATCGACAGCCAATGGGTTGACGGCGATTATTACGTTTACCAATACACAGGGGACGAGAGTAAAAGCCAAAACGCCTGCCGCAAGACCTTTGATTGGTTAAAGGAAGTGCAGGAGCGGGGGGCAGGCGAAGTGGTGTTGAACTGCATGCGTGCCGATGGCATGCGCACCGGGTATGATCGGGTGCAATTGATCGCCGCACGCGACCTGCTTTCCATTCCGCTCATCGCCTCCGGAGGTGCTGGCGATGCACATCATTTCGTCGAGGTCTTTCAACAATGCCGGGTAGACGGCGCCCTAGCCGCCAGCATTTTTCATGAGCAGCGGGTAAGCATTGCAGACGTCAAAAACAAACTCGCTCAACACAACATTGAGGTGCGGCCATGTTAAACAATTTATCGACACCGCTTGATTGGCAAAAGATGGCAGGACTCCTGCCGGTGATTGTGCAGCATCACGAGGATGGACAGGTCTTGATGCTCGGTTACATGAATGAAGAAGCCCTGCAGGTAACGCTTGCGACACAGCGGCTCACCCTGTACAGCCGCAGTAAACAACGCCTGTGGCAGAAAGGCGAAACCTCCGGCAATACCATGACGGTCATGGCAATCAGTACCGACTGTGACCAGGATGCGCTTCTTGTTCAGGTTCGGCCTGAAGGACCAGCCTGTCACTTGGGCTTTACCAGCTGTTTTCAACTGTCAAAAGACACGCCGCTTGCTTTTTTAGCAGCCTTGATTGCGATTATCCAGCAACGCGCGGCCACCACGGATTCATCGAGTTATACCCGGCAATTGCTGCTGAGCGGCACCTCGCGCTGTGCGCAGAAAGTCGGCGAAGAGGCCGTTGAAACAGTCATTGCGGCAGTCAAAGGCGATCGCGTTGAACTGGTTAATGAAAGTGCGGATTTGCTCTATCATCTGCTCGTACTGCTTAACGCCTGTGACGTCAGTTTTTATGAACTGCTCAACTGCCTTAAAGAACGAAACGGAAAACGACACAACCAATAAGGATTTTTTCATGCTGATTTATGAAGTCAATTTAACGGTCGATGCGGCCATTGTTGAAGCGTTTATGGGGTGGTTAAAACCCCATGTTGAGGAACTGCTTGGCTTTGAGGGGTTTCTTAAAGCCAAGGTCTCCCTGGACATCGAGTCACAGAAGGCTGAACACCGCACACTGGTCGTGCATTATTACTTAGCCAGCGAAGACCATTACCACAATTACATCCGGGATCATGCGCCTAGAATGCGGCAGGATGGCATTGACCGTTTTGGCAATCAATTCACCGCTACCCGCCGTGTACTGACTGTGCTGAACAACTACCCTGTCGAATCGGATTAAACCACAGCCAGCAACACCGCAGTCAGGTAATTGCCTTCGGGGAAGGATGGCAGCGTGGGATGGCAACTTGCCGGTCCAAAAATGCCCAATAGCCGAACCTGTTTACCGACCATGGCCGCCTGACTGGCGGCAAGGGCTGCAAACTCCTGGGCTGACAAAGCCGATGAACAATTGCAGGTCATCAACAGCGACCCTGGCGTCATGGCCTTGAATACTTCGCGGTGCAGGAAGCGGTAATAGTTTTTAGCGCGATTCAAATCACGTCTGGAAGGCACAAGCTTTGGCGGATCAAGGATAATCAAATCATACTTGCCTGCCTGAGCCAGGTAGTCGCGCGCATCCGCCGCAATCCATTCCACCTGGTTCACCGCGTTTAATCGGGCATTGCGGATCGCTTGCTCAATGGCGGGTTTGGAGCTGTCAACAGCCGTGACTTTCAAGGCCCCTGCTTTAGCCGCATGCAAGGCAAAACCGCCCGTGTAGGAATACAGGTCGAGTACCTTTTTGCCTTTGGCCAGTGCGGCAATGCGCTGATGGTTTTCCCGCTGATCAATAAACAAGCCGGTTTTTTGTGCGGTTGAAAAATCAATCTCGAAACGCACTCCGCCCTCGACAATTTCCGTTACCCGCGGATTCACGGCTTCAGCTTCCGCCTCCCAGCCGTCCTGACTCAAGGGTTTACTCTGCGAAAGCCAGATCACCTCATCGCAGGGCATGATTTCCTGAAGGCAGGCAATGATGTCGCGCCGCTGCGCTTCCACCCAATACGCTGAGCTGGAAATGGCACAACAGGTATTGAAGCAATCAATGGTTAAACCCGACAAGCCATCGGCTTCACTGTTAAACAGGCGGTAGGCATTGGTGGCCTCATTGGGTAAGTTTAAGGCTTGCCGCAGGGTAATGGCTTGCCGGAGCCGGTGTTTAACAATGCTTGTAAACGACGAGCAATCGATTTTTTCAAACGCCAGAGCCAGTACCCGGACACGGTAGAGGGAGTGTTCATTATAAACACCCGTCCCTACACGCTCCCCTTCGGCGCTAAGGATAGACACCAGTTCACCGGTTTGCAGGTGGCCGACTGTTTTGGCAATGGCCTTGGGAAATATCCAGGGGTGTCCACGCAAGATACTGGACTGTTTGCTCTGTTCAAGTACAACTGAAGCATTCATTTAACTATTTCCCAAAAATGAAAAGTGGGCTAATCTACACCAGAGTATTTAACCGCCGCAAGGCCATTATTATAACAAGAGGTGTATTATGAAAGCTAACTTTACTAAACCAGTCTCCATTTTAGCCAGCCTGCTGTTTTGTAAAGTAGCGATGGCGGGCCCCTGGTACACCGGTCCTTTGCTAGCTCCCTCTGGCCATACTATCCCTAAAGGCCATACCAATCTCGAAACCTATCTGTTTTACAATGACAATGACGGGGTTTACGACAAGCATTGGAAATTGACGCATACGCCAGCCAATATCAGTACCATTATTAACCCTATTTTTTCGCATGGTTTAACCGACCGGCTGGATATTCAGTTTATTCTGCCTTATACCTTCAACCGCTTCCGCGGGAGTTCCTCGCACAAAGTCAGCGACACGGCCGTGACATTAGGCTATCAGGTGCTTGAACAAAAGGACTCCAAATGGCGTCCTGATCTGCGTTTCACTGTTCAGGAAACCCTGCCCACCGGTCAATATGAACATTTAAGTCCGTTTGCCAATGGCACCGACGCGTCCGGGATTGGCAGCTATCAGACCGCTTTAGCGCTTAATTTTCAGCACTTAAAGCCGTTTAATGACACCATTTACCTGCGGACGCGTTTAAGTCTGGCTTACATGCACGCCAATGATGTCAGGCTGCGTGGTTTCAACACGTTCGGCGGTGCTCTGGACACCGATGCCACCCTGGATCCAGGTGATCTGGTCAGTCTGGATTTAGCGGGTGAACTCAGTTTGACCCAGCATTGGGTCGCCGTATTGGAGGGGTATGTCGCTAACCGTCAGGCAACAACCTTCAGAGGCAACCCCGGCACCACCGCCACGGGACTCCCTGCGCCTTTAGGCCATGGTACTGTCGATCAGATTACCTACGCACCGGCCATTGAATACAACTTCAATGAGAACATCGGTTTAATCGGCGGCGTATGGAAAAGCGCCGCCGGTAAGGACACGGGTGAGTTCACATCCTATGTGCTGGCTTTGAATGCCTACTGGTAAGTGACCGCCAGGATCCCCTAATGAAAATCTTGCCAGCCTTCGGGTTGGCAAGACTTGCCTTTAGTTTGCCTGTGCAGGCGATATCCATTTCGTCATCTGGATTTCGAACCCTATCGAAGCGTCCCTTAAACATGGTAGCATCGCCTTTTTGCTGATAAGGAACAATCATGTGGTTTAGTAATGCCCTCATCTATAACTACGAATTAAAAGAACCAGTCGACTTCAATGCCGCACTGAGTGAAGAACGTTTAAAACCCTGCCCGCCCCATGCCCGATTTATTTATGGCTGGCTGCCGGCTTATCAGGATGAACTGGTTCAGGAAGTGGCCGGTGTCAGTCACCTTTGCCTGGGTAAAGAAGAACGCATCCTGCCCCGAGGCGTCATCAACCGCCTCCTGGCTGAAAAAATCCAAGCTCTGGAAACGCAACAGGGCCGTTCGATTAAACGCGCTGAAAAAGCCCAATTGGCGGAAGATCTTGAGTTTGAACTGCTGCCCAAATCATTTTGCGTCCAAAAACGCTTGCCAGCCCTGCTTGACACAAGCTGCCAACGTCTTATTATCAACACAGCCAGCGAAAATCAAGCCTCCCAACTCCTGGCCCTGCTGCGCAAATCAGTACCCGGGATTCAACTGGAACCCTTGTTTCATCCTGAAAATTTAGCAGCACGTTTTGCTGAATGGATTGCTGAGCCGGGCTCGTTGCCCAGCCCCTTCCAGTTAGCTTCCGACTGCCTGCTTTTTTCTCCGGGTGATGAAAAAAAACGGGTCAATTGCAAAGGCTATGAATTGCCTGCCGAAGAAATTATTACGTTGTTATCGCAGGGTTTGGTCGCCGCAGAAATTTCATTAATCTGGAATGAGCGTATCCAATTGACTCTGACCCATGAATTGACGTTCAAACGTTTGAAATGCCTGGATTACCTTATTGATGAATTCAATGACATCACTCAACTTGAAGAAGACTACATGCAACGCGACGCTGCCCTCACGTTACTTTGCGGCGAATTGCGTGCCTTAACCAATGACCTGATGAATGGTCTTCAGCAAAAAGCCACAAGCGGCATTGCTCCATCCCTCGAAAAAGAAGAGTGTCCCGCATAGCAGCATGAGCAGGGAGGTTTACGCTTTCCCTGCTGTACTCTGCCCTGCCCTGGTCCGTAAATCAATCAGCGACAGACCACGGATTTCCCCTTCTTTCGCCGTAAATTGAATGGCGGTAGAAACCCCGGCTGTAGTGATGTAGAGATGGTATTTTCCCGGCACCAGCCCTGTCGCATAAAACTCACCAGCCGGTGTGACGGTTAATGGTATGACAGGGTGATACCAGGGGTCGGATTGTTTGATGGTATTGGTCTCATCCAGGGTTAATACAATATTACCGTATTGAAGTCCACGCCAGGGAAGCACACGGCCCACGACCCCAGTGCCCTGGCTGTGTGAACGCTTTACCATCACCACAGGACCCACACGCTGAATCGACCGGTTATCCACTGGAATAACAACGGATTGATAGCCAGGAAGCGCGAATGTAAGCAAATGATCGGCTGCCTGCGTCACAAAATAACCCTCCGGACCCAAGGATACATTGCTCTGCACCATGCCCATGGGTTCGGGCCCCCGAATGACCACTTGCCCATACACGATGGGGAATTTTTTCTCCCGGTTCAGTTGACTGGCTTGTTCATCCATACTCAAAGCCAACGCTCTGTTGCCCCGATCGGCAAGCCATTGCACCCAATGGTTAAAGTGTGCGCTGACTGCCTGGGGCGGCAAATCCAGATCCACCTTATCCCAGGCATTCACTTCATCGCGAACACGATAGGCTACAGCCAGTTGCTCTTCACTCAAGGCGTCAGTCAGGTGATATTTCTCCTTAAGACTGGCAGCCATGTTTTTTGCTTCAGCGTGCTGGGAACTGGATAAGCCCTGTTGGTATAAAGACAGCAGCGTGTTTTTATCGGGATACCGTTCAGGCAATAAGCTGACATAAATCAGTTGCCAGGCAAGCGCCATGGTACGATCCTTTTTCACCGTGGTGCCAAAATAATAATTTCTGCCTAAAGACCAGGCCTGGTAAAGCTGGTAGTCACGGCGTAAGGAAGGGATGTCTTCAGCAGTCAGGGTTTGGCTGGACCAACCCTGGCCGCTGAATAGCAAAGCCAACAGCCCACAGGCTGCCTGACGAAGCCTTTTTTTAACTGAGCGCGCTGTCATTGAGTGGTTGGTTCGGGTAGGTGGCATTGTAAACCGCCAGAGCATCTGCCGCTGCTTTTGTTAATCCCAGAGCCAGGTTGGATTTATACAGCAACACCAGCCCGGACTGAGCGGCAGGCGCTTGCGGGTAATTTTTAACTAAATAGCTGGCACGCTCGGCCGCGGCCACGTACTTTTTACGCTCAAAGAAATACCTTGATGCATTCAGTTCCCTTTGCGCAAAAGTGTTTCTTAAATAAATCATGCGCTGCAGGGCATTGGGTTTATAACGGCTGTTGGGAAAACGTTCGATTAATGCTGCAAAATCACTGTAAGCCTGCGCCTGGGTGCCTGCATCCCGCATGGATTCATCCAGGGGGATAACATTGGCAAAGGAGCCGCGTGGTTGATTAAAGTTTGCCAGACCTTTCATGTAATAGGCATAATCCACATGCTCGGCGCGTGGATAGAGGTGAATAAAGCGGTCCGCCGTGGCGGCAGTTGATGCGTAATCGCCATTCTCGTAATAGGCATAAATCAAATCCAGTTGCGCCTGCTCAGCGTATTCACTGAAAGGATACATGGATTCCAGGGCTTCGAGACGTTTGGAAGCGGTTTGATACTGCCCTTTGGCAATCGCGTCTTTTGACTGATCAAACAACTGCTTGGCGCTCATGCCCTTGTAGGGGCCATTGTCGTCATCATCGCGTCCCCATTTGGAACAGGCACCCAGAAATAGAATCAGGCTTATCAGGACTATCGCTTTTAATTGTTTCATTTATTAACACCCTGTAAAACGCTCGCCGCCATGAGACGGCAATACTTTGCAAATGCCGCCCATTATACCCATCCTGCAACAATTTGCGAACTCTGGAAAGAGTGAATTGCCCACTCTTTTCTTTCGCAATTTCATAAAAAATAATTTGCAATGCACTTGGGCTTACGATACTATTTCGCACTGTCGGAGAGGTGGCAGAGCGGTCGATTGCGGCGGTCTTGAAAACCGTTGAAGGGCAACCTTCCCAGGGTTCGAATCCCTGCCTCTCCGCCAAATTTATCTGTTATTTCAATTTCTTATGCCCGCCTTTATTTCCCAAAGAAAACTAAATTTTTTGTAAAGACACTGGCCGCTTGCTCTTAAAAAACACGCTCTGTGCTATATTAAACCTGACACATAAATAACAGAGCAGCTCCATGATTAAATTAATTGCCACAACAAGCTGTATCACTCTGTCCTTACTTTCCAGCGCCTATGCGGTCGAATGCAAAGATTATGATAACAAGTCATTTACCGTCAAACCCAAAACCATCACGGTTTATAATAATTCAGAAACCGTCATTTATCCGGTCATCTCCACCAGTAAAAACGCCGTGAATGAATGGATTCAAGGCTGCCTGCGCACGTCCTCGCCTTACCCCACCAATAAAGTGTATAAATTGTATGTCAATGAGGATCAGGGCATCGCACCCGGCTCATCGGTGACCGTCACCCTGCCTCTGTTCAGTCCGATTGCCAAAGGCAACTACATTACCTGGTGGAATGGAGGGCGCGTTGTGCTCGCTGATAAATCAGAAAACCTGCGTAATGCCGGCGACCAGCTCCTGAGTGCCAAGGCAGAAGGCGTCTCCTGTTCTGGGAAAGGGACCGTATGCACTCTGACCATTTATTCAAGCGACACGCAATTTCCTGAGAATATTTATGCCCAGCTCTCCGAATTCACCTTTGGGGATTCCATCATTCCCCCGGGCCAGAGTGTCCGGCTTTTAAAACCGGAAAATGTTGGATACAACATTTCCTATGTGGATCACGTGTACCTCCCTATTGCCATTGGCCCTAAAAATAACCCCTACATCGGTTACAGCGGCTCGACACAGTTGTTATCGGATTTCAGGAATCACCTGGAACAATTTTTAAATACCGACATTGGCAATGGCTGGCCAGTCTATAACCTTGACGAATTAAAGCTGCCGGGCGGATACAATATATTCGCCCAGCGATTTGGCACTCTTCCCCCCACGGACAATGCTCCGGTTAAACCGAAAGACGGCTTCCCGCCCGTGTTAACTGTTAAAAAATGCCAGGATAAATCGCAAGGCGATCAATGCAGCGAGGACGAGAAAAAATCGCTTCATTTTGGTCAGGCCGTGCAACGGATCCAGAACCTCTGGGGCTCCTGCGTCAAATGGGATGAAGACATAAGCCAATACGTCAAGGAACAGGTGAACTGTCCTGAGGATTTGCAGAAGAAATTTGATCTTGTTCAACGGTTTTTCAAGCAAAATCACACCCAATATGTCGCCATGTTCAATGCCGGCCAGTGCAAACTGGATAAAAATGTCACGAAACCCGTCCCCTTTAACTACTGGGAAGCCATGAAGCACATTTACGGTTGGGTGCCCTTCAATGAGGGCTGCGGTGCGGCTGCCAATCCTCTGGCTTCAACGGCGAAAGTGGATGGCAAGGGGCATGCCGAAATTCAGTCCATGTACATCCATGAACTGCAATACAATTACCAGGGAACCGCAGACAACCCGTTTCTTTTTAACCCTTACGTTAAATTGATTCATGCACCCGATTACCTCGCCATGGATGCCTATGGGTTTTCAGTGGATGATGCAGTGGGCTTTATGAGCGAGCTGGGCGATGGACTGATTTTTACGGTGGGAGGTCCAGGTGGACTCGAAAACAGGCATCAGTTTAATTATGCTGATGGTTTTTCAGTTGCCATGGGCGTGCCTCAGGTGATGGTGAATAAAATCAGCACGCCGTTGTTAAAAAAATACGGCGTCTGTACTTTTAATCAGGATCCTGCCAACCTGTCCTGCACTAAAGTGAACCAGAATGTCATCATGCCCGGCAACAGTCAGATTGCCGGCTTTAGGGTGGGTAATGTAGCCAGTTACCCCATCAAGGTCAGCTTCACTGACGTCAACGACAATGTGTATACCTTTGTCGTTAACGCCAAATTCGACAAATGCCCTGATTCGGCCAATCCATCCCAATGCCCATTTAACAAGTCCGAGATAGTGGATAAGGCGAGCTGTACTGTGATGGATAAACGCGGTCAGAAACACCCCAAATCCAGTCAATGGTGTAACGGGGCTAATCCGAATCAGTCAAGGGAAAAGCAAATCACTAAAAATTTCATCAGCTTTCCCCAGCCGGTTGATTACATGAAATAAAGGGAGTAAACAGGCTTTTGCCGTGGGCGACCTCTCACGGCGAGGGGGGAGTTTATGTGACGACTCCCTCGCCTCTTGAGTTGTTGTAATTAAAACAACTCGGGACTGCTTTTAAACACGCGATCCAGGGCCATCAGACTTTCCAGTAAAGGCTTCATTTTATCCAGCGGCCAACTGTTCGGTCCGTCGCTCAGTGCCTTGTCCGGATCAGGGTGAGTTTCCATGAAAAGACCTGATATCCCGGCTGCCGTTGCGGCTCTGGCTAAAACAGGCACAAACTCACGCTGGCCGCCCGACATGCCATTGTTGCCGCCAGGCAACTGCACGGAGTGGGTCGCATCAAAAATCACCGGGCACTGGGTTTCGCGCATGATCTGGAGAGAACGCATGTCAGAAACCAGGTTGTTATAACCAAAGCTCACCCCCCGTTCACACACCATGATTTGCTCATTGCCCGTGGCCTTGGCTTTAGCCACCACGTGTTTCATCTCCCAGGGCGAAAGGAACTGTCCCTTTTTTATATTGACCGGCTTGTTCATCGCGGCCACTTTTTGGATAAAATTGGTCTGGCGGCATAAAAAGGCCGGTGTCTGCAGCACATCAACCACGCTCGCCACTTCCAGTAAGGGGGTATCCTCATGCACATCGGTTAACACAGGCACACCGATCTGCTGTTTTACTTTCTCCAGAATGGACAAGCCTTTTTCAAAACCCGGTCCACGGTAGCTGCTCACTGACGAACGGTTGGCTTTATCAAACGACGACTTGTAAATAAAGGGTAATTGCAATTCGTGACAGAGTTCCTTTAAATACCCGGCAGTCTCAAGCGCCATGCTCTCGCTTTCGATGACGCATGGACCCGCAATTAAAAACAATGGGGCATCCAGCCCAGCTTTAAAACCACATAACTTCATGCTTTATCCTTTTCTTGGTGATAGTTGCGTCCCGCCAATACAAATTGTTTAAACAGCGGATGGCCATCACGCGGTGTGGAGGTAAACTCGGGATGGAATTGACAGGCAATAAACCAGGGATGATTAGGCAGCTCAATCATTTCAACCAGCAGTTTATCTCCTGAACGTCCGGAAATGACTAATCCAGCCTGAGTCAACTGGTCAATGTATTGATTATTCACTTCATAACGGTGGCGATGACGCTCCATAATCTGTTCTTTATTTTCATAAACGCGGTAAGCCAGCGATTGAGGGTCAAGCAGACACGCCTGGGCGCCAAGGCGCATTGTGCCGCCGAGGTCGGTATGTTCATCCCGGACATTGATACGGCCATCGGCTTCCGCCCATTCGCTGATTAAACCAATGACAGGATGAGGCGTCTTGCTGTCAAATTCAGTGGAATTGGCACCGGTCAGTCCCGCGACGTGGCGGGCGAACTCAATAACAGCCGTTTGCATGCCAAGGCAAATGCCCAGGAAAGGCACACCTTGCTCACGCGCATACTGAATGGCGCGAATTTTGCCTTCGATGCCTCGGGGACCAAAACCGCCTGGCACTAAAATGGCATCCACCCCGCTTAACTGATCAATGCCCTGCTTTTCAATCTGTTCGGCATCGATGTAAACAATTTCTACTTTAGTCTGGGTATGAATACCGGCGTGCAACAGGGCTTCGTTAATGGATTTGTAAGCGTCATTCAATTCCGTGTATTTACCCACCATGGCGACTTTAATCGTCTTGTTCTGCATGGCCTGCTTTTCAACCACCGATTTCCACTCGCTTAAATCAGCAGGCTTTAACTCAAGATTCAATTTCTTAACCACGATTTCATCCAGCCCCTGCTCATGCAGAATCATCGGAATCTGGTAAATGGTTTTGGCGTCCTCAAGGGAGATGACCCCTTCCTTTTCGACGTTGGTGAACAAGGCAATTTTTTCCCGATCGCTCATGGACAATGCCTTTTCAGAACGGCAGATAAGGATGTCAGGCTGTATCCCGATGGAGCGGAGTTCCTTGACGGAATGCTGGGTAGGCTTTGTCTTGGTTTCTCCCGAGGTGGGGATATAGGGAACTAAGGTCAGATGAATAAACAGGGCATGCTGGCTTCCCAACTCCATGCGCATCTGACGAATCGCCTCAAGGAAAGGCAGGGATTCGATGTCCCCGACCGTACCGCCAATTTCAATCATGGCGATGTCAAAACCTTCCGCGCCCATCTTAATTGAATGCTTGATTTCGTTGGTAATGTGCGGAATCACCTGAACAGTTCCCCCGAGGTAATCCCCGCGCCGTTCTTTTTTAATCACCGTCTCGTAAATTTTTCCAGTGGTGAAGTTATTCCTTTTCGTCATGGTTGTTCGAACAAAGCGTTCATAATGACCAAGATCAAGATCCGTCTCTGCGCCGTCATGCGTCACAAACACTTCCCCATGCTGGAAAGGACTCATGGTGCCAGGATCAACGTTAATGTAGGGATCAAGTTTAATAAGGGTGACGCTTAAACCGCGTGCTTCAAGGATTGCGGCTAATGAAGCGGCTGCGATGCCTTTACCTAAAGAAGAAACTACGCCGCCAGTGATGAAGATATAATTTGTCATAAGTGACCCCGTTTGGAATGCTGTCCGCCTGGATGGCGAAGTAATTAAGTTTGCATATAAACGGGATTTAATTTTAGCAAAAGAAGAGCATAAATAACACACTTTTTTATTAAAAGCCGCTATAAATCCTAATCAGCCCGCTTAAAGTCGCGCGTTTAAAGTTGTTTAAGGATAGTATGCATGGCTATCGCGCAATCAGCCGCATCCCATCCCTTATGGCCGTGCCGACCGCCCAGGCGATCCCAGGCCTGCGCCTCATTTTCAGTGGTTAATACCCCAAAAACAACCGGCAGATTATAATCCAGCGCTACCCGCTGACACCCATTGCTGACCTGTTCGCAGACATAGTCATAATGCGTGGTTTCGCCGCGAATGACAGCGCCCAGAGCAATAATGGCTTGCACCTGCCCTTTTGCCGCGAGGCGTTTGGCAGCAAGCGGAATTTCAACAGCGCCTGGCACCTCCACAATCAGTAAATCACTGGCATGAAATCCTGCCTGCAATAAGCGCTCAATCGTGCCTTTCTTTAATTCAGCGGTTACATCGCGATTAAACTGGCTTACCACTAAAGCCACTGGAAAAGAAGGGCTTCGTTCAGCCGTCGTTTCATCAATCAGTTTCATTCAGTCATCCTAGTCCACAGTCATTAAGTGACCCAGCCTGGTTTGCTTGGTCTTTAAATAGTTACGATTTTCATTTGAAGGCTCAATGGCTAAAGGCACACGTTCGCTGATGGTTAAGCCAAACTTCCTGATGCCGTCAAGTTTTTGCGGATTATTGGTGATTAAGCGCAGAACATCAATGCCCAGGTACTTAAGAATCTGAAAACCGATGGCATAGTCGCGGTTATCGGCCGGAAATCCCAGTTTTAAGTTGGCATCCACGGTATCCAGACCTTGTTCCTGCAGGGCATAGGCTTTTAATTTATTGGCCAAACCAATACCGCGCCCTTCCTGACGCAAATAAATCAGCACACCGCCCTCTTTGGCAATCAGACTTAAGGAACGCTGTAATTGCGCGCCGCAATCGCATTTGCAGGAACCAAACACATCCCCGGTAATGCACTCGGAATGAATGCGCACCAAAGGAACCTGATTGGCAACTGCCGGCTTTTTTACCAGGGCAAAATGTTCAGCATCATCCAGTTCGTTACTGAAAACGGTCATGGAAAAAGGCCCGTGATCCTGCAGGGGAATGGTGGTTTCTGCAGCGGCATCCACCAGGGTTTCATGGCGTATGCGGTAATCGATCAGATCACGGATAGTGACCATGGGAATGTCGTGCTGCTGTGAAAAAAAGGCGAGTTCATCACGGCGGCTCATGGTGCCGTCATCGTTGATGATTTCACAAATCACCGCGGCCGGAGTCAGTCCGGCAAGCCTTGCCAGATCGACACTGCCCTCAGTCTGGCCCTGTCGCTTTAATACACCGCCGTCTTTCGCGCGCAGCGGAAAAACATGACCCGGGCAAATAATATCAGCCGGGCTGCTGGCCGCATCAATAGCCACCTTGATCGTGTGGGCACGATCACTGGCGGAAATGCCCGTTGAAACCCCGCGGGCAGCCTCAATTGAAACGGTAAACGCCGTGCCATACGGCGAGCGGTTATGGGCAGCCATCATGGGCAACTGCAATTTATCAATCAGTTCACCCGCCATGGGCAGGCAGATTAAACCGCGTCCAAAGCGTGACATGAAATTGATGGCTTCTGGTGTGGCATGTTGCGCTGCAATCACCAGATCCCCCTCATTTTCACGATTTTCATCATCAAGGAGCATGATCATGCGCCCTGCCTTTAACGTTTCGATTGCGTGCTCAATACTGGCAAAAGGACTCGTCATGAATAAACCTCATTCTTTAACTGGCCCGAAATGCTGAGTTGATGAGCAACAATTCGAGTCAAATAATCAAATTCCACGTTAAACCGATGACCGGGTTTCAGGTCTCCCAGGGTCGTCACCTTGAGCGTATGCGGCACCAGCATCAGGTGAATTGCGTCCGGGGTTACCGCGTTAATGGTCAAGCTCACGCCATCCAGAGTAATACTGCCCTTGGGAAGCAGGTACAGCCGGGCATCCGCACCAAAATCATTCACTTCAATTTCGTAATAGTCACCCACGCTTTTCATTCCGGCCAGACAGGCTGTCGTGTCGACGTGGCCGCTGACATAGTGGCCGCCAAAGCGGGTATGCGCCAGCATGGCGCGTTCGAGATTGACTAAATCCCCTGCTTTCAGTTCGCTTAAGGTTGTTTTAGCCAGCGTTTCGGGTGAAACATCAAAAATCAGCCCCGAAGCGTCCTCAGACTTATAAGTCAGGCATACGCCGTTCACGGCAATGCTCTCACCGCTTTGCAGCGCCTTAAACGGTGAATGCAGGCAGAGCTGCCTGCCTCCCGAAGCCGGTTCGTTACTTATTACCTGCGCTTTTTCTTCTATGAGTCCGGTAAACATCACTTCTCCAACCAATCCAGACGCAATATCATATTGTCTTCCTTCGCCTGCCACGAGACGGAACGTCTGCCCTTTAAAATCTGACCGCCATGATAACCACTGCCTGCGGATTCACCTAATACTTCAGGCACGAGGTAAACAAACGTGGTATTTACCAGGTGTTGCTCATGCAGGGCGGAAAACAACCGCCCGCCGGCTTCAACCCAGACATCGTGATAGCCTAAAGCCCCGAGCCGGGCAATCACGGCACTTAAATCCAGCCCGGCTTCGCGGCTGCTGATGGCATGGTAGGTGCAGCGAGGAAGGGGTTTTTTGACGTCGACCGTTTCGTCGTGAAAAACATGGCAATACTCAGCGGTCGTAAAAACAGCCGCATCGGCCGTTAAGCCAAGGTTACGATCAATGATTGCAATGGGCTTTGGGCAGGTATACCCGGGCAAGCGCACATCCAGACGGGGATTGTCGCTGCGGATAGTCTTCGCCGTGGTTAATAGAATGTCACTGTGAAGGCGCTGTGTGTGAGTGAACTCAGCACAGGCCTCATTGGAAAGCAGCACCCTTTCACCGTTTGGCCCCCCTATTTTGCCATCGAGGCTTTGCGCTATTTTCGCGGTAACCCAGGGCTTTTTCGTGAGTGTCCAATAAGAGTAACTTTGGTAAAACGCATCAATTTCAGGCAAAGGACACACCATGACCTCAATGCCGTGCTGACGTAACAAGGCAGGGGTATTATTGGCAGCCACCAGGGGGTTGGGGTCGGCAAAGCCGTAAATAACCCGCCCGACGCCTGCCTGAATAATGGCTTCGACACAAGGCGGCGTTTTTCCCCAATGGTTGCAGGGCTCGAGGGTGACATACAAAGTCACCTCCCCCAGATTGCCCGACAATTGCTTGAGCACCTCCTGCTCGGCATGCGGTTTGCCTGCCCCGGCGTGATACCCGGCAGCAATAATCGCCTGCTCGCGCACCGCCACGGCGCCGACACTGGGATTGGGTGCACAAAAACCCTTGCCTAACCTTGCCTGATCAAGCGCTTTAAGCATAAAGGAATTGTGCATAGTTAAACCGATGACTCTAAAAATCCAAACATGATAACAAATTATTCAATTTCTGAGTAGTATTGATCATGAAAACACGGGGGAATCCCTCGGTTTGTCAGGGATTTATGTTAAATTTTTGCCATGGTTGACGGACTGTTTTATTATAATCCATGGTTTTTCCCGGATATCAACGAGAGGATGAGGAATGACACGCCGTTTTCAAAGGGTTACAGGGAGATTCATCCGTCATGCGCTCACGCTGGTTATTATCATGTCCATGGGCCTTGGCAACCACACAGCGCAGGCATTCAGCCCCTATTCGACCAGTGAGCTTGAGGAGCTTGAAAAGGAATTCAGGCAATTGATTAATCAATCGGATCTCGTGGTCCGCACCCCGCTCGCAACCCAATACATTAATCATTTAGGCAAACGCTTATCTCAGTTTGCCCGCATGCCGCTGCCCTATTTTTTTATTGTTAAATCCAATGAAATTAACGCCTTCGCAGGTCCCGGCGGTTATATAGGCATCAATACCCAATTGATTCTTGCCACCCAAAATGAAAATGAACTGGCCGCGGTGATGGCGCATGAAATTGCCCACGTCCGGCTGCACCACCTTTATCGTATGATTCAACATCAAAAGCAGATGCGTGTCCCCATGCTGGCCTCCATGCTCGCCGCCGTGGCATTAGGCGCCATCAACCCAACGCTTGCCGGCGGCGCCATGATGGCGTCGATTACCGGGTTTGCCCAGGACAATATCAATTTTACCCGTGCTAATGAGAAAGAAGCGGATCGTATCGGCATTGCCATGCTCATGAAAGCGGGTTTTGATCCCCGCGGCATGGCCGGTTTTTTTAAAAAAATGCAGGAAGCCACCCGCTATTATTACACGGACAACATTCCTGCCATTTTACGCACCCACCCGCTGGATGACGATCGTATCGCCGAAGCAGAGAATCGCAGCGGCAACGTGAACCATAAAAATTACCCCGACAGCCTTGATTATCATTTGTTTAAAGAACTCATCCGCAACAGCCTGGCGGAAAACAGCAAACAGATGCTGGATTATTATCAGAATGAATGTCGGCGGCATAATACTGCAGCGGCCTGTCAGTATGGGCAGAGCCTGGCCTTGATGAAGGCCAATCAATTTGGCAATGCCGAACTTCAATTAACCCGTTTGACCACAGAAAACAAAGACAATCTTTTTTATCAGGTGGCCATGGCCGAAGCCGAGGCAGGCAATCGGCAGTTTAATACGGCGTTAAAACGACTTAAGGAGCTGCAATCCAATTACCCCGAGAATTACGCCGCGCTGATGGCTTATGCCGAGGGCCTTCTTGCCGCTGGACAGCCCGAACAGGCTACCGCCATCCTGTTAAAGGGATTTCGTCAATTCAAACGCGACCTCCCCCTGTGCGAAACCTTAGCCCAGGCGCAGGCTGCCTCCAGGCAGAAAGGCTATGCCTATTTTACCCAGGCCCAGTGTAATCTGCTGCAGGGACGGTCACGGGATGCCCTGCGGCAGCTGAACGTGGCTAAAAAGCTGGCAGGAAACGATCATTACCTCGAGGCCCGCATTACTGCCTTGAAAGACGACATCCGGTTTATGGTGGAACAGTAAGTCCATATATAGACTAAATGAAAAAAATAATCTATATTTAGACTAAGGAACAGCCAACAGGGACAGCAACAATGATACCATTTACGGCAAATACCCCATTAACGATGAATGATTTGCAAGCCGCCTTTAAAGCAGTCGTGGCCATCCTTGAAAGATGGCACTGCAGCACCGAAGAAATGCAGACGCTTCTGGGTTTAAAAC
Organism: Legionella rubrilucens; assembly: GCF_001468125.1. Classification (GTDB taxonomy): domain Bacteria; phylum Pseudomonadota; class Gammaproteobacteria; order Legionellales; family Legionellaceae; genus Legionella_C; species Legionella_C rubrilucens. The sequence goes on along the minus strand of NZ_LNYT01000003.1, from coordinate 87,571 downwards.
GCTCAACCCTGTTTAAATACAAAAGCGATCCGGACAAGGCCCTGATAAGCCGTGATTTGGCCGAACGTTTATCCTACCTTTTGAATATTCATGCCGCATTGCGCATCCTCTTTTCTCATCCCGAATCGGTGTATGGCTGGGTTCGAAAGCCAAACCATGCTCCTTTTTTCAATGGTCAATCCGCCATGGCCATCATGATGCAGGGCCGTGTGGTCGACTTATGGTCCATTGCCAGCCGTTTAAATGCCGAGCGAGGCGGTAAAGCATGATGTCCCTCATCGACACACTGAAAAAGACAAGGTTTGCGTCCCAGCGATGCTATCGATTAATTCCTTCCAAATTTCCTCCGATTTCACTGTTTGAGGATGTGGCGGATGCAGAGGAATTCGAGGCTCTGTATAAAGTGCAGTCCCTGACGAATCCCCGTATTCAGGATGAAGTCGGTAATCTGGGCCTGCTGCCTGCAAAAGAAAGGGTTTTTGGCACCACGGGAAGCGGTTTTATCATGGCTGCCTTTACCCACACCAACCCCGACGGCAGCCGTTTTTCCAATGGCGATTATGGCATTTTCTATGCGGCGGAACGATTGGAAACGGCGATCGCGGAAACGGTCTATCATCGTCAGCGTTTTTTACAGTACACCCATGAACCGGCTCAAGAAATAGACATGCGAAGCCTCGTGGCTCAGTTTAACGCGACCCTCTACGACCTTCTGCCGCTTAATCCGGAATCGCACCCGGTTTATCATCGCACGGATTATCAATACGGCCAGGGTCTTGGCGCAGCGGTTAAGAAGCTCGGCGAGGATGGCCTTGTTTATCATTCCGTACGGGGTGAAGGGAAAAATTTTGCCTTGTTTCGACCCAAAACCCTGATCAGCTGTAAACAGGGAAGCCACTACAGTTATGTCTGGGATGGGCAGGCGATCAGCCTGGTTTATAAAAAATCCATAACGGCCAAAACGGCATTGGGCTCAGAAACGATACCGGTTTAATCAAGACCCAGTTTTTTCAGGCGGTACCTTAATGTTCTAAAACTCACACCTAACAACTTGGCCGCCGCCGTGCGGTTCCATTTTGTTTTTTCAAGGGCGCTTAGAATCAGCTCTTTCTCATGTTCATACAGGGAGCCGTCAAGGTTTTTCGGCAGCGGGGCAGACGGCAACGCTACGGCGTTTTCTTCAACAGACACCGCCACAGGGGGGGCTGCCGGTAGATGCAGGTCGTCCACACTGATGGTATTTCCCTCACACATCGCCATCGCCCTTTCCAGAATATTTTCAAGCTCACGCACGTTGCCGGGAAAATGGTAATTCTGCAGGGCCTGGATACAGGCCTTGGACAAAGGTTCCATTGGCCGATGCTGTTCAGCGGCCAAATGCTGCAATATGTGGTTGGCCAGCAGCGGGATATCCGATAACCTTTCCTGGAGAGTCGGCACCCGTAACTCAATCACATTCACCCGATAATACAAATCCTGCCTGAAACGGCCGCAGGCAATTTCATTCTGCAGGTTTTTATGGCTGGCGCTCAAAATCCGCACATCAACAGGGATTTCATTGTGTTCGCCTATGGGTTTTATGGCTTTTTCCTGAATCGCCCGCAACAGCTTCACCTGCATGGCCAAGGGCAGCTCGGCAATCTCATCCAAAAAAAGAGTGCCGCCATTGGCTGCCACAAAAAGACCGGATTTGTCACCGATGGCGCCGGTGAAACTGCCTTTTTTATGGCCGAAAAATTCCGATTCCATAAGTTCAGAGGGAATAGCGCCGCAGTTTACCGGAATAAAAGGCTTTTCAGCACGCGGCCCCTGGTTATGAATCAACTGCGCCACCAACTCCTTACCAACCCCGGATTCCCCAAGAATAAAAACAGGCGCCTGACTGCGAGCAAGTTTGCCGATGTTTTGCCGCAATTCCTGCATGATGGGACTATTGCCGAGCAGCACATCATCGCGTGACACCATGGGTTTCTGCTGCATGGACAATGCCGTTTTTACCAAGTCCTTAAGCATGGGAAGATCAATGGGCTTGGAGACGTAATCAAACGCCCCGGCCTTAAGCGTATTCACGGCACCGTCCACGTTTCCATACGCCGTGATGACGGCCACAGGAATCTGCGGGCGGCTTTTTTGAATGTATTTTACCAGTTCAATGCCGTCACCGTCAGGAAGATGCATGTCCGTTAATACCAGGGAATAATCCTCTGAATTGATAAAATGGATGCCTTGCTGATAGGTATTGGCCGTATCGCAGTTTAAACCCATGCGCTTTAAGGTTAACGACAACAGTTCACAGATATCCGGCTCATCATCCACCACAAGGATCTTGGTCTTACTCATAATAGCATCTCACTTGCCTGATTTAAGGTGATGGTAAAACAACACCCTTTTTCCCTATTCATAACATTTAAGCTGGCCTGATTGATTTCGCACAGGTCACGGGCAATGTAAAGGCCCATGCCGTAACCGGTTCTGACCGTACTGAAAAATGGGTCAAAAATGGCATCCATGACCGATTCTTTCACGCCCGGACCGGTATCGCAGACCATTAACTGCGTATTTTGCTCCGTTTGCCTGGCTTTGATGGTAATTTCGACCTGACCTGTCTTATCTTTCCCGTGTTGAATGGCATTATCACAAAGTATAACCAAAATTTGCTCAAGTTGGCTTTTATCAAAATGAAAAGGCAACAGGGGTACTTCTGGCAGCTCGATTTGAATTGAACAGGCGGAATGACTGCAGAAGTCCTGTTTGAACTGATTAAGAAAGGAGGCTAAATCAATGACTTGCTGTTGTGATTGCTCCCTTCGTGAGAGCTGCATGACATTTTTAATCACCCGATTCATACGATGGCAATTATTGATAATCAATTCTTTAAGCCGTAAATCATCTTCAGTAAGCGTGTCATTCTCCCCCATCAGTTGCACGGCATGCGAGATGGCCCCCAGAGGGTTACGCAATTCGTGGGCAATGCTGGCGGAAAAACGACCCAAAGACGCCAGTTTCAATTGCTGTGCCTGTTGTGAGACTGCACTCATGTCGTCTAAAAGGATTAAAACCGCGACCTTCGTCCCGACCTGTGTCGGAAAAAAATGAACCCTCAAGTAAGGATCGTTAATAATGGTTTTGGCGGGACGGAAATTATCCATGATCTTTTTCAGGTAGTCCTGGTATTTTTTAGCCAAACTTGGCGACAACTGGTCAATGGTCGCTAAATCCCGGGTTTGCAGGCAATTGAAAAATTGACGTGCTGCCCCATTAATTAATTTGATTGTCTGATTGGCATCAACATAAATAACGCCGGAATGCAGCCGCTCGACAATGTATTCATTGATGCGCTGCATACTGGCCAATTCGTGGCTGCGATGCACAGCCAGTGTTTCGCTGGCACGGACGCGGTTGGCCAGGTACCAGGCGGTGATTGCTGTGGCGAAGATCCCGGCGCCATGCACCCCGCTGTAAAAGAAGGTACTCAAATTATCCGAGTCGCTGTGAATGTATTGCAGGATACTGAAACCCAACAACATGCAACTGGCAATGGATGCAAAAAAAATAGCCAGACGTCCGGGCACCAGAATACTTAACGCAGCAATGGTTGCATTCAACAGGATACCCAGCCAGGAACGGGTATTGCCAAGCAGACTGATGAGTAAAGCCTGTGCAATGATATCCATTGTTCCCGAGATAATAACCTGCGTCTTAAAGCCAGGTCGATGAAGGTACTGCAAATACAGAAAGAGCAGCGCCATCACCAGATACATGGTATTTAGTGCAATAAATGGCCAATTGTAATCGTGAAAACCCAGGGCATCGTAGATCAATATGCCAAAAAAGAGCAGCACACAGCCGAGGCGGTAAAAATGATAGACAAACAACAATCGCCATTTGGAAGCCGTATATTTTTCTTCGTGTTGTGGATCAAGCATCCTTTTATCCTGCTAGAAGCGTTTAGCCTATATCCCTTTGCTCTGAACTGCTTTATTTATCGTCAAACGGGCGATTTACTTAAATGGAAGCAGGCACTCACTACCCAAGCCCGGATTAATGACCTCTTCTTCGATCACTTCCTTCGCTTCGTCTGTCTTAAGCTTGTCCAAATTCTCCACCAGGGTTTGAATGATAGTGGCCGTCTCGGTATTGGGTTTAAAGAAGAAATGCTTATTAAAGGCCCATTTGATGGCACAGGCGGCAAAATAAAAGATCACAATACCCACTACACCCAGCACCAGATTGGTTACAATTTGTCCGCAACCGCGATGGCGTTCAATTCGCTGCCTGTTTTTGGCAATCTCCGCGAGTGACTTCTGTGCGAAAAGTTCATAAGCCTTCTCCTTTTTATCGGACTTACTGTAATCGTCCCAGAAGCTTTTTAAGTTTTGATGCAAGGCATCGATTTCATCAAAGGCTTCCTTGTACCTCAGTACTTTTCCATCCTCGCTTAATTCTTTAAATTCCCGTACCTTCTGCTCGAGGCCATACAGCGCATAGGCATAATTTGTTTCCTTCTCCGTCAACCGTTGGCACTTCCATTTTACCTCAGATGATGCTGGCTTGACGCTTTCCACTGGCGGCGGCTTTAAGACGTGGGCAGAAACCAGGGGTTCCATCGTTTCCATGGAGAGTAGATCAGACAGGGATTTCAAAGGATGAACTGCCGTTGATGAGGCGGAAGGGGCTGTTTTGGGGATTAAATCCTTAAGGTCCGGCGGGTTTTTCGCATCCGAAAAAATACTTAAAGGGCTGGATTTGTCGTGTCGCCGCAAGGCTATTTCTGATTGTAATTCCTGCAACCGCTCAATCATGATTGCCAGCGGAGTCTTTCCAGTCAGCTCTGACGTTGGCAGCATGACTGCCAGCAATAAGAAAGGTGATTTTTTTGTCAATGCCACTTTGTCATGACCCTCGAGACTCAATACGGCACTGCGCTCTATGAGGCTTCGCTGGTGTTGGGTATTGTATTGTTCAAGAAAAGCCGCTGTGTTCTCATTCGGTATCAAATAAAAATGGTCATAGTCCGCATGAATCGCCAACTCCAGATGGAAGCCTCCGGTCTTTTTTTCTGAAGACACGCAGGCGTCCATTTTATTGTAAATCGTGTAGGAGACGTCATTAAAGCGCAGCATGAATTCAACTTCATGTACAAAAACCTTCACCCAGGATTGATTGAGGTATCGAAGGTAATTGTCATACCCTTTTTCTTCCCAAAAAGACAGGGCCGAACTGCGCGTGATCCGATTTAAGTGCAGTGTATCAAAATAAATCTTGTTGGCTTCATAATGATTGGTTGATGTGTTGATCTGTTCCCTCAACCAGTCTTCACCGGCATCAAAACTTTCGACTAAATAGTAAAAAGGAATGCCCACAGTATCCCTGTCATCAAACAGCACGTCTCTCATTTTCGGGTTATTTCTGACGCGATGGATAAACCAGCTGCGAAATAATACTCCCAGTACAAGCACTTTTTCGGCCAGATGATTCTGCCTGTCGCCAGTGGTTACCTTGTCATAGTCTTCGAAAAGGGACAGGTCGCGCTCACTGTTGACGATGGACTTTAACGCTTTAACTTCACTGTTGTCCAACTCATGAACTGTAAACAAATCATCAGGGAAAGGCTGACCATTAGCCATCAGATGCAGGGCATAAGCATGAAAAAAACAGTTGTACATCGTGGCTGAAATATCGATCGCGGCATGGAGAGCCGCCTGTCGTTTTTTATCGTGAGCCAGGGTGTTTTTTATAATAAGAGTGGGTGAACTCATGCGTTTACAGTGAATTTGAACTGATCATTTATATCAAATCTAACTTAACAGAACATTAAAAAGCCAGAATTATTAACCTCTACGCTGATTTTATACTTTTTAAAAAAAATGGATTACAATGCAGCCCCGCAAAATGGCAGTACGGAATTGAATAAGAATGAATGGGAAATGGCTGGTTGGTTGTCTGGTTTTGGTTAATCTATGCCCTGTTTTTGCCGCCCCAGGCGACACAACGACCTGGCAAGGCACCTACTATCAGGCGGTACCTGCGCAACGCTACGTCAATCAAGCCTATTGCGATGAACACACACCCGGACGGTTTGTTCATACCGTAAACGGCGCGCTCACCCACCCCATCATCACCAATCGAGGCATTATTCTTGACCAGGCGACGTTTCACGTCCGCGCCATTAATGATTTTTATTTTATGCAGGGCGAACTTCGGGCCCGGGGCATGAGCCGCGGCAAAGTGTGGGAGGACCGCATTCATTATTACCTGTTTAAACGGGGACAGCGAGGGGTAACCAAAGGGATGTGGAGCACCAATGAATGCAAAGGACTCTATCGGGGTATTGTCTTGAAAAACGGCGATTTTAAAACCATCAAGCCGCATCAAACTTAAGCGGCGAATCGGACGGCTGCTAGGTGTTCAAAGCCTCCACACTGACATAGACCCAGGCTTCCTCCCCCGACTCCAACTGAACCTGGACGCGCCGGTAGTCGGCTACTTCGTATTCATCAGCCCGTTTTAACTCCTCAAGACTGACATAAAAAACCATCCCTTCCACGCAATCGGACTGTTTGCCGGTATAATGCAGAATCGGGTGCAGGGTATCTCCGCTGGTTGCAACCACGTCGGGATCATGAATTGTCACCATGGATAATGAATAACCACACAGCTCATCGGCTTTCCCTGAAAGGGTCCGCCCAAAAGTGGCCAGTTGAACTGACTCATAACGCAACGTACCATAAGAAAACAGTCTTTCAGACGGTGTGTCCTGATTTAAATTCATAGTTCAACCTGTCTTTTCAATTGATAAGCGATCACTCAACAGCGCAGCCAAGCGCCACCAAAATACAAGGCCCCCCGCCGATTACATTTAAGCCATGCTGCAACGCCTCATCCATTGCCTTCCTGCTCTCCGCACCGGGTTGTATCCATAGGTTCTCAATTCCCCGCGCGATGGCCTCGGCAATGATTTTCTCGGTTACCGGCGGAGGCGTGACAATGGAAATGCTTTTCACTGTATCGGGCAAATGGCTTACGGCGTTTACAGCAGCCACACCTTCGACAATCATTTCCGATGGATGCACAGGGTAAACGTTTTTATGGTGTTGTAAATAACAACGCAGCACTTTATTGCCAAATTTATTGCGATCATTGGACGCGCCAACCACTGCATAGGCGTCTGAGGTGAAAAATTGCGCAATCTTTTGTTCCATACCCATACCTTCTCTTCCTTTTAGTCCCTTCTGGCTTATCACTATAGACTATAAAGCATCTGACAGCGTATACACAGAGTTATCCACAGAATTTGTGGATAATCCTCAACCCCATTGCGCATCCAAAGAGGAACCGTTAAAAAATTCTCATGAACTCGACAGAAAGCCGTACGATTTGAATACCATGTACTATTCTTTAAACAAGAATAAAAACAAGAGCCCATGATGACTATTCTTATTTACATTCTCGCAGGCGTGTTCGCCGCAGCCCTTGTCACCGGACTTTGCTATTATGCCAACCTTGAGAGAAAGACGACCTCGCTGTTGGCTGTTCTGGCTGTTATGCTTGCCCTGCTTCTAACCCGCACTTATGCTATCCCTTATTATCAGGCTGCCAATTTTGAAAATGAAATTAAAAAGGCAAGCCCCCTGTTTGCTTTGCTGGCAAAAAAATCACCGGACGAATTCAATCGCTATGTAGCGGAGGTCAAAAAAGACATTCTCAGCAATCATGGGCAACAGATTCTCTATAAAACCAGCGACTTCGTGAATGCAGAAGTGATGAAATACGCGGTTTATTCCTCAAATAAAGCGCTTTATAACCAGATTAAAGGCACGCTCGTTTTTTATCAGCACCTGTTCAAACTCAACCCCAAACTGGTACTGATGTCCGAGTTTCCGGAACGATTTGCCAATGAGCCGGAAATGAAAGACTTGGTCAGCGCCTCACAAAGCTACATCAACCCATTGCTAAAAGCCAAGGAAGACATTATTGTCAGTGCAATTAACCACCCTGCCCCCGCCCTCTCAAGGCATGAGATTCTTGAAGCCCAGACGCTCCTTGGCGAATTGTTTGACACCCTGGCTGCGGAATACGGTGGTCACACCGTGGAGCTGACCTTTCAGAACCCACAATCGGCCTCACTTGATAAAACCAAAGGCGCTGAAATTATCATCAAATTCTATCAGGGTTTAATGAAGCGGGGGGAACGCGAGACGGGGCTGGTGCTGCGGTACATCGCCAGTGCCAGTTAATCCGGTTACCAGGGAATTTTGTGGCCTCGATGCCAGAAATAGCCGCTTTCCTTAAGAGTGACCGCCAACCTGTAAAGTTCCTCAGCCACGTCAGACGGCAGGGTCGGCGCCGCCTCAGTGCCCATGTCAGTTTTAACCCAGCCGGGGTCAAAACTGGCGACAACGCGCGAAGGAAAACGCTCTGCTAACAGTTTAGTGTACAGGTTAAGACAGGCCTTGGACATTTTGTACTGCGGTTGATAAGGTGAATCATTGGCCGCAAACGACCCCCAACTGGAGGATACATTGATAATTTTCCCCTGCGGCGCGAGCTTATTGAGGCAGGCCTCGGTTAATTCAATCGTACCAAACACATTGATGGCAAACGTGGTTTTAAGCAGGGCAAGGTCAATGGCGGCCTCCTGATTCCAATCCAATAACACCGCGGCATTGTTTATTAATAAATCAAAATCAGGTAATGCCCGGGCAAATGTCTGGATGCCTGCAGAATTCGCCAAATCAAGAGGCAAGAGGGTTAATAAGGGATGCGTCAGCGGAGAAACACCCCGGGTTGAACTGCCAATGACCTTCCAGCCTTTTTCAAGAAAATAACGGGCTACAGCCAAGCCAATGCCGCGACTGACTCCAGTGATGACTAAGGTTTTCATGTCTCTTCTCCTGAAACAGGCAGTTCCCTTCGGAGTGGGCTAGAAGAACACCTGGAATGCTCAGAGGCCATCCTTAATCTTCGTAGTCGCTTCGATCGAGGCACCACCACTGATTAGCCAGATAACTCACCTCGAGGAAATTAAGAATCCCTTCTACCCGTTTATTACAGGCCAGTTGATGTCCATTCGGGTCAATTTTATAGACAGTAATGACATCCTTGCGGTAGATTTTCCAATCATCCCCTTCGGATTTGGAATGGGCGTGACAACGTTTTTCGTGCGCATTTAAATACCCGCTGTGGAAGCGCTCTTTGGGTACGGGGCAGCCGGTATTCTGGTTTTGGATCTCATAATACAGTTTAAAATCGGTTTCATTGGTCACACACACAGCCTGGGCAGAAGCGAAATGCAGGCTAAGCAAGGGGAGTAGCAGTTTGGCAGTTAATTTCATGGCGTACTCTTAAGACAAAAGAAACACCCTACAAAGTTTATCCTCCAATTGCAAGCCATTATGCCTCATACGACCGTTTAGCTCTTTTTTTTCTTTTTGATTTTTTTATTCTGGGCTATTTCATCGCTTAAAATCTGGTTGACAGTGTCAGCAGAGACTGGGCGGCTCAACAGGTACCCCTGGACCTCATCGCAATGCTGACCGGCTAAAAATTCCATTTGATTCTGCGTTTCCACCCCCTCTGCCAGTACCTTAAAGTTCAAGCTGCGAGCCATGGCAATGATGGCTTCAATAATGACCTCATCGCTACGGGATTTATTGATATTCTGGACAAACGATTGGTCGATTTTCAAACGGTCGAATGGAATTCGTTTTAAGTAATTCAGGCTGGAATTGCCTGTACCAAAGTCATCCAGAACTATTTTAACGCCCAGCTTTTTAAGCTGCTGAATCATGCGGTGAATTTCTGTGTGGGCAATGATCACGTTTTCAGTGATTTCGATTTCGATGTACTGCGGACCAATATGGTATTGTTTGAGCAGTCTGTTAACTGTTGATGCGAAATTGCTTTGCCTTAATTGTTGGGTTCCTACATTGACAGCCACCCGGATATTCGGTAACCCGCTCTCCTTCCAGGCATTAATCTGGCGGCAGACTTCCTCGATCACCCATTCGCCTATGGGTACAATTAACCCGGACTCCTCTGCAAAAGGAATGAAGTCTATGGGCAGCACTAATCCGCGTTTAGGGTGCTGCCAACGCAGCAGGGCTTCAACGGCCTGTAACTTTCGATCTTTAAGATTAAACTGCGGCTGATAAAGCAGAAAAAATTCTTTTCTCACCAGGGCATTGCGGAGATCTGTTTCCAGTTGCACCTGCTTTGATAATTGCTGATTCAATTTGCTGGTGTAAAACTTAAATTGCGAACCGCCTTTTTCCTTGGCTTCATACATGGCAATGTCTGCATTTTTTAACAGCGTGGTTGCTGTTTTGCCATTCGTGGGGTATACGCTAATGCCCATGCTGGCGACGATATTGATTTCACGATTGGCAATATGAAATGACCGATTAAAGGAGGTCAGGATTTTCTGAGCAATGGAGGCACTGTCTTCCGGGTTTTTTAAACCCGGTATCACGAGAACAAACTCATCGCCCCCCAGCCGCGCTAACGTGTCTTCAGAGCGGATAAGGGAAGACAGGCGTTTGGCAATGGACTTTAATAATTTATCACCAAACTCATGGCCAAGACTGTCATTAACCAGTTTGAAGCGATCGAGATCAATAAACAGAATGGCAAAAAACTTGTTGTAACGCCCGCCATTGGCGATGGCCTGTCGAATACGATCATCAAGCAGGATACGGTTAGGAAGACCCGTCAATGAATCATGCATTGCCTGGTGTTCCAGCTTCTGTTCCAGTAAGGCCCTGTCGGTGATGTCACGGAAACTCCAGACGCGTCCCACGGTTTCGGTATTAACACAGTGGGGCTGCGAATAGCATTCTATAATCCGGTTTTCCTTCACTTTGATAATTTTAAGACCAGTCCCTTCCCTATGCTCAACAAGGTGCTTATGCAGAGTCAGGTATTCACTCGGATTGTAGAGCATCCTGGCAATGTGATCGGTGACCTTGTTTTCTTCTTTTAATTCAACCAGGTTTTTCGGTATATTCCAGATTTTTAAGAACTGACTGTTGTAATCAATGATTTTACCGTGGAGGTCGACCACCATGATGCCATCAGTGGAGGATTCGATGGTTGCTCTTAACAGGGAGAGCGAGTGCTGCAGGGATTGGGTACGTTCGGAAACCAATTGATGCAATTGTTCTGTATGCACTCGGGATTCTTTGGCCAGAAGCCATTTGCGAGTCAAGGCACAGGCCAATTGACGAACAGCCACTTTATCGAATGGTTTTTTAAGCACCAGAAGATTATCGCTGATGCCGAGCTTCTGAACCGTCTCATCCCAGGTATAATCGGAATAAGCTGTACAAATCACCACCTGGATGTCTTTATCTACTTTCCAGATTTGTTTTATTGTTTCGAGACCATCCCAACCGGGGGGCATGCGGATATCCACAAAAGCCAGTGCATACTGTTTGCCTTCAGCCAGTGCCTTTTTGATTTTTTCAACGCCTTCCTGCCCCTGTTCGGAGGTGTCGATAATAAACTGAGGCAGTAAGGCATCTTTGTCCTGTTGATTGTTCTTTTCGTCGCCAAAAAGTTCCTGATCCAGTTCAGTGAATGATCGCGTACGGGTGTTATCCGTTAATACCTTGATAAAATCCTGATGGATGGCAGGATTGTCATCGATGATCATCAGGCGTAAGGCGATGTTATTCATTGAATATCGCTCCATCCTGTGCCTGCTTAATCGGCAGTGTCAAGATGAACTCGGCGCCTTTGCCGGGACCGTCACTGCGGGCAGCCAGAGAGCCGCCGATGTTTTGAGCGGCGATGGCGCTGCTGTGCAGACCAAACCCATGCCCATCCTTTTTGGTGGTAAAGCCAAAGGAAAATATGCGGTTGATGTTTTCCGGTAAAATACCATCGCCGTTGTCAATCACCCGGATCACGTAATTGTCCTGGTCCTTTTGAATGATTAGATCGACCCTTTTTTCCCGATCGTCTGGATTGCTGTAAACCGCTTCTTTGGCATTTTGAACCAGATTAATTAAAATCTGCAGCAATTTTGAGCGATCTGTCACCACATAGGCGCCGGGAATAAACTGTTTATGAATAGTCAGCGCCTTGTCTTTATGAGGATTAACCAACATCTGCAGGGTGGTTTCCAATTGTTCGGACAGGAGAACCCGTTCCTCCACGCCAGACACTCCGCCAAAGGTCTGCTGCATGGCAACAATGTCCTTGATGTGCTGCAAATTGTTTTCAATGCTTACCAGTTCTTCCTGATTACTCTCATTTTGTTTCTTAATCATGTCGCTGAGCGCAACTAAATAATCGGGGATTAATCGGCCTTTTTCATCCTCTGTCAAAAATTCACTCAGATGGTGCCGATTTTCCTCGATTAATGAGGTTATTTTTTTCAATTTTTCAAAATAGGGCTGCTCCATACTCTCTTTTAAGCTGCCCAGAGAAATGTTGAGGCTGTTTAAGACATTGCCAATGTTGTGCAGAATAAAGGTCGCAATCTCGGACATGCCGGCACGGCGTGCGCTGACTAATAATTTCTGGTTTAATTCTTTAATCTTGGCTTCTGCCTTTTTACTGCCGGTGATATCAATCAGCACGCCCGCCAGTTTCATTGGGTCCTCAAGGCAATGGGCTACGGTCCGAAACCAGCCGTATTGTCCTTCATTGTTGATAACCCGCATGTCATATTCGTAGTTGATGCGCTGATGAATGGCGCGGTCGACGAGTTCAAGCAGTTTATCGCGATCATCAGGATGAACGATCGCCATAAAATCATCACGGCTATTATGACCAACCGGCAAGGATGCCAGATTGTAAATTTCTTTAGACCAGGTCACATACTGCGTTTCATAGTCATAATGCCAGTAGCATAATTTGGCTATTTTTTGCGCATTCTCCAGGCGTTGATTCAACATCATCATCTCGCGCGAGGAGAGGTCCATGGAGCGTTCCAGCATGTAGCGCTCCATGTCGGCTTCCTGGTATGTTTTATTAATGCGGGAAAGAAATTCCTCCCAATGCTGAATGTCACTGGGCGGCACATCAACCTTGCACTCCGTGCGGTTCAGTTGACGATAGAGTAACTTATGCAGTTCCATTTCTTCCCCATTCAAGGCTTTATTTTTCCATAAAAGTGGTCAGCGTCATCGTTTGATTATGGAGTCGGCATTCACCGGAAGCCAATGGTGATAATTCCCCATAAGAATAAAACCCTACCTGGGTTGTGCCGTTAGGAAAAGCTTCAAAAGTCGACTCTGTTTCTTCTTCCGTGCGCTCACCAAGCAATAGCCGCCGGCCAACGCAACTGATACTGATAGTAACCACATGGTCTTTGTCTGTGGGTCGCTGTTCAAAAACACTGTTCTTTGCCATTTCGCCCGCTTCACTGGCGCTGTTAATCAGGCGGTCAAAATTGGCGCGCATCAATTGCGCGTAATGCCCAACCGGCATGTCGCCGGCAAAAATCAGGGCATTTTCCTTTTCATCGATTCCAAGAATGGTGCGCACCACCGGGGTGGCGTCTTTTTCCGAGTTGTCCCAGATGGCTAAAGGGAACAATAAGCCCGAGGCGGGCAGCTCGGCGGCACGGTCACCCAGGTATTCCTTATACAGGGACAAGGCCGGCTGGTTATCCAGTTCATAAAGAATATTTTGCTCAGAGCGCGTGATATGACGCGCGGGCCCAAAGATATCCCAACCGCCTTTGGACGCATGGGCAATGGTAATGTGTTCGCCATAAAAACCGACTGCTACGATGTGATCGGTGATGATTTCGCCATTAAAAATGGTCCAGGTATTTTTAAATGCGCTGCTGTCGCCTGCAAGTCCTCCCGAGATAAACATCCCCTTCCCTTGTGAATTCAGACCTTTAACCAAATCCGAACCATTAACCTTTAAACCATCGGACAAGACAAAAATGCTTTGTAAATCATCGCGCATCAGTTGTTCAGCAATGTGTTTTCCTGCTTCAAAGGATTCCTGGTTATTTTTGACTTCTGCCTTGGAAATCTTTATCGGGGTTTTTTCAAATTGAATGATGACCACCGAGAGGCTTTTGTCAAAAATACTGGGGCCGAAAATTTCACCCGCGGTGGAACACCCAATCATTTTGGCTTTTTTATAAAACGACGCCAATTCCTTGATGGGGGCTGGGTTGTTATAAAAATCCGGGGCGGCAAATACAATGATAAGGGACTGCTCAGAATCCAGTTCCGGGAAGCGATCGACACTCCATCCTTTGTCCTCAACGTACTGAAAGGCCTTGACTTCCATGCAGACTCCTTGGGCTATGTTGCTGTTTCCATAAGTATTTAAAGAATTATAGCCTAAATTTAAGACTGCTGAGGCAGGATAAAGGCCTTTATGCCTCCTTCCGCGAAAATGGACTTGCTTTTTTTCATAAAAAAGGTTTAATTGCCCCTTCCTTAATTGTTTGAAGAATTATCATGTTATCTAAATTTGGAATGTTTAAAGACTATGTGAGCGTTAATACGGTTAAAACGGGCTTAAATTCAGCCGCTTTACTTGCCTCCCTGTACCAGCTCTACTCTAATCCGCATGAACATACTGCGCTCTTTTTCTTTGATCTATGTACCCATGGGTTTACCCTGTTAAGTATGCGCGAGAATGCCACTGACCTGGAAAAAGGTGCCGCTTTACTTTTCAATGCAGGCCAGGAAACCAATCTAATTGGCTCACTGGTTACTGGCAACAAGGTACTGCCAATTCCTGTGAACCTAGCCGATCTCGGGGTCCATCTTTTAAACATTCTTACGGCTCCCTTGCCAAGCGACAATGAAGAAAATCACGAACAGGAAGTCACAGTCCAGGCTAAAATGAAATAACGTCGGATTGACCTTCATGGGCTGCACACCGTGCAGCCCGATGCTGCTGACTCAAGACTTTTCTGTCATTTTTTCTGCAACAAAACGCCCAACCAGTTGTGAAATGAAAATAGCCATGTAAGCCTGACCACAAAAAGCTTCCATCCAGGTCAAGGTCTGCATGACGGGCTTGGTGGCTAAAATATCTCCAAACCCAACGGTAGTCAGGGTACTGAACGAATAGTAAATGGCCCGCACTTCTTCATGGGGCCGTAAACCGGACAGTGACTGATTGTCCAGTACATAAATCATCAGATAGAGGTAGGCGAAGGCTAAACCGATAAAAACATAGGAAGACAGTGATCCAAACAGGGTTGTGATATTAATGGACTCGTCCTTAAGGGTCAGGCGTAAGCAGGCCACCGTCATCAACACGAAAAAAATCATGGCGAGAAAGGATTTGAATGCCTCGATGGGCAGTTGCGACCCCCAGACATTAATAATCATCTGGCTTGCAACCTGCAATATGCCGAGCACTGTGAGCCAGAATAATAAGCGATGCTCCTGTTCGCCTATCACCACGAGGCTGGTGACAATGAGAATAACCAGAACAAAATCAGTCAGGCGCCACAAATCCACCTGCGCTTCCACGGCTTTGGTCAGGCAAAAGAGCAGTAAAACAAAAAACAGAAATAAAAACCTGAGTTTTCTTAAAAGCGTGAACATACCCTAATAAACCCTACTTGAGATACTCCTGTTTTGACATATTTATCGGGGATTGACAACTACTGAGTCAGCGACTTTTCAAACGACGGTAATTTACCTTCTAAACCAAATTCCAAAAGAATCGCTGCTTTATTCGTTTCTAACTCAAGCTCAATGGCCTGAAGCTTGGACTTGTCACTGCCAGCCAGCAGAATTTGCTGTAGCAGGCTTTCACTTTTGGTGGTCTTCACCTCGAACGTCCGGGATTTTTTTATAAACTGCCGCATGTTATCCGACAAACTATCCAACGGCGAATTTAAGCCCTGATGCAGGCCTGCAACCGCGTTAATTAACAATTGCACTTTCACTGTCTTTTCAATATGAGTCGACAAAGCAGGGGTCAACTTCGTCGGTGTATTAAAAAACGAATTGGTGTGATGATTCAATTCTGCATTGCCGGGATATTTCATCATCTCCGTATAAAATTCCCATAACGCCTGGTTATCCTCAATATGGAAGGCAGTTAAGCAGATGGATGCGGCAATCAGACGAGACGTATTGACATCGTTCTTTGGCAAAGCGGTAAGCAATAAGGCATTGATGGCCTTAAGCCTGCTGAGGTCATTGTCCTTTTCCAGAATAATCTGATGAATAGCCGCCATGATTTGCATCACGGTCTGGTCGTCTATTCCTTTACAATCCACTATTCTGGTGTAGATGAGGCCTGCAAGCTGATTAACCACTGGGGAATAATGGTTTACATAAGCAGCCAGCCGGGTCATCAAATCATGGGAAAACAGAGCGGCGATACCTGACGGCTCCCTGCTCTCGAGGTCAGCAATGGCCTTGTCGAGCAGCTTGTCTCCTTTGGCAATGACATTGTACTTAATGCTCTCGGTAAGCGACTGCTGTTTAATATCTTTTAAGGTTTTAGGGTTGTCTTTTTTACTAATCGGCACCCCGATTTGTTGCCCTGACAATTTCCTTAGCAAATGCTTGCTTTGTGTCAGGCGGAAAATAGGCGCTAACGGAGGACTGACGTCATTCCGACCTAAGGTTTTAAAAGCAGGCTCACCCACCATGGTTTTTAAATGATGAAATACATTGGTTCTGGATAAAAAAGATAAATGATCCGCCATAAAAATACCGCAACTGACAAAATCCATCTGGATCATGTTTCCCACTTTTTCTTTTGGGGTGCGTTCAAAGGGGGACTCAGGCACACTCACATAATACATGTAGGACGCATGCAATACTTTAGCCTTGTCGAGAAGAATGATGTAATTACGAAAGAATCGCAGGGCGCGCTTATCCATCACCGCGTCAAGATTAAAACAGGAAATGCCTTTTGAAGTGATCACGTGATCGACTGCAGTCCAGTGGCCATCAAGCAGCACAGCCAATTGAAAACGGAGCCCGGGAGGCAGTTTGTCCACGTTTGCTTCAAGAAACTGAACTAACCTGAAAAGATCCTCATTTTTATCGGCCGCCATTTTTCCGCTTTCATCTTCCTGGTATTCAATCACCTGATAATAGAAGGGTAATTTTTTTCGCCCCCGCTTCTCTGCTTTAAGTCCCAAAATCACCCTCATGACTTCCGCAGACCACACGATGCCTGTGATATCATAATGGTGCTTGTGTAAATTGTTTTTCGTCGCCACAATTGCCTGAATTAACTCTTTTTGTGATGGCGTTGTTATCTCTTGCTTGCTTTCCATAAGGGTTGGCAGGACGCGTTGACTTGTATTTATTATACATTCTAGTATTTATTTGCCACTTTTGTTTTAAATAAAACCATTTGTGCGTGCTGTTTATCCTCTTGGAATAACCATGAGCATCACTTTGCCCTAAAAAGCATCAAAAACCCGATGATGGTAAGCATCGTTCCAGAAATGCCACTCCAGGCAAGTGCTGTTATAAAATGCCTTGAGCATTGCCGTTTTGACCGCTTCCGTGGCTTGATCGCCCAGCGCATCAAAAATCGCGATTGCCTTATCAACAGCCTGGCTGAATTCTTCGCTGGAGTAAGTTTCTATCCAACGGTAAAAGGGATTATCGCCACAAGCATCCCGGGCAATGGAACACCCGGTTTCGCGATAAACCCAAAAACAGGGTAATACCGCCGCTACGGCGACCTCAACCGGCAAAAGGCTGCAGATTTGCAAAAGATAACTGGTATAGCTTAAAGTTGCCGGAGTGACCAAGCCTGTGTCGCTAAAGGCATATTCCTTTTTAAAATAACAGTGCACCAACTCCTGTTCGGCAACAAAAACAGACTCTGCAAACCCCAGAAATTCGCGAACATAAGCCGGGGTAATCTTCGCGGCGATCATTGCATGGCAGCGAGCAAAATCCTTGAGATACAAACTATCCTGCTCAAGATAAAAAGCGAAGGTGGACGACGCCAGAGTCCCTTTTGCCAGGGCCTGATTAAATGGATGCTTAAGAATTTTTTGAATCACGGGTGTGGTCGTTTGCCAGGCTTTTTCAGACAGTTTCATTAAAAAATTCTCCATTCAGGGCATATAAATGATCAACGGGGCCAACCCCCTGGCCAATTGACAGACCAGCCGAGGCTGCAATAGCGCCGGATAAATAGGCCTTGGCCTGCAGGCAGGCCTCATAAGGCAGCCTCCCTTTGGCAAGACCTGCCGCAATGGCAGCTGACAAGGTACAGCCTGTACCATGCGTATTTTTCGATAGGATACGGGGACTGTGCAGCCATTGCGAAGCGCCTTGCTGATCAAGAAAAAAATCCAGGCAATCATCCTGTTGCAAATGACCGCCTTTGATGAGCACCGTATCCACGCCCAATTGTTGAATCAAGGCGGCCACTGACGGCATATCGGACGCACTGTTCACTTCCATGCCAGTCAATCGGGCCGCTTCAGGCAGGTTGGGGGTAATGACGTCCACGACAGGAATCAGATGCTCTTTTAAGGCCTTGACTGCTTCCTGCTGCAATAACGGATCCCCGCTTTTGGCCACCATCACCGGATCAAGCACAATGGGGATACCCGTTGCCTGTTTCCTCAGGAAATCGGCCACCAACTCAATGATTTCGCCGGAGAAAAGCATGCCGATTTTAACGCTGTGCGGCCGAATGTCCTCAAAAATGGCCTGCAACTGCTCCTCAATGCACGGAAGGGGAATGGCATAGCAGGATTTGACCCCGCAGGTGTTTTGCACAGGCAGGGCTGTCAGTACCGTCATGCCATAACAGCCAAAGGCGGCAAAGGTTTTTAAATCCGCCTGAATACCGGCACCGCCAGAACCATCAAAACCGGCAATTGACAAGGTGTTATAGCGCATCATCCAGCTCCTCAAATGGCATTTGATAAAGGGCATCAATGAACGCGCTCTGAAAGCTGGCCGGACCACTGGCTGAACGATGAGCTGACTGGCCGCATAGCCCGACATAGGCTGTACCCGCAGCGGCGGCTTCATAAAAAGGCGTTTCCATCGCGGCAAAGGCCGCAATGATGGCGGTCAGGGCACACCCCATTCCCGTGACCAAAGGCATCAGCGGCGAACCATAGGACAAATGGCAACATTGGCGGCCATCCGTAATAAAATCCACGGGGCCGCTGACAACGACAATCGCCGATGTCTGCTGTGATAGAGTCAATGCAGCAGTCAATGCCGCCTCCACCGGATGAAGCGTTTCCACTCCCTTGCTGATGCCTTTATCTGCCGTCAAAGCAATAATTTCACTGGCGTTACCGCGAATAATGGCGGCTTGGGGTGAAAGTTGCCGGGCTGTCAACGTCCTGATTTGACTGGCTCCCGCCCCCACGGGATCGAGTATGATGGGTTTCTGGTGAATGGCGGCAAGGCGGCAAGCCTTGTCAATCCGCTCAATAAACTGTCTGTCCAAGGTACCAATATTGACATAGAGAGCCCGTGATATGGTAATCAGTGCCTCAAGCTCGTCATCTGCCTGTGACATGATCGGTGCAGCCCCCAGCGCCAGCAGGCTGTTGGCTACGAAGTTCATGGTCACTGCATTCGTTAAACAGAGCACCAAAGGCTTCTCCGCGCGCAAGCGCTTAAGCCGGGTATCCAGTTGATAAAGCATAATCATTCCTTAACGTTGTAATGCACGAAGTGTCTGAATTGCCAGAACAGGGTCAGGCGCATCATGAATGGCCCCGATAACAGCGGCGCCTTGCGCACCGGCTTGCATAACGGCATTCAAATTGCCGGCATGGATGCCGCCGATACCGATGAGGGGATGCCGGGATCGCCTAGCCAGCCGATGCAGGCCCTCAATACCCCAATGCCGGCGAACATTGGTTTTATTGCTCGTTGGAAAAACCGCGCTCGCGGCCACATAGTCAACGTCAACCTGATTGGCTTTCACCAGATCAGCCATGGACTCCAGGGAGAGGCCCAGGATCCGGTGATTACCCAGTCGCTTTCGGGCTTTTTTGGGACAGCCGTCGTCAGTGCCCAGATGAACCCCGTCCGCATTGACAGCTAAGGCCAGATCGACATGATCATTGATGATTAGAGGAATGTGTAAGGGTAACAGCAATTGTTTCAGTTTGACGGCAAAATGAAAAAGAAACGCCGCGGAGGCCTCTTTCTCACGCAGTTGTACGGAGGTGACGCCGGCTCTGGCGCATTTTTCTACAAAACGGAGGTAGTCATCCAGAGCACACTCCTGCCGATGGGTCACCAGCATCAACTGGTAATATGGCACTGTCATTCAATCCTCCTGGTTTAAATGCTCTTTAAGCAAACAAAGAGGAATGGCAGACAAGACCCATGGCAGAGGGCTTCATCTTCACACTCCCTCCGCAGGCATTATCCAGAGCAGGTTATAAGGGTTAAGTCTCAGCTTTGTCAGGACAAAGCACCCCTGGTGAAAAACGGTTCATGATAAGAGATCCGTTATTTTTGTCAATGAGGAAGACGTTGTACTGGGGAAATTGACAACCATGAGCGCGCACTCCCTCCGGAGTGCGCGGTTAGACGTATTGGCTACAAACCTAATCGAGCGCCATACACCTGATACAACAGCAACAGGCCAATCAGGAGATAAATCACTGTAATCACTATGATGGCCACAGGACGACGTTGCCACCATTGCCCCATGCGAAGGGAAACATCCGGGAAAGCCATGCGTAAAATTCCGGTGATGAGGGTCAGCCAGCCAATCAGGGTGATAATGACAGGCCAGCTCATAACCCAAACATTATGGCTTATGACTAACAGCAAACCAATCACCAGGCTCACCAGTCCCATAAAGAACAACAGTGCGCGCTGCCCCAGAATGTCCGAAACGATTCCTGCCACCAGACGTTGGCGCAAAAGGACAATCAGACTGACAATCACCAGATACCAACCGATGACTGCGGCTAAAAAATACGTGGATGTCATGGTCGTTCTCCAAATTATTCTATATTAAAATTATAGTAAATTTTATGACCATGCTGTTGATTATCAATGCCATTTTGACTATAAACCACCAAAATACGTCTGGTATAAACTCAGATAGCGACTATCGCGATCAATTTGTTTAATTTGAGTATTAATTTGCTGGATTAATGCGGCATTTTTTGCCGAGGCAATGATCGCTATTCCATCGCCGACCGGCATCGCTTTACCCAGGGTCTTAAATTGCCCGCCGCCATTCTGTACCCAGTATGCCGCCGTAGACTGATGAAAAAAAACCGCAGCCACCTCGCCGTGTTTCAGTGCCTCAATCAGATCTTCCATGTCATTGTAAAATTCAATGCTGAATTGGCCGTCAAATTTGTCCTTAAGGTATCGGTAAAAAACGCCTCCGTCTTCTGCCCCGCGAATCACACCAACCTTGTTGTCTGCCAATTGGGCGATGGTATCCATCGTGCTGTCGCTTTTTATTAAAAATTGTCCTGCACTGACCATGTAGGGAAGGCTGTAGATGAGGTTATCACTGTTGTTGGAATAAATGGTAATGCCGCCAATGGCAATATCAATTGTCCCCTGCTTTAATGCAGGGAATAATTCATGGTAATCCATGGGAATAATTTCACAATCCTGTCTTAACTTCTCACAGAGAATGCGCATAATATCCAAATCAAACCCGCTATTGGCCGCAGTCACGAAAGGAGGATAGAAATAGACAGTCCCCACTTTTAAATTGGCTTGAACCGGTAAAATCCAGACCAGCATCCACATGCCAAACAGCCATTGCATCCATGATTTCATTACACTCCCCCCAACACATCATCCAGCAGGTCCAGGTATTTTCTGTCGACCTGATACTCTTTGTGCAGATATTTATGAATAAACAACGTCAAGGCTGAGGATTTGGAAGGCGGCGCGCCGTTGGCCTGTAATTCCCTGGCTAACGCCACAGCCGCTGTCAGTACCGCCATTTCTTCCACCACGGGGCCAATCAGCAGGGTTTGCTCATCCATGGGCAGTGCTTTCAGACGGCGGGTATCCTCCATTAACCCTTTGAGGCTTAAGCCAAACAAGGCGTTACCCACGTCACCCAGCGGGGTGAGTAACTGCGCTAAGTGAGTAAACAGAATGTCATCCACATTCAGTTTATGGATATCTTTTAAAATCTGCATCCACAGCGTAAAGTGGGTTCCTTCCCAGTTCTCACACACAAGACAGTCCCGCAGCAGCCTTGGCAGTGAGGAAAAGGTTTCTATGGTGCCATTGCCAGCCAGAATATCCAGGCAGTGATGAATGTTTTCTACCGATCGCTTGGCAGTAAAATATTTATTGAGATTCGCAAGCGTCCGAAGCAGCAACTCGTCCTTTTTATCCACATGATCTGACGCATCGAGCTCATCCTGACAACGTACCATATGGAAAACACTGGCCAGCATTGCCGTGTTTTCGGCCTGGATATGAGCCAGCGTTTCCTTAACCAGCGGATAATGAATCAGGGGATTGCCGAAAGCCTCACGATTACAGGCATAATAATAAGCGGTCTGGCAGGCCCGCCTCGCCATGCCGAGCACGGAGAAGGCATTAAAAATACGGGATACATGCAGGACGTTCTCCATCACCAGATGAATGCCCTGCTGCACTTCACCCATGGGGTAAGCGATAGCCTGCTCAAAATCAATTTCCCCCGTAGCCATGGAGCGGGTACCGATTTTCTGTTTGAGGCGTCGAATACGGTAGTGATTGAGACGGCCGTCCGGCAGGCGTTGCGGCACCAGAAACAGACCCAGACCTTTCGTACCCGGAATGGCGTCATCATAACGCGCGGTTAATAAAATCAAATCGGCATTGGCATTGGAACAAAACCATTTTTCGCCATCAATCCGCCATTGATTTTCTTCATCCTGAAAGGCTCTGCAGGCATTGGCACCGACATCGGAGCCGCCTTGAATCTCGGTAAGAAACTGCGCACCGGTAAAATTGTCAGAAAAAGAAGGAAGGCTTAATTTTTTAAGATAATCAGCCGTTGCAGGCAAGCCGTCCTGTTGATTTAACACGCGGATAACCCCGGCGGAACAGGCAATGGGGCAATGATGCCCTGCTTCCCCCGCATGAGAGGATAATAAAAAGAGGCTTAGGGTTTTAAGCATCTGACCCGGTTGCAGCAGGTCAGCCATCAGGCCGGAACCGTAAATGATATTTCCCGCTTCCACATAGGAAGGGTGATGAAGCACCCGATCGGCGCGTTCACCAAAGGCATTGTAGTGTTCAACGGCAGGCAGGTTATCGTCTTTATTGTTCTCCATCACCACCGTTTCAAGCGCAGGAATACGATGGGCATAATCCTTAACTCGCTGAATGAATTCAGGATCCTCGGGAAAATAACATTGATAGGTGTGCATGAGAGCCGATTCAGGCCGCAGCAAATTATCCTTCAATTGAGTTTCCCAGTGATGAAACTGCGCCCTGGCATCCTGGTAATCCCTTACCTCGCTCATCCAACCTCCTGACTGGTTACTATTCCCTGCATCAAACGCTGCGGTTCCTTCTCTAAAAAGATTTACTCTATTCTGAATCCCGCTGCAACCTTTAACCCTGTAAAATTTGCAAACGGACACTGTCCGGCGCCAGCCGTTCAGCGATTCGAATAGCTGACACAATAGCATCTTCATGGGAACCGATGTCATTCATCCACATGCCGGCAAACCAGAGATTGTACTGTCCCTGTTCGGCCTGCGCCGCTTTTTGCGCCGCAAAAAAATCCTTGTCGGTGTAGGGATGCTGGTATTTAATCAGGGCATAAAGATTTTTAGGCAATGCACTGCCTTTATCACCTGGCGCACGAATATCATGGGTGACCCAGCTTTTGAAAACCGGGGTCTTGCTCTTCCATTTTTTGTAAATGGTCATGGCGGAATTCATGCCGTTATAACGGACATTGGCTACCCGCCAGTCCTTTTCTTTTGGCGGCATGAAGCGTTTGTCGCCATGAATGGCAATCTGGGTGTCGTAATACCGGACCCTGGCTAAGGTTTTCATCAAGGACTCACGCTCGGGCAAAGACGTCATCAGCTGAGCCGCTGTGTTGGCATTGGTGGCGAAAACCAGGTGATCGAATTCACGGCGTGTGCCGTTTTCTTCCTCAATGACATACGCTCCCTGCTCAAACGTAATCCGGGCAATGCGGCTGTTTAATTGAATGCGGCTCTTCTTAAGATCCCGACTCAGGCGCGTCACATAACTGGACAAACCGGTCTCCACCTCGAACCATTCGTTGCTGCTGTTATCATAGCTGGTAACCATGTATTGCAGCACGCTGAAGGCAGAGAACTGCCGTATTTCATCGCTGGTCACGCCCCAGCCGGCGGCTAAAAAAGGATATAAAAAAGTGTCTTTAAACACATCAGTGATGTGGATATTATCGGCCAGGGCCTCAAGGGTTAATGTGCTGTCTTTTTCTTCGATGACATGATGGCCGACATCAAGCACCACCTTGAGATTCATGATTTTCCTGAGATTAGCAGGGGTCAGCGACTGCCATTCCACCTGACCGTCGTGGTAAGGCGGCAGGATGATTAACTCACTGCCGTCGGTGTCGTAATAGGTCGTCACCAGCGTAAACGGCTTGACAGGAATTTTATAAAAATTCAATAAGCGCATGAAATGCGGATAAGCAAACCGATTAAAAAATTCAGCCCCCGCTTCCACCACGATTTTTTTACCGTCGACCTCCACATTAATGGAGTTGGCATGCCCACCCAGGCGATCCTGAGACTCATAAAGGGTAATCTCGTGATCCTGCTCAAGCAGCCAGGCACTGACTACCCCGGCCGCCCCGCCCCCGACGATGGCTATCCTGTCGGCCCACACCGCATTGTGCAAGGAAAAGAAAAAAAGAATACAGGGGATAATGAATTTTGACATGAGCGCTCCTTGCAGTATCGGGAATAAAAAGGCGGCCTAGCATACTAATCCCTGCCATGCTGGCTGTCAATTTTAGCCACTGCCTGCAAACGACCCCATAAACGCGCCTTGATTGATGGCCAGTCACTAGCCAACAGGCTGAAAACCACGGTATCCGTGACCAATCCCTGGTGATGAATCATGTGTTGGCGTAAAACACCCTCCTCCGTTGCTCCCAGTTTTTTTAAATTATTGCAGGAGCGTTTGTTACGCGGATCGGCGGCAATTTGTATGCGGTTAAACCGCCATTGCTCAAATGCGTGAGCAAACATCAACGCCAAGACTTCGTGATTGATGCGTCCCCCCCAGAGTGCAGGCGTCAACCAGCCGTAGCCAATCTCAAGACGCCGATGCTCAGGGACAATATCGTAATAGCTGTAGCTGCCCAGTACCAGGCGGTCTTTCAAGCGGCGAATCACATAGGTGAGTTGCGTTTGTGCAGCCTGTTTAGTGAGGGTGTCTAAAAACCATTGCTCAAAAAAATCGCCCTGGGCTTTCATCGGCATGTAAGTCCAGATCCGTTCATCATCTGCTGCGCACCGCAACGCCTCGCAATGGGCAGGCAGAAGCGGTTCAAGGCAGAGCGTATCCCCCTGGAGGAGGGGTAAGGGCAAAGTATCCATTACATTCACGATTGCATTTTAAGGAGCCTTTAAGCTTAGCATTAGTAATGGCAAACGGGTATCAGCGGGCTAAAGTGCGCAGGCTTGAGGCCTGCGGCTAGTACACTAATGCTTTTGAGTCTTCCAGGACCTCTTCTGCCTGCGGATAAGCGTCATTAAGAATATTGACCGTGTTTTTTAATTGCTGCACATTCACATGTTCCGTGTACCCGCCTTCCAGCTGCCAGTAAACACGGCAAAGCACATCAGGGTATTGTTTGATCAGGTCGACGATTTTTTGAGTGAAATAAAGCAAATCCTCGTCGCTGAAACGCCGGCTGTGGCTCTCTTTTGATCCCAGCGTATAGTCCTGATTGATTTCCTTACCGCAGGGAGCCTCCTCTTTTTCGTGCGAATCCCAGCCGGTCGGCAGAAAAAGCATGATTTTTTCTTTCTTTTTCGCGGCATTGCCCAACAGGCGATCCAATTCTTCCAAAGCGTAGTGCAAGGCAGCATGACATCCCCGGCGTTGCCGTGAGCAGGAGGCTAAATCCACACTGTGGTAGCACTTATTCCCTTTTTGCCATACCCAGTCTTTCTCTTCAATCGGCGCCCCCATGCGTTCCCGCAACACCGACTCATCCTGCCAGGGGTAAACCCGGGAGTCATGAATGTCAATGTGGGTAAACGCCTGCGTTGTGGTCTCTGCCATTAACACACTGTTTAACCCATCATCCCGGTTAATATCCGTGCCAATGACCACCGCATGAAAAGGAACGTCAGCCGTTAATTCCTCATAAGCCATGACCACGGCCAATTTATTTAAGAGACAAAAACCCGCCCCCCGCTCACGGTAGGCATGATGAGTCGGCAAGCCCAGACAAAAGTTAAATTGCTGACGCTGCTCAAGCGTGGTCAGGAGCTCATGAATGAGCACTTCAAACGTTAAATGGCCGCAGAGAATATCGGTATCGATTTCTTTTACCTTACCGGGTGCCAATGCGGCACAGGTTTCGATTAACGACAGCAGGTAATCCTTATCATGCACCTTGAGCAGAGCCTTAAGCACCGGATTATCATCCGCAATGGCCTCAAAAGCCGCCTTAGCCAACTTGGCATTCCTGCTGCGAATGGCCTGGCATAACACGCGCCAGGGCAGGCGATCAATCCAGTGGTGGCTGAAGGGTGACATCGTTTCCGTAATCTGCTGGGGCTTAAGTTGCGTCTTAAGGGTTTTAACCAATTTAAGCAAACGGGCGAGTTGATCCTGCTTGCCCCCCGCATACATGCCGCGCATGGCAAGGAGTTCATCGTAGGCAGGAACCTGATAGACAATCGCAGGCGGCAAGTCTTTTTTTACCAGTTGCAATTCAATGACCTGCTGAGTCAACTGCTCCATGGTTTTAATTTGCCGAAGAAGAGTGTATTGGGAGTCATTATCGAGGCCGGTAAAAAAAGAGGACGATTTGATTTCATCAAGGTGTTGGCTGCACGCTTTTAAGCCTTGTAAAAAAGCAGGGTTGTGATCCCTGAATCGATAAGCCCACTGACTCAGACGCTGCTTTTCATCCAACACCGCATTGGTTTTGAATTGGTAAAGTAATTCCTCAAATTTCATGGCCGATCCTTTAAGGCTTAATCAATTTACTTTGCACTACCCGAGCTGGAGAAGCAAGCTGACTCAGAGGGGTTTTAACGCTTTGCTTTGATTGGCCAGGACGGCAAAAACGCTTCGACCCTCATTTTTGTAAATTAATTGATCAAAACAATAATTGGCCGCGTAGGCTATGCCGCGGCCGCTTCGGGCATCCGACAAATTTTTATTCATATGGAGGTAGGGCTTGTAATCAAAGCCCAGGCCCGGATCGGTGATGTTGATGAAGGTGCCCTCTTCCTTTTTATAAATAGACAACTCAATGTGCTTGCCTTTAAATGCCGGGTCACGCAGGCGGCGGTTTAACTCGGCAAAATAGTGCCTGTCAGCAATGAGCTGGTGTTTCAAATCAAACCCCAACTGATAGACGCCATGCTCAAACGCGTTCAGCAGCAATTCATAAACTCCCCGGCGAAGTTGCGGCGTATTCGAAGAGGCCATGGCGATTGCTTTGGACAAAGGAACCACCTGACGAATATGATTTAAAACAAATTTCCCCGTGTTCAGGGTATTAATAAAATCCAAAACCTGAGCTTTATGACTCTGTTGCTGCTGTTGAAGCGTCGTTAAGCAACCGCTGAAAAAATCCGGTGACAGAGGCGGCTTAAGCACAGTCAGGTTGCGGCTGTGCTTTTTAGCGATAGCGTCCTTGTTGTCGGTAATGACAACCACCGCGGCATCAGACGCCATCATTAAGTACTTCAGGTGATAGGAAATGTCGAGAGAGCCAGGCATTAAAACAATCAGGTCATGATTAATCAGGCGCAACCTGTGCCATCTTAAATCATCAAAGCCGGCGTAATGCGAATTGACCAGAAATGACTTGTCGATAAACTCAAGATGCTCCCTGTCATTCGTGTTGTCGGTTACAATTAACATGATTATCGCTCCACAAGCCCGCTGTCCATTGAACGGTAAATGGGCTTTAGCAGGTATTCGAGTATCGTGCGCTCGCCCGTAATAATTTCCGCCTTAATCAGCATGCCTGGCATCAGGTACTTTTTCTCATTCTTGACCATCACATAATTCTGTTTCAAGCGGACTTTTCCTTCATAATAAGGTTCGGAACTCTCCTTGTCGTCGTTTAATGTCCCTGCGGAAATATGGTAGAGGTCGCCTTTAATCAGGCCGTATTTGATGTAGTCATAGGCGCTGACTTTAATCCATACCGGATCCCCCAGTTTGACATGGCCAATATCGTTTGGACTGATGTGCAAGGTGGCAATTAACGGGGTATTGAGCGGCACAATTTCAAACAATTTTTTATTGGGGTAAATGGATTCCCCCACCTCATTGACATACCGTGCATTGATAATCCCGGCCACCGGCGCGCGCAAATGCCGGCGATTGGATTTTTGTTTCAGTTTTTTAATGAGCTCATTATTCTCATTAATTTCTTCCTCAATTTGTTCGTATTGATGGTTGAGGGTATTTTTGCGGTTGGCATCATAGGAATTCAGTTTAAAACGGAACTCCTGGACGGACTTTTCAAGCTTTTCTATCTCAAGCCCCATGGCGGTAAACTCACGGTTTAAAGCCAGAATACGCTGTTCTTCTTCAAGCATTTTCAATTTCGAGGCATGGCCTTCATTGGCTAGCGTTTTATACATAGCCATAATTTTCGTCGCAATTTCAATTTCTTTAGCGCGGTATTGGCGATTGGAACGCAGGGTTTTCAAATTGATTTCCTGCTGGTTTAATTGCTTGGTCAGAATAATTTTCTCGGAATTAGCCGCTTTGAGCATGTCCCGGTAAATCGCTATCTGCTCCTCAATCAACTGATGGTCTTTGGTGTATTGGTCAAACTGCGGCGCCTCGCCGTTCAGCGCACTCTTCAGACGCTCTTTTTGAAATTTAAGCATCAGGTTCTTACTCTCCACCCGCGCCACATCCTCCTTAACCCCTATGCCATCCAGGGTCAGCAGAATCTGCCCCTCGTTCACGGCTTCCCCTTCCTTGACCAGAATTTTCGTCACCACCCCGCCGTCGAAATGCTGAAGAGTAATGATGTTTTTCTGCGGCTGGATTTCACCCTTGGCAATGGCCGCCTCCTTAATGGAGGTTACCGAGGCAATGGCAATAAAGCCCAAGAGAACCACCATAAAAATAAGCGACATGGTTTTAATGAGACTGGGGTTGAACAACTCATGGTTTTTGGATGTTTGATAAAGAAAAATGTCGTTTTCTTTTTTTAAAACCAATGGCGCTCTGGTTTTATCCTGTCTGATTTTATGGGTCACCATGATGTTCCGACGGTCCGATCCGCCCCTAAAATGCCGGTAGAGGCGAGCAAAGGGCTTGCGTATCGCCTTCATCCACTCCCTCATTCGTCCTTCGTTGCGTTTGTTCATGGCAATCATTTACTTTTAAGTGTAATGGTATGATCCGCCAGGCGGCGAATCTGGTCATCGTCAGTCACCATGACGATGGTTTGTTCATGGCGCCACTGCTGCAAATCCGTTAAAAATTTATGCCAGGTCTTAGCCGAGAATGAGTCCTTGTTTAAGCCATCAATCAGCTTGATGGCGGCATCGCTGGCGTACAGTTTCACCATCGCCATGTATTTAAGCCACTTTTTCGATAAATGACTGAGGTTATCGGCACTGATGTAAGTATTTAAACCCTCTGCCAGTTTGCTGACTTCATCCGTCATAAACAGCGAAGCAAACAATTCATCCACATCCTCCCGGGTCAAATACGGATTAACCATTTGAATGTTCTCATAAAGGGTGCCCTGAATGATGTTCTCCGATTGGTGAATATAACAAATCTGATTCCTCAGCGAATGGATGTTTAATTGATTAATCTCGTAATCATCAATCAGAACCTTGCCAATATTCGGTTTGATAAATCCGGTAATCAATTTCAGCAGAGTGGATTTCCCAGAACCGCTTTCCCCGGTAATCGCTATCAACTGACGAAGCCGGATATCCATCGAAAAATTTTTTAACACAAACTGTTTATTGGCATTATAAAACACGCCAATGTTCGCAAGCCGGATCCCTTTTTTGATTTCGATGGTTTTTTTAAGACCGCTGTGGGCATCGTACTCATCGGGAAGATCAAGAAAATTATCAATCTGCTGGATAGTCCGGTACAGTTTTTCGGAACGAACCATCGTCGATGATGCCACCTGAATGGGTGAAAAAATACGCCAGGAAAGAAAAACAGTAGCTAATAAAATATCCACGGTGATTTGGTTGGACCACACCAGGTAAATGCCTGTACACAAGGTAATAAGAATCCCCATGTTGGTAATCCATTTTCCATAATTGTCGACAAAATTACTGGCCAATTCAGCCTTGAGATTGTAATACGTGGCCTGTTCTGACAGGGCATTGAGTTTTCGCGTGTAATAGCGCTCCAGGCCCTGATAATGCAGGGTATTCAATTTGTCCAGATAAATGGCGGTGAGGTAGTATTTCTCGGTGTTAATCAAGGTATTCTTTTTGATTCTTGCAGCCAGAATACGATGAAAAAACACAAGGCAAATGGCCAAGAGAAGGAAACCGGCGGCAAAGATTATCGTAAACAGATAATGCAGGTAACTGATTAGAATAATCATCAGCACAATGGCTGGTAACTCAAGCAGCGTTGAAAAAATAGGCCCCGTGAAAAAATCGCGCACGGAGGAAAACGAACGGATACGCGCTATCTGTGAAGGCAGAGAGAGTTTTTCAATAATCGGCAGCGGCAACTGATTTAATTTATTCAGCACTTCATTGGTAACGATGTAGTCAACACGGCTACCCAGCCAGGACAGCACGCCCGCGCGAAAATAGCGCAGTAGCTGCTCGCATAACAACAAGCAAATCACACTGACAGTGACCACCATCAGGTTTGAGGTATCATGCGATACAATCACCCGATTGTAGGTGTAAATAAGATAAAGCGGCATCACTAGTGAGAACAGGTGAAGCACAATGGACATGAGAACCAGCTTGCCAATCACATAGCGAAAGCGGGCCAACAAAGCCACGAACCAGGATCGCCCCAGGAATTTAAGCACACCCCGACTTAAATCAAACCGCTCTTCTGCAAAGGGTTCGAAGGTATAAACCAGATACGTTTTGTCAATCGATAAACCGTCAAATGCCGTGTAGGAATCACTAAACGGATCGTAGCAAATGGTTGTCTCGTTTTCACGGAACAACACCCGGACATGATTATCGATATCAGATCCTTTGATTAACAGGCACGGGAACGTTACTTTTTCAAGCGTACTGCATCCCCGGGACTGCCGGCTCACATAACCCAATTGGGACAGACCATTGGTGATATTAATGATATTGGGCTTGTCGATTTGATGCGGAATCGATTTTAAAATGGTATTGGAATCATGGATGAGGGTTGGATTTAATTTAATGGTCAGTAAAATATAGGCATTTAAATAAATCTCAAAGTCAATGTTTTTAAAGGGATAGCTTAAGCTTGACAGGTTGGACAGCCCCCTCATTATCTTTTCTTTTAATTTAAGCAGTGCGTCTTTATTCATAACTGCCCACCTTTCATTTCTCGATGTCCAGCGAGTAATAGCGGCACGCGTCGAGTCGATAACAGTAATCAGCAAGATTCACGAGATTATAATCATTGGAAATAATGAGTATGGCGGAATGTTCACGGATGGTTTTTAAAAATTTAAACAGCGTCTGATAAAGCTGCTCATCCACGTATTCGTCGTCTGTATCGACAATAACCACCTTTGGTCTGAAAATGTAGCTGCGCACCAACAGAATCTTGACGCGAAGGCTTAAAGGTAATTCCTGCAGCGTCGTGGCGTTTAACACCGTCTGAAAACCATACTCCAGTTGCAGGATATCCTGCTTAATATGAAATAGCTGGCAAAGTGCTTCAATTTCTTCATCGGCAATGTCCCGCCCACCGGTGATGTTTTCCAAAATCGTGCCATTGATGAAATGTTCTTCCATGGTGATATAACCCATCGTGCTGTAAAATTGTTCACTGTTCAATTGATACAGAGGATTGCCCAGTACACGGACATCGCCGCTATCGGGCTTAATGGCGCCGGTCAGCAGTTTCTTTAAGATGGCTCGCTGATGACTGTTTATCTTGGTTATCGCGGCACATTGACCTGTTTTCAATTGGATAGTTAAGCCATTAATTGCGAGCTTGCTGGTTTTATAGTTTTCTCTGACCGTGACTTTTTCAATGTCCAGCGCATAAGCATAGCGTCTGCGCAAATGGCTTTTAAGGTAAGCACGCGTATTCTGATTATAAAAATCAAGCAGTTTCTCATTGGAACTTAAGTACGTGGCGACTCGAAACCAGAGCGTTAGCATTTCGCGGATGGGATTGGTCAGCCGACCGGCGATAATGACGGTGGCGATTAAGGTTCCAAACGTCAGGTAACCGGTTATGACCTGCGATGCGCCAATGACTAAGGTCGCAACAATCAGTATCTGGGTGGTAAAAGTCGAAAAATTATACAAAGAGGACAAGCTGATGGACAACTTGTAGGTGTTAACCACGGCTTTCCGCTCAATGATGTCCTGTTTTTGCAGTAGCAGGGATTCATTGGCATGCATTTTGGCAATAAAAATGGAACGTAAAAAATTAATGATCCCGGCCAATCGTTTTTCGTCGGAACCTGACCGGTTGTTATGCTGCCTGATAATGGATAGATTCATGTGGATGGCAATCAGGGTAAACACCAGCAATACCCCAAGAATTACCAGGCTCAAGCGAACGGATAACAGCGCAATCACGGCTAAAAACAGCGCTAAAAATAAAATATCCACTAAGGCGACATAGAGCTGACGGTAAATAAAATCATTGGTTTTGGATAACTCGTTAATAATCTCGCTTTTTTGAGCTAAGGTTAAATAGACTAATTTTTCAGGTTTAATGCGGGCAAATTGTTGAATGGCTTTGATGAACTCCACATGCTTGTTTTTGTTGGCATAATAAGAAATCAGGTTGCTGCGCAGCAGGCGGAATAAAAACTCAAGCCCAATAAAGAGGAAAGCCCCAAGAGTGAGAATGAAAAAAGTTGAAAAATTCTGATTGGTAATGATGCGATCGTAGGCCTGCAGGGTGTAAACAGGGAGCGCTAACGCACAGACGTTGATGCTTGTCGATAACGCAATCAACAGTCCGTTTTCCCTCATTTTATGAAATAACACGCTGGTTGAAAAATGAATGACACCCATTCTTTTTCCTTGCAACGATTCCAATTTCAACTTACGCGGTATTTCTACCAAGTTGGGCTAGTACTCCTGTTACCCAAAAAGCCCGCCATGGTTATCCAATCCCAGATGGTCAACCACATCGTTCACCTGGCCTACCGTGGCATCCACATTCATGTCCACCTCATTAATGACGGCATCCGGGCCGTCATTTGCCGCCTCAAGCGTCGAGGCAATGGCATCATAAATCGCATCACTGCCGCCATCCGCGTCCGCCGTGATTGGCTGCGTTGCCGTACTGCTCTCAACCGGCTCATCATTAGCCGCCAGCGTGGTTTCAAACAGGTTAATGATTTGATTGACTTCCTGCCCCACGTCATCCACCAGATTTTCGGAACTCACAGCGCTGCCTTCCGCCTCATTAATCAAGGGGACATCGTTAACCAGGCCGTCGTCACTGCCGCCTGCGAGCCCATCAAGCACCCCCCCCGTGAATTCACTGCTGGCTGTATCCAGATCAAGGCCATCAACGCCAGGTAAGTTATCGGCTGTTTCGCTGATATCTTCAATAAGGGGATTGACGAGAGAGTCGGAATCGTCGCCCCCAAGGACAGAATCGAGAGAATCAAGCAGTCCGCCTTCCTCACTTGAAAGCGCACCACCCAAGCCGTCAGCAAGTTCCTGCGTCACCTCATCCAATAGCCCGCCGCCCTCTTCCCCGCCAAGAATCGTACCCACATCATCCAGCAAATCATCCCCGCCGCCCTGCAGGACATTGCCGGCATTGTCGACAACCTCAGCAAGCCCCTCCTCGGTGTTAATGACTTCCTCGCCATTCAGATTCAGGACATCATCGATTAAAGACCCCTCATCACCGAAGAGCTCGAGGGAATTATCAAGAACATTGTCATCGCTGAGCAGGGAGGTTCCTAGATCCTGAACCCCATTCGTGTCATTGGTAATATTTAAATCATTCAGATCGATCACGCCATGATCATTTAATCCGAGATCAATCTGATCAAAGGGTAACTCGGGCACGACGGCATCCAGAACGGAATCCACGGCGCTAATCACAGGAATGTGGGCGGTTATGCCATCCATCTGTCCAAGCACATCGCCTACGGTCTCGTGAACACTGGTGACAATCGGATTGTTGTCAATGAGACCCGTGTCGATGTTGATGTTTAAAAAGTCGCTGGTCAACTCAAAAACCGCATGACGGATAAGGCTGTCGTTCAACAGGGAGTAAGTATTGGCAAGATTGGATAAATCGAATTGATTGAGCAGATCGCTGTTTAAGCCGAGATCAATATCCAGGTTAAATTCAATTTTACCCAGCAAATCGCCCAGAATTTCGGTGGTGATGCTGCCTATCACCTGCGTGGTGTTGGTCAGGGTCTCAAATAACGAGTGGGTGGTGTTATTCACCACATTAAACACGTCGCCCGTCACATCCCTTAAGGTATCGCCAAGGTGATTAACCACATTCTCAACATGGTTTAACGCCGTATCACCCAGTTGGGTCACATTGACTAAGGTGTTATCAATGAGGTTGGTGGTGGAATCAATCAGGGTATTAACCTGATTGACCGTATTATTCAGGGTATTATTAATCAGCGTGTTCGTCGAATCGATGACATTATTCACCACGGTGGTATCGACCACGTGAAGGTCTGTGTGAACATCGCCTTCTACCGTGGTGTTGTGATGGTTCTCAACGGTCGTGGAATGATTCTCGACGTGCGTAGTCTGATTGTCTATCGTGGTATGGCTTGAATTACCGCCGCTTCGCTCACCGCCCGCATTGGCTGCTGCCCGTTCAACTGCCTGGCCGTTCACGCCCGCTGACCCGCCGCCGGCATGGCCTGGTGCAGAAGGATCGAAGGCGTCTTCCCCCCCGCCCATGGGTTTGATGGCTTCTGCATTTACCCCCAGCAAGGCCGCCGTGCTGGTTGCCGCGCTGACCACATTCTGGGTCGGGTTGGAATTATCCAGAGGCTGATCGGCATTACCGCCCTCCCCGCTTTCATCTCCTGCATGGACCATGCTGTTGACAACACCCGGCGCAAGGTTCGTCTGCTCAAGCGAATACTGATCCTGAGCCAGATTAAAGGACGGGTTCTGTGCGGAACTTAAACGGCTCGATTCATAGGTTGTTGATTGAGACGCGGTTGCATCGTTGGCATTTAACTCGAATTGATCCATCAAGTAGAGTTTGGAGTTCAATGCGCTGTATTGACCACCCGTTTCCGAGTAGTTAATGTCGCTCATACTGGCATTCATAGGAAAAACTCCCGCACTGTACAGCTGGGCATTAATTGAAGCTCATTAAAATCGACTGCGTATTGTATAAATTTAGCACAAGCCAAATGAGAATGGTTCTTTTGGGCTAAAAAATTCTGCAAACCAACGGCTTGCCTCGGCAAGGGCTATACTAATAGCAATGGCAACGAGCAGCTGACCAAGGATTTTGTGAAAAAACAGGTACTTATCGTCGATGACGATGAAAGCATCCGTATCAGGCTAGGCAGCCTGCTTACTAATAATGGCTATGATGTATTTACTGCCGAAAGCGCCAGTGCCGGATTTGCCATCCTTAAATCACACGCCATCCCGGTGATTATTTCTGATCATCGCATGCCGGAATTGAGCGGCGCGGACTTTCTTGAGATAGTGAAAAATGAATACCCCCACACTGTCCGCATGGTCTTGAGTGAATACGAAGATTTTGCTGCCATGGCCGATGCTTTTAACAAAGGGGCCATTTATAAATTCCTTGCCAAAAAATGGAATGACGGGGAACTTTTAAACAATGTCGACTCAGCCTTTGTCTGCTATGAGGAATTAAACCGGCAACTGGCCCTCAATAGCAGCCTCAGTAAAACCATTGAAGCTGTGGTGATTACCAGCAAGGACGGTTTGATTACCTCCGTCAATGAATCCTTTGAATTGCTCATGGGGTTTAAAAGCGACGATATTCTGGGTAAACGCCTTGATATTTTTGACGGCACGCATGAACAGCTTAAGGCGATTCAACAGGGTTTAAATCAGAACGGCTGTTGGCAGGGTCGTTTAAAAGCCATTAAGCGGGATAAAACAAGCTTCCCTATTTTTCTATCCATTACCACCATTAAAAACAATCTGGGTTTAGTAGCCCAGGTCGCCTACTATTTTATTGACACCAGCGAAAGGCAGCTGATGGAAGAACAGCTGAATTATGAAATCGTTCACGATAAGCTGACAGGCCTTATCAACCGCAAAAGCTTTACCGATGAAGTGACTCTGTGGATAAAATCGTGTCAGGATGATCAGTCAGTCGTCGTGATTGCCATTGATCTTGAGCGTTTCCGTAACATTAACAATGTGCTGGGCACCAAAGCCGGTGATGAAATCCTCACATCCACGGCCCAGCGTCTTAAGAAAATTCTGACAGAATACAATGGCCTTGTGGCGCGCATTGGCGATGATCAATTCGCCATCGGCGTAAAAACCTTCAAAAGCAGCAGCGATATCTATGATTTAATTGATAAAATTGTTGACAATTTAAAACTGCCCTTCACGTACAATAATAAAAACATTTACATGGATGTGAACACCGGCTCCAGCAGTTACCCTGATGATGGGCAGGAGGCCATTATTTTGTTACAAAATGCCATCACCGCCTCTAATCTGGCCAAACGCATTGGCAAAAAAAATTACATTAACTTTAAACCCGACCTCAATAAGCTCTCGCAGGAAGACATGATCCTGATAAGCGATATCCGTCTGGGAATAAAAAACGATGAATTTGTTTTCTATTATCAGCCCAAAATCGAACTCAGGACGGGCAGAATTGTCGGTGCGGAAGCCTTGCTGCGCTGGAACCACCCCAAGCATGGCGTTCTTTTGCCAAAGGATTTTTTAAGCATCTGCGAGGAAACGTACCTCATTGTCGATATCGAACGCAAGATGCTCTACAAAGGCTGCGATTTTCTTAATAAACTGAACAAACTCGGCAACAATGATTTGACCATCAGCTTGAATATTTCTGCTCAGGAGTTCAAATGCGCCAATATCTACGTACTGCTTAAAGACATTATTAAAAAAACGGATTTGCCGCCTAATCTCATTGAACTTGAAATCACCGAATCCAATCTGCTCCACAATCTTTACGACATCAAAAATTACCTCGATAAAATTCAGAGCCTTGGCATCCAGTTGTCGCTGGATGATTTTGGCAAGGGGTATTCGTCGCTGAAATACTTAACCGTGCTGCCCTTTGATATAGTCAAAATTGATAAAAGCTTCCTTAAAAACATTGAACATGAAAGACGCAAACAGGTTATCTTTACCGCCATGGTGGAACTCTGCAGTAAAATCGGCTTAAAAACAGTCATTGAAGGAGTAGAAACGCCGACACAATTGCAGTTCGTCAAACAATTGCCCTGCGATTACATTCAGGGTTTTTTAATCTCCGAGCCTTTGTCAGAAGCGGACTTTCTTGAGTTTGTCAAAGCCCGCTACGTAAAAAATGCCTTACTGCAATAACTGGGCAATGCGGGCCAGCAATTTATTGGAATCAAAGGGCTTTTCAAAAAAAGCAGCCGCCCCGTACTCTTCGGCTTTTTTCTTCAATTCCGGTTTTTTATTGGCAGTCATGAAGATAATGGGAATATTACCGACCTGGGGAAGGCATTTGACACGCTCTGCCAGCAGAAAGCCGTCGCCAGCCGGAATGGAAATGTCCAGCAAAATAAGATCAGGCACATTGTTGACGACATGATTGACACCTTGAACCACATCAGCCGCCGTATCCACCTGATAATTGCAGGATTTTAAACGAATGGTGAGGGCTTTGGCGATGTCCTTGTCGTCCTCAACGATGAGTATTTTTTTCATGCGGCATCCTGCCATCTATGAGCGCTGATATGGAAATTTTAGTATAAATTGACTGCCTTTACCAGGAAGGCTGTCGACGCTGACTTCCCCGCCATGCAACTGCATGATCTGTTTACAGATGTATAATCCCAATCCCAGACCGGCATTGGAACCCACAGGGTGAGTATTGGCCTGAAACAGGCGGTCAAATATTTTTTTCTGATGTTCTTTTTCAATGCCGCAGCCGTGATCAATCACGGCCACCTCGACAAAACCCGCCTGACTATCCTCCGAGAGCAGGATTTTAATCACCTCGTTTTCAGGCGAAAATTTAATGGCGTTGTTAATGAGAATTAACAGGGCTTGAAATACTCTCGCTTCATCAACAAGGATTCGCAAATCCTTAGTCTGCGTTTCGAAGGTCAGCGTGATATTTTTACGGCTGGCAATGACGCGGCTGGTATTGATGGCTTCGTCAACGACAAATTTAATCGTCACCGGCGCACAATTTAACTCGTATTTGCCGGTGGATATACGGCCTATTTCCAGCAGATCATTGATGTATTGTGTGAGTTGTTTGCAATTACGGTGGCAAATGTCCAAGTACTCTTTCTGATCCGCAGTCAGTTCGCCAGCCAAACCATCGCGCATGATTTGAATAAATTCAAGCGTCGAAGTCAGCGGGGTCTTGAGTTCATGGGAAATAACCTGATAAAAATTGCTGATTTCCTCACTTTTAAGCTTAAGCATCTGATTGCTTTCTTCAAGCTTTTTATTGGTCTCCAAAAGCTGCAATTTAAGATTATTTTTGTAGAGGACATTGTTAATGGTGCTGTTTAAAAGATCGGCCGACAGATTTTTTTTAGGAATAAATTCCGAGATACCATAATGAATGGCCTCAGAAGCCATCTGGATGTCATTAGAACTCGATAACATAATCACCGGCAAGCCCAACGCATCCTCATTTGGCGAATGGCTCTCGTTTAATTGCTGGAGAACCTCAAGTCCTGTGCGATCGTTAATGTGATAATCCAGTAGCAACAAGGCGTAGTTGTCTTTGTTAATGGGTGTCAAATCAGTCGGCACCTCGTCGTACCAAACCAAATCAATCGCATAGTCGGTGTTCTTTTTGCAAAAATGACTGACTATGTCATGCATGGATTGTTCATCATCAATTAATGCGATTCGTAATGTTTCCATCGTCCTGTTCTGATTTAATGAGTAATTCAATGCCCGTGCTCACCGTCCTGGGCTCGCAGTTATCGCTTTTTAACAGTGTAAAATAAAAAGTGGTGCCATCTCCCGGGGTTGATTCGAGCCAGATTGATCCTTTATGACGCTCAA
This sequence comes from Legionella rubrilucens, assembly GCF_001468125.1. GTDB lineage: Bacteria > Pseudomonadota > Gammaproteobacteria > Legionellales > Legionellaceae > Legionella_C > Legionella_C rubrilucens. The sequence goes on along the minus strand of NZ_LNYT01000003.1, from coordinate 48,096 downwards.
TGATGCGTTTGGTGATCGTTAACCCGGCGCCGGCGCCGCCGCCGTATTCTTCCTTTTTGTGCAGGCGTTGGAAAATTTCAAACACCGTGTCTATTTTACTCTTCTCGATGCCGATGCCATTGTCCTTAACATAAAAGCAGACACTTTCATCATTGGATTTTTCAGGGGCACAGCCAATTTGTATCAAGGGTTCAGGTTTGTCGTTGTATTTTAAGCCATTGGTGATTAAATTGGTGAATACCTCGTTTAACCGCGACTCGTCGGCCATGACCTGTGGTAAATGGCCTTCTACCGTGATAATGGCATTTTTTTGCTTCAGCAGGTGATGGATGGTGTCCTTGACGTCATGGATGACACGCTGGGCATCCAGTGGTTGCAGGTTGAGCTTGAGGTTCCCCACTTTGGAATAATGAAGAAGTGACTCCAGCAGCAATTCCAGGCGGCCGCAGCTTTTTATCAGGGAGTTTAAAAATCCGGCACCGGCTTCATCAAGCAACCCCACATAATCGTCTTTAAGGATCATGGCGTAATTTTTAATGCCCCGCAACGGTTCTTTCAGGTCATGGGAAGCGATGTAAGCAAAGGATTGCAATTCCTTATTGGACGCCTCAAGTTCAGCCATTAATTCCCGGATTCTGATTTCATTGCGCTTGAGTTCGGTGATGTCGCGAATAATCAGCGAAATACCAAAATGGTCTTTGTCATAACGGATTAAATTCAGACTGGCCATGAAATAATTCGGTTCACTAGCCGCCGTGTTGGTGGAAAATTCATACTGCAGGCTTTCATTGGTTTGAATCAGGCGTTGAAGCCGGTCGGCTAACAATTCCGCATGTGTTTGGTTTAACAGGGTACCAATTGGCTTTAAAATCGCCTCACTTTCGTTTAAACCAAAAATACGGGCTGCGCCATTGTTCCAGGAGTCGATATGAAACCGGGAATCGAGAGAGACCACGGCATCTTCGGTTTGGCGGACAATGGTGGAAAGCCTCATTTCCTGCTCTCTTGCCTTTAATTCTGCACTGATATCATGGATGAAAAAACAAAAAATCGGACTGCCGTCATCGGATGTCACCGGGAAACAGCAGGAAGCGACCGGAATTTTTTTATTGTGATTATTGATGATGTGAAAGGTTTCACGCTTGCCGATGTATTTGGTTTTTTGATTGGACAGGTAATGATTAATGTCTTTTTCCAGCGTCAGCCTGGCATCCGCTGTACCTATAATGACTTGAGAAATCGATTTATTGATGACATTGTTCTTGACCTGCCCAACCAATGCTGCCGCCTGGGGATTCCATTCGATGATTTTGCCGCTTTTGTTGGTGATAATGACGGCTTCCAGGGTATTGTCGATGATGCTTTGTAGCAGATTACGGTTGGCCTGCAGTTTGGATTCAATCTTTTTGATGCTGCTGATGTTGGTGATGTACAGATAGGCCGTATTCTGCTCATTTTCTCCATCATGGGCGAGAACCCCGTCGACGGTCACCGGTATTTTATTACCGTCCAGCGTAACCACCTCTGCGGCATACTGATGCAACACCCCTTTACGCTGCAGGGTATGCAGGGCCTTGCGCAGTTTTTTTTCCTCGTCTTTAGGAAAAAGAGTGTGCACCGAGTGGCCAATAACCTGATAGGGATGAGCAACCTGAAGGGTCAGGGAAAGCATGCTGTTAATTTGTATTATCTGGCCGCTTACCATGTCGATTTTGGCAATCATGGAGGGTGATTGATAAAAAAGCATCTGCATTAAACCGTTCGTTTCATTCCCCCGAGGGGCAGGGGTACGGTTTACAGCATCAGACAGCAGCAGGCAAAGCAGGAGAACGCCGGGCAGCCAATACGGATTGACCTGCATAAAAACCAGCGTGGCAGAGAGCCCTGTCAGTAAGGCGTAAATCAGAATTTTTTTACTCACGGCATCGTCCCTGGCCATTTCATGGGGTCAGCACCCATCGCTTGGAATTTAATTCCTTTATACCAACCATAGCCCTTGGATGATTATTTGCAAGTGAGGGAGTCACTCTGCACCATTGACCTCACACGCCCTCCCCCTTCGGGGAGAGGGTTGGAAGAGGGGTGCTTCAATGTCCCTACCAGACCTGGCAACGTTTTTTATTCACCATCGGACTGTTCGCCGGCACGGCAAATGCGGTGATAAATGGCGTCATATTCGCCAGACTGCCATTCACGCGATAAATCATGGGCGGGTGCGGATCCATCGTGATGAGATGGCGGGCCTGCTCCGGGCGAATATTGGAGGCCCAGACGTGAGCCGCTCCCAGGAAAAATTGTTGCGGCGGCGTCAGGTGGTCAATGACCAATGCCTGCTGATACTGGGGGGAGTTCAAAAAGGCATGATAAGCCAATGTCAATCCGCCTAAATCCGCTGTGGCCTCACCGGCAACCAATTGCCCCTGAACAGGCAAATCGTCAATTCTGTATTGGGAAAATTGATCGATAATGCACTGGGTGGCGGCCTTAAACTTTTTTAGATCAGCAGCTGTCCACCAGGTTTTGAGGTTACCGTAACCATCAAATTGCGCCCCCTGATCATCAAAGCCATGCGTTATTTCATGGCCCATGACGAAACCGATGCCGCCGTAATTCACAGCCGCAGCGGCGTACTGATCAAAAAACGGCGGCTGCAGGATGCCGGCTGGAATGGTGATGTTGTTCATGGACGGGTCATAATAGGCATTGACCGTTTGCGGCGGCATGGCCCATTCGCTGCGATCAATGGGCTTACCTATTTTATCCAGCTCCCGTTTGATTAAAAATTGATTGGCCCGGATCACGTTTAACACATAGGGCCCTCGATCAATCTGCAAACTGGAATAATCCCACCATTGGTCGGGGTAGCCTACCCGCTCTTCCATTAAAGCCAGTTTTTTCAAGGCTGCTTTTTTTGTCTCAGGCGCCATCCAGCGTAGCGATTCAATGTCTTTACGCAGAGCCTGATGCACCGTGTGTAAAATGGCCAGGGCTTCTTTTTTGGCCTCAGGCGGGAAATTCTGTTCAACGTACAGTTTGCCAATGGCAAAACCCAAAGCGCCATTCTCAGTGGCCACCACCCGTTTCCATCGCGGCTGAAGCGTTTGAGCCCCTGTCAAAATAGACATCATGCGAAAATTCTGATCGACAAACGGTGCGGATAAATACGAAGCAAACGCATCAACCAGGTGCCAACGCAAATAGGTTTTCCAATCGTTTAAAGGAACAGACCGCAATTGGTCATCAGCCGCCTTGAAAAAGCCTGGCATGGCCAGATTAATTTCCTGAAGCTCAGGTTTGCCAATGGCGGCAAAATAAGCCGGCCACGAGAAATGCGGAGTCGCCTCCTCAAGCTGTTTGCGGTTCATGCGGTGGTAGATGGCATGCGGATCCCGCTGCTGTGCCGGCGTCAACGAGGCCCGGGCAAGAACTGTTTCCATACGCATCACCGTCTCGGCCTCCTGCTTGGCCTGCAGCGGTGAATCACCCAGCAATAAAAACATCTTTGTCACGTGCTCAACATAAGCCTTACGGATGGAGTCAAATTTCTTACCGGTTTTTAAGTAGTAATCACGATTAGGCAAACCCAATCCGCCCTGGGCAGCTGCACCAATCATTTCTTCGCTGTTTTTAAAGTCCTGCATACTGGAGAAATCAAACAGGGCATCGACACCAATGGTTTGAAGGTGAGCAATGACTGCATTAAGCTCCTTTCGATTGGTAATCGCCGCAATACGCTTAAGTTCCTGATGTAACGGTTTGACGCCCAGAGCATTGATTGATTGTTCATCCATGCCGCTGAAATAAAAATCACCTGCTTTCTGCTCGATACTTCCAGGAACCGGGTTGGGTTGATTGGCCGCCTTAATCAACAGTTGGTGAATGATTTTTTCTACTTTTAACTGCAGGATATTGAAACTGCCCCACATGGCATATTCCGGCGGGATAGGATTCATTTTTTGCCAATTGCCATTCGCGTAGGCAAAAAAATCTTCCGTTGGCGACACCGTTAAATCACGCCAGTCCAAATGCAGGCTTTCTCGCTGCCTGTCGGCTTCCACAGGACTTGAGGGCTGTGCCCAACCGGGGTTAGACAGTATAAAAGCAGTCAATCCCATGGCAATAAAAAAGCGCATAACAATCCTATTCTGGCGATTAAAGAGTTAAGTTTAAGCAGTTAAGAAGGCAGAGGCAATCTTTCTCTTATCCTAACGTATTTTCCCCGCAATTGTTTATTTTTCACCCTATACTTAACAAAATGTTGGCAGGATAGAAGCGTATGGAAGACAACAATCAGATTAAGGAAACCCTTGATCAGGAAAAGAAAGAATGCTCGAACCTGGCTTCTTCACCTGATCGATTGCAGGATTTTAACCTGAATAAACAGGGTCTCTGGCTGCAGCACAGTCAGGCCATCATTGAAGAACTCAGCCAGCACCTTCCCGATTACCCGCAGAAAAAACCGGCGCTACGCAGTGATATTCGCTGCCCAGAAGACGTTCTGCTGACTAAAACGGGCTGTGCGTATGCGTTTTTAGCCAGCAAACGGCGGGAAATTGCCAAACTGTTAAAACACAGTCCGTTGCGGCATCAGTTTGGCTTGTTTAACAAAGCCGGTTTTATCGCCAGCGATGATTTTAAGCTGACGGATTTACGGACTCAGAAAGAAACCATTTATAAACAGTTAATGGATTTAATTAGCAGGCCTCAGGATGGTGTCACGATTCAAAAACGCGCGCAAGAGCGCGGGACCATTTACATCATCGAGTTCCAGTTAACCCCTGAAGACGCAAAACGTCAACATAACGAGAATGCAAAAAGCACCCTTCCCTTTATCGAAGACACGACGGATTTGACCATTATTTTTTCTGACTACGGCATAGACGATGCAAAAACGACCCTTCAAATTGATCATCACATGACCCCGTTTTCAACCGATTACCGCAATGAATCAAGCTACTTTTACGTGCAGTTTGTACTGATTGAACCGTATTTGCGGGCCTGCCTTGCCTGGACAGACGAGCAGCCTGTTCAAGACTTTTTAAGCAATGCAGGCCGCATTGCCTATTCGCTGGCGCATAGACAGTTGGTAGGCCGTGGCAATTCAGCGATTGTTGAGTGGCTGATACGAGGTCTTGCTAAAAACAGGGGCATTGAACTGGGGCCCTTTAATCACAATGAAAACATAGGCTGGGATTTCAAAGCCTTCTTAACGCCCAACTGTGAAGAGTACGCGGACTGGTTTGCAAAAAAAGCCTTCGCAGTCGTTAAAATTCAGGAAACCGGGCAGTTTCTGCCCGGTAAAAAATAGGTTTGCCGCCCGATCGCATCAATTTCGGTAGTTGCTTTTTAAAGGCAATAAATCCGCGAGATCGTTGGCGTGTTCTTCCTCCTCCTCAAGGATGTGCTCCAGCATGCGGCGAGTGGTGGGATCCTGGTCCCCAAACCAGTCAATCAGCTTCCGGTAAACCATGATGGCAATGCGTTCGGCAATCAGATCCTCTTTAATCAGGGTTTCAAGATCCATCCCGGTCCCAAATTCCGTGGCAGTGCGCGCCATGATGGTCGCGGGATTAAAGTCCGGGTTGCCGCCGAGTTGATTAATGCGCTCGCCAATCATCAACATATGCTGCTCCTCTTCCAGGGCATGCTCTTCGAACTCGGCAGCGACTTGAATACAATCAATGCCGGTAGCAATAATCTGATGATGTCGATACCTGAGCACACAAAGAATTTCAGTGGCCAGCGCATCATTTAACAACTTGCAGGCGATGGTCAGATCCAACGGATAATCCGCTGTCACGGCGCCATCGCTAATGGATTTTTGCGCCTCTGAACGGATTTGATTGATGTCGTAAGGGGTAGGTTCCATCGTTCTTGATTTCATTGCATGTCCTTGTTTTTTATTTCTCAAAAAGTATAGTAAAAAACGCGCAATCATGCCCATTAATTGGTCACTTGAAATCTGTTTTATACTTAAAGAAAGCGATAACAGGAGATTTTCATGAAAAAAACCAAAAACAAAGACCATGCTGAGATAAAGGAAATGAAGAACATCTGCGACGTATCACCGCAAGCAAAAGAAGCCAAAGACGTATGCCAAGTGATAAACCGCAACAAAAAAACCATTCAACCTAAAAAATAACCTGGCATTTAGCCAGGTTATTTTTTTTAACGTTGTACAGCCCTTACATGGCATTGATTTAACACACGAATAATATCTTCTTTTTGCTCTATGTCATTATAGGAAACCCACAAAACAAAACCCCCTTTCCGTTCTTGATTTTCAATGCCTTTATTACGATTTTCTTTAATTCCTTTGGCGATAAATCGACCTATAATGCCACCCAAAACCACCCCTATCACTGCAAAAAATATATTTTCAGAGGGGGAATGAATGTCGCCAATAAGAAAGACGCCGATAGCGACTAAAACGAAAATGGGAATGCCATAGGAAAAGCCAATAATCCAGCCAAAATCATCCTGAAGATAAGGATCGGTTTCTGGCGGATTATGTCCGGCTTGAATCACCTCAGGCGCCACGTAAGGCACACCGTATTTTTCAGCCACCTGGGTTGGCGAACCCTGAACGCTTAAGTTTTGGCGTGCAACAGCATTTGCCAGCAATTCGTTAGCCACCAACTCCAACTGTCTTTCATCGTTTATTATCGCACTTATTTTTCCACTTCCATTATCCATGTCAGGCTCCTTGAAGACTCCTGTCAAGAGCACGATTAATATTTGGTAACAGGATCGCTCGCAGGAAAGGTTTCAGCCAACTCTTCATCCAGGTGTTTCTCTTCCCTTGCCTTAAGACTGCTGTAGCGTTTAGGGTTTTTTATTTTACTTTTTTTAGTCCCATCCTGAACATTTTTTGATTTTTTATGCATTTTATTCTCCCTACTTCGTTTGTTATAGGGGATTTAGAAATAGATTAATGATTAATTGGACTCCAATTAATTCATGGCGAATCACTGGAAAATCCAACACCCCTACTTTTTAATTTTAGTTCATTATCGGATTAACTTTGTTAATTAAACCTTAATAATTGACGATAATTAAATAAAAAATTAATCGCAAAAACCACATTGTTCTATACTTAAAATAATATCTAAATGATTCATGAATGAATAATTACATCAGTATATTCACGCATAGAATAAGGAGGAAGAATGGAACGATATACTGATCGAGGTGAAGCAGGAAAAATATTAGCCGAACACCTGATTGACTACAAAAACAAACCCAACACCCTGGTTCTGGCCTTGCCGCGCGGCGGCGTGCCGGTGGGATTTGCAATTGCCAAGGCGCTCTCGGTTCCCTTAGACATCCTCCTGGTTAGAAAGCTCGGTGTTCCCGGGCATAAAGAATTAGCATTTGGTGCGCTCGCATCCGGCAATACCGTATTTTTTAATGAAAACATTGTGCGTAGCCTTGCGCTGGACGATCAGACGATTAAACGAGTCATGGCGGACGAAGAAAAAGAATTAGCCCGTCGGCAAACCGCTTATCGCGGCGAACGCCCCTTTCCAGCCTTAAAAAACCAAACCGTTATTTTAGTCGATGACGGCATGGCAACCGGAGCCACCATGCGGGCGGCGATCAATTGCGTTTATCAGCATAAACCGGCATCCGTCCTAGTGGCCGTACCTGTTGCGGCTTATGCTACCTGTGAGGAAGTAAGTACCCTGGTTGACCAACTGGTTTGTCCATTTCGACCCGAGAATTTTTATGCTGTTGGCTTATGGTATGACAATTTTGACCAAACGACCGATGAGGAAGTCTCTGAATTGCTGGCCATGGCCCAGGTTAAACACCTGGAAAGTACTGCCTCATCCTAAGGAGTATTTATGACAGTGTTTGCTACGGACATGGAGCATCCGGTGACGATTCCCTGTGGGCATGCGGATCTGGCAGGATTATTGTATCTCCCCAAAAACACGACGGGCATTATTTTATTTGTCCATGGCAGCGGCAGCAGCCGCTACAGTATAAGAAATCAATACGTTGCCCACGTGTTAAATAAAGAGAACCTGGCTACCCTGCTGTTTGATTTACTGACGCCCGCTGAGGATAACATCGACTCCTCCACCGAAGAATTCCGTTTTAATCTGCCGTTTCTTGCCGCACGACTGCTTAAAGTCACGGATTGGATTAAAGACGAATTCCCGAATTTCCCTATCGGTTATTTTGGCGCCAGTACCGGCGGCGGTGCCGCCTTAATCGCCGCAGCGAAAGAGCGAGACACCATCAGTGCCGTCGTTTCACGCGGGGGGCGGCCTGATTTGGCTAAAGAAGCCCTGCCCTTTGTTTTGTCCCCTACGTTATTTATTGTGGGCGAGCATGATGAGCCGGTGATTGAATTGAATCAAATGGCGATGGCGCAAATGAATTGTACAGTCAAGCTTAAAATCATCCCGGGGGCTACGCATCTCTTTGAAGAACCAGGGACCTTAAGTAATGTGGCTGAACTGGCAAGGGAGTGGTTTCTAACCTACCTCGCTCTGGAAAAGAGATAACGGCCATGGAAAGTTATAACAAGTTCATTGATTGCCTGAATCATCACATTGAGCCCCTGGCGCATGTCAAAGACAACGCTTATGCCTCTGTGCTTGAAAAGATAGGCGACAAACGCTTTGTCTTAATAGGTGAAGCCACTCATGGAACAGAAGAGTTTTATCAGATCCGCATGGAAATTACAAAGCAACTCATCACTGAAAAGGGTTTTATGGCGGTTGCCATTGAAGCCGACTGGCCTGATGTTCATGGTATCCATACCTACCTGCAGGGCAATGGTCCGCAAGAAGATGCTGCCTCGGCCTTAAACGGTTTTAAGCGTTTTCCGGTATGGATGTGGCGCAACAAGACCATGCTTCCCTTTCTTCACTGGCTGCGCTGCCATAATGATACGATAGAATCCCCTCATAAAATCGGTTTTTATGGTCTTGATATCTACAGCCTCAACAATTCCATGCAGGCCGTCATTGACTATTTGTCACGAGTCGATCCTGAGGCTGCCGAACGGGCGAAAACGCGTTACGATTGTTTTGATCATACCGCTGTTGAGCCGCAGACATACGGTTATCTAACCCACCTTGGTATTAAGAAGCCCTGCATTAACGAGGCGATCAATGTGCTGCTGGAAATGCAGCATAATGCCGTGAAATACCTGAGGAAAGATGGCTTTAAAGCCGAGGAAGATTACTATTTTGCCAATGAAAATGCCGCCGTTATCCAGGACGCTGAAATCTATTATCGTTCCATGTTTGAAAATTCCGTATCCTCCTGGAACGTACGCGACAGGCACATGATGGCCACACTCAATCGGCTGGCCGATCATCTTGAGGCGCGTTTTGATAAACCCGCCAAAATGATTGTCTGGGCACATAATTCTCATCTGGGGGATGCCCGGGCCACCGAAATGAGTGACCGCGGCGAGATTAATCTCGGCCAACTGGTACGTGAACAATACGGCACTCATAGTTATACCATTGGCTTCTCCACGTACGAGGGCACAGTCACCGCCGCCTCGGAATGGGGCGGCATGCCTCAATACAAGACCATTAATCCGGGAATAGACAGCAGCTATGAACAATTATTCCATCAATTGAACACAAGGGATTTTATCCTCTACCCTGCGGAGTCGAAAGAACTGGTGCATTATCTGCAACTGCCGCGGCTGCAACGTGCCATCGGCGTTATTTATCGGCCCGGCATGGAGCGATTAAGCCACTATTACTTTACTCATCTTCCTTACCAGTTCGATTGCCTTATTCATATCGATAAAACTCAGGCGCTTAAACCCTTATTGCCGCAAAAGACTGCCGCTTTTTAGAGATCGTCTTCATCCATCCCCAGGACTTTCAATTCAAGCCCTTCAATTTCCTGCAGGTTTCTTCCAGCAATTCCCTGTAAATCACCATACATCCCGACTGTCGCAGTCATAACCCGTTCAATCTGTTCAGCTCGTTTGGCCCATTGTTTCATAATGGCTTTGCGCTCTTTTTCCAAATCGATCTGCATGGAAGAAAAGGCTTCGACGATGGCCTCAACCCGCTGACGAAATCGGGGGCCGGTTAAATACTGATAGACCATTTCGGTTTTGGTGAGTTGGCCTTCCGAGGATTTTCTCGCCAGATTCAATTCAAGCAGGGTCTGCCTTAACACCATGGCCACTGGAACAGCCGCCCGTGGATGGGTCACCCAGATGCCATTTACCAGATCAAAGGTATCAATGGCCGCAGGCAGCGTCTGGCTGACCAACACAGCCATCTCAGCCTTGGCTGTACGCTGATCTTCCCGCAATTTGGCAAGCCAGGCCTCGCTCCAGTTTTTAGTGCGTTTTGATTCCCAGAGAATGGTGCCGCACAGTTGGCCGCTGCCATTGACGACCCGCTGCAACAGGTCACCGCCAAATTCGCCTTTGGGCACGGGTTCAATGCGATCAAAGGGAAATTTACCCTGCAACATCGATTCAAGCAGCAATTCCTGGGCTTCTCCCTGCAACTGCTGCGATCCCTGCTCGGCTTTTCGCTTTAACTCCTCAATCTGCCGCTGCATAGAGGTAATGGTTTGTTCCCTTTCTTTCAATTTAAGGTTTAAGTGATCCTGAGCTTCCTTCATGGCATTCGCCCGGGCGGACTCAAGCCCCGCATGAATTCCTTTTTCAATGGTCAGTTCAACTTCGCGCCTGGCCTCATCGAGTTCCCGCTGCTTTTTCAGAAACTCAGCCTCTACCCTCTGTGCCTCAGCCAACTTGGCCTCACGAGCCTTGATGATTTCCTGTAAATCAGCCACCTCTTTTAATTTTTGCTCAAGTTCTGTCTTAATCAGCAACCGGGCTTTCCGGGCTTCTTCCTCAACAATGGCCTCACGATCTTTTTTCAGCCGGGCTTGAACCTGCTCATCCACTTGTTCATGCAAATGCTGCTGTGCCTTATGGAGCGCTCTTTCTTTCGCATGCAGGACATGCTCGCGATTGGCTATTTCACTGTCCTTTTGGGCAATCTGTTCCTGAAACTGCCTTTTGGTGGACTCAATCAATGGCGCCGCCAGGGATTCTGTTAATTTAATTTCTGTTTTGCAGGCAGGACAGACAATGGTCGGATCGGACATAATGACTATTCCGGGATAAAACCGTGATTATACTGCAAGGCCTCCCCTCACACACCCAGTTTTTTCTGAGCAAAAGAAAGCCTTCCCCGTGAAGGGAAGGATTAGAGGAGATTAATCAGGAAAAATGATAACCACCCGACGGTTTGGGAGTGGGGTTTTCGGATTGTTTAAAATCAGTCAGCTGGGACTTCAAGCCTTTCGTCATTCCAATCGACTGAAGGGATTGCTGCCTGAGTCCAACGTCTTCCCGCATACCTGGAGGCACCAGGGTGTACGAGTCGCCGATTTCATAATAAGGCATGGTCGTCTCATCCATTGGATGGCCTGATTCCATCGTGTTAATGGCATGATAATCCAATAAGCGATTATACATTTCTCCTACCTCCAGGACGGAATGATGGCCGCCATGAACGATGGTGCTGCACAGGGTGGAGGACACCGTTTGCGCAATGGAAGGATCAAAACCACTCTGGTTAAACGCACCGATATCCTGCAAAGCAATCAAAGTGCGGGCGGTGGTGCCTGAGGCAGTCGCCACCAAAGGCAGTTTACCGGGGCTTCCGCCCATTTCAGACAGCGTTTCAATAAAGGGTTTAGGAGGTGTCAATTCATCCAGGCTGACCGGCCTGTCCAGCGGCACGCGATAAAAGGTCAGTTTGTCGCCTAGGGTTTTCATCTCTTTTTTAAGCTCGGCAAGCCTTGCTTCCATTCCAGAAGTGTCCTGGAGAAGCGATTGGGCTTCTATTTCCACTTCAAGCTTGTCATGCCGCTCCTTGACATCCTGATAGGATTTCAGCAACACCTGAATTCGTAACATCGTGTCAGCACCGGCAAACGCTGATTTTCCCGCAATGTGTGTTCTTTCATAACCAGGGAGAATAGGATCCTCTTTGGGCACCAGGTCAACTCCCAATTCTCTTCCTATACCAAAGGTTGTGGCAATTTGATCTTTCTGCCCCACTTCCTTTCGCGTCACACGGATGGCTAATTCTTCAGGTGTTGGGAAGATATTGCTTTTAATTTTGTTGAAATTTTCCGAGTGCAGGCTATTTAATTTTTCGACATAGCAGAAACTGCAGTCTGTCATGGCCTTCATCACCCCGGCGAGTTTTTCCTCGTCATCCACATCGGTGATGTACTCGCCACTCAGCCGAGTGGCCAGAATCTCTAACAATTCCAGCTTTTTAGCCCTTGACCCCATAATCTCGCCTTTGGTCAATTCAGGCATGGCTCCCCCCCATTGCATCCCGTCTTTGGAATGTTCGGTGGCGAGAAATTCAATGGTCTGGTTTTCTTCTTCTGTTAATACCGAGCCTTCTTTCAATTTACCAATGATGGGGGCTAATACTTTATCGGACAATTGGACAGCAACAAAAGCCAAGGTGCCCTTGACCTGGGAAGAACGGGATGACTCCATTAATAAAGCACGCGCGAACGTGCTGTCGTGCTCGGGCATGTACATGGCTTCCTACCTTTCCTTCATCCGTGTACAAAAAGTATAGCCAATTTGTTTATTCTTTGTTTTTTTAGTGCTTTGTGTGTCCACATTAAGCCGTTTGTGGTACAATTTTCGACCAACCTTACTGGCAGGAGTCCACTATGCATCCCTTTGTCGCAGGTCAAATCGACCAACTTAAAAAAGGAAATTTTCCTGAAGATTACCGGATTGATTTGAGTTATCGTGTGCTTGGCGACAGCGAGATTGGCGCACTGGCACAGGTTTTAAGCTCACCTCCACACGGTGAAGCCGTCACTTACAATCTAAGCCATAATGCGTTCACCGCGGGAGGTATTAACGCGCTTTGTGATGCCTTAACGACAAAGACTTTTTCATCCCCTCTGGTTTTTGATCTGTCCTATAATCAACTGAACGATGATGCGCTTCACTGTTTAGCCCGGGCCCTGACAAGCGGTCGTTTTCCACCGTTAGTGACCTTAAAGCTCGGCTATAACTGTTTTTCGGCTAATGGCGCCCAATTTATTGCCGACGCGCTGGCCTCAGGCCACTGCCCGGCTGATTTAACCCTGGATTTCGAAGGGAACCGCGCTTTCTCAGAAACCGCCGCCACCCATTTCGCCCACTCGCTGGAGTCGAAACGTTGGCCGAATCGATTGACGCTTAGCTTAAAAAGCACCAACATGAAGGATGCCGGCATGACGCAAATCGCTGAAAAGCTGGCTTCTGGCCCCGAACAATGGACGCTGATTGCCAGCTTCAATGGGCTTACCTTAAAAAGCATGGAGAAGCTCGCTAAAACCTTACCGTTCCTGACCAATGACTTAACCCTTAACCTGAGCAGCAACAGCATTCGGGATGATGGCGCGATTGCTCTGGCTGCCTCGTTTCAAGCCAACGGTTACCCCTTAAGGCAAACCCTTATTCTTGATTTTAACGGCCTGACTGACGCGGGCGCGCAAAGCCTTGCCGCAACGCTCACCCAGGCGAAGCCCGAACACCGCCTCTCTTTAAGCCTGGCAGGCAACAATCTCACCTCTCACAGCACCACTGCTTTTTGGCAAATTTTAAAGCTCAAATCCTGCCCGCCCCTGACACTTAATTTTAAAAACAATCAACTCGCCCTGTTAAGCGTCAAAACCTTAGCCCACGCCCTTTCAACCGAAAAAATACCAAACGGCACGGTGATTAACCTCGCTAAAAATAAATTAAAAGACAGCGATGTGGCTGCGCTGTGGCAGGCGTTAACCTCCGAAACCTGCCCTTCCCGTTTGACCCTGAATTTAAGTGAAAACGGTTTAACCGGGGATAGCCTGCAAAGTCTCCTTAATCAGGTTGAACAATTTCCGAATGGATTGACTCTTGATTTAAGCAGCAACCGCTTCACCGCAGAAGACAACAGGGCATTGCTTGACGGATTAAGGAAAAAAGGACTCCCTGTCGGGTGCCGTTTTCTTTTAAGTAACAATCCCAACTCGCCGGAACAGGTCGAACTCCATCAGTTGACGCAGGCCTCTTTCCACCGTGCCTTGGCTTTTTTAACTATCCTCCAGGGGTATGCACAGGATCATGCGCTGTCACGTTTACCGGTTGAAATCATCACAGCCATTTTTTCAGACTGTATGGCGCATGAAAACCCAGCGAGTGTATTTAAACTCCACCGGTTGGCCGCCCAACAATTGGCGGGTGTTTACCGGAAACGGGCACAGAACAAAACTGATTTTTTTCTTAAGCAAGAAAAAACAGAGTCAACAGCTGATGTGTTCGTCAGTGCAGCATCACTTCAGTTGATTTAAGCATTACCGAGATAGGACCCAAGACACTATATGGTTATTTTTTATGCAATCGGCTTTTTTTAGATTATACTAATCTCATAATTTGACAGGAGATATGATGAAGCCTTTTCTTAGTTCGCTCATTAAATCCATCCGTGCAGGCAAATTTCCATCCAATGGTATCATTGATTGCAGCAATCAGAAACTCAACGACGAGGATCTGCAAATCCTTGTAAAAGAGTTGCGTTCGTCAGACAACGGCCAAACCATCACGTATAATTTAAGCGGTAACCAATTTTCCATGCAGGGAATCCAGGCATTATGGCTCGCCCTCTCCAAAGCCTCTTTTTCATCGCCGGTTGTTATTGATCTCAGCTCCAATAAACTGGGTGACAGCGCCATTGCTTCATTAGCTACCTACCTGAAACACTTTCCAGCTTCTCTCACATTAAAACTTGGAAACAACACCTTTCACAGCTTAGCCCCTCTGGCGTCAGTCGTTGCCTCAGGAAAATGCCCCCGGGACTTCACCCTTGATTTGGCCGGCTCCCCTGTTTCTCTCGCGGAGGCAACCCAATTAAAAACCGTCTTGTCCAAAGCACCTGAAAATCTCACGCTGAATTTAAGCCGAACCCACCTAAGAGACGAAGTCGCCATCAAGCTTTTCGAGGCGTTTGACAGCCCGAATTACCCTAAAAAACAAACCATTATCCTGAGTTTTAATGGCTTGACCTCACGAAGCAGCCGGGCAATGGCCCAATCGCTCGAAAAACTTGACTCCCAACATCAGTTAAGTCTTGATCTTGAAGGAAATCACCTGGCCTCCGATGGTCTTCATGCTTTTTCAACCCTGTTGACGAAACCCGACGCCCCGATTTTAACACTGAATGTCAAAGATAACGAAATCAATGCCGAAGGAATCAATGCGTTGGCTAAGGCGCTGTCTTCAGGGAAGGTGCATCGGGGCACCTGCATCGATCTCAGTAAAAATCGCCTGGACGATGATGCGCTTAAAGCACTGTGGACCGCCCTGCAATCAGAAAAATGTCCGGCGAATTTAACGCTGATCCTCAATCAAAACAACATCGGCCAGAAGCCCCTGAGACTTTGGCGCTGATAGCCAATCAATTACCCAATGGCTTGAGGCTTAGCCTGATTGGAAATAAATTCACCAAAAAGGATCTCGCCATGTTTATTGACGGGATCGAAGGCCAATTACTCCCCTTCTCATTGCATCTGGATATTGGGGCTAAAGACCATCCCCGAAGAACAACAGGAAATTGACAGGCTTTGCCGGCTTCCTTTGGAAACGGTGGTCAATTTTTTAGTTATCCTGCAGGGGCAGGCCCAGAAAGACAGCCCATTGAGTATTTTCTCTAATGAAATCATCGGCCATATTTTCTCCTTCGTAGCCACTGTCGACAATCCAGCGAAAATTGCCAAGCTTCACGATAAGGCTTTTGATAAATTGAGAAAAATTTATACCAGCCGCACGCAGACCTCAAGCGAATTCTTTACCCCCGCGCCTGCACTACCCGAAGACAGGACTCCGGAAAAAAAGGTCCAGGAAGACGAGAACCTGTCAATGGAATTGAAAACCAAACCCGGTTGAAAGTAACCCTGGAATCATCGCCGTGAGGGAAGTATGATAAGGCAACCCACTCAACCAAGGAACCGGCGAATGATGCCTGCCACGCCTAAGCTTCAAACTGTCAATGAATTTCATATCGTTGGCCTGTCGGTTCGCACCGACAATGCCAACGAATTCAATCCCTTCACTGCGAAACTGCCTGCCTTGTGGCAACAGCTGCATCAACAAGCCTGGGTTAAACCAACTCATGCCGGCATTTACGGGGTGTATTCCGATTACGAGTCCGACGTCAATGGCGCCTACACAGTGACGGCGGGGGTTGCCCTTTCAGACAACCCATCCCCCGATCCCTCGCTTGCCATGATTACAGTGCCTCAGGGTTCTTACCTGGTTTTTACCAGTCAAGGGATGATGCCCCAAGCGATCATTCATGCCTGGCAATCCGTTTGGGCTTATTTCGCTGCCAATCCAGGCCATCGCCGCACTTACCGGGTTGATTTTGAGCATTATTCCGGGCCGCTTGAATGCGCCGTCTACATTGGCATTCACGACGCGTAACCCCCGTGAGAAAGATTTGAGCAATTGGAAACGGGGTTGTATTTTGGGATTTTTTGCAGTGTATGCACAGACTTATCCACAGATTTTGTGGATAAGACTTTTTATGAAACAAAAAGAACATTGACTTAAAAAGTCATACGGGCTTTAGGTTTTGAAGGGTGTTAACAAAGACGGCGATTAAAAAAAACGGAGTGGTCAAAAAAAATATCCACAGGTTGTGGCAAAGTATGAATCCAGCAGGAAGATACCTATCCTATCAAATTTTTAATAAAAAAACAGACTTGACAGCCAATAATTCGCAAACTGATCACCGTAAATCGCGCCGTCTCTGGTAAAATTTTGTATAATTATTAAAGTGGCGTCTTGGACAAGGATGATCGATTGCGTCGCACTGGTGTGATAACTCTGGCTATTTTACTCGCCTTGGTCGGGGCGATCCTGCCTCTTGGCGCTGCTTTTTATTTATCCTTTATCCGCGCGGTACAACTCGAGAAAGACTACCTGGCTGACATCAGCCAACGTGCCTTAACCCGTGCCTTCATTACCTTTGTTCAAGCCAACAGCGCATTGCAATCACTGGCCAATACCCCGGTCAAGAGGGCCTGCTCGCCGGCTCATATTAATTTAATGCGTAAAATAACACTGGATAATCGCGTCATTGAAGAAGTGGGTTATTTTAAGCAGGACAGGCTGATATGCACGACCTGGGGACCGGTGCAGGGCAAATTAAGTAAATTTACTGCCGATTACGTTACCGCCTATGGCGTCGAAGCGTCTTTTGACGCCCAATCCTCACTCCATGATCGTGAACATTTCATCGCGCTTAAATATAAAAATTATCAAATCCTCATCGAGCCGCAACGTTTCGTTGATGTCATCGTCGATCCGGACATTCAGATTGCCATTGTGACCCGTAAAGGCCAAGTGCTTGGACAGCTCAATCATCCCGATCCGACCCTCATTAAAACCTTGCTGACCGAGTATAAAGAAAACCAGATCCATGGTTCGATGGCAGGTTATTTAGTCGGAATTGCCCAAAAAACCCAGTTCCTGGTGTTTTCGCTAGAACCCAAATCCCGCGTTTATGACAATTTCAAGCAGACGCAACTGTTTTTTCTTCCCTTCGGGTTGCTGATTGCGCTGTTTGTGATTGGCATGGTTGTTTACTATTCCCGCCAGCGGCTTTCCCTGCTCGGTGAACTCGCGGTCGCCATTGAAAATCATGAATTAATTGCCCATTACCAACCCATCGTTGACTTAAAAACCGGGCAATGCATAGGCGCTGAAGCCCTGGCCCGATGGCGGCGTCCTGACGGCTGGATGGTTAAACCCTATCTTTTTATCCCTCAGGCCGAAGACAGCGGCTTAATTTTAGGCATTACGGATAAAATCATTGAAGCCATCATCGAAGAGCTCGGGCCCTTTTTATCTGCTCATCCGTCACTGCACATGTCCATCAATCTAAGTCCGCGCGATATTCAAAGCGGGCGTATTCTGGATGTGCTTCACAACAAACTGAAAGGCACCGGCATCCAACCGAGTCAGATATGGCTTGAAGCCACCGAACGCGGTTTTCTTGAGGCTCAGTCGGCCAAAGAGACCTTAACACGCGCCAGAGAAGCCGGGTACATTGTGGCAATTGATGATTTTGGTACTGGTTATTCAAGCCTGTCCTACCTGCAGAACTTTCCGCTGGACATCTTGAAAATCGATAAATCATTCATTGATACCATTGGCATTGACGCCGCCTCAAGCAGCGTCACACCGCACATCATTGAAATGGCAAAAACCTTAAATCTCGCGGTCGTCGCTGAAGGAATCGAAAAGCCTGAGCAGGTCGATTACCTTGTCCATCGTCACGTTGAATTCGGGCAAGGCTGGTTGTTTTCAAAAGCGCTGTCAGCGGAACAGTTTATCGCGTTTTGTGAAACGCATTCCTGACGCAGTTACCTGAAAACCGGCAACTGCGTCGCAGCCTCAGTGACCATGGGAATGGGAATGGGAATGACCATGGTGATGGTGTTGATGCACAGACGGTTGAACGACAACGGACGGCGCGGGTGGAAAAAAGACTGGGGCGTGGCCATGCTGGTGCTGGTGTGTGGGTAGACCATGGGGCTGATTCTGTCCATGTCCATGCGTGTGTCCCTGTGGATTATTGGTGTGTCCATGGGAGTGACCGTTTCCATTGAAAAAAGTCCCTTGATGGCGGTGTTGATGACTCATTCATTATCCTTACAAAGTTAATACCAAGACCACTATGCCTTTATTTTAAAAAATACGCAAACACCTGCCACCAGGGGGTTTACTTAGTGTATAAAATTCATGTATCTGCCTATTTTTTGGGCGTTTTTCACAATCATTTCTATACTTAGTGGGAATCAGCAAAAAAGGAGATGTCATGAAGACACATTCAATCCGCCGTACCCCGCTGCTGTCTGCTTTACTGCTTGGCAGTGTATTGATCTTAGGGTTTGCCTACTCCTCCTCAGCGCAGGCCGCACAGGGTTGTGGGTTTGGTTATCACATGACGGCTTTTGGACGCTGCGTTCCCAATAGCCCAGGCCCCTGGGCAAGACCTGTTCCGGGACGTCCTGATTGCTGGATCAATGCTCGAGGTTTTTTACGTTGCTGGCGTTAAGAATAAATCCAGCGCCGATTCAGGCGCTGGACTTCATCAGGGTGAATGGCAATCCATCGGCAGGCGATAAACAGACTCAGGGCTTACTGCC
Organism: Legionella rubrilucens; assembly: GCF_001468125.1. Lineage (GTDB taxonomy): Bacteria > Pseudomonadota > Gammaproteobacteria > Legionellales > Legionellaceae > Legionella_C > Legionella_C rubrilucens. The sequence goes on along the minus strand of NZ_LNYT01000003.1, from coordinate 28,872 downwards.
GATTCAGCCTTTTCTTCACAAGCCTGCGTGAGTTTATAACCGGCATAACACAACACCATCATTCCGGCTAAAGGCAGTGAAACAGCCGCCACGGCAATCAATGAGGCAGTAAAGACAACATTAAAAAGAAAGGAATCCATAAAAACAGCAAATGCTTCATCCTGCCTGGCCATTAATCCAGTGAGTGGCTGAGTCGCCTTAAGTCCGGATTGGCAGTTTAGCTTTTCACGCGTGACCCAGGTAGCCGCCTGCCGGTATTGTTTAAACTCATTGGCGGAATTGTACATGGCATTGCCCACCATGCTAAGTACCGCCAGAGCCCCCAGCAGAACTGGGTTAAAGGTCAGCAGGGTCATTGCAAATACCGAGCAAAGCAGGACAGCGGCAACCAGATTAAACACATGGTAGTCGCATTGGACTTGCCACTCATCGGCAAGCAGGTTGATCTGGCGATGAATAAGCGCGGCCTCCCAGGCCGTGATATCCTCTTTCGCTTGCATCTTTAATTCCTGCAGACGCTGGCAATAATTTTTCATGTCAATCAGCCAACGGACCACCAACATCACGGCATCCATCCCCAGGAATATCAAACTGAGGCGGGCAGCCGTTGGCGCTGATACGTTAACTAACTCCCGATAATTGTTAATAAAATTCACGCTGGTCCACATGGAATCATCCATCAGGCTATAAATCCGCTTTTCGATTTCCTGCAGGAACACTTTTTTTACGGACAGGTTGTCATTACCGGCTGCATGAATCAGGTGTTTGAGGAGGGTGGACGTATTAATCAGTAAGCGTAAACCATTTAAGGCCACACTCGAAACCCGCAGCACCCCCTGGGTTTGATTAAGCACCTGCATCACGTCAGAAACCCCGCAGTGGACTCCCAGGGCTTCATTAAATCGCATTAACTCTGCTGAAACACCCGAAGCCACAGCAAAGCGGATCAACTGATTGGCAAGTGAACGACTGGTATTCCAATACGATCGTGCCGCAATCAAGCGCGCCACATAAGTACGAAACCGGGCGGAACTTTTTACTGTTTTACCCACGGAGACGGCCGTTTTTTTAAGCGTCGACCACGTGGCTAAAGGGTATCGATCGGTTCGTTTTTCTTCGTCATCAAGTGTTTGTTCTGAAAAGAAATCGTCTTGAATAAATCGGGTAATCGTTTGCTTTTTAAGACGGAGTTTTTCCAACTCGTCCGCCACGTAATCGACAGTATAATAATCCATTAAAGTTTGGCTTAAGTAGTCAAGGTAGAAAACCATTTCCTGATGGTTTTTCATTAACGATTGGTTAGCGATAAACAGCGAATAAAGACTTGAAAATTCAAACCGCAATTGATTTAGATTAAAGTCATCGATAGATGAAAAGGGAGGTAGGTGACTGGCTTTAAATGATTGGTTGAAGAAACCCTGTCTGATAAGACCGATCCTTGGCATAACCGATGACTATCCTTGGCAAATCCATTACCCCCTCACTTATAACATGCCCCTACCGATAAACCAATCCTTCACGGATGACCAGCCTGCCACAGGCAGGCTTTGTCAGGTTAATGGCCATTGCGATAAAATTGGACGCTGACCTCCGCACTCATGCCAGGGCTTACCGTCAACCTCCCGCTGGCATTGCCTGTGCTTTCGCTGAATTGGCCATTGAGATTGCCGTACTCCGTTTGAATCGTTACCACCCCATCCTGGCAGACGCCCGTCAGTTGCCGGGTTGTGTGACTGGGGCATAAAAAGCTGCCGGAATCTTTATCCACCGCCAATTCAATGCTGAACTGGCCATTGCCGTTCACTGCACTGACCCTACCGGCACCATGGTAATGGCACTCGCCTGTCAACCAGCTCGAAGCCACGCCCTTTCCAGCCCAGTTTCCGGCAATATTCTCACACCGGTTCAGCGAATTGGAGTAAAAAGTAAAATCGGCATAGGACCAATTAGCCAGAGACATCATTGCCATAAATCCTATTATTCTGTGTCGTTTCATAATCCTGCCTTGAATTGCAATGTCAGTAGTACAAACGCAAACGGTTTGCGCTTAAATTAATCGCGATGATTATTACCTTATAAATCCATGAAATGCAATGAAAAAAAAGAAGCATCGCTGCTTTTTAACAGCGGGGGGTGACCTTGAAATTAATAGAAAACACCCCATGTTCAGTTCAAATAGAACTATCAGTTAAGTGAGAAACCATGTGCGTCCAAAGACCAGAAGACATTCTCCCCGATGCGGAAAATTATGCGTGTTACAACAACATCAACGTCAGAAAAGGCACCGTGGCCGCTGTGTTGCGTAATGCGGAAATTCTGGACAACCCTCTAAGCAGTGAAGCCGACAAACAAGAGGCTTTGGCAATAATCACCGAGTTAGCCCCTGGCCTGGTTGCCTTGGGGGTTCATGAACACCTGATCTTTAAAAATCCTGACATTCAACAGAAGGTAGACCAGGCCGCCGCGGCCATGCGTTGACCATTACCTGTGCTCATCGCCGGGTCATTACAAATCAACCAGAACGTTAAAACCGCCATAGGCCATGCGCTTGCAATCAAACAGCTCGCCAAACTCCTCGATGTTTTGCTTGATGCGTGGGTCGTCCATGACCCGCTTGTTGACTTCATCACGATGTTCTCTGGACTTAAAGACAATGTAGGAAAAAATAACGACTTCATTGGCTGATGCCCCGGCCAGCTGGGGAAAGGGAACCATACCCTCAGCCGAGGTATCGTCTGCCACGCACTCACGAAAGGCCAATGCACCGTGCTCCATCCACAGTTCCCCCGCGGATTTAGCCATGTTGCGATAGGCTTCGATTTTATCGGCAGGAATAGGTAAAACAAATCCATCCACGTAGCTCATGTTTTTCTCCCTGGTTTTTACCTATTTTTAAAGATAGCTCAGGATACCCGTTGACGCCCATTTTATTTCTGAACCATTATGTATATATAATAATCAATTCAACAGGACAGATGATGCCGCGGCTTTTTACTATAGGACATTCAACTCACCCCCTGGCGGAACTGATCGATATCCTGCGCCACCATGGTATTACTCAGGTGGCTGACATTCGGACGGTTCCACGTTCCCGTCACGTGCCGTGGTTTAATCAAGCCGAATTCAGTCATTCCCTGGCTTTAGAAGGCATCGCCTACACCCATTTGTCGCAATTGGGCGGATTGAGGAAAAGCTCGCCTGATTCCATTAACACCGGATGGCGAAATGCCAGTTTTCGCGGTTTCGCCGATTACATGCAGACCAAAACCTTCTTTCAGGGGCTTAAAGAATTGCATGCATTGATAAAAAAACAGCAGGCGGTTGTCATTCTGTGTGCCGAGGCCGTACCCTGGCGCTGTCACCGCTCGTTAGTGGCGGATGCTGAAATCATTCGCGGCGTGAACGTCATCGATATTCTTGGTAAAGACAGCCTGCGCCCCCATCAATTAACTCCGTTTGCGGTGGTGAATAAAAACACTCGCCCCTATCAACTTTATTATCCCAATCCGAACTGATGGAGTCTATACTAAAGGCAAGACACGACGGAATGGACAGACGATGAAATCCATGCTCCCCGCCTGCTTGCTGCTTTTTTGCAGTGAAGCGCTCGCCGAACCTTACCTCGGCGGTTCCTTTCAGGGCGATATAGGTCATTATGATAACGAGGCCATAGCCAAGGTCGTGAAGGAAGCCAGCCAGGTATGCACCGACATGTTTAAAGGCGATTTTGAAATCACGCACTGGCTTTACAAACCCAAACAGGATGAAGTGTACCTGACCGGCAATACCAGCCGCTGGTTCTATGACAACGCAGGATGCAGCTACCGCCCAAGTGATCATTCCGCAACGGGCAGTCAATACCCTGCCCCACCCAATTTTTTTGGTGATTATGAAAAATTTTCCACAAAAAAGGACGGTGCATAAGCGCCTTTCTCTGCGTGTATGCCATACTTAAAGAGATAACCTATTAACTGCGGTGGATGTTAAGGGATTCTATGTTGTATACAGCAAAGGTGTATGTTGGCGATCGTTTGATTGCGGAAAAAGAAGGCAATGACATCGACAAGCTTTTCGCCTGGATGATTGCCCAAGCTCAAAATGGCGCAGGACGATACCATGGTTCAATCGTGAATAATGACACCCAGGAAGTCATCAGAACATTTAAAACCAATTCTGTTGAATAATTATTTTCGCACGGCTTTAACGGGCCTCTCAATTTTTTGAATCATTTTATTGACCTCGCTGCGGAACACCTGTTTTTTTGTTAAATCGAGACAGGTCTTTAAGTCGGCCCGGTGAAGGTAGGCCGGGAGATAGAATAATTCCAAGAAACGCTCATCCGCCCAATTTAAGTCCGCCACATCAGTTAAACCTTGATTGATGATTATTTCGGCCGCACGGCAGCAGACATAGGTGATAACGCAATCACGCAGGGCGTCCCCTTCTAAAGGGCAATGGGCAGGAGGTACGCCGAGAGGCAACAAATGATGACGTATCCCTTCAACAATTTCCTGAGGCAGTTGCCAGGCCTGCGCTAACTCGCTGCCCACAATGGCGGCATTGAGACCCAACTCCTGCTGTTCTATTTTTGTCCTATCAAACAGCGAATAATTTTCGATTAAATAATAGGCAAGCTGTGGCTTGTACGTGATGATGGCGAGGTTGCCAATGTAAGCCAGCAGGGCACGGGTTCCTAATTCAGCCGCGTGACTCAAGCCCAATTGTTTCGCCAGGGGAAGCACCAGAGAACTGGCCAAGAATCCTTGCGCCCAGATGATTTTCAGGGCTTGATTGAGCCGTTTGTCCGGGGATTGAACGTTGGCCTTCATCACGCATTGCAAAGCGATGTTTTTGACCATGTTACTGCCTAAATACAAGATGGCATAATTTAAATGGGTTATTTTCTTAGTCAGATAGAATCCGCTGGAATTGACGGTACGTAAAATTTTAGCCGCAATTTCTGCGTCACTTTTGACCACCTGGTACAGTTTTTCGGGATTGTCCAGATTGCTCGTCAGCGCTTTCAGCAAAGGATGCGGCCGCGGCATGGCCTGAGTCATTTTAAGGATGTTGTCAACGACCTCAGCCTGACATTCTGTCCTGGTAATTAAATGGAAAGCAGCCAGTTCAACAGGGGGGGTTACTGCAGGCGATGGCGTGATAACAGGCGGGCCTGGCAACTCCGGTGACGGTATAATCAACGTGGCTTCCTGGGGAAGAGGCGAAGGCGATCGGTAAAGAGGCGATTTGCGGTCGCGTTTGTGAGGCTTTACACCCAAATAGAAAAGGAGTACCAGAATCATCAACAGGATGGCGATGAAAATCATTTTCCTCTCCTTTGGCAAGAGGGAGAATTTTTATCAATTTAAACTAAAATTGGCAAAAATCCTACTTTTTCCTGCATTCCCCTGTCAACGGTGGGTTTGATACACCCGGCGCGAAGGTCTGGTCATGGCCTGAACGGTTTTCCATCCGCGAGGTTATACCACAGGTACATGTTGGCGTCGTCGAGTAACTGCAGCATGAATCGAATCCGGTCGTATTTTGCCGCTTCTTTCGGTTTTTTCTCCCGCAAAACCTTCACCTGGTCATTCAGCCAATGGCAGACTTCTACCCATGTCCTCTCACAGGACTCAGCCTCGCGAATGGTTTGCAGCATGTGAGAATCCAGAGTACTTCTCTTTTTTTTATGGCCGCCCACAAAAATACTTTTCCCCCGTAACGGCTTCAATTTACCCGGCTGGGTGAGGAGTTCTTCCGCCACATAATGGGCAATTTTCTGCGCCAGTTTTTCATGTTCAGGTCGACTCACAGCAAAAAAACTGCCATCATTCATTACCCCAAACGCTGGACTGTGGCAACTGTACAGGAAATTTTCCTTCGGCAGCTTCCCATGTCCCATCACCCGCAAAACCCGTTGAACAAAACGGACGACGTCTCGATAGGAATCGTCATTCCGTGCATGACTGTCTTTTTCAGGCCCATTGTTGCTGTGAATGATGAGGGTGACGCCGCGAATATCCTTTATCGCATAAAAAAAACGGTAAAGAGCCCGGATTAAGTTTTTTTGATTGACCCCCATGTTACGCTCAAAGGGCGAATGAATGGCGGCACGGATGTAGTCATCCTCACAACCAATGTGCTCGGTTGCCGAATGGTACAGGCCCAGTTTTTTAACTGTCTCTCCTTCGCGGTAAATCAACCCGATGCCCACACAGGAAGTCAATTCCGTGGTATAGAGAAAAGGGGTCGTTGCTGCGTCGCCTTCGCGATAATGCGGATCAAGGAGATACTTGACATTGACATAGAAGGGATTTTCTTCTGTATGGGGAAGCAGTGCGGCCGGTGCGTTTGATGATTCATGTCGCGATTGCAAGGAGTCTCTCCGTCAAATAGCCCTCTGTATACCATATCGAAAAACAAATCAGCAAACATTACTTTTACCCACTGCTTTTGTTCTATCCTTTAATAAAGGTTCGGCCAAGGAAAAGCCATGCCCCTGACAAAGGAAACGATGCACCTGTACTACGATCTGACCCCCATGAAAGACAGCGATGGCATTGTGGTGATGGTAGGCAAAAAAAAATCAACCGACAGTGACGCGACTCATCCCCCCTGCATTCTGTTTAAAGAAGGCTTAGGCGCCATGGCTGACAGGGATGCCTCCCTCCTATTACAGGCCACCGGCTTACCCGGGTTTTTACCGGTTATACATTCCGGCGATAATTATTTCATTCGCGCGGCTTATGACAAACCTTCCAGTAAATGGGCAGCCGTTGAAGGGCAGACTGCCAGAATCATTGAGGATGCGTTGGACCTGTCATTGGCCATGTTGTCTGCCGGAGTCATCGATAAAGATCGAAAATTCATGAAAGGCAGCGGCGACATTGAATCCAGAAATGCCGTGATTACCAATGGCCGGGTGGTGTTTTTTGATTTTGAACCGCTACGGATTATTGATTGGAAAAAACCGTTAACGCCTGCCGATGCAGAGAGCATCGCCACCTGGAAACTCACTTACGAAACCCTGATTAAATCACTGGCCATCAACCTGCATTTGAACCAGAAAAGCACCCAGGCACTCCTGGACCGATTCTATGGAACGGCCGCAAAAATACTGGCCGATAAAGGTCCTGCTGCCGAAAAAATATGGCAGCAGCTCACAACCCCTGAGGAAGCCGATTTGGGCGGCAGTTACAAGCCGCCGAGCTTAAGCAGTGCCAGCGGTTATGTACCTCCCGACGGGGGAAGCCGCCCGTCACCCGAGCCGAAAGTAATTCCTGTCACGCCCATCACAGCCTCCTCCCATGCCCCCGTCAAAATGCCGGTTCCCACCGTCGCCGACATTTTTGTGGTGTTAAGCAAACACCTTCATTCGCCCACCCTGCCTGATGAGGCCATCGTCGACAGGATGGCCAGAATGGCCCATCGTTATGCCAATCATAAAAGTCAAAGCGAACCCAACGTGTACGATGCCCTCGAAAAGCTGATTAAAGCGCAATTCCCCCCCAAAACGCAGGAAAAAGCCATTGGCATGGTCGACGGGGTAAAAAAATTTTTAGATAATGCCTACAGATCCCAGCTCCACGATCCCGATGAACTGGGAGCAAGACCGCGCGGCCCCTGGGGCCACAGCAGCTAGCGCGCTCACATTCATTTTGACGCGGGATGCTTATCAAGGCAAAATAAGTCTTTGTCCAGTACGGATTTTCGGAACAGCCCAAAGGGCGGGACTAATCATGTCATTATTAGCCAAAGTAAAAAAATACTACAGGGCCTCAGCCGAAAACCGCCTCCAGATTCACCTGTTCCTGGGGTTTGTCATCATTCCGGTCATCGGCATGACCCTCTTATACCTTTTTGTTCTCATTTTCTGGCTATGAGCAACCTCTTTTGGCTGATTTAATATTGCGCTAATAATTGCCCTTTATCATAGGGGTCCGGTTATTACTTCCTGATGTGAATGATGCGAACGCTTGTTCTGGCTTTAGTCAGTCTCCTGCTGGTCAATCCGCTGGCTGCCCAATCGGTTGAGCCAAATCACCTTTATTATCACATGGGTTTTCCAGTCGCTCTTGAAGAGCAGACGGAAAATCTTGTTCTTAATGACAACAGCCGTGATTTGCTGATTGCCAATCTGGTTGCGGGAGCGATGTATGCTTATCTGATTCGTCAGCATGATCCACAACTGGCATTTGACAACGACTACATTGCGGGCTCCCTGTTTGCGCAGTTGCTGCAGGAAAACCTGCAAACCACGGCTTACAAAAGCACATCACCCTGGATCAATCCCGATCCCGCCATCCGTTCCATGCTGCTTGCACCCGGACAGGGCGGCCCTTTTCAAATCAATGATTATGGCAAACGGCTGGAAAGCGGCGTAGGCCTCATCAATTTTACCGTGCTGCAAAAGAGTTTAGGCTATCGCATCGAGGATCAGGACAGTGGTCAACAGACCGTGAAAAAAGGCCCTGACAGTCTCGATAATAAATACTTTGGCCCCTTGGCAGCAGCCTATTTCCAATACAATACGCTACTTAGGCTTTATGCCATCAATCAGGATCCCTGGGGGCCATCAGCCGATGATTTTGCAGCTTGCCTGCGTAACCTGCAGAATCCCGATAAGAATATCCTGGACATGATTCTGAATGCCGGCTACAACGCCGGTCCCTGGGCCGCCATCACCAAAACCTACATTCATCTTTGTGCCAACGCCGACAATCCTGCGTTTAACAACCAAATCAACCACATTAATGATTACACCTTAAGTGATACAGCCTATCAGCAGGCGATTGATACGCGCGAGGCGGCGGGCAGTACATTTATCCTTTACCCACGGCAAATCCGCTTTTACCTCGATGAGCTTTACAATAACCCGACCCCGCTGCCAACCCATACTGCATTAAGTCTGCCGCTCAATGAAGTGCGCGCTGTTTTTGCACAATCCATGCACACCCTCGGCCGGGTTACCAACAATCACTACGAGGCCATTGCCATCAATGCGGCTGAAACAGCCTTTGATACGGCGGCGCAGGGTTTATCACTCCCCCTAACCGACACGCTGGACATTGGTAACCGCGAACAAAGGCAGCAGTTGTTCCAATTGCTGAATAACGCCATTGTCAATCTGGCATCGCAACTGACCATGGATTTCAGTGAAACGACCGAAAGGGATTGGGCTCGCGCGAATCCGCAGGCATAAAGCTAGTCGCCACGGTGCGTGCGGGTAAATTTTTTAATTTCCGGCAGAATAATATGGGAAAATTTTCTGCCGTTAAACAGGCCATAATGACCTACCCCCATGGCCAAAAAATACTCCTTCATGCTGTCAGGTAAATTTTTGCACAAATCAATCACCGCCCGCGTTTGTCCAAGGCCGGTGATGTCATCGCGCTCGCCTTCAATCACCAGAATGGCGGTCTTTTTAATGTCCTGCAGGCGAATGCTGCGGCCTTTGGATTTGTAGCGGCCTTTGACCAACAGGCTTTCCTGGAACACCGTATGAATGGTTTGCATGTAAAATTCTGCGGTTAAATCCATGGTGGCAAAGTATTCCAGGTAAAACTCAATGATTTTAAACGCCTCATCCCTTTTCTTTAAGGCAAATTTATCAATGGCGTTTTTCAGCGACTCCAAATGCCTTTGCATGTTCATGCTTAAAAAACCCGACAATTGCATGAATCCGGGATAAACCAGCCGCATGGCGCCAGGAAACCGGGCGGGAACCATGGTAATCACATTCTGCTGAAACCAGTCATCGCCGCGTGAAACCGCCAGATCATTGACGGAGGTGGGTGATTGGCTGGTATCGATAGGCCCGCCGAGTAAAATGGCGCAATGCGGCGTTTTCGGATCATTTTCCGTCGACATCATGGCCAGTGCTGCCAATGTCGGCACCGTGGGTTGACACACCGCCATGACATGGACGTCAGGACCCAAAAGTTGAAAGTAGGAAATCAGGTATTCAATGAAATCATCCAAATCAAAAGCCCCTTCTTTCAGCGGCACGTCGCGGGCGTTTTTCCAGTCGGTGATGTAGACATCGTAATAAGGCAGCATGGATTTGACCGTCCCGCGAAGCAACGTGGCATAATGCCCGGACATGGGTGCCACCAGCAGCACTTTGGGGAGTGTCTTCTCGAGGCCTTTCTTGCGAAAGCGCAGCAGATTGCAAAAGCTTTTCCTGTCAACGATTTCTTCTTCTATATCGTAATACTCATCACCTATCTTCACTTCGGTGATATTAAAATGCGGCTTGTCGTAGATATTGGTCATCATATGAAATACATAAAAATACCCCGACAACTCGCGGTTAAAACGCACGCCTGAATCGAGAAAGCCGGCCATGAGCTGGGTCTGGTCTTCCGAGAGGTAGGGGATTCGTACGGGCAAGTCCATGCTGTCGGCAACCCGCCTGAAACGCCGGGACATGGTCAGGCAATAGTCAGAATACGGTTGCAGGGCACTCATGCCCCAATCATACCAGTTGTAAATCGAACGATTATCAAGTGGGTGCAACATGGTTCGCTTCCTTCCCTGAGGCGGCGTTGAATAGCTAAAGTATAGATCAGGATGGATTTTTTTGTTTATCATGGGGTTATAATAGGAACCCCCAGGTTGATTAAATATAGAATTATTGGTACAATAATTGACCAATTATTTGTGTTTATTCCTCATGCAAGCCAAACATTCTTTTTTTAATACCAAAACAGCCTTTGCAGCGACTACCGAGGTTGAAAAGTTCCCTCTTCATGCAGCCCTTGCCTCCTGCTCCAAAGCCGCGGATATAACCCATTATGTGGCTCAAATCAATCAGCAGCAATTGGTCAGGATGCTTCATACCCCTAATAAAAAAGGCCTTCTACCCATCCAACTCATTGACGATTTATCAATCGATCTCAGGGAAAAAGAAACCATCTATGAGTGTTTTCTACCGCACATGAAACCATCCCTTCCCTCCCTGACAACACCAGTCGATTTAAAGTCGATTTGCGATCACTATAAAATCGTGCCGGACAGTCCTTTGTACAGTACCTTGAAAATCGCCTGCCTTTTAGTGAATGAGATTCGCCAAACGGCTTTTTTATCGTCAACTCACCCCGACTTCAGTGGAAAAGACGCCGAGGACATGGACTTATTGCACGAGGAAATAAGCGACCATCGCAATGAAGCGGACAGGAAAAAATACGAACACCTGTTTACCGGCAAAGAGGTTACTTACCCACAACGTGAGGAAGACAAGGAGTATTGCACTATAACCGCCCATTTCACACCGCCTGTCCGTGACACCCTGCTCCAGACCTACGCGGAAATTCCCCTGGCTGCCAAACGCGCTAATTGCGCCGAATTAAGCGACATTTTTGTTCATCTTTTCACTAAACTGAACCTGAAGCAGGAGCGCATCGAACTGTTTGACCTCGGCAAGGGCGATCATAGTTTTGTTGTATTAAACCGTGAACCGGACAGTAAACCTTCGCAGTTTAAAACCTGGGGAAATCGAGCACTTGTTGTCGACGTCTGGGCAGGAAAAATCTACCCGGCCGCTTCAATTCCCGACGAGTTATGCGCTTATTGTTCAATGGACATCACCCTGGATAAGGCAACCAGGCACCAGGTCTTTATTGTACCTTTTATTTCAGAATACCATACTCTGCTATTGGATACCGACGTCTCGATTTTGAAGGAAACAGTCCAATTTAAACTAAAACCGACCTCCTATGTCGGCAGATTCATTAAACAGCTTGATCTGTCTGACAAGGAACTCTTTTTATTCCATGGTTACATTAAACCCCTGCTTAAAGAATTAATTGCGGCGAAAAAACTGAACAAGTATGAACTCGCCGAACTGGAATGCCCTGTGGAAACCCTACTCTATACTTTTCTTGATGCCCATTATTTAAAAGAGCTTACTCACGGTCAGGTTTTCTTAAAAGGCATTGAAGATCGGCACATTATCGACGATGTCCCGCACCCCATGGGGTATGAAATGCCCTGGTTATCAAGTCCGCAGGAGGCGTCCATTTGTCAGGTGCAACCGGGTAAATAACTCCCTGATATATTGAAGATTCCTGCTGCTTCCGATAAATTGAACAGGTGTTTTATGTATCCGTGTTCATAAACTCTCGCCTGGAATCCCTCCAGGCCATCAGTCAAGGGAATCCGTATGGAATCTGGAATTGCATCGGCAAAGGACGTCGACCGTGTCTCGCCCTGGTGGCGAAGGGCTGTCTTTATTGTTATGGCTTTAGGTTTTAGTGTCCTCATTGTGCTGACCGCCAAAGTTTACCGCGATGCTCCCCCTATCCCCGACCGTGTGGTTAATTCGCAGGGGCAGGTGATTTTTACCAAAGACAACATCCTGGCTGGACAGGCCGTGTTTCTTAAATACGGATTAATGGACAATGGCAGCATCTGGGGACACGGCGCCTACCTTGGTCCCGATTTTTCCGCTCAGTACCTGCATAATTTAACGCAAAACCTTCATGATGACTTCGCTCAATCCCGTTACCAAAAGTCATTTAATCAGCTGAATGAGGGCGAACAGGCGATAGCCCGCTCCCTTAGCCAACTGGTTTTAAAATCCAACCGTTACAATCCGCAAACCGGCATTTTAACCTTAAGCGACAGCGAAGCGGCTTCCTATGCCAGGCAGATTGACTGGTGGGCCGCCTACTTTACTAAAACCGCTGACAATGGCGGGTTGCCGGCCAATTTTATTACCCGGGGCGACGAATTAAATCATCTGGTTGCCTTTTTTGCCTGGACGGCGTGGGCCTCCGTTACCAACCGCCCGGGGCAAACGACCACCTACACCAATAATTTCCCCTATGATCCGGACGCCGGGAATTTTCTCGGCGGTTCCGCGGTTCTCTGGAGCGCGCTGAGCCTGATTGCACTTTTAGGCGGTACAGCCCTGGTGCTTTTAGCCTTTGGCAAATTTGATTACCTGGGATGGAAACGAAGCCGGGAGAAAATCCTTCCGCGATTTGCTATCGGTAATCCCACCCCAAGCCAGAAAGCCACCATCAAATTTTTTGTGGTGGTGATGCTGCTGTTTTTGGCACAAACACTGGTTGGCGGCCTTACTGCGCATTACCGCGCGGAGCCTGGCGATTTTTACGGGCTCGACTTGTCGTCCATCTTCCCGAGCAACGTCGTGCGCACCTGGCATCTGCAACTGGCCATCTTCTGGATAGCCACGTCCTATGTTGCCGGGGCCCTGCTGTTGTCCCGTGAATTGGGCGGACGTGAGGTCAAATACCAGACCCTCTTTACCCATGGATTGTTTGCGGCCCTTTTTGTGGTAGTTGCCGGCAGTTTACTGGGTGAGTGGGCAGGAACTTTCCAGTGGTTGAAGGAGTACTGGTTCTGGTTTGGCCAACAGGGCTGGGAATACCTTGAGCTTGGGCGATTCTGGCAGATTCTCTTAGCCCTGGGTTTGATTTTCTGGTTATTCCTGCTGGTACGCAACGTCATGCCGGTGATTCATGATCCTGAATTACGGGAAATATCGCGTCTGTTCCTTTTCGCGGCACTGGCCATACCCGTTTTTTACCTGCCGGCGATGTTTTTTGACAGCACCACCCACTATTCGATTGTCGACACCTGGCGGTTTTGGATTATTCATCTGTGGGTTGAAGGGTTTTTCGAGTTCTTTGTCACGGTACTGGTAGCACTCATTCTGTTAGGCCTGGGCGTGGTTGCGCGTACCACAGCAATCCGGGTGATTTATCTGGACGCCATTCTTTATTTTGGCGGCGGCCTCATTGGCACCGGTCATCATTGGTATTTTAATGGCCACAGCGAAGCCAACATGGCCTTCAGCGCGGTGTTTTCCGCCATGGAAGTCATTCCCCTGACATTACTGACCCTCGATGCCTGGGATTTTATTCGCGTTACCGAAATGGAGCGCCTCCCTTCCGGAGAGCCTGTGCATGTTCCCCACAAATGGACCTTTTATTTTATCATGGCCGTCGGTTTCTGGAATTTTGTCGGAGCCGGGATCCTTGGCTTCCTGATTAATCTGCCGGTTGTCAGTTATTTTGAAATTGGCACCATGCTCACCCCCAATCATGGGCATGCGGCAATGATGGGCGTGTTTGGCATGCTGGCTCTGGCTTTGCTGGTTTTCGCCATGCGTCATGTGTCAACCAATGCACAATGGCAGCCGTTGGAACGTTATGTCAAACTGTCATTCATTGGTTTAAATGCAGGACTTGCCTTAATGCTAGTCATGAGCTTATTCCCAGGCGGCGTCATGCAGCTTGTGGATGTGCTGCATCACGGTTATTGGCATGCCCGAAGCCTTGAGTACACTGCCATGCACAGCGCACGCGTTGTTGAATGGTTGCGCACCCCCGGGGATGTCATTTTTATTGTGTTTGGCGTGGTCCCCTTACTGATTGCTATTTTACGCTGTTACTCCAACATTCGTTCAAAACCGGCACAAGTGGTTGACCTGCCTGCATCAAGTGTCCATTAGCCGTGACACTGGATAACCTCATTGGGGCCCTCCACAGGATGGGCCCACCTTCACAGGCTTTCAGATCACAGAGCCCCCTCATCCTGAGTAACTCCTGTACACTCAGGAATCTCTTCTCTGATCAACGGGTTTTACAGGGTATACACAGACTTATCCACAGTTATTGTGGATAATGCGGTTTTTATCCATGCAGCCAACGCCTGAAAAAATCAGGTACAGTCTGGTATTTTAGATGGTTGTCATGGATGGGCTGGGAAAAAAGACGGGCTGTTTACAAAAGATATCCACAGGCTATTGTGGGTGTGGAAATAGAAGACACCCCAACAGAATATCAGAAAAGAAATAAAAATACAGTCTTGACATTGGTTAATCGGGTTCGAAATGAAAACGGCATACATAGAGCGACAACTCGTTACCCCCATTCCCAGGCATCACCATTCGAGTTTCGAATAGTTGCCCGCCTGCGCGGGCAAGACAGCGGATGAATTCACAGGCCGGGGCTATCCTTGCCAGCGGGCAAGACAGCGGATGAGTTCACAGGCCGGGCTATCCTTGCCAGCACGGGTAAGACAAAAGCATAGTTCCTGCCTGCTGGAGGGAAAACAAGAGACTAGAACCGTTTAATCAACACGAGTCAGGAAATTCAAACCGATAGCACAGCACCGAGTAGTGGGCAACTTAACCTATCAGGCCCTAAGACCCTGTCGTGCCGGCAAGGGCTCTTTTTGTCTTGCCCGCGCAGGCGGGCATCCATTTGTGTGGCCGGTTGCGGCTCAAATGACAACGTATTACCTCACGCCCAGGCATCACCATTCGAGTTTCGAATAGTTGCCCGCCTGCGCGGGCAAGACAGCGGATGAGTTCACAGGCCAGGCTATCCTTGCCAGCACGGGTAAGACAAAAGCATAGTTCCTGCCTGCTTTGTTCCAGGACTCAACTCCGAGAAAAGTCAGGCGTCCAAGCGGCACCAACCATTATTTGACTCGCTTTCCTGAGGCGTCATAGATTTGTACATCAACGGCCTGGTCAGCATTTTTGCTGGCATACACAACACGGGCGACCACATAGCCGCGATTGTTGGAAATCGCACTTTCAATGGGAGTTCCCGCCACTTCCCATATTCCCAGCGTGGCGACATCCAGTGCTCCATGGCCGGCTGCACGCACATAATTTAACCCGCTCTTTCGAGATTGAGCGCGGTAAATCTCCAGGTATTGGCCATTTTTAAGCGGACTTTTCTCAATGGATTGCATTCCATGGGACAAAAAACACATGCGCGTTTCACAGCGACTGATGTCTTTAGGCGATACGCCTTTATTTTCCGCGGCCTTGTAAACCGCACAACTGCTCAAAAACACACTGGCCGCCGCAATCACATAGTTTGCACGCCTCATACCAATTACCCCTATTGTTATAATTTTGCGCATTCTGATGCTATTGAATGCTCATGTCAAGGGGATCTACGCGTGGCGTCATTGTTTATTTTTGGAACTCCTTTTTTGCTTTTCAAGCTCAGCATAAAATTCCTGCTCTTTCTTGGCAATGTGCTTTTTATAGCCCTGGGGATCCACAAAGGGGTTCTCTTTTTGGGTCTTCAGTAAAGCGTATTTTCCCGCAAGATCGAAGTAACGGGCATGCGCGCCCAGAAAAATATCGCAGGGCAAGGATTTCATAACGTCAATCGCCTGCTTGAAATCACTCGCAATCTCCGGGTAGGCGGTATTATTCATCAGCTTATAGCCTGGATTAACGTTAAGGCTTCCCACCATCACCACATCGTACGTTTTGCCCTGATCATGGACTTTCATGGTCCAGGTTGTACATCCTTTCGTGTGCCCAGCCGTGCGATGGGCGGTTAAGACTGTTCCGCCGAGTTTAACCTGCTCCCCATCGTGCAGGACTTTATCGACCCGGGTGGCAGCAAAATACAGGCTGCTGTCATTGGCGTAATGAAAATCAGTTCGCCCTCCAGACTCCACTGTCGGCACGTCCTCCGCCATAACCAGGTATCGGGCATGGGTTTGTTGCTTAATCCGCTTGCTGCCGCCGGCGTGGTCCAGATGCGCATGACTGACCAGCAGAATTTTGGTATCACTGAATTTAAACCCCAGGGTTTCAATGCTCTTTTTAATCATGGGTACATTGGCGTCAAGATCACTATTAACGAGAATGTTCCCCTCCGGGGTCACAATTAAATAACTCGCCAAATCGTCGGTTCCCACATAATACAGGTTTCCGGCAATTTGAAACGGCGGAAAAGGATGGCCAACCGGGTAAGCAAAACCGACTTGATTCATGCCAAGGATCAATAAAACCAGGGAAATTACGTTTTTTTTCATTGGGTTCTTCGATAATTAAAAGCGCGGAGTGTAAACGTCTTCGCTACCGGCAGCAAGAGCATGGATTACTCCAATTCGTGTTGTTCTCCTTTGTGATCAGCTTATCGGCAGACAGCATCCACCCGCAGCCCGTTTTTTCTGACAGTTTGCAAAATGACTCTGCAACTTTGCCGTTTCTCAAGTGCCTCACGAATAAGCGCCGTTTCGGGCTGTTTTGGAAGGCCGGACTGCAGAAACCGGCAATTTTTATAGAGTATTTCTTCTTTCAGATACCCGGTTAGTTTTTCAAAGGCTGAGTTGATGTAGATGAGGGGTTGCCCTTGTTGTTCCATGTCGACCAGGGTGATGCCCTCATTGGCTGAATTTAATACTTCCAGTGCAAAAAAACTCGATAAATGGGACATCATTTTCTCCGGGACCACGTCAGTCAATTATACATAGCCCCTGACTCTTCAGCACAGTCAAAATTACTTCATCGTAGGAGGCTCATACCCCGAATTCGGCTGATGAATGGTCATTCCGGCAAACATGTCCACAGCGGGCTGGCCTCTGACTTCCCAGTTCATGCTGTGATCATGGGTAACGGCTGTGCGGCCCAATACGTTTTTAATAATGACCGACGGTACCCCGGTAAACATGGGCTCCACCCCCTGCTGTGCGCATTGCTCGGTGTAATCGCCAATCGCCTGTTGCAGTACCATGACCTGTTCATCGACTTGATCGGCGATGTCTTCTGCAGGCGCCTGCGTCAGATCGGCGCCTCTTTTTTCAAGCGCACGTAACCTGAAAACAGCTGAAGCCATAAAATCAATATCCACTTTCAAAGGCCCTTCCTCGCGCCCTGGCGGTACGCTGTCTGAGTAATTGAGCGTAATGGCCGTTGCTTCGCCCTGACGATTATCCAGGTATCTGCCCAGTAATGATCCAACCTGGCCGGACGTATTATCCATCCAGTCACGGGATACATTCATAAAACACCCGCGTAAAATCATTTTCCCGGCATTGTTGGGTCCAATTTCATATTCCGGCTGTATCCGATTGGGCATGGTGTGTCCTTAGTCCATTATTTGATCAAATTATAGGAAACCCACCCCACTATTCAACCCGATACGGGTTAAGATCCTGATAACACATGCAATTCTGTCTTTGCTATACTGTCAACAATCATCCACCGTGGGTTAGCCATGATAAACAAAGACAAATGGGAAAGCCTGAAAGCACGTATGGCTCAACTTGGTATTGACGAAACGCATCTTTTGGAAAAATTCATCATTGGCAGTGGCAAAGGCGGCCAGAAACTACATAAAACCGCGTCGACTGTTTACCTCAAGCATCTGCCCACAGGATTTGAAATAAAATGCCAGGACTCACGCTACCGTGAAGACAATCGCTATTTTGCACGATTACGTCTCTGCGAAAAAATGCACACCCTGTTCAGTGAAGAGAAATCCAAAACGCAGCAGGCGATTGAAAAATTAAGACGCCAGAAACAGCGGCGTTCCCGGCGCGCGAAACAGCGGATGCTCCAGGAAAAAACAAAGCAAAGCCAGATTAAGCAACTACGACAAAAACCTTCGCCTGATCAGTAACTTCTTCTCTGCCGCGTAGTTCAATCTCTTGGACTATAATTGAATTGTATCTGCATTATGAGGTATATCATGAAAAATCGTCATCAACAGAAAAAATCCATTCGAAAAATTTCCAAACAAAATCTGGAAAATGTGGCCGGCGGTAATCGCAATCCCCGAGAGCTAATTGATGGGGATGATATTAGTCGAAGATTGACAGACTTTGTTAATCGATTTCATCGCCGATAGCCTGTTGCCAATCAGCTTACTCTGGAATCTTATCCGGGTTACACCTGGGTCAGGCGTCGTGCCATTCGCAATCAGTATTTGATAAACCGTTGGGTTTCGTGGCGTTTTTGATGCTGAACATGGCGTATTTGGGAACGGTTTAATGCTAAAATGGGCATCGCTGATTGAGTCATTCACCCATGAATCCAACACGAAAAATTATCCATATCGACATGGACTGTTTTTATGCCGCCATTGAAATGCGCGACTTTCCGGAACTCGCTGACAAACCCATCGCCGTGGGAGGCGATGTAAAACGTCGCGGCGTCATAGCGACCTGCAATTACGCCGCACGCGAATTCGGTGTGCGCTCGGCCATGCCGACTGCTCAGGCGTTGAAACGCTGCCGTCAATTAATACTGCGTCCTGTCCGTATGGAGGTTTATCAGCGGGAAAGCCAATACATCAGGGCCTTGTTTGCGGAATACACCGATCTCATCGAGCCCTTGTCCCTGGATGAGGCCTACCTCGACGTCACACAGGCCACCCGCTGCCAGGGCAGTGCCACCTGGATTGCCGAAGAAATACGGCAACGTATTTATGAAACACGGCAATTAACAGCCAGCGCCGGCATTGCGCCCAATAAAAGCCTGGCTAAAATAGCCAGTGAATGGAATAAGCCCAATGGCCAGATGGTAATTCGACCTGAAGACGTAAGTTCCTTTATTCTTGACCTGCCGGTTCGCAAGTTATTTGGTGTAGGTCCCAAAATGGAAGCGAAGCTCAATGCCCTTCAGATAAAGACCTGTGCTGACCTGCAACAATACCCCGTCGAATTCCTGTCAGCCAGATTTGGTACCCTGGGACAGCGGCTTTATGAATTGGCGCGGGGCATTGATGAGCGTCCGGTTAATCCTGAACGCATCCGCAAATCCTTGAGCGTTGAAGAAACCTACCCAAGCGATTTGCCTGACAGCGAAGCCTGCGTCGCCGCATTGCCAGACTTGATAACTCGCCTTGAAGCGCGCATTCAGCGTGCGGGCGGCCTCACCGGTATTCATCATTTATTTGTCAAATTGAAATTCAATGATTTTCATCAAACCACCGTCGAACGGGTAAGCCATCAAATTGATTCGGATATTTTAAGCCAATTACTGCGCGAGGGCTTTGCCAGACACAACCTGCCCGTGCGCCTGCTGGGTGTCGGGATTCGGTTGAAGCAGGAGCCTGGGCATGAAGTGATCCAGTTGCCATTACTGGATTTATAATGCTTTCGAGTAACCTAACCTAAATTTTAGAATGCCAGCTTTACCATGAAGGGTTTAAAGTCTAAAGGGTAGCTCGCTAAAATCAATTTCAGGGGCACTGCGGGTATCCCAACCTTCTCTTATAATGGTTTTCTGCTCAAACGATTTTTTAATGTGCCCATCGAGAAAATTATCAAACTGCTTAATCAATCCTTGTTCATCCTGATTAGCAATGAGTTTGACAATAAGGGGCAAATCGCTTTTGCTTACCGTCGTTGATGTGCCATTATCGCCTTTAATCAAATGAAATTTGATCACATCAAAAGGCAGAATTCTTTCTAAAACAAGGCTAAAACCGCCAAAGGGATACCCGGCCGGATTAAACAGTTGCTTTAATACCGACAATTCGTCTCTGTCCTCCTTGGTTAACTCATTGAATTGCCAGCTTGCAAATGAAAACCGCAGTTTTTCTCGATAAGAAGTAAATCTTAAGATGTTCAATAAAACTTCATTTGAAAGTTCAGTCATGTGTATTTCCCTTGTTTCCCATTCCTGGCAATTAATTGCCCAATATTGTTTAAACCCATCGGCTTCCAGCTTACCTTACTTAGCGACGAAGCAACATGATAAACTGGCAAAACAGATTATCAACTCAATTGACATGATTACCCTACGCGAACCCTCAGCTCAGGATGAAACAGTATTTATTTCTACCATGAACAAGAGCCGTGACTTTCATTTTCCATTTATCACCGCCCCCTGCACTGCGGAGGCATTTCAAACTTATTTGCAAAAGAGCCAACAAGACAGTGAGCAGTATTACCTTGCCTGGGACGAAGACCAACGACAAATAATCGGTGTTTTTAACATCAGCAACATCGTGCGCGGCGTATTTAAAAGCGCTTATTTAGGTTATTATGCCTCGGTAGACTATGCAGGAAAAGGCTTCATGAGCCAGGCATTGAAACTCGTGCTTCAACAGGTATTCACGACCCTTGATCTCCATCGTATTGAAGCGAATATCCAACCGTCAAATACCGCATCGATACAACTGGCGACGAAAAACGGTTTTTTAAAAGAAGGGTTTTCACCCCGCTATTTAAAAATCAATGGCCTCTGGCAGGATCATTTTCGTTTTGCGATCACCCTTGAGGACTGGTTAGCCAATCAATAGGAAAACCCATGCACACGATCACAACCACCCGTTTGTTTTTAAGACCTTGGCATCCAAATGACAGCAAGCCATTCTTTGACATCAATCAGGATAAAAAAGTGCTTGAGTTTTTGCCGGGGCCTATGTCTCAGGAACAAATAAACGATTTCATGCAGTATCAAAATGCACAGTTAGACAAGCGAAAGTACATGTTATGGGCAGCCGAATTACAAGACACGGGGGAGCTTATCGGCTTCATCGGCCTCAATTATTTTGATAAACCCACGCACTTTTCGCCCGCGGTAGAAATTGGCTGGCGTCTGGGTTCGCAATACTGGGGACATGGCTATGCGCCGGAGGGGGCTTTGGCCTGTCTTGATTACGCATTTAAGCAACTGGGCCTCGATGAAATCGTCGCTTTCACCGTACCCGATAATGCGCGCTCGCGAAAAGTCATGGCAAAAATAGGCATGGTGCAGGACATGGACGGCTCTTTTGCTCATCCTGGACTGAGCGTGGAGCATCGGCTGTCGAGGCATGTTTTGTATCGTAAAAAAGGACAGTAATCCATTTTATGGAATGGAGCATGATTCCATACTTCCATGCTCCATTCCAAGCCGGCTGATTATTAAAACAAACAGCCATTGGCTGTGACAGTGAGTCATACTCTAAAGCGCTTGTTAGCCGCTGTCCTTTACCAACCGACAAAACAAATTCATCATGGAAACGTGTTCAATAGTCCCAGGCACTGAATCCAACAAAGCCGGCGAATAAACAACGATTGCCAGGCATTGTGCTCTCGATATCGCCACATTCAGGCGATTCCTGTCGAAAAGAAAATTAAAACCCCGAGGCGACTCATTGGCGCTGCTTGCGCACAGGCTTAAGAAGACAACCGGGGCTTCCTGACCCTGGAATTTATCCACACTCCCGACCCTGGCTTTAGGTCCCAGGGCGGCTTTAAGTTTATTGACCTGATAATTATAGGGAGCAACATACAGGATGTCCTCCCAATCCATTATTCTTTTTTGACCGTTTTTCGCATGAAACGTCCGCCCCAGTAACTCATTCGTCAAGGCAACGATGCACTCCACTTCTTCATCACTGGCTTGCGTATTGCCTACATGTTTCACCGGCACAGGGATTATTCCAGCGGTTTTGTTTAAAACCCCATGATACCCGGCTGGGATACTTATCCATTGCTCATCATTTTCAGGAGCCGTTTCAAGCTTGCCTTCATAGACGGCCTCACTGATAAACTGATTGACGGCCGAATGCATACGGTAAGTGGTACCCAAAAATACCCCCATGGAATCCGGTATGGTTGGTGTTGAATGCAATAAATAATCCAAAATCGATAAGCCGCTGTCCTCGGGGTGACATCCCTGCGAAGGCTGCCCCAATTGCATCTGATCCCCCATCAGGATAATGTTGGATGTCGATTGGCTCATGGCAATCAAATTCGCGACACTCACCTGCCCTGCCTCATCAATAAACAGATAATCAAAGGCATTTTTCAAATCGTCTCGGGAAAACCCCCAGGCGGTGGTCCCTACCACACAGCCTGCCTGTAAAAAACCGGCAATCTCTTTATTGTCGAACACGCGGATCTTTAAATCATCAATGGCTGAATCCGTGTGCCGGGTACAGGCAAAATGACCGCTAATGCCTTCTTTGCGGCAATAGTCAGCGGTGCTGATTAATAAATGATTGACCGCTTTATGGCTATTGGAAGAGATGCCTATCTTTTTGCCATTTTTAATTAATTCCGCAATCAAATGCTTGCCCGTATAGCTTTTACCGGCTCCCGGTGGTCCTTGGATGGTCAGGTAACTGTTATTAAGGTTAAGCACGGCTTGAATCATTTCATTCAATCGCTGTTTGGGATCATGGCTGGAAGCGATAGGCTGGCCGGCGGTATGCCCCTTGATTCGAGGGGTGGCTTTACTCAGAAAATCAATGATGGCCGTTTGCGCCAACTCCCCTTTCGCAAATTGGCGTGCCTGCTTTGCGATGGCTTGGGGTATGGGCTTAGGATTAACATGCTCATCGGGGATTAACGTGATTGGGCCATCCGGCTCATCCTTTAATTTCAGCGCGATAATTCCTTGCTCCAAATCACTTCCGTCAGGATAACTGCTCACTTTTATGTTTTTACCCTCGGGGGTTTCATGGCCTAACAGGTAGTAATCCTTCAGGTTGCCCTTGAATTCCTGCGCTGGATCAAAGGCATACTCATAGACTAAATGACGTGCTTTGGGAGCAGGTTTATAAGGCGGTTTTTCAGTTCGATGGCAAGAGGCCAGGCAATCAATATCATCGAATAATTCCTCTTCACTTAAGCCTAATCTGTCGAACAAACGCCAAAACACCGGTTTGGATTCCCGTCGATGAAATTCAATGGACCAGGCCATGACGGAATAAACTCTGGCGGACTGCTCATCCCCTTGTGCTTTCAATTGCGCGGCTTGTGCCAGTAACTGATCGCGAAGTTCAATACCCTCGTTCATCCCTTTATTGTCTGGCTCAACGGGTTCTTTTTTGCCAAGGAAACGAATGCCGCTGGATTCCTGCCTGTCTCTTAGCCAACTCACCAGCTCCTGAGTGGAATGACAATCATCGCTATTGTACAAACGAAGATTATTTAATAATTTGGAGGTTTGCCAGGTATCACCATCCGGATTTTCACGCCACCGTTCGTAAACAACGACAGAGTCGCCCCCAGAGCCGACCTGTGTATTTCGTTTGCTGCGGTATAAGTGCTCAATGTTTTTAATTGAATAACGTGGCTCACCCACGAGCAAGGCGGCTTTTACAATTTTATATAAATCAACAAATACCTCATTACGCAGTAACTGATCGACTTCATATTCACACACCCCATACCTGCTCATCAGTTTACGGCAAGCCGTGATTTCATAGCTGGCATAATGATAGATGTGCATGGAAGGGTCCTGCAGCCATCGCTGATAAGTCCATTCAATAAAGGCTCTGAAACATTCCTTTTCCTGGTCGCTGTCGTGCGCCCAGAAATCCTTGTATTGACGCTGGTTGTTGTCATCAAAATAAGCAACACCCCAAAGGTACTCGAGGCCGCCATCGTCCAGGGGGAAGCCTTCGATATCAAAAAAAATATCGTGCCTGGAATGCGGGGGCAGAAGCGCCAACCCCTGCTTTTTCCCCGGTTCATGAGCGATTAACCGATAGGCCGGCCTCGCTTTGCCAATGCTCTCTTTCTGGATTTTGGCCTGAGCCTGTAATCGTGCAAACGGCTCCGGTTTTATGCCTTTGACACCACTGCCCCTGGCTTCCGCTAAAGCCGTCATGGTCGTGATGCCGGCATCATGCAATTTTTTGATTTGGCTTAAGGTAATGGTCGCTACCTGAATTAAGTGGTCTGCGTTTAACAGCAACTGTTCTGCATGAGTACCCCACCTCCCCCAACTGCGTGACGAAGCCGGATCGGGGCACTGAGTCGGCTCAAACGATTGATGCGCTGATAAAAATTGGCATTTAAGATTCTGGTAGAAGTAAAAATAATCATTAATCCTGAAGCGAACTTGCTCCTTGTTTCCCAACACGGTAGTAAAGTATTCGGCTCTTGCCTGTTGCATTGCCTCAAGCATTTCAGCATAGCAGCATAATTGCACTAGAAAATGCGGTTTAACAGACTTCGCTAATTTGGTGTCCCAGATTTCATAGCGATGCTTTCCAAAACGGCTTTCGCCTTCAATTTTGATCAAAAAATCAGCATAACCTCTGAACGGTAACCCTTGCAAATGGGCTTGATAAATAACATCTACCCCGCTTTTCATCGCCTCCATGGTCGCCTGATAAGCGTCATGCCGCCCGTGCAGATTGGCAATGGTTAAACCTTTAGCTTTAAAGCCCTCCAATAGTTCCGTTTCATGTTGATATCCTTTATCACGCAAAAGATCGGACAAAGGGTCGCTTTCATCAGGAACCGGGAGTATATCCGGGTGTTTTATGGCCAGATGCTCCATCCACGAGGCAAAAGGGCTATCCATAAACTGGGTGAGATCAGACGGTGAGAATACCATTTGACTGGATTCAAGGTGCATTCGGAGGTGACTCCCATTGATTGATAAAATGCATACATCATCTCATCCTGAAAGGCATGATATTATCAACAAAGTACTTAGGAGTAGACAGTTTACAATGCTTTGGTTTTAAAATTAACCCAACAATTTAGTGTTTATGCGGGGTTTTAAATAGACAACTTTTCCTTGTGATACCAACTTGCTGTTATGTAATGTAAAAGAATTACTCCTTTGGCAATGACTTGATGAACTCATGGTTATTTTACGCCACAGACCTGGCAGGATTGATAAAAAGCAAGGATGGCTAAATCATCATTCGCAAGATCCATCAACGCTTGTCTCTCCTCAGCCCACTTTGCTTCGTCTTTGCCTTGTTGAAGAGCAGTTTTTTTAAAAGCAATGTGGCCATCCAACACTTTTTTCTTTTGTTCATCTGTCGTAAGCACGGGTTGGATAAGTTTTATAGCCTGAATAGCAAATCCCGATTTTTTCATCCAATAAAAGAGCTTCATCCCGAATTCTCCGTCTCGTTGGATGCCGTCTGTTTCTTCTTCTGGAGGAAGAAGAAGATCACCTCGACTTCCTTGCCAGGCTCTGGATGGCGGATAGGCAAAAGCCGAACTGACAATGCCCTCTTCAGCCAGGTAAATGCCCCCTGGATTTAACGCTTGATAAAAAAGACGTATAGCCAGCCTGGGACTATACAAATGATGAAGTACAAAACGACAGTAGATTAAATCAAAGGTTTCATTGAGAGATTCAAGTTCATATAAAGAAAGCTGCTTAAACGTGACATTGCCAGCACCTTGTTGCTGACAATAACGTTCTGCGCGTTGTAATTGTTCAAGGCTATTATCAATGGACAAAACATGCCCTTCCTGACCAACCCGCTTCGCAAGGTAATGGGTCATGACCCCTGAGCCACTTCCAACGTCCAATACCCGCATGCCCGATTGAATGCCATTCATTTCGATAAACGATCGGGTCGTGGGATTAAAAGCCATGTCGAGGATATCGTAATCCAATCCTTCTTCCGGTATTTCAAACTCGTAATGCTCTTTATCTCGTGAACTCATGTTAATCTCCATTGATCACTTTAACAAACACCACATCGTTTAAGAAAGGCCTTTGTAAGGTGCCTTAACGGATTCAAAACCTTTAAATACACGTCAATCCCTCTCATCCAGCACTTCAAAAAACGAGGTTAGCTCCGGTCTTGGCATATCAAAACTATCTTGCACAGCCATATAGCCATGGTAGCCTAAACGAGCGAGTGGGTTAAATCGGGTTGGATCAATGCGTTGCTCTGCATCCAGCACGTATTCAGAGACATGAATACCAACCACCTGGCCAATGACCATACGGTTAATTAACTTCTCTGGGTTAGATCGAGGTAATTGTACTGACATGTAATACCGGCACTCCAAACTAATCGGTGCAGCTTTAATCAATTTTGGTCTTACTATTCTGGCAGGCGCCTGCTCAATACCAGCCATAGAAAATTCACTGGTATGGCGTGGGAAATTCATCGAGGTGACATTCATTTTTTCTTTTAAGGCATAGGAAGTGATATTCACCACAAATTCACCCGTTTCTTCTGCGTTGCGCAACGTGTCTTTTTCACCTTTTTCCACATGTGCCTCAGTGGTTGAAAACATGACCATCGGCGGTTCATCAGCCACACTATTAAAATAGCTGAACGGTGCGAGGTTGTCTTCTCCGGATTGGCTGACTGTGCTTATCCAGGCAATGGGTCTTGGAATAACGCAGGCCTTAAATAGTCCTTTAGGTAATTGGTTAGCTGGATAGAACATGGGCTTTCTCCGAAAAGAGTTGATCTGCTTTGCTGAGCAACGAGTGCATAATACGGCTTATTGATCCCGATTTAAATAAGATAATTGGCTAAAACTACTCTGCTAACCTGTGAGTGGCCAGAGACATAGTACCCAAAATGTGCGATTTTTTTATAGTCTATAAGGGAGAACGCATGATGGCTGCTCAATGCCAGGGAGCAAATGGGCTAAATGACCAAATAATCCATCCATGGTATTAACTATCCTTTGCGACAAAGACTGCAGGATGCTATTTTGTCGACACAATTTACCCCTTATAATGACAAATACCAGAGTATGAGTGAAACCATCGCTGTTTGTGTCTGTACCTGCATGCGCCCCAAAATGTTAGAGCGTTGCCTTTTATCGTTGATTCAGCAGGAATGCCTGGACAATTGGAAGTTAGTATTCATTGTGGTAGACAATGAATCATCGCCTAACAACGAATCATTGGTAGCCAGTTTTCAAAGCAAGACCCGTTTTCCTGTGGCGTACGTCCATGAAGCCAGGCGCGGCATATCCACTGCCAGAAATGCGGCTTTAAAAGAAGCCTTATCGCATAAAGCAGATTGGGTATGTTTTTTTGATGATGATCAGTATGCTGATAAACAAGCCCTCCGGTGGGCTTACACAATGATGAAGACACACAATGCCTCTGTGGTTTCTATGAATTTGAAGTACGTCGACCAGGGTGACACCAAGCCATTTGAACCCTTACCCGAAGAAGAAAAAAAACGAGTAAAATTATTACAGACGTGCGGTACCTGTGGTGTTTTGTTTTCTGCCTCTTTAATTCATCCTGATGGATTCGCTTTACGCTTTGATGAATATTATTCGTTATCGGGTAGTGAGGATGCTGCTTTTTTCTTTGCCGCTTTTAGAAAAGGGGCAAAAATGATAAGGTCAAGAAAAGCAATTGTCTTTGAAGAAATAACGAGGGAGCGTTTAAAACTTCGTACCATCCTGTATAGAACATACTGCTCTAAACTGCAACGACTTAAAATGAATATAAAATGTCGAAGGGTTGCCGCTGTATTCGCGTTTGTATTGTCCTCAATACTCTTTCCTCTTGTGGCCTCAATCGAACTGTTGTTGTTACCTCTTTACAGAATTTACAGCAGGAAATTCTTTCATAAGCGATTAGTCAGCATCTTAAGAAAATACGTGAGGTTAGTCGTCCTTTTAACCTGCACCTTCGCAAAGCCAGAGATGTATAAAAAAATAACGGGCTATTAGGATAATAAATTGATAATCAAGGATAGGAAAAAGAGGCGAGTAGTGGGCGAATCAAATTGATGAATTATGGTCAATCCCAGAATCATCATTCAAACCTGATATTAAAGAAAAATAATTATATTTAATGCAAGGTAACGATTTTAGCAACTCCAACATAAAAGATATTATTATTTTGGGAGACTCTTATAATTGCAATAAATGGACTTCGGCTATGGAATTATTTTAAGCAAATTTTTTCTGCTTGAGGATCAACTCTACGACTTTATAGTTTCTGATCCATACTTATCCAAATATATTAAAGCTTAGGATAATGGCTTTAGGCACCCATCTAAAATAGAAGGGACACGATATTTCTATGAAGCAAACTAAATGTTAATAAAAAAAAAGACATAATAGTTCGTTTGGCCGATCATATAGGATTAGAAAAAACGGATATCAAAGTAATTCTAGCTGATTGAGTGTCCCCCCGTAATTGGGAAAGACTCATCACTACACGCAATAATCCAAGCTAACTCGCTCTTTTTGACTACCAATTTGGCCGACAATGTCAGCCAAATTAACTTAATCTCATTGGTGTCCTTAAAAACTGGAGAGTGAGAAATAAAAGAAGAAATAAGGTCAAAGACAGTTTGAAATTCCTGGATCTGTAAATAATTTTGTGTAATTAGTCATAGCATATAATCTGTCGGCACTGGATAGTGCTGACAAATATGATGAGAACAACTA
>NZ_LNYT01000002.1 GCF_001468125.1 Legionella rubrilucens | reverse complement strand
TAGTTGTTCTCATCATATTTGTCAGCACTATCCAGTGCCGACAGATTATATGCTATGACTAATTACACAAAATTATTTACAGATCCGAGAATGATTATCTGATAGTTTCTTCCAGAAGAAATCAACACTGTCTTCCTCTATTTTTAATGCTCTGGCGATTTTTAATAAACTAGGACGTCGAGGTATACAATTAGTAGTTAGCAAGCGATTTAAATATTCAGAAGGGATACTTGTCTTTCTGGATAATTCCGAAATTCCTCCTTGTTTCTGAATAAGGCCATCTAATTTTTCTTTTAGCATGTGAAGTTGAGTCTCAAGTTGATTTATATTGTTTAATAAAGAAGAGTGAAATTCTTCTTTATTATCAATTGAACAATCATCAAGTAATTCTTGAATATCAGCTATAATTTCTTTTCTCTCTTCAGAAGATTTCTCTTCATGCCATAAAAAAATTAAATCACCAATTCCTTCATACTGAGATGCAAATTTAATTGCTGATGATATAAACTCATGTGGTAGATCAGCTTGTTGCATTTCTTCACCGATCGCAATTAAATACAGTGAATTCATTGAAGTTCTCCACATTGAGTGTACTTACCCCTCTTTATTAATTGACAATGGGTTTTAAAACTACACAGGTATCTCCTTTCTTCTTTAGCAGTCTTAACATATCCAGTACATAAAAAAGCTTCATTCGACAGTATTGTAACCGGCAACCTTAATTGCACACACCCATCCCCGACTTGACGCCATTTCATTTTATAACCATCAGTTATACGGGCACCATTAATCGAAGCAACGGACCAAAATTTATTATTGCTAAATTCAGGGGGCCGAGGGTTGTTTTTATATTTTTTTAAAAGCAATGCATCAGGTTTGATTTGACTATTGTAATAGGAAGGAGGAAAAACATTTCCATGTTTTAGTTTAAGATATGAATCTAACGCCCACTGTGTAATAACGGCTCTTTCTCATTTGAGGGGGCACTTTAATCTAAGTTAGAGTAATCTAACTCCTTGATTTGACGATCAAAAGGAGATTAAAGTGC
>NZ_LNYT01000001.1 GCF_001468125.1 Legionella rubrilucens | reverse complement strand
TCCTGCCCGCGGAGGCGGGCAACCATTCGAAGCCCGGATGGGGAGGCTTGGTACTAAGCAGGCGATGGCTGTTATTGAGGCCTGTGCCCCTTCCCTGGATGCCCGCCTTCGCGGGCAAGACAAACCACCCTCTGTCCTGCCCGCGAAGGCGGGAGGCATAGGATGACCTTTACGTGTGGAGATCACCACCACTGCTTAATGGCGGCCAAATGTCCCCATGTTGCATCCCAGGCCATTCGTTTAACCTGTTTATGGGTTGTGAAATACTGTTTAAGGAACTGATTATTCTCCGAATTGCTGGCTAAAATAACCAGATTGGCGCAGCCCTCAACCGGTATGGAGACCATGTTGTACCCGAATTGCCGGTGCATCATTTCAAAAATGGGTCTTTGCTCCTGGCGGTTCGCCAAATTGACTGCGAGTATGCCATCCTTGCTTAAGCGGCTTTTGCATAAAGCAAAAAAGGTCTCATTGTTGCAATGCGGTGGAAAATGACTGGCATTAAATAAATCCACAATAATATGACGAAACACTCTTTGCGTGTGCTCAATAAAGTAAAACGCATCCTGATGAATGACTTCGAGATTGGGAATCGTTGACAGCATAAAGTATCGTGAGGCCACATCCACAATTTCCTGGCTGATTTCCACCGCAGTGATTTTAAATGAACTCAAAAAAGGAGAGAGAGCGTGGGCCGCTCCGGCGCCGCCAAGCCCCATTATGCAGCAATGATCGGGAAACTGCTTCGCCATGAACAGTAAGGGCTTGATGTAATGCAGGGCAGGGCTTTCCGGGTAATGTTTGTTAATCAGGGTTTGGATGGCTTTGCTTTCAAATTTCAGCCATCTAAAGATCATGTTCTCATAAACGCGGGTGCCGGTCTGGCTTTGATAAATGCAACGGCCGGCAAACGTTTTCCAAATCATGATGGGAACGACTCGCATTGAAAAGGATAAAGGCTTCCTAATTGCAAAATCTGCGTTAATTCATCCAGTGCGGTTAAGCATTCATTGAGGAATTGCGGATCCACCAAATCACTTGTTTGAAGGCAGGTACGGTAATGCTTCATCACCCATTGCTGCAGGGTGGCTAAAAGCGGTTCAGTGATAACAACCCCCTGATGCATGGCTGCCAATTCCCTGTCTGTCAAGGGTGCGCGCAAGCGCAGGCAAGCGGGTCCGCCGCCATTTCGCATGCTTTGTTTCACATCAAGAAAATGAAGATGGCGAATAGGGTTTAAGGGATCATTAACCCTTTGTTCGAGTGCGTTCCTGACCCGTTCATTGTTTTCACATTCCTTAGGCGCGACAATGGCCATGGACTTGTCGGGCAGGGTGAGCAGTTGCGAATTGAACAGGTAAGAACTCACGGCGTCTTCAAGGGTAACCTCATCGCGTTTGAATTCGATGATTTGCATCTCAAAATCCGCCTTGCGTCGAAGCTCGTCATAAACCTGCGCCTGTTCGGTGAACGCCTCTTCATGCACGAGAAAGACCGATTCATTGGCTACACTGATGACATCATTGTGAAAAACCCCCTGATCAATAGCCTCAGGGTTTTGACGAGCGTACACGACTTTGGCTGGATCCAGTTGATGGGAGCGGGCAATCGCATGAGAGGCCTCAAGCGTCTGACGCGCGGGGTAATGGGTGGGCGCGCTTAATGGCTTTCCCATAGCCTGTTTGCCATAAACAAACAGGTTAATGGCTGCCGTATTGTGTCGTTTACAAAGCCGGTTATGGTTGGCCGCGCCCTCATCGCTGGTAATCAGGCTTGGCGGCAAGGGCGGATGATGTCTAAAATAAGCCTCGTGATGAAAAAGCCGCTTAAGCAGCAGGCTTGAAAAGGGCGCTTCCTGATGGCGGTGTAAGTTACTGATTAAATTGGCAGCAGTAAAATGAACTTTATTGTCGTCTGTGTCAAGGCTCGAGGATACCGTCGCAGCATTGGCCGCCCACATGCTTGAGGCTGAGAAGGCGGCGCTCAGGAGTTGCGGCGCTTCTTTATAGGCCTTGCTGATTTGTTGAGTGGGGTTACCCCGAAAACCCAATTGGTGCAATAAATGCAGATTGGGCCGTTGATGCGGTGGCAACAGGGCCTGCTTGAGACCTAACTGGTGAAGAAATCGCATTTTCTTGAGACCCTGCAGAGCCGCAGCCTGCGGATTGGCTGCCGTTTGAGCATTAGCCATGGAGGCAATGTTGCCCTCAGCGAGCCCTGCGTAATGATGGGTTGGGCCGACCAACCCGTCAAGATTTAATTCGAAAACATCCACTCTGATTTCCTTAATAACCCAATGTCAAATCAATACCGGGCAATAATTGCGCTGGCGGTTGCAGTTTCTCCTGCTCTTGACTCGCAATGGGGTAACTGCAGTAATCGGCGGCAAAATAGGCGCTGGGACGATGATTGCCGCTTAAGCCAATGCCGCCGAAAGGCAGGTTGCTGGCTGCCCCGGTGGTAGGCTTATTCCAGTTAATTAAACCGGCGCGAACGTGTTGATAAAATTGCTGATAATGTGCGGCGTTATCGCTGAGCAACCCCGCAGCCAGCCCATAACGGGTTTGATTGGCGAGATACAGGGCCTCATCAAAATCATGATAGCGGTAAACCTGCGCCAGGGGCGCAAAAATCTCAATGTCTTCTGGATGGCTAACGCGAGTCATCTCGATAAGCCCTGGTGATAATAATCCACTTTCATCTTTAAGCAGGGTCATGGGCAATAAGGCATTACCTCCTGACTGAAGCAGCTTCTTCTGGGCCTGCAAATGATGCAAAGCATGGTCATAACTGATTACCGGTCCCATAAAAGGCTCAGGCTGTTCTGTCCAGGCACCCACACGGAGACGTTGAGCGGCGGCTAAAAGTTTGGCAAGAAAGCGGTCACCCACTGCATTTTGAGCAATGATGAGCCGTCGTGCGCAGGTGCAACGTTGGCCAGAGGTTATAAACGATGAAAGCAGCGTCTGATAAACCGCCGCATCCACATCTTCTACCTCATCAATGATTAGCGGATTATTACCGCCCATCTCAAGGGCGATGATCACTTCAGGGCGTTCGGCAAAATGCTGATTGATTCGTTTACCAGTTGGATAACTTCCAGTGAAATAAACCCCCTGGATATCCGTATCCAGTAGCGCTTTTCCCGTTGCCGCATCACCCTGGACGCAGTTAATGACCCCGGCAGGAATGCCTGTGGCATGCCAGCACTCCATGATTACTTCAGCGACCAGCGGGGTCAACTCACTGGGTTTTAAAATGACAGTATTGCCTGCCAGAAGGGCCGGAACAATATGGCCATTGCTAAGATGCGCTGGAAAATTAAAAGGTCCAAGCACGGCTACGACGCCATGAGGTTTATAACGCAGGCAGGATTTGCTGTCGCTGGCAGAGGTAATTTTTTCGGCGTTTCGCTCCTGATGCGCCTGAATGGAGAGGTTGATTTTGCCAATGACTGCCGTGACTTCGGTCAATGCTTCCCACAACGGTTTGCCATTGTCCATGGCGATGATTTTTGCCAGTTCATCACCCCGTTTTCCTACTTCGTTGGCAAACTCCTTGAGGTAAATGATGCGTTCTTCAACCGGACGTGTGCTCCACGAGGCGAATGCCGCATGAGCCGCCTCAGCGGCCTGATTGATTTCTGCGGAAGAGGCGGCCTTGCCTTTCCACAGGATTTCATTGGTGGCCGGGTTTTTAGAAACAAAGGCCATACCGGAGCCTTCATGCCAGTGGCCGGCAATGTAATGTTTGCCAGAGTGTTGTTGTCTGTTCATCGTTTTCCTTTTAAAAGGGTACGGCTTCAATCAGCGGGGCTGCACGAATCGTGTCACCGTGACGGACTTTTAGTAATTCAGCCGTGGGCTTGCTTAGAATGCAGGTATTGTTTGCTTCGTTAAAAATCATCTGACTGATCGTCGCGCGAAAATCAAGTTTTGTATTGGAAAGCAGATAATGACTGCTGCTGACCTCATCGCTTAAATTCTTAATGGTCATGACGCGGCTGACGGCAACCGTACGAATCTGATTGATTGGCGCTTCAATGGTTGGTCCGGCATCAAAAATATCCACATAGGAATTATAGCGGAATCCTTCGCGCAAGAGGATATTCATGGCGGGTACAGTCGATTGGTGCGGCTGACCAATGGCAGCTTGCGCGGCAGGCGACAGCAGTTTAATGTAGATGGGATTTCGCGGCATCAAATCAGCAATGAATTGCTTATTGGTTGAAATGGTCAGGCGATCCGCATCAGGAAAGGGCATGTGAAAAAAATGCCTGCCGACGTTGTCCCAGAAGGGAGAATGACCGAGGTCATCTGAAATCCCTCGCATTTCGGCAATAATGGTCGGTGCGAAGCGCTCCGGGTGCTCTGCAATAAATAAAAAACGCGCCCGGGAAAGCAGAAGGCCATTATGGTTTTTGCGATGCTCCGGCTGCAAAAACAGCGTGCATATTTCACTTTTTCCCTGGTTATCATTGACCAGACTTAAAACTTCGTAATCGCTGCGGATATTGAGTGAATGGCAAATCCGTGTCCGCTTCGATACTTTGTATGAATAAAAGGGTAATTCATGTCCAGTGGAAGCCTCAATGGCAGAGGTACCCACGACTTCGCCCGTGGCCGGGTGTTCAAGCACAAAAAAGTAATATTCATCGTGAGGATGCTGAATGACCCTTTTGAAGGAATCACATGACCATTGCAGCCGCTTTTGTAGCAGTTCTTTGTCTTTCGGCAGGGTTGTCATGCCGATGCCGCTCAATTTGGCGAGCGAGTAGATGGCGTCAAGATCGCCTGAATTTGCGCTGCGAAACAACATCATGAGGCCAACTCCTCAAGCCCCCCTGAGGCCAGATCATACAGTAAAAGGGCGCTTAAGGCGGCTCGTTCCGGTAAGCTATCCAGAATGATGTATTCTTCCGGACTGTGGATGTGGCCGCCTCTTACACCCAACGTATCAATAACCGGTAAGCCATGTTCAGCCAGGTTATTGCCATCGCAGCAACCGCCGCTGTCCTGCCAGTCAATTGTGAGACCGAGGCGCATGCCGACCTGCTGAATGCGTTGAAACAGACGCTCGGTGCCTCTGCAGACCCGTTTCACCGGACGGCCAAAATGCCCCTGGATGTTCAACGTGTAATCTGCTTGTTGCTGCTGCCTAAGAATCTGGTTAAGTTGTTCTTTTACCCAAAACTCATCTTCAGGACGTGCAATACGGACATCGAGCTTCGCCACCGCTTTGGCAGGCACTACATTCAAAGCTTCACCACCGGCAATTTTACCGACGTTAATGGTTACACCGTCTCGTTGGCCATTGAGCTGATGGATGGCAAGGACTGCTTCGGCAAGGTAGGCAATGGCATTGCGGCCCTCGTTAAAGGCTCGACCGACATGGGCCTCCCGGCCTGTGGCAATCACGGTCAATTTACCGCTCCCACGCCGATTTTTTGCCAGCGTGCCCTGGGGCGTCATCGCTGGTTCATAAATTAATCCTGCCTGGTAATTACCGGCAATACGCTCAAAAACGGCGCTTGATGCCGGCGACCCCACTTCTTCGTCGCTGTTGATGAGCACATCCCAGCCCAGGGTTTCAGACACGTTACTTTTTTCAAAAGCAGCCAAAGCATGCAGCATGACAATCAAGCCGCCTTTCATGTCTGCAACACCCGGCCCGCAGATACGGTTGGAGTCAATGTAATTTAATTTCTGAAAAGGGTGATTAGCACCATAAACCGTATCCATGTGGCCTGTCAGCAGGATGCGCCGTTTCATGGACGGCCGTTTACGGATGAACAGGGCCTTTCCACAGTGTTCCGTCACCGTATCACCATTCATATTGATGCTGGTAACCGACGGCAAAGTCAGCGAGTCAATCTGATCAGCCAGCGGTGCAAAGGCCTGATTTAAAACCTCATGCATGCGTTGCAGACCATCAAGATTAGTGGTTCCTGAATTGATTTCGCAAAAGTGGTGCAGCTGCTCAAGCATGGTTAAATTACTGCCCTGTAATGAGTAAACCAATTCCTCGAGTGCTTTATTCATAATGTAAGTCCCGCTACAAAGATATGACATTAGCTTAAATTATAGGTCTTAGCAACCGGGCGGGGATAGGGGCGTTTCAGGAGGGCTAATCAGGATTCAATAATGAGGGTGCTGCTGCTGTGATGATCCACTTCGGCTTGAACTTCTGAGTTTTCTGCCAGCTGTTTGAGCTCTTCTCTTAATAATACAGTCTGTGACATATCGTTAGTCAGATCGTTCATGACCTGCGTTTGGGAATCTCGGTTTAAAGCATTGAGTCCAGTGCGGAAGGTTGCCCAGCCGGATGCCATGGTATGATCCGCATACCCTAAGGTGAGGACAAACAGCAGACTGCCGATGAATGATTTTAACAATCCCGCCAGAATATACAGTCTGGGGTAATTCACGGTTAAGTCGTTCGCCAATGTTTTATAGCGGTGTATTCTGTCTGCTGAAGGCGACTTGATGAGGCTCAGCGTGTCACTGGTTGTTTCCAGCAGCAGGCGCTGGCCGCTGAACCCTATGTTGGCCTGAATTTTAATGTTGTCAAGGATGGCAATACCTTTGTCCAGAATTTCCTCAGGTTTGTTGAAGCCAATGAACAATTTTTCCGGTTGTTGTTTAAGTGCTTTTAATTCATCGATGCTTTCTTGAATGCGTCTCGCCAGCAAGCCGCTGACCCGTTCATGCGGGCAATTCAGATCCCGCCATTGAATGAGCCAGTATTTGCGCGGGTTTAAAACGATATCCTGATAATTGGCATTCACATACGCATCAATGGTGTTCCAGATGAGATTTAATTGATGATTCAGTCCTCGTCCTTTCACCATGGCTGCCGCGGCATGCAGATTTTCTTCGAATTTTTCGCGGGACATTGGTGAGTCCGTTTTAAATGATTTGATAAGGTTATAGTAAGCGGAAGCGACACCGCCTCTGTCAATGGCGTCTTTGCAGGTAAAGTTAATTCCCCGGGGTTTCAGTTGGGTAATGAGATACTCAGGTAAGACTGATTTATTAAAATGAAACCAGACAGCCTGGCATTCAGCCGGGGAAATGCTTAATGTAGTAATTTTAAGTTGTCTGAAACTCTCTTTAAGAAGATTCCTGATGATGGATTCCTCAGTTTTCTTACTGTAAACCCCGTCCTGCGTGAAAACCAACCGCCTTATTTTGTCGCTGATATGGAAATCCTGAATGGCTGACTGGGCTTTATTGTTCTCACAAGCGATATTGACAAACTCTTCAAACACACCCAGGAGAGGGTATTCGCCCTCGGTGTAGCGATATTGGTCGGCAGCCATAATTCCCTTGTCCGCAGGAAGCGTAATGACTGCAATATTGGGATGTCTCTCTTCCAGTCCGTGCAGGACACAGGTTAAGTCGACTTCTTTAATCCCTTCATTGTCATCCCGATGCAGACCCAACAGATTAAAATAGATGTGCGATATGACTAGCGGTTTTCCTGCACGCAGGCATCGAACCCGCTGAACGTCTAGCCAGACTTCAAATAACGGACTCACCCGGGCGATTTCATTATGCCGTTGGCCCTGGGTACCAAAGCGGTATTCAATGGGATCATTAGGTCCCTTGAAATCAAAATGGCGAATGGTGGCTAGGCTGGTGGTGTGTTGTGGCTTAAAATTGCTGCCGTAGGTGGCAGTAAAACGACCCTTCAGCGAACCCATCGTGGCGGGCGTCAGGCCCGGGTTGATGATTGGGCCTCTGTCTTGTAATTGAGAGGATATTTTTTTCTCAAGCTTTTTAGAGTCAGAAGGGCGGTGCGTCGAAATGGTATGTTCAATGTGTTGATAGGTTTTCGGCAGAAGGTGGCTGTCATTCGAATAAATGCAAAGAATAAATTGTTCCATGTCATGGATTTGCTTTTTTAGCGCCTCATGGCTTTTTTCAAAGGCTTCAAGCATCATGCCGTGACTGGACTGGGAGGATGGCGGATTGCTTTCTCCCTGCTTTTTTCTAACCTTTATTTCTTCACGGTAAAGGGTATTCAGGGGGTCGATTATCAATTTGTTTAAATGATTTTCAATGTACTCCAGGAAGTCCTTGTAAAGGATGCCATAGGCAATGGTTTTATTGTAGGCGCCGGAGAGCAGGCTCAGCCGTTTGGCTAAATCGGGTTTGAATTTATTAAGCAGGGATGCAGGGATCTTGCTGTAAATAATCTGCAAATAGGCAAAACAATTCTCATTATGCAGCATGTCGCTGCTGATGGGTGTACTGGAAGCTGTTTTTCCTATGGGCATGTGTTAATAAACCATTTGAAATCTAGCCTATTATACTATGAATGAATGCCATTTGGAATACTTGGTGGGCACTTTGATTTATTAGTGTTCAAGTGAATGCAGCTGTCAATGGCATGGTTTTTAGGAGTATAATCCCTGACTTTAAGGAATAAGGTAACAGGGCCATGCGTGACTTAATCGAAAAAACCCACTTAAAATGGCATGACACCCTGGACAGAGCACTTGATTGCATGAACCCGGATTACCTCCGGCAATTGCAGCAGGAGGCCGATTGGTTGCCGGGCAATGAAAAACTGTTTGCTGCATTTAACCGTCCACCGGAGTGCATGAAATTTCTTCTGTTAGGGGAATCGCCTTATCCGCGTCCGCAATCGGCCAATGGTTATGCTTTCTGGGATAATGCCGTTGGCCCCCTCTTCAGCGACAGGGGATTAAGCCTTGAAGTTAACCGCGCTACCTCTTTGCGTAATCTGATAAAAATGCTTCTGGTGGCCAGAGGTGATTTGCAGGAGGATTGTTCGCAAACCGCCATTGCCCGTCTTGATAAGAGTCAATACATCCAGACAGCGCAGGCGTTATTTAATGGCATGATGGAACGAGGGTTCCTGTTATTGAATGCCTCGCTGGTTTACCGCGACAATCAGGTTCCCTATCATTCGAAACAATGGCAGCCCTTTATGAACAGTCTGTTTAACCAGTTGGCCCAATCGCATCCGCATATTCAACTGGTGTTATTCGGCAAGATTGCGGCTCAGGTGAAAAATGCCGAGCGCTTTTCTTGCCTTGTTGCAGAACACCCCTATAATCTCAGTTTTATTAACAACCCGGATGTTTTAGCCTTTTTTAAACCATTGGACTTATTGAGTTGCCATGAAAGACACAGTTGACCAACAGGAAATTGCCAAATTTGCCAGTCTTGCCGAGCAGTGGTGGGATAAGGATGGGCCGCTTAAAACCCTGCACGACATCAATCCTGCCCGTTTAGCCTTTATTGAGCAGTATGTAAATCTCAGTGGTTTGCGTGTTCTGGACGTGGGATGTGGCGGGGGCATTCTTAGTGAGGCTATGGCCCTTCTGGGGGCTCAGGTGACCGGGCTGGATGCCGAAGAAGACAGTATTGCCACAGCGCGCCGGCATGCAGAACAGAGCCAGTTAACCGTGCACTATGTTTCAAGCGCGATTGAGGAGTACGATGACGATTTGTTTGACGTGATAACCTGCATGGAAATGCTTGAGCATGTGAAACACCCTGAAGAAGTTATCCGTCATTGTGCGAGATTGCTGAAACCAGGCGGCTTTCTTTTTTTGTCGACAATAAACCGCACGTTAAAAGCGTATGTTGCAGCGATAGTGGCTGCGGAGTATCTGTTAGGATTATTGCCAAGACAAACCCATGACTACGATAAATTCATCAAGCCCAGTGAACTGGCCGCAATGGCAAGGCATGCCGGATTGGAGATCAAGGGATTAAAAGGCATTGATTACCATCCTTTTGCCCGCAGTTCGGGCCTTAAGGATTCGGTTGATGTGAATTATTTATTATCCTGCTTCAAGCCCTGATTCTTTTTCTCAGCATAGCGTTGCTGGTAACGTTGATGGGCATACTTGGCCTGATCCTCCGTCACGACATCCACTTCATTGCCGTACAAATCGATTCTTGCGGTCTGAGGTTTTTGACAATTGAGATAGGCCGGTGAGGAACTGTAATAGCTTAGGGCTTCCCGTAAGGATTTTTTACTGAAAGGCGGAGAGTCCAGTCGATCATAAAAATCGACGATTTCATCAAAAATACCAATTTGTAAGGGTTTAACCTGATTGGCCTTTTTAAAAAAAGCATTAGGAAAATGCTCTATCAGCCAGTCAATAATAACCAGTTTTTCTTTTTTAGCGCTTTCGACTTGTTGATTCATGATCCTGCTCTGTTAAGGCTTGCGAAGTGAGTATTAAACTATCGCATCATTTTAGCCTTTGGCAAATGGAAATGCGAGAGTTTGCCAGGTGATTTTCAGTTGAAAGACAAATCGTTGCCGCTGCCTGCGGCAATAACAAACGGCTTGAAGTGACCGAAGTGTGAGTTCTCATCGTCTTGTCGTCTTAGTTTTGTGTAAGAAATATCTCAATCTCCCTGCGGATAACGGTCAATTGCGCCTGAGAAAGCGAGTTAATTTTTATTAACTTATTGAATAACAATATCAATTTTTTATTATGCGGATAAAAAAACGTGAGCGTTCTTCTGTAGACCGGCTTGCGTGGAGAAAGGGCACTTGCTACATTTCAATTAAGACTTCAAGGATAGAAGTCGCCACAAAAGGATTTGTAATTATAAGGAAATAATAAACACGGACCGTTTTTCAGAACATGATGTTCTGAATTGGAAGACTGCGAAAAGCCAGGGCACAGTGCCCTGGCTTTATTGTTTTAGGCCATGACATACCCTGAATGAGACAGGTAGTAATGATCCGGGTAGTAAGCAAACACCACTGAACCGCCTTTGATGGTGTTAATCACTGGTCTCGCCAGCGTTTTGGCAATGGATGGGCATCCCCAGCTGCGTCCTGCACGTCCGGCGCGTTTAATGAAATCCGGCTCAACGTACCAGGCTCCATGAATAACGACGCGGCGGCTGTAAGCATTGTCGTTAAATCCTCTTTCAAGCCCCTGAAGATTCAAAGACAGTCCTTTCGAACCGTAATAGGTGTCGCGAGTCACATAAGTCCCCAGACTGGTTTCCTTGCTGGATGGACGGTTAGAGAAATGGTGGGGAACATCCATGCCGGAGTTCTTACCGTGAGCCACATAGGTGTTGTATAATAGACGCTCTTTGCGTAAATCGAATATCCACATTCTTTGCTTGTAAGAAGGCAGAGAATAGTCGATGACTGTCAGGACCGGTTTTTTAACAGCGCCTTTGGCGGATGCTTTTTTATAAGCGCTTAATGCCATTTTTAATACTTTTTTGTTAAGCTGCGGCGCTTTACGGCTTAAGTGTTGCAACTGAATGTTGGTGTCCACATTCACTTTAGTTGCCGGTGCGGCAACGTGAGCGCTGCCGGAAAACAGGGCGGCAGACAAAAAACTAAGAATACTCATAATGCTCCTTTTTTCTAATTAGAATTTCGAATCAAGGTTGTCAAAGGACGGCTGATTATATTGACAACCCGGGTAAATGTAAAATTTTTAGGACTAATATTTACCATTTAGGAAAAAATCGCATCAATTCAAAGGGTTGTCGTTGCGCTCAGGCTTTAATTTGTTTTAAATAGATCTAATTTGTATAATATACGACCAAAAACAAGCCGCGAAAGGGTCTTTTTTTGTATAAAATTAGATCTTTTTTGCCATAATTAGATCAAAATTGACGCGCTAACAGGCCTTGTCGGCCAGGATTATTGTCCTATTTTTTACCTGTATCGCTGATGTTGGAGTTGCAAGAATCCGTTCCCAAGGCAAACATTCTGCATTATCATTCCCAGCTTATTAATGGCTTTATTCGGAGGCATAACATGCTTGAACGCTATTCATCACAACCACCTCAGGGAACCCGGGCACAGATCAATAAAGCCTATCGCATTGATGAACTCACCTTGATGAATGAGCTGATTCCCAGCGCGGCTTTGAGCGATGAGCAGATCATGGCTATTCGTAACCAGGCTACTCAACTGGTGGAGCAAGTGCGGTATGAACGTAAAAAGAGTACGGGTATTGATTCATTTTTGACAGAATATTCTTTATCCAGTGATGAAGGCATTGCGCTGATGTGTCTGGCAGAAGCCCTTTTACGGGTTCCGGACAATGCCACCATTGACAGCTTGATTAAAGATAAATTGACAGCGGCGGACTGGAAGGCCCATCGCGGGCAAAGCGACTCTTTTTTTGTCAATGCCACCACCTGGGCTTTGATGCTGACGGGTAAGGTATTAACGCCCGAATCGGCCGAATCGACCCTCAGTAAAGCCATTCTTCGTTTAATAAACCGCAGCGGCGAAGGCGTGGTGCGCAAAGCCGTGGACAAGGCCATGCGCATTATGAGCAAGCAGTTCGTGATGGGGCGCACCATCAGCGAGGCGCTGTCACGAGCACGTAAAAAGGAAAGCATCGGCTACCGTTATTCTTACGATATGTTGGGTGAAGCCGCATTAACCCGCGTGGATGCCGCGCGTTATTTTCAAGCCTATAAAGAAGCGATTGACACCATCGGCCGTCATGCAGACAAAAACATGACGATTTATCAGCGTCCGGGCATCTCGATTAAACTGTCTGCGCTGCATCCACGCTACAATGAATCACAGCGCGAACGCGTCATGAATGAATTGCCGCCTAAACTGTTAGCCCTGGCCCAGGCCGCCAAAAGTTATGATATTGCCATGACCATTGACGCGGAAGAATCTGAGCGTCTCGAATTGTCTCTGGATGTGATTGAGCAGGTGTTTTGTGATGATAGCCTGCACGGTTGGCACGGGTTTGGTATGGCGGTGCAGTCTTATCAGAAACGGGCCTTTTATTTGCTGGATTGGGTCGCGGAATTAGCGCGCCGTAAACAACGCCGCATGATGGTACGCCTGATTAAAGGAGCCTATTGGGACAGTGAAATCAAGAAAACCCAGATGCAGGGTCTATCCGGATACCCTGTGTTTACACGCAAGGTCTTTACTGATGTGTCCTTCCAGGCCTGCGCTAAAAAATTGCTGACCATGACCGATGCCATCTATCCGCAATTTGCGACGCATAATGCCTATTCAGTCGCGATGATCCTGAATATTGTCGGAAATTATCGCGATTTTGAATTTCAGTGCCTGCACGGTATGGGCAATGAATTGTATGAGCAGATTGTCCCTGCGAAGCGTCTTGGCATACCTTGTCGCATTTATGCGCCAGTAGGCAGCCACGAAGATCTACTGCCTTATTTAGTCAGAAGGCTGCTTGAGAACGGTGCTAACTCCTCGTTTGTGAACCGCATTGTCGATGAAAAAGCGCCCATCAGTACACTGGTTGAGGATCCTGTCAGCAAAGCCAATCAATTACTCGGCAAAATCAATCAGAATATCCCGCTGCCTTCCGCCATTTTTGCGCCTGAGCGGAAAAACTCCTCCGGGTTTGATTTTTCCGACAGAGAGGCTGTGGCTGCGCTGAAACAGCACTATGCGCAAATGGATTTATCACG
The DNA here is from genome assembly GCF_001468125.1 of Legionella rubrilucens. Lineage (GTDB taxonomy): Bacteria > Pseudomonadota > Gammaproteobacteria > Legionellales > Legionellaceae > Legionella_C > Legionella_C rubrilucens. Next base: position 123,634 of record NZ_LNYT01000001.1, on the reverse strand, counting down.
TTGGCAGGCTAAACCATTAATTGCCGGGCGTGACGGCGGCCAGGTTGATCGAAGTGTGACGTCGCCGCAACATTCTGGGCGGCCAGTCGGGCGTGTCAGCGACGCAACCCGCGACGACATTGATTGGGCATTAGCGCAGGCGGAAGCGGCATTTCCTGCCTGGAGCACAAGACCTGTCAGTGAGCGTGCAGCCTGCCTTACCCGTTATGCGGATCTGTTGGAGGAAAACAGAGCGACGCTGTTAGCCATGGCTTGCCTTGAAGCAGGTAAGACCTGGAATGACGGCGTAGCCGAGGTGCGGGAAGCTATTGATTTTTGCCGTTATTATGCCGCCATGGCGACCAAATTAATGGCCAAGCCCCTTTCCCTTCATGGGTATACCGGCGAGATCAATGAGTTGAGTCTCCACGGACGAGGAACGGTGTTATGCATCAGTCCCTGGAATTTCCCGCTGGCCATTTTCACAGGTCAGGTGGTTGCTGCGTTAGTCACCGGCAATTGCGTCATTGCCAAACCGGCTGAACAGACCCCAATCATTGCCACCCTTGCTGTGCAGTTAATGCATCAGGCGGGGATTCCTGCTCCTGTCGTGCAATTGCTGCCGGGCACCGGGGAAAGTGTTGGCGCGCCGTTAGTCGCCGATAAACGCATTAAAGCGGTTTTGTTTACAGGTTCTACCCAAACCGCCAATCGTATTAATCAAACCTTAGCGACCCGTGGCGGTGAAATTATCCCGCTTATTGCCGAAACCGGCGGTCAGAATGCCATGATTGTTGATTCATCCGCGCTGCTTGAGCAGGTGGCTGTGGATGCGGTGACTTCTGCTTTCGGCAGCGCAGGTCAGCGTTGTTCGGCGCTCAGGGTCCTTTATGTTCAGGACGAGGTCTATCCACGCCTGGTTGAGTTACTGAAAGGTGCTATGGAAGAACTCCAAATTGGTGATCCCCGCTGGTTGTCAACGGACATTGGCCCTGTGATTGATAATGATGCCCTCGGGGTTTTAAAATCCCATGTCAACGCCATGATGAAGAATCATGAACTGATTTATCAATGCAGTCTTCCTGAAGAATGCAGCGAGGGTTATTTTATGCCCCCCACGGCTATCGCCATTGATTCGATTGCTTCCCTTGAAAAAGAAGTATTTGGGCCGATTCTGCATGTCATCCGTTACAAGCGTAAAGCGCTTGATCAGGTTATTCATGAAATCAATAACACGGGTTACGGTCTCACCTTGGGTATTCATAGCCGAATTAATCAAACGGTGGAATACATTCGCCAACGTGTTCATGCCGGTAACTGCTATGTCAACCGCAACATGATTGGGGCGGTTGTTGGTTTGCAACCGTTCGGCGGGGAAGGCTTGTCCGGCACAGGCCCTAAAGCTGGCGGTCCTTACTATCTGCTGCGTCTTTGCCACGAGCGGACCTACACCGTGGATACCACGGCCGCAGGGGGGAATGCCAGTCTGATGTCGTTGCCAGAAGGACTGTAGTTCAAGAATGGTTGGGTCTTTGAGGCCCAACCGCTGCCCTTAATCATGCCGTTTGGCAAAAATCCAGGGAAGAACGACGAACAGGAAAAGCCCTCCGACTAAGAAGGCTTCGAAGAAGGAAATATTACCGACAGGAATTTGTGTTGGCGGAACAAAACCGATGGCCATGGCTAACAAACAGCATAACATGCCAGTACCGGCGACCAGCCACATGACCCAATTGCCCCCGGGAATGGTGTAGCTGCGATGGCGGTCAGGTTGGCTGTAGCGCAGCTTAATCGCGGCGGCAAACATAAACACATAAACCAGCAGCGCCATTTGCGCACTCAAGTCACTTAAAATCCAGTATGCTGCATTGATGGAATCAAGCAAAATAAACACGCTGCTCAACAGCGAAAAGATAATTCCCTGGGTAATCAGAATATTCACGGGCGCACCATGACGGTTTACCCGCGAGAAAAATTCAGGTAACGACCCATCCCGCGCTGACACCAGCAATCCTTTGGTGGGACCAATAATCCAGGCTGAGACGCCGCTTAACCCCCCAAGAATAATCAAAATGGCAATGACATAAGTCATCCAGGGCATCGCATAGGCTTTAAAAAAGACGGCATAGGCATCGACTAAACCGGAGACAACGCTCAGTTGGGCGTTAGGAACGACGATGACAATTGCCAGCGAACCAAACATTAAGGTTGAAAAAATAAGCAGAGTGGAATAAAGGATGGCCCGGGGGTAATCGCGTTGCGGATCACGTACCTCTTCGGCATGAACTGCCGACATTTCCATACCGATAAGGCCAAACAACACGGCTGAAAACAGGGATAAATTGCCTATGGAGCTGAAATCCGGAATCCAGGAGGAAGGGGCTTCAATGGAGGTCGGTCTTCCCTGCAAAAGCCATAATCCCCCAAGGATAATAATCCCGAGCATGGGTAAAATGGTGCCAAGGATTGCCCCCACCGTGCTGACGATACTGGATAAGCGCATGCCAAAGCAATTGAGCAGGGTAAACAGCCAGAATAGCCCAAGCGCACTGCTTAGAAGATAGAATTTGTTATTGGCCAGTTGCGGGGCAAACAAATACGACAGGGTCGCTGCGATAAACGCGAGAATGGTGGGATACCAGACAACATTGTAAATCCACTGCAGCCAGATGGTGATAAATCCGGCGCGTTTGCCAAAGGCTTCACGAACCCAGACGTACAATCCTCCCGTATTCGGATAGGCGGTTGCCAGTTCAGCGGCAACCAGGGCAACGGGGATAAAAAAAGCAAAGGCGGCCACCACATAATAGGACACCAGCGGCAGGCCCAGTTTGGCGCTCATGGGCAGCGTACGCAGGCTGTCTACGGCAATCACGTTGATCATGACCAGGGAAAAAACCGACAACACTTTATGATTAGGATTCATGATGTTCCTTCTGGCACGATGACACAGAGACTGACAATGGCCACACCCGCAGCGCACCGAAAGCCCGTGGTTTATACAAACGGCGGAATTTAACAGTTAAGCGCAGTAAAATCAATGGATGAAGCAGAGGGGAATTCAACCCGGAGGCTGGGCGGCAATCTGCACCGCATTGAAGCGATGCTGCCTCAGCCTCCGGATTCTGGAAATTAAATCATATTGCGTAAAACATACTGCAAAATGCCGCCGTGACGGTAATACTCCAGCTCATTGGCGGTATCAATACGGCAAAGAACGGGAACAGTCATCTCATCACCGTTCTGGCGTCGAATGATGACGGGCAATTTAGCGCCGGCCTTCAGCGAATCATCAACAGCAATGCTGAATCGTTCGGTGCCATCAAGGTTTAAGGTTTTGCGGGTGGTGCCTTCTTCAAATTGCAGAGGCAGAATGCCCATACCGATTAAGTTTGAACGGTGAATACGTTCAAAACTTTCCGTGATTACTGCCTTGACGCCTAAAAGATTGGTCCCTTTAGCGGCCCAGTCACGAGAAGACCCCGTGCCGTATTCTTTACCGGCCACAATAACCAATTGCTGATGTTGGGCCTGATAAAGCATGGCTGCATCATAAATGGACATGACTTCACCACTGGGGATATGACGCGTCATCCCTCCCTCAATGCCTGGAATCATTTCATTACGGATTCGGATATTGGCAAACGTTCCCCGCATCATGACTTCATGATTACCGCGGCGTGAGCCGTAGGAATTAAAATCCGCTTCCCGCACCCCTTTGGATTTTAAATAGAGGCCTGCCGGGGAGTTGGCTTTGATGGAGCCAGCCGGTGAAATGTGGTCGGTGGTAATGGAGTCACCCAGTAAAGCAAGAACATAAGCCCCTTCAATCGGTTCAATCGCCTGCGGATGACGGCTTAAATTGTCAAAGAAGGGCGGATGCTGGATATAGGTCGAGTCGGCATCCCATTCATAGGTCATGCCGCTGTTGACCTTAATCGCCTGCCAGTGTTCATCCCCTTTAAAGACTTCGTCGTATTCCTTGCGGAACATGGCACCGGTTACTTTGGCTACTTCGGCGGCCACTTCATCATTGCTTGGCCAAATGTCTTTAAGGTAAACAGGATTGCCCGCTTTATCCTGACCAATCGGGTCTTTGCTTAAATCACCGGTGGTGGTACCGCTTAAGGCATAAGCGACAACCAGCGGCGGCGAGGCCAGCCAGTTAGCGCGTACCTGCGGGTGCACGCGGCCTTCAAAGTTACGGTTTCCAGAGAGCACAGAGCAAACCACTACGTCATTGTCGGTGACTGACGCTGCAATGGCGTCCGGTAACGGGCCTGAGTTGCCGATACAGGTGGTGCAGCCATAACCGACCAGGTTAAAGCCCAATTGATCCAGGTATTGAGAGAGGCCGGCTTTGTGCAGGTAATCGGTAACGACTTTGGAGCCGGGGGCCAAGGATGATTTAACCCAGGGTTTACGCGACAGTCCTTTTTCAACCGCTTTTTTCGCCACAAGGCCTGCAGCCATCAGTACGCTCGGGTTGGAGGTGTTGGTGCAACTGGTGATGGCGGCAATCACCACATGACCATGTTGCAGGTTATATTCTTCACCTTTCACAGGGAAAGGCTTATTTTTCTCATGATCCTTGCCGGTTTCAACCAGGAATTTACTAAATTCGCCGGCTAAGGTGGTTAAATTCACTTTGTCCTGCGGGCGCTTGGGACCGGCTAACGAGGGCTCGACGCTGGATAAATCCAGTTCCAGGGTGTCGGTAAAGACGGGGTCTTCGCTTCCCGCTTCATACCACATGCCCTGTGCTTTGCAATACTTTTCCACCAGCGCAATGGTGTGGGCATCACGACCGGACAACTCGAGGTAACGCAGGGTCTCTTTATCCACCGGGAAGAAGCCACAGGTGGCGCCGTATTCTGGAGCCATGTTGGAAATGGTGGCGCGATCGGCTAAAGGCAAGTCGGCAAGACCGGGGCCAAAAAATTCAACGAATTTTCCGACAACGCCTTTTTTGCGCAGCATTTGGGTAACCGTGAGTACCAAGTCGGTGGCGGTAATGCCTTCACGCAATTTGCCGGTCAAACGGAAACCAACGACCTCAGGAATCAGCATGGAAACGGGTTGTCCGAGCATGGCCGCTTCGGCTTCGATACCGCCGACTCCCCAGCCTAAAACGCCGAGACCGTTAATCATGGTCGTGTGGGAATCGGTTCCTACCAAGGTGTCCGGGTAAGCATAATGCTGACCGTCGTGTTCGCTGCTCCAGACGGTTTTACCCAGGTATTCCAGATTGACCTGATGGCAAATACCGGTACCTGGCGGAACCACCTGGAAATTGGCAAACGCTTTTTGGCCCCAGCGTAAAAACTCGTAACGCTCCTTGTTACGTTCCATTTCAATCGCTGTGTTGATGCGCATGGAATCCGGCGTCGCAAATTTGTCAACCATGATGGAGTGGTCAATAACCAGATCCACCGGGGACAGGGGTGAAATTTTATTGGCACTGCCGCCCATTTTTTCCAGTGCGGAGCGCATGGCGGCCAGATCAACCACCGCTGGAACACCGGTAAAATCCTGCATCAGTACGCGGGCCGGACGGTAAGCGATTTCATGCTGTGAGGTCTGTGTATGAAGCCAACCGGCAAGGGCCTTGATATCATCCACTGTAACGGTATGGCCTTCTTCAAAGCGCAACAGGTTTTCAAACAGCACTTTAAGTGAATAAGGCAGACGGTTAATGCCTTTAAAATGATTTTTTTCGGCTTCTTGTAAGCTGTAATAATGATATGTCTTGCCGTCGACCTGTAATTCACGTCGAGTAGAAAGACTATCGTGACCCACTTTCATACACCACTCCTGCATGCTAAAAACATCAATCATAGCCGTAAAACGATCAACTTTACAGTTTAAAACGAAGTTTTATGCATCATCAAAATTGAAATGAAAATTATTCCTATTTAAACAGAAAAAGTGCTCTCAACGTAGGGATGTAATTCTTCGTCGGACAGCTCCTGGTGATTGACGATCCCATTTAAGGCTAAAAACAGGATTTCTTCCTGCTTGTTGACGACAGCCTCATGGCGATGCGTTTCGGCAACGCTGTAAAACAGGCTGGGTGCCAGGATGGTCAATGCGACAGTGGTCAACAGCAGGGCGATGGGGAAATTAAAGGCAAATGCAACCAGGCCTGAGGCAAGGATGACGCCGCTTAAAATCATCAATCCTGTTGCTGCCTGATCAAGGCCATTGATGGTATGTTCACCCTGATTTCCCCCAACCCGCAGGTAATGGGGGGAATTGTAGTATTGGCTGACCAGGTCAAAAATTTCCACCCATTCGTCCCGTTTTTTTACCTTGTCGTATTCGGCCAGGCAATCGTCCAGGCATTTGAGGAAGGCGTATTTGGCATTAATAAACAGTTGTTTTTCAGCGGGGGGAATCGTATTGTCGATGTGGTAATCAAAAGCGGTTGTACGTAACGTGAGAAGAGGGAAAAACAAGTCGAGGTTGTTAGCGGCAAAGCGGTCGTTAAATTTTTTAATGAGCGCGGCGTATAACTCGTTCAGTTGCGTTTCTGTACAAACTTCTTTGGTTTTAAAAAAGCGATAGATCATGACATTAAATCCCTATATTCCTATTGGAATGAGGCTAGCACGGTCTTTGATCCATCAGAAGATGACTGGGGTCTGTTTTACAGCTGAGCAATAATAATTAACAAAAAATTAATTTTTGCTGAAAATGGTACAGATATTGCAGTGAAGATCACCATTGAATGATACAGCGCAGGATAGCGATGGATGTGACTCAATTGCCTGTCACTCAGGTGACAAACCCAGACACTATTTCCCCTTTGGGCATTGAAAGTGACGAAAATGGTCAATTAGTTACCAATGACGATTTTAAAAGCGTCATGGAGGATGTGCTGACGGGTGACGCGCTTAATCAGGGAGCCGACCAGTCTGCTGAAAACCCGGACGCAGCCGCTCCCGGGCAAATGCCCCTTCCCGTTACTCTGCCGGTCGACTTGCCCGTGGTTGCAGCGTCTGAACCGGAGCTTCCGGTTTTGTCTGAACCCCCCGTACTGCCGGATGAAACCTCTTTGGCGGAAACCATCATTCCCTTACCTGCGAATGAAAGTCCCCATTTAGCCTGGTTTACAGCGACTGGCTTTGAACCGCCAAACCCCGTGTCTGGTGACGATGCAATGCCTGTGGCTGTCAGCCTTTTGAATACCGATGCAGCCATGGTTTCCGAAAAACAGACCTTTCTGATTCCGCCGTCTCAGCCTGCGACTGGTCAAGGCGGCAAGGTCAATACTCCGGCTACAGACGTTTCATCGGCTGAAGGAGGTGACGTTGATGCGCTGTCTTTAATGAACGAGCTCCCCGGCAATAAAAAGGAAATGGACGCAAGCCTCAAGGTGGACGATAAGCTGCTGACAATGGCAGAGTCGGCCACCCGTCTGGAAAAACGCCTTAACGCAGAGGCCACAGTGAACCATTTCAATGGTGTAATGGGCGCAATAAACCAGACTAAAACTCAGGCTTCGCCCACACCTCAGGTTCCGATGCCCTCCAAAAGTCTTGAATTGCCTGTGTTAGTGGATAGCCCGGAATGGGGTAGTCAATTTTCACAACAGATTACCTGGCTTGGCCAGCAAAAAATCGACCGGGCAGTGATTCGCTTGAATCCTCAGGAGCTAGGGCCCCTTGAGGTCAATATCAAGTTTCATAAGGATGAGGCGTCATTGACTATCACTGCGCATACCCTGCACGTGCGGGACATGATTGAGCAGGCGATCCCAAGACTGCGGGACATGATGTCGGAGCAGGGAATTAACCTGTCGCAATTCAATATTGAGTCCAATGCCAGTCAGCATCAAGCGGGCAGGCAGCCGGGGCATGCACAACAGGCGGGTACCCAGGTTTCCCAGGTTGGAGAGGAAGGCAGCCAGGAGACCAATGTAATCAAAAATAGTCGTGGTTTGATTGATTATTTTGCATAATTCCTGATTGACTGGTAAGGTAACTTATTTGGGTACAACAGGATTGCAGAATGGCTGAGCGTAACATAATTACCTGGCTTAAAAAGAACATCACTACTCATCGGGATCCATTCTTTTCCATTCGCTGGGATCGGTTGATCTCACATTCTGATATTCAGAGTCAAATCAAAAAGAATCGAAAGGCCCATCAACTCTACTGTTACATTGAATCCTCGCTTGCCCATCAGCACGCCAAATTAATTAACCTCACGCTTCGCAAGGCGTTTGCTAACCTGACCGAAGATGATTTGGCTAATGTAGCCGGATTTTCCAATGATAAAAAAGGAACTCCGCGGCAAAAGGCGTATTTTCATGCTCACCACACGCTGCAATACTATGTGAGACGGGACATTCTTGAGCATAAAAGCCGGGCAGCCAGGCTTAATGCGTTTCGACGCTGGATCGATGTGGCGGATATTCTCTTTTCACGGAATTGCTATGAGGGGGGGATGCTGGTATCTGTCACGCTGAATCTTCTGGACAGTTATCTTCGCTGTGAAGACGAATTGCCGGCAATCAGCAGGAAAAAGCTCAACCACCTTCTGGATATGTATTCACCGGCCGGCAATTTTAAACGCTTAAGGCAGCATATCAAAGATCACCAGTCAGAGGATAGTCTTCCCCTTGTTACCGTAATAGGTAAAGATTTGACGTTTATCGATGAGAACTTAAATACCCTTCAGAACAACATGAATGCTTTCCTGCTCGCATGGAAAGATCAGAAAAAAGCAGAAAAACAGCAAATGCAGGCCGGTGCGGGCCGTGAAGGGGATGCATTGACTAAAAAGCATTTAAGAATCTACCACGGGCATAAAGCGAGAAGCGCAGTAAAACCTGAAAAGGACCAACCCAAAACAAAGGAAAAAGACAAGAAGAAAGAATTTTCCATTGAAGAACTTCTGGCGGTCCCAGCGGATAAGGTCCCTGCTGAATACAATGCAATGCGCAGCAATTATCTCGCTGCCGTCCAGGAAAAGTTGGATTTCATCAAGACGCTGTTGCCCGCAAAGAAAGCGACACTCCCGGATTTGCCGCGCGAATTGCAGTCAGCTTATGAACAGACTGAAAAACGCTTCAGGGAAAACGGCCTCGATTCACTCCTGGAGGGAGCTGATGCCAATAATAGAAAAAGCCGCCTCTACTCCGAGAAACTCTTACCGGGTTTCTTTAGCCGAGGCGGCCGTTCAGCAGAGAAGCATTGGCAGCAATTATTCACCTACACCAATACTTTTTCAGCCTAAAAGCAACGTCGTTCACATTGAAGAATACGGCCATTCCATTGATTGATCAGGCAGCGTTGCTGACAACGTATGCCATGACGCCAATAAATGGGTTGCCAACCTGTCCAGTAATAGCGATGACGGTGTTTAGGGCCGTAATAAATGTAGGCAGGCGGCGGGTAGTAACCTTGCTCGAGCATGAAGTAAAAGGCTAACTGCGGGCCTGCTGGCAAGGGCTGAGAGGGTGTGGCCGTTCTGCCTTCAGCGTAACTCTTGGCGATGGATAATGGCAGTAAGAAAGCTAAGGTCAGTGCCATTGATAACAACCTTGGCTTGTTGTATTGGGTGCTCATAATGACCTTCCTTTGTACATATCGATCAAATTAATTATAGTCAAGTGCCTTTCTTAAGACAAAGCGCAAGCCTGTTAGCCAGAAATGGTTTTAAAAGATTAATTGTACCCAAAGCGTTTTTATTGCCAGGATGTTTGGTAGTATAGGTAACATTTTCCTCCCCTCGTCATCAAAAAGGATAAGCAATGAACAAAATCAGGCCGGTCAGTCTGTTGATAACGATCGTTTTGCTGGTTCAACACCCGGTTTTTGCAGAACAGGGGATTTCTCCGGTCAGTCGGGTGAACAGCATTTCGCCTGCCTGCCTGCCCACCATTGATGTCACGCAGGCTCTTAAGAAAACCTATCAGGGGTGGGATGCCTTTGTGCCCGCAGCGACCTATTTTCTTGACGGCATTTCTTTTTACTCCGGCAAACCGGATGAGCTGGCCTTGCTTAAACCGGATATTAACAACAGCCGCCGGGCAAAATGGACCTTTTCCCCCAAAGATGCGGTTTACATGCTCTGTGAATACAACCAAACCATCATTGCATTGACAAAAAAACTGCCGCCCAATTTAACGGATTGCGAAGTAACCTATCAAAATCAGGTCATGGGCAGCAAGGGGCCGCTTCCCGGCCGTGTCATTTGCCATACGGCCTAAGACTCGTAAGGAGTTTGATATGATTAATTTTCAAAACCTGAACAAAGAGGATTTCCTCGCGCAATACTGGCAGAAGAAACCGCTGGTTTTTAGAAAAGCATTGCCCGATTTTATTAATCTTTTAAGCGGCGATGAGTTGGCGGGGCTTGCGCTTGAAGAGGACGTGGAAAGCCGTCTCGTTATTCATACGCCGGAAAAAAAGCCATTCTGGCATCTAAAGCGTGGACCGTTCCAGGAGCGTGATTTCACTCAATTGCCGCGAAGTCATTGGACTTTACTGGTGCAGGGCGTTGATCGCTTCATCCCGGAAGTGGCAGCCTTACTCGACCATTTCAATTTTTTACCCCATTGGCGTGTTGATGATGTTATGATTAGCTATGCGGTAGAGCAGGGCAGTGTTGGACCTCACTATGATCATTATGATGTTTTTCTGTTTCAAGCTCAGGGCCGACGTCAATGGCTGCTGTCATCAAAGCATTGTGAAATGGAAAATTATTTACCCAATGTTGATTTGCGTATCATGGATAAATTCCTCGTTGAAGAAGAATTTATTTTAGAACCGGGCGACATGCTGTATCTGCCGCCTCACATCGCCCATCACGGTATTTCCCTATCTCCGGATTGCATGACTTACTCCTTCGGATACCGAAGTTATCAATCGTTGGAATTATGGGAAAGTTTTGGTGAATACCTGGCAGAAAACAGCCTGCACCATGAGTTATATCAGGATCCGGACTGGCGTAACCTGAAGGGCAGCGGGGAGTTGCCTGCTCAGGCCATCCGTGAGGCCAAGCGTGTTTTGCAAAACATCCTTGATGACGAGGAGAGGCTGCGTCACTGGTTTGGTTGTTTTGTAACCCGTCTGGATCAGCAGGCTGAAGAACTGTTACCTATTCCTAATGAAGAAACAGACGATTTGGAGCTTTTTTTATCAGAACTTGAAAACAGTCCTGGTTTAACGCGTAACAGTTTGTGCCGTTTTGCCTATGAAATCCAGTCCGATGACACATTGAAGCTGTTTGTTAACGGTTGCGGCTGGAACACGGAAGGTGTGTCCTCGTCACTCATTAAGCTGGTCGCCGACAATCGGTTTGTGCCGCTGACAGAACTGACTCCGTATTTAAACAACAAGGATAATCAGTTGTTTCTTTATGAATTATGGGAATTGCAATGGCTTGATTGTGATGTCTAGGGGGACTCTTCCCCGCCTCTAGCGAGGGCCGGGGAGAAGGACGTATTGTGTAAATGGTCTGTTTAAAGTAATACTAAGCCAATCAGGTGGAAAATCATCACTTAGCCTGCATAATCATAAGGACAGATCATGCTGAAAAACTATAGTCAATTCTTGCTGGGTTTGGTGTGTTTTTCCTGTTCAACCCTGTTTGCGCAAGTACGGGAGATAGCCATTACCATTGATGATCTTCCCTTTGTAGGCTCAACCCACAATGATCCTGGACGAATCCGGCGTGAAAATGAACGGCTCACTAAAATCCTGGATACCTTAAATCAATACAAAGTTCCGGCGGCCTGCTTTGTGATCGCTGGAACCATCGAAAAAGATCAGTGGCAGTTATTGGAGAAATTTCGTAATGACGGTTATCTGCTGGGAAATCATACCTATTCTCACCGCAGTTTAAACAGCGTGACGGCGCAGCAATACACCCAGGACATCGAGCGTGCTGACAAGGTATTGGCGCCTTTACTGGTTGGCAACAAGTATTTCCGCTACCCTTATTTAGCCGAAAGTCAAGGTGAAAAAAAACAGCAGGTATATGATTTTTTAACCGCTCATGGCTATGTGATCGCCCCAGTCACTGTAGACAGTAAAGACTTTCAATTCAACGCACAATTTTTAGCGATTCACTGGCGTAATCGCCAGCAGAATCTGCCCTCATTTAAAAAACGTTATTTAACGTTTATCTGGAACCAGACACTAAAAGCGGAAGCCAGGGCAAAAAAGCGGGGTGATGCGGATTCCAGGCAGATTTTGTTAATCCATGCCAATCTGCTGAACAGCCTGGTGCTTAAAGATATTATTGAAATGTACCAGAAAAATGGCTACAAAATTGTCAGCCTGGAAGAAATTTTAAGCGCAGGATCTCTCCCCGTTGAGGTGGAGCCCAAGGCCATCCTCTTAAGTCCTCTGCTTAAGTCACTCCTTGAAAAATCGCCTTCGGCCGATTAAGAAAGTGATTTAGGCAGATGCGGGATGGAATGCCTTGGCAATAATAGCCAGTATCGTCCCTTGTTCTTCATTTTTCCTGCGATGTCGGTTGCTGTTTGGCCTGCACCCCAGAAAACATCCCCCCTGACCATGCCGCGAATGGCCCCACCGGTATCCTGGGCTATCATCAGCCGTTGCAGGGTTTTCCTGTCCTGATGGGTCTTGTCGGGATGGGTTGTGCTCAGCCAGAGAGGTGCTCCCAGCGGGATCCATTGCCTGTCTACTGCTAACGAATAACCGGGGGTCAGTGCAATCCCCTGTGCACCCAATGCGGCTGTTTGCTTGAGGATACGGAAAAAGACAAAGGATTTGTTTTGATTAATAATCCTGTCCATTTCGTCAGGATGCGCTTCAAGGTAAGCCCGGATGCCTTGCATGGAGGCGGTTTTTTTAGTCATAATCCCTTTTTCAACCAGGATGCGCCCGACTGGCGTATACGGTGCGCCGTTTTCACCGGCATACCCGACATACAACCGGCGTCCATCGGGTAGTTGTACAACGCCTGAGCCCTGAATTTCCAGAAAAAGGCGATCAATGGCACTGTTAACCCAAACCAGAACGGGAGCTTTACCCTCAATGGCCCCTTCATTAATTTGTTTTCGGGTAGGGTAGGGAACCAACTGATTGCCCTGCAACCGCCCGACAATACGGGAATGGTTATACCGGGAATTGAAATCACCGAGATTGACGGTCACTAAATTCGAGGGGAGGCCATAAATTGGCACATGAAACGCCTCGGTTTTAGTCAGACTGCCATAAAGCAGCGGCATGTAATAGCCAGTGAAAAGCCCCTTGACTGGACGGTTGTTGTAAAATTCAACCGGGGTAAACCATGTTTCAAAAAAAGCACGGGCTGATTGCCTGTCGAGGTGATGGATGGCGAGCGCTGCCTGACAGGCCGGTTGCCAATCCTTAACCAACAGCGGAATCCTGTGACTGCCTGCCTGAGCGCGCGGATCCTGGCGCAGAAAGGTTTTGCACGAGTGTTTAAAGGTGGTTAATGACTGGACGAGATCCGCCTGTTGCCAGCCAGGCAGTGCCTTAAATGCTGCAGGTCGAAGTTTAAGCGCATTGGGTTTTTTAAGCCAGACGGTGAAGCTTAAGACGGCAATCGCTATCCCTGTAATAATCGCTAAAATTTTCAGTTTCATAACTGGGCAAATTTTACACTAAATGAGAGTCATTGCAATAAAAACGTGCATATTTATGCAAATATGAAACAAACTGATTGAAAAAACTACAGCAGTTGTGCATAATGTTGGGATACTGAAAAAACGAGTAGTCCTAAATGAAGTCTGTATCTGAAATGGAACACCTCCTTAAAGAGTTTGGTCAACCCGGCGATATTCCGGTTGAAGCAATGGCTCTGTCTTTGCATGTTAAACGCTGTGAGCGGCAAGAAAAAGGCAGCGATTTGCATGCCTTTGCCATGCTCAGCTCAGAAATTGCTGAACTTGATAACGCGTTGATCACAATCATTGACAGCAATGCCTGCGATTTTAGGTTTCAGGTGGCGGTGGGTAATAAAGGTTCTGCCTTGACCCACTGGTCTTTTGTGGAGTTTGTGTTTAAGGCAAACGCAGAGGGCAAACCGACACTGGATGTGCTCATCTGTGATCCCCTGGGCATGAAGCAATCTGTAATGCTGGCCTTGTTGTTGAGCGACTCGATCCGATTTGGCGGCCTGGCAGAATTTTGCAAAACAACCGTGTACCTACCGACTACGATCCTGCAGATTGCTGGCCGAACCTGCCCTTACCTGGCTCTGGATAGTATTGCCATGTTGTCCAATCAATCCGATTTCGAAGACTTGTATCAGTACATGAGAGACCATGAAAAAGGGGTGAATACCAGCGAATGCAAAAGCCTTATCGAGTTCTATAAAACCGGCATCATCGGCTGCATGGATGAGGAGCAAATCAGAGACACGTATGATTTTCCCGTTGTTGTGGGTGCCTTGCCGCCGCGATTGGTGCGAATAACCCAATCCCTCCCGATTATTGATGACGTGACAAGACATGCCGGCGATCAGATCGTGAATGCTAAAGGCGCAACCTTCCGGTTATCGACTTCCCGCTATCGTCTGATTGTAGAGGATCGTCATGGCGAGAAAGAGGAGCGTAATTTACGCATTAACTTCAAAATGAAGGAACAAAACAGTCATTTGAGAGCTTATTTAGCCAAAGTCTCGGAACAATCAGAGACCCAACCCCAGGTCGAAGCCGGTTCTCCCTCGGGCGCTCGACCCCCACAACCTTTCGTGAATGATCAAGTGGCTGCAGCCATTGTAGCCCAGCGAATGGTGGGGCTCAATCAGTGGGTCAATGAAACCCTGGCCATTCAGGCCATGTCCAGGCCAACATTCAGTTAATCTAATTTTGGCCGGTTATGCCGGCTGAATCGGCTGGTTAATACATAAAAAACCGGGGTAAAAATTAACCCAAAAAAAGTGACGCCCAGCATGCCGCTGAAGACCGCCACACCTAAGGCCCGTCTCATTTCTGCGCCTGCACCTGCGGCAATGACTAAGGGAAATACACCTAAAATAAAGGCAAAGGAAGTCATCAGGATGGGTCGAAGCCTCAGTTTGGCGGCTAAAATTGCCGCTTTCCAGCGGTTGGCACCGCCAAGTTCCAGTTTGCGTGCGAATTCGACGATTAGAATGGCATTTTTACAGGCAAGACCGATAAGGATAATAAAACCAATCTGGGTCATGATGTTGTTTTCCATACCCAGTAATTGAATGCCTATCATGGATGAGAACAGGCACATGGGAACAATGAGAATAACCGCCAGTGGTAAGATCCAGCTTTCATAGAGAGCGGCTAATACTAAAAACACAAAAATGACGCTTAATACAAAAGCAATGATTGCGGTATGACCGACGGCTTTCTGCTGGTAGGCAATTTCCGTCCATTCATAACCAATGCCATCCGGCAGGTATTGAGCAGCTAAATTTTCCATCGTCGCGAGTGTATCGCCGGTACTGTATCCCGGGGCAATATCACCCAGCAGATCAATGGCATTATACAGGTTGTACCGAGGCCAGCGGGTGGGCCCTATGGTGTTTTCCATGGTTGCGACAGAGCCGATAGGCACCATCTCCCCCCGGTTGTTTCTCACCTTGATGCGCAGCAAATCATCGGCCGTATGGCGATAGTCTGAGTCAGCCTGAGCGATGACACGAAAAGTCCGACCTAAATAATTGAAGTCATTGATGAAGACGGATCCAAGATAAACTTCCAGTGCTTCCGTGATTCGTGCGACAGGTACGCCCAGGCGCTCCGCCTTCTCGCGGTCGAGCTGCAAGCGGATTCTTGGCGTGCTGTTTTCAAAAAAAGTGAAGACGGACGTGGCTGCCTGCGACTTGTTGGCCTGTTCAGCCAAGGTGGCAACCGCCTCGGTTAACACCTCAATGCCGCGCCCGCCGCGATCCTGAATCATCATTTTAAATCCGCCAGCGTTACCAATTCCCCGGACGGGCGGCGGTGGAATGACGACAATCACGGCTTCCTTAATCGTATTCAGTTTTTGCCTTAAGGTAGAGAGCATGTCGTTATAGCTTAACCCCAGGCGTTCACGCTCCCTAAACGAGCTCATGACCGAGAAAATCGCGGCAGCATTGGATGAGTTTGAGAAGGTGGCGCCTGAAAATCCGGTGAAGGCCACGGCATTGGCAATGCCGGGTGTTTCAAGAATTTTGGCAATGGCCATCTGCACTACCTGGTCGGTTCGGCTTAATGACGCCCCCGGCGGCAGTTGAATGGACACGATAAAATAGCCCTGATCCTGCTTGGGGATAAATCCGCGTGGAACAACATAAAAGAGCAGCGCAGTGAGGGAAATTAACACCAGATAGACGACCAAAACCACACTTGCACGGCGTGTCAGCGCGCTGATGGCTTTGCCATAGCGTTTGGAAAGGGATTGCAGAAAACGGTTAAAGGCGAGCAATGGTCTTTTGAAAAAAGGAATGGTTTCGCCTTCCCTGTGATGATGCGCCTTAAGCAGCAGAGCAGCCAGCGCAGGACTTAAGGTCAGGGACACAAAAACTGAAATGGCTGTGGCAACTGAAACCGTTGCACCAAATTGCTGATAAAAGCGTCCGGATATGCCTTTAAGGAAGATCGTCGGTAGAAAGACGGCAATAAGAACCAGGCCAATCGCGACCAAAGCCGAACCTACTTCGCTCATGGTTTTCCTGGCCGCGTCACGTACACCCAAACCAGCCTCTATATTCCGCTCCATGTTTTCAACCACGACAATGGCGTCATCCACGACAATGCCGATGGCTAACACCAATCCAAACAAGGTCAGGTAATTCAGTGAAAAGCCAATGGCCTGCATGACGGCAAAGGTGCCGATTAATGAAATAGGAATCGCTACAACCGGAATAATGGCGGCGCGCCAGGACTGTAAAAAAACAAGAATGACCAGCACGACCAGAACAATGGCTTCAAAAATGGTTTTGGATACTTCACGGATGGATTCTTTAACAAATTCCGTGGGGTTGTAGGCAATTTTGTAGTCAATGCCCTTGGGGAAGCGTGTCGACAGATCATTCATGGCTGCGATAATGGCATCCGTGGTGGCCAGTGCGTTAGTGCCTGGACGCTGGAAAACAGGCAGGGCCACTGCGGGGTATTTGCCGAGGTAGCCGCGTGTAAGGTAGTCCTGCGATCCGAGTTCAACCCGGCCGATGTCTTTAAGACGAAGAATGCGGCCGCCTTCGCCGGATTTGATGATGATGTTTTCGAATTCTTCGGGTTTTATCAAACGCCCCTGTGTTTCAATGTTGTATTCAATGCCGTATTGTTTTTTTTGGGGTTGTCGGTTTAATGCGCCGCTGGCGACCTGAATATTCTGTGAACGCAGGGCTTCGAGAACATCATTGGGCGTCAGCTCATACGAGTCAATGAGATCGGGATTCAACCATAAACGCATGGCATATTCACTTGCCCCAAACAGGCGCACATCGCCTACACCTTCAATTCGTTTGATGCGATCTCGGATTTGCAGCACGGCATAATTACCAATAAAGGTCTGATCGTATTGGCCATTGGGTGAGTATAAATTAATCACCAGCAGCAAGTCAGGTGAGTTTTTGGCGGTGGTCACCCCTAAACGCCTGACCTCTTCAGGAAGCTTTGCTTCAGCGATGGCCACGCGATTTTGTACCAGAACCTGAGCCTGATCGAGGTTAGTTCCCAATTGAAAAGTGATGGTGAGCCGCATTTGGCCATCATCGGTTGATTGCGAACTCATGTAGAGCATGCCTTCGACGCCGTTAATTTCCTGCTCAATGGGGGTGGCCACTGTGTCAGCCACCGTGTTAGCGTTAGCGCCAGGATAGGACGCGGTGACCTGAATCGTGGGCGGAACCACCTGCGGGTATTGTTCGACGGGCAGATTGAAATAGGACAGGCCGCCGACCAGCACGATAATGATCGAAATGACCGTGGCAAAAATAGGTCTGTCAATAAAAAAATGGGCCATTCTCATGCAGTCGATCCTTGTCCATTATTCATCTTCGCTTAAGGGAATTTTTACAGGCCTGACTTCCTGATCCGGGGCACGGATTCGCTGAATGCCATTAATGACAACCCACTCATTGCCTTTTAATCCCTTCTTTATCACATAAAAGCCGCTGTCACGCTGGGGACCTAAGTCAACATACACACGCTGAACCCGGTTTTTATCATCCACGACATAGACGTATTTACGGGTTTGTTCGGTATTAATGGCTTTGTCCGGCAGAAGAAGGGCGTCATACTCGGCGCTGCCAGCCAAACGTGCCCGGCCAAATAAACCGGGGTAGATAATGCCGTCGGGATTGGGGACGATGGCTCGCGATTGAACTGTGCCTGTGCCTGTATCCACGACGTTATCCATAAAATCCATTTTGCCTTCATGGATGAAATCCTGTTCATCCTGAAGCTTGATGTGAATCGTACTGCCGCCCTGCTCTGTGCGCAAACCCTGTCCGGACTGCGTGAGACGGATGTATTTCAATAATTCATTCTGGCTGGTTTCAAAATAAAAATGAATGGGATCCGTCGATACCACCCGCGTTAAAACCGTCTCATTCATGCGGATGAGATTACCGACGCTGACAAAGTAGCGGCTGATTTTGCCGCTTATTGGCGATTTGATTTCGGTGTATTCGAGGTTGAGCTTTGCTTCATCAAGCCGCGTTTTGGCGGTCTGCATTTCCTGCCAGCGTTGATCAATGACTTCATTGGAAATAAAACTTTCCTTTTTTAACTGGGTGGCGCGTTCATATTGACGTTTGGCTAATACCAGTTGTGCTTCGGCCCGTGTTAAGGCATAGCGGAAAGGGCGTTGATCGATGATGAAAAGCACGTCGCCTTTTTCCACTAGCTGGCCGTCTTTAAAACGAATGGCATCCAGATAACCGGTAACCCGGGCGCGAATATCCACTTCTTCAATGGCCTGGAAACGCCCAGTGTATTCATCAAGATCAACAATTTTCTTTGCCAGCGGATGAGCGACGTCGACTTCAGCCGGCGCCGTGGCGTTGTTTGCCGGTGAAGAACCGCAGCCAGCAACCAGAAGAACCGGCAGTAATAACAGCATTAAAACGGGGAAGAGTAACGGCTTCCTGCTCATTAATGGACATCCTTGTTCTGGGTAAAACACTTGAATAGTCAATTATAATACCTGTATCCGCTGTCGATTTGAAATAACGGCTAACGAGTAGCCATTGAACTCACGCCGTTATCGCGGAAAGAGCTCACTTCTTTTTTTTTTAAGAACCAATGGCCGCATTCGATTAAGGTGCTGCGTCAAATAGAAAATTGTACAACTTACACTTAAAAAAAACGCTCTGTTTAAATGAGCTTAATAATTACTTAAGCTTCCTACTATAAAGTATACCCATCATTAAGCTTGAGGTAGGTCATATGGGACGTCGAGCATCTGGAAAGCCCTTTACAACCATCGCTGACAGTGGTTTTGGTCAGTTTTTAAACCGTCTTGAACGCAAGATCGAGGCATTGCAGAAAGAGTATGCCAGCGCTCCCCAATCACAGGAATTAAGCTATGCGAAATCGCAACTGGCTGCCGTGGCCGCGACGGTGACGGCCCTGAAAGAGAAGGTATTGCCTGAGTTTGAATCCGGCAAAAACCCCGGTATCCTCACCTGGTCAAGCATCAAAAGCACGATTGAAGATATTTCTAAAAAGTACATGGACGTGTTTTCTACACCTGAGCGGGCAGTAATCAAAGCCATTAAAATGCATGTTGATACGCTTATTAAAAATGCCTGTAAAGCGGGAGGGATAAAAAGCATCAATGCTGAGGTACTCGATAAATTCCGCGAGCATTTTAAAGCCGAATTGAGGCAGGCGAAAATCTTCGAAAATGCGCTTGCCATTCCTGGTGTGGACCTGGAGTTAATCCTGAAAGAGGTCGATCGCTTCATTGATGGATGGGACTTTAGCAGTTCAAAACCAGACGACTTCAAAAAAGCATTACCCAAACTACTGGATGGTAAATTCCCCTATACCTTTTTCGTAGCGCACCCCATGAGCTATGCCCTGGCTGTCGACTGTTGGTATGGCCTGAAGGCGATGCCGGAATCCATTGATGAGTTATTCTCCTTCTTAAACCCTGATGCGCTGAAAATCAAAATTCCCGCTTTATTTACCGCGTCGTATACGCCGGGAGAGGGTGAGGCGAAGCATTATGTATTTAAAATAGAATTCAGCAATCAATCCGTCACCCTCGATTTGCAGTCCCTGTTCAACAATAACCGCGGCATGGCCGACGACGTCATTAAGGCCGGTCTCGCAGACTATTTAACAAGGTTGGCAGATACCGAAGAAGGGATCGCTGAGGCGAAAAGCCAGAGTGAAAAACAAGCCCGCTTTAACAAAGCCCAACATGCTCTCGATGATCTGACGCAAGACTTTAATGAGCAATGCGCCCGGGTTTCCCTACCGCTCGTATTAGAGGGGGAATCCTATGCCAGTCAGGCGGCTTTGCTGCATAAGCAGAGTGAGTGTGTGCACGAAGTGATTGCTTCGGCTGACGCGACGTTAAAAGAACTGACGCAGCAAATGGCCAGTTTAACTTCCAGTGGCGTCGTGGGTGAGGATGAGATCCCGGAGTACTTTATAAAAAGTAGCCCCATGAAACTGGTTCCTGCGCAGTTAATCCTTAAGAAAGCGTATGCGAAGGCAATAAAAGACATACAGGAGAAACAAGCCGGTTTGCAGCAACTGCATGGTCTATTGCAAGACCAGGTACCGACCATTCACAAAGCATGGTATGAGGCTGAACTGGCGTTTCATAGAGAAGAAAGTGCTGCGGTAGGAATGACGCTTGATGCGATAAGTGCCGATTTGGATAAGCTTAACACCAATGACCGTCAGCTTGAACAGCCGGATATCGAACAGCAAATGTTGCTGTTGGAGAAGGAGCTGTTAAGCGCGGAGAGTGATCTTGAGAATTTGGACCTGCATCAGAAAACAGTGGACAGGCTGGCCAATCCCGTTCCGGTTCGTGATACCACATTGCTTCTTGCATCCTATCCCGCATTAAACGATGAAATCAACGCCTTGTACAAATCACAACAGGACACAAGAGATGCCCTGAACAAGCGCCTGGTTCACTTACGGCTCGTTGTCTTACGTCACCACGAAGAGATGGGGTTTCAATTAAAAAAAGCACAATCTGCCTGGGCATTTTTAGAAAGCATGCGCTCAACCAACATCGAAAGCATCAAGCAGCATCATACCGAGAAAGAAAAGCAGTTGTCTGATGAACAAAAGCAATTGGACACGTTGATGCAACAGGCTTCAAAGACAGACGAAGCGCTGTCTGAGGCTGACAAGACCAGACAGATGCATGAAGAGATGATTCCGGGTTTTCAAGATGCTCTTCCTGAAAAATGGAGGGAAGTGCAAGAATCAGCCACCGTATTGGCTAAGTTAATCAAAGAGACGGATGGTACCGCTTTATCGGTCACGTTCACCTCAGTTGCAGAACTTCATGATTTTGAACAGACCGCTCGAGCAAAATCGAAATTATTCCAGGAGGCACTGGATCAATACACCGTGCAACCTGAAGCCTACTCAGACACCTTAGATGATGATTTGAGGGTAATGGCAGAAATCGAAAAATGCCTCCTGAAAAACAAGCAGGTCATTGATTTTAAGGCTATGGGAAATATTGAGAAATTCAAGGTTGGCTTTTTTGATCCTTTCAAAAAGAGCTTTGATAAGCTATTAAACTTTTTAGATGCCAGGCAGGAACAAAATGAGAGTTTATGGCAATTTCAACAAAAACAAAGCAGCCTGGATATTAATTCTGAACAATTCCAATATGCTACTTTTTTATTTAATACACTATGCCGTGAGAAAAAGAAAAATCTGGAGCAGAAATTATACGTCAGAGACCTGACTCGGGCATGGAAACCGCAGGAGGCTGCTTTTGGATTGGAAAAAAAGAATTTTGACAAAATCCATGATGGCGTGTGTTTAATCGCTGAAAATCTGGCCACTTCGGAAAAAGCCATTGTAACGCTTAACCAGGAGATTTCGTCACTAAGTGCAGAACGCAAAAAGCAGGAAGCGCTTATATTACATCCAAAAAGACCATTGACGAGCTGAAGCCCAATGTCGAAATAATTGGATTAATTATTCAATTGACAGAAAGAATCGCAAAACTCGGGGAAAAAATTAATCAGCCTGATGCTGAAAATACCATCGAGGCTTTGTATGACCAATATCACCAATTATCGGCCACTTACGAGTTGTTGCTGCAAAAATTAAAGGGTATTCCCAATCATCAGGATTATGAAGCCAATCGGCTTAACATTCATAAACAATTGGCGGCGAATCTGGGGCAACTGCAAACGCTTGCCCGCTCGTTAATTAATAAACACCTTGAGGCTGTTAAAATCGACGCCGGTCAATTGACAAAGGAATTGGCAGATCTTGGTTTGCAAAGCACTAGCAGCCAATCCAGCGACGTGCCTAAGCGTCTGAATGAGGCCTCTGTTTTACTGACGAGTCATGAGGCTTTGCTTAAAAAGCGTTTGCAATTGCAGGAAAAACATCAGGCCTTCGCCTTGAAGCTCGGTGTTTTAAAAGATGAGGTTCTGATAGAAGGGTATGAAAAAGAGCAACCGCTTGGGGTCGTTCTTGAGGAAAGCGTGAAAATCAGTACCCAATTGGTAAAAGACAGTCAAGCGCTCTTGGCAGCCATTTCTGACAAGGTTAAGCAGCACACGGATTCACTGAAATTTAAGTATCACAGCCTCGAAGAGGATAAAGAACAACAAGAGCAGAGGAAAGAAGTTGAGGCCTATCTGGTTAAAATAAAAGCGCCGCTGGATGAATTGACAAACACGATATCTGAATCAGCGCTTAAAGAGCACCTTCAGGAATCACTGGACACTGTAAAGCAAAACATTTCCACGCTGAATCAGACAATACGTGATAACCAGCAGGTTCTTGAGCAAACACAGCGGCGCATAGCCAGCCGTGTTAAAGTCATGGATGAATACCTGGGCTTATTCGGCGAAGACGGCTATGAGGCCCAACGTGCTCAACGTTTCTTTGTTAAAGACTTCTTCTTCTCATCGGAAGACGCTGAAAACCGTAAAATTTACCTCGGTGAACTCCGCGCCCTGTTGCGTGAGTTTAAAGAGAAAGGGGATCTGGAGACTTTTAATCGACTCCATGCTCTGGTTGAACGCGGCCGAAATGAATTCCCAGGTTTAACGTTGCGGCCTATGCTCCGGCGTTTGCTGGTGGCATTGCAGGAAAGAAGACAAGACTTTTCTGATGAATCAATCCAACAGGATGACGTGACAGAAAACAACTCATCCAAAAAGATTGCCAAAAAAGAGATTAGTGACGCGCTTAAGACTCTTTACGACAGAATTGATGAGATGAAAAACCATGCGAAATTGCAAAATCACTCGGAGACAGTGATCAATGCGGTTAATAACGTCTCCCAAAAACTTCAAAATCGTCTCGATAATTTTGTCGAAGCGAAGCTTGGCGATGGGAAGCAGGTCACTGCAAAGGAATTGAGCTCTTTTACTGAGGAAATGAGGGACATTTTACGCAGCGAAGACGACAAAATGCACAGCGAGCGTTCCTGGTTTGCCCCTGTGGTGGCCAATATCGTCGCTGGACTGTTCACGCTTGGTATTGCTTTAGGCATTAAACTGGCCCGTTCCAAGTCAACACAAGGGTATGCGACGTTCTTTATGGACAAGACCCAGCGTGAGAAGAACGTCGATAAGGTCGATGAGGCTTTGGATCAGTTGGCAGCGCCTGCTGCTTAAATCAGGGGTTGTTGGAGGTAACCGCCAACAACCCTTCTTTCATCATTTACGAAGGTTGTCTTAAGGATTGAATCACGGCACCCAGAAAGCGGGTGGCCTCACCGCCGGTGACGGCGCGGTGATCAAAACTTAAGGACAAGGGCAACAAACGGTGCGATTTGACCGCGCCGTTTTCAACCACAGCCCCTTGGTAAAGACGGCCAACCGCTAAAATAGCCACCATGGGCGGCACAATAATCGGGCTTGCAAACTTCCCAGAGAATTTACCAAAATTGGATAAGGTGATGGTGGCTCCCTTTAGTTTCTCCGGCAGAACGGCTCGGTCTTGCACCGCCTGTTTGTACTCATTGATGATTTGCCGTAATTCTTCCGGTGAGCGTCGTTCGGCTCCATGGATAACCGGCACAAACAGACCTTCGTCACTGTCCATGGCCAATCCTAAATGCACCTCGTCGAAACATTTGCGCGCGCCATGTTGCGTATTGAACCAGGCATTAAGCGCGGGCTCCACCCGGCATGCGTCACAGATGGCTCGAATCAGGCGGGCAGTGATGTCATTGCCATCCTTCCAGCATTCAATGTCGGCTTCATCAAAAATACTGACGGGAACCACGTCCTGATGCGATTGCACCATGCTGTTTAACATGGCGCGGCGGACACCGCGCAGTGGTTCAAAGCCTTCGGGTAAAACGGTTTGTTTATTGGCCGCGGCTTCCACATCCTGACGGGTAATGACCCCATGCTCACCGGTCCCAGTAAGGCTTTGCAGGTTGACGCCCAGCTTTTTAGCCAGCATCTTGACTGCAGGTGTTGTCTTGATGCGCTGTGCACTGCTGCGGCTTGCACCAATAATGAAATGGTCTTCGCTGATTTCGCTGCTTTCTTCAAGATTACCTACCACGGTGCCCTTGTCGGCTTTTTTCACGCCCTCACTGGCGGCAAACGCCACTAACGGCTCGCCGGTTTTGATGACGTCACCCGGTTTGCCAAACAGCTTGACGATGGTGCCTGCCTCTGGGCAGGGCACATCGACAACCGCCTTGGCGGTTTCCATGGAGACCAGCGGTTGATCGGCTTTGACGGTATCGCCTTCCTTGACAAACCACTCGTGAATTTCGGCATCCGGCAGACCTTCGCCCAGATCAGGTAAATTAAAAATGTTCATGGTCACTCCATTATGCTTAAGACGCTGTCTTTGATTCGTTTGACGCTGGGAATGTAGTGTTTCTCCAGCTGGAAGTAGGGCATCACCACATCATACCCGGTGACGCGCTGAACCGGGGCCAGCAGGGCATCCATCGCCTGTTCCATAATCTGGGCAGAAATTTCAGCGCCAACGCCGCCTGTTTTAGCGCCTTCATGGACAATCACGCAGCGGCCGGTTTTTTCAACGGACGCCAGAATGGTTTCGATGTCTAAGGGTTTGATTGTCGCCACATCAATGACTTCACAGGAAATGCCTTCTTCAGCCAATTGCGCGGCGGCCTGCTGCGTTTCATGCATGCTGGCGCCCCAGCTGATGAGCGTGACGTCCTCGCCTTCTTTTAAAGTAAAACATTGGCCTAAGGGCAGGGCTTCGCCATTGTCTTCCACGGGTTGTTTAACCAGCCGATAAATCCGCTTGGGCTCAAGGAAAATCACCGGATCCGGATTGCGAATGGCGGCCAACAGCAGGCCATACGCTCTCTTTGGCGATGAAGGAATAACCACCTGCAGGCCGGGAATGTGTGCAAACAGAGCCTCGGTGCTTTCAGAATGGTGTTCGGGTGCGCGGATCCCGCCGCCAAATGGGGCCCTGAACACCAGCGGGCAATGCAGGCGGCCGCGGGTGCGATTGCGCATTCTGGCCGCATGAGAAATGATTTGGTTCATTGCAGGATAGATAAAACCCATGAACTGAAATTCAGCCACGGGTTTTATCCCCTGCACCGACATGCCAATGGCTAAGCCTGCAATCATGGATTCCGCCAGCGGCGAATCAAACACGCGGTGCTCGCCAAATCGCTCCTGCAGATTGACGGTGGCGCGAAACACGCCGCCGTTTTTACCGACGTCTTCACCGAAAACGACGACATTTTCATCATGTTCCAATTCATAGGCCAGGGCTTGTGTCACCGCTTCAATCAAGGTTATATCAGGCATGACCTGCTTCCTCCATGGCTATTGCACGCTGTTCCACCAGATACTCCGGTAATTGTGCGTAATGGTAATCAAAAATGCTGGTAATGGGTTGTGCAGGGCGCGACAGGTATTCGTCGACCGCGGCCTGCACCAAATCGGCGGCCTCGTTTTGTAACTGACTTTCTTCTTCAGCCGACCAGCACTTCTGTTGTTCAAGGAAGTGCTTGAAACGGCCTATGGGTTCTTTCAGTTTGGCCTGTTCAACTTCCTCCTGAGGTTGATAACGCGTTGCATCATCGGCGGTGGTGTGATCGCAAAGACGATAGGTAATGGCTTCAATCAGAGTCGGGCCCTCGCCGCGTCTGGCTTTTTCAATGGCCTCGCCAATGACATCGCGGCAGGCAATGACATCATTGCCGTCAACTTGCACTCCGGTAAAGCCGGCGGCTATGGCTTTTTGAGCGACAGTCTCTGTACCGGTCTGTTTGGATAGCGGTACGGAAATTGCCCATTGGTTGTTATTGACGACAAAAACAACTGGTAATTTCCACGCACCGGCGACATTCAAGGCCTCATAAAAATCGCCTTCGGAGGTTCCGCCTTCACCTATGCATGTCACTGCGACACGGGGTTGCTGACGGTATTTGAATGCAAACGCGACGCCGGCTGCGTGCAGGCATTGCGAGGCAATGGGGACACAAATGGGTAAGTCTTCGGAATTGCAACTGAACTGGCTGCCGCGCTCATCGCCTCCCCAATAAGCCAAAATTTCTGACATTTTGACACCGCGTTGAAACTGGGCGGCATAATCACGGTAATAAGGCACAAGGATATCTTCCTTGCGCATGGCATGACCGATGGCGGTGGAGATGGCTTCCTGACCGTTAATGGGGGCATAGGTGCCCATTTTTCCCGTGCGTTGCAGGGCAATGGCTTTTTTATCGAAGGTTCGGGTACGGACCATGATGCGATAGAGTTCCTGCATCACGGCTTTCTCTTTGGCGAATGCCGGCAGGGGATGGCTTTGTTCACCTTTTTCATTGATATATTGAGTAAAGGTGATTTCGAAACGGGCGACAGTCGTCACTGATTCTCTCCTTGTCACAAACATTCGCCATAGAATACTCACTATTTTTGGCAAAAACTACCCTTAAGCCCGTTAAGTCTGGAAATGGCAGGGCCGTTGTGTAAAGCTGGAATCAGAGTGATAAATTAGCCTATACTCAGGCTATTTAATGACCTCCCAGCGAATTAGCGGATTGATGTGTTGAGCGACTACTCTCTTATTGAATTACCTTATCGTGAGGAACTGATTGACCATTATCAGGCCTTGCAGAATCTACCCGGCTTTGCGTTGCTGGAAAGCGGCGACAGGGTGCGCGGACGTTACGACATTCTGACGGCCTGCCCCTATGAAACACTCAAGATTGAAAGCGCAACCGAGTTGCCCGGGTTTTTAGACCGGTTTAAAGCAGCATTACCCACACGTTCATTGCCGCTGGATCTGCCGTTTCAGGGCGGTGCCCTGGGGTTTTTCTCCTATGATTTGGGATGCGCTCTTCTAGGGATCCCTGTCGATAAGCCCAGGACTTTACCGGGGAAAAGCCCATTGGCTCACTGGGGTTTTTACGATTGGGCAATCATAACCGATCACCAGTACAAGACTGTGCGGCTGTTTTCCGCCAATAGCCGGGCCGATACCAAAGCCATTGTTGAGGAAGCCTCAGCCCTCTGGCATCGCCCG
Source organism: Legionella rubrilucens (assembly GCF_001468125.1). Classification (GTDB taxonomy): domain Bacteria; phylum Pseudomonadota; class Gammaproteobacteria; order Legionellales; family Legionellaceae; genus Legionella_C; species Legionella_C rubrilucens. The sequence continues at coordinate 96,024 of NZ_LNYT01000001.1, read as the reverse complement.
TGTACAGCGCGTCAGCCTCTGAACGTCAGCCCTTTTACGCCCCTGGTTACCCGCGAGCAATACCGTCACGCCTTTGATCGGATTCAACAGGCTTTACAGGATGGGCGCTGTTATCAAGCCAATTACACACAACCCTTCCTAGCCGGCTATGAAGGACGCAGTTGGGATATTTATACGCGCATCCGACGGACTAATCCGGTTCCCTTTGCAGCCTGCCTTAAAACCGATCAGGGCGATCTTGTCAGCTTTTCGCCTGAGCGATTCATGAAAATGGATCATGGCGTCTTACTGGCCTCGCCAATTAAGGGCACTGAGCGTCGATCCAGTGATCCCGTGCTCGATGAACAATATAAAGAGCGCCTGCTGGCCAGTGAGAAAAACCGTGCGGAAAACGTGATGATTGTCGACATGATGCGTAATGATTTCAGTAGGATTGCCCAACCAGGCACGGTCAACGTTCCTCATTTATGCGATTTGCAAAGCTTTACCGCCGTGCATCATTTAGTCAGCGATATCGAAGCGCATTGCCGTGAAGGGATTTCGCCCATGGAAGCCTTTTTATCCTGCTTTCCCGGCGCATCCATTACCGGTGCGCCGAAACGGGAGTCCATGCGGGTCATTGCCGAGCAGGAGCTTTTTCGACGTGAAGCTTACTGCGGCAGTATCGGCTATTTTTCCGCTCATGGCCGCTTTGATACCAACATCGCTATCCGTACCCTGATAACCCGTGAGCAGCAAATCAGTCTCTCCGCCGGCGGCGGTATTGTGATTGATTCTGATTGTGACGAAGAGTACCAGGAATGTTTTACCAAAATTGCAGCCATCAGCCGGGAGCTTGAAAAAAATGGATAGGGAAAAGTCAGGTCTTGATGCGGCGGTGATTGTGCTGATTGAGGAGAGCAGTCAGTCCTTGATTCTCACGCAAAGAAGCCAGCAGCTAAAAAATCATCCCGGCGAAATCTGTTTTCCAGGCGGTCGCTGGCAGTCCGGCGATTCGGATTTGTATCACACGGCCTTAAGGGAGTTGTGGGAAGAATTAGGCATTGATGCCGGACGTGTTTATTCCGAGATCCCGCTGGCGGTGGAAAAGACACTGACGGGCTTCATTATTCATCCCTGGCTGGCCAGAATCAAATCCATAAACCCCTGCCGGCTGGATAATCAGGAAGTGGCCGAGGTGTTTCGCACGCCATTAAACCAGGTGTGCCGTAAAGCAAATTATCAATTCATTCCAGTTGAGCGGGAAGGGCTGGTGTTTCAGTCCTGTCATTATTTGGGCGAGCCAGACCGAATCGTCTGGGGCGCAACCGCACGCATCATGATGCAGTTGTGCGCCCTTGATTTAACGAATTGATTACCCGCGCAAAGCCCGGCGCAGAATCTTGCCGACATTGGTTTTGGGTAACTCATGATAGAACTCGACCACTTTGGGAATTTTATACGCGGTCAGATGCTCTTTACACAAGGCAATAATTTCCTCCGACGTTAATTGCGGATCGCGTTTGACGATACAGGCTTTCACACGCTCGCCGGTTTCTTCGTGCGGTTCGCCGACAACACCCACCTCAAGGACGCCGGGGTGCATGCTGATGACCTGCTCCACTTCGTTCGGGTAAACATTGAAGCCTGAAACCACAATCATGTCTTTTTTACGATCGACTAAATAAACAAAACCCTTGTCGTCGACTGTGGCGATGTCGCCTGTGCGCAGAAAACCGTCTTTGGTGAAGACTAATGCCGTTTCATCCGGCCGTTGCCAATAACCGGCCATAACCTGCGGGCCTTTAACACACAATTCGCCTGGTGTGCCGAGAGAGACTTCCTGCCCTGATTCATCGCGAATGGAAATGTCGGTGGAGGGCAGGGGTAAGCCAATGCTGCCATTGTAATCTTCGAGGTACATGGGATTGATGGTCACGGCGGGTGATGTTTCCGTCAATCCATAGGCCTCAAGCACACGGGTTTTGGTCATTTCCTTCCAGCGCAGGGACACGCTTTTCTGTAAGGCCATCCCGCCTGACAGCGCGAGTTTAACCTGGGAGAAATCGATGTCCTTGAATTTGGGATTATTAAGCAGGGCATTAAACAGGGTATTGACCCCGGTAATGGCCGTAAAACGGCTGTTTTTAATTTCATCGATGAAATGCGGAATATCGCGGGGATTGGTAATGAGAATATTTTTCGCGCCGGCTTTAAGGAAGGTCAGGCAATTCGCTGTTAATGAGAAGATGTGATAAAGCGGCAGGGCCGTGACAATAATGTCCTGCTCCTCAATGTGCAGGGGTTTAATCCAGGCATAGGCCTGCAGCACGTTGCAAACCATGTTGCCGTGGGTTAATACCGCCCCTTTGGCCACCCCGGTGGTACCGCCGGTGTATTGCAGAAAGGCGATGTCCTGATGATTCAACGACACGGGTTTAAGCGTTTTGCTGCTGTCCTGCTTTAAGGCTTCATTAAAACGAATGGCCATGGGCAGATGGTAGGCGGGGACCAGCTTTTTAATGTACTTGACGACGGCATTCACCAGGATGCGTTTAACCGCGGGAAAAACATCGCCTATCTCGGTGACCACGACGTGTTTAATGCCAGTATGAGGCAGGGCTTTTTCCACGGTTTTGGCAAAATTGGCCAGAACGACAATCACTTCGGCGCCGGAATCATTCATTTGATGAATCAACTCGTCACTGGTGTAAAGCGGGTTGGTGTTCACGGCGATGAATCCGCCGCGAAGCAGACCAAACAGAGCGATCGGGTATTGCAGTACATTGGGCATCATCAGAGCGACGCGGGTTCCCCGCTTTAAACCGAGCTGCTGCAGGTACAACGCGAATTGATAACTTTTTCTGTCCAGTTCCTCGTAGGTCAGTTCACAGCCGAGATTGACATAAGCTGTTTTATTGGCATGCGCTTTACATGAATCTTCAAACAAAGAGACGAGGGAGGCATGTTCTTCCGGATTAATTGTATGTGGAACGCCCTCTTGGTATTGAGCCAACCATATTCTATCCACGATGATGTCCTTCTGTTATTTATTGCCTCATGCTAGTATAAATAAAAAAGTCAGTGATGGATATCGTAGTTATGGCAGATAATTTGTTGAAATCACAAGCATTTAAGCTCAAGGGCAGGCTTTACACCTTTACAGTACTGCAATTGTTGAATCATGATCTCACCATTTTTGAGCATTATTTGGATGAAGTGATCGCCAAGGCGCCCAAATTGTTTGATAATACGCCGGTTGTATTGGACTTTACCGCCATCCAGGACAGTGAAATCGACCTTCAGGCTTTTTGTCAGGCACTGCGATTAAAAAGTATTTTACCGGTGGCCATTCAAGGCGCAAACCCGCTGCTAAATTCCATAGGTCAATGCATGGGACTTGCGGTTCTCCACGCCTCATCGACTCATGACAAGCCCTTGCTGGATGAGGCCTCTGATGAGGCAGCCCCGGCCTCAGAACCAATTAAAAGCAAATTATTAACAACGCAGGTGCGTTCCGGGCAGCAGGTCGTTTCCAAGGGCGGCGACCTGGTGATTGCTGCCTCGGTCAGTCACGGCGCTGAATTGCTGGCCGACGGTAATATTCATGTGTATGGCGCGTTGCGCGGGCGTGCTTTAGCCGGTATGTCCGGGGACAGGCAAGCCCGAATATTCTGCCAGTCGCTGGAAGCCGAACTCGTGTCCATTGCCGGATTTTACCGTTTAAGCGATGCCATCGAATTGCATCAGGGACCCTGTCAGATTTATCTTCAGGATGAACACATCCAGATCGAGCCTTTATGCTAGAGGCTGTTTTTATTTCCGATTTGCATCTTCATCCTGACGTACCCGCCATTACGCATCGCTTTAATGACTTTATGCAGTGGGCGGCGGCTAACGCGCGAACGCTCTATATCCTGGGTGATTTTTTCCATGCCTGGCCGGGGGATGACAGCATTGATGAGTGGAGTTCCGCCATTGCCAGTACGCTTGCACAGGCCGCATCGCAGGGACTTACCATCTATTACCTGCATGGCAATCGCGATTTTTTACTGGGTCAGCGTTTCGCAACCACAGCAGGGATGACCCTTTTACGGGACCCAAGCCTGATTACACTCGGCGGTGTGCCGGTTTTGTTGACCCATGGTGACCGTTATTGCACGCTGGACAAGGCGCATCAGCGTTTCCGCCGCCTTACCCGTAACCGTCTTTTTACTGCTCTGTTTCTAAAACTCCCCTTGAGCTACCGCAACCAGTTAGTCAGCCATATCCGGCAACGCAGTCAGCAAAACCGTAACAAGGATGAGCAGATGATGGATGTGGTTGCGAACGATGTCCTTAAACACCTGTACCGTTGCGGCGTGCAACAGGTCATCCACGGGCATACCCATAAACCGGGGCTTAGCCGCTATCATTATGGAGCGGTGGATTATTACCGTTATGTACTCAGTGACTGGGATGACACGCCGAAAATACTGTGTTATGATCAACCAAAAGGTTTTGAATTTATACAGCCCATTCGATGAGGTAATTTTATGAAAACCCGTGAAGAATTAGCAAGGGAAGCGAATGCCAAAAAAGCCCTGGAAGACGAACGTGACCGATCAATCCGCCAAGCGCTGACGGACGAAGAGACCAAAAAGCAGGCCCAGCTTAAAAGTGAAGTGGATGTGCTGCGTAAAGAAGAGCGCGATAACGAAGCCATTGAAAAATGGGCTCGGGTTGAAAAAATGGCTGATGATCTGTTGAGCCGCGGGATGGAAGGATACAACGAATGGATAACGATCATGATGAATATCTTCAATGCCTATCAGGCCTTGCATGCCGCACTCTGCGTGACCTTCGATAATCGTCCGATTGAACCCTTGCTAAAAGGCCTTTGGGACAGCAAACTGGGTTTTGCGTCACTCGTTAAATTGATGGATGAAAAAGGCCTGCATCTTGGTGATAAAATCGGCGACAAACTGCGTGAAAAAGGCTGGAAGAAAGATGATTTACTTCCCTTGAAAGTAAATATTGATTTTACGGACAAGGGGGGCACCACGCTTTCGGTGACGTATGACGGCAAACCGCTGCCTGATGAGCAGCAAGAAGTCTTTAAAACCGGTTTTCTTGCCTGGGCGAAAACACGCGGGTATGCAATGGATAATAGCCAGAATCCGCCTGTGTTAAAGGATAGAACCAGCAAACAGCCGATGACCAAAGACGCATTCATCCAACTGAACGCGGATGATCAGAACAGTCTGCAAAGCTTCTTTTCCCATCGTTATCACATGGATGCGGAAATGGATAAAGTCACCTCATCCTCACTTGCGCCCTGATTCGGTCTGCCCTGCTAAAAGCAGGGTATGCCGCTGTGGAAACGAAACACCGTGTCCTGCTGCATGATTAACTCGTTTTCCCGTTGAATAAATTCCGCCAGGCGTGCACTGAAATCAACGCCGCAATCGGACGCCAATGTTAAATAATTTTCAAAATGCCGCGCCTCGGATTTAACCAGCGACTGATAAAATTTCTGCAATACCTTGTCCTCAAGAGAGGGAATTAAAGCATTAAAACGTTCGCAGGAGCGTGCTTCGATAATGGCGCCTACCAGTAATTGCTCACATAAACGCTGTTTGCCATCCCGCCGAATCACCAGGGCATGAAGCTGCTGGGCATAAGCGGAGGGATGAAGCGGCCCGAAAGCGAGACCCCGCGCCGTCATTAAATCAATGACTTTCTCAAAATGAAGCAATTCTTCCCGTGCCAGCGGGGACATCATCGCCACCAGCGCTTTGTTTTCAGGGTACTTGCTCATGAAATTGATTGCCGTGGCCGCCGCTTTTCGTTCGCAGTGAGCATGATCGAGCAGGAGTAAAGGAATATGGCTGATGGCCGCGTCTATCCAGGCTTTGGGTGTGGGCGTCTTTAAAAAATCAATTAAAATTTGCAAATCATCAGGGAGAGGGTTTAGCATCAGATTATTAATCTATAATAGGTTTAACCGCCTTATATATCAAAGACAGTTGTAAAATCAAGTTGGAAAAAGAATGAGCGAAGAGCAAAAGGAAAATGATTTATCAATGTGGCTTTCCACTTATGGATTGATCACGGTAGAGCGCCTTCTTGAACGGTATAAAATTAAACTGAGCCATGATGATCTGGTCAATGCGCTCAAAAAGCCGCATACATTTTATCATCAATTGCTGCGATTGCCTTTGCGCAATGTGTTTAATGGCATTATTTTTCAGCAGGCCCGAGATTATCAGGTGTATGGCCAGAAACTGTATATCGACTATCTGTTATCGGGAGAAAGCGGCAAAAGTGAAACTTCTCCGGGAGCTCAAACGCGGGAAACCTTAAATGCCGAACGGGAAAAACTGGTGGCCTTGGGTGAGAGTTTTCATCAGGAAGAGATAAAACAGGACAAGCTGATTGCCCAAAGTCAATCCATGCTGATTAAACATGCTGCCAATTGGAATGAGGCTCTGTTGCGGGTAGCCAAAGAAATTGGCGATGAATTACGCCGATACAATGTGAATAAAAGCAACGAACAAATCAAAAACGCTGTGCTGTCGCTGTTGGCCCATCATGACGTTGAGCAGCCTCAGCGTGAAGCCCCTTATTGGCAAGGCGTTGCCGTGCAGTTGGGTCTGACTCTGAATGCTGAGATAAAAGCTGTTTTTATTGAAAAAATAGCTGAATTGAATCGATTTAACCGCGAAACGGATGAGGCTGCTCAGGAGTTCAGCCACCGCATTACCGAGATGTCGCACACGCTCAAACGTTATCGCGAGGAATTTAAAGCGGCGATTATCAAGGCGAATGAACTGCTAACGCAATTGCCTGACTATAAAATTAATCCTGTTCAGAACGAGATTAACCGTGAAGAACTTCATTTTGATGCCAGCATTGGCGATCAATCCTGACCGACGGTTATTCATTGATTAACGATCGGATCACCTATTTGAGGGCTTGGGGTGTTTACCATTAGCTAATCCCTTTGGTTTTCATGTATAATATGCCCCTTTATTTAACATTGGAGTAGCATTCATGGCACAAGAACTCACCTTATCCATTATTAAACCTGATGCAGTAGCCAAATCCGTCATCGGCCAGATTTATTCTCGCTTTGAAAAGGCCGGTTTGAAAATCGTTGCCGCCCGTATGGCTCATCTTACCCGTGAACAGGCCGAAGGCTTCTATGCCGTTCATAAGGCTCGTCCTTTTTTCAATGATCTGGTCAGCTTCATGATTTCAGGTCCGGTGATGATTCAAGTTCTGCAAGGCGAAAACGCGATTGCTAAAAACCGTGATTTAATGGGTGCCACCAACCCCAAGGAAGCAGCCCCCGGCACAATTCGTGCTGATTTTGCCGACAGCATCGATGCCAATGCCGTTCACGGTTCTGACAGCGCTGAAACCGCACGTCAGGAAATTGCCTTCTTCTTTGAACCGCACGAAGTGTGCACACGATAAGCCGTTATTGAGAGAATCATGAGCAGTAAAGTCAACCTGTTGAATTTTAATTACCAGCAAATGCGGGATTTTTTCACCCAACTGGATGAAAAGCCTTTTCGTGCCCAGCAGGTGTTGCAATGGATTCATCAGGCTGGCTTTCATGATTTTTCGCAAATGACCAACCTGGGCAAGACACTGCGCGACAAACTCGCTGAGATCGCTGAAATTCGTCTGCCTGAAATCATTGCCAGTCAGAAATCCAGCGATGGAACCCATAAATGGCTGCTTAAACTGGACTGCGGCAATTCCATTGAAACGGTCTTTATTCCCGAAGCGACTCGCGGGACTCTGTGCGTATCCTCTCAGGTGGGTTGTGGTTTGAACTGCAGTTTCTGTTCCACGGCCAAACAGGGGTTTAACCGCAATCTGAGCACGGCTGAAATCATAGGTCAGGTCTGGCTGGCGGCTCGCGAGCTATCAACAAGCCAGGGTCACCATGACAAAAAGGTCACCAACGTGGTGATGATGGGCATGGGCGAGCCTTTGCTTAATTTTGACAATGTCGTGACGGCCATGGATTTAATGATGGATGATTTTTCTTATGGTCTTTCCAAGCGCCGTGTGACATTAAGTACTTCCGGCGTGTTACCGGATCTTATCCGGTTAAGGGAAGTGAGCCCTGTTTCTCTCGCTGTCTCGCTTCATGCGCCAACCGACGAATTGCGTAATATTCTGGTACCCATCAATAAAAAATACCCGCTGGCCAAACTGATGGACGTCTGCAGGACTTACTTCAAGGATGAGCCTAAGCGTAAGGTGACTTTCGAATACGTCATGTTAAAGGGGGTCAACGATCAGCCTGAGCATGCCAGTCAATTAATCAAATTGCTTCACAATGTTCCCGCCAAAGTGAATTTGATTCCATTTAATCCGTTCCCCATGACGCAATACGAGCGTTCATCCAAAGAGACGATCGATGCTTTCAGGGATAGATTAATTGCTAAAGGAATCAATACTATAACCCGAAAAACCCGTGGCGATGACATCGATGCCGCCTGTGGTCAATTGGCCGGAAAAGTCAACGATCGCACCAGTCGCTCTCAACGCTGGCAAAAATTAAATTTCATGCCCCGAAAACCGGAGGGGTTGAACGAAGAATCCTTCACATAAGCGTTTTGAAATTCGGGTATTCATGGTTATAATGCTCAATCTTTTCTAACGCGTTGTGATTACTGTGTTAAGACAATTACGCTTGCCGTTGAATTCAATGAAAGAACAAGCTGGCTTGATTGCCGGTTTCGCCCCATTCATACCGACTCAAGCCATTTTCCGTTCGTGCCGCTTTCTCCTTTTTTGCGGCGTGCTGCTCCTGTTACAATCCTGCCAGCACAGCATGGACGCCAAGCGGCAAAAAGCGGAAAACGTCCAGAAACTGAGTGATGCTGCCTCATTCAATGTGCAACTGGGAATGGGGTATTTAAGGCAGGGTGATCGGCCGCGGGCGAAACGCAAGTTGCTTACCGCGCTGGAGTTGGCGCCCGACTCGCCCGATGTGAATGTGGCTATGGCTTATTTTCTTGAAAAGACAGGCGATATGAATGAAGCCCGCATTTATTATAAGAAGGCTTTGTCTTTAGCACCCAACAGCGGGGCGCAACTTAACAACTACGGTACTTTCTTATGCCGCGCCGGTAAATACAGCGAAGCGGAAAGCTATTTTTTGAAAGCCGTGAGCGACGTGCACTATGTCCACAGCGCCGGAGCTTATGAAAACGCCGGGTTATGCGCAGCGGCTGTGCCGGATTATGCCAAAGCCGAAACCTATTTCAGCAAGGCCCTGGAACAGGATCCTGAGCGTAAACAGTCGCTTCTTGAATTAACCACAATCGCATTGAAACAGAGCCAGCCTGAAAAGGCACTGAAGTATTTACAGAAGTACCAGGAATTATCGTTAAATGATCCCGTTCTGTTAAGCCTGGCGGCGGATGCCGCGACCAAACTGGGGAAAGCAGAGGTTGCAGCGGATTACCAAGCGCGCCTGACTAAATTAACCCGTAATACCGACTATGCCGGAGAAAAAAATGAATTCGACAGTGCCAATGGATGAAGCCCCAGCAGAGAACCCCATACAGAACCCAGGTGCCCAGTTAGCCCATATCCGGGAAAAGAAAGGGTACAGCCGTGAATACGTTGCAGGCAAACTGCATTTAAGAGTGCGATTAATCGAGCTTCTTGAAGAAGATGCCTATGATCAAATGCCGGAGCCAGTCTTTGTTAAAGGTTACTTTCGTGCCTATGCCAAATTACTGGGTGTTTCAGCCGAGCCTTACGTGTCGTCCTTTAATAAAACCGCAGTGGCTGAACGCAAGCCTGAAAAAGCAGCGTTATGGCAAAGCAAGCGCGAATCGCATCGCGGCGAGCGTGCAGTGCGTTGGATAACAGCCTGTATCGTCATTGCTGCAGTTGTGGCAGTGAGTTTCTGGTGGCAGAAAAACAGCGATCAACTCTTTTTTACGAAAGGCGATAGCCAGATGGCTTCACTTAAAAAGCCTGAAACGGATGGGGTAGAAACACAGGTGGAAGTCAAACTGACCGATGTTTCCAAGATGCAATCGATGTTCCGATTAAATTCAGACACCTCAACGGAGAAGTAATTTTGGTTGAGAGAATTCAAGCAATCCGGGGTATGAACGATGTACTGCCCCATCAGACAGAAACCTGGCGTAATCTGGAAACAGTGTTTATCCAGTGCCTGTCGCAATACGGCTATCAGGAAATACGATTTCCCCTGGTCGAAAGTACACAACTGTTCAAACGAACCATCGGTGAGGTCACTGATATCGTTGAAAAAGAAATGTACACCTTCACGGATTTAAACGGTGATAGCCTCACTCTGCGCCCGGAGGGGACGGCAGGCTGCCTGCGTGCCTGCCTTGAGCATGGCCTGCTGCATAACCAGCAGCAAAAATTATGGTACATGGGGCCGATGTACCGCCATGAAAAACCGCAAAAAGGGCGTTACCGTCAATTTAACCAGTTTGGCGTGGAAGTATTGGGTATCGAGGGCGTGCCCATCGAACTGGAGCTTTTGGCTCTTTGTGTCCGGCTATGGAAGACACTCGGTATTGATCAGTCGGTGCGTTTACAGATCAATACCTTAGGTGAACTTTCCGAGCGACAGCATTACAAAGAAAAGCTGGTGCAGTTTTTCAAAGCCAATCTGTCGGTTCTGGATGAGGACAGTTTAAGGCGTCTTGAAAAAAACCCATTACGAATTCTTGACAGCAAAAACCCGGACATACAGGGGTTGGTGAGTCAGGCTCCGCGTCTCATGGATTCGCTCAGCGATGAAAGCCGGCGCCATTTTGATGATCTGTGCGCAGGCCTTGAGCAACTGGGCATTGCTTATGAAGTCAATCCTTTCCTGGTTCGAGGATTGGATTATTATGGTCATACGGTGTTTGAATGGGTCACTGACCAGTTGGGAAGCCAGGCAACCGTCTGTGCTGGCGGGCGTTATGATGCCCTGGTCGAGCATTTAGGCGGCAATAAAACGCCGGCCATTGGTTTTGCCATGGGTGAAGAACGGTTGCTGCTGCTGATGGAAACCTTGCAGCGCACGCCGGAATTCTGCAAAAAACCCTCGCTGTTTCTCATTGCCAGCGGCGATGAGGCGATGTTGCGCGCCCTGACGCTTGCTGAAGAACTGCGTCAGGTGAACGCAGACTGGTGCGTCATAACCAATACGGTTGGCGGAGGATTTAAAAGCCAGTTTAAGAAAGCCGACAGGAGCGGTGCTGATTTTGCCCTTATTCTTGGGGAAGATGAAGTAAAAAATGGACTGGTGAGCCTTAAAAACTTGCGTAATCAGGAAGATCAGGTCACTATCCCACAACAGGATTTAGCAACTCATTTACAGACTATCTTGGATGATGGCAGGAGAAGATGATGTCGGTTTATATGACTGAAGAAGAGCAATTAGAAGCGATTAAAAAATGGTGGAACCGTTACAGCACGATGATTACAGTCGTCCTGTCGTTCATCATGCTGGGCGCCGCCGGCTACAAATATTGGCATTGGCATCAGGAAAAGATAAATACTCAGGCTTCGTCAGCCTACGAACACCTGATGGTGGCTTTTTCCAATCATGATAATAAAGGCATTAAAGCCTATGCCAATCAGTTAATTAACGAGTATGGTCAGACGGTTTATGCCGATGCGGCAAGAATGACTCTGGCAAAATTGCTGGTCAATAAGGAAAAATACAACGAAGCAAGGGACATGTTGAATCAGGTTGCCTCAGCCTCCAGGGTTTCTGCGTTAAAGCAGATTGCTAAAATACGGATTGCCCGTTTGCTGCTGGCTGAAAAATCCTATGACAAGGCCTTAACGGAGCTGTCGGTGGTGGATGATAATGCCTATATGCCTGTCATTAATGAATTGAAAGGCGATATTTATGCGGCTACCGGTAAATATCAGCAGGCAATTATTTCATATAAGGAAGCCATCACGGAAGTGCGTACACACGGCATGGGCAATCTCTTCCTTGAGATGAAGACCAATGAATTGGCGGCCATGACCCAGTCCACCACCATGGATAATCATTCCTTACAAGCTGCATGAGAAGAGGTTTTATGTTTTTTAAGTTGAGTAGAAGTATGATGGCGCTGGCTTTGATTGGTTTGTTGCCAGCCTGCAGTAAAATTGATGATTACATGCTCGGTAAGGACAATACGCCGCAACCTTCCGAGTTAAAACCGGTCAAAGCGAAGGTGACCCTGGTTGAACAATGGAATGCCCCTGTCGGAAGCTCACGAAGAAATGAGGCCTATCTACGCTTAAGGCCTACCGTCTCCAGTAACATTCTGTACAGTGCGGATCATAACGGCTATGTCCAGGCCATTGATAAATCCACAGGCACCCAGCAATGGGCTAAAAAAATCCCCTACACGTTGGTCAGCGGTCCAGCCGTCGGTCAAGGCAGTTTGATACTGGCTACTGATGATTCATCCATTGTCGCCTTAAAACAAAGCGATGGTTCTGAGCTCTGGAAAGCCAATGTGTCCGGTGAAGTATTGGCAAAACCCATTATTGCTCAAGGCAAGGTCATCGCCAAAACGATTGATGGTAACCTTTACGCTTTTGATGTGCACTCAGGCGAGAAAAAATGGGTCTCAGTGCATGGCGCTCCCAGCTTGATTCTTAAAGCCAGCTCATCACCTGTAGTCAGGGGCAATGTGGTCGTTGTCGGCTATTCGGACGGTAAAGTGGATGCCGTAGATCTGGAGTCCGGGCACTTGTTGTGGCAAAAAAGCATTGTGTATGCGACGGGATCCAGCGACGTAGAAAGGTTGGTGGATATTGACGCCGATCCGATTATTCGAGGCAACGTGGCTATTCTTGGCAGTTACCAGGGTTACATTGGTGCCATGTCGCTGACCGATGGGCAATTCCTGTGGAACAAACCCGTATCCCTTTATAAAAACATGGTCGTTCGCGGTGACAGTCTGTACCTTACTGACAGTGATGATGTCATTTGGGCTATCAATACTCACAATGGTCAGGTCAATTGGAAACAGGTTGCGTTAAAAGCCCGAGGTTTGACCGAGCCTGTTTTGATGGGCAATCGACTGTTCGTGGGCGATAAAACCGGCACAATGCACGTGTTGTCAACCCAAAATGGGGAGTTTCTCGCCAGGACGCCCATGAGCGGTGCGGTGAGTGTGGCGCCACTGGCATTGGGCAATAATCTCTACGTCATGACCTCCAATGGGAAGTTAAGCCGTTACACAGTGAGCTAATCGATGATACCTGTTATTGCTTTGGTTGGTCGACCCAATGTGGGTAAATCGACGCTCTTTAACCGTTTGACACGAACGCAAGATGCGCTGGTGGCTGATTTCCCCGGATTAACGCGCGATCGCCAATACGGTGAAGCAGTTTATGAAAACAAACCCTTCATTGTGATTGATACCGGCGGTGTCGGCGTTGAAGACCAGGCGGTGGATGAATTAATGTCCAGGCAGTCAGAGATTGCGTTGGACGAAGCCAACATCGTGCTTTTTCTTGTTGACGCGAGAGCCGGATTAACCGGTATTGACGAACAAATCGCGCTGCAATTGCGAAAAATCAACAAACCGGTTTTTCTGGTAGTCAATAAAAGCGATGGTCTGGACGAAGAAATCGCTTCGGCTGAATTTCAATCCCTAGGCTTTAATCAACTGCATGCCATTTCGGCCGCCCATGGACGCGGCATGCATTCGTTGCTTCGCGCCATGACTCATGATTTCGCACCGGCCTCAGAGGATGAGGACACGGGTGAAAAGGGCATTAAAATCGCCTTTGTCGGACGCCCCAATGTGGGTAAATCCACCCTGGTCAACCGCATTCTCGGCGAAGAGCGGGTTGTGGTGTACGATATGCCCGGAACCACTCGCGACAGCATCGCCATTCCCTTTGTCCGGGATGAAAAAAATTACATTCTGATTGATACAGCCGGGGTGCGTCGACGCTCGCGGGTCGATGAGAAAATTGAAAAATTTTCCATTATCAAAACCCTGCAATCCATCCGTGAGTCCCACGTATGCCTTATGCTTCTTGATGCTCGTGAAGGCTTAACCGAACAAGACATGCACCTGTTGGGCTTTATTGTTGAATCAGGCAAGGCCCTGGTGATTGTCGTCAACAAGTGGGATGGGCTTGAGGATTCGCATAAAGAGCATGTCAAAGACGAGCTGGCCCGCCGTCTCCACTTTGTTCAGTTCGCGAAAACCCGTTTCATTTCGGCTCTGCACGGCAGCGGGGTTGGTTTATTATTTAATGACATTGAACAAGCCTATCGTTCCGCCATGCAGGGGTTATCGACACCTAAATTAACCCGACTGCTGCAGGATTTGGTGGCCCAGCACAACCCGCCTTTAGTCAGTGGCCGCCGGATTAAATTGCGCTACGCCCATGCTGGCGGGCACAATCCGCCCATTATCGTAATTCACGGCAATCAATTGGATGCCTTGCCTGACAGCTACAAACGCTATTTAACCAACGCGTTTATTCAGCACCTCGATTTGGTGGGAACACCCTTGAAACTGGAATTCAGAGGCAGTGAAAACCCATTTAAAGGGAAAAAGAATAAATTGAGCGAACGGCAGGTTAAACGCAAAAGGCGATTGATGAAACATGTGAAAAAGCGCTAATCTTCGGAGGTGGGTGAGATTACCGGCTCATAAACGTACACCAGGATATTGTGAACTGCCGTGATCCGATCGATTAACTCATCATCCAGTTTGCAGCCTTTTTTAAGAAAGATAAAGCCTTCGCTCGATTTCAAATCCCTGGATAACACCATGCCGCTGAGTAACTGATGCGGCTCCAGGGCTTTTTCCATCAAAGCGGTCTGTTGTTCCGGTAAGGAGGCAATGATATCCATAAACAGCAGCAATAATTTTCGATCGTAACGTTCCTCATTTTCTTTCATATAAGCCAGGGCTTGTTTGGCTGGGTATTTCTCTTGAAAAATCAATCCATACATTAATTCATTGTAATCGACAGCAATAGCAAGAATGGCGGAAAAAAGCGGTATGGAGTCGCCTTTTACCCCATGCGGATACCCTTTGCCATTGAAGCGTTCACGGTGATAAAGGATGGTATTAACCACCTCTTTTAAAGAAGGAAAAGCAGAGAGCGACATGGCGCCTAAAATCGGGTATTGCTTGAATTCCTGGTATTCTCTGGTAGTCAGTTGGGCAAAGGGTTTAAATCGTATCTCTTCGCGCAACCCGTTACGACCCAGGTTATGAAGCATGGCTGCAAGGTAAACGGTTTGAATTTCCTTTTCATTGAGATGCATGGCTTTTGCCAGAAGTTTAGCGTGGGTGGCTACTTTGCGGGAATACCCCTTGTTGTGATTTTCATTCAATTCCTGAATGGATAAAAAAGCCTGAATGGCGGCTTCATGGGTTTCCTGTAAATCCTGATAGCTGCGATGCAATTCCGCTGTGCGCTTCTGAATTTTTTCTTCCAATTGACTGTTTAGAATTTTTAATTTTTCATTTTGTTGATTAATCAATTCCTGCATGATGCGATTTTGATCACGCAGTAATTTATTTTCCAGCATGCTGTTAATGGCGCTTAACAGTTCCTCTTTTTTAGAGGACTTGGCAAGGTAATAATTCACCTGACCCACGTTGATGGCGGCAATTGCCGTGTGAATGTCATCGTAACCCGTCATCAGGATACGCCTCACATCAGGCCAACGCTCTGCGGCTTCTTTCAGGAATTCCGCGCCGTTCATTTGCGGTATGCGCATGTCGCAGATAATGATATCAATGGGATTATTTTCAAGAATCCTAAGACCATCCATCGCGGATTCAGCGATATGAACTTTATATCCCTCAGGCGTCAGTGTGCGCTGCAGGCTGATAAGCGTGCTGGGTTCGTCATCAACAATTAACACGGTGGGCTGCACGGCTTATCCTCCCTGAAAGCGGCCTGAACATTTTTATAGTATAAGACAAATTTATCAGGTCAGTGACTTGACATACTACGGGAAAGTGATTGATAAAGCTAAAAATTAATTAACGTCCTGTCAAGGGCCGGGTTATTGTTAATCGAAAGAGATTAGCTGCGCGGCGGGCCGTGTCAAAGAAGGTTTAAGGATGAAAAATCAAAAAAACTACCTGATTGTGGTGATTCTCAGCTTGTGCAGTATGGCTTATGGCGCATCGATTGCACCGCCTTTTGAGAGCATCGGCGACATGCAGGCTAAGCTTGTTCGAGGGGAAATCACTTGTACCGAGGTGATTAATCGTTACCTTAAACGGCTAAAACAGTACAATCTAGGGGGTGATGGCAGGCCGCCGATTAATGCCTGGACAGCCCTCAGTACGCAAAGCGGTGCCGAAGCGCAGGCGCTGGATGATTATTATGCCGCAACGCATCGTTTGATTGGGCCCTTGCATTGCGTGCCTCTCATTATTAAGGACAATATTGACTCCTATGATTCAACCAGTACCGTGGGCAGTCTTGCCTTGCTTGGCAATCAGCCGGCCAGGGATGCTTTTTTGGTGGTTCAATTAAGAAGAGCGGGGGCTGTCATTTTAGGCAAAGGGGCCATGGACGAGTTCGCTTCGGGCATGTTTGGCATCAGCAGCCGCAGTGGCCGAATTGGCAACCCGTACAATACCGAAAAAAATCCTGGCGGCTCAAGCGGTGGTTCCGCTGCTGCTGTCAGTGCGGGCTTTGCTCTGGCAGGAATTGGTACAGATAACAGCGGCTCCATCCGTATACCTTCAGCATTTAATGCCCTGTACGGGTTGCGCCCCAGTACTGGATTGGTCAGCCAGACAGGCATTTTCCCCAACGGCAACCTTGATGGTACAGCCGGCCCCATGACGCGTCATATTGAAGACATGGCACTGATTCTGGATGCCATCGCCAAGCCGGATCCTCATGACAGCAAAACGCTGCCAGTACCACGGGTAACGACTTACCGAGCGTTTCTGAATAAGGAGGGCCTGAGAGGCAAGCGGCTTGGCATTGTGCGTCAGGTGGGTTTAATCAAAACCTTTCAGTCCATGCCGAAAGACGTCGAAAAACTTCTGCAAGGGACGTTAACCAAACTGCGTGAGGCCGGTGTCACGGTCATAGATAATGTCTATCTCACTGATTTCATTAATAACCGCAACGTGAACATGTCCGGGATGGCCGAAGAAATCAATGACTATTTCAAATCATTTGCCTCTGTTCGAAAAAGTTACCGTGATTTCTGCCAGTCAAACCGTACCCGGGTGTATGGCGATGTGAAGGAGTGCCTGCAGTTTTTAACCAAGCTGCCGGCTAAAGACAGTCGATCTTACCGGGAGGCTTTACAGCGGTTTGCCAGTAACAGAGCGTATGTGGAGAACTACATGCGTGAAAATCAGCTGGATGTTCTACTGATGCCGATTAGCCGGGTGGGTGAGGCCACTTATGATGCGTATGAGGTTAATACCTGGCAGGCGCCGGTCGCGTCTAATGCCGGTTTACCCGCTTTAAGCATTAACTTGGGCTATATCGGAAAAGAGCCTATGCCTGTTGGTGTGGAATTGATAGCTCAATCGTATCAGGAGGGTCTTTTGCTCGAAATAGGCTATGCTTATGAGCAGCGCATTGCACCCGTCTTAATTCCCCCTGACCTGCCAGGCGAAAATAAAAAACTGGCGTCTCTTTCTCTGGCCGCTTATAACAACCTGCTCAGTGAAATAGGTTATCAAAGCTTTTATCAGGTGCTGAAAGACAACCAAAAAGAAGAGTTAGAAGAGGCGCTCACGCCAAAACGGTTTACAGAAATTACCCGTCAAGCCGTTCAGAGCTGGCCTTAGATTCGTATGGTCAGCACATCACAAGGCGCATGATGGACAACGGCATGGGCAGTACTCCCTAAAAAGGCCGGCAAATGCCCAGGCGTGTGGCTGCCGATAATCACTAAATCACAGCCTAACTCCTTCACTTTTTTGAGCACCAGTTGTTTAATGGAGCCGATTGCGACATGCTGCTGCGCCACAGGTAGAGACAAGGCCTCACCCAGCACATTCATCACAGTGACTGCATCGTCCTTGACCGGATTGCCCAATTCAGCAAAACCCAGTCCCTGAGCTAACTGCAAGGATGCAGGGGGCTCAATCACATGCAGAAGATGGAGCGTTCCTCCAAAGGCCTTGGCAATGGCCACGGCTTTCTGGCACATGGCAAAATGGTTTTCTTTTAAATCCGTGGCATGCAAAATAGTGGCGTACACGATTCCCTCGCAAAAAACCGCCGTAGTTATATGATAGTGTAGTTAGTTCTTTAAAAAAGACAACATGCAATTAAAAGCGAAGGGCATCAGACAGCAGACGTCCGTCAGGAAGTTTAACGTGTGGATTAAGGGCGAGCAGTGGCAGGCAGGCAAAATCCCTTTCCAGTAGGCGCGGATGAGGGATAGTCAGGCGTGGGCTATCCAAAACCAGTGGGCCGAACAGCAAAATATCAATGTCTAAGGTTCTTGCCCCCCATTTGATCTGACGCAGGCGCCCCTGATTGTGTTCAATTCGGTGGCAGTGGGCCAGTAAAACCTGTGGAGAAAGGCGGGTTTGAATGGCAGCCACGGTGTTGGTGAACTGAGGTTGAGTTTTTCGTCCCCAGGCTTCATTGCGATAAAAGGGCGCTGTTTGCAAAAGACGGGTTTCCGGCAGAGTCCGCAAGGCGGCCAAGGCGCGGCGTAACTGCCTCTCGGCGGAGCCAAGGTTGCTGCCTAAACCTAAATAAACACAGGTCATGACACAGTTTTAGGCTTGCGGCGTCGTTTGGGTTTTCGCGAAGGTGGTGGCGCCAAGGCGGCAATCATCGCCGTTTGTTCGTTTTCAGGCGCGTCCTGGAATGTTGTCCACCACTGGGCCAATTCCATCGATTCGTCACCGGCCAATGCCCGCAAGGCAAGAAAATCAAAGGCGGCGCGAAAGCGCGGGTGTTCTAACAGATTAAGCGCTCGTCCACCATGGCGCTTGTTAAAGCGAAATTGCAGGAGCCACATTTCCCGCATCACCTGAGTAAAGCGTTTGGGTATGGCAATGACCTTATTCTGTTCGGCAATAACATGATTCATGGCCCGTTCCAGCGCCGGCAGTGCAGGAATATTTTCTTCCTGTTGCAATTGCAGAGCTTTGGCCTTGAGAGGGAACCAAAGCAGCACGGCAAACAGGAAAGCCGGCGTGACCGGTTTACTGTCACGAATGCGGGCATCCGTGCTTTCGAGCGCAATCCCTAACAGGGCATTGACCGGGTAGTCGCTGTTTAACAGGCGGTGGGTTTGTTCAAAGAGCTCCGCGAATAAGCCATGTTCCTGCAATAAACGTTGCACGCTTTCACTTTCACCGCACTGGTAGAGCTTGGTCATTTCGTCAAAAAGACGCGAGCCGGAAACATGGCGGATGAGGGGACTTAACTGAGCAAGCGGAGCGCTGGTTTCTGGTGCCATGTTGAAATGCAGTTTGGCACAAAAACGGATGGCGCGCAGCATGCGGACGGGATCTTCCTGATAACGGGTGACCGGATCCCCAATCATGCGAACGAGACGTTCACTGACATCCTTTACTCCGCCGGTAAAATCAACAATGGAAGCATCTTCCATGTTGTAATACAGTGAGTTAATGGTGAAGTCGCGCCGCCAGGCGTCCTGATCCAGGGTGCCGTAGACATTGTCACGCACCAGCATGCCCTGTTCATTGGTTTGCTGGTTGACATCCATGGCCTCACTGCCTCGGAATGTCGCCACTTCAATGATGTCGCGGTGGAAAATAATGTGAACCAGTTTGAAACGACGGCCAATAATTCGTGCATTACGGAACAGTTTTTTAATTTGGATGGGCGTGGCATTGGTCGCCACATCAAAATCTTTGGGTGACTTACCCAATAAAAGATCACGCACACTTCCGCCAACAAGATACGCTTCAAATCCCGAGCTGCTTAACCGATTGAGTACTTTTAGAGCGTTAGGGCTGATATCTGTTTTCGATAAATGATGATGATTACGGGGAATGATGTAGCTGGCATTAACAGGGACGTGTTTAGTCCTGGTTTTCCGTAACAGCTTTTTGATTAGCTTAATTATTGTCGTCACCTACAAACGTAATAGAACATGGCGCGCTATTATAACGAATCTCCTGACTAATGTGAATCATTTACCTGGACGGCATGATCATGGAAAATAGCGGTATTTTCCCACGTCATAGAGATTGCAAATGGATGTTGTTGATATCATCGTCAGCCTGTCAGCGCTGATTATCCTCGAAATAGTGCTTGGCATCGATAACCTGGTGTTCCTGTCGATTCTGACTGAGAGATTGCCGGCTGAAAAACGCCGCAAAGCCAGGCGCTGGGGCTTGACGTTTGCCTGGGTGACCCGATTAATGCTCCTGGCTTCTGCTGTGTGGCTGGTTAAATTAACCCGCCCCTTGATTCATGTGGGCTCCTTTGGTTTCTCAGGCCGGGATCTATTCCTGTTGGCCGGAGGCGCGTTTCTAATCGCCAAGGCAACTCAGGAAATTCATCATGAAGTGGGGGAAGAGCCGACTTCAAAGGTGCTTAGCGGCAAGGGGGCTTCAACGTTTAGAGCCGTGGTCTTTCAGGTGGCGGTCATGGATATTATTTTTTCACTCGACAGCGTGCTGACGGCCATTGGTTTGACAACGCGCTTCTGGGTGATGGCCACGGCCATTACCTGCGCGATTTTAGTAATGATCTATGCCAGTGAGCCTGTAAGCCGGTTTATTGAAAAACATCCCACAGTGAAAATGCTGGCTTTAAGTTTCCTGATTTTAATTGGAATGGTATTGGTGGCCGATAGCTTTTCTTTCCATATCCCCCGCGCCTACGTTTATTTTGCCATGGCCTTTTCGTTGGGTGTGGAAATGCTTAATTTGCTGCGAAGCGCCCGCCGTAAGCGCAAAAAGTCATAGTCCCTTCACCTCGACGGGAGAGAAAAGGATGGGTTGGTATTGGCGAAGAAAAAGATGACCAGGCTCTCTCCCGCTTGCGGGAGAGGGTTGGAGAGAGGGCCAGCCGGCTGTTATTCGATCTCAATCATTTCAAAATCTTCTTTCCCGGCACCGCAATCCGGGCAAAACCAGTTTTCGGGTACTTCTTCCCATCGGGTTCCAGGCTCGATGCCATCTTCTGGCCAGCCTTCCGCCTCATCGTAAATAAATCCGCAGATCACGCAGATATAGCGCTTGTATTCTTGCATACCTGTTGCCTCAATTAAAAAGCGGTAATTTAACCACAGTCAAAAACAATGTAAAGTTTATCAGCCTTTTTTTGCCACACTCTGTAAAACTCGATACTATATCCTATTTTTGGCAATGGAGTCGTCATGAGCAATTCACATGAATTATTTTCACAGGCCCAGTCCGTTATCCCTGGCGGCGTCAATTCACCTGTCCGTGCGTTTAAGGGCGTTGGCGGTGAGCCTATTTTCTTTAAGTTGGGCAAAGGCGCTTACCTGGTGGATGTGGATGACCGCCACTACATTGATTATGTCGGTTCATGGGGACCTTTAATTCTAGGCCATTGTTTCCCATCCCTGGTGGATGCTGTTTCCAATGTCCTTCATAACGGCATGAGTTTTGGTGCGCCGACCGAGCTTGAGGTGCGGCTTGCGGAAAAAATCATTGAATTGATGCCAGCCATTGAGAAAGTACGCATGGTGAATTCCGGTACGGAGGCGACCATGACGGCTATCCGTCTAGCCAGAGGGTATACCGGCAAAAATAAAATTATTAAATTCAACGGCTGCTATCATGGTCATAATGACAGCCTGCTGGTCAAAGCCGGTTCAGGTTTATTGACCCTCGGAATCCCTGCAACCCCCGGTATTCCCCCAAGCATTACCGAACACACATTAACGGCTGATTTTAACGATCTTGAACAGACTGCCCGTTTGATGGAACAGTTTTCAGGTGATGTGGCCGCTATTATTCTTGAGCCTGTGGCGGGCAACATGGGTTTCGTCCTGCCAAAACCTGACTTTTTGCAGGGTTTACGTACGCTTTGTGATACCTACAACACCGTGCTCATTTTTGATGAGGTGATGACCGGGTTTCGGGTTGGGTTGGGTGGTGCGCAGCAGGTTTTCAAAATAACTCCGGATTTGACAACGCTTGGTAAAGTCATCGGCGGTGGAATGCCAGTCGGTGCTATCGGCGGTAAGGCGGACATTATGTCCCATTTAGCGCCGCAAGGGCCTGTCTATCAGGCAGGGACTTTATCCGGCAATCCTCTGGCCATGGCCGCGGGTCTTGCGACACTCCAAGAAATTGCCAAACCTGGTTTTTTCGAGAAATTAAGCCTGACCACCAGCCAACTCATTAAAGGGTTGCAGGACATTACCACCGACATGGGTATCCCATTCTTTGCCGCCTCATTAGGGGGTATGTTTGGTTTTTGTTTCAATGGCAAAGAATCCATCGATAATTACATCGACGTCGCGGCTTCCAATGAAACGCTGTTTAAGCGATTTTTCCATGGCATGCTGCAAAAGGGGATTTATTTTGCTCCTTCCATGTATGAGGCCGGCTTTGTGTCCAGTGCGCACGCTGAGGAGGAACTGCGATTGACGCATTTGGCTGCGGAGAGCGTGTTGGCGGAGTGCATCAAAGCGAATGTTTAAATCGGCCAGTTAGGTGGATGCTGTCAGGATGAGCGAGCCTTGGGTATTTCCCAAGGCTTAAGGATTATGCTTTTTTTGCCAGTATTTCGGCTACTTTTTGCGACATCAATTGTTCTTCGTCGCCGCGAACGACATAGATTGGGTGACCTTGTGAATGAATAGGCCACAGGTGGTTCTGCGTGGTTTGATTCAGCGCCTTATCGAGATGAAATCCCATGGGCTTCAGTGATTCCAGCACGGCCTGGCGAATAGGGTAGGCATTCTCACCAATGCCGCCGGTAAAAATAAGCGCATCCAGCGAATCAAGCTGGCTTAGGTAAGCACCGATGGTTTTTTGAATTCGGTACACATACATGTCAATCGCAAGCTTCGCCTCGTTATCCCCTGACTCCGCACGCGCCAAAATTCGCCGCATGTCATTGTCATGGGCGATGCCTTTAAGTCCACTCTTTTTATTGAGCAGAGTATCAATTTCCCGGGCAGTGTACCCCTGGTCAAGCAGGTAGAAAATAATCGCCGGATCAAGATCGCCGCAGCGGGTACCCATCATAAGGCCCGGCAGGGGGGTCATGCCCATGGTTGTGTCAAACGATTGGCCGTTTTTAATCAAACAGGCACTGGCACCGTTCCCAAGATGCAGGGTAATGAACTGACAGGCGCTTAACGGTTTCTGTAAGTGAATGGCCATTTGTCTGGCTACGTATTCATGGTTGATGCCATGAAAGCCATACCGTCTGATGGGGTATTTTCTGGTGAGCTCACTATCAATGGCATATTGATGCACATAGGCGGGCATGGTGTGGTGAAAACCGCTGTCAAAAAGAGCGACATGGGTGGCGTTAGGGTAAAATTGCTGTGCCAGAAGAATGCCCTGGGCATTCACCGGATTATGAATGGGGGCTAAATTGGCCAGATTCTCAATTGCCTGCAACACCGCGGGGGTAATCACCGTCGGTTCAAACAAATCAATGCCGCCATGAACGACGCGATGGCCTACGCCATGAATGGGATGTTCGTTGAGATCACGTTGCAGTTGTTCGGCGAGTTCGGAAAAAGCCTGGCGGTGATCAATAAAGCGGTGCGTGCTGCTTTGTTTACCATGAAATTGATGATGCCATTGGCTGCTGCTTTCACCGATGCCTTCAATTAAGCCAGAGAGAATGACATTGCTGTTGCCCTGGTCAAAGGCATACGCCTTGTATTTTATCGAAGAGCTGCCGGCATTAATGGTTAAAATATTCACACAGACTCTCCTTCAACCTGAATGGCCGTGACCAGAATGGTGTTGATGATGTCCTGGGGCGTGCAGCCGCGGCTTAGATCATTGACGGGTTTGTTTAATCCTAACAGGACAGGGCCGATTGCCAGCGCACCGCTTTCACGCTGTACCGCTTTGTAGGTATTGTTGCCGGTATTCAAATCAGGAAAAATAAGGACGTTCGCATTGCCGGCCACGCGGGAGTCGGGGAGTTTTTTACGGGCTACCTCCGGATCCACGGCGGCATCGTATTGAATGGGGCCTTCAGCCAATAATTCAGGCTGTTGCTGTTTCACCAGCGCCATGGCTTTGGCTACCTTCTCAACACTGTCGCCTTTGCCTGAACTGCCTGAAGAGTAAGACAGCAGGGCGACTTTCGGTTCAATGCCTAATTGTTTGGCAATATTGACCGCTTGCAAGGTAATCTCTGCCAGCGTAATGCTGTCAGGCTCAGGATTAATGGCGCAATCCCCATAGATGAGCACCCGAGACGGCATGCACATGATGAAGATAGAAGAGACTTTGGTCACGCCCAGTTTGGTTTTAATAATCTCCAGGGCTGGTCTGACGGTATCGGCGGTGGTATGGACTGCACCGGAGACCATCCCATCGGCCTGATTGGTATACACCATCATGGCGGCAAAATAATTGACATCATTCATTCTTTCCAGAGCAATGGGCAAATTGACGTTTTTGTGTTTGCGTAATTCATAGTAGGCCTGGGCAAACTGTTCACGCTTAAGGCTGGTTTCCACATCGATGATCTGGACATTGGGTAAGGTCAGATCCATGCGTTTGGCTAACAGGTGAATTTTATCTGGATTACCCAGTAGAGTAATTTTTACCACGTTTCGCTTCAGCAAATGGTCCGCCGCAATCAAAATGCGGGGTTCGTCGCCTTCCGGCAGCACGATGTGCCTTTTGGCCTGTTTGGCTCTGCGGATTAATTCATAAAGAAAAACAGCCGGCGAGAGGCGGTTGGGTAAGGATTGGTGCTGCAACAAGTTGATGACGGGTTCGTATAAAAACGGTTTAAGGGCGGTGATGGTGTCGGCGACTTTACCGGGATTGTCCTGATTTAAGCTGAATTTGGCCGAATAAAGCGTTGTTGCAGTTTCATAGGTTTTGCATTGGGTTAATAACACGGGGAACGGACGTTCAAGGCCGGCGATAATTTCACAAAGCACGCTGCCCGGCATTTCGCCGCCCGTTAACACAATCCCGGCAATTTTAGGGTAATTGGCGGATTGATCGGCCAGCAGCGAGCCTAACAGAATATCCACCCGATCTGACGGAGTAATGATGAGCATGCCATTGCGATCCAGCCGCGATTCCAGGAAATTGCCCACGGTTTTTGCGGCGATGGTCATCTGTTTAACGGGTCTAAGCAGCTCATCCTTGCCGCAAATGACCTCGGCTTTAAGCTTTTGCGCGACATCCTGGACAGTCGGATTAGCCAGGGCGTCAAACTCAGGGATAACCGCGGTTAAAGCCAGGTGGCTGAATTCGGCCAGCAAACGTTCCTGATAATCGCTTTCGTCTGCGTGCGCGACGCGGTTAATGATAATGCCGACTAAGTTGGCATGTTGTTTCCGGGCGGCTTCGAGGGTGGTGTTTAATAGAGAGAAAGTATGCTCAGGCGTCCGTTCACGGGCGGAAACCACCACGATCAGATCACAGTTCAGCTGCGAAGCCAGGGTGAGATTGAATTGAAACTCAAAAGCATCATTGTCGCTTTCGAAATCAGTTCCTTCAAAATAGCTGATTTTAGTCTTCTCAGTGCATTGAGTTGCTTCAAAAACCTGAGAAAGCAAATCCTCAGGCTGATTGCGCATCATCAATATCCCCTGATTCACATCCATCAGCGGATACAGTTCGGATTGCGAGAGGTCTTTCAGCAGAGGCATCTGGGAATTATCCGCTTCAGAAAAGAGTTTGTAGCAACGTAAATCGGGGCATTGCTCCTTGAGACTTGCCAGAAGCCCTAAGGAAACAAACGATTTGCCGCACCGTTTTTCGATGCCGGTAAAATAAATTTTTCTCTGCATAATCAAACCCGGATTGATTTCAATCACTATAACGACAATTTAATTTTTACATCAAGTTATCGCTAAAAACAGAGGGCATTTTACGCTACTTTCCGTTCTAAATACATTCTTTTTGAATTATATATGATCACAGTGTTATCCATGGTGAAATCAATTTACTTTTAATCCATAGTGATAATAATTTGTAAAGAAAAAGATCCCAATGGCAAGAAGATTATCTTTATTGTAAAACGGCGTAGACAGTCAAAAAATTGCATGGCATAGTCGACTTGGTTTGACTAAAAAAAGGAAGGCATTAATGTCGATTACGGATAGTAATAAATCAGCATGGAATAATTTACCGGATGGGATTGTTGCATTGTTTTTTATTCAGATCTTTTCGACTTTAAGCTTTAGCGTACTCTATTCAACGTTGGTGCTGTACATTACGGGCAAGCTCGGGTTGTCTCCGCGCCTGGCCAATAGCATTACCGGAGTATTCGTAGCCTTCAACTATGCGTTACATCTGCTTGGCGGGTATTGGGGCGGACGTTTCTTTTCCTATCGTTCCCTGTTCAGCCTGGGGATGATTGCACAAATCATCGGCTGCATTCTGCTTGCCACTGTCAATCAGGATTTCCTCTATGTGGGCCTCGCGGCCTTCTTAACCGGTTGTGGACTCAACGTCACCTGCATTAACTGCATGTTGACACAGCGCTTTAAACCCGCTGATACCCGCCGTGAATCCGCGTTTTTATTTAATTACGCGGGAATGAATATCGGGTTTTTTATTGGTTTCAGCTTAAGCGGGTATTTTCAACTCTCTCATAATTACCAGCGTTTGTTTTTGTTAAGCTGTCTTGGTAATCTGCTGGCTCTGCTCATCTGTCTTTATTATTGGCATACGCTGTCTGACAACAACTCACCGTACAGCCGTCTCGATAAACCGGCGCGGCGACGGGCTTCGTTGATGGGGATTGTGATGGTGCTGGTGCTGCCTCTGGTGTTGAGTCAGCTTCTGCACTACGCGGAATTTGCCAATAAACTGGTGCTGGTCACGGGTGTTGCCATGTTAGTTCTTGCCTGTGTTCTGGGGCGTCAGCAAAGCACGCAGAAAGCGCGTGAAAAAATTCATGCGTTTGCGCTGCTTATGGTGGTGGGAACCGTCTTCTGGATGCTGTTTCAGATAGGTCCCATGGGGTTGACCCATTTCATTGCCCACAACGTGCAGCGTCACTGGATGCTAATGATCATTCCGCCGCAGTGGTTTCAAAACATCAATACGATTTGCATTGTGGTGGGCGGACCTTTAATGAGCTTGGCCTTAAATCGGCTGCGTGCCCGCGGAGTCAATGTCAATATCCCCACTCAATTTGCGCTGGCATTGCTGTTGATTGGATTGGCCTTTGTGCTGCTGCCGGTAGGAATCGCCAGAGCCGCTGCGGACGGCCTGGTGTCGCCTGGCTGGGTGGTTTTAAGTTTTGTATTGCAAAGCGTGGGCGAATTGTTAATATCGCCTGTCGGCTATGCCATGATTGGCGCATTGGCCCCAAGCTCGTTGCAGGGTGGAATGATGGGAATGTGGATGCTGACTTCTGGCGTGGGCGCGACGCTATCAAGTTACAGCTCCAACTGGATGACGGCGGGAATGGACAGCACCGATCCCCTGATAACCAATGCGGGGTATAGCCATGTGTTCCTTTGCCTTGGCCTTTTTGCCATCGTGGCCGGGTTCATTCTCTTCATTCTCGTCCCTGTGCTTAAACGCTGGATGAGCGAGGAGCCTTCCCCGGTATTGGAAAAAGGCAATTACGCAACAATTTAACCGAGGGTGGTTTGAGTAGTCCTTTTACTGTAATTCAGATGGCAGACCTTCAGTGGCAGGAGGGTCTGCCTTATTCACCTGCATTTGATGATGTGTATTTTTCCCGTGAAGACGGTTTTGCGGAAAAGCAGTATGTTTTCATCGAGGGCAACTGCCTCCGAGAGCGTTTAACCAGGCTGCATGAGCAGGAGAACCCCCTGTTTACCATTGCCGAAACGGGTTTTGGTACGGGCCTTAATTTCCTGTTGACCTGGCAATTCTGGCAAAATCACGCCCCTCAAAACGCACGTTTGTTCTATTTCAGTTGTGAAAAATTTCCGTTAAAGAAAGAGGATTTAGAGGCTTGCCTCCAATTATGGCCGCCCCTGCAGGCGTTTTCACAGCAACTCCTTGAAGAATACCCTGTTCTGACACCGGGTTTTCACCGTTTGACGTTTGATCAGGGACGCATTCATTTAATCCTGATGCTGGGTGATGCTCAACACTGTTTTGACGAATTGCTCCTGTCAGGCGACAGGGAATTGGACCGGGCACTTTCTCATACCGCCGTCGACGCCTGGTATCTCGATGGTTTTTCACCCCGTAGAAACGAGCGCATGTGGACTCACTCCCTGTTTCAAACCATGGCACTGCTATCCCGGCCGGGCACGACGGTGGCCACTTATTCTGCAGCCGCTCAGGTTAAAGCAGGACTGGAGGCTTCGGGCTTTAGTCTTACGAAAAAACCAGGCTACGGCAGAAAGCGTCACATGCTCACCGCTGAACTGGCAGAGGCAAGTCAATCCAAACGCAGACGGCAAACGCCCTGGTTTTATACTCCGGGTAGCATGCGTGAAAAAAGGCGAGCCATCATTGTCGGCGCAGGCCTGGCCGGGTGCTTTTGCGCCCATGCGTTAAGCCGGCGGGGATGGCAGGTTCAATTGTTTGACGAAGCGCCGCAGGCGGCAGCCGGGGCATCGGGCAATGAGCGTGCCGTCGTGTACCCCAGACTGTCAGCCTACCGTTCACCCTTAACCGAATTCATGCTCGCGGCCTTCCTCTATGCGCAGGCTTTTTATAAACGGGTCGCGGGGGTTGATGTCGAAGGCGACATGCAGGGTATTCTGCAATTGGCTTGTAATACCCGGGAATTAAAAGCGCAGCGGAGCATGCGGGATTGGCTGCTTGCCTACCCGCAATTGGCCATGCCGGTGTCAGCGGCAGAGGCCTCCGAACTGGCGGGGCTCACCCTCGAGTTTTCCGGTTTGTTCATTCCGCTCTCGGGATGGCTTAACAGCCGTGAATTATGCCTGTACCTGTTACAGCAATCGCCGCAGGTGCAGTGGTTTGGCCAGACGACAGTCATGGAAATGCAGATTGAAGGCGGTCAGTGGCATGTCAACGGTCAGGAGGCTGATGTTGTTATTGTCACCACGGGTTTTCGTGCCAATCAATTCGCTCAGACTGCCGGTCTGCCCATCAAACCCATCGGTGGACAAATCACTTTCGTGCAGGCCCAGGCGGCTAGTGCCGGATTAACCTTGCCTTTGTGCGGCGAGGGGCATGTGCTTCCGGCGAAAAACAATCTGCATGCACTGGGAGCCACCTATCATCTAAACCAGCCACGCGCCCGTTGTTGCTCTGAAGATGATTCGACTAATCTGCAAAAAATAAGTCCGATGGCTTCCGAGCTTCAATTTTATCGTGACGGTATTGTCAGAAGCTGGGCTGGCGTCAGAGGCGCAACGCCGGATTACCTTCCTCTGGTGGGAGCAGTTCCGGTTGAAGATGAGTTTTTAGCATGCTATGCCGGCTTGGACAGCCATGCCGAACGCTGGATCAAGGTGCCACCGCCGGTGTATCCTGGGCTGTATGTTTGTGCCGGCTTTGGTTCGCGGGGATTAACGACCATTCCTCTCAGTGCCGAATGGCTTGCCGGGCAAATCAGCGGCGAGCCTGGTTTTTTTTCAAGAAGCATGATGAAAGCAGTTTCGCCGTCACGCTTTTTATTAAGGCAGATTATTCGGTCCCGTCAAGCGCAGGCAGAAGAATAATGGATTACGGCCTAATAAATTCTTGCAATGAATCCGTCAGGTGGCTACTCTTGCCATCCTTGTTTTAATTAAGAGGTCTGCTATGCAAAGTATGGAAATTTTCCAGATCGATGCCTTTACTGATAAAGTCTTCCATGGCAATCCCGCCGCGGTATGCCTGTTGAGCGAATGGCTCAATGATGAACTGATGCAGGCCATAGCGGTTGAAAATAATTTGTCAGAAACCGCCTTCGTTATCCGTGACCACGAAGGGTTCCGTATCCGCTGGTTTACACCCCGGGGTGAAATCAGTTTGTGCGGTCATGCTACGCTGGCCGCTGGATTTGCCCTGTTTGAGCTGGGATACGGGGATGGCGAATACATTGAGTTCAAAAGTTTAAGCGGCTTGCTCCGTGTACGCAAACGGGGCAATCGCTATGTTCTCGATTTTCCAAGGCTCCATTACAAAGCCTTTGATAAACCGGCCTTGCTGATTGCGCTGGTGGATGAACCACTGCTGGAAATTTATGAAAGTGATCTTGATTACCTGGCAGTCCTTGACAACGAGGCTCAGGTGCTTAAGGCTTCCGTGAACCTGACTGAACTTGCCAAATTACCCAAACGCGGATTGATTCTCACGGCACCGGGCGTGGAGGTGGATTTTTATTCCCGTTGCTTTTATCCAAAACACAACATTCCGGAAGATCCAGTCACCGGTTCTGCCCATTGCGTATTGACTCCTTTCTGGACTGAACGCTTGCAAAAACAAAGCCTTAAGGCCATTCAGGGTTCATTTCGCAAAGGGGAATTGAGCTGTGAAATGCAGAATGAGCGGGTCTATATTTCCGGAAACTGCCGCTGGTATTCCAAAGGACAATTGGTCATTTAACACTCGATGGTTTGAAGCGAGCGTCTGCAATGACGCCGCTCAATCGTGAAAATTTTTTTTCTCTCTCTTTTGGCAAGTCATCCCTATTTGAGCTATTCTGAGATCACTTAAGGTATTCTTAAGTAATCTTAAATCAACTTTAACAAGGACAGTAATAATGAACGCTTGGAATAGTGTAATTTTTATGAAATCAAATAAGCCTTGGTCAGATTTAAGTTCCATGATGAAATGGGATGGTGTTGAAAAAATGTGGTCTACCACGGGTGACTGGGACTGGTGCATCAAACTCGATAAAAATTCTTCAACCCCTGAGAAAACAGAAGCCTTCGTCAATCGTATGCGTGAAGGCAACTGGGCGACTGACACCAAAACTCACTGGTGGAAAGAACTCTCTGCCAAATAAGCATCAGGCCCGGGGTATCCCCGGGCTTCTTCCTCCTTCCAGTCGTCCTTCACTGGAAATCAGATGATTTTTCAATAACCTGATTGTTGCCATCCTTCTCCCATCGTGATAAAAAAGCGAATTGGATGTTTAGGGAGAACAACGTGTCGTCATGTCCTTCAGGGAAACAGTTTCGAAAACTGGTCAGGGAGCAAGCGCCTTTACAGGTCATGGGAACCATCAATGCCTATACCGCCTTGCTGGCGAAGCAGGCCGGGTGTCAGGCCATCTATCTTTCCGGTGCCGGTGTAGCCAATGCCTCTTATGGCCTTCCCGATTTGGGAATGACCAACTTAAGCGAGGTGCTTGAGGATGCACGCCGTATTACCGATGCCTGTGATTTGCCGCTGCTGGTTGATGTGGACACCGGCTGGGGGCATGCCTTTAATATTGCCAGAACAGTTAAACTGATGGAAAAAACCGGCGTTGCCGCCATTCATATTGAAGATCAGGTTCTTGCCAAGCGCTGCGGCCACCGCCCCAACAAGGCCATTGTTTCCCTGCACGAAATGGGGGATCGAATTAAAGCTGCCGTCGATGCGCGCATCAGTGATGATTTTGTCATCATGGCCCGGACAGATGCCTATGCTGTCGAGGGGATGACGGCGGCGATCGACAGGGCGCTGCATTGTGTGGCGCTCGGTGCGGACATGATTTTTCCTGAAGCCATGACCCGACTGGAAGAATACCGTGAATTTGCTGAGCAGGTGAAAGTGCCTGTGCTGGCCAACATCACCGAATTTGGCAAAACACCCTTGTTTACACGGCGGGAACTGGCAGATGCCGGAGTGGGTCTGATTCTTTATCCCCTGAGCGCGTTTCGCGCCATGGCTTATGCGGCTTTAAAAGTCTACACGACCGTAGTACGGGAAGGGACACAGCGTGATTTGCTGGATACCATGCAGACGCGCAGCGATCTGTATGATGTTCTGGGTTACCACGATTATGAAAAAAAACTGGATGAATTAATGGAGGGAGAGCATGGTCAATAGTACAGCCGGGCTGGAAGGGGTGATTGCGGGTCAATCGGCTATCGCGACTGTGGGGCATGAGGGCGCTGGATTGAATTACCGCGGCTATTCTATTGATGATTTAGCCGCCTATGCCACGTTTGAAGAAGTGGCTTATCTGCTGCACTATGGCCATTTGCCAACACGTGATGAACTGACCCGTTACACTCAAAAGCTGGCCGGTTTAAGGGCGATCCCTGACACCTTAAAAACCGTGTTGAAGCTGATGCCGAAAGACACTCATCCCATGGATGTGTTAAGAACGGCCTGTTCTATGCTCGGTACATTGGAGCCTGAGCATGATTTTAAACAGCAGTATGATATCGCTGACCGATTGCTGGCGCTGTTTCCGGGAATTATGTGTTATTGGTATGCCTGGCATTTCAAGGGCAAGGAAATGTCAGAATTCAGTGACGAGGAGACCATTGGCGGTCATTTCATCGCCCTCCTTCATGGACGTAAGCCTTCCACGCTTGAGCGCGACATGATGAATGTTTCTCTGATTCTGTATGCGGAGCATGAATTTAATGCGTCAACCTTTGCAGCCAGAGTCACGGCGGCAACTTTATCTGATTTTTATTCGGCCATTACTACAGCCATCGGCACCTTAAGAGGGCCCTTGCATGGTGGCGCCAATGAAGCGGCCATGGAGCTGCTGAGCCAGTTTCGCGATCCGGATGAAGCAGAAGAAAAATTAATGATTATGCTGGCTCAAAAAGCCAAAATCATGGGGTTTGGCCATCGGGTGTATAAAGACTGCGATCCGCGTTCCGATATCATCAAATCCTGGTCAAAAAAACTCGCCATGGCGAAAAACGACACGCAATTGTTCAACGTTTCCGAGCGCGTCGAGGCCGTCATGCGACGTGAGAAGAAATTATTCCCCAATCTGGATTTCTACAGTGCATCGGCCTACCACTACGTGGATATTCCGACGCCGCTGTTTACACCCATTTTCGTGATGTCACGAATTACTGGCTGGTCTGCGCATGTTTTCGAACAACGTGCAGACAATCGGTTAATTCGACCCACGTCCGAGTACACGGGGCCTGAACCAAGAGCCTATGTAGCCATTGAAGCAAGAGGATAATATGCATTCGTATGTTGAAGACAATGTAAAACCCGATTATGACAAAGTAATCAGTGACATTGCAGATTACGTGTTAAACCATGAAATCAAGAGCCCGAAGGCTTATGAAACTGCCCGGTTGTGCCTGATGGATACCTTGGGCTGCGGCATGCTGGCTTTAAATTTTCCAGAATGCACCAAATTGCTTGGCCCTGTTGTACCGGGTGCTCTATTGTCCGGCGGAGCGCGTGTTCCGGGGACAGGATATGAGCTTGATCCCGTGCAGGCTGCCTTTAACATTGGCACCATGATCCGCTGGCTGGACTTTAATGATACCTGGCTTGCAGCCGAGTGGGGCCATCCTTCGGATAATCTGGGAGCCATTCTGGCAGTAGCCGATTACATCAGCCGTCAGAATATAAAAAACAACCAGCCGCCGCTGTCCATGCACACCGTCTTGACCGCCATGATCAAAGCTCATGAAATACAGGGTTGTCTGGCTCTGGAAAACAGCTTTAACCGTGTTGGTCTTGACCATGTCATTCTGGTTAAAGTCGCAAGCAGTGCGGTGGCTGCCTTATTGCTGGGTGCTAACAGGGATCAACTGATGCGTACCTTGTCACAGGTGTTCGTGGATGGCCAAAGCTTAAGGACTTATCGCCATGCACCCAATGCCGGTTCCCGTAAATCCTGGGCGGCAGGTGATGCTACATCCCGAGCCGTTCGTCTTGCTCTGATTTCCGCAAGTGGAGAAATGGGCTATCCCAGTGCACTTTCGGCACCCAAGTGGGGGTTTTACGACGTGCTGTTTGACGGTAAGCCGTTTAAATTCCAAAGACCGTATGGTTCTTATGTGATGGAAAATGTGTTGTTTAAATTATCCTATCCTGCCGAATTTCATGCCCAAACGGCGGTCGAGTGTGCGGTGCAGCTGCATGGCCAGATTAAAACCCGACTTTCGGAAATAAGCCGCATTGAATTGGTAACGCATGAGTCGGCTATCCGTATTATCAGTAAGCAGGGCGCTTTGCATAATCCGGCCGATCGTGATCACTGCCTGCAGTACATGGTGGCAGTTGCTTTACTGCATGGCGACTTGAAAGCAGAACACTATGAAGACGATGTGGCCTCCGATCCACGCATTGATGCGTTGCGCGCCAAAATGCAAGTCACTGAAAAT
Organism: Legionella rubrilucens; assembly: GCF_001468125.1. Taxonomy (GTDB): domain Bacteria; phylum Pseudomonadota; class Gammaproteobacteria; order Legionellales; family Legionellaceae; genus Legionella_C; species Legionella_C rubrilucens. The sequence goes on along the minus strand of NZ_LNYT01000001.1, from coordinate 61,709 downwards.
GCACGTTTTTCTCAAGATTACCATGATCCGGAAAAGCGTTCGATTGCCAATAGCATGCGTATTCATTTCAATGATGGCAGCCAAACGGATTTAATCACGGTAGAGTACCCCATTGGTCATCAACGCCGTCGTGAAGAGGGGATTCCTGTATTGATGGATAAATTTATCCGTAATATCAATACCCGCTTCTCTGACGAACGATGCGATGAAATCCTGAAAGCCATGAATGACACCAATACCCTGAGCGCAATGCCGGTGACTGACTTCATGACGCTTTGGCAGGCATAAGGCGGATTGTCGCGGTGTCATCAACCCGGGTGGCTAAGTCCAATCCCGGGTTACTCTTCTTTCCGGTTCGCCTTTATTCAATTAATTCAGCCGACGCCATCAAGGCAGGCGAGCGTTAAAATTTCCGCTTGATTCCAGCGATGGCTAACACCTTGGTGGCTATTTCCTCAATGGAAAAACGGGTGGAATTAAGGTAGGGAATGTTTTCACGTCGATACATGGCTTCGACTTCAGCGACTTCAAGCCGGCACTGTTCCGCCGAGGCGTACTTGCTGTTCGGACGCCTTTCAGTGCGGATATGCTGCAAACGTTCAGCATCGATGGTTAAACCGAATAATTTGCTCTTGTACGGGCGCAGGCTATCCGGTAAACGGAAACTGGATAAGTCTTCTTCGGTAAACGGGTAGTTTGCCGCCAGAACGCCAAAATGCAGGGCCATGTACAGACAGCTTGGTGTTTTTCCGCAGCGAGAGACGCCAATTAGGATGATGTCGGCCTGATCGTAGCCGCGAATTTTGACCCCATCATCATGGGCCAGCGCGTAATCAATGGCTTCAATACGGTGCGTGTAGGATTGCGTATTAGCGACTCCGTGCGCACGGCCAACCGTATAGGATGATTTGGAATTGAGTTCTTTTTCCAGCGGGCCAAGAAAAGTATTAAATAAATCATAAACACAGGCATGGGCCTGCTTAATGGTTTGGGCAATTTCACTGTTGATGAGCGTCATGAACACCAGCGGTTTAGCTCCGGTTTCTTCAAAACGTTGATTTATTTCCAGCACCACCGCTTCGGCTTTTTCGATGGTATCGACATAGGGTACTGTTCGCTTTTCAAAGGGGATATTGCCAAACTGGGTCATCAGGCTATTGCCCAGGTTTTCAGCGGTAATACCCGTCCCGTCGGAAATCATAAACACATGTCGCATCGAAAATCCTCATGTAATAACGTTTACCCACTCTGACTGATGCGGCGGCCGCATATTTGCTTTGCCTAATTCCGCATACCTTCTTATAATCATTATGTTACAGGAAAATAAATATAATTGTGCAGAGTCATTGCAAATTCCAGATTTTCCCCAACTGAATGGATTAGGCATTATGGAACATGATCGCTTTGAGCAGAATAAAGTCCTCTTTATTATTGGCATGATAGCCTTGGTCGTTGGCTTAAGCTTCTTGCTTTTTTCATTCTATATTTTACCCGCCGCGCTCTGGAACTGGAATTACGATGTACCGGAGTTTGTCTTTATCTGGCGGGAAAATCTGAAAGAATCGTATTCGATGAGTGAAATCGCTGCGGGCGGTATTGTTTTTCTCATTGTTCTGCTGCCAGCCATTGTCGCTGGAGTCATTTCCTATTTTATTTCCAATGCGATTGATAATCGCATTCATGGCATTGTCAATGAGGAAGCAGAAGAAGAGTCCATGGTTAATCTGCGTGAGGATGTCAAGGAAACATTCAGTTTTGGCGCCAAACTGATTATTTTAATCATACTGGCCGTGGTGGCTCTTTGGTTTTTTGAATGGCTGATGGCTGTGCCAACTGTCGATTAAGGGGGACGAGATGATTCTTTTTAAAGGCCATAAAGTGAAGTCATTGACTAAGAAGATCAAGTCAATGCAGCAAAGTCGTGTTCATAATCAACCCACAGAGGACATGGTGGCCAAGGAGAAAGGTCTTTATCACCAGTTGGCTTCTGTTTACAAGTTATTGAAAGGAAATAAAAAATTTCCGTTCGCTGATGAAATGGTGTGGGAAACCCTGCGTGCTTCCACCAATCTGGATGACAGTACAGCACAATACGAATTGGGAAGTCATCTGCTTGAAGAAGCCAAGTTCCGTGATGAATTGCAAAAGGGTGGTGTTTTCGCCAGTTCCAGCAACGAACGGCAAATGCGCCAGCTCTATGACGAAGCCCTGGCTTATTTGCAGGCAGCGGAAGCGCTAGGGCATGTCCAGGCTAAGCGGCTGCATGGCTTATGCTACATCAATGGCTGGGGCGTGTCAGTGGATCGGGATAAGGGCTTTGAGTTGGTTGTCGCAAGCATCGAACAGGAAAACAGCTGGGACAAAGTACCTCAGATTTTCGCAGCCATTGGCCTTAACAAACCGGAATTCTTTTCCGCTCTGATGAAACGCCGAAGCGGTGGCGGTACGTCGCTCAATTCTTAAATCAATTCCATTCTGCATGTGTTTGGTCATCCCCCGCACAGGCGGGGGCTTCATGCGTTGCATCTAAAACCAGAGTTTCAAGTACCAGTTGATGATGTCTTTACCGTAAAACAGTGAAATCAGTCCGGCGATGCATAAAAAGGGACCGAAGGCGATGGGGGTTTCACTGCCTTTTTGTTGCAGGCGCAGGTAAATTGAGCCTATTATTGCTCCCGATATGGAGGCCAGCAATAAAATAAGCGGCAATTGTGTCCAGCCAAGCCAGGCACCGAAGGCGGCAAACAGTTTAAAATCCCCATTGCCCATACCGACTTTGCCTGTCACCAGATAAAACAACTGAATAAATAGCCAGAGAATCAGGTAAGCACCGGCTGCACTTAGAACAGCAATGGGAAGAGGAGTAAAGAGATTGGCTGTGTTGGCGAGGAGCCCAAGCCAGAGAAGCCCAAGCGTTAAACTGTCAGGAAGCAGCTGATGGTCCAAATCAATGAAAAACATCGGAATAAGCAGCCAGATGAACAGCAGAACAAATGGCAGATGCAGGGTTAAGCCAAAGTGCCACATGGCCGCTAATGACAGCAGCAGGGTCACTGATTCAACCAGAGGGTAGCGTTTGGAAATGGGATGGCCGCAATAAGCGCATTTGCCGCGCAGCCAGAGGTAACTGATAATCGGGATATTGTGGCGCGCCTTGACCGTGTTTTGACAGGCCGGGCAGAAAGATCGCGGTAAAAACAGATTAAGGGGCGGTTTTTTTTCATGGCTTGTCTGGTTTGTCAACTCTTGATAGTCCCGCAGGAATTCAGCGCGAAGCATGATGGGGAGGCGATAAATGACCACATTGAGCAGGCTGCCTACCAGTAATGAAAGGATGCCAATGAAAACATAAAGATAAGTGGCAAGAAGATGATTTAATTCCATGGAATTCCTGTTCCTTAGACCGCTGAACCCAGTTTGAAAATCGGCAGATACATGGCCACGACCAGGCCCCCGACTAAAACCCCTAAAATGGACATGATAATGGGTTCGAGCAAGCTGCTCAAGGCATCCACGGCGTTATCCACTTCTTCTTCGTAGAAATCCGCCACTTTACCAAGCATTTGTTCCAGGGCCCCGGATTCTTCACCAATGGCCACCATCTGGATTACCATATTAGGAAACAGGTGGGTATTGTCCATCGCCACCTGCATTTGCTGACCGGTGGACACTTCCTCCCTGATCTTATCAGTGGCTTTGGCATAAAGAATGTTACCGGTCGCGCCGGAGACCGACTTTAAAGCTTCAACCAGAGGCAAACCGGCTGCAAAGGTAATGGAGAGGGTTCGGGTAAAACGGGCAATGGCGGCTTTTTCAAGGATGGGGCCTACTACCGGGAATTTTAACATGGCTCGATCAATGGAGTGGGCGAATTGCGGCGAGTGGTTTTTAAAATAGATAAAAGCATAAATGGCGCCGCCTATGGCGCCGAACATAATGTACCAATAGGATTGGAAAAATTCAGACATGTCCACTACCATTCGGGTCATGGCGGGTAAATCAGCGCCAAATCCTTCAAACAGGGATTCAAACTGGGGTACCACGAATATCATCAACGCGGTAGTCACTAAAAAAGCAACAACCAGTACGGCCATGGGGTAGGTTAAAGCTTTTTTGATTTTCTTCTTGATTGTTTCAATTTTTTCCTTATAAGTCGCGACCTTGTCCAGCATGATTTCCAGGGAGCCTGATTTTTCACCGGCATCCACCAGGTTACAAAAGAGTTCATTAAAATAGGCAGGGTGTTTCTGCAGCGATTCAGCCAGTGTCAGTCCAGTTTCCACATCCCGTTTAATGGTATCGATAAGGTCACGCATTTTCTGGTTGCTTTGGCCCTTGGCGACGATATCAAAGGATTGAATCAAGGGAATGCCGGCCTCGATCATGGTTGCCATCTGGCGGCTGAACACAGTAATATCGCCCTGCGTAATTTTCTTATTTTTTTTGTCAAAAAAGGGCTTTCGTTTTTTAACGACTTTTTTAGTAATGATACCCTGTTTGCGAAGGTCGGCTTTGGCAATGGCAAGGCTTCGGGCATCAATGACCCCATTTACCTTCTCGCCGGCTTTATTCACCCCTTCCCATTGGTAGGTAATGATGTCGTTTTTTGCTTTTTCCATGGTCTTTAATCAACGGTTACCCGATTGACCTCCTCAATGGTGGTGACACCGTCTTTGATTTTTTCGAGACCTGATTGATAAATCGTCAGCATGCCTTCGGTTTGAGCCTGTTTAAGGATGTCCAGTGAATTGCCGCCCGTCATAATAATCTGACCTATGGCTTTTGACATGGGCATGACTTCAAAAAGACCAACCCGCCCCCTGTAGCCGTTGTTGCATTGATTGCAGCCCACCGCCTTGTAGGGCGTGACGTGCTGTGCATCCTCTTCTTTAAAACCCAGTTCAACTAGACTTTGCGGCGTGAAATCATCACGTGGGGCTTTGCACTGTTCGCATAAACGCCGTGCCAGACGCTGAGCAATAAGCAGGCTTACCGAACTTGCAATGTTAAAGGAAGGGATACCCATGTTGATTAAACGGGTCAGGGTTTCTGCAGCACTGTTGGTATGCAGGGTTGACAGCACCAGGTGTCCGGTTTGGGCGGCCTTGACCGCGATTTCTGCGGTTTCGAGATCGCGAATCTCCCCGACCATGATGATGTCAGGGTCCTGACGAAGAAAAGAGCGCAGCGTACTGGAGAAAGTCAGGCCCGCCTTGGGGTTGATGTTGACCTGGTTAATTCCCGGTACTTTAATTTCCACCGGATCTTCCGCGGTGGAAATGTTGGTTTCAATGGTGTTTAAAATATTTAATGCCGTGTACAGGGAGACGGTTTTACCGCTTCCTGTCGGGCCGGTTACCAAAATCATGCCTTGCGGCTTTTCAATGGCTTTAAGAAAGTGTCCTCGTTGCCAACTGCTGAATCCGAGGGCTTCAATGCCCAGTTTGGTCGAACCCGGGTCAAGAATACGCATCACGACTTTTTCACCGCCGACGGTGGGGCAGGTGCTCACCCTGAAATCAATGGCTCTGGTGCGTGAAAGCTTCATTTTAAAGCGTCCATCCTGAGGAATACGGCGTTCGGAAATGTCAAGGTTCGACATGACTTTAATCCGGGCAGTAATCCGGCTGGACAGGCTGACCGGTGGAGTGGCCACCTCGGTTAAAATACCATCCTGACGGTAGCGGATGCGGTATTCTTTTTCATAAGGTTCAAAATGAATATCCGATACGCCTTTTTTAATGGCTTCAACCAGAATTTTATTAACAAATTTAACCACAGGCGCATCATCGTTGGCCGCACTGGAGTCGGCATCCTGTTCCTCATCGTCGGCACTGATCTCAAGGCCTTCGAGATCGGTGGTACCGTCTTCCACATAATCGGTCAGACCCTGGCTGTCCTTTTCGTTCAGTAGTTTGTCGATTAATTTATTGAGTTTATTGGTTTCAACGACGACGGCATTGGAGTGCAGGCCAGTGTGAAACTGGATTTCTTTAAGAGAAGCCTGTTTGCTTGGATCATCGGTCGCCAGGAACAGGTGATTGCCGCGTGTAAAAAGCGGCACAATGGAATGACGTCTGATCAATTTCTCATTAACAAGACTTGTTGGCATGGTTTCAGGGTCAATTGCATCGAGGTCTATCAGCGGTACACCGAAATTCTGGGCTACGGTAAACGCAATTTTTTCGGCAGAAAGCAAGTTATTGGAGACTAAATACTGCAATAAGGACTGCTTGCTCGCCTGAGCCTGATTCTGGTACTCAATAGCTTTATCTTTGTCCAGAAGGCTCTCATGGACCATCAGCTGAGCAATTCCCTGTAAACGTTGTTCTTCTGCAGCAGTTGCCATGGAAACTTACCTTTTAATTATATGATAACTATAGACAAAAATTACCACTACTGCATTTAAATCGGCTAAATTATAATTTTCTTGACTACTGATCATAATTTATTGATAAATCTCCATATTTGGACATTGCTTGCTGGTGCTGCGCGGTCTATGATAAAAAATATACTTTTTTTCCAGTCTGAGGCTCATGTTGGCTTGCCAGGACCCAATCGATCGTTTTCGTGCACTTGAGCAATGGTTTGCCAGTCCTTTGGGCAAGGACATTGCTCAGGCATTCGACACGGAATTGGCTCATCTAAAACAGCTTCTCCATGGTGAAATTATGCTACAACTCGGCAGCGGTAGCGAGAACTTATGGTTTTCTTCCCTTCGTTTTCAGCATAAATGGCTTGCCATGACTCATTTTGATCCCAATAAAGCCACCCTGGTAACCAAACTCAATCAATTGCCCCTGGATCGCGACAGTGTTGACTGCATCATAGCCCCCTTGGCCCTGGAGGCGTTTACTCATCTTGAAAATCCAATCGATGAATGGGACAGGGTGTTAAAACCGATGGGCTATCTGGTATTTCTGGGAATTAATCCCCTGAGCCTGTGGGGCGGATGGCTGCGTTATTCCAAAAACGCCTGTTTTAACGGTGCCGCGGGTTATCCCAAATCGGTTTTTTCCATCAAGCGGGCGCTTATTCATCGCGGTTACATGCAGTGTCATTTTAATGCCTTTTATTATGCGCCACCCGCTAAAACAGAGAAATGGCGGCGCCGATTACAAATCCTGAATGTGATCGGCAAGATGATTTCACCCATGCCGGCTGGTTTTTATTGCCTTGTCGTACAGAAATACGTTGAAAGCGATGCACTCCCTGAGCCTGAAGCAGCCGATCTGCTGATCGATTCAACCCCCATTTTCAGGGCCCAGTGCCGCAATCCTCATCAATAGGCTATTTTACTGTATCCCTTATTCAAGATTGGTTATACTGAGCGGCAAGTGGTTTTGTGAGTCAGTGCTATGTCAAAAAGACGAATCTATCGTATCACGTTTGCGAATCAGGACAGTGTATACGAAATCTATGCCCGCAAAGTAAGCGAGAGCGAGATGTTTGGCTTTCTTGAAGTGGAAGAGTTTGTTTTTGGAGAAAACACATCACTGGTCGTGGATCCCTCCGAAGAGCGTTTAAAAATGGAATTCAGCACAATCAAGAGAACCTACATTCCCATGCACACCATATTCCGTATTGATGAGGTGGAAAAGCAGGGCGTGGCTAAAATGCGTGATAAAGGGCGTGATGATAACAAGATCAGCATGTTCCCTATGGCCGGAAAGCGAAAAGAGTAGCCCATGGTCAACGTGCAAACGCTGGAGAATGGCAATAAAGCTGTTAGAATACCCTGAAATTATTATTTGGAATTTTTTGATGTCTATTCCCGAAAAAATTAAAGATGTTTATGAAAAATCCTCTCTTTTATTTACCACGAAAGAGGTTGAAGCCGCGCTTGACCGTATGGCCATTAAAATTCAGGAAACGCTGCACGATAAAAATCCCATCATTCTCTGTGTGATGATCGGTGGACTGGTCCCCATGGGTAACCTGTTACCGAGGCTCGATTTTCCGCTGGAAGTGGATTATGTACACGCCACCCGATACCGCGGCGACATTACCGGCGGCGACTTAGTTTGGAAAGTAAGACCCAGCGTGGAATTAATGGGCAGAACAGTGCTGGTTGTTGACGACATTCTGGACGGCGGCGTGACGCTGGCAGCAATCATTGAAGAAATTAAGAAAATGGGTGCTGGAGAGGTGTATAGCGCGGTTTTGGTGGATAAACATCACAAGCGCGTTCCCAACGGCCTGAAAGAAGCTGATTTTGTGGGCCTGCAGGTCGATGATCATTACATTTTCGGCTACGGAATGGATTACAACGAGTACCTGCGTAATGCGCCTGGTATTTTCGTTGTCGCTCCGGAGCATGAGTAAACGGCTTTATTGCTTCTTGCGAATAGAAATGGATGCCCGCCTGCGCGGGCAGCACAGGACGAGTTACCTTACGCTGCCCCTTTGCCTTAATGCACCGGTAAGTTTTGCCTGCCTTAGCCTTGTCTGCGCTGACGAGAACCGACTTAAATGGGCAATCCTCGCTTAGCGTTCACGCAGTGCGGTCTGTTTGGCCTTAAGGATGGGTTTAAGGAGATAATCAAGAACTGACTTATGACCTGTAAGAATATCCACAGTGGCCATCATTCCAGGGATAATGTAAAGGGGATGGGCTTCAGTTCCCAGGTAATTCTTATCCGTACGCACGCGGATAATGTAATACGTTTCTTCCTTGCCTTGCTTGTCATCAGTGATGGTGTCTGCGCTGATTTGCTCGACCTTTCCTGACAAGCCCCCATAAATGGCGTAATCATAAGCCGTTAATTTCACCGTGGCGGATTGGCCATGCTTGATAAAGCCAATGTCTGAGGGTTTGATCTTGGCCTCAATCAGCAAGGTGTCATCCAGCGGCACAATTTCGATGATGTCCATCCCAGGTTGAATCACACCGCCAACAGTGTTGATTTTGATGCGCTTGACAATGCCTTTCACCGGTGAGCGCACCGTCGTTCGGACTAGACGATCGGCATCGGCCGTGTGTGCCTCTTTCAAGGCTGCGAGATCGCCCTTGGCTTTGTTAAGCTGCTCCAGGGCTTCGGATTTGAATTGTGAAATCTTGCCCTTTATCTCATTGACGGTACGTTCCAGACGTATGATTTCCACTTCTGAAACCGCGCCCCGACTGACCAGGGGCTTGGATAAATCCAACTCTTTAACTGCCAGTTTCAGGGCTAAATTGAGTTGTTTTAACTGTTCCTGACGGGAGTCAAAGAGTGCTTTTTCAGCCTCAGCGAGTTCAGGGTTTTCTTTTAACAGGTCATCTGGAACGAGCATGGGGACTTCATTCATCTCGGCATTAATGCGAAGGATTTGCATTTGCAGGGAGACCATTTTTTTTTGCGCTTCCTTAAAAGTGGCCATGAAACGGGTGTTATCAATTTGCATTAACACCTGATTGGCATCGACGACTTCGCCTTCCTTCACAAACAGTTTATTGACGATGCCTCCTTCCAGGTTTTGAATGATTTGTACCTGGCTTGAAGGGATCACTTTGCCTTGCCCGACAGTGACCTCGTCCAACATGGCAAAATCAGCCCAGAGCAGAGCGCAAAGCAGGAATAAGGCCGTGCTCCACAGAATAACATGGGCAAAGAAGCGAGGTCTCTCAACGTGAATCATTGGCCCCCCTTATCAATGGGCATGCCTGCTTTTAAAGCAGCCAGCACCGATTCCTTAGGCCCATCCGCGATGATAAAGCCGTCGTCCAGTACAATAAGACGATTGACCAGTTCAAGCATCGACAATTTATGGGTCACTAACAGCAAAGTATGGGTCTTGGAAAGATGGTTATCCAGCTCCTTTTTCAGGCGGCGCTCACTGCTGTCATCCATGGCCGAGGTTGGTTCATCGAGTATTAAAATGTTGGGGTCACGTAACAGGGCCCTGGCAATGGCAACCGATTGCCGCTGGCCTCCAGATAATTCGCTGCCTTTTTCACCCACCTGTCGATCAAAGCCATTCGGGTGCTTATTGGTAAAGGAACCGACCCCCGCGATATTGGCCGCGCGAATCAGAGCGGCGTCATCAATAAAAGGTGCGCCAATGATGATATTTTCCCTGACGCTGCCATAAAACAGCGACACATCCTGAGGGACATAACCAATCTGCTGGCGTAAATCGTCGGGATTGATTTGTCGATAATCCGTACCGTCCAGCAAAATGGTGCCTTCAGTCGGCAGATACAATTTTAAAATCAAACGGGCTAATGTGGATTTTCCTGAACCCACCCGGCCAATGATGGCGACACGCTCGCCCGGGACGATTTTAAAGTTGATGTGTTTGAGCACGGCATTGGTGTCGTCATAGGAGAAACTAACCTGCTTGAATTCAATGTGACCCTGTAAAACCGGACGATTTAAATAACGAACTGTTTCTTCGGCATCAACGGGCAATTGCATAATCCGGTTTAAGGATTTAAGCGCATTGACGGATTGATAATAACGGGTCAACAGGGAGGCCAGTTGCGGCATAGGCCCCAGGGCGCGGCCGGTGAGGATAGTGCAGGCAATCAACGCCCCTGTTGTTAATTCCCCCTCGCTGATGGCATACACGCCGGCAATGATGATAATGATGGTTGCGGCCTGTTGGGCAAAAAGACTTAAGTTAATGCTGGAATTGGATACCATTCTCAATCGAATGCCGTTTTTGGCCGCGAGATGAATTAATTGCTCCCATCGGGATTGCAGAACGGATTCGGCGCCGGTTGTTTTAATGGCTTCGATGTTTGACAGTGATTCAAACAGTGTCGCCTGCTTTTCGGCGGCAAACTGGTAAGATTGACGTGTTAATTTAATCAATGGCCACTGGAGAACAATTCCAATCGCCAGAATCAGAGGAATAATGAGCAGCGGTATTAAAAAGAGATTGCCGGCAATGAAATAAATGACGAAGATGTACAGTAGGGAAAAAGGCAGATCAATCAGCACAGTGATGGTACTTGAGGTAATAAAGTCGCGAAAAACCTCAAAGGATTGTACCGTGTTGGCCAAAGCGCCGACCGATTTGGGGCGGGTCATCATGTTAATGCCCAATATCTGTTCAAATATCGAAGCAGACAGTTCTTCATCCGTGCGTTTACTGGCCAAATCAAGGAAATAAGCGCGCAGTGTTTTGAAAATTAAATCAAAAATAAAGACCAAAGCCACGCCGCTGGCTAACACCCACATGGTTTCTATGGCATTGTTTGGTACGACCCGGTCATACACATTCATGGTAAACAGTGGAATGACCAGGGCAAATAAATTGATTAGCAGGGAGGCTACCAGCACTTCCGAGTAGGTGGGAATGGATTTAATGATGACTTTCCAAAACCAGTTTTTAGGCGGCTTGCCCAGTGTTTCTTCAGATCGAGTGGTGTATTTATAGCGTGGTTGAAGCTGAATCGCCTGACCGCTGTAATCGTTTGCGATGGTTTCCGGTTCAGCTAAAACATGGGGAGAGGCAGGATGAATGATCTTTTGTTTCCCTGCGTCATCCTGGATGAGCAGGCAGGCTTTCTCATTTGCCAGCAATAGGATCACGGGTAATGCGTCATGATTGAAGTCATTAATTCCGCCGTGCAGCAACTTACTGCTTAAAGACGCTCTCTCCGCTGCACGCGGCAGGAGGTTAACATCCAGGCGGCCTTTTTTCAGTGGGAGTCTCGCTGTTAAGGATTGTGCAGAGTAGGGATTTTGATAATAGCGGGTTATTAGCACCAGGCAGGCGAGGAGCGAGTCCTGCGGGGGCAGGGATTCAAAATCGATGGTAGACCAGGATTGTTGACGAAAAGTAGGCATGCCTAAATACAGGTTATTTTTTTATCAGTATAGTGTTTATTTGCTGCAATAACATAAAGACTGCGTACGGAGACTTAACTATTCCTTAATTTACCTTACATATAATCAAAACATTGCCAATAAGGCTTGGTGTTTTTCAATATGGTTAAGTTATATTCCAATAAAAGAGTCAACTTTGGCAAGCCGGAGGTGAGTGATTTACCTCGGTATGAGTTTCATCGGAGTGTAAGACAAGCCATTGAGGTGTCGGCTACAAGTTTCTCTTACCAGCAAGTCAGAGGAGGAAAGGCTTATCAGTGGGATAATATTGCTCCTGAAGTGGCACTGGTTATTTTGCAGGATGCTGAGAAAAATGACATGGCTATTCAACAGGAGGTCATCAAGACGCTTGGAGTCGAATCTTACAATGAAGCCATTTTACAGGCGGTGTTTGATACACTGAACAGCAATGCCGATTACGCACTCTTTACCAAAAAACTGGCGCTCAGGATCAGCAACGGGCATTCCAACCAATTAACCATGGATACCCTCGCTTCCGCAGGAATAAAGACGGAAGAGGAATTGGACACGATTTTAACGGACATGGTGCTGCAAGAAAAAAAACTAGGCAAAAATTACCCGAATTTTTCCAAAATTAAAAAAACCGACGATTATCAGCAATTGTTAGATTATCTAGCCAGTAATCCAGTGTTTGATAAATTTCTGATATCGTTCACTGACAGGATAGCTTACGAATACAATAAAGGCCGTCCAACGGATCAACGGGTTACTCCGCCTGCCCCACTAAACCGTACCACCCTGGCAGAATTTTTAAACGCAGTCAGTTACTCGGGCGAGGTCAGTAAGCCTAAAACGCCTTTAAAAAGAAATACTCTCTACGTTGAGGTTATAAATCAAAGCCTGCAATATACGGTCCTTTCTCCCTCGGGGGAAAAAATAACCGATACGATTCCTTTAAAAACGCTGAGATTGGACTGCGATGAGCAAATCGCTCAGGAGCAACTGAACGCTCAGTTACCGGCTATTCTAGCGATTACTGCCCAACGCGGGCATACCGGTGACCTTGCTCTTCACTCTACCGAAACATTAAAAATCAAAGGATACCATTACCTGGCTGGTGAAGAAGTCAATCATGATGTCTTTTTGTCTTATTTACCCGCGATCGATCTGGTCAAGGATGAAAAGTACAAGTTCACCCTCTATCGATGGCTAGAGCAACCCGGTAATCTGAATAAATTGAAGGATCTACTGGTTCATGGGGCTTGCCAACGTCTGATGAGCGAAGTGGATAGCCACGTCAAGGAAGCCACGTCACTGCCAGAAATACCTCTTGAATTGAAAGAAGAAATCAATCAGGTTAGGTATCTGCTGAGAGAAATTATTCAGTTGGTGGCCTCGTTGGACAATGACCTTAATGCCCTCGATGACGTATTGGATAAGAAAGTAAGTGAGTTGAAAAAACACCTGGTAACCATCAAGGAATACTACAATAAAACCCCTATTGCAGTACCAGGACTCTCTGCGCCGACCACTGCGGGGAATTTTGAGCAGTTTGTTAAACGGGTTTTGTTCTGCAGTACCAGCGAAAAAGTGATGCAAATAGTCCCGGATGCTAACATGACATCCCGAGCGTTACGCCTTGATTTGGTGGATGTTGTTCACGCATTCACCAATGAGAGAACCTATATTTTAGTGAGGGACAGTATCAGTAAAAAAGAACAAAGCCTATTACAGGATGAAGCCGGCGAATTGATAAGTCCTGCCATAGCCCTAAGAAATGGATTAAAGGCAACGATAACCACCCGGCTGAAAACCAACATTCACCATTATCATGCCATTCAGAGTTATCGAAACGATAAGTTAAGTCTGCAACAGGCTCCGCTGAGTTTTAGAGGCGGAAATTTAACCAATTCTTTAGCTGAGACCAAGTCATTTGCTAAAAAAATGACACGCGAAGGGGAATATTCAGCGGATAGTCATTTACTCATCGGGCAGGAAAATAATTTACACAAGCACGAAGTGCGTTCCGGTGCCGCGGCCACCTTAATTGCTGCAACCGGAGTCGACGGGACTCGCTCCGTGACGGATAAATTTAATATTGCCATCGATTTTGGCGGGAAAAAAGACGTCAAAATTCTATATATCTTACGCGGCAAACCCGCATTCCATACGCAATCATTTGTAGACCCTTTCGGTAAAAATAAATTAAGTGAGATTGCTTATACCCACATTACCCCCAATGACTATGTCATGACGGTTATGTACGATAAAAACAACGTTATACTTGATGTTATTCCTGGCAATTTAAATGGTGAAATCGAAGGCGTAAGCGATTTTTCCCAAAAAGTACTGGCAGCCTGCCTTGATTTTTACAATCAAAAGCATAATGCCGATTTAGAGTACAAAGCCTCCTTGAAATTGCCGGCGCCAGATGCCCCAACTCACCTGCCGACAGGGCATTTATACAGACGTCAGTCTTTCATTGATATTCTTCGTGCTCATCAGAAAGACACGGGACAGCAGTCTGCAGAACGGTTTACCCGGTTAGGCGCCATTCGAATTGAGCGTGTCATCGAGAATGGCCATAAAAAATTGAAGATGCAAACCCTGCAGACCGAAACACGGTTGGTGTCCTCCCCCGTCTTTGAATTGAAATTCAATCAGGATCCTTTTCCCCGCGGCGTGATTGAACTGGAAAAAGAAAGAGAGGCCGCGCTGGCTCATTACAACATGAGACACATTCTGACGCTGAAAGGCTTTACTCAATGGACTAAAAAAGAAAGAAAATTACAGGAAGAGTTTAATCGCATTTTACAGCCAGGGTTTATGGAGGGAGACATTCACCAGCAATTAGCCCAGGCTGATATTGCTCAGGAGGGGTGGCTGACGGATGTTCTGGTGCCGACTGTCCACACGGCGTTTTTGCTGCACGTGGCGGCGCGCCTGATTACCGATTATCAAATTGATATTGAAAAGGTCAATGAATGCGCTCAGATGCTGTGTCAGGATGAGGAATTTATCGTTAGCGAGGCGTTTTCACAATTAAACCAGCAATGGAAGAAGGGTTATGAAGTATTTACGCCTTATGATACCACTGGCGTCTATGATCTTTGCTTAAGCCGGGCACGTTTAAAAATGATGACCCTGTACCCTCATCTTGAAGAGGGTTTTGACAATTACCGTGAAAAGTTTGAAGCCTGTATGGCGATAGAAAGAAACAAAATACGCAAACAGGTCGTCCATCAATGGATGTCTGATTTCCTGGATAACCACATGGACAATCTGGCAGCGAAAGCCAAGCTCGCTAAAAAGCCGGTTTATAAACTGAAGGATAATCAGGACCTTGTTTTCTTAGGCCCTGCTGCAAGCGGTAAAAGTACTATTTCCCGTCAATATGTCTCTGAAGCCGATAAAGTGAAGTATGTTTCTTTAGCCACCGATGATTATCGTGGAATCTGTAAACCCAATACCCAGGTCTTCGAGCAGAGGGAAACAGATCAGGTCTTTATTCGTACACAAGACAGTGCCTATTTAGTCGGTGAACTGGTCGAGGCTCGTTTGAAAGCGAAAAAAGAAGAAAGGCCAAATGTCATTGTCGATGGAGTAACCTACAAATCGTTCCATCGGGAACTGGTGGAAAAAAACAGTAATTCCGTCATCGTATGCGCCTGCCTTGACAATGTGGATGAAGTGGTCAAACGGTGTTATGCCCGCGCAATCCAGGAAGACGCCGGATCGGCTGATAAAGGCCGGCACGTGAATACCACCAGCCTGCTTGATATGCACAAAACAGCCAGCATCAATTTAATTGCGTACTGTCCGGAAAATACCATCATCAAGCTTTATAATACCAATATTCCCAAAGGACAAACCCCGCCGCTCATTGCTACCCTTAATACCATGAACAATCAAAAAACCTTAACCATCAGCCATACCAGCGGGGCACTAATGGCAATGGCATCTTTTTTTAATAAATCGCGTTTAAACAGCGAAGCAAAAGGCACCGACAGCTTATTCATTCGAAAAATGGAGGCTCCTTCGTTCAAGATTGATTCTTTATTTGCCACGATGGATCGCGGTTTCAAGATCGTTATCAATGGCGAGGAAAACAAACCCTGTATCATTGTTGAAAAGAAAAACGGCGTTATCGTCATGGACATTGTGAATCCCCTCGTGGTTAAAATCAAACTGATGGAGAAGAGTTCGGATACACCCTTATTAAATCAGCTAATCTTATATGGAGAACACGGCAGCCTTAAAAAACTCAGGGAAGAATGCCTGTTGCATACTGATATTGATGAGGTGGTCATGCGTTATCTTGATAAAAAGATAGCAGCAATACAGTCTCCCAATCAGGGGACCATGAATCCTGGAGTAAATTAGGCTCTGACTGGTTCATACCGATATAATGTTTCAAAATGGCATTTGGAGAGGGAGATGAGTTTTCGTAAACAAGAAGTGCAACCGTATCAGCATAAGATGGATGAGTATCTTGGAAAAGTGGCAGAATTTATCGACAAAGTCTATGACGCCATAGCTAATCAGACCGCTGATGAGAAAGAAAGGCAGCATCGTTTAGACGCCTTTACGCTGTTATTACTAAAAGCCACCCATGACGAGCCGGATGAATTCAAAAAGGCGTTTTCCAGTCATTTTCCGTTGATGGAGAATGATACGACTATTCAGTATATCCATGGCTATTTATGCGAGATCAATGGATTTTGTACCAAAACACTGAGCGATGAATATGATAATTACAAACCCCTGTTTGATTCAATCACGTTTCTTTTGCCAGAAACCAGGCAGGTCATCCGGGAGAAGCTCAGCAAGCAATTGAGTGATTTGATTTTTAAAAAAACCCATACACCGACATCCTCACTGTCTTCGTCGAAAAATCCAGGAAACTATTGATGATTCTCTAATCAATGGCCAGCAGGCAACCGCTTCCATTCAGGAAGGCAACAGGTTGCCATTGCAAACGGTAGAACTTAGGAAATTTTCTTTCCTGTTTCAAACGGTTTAAGAGCGGCCTCAATTTGCTTGTACAGCTCAGGCAGCCATCGAGGCTGAGCAAAATTGGATGTGGCAGGCTTGTCTTTGCGCAAGTCATTGGGAGCTATAATAACCTTGATATGACTTAGCCCCACTCGTCTGGCCAGCAGGAACAGTTGATCAATAGGGCGATCGCCGATGGCCAGGCAGCCTACTGACATCGACTTGCCATGCAGAAAGATGTTATTTCCCAGCCGGCGTCGGCCGTCTTTAATCGCCTGCAGACGATCAAAATTGTTAGGATAATCAATCATCATGGATAAATGCATGCTGCTGAATGGATTAAATGTCACCAGACGGTAAATGCCTTCAGGAATTTGGCCATCACGTTCTTTCAGTTTAGGTCCTAAACGTCCGCTGAAGGCTGTTAACGGGTAGGTGTGGATGTAGCGCCATGTCTGATTATCGTTCTTTGCCCAGAGTTCAATGCGCCGTTCTTTTTTAAAAGCGAGTAATGCCACTTCCTTTGGGGGATAGGCAACCTGAGCTTTGGCAAAAAAGCGTTTTAATTCGGGTTCGGTGCGTAAACCGTAACGAATGATGGCATTGTCGACCGCTTTATCCCAATTCAGTTTGGGAGCCATCGCCTGGGGCATACTGCAAACCAAATATAAAACAGTAAAAAATAGAATGCGCATAATAGTCATAGCATAAACATTTTCATCATGTTATCAAAATAAACACAAAATGGAACAACTTAACCACTTTGCAAAATTTAATGCCTCTCTGCCTTGCTGCTGTGTTTTTACCATTAACTGTTGCCTTCCAAGGTATCCTGTTTAAACTTAATTTGCAATTGTGGAGGCAACTGTTTAATCACAAACTGCGGAGCAGCATCCAGGCTGCCTTCAGAAGGCACGAGACCATAATGATTGGGACACATGTAACTGATTTTTCCTTCCTGGCTGACTTTGTAGAAAACATAACGGTAATCGCAATAGTCCATCTTTTTAAATGCGGCCACCTGCAAAATGGGGGTATTGGGCATCCGATCACTTAAAAAGTGAGCATTGACCCAGATGTTAACCAGTAATAACAGGGCGCCGGTTACAAAACAGGCAAAGAAAAGACTGGTTGCGAAACGTAAAACCTTTCTGGCGCTTGCCCTAATGGAGGCGGCCACCAGATAAATGGATGAAATGAGTAGAACAAGCAGATTGACGGTGTAAATGGCGGCTTGTTTGTAATCAAAATAGCTGCCCAGAATTTCTCCTCTTGCCGTTTGATAATGCAGGATTGTAGCAATCAGACTTAACCACAAGGCTGCGAGAAGCGAATTGCGGTGTTGAGTGGTTAAGCCGATGACTAAAAGCATCAGTGTAAAGAAAGGAAAAATGAACTGCAAATAATCACTAAAGTAGTACATGTGGCCAGCCCTTGGTAATTAAATTGAAGTAGGAACTAGTGTATCGTAACGAGCGAATGTTGTCGTTAGTAAATCCCCTGAAATTAACAGCGGTTTTCTGCAATTAATAACTGGCTTGAAAATGCAGGACGTCGTCGGTTACGGCCGGCGACATGGGGTGTTCATAATAAGGTAGAACTGTAAAATTAAATAACTCACTCGGTGCGAGTTCCTTAATAAGCAACAGCTTGGGCTCCACATCGATAAGCAGCTTTTTCGATGGATTCACCGGCAGGGCAATTTCCCGCTGCAGGTATTGGGACAAGGCCATACGAACGTAGTAAAGTGCAGGATGATGGGGCGTTTTAGTCGCGGTTGCCATCAGCTTTTTGGATAGTGCCTTGGAATGAACGCTGCCAATCCAGATGGGCTGGCGATAGTGTTTCAAATGGTAATTGGAACGCCAAAGCCTTAATACAAGGCTCGGGCCGCCGTCTTTGGGATCGTAGGTCATGATCAAAACGGGTTTCCTGTTCTGATATAACTGCGCCATTAAGGGCATTTCTGCATAGGAAGAATGACCATTTAAACGCTTGAGCAGGGAGCGATAGAGCGATTCATTCTGTTTGCGCCAGCCAAAGGCGCTCAATGAGGATTCGATACGGCTTACGGTGCCTGCGTATTGCAGGTTAAAATAACTGACTGGATGCCCAAGCCGGTTCACGCGGTAAATCGGTAGAAGCGGTTTGGATTGATTCCACCAGAGCTGATCGGTGAAAACATATTGCGCGAAATAAGGCTGATGGCCGCGCAGCTCCTGATTATAATTCATTAAGCTGCTTAAAGAGGAGGCAACGAGCAGCAGCAGGGCTAAACTGGAGGCCAGATGAGATGAATAGGCAACCGATGCGGGTCTGCAACGATAAAACAACCAATGCAGGACGCTTAGGCTAAGTCCTGCAAGGTAAGCCCCGAGGATATCGGTAAACCAGTGATCACCGAGGTATAAATTGGCAAACCCGGCGATGAGCAGGGCCAGATTAAAAATTAAATTGATCGTAGGCTTGATACGGCTGTTGCCATACTGACCAATGTAATACAGGAGCGCAGAAAAAATGGCCGTGGCATAGGTTAGCTGAATGGCCGGATAAGAGTTGCCGGGTTTGACTTCCAGCAATCCACTGGGCCGCTGGGTGGGAATAAGCCAATGGGTCAGTAGCAGCAACACCGTGGTACTGAGCAGCAGGCTTGCAAAGAAAGCCAGCGTACGCCAGTCGCGGTAATAAGCGGTAATGGAAACAATGGACGCCGTCAAGGTGATTAACGTGAGAGGACTGCATAATTGGGCCGAGACGATAAAAAAACTGTCAAAAGAAGCCGTTCTTATGCTTTGTAAAAGCAAATGAACCGGTTGGTTGACGCCGGTTATCCAGCCATGCTGCAGCGCCAGAATGGTGACCATCCAGAAGCTTAAAAAACAAACAAGAAACAACAAGACCAATCCGGCGGTCGCGTAATGGTTGGTTTCTTCAGCAGGTGTAATGAATTGGAAAAAACGGGCTAGATGGGGATGACAGGCTGACCAGGCCCAGAAATCATGAAGATGCGTTCTAAGGAAACGATTTAAGCGAATGATCAACCATTTCACCAGCACACTGGCGAGCCAGATAACCCCAAGCACAATCAATACAAAGACAAACAGTTTGGTCGCGCTTTCCGGTGCCAGTTCATTGCTGGCCGCACCAATCAGAATGCCGGGGAGCACATACAGAATAGACCAGGCAATGGCGGAAATGACATTGGCAATGTAAAAGCGCAGGTGGCTCATGTGCATCATCCCGGCAATCACTGGGATAATCGAGCGCAAGGGGCCTACAAAACGACCAATCAAAACGCTTTTGCCGCCATGACGGGTAAAGAAATCTTTGCCGTAGGTCAACCACTGGGGGTAACGGCTGAATGGCCAGATGGTACCGAGTTTATCGCTGAAGGTATAACCGAGCATGTAACTGGCGCTGTCGCCCGCCACCGCCCCAAGCATGGCCGCCAGCAGGGTTAAATCAATGCGCATGACTCCGGAGCCTGCGAGAATGCCAATCGCGGTCATGGTCACTGAACCGGGTATGACGCTGCCGATAATGGCTAGGGATTCAGTAAATGAAATCAAAAATGTAAAAATCAAAGCCCAGTGCGGATGCGCATGGAGCCAGGCGGTAACCGGTTGTATGTACTCAGCAAATAAAGTCATAGTCCGTGCTTTTCAAATTGCCTGAGAAAAAGGTGTTTAAATTTCTCGGCGGTCTCAGCGACCGTGGGATAAATAGAATAATCGCTTACCTGGGTCATTTCCAATTGGGAAAAACCACAAGGGTTAATGGCGTTAAACGGCGCCAGATCCATAGCGATATTTAATGCAATCCCATGATAAGTACAGCCATTTTTGACCCTTAAGCCAATGGATGCAATTTTTTTATTATCGACATACACACCCGGTGCGCCGCATCGGGTTTCCGCTGAAATACCGTATTCCTGCAGTACGGCGATGAGTAGTGTTTCAAGGTGACACACCAGCGTACGGATACCCAGATTGCGGCGGCGGATATCCATCAATACGTAAGCCACCAGTTGCCCAGGACCGTGATAGGTTACTTGACCACCGCGGTCGGATTGGACAATGGGAATGGCATTGCGGTTTAGGATATGTTCTGCTTTGCCAGCCTGTCCCTGGGTATAAACAGGGGGATGCTCGAGAAGCCACAGTTCATCCGCTGTTGCCTCATTGCGTGAGCTCGTAAACTGTTTCATCTGTTCCCATGTCTCAAGGTAGGGCTGTTGTCCCAGGTAGCGGCTGATGATCATTTAAAGTACCATTTTTATTGAAGGATGGCTGCTTAATTCCTGGTAGAGCGCATCCAGCGAGGCTTGATCAAGCACATAAACGGTAGCGGTAATGGACAAATAATTACCCTCTTTGCTGTCCTTGCAAACAATGGCCTGTTCTTCCGTTTCTGGGAAATGCCGGGTGACGATGGTGGTAATTTCTTCGCTGAAGGTCAGCGAATTCAATCCAATGATTTTAATCGGAAATTGACAGGGGAACTGCATGAAGGTCTTGTTGTCAGTCATAAGTTTTTCCAGTCAGTTGTTGATAGCGCTCATGGAGCTGCCGCCAGCAGGGGCCGCCCACTCCGTCTCCTATCACTGTCTCGTCGATGCGGGTGACAGGATAAAGTTCTTTGGTTGTACTGGTTATCCAGACTTCCCGGGCACTGAGAACGGTTTGTACCGGCAAAGGCTCTTCACTGAAGGCGAAATCCGTTTTACTGAGTAAGTCTAGGCATATTTCACGAGTGATGCCAGGCAGGCAATACTGATTGAGCGGCGGTGTTTTGACCTGTCCATCGCGATCAACAATAAACAGATTGCTGGCGCTTCCTTCAGTTATGAAGCCATCCCGAATCAACAGGGCGGTATGATAACCGCGGGACACGGCCTCGTCATTCACCAGAATATTACCCAACAGCGATGTGGTTTTTATATCGCAGCGCTGCCAGCGGATATCCTCCACCAGTTTTGCTTTCAGGCCTTTCTGTTGCTCTGCGAAAACAGGGTAAGGATTATGAAGGGTAAAGGCAATAACCACTGGTGCAATCCCGGCAGGGATATCGTGCTTACGCACCCCCTGGTTGCCGCGGGTGATTTGCAGATAGATTTGCAGATCGCCGCCGCCATTTTGGCGGATGAGTTCCTGAAAAATGGCGTCCCAGTCGCAGGAGGGATAGGGAATACGGGCCTTGGCAAGACTTGATTCAAGGCGCAGCAAATGTTTTTCCAGTGCAAAAGGCCGGCTGCTGTAAACAGGAATGACTTCATACACTGCATCCCCAAATAGAAAGCCGCGGTCAAACACGGAAATGCTGGCCTCATGCGCGGGGCAATATCGGCCATCAACATAAACTACGCCCGACATCGTGGAATCCTAGCCGAACCAGCGTTTGAATGCCAGGCGAACGGAATCTTTGCTGCGCTTGAAGAAACCGCCGGACTCAATGGAATTCAAAGCATACAGAGGATGGGTATCGATGACCTTGTCGTCAAACTTGATAATCATTTCCCCGATTTTGTCGCCTTTTTTAACCGGTGCGATCAGTGTGGAAGGGACTTTGGTAGTGATGCTTAAGCGCTGATACTGGCCGTTGGGAATGGTAACAAATTTGTTTTGCAATACACCGATCGCCAGGGTGTTGTCTTCCCCTTTGTAAACGGGCATTTCCGTAATGCTTTTTCCGGCTTTGTACAATTGATGGGTTTCAAAGAAACGGAAGCCGTAATTCAACAGGCGTTCGCTGTCGTCAGCCCGCACGGAATCATTCGGCGCGCCAAGCACCACGGACAGCAGACGCATGCTGTCGCGTTTAGCGGAAGCGACGAGGCAGAATCCCGCATCATTGGTATGACCGGTTTTCAGGCCATCAACCTGGCTGTCGCGCCACAACAGGCGGTTGCGGTTAGGTTGGCGGATGCCATTGTAGGTATACCATTTCTGCTTATACCAGTGGTAATACTGGGGAAAGTCATTGATCAGAGCCCGGCCTAAAATCGCCAGGTCCTTCGCGGTTGTGTAAAGGCGCTCATCGGGCAGGCCGGTACTGTCAGTAAAGTGGCTGTCTTTCATGCCCAGATTCTGTGCCTGCTGGTTCATGATGTCCGCAAAGCCAGGCTCGCTGCCGCCAAGGTGCTCGGCCATGGCCACACAGGCATCGTTACCGGAATCGACAATGATTCCCTTTAATAGATCTTCGATGGCGACCTGCTGACCTTCTTTCACAAACATGCGCGAACCAGCCGTTTTCCAGGCATCACGGCTAATTCTCACATTGTCAGTCAGGTGAATCTGGCCGTTGTTTAAAGCATTGGAAATCACGTACAGCGTCATCATTTTAGTCAGGCTGGCCGGCGGCAATTTAAGGTCGCTGTTTTTCTCGGCAATAATTTTACCGCTGTCGACATCAATGAGAATAAAGGCTTTGGCATTCACCAGCGGCGGAGAAGGGGTAATTAAAGGTTTACTGTTCATCGGCATGGGTTTTGGCGCGGCGGTGGGCAATACGGAATCCGCATACGTCACCGGAGCCAGCAGTGAGAGCAGCAGCATCATGCCTATGTAAAAACGCGTTTGTTTCATGTTTATTATTCTCAATATTACAAAATCGCTAATCTTAACATGCCTGTTTAAGCAACCAAAGACCTCTGGAGTATTTTAATCGCGGGCAGCATTGTATATATTAATGCGAATAATAAGAAAAATTAGGTAAGGTCATGCGGTTTTTATGTTTATTTCTGGTTTTGGTGTTATGCAGTTGCGCTCAACCCCCGCAGGGCAATCAGCCAGGCAGTCATTCATCAACCCGTTTAAATTCCCCGAAAAAGCCTTTTACACCAACGCAACAGGATGGCGCCCCCAAAGGACCGTTGCCTAAGACGTTTCAGAAAGTTAAACCGGCCAATGAGCCTTTAAGCCGTTACGGTAACCCGGATTCCTATGCCGTTAATGGCAGAAAATACGAAGTAATGCGGTCGGCGAGCGGATATAAAACCCGCGGCATGGCGTCGTGGTATGGAACAAAATTCCATAGCCGCAGGACATCAAGCGGTGATGATTACGACATGTATGCTATGACTGCTGCGCATAAAACCCTGCCCTTGCCGTCCTATGTCCGTGTTAAAAATTTAAGTAATGGGCGCGAAGCGATTGTAAAGGTGAATGATCGAGGACCTTTTCATGCCGATCGGGTGATTGATTTATCCTATGCCGCGGCCACTAAATTAGGGTTATTGCCTAAAGGAACAGCACCGGTTGAAATTGAGGCCCTGACTGTCAAATCACCGGGTGGTCAACACGTGGCTTACTACTATGTTCAGGCGGGTGCTTTTAATTCCCAGGACCTGGCCAATGCCCTGCGCGAGAAACTTGCCAAACTGACACCCTCGCCGGTCTTTATAGAAAATTATCAGCACCGATATATCGTCAGGGTCGGGCCGTTTGCCAACAAGGCCATGACAGAAAGCCTGAAAATGCGCCTTGCAGCCAATGGTGTTAAAGGATCGTTTTCCCTGTTGCAATAGACAGCGCACAG
Source organism: Legionella rubrilucens (assembly GCF_001468125.1). Classification (GTDB taxonomy): domain Bacteria; phylum Pseudomonadota; class Gammaproteobacteria; order Legionellales; family Legionellaceae; genus Legionella_C; species Legionella_C rubrilucens. The sequence continues at coordinate 37,395 of NZ_LNYT01000001.1, read as the reverse complement.
CGGGTGATTAACGTTGTACCGCGTCAATGATCACGCGGGTGCCCCGCATGCCGTCGCCAGGGACATCAACAAACTCCTCATTGAGCCAGCGCGCATCCTCGGTGAACATCCTGACGCAGCCGTGACTGGCGCGATAACCTGGCACGGTCTCGCTGCCATGCAGCGCATAACCCCGGAAGAAGTGCATGCAGAAAGGCATTTCTGCACCGCCGTTGTTGCCGTCTGCCCGTCTTGGAAAAGCGGTTGAAATGCAATCGATATCCTGTTTGCGGATAATTCGAAACGAACCAGTAGGCGTCGAACACCCGCCGATGACCCCGGAGCAATGATCGGTTCCTGAGGAAATAGGGCCCCACCAGAGTAATTCGCCATCTTCATCATAAGCCGCCCAGGCCAGTTTATTCTGGCTGACGTAGATGGTTTTTTCGCCATCCGATTCGATGTAACGGGGAAAAGGAGAGACATCATAGATCGTCAAGCGATCTAAATTTTTAGGAATAGCAATGATCATCCCCGGGCGCAGGTTCACATTCATCCGATTGATACGGCGGACAATGTCTTTGGCTTCTGGATTGGGAAAAAGCCTGCTCCAGTTTTCCCCGGCCTTCACCTTGATGCAGAAATAATCCGGGTTACTGCAAAGGGTTTCACCAAATCGCGTTTCTGACCAGATTGGTGAAGTCCATACCAGCAGCATTATTGTTATTAGTACAGGTAATCTCTTCATAATGATCACCTCGATTTGTCTGTGCTTTTATGTCCTTTAACGGCAAACAGGTTAAAAACTTTACAAAGAAACCGCTAAAATTCGGGATTGTCTTTTTTTATCTGCTGCCAGGCCTCATGGATTTCAGCCAGCAGCAGGTTGCTTTGCGTCAGCAATTCCACGTTATTATCAATATTGGCTTTTAACAGAATCTGTTGCACATAGTCATATAATTTGTCGAGATTACTCGCCAGTTCGCCGCCTTTTTCATGATTAAGGCTGGTTTTAAGTCCCTCAATGATGCTGATGGCTTTGCCAATGTGCTCTCCTTTTTCGCTGATTTGATTGCGCTGGATATTCCCCTGGGCTGTGGCGATGTGCGATCGTGCACCCTGCAGGAGCAAATCAATCAGTTGATGCGGCGAGGCCGATTCAATCCGGGTCTGCAGCTCAATGGACTTGTATTGATTAACTGCTTCAGTGTATGGATTTTTCATCATGGTCCCTACGAATTTGTTTTAGGTAAATTAGCCAGTTGCTGCGTTAAAAACGCACTGGTGTCCTGCAATGAGGAAAGCAGAACATCCAGACGGGTAAATTGTGCCGTATAACGTTTTCTTAAGCTGGTCATGTGGGTATCCAAACGTAACCGCTGGTTGTCCAGATCCTTTAAATTATCGTTTAACTGCTTGGTTCGATTGGCCAGATCGCCCTTGTCGCCTAAATAATCGGTGACCAGATTATTGAGTTGGGCGGCTATGCCGTCGCTGACAACGACACTGCCTCGATCCCCTGTGCTGCCGCCGATGACTTGAATGGAAAGATTTTTTAATGCACCGCTGCCTTTGAGCGTCAGGCCATCACTGGAGGTGGCAGATAAACCGCCAATCGTACCGGCTAAGGTAACCCCGGCGGTAAAGCTGGTAATGTTGATGGCGTAGCTGCCTGCTTTGACATCGGCACCGACAGACTTAATGCGGACATTGCTGTCAGACGCCACGGCCGTTTTAGCAAAAAGATTACCAATGGCCCCATAATGATCATTGACCGCCGCATCAAAATCGGCGGTGTTGAGAGTCAATAAGCCTTTTGCATCGGTTTTAATACCAATGTCTGCCAACGAATTGATTGCGCTGTCGCCCGTATCAATGGGCTGGCTTAAAATTTTGCTGATGCTTAATTTGAGGTTTCGCGTACTGGCGTCGCCCTGGAGAAGTCCGCCTTGCTTGGTTTCCTTGTTGTATCCAGTCAAATTGTTCAGCGTTGTCATGGCCTCATTGAACTGTTTGATAAACTCATTCACAAAACCGGTGAGCTGTGCCTTGTTGTTTTCAATGGTCAGCGAGTAGGTGGTGCCTAAATCGGCTTTTCTCAAGTCGATTGTCACGCCGGCTAAGGCATCTTTGTATTGATTAGTGCTCTGAGTCAGCGTCAGGCCGTTGATTTTAATTTCACTGTCCCTGGCGGCGACGGTTTCCTGGGCGTTGGTGATGCCGGCCGTTGGATCATAGGCTAATGCGGACAGGCCTGCGCCATTGGTGTTATTGCCATCGGCGTCATTCACTGAAATTTTCATGGCCAGATTTTTGCCGGTATCCGGGCTGCTTAATGTCAAGCGAGCCCCCTGTGAATCCTGGACAATGGCGGCTTTAACGCCGGAGCCGTTCGCGTTGATGGCATCGCGGATAGCCTGCAGGGTATTTTGCCCCGGAGCGATATTGATGGTCACCGATTGTTTGTCAGGATTGGCGGTGAAGGTGGATAAATCACTGCTGTAAGTACCAAAATCAATGGTGATGCTGCCGTTACCGACGACCGTATTAGCTGAGGCGACAGGAGAAGACGCCAGACTCTGGCGGCTGGCCAGGTAGCGGACTTCGACATCATAAATGCCGGGGACTGCTTCCGTGCTTGCGCTGGCTGAAAACAGGTTGGGATCACTGACGGTGCTCTTCATGGTATAAAATTGCTGTAAATCGCTCAGTTTCACCATTGCAGTTTGCAATTTTGCCAGGCTGCCCTTGATCTGCCCCACAGCAGACAATTTCGTCGTGTAGCTGGCTTCAAGCTTATCCAGACGGGATTTTGCCGGGGTGATGTCGGCGGCAACCAGGGCATCGACAATGGCTTTGATGTCGAGACTGGAACCGCCGGTTGGAGAGATACTGGCCACAATCAATTCCTTATCAAAGAGGTCCCTTCATGAGACGTTACTGTAAAAAATAATTGCAAGAAGAATACCAACTTGCAATTTTCTGATGCTATATCCTGTTATCAACAGAGCCGCTTATCATTTCATCCAAAAGCGAGAGTAACTTAAGGTATTCATCGGGCGGCATTTTTCGTATCACTTCCTCGGATAATGTGTCCGTCACTATCGTTTGCAAAAGACCAGTGGCTTCATCCAGGGCCTGCCTGATCTGCACATTATTGTCATTGGTTTTAGCGATAGGAGGGGCATTCACGTTCAAGCTGTCGTCAGACACTTTTTGTGTGGTGATGTTGTTGTTTGCATCCAGCTTTAAAGGCAGTAAATCATTGGGTCCATCGATAATCATTTATAACTCCTTACCCTCATTATCAGAGGGTAAAACGCACTTCATGCAGGTTGCCCTGCATGAAGTGTCCTCGCTTATCGACCAAGGAGTGACAGCACGGATTGCGGTATGCTGTTCGCCTGAGCAAGCATGGCAGTACCAGCTTGTTGCAGAATCTGAGCCTTAGTCAGGTTGGCCGTTTCAGCAGCAAAGTCAGCATCTTGAATTCGGCTGCGTGCAGCAGAGAGGTTTTCTGCTACGTTTTGCAGGTTCGAGATGGTTGACTCGAAGCGGTTTTGCAGAGCACCCATTGCTGCGCGGTTGGAGGTAACGGAGTTCAATGCGGAGTCAAGACGCTTGATGGCTTCTTGAGCGCCAGCGGCTGTGCTGACATCGATTGAATCCACACCCAGGGAGTCTTTAGCGATGGCTGCAGACAAGCCTAAGTTAGCTACCGTACCGCCGATGGCGATGGAGTCCACGGCGCTGATTGACAGGCTTCCGCGCAGGGCGCCATCAAAGTCACCACCGGTGACGCTGATACCGTCAGTACCTGCAGTGAAGCCAGTACCACTCTCAGTGACCGTGATGTTGCGTCCGTCAGCTGCCGTCAGGGTCAAGTCACCGCCGTTTAAGCTGGCAATAACCCCGGTTTGGTCACTGACGCCGTTGATGGCATCGCGAAGGGCTGAGTTACTGAGCGCCGTGGCGACGTCTTCGTTGGTGAATACCGCCACGCCGTTGATTGTCAGGTTGTAAGTGTCACCCGCCGTACCGCCGATAGGACCTACGGTTTGCGTACCTGACGTGGTCGCCGTCACACTCAAGCCTGAAACACCGGCATCATTGATGGCTGCAGCCTTAGCGTAAGCTGAGGTGGCATCCTGACCGTTTGCTGAGCCTGCGAAACCGGCACTGGAGTTGATGGTTGTTGCTGCACCGCCGCCGATAGAGATGGTAATATCAGTTGCAGCCGCAGCAGCCACTTCAGTCCCATCTTCAGCCGCGATACCGCCGATGGACGACGCTTTTACGCTGCCGATAGCGAAGCTGATGGTTTGGTTGGCGTTGGCACCGACCTGGAAGCTGGCGCTAGAGAAAGAACCATCCAGAATGCGCTGACCGTTAAACTCGGTATTGTTGGCAATACGGTTTAACTCCGCCTGCAGCTGATTCACCTCTTCCTGGATGGCCTGACGGTCACCGGAGTTGTTGGTTGAGTTCGCTGATTGCAGAGCAAGCTCACGCATACGTTGAAGGATGTTGGTGGTTTCACCCATGGCACCTTCAGCCGTTTGCGACAGGGAAATACCATCGTTCGCATTACGAACGGCCTGGTTCATCCCTCTTATTTGAGCGGTCATGCGTTCAGAAATTGCCAAGCCCGCAGCATCATCTTTCGCGCTGTTGATTCGCAAGCTGGAAGACAACCGTTGAATAGCGGTTGACATCGTTTTTTGCGAACTGTTTAAGTTACGTTGTGCGTTAAGCGACATGACGTTGGTATTAACCACTTGAGCCATAATAAAATCTCCTCACCTGAATCCCTGGATATGGGATCTGCTTTGTTATCGGTGAATCCTGTTATTATTGTTATTCACCGTACCCACACTTGTTATCGGAATAAAAAAAGGGAACTTTAGGGTTGAATTGGTTTTTCTTGAAAAAGGCAGGTTTTTGTTCTATTGGCTCAAGCACTTGCGCTGAAAGAATTCCTTGTTTTCTTGAAGAAAAGCAAGCTCTCAGGCAATTTTCAGGTTATACTATGTGCCGTTTAAGATCATCACGGATTCTTATTTATGAGTTGGCTTAAAAAATTATTACCTTCAAAAATCAGAACCGAAACATCCCAGAAAAAAGGGGTGCCTGAAGGGCTATGGGTAAAATGCCAGGGCTGTAATTCGGTATTGTATCGCTCCGAGCTTGAAAAAAACCTCTCGGTTTGTGCCAGTTGTAACCATCATCACCGCTTAACCGCGCGTGAGCGGCTTGCTCAGTTTCTGGATGAAGGCAGTCAGGAAGAAATAGCGGCCAACCTGGAGCCCATTGACCGCCTTAAATTCAAGGATTCCAAAAAATACAAGGATCGAATCAGTCAGGCACAAAAAGCCACTGGCGAGAAGGAAGCCCTCATTGTCGCTAAAGGCAATCTTCTTCAGCAACCCGTCGTGGTCAGTGCGTTTGAATTTAATTTTATGGGGGGGTCCATGGGGGCCACCGTAGGGGAAAAATTTGTCAGGGCCATCAATACCGCCACGGCGGAAAAACGCCCCTACATCTGTTTTACCGCCAGCGGCGGTGCCCGCATGCAGGAAGGGCTGTTCTCCTTGATGCAAATGGCCAAGACATCGGCTGCTTTAGCCCGTTTTTCAGAAACCCGGCTACCGTTCATTGTGGTATTGACCGATCCGACCATGGGCGGGGTTTCGGCAAGCTTTGCGAGCTTAGGTGATCTCATTCTGGCCGAACCCAATGCCTTAATCGGTTTCGCAGGTCCCCGAGTCATCGAACAAACCGTGCGGCAAACCTTGCCAGAGGGGTTTCAGCGCAGTGAGTTCCTGCTGGAGCACGGCCACATTGATATGATTGTTGAGCGCAGGCTTCTGCGCTCAACAGTAGCAGAACTGGTTGCCAAATTATCGCATCGTGACGCACGCCACTGATTACCGCACCTGGCCGCTTGAACACTGGTTGACTGTTCTTGAAAGCCGGCACAAAAAGGAAATCCAGCTGGGATTGGCCCGCATCGCCCGCGTTGCCGGCCAGTTAGATCTGCTTAAACCCCATGCTAAAGTCATTACGGTCGCCGGAACGAATGGTAAAGGGTCGACAGTGGCTTCATTGGAGGCCCTTTATCGAAGGGGAGGGTATCAAATCGGGGCTTACACCTCCCCGCATGTCCTGCACTTTAATGAGCGTATCCGAATCAATGGTACCCCTGTCTCTGACGAGGCCCTGACGGATGCTTTTTCCGCTATTGAAGAAGGACGCGGCGAAACCCATCTCACTTATTTTGAAATGGCGACCTTGGCAGCGCTTTATCTGTTTCACCAATCGCCGCTGGATTTGATTATTCTTGAAGTGGGTATCGGCGGGCGGCTGGATGCCACCAACATTGTCGATGCCGATTTGGCCATTATAACCACCATCGATTACGATCATCAGGATTATCTGGGAGACACCCTGGAAAAGATAGGCGCTGAGAAAGCTGGAATACTACGGGAAGGCAAGCCTGTTATTTATGCAGATACTTCACCGCCTTTGAGCATCCTGTCTGCAATCCACGCGCTGCGCTGTCCCCATGCGGTGAATGGACAGCACTACCGTTACCAGATGAATCAGCAGCAATTGACGTTTACAGACAGCCAGGGAGCACTGCATTGCAGACAACCCTTGCTGCATGGGAATGCACTGGCCGCCGCCATGATGGCTTCCCGTTACCTCCATGATCGCTTGCCTGTGACCCCTGAACAGGTTACTGAGGGATTAAGCGGTTTGACGCTTCAGGGGCGTCAGCAGGTCATTGAAACAGGGCATCATACGGTATTATTCGACGTGTCTCATAATCCGCAGGCGGCAGCGTATCTTGCAGACCATTTGGGAAAACAGTATGCAGGGCGACGCATCCATGCCATTTTTTCTGCGCTTGGCGATAAGGACCTTACCGGCATTATCGCCCCGTTAAGCTCACAGGTTGCGTATTGGTATCCTGCTTTACTCCAGGGCAAGCGGGCTGCGACGAGTGAACAACTGCTTCAGGCGTTTGCAAACCATGGCATTGACGACGTTTTGTGTCATAATAGTCCATCGGCTGCCTACAAAGCAGCTTGCCAACAGGCTTCTGCTGGTGATTTGATTTTAGTTTATGGTTCATTTTTTACTGTGTGCGCTGTATTACCGGCGGTAAATAATGAAAACTTGAGCGAAGGGGTTTAATATGAAATTTACTATGGATGAGCGCGTCAAGCATCGCTTGGTAGGCATTGCTGTCATTTTATCAGTTGTGGCTATTTTTATGCCGGCGATTATGAAAAAATCCAGCCAGCGATTTGATGACAATGTCAGCATGTCGGTTAAGCTGCCGCCTAAACCTGCTTTACCTCAAGTGTCCATGCCGGAAGAAAAGGAAATGTTTAAGACGGTGAAGGTGGCCCATGTCGACATCCCTCCCATTGACGAGGAAGCAAGGCCAGTATCGACCCTGGCTAAGGCTGAACCATTAAGCCAGATGAATAAAGGTCCGGCCATCATCGCAGAAGAAAAGCCTGAAAAAAATGCTCCGGCCATCGCACTGGCTGAAATAAAACCGGCGGTTGCCAAAGCGCAGGCTCAGCCGACGCGTCTTACTCAAATTAAAAAGCCTGCTCTGGCCAAGCCGGTCACTAAACCGACAACAGTTCAGGTTGCTGTCAAGAAAACACTCCCCGCGGCCAACAAACCACTTTCGACGCCTAACGCGGCGGCACGTTACGGTTATGCTGTTCAGTTGGCGACTTTTTCTCAACAACGTAATGCCGTGGCGTTAATTGCGCGTTTAAAGAGCAAAGGGTATCAGGCTCGCTTTAATAAAGTGGTCGATAACAAAGGAACTGTTTATAAAGTGATTGTCGGCAATATGAAAGAAAGACAGCAAGCCCAGAAATTACAACAGCAATTGGCCAGCGCCATCCAGTTGAATGGATTTGTCGTCACTACCAGGGTTAGCTAGGCATGCAATGGTACTGGGTTGATTTAGTCATTCTGTCGATTATCGGGCTTTCGGTTATTACCGGCTTGTTTCGTGGCTTTATCAAAGAGCTCATCGCTTTAGTCGTCTGGATTTTAGCCCTCTGGCTGGCCTATAACTACACCGACGCGGTTGGTCCGTGGTTTCAACCTTACATCCAGGATCCCACGGCACGCAAGGGAGCTGGCTTTGTACTCATCTTATTGTCTACTTTGCTGGTTGGAGCCATTGTCAACGCGATTTTAAGTTTTATCCTTAAACGCACAGGATTAAGCGGCACTGACCGGTTATTGGGCATGGCCTTTGGTTTTGTCCGTGGTGTTTTTATTGTGTCGTTGATTATGCTGGTTATTCAGATGACGTCCATGCCTCATGAGGAATATTCAAAAAATTCCCGTCTCTATGCCAAATTCAACCCCATTGTGCAATGGCTTTATAGCATGCTGCCTGATTTTATCAAAAAAGTTCAACTGATCGATACTCAAAAAATCGTGGCGAATGCATCCCACGACCTGGAATTTACCAATCTCGATGAGATTTGAAAACGGATCGACGTGGTCAACTGCTTGTCATGAGCGATACAAACCATGGGCGTTGATGTATTTCATGACCGAAACGGGCAATATGTCGCTGCTGATTGGTTCGCCCTCACGCAATTTCCTGCGGATTTGAGTTGAAGAAATGGGGTATTGCCCTGCATTGAACTGTTGAATAACGCCTGCCTTTTCCGTCAAAAGCAAGCCATCTTCCTCATTTTCATGACGCTGTAACAGCCACTGCACCACGTTGGGAGGGTTACCCACGACAGAAGGACGTTTGATAACCAGCAGATTACAGAGCTCAAGCAGCCTTTCCCATTGATGCCAGGCTGGGAGCTGGTAAAAGGTATCCTGACCAAGGAGCAGGGTTACAGGCAGTTCACAACCCCGTTTCTCTCGTAAGTGGTTTAACGTGGTCACCATGTAAGAAGGCGAGTCCCGTTCGATTTCAGTGCAATCGATTTGAAAATTTAACGTTGCTGGTAACTCCGATAAAGCCAGTGTTAGCATGGCCACACGCTGTTCGCCAGAAGCATGCGCCTCTTCTTTCAATAAAGGAATCCTGCAGGGAAGAAAAGAAAAGCAATCAAAATGAAAGTGGTTCTGTACAGCCAGGGCTGTATTCATATGACCCTTGTGAACGGGGTCGAAGGTGCCGCCATAAAGGATAAGGTTATTCAAGATAATAGGACCTGTTTACCCGAGCATAAGCCCACGACCAGCAATTCGAAATGACGGGGAGTCTGCGGAGTCTGGCTTGTTTTGATTAGTGTATCCAGTTTCCCGCAAAACGCCAACAAGCGGTATAAGCTTTCTTCAGTATGCCTTTTTAACGCCGCCTGGTAAAGTTTTCCGCGTTGAGGCCATATTTTTAACTGACTCAAGGTGGTGGAAAAGGGAAGGTTTTGGTGATTGCTGTGATGGAGCTGCAATAAAAGACGCACTTCCTGAGCCAGAACCCATAAAATCAGTGTCCATTCCACCCGGTTTTCAGCGGCATGCCGCAGGATGAGCAAGGCCTGAGCGGTATCGCCCAGCAGGCAGGCGTCGCTTAATTCAAACAATTGGTACTGTGCCTGATCAAACAGGTATTGCTTCAGCAGAGTACTCGTTAATTCATGTTCAAGATCATGGGTAATCTTGATTTTGTCTAATAATTGCGCGCAGGCGGCTAAATTGCCGCGGGTATATTGCTCAATTAATGGCAGTACAGCCCCCTGATAGCGAATGGCATGTTGAGCCAATTGCTCTTTGACCCAGCGCTGCACGGAGGCTTTATCCGGGGCTTTTGTCTGTACCAGAGTCACCTGAGGATGATTGACCAGGAACTGCAATGTTTTTTGGGTCAGATCAGGTGCACGCAAAAGGAGTAAGCAATCAGCATTGATATGGGTTAAATAGGATTCAAAAAAGGCCTTTCCATCACTGTCTAAGGATTTTTTCGCATAGCGGGCATCCACCAGGGTCGCTTCCGCAAACAGGGAATAATTATTCACCGTGTCCATCAGCCTGGCCCAATCACCGGAAGACTCAATGTCCATCACCTTGACATCACTGCCCTGTGAATGCAAAGAATTCCAGGTTTGCTTTAGGGTGCTGACGGCCTGGTCGATAAGAAAATTTTCCTGCCCCATCAAGATATAAATGGCTGATAATGGGGTACTGACCTGAAAGCGGATATCCTGATGTTTTATTAACATGGTGTTTACTATTGCGTCTTACGATTCAAGCGAATAAGGATTTGCATCACGGCATCGCGACGCATCTCGTTATACAGAGTCGATTCTTCAAAGTCTGAACCTAAAATTCGATCATTGTTGACGGTCAATTGCCGTGATACCCCCACTTGCGTTGAGGGAATCAGTACAGGTCCCTTATTTTTAACCAATGAAAAACGAACAGTGTACACCAGTTGATATTGACGGGGAGTCGTGCTGGCACTGACGCTGGTCAGTTGCTGCTGGTTGTGGTCCCGCTCGACAATGAGCAGGTATTGGGCTTCGGCAGGATTTGGGACAACCACGATGTTGTAGGCCTCCAGTTGTTCTTTCAACAGGGGGCCTAACTCGCGATGAGCATCCTGGATGACCACCGCGACATGATTTAACCAGCGTGGCATTTCTGTTACGCCGCGCAATTTAAAGCCGCAGGCCGCGAGCAGACTGACTAAGCTTAAGAGAACAATTCGCTTTCGCATCAGCCGACAACCAGATTGATTAATTGGCGGTGCATAACCACAATGGCCTTTCTAATGGCTTTGTCCTCAATAAATGCATGGGCATGCTGTTTTGCCAATTGAATCAGCGTGTCCTCATCGCTGTCACTGTCTGCACTGAACTGCGCACGCAGTTTGCCGTTAACCTGAACGACAAAATCGAGCTCGTCGCTTTTCAGCGCACTTTTATCAACCTTGGGCCATGGCGCATCGATGATCACACGATCATAGCCAAGCTGCTGCCACAAATGGTGGCCAATGTGCGGGGTGATGGGCGCTAACAGGCGCAATAAAATACTCATGCCGGCATGAATAAAATACTTGTCGTCTTCCGTTTCAACGGTATAGGACGATAATTCATTAAATAATTTCATGCAGCCTGAAACCACCGTATTGAACTGGTGTTTTTCATAATCATTGCTGGCCTGTGCCAGAATCTGATTGACGACCATGCGTGATTTTTTAAGCCGGCTTTCAGCCTGTTGCCAATCAACGTGCCCATTGCCGTCCGAAATGGCATTGTTGGCTTCTTTAATCATGTCCTGATGCTGATACGCGAAAGCCCAGAGACGCTTGAGGAAACGATGAGCCCCTTCGACGGCGGTATCGGACCATTCCAGGGATTGTTCTGGCGGTGCCGCAAACATCACAAACAAACGGGCCGTGTCGGCGCCGTAGGTATCAATGAGGTGATTTGGATCAACGATATTGCCTAAGGACTTCGACATTTTATGACCGTCTTTAAGCACCATCCCCTGCGTCAGCAATGCCTTGAAAGGTTCATCGGAATTGACCAGACCTTCATCCCGCATCAATTTATGGAAAAAGCGGGCATAGAGTAAATGCATCACCGCATGCTCAATCCCGCCGATGTATTGATCCACCGGTGTCCAGTACTTGGCGCGATCGTCAAGCATGGCATTGTCCTGTCCCTTACAGGCAAAGCGGGCATAGTACCAGGAAGACTCCACGAAAGTATCGAAGGTATCCGTTTCACGAGTGGCATCCTGTCCACATTTAGGGCATTGGGTATGCAGGAACTCACTGCACTGGGCCAGCGGCGAGCCATTGCCCGAGAATTGAATGTTTTCAGGGAGTTCAACGGGTAATTCGTCTTCGGGTACCGGGACAATACCGCACTCTTCACAATGAATCATGGGAATCGGGGTTCCCCAGTAGCGTTGTCTTGAAACGCCCCAGTCACGAAGGCGATAGTTTACTGTGATTTTACCCAGCTCCTGTTCTTCAATGTAGGCTGAAATGGTTTTAATCGCCTGAGTGGAGGAGAGTCCGTTAAATGGTTCTGAATGAATTAACTCGCCTTCGCCGGTAAAAGCGGATTGGCTGAAGTCGTGGCTGCCTTCAAAGGGTTTGATGACTTCTTTCAGAGGCAATTGGTATTTTTGTGCGAATTCCCAGTCGCGCTGATCGTGTGCGGGAACGGCCATGACCGCACCGGAGCCGTATTGCATCAGGACAAAATTGGCTATCCACACCGGCACTTCAGCACCGGTAAGCGGATGAATGGCTTTAAAGGAAGTCGCTATTCCCCTTTTTTCCATAGTGGCCAAATCGGCCTCCGCCATACGGACACCCTGACAGCTTTCAACGAATTCCTGAATGGCAGTATTCGTTTTAGCGGCTTCTTTCGCCAGAGGATGGTCGGGTGCGACGGCCAGATAGGTCACGCCCATGAGGGTGTCGGGGCGCGTGGTATAAATTTTAAGTTTTTTCGGATAGCCGTCCACTTTAAAGGCAATTTCGCAGCCTTCAGAGCGGCCTATCCAGTTGCGCTGCATCTGTTTGACCTGGGAAGGCCACTCATCCAGCGTGTCCAAATCATTGAGAAGCTCATCCGCGTAAGCGGTGATTTTAATAAACCACTGGGATATTTCCCGACGCTCAACCAGTGCCCCCGAGCGCCAGCCGCGGCCGTCCACGACCTGCTCATTGGCGAGAACCGTCTGATCCACAGGGTCCCAGTTCACCAGTGCATTCTTTTTATAAACCAGACCTTTTTCATACAATTTAATGAAAAACCACTGTTCCCAGCGGTAATAATCGGAATCACAGGTTGCGATTTCGCGTTTCCAGTCATAGGCATTGCCAAGACGCATGAATTGTTCTTTCATGGAGGCAATGTTCTTTCGTGTCCATTCAGCGGGATGAATACCGTGCTTGATGGCAGCGTTTTCGGCGGGCAAACCAAACGCATCCCAGCCAATGGGTTGCAGAACATTTTTACCCAGTGCGCGCTGGTAGCGGGCAATCACATCGCCCAGAGTATAATTCCGGACATGCCCCATGTGCAGCGTTCCGCTGGGGTAAGGGAACATGGATAAGCAATAAAATTTTTCTCTGTTTAAATCTTCAGTGACATTAAACGATTGTTTTTTAAGCCAATACTGTTGGGCTTGTTCTTCAACATCTCGCGGTTTATAGCTAATATCCATAGTTAAACGTTGTATTCAGACAGGCTGGTAAGGATAACGCCTCTTGACCTCGCCAGCAATAGCTTCGGCGGAGTCTTTGTTTTTTAATTGCTTATGAACCAGGCAGAACAGATAGATCAGGGCGCAAAATAACAAAACCGGCGTATCTCCCCAATAAGTCCATGGCGTGCTGCCGGTCATCGGGTAGAGGGAGGCACGCAACAGGCCTGAGGTGAATGCCGGTAACGACGCCACGAGATCCCCGCGGTGATTGATGACTGAAGACAAACCGTCATTGTTAGCCACCACCTGATAACGGGCGACCTGCAGCGAACGGACCTGAGCCATCTGTTGCTGCTGATACATGGCCAGGGAGTGGCCGAACCAGCCGTCATCGCTGATGGAGACAATCCATTCCGCGGCGGGTAATTGACGGCGCAACAGGTCGCCATAAGCCAATTCATAACAGATAAGGCTGGCTATGGGGTGTTTTTGAACGCGAATAAGCGTTTGATCAGACTTCCCCGCCTGCAGGTTGGCGTCCGGTATACCCAGCCAGTCACTGAGTGCAATAAAAAACCGGGGCATGTATTCTCCGAAGGGAACGAGATGCTGCTTCTGATAACTTCCCCTGGCTTTTCCAAGCGTCATTAATGAATTGAAATACCGTTCGTCGCCTGGGGAAACCGGTTGAGGAATGCCTAACAGAATGGCGCTGCCTGCCCATTTCGCCCGTTGCTGCATCTGGTAAAGGAAATCACTGACATAGCTCGGCGGCAGGGGAATGGCCGATTCAGGCATCAGAATCAGTTCGGTTCCCAACAGCTTTTCCGTTTCTTCCTGATAACCTTGCAGCAATTGCCAGAATAAGGCCTCATCCCATTTGTCGCGCATGGATAAATTCGCCTGAATGACGCCGACACTCACAGGTGCTGCATGCGATTCGCTCCACTCCCTGTGTTTAAAAACGAACGGCATGAGCACAATGACCATGAAGATGGCAAAATGCCTTAAGCGTGTTATGCCCTGTGTTTTAACGCCCAGCGATAAAAGGGTCGCGGCAAAGCAGGTTAAAAAACCGATGCCATACACCCCGATGATCGGGAGGAGAAATTTAATCGGTGCATCGAATTGACCGAAGCCGAGCAAAAGCCAGGGAAATCCGGTTAGAAAGGTGGCGCGCAGGTATTCGCCAAGAATCCAGAGGGCACTGAAAGCAAGGGCTGAAAGCAGGGTAAAGGGTTGAATCCTGAGCCGGCTGAACAAAAACGCCATCAAGGCCGGAAACAGGGACAGGTAAATGATAAACAGGAAGGTAATGAACGCCGAGAGCAAATCGTTTAAATGACCATACTCATGAATGCTTACAAAAATCCAGGAGACGCCCAGCCCGAAAAAGCCCAATCCATAAAATAAACCATGAAGGAAAGCGGATTTGGGAGTACCATTTAACTGATGAAAAAAGAATGCCAGCGAAAGGATGGCCAGGCCTGGCAGATGGAAGGGGGCAAAACTCAGGGGCAGCAGTAAACCAAAGAAAAAAAACCGTAAAAACATAGGCATGGCCCTTTTTTTTACAGCAAATGATTCAAATTGTTCAATTGGAGTGCTGAATTCCATGAGTTAAAAAGAATAGAAATGATTGCAACAATAAATCACTCCCCGTAAAAGGTCAAGAATTTTACAAATAATTCAATAACATCAATTCAGTATTCAAGTGTGTGCCTGTTTAGTGTACGATGACGGCTCGTTTTACAATGGAGAGGGAATGTATGTACAACGTTATGATTACCGGAGCGGGTAAAATTGGCAGCCTGATTGCCTGTTTGTTAGCGGAAAGCGGCGATTATCAGGTTCATATTGCTGATTTGGAATTTTCCGGAACGGACGTCAGCCGGTTGCTGCAAACCATGCCGCAAATCAAAACTGTCGCGATGGATGTAAAGGACGAGCACTCAATTTTGACTTATCTTCAAACCAATAATATTGTTGCGGTCATTTCAAGTCTGCCTTATTTCCTCAATACCCATGTTGCCAAAGTAGCCAAAGCGGCTAAAGCGCATTATTTTGATTTAACCGAAGACACTTCAGTCACCGACGCGGTGAAGCAGATTGCTGAGGGTGCAGACACAGCGTTTGTACCCCAGTGCGGTTTGGCTCCGGGGTTTATCAGTATCGCGGCCAATAGTCTCATGAAAGAGTTTGACGAATGCCTGCATGCCGAGCTTCGTGTCGGTGCTTTACCACAGCGTGCCAACAATGCCCTGCATTATTCACTGACCTGGTCCACCGACGGAGTCATTAATGAATACGGTAACCTGTGTTACGGCATTGAACATGGCAAGCCTGCCGTCATGCGGCCGCTGGAAGGTCTGGAATCCATCCAAATCGATGGCTGTGAATACGAAGCGTTTAATACCTCCGGTGGGCTTGGAAGTCTGGCTGAATTGTACGAGGGTAAAATCCAGACATTGAATTACAAAACCATGCGTTATCCCGGTCATTGCGAAAAAATGCGTTTGTTAATGAATGATCTAAAATTAAATGAGGACCGTGACACCTTAAAGCGCATTTTAGAACGCGCCATCCCCAAAACATATCAGGATATCGTGATTGTGTATGTGTCGGTTGAAGGCATCAAACACGGCGAACTGTCTGAGAAAAGTTACGTTAGAAAAGTCTATCCCGCGACGATCTGCGGGCTTGAGTGGTCTGCCATTCAAGTCAGCACGGCCTCCGGTGTCTGCGCTGTGGTTGATTTGGTTCTAGGTCAGGAAAACGAATACCATGGCCTCGTCCTCCAGGAGAATTTCCTGTTGTCGGATGTCCTTGCCAACCGTTTTGGCCATTATTACGCATAGGAGAATGCAATGGATTTATTAAATAAGCTGGGCATTGCCTCCATCAACCCTGGCGCATTCAGCGGCCAGGGTTGGCGCAGTGAAATACAAGCGGGCCGTTTGGCCTCCTATTGCCCGGCAACCGGTGAAAAACTGGCTGAAGTGGCAACCTGCAGTCTGGCTGATTATGAAACAGTACTGGAACGTGCCGAAAAAGCCGCTTTGGCCTGGCGTCAGGTGCCGGCACCCAAGCGTGGCGAGATTATCCGTCAGATGGGCGAGGCGCTGCGCGAGCACAAAGACTGGCTGGGAAGCCTGGTATCGCTCGAAATGGGTAAATCCAAGCAGGAAGGGGATGGCGAAGTTCAGGAAATGATTGATATCGCCGATTTTGCCGTGGGGCAATCCCGTATGCTCTACGGCAACACCATGCACTCGGAACGCCCTAATCATCGCATGTATGAGCAGTGGCATCCCTATGGCATTGTCGGTGTTATTTCGGCATTTAATTTTCCGGTGGCGGTGTGGTCATGGAATGCCTTTATTGCGGCCATCTGCGGCAATGTCACCCTCTGGAAGCCTTCAGCTAAAACGCCTCTGTGCGCTATTGCTGTACAGAATATCTGCAATAAAGTATTGCAGGTTAACCATTGCCCTGAAATTTTTTCACTGGTCATCCCTGATTCGCATGAGGTCACTGAACGGCTGGTTGATGATGCGCGCATCCCGCTCATTTCATTTACCGGGTCCACGGCAGTAGGCAAACAAGTGGCTGCCAAAGTGGCTGGCCGATTAGGTAAAACCATTCTGGAACTCGGTGGTAACAATGCCATTATTCTCGATGAATCAGCTGACCTCAATCTGGCAATTCCCGGTATTGTTTTTGGTGCGGTAGGAACGGCAGGACAACGTTGTACCACAACACGACGTCTGTTTGTTCATCAGAACCTTTATAAAGATGTCGTCAAGCGTCTTCAGCATGCCTATGAGCAAATTACTATCGGTGATCCCTTGGACAGCAAAAACCTCATGGGGCCCCTGATTGATGAGCAAGCGGTCAATCAATTCAAATCAGCCATTTCCCGCATCAAGCAGGCCGGAGGCCAGATTGTTTTTGGCGGTGAGGCGTTGAACAAAACGGGTTATTTTGTCCAGCCCACCCTGGTAACCGACATCAAAAATAACTGGGATATTGTGCAGGAAGAGACCTTTGCCCCGATTCTTTATGTCATGCCGTTCTCAACCCTGGAGGAAGCCATTGCGTTGCAAAACGGTGTACCGCAAGGGCTTTCTTCTGCTATCTTTACTCAGAACCTCAAAAATGCTGAACGCTTTTTAAGTACGAGAGGCAGTGATTGCGGTATTGCCAATGTCAATATTGGGACATCCGGCGCTGAAATTGGCGGGGCATTTGGCGGCGAGAAAGAAACCGGCGGCGGCCGTGAGTCCGGTTCCGATTCCTGGAAAGCCTACATGCGTCGTCAGACCAATACCATTAATTGGGGGGATGACTTACCTTTGGCCCAAGGGATACGGTTTAATCTGTCTTAGACTTTCAGGTCAACTGCACCGGCATGAAAAGGCCGGTGCGTCGCTAATCCATAAACCGACACATGAGGATAGGAATCATGCAGGGACATTTTTTCATTAAAAAAATTGCTGTTTTGGGTGCAGGCGTTATGGGAGCGCAAATTGCGGCTCACTGTGTCAATGCGGGAATAGAAACCCTGCTGTTTGATCTGGCACCTCAGGAGGGCAGTAAAAACAGCATTGTCGATAAATCCATAGGCAATCTTGCCAAACTTAAACCAACACCGCTGGCTACCCCTCAAACGGCTTCCCTGCTGGAAGCAAAAAATTATGAAGAAAACCTGTCTGATCTGGGTGAATGTGATCTAATCATCGAAGCCATTGCTGAACGCATGGACTGGAAAGCGGATCTCTATAAACGAATTACTCCTTTCTTAAAAGAAGACACCATTCTTGTGAGTAATACGTCAGGCTTAAGCATCAATGCCCTGGCTGATGTGCTGCCGGAAAATTACCGTCACCATTTTTGCGGCGTTCATTTTTTTAATCCGCCTCGTTACATGCATTTGGCTGAACTCATTCCCGCTTCGGCAACCAGCCCGCAATTATTAAATGAGCTCGAAACCTGGCTGACCAGCCAATTGGGCAAAGGGGTTGTCATTGCCAAAGACACACCTAATTTTATTGCCAACCGGATTGGTGTGTTTTCTTTACTGGCTACGCTTCATCATGCCGAGGCGATGGGCATGGGTCTTGATGAAGTGGATGCGCTGACTGGCGCGCTGGTCGGCCGACCGAAATCCGCAACCTTCCGAACAATGGACGTCGTCGGTCTCGACACCATGGCGCATGTTGTGCGCACTATGGAGGAGCAGTTAGGCAATGATCCCTGGCATGCCTGTTTTAAATTACCGGATTGGTTAACCCAGCTCATAAAAGAGGGGCATCTCGGACAGAAAACCGGTCAGGGGATTTACCGTAAAAATGGCAAAACCATTGAAGTGTATGATATTGACAGCAAGCATTATCGCGTGGCTGGCGGTGAAATCAGCGATGAAGTCAAGACCATCATGAAAAACCCGGATGCAAGGCAGCGCCTGAGCGCATTAATGGGTTCGAAAGATAAACAGGCCCAATTTTTAAGTGCCTGTTTCCGTGATCTATTCCATTATTGCGCTTATCATCTGGCTGCCATCGCCGACACCGCCCGTGATGTGGATTTAGCCATTCGTTGGGGGTTTGGCTGGCAATCGGGCCCGTTTGAGACCTGGCAAAGCGCTGGTGTGGCCGACATGTTGTCTTTTATTCAAGAGGGCATTCGTTCGCACCAGTCGCTTAGTACGGCTGCTTTACCGCAGTGGTTAAATGATGAGACACAATTTTATACAGCAGCGGGCGCGTTTTCACCGCAGTCAGGGCAATATAAAAAACCAAGTTCCTTACCGGTTTACCAACGTCAGTATTTTAAGGACACGGTGATTTTTGAAAAATCGCAGGAGCCATTGCAGATTATTTATGAAAATGATGGCGTCACGATGGCCCATTTGAAAGACGATGTCGCCATGCTTTCATTTAAAAGTAAAGCGAACACGATTGGTCAGGATGTTCTGGATGGATTGCAGGAAGCCATTGCCAAAGCAGAAAAACAGTGCCGCGGCTTAATCATTTATCAAAACGACGTCAATAATTTCAGTTCCGGTGCTGATTTGCGTGGTGTGGCTAATTTGATCCAGACCAACCGCATGGATGCGCTGGATAAAATGGTGCATCAATTTCAGCAAACGGCCCTGCAATTAAAGTATTCCAGTATTCCGACCATTGCCGCGCTAAGGGGACGCGCGTTGGGTGGGGGCTGTGAGTTAATGATGCATTGTGATGCCGTCATTGCTGCGTTTGAATCCTATCCTGGTCTGGTGGAGGTGGGCGTGGGGCTGATTCCAGCCGGCGGTGGGTGTAAAGAAATGGCTCTGCGTGCAGCAAAACAGGCGGGTGATGCGGATTTGCTGTTATTTATCCAGCCTTATTTCCAGCAGATTGCGACCGCTTTTGTTGCCGGTTCAGCACCGGAAGCGTTACAACGCGGTTATCTGAAGGCTAAGGACAACTGGGTCATGCACCACAATGAAGTGTTGTATGCTGCCCTGGCCAAAATCAATGAAATGCAGGCCCTGAATTATCAGCCGCCACTCAAGTCGTTAATCAAGGTCGCTGGCCGTGAGGGACATGCCCGTTTGCGAGCGGGATTGGTGAACTGGCTGGAGGGCGGTTTTATTTCTCAGCATGATTATTTCCTGGCGGACAAACTGGCTGAAGTGATTTGTGGCGGTCATGTGGACGAAGGGACTCTGGTTGATGAAACCTGGCTGCTGAACAGAGAACGAGAGGCCTTTTTAGCGCTCGCCGCCACACCGTTAACTCAGGCCAGGATTGCCCATCTGTTAGAAACCGGCAAACCTTTACGCAATTAAACAAGGAAATTCATCATGACGAATGTTTACATTGTTGACGCAGTAAGAACCCCCGTCGGTAAAGCGCCACGAGGTGTTTTCAAACATACGTTGCCAGACGATTTATTAGCCCATGTGATTCGCGCGGTTAAAACAAAACACGAGGGACTGGATTGGCAGGCAGTGGGGGATGTGGTTATCGGTTGCGCGATGCCCGAAGCTGAACAGGGGATGAATGTGGCACGCATCGCATCCCTTCTGGCCGGTATGCCGCAATCGGTGCCGGCGATGACCATTAACCGCTTTTGTTCTTCTGGTGTGCAGAGTATCGCCACCGCAGCGGCTTCCATTCAGCAGGGCGCCATGGATCTCGCCCTGGCCGGTGGGGTGGAAAGCATGTCTATGGTCCCTTTGGGAGGGAATAAATACACGGCGAATCCGGCTATTTTTACTAATGAACAGGTCGCTATTGCTTACGGTATGGGCATTACCGCTGAAAACGTGGCGAAGCGTTGGGAAATAACCCGTGAACAGCAGGACGAATTTGCAGCCGAAAGCCATAAACGGGCAATCGCCGCTCAGGAGCGCGGTGATTTTAATGCGGAAATCGTTCCGTTTGAAATCACCGAAAGAAAAGTGGATTTAGTCTCTTCCAACGTGCAGGAAAAGAAGCGGGTCATCCGCCAGGATGAGGGGCCGCGCGCCGACACCTCGTATGAAGCCATTGCCCGCCTTAAGCCCGTATTTGCAGTCAAAGGCACGGTGACAGCCGGAAACAGTTCACAAACCAGCGATGGGGCGGGGATTGCTTTGCTGGCCAGTGAAAAAGCGGTGCAGCAATTCAATTTAAAGCCCATCGGCCGTCTGATGAGTTATGCCGTGGCTGGTGTGGCGCCTGAAATCATGGGGATTGGTCCCATTAATGCCGTCCCTCTGGCTTTACAAAAAGCCGGCATTGCGCTGGATCAACTCGATTGGATTGAGTTGAATGAAGCGTTTGCCGCCCAGGCCCTGGCAGTGATTAAAACCCTGGATTTGCCGCGGGAAAAGGTCAATCCCTTAGGCGGTGCGATTGCTTTAGGGCATCCCCTGGGAGCCACAGGCGCTATCCGTACAGCGACCTTGTTACATGGTCTTAAGCGTACCAAAGGCAAATACGGCATGGTCACCATGTGTATTGGTACCGGCATGGGTGCTGCCGCTATTTTTGAAGCGCTTTAATACCCTTGCACAGGCACTTGCCAATAAGTGCCTGTGACCTTCTGGGGGTAAAATGCCATGACGTGAGTGTTAACTACACGTCCTGCAGGTTTTTTCTTGGTAACCTTCTTTAACTGCCTTATTTGATTTACCTCAAGCATAATCTACTCTTAATTATAGGAATCTGTTTTACTTGGAGATCGCATGAGGAAAATCCTTCTTGCAGCCCTTCTCGCCGCCAACACCGCCTTTGCTGATGACATTATTGGTTTTTCTGCTTACGAAAATGGTGATTACAGTACCGCTTATCCTCATTTGGTCCAATCAGCGGGAGAGGGAAATGATGAGGCCATGTATCTCCTTGGACGCATGTATCAATATGGCTATGGTGTTAATCAGGATGATCAAAAAGCCGGTGAATGGTATCGAAAAGCGGCTGAAAAAAACAATGCGCTGGCGCAGTTAAGCCTGGGGTATCTGTATGATACCGGGCGAGGTTTTAACCGGGATTACGCGGAAGCCTTTAAATGGTATATGAAGGCTGCCGAGCAGGGAAATTCCATTGCCCAACGCAATGTCGGACTGATGTATGCGACCGGTGATGGGGTTAAAGCAGATGAAAGCAATGCGTTCATCTGGTTTAAAAAATCGTCTGAGCAGGGCTACTCCAAGGCTCAGGTGAACCTTGCTTACCAGTATCTCATGGGTCTTGGCACTAAAAAGGACGTGGAAAAGGCCATGTATTGGTATGACAAAGCCGCTCAGCAGGGCGATGCCAAAGGGGAATACAGCCTGGGTTTGCTCTACACCGGTAAATACGATGTGACGCCCAATCAGAATGCAGCGACTTACTGGTTTGCCAGAGCTGCCAATCAGGGGCACCGCAATGCACAGGCTTATCTGGCTTTTCAATATTTAAATGGGTTGGGTGTGGAAGCCAATCCGAAAAAAGCCGCTTACTGGTATGAAGCCTCAGCGGAACAGGGTCATCCTCAGGCACAGGCTGAGCTTGGCCAGTTACTGCTCACCGGGGTGGGCGTGGATAAAGATTATCAACAAGCCGCCTACTGGTTTGGCAAAGCCGCCAACCAGGGTAATTCGTTTGCTCAAGGGAAACTGGGGTACATGTACTTAGCCGGTCTGGGTGTCAATCAGGATGATGTCAAAGCCTATGCGTGGTTAAAATTGGCGGCCAATAACAAAAATGAGCAGGCGGCTAAAGAATTGGCTCGTCTTGAACCCAAATTAAGCGCAGAACAAAAAGCATCGGCAGAAAAAATTTACGGTGAATTAAAGAGTAAAAAGCCCGTGTATGAAGGGGAAGAGCCTGAATAATCACAGGCTCTTGATTCATTATTCCATGGAATTAATAGGGGCCGTTGCGGTTACGGTTGTCGAAATCACCGGAGCGGGTTGAAAAAACGTGAGAGAGGACGGTTGCATGGCCTTGACCAGGGCAAACAGTTCCTCTTTAAATGCAACTGGCATTTTACTGACCAAAGGAAGCCAGCGTCTGTCAGTCAGGGAAATCAACTTCTGAGCTTCCAGGCCATCGCGGACCGCCTGATAAACCATGTTTTCCAGGTAGCAAACACCCAATGCGTCATAGCCTTCTTTCTTGGCTAACTCCTGAATGAGGGATTGGCAGCCGAGGAGCATTTTATCGATGTCATTTCGTTTGACCGGATCAGCGATTCTGGCAACGATTAAATCTCGGGCGTCGTCAATCCTCATAAAACTGTACTCAAGACCCAATTCATTTTTGTAGGTTTGGCTCTGCTCGTCAAAATAAGACGCTATTTTTTCCCCGCGAACATAAAAGCCGGCGGCCTGGCATAATTTGGCAACGGCAGGCGACTCGGTGAATAATTCCAGCTTTTTGACCCGTCCTTCCTGAAGGAGTGCGGCGAGGATGGAGCGTAAAGCAGCGGCTGCAGCTGCTTCATCGTTCGATGTGGGTAACTGAATGCTTAAAAAGCCAATGTGCCGAATGACGGAGTCATCCGGATCAAAATCGACTGTCAGAACAGGTGCATTGTCAACACAGGCAGTGAATTGATTCTGGTTTCGTTGAATGCTCACCGGGTACAGGTCCTTGCCCTGCAAAAGCGGGGGCTGCTCGTCAAATTGCAAGCTGGGTATTCCTGGGGCCTGTTTTGCCAGATTTTCATCGATGAGTTGATAAACGTAGCGCTCGATTAAGTAGAAATGCCCGCCATTACTCTTCCGCGCGAGCCAGTCCGGGAAAATCGCTTCCTGAGAAAAGGTTTTATCCGCCAGATGGAAGGCATTGAAATTGCCGCCGCTTTGAGTTAGCTGAATGCGTTTAATACAGCCTTTTTCCTTGACAATGTTTAAGAATTCAGCATAAAAAAGTTTGGCGTACCCTTTGCCCTGTGAGTCTTTATCAACGCCCATGGAGCAGTATTCGGCTGTATGACGATGAGGACCCTGGCCGAATTTAATGCGTCTTACGGCCATTACTTTTTCTTTGCCTTCGACGGTATCCACCAGAACATAAATGTCGCTGGCTTGCGACATCCGTTCGTAATGGGCCTTAAATTCTTCCTTGCCCTGTTTTGTAAACGACATCCATTGGATAACATGATCCTGCATCCAAATCGACCAAATGGCTTCGTAATCGTGAGGAGTGGCTTTGCGAATTAAGGGGTAAGTCATAGTCTTGCTAAGAGGTAATCAATTAGTCCTCCAGTTTACACCAAAAGCAAGCGCTTGGTCAATAATTAATCATGTTGTTTCTTGTTAATGCGATTGTTGCGGTGTATGGCCATTAAGGCGTAGAAGGGTGTCAGGCAGAACAACAAGGCTATACCGTAAAAAATGACTTCCTGTCCTGAGCCTAAGAGAGCAAACAGCACATAAATACAGGCCAGCACACTAATGACAATTAAACTGATAGCACGGTGGCGGTGGGTAGTCGTTTTGAATTGTCTAAACGCAATCATAGCCGCTACGGTTGTATATAGATAAGGAACCAGAATGCACAAATTCGATAATGTCACCAGCAGGGTGAATTGGGCAGTCAGCATGCTTGAGTAATTCATTCCTAATAACAACGTCATGATTAAAGCAGAAAGACAGATAGCCCAGTGGGGTGTGTTAAACCGGGATAATCGGGTTAAAAACGAAGGCAAAAGGCCATCCCGGGCAGTCGCCATCGCGGCCTGGCTGGTGATAAAGAGAAAGCCAATGATCGTGCAAAGGCAGGCGATGATGGCCGCCATGGCAAAAATCCAGTTGGTCAAATCGCCAAAAATAAGACGTCCTGCCGCAGCAAACGGAGCGGGATTGTTAGCCAGGGATGCCGGTGAAAACATCCCCATAATAGCCACCGTACTCAATACATAAATCAACGCGGTGATTGCGGTGCCAAGTACGGTGGCCCTGTAAATGGTTACCTCCGGATTTTTTACATTTTCTGCCGGTACTGTGGCCGATTCCAAACCGCCGAATGCGAAAAAAGTTAACATCGCGGCATTGGCCAGGGCCGCCAGATTGGATTGTCCTGATACATTAAAAAAGGCGAGATTTTCAGCTTTGATATGGAATAGACCGACCAGTGAGACAAGGAGAATAGGAATTAATTTAATGATGGTGGTTGCCATCTGTACTATTTTAACTTCCTTAACGCCGATAATATTAATGAGCGCGACCAGCCAGATAATGGCGGTGCCAACGAAGAAGGCCAGTGTATGATTGGTGGTCAGATCGGGCCAGAAAACGGTCAGATAAGCCAGCAAAGCAACCACGGTGGCGGCATCGCCAATAATATTGCCGAGCAGATAGGATATACTGACCTGATACCCGGCAAAATCCCCCAGTTCATGCCGGCAGTAGGCATAAAGTCCACCGACCAGCGGCAGACGCTGGCTCAGCTTACCGAAAATAATGGCCAGTAAAATGGAACCCCACGCCGTGATAATCCAACCGAAGAGACCGATGCTGCCAATGGCTGCCATGGCCGCGGGTAATAAGAAAATACCTGAACCAACCATGTTACCGATTACGAGAGAGGTAGCGGCCGGTAATCCCAGGATTCGTTTTTGTTTCATACTTATTCAGTTAGAAGGTTTGCATCAATTTAATCACGATTTGCCTGAAGATTAAAGTTTGCCTTGTCCAGGGTAAGGAATGATAAACAGGCTGACAATCCCCCCATGCCTTGCCAGAGAGGTCACGACTGGTTTTTCAAAGAATGGGCTAAATAAAAGCGCGAAAATCAGGCCTTATTCTTCTTTTATTGATGACATTGGCATTAGAATAGAGGGAGTGCTTTTACCAACAGGGAACAAGTCAAAAATGAAATCATGGATTGCCGTTTTTTGCAGTGTGATGTTAAGTCATGGCGTTTGGGCAGAGGAGACCGCGCTGCCACAAAAAAATCTGAGTGAGGCGACCTACATCCGTTTTGAGAGCCGTGGGGCCCAGGAAAAAAATCTGACGCTGCTGCTTAAAGCCGGGGCGCAACGGGTGAAAAGTACCGAACCGAATACAGAAGTCTGGTTTGCCCTGACGCGTGAAGGAAATCAATTCGCCCTGTTTAACGCATTCACTGACACGACAGGACGGGCAGCACATTTGAATGGACAGGTTATTACCGCACTCAAGCAGAACTCCGATCGGCTGATTGAAGGCGGCTGGGAAAACGGCGTGATTAACCACATTCAGA
Source organism: Legionella rubrilucens (assembly GCF_001468125.1). Lineage (GTDB taxonomy): Bacteria > Pseudomonadota > Gammaproteobacteria > Legionellales > Legionellaceae > Legionella_C > Legionella_C rubrilucens. Next base: position 11,533 of record NZ_LNYT01000001.1, on the reverse strand, counting down.
ATTCAACCATTTTAGTCAGCAACAACGATCAAAGGGATCGCCTGGAGCAAGCACAATTGGCCAGTTACCTCACGTTCAAAGCCATTCCTGGCAAAGAGAAAGAAGTGGACACGCTGTTGCAGAAAGTGGTTGCGTTAGTCAATCGTGTCGAACCCAACACTCTTTTTTGGGTTGCTTTAAAAAACGAAGATGGCAGCTATTCCTTGTTTGCTGCTTTTTCTGACATGGATGCATTCAATGCGCATTTCTCCGGGGTTGCGGTGACTACCATTCAACAGAATGCGCCTCAACTCATTCAGGACGGTTGGGATAATGGGGTTATGAAAAACATTAAAACTTATAACGTGATCGCCAGCCGTTAGAGGAGAGGCATTCCTGCCAGGGGTGTGAAGTAACCCTATAGCGTGTTCAAACTCTCTTTAATTAACGACACGGTTATTTTCCCCTGATTGTTTCTGCTTCGCTTTAAAATAGCATAATTGATGAGACTTAAATCCTCATGGGTTACCCGGGCAACACTCATGAAGTATTGACTTTCCAGCGTGACATGTTCACTGCGTATGCCTAATTTTTGCAGCAAAGGCCCTATTTTATTCATGTTTTTTATGCCCGTTTCGCCGCGTGCGTCCAGCAATTGTTGAACCTGTGCGTTAGTCAGCCCGTTACCCAACCCTTTAAGCAGCAATTGCGGGGCGGTATTGAGATTAATCGGCACAGGTTCAGGCAACGCCGAGATGAAATCAGCCAACCCCTGATACAGGTTGGCGCTTACGCCGCGCACCAGACGAAATTCACTGGGACTTTCAAAGGGTTGATAACCTGGGAGGTAAGCTGGTTTTTGCCGGGTGTAATAGGCGAGGTATTCGTCGTTACCGCGCCCAGGTTTGTAATCCGTTATCCATTGCATGGTCGCATCCAGCAATTGTTTTCGCTGCCCGGCGCTCAATTTTAAATCGGGCTTTTCCAGCAGTTTTAAAAACAGGAGAGAATAATTTTTACTGCTTAAATTATTCAGATTAAAGCGGCTTTGCAAATCATAAAGCTCACCGGTGACGGTAAAGGGGGGGTAAATCGCCTTCTGTTTGTCCGGGAAAGCGCGTAACGCACCAGCCGCAGTGTTTCGCGTAAAGGTGTTTTTACTATCCCGAAGTTCGCTCATGGCCCAGAATGTGACGGATTGGGAGGCTAGATAAAGTTGATCGGAAAGTAAAGTTAACCGTGTTCGGTAAATATCCAGCTGCAGGCGAGTACTCATGGCGGTTGCAGCAATCGCCACCAGGGTCATAATAAAAAGAGCTGAAATCAGCGCGCTGCCGGCTTGCTTAGGTCTCAGCATAAAGCCCCTCGGGTAAAATGAACAAAAAACTGGCCTTTCCCCAGTCGGATAAAGTCAGGGTCAATTGCACGGCTTTAGGCAGTGATGACGTCTTACGCCCGGCCGGCATGGCATTCGCCCGCCATTCGGGTAAAACCTGGAGTTGATCATTCAGATAGGCCAATTGACATCCCACCACCTGTTGCAATAAGACTTTGTCATCATACTCTTTCCGTTTCAGGGTATCCAGAACCGGCCAGCTTCGGCGAATCAATTGCTGTTTGTCGCAAAGCAGGGCAATGCGTTTAAGGGTGCTGCGTTTATCGCTGCTGTTCGGGTTGGTTAACCCTCCTCGTGTCAACTCCATGTAGTTATTGCGCCCAATGAACGCCGGAAGCAGCCGTACCTCACTGTCATGTACGGCACGGTTAGCAACTTGTTGAATATCCCGTTCAATTAAGGTCAAGGCGAGCTGCAGCGTCATCAGGCGCTCGGCCTGGACCGTAACACGCGAACGGGTATTGAAGGCATAATACATTGCTGACGACGTGATGGTAGCAAGAATAGCGAACACCGTCAGCGCGATGAGAATTTCAAGCAGAGTGAAAGCTGCGTTTTTTTTCATGGCTGGTACTTAAAGGCGAGAAGGGGATCGGTAAACGGCCCCGCCTGGTTTTTACTGACGCTGACGGTCATTTGCTGGACGGCTTTACCGAGAGTGGTTGGGGAAAGTTTAACCCGCCAATACCAACGCTGCCCAAGAAGGCTCGTGACCTGCGTTATTTCCTGGTTGGGCGGTACCGTTAAAAGTCCCAACTGGACCATGGCAATGCCATGCATGGCAATCCAGTGGCTTATGGTTTTTTCTTTAATGCGCTGCGTATTGGCGACATCCTGAGAGGTCGCTTTAAGCAGTGCCGTCAGGGCAATGGCGACAACCGCGAGTGCCAGCAGCACTTCGACTAAAGTAAATCCTCTGTTGATTGTTTTGTTCATCATGAGTCGCTGTTTGTCAATTGAAGTTCGCCATTGTGTTCACCGGTCAGTACCGCCAGTCTCGGTGTTTCAGCCGTACCAAACACGAGCTCGAAAGGTGACATGTCGCCTGAGGGGTTAATGACAATGTCAGGGCGATTATCCCGGTTACGAATGGCTGCTTTCAGACTCACAATGACATGCTTGGGGAAGGGCTGCCAGTGGAAAAGGCTGTTTTTGGGCATCGGCTGCCAGCGAAGGCCCTGTTCAAAACGAAACGTCTCATAGCCATTGCGATTTATATTAATGCCTAAGGTATTAACCTCAAGAATGGCGCGATGCTGGACAAGTTTCACGTAGGACGCGAAATGCTCGGCGCTGACAACCGCTTTGCGGCCCGCGCCGAAATCACCAAAGGCGAGCAGTGTCACGCTTAAGATAATGCCGGTAATGACAATGACAACCAGGATTTCAATGAGCGTAAACCCGCGTTTACTGCGCATCCCAGTTACCTATTTCCGCATTGATGCCGGTTCCGCCCGGTTGACCTTCAGCGCCCAGGGTAAAGACATCCACATCCCCGTGTTCACCGGGATTTAAATAGAGGTATTCACGACCCCAGGGATCTTTGGGCACGGATTTCAAATATTGTTTCCAATCGCGGGGCGCCGGGTTGCTGGTGGGTTTCTCAACCAGTGCCTGCAGGCCTTGATCGGTCGTTGGGTATACGCCGTTATCCAGTTTATAGAGGTCCAGTGCATTTTGTATGGCCAACACATCCTGCTTGGCTTTAACCACCCGGGCTTCATCCGGTCGGCTGATAATTTTAGGCACGATAATTGAAGCAAGGATACCCAGGATGACGACGACTACCATAATTTCTATCAGAGAAAAACCTTTCTGATTACGCATTAATCAACTCCTCAAGCCAAAGAAAAAATCAGGCAACCAATTGTTCCATTGAAAAAATGGGCAACAACGTTGCCAATACTATAAATAATACCACAGCGCCCATCAGCAGGATAACCAGAGGTTCAAGCAGCGTCAGGGCCGTGTCGATCAGACGTTGCACTTCATTATCCAGATGCTGGGCTGCGCGCTCCATCATGGTGGCGATCTGGCCGCTTTTTTCGCCGCTGGCAATTAAGTGAGTCGCCATGGGACTTAAGAAATGAGTGTCCTTTAAGGCTTGATGGATGGCGGTGCCTTCGCGGACGCGGGTGGTGGCTGCATCAAAAGCGTTACGCATGACTAGATTGGTCAGGAGGCTCGCAGAGACGCGCATGGTTTCAAGTACACTGACCCCGGCTGCGAAAAGAATTCCAAAGGTGTGGATATAGCGTGCCACATTCACTGAACGAACCAGGTAAGAACTGACTGGAAGCTTAAGTAAAAGCTGATGCCAGACCATGCGGATTTTCAAGTTTTTAAGGCTTCTTCGAAACCCGATAAAAGCGAGTATTATGGTGCCGGCGACAAGGAGACCATAAGCTTTGATAAAATCGCTCATGTTGATTAAGACTTTCGTCATGGCGGGCAGCGATTGACCGCTTGAAGTAAACACCTCAATGATTTTGGGTACGACAAAGGCAAGTAGAAAACTGATGATCGCGGCGGAAACCAGGATCATGAGTGTCGGATATATGAGGGCCTGCTGGACTTTTTGGCGGGTACCCTGCTGGTTTTCGGTGTAATCTGCGAGCTTCTCAAGCACAATGTCAAGACGGCCAGTCTGCTCGCCGGCAGCCACTGTGGCACGGTATAATTCAGGAAACGCCTGGGGAAATTCATTCATGGATTGAGCCAGGCCGTAGCCTTCGAGCACTTTGGAGCGTACCCCAATGATTAAGGCTCTGACTTTATCTTTTTCCGTTTGTTCGCTGACGCCGCGCAAAGACTCTTCAACAGGAATACCCGCTGCGAGAAGGGTGGCTAGCTGGCGGGTAAACAGGGACAAATCCTGAGCAGAAATTTTGGCTGAATGACGGGTTTGTTTCTGCCTGGCCTGCGTCTGGATTTGCACCGGAATAAGGCCCTGATCGCGCAGCAGTTGCCGAGCATGACGCTCCGAATCGGCCTCAATGATGCCTTTATTGGTCCCTCCGGATTTGGTTAAAGCCTGATATTGATAAGCGCCCATGATCACCACAAAAGAATACGTCAAAACAGTTTAATCTATTGGGTTTAATCTGTCACTGCGGTACACTTTTGGCTTGAAGTCAATCCTGGAGAAAATAATGGGCGATAATTTGATTTTAAAGGCAATAAAAGAACATGATGCTAAATTTATTGACCTTCGTTTCACGGACACGCGAGGCAAAGAACAACACATTACGCTTCCAGTATCGGCCATTGATGAGGATTTCATTGAGAATGGCAAAATGTTTGATGGTTCCTCCATCAAGGGTTGGCAAAAAATACATCAATCTGATTTGGCTCTGATGCCTGATTTGGACACCATTCTTCCTGACCCATTTTATCAAGACAGCACCCTTATCGTCCGTTGCAATGTGGTTGATCCACAAACCATGTTGGGATATGACCGCGATCCGCGCTCGTTGGCGATGCGGGCTGAAAAATATTTAATCTCGACCCGTATTGCGGATGTCGCTTACATCGGGCCTGAGCCTGAATTTTTCCTTTTTGATGATGTCCGCTGGGAAACCTCCATGAGCGGTTCATTCTATAAAATTGACTCTTCTGAAGCCCAATGGAATTCCGGCAAGGTGTTTGAAGGCGGCAACATCGGTCATCGTCCAAGCATCAAAGGGGGGTATTTCCCGGTACCTCCGGTGGATTCCTCCCAGGATATCCGCTCAGCCATCTGCTTAACGCTTGAAGCCTTGGGCATTGCGGTTGAAGCGCATCATCATGAAGTCGCGACCGGTAACCAATGTGAAGTGGCGACGAAGTTTGACACGGTTACTCGAAAAGCCGATCAATTGCAGGTTTTAAAATACGTCATTCATAATGTGGCACACAATTACGGCAAGACTGCCACCTTTATGCCCAAGCCTTTAGTGGGTGATAACGGCAGCGGCATGCACTGTCACATGTCCCTCGCCAAAGACGGTGTTAACCTTTTTGCGGGTGAGCAATACGCGGGTTTATCTGAAACGGCGTTGTTTTTTATTGGGGGTATTATTAAACATGCCCGCGCCTTGAATGCATTCACTAACCCATCAACCAACAGCTACAAGCGTCTGGTTCCCGGTTTTGAGGCGCCCGTACTGCTGGCTTACTCCGCCCGTAACCGCTCGGCGGCCATCCGTATCCCCCATGTGAATAATCCCAAGGGACGCCGTATCGAAGTCCGCTTCCCCGATCCGACAGCCAACCCGTACCTGGCTTTCTCGGCAATGGTCATGGCCGGCATTGATGGTATACAGAAAAAAATTCACCCTGGTCAACCCATGGACAAAGATCTGTATGATTTACCGCCCGAAGAGCTGGTGGATATTCCTACCGTCTGTGGTTCATTAGAGCAAGCCGTTGACTACCTGCGCCAGGATCACGAGTTTCTGCTGCAGGGGGATGTGTTCAGTCGTGATTTTATCAATAGCTACATTCAATTGCGGGAAGCTGAAATTTCTCAGGTAAGGAGCCTGGTTCATCCGTTTGAATTTGAGCTTTATTACAGTTTATAAGGAAATGAAAAAGGAAAGGCGATGCGTACATTCGGCTATTTAATTTGCATGTTCTTAGCTGTGGGGGCTTTACATGCCGAGATTTACAAATGGACAGACAGTGAAGGTAATGTCCATTTCAGTGATCAACCCCATCAGGGTTCTGAACAAATTAATTTGCCTGCATCGCAGACCTTTACTCCGCCGGCACAAAACAACAGCGCACCCCCTCCTGCCAAAACGCAGGGGAGCGATGCTGAAAGAGGGTACAAGGTTCTTCGTATTGCTCAACCGATTGATGAGGCGACAATCCGTAACAGTCAGGGTTATGTTCCGGTGATTGTTGAAATTTCTCCGGAGTTAAAGTCAGGCGATAAATTACAGATTCTCTATGATGGTGAGCCTTTGGGCGAGCCCCAGGCGACCACGGTCTTTGCCTTGAATGATGTGAAGCGAGGTTCCCATACTATCGCGGTACAGGCCGTCGATGAGGAAGGAAATGTGTTAAGCACCAGTGAAATGATCACCATTTTCATGCATCGGCCCAGAGTGGGCATGGTGCCTCAAACCAAACCTAAAAATACCGCCAACTAACCCTTGAAAAAGGGTGTTTCATCCCTATATAGAGCTTATTCGCGATTGGCTTGTGAGACAGGTCAATCGTTTTTTTAGTGGACTCAGTTACGAATCAGTGGAGATTGACAAAGATGGCGCAAAAGCAACAAACAATGGGATTTCAAACCGAAGTCAAACAAATGCTGCATTTGGTTGTGCATTCGCTCTATAGCAACAAAGAAATTTTCTTAAGGGAACTGATTTCCAACAGTTCGGATGCGCTCGATAAACTTCGTTTCCTTGCCTTGTCCAATTCCTCTCTCTATGAAAATGATTCGGATTTACGCATTACTGTTGAACACAACGAAAAATTAAAAACCATCACTATTAAAGACAATGGCATCGGCATGAGCTGGAATGAGGCTGTTGAGAATCTCGGGACCATTGCCAAATCAGGGACTAAAGAATTTTTAAGCCACATGACCGGTGATAACGCCAAGGATTCACACTTAATTGGTCAGTTTGGTGTTGGGTTTTATTCTGCCTTTATTGTGGCGGATAAAGTGACTGTCAAGAGCCGCCGTGCTGGCTTAACTCCTGAGGAAGGAATTGTTTGGGAGTCAAAAGGCGATGGGGAGTTTACTATCGCGCAGGAAAAACGCAATGAACGCGGCACTGAAATTACACTTCATCTTAAAGACGAAGAAAACGAATTCCTGAGTGACTGGCGGATTCGAAGCATCCTCAGTAAATACTCTGATCACATTTGCTGGCCCATTTTAATGAAGAAGATGGCGGATGAAGAGGGTAAGGAAAGCAGTGAATTTGAAACAGTGAACAAGGCGACCGCATTATGGACTATGCAAAAATCTGAAATCAGCGATGAGGATTATAAAGCCTTATATAAACACATTTCTCATGATTATCAGGACCCATTAACCTGGTCCCACAACCATGTTGAGGGTAAGCAGGATTACATCAGCCTATTATACATTCCATCGCATGCCCCCTTTGATCTCTGGCAGCATGAGATGAAACATGGTTTAAAACTGTACGTCAAACGGGTTTTTATTCTCGATGACGCGGCTCAGTTTTTACCGCGTTACCTGCGATTTGTGAAAGGGATTATTGATGCCAGTGATTTGCCATTGAACGTTTCGCGAGAAATTCTGCAGGATAATAAACAGGTGGAAGCCATTAAATCGGCCTCTACCAAGCGCGTATTGTCCATGCTTGAGAAATTGAGTACACAGGATCCGGAAGCCTATCAGAAATTCTGGAATGAATTTGGGCTGGTGATGAAAGAAGGGCCGGTGGAAGATTTTGCCAATCGTGAAACCATTGCCAAACTGTTGCGCTTTACATCCACGCACAGCGATTCTGAAAAACAGGATGTTACCTTAACGGATTATGTATCACGCATGAAGGAAGGGCAGGATAAAATCTATTACATTACTGCCTCAAGTTACAATGCGGCCAAACATAGCCCGCACCTTGAAATTTTCAAGAAAAAGGGCATTGAAGTGCTGCTGTTGAGCGATCGCATTGATGAGTGGCTGGTTGGCTATTTAAGCGAGTTTGAGGGCAAAAAACTGCAATCCATCAGCAAGGGTAAAATTGATCTTGATAAAGAAGAAGCCCCGGAAGTCAAAGAAAAAGAAGAGTCATTAGCGCCGATGCTCAAGCACATCAAAGAGGTTTTGGGTGAACGGGTTAAAGACGTTGCCCTGACTCATCGTCTTACGGATTCACCAGCCTGTGTTGTGGCGGATGAGCAGGACATGGGATTGGAAATGCAGCGAATACTTCAGGCTGCAGGTCAGCAGGTGCCCACAACCAAGCCGATTTTCGAAATTAACCCTGAGCACGCGCTGGTTAAACGCCTGCACAACCTCAATGATGATGAGCAATTCGCAGAATGGGTTATTGTGCTTTTCGAACAAGCCGTTCTTGCTGAAGGCGGACAACTGGATAATCCGGCCGATTTCGTAAGCCGTGTAAACAAATTATTGGTTATGGCCTAAACAACTGGCGTGAGCCGGCCCCAAGCTGGCTCCGAAGTAGAATCAATAAAAAAGGCTCGTTATACGAGCCTTTTCTTTTTGTATTATTTTTTATTCGTCTGTTAAGCGAAAATATTTTGTACCAAAATAACGCTGTAATTTTTTTCTGATTGTGCCACGACTGATGCCCAGCATTTTGGCGGCTTGCAGCTGATTGCCACGGCGTTTCTCCATGACAGCTTGTAAAAGAGGGGGTTCCACTTCAGAGAGAATCATGTCATAAAGATCATCAATGTTTTTGCTTTTATTTTCTGCAAGAAAACGTGAGACTAAATTGTAAACCAAATCCTGCAAGCCTTGCTCTTGTTTAACACTTTGAGTAGTCGCTTGTGTATCAATGACATTCATCGTAACTTCCTTATTTTAGTTAAATCATTATCCAATTACTTTCGATCTCCTCGAAAGCAAAATTAATTGTACATGAAGGTTAATTGATAATCTAGATTTTAACGAGGGATTACCTGGCAAAATCAAAACGATTAACCCCCATTGTGATATTAAAATTGGTATGATGCAACGCTAAACATCCCTCCGGTTTTAGGTTATAGTTAATTGTCACATTAATAGGGATATATCATGACAAATCAAGATAATCTGTCTGCAGACGTTCGTCAGGAACTTCACCGTAATTGGGGTTGGTTACTTGCGTTGGGTATTTTATTTGTACTGCTTGGGGTCATTGGCCTTGGAATGGTTGTCGGTCTCACCTTGGCCAGTGTGCTGCTTATCGGTATTTTATTGATTATCGGTGGCGTCATTCAGGTGGTCGATTCCTTCAAATGCCGCGGCTGGAAAGCATTCATATGGCACTTTCTGATTGCACTCTTTTATATTTTTGCCGGCGGCCTGATGATTTATGATCCCGTCCTTGCCTCAGTCATGATTACGGCAATGATTGCCTGGCTGCTTATCATCATTGGTATAGCCCGTTGTATTATGGCCTTTTCCATTAGAGAGTCGACAGGATGGTATTGGCTGTTATTGGCAGGGATTGCTGCCTTAATCCTTGGAATTCTGATTCTGGTGCAATGGCCAATGAGCGGTTTCTGGGTGATTGGTTTATTTATTGCGATTGAAATGTTAATTAATGGTTGGTCTTATATTTTTCTGGCTTTGGCCATGCGAAGGATTTAAGGTCATTGATTTAGCGTAAAGGCTGAGATCTCAATGTACTATAATTAAAGAGTATAAACATTTCTTTTACTCCTTCCTACAAAAGACTGTAATCACATTATACCTTCTTCAGTGGCCGCATGATTCATGCGGCGTTCTTTACAATCAATTGGGGAATAATATGTCGGCTTATACTGCAAAAATATACTTTGATGACTCTGAAATAAACAGGCATTCTGGAAATGATCTGGACTCTCTTTTGGTTTGGATGCTCACTCAGGTACAAGGCAAATTTGGTAACTTAAGCGGTGAGATTACTAATAACAGAACAAACTTAATCGAAAAACAATTTCGTGTTGCAGCGGAAGAATAGCTGCAATTTCTTGCGCATACCACGGTATGCTCATCTGCATGGATAAACACTCTTTGTATCCTCAAATAACCATTGATCTCGTCATTGCATGAAGCATACTGCCGCTGGTTGCAAGCCAGGTATACGTTTTGGTTGCGGATTGCTTGATGCTGTCTATAATTTAAATATCCTGTTTAGCATGGAGGCTGGTTGTAGAGGTCCTCATCATGGCTATCAAGATTGGCAGCAAAGCTGTCAATGTGTTAAATGGTGGCGCAGGAAATGATTTTCTGTTTTGTTTTTTTGGTACAAATACCCTGAATGGTGGTGCGGGAAACGACAGTCTGTTCGGTGGTTCTGGCAAAGATACACTCAGAGGCGGTGCGGGATCCGACCGTGTCTATGCTGGATCGGGTAACGATACTATTATTCATGATGTGGCTCATGATCAAGGCAAGTACGATATCTATGATGGCGGTCGGGGTATTGACACGCTCATTCTCGAAGTTTCTCAAAGTTTTCTGGCACGTGCCGATGTCCAAACTGCGCTCAATGCCTTAACCAGCAAAGCCTTACCCGCTGGAACTCAATTCTCTTTTGGAGGGTATGTCCCAGGATGGAATTTAACTATCAAAGGGATTGAAAAACTGGTGATAAAAATAAAAGGTGTGCCAGTTTCTCCCAACATCGCCATCAATGACGTCATCAACACCCAGGAGGATACACCGTTTGTCATTCCGGCAGCGCAATTGTTGGCGAATGACAAAGGGGGTAATACTATTCTGAGTATTGATTACACGGGTCCGGGCAATTTAAGTTTTACCAATGGTGTTATTACCTATGTGCCTGTGAATAACTACCATGGCATGGATACATTCAAATACACCATTGCCAATGGCCTGGGAGGCAGGAGCGTTGCTACAGTAACCCTTCATGTCAACTCAGTTAATGATGATCCCATTGCTGTTGACGATGGGTTTTCAACCAATGGAGAACTTGTTCTTGCGACTGAAGACCTCCTCACAAATGACACGGATGCTGATGGCGATAGCTTATCAATTACCGATATAACAGGGGGTAATGGCACTCTAGAAATATTGCGGGACGCGACGGGTGTGATTACGGGAGTAAAGTACATCCCAACTCCCTCGTTTAGCGGACAAACGACATTGACCTACACATTGACGGATGGTCATGCTGAAGCACAGGGAACAATCCTGATTAATGTGACCTCCTCTAACAATGGCCATGGCAATGGCGATGATAACTCTGGCAGCGGTGGAAATGACGACAATGGTTCTGGTCCGGGAAATGGAGGCAACAATGGGAGTGGTGACAATGGTTCGGCTCCCGGCGGTGGAATTAATAATGGCAGTGGGAATGATGGCTCGACCCCGGCTGATGGTGGAGCCAGCACCGGTACCGGAGGCGATGGTTCAACCACGGCGGGCAGCGGCGTGAGTACCGGAAGCGATGGTTCAACCACGGCAGGCAGCGGCGTGAGTACCGGAAGCGATGGTTCAACCACGGCAGG